>CAWAIO010000001.1:0-1657859 GCA_963782165.1 uncultured Actinomycetota bacterium
ACTGCCCCGGATTTAGTTGACTCGCGGGGTTGAGTGGTTCAGGCCGCGAGGGCCAGGGTCTGGCGTTCGAACTCTACCGGGGTGAGTCTGCCGAGTCGTTCTTGGCGTCGTCGTCGGTGGTAGGTCTTCTCGATCCAGGTCACGATTGCCAGGCGTAGCTCGTCACGTGTCGTCCAGCGGTGACGGTTCAGGACGTTCTTCTGGAGTAGCGCGAAGAAGCTCTCCATTGCGGCATTGTCGCCTGCTGCTGCGACTCGGCCCATCGATCCGCGCAGCCCGGCCGCGGTCAGGGCATCGACGTAGGCGTGCGATCGAAATTGAGATCCTCTGTCCGAGTGCACGATCGTCGACTCGGGCGTGCGGGCTGTGATCGCGTTGGCCAGTGCGTTCACGGCGAGCGAGGACGTCATGCGTGAGTCGATCGAGTAGCCGACGATCTTGTTCGAGTACACGTCCTTGATCGCGCACAAGTACAGCCGGCCCTCGTCAGTCCAGTGCTCGGTGATGTCGGTCAGCCAGACCTGATCGAGGCCCTCGGCGGCGAAATCACGGTTCACGAGGTCGTCGTGGACCGCCGGTCCGGGACGCTTGGCACCGCGGCGACGTCGGTGGATCGTCGAGACGATCGCTTGCCCGTGACACAGCCGGGCGACCTTGTTGCGGCCGGCGGCCATACCAGCGTCGTTGAGTTCGTCGGAGATGAACCGGTACCCGAACTCCGGGTCGTCGTGATGGACCCGCAGGGCTGCGTGGATCACGTAGGCGTCCTCGATGTCGCGGCGGGTGACCGGGGCGGCCCGCCACTTGTAGAAGGCCTGCTTGGAGAAGCCCAGCACCCTGCAAGTCACCGCGACGGGAACACCGTCGTCGGCAAGGTCAAGGACCAGGTCGATCTGGTGGGGATCAGGTGAGTCCGCCGGCGGCGAGGAGCATGCGTAGTCGGTAGTTGTCGCGGTTGCGGTACCCGCGTGCGAGACGGCGGTGAAGTTCGATGATCCCGTTCACGGCTTCGGTGCCGCCGTTGTTGGCTCGGCTGGTGGTGAAGTAGGCCAGGAACGCCCCGCGCCATTTGCGCAGGGTCCGTCCGAGGCGGGCGACTTCGGGGATCGGGCAGGTGTGGAAGGTCGCGAGGATCTTCTCGGCCCGCGTGCGACCTTCGGTGAGATTCTTGGCGCGGTAGGCGGCTCGCAGGTCCTGGGCGCAGCGCCAGGCGACATAGACGGCCTCGTGGGCTGGGTCGGCCTCGATGGCGGCGGCAAGACGGTCGAGTTGCTTGTCGGTGAGGTTCTCGGCCCCGGCGCGCAAGAGGCGTTGAATTCCGTAGAGCGGGTCGCCCTTGCGGCCCCGGTGCCCGAGGGTGTCCTGCTGGACGCGGCGGCGGACCTCGTCGACCACGGTGGTGCCGAGCTTGACGACGTGGAAGGCGTCCAGGACCGCGACCGCGTCCTCAAGTTCGGCGTCGATCGCACTCTTGTAACCTCCGAACGGGTCCAGCGCGGCGATCTTGATGCCCGTGCAGAAGTCGTCGCCGCGCTCGGTGAGCCAGTCGGCGTAGGCCTTCTTCGACCGGCCAGGCACCAGGTCGAGCAGTCGGGCATGGACTTTGCCGTTCTTGTCTCGGGTGAGGTCGACCATCCCGGTCAGTTCCTTGGGTCCCTTCTTCCTGGGGTCCCCGTGGTGCCAGATATGCTCATCGACTCCCAGCGAACTGACTCCGACGAAACGCTTGGGGTCAGCGGCGAGCCGCTCGAGTTCTGGCTTGATCGCGCGCCACAGCGTCCACCAGCTCACCCCGAGCTGGCGGGCCAGGCCGGCGATCGTGGCGTGCTGGGTGCGCAGGGAGGTGATCGCCCAGCTGATCGCGCGGGTCGTGATCGAGCCTCGCGGCCCGACCAGCGCTCCGACCTGCTCCATGAACGTTCCCCGAGGACACCCGGGGTCGGGACAGCGCCACACCCGTTGCCGCCAGATGAGATGGACCGCGGTAGTGCCATGGGGGACGTCGTGCAGCACCCGCCGGCGCCGACCGCGGCTCGGGGCGACGACCCCGCACGAGGGGCAGCCCATCAACTGCCACGGAGTCGAGACCGTCACCACCAACTGGTCGACGTCGCGTTCGACCCTCTCAACATGGACCGTGTCCTGCAGTCCGAGCAGGACGTCACAGTGCGGGCAGGGGACAGAAGTAGCACGCGCACCAGCGCACGCCGTAGCGTCGGACATGTCGAGGTCCTCGAAGGTGGATCAGTGGTTGGCGCTTCTGATCCTCGGGGACCTCGACCCCTACACCCCGACCATCACGCCCCGCGTGTCACTCCCCACCAGATCGACGAAGAGCGCATTAGCGTGGGACACGAGGACCTCCGGGTTGTGAAGACTTCGACATCTCCACTAAGCCCGGAGGTCCTCCCTTCGACAACCCGAACTGACACCAACCTCATGGCCGGGTACACCTAGGCGTGATCGCGCACTTCTGCGGCCAGCCCAACCTGACAACGGTGCGGAGTAGTGGGCTCGTCATGACGTCGGCGGCCCAGACGTGGCTGCACCTGTCGCACCAGCTGAGCATTGACGAGCTGGCGGTCCTGGGCGACGCGATGCTCCGGCGCACGAGACCCACCACGAGCCTCGACGTCCTGCGCTCTCTCACGGAGTCGACCCACAAGATGAGAGGGCTGGCGAAAGCGCGCGTCGCTCTCGAGCTCGTCCGCCCTCGCACGGACTCCAGCATGGAGACGAGGGCCCGCCTCCTGCTCGTCCACGCGGGGCTCCCCTGCCCGGTCGTCAACCGGGCCGCGGTCGACGACCGGGGGCGATTCCTCGCTCTGCCCGACATGTCCTACCCCGAGCGACGCATCGCGATCGAGTACGACGGCGACGTCCACCGCACCGATCCCGCCACCTGGCGTCGCGACGTCGAACGCCGCCAACGCCTAGAGGCCGCGGGGTGGATCATCATCACGGCGACAGCCGACGACGTCCTGCGCCATCCCGAGCGGTTCGTAGCCCGCGTGCAATCAGCCCTCCAAAAACGCTGAGTGCGGAGTAGTTGTCGCCGATCGGCTCGAATGGCGACAACTACTCCGCACTCAACGGTGGTGCGGGGACGTCAGGCAGGAACCACGTTCACGAGCTTCGGCGCCCGCACGATCACCGTGCGGATCCCGCGCCCGTCGAGCGTGCGCTGCACGTTCGCGTCGGCCAACGCCAGCTCGCGCAGCTCGTCGTCACCGATCGACGGCGAGACCTCGAGCCGGCTGCGGACCTTGCCCTGGACCTGCACGACGCACGTCACGGTGTCCTCGACCAGGAACTCGTCGAGCGCGACCGGGAAGGGCTCGTGCGCGAGCGACCGCGGGTGCCCGAGCCGCGACCACAGCTCCTCCGCGATGTGCGGCGCGATGGGCGCGACCATGAGGATCAGCGGCTCGATCGCCTCGCGGGGCACCCGGTCCAGGCCCGTGAGGTGGTTGTTGAGCGCGATGAGCTTGGCGATCGCGGTGTTGGAGCGCATGTGCTCCATCTCGACGCGCACGTCGGCGATGGTGCGGTGGACCATACGCAGGGTCGCGACCTCCGCGGGCTCCTCAGAGACGGTCGTCTCGCCGGTGTCCTCGGACACGACGTTGCGCCACAGGCGCTGCAGGAAGCGCTGCGAGCCGACGACGGCGCGCGTGTCCCAGGGGCGTGACAGGTCGAGCGGTCCCATGGACATCTCGTACACGCGGAACGTGTCGGCGCCGTAGGCCTCGTACATGTCGTCGGGCGTCACGACGTTCTTGAGAGACTTGCCCATCTTCCCGTACTCACGGTTGACGGGCTCGCCCTTCCACAGGTACCGGACCTCGTCGCCGCTGCCTTCCTCGACGACCTCCTCCGCCGGCACGTACGCGCCCCGCGCGTCGGTGTACGCGTAGGCCTGCACGTAGCCCTGGTTGAAGAGCTTGTGGAACGGCTCGGTGCTCGTCACGTGCCCCAGGTCAAGGAGCACCTTGTGCCAGAAGCGCGCGTAGAGCAGGTGCAGCACGGCGTGCTCGACGCCGCCCACGTACAGGTCGACACCGCCCGCAGGGCCGGCCGTGGCGTTGTGCCCGGGGCCGGTCCAGTACTTCTCGAGCTCGGGGCGAGGCCATGTGCTCGGTGTCCGCCGGGTCGAGGTAGCGCAGGTAGTACCAGCACGACCCGGCCCAGTTGGGCATGGTGTTGGTGTCCCGGCGGTAGGTCTTGGGGCCGTCGCCCAGGTCGAGCGTGACGTTGACCCAGTCCTCGTTGCGGCCCAGCGGTGGCTCGGGCGAGGAGTCCGCGTCGTCCGGCTCGTAGGTACGCGGCGAGTAGTCCGGGACCTCGGGCAGGTTGACGGGCAGCAGCGAGTCCGGCAGCGCGATGGGCTGGTCGTTCTCGTCGTAGACGATGGGGAACGGCTCGCCCCAGTACCGCTGGCGGCTGAAGAGCCAGTCGCGCAGCCGGTAGGTCACGGTGCCGCTGCCGATGCCCTTGGCCTCGAGCCACTCGATCATGGTGCGCTTGGCGTCGGGCACGCTCAGGCCGTCGAGCGAGATCTCGTCGTTGGACGAGTTGACGATCTCGCCGTCGCCGGTCCAGGCGCCCTCGTGGCCCTCGGGGGCCGCGACCGTGCGGACCACGGGCAGCTCGAAGGCCTCGGCGAACGCGTGGTCGCGCTCGTCGCCGCCGGGCACGGCCATGATGGCGCCCGTGCCGTAGCCCATGAGGACGTAGTCCGCCGTGAACACGGGGATCAGCACGCCGTTCACGGGGTTCACCGCGAGGTGGCCCGTGAAGACGCCGGTCTTCTTGCCCGCGTCGGCCTGGCGCTCGACCGCGGTCTTGGCCGCGGCCTCCTTGCGGTAGGCCGCGACGGCGTCGATCGGGGTCGCGTGCCCGCCGGTCCAGACGTCGCGCGTGCCGTCGGGCCACTCGGCCGGGACCTCGTCGAGCAGCGGGTGCTCGGGCGAGACGACCATGAACGTCGCGCCGAACAGGGTGTCGGGTCGCGTCGTGAAGACCTCGACGTCGCCGACGGGGCTGCTCCCGCCGATCGCACCGTCGATCGCGAAGCGCACCGTGGCGCCCTCGCTGCGACCGATCCAGTTGCGCTGCATCGACTTGACCTTCTCCGGCCAGTCGATGAGGTCCAGGTCGTCGGCCAGGCGGTCTGCGTACGCGGTGATGCGCATGTTCCACTGGCGCAGGCTGCGCTGGAAGACGGGGAAGTTGCCGCGCTCGGAGCGACCGTCGGACGTGACCTCCTCGTTCGCGAGCACGGTGCCCAGGCCCGGGCCCAGTTCACGGGCGACTCGGACACGTAGGCCAGGCGCTGCGGGTCGATCACGGCGCGCTGCGCCACGCGGTCGAGGTCGTCCCAGCGGGTGCCCTCGGGGTGACCGGGGACGGCCCGGGTGCCTGCGGCGTACTCGTCCACGAGCTCGGTGATGGGGCGTGCACGGCCCGTCCCGCCGTCGGGGCGCACGGCGTCCTCGTCGTACCAGGAGCTCGAAGATCTGCAGGAAGATCCACTGGGTCCAGCGGACGTACTCAGGGTCGATCGTCGCGAACGAGCGGCGCGAGTCGTGGCCCAGACCGAGGCGGCGCAGCTGGCGCTTGCATGTTGGCGATGTTGGCCTCGGTCGTGACGCGCGGGTGCTTGCCGGTCTGCACCGCGAACTGCTCGGCGGGCAGGCCGAACGCGTCGTAGCCCAGCGCGTGCAGCACGTTGTCGCCGCACATGCGCCGGAAGCGCCCCACGACGTCGGTCGCGATGTACCCGAGCGGGTGACCCACGTGCAGGCCCGCGCCCGAGGGGTACGGGAACATGTCCATGATGAAGTACGGCGAGCGGCCGTCGGCGTGCCTGCCCTCGCCGTCGGTGAGGTGCCCCGAGCGGGTTGGCCGCGAAGAACGTGCCGCGCTCCTCCCACGCGTCCTGCCAGCGCAGCTCGATGTCCTGCGCGAGGGCGGGCGTGTAGCGGTGGGAGGTCGTCTCGAGCGAGGCCACGGGGGCGGTGCGCGCGGACTCGGCGGGGTTCTCGGGGGCGGGGTTCTCTGGCGTGCTCACCCCGCGAGTTTACCGTTCGGCGCGGGGGTGACCGGCAGCGTCGTCGCCGCTGGGCACGGGACGGTCCGGTCGTCGCTCGCCGGGATCCGGCCGCCCGACGGCGCAGGCCGCCCCACGCGGTCCGGTCGCCGTTCGTCGGGGTCTCCTGGTGCCCGCCGGGACGAGGCACCGGGCCGGTGGTGCCGGCCACCGGCCCGGTGGGTTCTGGGCCTGTCGGCCGGGCCAGGGGTCTCTCGTCCGCCCCCGGCCGCCGATCAGGTGCTCTGCAGGTACGTGACGATCGTGGGGCCCATCTCGAGGAAGACCCAGGCCACGAGGAGGACGTACATCACGGCGAGCAGGATCCCGCGGTTGTCGACGACCAGCCGCTTCACGCCCTCGCCCACCGGGAGGTACCCCTCCTGCACCGCGTGCACGACCTGGTACCAGAACAGCGGGATCATCGCGGCCCACACGACCATGCAGAAGGGGCAGAGCACGACGAGCACGTACAGGCTCGTCCACACGAGGAACAGGATGAGCCCCATCGCGACCGTCGTGACGGCGAGCATCGTGAGCCAGAACCAGCGCGGCAGCCGCGCACCGGTCAGCACCACGACGCCGATCGTCATGACCACGGGGAACGCCGCGACCCCGAGGTAGGGGTTCGGGAACCCGAGCAGGGTGCCCTGCCACGAGGCCATCGCCGGTCCGCAGTCGAGGAACGGGTTGAGCGAGCACGACGCGACGTGGGTCGGGTCGACGAGCTTGAGGTACTTCTCGATCGCGAGCCAGGCTGCTCCGACCAGGCCCACCGCGCCCGCCAGCACGAGGATCCACCCGAAGGCTCGGGTCGAGAGGTTCTTGGCGTCGACGTCGGGCAGCGCTGCCGCCGCGTCGGGGCGCTGCGTGCCGGCCGCCGGGGTACGCCCGGCACGGGAAGGACGGGTGGGGCTCTCGCTCACGAACCGCTCCTGGAGGTCTGCGTGTGCGCTTCTGGCACACAGGTGGGCCCAAGGTACCGGCGAACTCTGAGGTTTGGCTGGAGGTCTCACCGGCTCGTCACCTCAGGACGCGGCGACGACCTCTGCGGTGGGCACCTCGGCGACGGCCTCGTCCTCGCGGACGTGCGCGACGCGCTGGCGACCGAAGACCACGATGATCGCGAGCCCTACGAGCGTCAGCGCGAGCCCGGTCCAGGCCGGGGCGAGGTAGCCCCAGCCGGCAGCGATCACGAGCCCGCCGAGGAAGGCCCCGTTGGCGTTGCCCACGTTGAGCGCCGAGTGGCACAGTGCGGCGCCGAGCGAGGGGGCGTCCGGCGAGAGGTCCATGAGGCGGGTCTGGAGCGCGAGCCCCAGGATCTGGGAGGTCACCCCCAGCAGGAACAGGGACGCGACCGCAGGCACGGGACTCTGGCCCGTGAGCGCGAACGCGACGAGGGCCGCAGCCGTGGAACCGAACCCGATCCAGACCGTGCGCAGGACGTCCTTGTCCGCGAGCCGGCCCCCGACGACCGTCCCGAGCGTCATGCCCAGGCCGAAGATCGCGAGGACGACGGGGACGACTCCGAGCGAGAGTCCCGTGACCTCGGTCATGGTCGGGGCGACGTAGGAGTAGACGGCGAACATGCCGCCGAACCCGATCGCGCCACCCACGAAGCTGATCCACAGCGCGCCGTTCTTGAGCGCCGCGAGCTCCTGGCTCACGCTCGACCCGGTGTCGCCGGACCCGGCAGGGACCCAGCGCCACAGCGCGAGGAGCGTGAGGCCGCCCAGGAGGCCGATGAGCACGAACGCCGCACGCCACCCGAGCACCTGCCCGGCGAAGGTCGAGAGCGGGACGCCGACGACGTTCGCGACCGTGAGCCCGGTCATCATCATGGCGACGGCGTGCCCGCGACGGCCGGGCCCCGCCACGGCGGCCCCGACGGCCGCCCCGACACCGAAGAACGCGCCGTGCGGCAGGCCCTGCGAAGAAGCGGCCCGCGATGAGCCACTCGAGGCTGGGGGCTGCGGCGGACAGCACGTTGCCGAGCGTGTAGGCGAGCATGAGGCCCACGAGGAGCAGCTCTTGCGCGAGACGCGCGCGGCGAGCACGGTCAGGAGCGGCGCGCCGACCACGACGCCCACGGCGTAGGCCGTGATCGCGTGCCCGGTCAGCGGGATGGAGGCGTCGAACGCGGTCGGCGATGTCGGGCAGCAGGCCCATGGTCGCGAACTCGGTGGTGCCGATCGTGAAGCCGCCCACGGCGAGCGCGAGCAGCGCGAGCCCCGCGGTCCGGGTTCCACGGGGTGCGCTGGTGGCGCCCGCCCGACGGCGGTCCGCGCCCGGGACGGGCGCGTCGGAACGGGTGTCGGTCGTGCCGGGCAGGCCGGTGCTGTCGACGGTCAAGGCGCCCCCTTCAAGGGTGTCGTCGCAGAGGATCGAATCGTTTCGAGCGCAACGCCGGCGCCATCGGCAGCGTGATGCGGGAAGAACGTCAGTCTAGACCGGCGCGGGATCCGTGGCGAGAGGCGCGGGCACGACCCACACGCGCGACGCCGCAGGCAGGCCCAGGTGGACCGGGCTCGCGTCGCTCCCCCACGTGATCGCCATGGTGCCCGCGTACTCGCGCCGCTCGTGCACGCAGACCTCGGCGTCGAGCCCCAGGCCCAGCTCGGCCAGGTAGCGCAGCACGTCCGGGTCCGAGTCCGAGATCCGCGCCACGACCGCGCACGCCCCCGCGTCCAGCTCCGACAGCCGGACCGCCGCGGGACGCGGCACGAACCCCGACGCCGTGGGGATCGGGTCTCCGTGCGGGTCCCGCGTGGGGTGACCCAGCAGGGCGTCGATACGGTCGAGCATGAGGTCCGAGACCGCGTGCTCGAGGACCTCGGCCTCGTCGTGGACCTCGTCCCACGAGTAACCCAGCTCCGAGACCAGGTACGTCTCGAGGATCCGGTGCCGACGGACCATCGCGACCGCGTGCGAGCGCCCGAGGTCCGTGAGCTCGATCGCGCCGTAGCGCGCGTGCACCAGCAGGCCCTGCGAGGACAGGCGGCGCACGGTCTCCGAGACGGTCGAGGCCCCGACGCCGAGCCGGTCCGCGAGGAGCTTGGTGGTCACCGGCTCGTCGGACCACTCCTGCGCGGACCACACCACCTTGAGGTAGTCCTGGGCGACGGAGGTCAGATCGAGGGGATGGTCCACGGCGCTCACTCTATTTCACCGCCCTCCCACGAGGCCGGGCGGACCGAGGCCCGGACGCCGGGAAGCCCCGGCGTCCGACCCTGCCGCGCCGCCCGCCGGCCACGCTCACCGCGCGACCAGCTCCACGGGCTCGCGCTCCGCCGTCGGGCCCGGCGGGCGGCGCGACACGCGGGCGGCGCGCCAGGTGCACCACGTACGCGACCGCGAACACGATGCCCTGCGCCACCACGATCGTCGCAGCGCTCGCGGTGTCGAGGTAGTAGCTCGCGTAGATCCCCACGACCGCGCACCCGACCGCGATCACGGGGGCGACCACGAGCATGCGGGACATCCGGTCGACCAGGAGGTAGGCCGTCGCTCCCGGTGTGATGACCAGGGCCACCACGAGCACGACCCCGACCGCCTGGAGCGCGACCACCACGGTGAGCGCGAGCGACCCCAGCAGCAGCGCGGACAGTCTCCGTGGCGAGATCCCGACGGCGTGCGCGTGCACGGGGTCGAACGCGAACAGCGTCAGGTCGCGCCGCTTGAGCACGAGCACCACGGTCGTCAGCGCCCCCAGCACCACGACCTGCCACAGGTCCGTGTCGGTGATCCCCAGCATGTTGCCGAACAGGATGTGCCCCAGGTCGATCTGGCTCGGGGTCACCGAGATGAGCACGATCCCGATCGCGAAGAGCGTCGTGAAGACCACGCCGATCGCGGCGTCCTCCTTGAGCCGGCTCGTGTCGCGCACCGCCCCGATCAGCGCGACCGCACCGACCCCGAACACGAGCGCCCCGATCGCGAACGGCACCCCCACCACGTACGACAGGACCACGCCCGGCAGCACCGCGTGGGAGACCGCGTCACCCAGGAGCGACCAGCCGATCATGATGAGCCAACAGCTCAGGAGCGCGCACACGATGCTCGCGACGACCGCGACGAGCAGCGCGCGCCGGACGAACTCGTACCCGAGCGGCGCGGCGAGCCAGTCCCCCGCGCTCGCGAGGAGGTCGACGGGATTCACCGGGCAGCACCTTTCAGAAGGGGTGGGTGCCGGGCCGGCGCCGGCATCCGCGCCGGCGCGACCGGTCACGACGCCGGCCGAGTCGGCCGGGCCGGCCGGGCGGCAACCGTCGTCGGACCCCTCGCGGCGCGCCGACGCGAGCGGGTCGATCCCGAACGTGCGCGCGAGGTTCTCGGGGCGCAGCACCACGTCGGGCGGCCCGGTCATGATGACGCGTCGCTGGAGAAGGATCGCGTCGTCCACGAGGTCCGGCAACGACGCGAGGTCGTGCGTCGAGACGAGCACGGCGCACCCCGCGGCGGCCAGGCTCCGGAGCACCGAGGTGATCTGCGCCTCGGAGACCTTGTCGACACCGGCGAATGGTTCGTCGAGCAGCAGCAGCCGCGCGCCCTGCGCGATCGCGCGCGCCACGAAGACGCGCTTGCGCTGACCACCGGACAAGCGCCCGATCTGCCGGTGCGCGAGGTCGGCGAGGCCCACACGGTCCAGGGCGTCGGCCACAGCGCGACGGTCCTCGGCCCGCGCGCGGCGCGTGGGCCCCAGACCCCCGTAGCGCCCCATGGTCACGACGTCCCGCACGTCGACCGGAAAGGCCCAGTCGACGTCCTCCGACTGCGGGACGTAACCCACCAGCCCTTCCTTGCGGGCCGCGTCGGCGTCCCGGCCGTAGACCTGGACGACGCCCACCTGGGTGACCCCGTTGCCGCGCGTCATGCCCATGACGGACCGGAAGAGCGTCGACTTGCCCGAGCCGTTGGCCCCGATGAGCCCTGTCACGGTGCCCGGTGCGAGCGAGAGCGCGACGTCCTCGAGGGCGAGCGTCTCGCGGTAGCGGACCGTGAGCCCGCGGACCGCCAGGGCTGCCGTCGCACCGTTCCCAGCCCCGGCGCTCACGACCGGCCCCGCAGACCCTCGCTGATGACGCGCGCGTCGTGGGTGAGCAGGTCGAGGTAGGTGGGGACCTCGCCGTCGGGCCGGGAGAGCGAGTCGACGTAGAGGGTGCCCGCGTACGTCGCGCCCGTCTCCGCGGCGACCTGGCGCTGCGCGGAGTCGCGAGACGGTCGTCTCGCAGAACACCGCGCGCACGCCGTTCTCGCGGACGTGGTCGATCACGCCCGCGACCTGCTGGGGCGTGCCCTGCTGGTCGGCGTTGACCGGCCACAGGAACGTCTCGTCGAGCCCGACGTCGCGCGCCAGGTAGGAGAAGGCCCCCTCGCACGTCACCAGGACGCGCGACCCGGCGGGCACCTGCTCGACCTCGGCTGCGAGCTCGCGGCCCACGGCCTCGATGCGTTCGGCGTAGTCCGCGGCGTTCGCCCGGTAGTCCGCAGCGTGCGCCGGGTCTGCAGCCGCGAACGCCTCGCCGATGTTGCGCGCGTAGATCGCGCCGTTGACGGGCGACATCCAGGCGTGCGGGTTGGGCCGCCCGTCGTAGGCCCCCGAGGCGATCGAGAGGACGTCGACGCCGTCCGAGACCGTCGCGTGCGGCGCGTCGAGCCGCGCGACGAAGGGCTCGAACCACTTCTCGAGCCCGAGCCCGTTGTCGAGGACCAGGTCCGCGCTCGCTGCACGCCGCAGGTCCGCGGGCGTGGGTTCGTAGCCGTGGATCTCGGCGCCCACCTTGGTGAGCGAGGAGACCACGACGTGCTCTCCCCCGACCTCGCGAGCCATGTCTGCCAGGACGGTGAAGGTCGTCAGGACCTCGAGCCGACCGACGACGTCGCTCTCGCCCGGGAGGTCGGCAGACGTTCCGGCAGGCTCGCCCTGGGCGGCGTCGACAGCGCACCCCGCGGCGAGGAGCAGGGCCGTCAGGCCTGCGAGGAGCCCTTTCGCCCCTGTGCGAAGTTGTAAGTTCGGCATACCGAACTTTAACCACCGAGGGGGTGCCGCGTCGAGTCCTCGGGACGCACCGAACGGTGCGCCGAACGCGCTCAGGGAGAGGTGGGCCCCGGGGACGGCGCCCCCGGGGCACGCTCGAGCTCGAGCAGCATCTCGACCGTCCCCGAGGGGTCGACCGTCACGAACGGCAGCTCGGGCAGGTGGACTCCGTAGTCGATGAAGGTCACGGGGATCGCGCCGCTGACCTGGACCCCGTCGCCCGAGCGCCGCGCCTCGAGCGTCACGGTCACGGGCTCGGTCACGTCGCGGATCGTCAGCGTCCCGCGCGCCTGGACCGTGAGGGGCTCGTCGCGCTCCTCGACCCCCTCGAGGTCCACGGGCTCGGTGAGGATGAACACCGCGTCGGGGAAGACGTCGGTCTCGAGCAGGCGCCGGAACGCGTCGTCGCGCACCACGCTGCTGCTCGCGATCGATGCGGTCTTCACCGTGATCTCGGCTCGGACGAGCTCGCCGCCCGTCACGACGAGCGTCCCCCCGACCTCCTCCGTCCGGCCGACGACCGTACCCTTCTCACCGCTGAGGACCTCGTCGACGCGGTAGCCGGCCTGCGACCCGGCGCTCACGACCCAGGTGCCGTCAGGATCGAACGGGCCAGGGTCGGGCGTGGCGGTCGGGGAGATCGTCTCGCCAGGGGTCTGGAGCCCGAGGGGCGGCGGGGCCGTACCGGCCGAGAGCCGGGCGACCACGTAGGGGCCGGCGAGCACGATCACCAGCGCCGCGACGACCGCGACGAGGATCCATCGGGCGCCTCTGCTCATACCGCGTATTCTGCCGCGTCCGGGGACGAGGTCGGGACCGGCACCGGTCGATTCACCCGCTCCGTCGGAGTCGCGCACGAGCCCCTCACTCCTCCTTCGCGGAGTCGTCCGTGACGGTCGCTGCGGGCGCCCCGTCGGTCACGCCCTCGCCACCAGGGCCGGCGCCGTCCCCGTCCCCTGTCCCGTCCGGCACCTCGGTTCCCTCGCCCGTTCCGTCGAGGACCTCCTCCGGCACCGGCACGGGGAACGGCTCACGGGGGCCGACCTGCGCAGAACCGTCGGGGAAGACCTGCACGAGCTGCCAGTCGACGAACTCGCGTCGCACGGGGTCGAAGCGCAGGACCGTCATCTCCGCGATCCCCTTGAGCGGCCCGACGGTCGGCTCTCCCGACTCGGCCCCCGCGGTGCTCGCGTTGACGTACCGGATGCCGAGGCCGAACTGCTCGGGACCGCTGCGGCGGTGCGTGTGCCCCGAGACCTGCAGGGGCACGCAGCCCGTCTCGAGGGCCTCGTTCCCGGCGCGGGGAGAGTGCACGAGCAGGAGGTCGATCCCGTCCTTCGCGTCGCACGCGGTCTGCGCGAGCCGCTCGGCCTGCTCGGCGGGCGTCTCGGGGCGGGCCGCCTTGGACCCCGACCCGATCCTCGTCTCGAGCGCGTCACGGTCGCCGAGGATGCGGACGCCGTCGACCTCGATCACGTCGCCGTCGAGGATCTTGACACCTCGCTTGCGCTCCTGTGCCGAGGTCTCGATGCTGTCGTGGTTGCCGTCCGCGACGACCATCGTGGCGCCGTCGGGAACGGCCGACGTGAACGAGTTGACGCAGAACTGCTCGACGCTCGTCCCGTTCATGGTCGTGTCACCCGCGTTGAGCACGATGCTCGCCCCCGAGCGCTCGGCCGCGGTGCGGATCAGCGGGGTCATCCCGATGTTGCAGTGCAGGTCGCTCACCACGAGCATCGAGACGAGCTCGTCCTCGGGAGTCGCGGACGGCGACTCGGTGGGTCCCCCCGAGGAGGGCGTGCCGCGGCGCGCCGCGGAGTCCTGCTCACCCTCGGGTGCCTGGTCGCCCTCGCTGCCCGACGGCGCCTCGCCGGCCGGGCCCTCGGGCGCACCGTCGGTGCCGGGCGCGCCGTCCGTGGCGGTCAGGTCGTCGGGACCCGCCGGATCGCCCGCCACACCACCGTCGACCCCCTGCTCCCCGTCTGCGGGCGGCTCGGTGGCCGCGTCCCGCGCGGCCTTCTCGTCGGCCTCACGCTGGGCGGCCGCCTCCTCCTCGAGCACGTCACGCTCGTCCCACGCGACGCCCAGCGCCGTGTTCGCGCGGGCGTAGAAGGCCTCGTTGTCCTTGTAGGCGTTCATGAGCATGCCGCCGTAGGTGTCGACGACCCCCGCGAGGCGCCCCGTGATCCGGGCTCCTTCGAGCGGGGTGCCCGCGAAGACGGCCGACGCGGGACGCGAGTCGGTCGTCGGGGGCTCTTCGGCCGAGGCGGACAACGCCCCGAACACGAGCGAGACCACGACGACGCCCGCGGTGATCTCCCAGGTCCTCGGCGCGAGGGCCTGGCCGAGCTCACGGCGACGGGCACCTCCGAGCAGGAAGTACACCCCAGCACCCCCGGCCGCGACCACGAGGATCGCGAGGCCCGTCCTGCGCGCCGCGTCGGCCACGAGGCTGCGCGTGACCTCTTCGATCGTGTCCTGGGGCCCGCCGAAGAACTGCAGGTACCCCTGGAGGTCCTGCGTGAGCGCCGCGATGGTCGTCGCCTGGTCGAACGCCGTGAGGTCCGCGGGGATCTCCTCGACGGTGATCCTGGCGCCGAGGTTCGCCGGGAGCGGCGAGTCGATCTCGAGCGTGCCGAGCGGACCGAGGTCCACCACCACGAGGCTGTCGGTCGTCACCTCGTAGCGGGCCTCGTGCGGACCCAGGCTGAGGTCCGCGGTCGCGGTGGTCACGCCGAACACGACGCACGGGACGAGAAGGGCAAGGGTGGCCAGCGTGTAGCGGACCCAGCGGGGCGGGGTGCGACGGGGACGATTCATCACCTCTCACCCTTGCGGATCGGGCGCCCGGATGCCAGCGGGCACGCTCGCCGACATCCGGGTGAATGTCACGATCGTGCCGGACGCAGGGCCACGAGCGCGATGACCGACGCCACGAGCATGAGCCCGAACCCGATCCAGGACGTGGTCCCGACACCGCTGCCGAACGCCTCGTGCGCCGAGGAGAGCAGGGCCTGCGCCTGGTCGGTCGGCAACGTCTGCGCGACCTGCGTGGCGCCGCCCAGCGTCTCGGCAGCCGCTGCCGCGTCCGTGGGGGGCACCCCGTCGGGCACCACGACGTTGCGATGGTAGGAGCCCGTGAGGATGCTGCCCAGCACCGCCGTGCCGAGCACGGCCCCGACCTCATACGCGGTCTCCGAGATCGCCGAGGCGGCGCCTGCCTTGTCGGCGGGGACGGCCGAGACGATCAGGTCGTTCGACACGGTCTCCGCGGCGCCGATCCCGATCGCGAGGACCACGAACGCGACCACGAGACCGGTCAGGGTGCTCGACCCCGCGGTCAGGGCGACCATCGCGTAGCCCGCCGCAGCGAACAGGATGGCAACCGCCACGACGTGGGACGGACGCACCCTGCGGACGACCCGGACCACCAGGAGGCCCGCGACCACCATGGCGACCAGGCCCGGCAGCAGGGCGTAGCCGGCCTTCATGGGGCTCAGCCCCAGCACGAGCTGCACGTCCTGCGACACGAAGAACAGGAAGCCCACGAGCGAGAAGACGGAGAGCAGGTTGATGACCACGGCCCCCGAGAACTCGCCCCGCCGGAACAGGCGGACGTCGATCATGGGGTCCGGGCGCCCGAGCTGACGGCGCACGAAGACCCAGCCGGCCACGAGGCCGAGCACGAGCGCCCCGAGGGCCAGCGCGCCGGGCCCGAACTTCGCGAGGGTCTTGATCCCGAGCACGATCGGCGCCATGGTCGCCATGGAGAGCACGATCGAGACCACGTCGACGCGGCCGGGGTTCGAGTCCTTGGACTCGGGCACGAAGACCGGCGCGAGCGCGAGCAGCAGCACCAGCACGGGCACCGCCAGCAGGAAGACCGAGCCCCACCAGGCGTGCTCGAGCAGGAACCCGCCCGCGATGGGCCCGATCGCGTTGCCCGCGGCGAACCCCGCGGCCCAGATCGCGATGGCGAGCCGCCGCTCCTCGCGGTCGGTGAAGATGTTGCGCAGCAGCGAGAGCGTGGGCGGCATGATCATGGCACCGAAGAACCCGAGCCCCGCGCGCGAGGCGATGAGCGCCTCGGCGCTCGGCGCGTAGGCCGCGACCACGGAGAGCAGCGCGAACCCGACCGCACCGACGAGCAGGAGCCTGCGCCGGCCGATCCGGTCCGCGAACGAGCCCATCGAGACGAGCAGGCCCGCGAGCACCAGCGGGTAGATGTCGATCATCCACAGCAGCTGGGTGCCCGTGGGGCGCAGCGCCTCGGAGATCTGCGGGCAGCGCGAACGTCAGCACCGTGTTGTCGATCGAGACGAGCAGCACGGGGAGCATGAGCACGGCGAGCGCGACCCACCGGCGGTTGCGGGTCAGGGGCGTGCCGGTAGGTGTCGTGGGGTCCTGCGGTGCGCCGACGGGGCCGTTCGGGTCCCGGGGCGTCCGGTTGTCCTGGACGAGAGTCACGGGAGCGTCCTTTCACGTACGAGGACGGCTGGGGCGGCGCTGTGGCGCCGGACTGCCAACCGTCCAGACGGTATAGTAACCGTCCGGTCGGTACACTTTCAAGATGCCGCCGCCCCCCGCCGCTCGCGCCAAGGTCCTCGAGGCCTTCGCCACCTTGCTCGTGACCCAGGGAGAGCGCGCGACCACGCTCGACGCGGTCGCCGCCGAGGCCGGTGTGTCCAAGGGCGGTCTGCTCTACCACTTCGGGTCCAAGGTCGCGCTGGCCGAGGGGCTCATGGAACACCTGCGGGACCTCACGACCGCCGACGTCGAGGCCATGCGCGCAGCCCCCGCGGGCCCCGTGGACTACTTCATCCGCACGTCGGCCGACTCCGACAGCGACTTCGAGCTCGTCTACGTCGCGGTCTCGCGGCTCGCCCAGGGCAGCTACCCGCAGGCGCGCGCCGCCCTCGACGACGCGCACGACGCCTGGGCCGGGGCCGTGCTCGAGGTCGTCGGCGACCCGGTGCTGACCCGCGCGATCATGCTCATCGGCGACGGCCTCTACGCCCAGGCGAGCGAGCACTTCGCGAGCGGCGCCTCGCCCGCGAGCGCGGGGACGCCCCAGGGCGGGTCGATCGACGACCTGCTCGCCCTGATCGACCAGATGGTCGCACTGCGCGCACAGCGCGACTGAGGACGCCGGGCCCGGCCGCCCACGGCCCGTGCTGCGCGGCGCCGTCGGGCGGGCGCTCCTGCGTCACCGGACATGCGAGAGGCGCCGTTCGCCCCCAGTGGCAACCGGCGCCTCTCCCTCCCGCACACCTCTATGCGGTACCCCCGCCCTGCGAGCAGTGCGGGGGATTCCCTCGTGCCTCGCCCGGGGCTCCCACGGTCCGTAGCGTGGTGCGTCCGGTGCGACGACGGTCAGGGGGCCCGAGGGACCCACGAGCCAGTCTCCACTGTCTCGGCCCTGACCGCCAGGGTGACACGAGGCCGGGGGCCGGACGAACCGGCCTCCGAGCCGTGGTGGGGCTCCCGGGGACGCCGCCGGTCGGACCGGCGGCGTCCCTGTCACCCTTGTGGGATCAACCGACCCCGTCGTACGCGACGGTCCGGTCGACGCTCACCTTCTTCCCGTCCACGGTCCTGGTCACGGTCACCGTGGCCTCACCCGCGGGGATCGTCGCGGCCCGAGCGTTGAAGCTCTGGCTCGCGCTCTTGCCCGGCAGCACGCCGACGAACGTCTTGGTGCCGTACGGCGTCGTGACGACGACGTCGACGGGGACGTCCTCCTCGTTGACGGCGCGCACCGAGAGCAGGACCATCGCGCCGCTGCGCCTGGTCGAGGCCTCGGCCGAGAACGCGAGCTCCGGGGCGGGCTCGGCGCACGTGAACCTCGCGTCACCCCACACGCCGTGCGCGCCGTTGATGGCACCGGGGCTCGTGGGGTCCACGATCAGATCGATGTACTGGGCCCCCGTGACGTCGACCGACACCTGCTCGGTCGGGAAGCCCGCCTGGAACGTGGTGCCCTGGTACTTGTTGGCCCCGTCGACGTCGACCTTGAAGATCACCGACCCCTTGAACGGGTCCTCGAGACCGGCGTCCGCGGTGAACGCCGTGCACTGCCCGCCGAGGTAGTAGGTGACCTTCGACGCCGCGTGCACCCCCAGCCCCTTGGCGTAGGTCTTCTTGAGCTCGGGCGTCGTGTTGATGACGAGCGGCTTGTCCGGGGACGAGGCCGAGTCCTTGTTCGCGACGTCCTTGCCGATCACGCCGTAGCCGTTCGTCGCCGACGTCCATGTCAGGTCGGAGGCCCAGACGGTCCCCTGCGGGGCGTCGGGCAGGCCCAGGGTGGCGACCTTCATCGCGAACAGCTTGGCGTTCGTCTGCACCGGGAACGTGACGGACCGCAGCTCCTTGGCCGGGTTGAGGAGCACGGTGTCGGAGTAGACCTGGTACTTGTAGGTCGGGTACTCGTAGCCCGCCGCGTTGTTCTTGTTGTTGCGCCCCTGGCTCGCGACCGCGACGCTCGACCCGTTCAGACCGCCCTGGAGCAGCCAGTTCGGGAAGAAGAACGACTGCTTGGACGTGGTGCCGTCCGCATAGGTGATGGTCACCTCGGGGGTGACTCCCCCGCCGGCGGATGCCGATCCCAGGAACGCGAGGTGCGTCCCCTTGCCCGACACGGCGACCGTCTGACCGTCCAGGGCCATCGAGTTGGCGACCCCTGGCGCTGCCGCGGGCCACGTGTACCCGATCGTGTCCTCGCCGCTCGTCACGGTCAGAGGTTCGCCCCACGAGGCCCCGGCGGCAGCGAGCGCGTCCTCCGAGAAGGAGGCGCCCCCGCCGTCGAAGTTGCCGGCGTCCTTGGTCGCCAGCGACGTGATCGAGACGTGGTTGAAGGCCGCTGCGAGGTCTCCGTACGCGACGTAGAGCTGGTTGGCGCCCGAGACCGTGCGCTCGTCGCCCGCCGCGTCACGGTACGTCGCGCGAGCACCCACGGTCTGCTGCCCGGCCGCGGACCCCGCGGCCGGCGAGACCACCACGCGGGCCGTCACGCTCGCCCCCGGCGCGACCGAGGCCGCGGTCGTCCCGGTGCTGCTCACGAGCGTCCACCCCTGCGGGAGGACGGGCTCGACCACCAGGTCGGTCTTGGCCTTGGTGCCGGTGTTCGTGAAGGTGAGCTCCGCCGTCGTCTCCTGGCCCTGGAAGACCTGGGCCGCCAGGCCCACGGTCACCGAGGCGCGACCCGCGTCGGAGTCCTTGCCGCCGACCGCGCTGGTCCCGGTCAGGACGACCGTCGCCGAGGCGTCCGCGGCGATCGCGCCGAGCTTGACGCGCACCACTCCGCCCGGAGCGGATGCGTCGTAGAACCAGCCCGTCGAGGCGGACTCGAAGGCCACCGCGTCGGCGACCCGTGCGAGCGACGCTCCCCCGACCGTGACGCCCGAGGGAGCCGAACCGGTGTGGACGTCGAGCAGGTACGGGCGCGCCGCAGCCTTGCCCGCGTAGTCGCCGACGCGCTCGCCGATCGTGACGGTCACGTCGCCGCCGTCCTGCTCGGGCGCAGAGACCGTGAGCTCCTGCGACGACGTCGCGTCGTCCTTGTAGGCGCGCGTGAGCTTGTCGTCCTCGTAGAGCGTGAAGCTCTCGTCGCCCTGGGGGTAGACGTCGAGCGTGATCGCCGAGTCCTCGGGCACGAGCGACGCGTTGCGCGCCACCATGCCCTGCGGGACGACCGCTCCGGCCCGCACGAACACGGGCAGCGTGTCGAGCGGGGCGCTGTACCCGTTGAGCACGCGCCCGCCGTCGAGCACGTCGCCCGTCCAGTAGTCGACCCAGCGCCCCTCCGGCAGGTAGATCCCGTTGCGGATCTCCGAGTCGGAGAACACCGGCGCGACGAGGAAGTCCTCGCCGAGCAGGAACTCGTTGTTCGCCTCGGCCCCGTAGGACATGGGGTCCTGGGGGTACTCGAGCGCGAGCGAGCGCATCATGGGGGTGCCCGTCTCGTGGGACCCGGCCGCGAGCGTGTAGATGTACGGCATGAGCTTCTGCCGCAGCTGGAGGTACTTGCGGTTGATCTCGGTGGCCTCGTCGCCGTAGAGCCACGGCCGCTTGTCGACCGAGGCCCAGCCGCTCATCGAGTACAGGGCCGGCGCGAAGGCCTTCCACTGCAGGTCGCGCACGTAGGACTTCGTGGACCCACCGAAGATCCCGTCGACGTCGCCCGTGCTGAACGCGAGCCCGGAGTTCCCGGCTCCCGTGAGCGCCGAGATCTGCCAGCGCACCGCGTCGAGGTTGCCCGAGTGGTCACCCGTCCACTGCATGCCGCAGCGCTGCGACCCGGCCCAGCCCTCGACCATGAGGGACGTGCCGCGCGCGTCCGAGTAGTCCTCGAAGCCCTTGTAGGCGGACTCGCAGCCCGTCAGCGCCATGCGGTAGCCGTTGCCGACCCACGCGACGTCGAGCTTGCGCATGCGCACGCCCGCCTCGCCGACCTCGTACTCCTGGTTCGTGAGCGACCGCTGGGTCCACAGGCCCGTGACCAGGTCCGAGTCCTCGGCGATCTGGGCGACCGTCGCCGGCAGGTCCTGGTACTCGCAGCCGTAGCCGTCGTTGACGAGCATCCAGCCCGCCGGCATGTCGTTCTCCTTGAACCGCGCGGCCGTGACGGCGGCCTGCGGGGTCTTCTGCTTGATCCCCTCGGGGTCACCGAAGCCCGACGACGAGTACGTGGGGTTGGAGCGGTTGTAGCAGTCGGCGTCCCCGTACTCGAGGGCGTAGACGGGCGGCATGAGGGGGCGGCCCGTGAGCTGGGTGTACCCGTCGAGCGCACCCTTGTAGTCGCCCACGAAGTAGTAGGCGTCGAAGCGCCGTTCCTCGTGGGTCGTGGTGGCCTCGTCCGTGAAGGCGTAGGTGCCCCGGGCGAACGTGTTGCGCAGCGACTCCGTAGCCGTTCGACGTCATGTAGTACGGCACCGCGTTGGGGTAGCCGTCGTCGTCCCAGTCGAAGTTCCGCGCGATGTTGATCGTCGCACCCGTGTGGATCGAGCGGCCGTTCTGCATGCCGCCGCCGAGGAACTGCTCTGCCGTGGCGGTGCGCAGGTGCTGGGTCGCCGAGGAGGCGCCGAACGTGAGCGGCGCCGACTCGTCCCAGACGACCGAGCCGTCGGCCCGCACGAGCGTCATGCGGCCCGTCGCCTTGTCGATCTTCAGGGAGACCTTCGCGGTCGCGAGCGTGATGGTCGCGCCCTCGGTCACGGTCGGGGTGGTGCCCGCGAACTCGTCGAGCCCGACGACGATGTTCGCCGTACGCGTCGCGTCACCCTGGGGCGTGTTGGCCGGGTCGGAGAACGTCCCTGAGGGATCCGCCTCGACGCGCAGCGTCTCGTCGTCGAGGAAGGTCACACGGTAGGCGCCGGTGCCCGCCGTGAGGGTGACCGTGTTGCCGACGGCCGTGACCTGGGTGATCGCCCCGAGCGGCTTGCCTGCCGCGTCCACGGGGACCTCGGGGGTCACGGGCTTGGGTGCGGCTGCTGCCGCGAGAGAGGCCGCTGCCGGCGCGGCGGGGGCCGCGCCGGCAGGGACGGAGACGAGCCCTGTACCCACGAGCGCCAGTGCGGCGATCGAGGCAGCGAGGACTCGGGATGAAGGCAGTGCGCCGCGACGGGGGGTCGCGGGGCGGCGCTGGACGACCGGATTCATTGAGCTCCCTTGCCTAATGACTGGTTGTGCGTGTTTTAGCCTTGAACCACGCACTAAGAATCAGCCACAGGGGCGCCGGAGGCAAGAGATACGGACGTACTAGCGCAGATGTACAACTTTCAACCAGGCCTCCGCGAGGAGGTCGTGCCCCGCCGGCGTGGGGTGGACGCCGTCGTACGCCCAGGCCTGCGGGCCCAGCCCGCTCGTCGCGACAGCCTGGGCGAACGGCCCGTCGGTCGCCACGAGCGGCAGACCGTAGGACCCGGCGAGCCGGCGCACGACCTGGATCTTGGGGTCGAGGTCCTCGCGCCAGCCCCACTGCTCCGGGCGCACGGGCACCAGGAACGGCTCGACCAGGACGAGGGCCGCCTGCGGCGCACCGGCGAGCGTGCGGTCGAGCAGGTCGCGATACCCGGCCTCGAAGTTCTCGGCGCTCGTCTCGTCGCCCGCGTCGTAGCGGCGCCAGGTGTCGTTGATGCCGATCTTGATCGACACCAGGTCGGGCTCCAGCGCGAGGACGTCCTGGTCCCAGCGCGACCGGAGGTCGACCACCCGGTGACCGCCCACGCCCCGGTTCAGGACCGTGACGCCGTGACGCCCGCACGCGCCCGCGACACGGGCCGCGTAGCCGTGGCCCAGGCCGAACTCCCCCTCGGCGAGCCGACCGGCGTCGGTGATCGAGTCACCGATCAGCACGACCTTCGAGCCCGGGCCGAGCGACGGGCGGTTCACGCGAGGCCGCCGCGCGCACCGTGGGGCTCGGGCGCCCCGGCCGCGGTCGCCGCGGCGACGCGGCTCTCCTCGACCGTGGTCGCCATCTGCGTGAGCGCGTCCCGCAGGGGCGCGTAGTGCGCGACGACGGCGTCGCGGTAGGCCTCCGCGTCCCCGGCCTCGGCCGCGCGCAGCATGTCCCCGTGCGCCTTGGCCGTGAGGTCGATCTGCTCGGGGGCAGGCAGCCCGAGCTTGGGCGACACGACCTGATGCACGTCCCAGAAGGCCGTGCCCAGCTGGGCCACCAGGAAGTTGTCGAGATGGGCGAGCAGGTGCGAGTGGAACGCGCGGTCCTCCTCGAAGAAGTCCTCACCCGCGCGCGCCTTGCGCTCCATCTCGGCGACGAGCCTCTCGAGCTCGGGGTTCCGGCTCCCGGCCATCTCCGTGACGATCTGCTCGGCCATCGAGACGTCGAGCGCCTGGCGGACCTCGACGACCTCGCGCAGCGCCGAGAAGTCGTCCCCCGGGATCAGGACCCCGCGGAAGACGAGGCCCTCGACCAGCGGCTTGAGCGAGAGCTGCCCCACGTAGGTGCCGTACCCGTGCCGCACCTCGACGATATCGAGCGCCGCGAGCGTCCGGATCGCCTCACGGACGTTCGACCGGCTGACGCCGAGCAACGAGCACAGCTCGGCCTCGGTGGGCAGCAGGTCGCCGGGCCGCAGGTGGGCCCGCAGGATGTACTCCTTGATCTGCTCCGTCGTCGTCAGGGGACGAACCCCCTGTCGAGCGAATCCCCCATGATCCACGGGATCGGTAGCTGTCATGCGCCTTGACCTCCTCAGGAATTGCCTCTACCGTTCAACCCTACCAGCGTCAGACATCAGACGTCCTATATCTGGAGAGTTCATGGCTACCTCGATGGCGAATAGCACGAACGCGACCGACACCTCTCGCCGCGGCTTCCTCAAGCTCGCCGGCGTGATCGGCGCCGGAGCAGTCCTGGCGAGCGCGGTCGCCGCCTGCGGCGGACCCGCGTCCACCTCGGCCGACCCGCAGACCACCCCCGCCGGCAGCGGGACCAAGCCCAACCTCGACGGCACGATCGAGGCAGGCATCTCGTACGCCCTGTCCACGGGCTTCGACCCCATGACGACGTCGGGCGCCGTGACCATGGCCGCCAACTGGCACGTCCTCGAGGGGCTCGTCGAGCTCGACCCCGCAGCCCGCACGCCCTACGCCGCGCTCGGCAAGGAGCTGCCCAAGAAGATCGACGAGACCACCTGGGAGGTCACGCTCCGCGACGGGGCCACCTTCCACGACGGCTCCCCCGTCACGACCGACGACGTGGTCTTCAGCTTCAACCGCGTCCTCGACCCGGCGAACGCCTCGCTCTACTCCCAGTTCCTGCCGTTCCTCGCCTCGGTCGCGGCCAAGGACGACAAGACGGTCACCTTCACGCTCAACTACCCGTTCGGGCTGTTCGTCGACCGCGTCTCGGTCGTCAAGATCGTCCCGAAGGCCATCGTCGAGGCCGACCCCAAGGCGTACGACTCGCTGCCCGTCGGCACGGGCCCGTACAAGCTCACGAGCGCCACGGTCGACGACAAGATCACCTTCGAGCGCTTCGACGCCTACAACGGCTCGCGCCCGGCCCTCGCCAAGGCCATGACCTGGAACCTGCTCTCCGACGCCGCCGCCCGCGTGACCGCGGTCGAGTCGGGGCGCGTCCAGTCGATCGAGGACGTGCCCTACCTCGACGTCGAGCGCCTCTCCAACGCCGTCACGGTCGAGTCGGTCCAGTCGTTCGGCCTGCTCTTCATGATGTTCGACTGCACCAAGGCGCCGTTCACGGACAAGCGCGTGCGCCAGGCGTTCTTCCACGCGCTCGACATGGACAAGATCATCAGCACGGGTCTGCTGGGCAACGCGACCGCCGCCACGAGCTTCCTGCACAAGGAGCACCCGTCCTACGTCGAGGCCGCCACGGTCTACACGTACGACCCGGCCAAGGCCAAGAAGCTCCTGAGCGACGCGGGCGTGGGCGACCTGTCGATCACCCTCCTGACGACCGACACGAGCTGGGTCAAGGACGTCGCCCCGCTCATCAAGGAGGACCTCGACGCGGTCGGGATCGCCACGACGCTCGACATCGGCCAGTCCGGCGGCCAGTACAAGAAGGTCGACGACGGCCAGCTCGAGGTCATGGTCGCCCCCGGCGACCCCTCGGTCTTCGGCAACGACCCCGACCTCCTCCTGCGCTGGTGGTACTCGGGGTCGGTGTGGCCGGTCAAGCGCTACCGCTGGGCCAGCACGCCCGAGTTCGCCGAGGTCACGCGCCTGCTCGACGCGGGCTCGGCCGAGCCGGACGCCGCCAAGCAGAAGAAGACCTGGGGCGAGATCTACGACATCCTCGCGGACGAGGTCCCGCTGTACCCCCTGCTGCACCGCAAGCTCCCCACGGCCTGGGAGGACTCCGCGCTCACCGGGTTCAAGCCCATCCCCGTCACGGGCCTGTCCTTCCTGGACGTCTCCCGCACCGCCTGACGTCCCCGTGTTCCGGGTGACGGCGGCGCCCCTCCCTGCGCCGCCGTCACCCACCCCGACCCCGAGGAGTACCGCGTGACCGCGCTCCTACGACTGACCGGACGACGCCTGCTCGCCCTGCCCGTCATGATCCTGGGCATCACCCTGCTCGTCTTCGTCGTCATGCAGTTCGCGCCCAGCGACCAGGCGACCAACGCCCTCGGCGAGTCCGCGACGGACGCGGCCAAGGAGGCCTACCGCGCCGCGAACGGGCTCAACGACCCGATGCTCGTGCAGTACGGCAACTTCCTGGCCGGTCTCGTGCGCGGCGACATGGGCATGACCGTGCCGCCCTCACAGCCCGTGAGCGAGCTCATCTCGAACGCCTTCCCGCTCACGCTCCAGCTGACCTTCATGGGGCTGGCGATCGCCGTCGTGCTGGCCCTGGTGCTCGGCGTGAGCGCCGCGCTCTACCGCGACCGGTGGCCCGACCAGGTCATCCGCGTCCTGTCGATCGCGGGCGTCGCGACGCCGTCCTTCTGGCTCGCGATCCTCCTCATCCAGCAGTTCTCGCTGCGCCTCGACTGGTTCCCCTCGGGCGGCTACACGAACCCTGCGGACGACTTCGGGTTGTTCCTCGCCTCGATGTTCCTGCCTGCGCTGTCCCTCGCCATCCCCGTCGCAGCCTCCCTGACCCGCGTGGTCCGCACCGCGATGGTCGAGGAGCTCGACCGCGACTACGTGCGCACCGCGATCGGCTCAGGTCTGCCGCGCGGCGTCGTCGTGGGACGCAACGTCCTGCGCAACGCGCTCATCACGCCCATCACGGTGCTGGGCCTGCGCGTCGGCTACCTCATGGGTGGCGCGGTGATCATCGAGGTCATCTTCGACCTGCCCGGGATGGGCAAGCTCATCCTCAACGGCGTCACCGCGAGCGACACGGCCCTGGTGCAGGGAGTGACGCTGACCGTCGCCCTGACCTTCGTGGTCGTCAACATCCTGGTCGACCTCCTCTATCTCGTCGTCAACCCTCGAATCCGGACGGTGTGACATGCGTCGGAAGCTGACAGAACGACTGTCCCGCCCGGGTCTGCGCCTCGCCGCTCTCCCCCTGGGCTCCAAGATCGCCCTCGCGTTCGTGCTCCTGGTCGCGCTCCTCGCGATCTTCGCCCCGCTCGTCGCGGCCTACGACCCGCTGCAGTCGGGCACCCCTGCCCAGCCGCCCTCGGGCGAGCACTGGTTCGGCACGGACCGCACGGGTCGAGACATCTTCTCGCGCATCGTCTACGGTGCTCGCTACTCGCTCGTGATCGGCCTGGGTGCCACGGCCGTGGCCCTGGTCGCCGGCGCGATCCTCGGGTCGATCGCCGCGACGGCCCACAAGGCCGTGAGCGAGACCCTCATGCGCATCCTCGACATCATCATGGCCTTCCCGGGCATCGCCCTGGCCGTGGTCTTCGTGGCCGTGTGGGGCAAGTCCCTGCCCGTCCTCATCTTCACGATCGCGTTCCTCTACACCCCGCAGATCGCCCGCATCGTCCGGGCCAACGTGCTGAGCCAGTTCGGCGAGGACTACGTGTCGGCCGAGAAGGTCATCGGCGCGCGCACCTCGCTGATCCTCATGAAGCACGTGGCCCGCAACTGCATCGCCCCGATCATGGTGTTCGCGACCGTGCTGGTGGCCGACGCGATCGTGTTCGAGGCGAGCCTGTCGTTCATCGGCGCGGGCGTGCAGGACCCCGAGCCCTCGTGGGGCAACGTCATCGCCTACGGGCGCAACCTGCTGCTCAACGGCGGCTGGTGGGCGACCTTCTTCCCCGGCATGGCGATCCTCCTGACGGTGCTCTCGCTCAACGTCCTGTCCGAGGGGCTGACGGACGCGATGGTCCGCCCCGCGGCCCGCAGGCCGGCCGAGGCTCGCGCCGCGGCCGCTGCTGCCGAGGACGCCGCGCACGCCACGGACCCGCTCACGGAGCCCGACGCCGACGCTCCCCTCGAGTACTCGGGTGGGGCCGACCTGCGCGAGCCTCGCGTGCTCGACGAGCTCGTCGCGGACACCTCGGTCGTCCCCGACCCGCAGCTCGCGGTCGCCGCGGCCGCCGCACAGCGCGAGGCCCTCGCGGTCCAGCTCGACCGCCTGCGCGTCGCCGAGCAGAACCGCACCGACCGCCTGGTCTACACGGGTGACGCCGCTCCCCTGCTGGAGGTCAAGAACCTCTCGATCCGCTTCCCGGAGCGGCACGGGGACGTGGCGGTCGTGGACGACATCAGCTTCTCGGTGCGCCCCGGGGAGACCATGGCGCTCGTGGGCGAGTCGGGCTGCGGCAAGTCGCTCACGAGCCTCGCGGTCATGGGCCTGCTGCCCTCGTCCGCACAGGTCACGGGCGAGATCCTCCTCGACGGCGTGGACCTGCTCACGGCGACCCCGGCCCGCCGGAACGCGCTGCGCGGCCACGAGATGGCCATGGTCTACCAGGACGCGCTCAGCTCGCTCAACCCGTCGATGCTGATCCGCACCCAGATGGCACAACTCGTCAAGCGTGGCGGGACGCGCACCGCGGTCGAGCTCCTCGAGCTCGTGGGGCTCGACGCCCAGCGCACGCTCAAGAGCTACCCGCACGAGCTCTCGGGCGGCCAGCGCCAGCGCGTGCTCATCGCGATGGCCCTGACCCGCGACCCGCGCCTGGTCGTGGCCGACGAGCCGACCACGGCTCTCGACGTCACGGTCCAGAAGCAGGTCGTGGACCTGCTCAACGAGCTGCGCGACGAGCTCGGGTTCGCCATGGTCTTCGTGAGCCACGACCTGGCGCTCGTCGCCTCGCTCGCGCACCGTGTGACGGTCATGTACGCGGGCCAGGTCGTCGAATCGGCCCCCGTGCCGAGCCTGCTCATGCACCCCCAGCACGAGTACACGCGCGGTCTGCTCGGGGCGGTCCTGTCGATCGAGTCCGGTGCAGAGCGCCTGCACCAGATCCCCGGCACCGTCCCGTCCCCGCGCGACTTCGCGACGGGCGACCGGTTCGCTCCGCGCTCCTCGCGACCGCAGGACGCGTTCGTGCCCCGTCCCCCGCTGCGCACGCTGCCGGGGACCGACCACCGCTATGCGAGCCACACGGAGTCGACCGAGAGCGGTCTCCTCGTCCAGGAAGGTGCCCGATGAGCGACGACACGCCCGTGCTCGAGCTGAAGGACGTGCACGTGGTGCACAAGGCCCGCACGGGCAAGCTCTTCCGTCCGGACCGCGTCCACGCGGTCGCCGGGGTGGACATGGCCGTGCGGCGCGGCGAGACCATCGGGATCGTGGGCGAGTCGGGCTGCGGCAAGTCGACCCTCGCCAAGGTCATGGTGGGCCTCCAGGCCCCCACGAGCGGCGACGTCGTGTTCAACGGGCGCAGCGTGCTCAGGCGCAACGCCCGCACGCGCAAGGAGTTCGGGCGCGCGATCTCGATCGTCTTCCAGGACCCGTCGACGGCCCTCAACGGCCGCATGCTGGTGCGCGACATCCTGCGCGACCCGCTCGACGTGCACGGGATCGGCTCGCCGCGCGAGCGCGAGAAGCGGGTGTCCGAGCTGCTCGACCTCGTGGGTCTTCCCCAGTCGGCCCTCGACGTGCTGCCGAGCCAGGTCTCGGGCGGCCAGCGTCAGCGCGTGGCGATCGCCCGCGCCCTGGCGCTCGAGCCGGACGTGATCGTCGCGGACGAGCCCACCTCGGCGCTCGACGTCTCGGTGCGGGCCCAGGTGCTGAACCTGCTGACCGACCTCAAGGCGCGCCTGAACCTCGGGCTCGTGTTCATCTCGCACGACATCCAGACCGTCCGGTACGTCTCGGACCGCATCGCGGTCATGTACTTCGGGAAGGTCGTCGAGGAGGGCACGGCCGAGAAGGTCTTCGACCACCCGACGAACGACTACACCCGGACCCTGCTCGGCGCCGCGCCGACGCTGCTCTGACGGTCCCCCACATCCACCCGGTGCCGGGCGGTCGTCCCGCCCGGCACCACCGCACCATCCTTGGAGTCCGCTGTGCCCACCTCGACCACGCCCACCTTCTCCGGCGTCATCCCTCCCGTCGTCACGCCGCTCACGGCGGACGGCGAGCTCGACCGCGCGTCGTTCGAGCGCGTCATCACCAGCCAGCTCGACGCGGGTGTGCACGGCCTGTTCGTGCTCGGCTCGTCCGGTGAGGTCGCCTACCTCGACGACGCCCGCCGCACCCAGGTCATGGAGGCCGCCGTCGAGATCACGGCAGGCCGCGTCCCCGTCATGGCGGGCGTGATCGACCTGACGACGCACCGCGTCGCGGACCAGGTGCGCCGCGCCGAGGCCGCGGGCGTCGACGCGGTCGTCGCGACCGCCCCGCTGTACATCCGCACCAACGACGAGGAGATCGAGCGTCACTTCCGCGGCGTGGCCGCGGCGAGCGACCTGCCGTTGTTCGCCTACGACGTCCCCGTGTGCGTGCACTCGAAGCTCGACCTGGGCATGCTGGTGCGCCTGGGCACCGAGGGCGTCATCGCGGGCGTCAAGGACTCGAGCGGCGACGACGTCGGCTTCCGCCGCCTCGTCGCGGCCAACCGTGCCGCGGGCAGCCCGTTGCGCCTGTTCACGGGGCACGAGGTCGTGGTCGACGGCATGCTGCTGCTCGGCGCCGACGGCGTGGTCCCCGGCCTCGGCAACGTCGACCCGGCCGGCTACGTGCGCCTGTGGGACGCGGCGCAGGCGGGCGACTGGGTCGCGGCGCGCGACGAGCAGGACCGCCTCGCGGCCCTGTTCGAGATCGTCTTCCAGCCCCGCGGCTACAGCGGCGGCGCGAGCGGCCTGGGCGCGTTCAAGACCTCGCTCCAGCTCCTCGGCCTGATCGAGTCCAACGTCATGACGACGCCGGCCCCCGCCCTGGAGGGCGAGGTCGTGGACCAGATCAAGGTGATCCTCGCGGAGGCCGGGCTGCTGTGACGAGCTCCCCGATCAGCCACCGCGTCGCCGTCGGGATCGACCTGGGCGGCACCAAGATCGCCGCCGGGCTCGTGCGCGACGACGGCACGGTCCTCGCCCGGGCCGGGGCCCCCACCCCGGCCCAGGAGGGGGCGGCCGCGATCCTCGACGCGGTCGCGCGCCTGGTCGGGCTCGTCCTGCCCGACGGCGTCGACGCACCCGGGTCGCCCGGCTCGCCCGACGTCCTGGTCGGGGTCGGCATCGGCTCCGCAGGGGTGATCGACTCGGGCCGCGGGACCGTGGTCTCCGCGACCGACGCCCTCACGGGCTGGGCCGGGACCGACCTCACGGGCGGGATCTCGGCCCGGCTCGCGGCCACGGGCAGTCCCGCCGCGCACCTGCCCGTGCTCGCGGACAACGACGTGCACGCCCACGCGCTGGGCGAGCACTGGCTCGGCGCGTGCGCGGGGACGCGCACCGCGCTCGTGGTCGCCGCGGGCACGGGCGTCGGCGCGACGCTGCTGCTCGACGGCTCGCCCCAGCACGGAGCCCGGCACGTCGCGGGCCACCTGGGGCACCTCCCTGCGGCCGAGGCCGCGGGGCTCGCGTGCACCTGCTCACGCACGGGCCACCTCGAGGCCGTCGGGTCCGGCCCGGCACTGCACGCGCTCTACCTGCGCCTGGGCGGCGACCCGGCGCACACGACGGCACGGGCGGTGTGCGAGGTCGCCGACGTCGACACGATCGCGCGGCACGCGGTCGTCGTCGCGGCGACCGCGCTCGGTCGCACGGTCGGCGGCGTCGCGAACATGCTCGACCCGGAGGTCGTCGTGGTCAGCGGCGGGCTCGCCGGGGCCGGGGCGCTCTGGTGGGACACCATGAGCGCCGCGCTCGCCTCCGAGCTCATGCCGCCGCTCGCGGGCCTGCCCGTGGTCCCGGTCGTGCTCGGCGGGGACGCCGCGGTCCTCGGCGCCGCCCGGCTCGCGCTCGCCGTGCACGAGCGGACCCCTGGCGGTGCCGCTGCCCGCCCGCACGACCTCGAACTCGTCACCGCTCGCCCGTCCGCCCCCTCGGCTCCCCGGAGGACCCCGTGACCGACCGCTCGTCGCCGCCGCCCCGCAACCCCGCGCAGGACCCCTTGATCGCCCTGCGAGGTGGTCTGGTGGTGTCGTGCCAGGCCTACCCCGGCGAGGCCATGCGCGACCCTCGCACCATGACCCAGGTCGCCCTCGCCGCGGTCGAGGGCGGCGCGGCGGGCATCCGCGTCCAGGGCATCGCGGACATCGAGCACGTCACCCGTGCGTTCACGGAGCACAGGATCACGGTGCCCGTCACGGGGCTGTGGAAGGACGGGACCGACGGCGTCTTCATCACCCCGACCCTGCGCCACGCGGTCGCGGTCGCCGCGGCCGGTGCGACGATCGTCGCGATCGACGGGACCCGTCGCCCGCGGCCCGACCGTCTGAGCCTCGCGGGCACGGTCGCCGGGCTGCGCGAGCACACGTCCGCGCTCGTCATGGCCGACTGCGGCAGCCTCGACGACGCGCTCGCGGCCCTCGACGCCGGGGTCGACGTGGTCGGCACCACGCTGTCCGGGTACACGGGCGAACGGCCCCGCACCGACGGTCCGGACCTCGAGCTGCTCGCCGAGCTCGTCGACCGCCTCGACCTGCCCGTGATCGCCGAGGGCCGCGTCCACTCGCCCGCCCAGGCGCGGGCCGCGCTCGACGCGGGGGCCTGGGCCGTCGTGGTCGGGACCGCGATCACGCACCCCACGAGCATCACGGGGTGGTTCGTCGACGCACTGACGCGCTGACACCCCACCCGTCCGCCCGAGCCCTCTGTCCGGGGCGTCCGCACCGCCGCGGACGCCCGGACCCGTCCACCAGCACCACAGGCGCGACGACCACGACGGTCCCGCACCCCTCCGCCCGACGCACGCTCCGCCGTCGGGCACCTCGCACCAGGAGCACCCACAGACCGGACCCCCGCACCCGACTCGGTGCCGGGCGGAGGTCCGCGCCGTGCCCTCCCCGCGCCCGGGGCGGACGCAGCACCCGCAGGACCGCACCGTGCACCAAGAGCTCTGACCCGACGAAGCCAGGAGTTACTGATGCCACAGCACCCCTCCACCCCGACGACCCCGCGCGACCCGCGCTCACCGGTGTGCGCACGCCGCCGCGGGACCCGCACAGCCCTCGCGGCCGGGCTGTCCCTGCTCCTCGTGGCCCCGGCCGCGAGCGCCCAGGCGTTCGACCCGTTCCCGCCCTCCGCGTCCGACGGGCCGGGGACGTTCTCCGAGCAGACCCTCGCGGTCGGCGGCACGGGGGGCTACGCGAACTACCGCATCCCCGCGCTGACCACGACGAACGACGGAGTGGTCCTCGCGTCGTACGACGGGCGCCCGTTCCACGCGGGCGACGCCCCGCAGCCCAACTCGATCCTCCAGCAGGTCAGCCGGGACAACGGCGCGACGTGGGAGCCCGCGACGGTCGTGGCCCAGGGGCACGGCACGAACTCGTCGCCCGACAAGTACGGGTTCTCCGACCCGAGCTACATCGTGGACCGCGAGACGGGCCACATCTTCAACTTCCACGTGAAGTCGTTCGACCAGGGGTTCGGCGGGTCGGCCACGGGGATCGACCCGAACAACCGGCAGATCCTGCACGCCGCCGTCAGCGTCTCGACGGACGGGGGTGAGACCTGGGAGGGCCGCGTCATCACCGAGGGCGCCAAGGACCCGTCGTGGGCCGGCATCTTCGCGGCCTCGGGCGAGGGCATCCAGCTGCGCTACGGCGAGCACGCCGGACGCCTGGTCCAGCAGTTCACGGCCCGCACGGGTGGGACCTACAAGGCCTACAGCGTCTACTCCGACGACCACGGCGCCACGTGGCAGCACGGCGAGGCCTTCGGCACGGGCATGGACGAGAACAAGTCGGTCGAGCTCTCCGACGGTCGCGTCATGATGAACTCGCGCGACGCCGCGGGCAGCAAGTACCGCAAGATCGCGTTCTCGAGCGACGGCGGGCACACCTACGGCCCCGTGACCCTGGACCGCCAGCTCCCCGACCCGACCAACAACGGGTCGATCTCCCGCCTGTACCCCGACGCCCCCGAGGGCTCGGCCGAGGCGAAGATGCTGCTGTTCAGCAACTCCAACAGCACCACGGGCCGCGAGAACGTGACCGTGCGCCTCTCGTGCGACGACGGCGCGACCTGGCCCGGCTTCCGGGTCGTCAACCCCGGCTCGGGCGCCTACTCGACGCTCTCGCCCCTCGGTGACGGCCGGTTCGGGCTCCTGTACGAGACGCAGGGCATGAACGCCATCTCGTTCGCGAGCTTCGACCAGGAGTGGCTCAACGCCACGTGCGCCTCGACCGTCGTGCCGGACACGACCGTGGCGACGGGTGCCACGGTCCAGGTCCCCGTCCAGGTCACCAACCAGAACCAGACGGCGCTCGGCGCCTCGCGCCTGACGATCGACGCCCCCGTGGGCTGGAGCGCGACCACGGTCGACGTGCCGGCGCTCGCCGTCGGTGAGACCGCGACGGTCCAGGTCGCCCTCACCGCGTCCGCGACCGCCGCGGCGACCACCGCGAACAACCCCGTCCGCGTCCAGAGCGTCCTGACCGCGGCAGACGGCACGCAGGCGCGCGCGTACGGCTACGTGACCGTGACCGGCGGCCCCGCGGGCCCCGTGACCTCGCTCGCGGTGTTCGGGAAGTACACGACCAACCGTGACGTGGCGACCCAGCCGTACACCGTCGGCGAACGGATGCCGTACTCGTTCCGCGTCTACAACACCGGGACCACGGCCTACCGCTCGACCGCGACGGGCAACCTGACGAACCTGTCCCCGGGCTGCAACTGGAGCAGCCTGCCCGCGGGCGGCACCTACCTGTGCGCGCTCGCGTACCGCGTCGTGACGGCAGGCGACCTCGCGGACGGCTTCTTCGTCCCCGAGACCCGCTGGTACATGAACGCCGACCAGGCCTCCTCGGTCGCGCTCACGGGCGAGCCCGTCGACCTGGTCGACCGTCGCCCCTCGCTCGCCGTCACGGCAGGCGAGCCCACGGTCGAGGACACCGACGGGAACGGCTCGGTGAACGCGGGCGACGTCGTCGTCAACACCGTCACGGTGCGCAACACCGGCAACGTGCGGCTGACGGGGGTCGGGTCGGCAGGCCTGTGCACGCTGCCCGAGCTCGCGGCCGGCGCCGAGGCCGCGTGCGGCACGGTGCGCCGCACGCTCACCGCGGCCGACGTCGCGGCGGGCTCGCTCGCGGGCCGGACCGTGACGGTCGACGCCGCGAACGGCGACCGCGCCGTGACCGGACAGGTCGACGTGGCGCCTTACGAGGTGCCCACGACCCCCGTCTCGCCGGTGGCGATCGACGTCACCGCGAGCGCCCGGTGCGTGGCGGGCAAGGTCCAGCTCACGGGCCGTGCGGTCAACGCCGGGGACGAGGCGGTCGACGTCACGATCCGCACGAGCGCCGGCTCCAAGTCGTTCGCCGGGGTGGAGGCCGGGCGCAGCGCGTCGCAGCGGTTCGCGACACGCTCTGCCTCGGTGGCCGCCGGTGACGTGACGTTCGACGTCACGGCCGGGGGCGCGACCTCGACCCTCGTCGCCTCGTACGACGCGACGACGTGCTGATCGGCGACTGACCCGCGACTGATCCACCTCGGGGTGCGGCGCCCTGCCTGGCGCCGCACCCGCACCACAGACCTCGGCCCTCGTCCCCATGCCGGTGGGGACGAGGGCCGAGCCTCGCGTGGCGCGGCCGCTACGAGAGCACCACGACGACGACCGTCGCCCACCGCAGGTCGTCGAGATAGACCCGGACGCGTGGCGAGTCGTCCTCCTCCGCCGCGACGACGACCCGCAGCGAATCGTCCGTGGCCTCGAGGACGATCCTTCCGATCCCGCCCTCGAACCGGCCGTCGAACACCAGGCTCAGGTCGTCAACCAGCGAACGCGGCGCCTTCGCGTCGAAGACGACGACCGTCACGGGGCCGTCGACGGCGCTCTGGACGACGACGTAGAGCGAGTCACCGTCGTGGTGAACGGGCCCATCTGTGGGGTCGAACGTCTCGTGGACGGCTTTGCTCCCGTCCTCGGCGACCACCAGGAGTCCCTGCTCGAAGAACGCGTCGAACGACGCAAGGAACCTCTTCTTCCCGAGGATCGTCCTCGAGAGGATGGTCGATCGCACTGAAGCACTCCGCTCGTCCGGGCCTCGCGCAGGACCGCCTCAGGCTCCTGGAGCATTCTCTCCCGCGAACGCGGCCCGCAGCGCGGGCATCTCGAGCTTGATCATCTGCATCATGACGCCCATCATCCGCGCCACGGCCTCCTGGTCGTCGGACTGCGCGAGCTCCTCGAACTCGACGGGCACGACCTGCCACGACAACCCGTAGCGGTCCTTGAGCCAGCCGCACTGCGACTCGGTGCCGCCGCCCGAGAGCAGGGCGTCCCAGTAGTGGTCGACCTCCGCCTCGTCCTCGCAGCGCACGATGAACGACACGGCCTCGCTGAACGGGAACAGGTGGTCGGGGCCGCCGTTGATGAGGTTGAAGGGCTGGCCCTGCAACGTGAAGTCGATGGTGACCAGGGTGCCGTCGGGCATCTTCAGGGAGTCGCCGACGGTGCTGTCGGAGAACACCGAGGTGTAGAAGGCCACGGCCTCCTCGAGTCCTCCGTTGAACCACAGGCTCGGGACGATCGGTCTCATCGCTCTCCTCCTCCCGCGCGGCGCGCGGTGCGTCGCACTCTTCAGGTCCGACCGGCCGGGGCCGGCGAACTCATCGGTCCCCGCACCTCGAGAGACGGCGGCCCGGTCCGGCGGCGACCTTCACGCGGCGGTCCGCAGGAACGTCCCCAGCGCCTCGACCACGAGCAGGTGGTCGTCGCGCTGGGCCAGGCCGGACACGGTCACGACGCCGATCACCCCGACCCCCTCGACCCGCAGCGGGAACGCCCCGCCGTGGGCCGCGTACTCCTGGAGCGGCAGCTCGTGCTGCGCCGTGAACGTCGTGCCCCTGGCCTTGGCGCGCAGGCCCATGAGGTACGACGACGCACCGAACCGCTCGACCACGCGCACCTTGCGCTGGACCCAGGTGTCGTTGTCGGGCGTGGTGCCCTCGGTCGCGGCGTGGAAGACCTGCTGCGGCCCGCGGCGCACGTCGATCGTGATCGGCAGCGTCCGCTCCGCGGCGAGCTCGACGAGCAGGCAGCCGAGCCGCCACGCGTCGTCGTGCGTGAAGCGCGCGAGGACGAGGTCGCGCTCGTGCTGCTCGGCCTCGGCGACGAGGCGGGACAGGTCGGGGTTCTCGGGCTGGTCGTGGGTCATGGCGTCAGCCTGGCACGCCGCGGCACGTCACGCCGAGGCCTTCTTGCGCGTCGTCTTCTTCTTCTTCGCGGGCTCCTTCGTCGAGGCGGGCGCCGTGGTCGAGGCGGCCTTGCCGCCCGAGGCGCGCGACGTCGTCGGGCGCTCGCTCTTCTTCTTCGTGGTGCCCGACGACGCACCCTCCTTCGCGGGCTTCTCGCCCTTCGCGTCGCCCGACTTCTTGCCGCGCGAGCTCTCGACGCTGCGGCGCAGCGCCTCCATGAGGTCGATGACCTCGGCGCCCTCGCCGCCCTTCTCCTCCTGCTCGCCGAAGGTCTCTTCGGTGCTGAACGTGTCGCCTGCCTCGATCTTGGCCTCGATGAGCTGACGGAGCTGGGCCTGGTAGTCGTCCTGGTACTCCTCGGGCGTGAAGTCGGCCGCGAAGGACTCGACGAGCTGCGACGACATCGCGAGCTCCTTCGCGCTGACCTTCGCCGGCTCGTCGAGCGTCGGGAACGCGGCCTCGCGCACCTCGTCGGCCCACAGCAGCGTCTGCAGCACCAGCACGTCGTCGCGCACGCGCAGCGCCGCGAGGCGCGTGCGCTGGCGCAGCGCGAACTTCACGATCGCGGTGCGGTCGGTCTCCTCGAGCGTGCGGCGCAGCAGCACGTAGGCCTTGTTGGAGGAGGAGTCGGGCTCGAGGTAGTAGCTGCGGTCCAGGAGCATGGGGTCGATCTGGTCGGTGGGCACGAACTCCACGACCTCGACCTCGCGGCTGCGCTCGGCGGGCAGCGACCCCAGGTCCTCGGCCGTGAGCACGACCGTGCGCTCGCCGTCGTCGTACGCCTTGTCGATGTGCTCGTACGCCACGACCTCGCCGCAGACCTCGCACCGCCGTTGGTAGCGGATCCGACCGCCGTCCTTGTCGTGCACCTGGTGCAGCGGCACGTCGTGGTCCTCGGTGGCCGAGTAGACCTTGATCGGCACGTTGACGAGACCGAACGTGATGGCACCCTTCCAGATGGCCCTCATGTCTCCATGGTGCTCCCGGGGCCGGGGCCTGGCGAGTCGTCAGACCATCTGGAGCCGGTGGTGCGGTCCTGCGGGGAGCTCGACCTCGATACGGTCGCCGACGCCGACCGTGCCGCCGCGCTCGACCACGGTCATGATCCCGGCCTTGCGGACCACGTCGCCCTGGCCGTCCGGCAGGACGAGCCGCTTGAGCAGGCCCGGACGGAAGTCGTTGATCTGCTGGCACGGGTTGCGCAGAGTGGCGAGGTGGTCCGGCGCTCGGGCGGGCCGGCAGGGCGTCGGGTGCGGTCGTCGCGTGCGGAGCGCCGCCCGGCGCGGAGCGCCGCCTGTGGGCGGCGCCCGGCATCATGGGCGCATGGCTGGCACCAGGTACGAGTTCGAGGCGGAGCTGTGGCGCTGGACCGCGCGCAGCGACACGTGGGTCTTCGCGGCCCTGCCCACCGACGTCAGCGACGAGATCGCCGACTCCCCGCTGCCCCCGGCCGGGTTCGGGTCGGTCAAGGTCGAGGTCACGCTCGGCGGCTCGCGCTGGTCCACGTCGGTCTTCCCCGACGCCGAGCGCAGGACGTTCGTGCTGCCCGTCAAGGCCGCGGTGCGCCGGCGCGAGGGGGTCGACGTCGGCGACACCGTGCGGATCGCGGTCGAGACGATGATCTAGCAGGGCTCACCTCAGCGCATCCAGAAGTTCCCGAGCGAGGGCCGCGACGGACTGGGCCACAAGTTCAGGTTCACCGATGCCCCGTTCAACCCGTCCGGCCATCTGCGATCCGACCGCGCCGCTTCCGACGCCAAAGAGCTCGTCGAGCAGACGCAGCGCGTTCACCGTGGCATCTTGAGACAGCGGATCAGTGAGCAGACGCCCGAACGCCGCTGCAAGGTCTTCCGTCGGCACGCCGACCAGAAGTCTGTAGACGTCGTGCGCGTCCTTGTCCTCAAGTCGAGATGAACGGCCACGCTCCACCTCGACGATGCGCTCACCGATCTTGTGCGCCTTGGCGACCAACAGCGCTGCCGGACCCGCGACACGCGCACTGACCGTACGCGTGTCGGCCGGATCGAGTGAGGCGATGCTCACGAAAGCTGAGTCGACCACGGCTGCCTCAAGACCAGCGGTGCGACGTGTCGCACGGTCATCATGCGGCGGCACCTTGCCTGAGCGCCGGGAACCTGGACCAGCCTGCGCCTCAGGGACCATGAGGTCCACCGGGACCCCGGTGGGACTGATCCATGCCCCGGGCTGCGAGCCACCTTCCTGGCGGAACCCGGCCTTGGTCAGCGCACTCTCGAGTCGAGGATCTTCTCTCAACACACGCCGATCGACGGCAAGGTCACTGTCCTTGGTCATCTCAGCCAGGGCTACGTCCGCCCCGCCGGTGTGAAGGTAGACGGCCTGTGCTCCGACAACGACGATCGCGTCCCGATGAGCGGCGAGGGCAACGAGCGCGTCAAGGAGAGCACAACGCACCAGGACCATCATCGAATCATCTGCGCCATTGCGATTCATTCTTCTCCATCCACGCCATCAGGGCCTCACCCTCGGACGGGGCGCGCCCCGGTCCCGTCAATTGGTCCACCACGACCTGCGCCGGCGCCGCGACCACCGCTCCGTCAGCCCGTTGGATGGCGCGTTCCATCACGACGTCGTACCCGGGTTCGACCAAGAGAACATTCGCACTGCCCTCCGCCGGGAGCAGGCCCCACTCCTTCGCCAAGCCTGACGCATCTCGGGTGAACACCATCGCCGCACGGACCGGGGCGTAGGGCTCGATCCATGTCTCCGAGGCAATGGATCCGGTGAGGACATAGGACGCAGAGAGCGTCTGCTGGGCTTTCGAGAGGATTGCGTTCATCCCTCGCGGTTCGACCCACCGTGTCACACGGTTCGTGGAGACGACGTCGTAGTCTCTGCTCCAGAGCCGGAGCAGCTCGGGCCAGCGGGTCACGACGAACGACGTTCCATCCCTCTCGATCAGGCCCTCGCCGTCGAGGTAGTCGACCACGCGATAGATGGTTCCGACAGATCCTCCGGAGATCTCACGGATCCGTCGCGCGGTCAGTGGCCCTGCATAGTCGACGAGAGCCCGAACCACTCGGGCTGCCGGTGCACCTCGCAGCGTTCCCCTCGGACGGCCGGGGCTGCGCCAGGGGTCCTTCGTCGCACCCACGTCACGAAGGAACAGGCCGGGTCGAGAGTTCTCCACCCTGACGTTCCCTGTGGCGTCCGCGTAGGAGATTCCCGCTGCGGCAAGAGCCTCCTGCACGGGGACGGACAGGTAGCGAGCGAAGACGACTCCTTGTCTCGCGCTCTCCCGCGTGCGCTCGCTCAGCCTCGCGACGTCGCGGCGCTCGACAACCGAGCGCACTTCTACATCGAGGTCTGCGCGCTGGCCGTCCGGCGAGGCAAGGATGGCCAGGTAGTTCCCGCCCTCCGATCTTGTGGGTCCTTCGATCTGAGCGCCCCACCCCTCGGGCAGCCGTTCCTCGATGACACGGGCGACTGCCGCAAGGACCTGCCCCGTCGAGCGTGGCTCGCTATCCATGTCGACTCCCTTGTACACGCCATGCGCGCGTTCAGAAAATATAGCCGTTCACCCGACGAGTGAACAAGAGCATTTCCCGAACAACAGGGTTGTCGGCTGGCGGGTTCCACGGGTGCCGCCCTGCCCCGAGCATGCGCGACGAACAGGCGCAGAACTCGGACGAGACTCCGTTCCGATCAGGACGAGGCATCCCCCGGCTTGCCCCGCAGGTACGAGTCGAGCAGCTCCCACGAGGGAGCGAACGGGCTCGCGCTCTGTCCCTCGGCGTGCTCGGTCGCGGTGTCGCGCGAGTGCTGGAGCACCTCGTCGTGCAGGCGCTCCATCTTCTCGTCGAGCTCCGAGGCCGCGAGCGAGGCCTCCTTGAGCTCGTCGAGGAGGCGCTGCGGGACGGCCTTGTCGTACTTGTAGTAGATCTTGTGCTCGAGGCTGGCCCAGAAGTCCATGGCGATGGTCCGGATCTGGATCTCGACCACCACGGGCTGCACCCGGTCGGACAGGAACACGGGCACCTCGACGATCAGGTGCAGGCTCTTGTACCCGTTGCCCTTGGGGTGGGAGATGTAGTCGCGCTCCTCGAGCACCACGAGGTCCTGCTGCGCCGCGATCATGTCGCGCACCTTGTAGATGTCGGACACGAAGCTGCACGTGACGCGCACGCCCGCGATGTCGAAGATCTCCGCACGCAGCGCGTCGATCGTCAGGTCGACGCCCTTGCGCCGCGCCTTGGCGAGCAGCGACTCGGGCGACTTGAGGCGCGAGGACACGTGCTCGATCGGGTTGTACTCGTGGGCGTACGCGAACTCGTCGCGCAGGATGGTGATCTTGGTCATCACCTCGTCCATGCCGAACCGGTACGTCATCATCAGCCGCGTGAAGTGCTCCCGCAGGGCCCGTAGCTCTGCCCCGACCTGGGGTTCACCGCTCATGAGTTCCTCGCTGCTCGTGCTGACGCCGACCATCTACCGTCGCACACCGCGCACCCCCGGAGAGACCACGTCCGCCCTCGCCCCCGGGGCGTCTCACGTCGTGGCGCGGGCCGAGCGACGGGGCACGGCCCGGTCGCGGGCCGAACGGCCCAGCCCTCCGGGACCTTCGTCCTGACCTGCCGGAACACTGTTGACGCTGTGTCAATAGCAGTCCTAGCGTCGGTGTCATCAGCTCGGGAAGGAGCCCAGATGACCGACGCCACGAGGCCCAGACGACGCCGTTCGGCGCCCGAGGTGCGGGCCGAGGAGATCGTCCTCGCGGCCCGCGGACTCTTCGCCGAGCAGGGCATCGCCCACACGTCGACCAAGGACGTCGCCGAGCGGGCGGGCGTAGCCCGGGGGCTCGTCTACTACTACTTCCCCGACAAGGACGCGCTCGTCGACGCGGTCCTCGAGGGGTACGTCGCCGAGTTCGTCGAGGCCGTGCACGCCTGGGACGCAGCCCGCGAGCCGGGCAACATCGACAAGGCGCTCGTCGACTGCGTCGCGATGTTCCGCACCCACCTGCGCTCGGTCGACCCGCTGCGTGACGACCTGCAGCGCGCCGAGCACACGGGGCTGTACAACCGGTTCCTCGACCGCGCCGTGCGCGCGGTCGTCGAGTGCGTCGAGGCCACCACGGTCGAGGCCTACGCGGCCCGGCACCAGGTCCGCATCGAGCACGTGCCCGAGACGTTCTACGTCCTGGTCTACGGCCTCGTGGGCCTGGCCCGGAACTGCCCCGAGGTCGACGACGCGGTGCTCGTGACGATCGTGCGGCAGGCGCTGCACCTCGAGGGGGCGCGGGCCGATTCCGAGTGACGCGACAGCACGGACCACACCGGTGCGCCGGGGTCCGCGCCCGTCCACCTGGCGCACCTCCCCCACCCGCCGGGACGACACCTGCCGTCCCGCCGTCCTGAGAAAGGGAGCGACGTGTTCCTGTTCGACTCCATCCCCTGGCAAGCCGCCGTCATGTGGTTCGTGGTGCTCGCGGCCCTCGTCGGCCTCAACGAGCTGGTCCGCTGGTCCAAGACCGCCGCGATCGGGATCTTCATCGTCCTGCCCGTCCTGCTGACGATCTTCGTGTGGCCCCATACGGCGGGCGCCGGTTCCTCGACCGGCACCTGGTTCCACTGGGTCAAGGTGTACTCGGCCCTCGCCGGGTGCATCGGCTTCATGCTCATCCGCTACAACCCGCGCATCGCGGCCATGAAGTACGCGTTGCTGTTCCCGCCCGCGATCCTGGGCCTCAACATCCTCGAGGCCGTGATCCGCGACTTCCAGGTCTCCGGCATGCACGGCATGGTCGACGGCGTCTTCATGGTCGGCGGCTCGTGGAACATCATGAACGGCGTCGCAGGCATCCTGAACCTGCTGACGATCTGCGGCTGGGCCGGCATCTACATCACGCGCGACCGTTTCAAGGACATGGTCTGGCCCGACATGATGTGGTTCTGGATCATCGCGTACGACCTGTGGAACTTCGCGTACGTCTACAACTGCGTGGGTGACCACGCGTTCTACGCGGGCGCCGCGCTGCTCATCAGCTGCACCATCCCGGCGTTCTTCCTGCGCAAGGGTGCCTGGCTCCAGCACCGCGCTCACACGCTCGCGTTCTGGATGATGTTCACGATGGCAGTGCCGACGTTCGTCTCCGACTCGGCGTTCGCGGTCGACTCGTCGCACAACCCGACGGCGCTGTTCGTCGTGAGCCTCGTCTCGCTCCTCGCGAACGTCGCGGTCGCGGTCTACCAGGCCAAGGTCATCGTGACCAGGCGGCGCAACCCGCTGCGCGACGAGCTGTTCACCGACCACAAGTCCTACCAGGAGCTCGCCAAGGACCGTCCCGCCCCGAGCCCCGTGGCGGCAGCCGCAGGCAGCGCGACCACCTGAGGTCCTCGGACCACGAAGCGCAGGGACCTCCGGCCGCGGCCGGAGGTCCCTGCGCTTGCGGTGGGGTCTACCGCTGGCGGGGCTGCGGTCCGCTGGTCGCGTCCTCGAGGGGCCCGACGGCGTCGCTCGCCTTGTCCTCGTCGGTCACCAGGAGCTGGCCCTCGGCCAGGGACTCCGCGGCGATCTCGTGCTCGACCGAGGTCGCGAGCGGCTTCTCGTGGATGAAGCACAGGGCGATCGCGGCGATGAGCGCGAGCGGCACCATGTAGAGGAAGAGCGGCACGAGCGCCTCGTTGTAGGACTCGATCACGAGGGCGCGCACGCCGTCGGGCAGGGACTGGACCAGGTCCGGGGTGAGCGAGCCCGTCCCGCCCGCCGACCCCGTGCCCTGCGGGAACTTCTCCGCGATGAGAGTGGTCAGACGCGAGATGAAGACGCTGCCGACCACGGCCGATCCCAACGTGGCACCGACCTGACGGAAGTAGTTGTTGGCCGCGGTCGCGGTCCCGACCTCGCGCAGGGGGAACGAGTTCTGCACGATCAGCGTGAGGATCTGCATGCTGCTGCCCAGCCCGATCCCGATCACCGCGAGGAACACGCAGATCATCGGGGTCGCGGTGTCGGCCTTGACGGTCGAGAGCAGCGCCAGGCCCACGCCCAGGATCAGCGAACCGACGATCGGGAGGACCTTGTACCTCCCGGTCCGCGAGACCATCTGGCCCGTGATGACCGAGGTGACGAGCAGCGATCCCATCATGGGGATCATGAGCAGGCCTGCGACGGTCGCGCTCGCGCCGGTCGCCATCTGGAGGTACGTCGGCATGTAGCCGATCGCGCCGAACATCGCGATACCGGTCGCGAGCGCCGCGATGGTCGTGACCGTGAAGTTGCGGTCCGCGAACAGGTGCAGCGGGATGATCGGCTCGTCGGCACGCTTCTCGACGAGCACGAACGCCACGGCGGCCACGACCGCCAGCGCGATGAGCCCGAGGATCGTCGCCGAACCCCACTCGTACTGCGAGCCGCCCCAGGTCCCGACCAGCACGATCGCCGTGGTGGCCACGGCCATGAGGGCCATGCCGAGGTAGTCGTGGCGCACGCGCTCGGCGCCTCGCTGCTTCCTGGGCAGGTGCAGCAGGAAGATCGCTGCGAGCGCGGCGAGGATGCCCAGGGGGATGTTGATCCAGAAGACCCAGCGCCAGCCGGGCCCCTCGGTGAACCAGCCGCCCAGCAGCGGTCCCGCGACCGAGGAGACCGCGAAGACCGCGCCCATGATGCCCATGTACTTGCCGCGCTCCCGCGCGGGGATGACGTCGGCGATCGCGGCCTGCGACAGGATCATGAGCCCACCGCCGCCCAGGCCCTGGACCGTGCGGCCCACGATGAGCAGGTTCATGTCGCCTGCGACGGCGCCGATCACGGAGCCCGCCATGAACAGCAGGATCGCGGTGAGCAGCAGGGGCTTGCGGCCCAGGACGTCCGAGATCTTGCCGTAGATCGGCATGGTGATGGTCGAGGCGAGGATGAAGGCCGTGATGACCCAGCTCATGTGCTCGACGCCGTTGAGCTCGCCCACGATGGTGGGCAGAGCACTGGACAGGACGGTCTGGTTGAGCGACGCGAGCAGCATGGTGACCATGAGGCCCATGAACAGCAGGACGATCTTGCGGTCCTTCGGTGCTGGGGCCGCTGCGGACGCTGCCTGGCGTGGCGCGGTGGGAGCCGCGCCTCGCGTGGGTGCCGACGTGCTGCCGGCCGGGGTGGGGTGGGTCATAGCGTGGCCTCGAAGACCTCTCGGAAGATGGTGATCGCTTCGCTGATCTCGGCTTCGGCGTCGGCGTCGCTCAGGGCGGCTCCGGGGTCGCGCGAGTACGCGAAGCGCATGATGGTGCCGGCGAGCATGAGGAGCGCTCGCGCGGTGTCGGGGCTGTCGGGCAGGCCCAGGGATGCGAGCTCGCTGAACCCCGTCCCGTCCTCGGCCCGGTCGGACAGCAGGTCGTTGACGAGCGACTCGACCTGGGAGACGTAGCCCATGGCGTGCCGACGCAGCTCGGGGTGCTCCCGCACGAGCGCCTTGCGCTCGGCGAACGGCACGCCGGGGTGCAGCGTGGACCGCAGGATCGAGAGCAGGAACCGCACGACCCGCTCGAACGCGGGACCCTCGGTCTCCGCGCGGAAGGCGGCGAGCGCCTCGTCGGAGACGCGCGGGGGCACGAGCCCCAGGATCGCCTCCTCCTTGGTCGCGAAGTAGTTGAAGAACGTCCGCTGCGAGACGCCTGCCGTGGCGGCGATCTCCTCGACGGTCGCGTGGTGGAGCCCCTTCTCGCGCACCAGCGCGGAGGCCGCCTGGTGGATCGCGAGCCAGGTCTCGGCGCGCTTGCGGTCGCGGAGGGACGTCGGAGGGTTGTGCATTACTGCACTATATGCACGACTGCAAAGATTGCACAACTGCACGTTCGAGGTCTTCGGCGGCGGGAGCGGAGCGGCCGTCGTCGGCCGGGCCGGTCGACGACGGCCGCTCGGCACTCACGAAGGGTCGTCGACCCCCACGCCGGTCACATCCCCATCCCGCCGTCGACCGGGAGCCCCGCACCGTTGACGAACCGCGCCGCGTCCGATGCGAGGAACACGACGGCGTCGGCCATGTCCTCGACCGTCCCCAGGCGCCCCGAGGGAGTCAGGTCGACCACGGCACCGACCGCCTCCTGGGCCGAGCCGTACAGCCCCAGGGTCGCCATGTCGTTCGCGAGCCCCGCACCCATCGCGGTCGGCACGAGGCCCGGGTAGACGCAGTTGACCCGGACGCCGTAGCCGAGCTTCCCGCTCTCCATGGCGGCGACGCGCGTCAGGCGGTCGACCGCGGACTTGGTGGCCGAGTAGACGGAGATGCCGGGGAAGGCGATCGTGGCCGCGACCGAGGAGACGTTCACGATCGCACCCCCGGAACCAGCGGGCCCACCGGGGCGCATCGCCCGCAGGCCGTGCTTGATCCCGAGCGTGGTCCCGAGGACGTTCACCTCCAGCATCCGCCGGACGTCGTCGGGATCGACCTCGGTGAGCAGCCCCGAGATCTCGATGCCCGCGTTGTTGACCAGGACGTCGAGCCCACCCACGGCGTCGATCGTCGCGGCGATCGCCCGCTCCCAGTCCGGCTCCACGGTGACGTCGAGCCGGGTGAACGCGTGCTCCTGCCCGTGCTCGGACGGCAGTCCGGCCGCGACCTGCGCCCCGCTGTCCTGCAGGTCCGCGACCACGACGGTCGCACCCGCCGCCGCGAGAGCGCGGGCCATCCCTTCGCCGAGGCCCTGGGCCCCGCCCGTGACGAGGGCCCGGCGCCCGGTGAGGTCGAACACTGTCATGGCATCTCCTGAGGTGTCGGCAGGGTGGCCGCGACAGGGAGGACGGGCCGCGCGGCGGCCGGTCGCCACCGCTGAGGCGGCCGAGAAGTGGTGCGCGTCACATGCTCGCCGAGTCCCCCGTGCCCGTCAATCGCTCGCTCGCCCGGGCGGCTGCCGGTGGGTACGACGACGAGCAGGGGCCGGCCTACCCCGCTCCGGCCCCGGGGCGCCCTGAGACGCCGTGCGTCACGAGCCCGTGAGATAGAGATGCTCGCTCGCCGCGCCGGAGCAACGGTCACGTCTGCCGGCGGCCCGCAGCTGGCGACCGAGCTCTCGGCGAAAGGCGCTCGACGCCTCGTCCACGGCCAGCTGGACCCGCCCGGCCGGGGACCGGACGACCAGCTGAAGCGGGCCGTAGGGGATCCAGAAGACGTCCACCTCGGTCACGCCCACCAGGTCGAGATCCGTTCGACGGGTCATGAATCGACGCAGAAGGTGCCCGTCGCGGAGGTCGAGCCGGATGCTGGGGCCGAGAGCCGCGTAGCCGATCCCGCCCACCACCGCCCCACAGATCAGGAGAGCCCTCCACGGTCCGTCGGTGGCGAACGCCGCCAAGGGGACGACGATCACGAGCGTGATGACGGCCAGCCCGGTCCGGTTCACGCGGTCGTACTCCACCAGTGTCGCCGCGACCGGTCCCTCGTCCATGAGCCACTCGTTCCCGGGCCGTCGGGGAGCCCGATATCGACGGAGGTCCGGCCGCCGCACCGAGGGCCACCAGTTCCGGGACCGGCGCAACGGTATCCCGATGGTGGGGTCCGGCATCCGCCTGGCACACCACCCACCGCGCGCGAGCACCCGCCGCGGGCAACCATGGACCCATGGCCTCCTCGACGGCGGCGCAGACCGTGAGCGTCGGCGGTCATCGCCTCAAGCTCACCAACCTGGACAAGGTCCTGTACCCCGCCACGGGCACGACCAAGGGCGAGGTCCTGGCCTACCTCGCTGCGGTCGCCGACGTCCTGCTCCCCCACGCCTCGAACCGGCCGGCGACCCGCAAGCGCTGGCCCAACGGCGTCGAGGGGCCCGTGTTCTTCCAGAAGAACCTCGACGCGGGCACCCCCACGTGGGTCCGGCGCCGCACGATCCAGCACAAGCACAGCACCAACGCGTACCCGCTCGTCAACGACCTCGCGACGCTCACGTGGCTCGGGCAGATCGCCGCCCTGGAGATCCACGTGCCGCAGTGGCAGTTCGGCCGGACCGGGGTCCAGAAGAACCCGGACCGCCTGGTCCTCGACCTCGACCCCGGTGAGGGCGCGGGGCTGCCCGAGTGCGCTGAGGTCGCCCGCCTGGCCCGCGAGGTGCTGCGTGGCATGGGCCTGAACCCCCTGCCCGTGACGAGCGGCTCCAAGGGCATCCACCTGTACGCAGCCCTCGACGGGCACCAGACCACCGACGAGGTCAGCGCGGTCGCGCACGAGCTCGCCCGCTACCTCGAGGCCGAGCACCCCGACCTCGTCGTGAGCGACATGAAGAAGTCGCTGCGCGGCGGGAAGGTGCTCGTCGACTGGAGCCAGAACAACGGCAACAAGACCACCATCGCGCCCTACTCGCTGCGCGGCCGCACCCACCCCACGGTCGCCGCTCCGCGTACGTGGGAAGAGCTCGACGACCCCGACCTCGCGCACCTCGACAAGGACGAGGTCGTGGAGCGCGTGCGGACGGTCGGCGACCCGCTCGCGGCGCTCACCGCGGGCCACCTGGCCTCGCTCGAACCCACGCCCGAGCGCATGGCGACGTTCGCGCGCAAGGGCGCGGCGCCGTCGGGCAGGCGGGAGCAGCGGCGACGGCGAGCAGGGCGGGACGGAGCCGCCACGGCGCGACCGCCTCGAGACCTACCGCGCCAAGCGCGACGCCTCCAGGACCCCCGAGCCCGTCCCCGACGAGGCCCCTACGCCGAGTCGAGGGAACTCGTTCGTCATCCAGGAGCACCACGCGCGCCGCCTGCACTGGGACTTCCGCCTCGAGCACGACGGCGTGCTCGTGAGCTGGGCACTGCCCCGCGGCGAACCGACCGACACCCGGCAGAACCATCTCGCGGTCCAGACCGAGGACCACCCGCTCGCGTACGGCTCGTTCGAGGGGACCATCCCCGCGGGCGAGTACGGCGGCGGGCGAGGTGACCATCTGGGACGCGGGCACGTACGAGCTCGAGAAGTGGCGCGACGACGAGGAGGTCATCGTCACGCTGCACGGCGAGCAGCACGGCACGCGGAGGCTCGCGCTCATCCACACTGGCGGGCACGGCCCGTCGGGCGAAGGGCGAGGAGAACAACTGGCTCATCCACCTCATGGCCCCGCGCGACGAGGCCCGTCCCACGGGCCACGCGAGGCCCCGCAGCAGGGCGTCCGGGCAGCGCCCGCCCGAGACCGACGACGAGCCCGTCGGGGTCGGCGCTGCCGCGCCCCATGCTCGCGACGCGCCGGGACGGTCGAGACGCTGACCGCCGAGGGCGACCCCGACGACTGGGCCTACGAGATGAAGTGGGACGGGTTCCGCGTGATCGCGCAGGTCACGGGCACGGCCGACGACGCCTCGGTCCGCCTCGTGAGCCGCAGCGGCAAGGACATGACGCTCACCTACCCCGAGCTCCAGGACCTCGCGGTCCGCGTCCCGGCCGCCGACCTGCCCGTGGTCGTCGACGGCGAGATCGTGGCCCTCGACGCGCGCGGGCGCCCGAGCTTCCGCCGCCTCCAGCAGCGCGCGAACCTCACCAAGGCGGGCGACGTCGCAGCGGCCCGCGCCAAGGTCGGGGTCGAGCTCATGCTGTTCGACGTCCTGTCCGTCGGTGGGCGCTCACTCGTCCGGCGCACGTACGACGAGCGGCGCGAGATCCTCGAGGACCTGGTCGACGGGTCGGGGACCGTGCACGTCCCACCCGCGTTCGACGGCGACCTCGCGGGGGCCGTCGCGACGAGCCGCCGGCTCCGTCTCGAGGGGGTGGTGGCCAAGCGACGCACGAGCACCTACACCGCGGGGCGGCGCTCGCGGAGCTGGATCAAGGTCAAGCACTCGCACACCCAGGAGGTCGTGGTGATCGGCTGGCGCCCGGGGCACGGGGACAGGTCGCACCTCGTGGGCTCGCTGCTGCTCGCGGTGCCCGACGACGAGGGGCTGCGCTACGTGGGCCGCGTCGGGTCGGGCTTCACCGAGAAGGACCGCCGCGACCTCGTGGTCCGGCTCGGCCGGATCGAACGGGTCACGAACCCGGCCCTCGACGTGCCGGACGCGGACGCCTCGGACGCTCGGTGGGTCACGCCGCACCTGGTCGGCGAGGTCGACTACGCGGACTGGACGAGCGCCCCCGAGGGCGACGGCAAGCTCCGGCACGCGGTCTGGCGAGGCTGGCGGCCGGACAAGTCGCCCGGGGACGTGCGCCGGGAGGCCTGAGCCCTCAGTCCTGCGGTGCGTCCCGGTGCGCGGCCTCGCCCCGCTGGGCGAGCCGCGCGCGCGCCGCGTCACGGCTGGTCCGCAGGTGCCCGACGGCGAGCCGCGCCGCCTCCTGCCCGTCGCCCGCGCGGATCGCGGCCAAGAGGGCACGGTGCTCGTCGACCATCTCCTGGAGGTCGACGTGCTGCCCGAGCAACCAGCGCAGCCGGCTCGCGGTGATCGCGCCGATCTCGTCGAGCAGCGGGCTCGCGGCGGTTGCGGCGACGAGCTCGTGGAAGTCGGCGCCCGCCCGGTGGGCGGCCGTCGCGTCGCCCTCGCGCGCGGCGCGGTGCTCGCGGTCGAGCACGGCCTCGAGCTCGACGAGCCGCTCGGGGGTCCGGCGCTCTGCCGCGAGGCGGAACGTCAAGGTCTCGAGCGCCGAGCGCACCTCGATGAGGTCCTCGACGTCGGCTTCGGTGAAGGTGCGCACGACGGCCCAGGTGCGGGGGCGCGGGGTCACGAGCCCCTCGGCGATGAGCGTCTTGAGCGCATCGCGCACGGGGACGCGACTCACGCCGAGCTCGGTCGCGAGGTCGCGCTCGACGAGCTTGTCGCCCGGCGCCCGGTCGCCGTCGATGATCTGCTCGCGCACGATCCGGGCGACACGGTCGGCCTCGGGCTCGAACCGCTGCTCAACGCTCATGTGTCCATCCTCCCGCGAAAAGACGCCACTCACGCCGACCCGGAAATGGTATACCGTTTGAGCGCGGGCTGTGCCAGAGGGGGTGAGACGGCCTGCGACCCACCGAGCACCACCGAGCACCACCGAGGAAGGACCTCTCATGCCCCCGTTCTCCACCACGCCCCCGTCCACGGTGTCGGTGCTGCGCAACGTCCGGCCCTGGGGCGGCGAGGCCGTCGACCTCCACGTCGCGGACGGACGCATCACCCGGGTGACGCCGCACGTGCAGGCCGACGCGGCGTCGTCGGGCACGGCTCCCGCCCCCGGCGAGGTCGACGGGCGCGGCCTCCTCGCCCTGCCCGGGTTCCTCAACGCGCACGCGCACGTCGACAAGAGCTGGTGGGGCAAGCCCTGGGTCAGCTACGGCGGCGAGGCCACCACGCAGGGGCGCATCGCGCACGAGCGCGAGCACCGCGACGAGCTCGGCATCCCCGGCGTCGACGTCACGGTCGCGGTCCTGCGCGAGTTCCTGCGCCACGGCACGACGGCGATCCGCACCCACGTCGACGTCGACCTGGGCCTCGGGCTGCGCGGCATCGACGTGGTCCGTGAGTCGCTGTTCGTGCTGGGCGGCGCGGTCGACGCCGAGATCGTCGCGTTCCCCCAGGACGGCGTCCTGCGCCGGCCCGGCGTGCTCGAGCTGCTCGACGCCGCGGCTGCCGCGGGGGCCGAGCACATCGGCGGTCTCGACCCCGCCTCGATCGACCGCGACCCCGTGACCCAGCTCGACGGGCTGTTCGAGATCGCCGAGCGGCGCGGCGTGGGGGTCGACGTCCACCTGCACGACGGCGGCGAGCTGGGCGCGTTCCAGATCGAGCTCATGATCGACCGCACGATCCGCGCCGGGCTCCAGGGCAAGGTCAACGTGGCGCACGGCTTCGCGGTCGGGCAGCTGCCCGCGACCCGCATGGCCGACCTCGTCGAGGCCATGGGCGACGCGGGCTTCTTCGTGGGCCACGACGTCCACGACCTGGTCGTCGGGTCGCGGGCCGACGTCGTGCTGGTCGACGCCGAGAACACCCAGGACGCCGTGGTCCGCGCGCCGGCCCGTGCGCTCGTCGTCGCGGCCGGCCAGGTCGTGGCCCGCGACGGTGAGGTGCTGGTCTGACGCGTCCGGTTCTCCGGACCGGGCCGGACAGGCCGATGAGTTCTCCGAGGATGCCCGGTCTACACCGACGACACCCCGTCCCCGCCGACCGGAGCAGCCCCCGGCGGCACGTCCGAAGGAGAACGTCATGGCCGGAACCCAGATCTTCGTCAACCTGCCCGTGGCAGACCTCGAGAAGTCCAAGGCGTTCTACACGCAGCTCGGGTTCTCGATCAACGAGCAGTTCACCGACGAGAACGCGTCGTGCGTGGTCATCAGTGACACGATCTACGTGATGCTCCTGACCCGCGAGTTCTTCCGCCGGTTCACACCCAAGGCGATCGTCGACGCGCAGGAAGCGACCGAGGCGATCAACGCGATCAGCGCCGAGTCCCGCACGGGCGTCGACGAGCTCGCCGACCGCGCGCTCGCCGCGGGCGGGGCACCGACCAACCCGCCGCAGGACGAGGGCTTCATGTACTCGCGCAGCTTCTCCGACCTCGACGGCCACCTGTGGGAGGTCATGTACATGGACCCGAGCACGATCGAGGGCTGACCTGCCGGGACGCGACGGGCGGCGGCGTCGGGGAATGCCTCGGCGCCCTCGCCCGTTGCCGCCTGCATGCGAGCCATCACCTACTCCCGCTTCGGCGGAGCCGACGTCCTGGAGCTCACCGAGCTCCCCACCCCCAAGGTCGGACCGGACACCGTCCTGGTCCGGGTCAGGGCCACGAGCGTGAACCCCGTGGACTGGAAGGTCCGCGAGGGCTACCTCGACGCGATCATGGACGCCACGTTCCCGGTGGTGCCGGGCTGGGACGTCGCGGGCGTCGTCGAGCGCGTCGGCCTGGACACGCCCGAGCTCTCGGTCGGTGACGAGGTCTTCGGCTACGTCCGCAAGGACGTCGTCTCCGGGGGCACCACGGCCGAGCTCGTCGCGGCCCCGGTCCGCACGCTGGCCCGCAAGCCCGCGTCGCTGGACGTGGGAGCAGGCGGCCGGCGCTGCCGCTCGCCGGGCTCACGGCCCTGCAGACGATCGACCGCGCCGGGGTGACGAGCGGCCAGACCGTGCTCGTGCACGCGGCCGCGGGCGGCGTCGGGTCGATGGCCGTCCAGATCGCCGTGGCGCGCGGGGCGCGCGTGATCGGCACCGCGTCCGAGCGCAACCACGAGTACCTGCGCTCGCTGGGCGCCGAGCCCGTGACCTACGGCGAGGGCCTCGCCGAGCGCGTGCGCGCACTCGCGCCCGACGGCGTGGACGTCGTCCTCGACTACATCGGCGGCGAGGCGCTGGCCACCACGCCCGACGTCCTGCGCGAGGGCGGCACGGTCGCCTCGGTCGTCGACGCCGCAGCCCGCGACGAGCTCGGCGGGCACTACGTCTGGGTCCGCCCCGACGTCGAGGGGCTGACCGAGCTGGCCCGCCTCGCGGACGCCGGACAGCTCACGGTCGACGTCGCCGAGGTCTACGACCTGGCCGACGCCGCGAAGGCCCACGAGGCGAGCCGGACCGGGCACGTGCGCGGCAAGGTCGTCATCACGGTCTGACCTGCCTGGCCCGCGGGAGGCGGAGTGCCTGCGAGGCACGCTGGGCGTGTCGCACAGGAACTCCGCACTCGACCGAGAAGGTGTCCGGGTGAAGCACTACCAGAGCAGCGTGCCCGACGACGACGCTGCGGTCGGACCCGACGAGGCCAATCCCCCCAGAGCGCCCCTCGACGCGAGGTCCGCGCACCGGATCGCGCTCCGCTATCGAGAATGGTCCCTCCTCGACCGAGGCGGGCGCGCTGGGCGGCTCGAGGCAGACCGCCGCCTCGACGACTACGAGGAGGTCGCCCAGCGGCTCCCGCACGACCTCGACCCCCTGCCGCTGCTCGACGCCCTGATCTCGCTGGGCGTCGAGAGCGACGACGAGGGCGCATTCCTCGACCGGGTCAGCACGGGCGCCGTCGAGGACGTCCTGAACCACCGCGTCGACCTGCACCAGCGGATCGCCGACCGGTGCCGTGCCGAACCGTCGTGGTCCGAGGCCGTTCGCGGGGCCAGGATCGACGACGAGCTCGCGTCCCGGCTGCCGTCACCGCTGCCCGATCACTTCCCCGCCCCTCCCCCGGAAGCGGCCGGCACGGGCGGCCCGGGGCGTCGGAACGGCCGCCGGCCGTCCAAGCGACAGGACCGTACTGGTCGACATAGGAGCCCCACGGTCTGAACGTGCCGGGCCACACCGTGAGTGCGGAGTTCTGGTGCGACTCACCGGGCGTGTCGCACAGGAACTCCGCACTCAGCGTGACGGCCGGGCCGGTACCGTGAAGCCCATGCCCGCCACCGTCCCCGCCCTCGTCGCAGCCGACTCCGCACGCCTGCGGACCCGCGCCGCACGGCACGCCCGCTCGCTCCCGCTGGCCGCAGCTGGGGTCGCCACGCTCGTGATCACCGGGTTGAGCCTGCTCGGGGGCGACTGGCTGTGGCTCATGGTGCTCGTCCCGCTCGCGGCATTCCTGCTGACCTTCCTGGCGGCGTTCGTCCTGCGCATCCCCACCGGGGTAGGGGTCGGGAGCGACGGGTACGGCATCGCGATCGTCCTGGGCGCCGTGATCGCCTTCCTCCTCCCCTCGATCAGCTTCTGGATCGGTGTGCCGTCCATTCTGGGGATGGGCTTGGCCGTCCTGGGGCTGCGCGCCTCGGACCGCTTCCTGTGGCTGGCGGGCATCGCGACGATGGCGGTGTCCTTCGTGCTCACCACCACGGGCGATGCCCTGTTCGACCCGTCCCTGCTCACGGCGCTCGGCGGCCTCGCCCTCGGCCTGGGCCTCCTCGTGGTCGCGGGCCTCGCGCTCCGCGGCGAGCGGCGGACCCTCGCGACCGGCGGGGGCGCGCTGAGCATCGGCGACCCCGCGACCGACAACCTGCGTGTGCTCGCGGTGCTCGGCGACGCCGACGAGGCCGACCAGCCCGCGCTCGCCCGCCTCACGGGCGTCGAGGAGCGCAACCTCGCGGCCCGCCTGCACGACCTCACCGAGGCCGGCCTGGTCCACGCCCGGATCACCAAGAACCGGAACTGGGCACAGATCACGCGCGAGGGCCGCGAGGAGCTGCGGACCCGGCGCGAGGCGCTGCGCGGCGTCGCGGAGCACCGCAAGGCCTGAGACCGCACCACCGCTGCGGACCCGCAAGCGGCCGCACAGCCCCACGACAGGGACGTGAGCCGAGCGACCGGGCCGCGCTCCGCCGTCGGGCACCCCGCTCCCCCGGACTCCCGCTCGTCCGGCGCACCCGCGCCGCCGGTGGCAGGCTGGCCCCATGAGGGAGTTCACCGCACAGGACTTCGCCGCGCGCATCGACCGCGCTGCTGCCCAGGCCCGCGACGCAGGGCTCGCCGGGGTGCTCGTCACCCCCGGCCCGGACATGACGTACTTCACGGGCTACACCCCCACGGCCATGACCGAGCGCATCACGCTGCTCGTGGTCCCGGCCGAAGGGGAGGCGTCGATCGTGGTGCCCGTGCTCGAGCGCCCGGACCTCGACCGGGCACCGGGCGCAGCCACCCTGCACGTCACCCCGTGGACCGACGGCGTCGACGAGTACGCGGTCACGGCCGACCTGCTCGACGCGGCCGGGCGCTACGCGATCTCCGACTCGGCGTGGGCCATGCACCTGCTGGGGCTCCAGCGCACCCTGCCGGGCTCCTCGTACTCGGCCATGACGCAGGCCCTGCCCATGCTGCGTGCGGTCAAGGGACCCGACGAGATCGAGCGGCTCGCGGCCGCGGGAGCGGCGAACGACGCGACGTTCGCGGACATCGTCGAGATCCGCTTCAGCGGGCGCCGCGAGCTCGACGTCGCCGCGGACCTCGCGGGCTTCCTCCGCGACCACGGGCACTCGCAGGTCGACTTCACGGTCGTCGGCTCGGGACCCAACGGCGCCAACCCGCACCACGAGGCGGGCTACCGGGTCATCCAGGAGGGCGACATGGTCGTGCTCGACTTCGGCGGCCTCAAGGACGGCTACGGCTCGGACATGACTCGCATGGTGCACGTCGGCGGCGACGTCACCGACCAGCAGCGCGAGGTCTTCGAGATCGTGCGCGCCGCGCAGCAGGCCGGCGTCGACGCGGTGCGTCCCGGGGCGACCTGCCAGGACGTCGACCGTGCCGCCCGTGCCGTGATCACCGAGGCCGGGTACGGCGAGCAGTTCATCCACCGCACGGGCCACGGGATCGGCCTGACGACGCACGAGCCGCCGTACATGATCGAGGGCGAGGAGCAGCCGATCGTCTCCGGCATGTGCTTCTCGGTCGAGCCGGGTATCTATCTGCCGGGGAACTTCGGGGTGCGCATCGAGGACATCGTGGTCGCGTTCCCGGACGACGTGCCCGACGGCGCCCGTCGCCTCAACAACGCGCCGCACGACCTGCACGTGGTCGAGTAGGCCGAGCGGAGCCGCTGTCGCACGGACGATCGGGCTCGGCGGTCACGGCGAGCGTGAGAAGGGGTCTCGCTCGGGGCGACCTGCGCCGAGCGCCCGGTGTCCGATGCCGTGGAGCTGCTCACGGCAAGCGCTCATCCGCCGAACGTGCTCGGGTCGTGGTAGTGCTCGCGCGGCGGTCCCAGCGTCTCACCTGAGAAGACGAGCACGAGGTACACCGCGACGGCGGCGACGACCAGGGCGCCCAGGTACCACGCGACGCGTCGGGGGAACGCGACGAGCAGTCCGACGACGCTCGGCGCGACGAGCAGCACCATCATCACGCCGTACGCCTCGACCGCCGTGATGTGGCACATGTCGCCGAACAGGTGGTCGCCCGGGTTGTAGCAGGCCCCTGTCTTGTAGTCCTGAGCGAGACCGCCCGCGATCGTCGCCGGCAGGAGCGTGAGAAGGGTGCCGATCGCACCCAGCACCCCACCCAGGACGACGCGCCAGAACGGCGCTCGTCGGTACGCGACGGCCGTCTTGGACGCTGCTGTGGTCACGGCGCGAGTGTTCCACACTCTGCGTGATGCTCCCGGCACGTGTTCGGGGGCTCGTCCGAGACGGCTCCGCTCAGGCCTCCGCCACGTCCGTGCTCTCCGAGGGTCCTGCCCCCGCGGCCACGACCTGCTCGTTGCGGATGCCCGCCCAGCTCACGAGGCCGCCCGCGACGAGCAGCGCGGCCGTGACGATCAGTGCCCGGTGGAACCCGGCGACGTCGAGCACGGGACCGATCACGATGCCCGCGCACGCGATGACCACGAGGCCCGCGATGCGCGACACCGCGTTGTTGACGGCCGACCCGATGCCCGCGTCCGACGCGGGGATGGAGCCGAGGATCGCGGCCGTCAGCGGCGCCACCGTGATCGCGAGCCCCAGGCCGAACAGCAGGATCCCCGGGAGGAGCTGCGTGAAGTAGCTCGCCTCGGCGGTCGTCGTGAGCATGAGCAGGTACCCGCAGCCCGCGATCAGGGGACCCACCGTCATGAACAGGCGCGGCCCGTACCGGCCCGCGAGCGCCCCGAAGCGCGAGGACAGGAACAGCATGAGGAGCGTCACGGGCAGCAGGGCGAGTCCTGCGAGCGTCGCGCTGTACCCGGCGACCTGCTGGACGAACAGGGTCACGGCGAACCCGCCGAACGCGAGCGCCCCGTAGATCGCGGCCGTCGCGACGTTGCCCGCCGCGAAGTTGCGCACCGAGAACAGGGACAGCGGCAGCATGGGGTCCGGGGCGCGACGCTCCCAGCCCAGGAACGCCACGAGCGCCGCGACGCCGACGACGAGCGGCACCCACACGACCGGGCTCGCCCACCCGAACCGCCCGTGCTCGATGAGCGCGAAGACGGGCCCGGCGAGCCCGACGGCCGCGAGCACCGCACCACGCACGTCGATCCGCCGTCCGGTCTCGGTGGCTCCCTCCTCCAGGCCGTGCAGGATCCACAGGGTCACGGCGACGGGCAGCAGGTTGATGCCGAACACCCAGCGCCACGAGAGCGTGTCGACGAGCACGCCTCCGAGCAGCGGGCCCGCGATCATCGCCGTGCCCGTCCAGGCCGTCCAGGTCCCGATCGCCTTGGCCTGCGCCGCGCCGCTGAACGCCGAGATGATCATCGCGAGCGAGCTCGGCACGAGCAGTGCACCCGCGACGCCCTGGAGCCCGCGCGCGACCACGAGGAAGACACCGGTGGGGGCCAGCGCGCACAGCACCGAGGTGACCGCGAACCCGAGCAGTCCCCACCACATGACGCGGCGCCGCCCGTGGACGTCGGACAGCGAACCCGCCACGAGGATGAGCGAGCCGAGCGTGATGAGGTACGCGTCGACGACCCACTGCTGGAGGGCGAGCCCCCCGAGCGCTCCCCCGGCGAGCTCGTCCGCGATCGCGGGCAGCGCGACGTTGACCACCGTCCCGTCGAGGAAGGACACGAACGAGGCGAGGATCGCGACGAGCAGCACGCGGCGTTGAGCAGGCGTCACGCCTCCACGCTAGCCCCGCCGTCGAACCTCCACCGGGTCGCGGTGTAGTCCTCGCCGCGACCGTAGGCGTGGACGGTGACGGGACGCACCTGGAAGACGTGGGCCCGCCCGGTGGCAGGCTCCTCGGGAGCCGAGCCCTGCGTGGGCGCAGCGATCTCCTGGAAGGCGCCGTCGTGCACCTCGAAGCGCCAGTCGTACTTGCACGCCCAGAGGTCGGCCAGCCGTTGGAGCACATGGTCCTCCGTGAGACGTTGGGCGGCTCCGGCGAGCACGACGTCGAGCCCCTCGCTCATGAGGTTGGTGCCGGTGGTCAGCACGCACCAGGGGTTCTCCTCGAGGTTGCGCGCCTTGCGCTCGGTGGGACCCGTGCAGAAGTGGAGCGCGCCGTCCGCCCAGACCGCGATGAGGGGCGTGACGTGGGGGCGCCCGTCGGGGCGGACCGTGGACAGCCAGAAGATCTCGGCGCGCTGGAGCACCTTCAGAGCCTCCGCCCAGGGGGTGGGGGCTGCGCCGGGAGACGAGAAGTCCGTCATGAGCTCGCCCGCGGTGCCACCATCGGGAACAGGCGCCGGGTCGGGCTGCGCGGTCGATGTCGTGGCCATGGAAGTCCTCCGTCTCTCGGTCGGCGCCGTCGCCGCACCGTCCTCCTTCGACCGGCGCGGGCCCCCGAACTCATCGGCGCCTCGAGGCCTCACGCGTTGGGGGCGGCGGCTGTCCCGGGGCCGCGGCGGCGGACCGTCACGCCGATCTCACCTGTCGGCCTGCCGACGGCAGCCTCGCGCGAGCCCTCGCGCCGGTCCCTCTCCTCCACCACGAACCCTCCGTCGGCGAGCAGATCGAGGTCCGCCTGCACGGCCTGTCCCTCGCTCGTGAGGTAGTCGCCCAGGAAGATCGAGCTCACGATCTCCAGGCCCGAGCCGCCGCGACCGCGTCCTCGGTGCTCAGCCACGAGTACTTCAGGACCTGGGCCGTCGAGCCGAGGCGCTGCGAGCAGTACGTGCAGTCCTCGGGGCACAGACCCGACTTCAGGTTGACCAGGTAGTTGAGCCGCACGCGTCGGCCGAACCGGTGACGGCGGACCCGACCGGCGGCGGCCACGAGGTCGAGCAGGTCCTCGTCGGCCGTCCGCAGGACCGCGAGCGCCTGGGCGCGGGTCGGCGGTTCGTCGCGCAGGCCCTGCGCGGCGAGCACGTCGAACCGCGCGCGTGCGTCGTGAGCACTGTCGAGGGCGGCGCGAGAACGTCAGGTCGGGGCGTGGGCGTCTGGTTCACGACCCACGATCCTTCTCGCCTGGTCACGCCCGCTCCTCGGCCGACCTCCACTAGGTGACCTGCTGCTCGTTGGGCGGGACCGCAGCACGTCGTCGGCTTCCTCCAAGAACCTGGCCCACGGGTTGGCGCCGGCCCATCTCTCGACACCATACCTAGAGGTAGGTATGGTGTCGGCATGGACGATCCCGAGCCCCCTCGCCGCGAACGCCTGCTCCGCGCGGCCCGTGACCTCTACTGGGCCCAGGGGGTCGAGGGCACGAGCCCCCGCCAGGTCCTCGAGGTGAGCGGCGTGGGGCAGGGCAGCCTGTACCACCACTTCCCCACCAAGCACGACCTCTCGCTCGCCGCGATCAGCGCGACGACGCAGGAAGCGCTGGACTCCGTCTCGGGCGAGCTCACGGACACCGACCGTCCGCCCGCGGAGCGGCTCGTGGCCTACCTCGAGCGGCCGCGCCCCGCGCTCGCCGGGTGCAAGATCGGGCGCCTGACGAGCGACCGGTCGGTCATGGCGGACGACGAGCTGCGCTCGGCCGTCCACGACTACTTCGCGGGCCTGGTCGCGCTGGTGCAGGAGGTCTTCGAGGAGACCGGCCTGCCCGACGACGTCGCGCACGACCGCGCGTACGCGGCGGTCGCGATCGTCCAGGGCGGGTACGTGCTCGCGCGCGCCCTCGACGACCCGGCGGCGCTGAGGGCCGCGGTCGACGGGTTCGTGTCGATGCTCGAGCCGGCTCTCCAGGCTGGCACCGTGGTGACCCGATGAACGGCGGGCCGGGCAACGACGAGGGGGCTGCGCCCGGCGACGCACGGACGGTCGGACCGACCGCGGACGCGGCGGACGGACCGAGCCTCCGCGAGCGGTTGCGCGCCCTGCCGACGTTCGGACCCGGCCTGCCGACGCTCGACCCGAGCGAGGCTCCGCCGGAACCCGTGACGTTGTTCCTCGAGTGGATCGGTCAGGCGATCGACGCCGGGGTACCTCTCCCCCATGCCATGACGCTGTCCACCGCGGGGGCCTCAGGTCGGGTGACGGCGCGCACCGTGATCCTCAAGGACGTCGACGCGTCGGGCTGGTGGTTCGCGACCGGCTCGTCGAGCCCCAAGGGCCACGACCTCGCGGAGAACCCGAACGCCGCCCTCACGTTCCTCTGGCCTGCGCTCGGGCGTCAGGTCAGGATCGTCGGGCCCACGCTCGCCGCAGACACCTCGACGAGCGCAGCCGACTTCCTCGCCCGCTCGGAGGGCTCGCGCGCCGCAGCGCTCGTGGGTCACCAGAGCGAGACCCTCACGTCGCGCCAGGAGTACTGGGACGCCTTCGCCGTCACGCTCGCAGCCGTGCAGGAGGACCCAGCGCTCCTGGCGCCCGCCTGGACCGCGTACACGCTCGCACCCACGTCGGTCGAGTTCTGGCAGGCCTCGGACGACCGCGGACAGACCCGGCTGCGCTACCGCGCGGCAGGACACCACTGGGAGAAGGGGCTGCTCTGGCCATGACAGGGACAACGCAGGACATGACATCACCGCACGCCGTCGACCCGGCACCCACGAGCCCGCTCGATTCCCGACCAAGAGCCCCCCGCGACGACCTTCCGGCGATCCGGCGTGACGCGGCAGCCGCGCTGCGCGTGCTGACCCAGGCCGTCCTCGACCTCGACGACGAGGCACTCGGGTCCCCGAGCTCGCTCGACGGGTGGAGCGTCGGGCACGTGCTGTCGCACGTGGCGATGGTCGGAGACGCCCTCGCCCGGCAGGCCGAGCTCGCCGCCCAGGGGGAGACCGCCGAGGTGTACGAGGGCGGGGCCGAGGGGCGCGCGGCGGGTATCGAGGCCGGCGCGCACCGCACCCGGGACGAGCACGTCGACGCGCTCACCGCGGCAGGCGCGAGGCTCGAGGCCGCGTGGTCGCTCACGGACGGCTCGGGGTGGGACGCCCCGGTGACCTACCGCGAGGAGACCGTCGCCGACGTCCTCGACTGCTGGTGGCGCGAGGTCCGCATCCATGCGACCGACCTCGGCGAGGTCAGCGCCGCCCGGCGGCTCACGCCGTCGCAAACGTGGGAGCGCGCGTTCACCGACCACCTGCTCGACTTCCTGAGCCCGCGCCTGCCCGGCCCCGTGGTCGTAGAGCGCCACGAGGACGGGGCGCGCTCCGTCGTCGGGCCCGAGGGCGCGCGGCCCGCCGCCGAGGACGCGGGCGACGACGACCTCACCACCGTGACCGGCAGCGCGGCGGACGTCGCCGCGTGGCTCGCGGGACGCGCGACGGCCATCGACCCCACGGCGCACAGGAACGGCAAGACCGTCGACCTTCCGGCGCTCGGCCCGTGGCCGTCGGGCGTCCCCGTCCGACGCTAGGCGCGGCTCAGGCCCGGACCAGGACCGTCCCGTCCTCGACCGCCACCTCGAACGTCCGCAGCGCCTCGGGCTCCTTGCCGCTCGGGTCGAGGCACTCGCCCGTCGTCAGGTCCCACACCTGCTTGTACATGGGGGACGTGATCGTCGGCGTCTCGCCCACCGACCCCACGATCCCGCGAGAGAGCACGTTCGCCCCCGAGTACGGGTCGCGCTGCTGGACCGCGAGCACGCGGTCGTCGGCCAGCCGGTAGACCGCGACCTGGGTCCCCTCGACGAGCGCGGCGACGCCGCGCTCGGGGACGAGCCGCTCGAAGGGGCAGACCGTGGTCCATGCCGTCGCGCTCACTTGCGAACCTCCACCGTGCGGGCGATCACCGGGTTGTTGTCCGAGGGCTCGCCGGGGCGGGCCGGGCGCACCTGCCCGCGCACGCCCACGTAGGCGAGGTCGGGGTCGTGCTGGTCGGGGGCGTTGACGAACGACACGAACCGCGACAGGCGGTCCGGGTCGTCGAGAGTCTGCGCCCACTCGTCGACGTAGGACTCGACGTGCTGGGCGATCTCGGCCTCGAGGTCGGCCGCGATGCCGAGCGAGTCCTCGACCAGGACCTTGCGCAGCTCGACGATCCCGCCCGGGAAGTCCGCGACCCAGGGGGCGGTGCGCTGCAACCGGTCCGCGGTTCGGACGTAGTACGCGAGGAACCGGTCGATCACGGCCACGAGACGTTCGTCGTCGAGATCCTCCGCGAGGAGCTCGGCGTGGCGCGGGGTGAATCCGCCGTTGCCGCCCACGTAGACGTTCCAGCCCTTCTCGGTCGCGATCACGCCCACGTCCTTGCCGCGAGCCTCGGCGCACTCGCGTGCACACCCCGAGACCCCGACCTTGAACTTGTGCGGCGAGCGCAGCCCGCGGTACCGCAGCTCGAGGCGGACGGCCATGCCCACCGAGTCCTGGACCCCGAACCGGCACCACGAGGAACCGACGCACGACTTCACGGCCCGCAGCGACTTGCCGTACGCCTGGCCGGACTCCATGCCGGCGTCGACCAGCCGGCGCCAGATCTCGGGGAGCTGGTCGATCCGCGCCCCGAACAGCCCGATGCGCTGGGCTCCCGTGACGCGTGTGTAGAGCCCGAAGTCCTTCGCGACCTGCCCGATCACGATGAGGTTCTCGGGTGTGATCTCCCCGGCCGGGACGCGCGGGACCACCGAGTAGGTGCCGTCCTTCTGCAGGTTGGCGAGCGCCCGGTCGTTGGTGTCCTGGAGGGCGGCCTGCTCGCCGTCGAGGATGTACCCACCCCACAGCGACGCGAGGATCGAGGCCACGACGGGCTTGCAGACCACACAGCCGCGCCCCGTGCCGTGCGCCGCGACGATCTGCGTGAAGGTCCGCAGGCCGTCCTGACGCACGAGCGCGAACAGCTCGGCACGCGACATGGAGAAGTGCTCGCACATGGCCTTCGACACCGTCACGCCGCTCGCCTCGAGCGCGGTGTTGACGATCTTGGTGAGCACCGGCACGCACGACCCGCACACCGTCCCGGCCTTGGTGCAGGCCTTGACCTCGCCCACGCTCGTGCAGCCGTGCTCGGTCACCGCGCCCCGGACGGTCCCGGCCGTGACGTTGGCGCACGAGCAGACCACGACGTCGTCGGGCAGGTCACCACCGAGGGCCGGAGCCCCGCCCTCCGGGGCGAGGAACGCCGACGGGTCCGCGCCCAGCGAGCGTCCCAGCATGGGGCGCAGCGACGCGTACAGCGCGGCATCCCCGACGAAGACCCCGCCGAGCAGCGTGCGCGCGTCGTCCGAGACCACGAGCTTGCGGTACGTGCGGGCGACCGGGTCCGCGAACGTGACCTCGAGCGCACCGGGCGTCAGCCCGAACACGTCACCGAAGCTCGCAGCCTCGATGTCGACGCCCTTGAGCTTGGTCCCCTCGGGAGCCGGCGAGTAGGTGGCGCTGCCGCCCAGGAGACGGTCCACCACGACGTCGGCCATGGCGTTGCCCGGCGCGACCAGGCCCACGCACTGGTCCTCGAACGACGCGCACTCGCCCGCGGCCCACACGGTCGGGTCGGAGGTGTGGCACGCCGCACCCACGACGACGCCGCCGCGCTCGCCGATCGCCAGGCCCGCCTCGCGCGCCACACGGTCACGCGGGCGGATGCCGGTCGAGAAGATCACGACGTCGGCCGGGATGCGCGACCCGTCGGAGAGGTCCATGACCCCCACCGCGCCGTCGCCCGCGGCCGTGAGGCCTGTCGCCCCCGTCGAGGTCCGCACGTCGATGCCGCGGTCCGCCACGAGCACGCGCAGGGCCTCACCGCCGGCATCGTCGAGCTGGACGCTCATGAGCCGGTCCGCGAACTCCACGACCGTCGCCGAGGTCCCGAGCCCCTGGAGCGCAGCCGCTGCCTCGAGGCCCAGCACGCCTCCCCCGACCACGACGCCGTGCAGCGTGCGCCCCAGCCGCTCGGTGCGCAGCTCGACGTACTCGCGCAGCGACTGCACGTCGGCCATGGTCCGGTAGCTGAAGACCCCGGGCAGGTCCGTGCCCTCGGTCCGCGGCGTCCACGCCCACGAGCCGGTCGCCAGGACCAGGTGGTCGTAGGCGAGGACCCGTCCCGAACGGGTCGTGACGGTCTGCGCCTCGCGGTCGACGGCCGCGACCGCGTCCCCGGTGACCAGCTCGGTGCGCGGGTCGTCCCAGACGGCCGGGTCCATCGTGAGGTCGTCGGCCGAGCGTCCGCCGAAGAACTCGGACAGGTGGACACGGTCGTACGGGGCGCGGTCCTCGTCGCCGACGACGGACACCCGCCACTCCCCCTCGGGCGAGCGTGCGATCATCTGGCTCACGAACCGGTGGGCGACCATGCCGGCGCCGACCACCACGACGCGGCCGGGGGTGGGAGTGCTCATCTGGGGGGCCTCATAGGACGTTGGGGTGTGACGTGGAGCGAGGTGACGAGTCGAGGCCGACCGGGGCGGGACCTGCCTCGCGTACCATCCTCGTCCATAGATACGAGCGTTCCTGGTCAAAACTGCTGATCAGCGCGTCGCGAGGACCTTCGAGGGGCCAGCGAGGGACCTTGGTCCCGAGAAAGTGTGACCCACGACCGTGACGGACCGCACACCATGTGCACTCCTTCACAAGCGTAATATCGAGCGCGTGGCGACTAAGAAGACAACGGGTCAGAACACCATCGACGTAGCCCTCATCGGCGGCGGCATCATGAGTGCGACCCTCGGCGCCCTCCTGAAGCTCCTCGAGCCCTCGTGGACCATCAAGGTCTTCGAGCGCCTCGACGCGGTGGCCCAGGAGTCCTCCAACCCGTGGAACAACGCCGGCACGGGTCACGCGGCGCTCTGCGAGCTGAACTACACCCCCGAGAAGGCCGACGGCACCGTCGAGATCTCCAAGGCGGTCGCGATCAACGAGCAGTTCGAGGTGTCGCGCGAGTTCTGGCACCACCTGCTCACCAGCGGCCACCTGCCCGAGCCCGCGAGCTTCATCAGCCACACCCCGCACATGACGTTCGTGCGCGGCGCGGCCAACGTGGACTACCTCAAGCGCCGCTTCACCGCGCTGAGCGCCCACCCGCTGTTCAGCGAGATGGAGTTCACCGACGACCCCGCGGTCATCGCGCAGTGGGCCCCCCTCCTGGTCCTCGACCGCGACAGCGACGAGGCCGTCGCAGCGACCCGCGCGACGAGCGGCACCGACGTCGACTTCGGCGCCCTGACCTCCCAGCTCTTCGCCTACCTCACGGCCAACGGCGTCGAGCTGAACCTCCAGCACGAGGTCAACAAGCTCAAGAAGCGCAAGGACGGCACCTGGGACGTCACCGTCAAGGACGTGTCCTGGAACGCCAAGGCGGCCCCGCGCACCGTGAACGCGCGCTTCGTGTTCGTCGGCGCTGGCGGTGGCGCGCTGCCGCTCCTGCAGAAGGCGGGCATCAAGGAGGCCAAGGGCTACGGCGGCTTCCCCATCAGCGGTGAGTTCCTGCGCACGGACGACCCGGAGCTCGTCGCACAGCACCAGGCCAAGGTCTACGGCAAGGCCGACGTCGGCTCGCCGCCCATGTCCGTCCCGCACCTCGACACCCGCGTTGTCGACGGCAAGACGTACCTGATGTTCGGCCCGTACGCCGGGTTCAGCCCCAAGTACCTCAAGAAGGGCTCGCTGCTGGACCTGTTCACCTCGCTGCGGACCCACAACATCGGGTCCATGCTCGGTGCGGGTCTCAAGAACATCGACCTCACCCAGTACCTCGTGGGCCAGCTCCTCGCGAGCCCCGAGTCCAAGTTCACGGCGCTCCAGGGCTTCATGCCCACCGCGCACCCCAAGGACTGGGAGAAGATCACCGCGGGCCAGCGCGTCCAGGTCATCAAGAAGGACCCCAAGAAGGGCGGCGTGCTCGAGTTCGGCACCGAGGTCATCGCGGCCGCCGACGGCTCGATCGCCGGCCTCCTGGGCGCCTCGCCGGGTGCCTCGACCGCGGTCCCCGCGATGATCGACCTGCTCGAGCGGTGCTTCCCGCAGCAGTTCGCCACGTGGCGTCCCGAGCTCGCGACCATGATCCCGAGCCTCGGCCAGGCCCAGTGGGAGGCGACCGAGCTCGACTCGCTCTCCGCCGCCGCCGGCCCCTCGGAGGAGGCGGTCGGCGCCCGCTGACCTCGACGTCGCAGAACGAACCGGCGCCCCGGTCTCCGTACGGAGACCGGGGCGTCGGTGCTGTACGGGGCGGCGTCGGACCTGGGGCCCTCACGCCTGGGTCAGGGCTGCCGCTTCGCCTCCGCGAGCACCTCGTCGACCGCGTCCCAGAAGTCGACGCGGGCCTGGTGCGTGGCGGCCGGAGTCGCCCCCGGCTCGTCGAGACCGAACGGCCGGTAGGGTGCGATCGCAAGAAAGTGCCCGGCGTCCTTCTGCTCGACGGCCGTGACCAACCCCTGGTCGGCGAAGCGGGGCTTCACGTCGCGCAGCAGGCCGCACGCGTCCCACTGCGTATCGGCCGTCCCGCAGACCAGCACGACCGGGCCCTCGATCGCCTCGACCGGCACCTGGGTCTCGGGCGGCGTGCCGACCGCGCTGCTCGGCGCGCACGGCAGTCCCACCCCGTCGAACGTCCAGGCCGACACCCTCCAGTTCGGGTAGCCGCAGTACAGGCTGCCCGCACCGGTCGGCGCGAAGGCGCCGTACACCTCGTCAGGGCGGTTCGCGGCGAGCCACAGCGCCATCTCCCCACCTCGCGAGACGCCGAACGTGAAGACCCGGTCCGTGTCGACCCCTGGCTGCTCACGCAGCCAGGCGAGCCCGGTCAGGAAGGTCTCGACCGGCACCTCCGCGAGCTCGGTCGGCTGCCCCGGGCTCTTGAAGTAGCTGATCGCCAGGGCCGGGTAGCCGAGCGCGGCCAACGAGGTGGCCGCAGCTCGGGCATTGCTCAGCCCCCCATCCGACCCGCTGAAGACGAGCACGGCCGGCAACGCGGCGTCAGCCGAGAGCCCGGCCGGCACGGCGTACGCGGCCACCATGGCGTCGTCGGTCACGTCGCGGACCTCGACGTCCGCGCCGTAGCCCGTCCGCTCGACGACCGTCTCGGCGAGGGGCTCGCCGTCGGCGCTCAACGACAGCGTCACCGAGTGGTCTACGCTCCCTGCCTCGATACCGAGCCTGCTGCCCGTCATGGACCAGAACGGCCCCATCGCGTCGACCGTCGTCCACGACCCCTCGGTCGGGGCGGTCGTCGTGAGGTCGACCCGGCCGTCCTCGTCGGCCACGAACGTCGCCCGCGACGACATCGCCGCCCCGTCGAGGTCCGTCGTCGCGACCAGGCGCACCTCGCGTCCCGCACCGAGCCCGGTCAGCGTGATCGCCAGGGGGTCGAACGCCCCGTCCTGCTCGACGACCTCGATCGCCGGGTCCGGTTCCGGAGGCGCCGAGCACGCCGCGAGAGCCAGCAGCGAAGCGGTCAGCAGGAGGGCAACGGCAGGGACATGGTCACGTCGTCGGGAGGCCATGGGCAAATGTTCCCGTACCGCACTAATCCGGCACAACCCGCCACGCCGGGGCCGTGCGACGCAGGTCTCACCCCCGAGGACCGCGCGTGCCGACCACGTCCACCTGTTGGCGCGGGTCGCCCCGCCCGGCCGGTGGCAGGGTCCATCCGTCGTTCGTCCCGGCGGGGAACCGACCTCCTGCCGGCGGGCGCCGCACCGCCATCACCACGAGCGGCGCCACGAGCGCCGCGATCACGACCAGTCTCATCACGAGCTCCACGATGTCCATGCCTCCACCCTGGTCTGGCCGCGCGGCGCGCACGAGTGGCAGGAGAGACAGGTTTCGACAAGATCCTGCCAGCGGCGTAGCGTCGAAGGATGTTGCGCACAGTGGCGGCCGTCGTCGCCGACGGACTGGCCCCGTTCGAGTTCGGCGTCGTGTGCGAGATCTTCGGCCTCGACCGCACGGACGACGGGGTGCCCCTCGTCGACTTCCGCGTCTGCGGCCCGGTCGCCGGAGTCCCTGTCCGCACGAGCATGGGCGCCTCGCTGATCCCCGACCACGGTCTCGACGCGCTCGAGGACGCGGACCTGGTCGCGGTCCCCGCGATGACCATCCGCGACGAGTACCCGCAGGAGATCATCGACGCCCTGCGCGCAGCACACGCGCGCGGCGCCGTCCTGCTGAGCGTCTGCTCGGGCTCGTTCCTGCTCGCCGAGGCGGGGCTCGTCGACGGGCGCCGCATCACGACCCACTGGCGCCACGCCGACGAGCTCACGGCCCGCTACCCGCAGGTCGAGGTGGACCCGGACGTCCTGTTCGTCGACGACGGCGACATCATCACGAGCGCGGGCACGGCCGCGGGGATCGACGCGTGCCTGCACATCGTGCGCAAGGAGTTCGGCAGCGCAGCGGCCAACGCGATCGCGCGCCGCATGGTCGTCCCTCCCCAGCGCGACGGCGGCCAGCGCCAGTACATCGACCGCCCCGTACCGCAGTGCGAGGAGCAGAGCATCCGCGACGTGCTCGCCTGGATGGACGAGCACCTCGACGAGCCCCAGACCGTCGAGGACCTCGCGCGCCGCGCCCACCTGTCGGCACGCACGTTCGCGCGGACGTTCGTCGCCGAGACCGGGACCACCCCCATGCAGTGGCTCGCGACCCAGCGCGTCCACCACGCGCGGACGCTGCTCGAGGAGTCGGGCCTCGACCTCGAGGAGATCGCGCGCCTGAGCGGGTTCGGTTCGGCCGCGCTGCTGCGCCACCACTTCCGGCGGGCGGTCGGCGTCCCGCCGACCGACTACCGCCAGACGTTCCGCCACGCGTCCTGAGTCTCTCCCTGGGCGAGGCGCGCACCCGGGGGCGCGGCGCCGTCGGGCACGGTTCTCCACGTTGCACGACGGCGGCACGCGCCTAGGGTCGAGAGGGTCCGGTCTCGTACGACGTGAGGCGCGCTCCATGACCATCCCCACCACCCTGCTGTCCTCCGGCCACCCCATGCCCCTGCTGGGCCTGGGCACCTGGCCGCTCGACGACCACGCCTCGGCGCGGGCGGTCGAGAGCGCGATCGGGCTCGGGTACCGGCTCGTCGACACCGCGTCCCGCTACGAGAACGAGGTGGGCGTCGGGCAGGGCATCGCCGCGTCGGGCGTGGACCGCGCCGAGCTGTTCGTCACGACCAAGCTCCGCGGGGCGGAACAGGGGTACGACGCGACGCGGGACGCACTGCACGCGAGCCTCGACCGGCTGGGGCTCGACTACGTCGACCTCTACCTGATCCACTGGCCGCTCCCCCGCCTCGACCGGTACGTCGAGTCGTACCGCGCGATGCTCGACCTGGCCGCCGAGGGCCTGGTCCGCAGCGTCGGCGTCTCGAACTTCCGCGAGCACCACCTCGACCGGCTGATCGCCGAGACGAGCCACGTCCCGGCCGTGAACCAGATCCAGCTCTCGCCCGCGCTCGCGCGCACCAGGCTGCGGCGGTACCTCACCGAGCGCGGCATCACGGTCGAGGGCTGGAGCCCGCTCGGGCAGGAGGAAGGCGTCCTGACCGAACCCGTGATCCAGGAGATCGCCTCCGCCCACGGCCGCTCCGCCGGACAGATCGTGCTGCGCTGGCACGTCCAGCAGGGCATCGTGACGATCCCCAAGTCCGCGAGCGCCGAGCGCCAGCGCTCCAACGCCGAGATCTTCGACTTCGCCCTCACCGAGGACGACATGGCCCGGATCGCGGGTCTCGACCGCGGCGAGGACGCCGCGCGCGACTCCGACGAGCACGAGGAGTTCTGATGAGCGACCTGCCGACCGTCACCGTGCTGGGCACCGGGACCATGGGGACCGGGGTGAGCCACTCGCTGCTGCGCGAGGGCTTCGACGTCACGGTGTGGAACCGCACGGCGTCGCGCGCCGCGCCGCTCGCGGACGCCGGAGCGCTCGTGGCCCCGACCGCCGCGCAGGCGGCGCACGGCGCCGACGTCGTGCTGAGCATCCTGTTCGACACGGCCGCGGTCCTCGAGGTCCTCGACGCCGCAGGCCCCTCGGTCGGCACGGGGGCCGTGTGGGTCCAGGCGTCGACGATCGGGCGCGAGGGGACGGCCCTCGTCGTGGAGCGCGCGCGACAGCTCGGCGTCACCCTGGTCGAGGCCAACCTGCTCGGCACCAAGCAGCCCGCCGAGGAGGGGAACCTTGCCGTGCTCGCGGCAGGAGATCCCGACGTCCTGGCAGGCATCGCCCCCGTGCTCGACGCGATCTCGGCCAAGGTCGTGATCGCGGGCACCGAGGTGGGCCAGGGCACGGCCCTCAAGCTCGCGTGCAACGCGTGGCTCGCGACGATCACCGCGGGCACGGCACAGTCGATCGCCCTGGCTCGTGCCGAGGGGATCGACCCCCACCTGTTCCTGGACGCCATCGCGGGCGGCGCGTCCGACTCCCCCTACGCCCATCTCAAGGGAGCCGAGATGATCGGCGGCGAGTTCGCGCCGCAGTTCGCGCTCGACGGGCTCCGCAAGGACATCGGCCTCATCTCGGAGGCCGCTGCCCAGGCGCACCTCGACCCCGCGCTGCTCGACGCGCTGTCCGATCTCTACGGCAGCGCTGCAGCGCGCGGGCACGGCGGCGAGGACATCGCAGCCGTGTACACGGCGTTCGGCACGCCCGGCGCGCCGTCACCCGCCAGCGACTGACCGGCGCGGGGGCCAATGCCTGGGGGCCGGCCGTCGCAGGTCAGGCCGCGGCACGCCCGTGCCGCCAGTACCCGATGAAGTCGACGTTGGCCTTGGGCACCCCGCGCTCGTTCACGAGGTGGCGGCGCGCCCCGGTGACGAGGCTCGACTCGCCCACCACGTAGGCGTAGACCTCGCCGGACGGCAGGTCCGCGCGCTTCAGCACGTCCAGCGCGAGGCGCCCGGGGATCGCGTGCGGCGCGGCCCCGTGCTCGTCGCGCGCGGCCCACCGGATCTCGACGCCGACCGGGACGCTGAAGTCCTGGATGTCGGCCGCGTGCGGGAGCTCGACGATCGCGAGCCCGCGCGCGTCGTCGGGCAGCGAGGCACAGATGCCCGCGACCGCCGGCAGGCCCGTCTCGTCCGCAACGACGAGCGTCCAGTCGTGCGGGACGCGCGGGTTGTAGCCCACCCCCTGGTCGAGGATGCCCACGGGGTGACCGGCGCTCGCCCCGAGCGCGAACGCCGACGCCGGGCCGCCGTCCTCGTGCGCGACGAAGTCGATGTCGATCTCACGATCCGCCGGACGTGCGTCCCGGACCGTGTAGTTGCGGACCCACGGCCGCCGCGCCTTGGGCGTCGCGAGGTACTGCACGTACCAGAGCCCCGACGTGGCGGTCGGCAGGCGCAGCGACTCCTGCTCGTCCCGGGGCAGGAAGAGGCGGAACCACTGGTCGAACCCCATGGGCGAGAAGTGCTCGATCCCCTCGCCGCCGACCGTGACCCGCACGATCGACCGGCTCACCCGACGCGACGCGACCACCTCAGCGGCGATGACCTGCACGGCGGACGGCTTGACCATCTGGAACCCGGCCACGACACTCCTTCTGCTCGAAAGAAGGCCAGGCTAACCTAACTGTCGGCTGGGTGTCGCCAGCACCCTGCCCGCGGACAGACCGGCACGACCCTCGCATCCTGACCGGCGACACGCCCGGACGGACGCGGCGGCCACGGAGCCGTCGACGGGTGCAGACCCGGGCCGGGTCCGCACCGGACCTTCGTCCTTTCTCCACGCCCGTACCAGTGCCGCACGTAGACTCGGGCCATCTGTACGACGGGCATCTCGCTCACCCCGCGGCTGGGAAGTCGACCCCCAGCCCTGTGAGGAACATATGACCGAAGCCGCCGTTCTCCCCGGATTCCGCCCCACCAAGCCCCGCACGGGTGACGGGGCCAGCATCACGAGCACCTACACGGAGCTGTCCAAGCGCATCCGTGAGGCAGGACTCCTCGAGCGGACGCACGGGTACTACGGCTGGGTCGCCGCGATCCTCACGGCCGCGCTGGGTGGGGCCGTGGCCGGCTTCCTCCTGCTGGGTGACTCGTGGTTCCAGCTCCTGATCGCGGGCGCCCTGGGCCTGATCCTCACGCAGTTCGCGTTCCTCTCGCACGAGGCCGCGCACCGCACGATCCTCACCTCGGGACCCGCGAACGACCGCGTGGGGCGGTTCCTGGCCAACGGTGTGGTCGGCATCAGCTACTCGTGGTGGATGAACAAGCACACCCGTCACCACGCGAACCCGAACCGCGTGGGCAAGGACCCGGACATCGAGACGGACACCATCTCGTTCCTCGAGGAGAGCGCGGCCGAGCAGAAGGGCTTCCTCGCCCTCATCACGCGCCACCAGGGCTGGCTGTTCTTCCCCCTGCTCACGCTCGAGGGCCTCAACCTGCACATGATCTCGATCCGGTCGCTGCTCTCCTCGGCCAAGAGCCGCGCGCGGACCATGGAACTCGTGACGATCGCACTGCGCCTCACGCTCTACGTGGGCGTCGTCTTCTGGTTCCTGCCGCTCGGCATGGCGTTCGCGTTCCTCGGCGTACAGCTCGCGGTGTTCGGTGTGTACATGGGTGCGTCGTTCGCCCCGAACCACAAGGGCATGGCGATCATCCCCGCGGACAGCAAGCTCGACTTCCTGTCCAAGCAGGTCCTGACCTCGCGCAACATCACGGGCGGCCGCGTCATGAACGTCCTCATGGGCGGGCTCAACTACCAGATCGAGCACCACCTGTTCCCGAGCATGCCCCGCCCGCACCTCGCCAAGGCCCGCCTCATGGTCCGCGAGCACTGCGCGCGCCTCGGCATGCCGTACACCGAGACCAACCTGCTCGCGTCCTACGCGATCGTGGTCCGCTACCTCAACCGGGTGGGCCTCGCCGCACGCGACCCGTTCGACTGCCCGCTGTTCAACCAGCTCCGCAAGGTCTGAGCGCTCTCGCGGGCTGGCCCCGCACAGGTCAGAGGGGGCGGACCGGCTGGCGCAGCACCGTCCGCAGCTTCTCGGGGGCCGTCCGGCGCACGTCACTGAGGTAGACCTCGTGGTGCGGCCCGTCGAACGTCAGACCGTGCTCGGGCAGGTACTCGTCGTGCAGCCGCGCGAGCGTGGGCCCCTCGTCGTCGTAGGAACCCACGTGCAGGACCTGCACGCAGTCGCCCTCGTCGTACGTCGCGAACCGCACGCGGTCGAGCGCCGGCAACCCCTTCTTGCGGCGTGTCACATCGGCCACGTCCGCGACGAACGCGTCGTCGAGCCAGCCGGGCTGCAGGACCATGAGGGTCCAGCTCCACGCGTCCTTGTCGCGCCGCACGAACGCGGCAGGGTCCTCAGCGGCCCACAGTCCTTCGAGCGGCCCGACGACGTAGTCCCTGCCCAGGTCCTTCTTGCTCGCGAACTTCACGGCGTAGGAGAGCGAGAACAACGCCTCGACCGCCTCGGCGTACGCGGGCGCCGAGTTGGGGTCTCCCTCCCCGTCGATCTGCAGGTAGTTCAGGGGCGGCACGACGACCCGGACGAACTCACGGGGCGGCGCGTAGAGCTCGCGGTACTGCTTGCGCAGATCAACCTTGTCCATGGGGTCCTCCAGCGGACGTCGTGGCGGCTCGTCGGTGCGTGGGTCGGCACCATGCTCCACCCGGCCCTCGCCCCGGGCCACCCGACGGCGGACGGCTCGCTGCGCCGTCGGGCGGGCGGACGACGAAGAGGCGGGCCCGTCGCCCTGCCTGACGACCGGCCCACCTCCTCGCTCCCCTCGCCTCACGCGGGTCGCTCCACCCGCGCCGGGCCTCAGAGCGCCTGGATGATGTTCTCCACCTGGTCCTTGGCGTCTCCGAAGAGCATCGCGGTGTTGTCCTTGAAGAACAGCGGGTTCTGGACCCCCGCGTACCCCGTGGCCATCGACCGCTTGAACACGATCACCTGCTTGCGCCTTCCAGACCTCGAGCACGGGCATGCCCGCGATGGGCGAGCCCGGGTCGTCGAGCGCCGCCGGGTTGACCGTGTCGTTGGCGCCGATCACCAGCACCACGTCGGTGTCCGGAGAGGTCGTCGTTGATCTCGTCCATCTCGAGCACGATGTCGTACGGGCACCTTGGCCTCGGCGAGCAGCACGTTCATGTGCCCGGGCAGGCGACCCGCGACCGGGTGCACGCCGAACCGGACCGTCGATGCCCCGCTCGCGCAGTCGGCGCACCAGGTCCGCGACCGGGTACTGCGCCTTGGCGACCGCCATGCCGTAGCCCGGCGTGACGACGACCGAGCGGGCGTGCTTGAGCAGGTCCGCGACCTCGGCCGCCTGGATCTCGTGGTGCTCGCCGTAGTCCTGGTCGGAGGCCACGACCGTGCCGCCCTCGGCCCCGAAGCCGCCCAGGATCACGCTGATGAACGACCGGTTCATGGCCTTGCACATGATGTAGCTGAGGATCGCACCCGAGGAGCCCACCAGGGCTCCCGTGATGATGAGCAGGTCGTTGCTGAGCATGAAGCCCGCCGCCGCCGCGGCCCACCCCGAGTACGAGTTGAGCATCGACACCACGACCGGCATGTCGCCGCCGCCGATCGAGGCCACCAGGTGCCAGCCGAGCGCGAGGGCCACCACGGTCATGAGGATCAGCGGCAGCAGTCCGTGGCCCGCGATGAACCAGGCCATGAGGCCGCCCGAGGCGACGAGCGCCCCGAGGTTCCACCAGTTGCGCCCCGGCAGCATGAGAGGGTTCGACCGGATGCGCGCCGACAGCTTGAGGTAGGCCACGATCGAGCCCGTGAACGTCACGGCGCCGATGAGCACACCGAGGAAGACCTCGACCAGGTGCACCACGTCGCCCTGCTCGGTCAGGTACGAGTTGAAGCCGACGAGGACCGCGGCGAGGCCCACGAAGCTGTGCAGGAGCGCGATCATCTCCGGCATCTGCGTCATCTCGACGCTGCGCGCACGCCACGTCCCGACGACCGCGCCGATCACGAACACCATGGCGATGAGCAGCAGCGTCACCATGACGGGACGCTCGCTGTCCTGCAGCGCGAGCGCGACCGTGGCCACGAGGGCGAGCCCCATGCCCGTCATGCCGAGCAGGCTGCCGCGACGGGCCGTCTCCTGCTTGGACAGGCCCGCGAGGCTGAGGATGAACAGGACGGCTGCGATGACGTAAGCAGCCTGGACCAGGGAGGTCAGCACGGGTCAGGCCTCCTTCCGGAACATGCCGATCATGCGGTAGGCCACGAGGAACCCACCGAAGATGTTGACGGAGGCCAGGGCGGCCGCGACGAAGGCGATCGTGGTGACCACCCAGCTCGAGTCGCCGATCTGCAGGAGCGCGCCGACCAGGATGATCCCGGAGATCGCGTTCGTCTGGGCCATGAGAGGGGTGTGCAGCGAGTGGCTCACGTTGGAGATCACGTAGTAGCCCACGACGACCGCGAGCGCGAACACCGTGAAGTGCCCCACGAACGCGGGCGGCGAGAACGTGATGGCCAGCGCGGCGAGCACGGCGGCCAGGGCGTACCCGACCGCCCGGCGGGTGCCGCGCCGTCGGGCTGCGTCCAGGGCTGAGGCCGCGTCGCGCGCGGCCTGGGCCTCGTCGACCACGGGCGCTGCCGGGGCCGCGGGGGCCGCGGCCGAGACCGCGACCGGGGGCGGCGGCCACAGGACCTCGCCCGCGCGCGCGACCGTCATGCCCCGCAGCACCTCGTCGTCCAGGTCGAGCACGACCTGTCCGTCCTTGCCGGGGGTCAGGAGCTTGAGGAGGTTGACGATGTTCGTGCCCACGAGCTGGGACGTGTGCTTGGGCATGCGGCTCGTGAGGTCCGTGTAGCCCAGGATCACGACGCCGTTGTCCGTGACGACGCGCTCGCCCGGGACCGTGAGCTCGCAGTTCCCGCCGCCCGAGGCCGCGAGGTCCACGATCACGCTGCCGGGCCGCATCGCGGCGACCATCTCGGCGCTGATGGTGCGCGGCGCGCGGCCCCGCACGAGCGCCGTGGTGATGACGATGTCGGCGCGCGCGCTCTCTGCCGCGTACATCTCGGCCGTGAGTCGCTCCTGCTCGGCGGTCAGCGCGCTCGCGTAGCCGTCGGTGCTGACCTCCTGGCGCGCGCCCTCTGCCTGGACGAACTCCGCGCCCATCGACTCGATCTGCTCGCCGACCTCGGACCGCACGTCGAACGCGCGCACCTGCGCGCCCAGGCTCGCGGCCGTGCCGATCGCGGCGAGGCCCGCGACGCCCGCACCGATCACGAACACCGACGCCGGGGCCGTCTTGCCTGCCGCGGTGACCTGGCCGGCGAACATGCCGCCGTACTCCTCGGCCGACTCGACCACGGCGCGGTACCCCGCGACGTTCGACATCGCGCTGAGCACGTCGAGCGACTGGGCACGCGAGATGCGCGGCACGGCGTCGAGCGCCAAGGCCGTGACGCCGCGCTCCGCGAGCTGCTGGACGAGGGCCTCGTTCGAGCCCGGGGCCAGCATCGCGATCAGGGTCGCGCCCTCCGACAGCGACGCGACCTGCTCGGCCGACGGGCTGTTGACCGCCGTGACGACGTCGGCCCCCCACGCCTGCGCCGCGTCGCCCAGGCTCACGCCCGCCTCCACGTACGCCTCGTCGGGGTAGCTCGCGCGCTCACCGGCGCCGCGCTCGACCACGACGTCGTACCCCAGGCCCACGAGCTGGGCCACGGTCCGGGGCGTCGCGGCGACGAGCCGCTCGCCGGGACGGGTCTCTCTGGGCACGCCGATGCGCATGCTGACCTCCTTGCTCGGATGGGTGCACGGTATCGGCACGGCAAAGGATCTGCCGCAAAGCACGCATCGTGGACGGATGTCGTCCATGCGGATCACGGTCCTGGAGGCGAGACAGGTGGACCCGCGCCCGCTGCCCCTGCCCTGCCCCTGCCCGACGGCGTCAATCACCTGGCGTGCTCTGCGCGCCCTTGGCTACGGTCACCGCATGAGCAGATCCGGCCCGCCTGACGCGCGCGGGCGACTCGTCGAGGACCCGTTCGACCATCGGGTGACCGCGTCCGGGACCGTCCTGGCCTACCGGGGCGGGCGGCTCGTCGCGACGATCTCCGGCGCCCAGGCCGCACGGCTGGTCGCGGCTCTGGAGACCGCCGACGAGGACCGGACCCAGCACCTCCTGGCGCGGGCGACCGGCAACTACCGTCGGGGGAACGAGCGGCGGTGACCCCTTGCGGCGGCGACGGCCCACCTCGATCCCGACGGCCCGACACGACGTCGAGAGGTCGAGAAGTTGAACGGCAGAGAATCAGTCGCCGATGAACCACAGAAATCGGTGCGGCTTCGCCAAAGCCTGTCGGGAGAACTCCTCCAGCCTCCTCACGGAGACCTCGAACCCTCTCTCGATCAGCTGGTAGTCCCGGAATTCGATCAGAATCCTCTCCACCTGAAGATAGTTGAAGACTGTGTCGCCGTACGGGTCGATCGAACCCAGCAGCGGGAGCTTCTGGACGTCCACCCCCATGAGGACCGGGTCGAAGTTCTCGTGGCACGACATCCTTGCCAGCGTCTGGCACCTACCGTCGCGAATCTCGGCTGCGAGCACCGCCGTTCCTCCTCATCGTCGGACCACGTCCGGCTCGTCGTCGACCCGCACGCTCACCTCGTCCACACCGTCATCGTGCACGCTCCTCAGACTGGCCAGCACCCTCAGCCCCGGCCCCCGTCGGCCAAGGATCCAGGCCGGGGTCGGAGTGCAAGCAGAGCAGCGGCCGGTCTGCCGTCACGGCCAGCTCCAACGACTCCTCGACACTCGACCCGAGCTCCCAGATCCACCCCATCCCGGCAGCGACCACTCTTCCCCGTGCTTCCACGAACACACTGGAATGGCTGAGCCACTCACCGATCGGGAAAGACCGTCCGCCGAGGACACTCTCCACCTCCACCGCCGAGGCACGCGAATGGATGTCCCGCGTGGCATCCTCGACGACGTCCAGCGAGATGACGTCCACAGCGGGCCCAGAGTGGACTGACGACATGACCGTGCCGTTGCCTACCGGCCGGGACGTGGCAGGCCTCGTCGCGCGCGTCCAAGCGCTCATCAAGGACGGGACCACCGACGTGGAGACGGAGGCCACCGTCGCGCGCAAGTTCTCCCTCACATCGGACGAAGCAGCGCCCGTCGTCGGACGTTTCCACGGCGGAGCCGCGCGTGCCGCGACGGGGAACGAGACCAATCGTCCCGATCCGGCCAAGGATCCGGTCGCCTACGAGTCGTACCGCCAGGCACTGCAGCGGACGGAGACCTGAACCCTCAGCCCAGCGCCGCGAGCACCTCGTTGAACCCTTCGGTCGAGGACGGGTGGGTGTAGATCGCGTCGCGCAGCTCGGCGGCGCTGATGCCGTGCCGCATCGCGAGCGCGACCGTGTTGATCAGCTCCTGGGAGTCCGTGCACAGGAGCGCGGCGCCCAGCACGAGGCCGCTCGTCGCGTCGACGACGAACTTCATGAGCCCGTCGGTCTGCTCGACGATCCGCGCCCGCGGCATCGCGGCGAGGGAGGCGACCGTCTTGCTCGCCACGAGCACGTCATGGCCTGCCGCGCGCGCCTCCCGCTCGGTGAGGCCCACCCGTGCGAGGGGCGGCGAGAGGAACACCGTGTACGGCACGGCGTCCCGGTCTGCGGTCGACCGCTCACCGGCGCCGTAGAGCTGGTCCAGCACGATCCGTGAGTCGTCGAGCGAGATGTACGTGAACTGCGGGCCGCCGTTGACGTCCCCGACGGCGTACACCCCGGGGACGCTTGTCCGCAGGCGATCGTCGACCTCGACCGCGCCCCGGTCCGTGGTGCGGATCCCCGCGACGTCGAGCCCCAGCCCTGCTGTCACGGGACGCCGCCCCGCGGCGAGCAGGACCAGGTCGCCGGTCACGGCACCGCACGACGGCGCCTCCGTCCTTCCCGACGACGGCGCCGCCTCGTACGTGACCGTCGCGCCGTCGTCGGCGTCTTGGATCGAGGTCGCCCGCACCCCGGTGAGGAACGTGACCCCCTGACGTTCGAGGATCTCGCGTGCGGCGTCCGCGACGTCGTCGTCCTCGCGCCCGAAGACCCGCTCGGCCGACTCGAGGACCGTGACCTGCGAACCGAACTGGGCGTACATTCCCGCCAGCTCGATGCCCACGTACCCGCCGCCGACCACGAGGAGCCGCGGCGGGAGGTCCTCGGTCGCAATGAGCTCGGTGCTCGTCGTCACCCGCGAGCTCCCCTCGACTCCCAGGATGTCGGGGATCACGGGCTCGGAACCGGTGTCGATCACGACGGTCTCGGCGTCGATCCGCAGGACGTCGCCGCCCGCACCGACCTCGACCTCGCGCGGCCCGACGAACGTCGCCCGCCCCGTCACGACGGTCACGGAGTCGATCACGTCGAGCATGTCGAAGTTCTTGCCCCGCAGCAGCGCGGTCAGGTCGGCCTTGCGGGTGACCGCGCGCGCGTACCAGTCGCGCGGGGTGTCTCCCGGTCGACGTGACTCGGCGTCGTGGACCAGCGCCTTGGTCGGCACGCACCCGATGTTGATGCACGTCCCGCCGTACATCTGGTCGGACTGCTCGACCATCGCCACACGCAGACCGCGCCGGCCCGTCGCGGCGGCGATCGTCTTGCCGCCCTTGCCGAAGCCGATGACGAGCAGGTCGACGTGCAGGGTGTTCATGAGGCTGCCTCCTTGGCGAACGCTCGGTGCCGCGTCCACGGCCCCGTCCCCCGAGTCAACCAGGAAGCCCGTGAGCGGGCAGCCGCTACCCGAGCCCAGCTCGATGAAGCCCCGAGATCGCGCCTTCCTCAATGTCGATCGTGCCGGCGTCCGCCAGGTTCAAGAGGTCTGCTCGGACAGATGCGTAGTTGACGTGGGCCGGTACATCGATCGCCCAGAGGGAGATTCCCGGCGGGCCCACCTCCCACTCGCAGTCCGCCGCGCGCAGCAGGGCACCGACCTCACCTTCTGCCTGAGCCGCCCTGAGGATGATGCGCATCGTCGAGCCGCCGGACTCAGAGAGGAGCTCCTCGAAGACGAACTCCCTGCGCTCATGGTCGGGTCGGATGCGCACGACGTCACCGAAGGAGATGCCCTTCACGTAGAACGGAACGTTCAGAACGCGCACCTCCAGCTTGCCCGACTTCTCGGTCCAGAGTCGCACCACGCCGATCCCTGTACGGCATGCAATCCGGTCCGGCAGATCGAAGGCCACGCGGCACAGGCGATCGGGCACGCCGTCCGAGTCGCGCGGTGTACTCGACGCAGCATCCACTACATCGCCCCGAGGTCGACGAGGCGGCGACGAAGTTCGTGTCGACTGTTCATGCATCGACTCCTCCGTTCACCGTCACGCCCACGGGTCGTCACTGGTGAGCGAGGCCCGCGGTCGTGGCTCGTCCATCCGGCTTCCGTCGAGCTGTCCAGCCACCCACGTGACGGATCGCGGGCGTTCCCCGGAGTCCTCCATGACGAACTCGTCCAGCACATCCCGCACCCGGCTGATCGGCAGAACGCTTCGTTCGGAGAAGAACGTCGGGACGTGCGGATCTGCCACGACGTCCGCGCGCACAGGACCCGGCGCACCACCGTGCGACACCCAGACCTGACCGGCAATGGCCCCGCGCCGCTCGTGCGCTGTGCCGGCCATCCACACGATCCCGCCCGACGCGGTCTCGCAGTTTGCACCCACGCGCAGCAGACCGAGATCGACTCCGAGGGGCATCTCCGAGGAGTCGGCCCGCGACCCTGGTGAGGGGGTCGCTGCTACCCACAGCCACGCGTCGGACCACAGCTCGAGCTCTCCACCACCACGAACGGGCGGCCTCATCACGTGCGCCAGAGCCACATCAGCCAACCGACGCCGACCGCTCGACGTCACCGCCGAGTGCCAGACGTCTCCGCACAGCAGGTAGATCACGGGCCCACTCCTCTACCGCACGCTCGCCATGTACGCGCTGGTCTCAGTTCAAGCGGTCGCTTCGCCCGCACCCGACAATTCCACCCTGCATCCACAAGCCAAGGACGCAAGTTCCAGAAGCCAGGGTCCGCCGGCCGGCCACCCTGATCCACCGCTTCAACGCGCTCCTGCCTCAAGACTCCTCATGCCCCTCCTCGGAGGGGTTCCAGGGCAGACTATGAAGCGCCAACATGTTCACACTCTGACGCGAACTTTTTGGTTCAGATCGCCTCTCAAAGCTCCCAGTTGCCAAGTTCGGCAAACACCTCTATCGAAGGAACCAGCCGTTCGGCAAATACGCGTGCAGAATGCCGTGCTCGGTTTGCCACTAAGTGCCGGGTCATGCCCTGAGTAGAACTTTCTGCCCCCCGAGACAAGAGAGCAAGCACTGCCTGTTCAGCGTCGATCTCCGTGCGAACCAGCCGCCCCGGAGGAGGAGGCCTCTCTCCATACCTCACGATTACTGGAATTTCTCCTGACAACTTGAAGTCGACCATGGAGAGCAATGATCTGAGGGTATTGATGGACATCTCTGCTTTCGAGACCGAAGGCCTCAAGGAGACCGCAAGAGCATTGCCCACGAGCCCAACCGCCTGAGTCACGTAGAACTCCGGTCGGGAGGTATCATCCTCGCCACCCCGAGGTCCCATCTCCAGTTCACCCAGTGCTTCGAAGCACTCGTCCTGGACCAACTCACCAGCAGCAGCCGCCCAAGCAAGCTCAAGTGAGGCATCGACCCAGGCCAGGTGCCCCGCACCCAAAACCTGACAGAAAGCCACCCCCCGTTCTGCGCCAGCAGCACAGATCAGCATCAGATCAGAGTCCGAAGCGTTCGAAACTGCCTGAAGTTCTGACGAAGTCTCCATGTCCCTCCAGCCTCAAGTGGCCCAAAAGTCTGCAAATAGGGAGCACTGTGCACCCTGACCGCAGATCCCCGCGCCATCCAACGTCAGCTGGGGTGGAGAGAAACCAGTCACGTCGAGGATGCAAGTTCCAGAATCCCTGGGCCTACCAGTAGAGAACAACACATCGCTTCGGCCAGGGGCGCGAGTTTTCAAGCATTGCTTCGAAGATGCCCGGGATCGATGACCCGCCACAGCGGGGAACGAAACTCTCCTTCACCGGCACTTCGAACATTAGCTAGAAACCTCTCCTCCGCGGCCTCGAAAAACCGATAGTTCGCCTGAGCATCCACCGGCGCACCCCTGTTCGAAGATCCTGCTAGAAGCGGATTGACACGCGGCAGCCGACGCAGGAACTTCATTCATACTCAATTAGGTCATCAATAGCTAGTCGCAGCCAATCGTAAAAGCCCCCTACGAATGCCCTCTGCTCCCAACCTGGAGATGCAAAATCATGCACAATGGCGACCTCCATGCCTCGATCAACGTCCCAGCAGGCAACATCATCGTTGTCAATGCGGCGCGCGAAGGGAACTAGCGTCCGTCCTGCGTAGCGCGAACGAAGTCCAGCGATCCTGTCCTGCAGCTGCCGACCCTCAAGAATCAACCAGGGCTCCAGGTCGACAATCCCAAGCTCCACCACTCTAACAAATTCTCTCGGATACTCAAATCCAGAAGGCAACTCATTCGGATTTAGCAAAATCGCCACTTCAACCCGCCCATCCCGTCAGATTAGACCCATTTGGCCATGCACTTCTATACCCCGCCCCCTGATTTGCAATCCTATTCAAGACCGCCTCTCCCCATGAATTCGGCAACACCCCCTTCTTCGTCGCAAAACGGACCGCATGCTCCGCCGGAATGATGTCGTCAAATTCGTGAATAACGGCCTGGACTTCAATCCCAACCCGTTTCGCAGCAAGTAGTCGCCGGTTATCCACCGACGTCAAGCCGCCGTCGCGCATGCGCACAACATCGATAGCGTCGCCGGCCCACCCGCTCGCGCGCATGCTCGACTCTATCTCCTCTACTCCACTACCCACCGTGCGCTGGCTGAACCGAATCGTGCTCGCTGCGACAGCGACTCCATTGCTAGCGTTTGTTGAAGTCTTGGGGGAGATCGCCGGTTGGACGTTGGTCGCTGGCCTGGGCGTGCTCGCCTGGATCGGCTTCGTCCGGACGACCTGCGCCACGCTGTCCTTGGCCTTGTTGACCACACCCCGCGCAGCGGACGCGATGGCCTGGCCGCCCTTCGAAATGCTCGCCCGAGCCGCTGATGCGGCTCCTTGTACCGCGCGGTTCGCGACGGGCGCGATCCACCGTGAGGCGACCGCCCCCACCCCCAGGCCCACGGCGCCGAACACGCCACCGATCACGGTCTCGGTCGCGAACGACCCCCATGAGAACGGTTTGCCGGAACTCGACTGGCGGATCGTGTTCGTGATCGCCCCGGCCAGCGCCTCGCCGGCCACGGCACAGGCGACCGACCCCCAGCCGACCGTGAGCGCAGCACACCCGACCCCCACGACGGTGCCCACGACACCGCCGATGATCTCGGCCTTGTTCTTGCTGGCCCACTTTCCGACCGCCGACGCGCCCTTCTTGACGCTCGACCACGCGCCCTTCCAGGACAGCAGCCCCGTCGGGTCCGACCACGTCACCGGGTTGTTGTTCGCGTAGGTGTAGGCCGACCACTGCTGCGGATCACCCAGGTCCATCACCGGGTCGACCGACACGAACCGGCCTACTCCCGAGTCGTAGTACCGCGCCCCCACGCTCGTCAGCCCCGTGGTGTCCTCGACCTTGCCCAGGAACCCGCGGTCCCCGGGGGTGTCCAGCACCTCGCCGCGGCGACCGCCGAAGGGGTCGGCGAAGTTGCGGGTCAGCGTGTACTTCGTGTTGTGCACCACGGCGAGCGCCGTCCCGTGCACGTCGTTGACCAGGCTGGACACCCCGCCCAGCTCGTGGACAGAAGTCGTCCGCGCGTCGCGGTCCGGTGGGCCAGAGGGGCGGCCCGCACCCGCTGCCCGACGACGTCAATCACCTGGCGACGCCCGCCCGCCCCTGGCTACGGTCACCGCATGAGCAGATCCGGCCCGCCCGACGCGCGCGGACGACTCGTCGAGGACCCGTTCGACCACCGTGTCACGGCGTCCGGGACCGTCCTCGCCTACCGGGGCGGGCGGCTCGTCGCCACCATCTCCGGCACCCGGGCCGCCCGGCTGGTCGCGGCTCTTGAGACCGCCGACGAGGAGCGTGCGCAGCACCTGCTGGCGCGGGCGACCGGGAACTACCGTCGGGGGAACGAGCGACGCTGACGGCGGCGACCCGCCGCGGCGGCGACCGTCTTGCCCACCTTGCCGAAACCGATGACGAGCAGGTCGACGTGCAGGGTGTCCCTGAGGCTGCCTCCTTGGCGAATGCTCGGTGCCGTGTCCACGACCCCGCCCACCCGACTCAACCAGGAAGCCCGTGAGCGGGCAGCCGTTACCCGAGCCCCTCTCGATGAAGCGCCGAGATCGCGCCTTCTTCAAGGTCGATCGTGCCGGCGTCCGCCATGTTCTGGAGTTCTGCTCGGACGGATGCGTAGTTGACGTGGGCTGGTACATCGATCGCCCAGAGGGCGATTCCTGGCGGTCCCACCTCCCACTCGCAGTCCGCAGCGCGCAGCATGGCACCGACCTCCTCTTCTGCCTGTGCCTCCCTGAGGATGATGCGCATCGTCGAGTTCCCGGACTCGGCGATCAGCTCCTCGAAGACGAAAGTCCCTGCGCTCATGGTCGGGCCTGACGCGCACGACATCACCAAAGGCGATGCCCCTCACGTAGAAGGGGACGTTCAGGACGCGCATCTCTAGCCTGCCTGACTTCTCGGCCCAGAGTCGCTCCACGCCGATCCCTGTACTGCACGCAATCCGTTCCGGTAGGTCGAAAGCCACCCGGTACAGGTGTTCGCTCATCCGATTCCCCTACTCCCCAGCCGTCGTCCGTTCGCATCGCTCCGAGCCCACTCACGCGTTTCCGGTCGGTGGGACGTATCACTTCCAACCCGTCGGGCCCGGACTCCAGGATCATCGGATAGCGCCGCGACGCCGCGGGAGCGTTTGATCAGCACGACGTCACCCCCAGGGGTCGTCGCTCGCAAGCGACACCGGCGGTCTGGGCTCGTCCATCCGGCTTCCGTCGAGCTGTCCAGCCACCCACGAGACGGATCGTGGGCGCTCCCCGGAGTCCTCCATGACGAACTCGGCCAGCACCTCCCGTACCTGGCTGATCGGCAGGACGCTTCGTTCGGAGAAGAACGTCGGGACGTGCGGGTCCGCCACGACGTCCGCACGCACAGGACCCGGCGCTCCACCGTCCGACACCCAGACCTGACCAGCCGTGGCGACGTGCCGCTCATGCGCCGTACCTGCCATCCACACAATCCCGCCCGACGCGGTCTCGCAGTTGGCACCCACGCGCAGCAGGCCAAGATCGACACCGAGAGGCATCTCCGGGGAGTCCGGCCGCGGCGCTGGTGAGGGGGCCGCTGCCACCCACAACCACGCGTCGGACCACAGCTCGAACCCTCGACCACGACGAACGGGCGGCCTCATCACGTGCGCCAGAGCAACATCAGCCAACCGAAGCCGGCCGCTCCACGTCACCGCCGAGCGCCAGACGTCTCCGCACAGCAGGTAGATCACCGGCCCCCCTCTTCCACCGCTTCAACGCACTACTGCCGCCAAGACTCCTCATACCCCTCCTCGGAGGGGTTCCAGGGCAGTCTATGAGACGTCAACATGCTCACACTCTGACGCGGACTCCAGGGTTCAGATCGCCTCCTAAAGTTCCCAGCCGCCAAGTTTGGCAAACACCTCTATGGAAGGAACCAGCCGTTCGGCAAATACGCGTGCAGAATCCCGTGCTCGGTTTGCCACCAAGCGCCCGGTCACGCCCTGGGTGAAACCTTCTGCCCCCCGAGACGAGAGAGCAAGCACCGCCCGTTCAGCGTCAATCTCCATGTGAACCAGCTGCCCCGGAGGAGGACGCCCCTCTCCATACCTCACAATTACTGGGACTTCTCCTGACAACTTGAAGTCGACCATGGAGAGCAATGACCTGAGGGTATTGATGGACATCTCCGCCTTCGAGGCTGAAGGCCTCAAGGAGACAGCAAGAGCATTGCCCACGAGCCCTATCGCCTGAGTCACGTAGAACTCCGGTCGAGAGGCATCATCCTCGCCATCTTGAGGTTCCATCTCCAGCTCATCCAGCGCTTCGAAACACTCGTCCTGGACCAGATCGCCAGCAGCTGCCGCCCAAGCAAGCTCAAGTGAGGCATCGACCCAGGTCAGGTGCCCCGCACCCAAAACCTGACAGAAAGCCACCCCCCGTTCCGCGACAGCGGCACAGATCAGCATCAGCTCAGAGTCCGGAGCACTCGAAGAATCCTGAGCCTCTGACGAGATTTCCATACCCTCTATCCTCCAGTGGCCCAGAAGTCTGCAAATAGTGAGTCCTGTGCACCCTGACCGCGGATCCCCGCGCCACCCAACGGCACGCATCTGACGTTCAGATTTCCACCCTGCAATCAGCCAAGGCGAGGATGCAAATTCCAGAATCCAGGGGTCCACCAGTAGAGAACAGCTCGGTCCTCCGGCCAGGGGCGCCGGCTTTCAAGCGTCGCTTCGAAGACGTCCCGAGACATGTCGATGACCCGCCAGCACGGAGAACGACACTCGCACTCCTCGGCACTTCTAACTCTAGTCAGAAACCTCTCCTCAGAGGCACCGAGAAGCTGATAGTTCGCCTGCGCCTCCACGAGCGAGACCTTATTCGAACAGCCTTCAAGTAGCGGCCAGCGGAGCTGCATTTCGTCATCTTCCCAGAAGCACACCGGGCAGATCGACTGAGAGCCCGGCCCACTCTCGAAGACTCGATATCCGCAGCACGGGCAGGGGAACTTCTCAGGACGAGCGGGCTCGACAGTCATTCCATCACTCCATGAACGCGAGATCGACAGCACGCCTGCACGTCGTGGAACACCGGTTCGCCAGTGTCCGAAACCACTCGCGAGTCCTCGGTCGGTGGACTGGGGTTGTCCGAGACCCACACAGAGTCGAACACGTCACCAGACCCAGGATGAGCATCGCTCACGAACCAGATCAACGCACCATATCCGGTCTCCCGATTGGCGGAAACTCGCAGAAATCTGTTCGGCACCGCTCCCTCGCCACCGAGCCTCACGTCGGAAAGCACCAGCCAAACATCGCTTCCCGGGCCACAGAAGCGGCTACGCCCTCCAGCCACCCACGAGACAGACTGCGCTCGTTCCCCGGAGTCCTCCATGACGAACTCGTCCAGCACCTCCCGCACCTGGCTGATCGGCAGGACGCTTCGTTCGGAGAAGAACGTCGGGACGTGCGGGTCCGCCACGACGTCCGCACGCAGAGGACCCGGCCCACCACCGTCCGGCACCCAGACCTGGCCGGCCAGGGCGCAGTGCCGCTCGTGCGCCGTGCCGGCCATCCACACGACCCCGCCCGACGGCGGCACCGAAGCCATGAACGGCCTCTTCGAGCTCTGCTGCCGCGTCGCCCGCGACTTCCGCAACCGCGACCACTACCTGCCACACACGTCCGCTCATCGGCGACGGACTGACCCACCCCACCTCAGACAGGAAGAGCCGCGTTAGCGTGGGGCATGGGGTGGGTACTTCGCACGGACGGTTGTAGAGGTACGTCCATCCTGCGCCCCAAGGCCTACCCGTCACCAGCGCCACGCCAGTCAGTTCGCATGCCCAGCAACACTGCGAGCGCCTCCAAAGGACGTTCATCTAGGGCAGCCGCCTCAAGATGAATCAGGATCGAGATTTGAGGAAGTTCCCCTAGCTCGGTCACGAGCGCGTTCAGGGAAGTTCGGACTGCCCACTCCACCCACTCCCCGTAGCCAACTTCCTCCGCGATCAGGTTCCCCTCCGCGTCAATCTCGCGAGGGGGGACGGCGACAATTACAGGAGGCGCCCCGTCCCCGCGATCATTCACCAGCACTTGAGCAACGTGCCGCGCAGGGTCAGCACCGTATCGCTCACACGACAAGGGGAAATTGACCAGAGCAACGTCACACCCCGTCGCAGTTTCAGCGAGCCCCCCGAAACGAAGTTCGAGTGGAAACTTCGAGTCAATCGCCGCGCGAACCTGCTGAAAGCGCCTCGCGTCACCAATAGCAATCACAAAATCCATTAGCAAACTCCCGCACCCTGGATCCCACCTGGCATGATTGACGGACGCCCGAGCACTTTGAGCTGGTCGTTACTGAGCGCAACACCTCCTCCCTTCACATCGGTGGTGTATGCCATACGAGCATCGTCGGGCAGATCGCTCATCCTGACAGTGGTGCGGATCATTGTATACGCACCTTCGTGCGGGTAGGCGCTGTACGCCCTTCGGGCATACTCAGCGGCCGACGCCTCCGAGAATGCGAAGTACTTGACCGGCTCTTCGCCGATCCGGTGGGGAGTAGCCGGGGCGGGGTGACGGGCTGGAGGTAGGGGTCGAGGTCCCCGATGATCAGGAGCGACCAAGCAACCTGATCCACTTCGAGGACCTCGACGTTGTCCAACGCTACGGGGTGCGCTGGCGCGCCCACCACTACCGACCCGTGTGACCGATGTGACGTGCTGCTCGGACTGCCCGACGTGCGTGTCGAGGCAGTCGAGCGTGACCAGGACCGGATGACGGTCACGTTCTCCACCCCCTGGCAACTGCAGGGCTGTCCGGACTGCGGGGTCGTGGCCCCGAGCCGCGGCCGCCGGCGGCGACTCCTGCATGACGTGCCGCACGGTGAGGCTCGGGTCCGGCTCGTGTGGCGCCAACGCGTCTGGCGATGCCCGGAGGCAGCGTGCCCTCGCGGGACGTTCGTCGAGCAGATTCCGGAAGTGGTCGCGCCACGTGCCTCGATCACAGCCCGGGCGGTGGCGTGGGCGATCGGGCAGCTGCGACGCGAGCACGCCACCATCGCCGGTCTGGCGCGCCGCCTGGGCGTGTCCTGGTGGGCGCTGTGGCGCCTGGTGCGTCCCGAGCTCGAGCGCCTTGCCGCCGATGAGTCCCGCTTCGCCGACGTGACCAGCCTCGGGGTCGACGAGCACATCTGGCACCACGGCGACCGGGGCACGAAGGGCCCCAAGGAGCTGACCGGGATGGTCGACCTCACCCGCGATGGCGACGGACGGGTCCATGCCCGACTGTTGGACCTCGTGCCCGGCCGGTCGAAGAAGGCCTACGCCGACTGGCTCGACCAGCGCGGCGACCACTTCCGCAAGACCGTAGAGGTCGCGGCGTTGGATCCGTTCGGCGGCTACAAGTCTGCGATCGACGAACAACTGCAGGACGCAACCGCCGTGCTGGACGCGTTCCACGTCGTCAAGCTCGGCACCCAGGTCGTGGACGAGGTGCGCCGCAGGGTCCAGCAGGACACCACCGGCCACCGCGGACGCAAGCGCGATCCACTGTTCGGGATCCAGACCATCCTGCGCGCCGGCGCCGAGAACCTCACCGACAAACAGCAGGCTCGACTGGCCCGCGCGATCGAAGCCGACGAACGACACGAGGAAGTGTTCGTCGCCTGGCAGTGCGCCCAGCAACTACGAGCCGCCTACCGGCAACAAGACCTGACCGAGGGCCGTCGCCTGGCCGAGAACATCCTGGCCACCTTCCACTCCTGCCCGATCCCGGAAGTCGCGCGCCTCGGACGGACCCTGCGCCGCTGGCGCAACGCGTTCCTCGCCTACTTCACCACCAACCGAGCGAACAACGGACCCACCGAGGCCATGAACGGCATCATCGAGCTCCATCGCCGCCTCGCCCGCGGCTACCGCAACCGCGACAACTACCGGCTACGGATGCTCCTCGCCGGCGGAGGACTCACCCGGTGATCCCCACCGGATCAGCGAAGAGCCACTTGACCCCTTGCGGGCTGTGCCACTGACGAGCGCTGGAGATGTCAGACAGCTCGGCGCCCGTGACCGCGCGCCAGAGGTACGCGTCCTCGGGTCCTGGCCGCCCGCTATTGTGAACCAGCACCCCGTTGAGTCCGACATGGTAGGAATGCGCACCCGCAACCGTCAGATTGTAGGCTGAGCCCCTCTCGTGCGCCCGAAGATCCACAGGGCGCGTTACGGGCAGAACATTGCCATCCGCCCCAAGGACAAGTTCACCTCGTCCAAGCGACTGCGTCCCCTCCCACGTCTGGTCAGTTACCGACCAGAAGGGGTGGTCCTCAGTGGTGACGATCAGCTCACCATTCACCTCGAACTCGAACAGGTCATCCTCGTGGACCCAGACGTGCGTAACTGGCATCGCAGCCTGCTTGGCGGTCAGAGGATCGGTCGCGATGACTTGGTCACCAACCTCGATGTCCTCGATGGCCTTGTGCTCTCCGCTGGCCATGAGAACTGGCGTGGCACCGGCAAACGAACACTGTCCTGTCGTCTGCCCCTTGGTGTGGGCCGTTTGTGGGTTCTTGACCGGGGCAGTCGGCCGCGCGTTCGACGTACCAGACGGTGCCGTCGGCGGCTTCGGCTTGTTGGCTGGGATCGGCTTCGTCCCCGCGACCTGTGCCGCGCTGTTCCGAGCCTGGCTCACAGTGCCCCGCGCCGAGGACGCGACGGCCTGCCCACCACGCGAAGTGCTCGCCCGGACTGCCGACACGGCTCCTTGTACCGCGCGATTCGCCACCGGTGCGATCCACTTCGAGGCGGCCGCACCGATACCGAAGCCCAGTAGCCCACCTGCCCCACCGAGAGCGGTCTCGGTCGCGAACGACCTCCACGAGAACGGTTTGCCGGACGACGACTGGCGGACTGCGTTCGTGATCGCTCCGGCCAACGCCCCACCAGCCACGGCACAGGCCACAGAGCCCAACCCGGCAGTAAAGACGGCACACCCGACCCCCACGACGGTGCCCACGACGCCGCCGATGATCTCGGCCTTGTTCTTGCTGGCCCACTTTCCGACCGCCGACGCGCCCTTCTTGACGCTCGACCACGCGCCCTTCCAGGACAGCAGCCCCGTCGGGTCCGACCACGTCACCGGGTTGTTGTTGGCGTACGAGTACGCCGACCACTGCTGCGGATCACCCAGGTCCATCACCGGGTCGACCGACACGAACCGGCCCAGCCCCGAGTCGTAGTACCGCGCCCCCACGCTCGTCAGCCCCGTGGTGTCCTCGACCTTGCCCAGGAACCCGCGGTCCCCGGGAGTGTCCAGCACCTCGCCACGGCGACCGCCGAAGGGGTCGGCGAAGTTGCGCGTCAGCGTGTACTTCGTGTTGTGCACCACGGCGAGCGCCGTGCCGTGCACGTCGTTGACCAGGCTGGACACCCCGCCCAGCCCCCTGCCGTCACGCACGGCGACCGTCTGGCCGCCGAACCCGTAGTACCGGGTCGCGGTCGTCGTGCCCGCAGCCGAGCCGGCCGTGTGGTTGCGTCAGCTCCTGCCCGCCAGGCAGGTACAGCGTCGTCCCCGACGCGTCCTTGCGGACGAGCCGCTCGCCGTCGGCGGTGTAGACGAACGACGCCTCACCGGCGGTCAGCTGGTTCTCCCCGGCGCCTCCGGTACCGGACGTGACGATCTGGGCCAGACGCCCCTCACCGTCCCACCCGAGCACCTGGGTGCCTGTGCCGAACGGCCGGTTGACGGTGTTGCCCGCGGCGTCGTAGACGTACGACGCCGTGGTCGGCGCACCGCCCGCCGTCGTGGTCGCGACCCCTGTCAGGGCGTGGACCCCGGCGTCGGGATCCGCCGTCGACGGTCCGTAGGTGTAGGCGGCCGTGACGTCACCGCTCGCCCGGTGCGACGTCATCGACGTCCGGTTGCCGACCGTGTCGTACGCGTAGTCGGTCCAGTACGCTGCCGGACCGCCCAGCGCTCGGGTCGAGGGCGCCGCGGAGCACGATCCCGTGGACGGTGTCCACGCCGACGTCAGCCGTCGCAGCGCGTCGTACGTGAAGCACTGGTTGTCGTCGGCGGTGCCGGCAGCGGTCGGGTCGTCCTTCGCGGAGAGGATGTTCCCCGCGACGTCGTACCCGTAGCGCACGTCCAGCTCGGTGCCGTTGACCCGCTCACGGTCGAGGCCGATCCGCACCAGGCGGTGCGTCGCCTGCTGGTACTCGTAGGAGACGACCGTCCCGAACGTGTTGCCCAGGTCGAGGACCGACTTCTCGCCGAACGCGGTGTACCGCGCGTCGGCGACGTACGCGCCCCAGCCGAACCCGGACCCCATCCACTCGGGCATCCCCCGCTCGTCGTACCGGGTCGTGACCTCCTCCGCGCCGAGACCACCGGCCGCAGGCAGGGTCACCGTCTCCGGGAAGCCACCTGCGGTGTAGGAGTACGCGGTCGTGAACGACGACGTCCCCCCGGCCGCGCCCCCGAGCACCGAGGCCGGGACCGTGACCGTCTGGCCCAAGGGCCGGTAGGCGACGTCGTACCCCGTGACCGCGGTCGTGTACCGCGCGCCGTCGAGGACCCGCGTCGAGGACGTGGCCAGGCCCGCGAGCAGCGTGTCGTACACCCACGACGAGCGTTCGACCGCACCAGCGGGTCGTGCGGGCGCCGCGCTCGGCGCCTGGTAGGCCCCGCAGGACGCGGGCACGACGGCGCCGCTCGTCTCGTGGAGCGCCGTGCGGCGCCCGAGGACGTCGAGCGTCGACCACGACGTGAGCCCGCGCGCGTCGGTCATCGACACGACCTGCCCGGCGTCGTCGTACACGCTCGTCGTCACACCCTTGTCAGGGTCGTCCGTGCAGATCTGGCGGCCCAGGGTGTCGTACCGGTAGGACCAGGTGGTGCCCTGCGCGTCCTTCACGGACGTCAGCTTCCCCGCCTTGTCGTACTCGTACCGGCTCGAGACGAACGCGCCCTTCGCGTCGGCGGCGAGGTGCTGGCGCATCTCGACCATCTGCCCGCGTGCGTCCGCGATGCTCGTCGTCGGTGTCCCGCCGCTCTTGGCGGGGTCGATCCCGTCCGCGGCGTTCGTGTCGTACGGCGGCACGACGGTCACCCGGTCACCGCCGTGCACGGTCCTCGTCGGAGCCGCGCGTGCCGCGACGGGGAACGACGCCAATCTTCCCGATCCGGCCAAGGATCCGATCGCCTACGAGTCGTACCGCCAGGCACTGCAGCGCACGGAGACGTGACCCCTCAGGCGAGCGCCGCCAGCACCTCGTTGAACCCCTCGGTCGAGGACGGGTGGGTGTAGATCGCGTCGCGCAGCTCTGCGGCCCTCACACCGTGCCGCATCGCGAGCGCAACGGTGTTGACGAGCTCCTGCGAGTCCACACAGAGCAGGGCAGCCCCGAGCACCAGGCCGCTCCCCGCGTCCACGACGAACTTCATGAGCCCGTCGGTCTGCTCGACGATCCGCGCCCTCGGCATCGCAGCGAGCGAGGCGACTGCCTTGCTCGCCACCAGCACGTCGTGCCCTGCCTCCCGCGCTTCTCGCTCCGTGAGACCCACCCGTGCGAGCGGAGGCGAGAGGAACACCGTGTACGGCACCGCGACCCGGTCCGCGGTGGACCGCTCCCCCGACCCCACGAGCTGGTCGAGCACGATCCGCGAGTCGTCGAGCGAGATGTACGTGAACTGCGGTCCGCCGTTGACGGCTCTTCGCTGATCCGGTGGGGATCACCGGGTGAGTCCTCCGCCGGCGAGGAGCATCCGTAGCCGGTAGTTGTCGCGGTTGCGGTAGCCGCGGGCGAGGCGGCGATGGAGCTCGATGATGCCGTTCATGGCCTCGGTGGGTCCGTTGTTCGCTCGGTTGGTGGTGAAGTAGGCGAGGAACGCGTTGCGCCAGCGGCGCAGGGTCCGTCCGAGGCGCGCGACTTCCGGGATCGGGCAGGAGTGGAAGGTGGCCAGGATGTTCTCGGCCAGGCGACGGCCCTCGGTCAGGTCTTGTTGCCGGTAGGCGGCTCGTAGTTGCTGGGCGCACTGCCAGGCGACGAACACTTCCTCGTGTCGTTCGTCGGCTTCGATCGCGCGGGCCAGTCGAGCCTGCTGTTTGTCGGTGAGGTTCTCGGCGCCGGCGCGCAGGATGGTCTGGATCCCGAACAGTGGATCGCGCTTGCGTCCGCGGTGGCCGGTGGTGTCCTGCTGGACCCTGCGGCGCACCTCGTCCACGACCTGGGTGCCGAGCTTGACGACGTGGAACGCGTCCAGCACGGCGGTTGCGTCCTGCAGTTGTTCGTCGATCGCAGACTTGTAGCCGCCGAACGGATCCAACGCCGCGACCTCTACGGTCTTGCGGAAGTGGTCGCCGCGCTGGTCGAGCCAGTCGGCGTAGGCCTTCTTCGACCGGCCGGGCACGAGGTCCAACAGTCGGGCATGGACCCGTCCGTCGCCATCGCGGGTGAGGTCGACCATCCCGGTCAGCTCCTTGGGGCCCTTCGTGCCCCGGTCGCCGTGGTGCCAGATGTGCTCGTCGACCCCGAGGCTGGTCACGTCGGCGAAGCGGGACTCATCGGCGGCAAGGCGCTCGAGCTCGGGACGCACCAGGCGCCACAGCGCCCACCAGGACACGCCCAGGCGGCGCGCCAGACCGGCGATGGTGGCGTGCTCGCGTCGCAGCTGCCCGATCGCCCACGCCACCGCCCGGGCTGTGATCGAGGCACGTGGCGCGACCACTTCCGGAATCTGCTCGACGAACGTCCCGCGAGGGCACGCTGCCTCCGGGCATCGCCAGACGCGTTGGCGCCACACGAGCCGGACCCGAGCCTCACCGTGCGGCACGTCATGCAGGAGTCGCCGCCGGCGGCCGCGGCTCGGGGCCACGACCCCGCAGTCCGGACAGCCCTGCAGTTGCCAGGGGGTGGAGAACGTGACCGTCATCCGGTCCTGGTCACGCTCGACTGCCTCGACACGCACGTCGGGCAGTCCGAGCAGCACGTCACATCGGTCACACGGGTCGGTAGTGGTGGGCGCGCCAGCGCACCCCGTAGCGTTGGACAACGTCGAGGTCCTCGAAGTGGATCAGGTTGCTTGGTCGCTCCTGATCATCGGGGACCTCGACCCCTACCTCCAGCCCGTCACCCCGCCCCGGCTACTCCCCACCGGATCGGCGAAGAGCCCCGTTGACGTCGCCCACTGCGAAGACCCCGGGGACGCTCGTCCGCAGGTGCTCGTCGACCTCGATCGCGCCCCGGTCCGTCGTGCGCACCCCAGCCGCATCGAGCCCCAGCCCGGCCGTGACGGGCCGCCGCCCCGCGGCCAGCAGGACCAGGTCGCCCGTCACCACGCCCCCGCCGGCGTCCCCCGGCCCTGCGTCCTCGTACGACACCGTCGCGCCGTCGTCGGCGTCCCGGATCGAGGTCGCCCGCACCCCGGTGAGGAACGTGACCCCCTGCCGCTCGAGGATCTCGCGCGCTGCGTCCGCGACGTCCTCGTCCTCCCGGACGAAGACCCGCTCCGCGGACTCGAGGACCGTGACCTGCGACCCGAACTGCGCATACATGCCCGCCAGCTCGATCCCCACGTACCCGCCGCCGATGACGACGAGCCGCGCCGGGAGGTCCTCGGTCGCGATGAGCGTCGTGCTCGTCGTCACGCGTGGGTTGTCGAGCACCCCGGGTATCTCAGGGATCACGGGTTCCGAGCCCGTGTCGATCACCACCGTCTCGGCGCTGATCCGCAGGACGTCGCCTCCCGCCCGGACCTCGACCTCGCGCGACCCCACGAACGTCGCCCGCCCCGTCACGACGGTCACGGTGTCGATCACGTCGAGCATGTCGAAGTTCTTGCCACGCAGCAGCGCGGTCAGGTCGGCCGTGCGGGTGACCGCTCGCGCGTACCAGTGCTTCGGAGCGTCCCCCGGCCGACGCGCCTCGGCGTCGTGGACGAGCGCCTTGGTCGGCACGCACCCGATGTTGATGCACGTCCCGCCGTACATCTGGTCGGACTGCTCGACCATCACGACCCGCCGGTCCCCGCGTCCCATCGCCGCGGCGATCGTCTTGCCCCCCTTCCCGAACCCGATGACCAGAAGGTCGACGTGCAAGGCGTCCATGGTCTGTCTCCTTGGCGAAACGCTCGACGCCGTGTCCACGGCCCCGTCCACCCAAGTCAACCAGGAAGCCGGTGAGTGGACAGGATCTACCCGAGCCCGGCTCGATGAATCCCCCTGCCTCGATACGGGTTGACTCCACAACGAATACGCTGGACGCAAATCAGCCGGAACCAATTACCATGAATTGCGCGCCCCTCCTTCGTCATCATAGATAACAAATGCAGGGTCATCAATCAAGGTCTCAGAAATTTCCACAATCAAAGACAGGTCCGAATCTCGCCCTGAAGCCGTCCAGGACACAACCACGTTGGGGCGAGCTCGATCAAGGAAGAAAGACTTGGCCGCATCGTCGGCATACCAATTGAGGAGACCCTCCCACAGGTCGATTTCCACATAGAGACGCCCTCCACCGTGGCCGACATAGAAGTCCAACCTGTCTGGACTCGTATTTCGCAGATTGAGCAGTTCCCATTTGCCACAGACGTCTCTGACGAAGTCAACGTCGACCAGTCGACGAGGATGCGCGCTCGTCGCAATTGCAGACAATCGATACACCATTTCAACCTCACATATTCGCTAGTTCATCGTAAACATAGGTAATAGACAGTCCAAGCTTCTCCTTGAGCCACGCATCCTTGCGCGCTTGGCCGGGGTCCTGTCTCGCCATTCCCGACTTTGTTTCGACAACCCCCAGGAATCTTCCGTCCTTACCCCAGACCGAAATATCGAAAACCCTGTCTCCGAACTCGGTCGAATATGTGTTGAGTGCGGCGTCGTCTAGGTCGGTAACCGCAACGAGACCACGCTCACGGAACGAGTCTGCCACATGATCACGGTATGCGTCACCAAGGACCTTATTGAGCGCAACCCCGGTTGGCATTTCATAATCGGCATTATGAACGAGAACTGGCGTTTCACCAGCAAGAGCGTAATAGTTATGCAAGCCCTCGACGCGGAAATTGTAGACCGTGATCGAGTCCGGTCGGAGCTCTGTCGAGACGCTCTCGACAACGGCATGCCCGTCCGGCGTAGAAAGAGGATCTCCGACTTCAAGATCTCCCGCTTCAACCCAACCGCTCCCCACCACCCAGAATGGATGTTCGCTCGTCGTCTTGAGGAGTTTGCCGCCAATAGTCAGGACAATGAGCTCGCGTGCGGTTCGGATAAACGTCCGGTCCACAGTACGCAGCGCCTCTTCACCCGATGCGGGATCAGTTGACCAGACCCGGTCACCGACGCGAATTGCGTCGATCGGCTTAAGGCCCTCTTCCGTGAGAATAAGAGTTCCCGCAACGAAGCATGCCGCTCCTGGAATCCCGCAGTTGCCGGCGTCACATCCCGCTCCGCTCGCTCCTGACGGCTTGGTTCCCCCACCGGTCGGCCGTGCGTTCGACGTACCAGATGGAGCCGTCGACGGCCTGGGCGTGTTCGCCTGGATCGGCTTGGTGCCTGCGACCTGTGCCGCGCTGTTGCGAGCCTGGCTCACCGCGCTCCGCGCCGAGGACGCGCCCCCTTGCCCAGCCTTCGAGGTACTCGCCCGCGCAGCAGCCACGGCACCCTGCACTGCACGATTCGCCACCGGCGCGATCCACCGCGAAGCCGCAGCACCGATACCGAACCCCAACAGCCCGCCAGCACCACCGAACGCCGTCTCTACCGCCAACGACTTCCACGAGAACGGCTTCCCCGATGACGACTGGCGGATCGTGTTCGTGATCGCCCCGGCCAGCGCCCCGCCGGCCACGGCACAGGCGACCGAGCCCCAGCCGACCGTGAGCGCAGCACATCCGACCCCCACGACGGTGCCCACGACACCGCCGATGATCTCGGCCTTGTTCTTGCTGATCCACTTCCCGGCAGCCGACGCCCCCTTCTTGATGCCCGACCACGCGCCCTTCCAGGACAGCAGCCCCGTCGGGTCCGACCACGTCACCGGGTTGTTGTTCGCGTACGTGTACGCCGACCACTGCTGCGGGTCACCCAGGTCCATCACCGGGTCGACCGACACGAACCGGCCCACTCCCGAGTCGTAGTACCGCGCCCCCACGCTCGTCAGCCCCGTGGTGTCCTCGACCTTGCCCAGGAACCCGCGGTCCCCGGGGGTGTCCAGCACCTCGCCGCGGCGACCGCCGAACGGATCGGCGAAGTTGCGGGTCAGCGTGTACTTCGTGTTGTGCACCACGGCGAGCGCCGTCCCGTGCACGTCGTTGACCAGGCTGGACACCCCGCCCAGGCCCCTGCCGTCACGCACGGCGACCGTCTGCCCTCCGAACCCGTAGTACCGGGTTGCGGTCGTCGTGCCCGCCGACGAGCCGGCCGTGTTGTGCGTCAGCTCCTGCCCGCCAGGCAGGTACAGGGTCGTCCCCGACGCGTCCTTGCGGACGATCCGCTCGCCGTCGGCGGAGTAGACGAACGACGCCTCACCGGCGGTCAGCTGGTTCTCCCCGGCCCCTCCGGTGCCGGGCGTGACGACCTGGGCCAGACGCCCCTCACCGTCCCACCCGAGCACCTGGGTGCCCGTGCCGAACGGACGGTTGACGGTGTTACCTGCGGCGTCGTACACGTACGACGCCGTGGTCGACGCACCGCCGGCCGTCGTGGTCGCGACCCCCGTCAGGGCGTGGACCCCGGCGTCGGGGTCCGCGGTCGACGGTCCGTAGGTGTAGGCGGCCGTGACGTCGCCGCTCGCCCGGTGCGACGGCATCGACGTCCGGTTGCCGACCGTGTCGTACGCGCAACCCAGAACGGACGTCAAGGACCCACGAACAGAGCCGAGCAGACGAGAGGAGCAGCGATCATGACCTACGTCACACCTGCTCCGTCGCAGGGCGAACCTCGTCGCTCGAGAACGACGAAGGCCGCCTCCCTGAGGGAGACGGCCTTCGTGTCGGGTGGAGCTGAGGGGACTCGAACCCCTGACCCCCTGCATGCCATGCAGGTGCGCTACCAGCTGCGCCACAGCCCCGAGAACCATTGCTGGTCCCGCACTTCCTTGGGGGTTTCCCCCTCGGAAGCATCGCTAGTTTATGCCGAAGTCGGCTGGAAAATCCAATCGGGTCCAGAGCTCCACTCGTCGAGCGAGAAGTCGGCTCCGACGTTGTGCGCGACGAGCCTCCACGAGGGGTACGCGTTCGCTCCCGAGCGCTGCAGCTGGGACCAGTGGACGTTGTTCAGTCCCGAGATCCCCCGCCAGCCCGTCGGGTCCAGACCGAGCATGGCCGTGATGGCCAACGTGATCGCGGCACCGTGCGAGACGACGACGAGCGTGTCCTTCTCGTCCAGTGCGTCGGCATGCTCGGTGACGGCCGCGACCATGCGCGCCGCGACGTCGGCCCGCGACTCGGCGCCCGCACGAGCGGGCTCCTCGCCACGGCGCCACGCCGCGTACTCGTCGGGCCAGCGCTCGGAGAGCTCCTCGCCCGTCATCCCCTCCCACTCGCCGAACCCGCGCTCGCGCAGACGCTCGTCGAGGGAGACGGGCATGCCCGTCGCCTTCCCGTAGTACCCGGCCGTCTCGGCCGCACGCGTCAGGTCCGACGCGACGACGAGCGTCGGGGAGTGCGCGGCCGCGAGCGACCGTGCTCCCTGCTCGGCCTGCCAGTGCCCGACCGCGTCGAGCGGGATGTCGACCTGCCCCTGGAGGCGCATGGCCGCGTTGTACTCGGTGCGCCCGTGGCGCAGGAAGACGACGGTGCGCGCGCTCACGCCTGCGAGTCCTCCGCGAGGTAGATGGCGCCGTCGTCCGAGGCGTCGGTGACGTCGGAGCTCGACGTCCCCTCCCCGCCCCGCGCGTCCTCGGGCAGCTCGATGACCGGGCAGTCCTTCCACAGGCGCTCGAGCGCGTAGTAGACCCGGTCCTCGGCGTGCTGGACGTGCACGACGATGTCGCCGAAGTCCAGCAGGACCCAGCGGGCCTCCGCCTTGCCCTCGCGACGGATCGGCTTGACGCCGACCTTGTGCAGCTCTTCCTCGACCGCGTCCACGATCGCGGACACCTGCCGCTCGCTCGTTCCCGAGGCGATCAGGAAGACGTCCGTGAGCACGAGCTGCTCACTGACGTCCAGGGCGATGATCTCTTCGGCCTTGCGGTCCGATGCGGCGCGAGCCGCAATCACCGCAAGCTCGACAGCGCGTTCCGTTGCAGTCACGACTCTCCGTAGTGTGTTCCGAGGCCTGTCAGGAGGACAGGCCGACGTGTGGGTGGGTGGCACTGGCCACGATCTCGCCGGGGGTGGCGGCTGCGGCCTCTGCAGAGCTGCCCTTGAGGAGCATCTGCCAGATCAGCAGGCCGAGCACGAACGCGACGGCGATCAGGATCAGGTAGTGGAGCCAGGTGTAGGCGTGGCCGGGGGGACGTTCGTCCTCGTCGAGCTCGTCGTCCGTGGCGCGACGGCCTGCAGCGGCCGGGCGCGCGCCGCCCGCGGACGGGAAGGGCGAGCCGTCCTGCGCCTCGTGCACCGTCGGAGCGCCGAACGGAGAGGGGGGCGGCGCCGCCGACCCCGCGGTCACGGTCTCCCAGGGAAGCGCCGGTGCTGCCTCGGCCGCCGGAGCCTGAACCGGCGCCGGTGCCGGTGCGGGCGCGGCAGGTGCGGTCGCCTGCTGCCAGGGCAGCGTGGGCTGCGCCGGCGCGGGTGTCGCCGCCGCGCGCGGCGTCTCCGAGGGCTGGATCCGCGAGGACACGGACTCCCGGGCGGGGGCCGCTGCCTGGGACGGCGGGAACGGCGAGGGGACGGGCGCTGCCGGCGGCACAGCCGGCGCGGACTGGGGAGCCGGCGTGGGACGCGAGGCCGGTGCCTCGAACGGCGACGGCGCCGCCGACGGAGCGCGCATGCTCTGACGGACCGGGGGCGTCATCCCTGCCGGGGGGCCCTGGTTCGGCCGGATCGCGACGTGCTCGACGGTCTCCTGGATCGGCGTGAGCCGACCCGTCTGGTCGACCCCTCGCATGCCGCCCGTCATGGACGGCGGGCGCACGACCGGGGCCGGGCTCGCGAAGCCGTCACCCGTCGTCGGGCCGACGGGCTCACGCATCGAGCGGCGCGAGGGCGGCGGCCCCGCCGGCGCAGCCGGGGCCGGAGTGGGCGCCGGCGGCGGGAACCCGCCCGAGGCGGGCGGGGCGGAGCCGGCGGCCTGCTCGGCCGCGGCGGCCTCGCGCTCGCGGATCTCTCGGCGCGTCAAGGGACGGACGGGCTGCATGCTGCCCCCGTGCTGATCACTCATGGTGCTGACCTCTATACAGACCGTGCTTCGCGATGTACTGGACGACACCGTCCGGTACCAGATACCAGACCGGCTGGCCGGCCTCCGCCCGCTGCCGGCAGTCCGTGGACGAGATGGCGAGCGCGGGGATCTCCAGCGTGGAGACGACCCCCGGCGGCAGTCCCTCGACGCTGAGCTGATGACCCGGACGGGAGACCGCCACGAAGTGTGCCATCTTCCACAGGTCGTCGGCATCCTTCCAGGTCAGCATCTGCTCGATCGCGTCCGCTCCCGAGATGAAGAAGAGGTCCGCGTCCGGGCGCTGCGCGCGCAGGTCGCGCAGCGTGTCGACCGTGTAGGTGAGCCCTGGGCGGTCGACGTCCACCCGGCTGACCGTGAACCGTGGGTTCGAGGCCGTCGCGATGACCGTCATCAGGTAGCGGTGCTCGGGCGCCGTGACCTTCTGGTGCTGCTTGAAGCTGGGCTTGCCCGTGGGGACGAAGACGACCTCGTCGAGACCGAAACGGGCTGCTGCCTCGCTCGCCGCGACGAGGTGGCCGTGGTGGATGGGGTCGAACGTGCCACCCATCACCCCGAGCCGGGGCCTGCTCGAGGTCATGTCCGACGGGTCCACCGGCGACCGGGTCAGTGGCGGGTACCGACGCTACGGAAGGCGTAGGTCACGAGGAGGAGGCCCATCGAGCACGCCGAACCCGACGATGCCGAACCCGACGGGCGGGATCGGAAGGTGGGTGACGGCCTCGGCGTTCTCCTGGGCAACCTGTGCGGCAGCAGCGAGCACGATGTCCTCCTACTAGTTCTGGTACGTGGTGCGTGGATCAGCGGATGACCGGCGCCGGGCGCCGATCGTCGTCCAGTCTCTCACGGTCGTGCTGGACGCAGGGCAGCCTGTGATCAGGGACGCACGTGACCGTCGCCGTGGACGACCCACTTGGTCGTCGTGAGCTCGGCCAGGCCCATGGGCCCGCGCGCGTGCAGCTTCTGGGTCGAGATCCCGATCTCCGCACCGAGCCCGAACTGGGCTCCGTCGGTGAAACGGGTCGAGGCGTTGACCATGATCGCGGCCGAGTCGAGCTCGGCGACGAAGCGCTCGGACGAGGCCAGGTCACGCGTGACGATGGCCTCGGTGTGCCCCGACGTCCAGGTGCGGATGTGCTCGAGCGCGGCGTCGAGGTCCGGGACCACGCGCACTGCGATCTCCGGCGCGAGGTACTCGCGCGCCCAGTCGTCGTCGGTCGCGGCGAGGACCTCGACGCCTGCGGGAGCGAGCTCCGCGGTGCGCGCGTCGCCGTGCAGCACGACCCCGGCCCCGTCGAGCGCGGCGAGCGCCGAGGGCAGGAACTCGGGGGCCGCGTCCGCGTGGACCAGCAGCGTCTCGGCGGCGTTGCAGACCCCGACGCGCTGCGTCTTGGAGTTGAGCAGGATCGGCGAGCGCGCTCGCCTGGTCCGCCGAGGCGTCCACGTAGACGTGGCAGTTGCCGACGCCCGTCTCGATCACCGGGACGGTCGACTCGCGCACGACCGTCTGGATGAGGTCGGCTCCCCCGCGCGGAACCAGCACGTCGACCAGGCCGCGCGCGTGCATGAGCGCGACGGCGCCCGGGCGCCCGTGCCGGTCGATCGACTGGACGAGGTCCGCGGGCAGCCCCTGGGCCTCGAGCGCACGCCCGAGCACGTCGACGATGACCTCGTTCGATGCCGCCGCGGCCGAGCCTCCGCGCAGGATCACGGCGTTGCCGCTCTTGAGCGCGAGGCCCGCCGCGTCCACCGTCACGTTGGGGCGCGCCTCGTAGATCATCCCGACGACGCCCATGGGCACGCGGACCTGACGCAGGCGCAGGCCGTTGGGCAGGGTCGAGCCACGCACGACCTCGCCGACCGGGTCCGGCAGCGACGCGAGGTCGCGCAGCGCGTCGGCGATCGCGGCGATGCGCTCGGGGGTGAGCGCGAGGCGGTCGAGGAGACCGGCCGACGTGCCGTTCTCACGGCCGCGCTCGAGGTCCTGCGCGTTGGCCGCGACGATCTCCTCGGTCGCGTCGACCAGGGCGTCGGCCAGCGCGAGCAGCGCGGCGTCCTTGGTCGCGCGGGTGGCGGTCGCGAGCGTGCGCGAGGCCGTCTTGGCGCGCCGGGCCGTCGCCTCGACGGCCTCCGCGACCGTGGGGGCCGGGGCGGCAGACGCCTGCGGGGTGCCCGTGGAGGTGGTCGCGGTCTGGTCGAGGTCCGAGTCGGGGATCAGCGCGGTCATGCGACGAGCCTACGTCGCACGCGACCGAGCCTGTCTGCGGCGTCCGGGGACTGACGCGCTCATCCGCCGAGCAGCTCCTTCTGAGGGTGCCGTCGCCCGCGACCTCGCGGCGCGGCCTGCGGCGAGCTCCTCCGACCCGACGGCGGCGCGCGGGTACGTCGTCGAGCACCGTCGAGACGCGACGTGAGATCACGCCCGGGGCGACCGATCTCAGGAAACGGCCAGGTGGGGCCGCCCCGGGAGGAGCGGCCCCACCGCGGATCGCGGCTAGTCGGCGTCCTTCCAGGTGCCGACGAGCGAGTCGAGCCGGGAGTCGGCCCCGAACGTGAGCCCGTGCACGGTCGTCTGGGTGCCGATCACGCTCGTGAGCTCGTGCACCGGGATCTGGTAGTACTGGCTCGCGAGGCGCTCCTGGGCCTGTGCCAGGAGCTCCGCCCGCTCGACCGGGTCACCGGCCGCCAGCTGCGCCTGGAGCAGGGACTCGAGCTCGGGGTCCGTGATGCGCGGGTAGTTCGTCGCGCCGGTCGAGAAGGCGGTCCGCAGGATGTCCCCGTCGGCACGCGACTGGTTGTGCCAGGCGAAGTCGTAGTCCCCGCCCTGCTGGCGCTCGAGGAACTCCGGCACGGTCCCGCCCTCGAGGGTGATCTCGATCCCGACCGCCTTGAGCTGCTGCTGGAGGAGCTCGAGCGACGTCTGGTTCGGGCCGAAGTTCGTGATCCACGCGACCTTGAGGGACAGCTTCTGCCCGTCCTTCTCGCGGACGCCGTCGGAGCCGACCGTCCATCCGGCCTGGTCCAGGAGCTTCTCGGCCTGGGCACGGTCGAACGCGAAGTACGAGCTCTGGTCGGCCCAGCCGGGCGTCGTGCTCGCGAGGACGCTCGTCGCGACCGCGAAGCTCTGGTTGAGCGAGGTGTCGCGGATCTCCTCGGCATCGATCGCGAAGGAGATCGCCTTGCGCACCTCGACGTCCGAGACGATGGGGCGCGAGTTGTTGAAGTAGACGCCGAACACGTTGCCCGGGTTGGCACGGCTGATCACCGGGAAGCCGCTGGTCTCGAGCGTCTCGATGTCCGTGGGCTGGATCCCTCCCGCGACGTCGACCTGGTCGGAGGTCAGGCTGCCGGTGCGGACGCCGGCCTCCGGGACCACCTGGAACGTGACCTCGGCGAGGTGCGGAGCGCCGTCGTTGCCGAGCGCGGAGGGCGCCCAGGCGTACTCGGCACGCTGCGCCAGGACGGTCTCGACGTCCTTGGTGTACGACTCGAGGACGAACGGCCCGGTCCCGACGACCCCTTCCCCGGTCGCCCGGTCGTCGAACGGGATCGCGACCGTCGACGCGGCGACGATGCCCAGGGCGGGCGACGCCGTCGAGCTGGGGAAGGCCGCGTTGGGTGTCGAGAAGTCGACCTCGACCGTGTCGTCGTCGATCACGTTCGTCCCTTCGTAGCCCACGAAGGAGCTGAGCGCCCCGCTCTTCGCGCCTGCCGCCACGATGTCGTCGAAGGTCCCCTTGACCTCGGCCGCCGTCAGGGGCGTGCCGTCGGAGAACGTGACGTCGTCGCGCAGCTCGAACGTGAAGGTCGTGGCGTCCGCGTTGGCGCTCCAGCTCGTCGCGAGCCACGGTTCGAGCTCGTTCGTGTCCGGGTTCTGGTAGAGCAACGAGTCGACGATCTGCCGGGTGACGTAGAGGGTGTCGTTGCCCGACCCCGTGCCGGACGGGTTGAGCGAGATCGGGTCGTTCCCGATCGCGAAGGTGAGCTCACCTCCGTCGACCGGGCTCGAGGTCGAGGCCGAGACGTCGTCCGCAGCCGGACCGGTCCCGGTCCCGGTTCCCCCACCGCACGCGGTCAGGGCAAGGGTGGCGGCGACGGACGTCGCGAGGGCAGTTCCTCCCCGTCGGATACGTGCGTTCATGATTCTCCTTCGTCGTGGACCGAGGTCCGGTGGTGGGTGGTGCGGAAAGTTCCGGTCAGCCCTGGTGGAGCGCTCGGGCGCCCGGGATGGCGTCGAGCAGGTTGCGGGTGTAGTCGTGCCGGGGCGAGCGGAAGACCTCGTCGACCTGCCCCGTCTCGACGACCTGCCCTCGGTGCATGACCGCGACCGTGTGCGCGATCTCCGGACGACCGCGAGGTCGTGCGAGATGAACAGGTAGCTGAGACCGAGCGACTCCTGGAGCCCGGAGAGCAGCCCGAGGATCTGGGACTGCACCGGGACGTCGAGGGCCGAGACGGGCTCGTCGAGCACGAGGAGCTCAGGGTTGAGCGCGAGAGCCCGTGCGATCGCGACCCGCTGGCGCTGCCCGCCCGAGAGCTCGGACGGCCTGCGGTCCAGCGCCGTGGACGGCAGGGCGACGACGTCGAGCAGCTCGAGAGCGCGCGCTCGCCGCTCGCTGCGCGAGCCCAGGCCGAACGCGGCGAGCGGGTCGGTCGACGACCTCGCCCACCGACAACCGAGGGTCGAGCGAGGCGAACGGGTTCTGGTGCACGAGCTGCACCCGGCGCCAGAGGTCGCGGAGCCGCGCGCCCCGCACGTGGGTGATGTCGTCACCGTCGAACGACACGGTCCCGCTCGTGACGTCGGTCAGACGCAGGGCGAGCCGCGCGGTCGTCGACTTCCCGGAGCCGGACTCCCCCACGAGCGCGAACGTGTGGCCGCGCGGGATCCGGAAGCTACACGTCGTCGACCGCGCGATGGGTGCCGCCCGCGGCCGCGCGCGGGAGAGGGAAGTCCTTGACGAGGTGCTCCGCCACGAGGACGTCCTGCTCGGGCCGGTCCGCCGCCGGACCTGCCTGCCCGGCGCCGGTCGCGCGCGGGACGAACGGGTCGCCGGCACGTCCCCCGAACGTCCGTTCGCGCGCGGTACGCCGCAAGGGGGTCGCCGACCGACGCAGCTCACCGTGCGCGTTGAGGCTCGGGGCCGAGGCCAGGAGTGCTCGCGTGTAGGGGTGCTCAGGGTGCTCGAGCACCTCGCGCGGGGTGCCGACCTCCGCGACCCGCCCCTGCGACATGACGACGATCCGGTCAGCGCGGTCCGCTGCGACACCGAGATCGTGCGTCACCAGGAGGACGCTCGTCGCCGTCCGTCGGGTCAGTGCCGCGAGGTGGTCGAGGATCTGTCGCTGGACGTCACGTCGAGAGCGCTCGTGGGCTCGTCGGCGATCAGCAGCGCGGGTTCCGGCGATGATCGCGATCGCGATGAGGACCCGCTGGCGCATGCCTCCGGAGAGCTCGTGCGGGTACTGCTGCGCTCGTACCTCCGGGTCCTCGAGCCCTGCGGCCCTGAGCGCCTCGACGGCCTGCGACCTGGCGGACCGGCGGTCGGCCAGACCGTGGACGAGCAGCACCTCCGCCACCTGGTGCGCCGATGCGCTTGACCGGGTCGAGCGAGACCGTGGGGTCCTGCGGGACGAGCCCGATCTGCCGGCCGCGGAACGCGCGCAGCGTCGCGGGCGAGGCCGTCGCCAGGTCGGTCTCCCGCGAAGACGATCCGGCCGTGCGTGATCGCCGCGGACGACGCGAGGAGCTGGACGATCGCGTGCGCGGTCGTGGACTTCCCCGAGCCCGACTCGCCCACGACCGCCACGACCTCCCCGGGGAGCACGTCGAACGAGACGTCCCGGACGGCCTCGACCGTCCGCGCGACGTGCCGCGGTACTCGACCGCCAGGTTGTCGACGCGCAGCAACGGTGACGCTCCGGTCCGCGCTCATCGGTTGCGCCGTCCTTCCGTGTCGAGGGCGCGCGAGATGCGGTTGGCCGACAGACGACGGTCAGCACGATCGCGAGCCCGGGGAGCGTCGTGAGCCACCACGCGGTGCGCGAGGAAGTCACGCCCGGTCGGAGACGAGCGACCCCCACTCGGGGGCTGGGCGGCGGTGCGCCGAACCCGAGGAAGCTGAGGGACGAGACGGCGAGGATCGCGGTGCCGAACTCGAGGGTCGGCGAGGACCACGACGGGCCCGGCCGAGTTCGGCAGGACGTGCCGGAGCAGCACGCGCGTGCCACCGGCTCCCCGAGGCCGTGCGCCGCCTCGACGTACAGCGAGCGTGCGCACGCGCAGCGACCTCGGACCGCATGATGCGTGCGAAGCTCGCGACGCTGGCCAGCCCGACCGCGATCGCCACGTTCACGGTGCCGAAGCCGAGGACCGTCACGAGGGCGAGCGAGAGCAGCAGGCTCGGGATCGCGAGCAGCACGTCGGCGACCCGCATGACCGCGTCGTCGACCCAGGACCCGAAGAACCCCGCGAGCAGACCGAGCGTCGAGCCGACCACGAGGCCGAGCCCGACGGCGATGAGCGAGGCCTGGAGCGTGAGCGCCGTGCCGTGGACCACGCGCGAGTAGAGGTCGCGGCCGAGCTGGTCGGTCCCGAACCAGTGCGCCGAGGAGGGCGGCTGGAGCTTGTCGGCCGGCACCCCGGTCAGCGGGTCGGAGTGCGCGAGCAGCGCCGGGACGAACGCCGCGAGCAGGACGACGACGATCCAGACCGCTGCGGCGAGCAGCCCAGGACGTCGGACCACGAACCCGAGGGTCGGCAGCAGGCTCGACAGCCCGCGGCCCCGTCGTGCCGGCTCGGCTCCATCGGCGCCGGCGGGGGCGGCACCGCCCTCGACGGTGGCGACCCCCTCGAGCGTCCCTCCGTCCGGCAGGACGGACTTCTCGTGCGGGGCGAGGACTGTGTCGGTCATGCTGCACCTCCGTGAAGGACGGCGACCTCGGAGGTCGACGATCGGGCGGGTCCGACCTCGCTCGCCGGGGCGACGCCGCCTCGCCCGGACGTCCCCCGGGGCGTCGTCGTGCCCCGTCGGCGCGCGGTCACCACGCGGGGGTCGAGCAACGGGTAGGCGAGGTCGACGAGCAGGTTGGACACCACGAACACGACCGCGGCGAAGATCACGATCCCCTGCACGACCGGGATGTCCTGGGTCTGCACCGCGGAGGCGGTCACGCGTCCGAGACCCGGTCGGGAGAACACGGTCTCGGTGACGACCGTCCCGGAGAGCAGCTGACCCACGATCAGGCCGGTCATCGTCAGCGCGGGAAGGGCGGCGTTGCGCAGGGCGTGCGAGAAGAAGACCCTCGGGCGCCCGGCCCCCTTGGCCCAGACCGCGTCGATGTAGGGCTCGCGCAACGTGGTCGCCAGGCTCTTGGACAACAGCTGGGCGATCGTCGCCCCCGTGGGCACGGCGAGCGTGATCGCGGGCAGGACGATCGAGGCGAACCCCTTGTTCCCCATCGCGGGGAAGATCGGCAGCGTGAAGGAGAACCACTGGATGAGCAGGAGGCCGAACCAGAAGGCGGGGACGGCGACCCCGAGCGGCGGCAGCCCGAGGAGGAGCTGCCCGAGACCGCGGAACCGCGTGTAGGTGGCTGCGATCGCCAGGCCCCCACCGAGCACGATCGCGAGCAGCAGACCGGCCGCGGCGATCTGCACGGTCGGGGGGATCGCCTCGACGATGAGGTCCGCGGCGGGCCGTCCCGTGCTGATCGACTGGCCGAGGTCCCCGCGGAACAGCCCGGCGAGCTCGGAGAAGTACTGGACCACGAGCGGCCGGTCCAGACCGTGCTCGGCGCGGAGCGCGTCGAGCTGCTCGGGGGTGATGTCGTTGGCGTCGGCCCCGGCCATGAGCTGGGCCGGGTCGCCGGGCAGGGCGTAGAGCACGATGAACGACACCGTGTAGGCGGCCCAGAGCACGCCGACCGCCTGGGCCAGGCGAGTCGCGAGATAGCGTCCCATGGTGGTTCTCCTCCTTCGTCAGGCGCCGACGGCGACCGGACGCGCGGCGGCCGACGGCCCCGGTCCGGCTGCACCCGTGGTCCCCGCCGAGCCGTCGCGGCTCGTGGTCGGCGTCCATCCGAGGGCCGGGGCGACGAGCGTCGCGACGTCGTGCAGGATCTGCTCGTACTCCTGGTCGCTGAACTCGTAGGGCAGCTCGAGACGCAGCTCGTCGACCTCTCCCACGACGGCGTCCGCCACGAGCCGCTCGAGGATCTGCTCGCTGGTGCCGACGAGATCGGGCGCGAAGAGCGTCCGGCGCTCGCCCTGCGGGGCGAGGGTCCGGGCCCGACGCGACTCCTCGAAGGCTCGGTAGCGCCGGCGCGACGAGGCGTCGGCGCTGTCGGTCGGCACGACGACGCGCCCGAGCGCGACTCTCGTCGGTCGCCCTCCCCCGAGCCCCGCACGGTACGCGGCGAGGTTCGCGAGCTGGGCCGTGACGAAGTCGTCGGACTCCTCGCCCGCCACGATGTTCCCGGTCAGCAGGTTGAGGCCGTTGCGCGCGGCCCACTCGGTCGACCGGCGCGAGCCGGCCCCGTACCAGAGGCGGTCGACGAGTCCCGGGCTGTGCGGCTGGAGCCGGGGGCGCTGCACGTTCCCGGGCGAGTGCACGACCGTGTCCTCGTCGCCGATGTAGCCGCCCGACAGGTTCGCCGCGAGCCGCTCGATGCGCGCGTGCGAGAAGTCGTGGGACTCCCAGTCCCCGTCGAAGACCAGGTCGCCGATGAGGTCGGCGTGCGGCGGACGCCCCGCGCTGAGGCCGACCTGGAGGCGCCCCCGCGAGAGGACGTCGGCGGTCGAGAGGTCTTCGCCGAGGCGGAACGGGCTCTCGTAGCCGATCGGGATGACGCCCGTGCCCAGCTCGATCGTGGAGGTGCGCTGCGAGGCGGCGGCGAGGAAGACGGTCGCCGACGAGATCCCGTGCTCGAGGTGCCGCTGGCGCACCCACGCTCCGTCGAACCCCCAGGCCTCGGCGCGCTCGAACAGCCGCAGCGTCGCCTCGAGGCCGCTGTAGGGGGCGTCGTCCGGGAAGTTCCCGGGGGTGAGGAAGGCCAGCGAGGAGATCGCCGGGGTGCTCTGGCTCACGGTGGTGCGTCCTTCGGTCGGACGACGTGCGGGTCCCGCCCGTCCCCGGGCACGCCACAGGAACCCGTGGACGGGGGGCGTTCGTCACGTCGTGTGCTTACCGCGACCTGTCGGCGCGGTCAGGTCCTGCCCGGAGCACCCCGTCACATCGAAGGGTTGCTGGCCAGCGAGCCGGGTCTTGGCGCTGGCGCTCTTCACCTGCCGCACAGGAAAGCCTCCCGGCGCCATGTAGTCAAGGAGTGAGAGAGGCGTCCCACTCCATGAGACATTGCAAACGGGAAACGGGGCCCGGAGACCGTTCCAGGTCTCCGGGCCCCGTCGTGGGACCGGGCGCCGCGTCCGCGCCGCGCCGCGCCGTGCGGTGCGGCGCGGCGCGGCGCGGGACCGCCCTCAGGACGCCTTGCGCCGGCGCCCCACGAGCACGAGGTCGTCGCGGTGCACGACCTCACGGTCGTAGCCCTCGCCGAGCTTGTCGCGCAGCTCGTGCGTCGAGCGGCCGAGGAGGTCGGGGATGTCGGTCGAGTCGAAGGCCACGAGACCGCGCGCGATCACGCGCCCGTCGGGTGCGACGAGCTCGACCGGGTCCCCCGCGTCGAAGTCGCCCGTGACCCCGACCACGCCGGCGGGCAGCAGCGAGGCCCGCCCGCCCAGGACCGCGGTCACCGCCCCCTCGTCGAGCTCGAGGCGTCCTCGGGTGCGCGCGGCGTGCGCGAGCCACAGGCGTCGGCGCGTGGTGCGCTTGCCCGTCACGGCGAACCAGGTCCCGACCTCGCGCCCGGCGAGCGCACCCTCCGCGTTCGCAGCCTTGGTCAGCACGACGGGGATGCCGGAGCCGGTCGCGATCCGCACGGACTCGAGCTTGGTGAGCATGCCGCCCGTCCCGACCGAGCTGCCGCGCCCCGTGACCTCGATGCCCTCGAGGTCGAGCGGCGAGCGGACCTCGCGGATGCGCTGGGTGCCGGGGCGCGAGGGCGGACCGTCGTAGAGCCCGTCGACGTCGGTCAGCAGCACCATGACGTCGGCGCGGACCAGGTGGGAGACCAGCGCCGCGAGGCGGTCGTTGTCGCCGAAGCGGATCTCGTCGGTCGCGACCGCGTCGTTCTCGTTCACGACGGGCACGACCCCCAGGTCGAGGAGCCGCTCGAGCGAGCGCTGCGCGTTGCGGTAGTGCCCGCGGCGGATGGTGTCCTCGGCCGTGAGGAGGACCTGCCCCACGCGGATGCCGTACTCGGCGAACGCCTGGGCGTACCGGGCGACCAGGAGCCCCTGGCCCACCGAGGCTGCGGCCTGGGCCGTGGCGAGGTCGCGTGGTCGGGCGCTGAGGCCGAGCGGCCCGATCCCCGCCGCGATCGCCCCGGACGTCACGAGCACGACCTGCCCACCCGCGGCGTGCCGCGCGGCGATGACGTCGACGAGCGCGTGCAGGGCCGGGACGCTGAGATGCCCGTCCGGTCCGGTGAGCGAGGAGGAGCCGATCTTGACGACGACCCGCTGGGCCGTGGCGACCTGGGAGCGTGCGGAGAGCGCATTCACCGGGACATCATCGCGCGCCGGACGCCTGGGCGCGGCGTCATGTCACCGTGTGACACACCGGGGTGAGACGACATGGACCCCGCCGCGCCGTGGTGTCAGAAGTGCACCGGTACATGGCCCGGTGCGCTTCTGACAGTTTTCCGGCGAGGACCTGCCCGACGACCTCGCCCACCTCCCGCTACCGTCCCACCCGGGTGCGGGTCGTCGCTCGACCGGTATGCCGCAGGGCGGGTACGACCCGAGGGGCCGTACCCGCCCTGCGGGCGGACGTCGCGGGCGACAGCGTGGGCGCCGGGCGCCTGAGCACCCGACCGCACGGCCCGTCGCTGCGGCACCGTGTCCGGAGGTCAGTCCGTCTCGGGGTCCGTCCAGTGACCGGACTCACGCTCGGTCCAGAGCTCGGCGCGGGCCTCGGCCTTGGCGTCCATGCGCTCGTTGTACTCGCGGCGCTTGTCGTTGCGCGTGGGGCGCGAGTGGTCGTCGAAGCGCAGGTCGGTGCCGCGCGGGCCGCCGAGGTGCTCCGAGCCCGTGATGAGCGTGGGCTCCCAGTCGAAGACCACGGCGTTCTTCTCGGACCCGATCCGTACCTCGTCGCCCGCGACCGCACCGGCCTTGAAGAGCTTCTCCTCGACGCCCAGGCGGGCGAGACGGTCGGCGAGGTAGCCGACGGCCTCCTCGTTCGCGAAGTCGGTCTGACGGACCCAGCGCTCGGGCTTGCCACCCCGAACCTCGAAGTAGAACGTGCCGTCGCCCGCGTTCTTGCGGGTCACCGTGAACCCGGCGTCGTCGACGGCCTTGGGGCGCAGGACCGTACGAGCCGGAGCGGGGGCGGGGGTCTCGCGGCGCGCCTTGTCGACGAGCCCGGCGAGCGCATAGGTCAGCTGGCGCAGGCCCTCGTGGCTCGCGGCGGAGATCTCGAAGACCTGCAGACCGCGGGCCTCGAGGTCGGGGCGGACCAGGTCGGCCAGCTCGCGCGCCTCGGGCACGTCGATCTTGTTGAGCACGACGAGGCGCGGGCGCTCGTTGAGCGGGAGTCCGCCCACGACACCAGAACCGTCGAGGTCACCCGAGTAGGCAGACAGCTCGGCCTCGAGGGCCTCGAGGTCGGAGATCGGGTCGCGGCCCGGCTCGAGCGTCGCGCAGTCGAGCACGTGCACGATCACGGCCGTGCGCTCGATGTGGCGCAGGAACTCGAGCCCGAGCCCCTTGCCCTCGCTCGCACCAGGGATGAGGCCCGGCACGTCGGCGACCGTGAAGCGCACGTCGCCGGCCTGGACCACGCCGAGGTTCGGGACGAGGGTCGTGAACGGGTAGTCGGCGATCTTGGGTCGTGCGGCCGAGATCGCGGCGACGAGCGAGGACTTGCCCGCGCTCGGGAAGCCGACGAGCGCGACGTCCGCGATCGACTTGAGCTCGAGGACGAAGTCGACCTCCTCGCCGGGCTCGCCCAGCAGAGCGAAGCCTGGGGCCTTGCGGCGCGGGGAGGCGAGACCGTGGTTGCCCAGGCCTCCGCGACCGCCCGCGGCTGCGACGTACTCGGCCCCCTCGCCGACGAGGTCGGCGAGCACGTTGCCCTGACGGTCCTTGACCACGGTGCCGTCGGGGACGCGCAGGATCAGGTCCTCACCGTTGGCACCTTCCCGGTAGTCGCCCTTGCCCTGGGTCCCGGACGCGGCGTGGCGGTGCGGCGAGTGGTGGAACTCGAGGAGCGTGGTGGTCTGGGTGTCGACGACGATCCGCACGCTCCCACCGTCACCCCCCTTGCCGCCGTCGGGGCCGGCGAGCGGCTTGAACTTCTCCCGACGGATGGAGGCGCAGCCGTTCCCGCCGTCACCGCCGGAGGCGTGCAGAACGACGCGGTCGACGAACGTGGCCATGGAAAGGGTCCTCTCGAGCGGGGGGAAGAACACCAGGAGGGGCGCACCGCGTCGGTGCGCCCCTCCTGTCAAGCATGTGCAGCGTCGTGGATCAGGCCTCGGCAGAGACGATGTCGACGACCTTGCGGCCACGGCGCGTACCGAACTGGACGGCGCCGGCGGTCAGGGCGAACAGCGTGTCGTCGCCACCGCGACCGACGTTGTTGCCCGGGTGGAAGTGGGTGCCGCGCTGGCGGACGATGATCTCGCCGGCGCTGACGACCTGGCCACCGAAGCGCTTCACGCCGAGGCGCTGGGCGTTGGAGTCACGACCGTTGCGCGAGGAGCTCGCGCCCTTCTTGTGTGCCATGTCGAACCTGCTTTCGTGCTGGAAGAAGAGGGGGTGGGATCACCTGCGGCGGCTCTCACGAGCCACCGAGGGAAGTCACTTGATGCCGGTGACCTTGAGGCGGGTCAGCTGCTGACGGTGACCCTGGCGCTTGCGGTAGCCGGTCTTGTTCTTGTACTTGAGGATCGTGATCTTCGGGCCCTTTTCGTCCCGGACGACCTCAGCAGTGACCTTGACCTTCGCGAGCGCCGCAGCGTCGTGGGTCACCTTCTCCCCGTCCACCAGCAGGATCGCAGGAAGCTCGACGGACTGTCCGGCACCAGCCGACAGACGGTCGACGACGACGATATCGCCGACGGACACCTTCTCCTGGCGGCCACCGGCCTTGACGATCGCGTACACCACGTTGTTGCTCATCTCTTCTAGTCTTGGCGTGCTCGCCATGTCTGGTCGTCTTGGCAGGACTCAACACACCATGGCGTGCGAGTGCGACCTGTCCATGGGCACACGGGACCAGTGCGCACCGAGCGCACCGACGTTCAAGATTACGGAATCCCGGGCGCAGGGTCAAATAGCCGCACCCGGGGCCGCCGGTCAAGTCGGCACGCCCGCGTGCGGTGATCGCCCGCCCCCTCAGGACCAGGGTCAGTCGAGCACGAACGTGACCTCGAGCGCCACCTGCCAGGCCACGATCTTCCCGTCCCTGACCTCGACCTTCTGCTCCTTGACCCATGCACCCGTGAGGTTGCGCAGGGTCTCGCTCGCCCGCTCGATACCGGTCTTGACCGCATCGTCGAAGCTCACGTCGGATCGTGCACTGATCTGGGTGATGCGCGCCACCGAGCCGCTCATGACGTCCTCCGTCATCGTCGGGCGGACGCCTCGTCGCGCCCGCGCTCCCCTCCACGATCCTCCGAGCCCCTCCCGGTCGCCAGCGCAGCGGTCGGACCCGCGCCACACCGCGAGCACCGGCACGTCGGGCCCCTCCGAGCCCGACGCCCGTCGGGCCGGCGTCCTGAGACGCGACACCCCCGGGGACGACGAAGGACCCCGGCCGGAGCCGGGGTCCTTCGTCGAGCTGCGTGCGCCGGAGCGTCAGGCGTCCGCCTGACCGTTCGACCCGGCGGCCTGCGCCTGCGCGATCTGGGCGCGGACGTCGTCCATGTCGAGGCCCTTGACCGCCTCGACGACCTGCTCGAGCGCGGGCGCGGGGAGCGCGCCGGGCTGCGAGAAGACGAGCACGCCCTCGCGGAACGCCATGAGCGTCGGGATCGAGGTGATGTTCGCGGCGGCCGCGAGACCCTGCTCGGCCTCGGTGTCGATCTTGCCGTGCACGACGTCGGGGTGGGTCTCCGAGGACGCCTCGAACACCGGGGCGAACTGGCGGCACGGGCCGCACCACGACGCCCAGAAGTCCACCAGGACGATGTCGTTGTCCTTGATGGTCTGCTCGAACGTGGCGCCGGTGAGTTCCTGGGTTGCCATGAAGGTCCTTCCTGAGGGGTTCACCAGGTGCAGCAACGGGTCGGGGCCCGGTATTCCCGGCACGGCGGGTGGGAGTCCGCGCGTGCTGGCGGGTGGCACGACCGCCGTCGGCCTGGCCTGCGTCGCCGTGAGCGAGGTCACGTCTAGGCTGTGGCGCGTGGAACGCCTCAGGCCGCGCACGATCGCGGGATACGCCATCGGTTCGGTCGGCACGGGTGGGTTCGGCACGCTGCCGGGCCTCATGCTCCTGTACTACCTGACCGACGCGCTCGCGGTCCCGGCCGCGGTCGCGGGCCTGGTCGTGACGGGCGCCAAGGTCTGGGACGTCGTGATCGACCCGTTCATCGGGTACGGCAGCGACCGCGACCTGGTCCGCACCGGGTCCAGGCGGCGCTTCATGACGATCGGCGCGGTCGCGATCCCGGTGTTCTTCGCGCTGACGTTCGCCGTGCCGGCAGGGGCGTCGACCGTGGCCGCCTCGATCTGGGTCCTGGTCGCGTTCCTGCTCGCGGCCACGGCGTTCTCGATGTTCCAGGTCCCGTACATCGCGCTGCCCGCGGAGATCGCCCCGACCTACGACGAGCGCACGCGCCTCATCAGCTGGCGCGTGGCGACGCTCGCGTTCGCGATCCTGCTCTTCGGCGCCGGCGGTCCCGTGCTGCGCGGCGAGACGAGCTCGCTGTCCGGGTACCTCACGCTCGGGGTGGTCGCGGGCCTGGTCATCGGGGCGGGCATGTTCGTCGCGTCACGCGTGGCCCCGCGCGGCGCCCGCGCAGCAGGCCCGACGGCGCAGCTCCCCCCGGGCGCGCAGGCCGCGGCCCCCGTGGCAGCGGCATCGGCGCTCGGAGCCTTCCGGATCGCGGTCGCCGAAGCGGTCTCGACACTGCGCCGGAGCCAGCCCTTCCGCGTGCTCCTCACGGCGTTCTTCCTCCAGGCGCTCGCGACGGGCCTCATGCTCGCGGCCGCGAACTACGTCGCGACGTACGTCCTGGAGTCGGACCTCGCGGTGAGCCTGCTGTTCGCGGCGCTCATCGCCCCGGCGCTGCTCGTCATGCCGCTCTGGAACCGGCTCGCGCACCGCGTGGGCAAGGAGCGCAGCTTCGTCCTGGCGAGCGCGCTGTTCGCGCTCGCCACGGCGTGCATGGTGCCCCTCGCGTGGGCCCCGGGCTCGTGGGTCTACCTGCCCACGGCCCTCGCGGGCGTCGGCTACGCGGGCATGCAGGCCCTGCCGCTCGCGATGCTCCCCGACGTGATCGCGCACGACGCGCGCACGGTGCCCGTCACGGGCCAGGGCGCCTCGGACCGTGGTGGGGCGTTCAGCGGCGTGTGGACCGCGGGCGAGACGACGGGCATGGCGTTCGGCGCCGGGCTGCTGAGCCTCGTGCAGTGGGTCACGGGCTACCAGTCCTCGAGCGCGGGCGTCACGCCCGAGCAGTCGACGGCAGCGATCGACGGGATCGCACTCTCGTTCTCGCTGGTCCCGGCGGTTCTTGTCGCGCTGAGCCTCCTCGCCCTCGTACGCTATCGACTGCGCAGGGGCGACATCGACGTGCCCACCGAGGAGTCCGCCGCGCATGAGCGCCCTTGACGACACCCCCCTGCCTGCCCAGCCCGTCCTGCGGACGGAGGGCATCCTCGACCGCCTCGCAGCCCTGCGGGCGGCCGACGCCCCGACGCACGGAGGGCGAGTGCTCTCCTACGTCTACGACCCGGACCTGGCCGAGCTCGACGCTCTTGCTGGCGACGCGATCCGCGCGGTCCAGCCGCTCAACGCCCTCGACCCCACGACCTTCTCGTCGGTCGCGGTCATGGAGCGCGAGCTTGTGGCCTTCGCGCGCGACATGCTGCACGGGACGGACGCACAGGATGCGAGCGGCGTCGTCGGGACCGTGACGTCCGGCGGTACCGAGAGCTGCCTGCTCGCGGTCAAGACCGCGCGCGACGCGTTCCTCGCCGCCCAGCCCGGGCGGGCTGACGGCTCGCCGCGCACGATCGCCACGCTCGGCTTCGCGCTGCGCGTCGTCGCTCCCACGACGGTGCACGCCGCGTTCCACAAGGCCGCGGCGTACCTGGGGCTCGAGCTCGTGCTCGTCCCGGTGGACCCGGTCACGTGCCGCGCGGTCCCGGCCGCCCTCGCCGAGGCCGTCGGCGACGGGCACGACGTCGCGCTCGTCGTGGTCTCGGCGCCCTCCTACCCGCACGGGGTCGTCGACCCCGTCGAGGAGGTCGCTGCGGCCGCGAGCGCCCTGGGCGTGCCGGTCCACGTGGACGCGTGCGTGGGCGGGTGGGTCCTGCCCTTCTGGCCCGACGACGCAGCCCAGGTCCCGCTCTTCGACTTCCGCGCCCCGGGGGTCACCTCGATCTCGGCCGACATCCACAAGTACGGCTACGCCCCCAAGGGCACGTCGGTCCTGCTGACCCGCGACCGCGACCGCCAGCGCCACCAGCTGTTCGCGACGACGCGCTGGCCGGGCTACCCCGTCGTGAACTCGACGATCATGGGCTCCAAGTCGGCGGGACCGCTCGCCGCGGCGTGGGCCGTGACGAGGGCGCTCGGTGTGCCCGGCTACCAGGCCGTGACCGCCCGTTGCGCGGAGGCCACGAGCGTCCTGCGCGAGGTGCTCGGGTCGATCGAGGGGCTGCGGGTCGTGGGGCACCCCGTGGGGCCGCTCGTGGCGGTCGCAGCCGACGAGTCCCTCCCGGCCGAGCGGCGGATCGACCCGCACGTGTGGTCGGACGCGGTACGCACGAGCGGGTTCGTGCTCCAGCCCCAGCCGGGCTTCACGCAGCCCGACGGCTCGCGCCTGCCGCACACGACGCACTTCACGGTGACCCCGGTGACGGTGGGAGTGGTCGACGAGCTGGGTGGCGCGCTCCTGGCGGCCGCCGACGCCGTCCGCGGTGTACCGCGACCCGACCCCGAGCAGGTGCTGGCCGGGCTGCTCGCGACGCTCGCACCGGGCGCCCCGCCCGCCGAGGCGATCGCGGCGCTCGGGTCGCTCGACTCGGCCACGGCCTGGGAGCTCGTGCAGCGCACGGTGCTGGGCGGTGCCGACACGCGCGGAGGCGACGCGCCCGAGCCCGGCACGGGCCCCATGGCCCCGCTCCTGGCGCTCGTCGAGGCTCTGCCGGCTGCGGTGAGCGAGCGCCTGCTCGTCGAGCTCATCGCCCGGCTCGCCGAGCCCGTGGCGGGGCCCCTGGCCCCCTGAGCGCCCGGTCGGAGGGGGCGTCGCGGCGCTCGGTCGACGAGACGGCCCGGCCCCCCTCCCGCCGGTGTCCCGTGCCCTGCGGTGCAGCGCACGGGACCGGCGCGGATGGTAGAACAGTCGGGTGACGGACACCGCGGACTTCCCGCCCGACGACTTCTCCCGTGAGCTCCCCCAGCCGGCCGGGTGGCTGAGCGCCGAGGACCTCGCGGCCGCACGGTCGCACCTTCCGCTCGTCTACGTCGACGCCGTCCCGGTCCGGGTCGACGACTCGGGCGACGTCGTCGCGGTCGGCCTGCTCCTGCGCGTGACGCCCGAGGGCCAGATGACCCGGGCGCTCGTGTCAGGCCGCGTGATGTACCACGAGCGGATCCGCGACGCCCTGCTACGACACATCGAGAAGGACCTGGGACCCGTGGCCCTCCCCCACGTCCCGGCCTCCCCGCAGCCGTTCACGGTCGCCGAGTACCTCCCCACGCCCGGTATCACCGGCTACCACGACCCCCGGCAGCACGCGGTCTCGCTCGCGTACGTCGTCCCGGTCTCGGGCGACTGCCAGCCCCAGCAGCAGGCGCTCGAGCTCGCGTGGCTCACGCCCGAGCAGGCGTGCAGCGACCAGGTGCAGCTCGAGATGCACGGCGGGCAGGGCACGCTCCTGCGCCAGGCCATGGCGTACGTCGGCCGTCTCACGTGAGCACGGCGCGGGTCGCCACGCCGTCCCGCGCGGGGTGGCGGGGCGTGACGGCCGCCCGCTGGTGGCACGGGGTGGTCGCAGCCACGACGCTCACCGGGGTGGTGTGGGAGCTCGTCGGCACGCTCGGGCGCGGGCCTCTGCCGGGCGACAGCACCGTGGACCTCGTCGTCCACTTCTTCAGCTACTTCACGATCCTGTCCAACCTCCTCGTCGGGGTCGTGTCCGCCATGCTCCTCGCGGACCCGCTGCGCGACGGGCGGGTCTTCCGCGTCGCGCGGCTCGACGCGCTGCTGAGCATCGCCGTGACCGGGATCGTCTACAACACCGTGCTCGCGGGGCTCCACGAGCTGAGCCTCGCGGGGTTCTTCTCGAACCTCCTCCTGCACCAGGCGGGGCCGCTGCTCGCCGTCGCGGGCTGGCTCGTCGTGGGCCCCCGCCCCCGCATCGACCCTGCGACGATCTGGTGGTCGGTCGTCGCGCCCCTCGCGTGGATCGTCTACATCTTCGTGCAGGGCGCGTTCACCCGCTGGTACCCCTACCCGTTCATGGACGTGACCCAGATCGGGTACCCGCATGCGGTGCTCAACACGGGCATCGTGGCCGTGGTGTTCCTGGGTCTCGCGGCCCTGCTGGGCCTGGTCGACCGGCGGATGCAGCCCGCCCCCGCGCCGGACTGAGGACCGTTCGCCCCATGGGCCGCAGGCGCGTGCGGATCTTCACCCGCACGGCCGGGCGAACCGGCTCGCGCGCCTTCCGGACCCGCCCTCCACCGGCGGTAGCGTGTCGCCATGTCGAAGACGTCTCAGAAGCAGAGCAGGACGAAGAAGTCGAAGAAGGACAAGGGCCCGTCCCTGCCCCGTGAGGTCTACGAGGCCGAGCTGTTCCGGCTCCAGGCAGAGCTCGTCAGGCTCCAGCAGTGGACGCAGGCCACGGGCACGCGGGTCGTGGTGATCTTCGAGGGCCGCGACGCCGCGGGCAAGGGCGGCACGATCAAGCGCATCACGCAGTACCTGAGCCCCCGCATCGCACGGATCGCGGCCCTGCCGACGCCCACCGAGCGCGAACGCTCCGAGTGGTACTACCAGCGCTACATCGCGCACCTGCCGGCGGCGGGCGAGATCGTGCTCTTCGACCGCTCCTGGTACAACCGGGCGGGCGTGGAGAAGGTCATGGGCTTCTGCACGCCGCAGGAGTACCAGCGCTTCCTGCGACAGACCCCGGTCTTCGAGCAGATGCTCATCGACGACGGGATCCTGCTGCGCAAGTACTGGTTCTCGGTCTCGGACGCCGAGCAGCTCAAGCGGTTCCGCTCCCGCCTGTCCGACCCGGTGCGCCAGTGGAAGCTGAGCCCCATGGACCTGGAGTCGATCCACCGCTGGGAGGACTACTCGCGTGCCAAGGACGAGATGATGGTGCACACCGACGTCCCCGAGAGCCCGTGGTTCGTGGTCGAGTCGGACTCCAAGAAGAACGCCCGGCTCAACATGATCGCGCACCTGCTCTCGACCATCTCCTACACCGACGTGCCGCACGACAAGGTCGAGCTGCCCGACCGCCCTCAGGCGTCGAGCAGCTACGTGCGTCCCCCGCGCGAGCTGGCGAACTACGTCCCCGACCACGTGGCCCAGCTCCTGGGCGACCCCGAGAACGGGTTCTGAGCGGCGCGCGCTAGAGCTCGAGCGTCGGCCAGTCCGCGAAGTCCTCGCGCATCCTGCGGTCGTGCGTCGCGACGACCACGGCCGCAGGGGTAACGCGCAGCGCCTGGGTCAGCTCGTCGACCAGGTCGATCGAGAGGTGGTTGGTCGGCTCGTCGAGCAGCAGGACGTGCGGCACGGCGAGCAGCGCGCGGGCCAGGTCGAAGCGGCGACGCTGCCCCGCGGACAGCTCGCGCAGCGGCCGGTCCAGGTCCTCCTCGGTCAGCAGCCCCAGGAACGCGACGGGCACCAGGTAGTCCGGGTCGAGCGTGCCCGCAGAGAGCAGGTCGAGCGCCTCCTGCGCGTACTCCTCGAAGCCAGTGCGTTCCTCGGCGCCGGCCGGGAGCACGGGACCCTCTTGCGAGACGATCCCGACCCGCACGCCCTCGGCGACCGAGCGGGTGCCCCGATCGAGACCGATCGTGCCCGCGAGCGCCGCGAGGAGGGTCGACTTGCCCGAGCCGTTCGGCCCGGTGATCAGCAGGCGGCCCGACGGCGGGATCGCGATGCGCGTCCCGGGCAGGTCGAGCCGGGCCCCGGTGACGGGTGCTCCCGCAGGAGCGACGTCGTCGGGCCCTGAGGCGGGCTCGTCCCGACCTACGCCCGGCCCGCCGTCGACGCGCGGGCTGCGCACCTCGAGCAGCGGCAGGTCGGGGGCCCATCCGGGCGACATGGCCGGAAGGTCGGGGAAGCGCAGCTCGAGCGGGGGCACGGGAACCTCGACGGCCTCGGCCTCGAGCTTCTGCACGAGCCGGTCGGCGGCCTTGACGTGGATGCGCGCGTGCGTCGCACGACGGTGCTTCTGGCTGCCCTTGGCGGGACGCCACTCGTCGGAGAGCCCCTCGTACGACGCGTCGAGGCGCTCGGCGAGCTTCTCGGCGCGCTTGCGCTCGGCCCGGTAGCGCTGGCGCCACCGGTGCAGGGCCTGGTTCTTGGCGAAGCGGTAGGCGAGGTAGCCCGGCTGTCCGTACAGGACGGGCTTGCCGTCCATCGCCGGGTCGAGGTCGAGGATCTCGGTCGCGACGTCGTCGAGGAGCTGGCGGTCGTGCGTGACCATGACGATCCCCCCGCCCCAGGCCACGATCTCGCCCGTGAGGAAGTCGATCCCGCTCGTGTCGAGGTGGTTGGTCGGCTCGTCGAGAAGCAGCAGGTCGCTGCGCTCGGCCAGGCGGCACGCGAGGCGCACGCGGTAGCGCTCGCCGACCGAGAGCGTCGCGAGCTCGCGCTGCGGGTCGCGGCACGCGCCCAGCCGGGACAGCGCGACCTCGACGCGACGGTCGGCGTCCCACACGGCCAGGTGCTCGGCCCGGGCCAGCACGTCCGAGAGCTCGGCGAGGCTGCCGTGCTCATGGTCGAAGTCGCGGGTCACGGCGTCGAGCTCGGCTCCCACGGCCCGCACGGTCGCGAGGCTCTCGCGGACCAGGTCGCCCACGGTCTGGCCGGGCAACGGGACGAGCTCCTGCTCGACGACGGCGAGCGAGCCCTGGCGGCGCACCTCGCCACCGCTCGGCGGCAGCGTCCCGGCCAGGACGCCCAGGAGCGTCGACTTCCCGCTGCCGTTCTCACCGACCACGCCGAGGCGCGTGCCGGGGGCCACGCGCAGGGAGACACCCGAGAGGACGGGGCGTCCGGGGTAGGAGAAGGAGAGGTCGTCGACAGCCAGGTGCACAGGTCAACCCTAGAGGGAGCCAGCAGGCGGGCGCGCCCTTCCCCCCTGCCTGGTCCTCGTCCCGGCCCGTGGACGTGGCCCGCGCGACACCTGGAGGCGGGCTGTGGCGCGGCTGCGCTCCGGTAGCGTCGTGGCCATGACCTCGACGCCTGCCACCGCCCCGAGCCCGCCCCGCCCGACCGTCCGGACGGGCGTCGTCGCCCTGGCCGTCGTGCTCGACGTCGTCGCTGTTCTCGCGTTCGCGGCCGGCGGCCGGGCGACGCACTCGGCGGACAGCCCGCTGACCGCGGTGCTGTCGATCGCCTGGCCGTTCCTCGTGGGCCTGGCGGCGGGCTGGGTCCTGCTGCGCGCGTGGCGGTGGCCGCTCGCGGCCTGGCCGACCGGCCTCGTGCTGTGGGTCACGACGTGGGTCGTGGGGATGGCGCTGCGCTGGGCCACGGGTGAGGGGCTCGCGACCGCGTTCCTCGTGGTCTCCGCGGCGTTCCTGCTCGCGACGCTCGTGGGCTGGCGGCTCGTCGCGCTCCTCGTGCTTACGGTCCGCAGGCGCGCGTAGGCCCTCACGTCGCGCGTCCTGGGAAGGTCGGCCGCGCGGGAGCAGGCAGCCCGTCCCGTGACCGGGCACCGGCACCGGTCACCGCTCGATGCCCTGCGCCCCTGGTGCCGAGAACGAGGTTGAGATCGTTCTGACGCGTTTCGTGGCCACAACATCGTGGTCGAGCGCACGGAACGTCGTTCTCGACGTGCGGCTCGGACGTCCGAGCGAGCGCGACCCGGGTGGGTCACGCTCGCTCGGACGTCCTCGGCCGACGCGTCCGGTGGCCTGGCGCCCGACCCCGCCTGCGACCAGGCAGGCCGTTGCCGGGCGCCGCTCAGACGAGCGGCTGGACCTGGGGTTCGTCGACCGTCGTCCCGGTGAGCACCGCGACCACCTGGGGCGCAAGAGCGCGGAACGCCTTGCCCCGGTGGCTGATCGCGTTCTTCTCCGCGGCCGACAGCTCGGCGGCAGAGCGCGTCTCGCCGTCGGGCAGGAGGATCGGGTCGTAGCCGAACCCGCCCTCGCCGCGCGGGGCCGTCAGGAGCGTGCCGCGCATCTCGCCCGTGCGCACCCACTCGCCCCCACCCGGCGTCACGAGCGCGGCTGCGCACACGAAGCCCGCGGCCCGGTGCCCCGCGGGGACGTCGCCCAGCTGGGCGAGGAGAAGGTCGAGGTTCGCCTGGTCGTCGCCGTGGCGACCCGACCACCGCGCCGAGAAGATCCCCGGCGCACCGCCCAGGACGTCGACCGCGAGCCCCGAGTCGTCGGCCACGGCGGGCAGGCCCGTCGCCGCAGCGAGAGCGCGTGCCTTGATGAGCGCGTTCTCCGCGAACGTCACGCCGTCCTCGACGGGCTCCGGGGCACCGACCTCACGCGCCGAGACGACGGCCTCGGGCGGCAGGTCGAGGCCCGGCTGGGCAGCGAGGATGGCCCGCAGCTCGGCGAGCTTGCCCACGTTGTGGGTCGCGAGCACGAGCCGTGCGCCGGCCGGGACGCTCACTCCGGACGCAGCGCTCACCGCGAGGCCTCGTCGAGCGCGAGCTGCTGGATGATCGAGAGCTCGGACGTCCCGCGGAGCGCGAGGTCCAGCAGGACGTCGAGCTCTGTGCGGTTGAACGGAGCGTGCTCGGCCGTGCCCTGCACCTCGACGAAGTCGCCCGAGCCCGTGACCACCACGTTCATGTCCGTGTCGGCGCGCACGTCCTCGACGTAGGGCAGGTCCAGCATGGGCGTGCCGTCGATGATGCCGACGCTCACGGCCGACACCGAGTCCGTGAGGACCTTCTTGCCGCCCTTGATCGCGCCGTGCTTCTTGCCCCAGGTCACGGCGTCGGCGAGCGCGACGTACGCGCCCGTGATCGCCGCGGTGCGCGTGCCCCCGTCGGCCTGCAGGACGTCGCAGTCGAGCACGATCGTGTTCTCGCCGAGCGCCGAGACGTCGATCACGGCGCGCAGCGAACGGCCGATGAGGCGCGAGATCTCGTGCGTGCGCCCGCCGATGCGGCCCTTGACCGACTCACGGTCGCTGCGGGTGCTGGTCGCGCGCGGGAGCATCGAGTACTCGGCCGTCACCCAGCCCTGGCCCGAGCCCTTGCGCCAGCGCGGCACGCCCTCCGTGAACGAGGCCGCGCACAGGACGCGCGTGCGGCCGAACTCGACGAGCACGCTGCCCTCCGCGGCATCGAGCCAGTTCCGGGTGATCGTGACGGGACGGAGCTCGTCGGGCGCACGGCCGTCCGCGCGGACGGTCTGGGAGGTGGAGGCTGAAGTCATGGAGCCAGCCTATCCGGGCTCAGAGCGTGAAGACCCGGCCCGTCGCGGCCAGGTCCACCGGACCGTCGTAGACCGCGGTGGCCTCGTCGCGTGCGGCCTGCTTGTCGTTCCACGCGGGCAGGTGCGTGAGGACCAGGTGCTTGGCGCCCGCCGCCGTGGCGACCTCGCCCGCTCGCCTGCCCGTGAGGTGGATGCCGCGGTCGACCGCGTCGTCCCGCCCCTCGTGGAACGCGGCCTCCGCCAGGAGCAGGTCGGCGTCCCGGGCCAGCTCGACCACGCCGTCGCAGAAGTCCGTGTCCCCCGTGTACGCGAGGGTGACCCGCTCCCCCGGGACCAGGCTCGAGGGCCCGGTCACCCGCACGCCGTAGGCCTCGACCGGGTGGTAGACGCGGAACGGCTCGATCTCGAGCGGGCCGACCGTGACGACCTGCCCCGGGACCCACGAACGGAAGTCGAACTGGGACTCGAGCGACTCCCCCGCCTCCAGACCGTACGTCGCCCCGATCCGCTCGGCCGTGTTCGACGGGCCCCACACGGGCAACGTGCCCGCGGCGGCCTGACCCGGTTCCGTGCGTGAGGCCGTCGACGCCAACCGGTCCGGGTGGTACTTGAGGTACACGTAGAGCCCGCACACGTCCACGAAGTGGTCGGGGTGCAGGTGGGACAGGCCGATCGCGTCGAGCCGGCGCGGGTCGAGGATTCCCTGGAGCGCGCCGAGCGCGCCGTTGCCCATGTCCAGCAGGAGGTTCCACTCCCGCCCGTCCGGTGAGTCGGCAGCGGGCACCTGGACCAGGTAGGAGGATGCAGGAGAGTCGGGGCCGGCGAACGAGCCGGAGCATCCGACGACGACCAGCCGCATCAGACGGCCTCCACGAGCGAGACCTCGGGTCCGAGGAACCGGCGCGCGAGCTGGTCGAACGGCTCGGCGCTCCCGGTCGCGCGGAAGCGGTGCCGCGGCGCACCTGCCTCGCGCGAGCGCTCCAGGCCGTGCGCGACGAGCGTGCGGTAGACGTCCTTCGCGGTCTCCTCGGCGCTCGAGACGAGCGTGACCTCGTCGCCCATGACGTACGAGATGGCGCCCGCGAGCAGCGGGTAGTGCGTGCAGCCGAGCACCAGCGTGTCGACCCCGGCTGCGCGCACCGGCGCGAGGTACTCGTGCGCGATCTCCAGGACCTCGGGGCCAGAGGTCACCCCGGCCTCGACGAGGCGGACGAACTCCGGGCAGGCCTGGGACGTGAGCCGCAGGCCGGGAGCGACCGCGAAGGCGTCGTCGTAGGCGCGAGACTCGATGGTCCCCCGCGTCCCGATCACGCCGATGTTTCCCGTGCGGGTCGCCGCGACCGCGCGGCGCGCGGCCGGCAGGATCACCTCGATCACCGGCATCCCGTAGCGCGCGGTGTAGCGCTCGCGCGCGTCGCGCAGCACCGCGGACGACGCCGTGTTGCACGCGATGACGAGCATCTTGACGCCCTCGTCGACCAGCTGGTCCATGATCGAGAGCGCCATGGCCCGCACCGCGGCGAGCGGCTTGGGCCCGTACGGGCTGTTCGCCGTGTCCCCGATGTACAGCAGCGACTCGTTCGGCAGCTGGTCGAGGATCGAGCGGGCGACGGTGAGTCCCCCGACTCCCGAGTCGAAGATGCCGATGGGTGCGTCGTTCACGGGGTCGAGCCTAGTGCCGCCCGCCCCGGTTCGACGTCTCCGGCACCCCGGCGCCCCCTGTGTCGACCGACACAAGGGGCGCCGAGCACGACGGAGGGCGCCGCACGTGCGTGCGACGCCCTCCGGGCCTGGCCCCGGGGCCGCCGTTCAGGACGGCGGCCCGGGTTGCCTAGACCCTCGCCTTGCCCCGTCCGATCAGCCCCACGACGAGGCTGACGACGAGCACGATGATGCCGAGCCAGATCAGGAACTTCGCTGCTTCGACTGCCACACCGAACACGAGCAGCACGACTCCGACGAGCAGGATGATGAGCCACGTAGGCATGTTGTCCCTCTTTCTCTCGGCCGGGACGCGGACGTCCCGGTTCAACAAGGACAATCCTGGCACTACTTCACCCTCTGCGCATCTTGACAGAAATGTGGCGAGTGGCCTACAAGCATGCTACGGCCCGCAGGTCGCTCAGCGGGGCGAGCGGCGGACCTCGGCGAGCATCAGGTCAACGAGCGACTCCTGGAGCCAGCCCGACATGAGGAACACGCTCGCAAGGAACCGCCTGGCAGCGTCGGGAGCACCCTCCTCCTCGACGACGTCAGCAGCCTCGCGTGCGAGCACCTCGTCGTGCAGGTCCTCGACCTGGTCGTCGGTACGCAGCTCGAGGCGCTCGGCCAGGACGACCCGGACGTCGGTGAGGGCTCCCGCGACGCGACGTGCGTCGTCGGGCCGCACGACGAGCGGAGTGAGCTCCTCCGCGTCCTGCGGGTCCCCCGCGAGCAGGAGGTCCGCGAGCAGCAGCAGCCGCTGCGACTTCTCGGCCGCCAGGTCGCCCTGGGTGAACCGGCGAAACTCGGCCGAGACCCCCGCGTCGTCGGGAGCGGCGTCGGGGAGCAGACGGCGGACCGCAGGGTCCGTGGGCGTGCGCACCTCCTCGGGAGGCGCGGAGAGCGGCGTGACGCCTTCGATGGTCGCGGCCCCCGAGGGCGGCGCGGCCTCCTCGCTCCCGGGACCCGCCTGCTCCTGCAACAGCTCGACGACGTCGCCCACGACATGCGCGAGGACGAGCCGCTCGGCGGCGCTCAGCTCTGCGACATAACCGCGACGCGCCCGACGGAACGGGCGCACTACTCTCCGCTCCGCTGCATCGTGGCCCACAGCCCGAACTCGTGCATCGCCTGCACGTCCACCTCGACCTTCTCCCGCCCACCGGACGAGACCACCGCCCGCCCCTCGTGGTGCACCTGGAGCATGAGCGTCCTGGCCTTCTGCTGGCTGAACCCGAAGTAGCTCTCGAAGACGTAGCTGACGTAGCTCATGAGATTCACCGGGTCGTTCCACACGAGGGTCACCCAGGTGTCGGCGAGGGAGAGTCCCTCCCGCGTGTCGATCTCCTCGTCGAGGCGAGGCCCCGCTGTCGCCGTTCCAGTCACGACCCCACTCTATGCGGTGCCCCACCACACGCGGCGCGCCGTCCATGCGCAGGTGGGAGCCATGAACTGGGGTGCGTCGCGCGCCGGCCGGCGTGGGCGCACGCCCTCTCGTGCGGGTGTGCACGCCCTGCGGCCGCTTCTGCCCTAGGTTGGGCACATGAGTCCCGCAGACCGCCCGGGCACCGGCGCCCCGGCCGCTCACCGTGCCCCGTTCGCCCCCTCTGCCCAGACCTCGCTGCTGACCGACCGCTACGAGCTGACGATGCTCCAGGCCGCGCTCGCCGACGGCACCGCCGAGCGGCACTGCCTCTTCGAGGTCTTCACGCGACGCCTGCCCGCAGGACGCCGCTACGGCGTGCTCGCCGGGACCGGTCGGGTCCTCGAGTCGCTCGCGACGTTCCGGTTCACCGACCTCGAGCTCGACTGGCTCCGTCAGGCCGACGTGGTCGACGAGCGCACGCTCGGCTACCTCGCGAGCTACCGGTTCACGGGCTCGATCACCGGGTACGCAGAGGGCGACGTGTTCTTCCCGCAGTCCCCCGTCATGGTCGTCGAGGGCACGTTCGCCGAGGCCGTCCTGCTCGAGACGCTCGTCCTCTCGATCCTCAACTACGACTCCGCGGTCGCCTCGGCCGCCTCACGCATGACGAGCGCCGCCGTCGAGCGTCCGTGCCTCGAGATGGGCTCGCGCCGGGCGAACGAGCACGCGGCCGTCGCCGCGGCCCGCGCCGCGGCCGTCGCGGGCTTCGCGGGGACGTCCAACCTCGAGGCCGGGCGCCGGTACGGGATCGAGACGATCGGCACCGCCGCGCACGCGTTCACCCTCCTGCACGACGACGAGCCCTCGGCCTTCGCGGCCCAGGTCGCCTCCCTGGGCACGGGCACCACGCTCCTCGTCGACACCTATGACGTGCGCCAGGGCGTCGAGAACGCGATCGCTGCGGCGGGGACCGGGCTCGGCGCCGTCCGCCTCGACTCCGGGGACCTCGGTATCCAGGCGGTCGAGGTCCGCAAGCAGCTCGACGGGCTGGGGGCGCAGAACACCCGGATCACCGTGACCTCCGACCTCGACGAGTACGCGATCGCCGCGCTCTCTGCGGCGCCCGTCGACTCCTACGGCGTGGGCACCTCGCTCGTGACGGGCTCGGGCGCCCCGACCTGCGGCATGGTCTACAAGCTCGTGTCCCGCGCCGACGCCGACGGGATCCTGCAGCCCGTCGCGAAGGCTTCGACCGCCAAGACCAGCACGGGCGGTCGCAAGTCCGCGGCCCGCCAGTTCGGCGACGACGGGCGGGCCGTCGCCGAGGTCCTCGTCACCGGGCCCGACGACGTCGTCACCGCCTGGGCGGCCGAGGCCGGCGAGGACCTGCGTCCCCTGCACGTCCCGCTCGTCGTGGGCGGCGCGATCGACTCCCGCTGGATCGGCGCGTACGGCGTGCAGAACGCGGCGAGGCGCCACGCCGAGGCTCGGGCAGAACTTCCTCGCGGCGCCCGGCGCCTGTCCGCGGGCGACCCCGCGCTGCCGACCGTGGTGCGCCGCCTCGGCTGACGCCAGAGGCCCGCACGCTCATCGAACGTGCGGGCCTCTGAGCCACGGGCACGCGCCTCCGCGACGCGGGCAGCTACTTCTTGCCCACGAACCAGCCGCGGAGCACGGCCACTCGCGCGTCGAGCTGAGCGACCGTCGCGAGCGGGACCTCCGGCCCACCGCACCGACGGCGCAGCTCGGAGTGGACCGTGCCGTGCGGCTGCCCGCTCCGGCGCGCCCACGCGCCGACGAGCTGGGACAGCTCCTTGCGCAGCTCGGCGGCCCGCCGGTGCTCGAGCTCGCTGCGCTCGGCCTCCGAGGTCTTGGCCTTCCTGGAGCGAGCGGTCATCTGGTCCGCCTGGCGCTGGCGCAGCAGGCTCGTCACCTGGTCCGCGTCCAGCAGACCGGGCAGCCCGAGGAAGTCCTGCTCCTCGTCCGAGCCGACGTCGGCCTCGGTCCCGAACTCTCCCCCGTCGAAGAGGACGCGGTCGAACGAGGCCTGCGCCTCGAGCGCCTGGAACGAGCCCTGCATGCCGTCCGCGAGGTCGTCGGACGCCTTGTCCTCCCGGTTCGCGGCTGCCATGAGCGCGTCCTCGGGGTTGTACATGTCCCCCTGCTCCTCGGCCGTGAGCGGGCGGTCGAGCGCATGGTCCCGCTCGAGCTCGAGACCGTTCGCGAGGGCCAGGAGGTGCGGCACGCTGGGAAGGAAGACCGACGCGGTCTCCCCGCGGCGTCGGGCACGCACGAACCGCCCCACGGCCTGGGCGAAGAACAACGGCGTCGCGGTCGAGGTCGCGTACACGCCCACGGCGAGCCGCGGGACGTCGACGCCCTCGGAGACCATGCGGACCGCCACCATCCACCGGGCGTCGCCGTCGGAGAACTCGTCGATCCGCCCGCTCGCGCCCTCGTCGTCGGACAGCACGACCGTGGGCGACCTGCCCGTGATCCGAGCCAGGTGCCCTGCGTAGGCGCGTGCGTCCGTCTGGTCGGTCGCGATGACCAGACCGCCCGCGTCGGGGATCGCACGTCGTACCTCGGTCAGGCGCTTGTCCGCTGCGGCCAGGACCGACGGGATCCACTCGCCCTCCGGGTCCAGCGCGGTCCGCCACGCCTGACCCGTCATGTCCTTGGTCAACGCCTCGCCCAGGCGCGCGCTGACCTCGTCACCGGACTTGGTCCGCCACCGCATCTGCCCCGAGTAGGACAGGAAGATCACGGGCCGCACCACGTGGTCGCGCAGCGCGTCGCCGTAGCCGTAGGTGTAGTCGGCCGACGAACGCCGGATCCCGTCCGGCCCCCGCTCGTACGTGACGAACGGGATCGCAGCGGTGTCCGAGCGGAAGGGCGTGCCGGTCAGCGCCAGGCGCCTGGTGGCCGGCTCGAACGCGTCTCGGACCGCCTCTCCCCACGACAGCGCGTCGCCGCCGTGATGGACCTCGTCCAGGATGACGAGGGTCCGCTCGGCCTCGGTGCGCGCCGTGTGGAGCGCCGGCTTGGCGGCCACCTGGGCGTACGTCAGGGCGACCCCGTCGTAGCCCGCGCCGTGGCGGCCCTGGCTGTTGCGGAAGTTCGGGTCGATGCGGATCCCGACACGCGCGGCCGCGTCGGCCCACTGGTGCTTGAGGTGCTCGGTGGGCGCGACGACCGTCACGCGCCGGACGACTCCCTGCTCGAGGAGCTCGGTCGCGACGCGCAGCGCGAACGTCGTCTTGCCCGCGCCGGGGGTCGCGACCGCGAGGAAGTCACGCGGCGCGCGCGCACGGTAGGTCTCGAGCGCCTCCGCCTGCCACGCGCGCAGCTTGGAGGCGGTGCCCCAGGGAGCACGACGAGGGAAGGCGGGCGACAGGTGCGAGGCAGCGGCCGACGAGGCCCCCAGGGGCGCTGAGGGGGGAAGGTTCGAGGACGGGCGAGCGGACGAGTTCGAGAGAGGCTGTCCACTCACTTGCCGGAATCACCCTCGCCGTCCTGCGGGGCGCGAAGGCCGTCGTAGATCTCCTTGCACGTGGGGCAGACCGGGAACTTCTTGGGGTCTCGACCCGGGACCCAGACCTTGCCGCACAGTGCGATCACGGGCTTGCCGGACAACGCCGACTGCATGATCTTCTCCTTGCGCACGTAGTGCGCAAAACGCTCGTGATCCCCCGGCTCGACCTCGGCCGTGGTCTCCGTGCGCTCGAGGACGCTCGTCGACGTCCCGCCGCTCGGGTCACTGTCCGGAACGAGCGGTTCCGGTCCGGACGGGCTGCCTGCGCCGGGTCCGCTGGTGGGGATGGTCAAGGGTTCGATCATGGTCTCGAGTCTACGTCGGGGAAGAAGAGACCCGCCGACCCAGGTCAGGGGCGTGACCAGGGTCGGCGGGTTGTCCAGCGGCCCGCCCTGGAGGGGCGGCGTCGGAGAGCTGGGGTCAGAGCCCCTGCCACTCCGGCTTCGAGAGGAACGTCTGGCGGTAGTAGTCGCCGAGCTGCAGGCGCGAGGCCGCGGCGTCGTCCACGAGGACCGTCGCGTGCGGGTGCATCTGCATGATCGTCGCGGGCCACATCGCCGACACGGGGCCCTCGACGAGCTGGTGGACCGCCTCGGCCTTGCCCTTGCCCGAGGCGAGGAGCACGAGGTGCTTGGCAGACATGATGGTCGCCAGCCCCTGCGTGAGGCAGTGCTGCGGCACCTGGGCGAGGTCGTCGCCGAAGAAGCGGGCGTTGTCCTCACGGGTCTGTGCGGTCAGCGTCTTGATGCGCGTCCGCGAGGCGAGCGACGAGCCGGGCTCGTTGAACGCGATGTGCCCGTCGGTGCCGATCCCGAGGATCTGCAGGTCGACGCCACCGGCGTCGACGATCTTGCGCTCGTAGTCGGCGCACGCGGCGACCAGGTCCTCGGCGTTGCCGTCGGGCCCCTGCACCGCCCCGGGGGCGAAGTCGACGCGCGAGGCGATCTCCTTCTCGATGACGTTGCGATAGCGCTCCGGGTGGTCCTCCGCGATGCCGACGTACTCGTCGAGCATGAAGGCCCTGGCCTGCGCGAACGAGAGACCTTCCTCGGTGTGGCGCCGGACCAGCTCGTCGTAGACCTTCAGCGGGCTCGAGCCGGTGGCCAGGCCGACGACCGCGGTCGGGGTCGCGCGGACCAGCTTGTCGATCGCTTCTGCGGCGAGCACCGCGAGCTGATCGGCGGGGGCAATGACAACTTCCATCAGGACACCTTCCTACGGCCGGCGATGGCTGCTCCCACCGCGGCAACGGGCACATCACTCGGAGCCAGAGAGACACGCTTCTCGAGCTCCAGGGAGGACAAGAACGGCGACGTGCTCGACTGCGCGACGAGCGCGCTGCGCACCACGTCGAGGAGAGGCTGGCCGAGACCGGTGACCCCTCCCCCGAGGACGACGTGCCGGACGTCGACCGTCAGCTCGAGGATGCGGATCGCGCTCGCCACCGCTGCGGCGAACTCGTCCCTGATCCTCAGCGCTTCCGAGTCTCCGGCCGCTGCCGCCTCGAAGAGCTCCGCGGGGGCCGGGCGACCGAACCTCGAGGGCCACCGCGCACTGAGCGCGGTCCCCGAAGCATAGGTCTCGACGCAGCCCCGCTGACCGCACGCGCACAGGGGACCCTCTGGATTGATCGGGATGTGTCCGATCTCACCAGCAGCCCCGCTCACGCCTCGTCGGAGCTCACCCCCCAGGACGATGCCTGCCGCGAGCCCCGTCCCCAGCGCGAGGAACGCCAGGTCCTGACCTTCGGGGCCCATGGCGTGCGAGGCACCCAGCGCGGCGACGTTCAGGTCGTTGTCCACGTCCACCGGGATCCCGCCGAAGAGCGCCGAGAGCTCGCGGGCCAGCCCGAACGGCTCGCCCTCGATCCCGAGGTTCACCGCGTGCATCACCGATCCGCTCTGCGGGTCGACCAGCCCGGGCACGCCCAGGCCGAGGCCCGCGAGCGCGGCGGGCGCGAGGCCCGCCGCGTCCGTCAAGGACCTGACGGCCTGGGCCGCGCTCGAGACCACGCCCTGCGGGCCGCGGACGGTCGGCAGCTTGACCGACCCCTCGATCGCTCCGTCCGGTCCGAGCAGCACGCCCAGGACCTTGGTCCCGCCGACGTCCAGCCCGACCGAATGGCCGCCCGGCAGTGCGGCTGCCTCGCCGAGCGACGAGGCAGCCGTGCTCACCTCGCTCACGTCAGCCCTTCACCGCACCTGAGACGAGACCGCCGGTCATCCGCCCCTGGACGATGAGGAAGAAGATGACGACCGGGATCGCGATCAGCACCGAGCCAGCCATCAGGCCGCCCCAGTTGGTGGCCTGCGTGGCCTGCTGGAACGTGCGCAGCCAGAGCGGCAACGTCATGGACTCCGGACGGGTCATGATGATGAGCGCCATCACGAACTCGTTCCAGGCCTGGATGAACGCGAAGACGCCGGTCGCCACGAGGCCCGGTGCCAGCAGCGGGAACGTGATCCGCCAGAAGGCCTTGGCGCGCGAGCAGCCGTCGATCATGGCTGCCTCCTCGAGCTCGGCCGGGACCCCGGCGACGAACCCGCGCAGCGTCCAGATCGTGAAGGGCAGGACGCCCGACAGGTAGACGATGCCCAGGCCGATGATCGAGTTGAGGAGCTGCCACCCGTCGATGATCCGGAAGATCGAGATCATCATGGCCTCGCCCGGGATCATCTGGACCGCGAGGATCGCGATGATGAACGCCTTGCGGCCCTTGAAGTTGAACCGGGTCACGGCGAGCGACGCCAGGAACGCCAGGACCATGGACACGATCAGCACGAAGAACGTGACCAAGACCGAGTTGCCCAGGGCGGGCAGGAACGGCGCGCGCTCCTGGTTGAAGATCGCGTTCTTGTAGTTGTCGATCGTGAACGAGGAGCCGGGGAAGAACGTCAGGTCCGTGCTGCGGATCATGTTCGTCGGCAGGAAGGACGAGTTGATCATCCAGTAGACCGGGAACGCCGAGGCCGCGAAGACGATCACGGCGATCACGCTGTAGACGACGTTCGAGACCTTCTTGCGCTGTCCCTCACGGGTCTTGCGCGGGCCGCTCCCCGAGGACCGAGATGCCGTCGTGGCAGTCCCCGCGACGGTCGGGTTGAGGGTGCTCACAGCTCTTCCTCCTTGACGGTCTGGCGCACGTAGTAGTACGAGATCCCCATCATGATGAACACCAGGATGACGGCGATGGCGCTCGCGGTGCCGTAGTGCCCCTGGGCCATGCCCATCTGGTAGATGTACACGCCGATGGTGTTGGTCTTCTCGGCGATGCCACCGATGCCCTGGAGCACGAAGATCTGGGTGAAGACACGCAGGTCCCAGATGATCGACAGGATGATGAGGACGACGATGATGCTGCGCACGTAGGGGACCATGATCAGTCGGAAGCGCTGGGCCGGCGTCGCACCGTCGAGCGAAGCGGCCTCGAGGACCTCACCGGGAACCTGGGTCAGGCCGGCGTACATCGTGAACGCCACGAACGGCACGCTCTGCCAGACGATGATCAAGGCAGCCACGATGTAGAACATCAGGGGGTTGATGAGCCACGAGTGGCCCATCCAGTTGTCCCCCGTGATCTTCGTCAGCACGTTGTTGACCACGCCGTACTGGGTGTCGAAGATCCAGCCCCACACGATCACCGCGGCGAGGGCGGGCATGGCCCAGGCCAGCAGCAGGCCGATCGAGACGAGCAGACGGAAGAACTTGTTGAGGCGCATCATCAGCAGGGCGAGCAGGATGCCGATCGCCATGGTGAGGAACACGCAGACCACCATGAAGGCGAAGCTGCGGGCGAGGACCGTCCAGAAGACCGGGTCGGTGAGCGTGTCGGTGTAGTTCTGGAAACCCACCCATTCGGCGGGGACTCCCATGAGCTGGGCGCGCTCGTACTTCTGGAACGACATGATGAAGAGGTTGACCAACGGGTACCCGACCATGATGGCCAGGACCAGGAGGCTAGGGGCCAGCAAGAGCCAGGGCAGCTTGGACGACCGCTTCTTCGGGGGCTTGAGAGTGTCCTTCAGCTCGACCGCTGGGGACGACTCGAGGGTGGATGAGCTCATTTTCTCACTCCGTCGAGGGCTTGCACGGTTCGAGCAGGACCGTGCGGAGGCAGGTGGTGCGAGGGTGTCCAGTCATGCCGAGGGGTGGGAGCTCCGCGGAACTCCCACCCCTGCGGCACCTGGCGGGTTGCCCTCCCTCACAGGAAAGCAACCTGAGGATCAGCTGTTGAGCGTGGACTCGATCTGCTCGTCGAGCTTCGTGGCGATCGCCTGGACGTCGCCGCCCTGAGCGAGCTGGACGAACGCGTCCTGGAGGTAGCGCTTCGCCTCGACGTCGGCCCACTTCGGCGAGGCCGGGGTCAGCTTGGCGTTGGCGGCCGCTGCTGCGCCGGCCTGCGTGATCTCGTCGTCCGGCAGGAACTTGGCCTGCGAGACCTTGGCCGGGATCAGACCGTTGGTGGCCATGATCTCCTGGTAGCCGTCGCTCAGCATGATCTCGAGCGCGCTGAGGGCCAGCTCCTGGTTCTTCGACTTCGACGCGATGGCGATGTTCGAGCCACCGGCCATGACCTGTGCCGCCGTGCCGGCGTCCTTGCCCGGCAGGGCGAAGGCGTGCAGGTCGGAGCCGTAGGTCGTGGCGCAACCGGGAGCCTCAGCCGTCTCCTCGGCCTTGATCGACCACTGGACCCACGTGGGTGCGGAGAGGAAGCCGATGTTGCCCTCGCAGAAGGGGATCTGCTGGTCGGTCTCCTGGCCGTCCTTGGGCGCCTTCGACGCGGTCAGCATGACGTCCTGGATCTGCTCCAGGCCCTTGATGCCGCCCTCGGAGGAGAAGCCGGCCTCCCACTTGTCGCCCTTCTTCTCGGCGATGAAGCCGCCGTTCTCCCAGATGTACGGGAGACCGTTGTACCAGTCCTGGCCGGGCCAGTAGATGCCCGAACGCGTGTCGGTCGTGAGGGCCTTGCCCTGCGCCACGTAGTCGTCGAGCGTCTCGGGAGCGACGAAGCCGTCGCCGACGATCTGCTGGGAGTAGAAGACTGCACGGGCACCGGAGTAGTACGGCGCTGCGTAGAACTTCTCGTCGTACGAGCCTGCCTCGACGAAGCCGGGGAGCAGGTCGTCGCCGCCGAGCGCCTCGTACTTGTCCGTCAGGTCCGTGAAGAAGCCCGCGGAGGTGAAGGCTGCGGCCTGGGTGTTGCCGACCTCGACGACGTCGGGGCTGTCGGAGCTGGCGAGCGAGGTCGTGAGCTTGTCGACCAGACCGGTCCAGGACTGCTCCTCGATGGTGAGGGTAGAACCGGGGTTCTCCTTCTCGAAGGTCGTCTTCAGGTAGTCGCGAGCGTCCACGGGCGTGTCGGTGCCGACGAGCCAGACGCGGATGTCGCCGGACTTGGCGTCGCCCGAGGCGCCGTCGCCGGAGCCGGAGTCGCCGGAGCCACAAGCGGTCAGCGCGAGCGCCAGGGTGATCGTCGAAGCCACCGTGGTGGCGACGAGGCGGTTCCTCTTCACTGGGGTACTTCCTCTCGGTAATTCGAAGTGGCAGCGTCGATGACACCACCTGAGGTGAAACGGGAGGTACTGCGGTACTGCTACTGGGATTACTGCAGGACCGGGTCGACCCGACGGTCGCGAGACGAGCTCACGAGACGCCGAGCTGGCCGGACAGGATGAGGACGGCTGCCCCCGCGAGGACGACGTCCTCGTCGAGCGAAGCCATCCGGAGCTCGAGGCCGGCATTGATCGCCGGCATGGTCCGAGCGTTGATGGTGTCGATCGCCGCATCGCGGAGAGGACCGTCGAGCAGGTCCGCTGGACCGCTGATGAGGATCTCGCCGAGGTTGAGCGCTGAGACAACAGGAGCGAGGGCGACGCCCAGGAGCCTGCCGACCGACGCCAGGACGGCATCGGAAGCTTCTTTGTCGAGTCCCTCGACGGCACGGCGGAGCGCCGGCACCGAGAGGACGGTCTCGAGGCAGCCCGAGCGCCCACAGGCGCAGGGCAGCCCGTCGTCGACCACGGTGACGTGCCCCAGCTCGCCGGCTGCGTCGACCGCGCCGCGCACCCGGGAGCCGTCGAGCATGATGCCTGCGCCGACGCCCTCACCGACCGTGAGGACCATGAGCCCGGTGCCGTCCGCGCCGCCGAAGGTGAACTCGCCGAGCGCAGCGATGTTCGCGTCGTTCGCGACATGGACGGGAAGAGCAAGACTCTCGGCGAGCTGCTCGGCGAGAGGCACGTCGTACCAGCGACGGTTCGGAGCCTCGATGACACGACCGGCAGTGTCCACCACTCCGGGCGAACCGATTCCCACACCGAGGACGGGGCGCGTCGCGACGGCGATGAGCCCGCGGCAGAAACGGGTGAGGAGGTCCACCAGCTCGACACCGGCACGGCCCTCGATCGCAAGGCTCTGACGGACCACGAAGTCGCCCGTGAGCGACATGACCGCACCACGCATGAGCGCGTCGTCCGTCAGGTCGACCGAGACGATCTGGTACGCGCTGGTCCGCATCCCGATGAGGATCGCAGGCTTGCCCACGCGCTGCCCGGGGCGGATTCCGAGCTCCTCGACCAGCCCCTCGGCGATGAGCACCGAGACCAGGTCGGAGATGGTCACCCTCGTCAGCGAGGTGGCACGAGCCAGGTCCGCACGGGAGGTGGGCCCTTCGTGGAACAGGTGCTGGAGGACCAACGACCGGTTGTGCGCACGAGCGTGCTCAGGGAGCACCTTGGAGGTGGGTCGGAGGCCTGTGCTCAGACCCCTCCGTGCTGCTGCACTTCTCGTGACTGCCGTTGTCATGTTTGTTAGTAGACCTCCTTTACTAAGCGCGTGTCAACCCGCCCAGCGCGTCGTGTCCAAACCGTTGTACTTCGTTCACACTCCCGCGATATGCACCAGGAGCGGGCGGGTCACCGCTGCCGTCGGCCGACCGGCCGGTGCCCGTCGCATCGACGGTACGTCCTGCGTCGTCGCTGGTCAGCGCCCTGGTGTGCCGCTCTGTCGGATCCATCCTCTGGCGCCCGGGAAGGCCACGGAACGGGACGCGACCGCTGCGGCCTCCTCGAGCGCACGCACCCACGGGCCTCCGCGGGCGACCCCGGCAGCGAATGCACCGTGCAGCACGTCGCCCGCACCCAGGGTGTCGACGACCGTGCGGACCCTGGGAACGGGGACGGTCGACCTGACACCCAGCGCGAGCAGCTCGAGCGGCCTCGCCCCGCGCGAGCGCGCGACGAACGACGGACCGAGAGCCGCGACCGCGTCGAGCACCCCGCCGCCAGGAACGCCAGGGACGCGGAAGTCCTCCGAGAGGACGACCGCGTCGCACAGCGGGAGGAGCTCGGCCGTCCCGTCCTTCCACGACCCACCGTCGAGGACGACGGTGTACCCGGCGTCCCGCGCACGTCGGGCCACCGCCGAGGCGAGAGCCGGGTGGTGCCCGTCGAGGAGCACGACGTCCTGCTGCGGGCGGCGGGCCGCCCCCTCCTCGTCACCCTTCGGCCGGGGCCCGAACACACGGTCGAGCAGCGACCCGTCCGGCGGGGCCACCGGCCGGTTCGCCGCGTTCGTGCTCACCACGGCACGCTCTCCGGTGCCCGCCGTCACGAGCACCGTGGACACTGCCGGTCCGCGCTCCTCGCCTTTCCGGGCAGCCCCCTCTGCACCGCCATCACCGTCGGGTTCGACCAGCTCGACACCCGCGGCACCGAGCTCCGCCCTCACGACGTCGGCAAGCACCCCGGAGCCCACCGCGGTCACCAGCCGCGCTCGGACGCCGAGCGCCGTCGCCGTCGCCGCCGCGTTCGCCGCCGGGCCGCCGAAGGTCGCGCTCTGCGAGAGTGCCACGACCTTCGCGTTCGGCCCCGGGAGAGCATCGACCACCTGGGTCAGGTCGAGAGTCACGAGGCCGCAGCAGACGAGCACGCCCCCATCCTTCCCCATCCTCGCCTGGGCGCCGTGACCGGGGAATAAGACGCCGCTCCATACGTTTGCATACACATGCGACTCGGCTTCTACACCTTCGGCGACAACGCCCCCGACCCGATCACCGGCGAGCAGATGCCGGTCTCCCAGCGCTTGCGCGACGTCCTCGAGCGGATCCGCCTCGCCGACGAGGTCGGCCTCGACTACGCCGGCATCGGCGAGCACCACCGGTCCGACTACGCGATCTCGTCGCCCGCGACCATGATCGCCGCGGCCCTCGCGCAGACCGAGCAGATCACGGTCGGGAGCGCCGTGACCGTCCTCTCGACCGAGGACCCCGTGCGCGTGTACCAGCAGTTCGCGACCATGGACCAGCTCTCGCGCGGCCGCGTCGAGCTCCTCGCAGGGCGCGGCTCGTTCATCGAGTCCTACCCCCTCTCCGGCGCGGACCTCGACGACTACGACGCCCTCTACGACGAGAAGATCGTCCTCCTGCGACTGATCGACGAGGGCAACCCCGTCACGTGGTCGGGCCGCTTCCGGCCCGCGCTCGACGAGGCCGTGATCCTCCCCCGGCCGTTCGACAAGCCCGGTCGCGGCGAGCACCTCGACATCGCGATCGCCACAGGTGGCAACCCGCAGTCCTCCGTGCGCGCAGGCGTGCTGGGCCTCCCGATCAACTACGCGATCATCGGCGGCAAGCCCGCCCAGTTCGCGCCTCTCGTCGACCTCTACCGGCGGGCCGCGGCGCAGTCCGGCCACGATGCCGCCTCGCTCGAGGTCTCGGTGTCGACCATGGGCTTCCTCGCCGACGACGGCAAGCAGGCCAGGGACTTCTTCTACCCCTACTACCTGCAGAACATGAAGAAGATCTCTGCCGAGCGCGGCTTCCCCCTGCCCAACCGGATCTCCTACGAGGCCACCGCGGCGCGCGGGGGCGCCTACTTCATCGGGTCGCCCGAGGAGATCGCCGACCGGATCATCGAGCTGCACGGCGCCCTCGGGCACGATCGCCAGATCTTCCAGATGGACCTCTCCGGAGTTCCGCAGAAGGAGTCGCTGCGAGCGATCGAGCTTCTCGGCACCGAGGTCGCGCCCCGCGTGCGGGCCGCGCTCGGCTAGGTCGACCGAAGCGGCCCGCGCGGCCGCGCGGGCCGACCGATCAGGACCGCACCGTGCGGCGGGGGCCGGGCCCGATCGCCGGCACCGGGCGTCCGAGGCCGGACCGCACACCGAGTGGGAGCGTTCCCGCAGGTCCGGGGCGCCCTGCGACGTTCCGGACCCGGCAAGGCTCGACGCGCGAGGCTCGGTGACGGAGCGGTGACAGCCAGTTCACAACACGGTCACGATCTGCCCGAACCCCCACTCTCCGGACGGTCGCCCGCCTAGGGTCGTCGCATGCGCACCTCCTCTCGCACGTCGGGCGTCCTCGGGGGCGCTCTCCTGGCTGTCCTGCTGCTCGCCGGCTGCACGGGTTCGGGGAGCGACGAGCTCTCGTCGGACTCCGCAGGCGCCCGCAGCGCGGTCGACGTCGCACCGGAGGCACCGGCGGAGATGGCCGGGATCCGGCTCGACGGCGCCGTCGAAGGCGGTCTCCGCGAGGTCATCACGACCGGCAGCCTGACCCTGGTCGCCGACGAGCCGCGCGCAGCCGTGCAGGCGATCGCCGAGCTCGTCGAGTCGTCAGGCGGTCGGGTGGAGAGCAGGTCGGAGCACACTGCGCAGGACGGCTCCGACCCCTCCGGGCAGATCACGGTCCGCGTGCCCGCGGCCAAGGTCACGGCCACCGTCGACGCGCTCGACGGCGTGGGCGACGTGCAGGACCTCTCCCTCGACGCCGAGGACGTGACGGCGACGGCCATCGACCTCGACGCGCGGGTCCAGGCCCTCGCGACGTCCGTGGCACGTCTCGAGGCCCTCATGGGTCAGGCGGCGACCACGGCAGACCTCCTCTCTGCGGAGAAGGAGCTCACCGCGCGCCAGGCCGAGCTCGAGAGCCTCCAGTCGCAGCGTGCCTCGCTCACGGACCGGGTGGACATGTCCACCCTCCACGTCCAGGTCGTCGCCGAGGCCCCTCCCGCGGCGATCCGGCCCGCCGGGTTCCTGGGCGGCCTGGACCGCGGCTGGAGCGCGCTCCTGACGACGATCGACGGGCTCGTGATCGTCGTCGGGGTCCTGCTCCCATGGCTCGCCGTAGCGGCCCTCGCCGCGCTCGTGGTGAGACTCGTCGTCCGACGGACGCGACGCCGTCGGGCAGGGGGCAGCCCCACCGACACCGGGCACGCTCCCGCGTCCGGCCCCGACCCCGGGCCAGGCCGCTCGCCCCACGAGACCGAGCCGCTCGTCGACGCCGGCGAGCGCCGTGGATGACGTGTCGGAGCCCGGGCGGGGAACCGCCGGGCTCGAGACGTACCGGCGCCGGATCGGGCGTCTGCACGACGGCGACGGACCGGTCGGGTACCTCGTCACCCGGGTCTGCACGCACTGGGAGACCGTGGGCCCGCACTCGTTCCCGACGTACGTCAACCCCGAGGAACGCCTCCAGTGGAGGGTCCACTTCGACGCCCCGGCACGCCCGGACACCTTCAGCGACGACCCGGACCGCTTCGTCGACCTTCTGCGCGGGCACGAGACCGACGCCTGGGAGGCCGGGATCCTCGAGCTCGACGAGCAGACCCTGCGCATCGAATGGCTCGACGGGTCCGACGCGGACGCCGCCTGGGCGTACCACGCCTGGTAGGCCGTCTCAGCACTCGGGCGCAGTGCCTCGTGCAGGTCACGGACGTAGCCTGACAGGGACGGCACGAGCAGGCGAACACTCCCCCGAAGGGTGACTCCCATGCGGCGGCGACGCGAACGACCGGACCCGCAGGTCTCCATCGACCTGACCCCAGCGCTCGACGAGGACCAGGACGACACACTCCTCGCCGTCACCGCACCGGGGGCGTCGGGCCGCCGACGCCGACCACCACCTCGCGCCCCTCACCCACGTCGGCCGGTCGCGCTCGCCGCACTGGGCGGCCTCCTCGTGGGCGGCGGTGCCGTTGCCGCGATCCAGCTCGTGGCATCCCCGGACCGCGAGCCCTCCGGGTCCACGAACGTCGCCGAGCTGCGGGCGATCGAGAACGAGCGCCTCACGGACATCGTCGCAGCAGACCGTGACGCCACGCCGCTCGCCGCGCACCTCGGCGACGAGTATCTCCTGGTCGACGTCACCGGGGACGAGGCCTCGAAAGCTCGATACATCGACGACCTCGCGTCCGGGGAGCTGGATTTCCGGCAGTTCGAACCGACGAGCGAGATCCTCGTGCGACTCCACGGGCGCACAGCCGTGGTGGAGCACGAGTCGGACGTCGACGTCGCGGTCGCAGGTGTCGGCGTGTTCCGACATCCGGTCCGGACGACCGTCGTGTACGAGCGCCACGACGACGGATGGTCGGTGGTCCACGAGAGCACCACGGCGCTCGGCGACCTTCCCGACCCCACGCCGGAGCAGTGAGACGGGCACGGGCTTTCCGAACGGCACCACGTTCCTCGGGCACGACGAAGGGGCCGCCCGACGGACGGCCCCTTCGCAGTGACAACTGGGGTGATGCGCCGCCCGAGGGCGGCGTGGTGGAGGTGCGGGGAATCGAACCCCGGTCCGGTGACGCAAATCCAGGTCTTCTCCGGGCGCAGTCTGCTGTTGATTTTCTCGGCCCCAGCACTCACGCAGACAAGGTGCTGACGGGCTCAGTCATCTAAGAGTCCCTACGCCGCCGGTGACGAGCGTCGTAAGCAGTGGCTCTCTAGCTGACGCCAGGAACCGGGGCGAGAGCAACCCCGGGCTGACGGACTTCGAAGACTCGCTCAGGCGGCGAGTGCGAAGTCGGTGCGCTTGGAATCGGCACCTATTGGTTTGCAGACGTCGTTTACGAGATAAGTCTGCATCCTCGGCCCGCTTCTCCTCGAAGCACGACCACCGTCGAAACCGATCACCCCCTGTGCAGTTGTCAATCACCGACCGGATCCGTCCCGTCCGTCCGCCGAGGCGCCCGTCCGGTGCGTCACCGAGTCAGTGGTACCAGCCTACGGGATCAACACCACCGCGGGCGAACCTATTTCCGTGGCTACTTCTTGCGGCTCAGCGCGTCGACCAGCAGACCACCCGCGATGCCCAGCAGGAACACGTCCTTCGCGAGCCCGATCCCCTGCGGCGTGGGGCGGATCCCGTCCGCTTCCGTCATGCCCGGTGTCTTGAGGTACATCGCGACGAGGCCGGCGGAGAACGCTCCGAGGCCGAGCGCGACCACGCCCGTCGGGACGAAGGGCACGAGCAGCGCGGTACCGAGCGAGATCTCGGCAGTCGACAGCGTGCGGGTGAACTGGACCGGGTCCTGGTCCTCGAGGAACGGGAACGTCCCCGCGGCCATGCCGTGGATTCCCTGAGCGGTGGCCTCGTCGGCCTTCCGCTTGGTGAGCCCGGAGTTGAGGATGAACGCACCCGCGGCGACGCGCGGGATGTACTGACGGAGCTTGACCATGGGGCCTCCTCGGCAGGGGGACGTCGACTACCCTGCGACGCTACGTCGTCGGGCGGGAGGACGCATCCTCGCCCGACGTGTCACCGGGCACGTCCGCACCCGCACGTGGACCACTGCCGCTCCCACCTCGGGCGCGGTCCTCACCAACCGCCCACTCCTCCGCCCCCGCCGCCGCCGCCACCCGAGAACCCGCCACCGCTCGAGAAGCCCGAGCCCCCCGAGGAGCTGGGCGTCGCGGCCGAGATCGACGTCGTGGCCGCGTCCGAGAACGCGGTCAGCGACGAGCCGAACGACGAGTACCCGACCCAGAACATCCCCGGCCCGTAGCCGGGGCCGACGTACCAGGTGGGCTCGGCCACCTGCTGCCCCTGCGCCGCGAGCCGCGCGAAGATGCCGGCCCACCGGTCCGCGACGCCGAACACGATCGCGTAGGGCAGGTATCGCGAGAACACGTCCTCGCCCTCCTCGAAGCGGAGCTGCCCGGCCTCAGCAGTCTCCAGGTAGCGGCGGAAGCCGAGCGTCTGCAGGAGCACCGCGGTCCCGGCGGCCGTCCGGGCGGGCGCCTTCCCGGACAGGACGAGCGCCAGCACCCCGAGCACCGCCAAGGGAGCCGCGACGAGTGCCCATGTCGAGCCGAAGACCGCCCCGAGCGCCAGCGCGAGGACCACTCCTCCCACGAGCAGCATCACGCCCGCAAGGAGCCAGTGGTTGCGCACGGACCTGGGGTTGGCGCGGAACCAGCCCCGTCGCGTGACCTCGGCGTAGAGCTCGGACTGCACCAGAGCCATCGAGGCAGCGAACGTCATCCGGAGGTCGGAGAGCGTCACGCTCTCGCGCCCCGCGAAGATCTTGTCCAGGAGCGTGCGCTCGAAGCCGAGCAGGTCCTCGTCCGGGCCGACGAGCCGGTCAAGACGCCAGTCACCGCCCTTGCCCCGCTTGCTCGGTGCCTCGACCTCGACGATCTGCAGGTGCCCCCGGACCGCGAGGTCGACGATCGTCGCGGTCACGTCGTGAGGGTCGGCCCGCTCGTCGACCAGCGTCCCGATCTCACCGGGCCTGCTCGCAGCCGGCGGCGTGAACTGGACCGCGACGGGAAGCCGACGGTCGCGCGGGCCCGCACGAGCGTCGTCGCCTGCACCGGGGACCGTGCCCGGGACCAGCCCCAGGTACTGCTCGTCCCGTCCGCGCTGCCGGACACGGTGCACCATGAACCACGCGCCACCACCGAGGAGCAGCGCGGTCAGTCCGCCCGACACCGGGGTCACCTCGAAGGGACGCTCCCCCGTGGCCTGGGCGCGGTCGACCACGACGGGCTCGGCGCCCTCGAAGGTTCCCGCCGGGTACTCGGCGAGGACCGTGAAGAAGGTCCCGGCCGGCACGCCGGCCTGGGTGAAGCTCGCGACCGTGCCGGTCGCGGAGTGCGCGGTGCACGGGTCGGTCGAGCCGGCGGCCCCGGCGAAGCAGGTCGTGCGCGACACGTCCCCCGGTCCGTCGAGGGTCACGCTCGCGTTCTCGATGTCGAGCTCGGACGTGTCCGGCAGGACGTTCCAGTAGATCTCGTCCTGGCCATCGGCGCCGACGGCGGGGTTCACCAGGCCGCGCAGCGTGTAGCCGATCGTGTACTGCTCAAGACCGTCGTACGTCTCGTCGGCCGACCCGACCCGCACCAGGAGGACTCCCCCGCCCTGGTCCTCGACCTCGACGTCCGCCGCAGCCCCCGACGCGCTCGACGCCTCGACGTCCGAGACCTCGTAGCGGCGCAGGTGGTCCGGGTCGCCGTCGATCTCGAACAGCGTGGGGATCGCGAGCGTGGGCCCGTGCCCCTCGTCGCCCCGGAAGTCGTAGTCCATGTCGATGGACACGGCCATCGTGCCGTCCCGCTCGACCTGGGCCGCGACGTCGTACCGCGTCACCGCACGGTCCGAGACGTCCGCGGCCGCGACCGGCGCGAGGACCAGGCCGCTCAGGGCGACCGCGGCCACGGCGAGACACACGCGCGTACCGGCCCCCACCGAGCCCACCGGCCCGACGACGGCGCTCACCGCGCGCGGCCGAGTCACCGGTTCTGCCGGTGGCGCATGGCGCGCTGTGCCTCACGGTTGTCCTGCTGCTCTCGCAGCGCCTGACGCTTGTCGTACTCCCGCTTGCCCTGCGCGAGCGCGATCTCCACCTTGGCCCGGCCGTCGAGGAAGTACAGGGCGAGGGGGACGATCGTGTACCCCTTCTCGCGCAGCTTGGCCTCGAGACGCAGGATCTCGTCCTTGTGCAGGAGGAGCTTGCGCTTGCGACGCGGTGCGTGGTTGTTCCACGTGCCCTGCGAGTACTCCTGGATGTGGACGTTCTCGAGCCACGCCTCACCGCCGTCGACCGCGACGTAGCCGTCGAGCAGCGACGCCCGACCCTGTCGCAGCGCCTTGACCTCGGTGCCGCTCAGCACCAGTCCCGCCTCGAGCACGTCCAGGATGAGGTAGTCATGGCGGGCCTTGCGGTTGCTGGCGATGATCTTGCGGCCAGTCTCCTTCGCCATGGGTACGTCGTCCGATCTGCTCGTGCTCGTGGTGCGCCCTGGACGGACCCACCCGCGCCGTGCGGCGCGACGTCCCAGGCTACGCGAAACCTGCACCCGACCCGTAGGTGATTAGCGCAACCACTTGGCAGGGTCGACGGGCGAGCCGTTCTCGTAGACCTCGAAGTGCAGGTGACAGACCTGGCTCGTCCCCGTCGTGCCGGAGTACCCGACGAGGGTCCCCTGCGCGACGCTCTGCCCGGGCGACACGACGTACCGGGTGAGGTGGTTGTAGCTCGTCATGAGGTTCGTGCCCCCGACCGTGCCGTGGTTGACCATGACCTGGTTGCCGAGCCCCCCGTAGGTGCGTGCGAACAGGACCGTGCCCCCTGCCGCAGCGTAGATCGGGGTACCGCAGTAGGCGCGCAGGTCCATGCCGGCGTGCAGCCTCGTCACCGGCAGGAACGGGTGCTTGCGCATGCCGAAGCTCGACGTGATGTGCGGGACCGCGGTCGGGTACGCCAGGAATCCGGAGGTCGCTGCGCCGCCACCACCGCCGCCACCGCCGCCTCCTCCGCCGCCACCGCCTCCTCCGCCGCCTCCCCCGCCGCCACCGGTCGCGGGCGGCGGCTGCTTGGCCGCCTCCTCCGCGGCCTTGCGGTCACGCTCGGTCTGCGCGGCGATGATCCCCTTGAGCTCGGTCGTGAGGTCGGTCTGCGCCTTCTCGTTGGCCGCGATCTGCGCGAGCGCGGCCTCCTTGCGCGACTCGATCGTGGCCTGCTTGGCCTGCTGCTCGACGATCAGGCCCTCGATCTCGGCCTTCCGGTCGGCCGCAGCCTTGCGGGCAGCGTCGGCCGCCACGACGTTCTGGTCGGCCTGGACCTTGAGGTCGGCGATGGTCTCGCGGATCGCCGTGAGGCGCGCCTCGCGGTTGCGCGCGATCGACTCCGCCTCCTGCAGGTCGGTCAGGGTGCGGGCCTGCGTCCGTGCGGCGGTCGAGGACATCGCGTACTGCTCGATGAAGTCGTCGGTGCTCTGCGCCCCCGTGACGATCCCGAGCCCGCTCACCTCGCCCTGCCCACGGTAAGCCTGCCGAGCCATCTCGGCGATGCTCGACTTCGCGGTGCTCACCTTGCCCGCGGACGCCTGGATCTCCTCGCTGATGGCGGCTTCCTCGACCTGCGCGTCCTGGAGCCTGACCGCGAGCTGCGCGGCCTCGCGCTGCGTGCGCTCGAGCTCGGCCTCGGCCTGGTCGAGCTCGGCCTGCGCCACGGGCAGGCGCGCCTCGATCGTCTGCAGGTCGAGGATCGCCTGGGCGAGCTCGGCATCGGTTCCCTCGAGCTGTGACTCGAGGCCCTCACGGTCCTGCTGAGCCTGGGACTGGCGGCGCTCGGCCGCTGCCCGCTGATCGTCCAGGTCGTCGGCGGTCGCGGCGACCGCGGTCCCGAGGAGAAGGATCAGGGCGGTCCCCGCAGCAGCGAGACGTCGGGTCAGCTGGGACATGTCACACCCTCGTGTAGCGGCTGAGCGTGACGACCGAGGAGATGGCCGCCAGGACGAAAGCGATCAGGATGAGGAGCGGCGCGATGCGCAGCACGTCCGTCTCGGAGATGTACGCGATCCAGCTGACAGAGCTCTGCAACCAGTCGGTGACCAGGTACTTGACCCCCAGCCAGAGTCCGCCGACGGCGAGGAGCGCACCCGTCACCGCCGCGATGGCCCCCTCCAGGATGAACGGCAGCTGGATGAAGAGCTTGGAGGCCCCGACGAGCTTCATGATCTCGGTCTCGCGCTGACGACTCATGGCCGACAACCGGATCGTGGTCGTGATGAGGAGCACCGCGGCGAGCATCATCACGACCGCCAACCCGCCCGACATGAGCGAGGCACGGTTGAGCGCGAGGAAGAGCGAGTCGAAGATGCGTCGCTGGTCCTCGACGTCCTCTACCCCAGGCCGCCCTGTGACGACGTCGTTGACGACCTCGTAGTTCTCCGGGTTGGTGAGCTTGAGCCGGAACGAGGCCTGCATGTCGTCCACCGTGAGCTGGGTGCCGTTGAACCCGTCCGGGAACCGCTCCTGGAAGGCGGCGAACGCCTCCTCCTTGGTCTCGAAGAACACGGTCGCGACCTCGTCGCCGAGCTCGCCCGTGAAGACACCCTCGAGCGCCTCGATCTGCTCGGGCGACGCCTCGCCCCCGGCGCACGTCGGGTTGGGCGAGTCGATCGGGCACAGGAAGACGGAGACCTCGACCCTGTCGTACCAGTCGTCCTTGAGCTTGTCGATCTGGATCTGGAGCAGCGCCGAGGCGCCCACGAAGGTCAGGGACACGAAGGTCACGAGGACGACCGAGATCGTCATGGCCAGGTTGCGACGCAGACCGGACCCGATCTCGGCGAGGATGAACTGAGCGCGCACCGGCCTACCACTCCCCGCGGGCGGAGGACCGGGCCGGTTCGGGTTCGCCTGGTCGCTCGGCGACGTCGTCCCCCGGGGCGACGAGCGTCGTCGTGCGGGGACCGAGGTGCGCTCCTGCGAGGTGACCCGACGGCTCGCGCAGGGCGTCGTCGTCGGACAGCGGCACGCCGGCGCCGTAGACGCCGTCCTTCTGGTCCCGGACCACGACCCCGGACGAGAGCTCGATCACTCGCTGACGCATCTGGTTGACGAACCCCGAGTCGTGCGTGGCCATGACCACCGTGGTGCCCGTTCCGTTGATGCGCGAGAGCAGGTTCATGATCCCGAGCGAGGTGTTCGGATCCAGGTTCCCGGTAGGTTCGTCGGCGAGCAGGATCGAGGGACGGTTGACGAAGGCTCGCGCGATGGCGACGCGCTGCTGCTCACCACCCGAGAGCTCGTGCGGGCGGCGCTTCTCCTTGCCCTGCAGGCCGACCATCTCGAGGACCTCGGGGACCGTCACAGCGATCGTGTGGCGAGGCTTGCCCGTGACCTGCAGCGCGAACGCGACGTTCTCGAAGACCGTCTTGTTCTGGAGCAGCCGGAAGTCCTGGAAGACGACGCCGATCTGACGACGCAGCGACGGGACCTTCCAGCTCGACAGAGTCGAGAGGTCACGGCCCGCGACGAACACCTTGCCCCGCGTGGGCCGTTCCTCGCGCAGCACCAGACGCAGGCACGTCGACTTCCCGGAGCCGGACGCGCCGACCAGGAAGACGAACTCACCACGCTCGATCTCTGCGGACATGTCGTCCAGGGCAGGCCTGGCGCCACGGGCGTAGACCTTCGAGACGTTCTCAAATCGGATCACAGCAGTTGACCAGTCTCTCGGTGGGGGAAGCGAAAACGTTCGCTGGTCGCCCACGAGAGTAGGCACGCCCCGGAGGGCTGACACCGCTGACACGCCGGGCTCGCCCGGATCGGGCACGGTTCACGGTCGTGACGACCCCACGCTCAGATCGGCGCGGATCGCGTGCCCGGGCCCGACGGCGCGCGGTGCGCCGACGCGGCCCGCCGCGCGGTGTCAGGCCTGCTCGGCACCCCGTCGCCAGCGGATGCCGGCCTCGATGAACCCGTCGATGTCCCCGTCGAACACGCCCGAGGTGTTGCCGACCTCGTACTCCGTGCGCAGATCCTTGACCATCTGGTACGGGTGCAGCACGTACGAGCGCATCTGGTCGCCCCAGCTCGCCTTGATGTCACCGGCCATGGCCTTCTTGGCCGCGCTCTCCTCCGCCTGACGCTGGAGCAGCAGGCGCGACTGCAGGACACGCAGCGCTGCTGCGCGGTTCTGGATCTGCGACTTCTCGTTCTGCATGGACACGACGATCCCGGTGGGGATGTGCGTCATGCGCACGGCCGAGTCTGTCGTGTTGACGGACTGTCCGCCCGGGCCCGAGGAGCGGAAGACGTCGACCTTGATCTCCGACTCGGGGATCTCGACCGAGTCCGTCTGCTCGATGAGCGGGATGACCTCGACCGCGGCGAACGACGTCTGACGACGACCCTGGTTGTCGAACGGCGAGATGCGCACCAGACGGTGCGTGCCTGCCTCGACCGACAGGTTGCCGAACGCGTAGGGGGCCTTGACCTCGAAGGTCGCGGACTTGAGGCCCGCCTCCTCCGCGTAGGACGTGTCGAGGACCTGGGTCGGGTAGCCGTGGCGCTCGGCCCAGCGCAGGTACATGCGCATGAGCATCTCGGCGAAGTCGGCCGCGTCCACGCCGCCTGCCCCCGCGCGGATCGTCACGACGGCCTCGCGGGAGTCGTACTCCCCCGTGAGCAGGGTCTTGACCTCGAGCACACCCAGGTCCGCGCGGATCCGTTCGAGGTCGGCTGCGGCCTCTGCGAGCGTCGCCGCACGGTCGGCGTCGTCGATGTCGTCGTCGTTCGCCATCTCGACGAGCGTCTCGAGGTCGTCGATCCGGTCGCCCATCTTGGTGATGCGATCGAGCTCGGACTGCGTCTGGGAGAGGGCCGTCGTGACCTTCTGGGCGGCGTCGGGGTCGTCCCACAGGTCGGGGGCCGACGCCTTGTCCGAGAGCTCCGCGATCTGGACGCGCAGCGCGTCCGGGTTGCTCACGGCGCTGATGGTGCCGAGCGTCGTACGGAGGGCGCGGATCTCGTGCGGGAAGTCGATGGTGGCCACGATCGTCTAGGTTACGCGACGCGAGGGCGGGCGTGGCTCGGTGCTCGCCGTGGCGGGCACCGAGCGACCCGTGACCTCACCCGCCCGACGGCGGAGCGTCCGCTCCGGCGGAGGGGTCTCCGCGGTCCGCGGTCCCTGCCGGGGACGTCGCAGGCACCGTCGCAGCAGGTGCGGTCGCACCGCTCTGCTCCTTGTCGCCACCTCCGGTCCCAGCCGCCGCACGCCCCTCGGCGCGCGCCTTGGCGAGCAGCGCCTCGAGACGTTGCTTCTTCCGCTGGCGGTTGTCGCGCAGACCGATCACCAGGACCGCCACCGCGGCCAGGACAAGGATCTGGACCCACGGGATCGCCCAGGTCGTGACGGTGACCGTGACGGGCTCGAGCGGCGCATCGACCGGCACGTCGACGGCCCCGCCAGTGCTGACGGGAACGGGGGTCACGGTGACCTCCGTCGTCACGGGACCGACGGGCCAGATGCCCGCCACGGCGAACGCGGTCGACCGGGAGGTCCCCGGGATCAGCTCCTCGATGCCCTCGGTCCCCCGGTCGATCGTGGTCTCGCCGAGGCCGAACGGCCCGGACACGTGCGCCTCCTGCTCGGCACCGACGCGGAGGTTGCCGTCGTTGGTCACCCCGTACGCGACTCGCACCGAGCCGGGGGCGAACGGGTTCCACGACGGCTCGTACGTGGCCCGGACGTCGGTGAGCGCGAGCGAGGGCGCGACCTCACCGGGGACACGGAGGTTGACGCGGACACCGACCCGGCTCTCGACGCCGACACCTGGTCCGGCGGCGGTGGAGGCGGACGTGATGGTCGCGACGATGCCGGCCGGGTGGTCTCCCGGGGTGGCGTTCTCCGGGACCGTGACCGTGAACGGCACCACCACCGTCTCCCCCGCGGGAACGTCCACGGTCGGCTGGACCTCGAACCACCCTCCCGAGTCCTGGGGTTCCTGGTCAGAGGTACGGATGTCGAACTTGCCCATGGGCGTGAAGAGGCCGTCGTTGGCGACCATGGTGAACGTGACCGGCCCCGCCCCGTGGTTGGAGACCGCCACCTGGTCCTGGATCTGCGTGCCCGGCTCGGCGACGAAGTCGAAGATCCTGCGCTTGTCCGGTCCGTCGGGCGTCGCCGTCGTGACCGAGAACCTGATCTCGCCAGGGTCCTTCGCGTCAGCGTGCGCGACGCCGATCCCGCTGGTCAGCACCAGCAGCAAGGCACTCAGCCCCAGGACCCTTCTTCGGAGTCGAGCCGCACCACGGCCTGTCGCGGACGTCGCAACCCCACCGGTCACCTTCTGCACTTCCCTGCTCACCACGACTTCCGATCATCCTCGAACGGTCTACCTGCTCCGGAGACGGTACAGGGCCGACGGAGAACCGCCGGCCCTGTGTCGTCACCGTCCGTGACACTGATCGCTCGGAGCGATCAGCTCTCCATGAGCGTCAGCGTCAGCGTCGACGCGTACGCACCGGAGGGGGTGCTCTTCGGCACGGTCAGGTTGAGCCCGGCCTTGACACCGAACGTCTGACCGTTGGCCTCGGCGGACGACCCGGCGGAGACCAGGAGGTCCCCGACCTGCACGCCACCCGTGAGCCAGTCGCCGCCGGGGCCCTCTCCGTCCGGCACCTCCTGGAGCTCGCCGGCGATCGGCTGGCCCGGCGTGACGTTGAAGTCGCCGGGGATCGGGTTGGTGAGCTCGGGGACCCAGCCGAGGTTGGCGGACTCGATCTCCGGCAGGCCTGCGGCCACGAAGTTGCTCACCTGGCCACTGACGTTCCAGGCCGCGTCGGCACCCACGTCGTTGCGGTCGTCGGAGACGCTGACGCCGTCGAGGGTGCCGGTGAACTCACGGTTGCCCGCAGCCCAGACGTCGTCGCTGGTGGACTCGTTCAGCGTGACGGACGGGTTGGCGACCGTGAGCGTGAGTGCTCCGACCGGGGTGACCGAGACCTGGATCTGAACGTCCTCGTCCTGGTTCACGTCGGCCGCGGCCGACGACGCCATCGCGATGGTCCCGAGCAGCATCGCGCTGAGCGCTCCGCCAGCGATCCACTGCTTCCTTGCACGTGCATTCATGTAAGTCTCCGTCGTTGGAGGGTGTCGGACCGGATCACCATAGCGGCGAACCGGCGGTTTTGGCAGCCCCCAGTCAAAAGTCGCACCTTTCGTTAAGAAAGTTAACGATCGTGTTAGCGCTAACTCAATCATGTTCACTCGCCCGACACTTTTTCGGGAAGGGGAGCGTCGATCACCAAGCTCGCGCACTGGACTCTGCACGCACGATGATGCCATCAGACCAGAGCTGCGTCACCCAGCTGACGAGAATCGGTCGCGAGCGTGCCGCGAGCTGGACGTTCGCCGTGCGCCCGTCGGGCGTGACTGCTCCGATGATCGTGACGTCGTCCAACCCCGCCAGCATGGCGGGGTGGGTCACGAGGAACGACCGGACGGACGACTCGACGTCCGCGTCGCTCAGGACCAGGACACCCCCCTCGGCCGGGTCCGGCAGACCTCCCTCGTAGACGGTCTCGGCGGCCATCGCGTCCGCAGCATCGAGAGCCGTGGCGTCAGCCAGGTCGAACAGCCGCTTGCGGTCCAGGTGGACCGCCGTCGCGGAGACGACCACGGCCACCAGGACCAGCGCGAACGCCACGAACATGCTGGTGAGAAGCATGATCTGGCCGCTCTCGCCGTCATGCCCGTACGCGCCCCCTCGCCCAGCGACGGGCCGGGAACGCCTCACGGCCGAGCCCCCGCATACCGGTCGACCGGCGAGGTGTGCACGGCCTGGACCGGGATCGACAACGGGACCCACGACCGGAGACCCGTGGGGACGAAGGGCAGCCCGACGTCGTACCGCACGACCGCCACGACCTCGCTCCCCGGGGCGAGGCACGGGTCGCTGGAGCAGGAGAGCTCGAGCACGTCCGAGGGCAGCACGTCCTCGAAACCCTGGTCGGAGAGCGCCAACGAGGTGGCCACCCCCGCCCGCACCTGCCCCTCGGCCACCGAGTCGGCGGTCACGAACGCACGAGCGGACTCCTTCGCCGCTCCCTCGACCGCGAAGGTCGCCGCCTGGATCCGGCCGAGGGTCAATGCCAGGTACAGGACCGGGAGAATCAGGACAAGTGCCACACCGAGGAACTCGACCTGCGCGTTCCCCGCGTCGCCGCTCACCCGGGTGAGGGGCCGACGGCGAAAATTCACCCGGTACCCCTGGCCGGTCCGCGGTTCGGTAGGTCGTTCGTCGCCCGGCAGGGTCCTTCGCGCACCCCCCTCCCGGATCCAGAGCGCCCGGGATCTCACCGCTCCTCCACCAGCGCGTGGCCGCTCACCGTCAGGGTCCCGGCCGGACCGAGCAGGCCGACCACCGGGAACGGGGCCGTCACGGTCACCTCCACGACCGGCAAGCCGTCCAGCTCCACCTCGCGCGCCGTCACGTCCTGGGCGAACCGCTCGGAGAGCGCGGCATCGATCAGTGCCTGCGTGCGCTCGACACCGTCAGCCGGCGTACGGTCCGCCCGCCCTGCAAGACGAGCACCTTCCGACGCGCTGTCGATCACGACCGCCCGCACGTGAAGCGCGAGGACCACCTGCACGACGCCGAGGAGGAGCGCGACCACGAGGACCGACACCAGCACGAAATCGACGACGGCAGATCCGTCCTCCGGGCCTCGCGCTGCCCCCAGGTCGGCGTCCCTGCCCATCTCAGGGACCGCTCACGCTGCTGATCGCGTCGCTGAAGGTGCTGGTCAGCGCAGGACCGGCCACGGCCCACAGGGCGATGACGAGCCCTGCCGTCATGAGCGTCACGAGGACCCATCCCGGGACGTCGCCCCGCTCGGCTCCGCCGTGCGTGGCACGCCGTACCCATCTGCTCGTCCAGTCCTTCACCTGCTGCTCCTTTGGTCGTACTCTCTCGGACCTCGTCCTGGACAGGTGTCCAGGACGAACGTTCATGACAGCGGCGCGTCGATGACCGTGGGCCGCGAGACGCACGACCGCCCGCCACACCAGAAGTCAGCACCCCGCCACATCGCTCGCTCCCCGCCTCGTGCTCAGAGGCCGATCTGCAGCGTCACGATCGACGGATAGACCGCGAACACGACCGTGACCGGAAGAATCAGGAACACCACCGGGATCATCATGAGGACCTCCTTGCGCCCGCCGGACTCCATGAGCGCTCGCCTTCCCGCCTCGCGCACGTCCTGGGCCTGGGCTCGGAGAACCTCTGCGAGAGGCGTTCCTCGCTCGACGGCCACCGCGACCCCCTCGGCGAAGCGGGTCAGGCTCGCGAGCGTCGTCCGGTCGGCGAGGTCCTCGAGCGCGCGGGCCAGGGGCACCCCGGACCGGACAGCCGACAACGTGGCCGCGAGCTCGACGGAGAGCTCACCGTGCGCACTGCTGGCGACCCTCTCCATGGCCGCGACCGGCCCTTCTCCGGCACCGACCGACAGGGCGAGCAGCTCGGCGATCGTCGGGAACTCGCTGAGCATCCGTTCTTCACGCCGTGCGATCCGGCGTGAGAGGACCTGGTCGCACGAAAGGAGCCCGCCGATCCCGCAGAGGAGCACCAGCAGGAGCAGCACGACGACCGAGGACCCCCGCGTGGCCGCGAGGAGGAGCGCCACGCCCAGGCCCCCAGCCAGCCCCACGGCCCCCCAGACGACCTGGCGCGCCCGGAACTGGTCCACGCTCTCCCGCGAACCGGCCCGGTCAAGGCGACGACGGACCTCGGACCGGGAGGAGCCGAAGCGTTCCAGCAGCCGGCCCGCTGCCGCGATCCGCACCCCGAGGACACGGTCAGCCGTGAAGAACCGGCTCGCGGACGATGTCTCCGTCAGCAGGCCTGAGGTCGCGCCGTGGAGCCTCAGGTACGGACCGACCCTCTCGTCGAGCCGGACGCGCCGCGCCCTGAGCCGAGAGGTGATCACCAGGACACCCGCCCCGAACAGGGCACCGACCATCGCCCCGGACCACAGGAGCCCGGCACCGCCCGCCCCGCTCACCGCAGCACCCGCGCTTCCTCTGGGAGCCGACCGATCCGTCGCATGAGCTGATAGGCCACGACCGAGCAGGCGGCGCCTCCCCCGAGAACCACGACGCCCTGCATCGAGTTGTAGGCCTGCGCGGTCTCGGGCCGGGTCGCCAGCAGGGCGAGAACGACCCAGGGGCCGGCTACCGCGAGCCGGGCGCCGCTGACCGTCCACGACTGTCGGGCCTCGAGCTCGCCACGCGTCCTCGCGTCCTCCCGCAGGAACAGGGCGAGCGTGCGCAAGAGCCTCCCGAGGTCGGTGCCCCCGACCTCCCGGGTCATCCGCAGCGCCTCGATGATCCGGTCCGCGACCGGGTCCGCGAGCCGCACCTTGAGCGCATCCAGGCAGTCACCGAACCGTCCTGAGGCCCGAAAGTCCTGGGCGAACTGCGCGAACGGCTCCCTCAGCTCGACGGGACCACGCTCTCCGAGCTGCCCTACCGCCTCCGGGAGCGAGAGGCCCGCGCGCACCCCCGATGCCAGGTGGTCCACGGCCTCTGGCCACACGTCCCGCAGGCTCGTCCTTCGACGCCTTGCCCGCGCACGCACCACGGCAACCGGCGCCAGAGCGGCGAACAGCGCGAAGCACACCGCGATCGGGAGGGCACGAGTCAGAGCGAGCCCGACGACCAGGACGAAGAAGCCGGCCCCCGCGCTCCCGGCGACGAGCGCTCGAGGCGAGACCCTCGCGAGCCCCGCCTGCACCAGGGCGTCCTGGGCACGGACGGTCCAGCCTTCCGTTCCCCGGGGCGCCCGAGGACGCGGCTCCCACCAGGACGACCACAGGCAGACGAGCCCCGCACCCATCAACAGACCGGCCACGACCCCCATGTCAGTCCCGCCCCCCGACCTGCGGCGACATCAGCGCTGCCAGGTCGACGCCCGCTCGCGCGAACCGGTCCTCCGCCGGCGGGAACCCGTCGCCGCGCACCAGTCGGCCGCCAGACCGGTGGAACAGGTCCGAGACCTCGACGACCCCCTGCTCCACGCGTCCCGTCACCCCGACGATCTCGCGGACCTCGCGCCGACCGTCCGCCGTCACGCCGAGGTGCACGACCACGTCCACGGCGCTCGCGACCGTCGGGACGACGAAGCGGTCCGACACGTTCTCCCCGGCCAGGAGCGGCAGGGTGCACATCTTGGAGATCGCTTCTCTGGCCGAGTTCGCGTGGATCGTGCACATCCCGGGAACTCCCGCGTTCAGAGCGATCAGCAGGTCGAAGCTCTCCGCCTCACGCACCTCCCCGATCACGATGCGGTCGGGCCGCATGCGCAGCGCCTCCTTGACGAGACGCCGCAGGGGGATCTCGCCCGTCCCCTCCAGGCTGGGCTGACGGCACTGCATCGAGACGATGTCTCGCACTGCGAATCGCAGCTCGAACACCTCCTCGCACGTGACGACCCGGTCCTGGGACGGGATGGATCCGGCGAGGGCGTTGAGCATGGTCGTCTTGCCTGCCTGGGTCGCTCCGGCGACGAGGACGTTGAGACCGGCCCGGACCGAGGCGTGCAGGAAGGCCGCCGCGTGCGGAGTCAGGGAACCCAGCCGCACCAGGTGGTCCAGATGAGAGGCCCGCACGACGTGCTTGCGGATGTTGACCGCGAAGTGCTCGCGGGTCACGTCCGGGATCACCACGTGGAGCCTCTCCCCACCGGGCAGCGCGGCGTCGACGAAGGGGCTCGAGAGGTCGAGGCGCCGGCCGGAGGACTTGAGCATCTGCTCGACGAGGTCGCGGACCTGCGTCGAGGTCAGGATGGTCGAGGTGAGCTCGGTGTTGCCTCCCCGGGCGACGAACACCTTGGCGGGAGAGTTGATCCAGATCTCTTCGATCTCCGGGTCGTCGAGATACCGCTGGAGCGGCCCGAGCCCCGCGACCGCGTCGAGGACCGCACGCACCGCGTCCTGCGCGTCGGCGAGCGGGGGCACGACACCGAGCGCGGTCCGGGAGTCGTAGTCGGCGAGGGCGTCCGCGACGAGGCGGTCGATCCCGTCCTTGTCCCGCGCCGGGTCCACGCCCCGCCGACGGATCAGCTCGCGCACCTCGGTCTCGAGGATCGTCACACCGCTGGTGCTCACGTCGTCGCCACGCCCCCTTGCGTCCCCCTGCGCGCCCCCCGCGCAGCCAGCGGCCCCGGCGTCGCGGAGCGGCTGAGCGCCGACACTAGGGCACATCACCCCTGGCGTGCACGCGCCCTGTGGACGACGGGTCAGGATCGGCGGGATTCCGCGCCGCACCCCTGCAGGGCTGTCCGGAATGTGGTCACCGTCACGTACGCACCGACGCTTCGTCGCGTTGCCGTCCGGCTCGGAAACGTTCCGTCCGGCCGTCGACCACCTCCCACCGACACCCTCAGCACAACCCGACACCGCCCGCTTAGGGTCGTGGTCATGCCGACACCCCGCCCCGCAGCCCCGAGGCCCCCGCAGCACCCGCAGTCGCCGCCCCAGGTCCCTGGCCGCTGGCGCGCGGCCGCGGCAGCCACCGGGCTCCTGCGCGCCGACGGCACGGTCGCATCCACGATCTTCGCCGAGATGACGAACCTCGCGGCGCGCACGGGCGCGATCAACCTGGGCCAGGGCTTCCCCGACGTCGACGGTCCGCACGCGATCAAGCGAGCCGCGATCCGCGCGATCGAGAACGGGCACAACCAGTACCCGCCGGGAACGGGCATCCCCGAGCTGCGCCGGGCCGTCGCCGACCACCAGCGCCGCCACTACGGCCTCGACCTGGACCCGGACACCGAGGTCCTGGTCACCACAGGGGCCACGGAAGCGCTCGCGGCCACCGTCCTGGCCCTCGCGGGCCCGGGTGACGAGGTCGTGACCCTGGAACCCTTCTACGACTCCCACGCGGCCGTCATCGCGCTCGCGGGGGCCACGCACGTGACCGTGCCGCTCCACCCGACCCCGGACGGCTTCCGCCTCGACCCCGCCCAGGTGCGTGCCGCCGTCGGGCCGCGGACACGGCTGGTCCTCGTCAACACGCCCCACAACCCGACCGGGACGGTCCTGACGCGCGCCGAGCTGCAGGTGGTCGCGGACGCGGCCCGCTCGGTGGACGCGATCGTCGTGACCGACGAGGTCTACGAGCACCTCGTGTACGACGACGCCGTGCACGTGCCCGTCGCGAACCTGCCGGGCATGGCCGAGCGCACCATCACCATCTCGTCGGCGGGCAAGACCTTCTCGTTCACGGGCTGGAAGATCGGCTGGCTGCACGGGCCCTCACACCTCGTCGAGGCCGTGCGGACCGTCAAGCAGTTCCTGACGTACACGTCGGGGGCGCCGTTCCAGCCCGCGATCGCCCAGGCGCTCGCCGACGACGACGCCCCGCGCGCGCTCGCGGCGTCCTTGCGCGACCGGCGGGACCTGCTGTGCGAGGGCCTCGTGGCGGCCGGGTTCGAGGTCGTCGTCCCGCGCGGGACGTACTTCGTGGTCGCGGACGGCGCACCGCTGGGCTTCGACGACGGCGTCGACCTGTGCCGTCGGCTCCCGGACCTCGCGGGTGTCGTGGGCGTGCCCGTGAGCGCGTTCTGCCGTGCGCCAGGGGCACCGGGCGACGGTCCCGACGGCCCGACGACGGCGCGCGCCCTGGCCTCGCGCGTCCGCTTCACGTTCGTCAAGCGGGAGGACGTGCTCCGCGACGCGGTCGGGCGACTGGGCGCGCTGCGAGCCGACCGGTAGCGACCACGGCCGAGGGACCGAGCCGGTACCCGCCCGGCAGCCGCATCACCGGGTGCTGGGCGTCAGCAGACGCCCGGCAGCCGTTCCTCGACCACCGGGGGCGCGACCGGAGGCGCGACCTCGCCGGTGCCCGTCCCGGCGTCGGTCCCCGCTGCCGGATCCGCTGCCGGGTCCGTCCCCGTCGCGGGATCCGTCCCCTGGACCGCACCGGTGTCCGGTGCCACGTCGCCGGGGGCAGGGGTCTCGTGCCCGGGCGGCGGCTCGTCGGCGGCCATGCGGTCCCAGATCGCCTGTGCGTCCTTGGTCCACACGACACGGTTCTTGTTGGTGGGTGCGTCGATCACGGGGAGCTCGGTGAAGACGATCTCGTTCGTGTCGATGTCCTTGAGCGAGAACGCGAGACCGGCGAGGGAGTCGAGGCCCGCGAGGCTGGGGCTCGCACTCACCGAGGACAGGACGGCCTTGATCATGCTGTAGAGCTCCGGCGCGTTCGTGATGAGGTTCTTGGAGAGGACCTCGCGGAGCATCGAGTCGATGAACGCCTGCTGGCGCGGGATCCGGGACAGGTCGCTGCCCATCTCCAGACCCATGCCCGTCCCGTGGCGCGCCCTCAGGAAGCTGATCGCCTGGTCACCGCTCAGGGTCGTCTGGCCTGCCGGCAGGTCGAGCGTCCCGTACCGGGGGTTCTCCTTCATGGGTTCGGGGAGGCACATGGTCACTCCGCCGATCGCGTTGACGACGCCCACGACGCCGTTCATCTTCAGCACGACGTGGTCCGTGATCGTCAGTCCGGTGATCGACTGGACGGTCGTGATGGTGCAGGCGGCGGCGCCCACCAGGTCGTCGTCCTGCCCGGCCCCGATCTGGAACGCCTCGTTGAACATCGTGTCCTTGCGCGGCTTCGAGGTCGACCCGTCCGAGAGGTTGCACGACGGGATGTCGACCAGGGAGTCACGTGGGATGGAGACGACCTCCATGCGTGTGCGATCACCCGAGACGTGCACCACGAACGTGGTGTCGGACCGCATGCCCTCTTCCTCGCCCGCGATCGCGGCGTTCTCGGCGTCGCGGTAGTCCGTGCCCATCACGAGGATGTTGAGCGCCTTGCCCGCGAAGGGGTCGTCCGGGTCACGGGGAGGTTCGGGAGATGCTCCGACGACCAGCCCGGACACGTCGCTCACGTCCAGGGTGCTCTGGAAGTCGACGTACATCGCGGTCGCGGCCGTGCCGGCAAGGACCAGGCTCCCCGTGGCGACCATCCCGACGATGCGAAGGGCCTTGTGCGAGCGCAGGGAGCGCGCGTGATGAGGGCCGCTCTTCGAGGCGGTCTTCGGGCTGGGCATGGGAAGAGCCTAGAGGCACCAGGAGGGTGCGGCCTTCGTGTCGTGCAAAGGAAGTGTGAAGTGTCCCGTCGACGCGAGGGCGCCCGGCCGTCCCGCGACCCGTCAGGTCGGCAGGTGCCAGCCGCCCTTGCGGAAGGCCGGGGTCGCGAGGCCGAGCACCAGCAGGGACGCCAGCACAGCGCCGAGCATGACCGCGCTCATGGCCACCTCGTCACCCCCGAGCACGCCCACGAGCGGGCTCACGAGGCCTGCGACACCGGCCTGGAACGCCCCGATGACGGCCGCTGCGGTGCCGGCCCTCTCGCCGTGACGCGTGAGCGCGAGCGCAGACGCGTTGGCCGGGATGAGCCCCTGGAGCGCGAGCGTGAGCCAGAGCGCCGCGAGGAGGCCGATCAGCCCGCCCGCCCCGGTGAGCGCCACGACGAGCAGGCCCACCGCGAACACCGACTGCAGCACGAGGGCCGTGCGCAGGATCCGGATGGGCGCGACCCGGCGCACCAGCGAGGCGTTGACCTGGGCAGAGATGACGAGCCCGATCCCGTTCACCGCGAAGAGCGCGGCGAACTGTGCGTGGGTCAGGCCGTAGCCCTCCTGCAGCACGAACGGAGACCCGACGACGTAGCTCATGAGAACGGCCATCCCGAGCCCGGGCAGCACGGCCAGAGCCAGGAAGTGACGATCGCGCAACAGGGTCCCGTACCCCCGGAAGACGCTGCCGATCCCGCCGGTCTGGCGCCGCTCGGTCTCGAGCGTCTCGGGCATGAAGCGCAGGACGATCAGGGCCAGGAGCACGCCGAGCACCGCGAGGACCCAGAAGACCCAGCGCCAGGTCCCGTGCGAGGCGATCAGCGAGCCGAACGTGGGCGCGAGCAGGGGTGCGAGCCCGATCACGAGCATGAGGCGCGACAGGATGCGGGCAGCGTCCGACCCGGTGAACCGGTCGCGGATCACGGCGATCGAGACGACCTGGGCCGAGGCGTTGAAGAAGCCCTGGAGCACGCGCAGCGCGACCAGCCACCCGATCCCGGGCACGACCGCGCACAGGATCGAGGTGACGACGTGCAGCGCGAGCCCGATGATCACGGGCGCTCGCCGTCCGTACCGGTCGGAGAGCGGCCCGATCACGAGCTGTCCCACGGCACCACCGAGGAGCATCCCGGCCAGGGTGAGCTGCGCGAGCGCGGGGCTCGCGTCCAGGTCGGTCGCGACGTCGGGCAGGAGCGGCAGGTACATGTCGACCGTGAAGGCCGGGAGCGTCGCGAGCGCGCCGAGCAGGAGGACCCACTTGACCGTGGAGCGGCCGGACCTGCGGGCCGGGGTGCCGGCGGTGCTGCGCCCGGTGTCGGGCGCGGCGGTCGGGGTGGAGGCAGGTCCTGCCTGTGGGGTGCTCATGGGAGTCGATCATAACGATTCGATGATTGCCTCGAGCCACCAGAAGAGGGGTTCGCCGTGCGGGGTGCGACACAGTGCGACCTCCCTCGGCGCCCCGCTCCGGTCACACTGTCAACGACCCGCCACGAGCCACGTCGCGCCGAGCGACACGAGGGCGAACAGCGGGACGATCCAGGTGACGCTCGCCGCGAGGAGGCGCTCGCCAGGGCTCTTCGCGGTCCGCTCCTCGCCGGCCACCTCGGCCGTCGGGACGGGCGAGAGGATCGGGTCCTCGAGCGTGCCCCTCCGGGCCTGGACCAGGCTCCAGAGCGTGCCCCCGGCGAGCACGAGCACCCCCACCACGGCCACGGGCCACGCCGGGAACGTCGCGAGCACACCGGCCAGCAGGACGGCGCCCACGGCGAACGCCGTGGAGATCCCCGTCAGCACCAGGACGGACACGACGGGCCGGTCCAGGACGAACCGGAGCGCCGCCGAGCTGTGCCGGTAGAACACCAGGATCGCCACCACGAACGCCACGAGCAGGGCGACCATCCCGACCGTCACCTCCACGCTCGGGGCTGCACCGCCCTCGCGGCGTGCCAGGGAGATCGCGGAGACCGCCCAACCGAGGACCAGCATCCCCACGACCTGGGAGCCGACCGGCCCGAGCACCGCCAGGGCGTCCCAGCGCCCCTCGCGCTGCGCAGGCAGGTCGAGGCTGCGCGCGTAGGCGACAGGGTCGCCGAACGCGTCGGCGGCCGGCTCCCCGCTCTCGACGCAGTGCGACTCGACCTCGGCGAGCGCCGCGCCGAGCGCGTCCCCTGCCACGTCGAGCAGCCGCAGCTCGATCACGAAGGCCTCGGCCCACGTCTCGTCGACGTGCGGCGCGAGCCGTCGTTCGACCTGGTAGCGCGCAGCGGTCCGCCTCTCGCTCGTGCGGGTCATCGGTTCTCCTCGGTCTCGGTGGATCGACGTGCGGGTCCGTCGGGGTGCGCGTCGACGAGGACGGCCTCGTCGGTGCCCCCGACGAGGTCGCGGATCGTGCGGGTGAACGCGTCCCACAGCGCGGCGCGCCGTGCGAGCTCGGCCCGGCCCGCCGGGGTCAGGTCGTAGTACTTACGACCGGGGCCGCCGTCACCGGCCCGCCACTCGACGGTCACGAGCCCACCGGCCTCGAGGCGCCCCAGCAGCGGGTAGAGCGTGCCGCCCTTGATCGCGCCGAGCCCGGCGTCGGCGAGACGCGCGGCGATCGCGTACCCGTAGGTGGGGCCGTCGGCGAGGATGCGCAGCACGCAGACGTCGAGGACGCCGCGCAGCCACTCGCTCGGCCAGGTGTGCTCGGACATGACTAGATAGTGTCGCGAACTAGTCAGCCTGTCAATCTAGTTGGGCCACCATGCCCGACGGCGCCGCTCACCACACCTCCGATGCGGCGGCCGCGCGCGGCGTGGGTGGCGCGAGGCATCCTGGGAGACATGTGCGGACGCTATGCCTCTTTCCGGGACGCCCAGGACCTGGCCGACGAGTTCTCGATCGCCGACCTCGCCGACGATGCGCGCCTCCTGCCGCCCTCCTGGAACGTCGCCCCGACCGACCCGGTACGGATCGTGGTCGAGCGCGCGGCCAAGGACACGGGCGAGGTCCGCCGCTCCCTGCGGGTGGCCCGGTGGGGGCTCGTGCCGAGCTGGGCCAAGGACCCGGGCGTCGGGGCCCGGATGATCAACGCCCGCGCAGAGTCGCTGCTGGACAAGCCCGCGTTCGCCAAGCCGTTCGCGGCCCGCCGCTGCCTGGTGCCCGCCGACGGGTACTACGAGTGGCGCCGTGTCGAGACTCCCCCGGCCCCGGGATCCACCGCCCGCAAGCCCAAGGTCTCCAAGCAGCCCTTCTTCATCCACCCCGACGCGTCGGAGGTCGCAGCCTTCGCGGGGCTCTACGAGTTCTGGCGCGACCGCACCAAGGCCGACGACGCCCCGGACCGATGGCTCCTGTCCACGACCATCGTGACGACCGCGGCAACGCCCGCACTGGCGTCGATCCACGACCGCATGCCACTGACCCTCGCCCGGGACCTGTGGGACGCGTGGCTCGATCCTGCGGTCGGCAAGGACGAGGCAGCCGGTCTGCTCGTCGCCCCCGAGGTGCGCATGACGGCCCAGGAGGTCGCACCGCTGGTCAACAGCGTGGCCAACAACGGGCCCGAGCTGGTCCTCGCGGTCTGACGCCGGCGTCAGCCCTTGTACGCCCACTGGAGTCGTACGGGCTCGATCACACCGAGCCCGTGGACCTCGCGCTCGGGCTGAGCCGTCAGCGCGAACCGGGAGTCCCGCGAGAGCAGGGCGGCCGTGTCACGGTCGATCAGCACGGTCGCGGGCTCCGCGATCTCGGTGAGCCGCGACGCCAGGTTGACCGACGGACCGAACACGTCGCCGAAGCGCGAGAGCACCCGACCCCAGACGAGGCTGACCCGCACGGGTGGGACATCGATCCCCTCGCCGGCCCGTTCGGCCTCCTCGGCGAGGCCGAGCGCGACCTTGGCCCCCGTCGCGACGTCGTCGGCGACGTACAGGACCGCGTCGCCGATGGTCTTGACGACCCGACCGCCCGCAGCCGTGATGACGTCGCGTGCCCGGGTCTCGAACAGCTGGACGAACTCGGCGAGCTCGCTCGACCCCAGCCCCGCTGTGCGCTTGGTGAACGACACGATGTCGGCGAACCCGACGGCCCGCGGGAGCGGCAGCTCCTGGGAGTCGGTGACGTCGCCCGCGCGCGCCTCGGAGAACTCGACCGTGAACCGGGCGGCGACGGCCGCGAGCTGGCGACGCCAGGCGTGGCTCAGCTGGGTCTCCAGCACGGGCGCCAGGTCCGGGAGGCGATCGAGCACGAGCAGCCGGGCGCTCGTGTCGTCGAGGTCGAACCGCTTGGTCATGTGCTCGACGAGAGCCTCGACCTGCCAGAGCACGAGCCGTTCGGTCGTGTGCCCCATCGACCGGATGAGTGTCGTCAGCGACCGGTCGTCGAACTGCTCACGCTCGGCGACCGAGTAGATCTGCTCGAGGGCGACCGCGTCGTCCTCGGTGAACATCTGCTCCTGCCCCTCGGTGATCGGGAGCCCGAGCGCCTGCCAGTACGAACGCACCTGCTTCTCCGTGAGGCCGGCCCTCTCGGCGAGCCCCTCGACCGTCAGGGCACGGGGCCCACCCAGGAGTGCCGCGTCGACGTCTGCCTCGACGGTCGCCCGCTCGGGGACACCGGGCCTCTCCGCTCGACTCTCCTCGGCTGCCTTCGTCGTCTCGGTGGTCTCTTCGGCTGCCTCAGGGATGTCGTGCGTCACAGACAGATCCTAGTTCAGCACGGTCGTGCGCCTCGGCCAGCTCATCCGGCGGGAGCGCCGACAGGGCCGCCGACAGGCCCCGGGGATGGCGCGCCGCCGGTCCCCGTGGACGTCCCCGAGCCGGACCCGTCCACCGGGCGCACGCGCAGGTGGTGCACGTCGCCGCTGTGCAGCGATCGGACCGAACCGTCGTCACCGCGGACGAGCAACGACCCGTCGTGGCCGAACCCGTAGGCCTCGCCCGTGACCTCCCCTCCGCCCGTGAGATCGACGCGCACGTGCGCACCGAGCGTCGCGCTGACCTCGACGCACTCCGCGACGAGACCCGCGGCCTCGGCGTCCCCGCCCGCGTCCTGCCACCGACCGAGCGTCAGCGCGAACGACTCCTCGAGCGCGGTGAGCAAGATCTCGCGGTCGGTCGTGGCCGCCCCCACCAGGGCGAGCGACGTGGCCGAGGCGACCGGAAGCTCGCTCTCGCCCTGCAGGACGTTGAGCCCGACGCCCACGACCGCTCCGCCGTCGGGCAGGAGCTCGCACAGGATGCCCGCGACCTTGCGCATCCTCCCCCACCCCTCGATCTCCTCCGCGGCCTCGCCGCCAGCAGCGGTGCCCGGCCCCGGGACGAGCACGTCGTTGGGCCACTTGACCACGGCCTCGACGCCCGCGGTCGCGCGCAGGCACCTGACCGTCGCCAGGCCCGCGAGCAGCGGCAGCCAGCTCAGGCTCTCGCGCGGCACGTCGGGACGGACCAGCAGCGAGCCCGTCAGCGCGGTCCGCGCGGGCGTCTCCCAGGTGCGCCCCGCACGTCCCCGTCCACCGACCTGGTGCTCGGCCACGAGCAGCGCGGGCGCCGGCCACGCCTGCGGGTCCGCAGCCACGGCCGCGGCCAGCTCGGTGTTGGTCGAGACGGACTCCTCGACGACCTCGAGACGCTCGAGCGGGCCGTGCGGGACCACGAGCAGGTCCCGCAGGAAGTCGGGGCGCAGCGCGGGGCGGTCGGCAGACGTCATGCCCCCATCATGCACGGACGCGCCCGGGGTGCGGCGCACCACTCCCGCGATACGACGACACCTGCGCACCGCACCGCAACGGTTTGTGGGAACCCTCCAACGCCCACGCGGACGCCGGTGCGATCCCCCGCACCCGCTTGGTCCCACCCACCAACTAGGCTCGTCTGCGTGAACGAACCTGTCGCCGGCACCACCCCGGCACCCACCGGCCAGCTCATCGGCACCGCAGCGAAGCTCGCCGACCTCGACCGTCGGCGTGCCGAGGCGTCCCTCGCGCCCGAGGAGACGGCTCGCGCCAAGCAGCACGCCCGGAACAAGAAGACGGCTCGTGAGCGCATCGAGGCCCTGCTCGACGAGGGCAGCTTCGTCGAGCTCGACGCGTTCGCCAAGCACCGCTCCACCAACTTCGGGCTCGAGAAGAGGCGGCTCGCGGGTGACGGCGTGGTCGTGGGGCACGGGACGGTCGACGGCCGTCAGGTGTGCATCTACTCGCAGGACTTCACGGTCTTCGGCGGGAGCCTGGGCGAGGTGCACGGCCAGAAGATCACCAAGGTCCAGGACCTGGCGCTGCGCACGGGCGTCCCGCTGATCGGGATCTCCGACGGCGGCGGTGCTCGCATCCAGGAGGGCGTCGCGGCCCTGACGCAGTTCGCCGAGATCTTCCGCCGCAACGTCGCCGCCTCGGGCGTCATCCCGCAGATCTCGCTCATCCTCGGCCCGAGCGCAGGCGGTGCCGTGTACTCCCCCGCCTTGACGGACTTCATCGTCATGGCCGACCAGACGTCGAACATGTTCATCACCGGCCCCGACGTGATCCGTGCGGTCACGGGCGAGGACGTCGGCTTCGAGGAGCTCGGCGGGGCGCGCACCCACAACGAGCGCTCGGGCGTCGCGCACTACATGGGCACCGACGAGGACGACGCGATCGACTACGTCCGTCACCTCATCGGCTACCTGCCGCAGAACAACCTCTCGGACGCGCCCGGCTTCCCGCCCGAGGACACCGACCTCGAGGTCACGGACGCCGACCTCGAGCTCGACGCCCTGGTCCCCGACTCGGACTCGCAGCCGTACGACATGCGCACCGTGATCGAGCACGTCCTCGACGACGGCGACTTCCTCGAGGTCCAGCCTCTGTTCGCCAAGAACGTGCTGATCGGGTTCGGGCACGTCGAGGGCCAGTCGGTCGGCGTCGTCGCCAACCAGCCCCTCGCGATGGCCGGGACGCTCGACATCGACGCAGCAGAGAAGGCTGCGCGGTTCGTGCGCACGTGCGACGCGTTCAACATCCCCGTCCTGACCCTCGTGGACGTCCCGGGCTTCCTGCCGGGCGTCGACCAGGAGCACCAGGGCATCATCCGCCGCGGCGCCAAGCTCATCTATGCGTACGCCGAGGCCACGGTCCCGCTCGTCACGCTCATCACGCGCAAGGCGTACGGTGGCGCGTACATCGTCATGGGCTCCAAGCAGCTCGGCGCGGACGTCAACCTCGCGTGGCCCACGGCCCAGATCGCCGTCATGGGCGCGGGCGGTGCGGTCAACATCCTCCAGCGCGGCACCCTGAAGGCCGCGGCGGACGCAGGACTGGACGTCGAGGCCGAGCGTGCTCGCCTGGTCGGGGAGTACGAGGAGGCCATCGTGAACCCCTGGGACGCGGCCGAGCGCGGCTACGTCGACGCGGTGATCCGTCCGTCGGAGACCCGCGTGCAGGTCGTGCGTGCGCTGCGCGCGCTGCGCACCAAGCGTGCGAGCCTGCCTCCCAAGAAGCACGGGAACATCCCGCTGTGACCTCAGCACCGCACGACGACGCGAACCACGAGACGAACCGCGAGGACGACATGCCCGACGAGCACACGAGCGACAGCCACGAGGGTCACGACCACCCGGACAACGGTCACGACAGCGTGTCGCACGGCGCCGAGCCGCTCGGCCCGGTCGACGAGGCGCCGCTGCACGCAGCGGTCGACGCCCTGGCCGCCGCCCTGCACGACTACATCGGCACCGCGGTCGGCGTGCGCTCCGAGTTCGGCGCGTCCGAGGCCGACGAGGACCCGCGCGTCCTGGCCCTCGAGGCGCGCATCAGCACGCTCAACGCCCAGGTCTACGACGCGCTGCACGGTTCGCTCGGCATGCACCCGGACCTCACGTCGCTCGTGTGGGCCTCGGACGAGGAGCTCGGTGCGGGCGCCGACGCGGACGCGCCCCCGGCCCCGGAGGTCGCCGAGCCCTTCTACCTGGGCTTCGTCGTGGGGCCGGGCTCGACGCCCGACGCCTCGCTCGACTCGGTCATCGACTTCCTCGACAACGCGGGCGAGCAGGTCGTCGCGGCCCTCGCCGAGGCTGGCTTCGACATCCCGGAGTGGGCGGCGTCGCGCGGCGAGGCCGCCGACTTCGAGGGGTACGGGGACGCGGCGGACGACCCGACGGACGGCAGCCTGTGAACGGGACCTCCGAGGCGTCGTCGGGCCGCTCGCTGCGCGTGGTGCGCGGCGCACCCGACGACCTCGAGGTCGCCGCGCTCGTCGCCGGCCTCGCCGCGGCCGCCGCGGCGTCGCACGTGCCCGACGACGAGGCGCCCCTGTCGGAGTGGACCAACCGTGCGCGCGGCCTGCGCGGGACCGGGGCGGGAGCGACGGCCAAGAGCTTCGGGGGCCGCTCGGGACGGCACAACGCCGACTCCTGGCGTTGGAGCCTGCAGTCGTGAGCCAGACGACGACCGTCCTGGTCGAGCTCGCGGACGGCCCCTCGGCCGTCGAGCGTCTGTTCACGACCGACTCCACCCTGCCGCCGCTCGCGTCCCGCACCGGCTGGCGCCGGTGGGCGTGGATCGTCCCGACCGTCCCGACCGTCGCGCTCATCGCCTACCAGCAGCTCGCCCCGTCGCAGGGCTGGCCCCTGCCGGCCGCGGTGCTGGGCGTCCTGACCGTCCTGCTCCTGCTCGTCGCGGTCCTCGCGCTCGCGCGCTACCTCGACGACCGTGACGCGCTGCGCGAGTCCCGTGCGCGCGACGCCCTGCTCGTGGACGCCGAGCGCACCACGGGCTCGGTGCTCGTCGACACCGCGGACGGGGCGGACCGCGCCCCTTCCGGCTCCGCGCACGACCTGCCCGACGGCGCAGCGCGCGTGAGCGGCCGGCTCACCTTCTCGGTCGACCACGTCCCCGTCCGGGCACCGTTCACGGTGTCCGTCCCCGCAGGGACGGACGGCCCCCGCTCGGGGGACCCGGTCGCCGTCTGGTACCCCCGGGGCACGGACGGGCGGCCGCGCGTCGTGCTCGTGCGCTACCAGCGCGCGTGGGCGGACGACCTGCTCGCGGCGATGCACCCCGAGCGGGCGGGCGGTGGGACCCGCGTCTCCGAGGCCGTGACCGCCGACGCACCGTCCGACGACGAGCCCACCTCGTCCTCGGCGTCCGCGAACCAGGACTTCCTCATGGCACTCGGCCGGGCGGGTGCCGAGCACCCGCGCCTGGTCACCGAGCAGATCGCCCCCACCGGGGCCTGGAGATCCGTGCGCGTCGAGCTCTCGCTCCCGGGCAGCACGCGGTCCGTCCTCGTCTTCGAGGACGCCGACGACGTCGTGTACATCGGCCCGGACGGGGGCGGTGCGCAGTCGCTCGACCTGACCGCCCCGTCGGACGTGCTCGACCTGGCGGAACGACTCCTGCGCCAGGACGGATCATCCTCACGGACGACGACCCCTGCGGGTACCACGCAGTAACCTCTACCGGGTGACCTCACCCACCTCGCCGGCCGAGCCCGGCACCCCCACCGCCCGGACCCCCCGCACGCCCTCCGCGATCGACGCGATCGCGGACGCGTACGTGCTCACGGTCGCCGACCTGAACCCGCTCGCCGCCACGGCCATGGGCCTCACGGGCTACGACCACCGCATGACCGACCTGTCGCCCGCCGGGTACGAGGCCCTCGCGGCCGCGGACCGGGCGGTGCTGGCCGAGCTCGCGGACGTCGAGCCCGTCGACGACGTCGACCGCGTCACGCTCGCTGCGATGCGCGAGCGCATCGGTCTCTCGCTCGAGCTGCACGAGGCCGGCGAGGACCTCGCGCTGCTCAACAACATCGCGTCCCCGCTGCAGGAGCTGCGCGACATCTTCGACATGATGCCCACGGGCACGCTCGAGGCCTGGGAGAACGTCGCGGCCCGTCTCGCGGCCCTGCCGGGAGCCATGGACGGATACATCGCCTCGCTCCGGGCCGGTGCCGCGCGCGGCAACGTCGCGGCGGTCCGCCAGGTCAACGAGGGCGTCAAGCAGGCCCGCGAGCTCGCGGACCCCGAGACGTCGTTCTTCGTCACGTTCGTCCGTGGCGACGAGGCCGCAGCCGTGCTCGACGAGTCCGCCGCGTGCTCGCTCGTGCGCAAGGAGCTCGAGATCGGTGCCGCCGACGCCGTGGCCGCCTACGGCAGGCTCGCCGACTTCCTCGAGGCCGAGCTCGCGCCGCTGGCCCCCACTGCCGACGGTGTGGGACGCGAGCGCTACGCCCTCGCGTCGCGCAACTTCCTGGGCGCCGAGGTCGACCTCGAGGAGACCTACCGGTGGGGCCTCGAGGAGCTCGCGCGCGTCATCGCCGAGCAGGAGGCGGTCGCCGCCCAGATCGCCGGTCCGGGCGCCACGGTCGAGGAGGCCGTCGCGATCCTCGACGCGGACCCGAGCCGCAGGCTCGACGGCACGGACGCGCTGCGCGCGTGGATGCAGGAGACCTCGGACGCCGCGATCCAGGCGCTCGACGGCGTGCACTTCGACATCCCGACCCCGGTCCTGGACCTCGAGTGCATGATCGCCCCGACCCAGACCGGCGGGATCTACTACACGCCCCCGAGCGACGACTTCTCGCGCCCCGGGCGCATGTGGTGGTCCGTGCCGCCGGGCGTGACCGAGTTCAACACGTGGCGCGAGAAGACGACCGTCTACCACGAGGGCGTCCCGGGCCACCACCTGCAGTGCGGCCAGGCCGTCGCCGCGCGCGACACGCTCAACTCGTGGCGCCGCCTCGCGTGCTGGGTCTCGGGCCACGGCGAGGGCTGGGCCCTGTACGCCGAGCGCCTCATGGCCGACCTGGGCTACCTCGACGACCCGGGCGACCGGCTCGGGATGCTCGACGGCCAGCGCATGCGCGCCGCCCGCGTCGTGCTCGACATCGGCGTGCACCTCGGGCTCGACGCGCCCGAGGAGTGGCGCGGCGACTCCGAGGACCCGCGCTGGGACGCGGACAAGGCCTGGGAGTTCCTGAAGGCCAACGTCAACATGGACGAGTCGTTCGTGCGCTTCGAGCTCAACCGCTACCTCGGGTGGCCGGGGCAGGCCCCGTCCTACAAGGTCGGCCAGCGCCTGTGGGAGCAGACGCGCGACGCCGCCCGTGCGGCTGCCGAGGCCCGCGGCGAGGAGTTCGACGTCAAGGCGTTCCACGAGCGTGCCCTGAACCTGGGCTCGGTCGGCCTCGACGTGCTGCGCGGGGCCCTGCGGTGAGCGACACCAGGTCACCGTCCCGGCACCCCGCCTGCTCCTGGCCTCGCAGTCCCCGGCCCGCCTCGCGACCCTCCGGTCGGCGGGAGTGACGCCCGAGGTCCGGGTCTCGGGGCTCGACGAGGACGCGGTCCTCGACGCCGCGACCTCGCGGTTCGGTGCGCTCGACCCCGCCGACGCGGTGCTCGTCCTCGCCCAGGCGAAGGCCGAGGAGGTCGCCCAGGTGCTCACGCGCGAGGCGCGCGAGCGTGACGAGGCGAGCGACGGCGTCGGGCCCGAGGAGAGCGCACCGATCGTGGTCGGCTGCGACTCGATGCTCGAGATCGCGGGCGAGGTGTACGGCAAGCCGAAGGACGCCGACGAGGCGACGGCCCGGTGGCGCGCGATGCGCGGCCGGTCCGGCGTGCTGCACACCGGTCACTGGCTCGTCGACCTGCGCGACCCGCAGGACGGCGGCAGCGGGGCGACGCTGGGTGCGACCAGCTCGACCACGATCCACTTCGCCGACGTGACCGACGCGGAGATCGCCGCCTACGTCGCGACGGGCGAACCGCTCGCGGTCGCCGGCGCGTTCACGGTCGACGGCCTGGGAGGTGCCTTCGTCGAGAGCATCGAGGGCGACCACCACGGCGTGGTCGGGATCAGCCTGCCGCTCGTCCGCGAGCTGCTCGGCGAGATCGACGTGGCCTGGACCGACCTCTGGGCGTGAGTCCCTGACGGCCCGCCCGCTCCCCCGCACCGCGCCCTCGGGCACCGGGCGGCAGAGCGGGCGGGCCGTCGGCTTGTCGAGGCCGCACAACGCAGGCCGACCCCGGGGCGGTTCGTCCCGCCGACCATGGAGGGTTCCTACAAACGACTCCGGTGCGACTTGGCCTGATCTCCAATCTTGTCCAGTACCGGTGGTCGGAGCGTGAACCGAGGGCGTCCGACGCGTTACCGTGAGCCGTGCCCGTGAACTCAACGACCCCCGCGACCAGCCTGCCCCGACGACTGTCGAAGGTTCTCATCGCCAACCGCGGGGAGATCGCGGTCCGTATCGCCCGCGCCTGCGCAGACGCCTCGATCGCGTCGGTCGCCGTCTACGCGGACTCCGACCGCGAGGCCCTGCACGTCCGCCTCGCCGACGAGGCCTACGCCCTCGACGGCGCTCGCGCCGCCGACACCTACCTCGACGTCGCCAAGCTGCTCGACGTCGCACGCCGTGCGGGCGCCGACGCGGTGCACCCGGGCTACGGCTTCCTCGCCGAGAACGCCGGGTTCGCCCAGGCCGTGATCGACGCGGGCCTCGTCTGGATCGGCCCGCCCCCCGCCGCGATCGACGCGCTCGGCGACAAGGTGAGCGCCCGGCACATCGCGCACCGCGCCGGCGCTCCCCTGGTCCCGGGCACCCCGGACCCCGTCGCCGACGCGACCGAGGTCCACGCGTTCGCCGCCGAGCACGGCCTGCCCATCGCGATCAAGGCTGCCTTCGGCGGCGGCGGCCGCGGGCTCAAGGTCGCCCGCACGGCCGACGAGATCGACGAGCAGTTCGACTCCGCGGTCCGCGAGGCCACGGCCGCGTTCGGGCGCGGCGAGTGCTTCGTCGAGCGCTACCTGGACACCCCGCGCCACGTCGAGACCCAGTGCCTGGCCGACGAGCACGGCACGGTCGTGGTCGTCTCGACGCGCGACTGCTCGCTCCAGCGTCGACACCAGAAGCTCGTCGAGGAGGCCCCCGCGCCGTTCCTGACCGACGAGCAGCAGGCCGAGCTCTACAAGGCCTCGGAGGCGATCCTGCGCGAGGCAGGGTACGTCGGCGCCGGGACCTGCGAGTTCCTCGTGGGGGCCGACGGCACCATCTCCTTCCTCGAGGTCAACACGCGCCTGCAGGTCGAGCACCCGGTCTCCGAGGAGGTCACGGGGATCGACCTGGTGCGCGAGCAGCTGCGCATCGCGGCGGGCGAGCCGCTCGGCTACACGCAGGTCACCACCCGGGGGCACTCGCTCGAGTTCCGCATCAACGGCGAGGACCCGGCCGCGGGCTTCCTGCCGGCCCCCGGTCGCATCTCCCGCCTGCACTTCCCCAGCGGCCCGGGCGTGCGCGTCGACAGCGGTGTGAGCGAGGGCGACGTCATCTCCGGCGCGTTCGACTCGATGATCGCCAAGGTCATCGTGACCGGCGCGACGCGTCTCGAGGCCGTCCAGCGGGCTCGGCGCGCACTGCGCGAGATGGTCGTCGAAGGCATCCCGACGGTCGTCCCGTTCCATCGCGCGGTGCTCGACTCCGAGGACTTCGTCCCCGCCGACGACTCGGCGTTCCGCGTGCACACGCGCTGGATCGAGACCACGTTCGCCGACGAGCTGACCAAGCTCGCACCCGCCACGCCCGCCCCGTCCCCCGACGAGGACGACGCCCCCGCGACCGAGCGCGTGGTCGTCGAGGTCGGCGGCAAGCGTCTCGAGGTGGTGCTCCCCGCGGGCCTCGGCATGGCCGCAGGCCGCGCCCGCTCGGCGAACGCGGCCCGTCGCCCCGCACGTCGTTCGACGGCCAAGGCGGGATCGAGCAACGGCACCACGCTGGCCTCGCCCATGCAGGGCACGATCGTCAAGGTCGCGGTGGCCGAGGGCACCGTGGTCGCCGAGGGCGACCTCATCGTGGTCCTCGAGGCCATGAAGATGGAGCAGCCCCTCGTCGCGCACCGTGCGGGTCGCGTCACGGGTCTGACGGCCGGCGTCGGCGCGAGCGTGAGCTCGGGCACGTCGATCTGCGAGATCACGGACGTCGCCGAGGCGTCCGCCTGACCCTCCTTCCCACGACGCCGACGGGGTTCGGCCGGCCTGCTCCACCGAGCGTGCCGGCCGAACCCCGTCGGCGTCTCCAGCGTCGGGCGGTCAGACCGTGGTCGAGGTGTGCTCGTCCGCCGCACGCATGGCCCGGCGCCCCGAGGGAACCAGGGTCGCGACCGCGATCACGACGAACATGAGCGCGCCCGACACGATCAGGAGCGACTCGACCGAGTACCGGTCCGCGAGCGGGCCGAAGATCAGCATGCCGAGCGGCATCGCGAGCGCCATCACGATGCCGACGAACCCGAAGACACGCCCCTGCCGGTCGGGTTCGACGGTCTCCTGCAGGACCGTCATCGAGGTCGTGGCGAATGCGGGCACCGCGACACCGAGGAGGAACATGAACGTGAAGAAGACCCACATGTTCGTCGACAGCCCCAGGCCGACCGAGAGCACCCCGAACACGAACGTCGCGCCCACGATCATCGCGACCCGGTTCTTGAGCCCGCCCCAGGTGGCGAGCAGCACGCCGCCGAGGATCGCGCCGAACGAGAACGCGAGCTCGTTGGCCGTGAGCTTCCAGACCTCCTCACCGAACGTCCGCACGACCATGAGCGGCGTGAGATAGGACGGGGCCACGATCAGCAGGAACACGATCGCGTAGAGGCCCAGGACCCAGCGCACGAACGTGTGGCCGCGCAGGTAGCGCAGGCCGCCCACGAGGTCGTCGAAGTACCCGACCTTCTCGCCCGCCGCCTGGTCGGCGCGCAGCACCTTGGTCACGGGGATCAGTGCCAGGAGACCGATCCCGATCACTGCCGTGACGACGTCGACGAAGAAGATGGCGACGATCGAGGCGCTCGCGTAGACGCCTGCCGCGACCGCGGGGGCGAGCAGCGTCATGGCCGACTGGATCGACCCGTTGATGCCGTTGACCCGCATGAGCTTGCTCACCGGGACGAGCTGCGGGAGGAGCGAGGACACTGCGGGCATCTGGATCCCGGCACCGACCGAGCGGATCGCGAGCGCGGCGTAGATGAACCACAGGTCGTCGCTGCCCGAGAGCATGAGCAGCGCGAGCGCGAGGGTCGTGACCGCGATCGAGGCGTCGGCCGCGATGATCAGGAACTTCCGGTTGAGCCGGTCCGCCCAGACCCCGCCGAAGATCGACACGACCGCCTGGGGCAGGAACCCGAAGACGGTCGCGAGCGCCAGGACCGACCCGGACTTGGTCTCGAGCGTCAGGTGCCACATGATCGCGTACTGCACGAGCATCGACCCGAACAGCGAGACGGTCTGCCCGCCCAGGAAGATCGTGGCGTCGCGCCGCCAGCGGGGCTTGTCGGCCTCGTCGTCGGTCGGCGCCGGGCCGGACGGGCCGGCGGGGTCGGCCTGGTCTGCTGGCTCGGGCTGGCCCGCGGGGCCGTAGGGAGCAGCCGGAGATTCGGCGGTCTCAGTAGGGTGCGATGGCCTGGCGTCGGCGCCGGTCGAGGCATCCTCTGCGGTCGGGTCGGACACGATGTTCGGCTCGGGATGACTCACCCGTCCATGGTGCGGGGCACGGGGCCGTGCGTCCACCGAATTCGGGGCCGTCGTCCGTCGGCAGCAGTGTCGTCCGACACGCCCGCCGTCCCGGCTCGGACGGCCCTTCGGAGCCGCGTTGCCTTCTCCCTGCCCGGTTCCCCCTCGCGGCGCCTTCGTGGTGGCAGGGTGGGCCCGTGACGTCCGAGCCGCCTGCACCGCTCCCCGACCGGAGCCCCCGCGCCGCCCCTGCCCGGACGGTCGACCTGCTCACGGGCCCCGCACCCTCCCCCGGTCCGGTGCGCGCCTCGTCGGTCTCGGCCGTGGTCGCGGGCCTGGTCGCGGTCATGGTCTCGTTCGCCGGACCGTCGCTCATCATCCTGCAGGCCGCGCACGACGGCGGGCTCACGACGGCCCAGACGACCTCCTGGCTGTGGGCCGTCTCGATCGGCAGCGGCCTGACAGGCGTCGTCCTGAGCCTCCTGACGCGTCAGCCCGTCATCACGGCCTGGTCGACTCCCGGCGCCGCCCTGCTGCTCGGCACGCTGGGCGACTTCGCGTTCTCCGACGTCGTGGGCGCCTATCTGGTCGCAGCCGTGGCGGCGCTCGTGCTCGGCGCGAGCGGGGTGTTCGGACGGCTCCTGGCGGCGGTCCCGCCCCAGATCCTCTCGGCGCTGCTCGCGGGAGTCCTGCTCCCGTTCGTCCTGGGGGCCGTCGTGAGCGCGGTCGCCTCGCCCGCGATCGGTGCGAGCGTCGCGGTCACGTTCGTCGTGGTGCGTCGCCTCGCGCCGCGCTACGCCGTCCTGGCAGCGCTGCTCGCCGGGGTCGTGGCGGCGCTCGTGGCGGGCGACGTCTCGCGCCCGACGACAGCGCTCGCCCTGGCCGTGCCCGAGTGGACCACCCCGACGCTCGACCTGGGAGCGGTGGTCGGGATCTCGGTCCCGCTCCTGCTCGTGACGCTGAGCGCCCAGAACGGCCCGGGCCTGGAGATGCTGCGCACGAGCGGGTATCGCCCGAACAGCCGGCTCCTGGTCGGCGGGACCGCGGCGGCCTGGGCCTTCCTGGCACCGTTCGGCGCGCACGGGATCAACCTGGCCGCGATCACCGCAGGCATCTGCACGGGCCCTGAGGCCCACGAGGACCGGACGCGCCGCTACGTCGCGGGGGTCGCGTGCGGCGTGGGGTACCTGGTCGTCGGGACGTTCGCGGGGAGCCTGGTCGGCCTGTTCCACGCCGTGCCGACGGCCCTGGTCACGACCGTCGCGGGGATCGCGCTCGTCGGTGCGCTCACGAGCGCCCTCTCGGGGACCTTCGCTCCTGCGGCCTCGACGCCCGGCACGAGCCCGTCTCCTGCGGCTCTCGAGGCAGCCGTGCTCACGCTCGTCGTCACGACCTCGGGGATCGTGGTCGCCCACGTCGGCTCGGCGTTCTGGGGAGTCGTGGTCGGGCTCGCCGCGTACGGGGTCCTCTCCGTCGGTCGGCGTCGGCGCGCGACATGAGGGCGGCAGGGGGCGCAGGGTGGACCCGCCGTCGTAGCGCCGTCGGGCGGGGTATTCCCGCCGCCCGACGGCGGAGCCCGCCTCCTCCTCGCACCTCGCCCCGTGCGGCGCTCCCGTCCACGACGTGGTCCACCGGGCCCGGCGCTGTCCCGACCTGCCCACCGGATGGCAGGGTGGGACCGTGACGATCCCGACCGAGCCCTCGCCCCCGAACCCCGCGGCCCACGCTCCCCGCCACCTCCAGCCCGGGGACGGGTGGGTCGAGTGCACGTGCGGCAGGCGTCACTGGGGCCTCGCGGGGGCCGCGGGCCTGCTCGTCGCGCGCCGGGGCGAGGACGGACGGGTGAGTCACGTCCTGCTGCAGCACCGGGCGACCTGGAGCGACCAGGGCGGTACGTGGGGCGTGCCCGGCGGCGCGATCCACCCCGACGAGACGCCCGAGCAGGGTGCGTTGCGCGAGGCGCACGAGGAGGCAGGGGTGGACCCTGCGCTCGTGACGATCGTCGGCGACCGCGTCCTGGACCACGGACCGTGGCGGTACACGACCGTGCTCGCGGAGCTCGTGCCGGGTGAGCACCTGGAGGCGCGCGCGACCGACGCGGAGAGCCTCGAGATCGCGTGGGTCGCGGTCGAGGACGTCGCCTCGCTCCCCCTGCTGGACGCGTTCCGGGACGCGTGGCCCGAGCTCGTGGGGCGGTTCGCGCAGGTCCGCTGACGGGGGCGGTCTCCGCACGATGCGCTCCGGGCGCGAGAACGGCCCGTGGCCGGCCCTCGACGTCCGAGGGTGGCCACGGGCCGTTCGCCGCGTGGTCGCTAGCGGTCCGACCGGTCGGCCGGAGGGCCCTCGACCTCAGCCGGTGCGGGCTCCTTCGAGGGTCCGTGCGGGACGAGCTTGAGCCCCACGACCGCGGCGATGATGCCCGCGATGAAGGCGACCTTGCCGACCGAGGCGGACTCGTCGCCCGTCAGGATCGCGTAGGAGACGGTCAGGGCCGCACCGATGCCGACCCACACCGCGTAGGCGGTGCCGATCGGGATGTACTTGACGGCCCACCCGAGCCCGCCCATGCTGACGGCGAGCGCGACGAAGAAGACGATCGAGGGGACAAGGTTCGAGAACCCGTCGGACTGGCCCAGGGCCGTGGCCCAGACTGCCTCGAAGACGGCACTGACGAGCAGGACGATCCACGGCACGTCAGCTCACCACCTTGAGGCCGACCACGGACCCGACGAGCAGGACCAGGAGCAGCCCACGCAGCCAGGTGAACCGCTCGGCGCCGGTGAAGAAACCCCAGACGACCGTGAGCGTGGCGCCGATGCCGACCCACACGGCGTAGGCGGTGCCCGTGGGCAGCGAGGTCATGGCCCAGGCGAGACCGACCATGCTCAGTATCAGGGAGGCGGCGAAGACGATCGTCGGCCGCTTGCGCGTGAAGTTCTCCGAGGCGGACAGCGCCGTCGCCCAGACGGCCTCCAGCATCCCGGAGAGGACGAGGACAACCCAAGCCATGACAAGTAACCCCTCTGAGTCAGTCTTGTCCGTGCGGGTACTGCTCCCTCGTCCGCGCGCTCCTCGTCAGGGAGGAACTTGGGACCATTGTACCAAGATTGCCTCCCCCTGACCAGGAGGGCACCTGTCGCCCCTGTGGGACAGGTCACACAGCGCTGGGCACCCTCGCCTCGGCGACAGGAGTACTGTTCTCGCGGAGGAAGGCAAGCCTTACCAAACCAGGACGCACGTCCCAGGTCGGCGGGGCCCCACCGCTGCGGCTACCGGCCGCCCCGGCCTCCGGCTCCCGGGCTCCACCGCCCCGCGACCCGTCGAAGGACTCCCGTGTTCGCCAACTTTCTCATCGGCCTGCGTGAAGGCCTCGAGGCCGCGCTCGTCGTCAGCATCCTCGTCGCCTACCTGGTCAAGACCGGTCGGCGCGACCTGCTCCCCTTCCTCTGGCTCGGCGTCAGCATCGCCGTGGTCGTCTCGATCGGGTTCGGCGCAGCCCTGACCTACGGACCGCAAGGACTGACGTTCGAGGCCCAGGAGGCCATCGGCGGCACGCTGTCGATCGTCGCGGTCGGACTCATCACGTGGATGATCTTCTGGATGGGCAAGACCGCCCGACACCTCAAGACCGACCTGCAGCACAAGCTCGACGACGCCGTGGCCGCCGGCAGGTGGGCCGTGGTGGTCATGGCGTTGCTCGCCGTCGGGCGCGAGGGCCTCGAGACCGCGCTCTTCCTGTGGGCCGGCGCCCAGGCCACGGGCACCACGACCAAGCCGCTGCTCGGCGCCGTGCTCGGGCTGGCCGTGGCCGTGCTGCTCGGCTGGGCCGTCTACAAGGGCGCGGTCAGGCTCGACCTGCGCCTCTTCTTCGCCTGGACCGGCCTGTTCCTGATCGTCGTCGCCGCAGGCGTGCTCTCCTACGGCGTGCACGACCTCCAGGAGGCCGGCATCCTGCCCGGGCTGCACAACCTGGCCTTCGACGTCAGCGCGCAGGTCCCGCCCTCGAGCTGGTACGGCACGGTCCTCAAGGGCGTCTTCAACTTCTCCCCCGCGACCACCTGGCTCGAGCTCGCCGCCTGGTGGCTCTACCTTGTCCCCACGCTGTTCTTCTTCGTCCGGACCGTCTGGTTCAGCGCGCCTCGCAGCAGTTCCCCCGCGCAGACCGGCACCCCGGCACCCACCGTCACGACTCCCGGAGGAAACCGATGACCCGCTCACGGGCCACCCGCGTCGCAGCGCCGCTGCTCGCCGTCGCACTGCTCGTCCCCGCCCTGGCTGCCTGCACGCCCAACGACCCGGCCCCTGCCGGCTCGGACGGCTCGGCAGCCGGCTCCGCGCAGCTCACGGTCGACTCCTCGGCCGACGCCTGCACGCTCTCGGCCGCCGAGGCACCGTCGGGCAACATCGTCTTCAGCGTGACCAACACGGGCGACGACGTGACCGAGTTCTACCTGCTCGCCGAGGACGGCCTGCGGATCGTGTCCGAGGTCGAGAACATCGGTCCCGGGATCAGCCGCGACCTGGTCCTCACGGCCAAGCCCGGCCGGTACGTGACCGCGTGCAAGCCCGGCATGATCGGCGACGGCATCCGCTCCGACTTCACCGTGACCGACTCGGGCAAGGACGTCGAGCCCACGGGCGCGGTCGCCGACCAGATCGCCCTGGCCTCGACCAACTACGTCGCGTACGTCAAGGACCAGACCGAGCAGCTCCTCGAGGGCACCCAGGAGTTCGTGACCGCGTACACGGCGGGCGACGACGAGGCCGCCAAGGCCCTCTACGCCCCCGTCCGCGTGCACTGGGAGCGCATCGAGCCCGTGGCCGAGTCGTTCGGAGACCTGGACCCCAAGATGGACCTGCGCGAGGCCGACCTCGAAGAGGGCCAGGAGTGGACCGGCTGGCACCTGCTCGAGAAGGACCTGTGGCAGCCCGCACCCGAGGCCAACGGGGGCGAGACCTACACGGCCCTGACGTCCGAGCAGCGCACGCAGTACGCCGACCAGCTCCTCGCGGACACCCAGGAGCTGTTCGACCGCACGCACGAGGCGTCGTTCGCCGAGGGGATCGACGCGCCGGCGATCGGCAACGGGGCCAAGGGCCTGCTCGACGAGGTCGCGACGGGCAAGGTCACGGGCGAGGAGGAGATCTGGTCGCACACCGACCTGTGGGACTTCCAGGCCAACGTCGACGGCGCCAAGGTCGCCTACGACGGTCTGCGCGACGTGGTCTCGGCCAAGGACGAGAAGCTCGCCACGACGCTCGACGAGCGCTTCCAGGCCCTTCAGGGCCTGCTCGACGAGCAGAAGCAGGGCGACGGGTTCGTGCTCTACACCGACCTCACGCCCGAGCAGGTCAAGGCGCTCTCGCAGGCCGTCGACTCGCTGAGCGAGCCGCTCTCGCAGCTCACCGCCGCCGTGGTGCTCTGAGGACCGACGCACCGTGACGACCACACCCGACCAGCCCGACACCCGTCCCTCCGCGCCCGGTGACCCGACACGGCCCGGCGAGCCCACGTCAGCCGCCGAGCCCGCGCACGAGGCGCGCCGCATCTCGCGGCGCGCCGTCCTGGGGATGGCCGGCGTCGGGCTGGCCGGGGCGGGGCTCGCCGGAGGCTTCCTCGCCGGGAGCGCCACCGCCGCGGCACGCGGTGCCGCACCCAGCGCGGGTCCCGCCGAGGCCGACGGCGCGTTCGCCTTCACGGGCGAGCACCAGGCCGGGATCACGACCCCGGTCCAGGACAGCCTGCACTTCGCGACCTGGGACGTCACGACCCAGGACCGCGACGAGGTGGTCGCGCTCCTGCGCGCGTGGACGCTCGCGGCCTCGCGCATGACGCAGGGCCTGCCCGCCGGGGAGTTCGGACCCGTGTCGGGTCCGTACGACGCGCCGCCGGACGACACGGGCGAGGCCGAGGGTCTGCCTCCCTCCGGGCTGACGATCACGTTCGGGTTCGGCCCCTCGTTCTTCACGGCCGCCGACGGGTCGGCCCGGTTCGGCCTCGACGGGCGCAAGCCCGACCTCCTCGCAGACCTGCCGCACTTCCCGGGCGACACGCTCGAGGACGCGCGCTGCGGCGGAGACCTCGCCGTCCAGGCGTGCGCGAACGACCCGCAGGTCGCGGTCCACGCGATCCGCAACCTCGCGCGCATCGCGTTCGGCACCGCGTCGGTGCGCTGGAGCCAGCTCGGCTACGGGCGCACGTCGTCGACCACGACCGCTCAGCCCACGCCCCGGAACCTGTTCGGCTTCAAGGACGGCACGGCCAACATCACGTCGGAGGAGTCCTCGGCGATCGACGAGCACGTGTGGGTCGCGCCGGGCGACGGGGCCGACTGGCTCGCGGGCGGCTCATACCTCGTCGCGCGCCGCATCCGCATGACGATCGAGACGTGGGACCGCGCGCCCCTGCGTGAGCAGGAGACCATCGTGGGGCGCACCAAGGGCTCGGGGGCGCCGCTGTCCGGCGGCGAGGAGCGCACCGAGCCCGACTTCGAGGCCGCGGGCCGCGGGGGCGTCCCGCTCATCGACCCGGCGTCCCACGTGCGCCTCGCGCACCCCACGAGCAACGGCGGCGCGCGCATGCTGCGCCGCGGCTACAACTACACCGACGGCTCGGACGGGCTGGGAAAGCTCGACGCGGGGCTGTTCTTCCTCGCGTACGTGCGTGACCCCGCGACGCAGTACGTCCCCCTGCAGAACGCGCTCGCGAAGCACGACCTCATGAGCGAGTACCTGCGGCACACGGGCTCGGGGATCTGGGCCGTGCCGCGCGGGATCTCCGAGGGCGCCACGCTGGGCGGGGACCAGGGGGCGTTCGTGGGTCAGGAGCTGTTCGCCTGATCCTCACCGCCGCCGAGCGTCGTGGGCGGAGTGACGGTCGCCGTCCGCGCCCGGCCGGCGACCGTCTCTCGGCCCACGACGCTCAGTCGCGGACCCTGCCCGCCTCCTGGACCGCGGGACGGACCAGCTCGCCGTAGGCCTGGAGCGTCTCGTCGTTCGCGTCGTGCTGGAGGTAGAGCGCGAACTGGTCGACCCCGAGCGCCTTGAGCTCGAGCAGCCGCTCGACGTGCCGCTCAGCAGGCCCGACCAGGCAGAACCGGTCCAGGATCTCGTCGCTGACGAACGCGGTGTGCGTGTTCCCCGCCCGCCCGTGCTCGTTGTAGTCGTAGTCGACGCGCCCGGCCACGAAGTAGGTCAGCGCACGAGGGATGCTCAGGCCGCCGCCCGGCGCGCCGTCCGCGGTCTCCCCCGCCCCGTAGCGCGCGACGATCTCCGCGACGTGGTTGCCGACCATGCCGCCGAACCAGCGGCACTGGTCGTAGGCGTGGGCGAGCCCGAGGGCGGAGCCGTCCGTCACGTAGGCGGGTGCGGCCACGCAGATGGTCACCGCGGCAGGGTCGCGGCCGGCCCGCTCGGCCGCCTGGCGCACCGCGTCGATCGACCAGGCCACGATGTCCGGGTCGGCGAGCTGGAGGATGAAGCCGTCCCCGACCTCGCCCGCGAGCGCCAGAGCGCGCGGCCCGTAGGCCGCGACCCACACGGGGGTGCGGCTGTCGGGCGCCCAGGGCAGGTGCAGGGTCGTGCCGTGGTACTCGACCGGCTGCCCGCCGGCGAGCCCTCGGACGGTCGTGACGGCCGCCCGCAGCTCGGCGAGGGTGACGGGCTTGCCGTTGGTCACCCGGACCGCGGAGTCCCCGCGGCCGATCCCGCAGACCGTGCGGTTGCCGAACATGTCGTTGAGGGTCGCGAAGAGCGAGGCGGTCACGGTCACGTCGCGCGTCGCGGGGTTGGTGACCATGGGGCCCACGGTCACGCGGTGGGTCGCCGACAGGATCTGGGAGTAGATGACGAACGGCTCCTGCCACAGCAGGTGGGAGTCGAACGTCCACACGTGGCTGAACCCGTGGAGCTCGGCTCGGCGCGCCAGGTCGACCACGCGCCATGCGGGCGGGTTGGTCTGCAGGACGACGCCCAGGTCGAGACGCTCGGCCGTCCCTGCCGCGGTCATGGCTGGTTCCCGCCGCTCATCGCAGGAACGCCGAGGTGCTGCGGCGCAGGTACCGACCGTGCCCGGGGTGCCCGTGGTACTCGCCGTCCGCGACCAGGACCGTGCCGCGTGAGATCACGACGTCGACGTGCCCGTCGATCTCGAAACCCTCCCACGACGAGTGGTCCATGTTCATGTGGTGGGTCTTGCGGTTCCCGTGCGCGGTGCCCACGTCTGTGGTGTACCCGATCGAGGTGTGCCCGGCGGGGTCGTAGACCACGACGTCGGCGTCGGCCCCGGGTGCGAGCACGCCCTTGCGGTCGCCCAGCCCGAACATGCGTGCCGGCGTCGTGCAGCACAGCTCGACCCAGCGCTCGAGCGAGATGCGGCCGTCCACCACGCCCTGGTAGATCAGGTCGAGCCGGTGCTCGACGCCGCCGATCCCGTTGGGGATCTTGGAGAAGTCGCCGAGCCCGAGCTCCTTCTGCTCCTTGAAGCAGAAGGGGCAGTGGTCGGTGCTCACGACCGACAGGTCGCCCGTGCGCAGGTACTTCCACAGCTCGTCCTGGTGCTCCTCGGCCCGCGAGCGCAGCGGGGTCGAGCAGACCCACTTGGCGCCCTCGAAGCCGGGCGCCCCGAGCTGTTCCTCGAGCGAGAGGTACAGGTACTGCGGGCACGTCTCGCCGAACACGTTCCACCCGTCGTCGCGGGCCCTCGCCAGGGTGGCGACGGCCTGCTTGGCCGACATGTGCACCACGTAGAGCGGGGCGCCCGCGAGCCGCGCCAGCATGATCGCTCGGTGCGTGGCCTCCTCCTCGGTCTCCCACGGGCGCGTGGTGCCGTGGAAGTACGGGGCCGTGTCGCCACGATCGAGGGCCTGCCGCACCAGGACGTCGATCGCGAGACCGTTCTCGGCGTGCATCATGACCATCGAGCCGTTGGTCGCGGCCTTCTGCATGGCCCGCAGGATCTGCCCGTCGTCGCTGTAGAAGACCCCGGGGTAGGCCATGAAGAGCTTGAAGCTCGTGATGCCCTCGGCCACGAGCTCGTCCATGGCCTTGAGCGAGTCGTCGTCGACCCCGCCGAGGATCTGGTGGAAGCCGTAGTCGATCGCGCAGTTCCCCTCGGCCTTGGCGAACCAGGCGGCGAGCGAGTCCTGGACCCGCTCCCCGGTGCGCTGGACGGCGAAGTCGACGATCGTCGTCGTGCCTCCCCAGGCCGCGGCGCGCGTCCCGGTCTCGAACGTGTCCGAGGCGGCCGTGCCGCCGAACGGCAGCTCCATGTGGGTGTGCGGGTCCACGGCGCCCGGGATCACGTACTTGTCGGTCGCGTCGATCACGGTCTCCGCGACCGCGGCGAGGTCCACGCCCAGCGTCGTGTCGCCCGGGCGCACGAGCGCGGCGACCTGCTCGCCGTCGAGCAGGACGTCGGCGCGCGAGCGCCCTGTGGGTCCGACGACGGTGCCTCCCGTGATGAGGGTCAGTGCCATGACGTACGTCCTCTCGTTCGTGGGTCGGTCTTCTGTGCGGGGGCCGGCTCCGAGCTGACGAAGTGCCTGCTCGGGGCTGCCTGCTCAGGGCGCCGTCAGCGGGCCGTACGCGTCCGGGCGACGGTCGCGGTAGAACTGCCAGCGGTTGCGGACCTCGGCCAACACGTCCAGGTCCAGGTCGCGGACCACGAGCTCTTCCTCGTAGGCGTCGGCCATCTCCCCCACGAATGCCCCCTCCGGGCTCACGAAGTAGCTCGTGCCGTAGAAGTCGTTGGACCCGAGCTCCTCGAACCCGACCCGGTTGATGGCCCCCACGTAGTACTCGTTGGCCACGGCCGCCGCGGGCTGCTCGAGCCTCCACAGGTAGTTCGACAGTCCGCGGCTCGTGGCGCTCGGGTTGAAGACGATGGTCGCTCCGGCCAGTCCCAGGGCCCGCCAGCCCTCGGGGAAGTGCCGGTCGTAGCAGATGTAGACACCGATCCGCCCGACCGCGGTGTCGAAGACCGGGTAGCCGAGGTTCCCGGGGCGGAAGTAGAACTTCTCCCAGAATCCTGGCAGGTGCGGGATGTGGGTCTTGCGGTACTTGCCCAGGTAGCTGCCGTCCGCATCGATCACGGCAGCGGTGTTGTAGAGGATCCCGGGCTGCTCGAGCTCGTACACCGGCAGGACGATCACGATGCCCAGCTCCTTGGCGAGGGCCGCGAAGCGCTCGGTCGTGGGGCCCGGCACCGGCTCGGCGTAGGAGTAGAACGCGGCGTCCTCGACCTGGGGGAAGTAGGGGGCGTTGAACACCTCCTGGAAGCAGATGACCTTCGCCCCCTGGTCCGCGGCCTGACGCGTGAACGTCTCGTGGGCCGCGAGCATGGACTCCTGGTCGCCGGTCCAGCGGACCTGGGTGAGGGCGGCTCGCACGATCATGGGTTCTCCTCGGGTCGGTGTGGCTGCTCGGGCGGCGGGATCTGCGGGGTGCGGTCAGGTGGGCGAGGGTTCGACGACGTACCGGTCGGCGACGTCGAGAGCGGCGTCGACCACGTCGAGGCCGTGCTCGAGGTCCTCGACCGACGTCACGAGCGGCGGGGCGAGGTGCAGCCGGTTGACCTGGGGGAAGGGCCAGACGCCGCCCGCCGTCACGGCCGCGACGACCTGCGTCATGGGCGCGTTCTGGGCGGCCGTCCCCTGGAAGGGCACGAGGCGCTCGCGCGTGGCGGGGTCGCGGACGAGCTCGATCGCCCACAGGAACCCGAGCCCGCGCACCTCCCCCACGGCCGGGTGGCGGGCGGCCATGTCACGCAGGCGCGCACCGATCACCTTCTCGCCCAGCGTGCGGACGCGGTCGAGGATCCCCTGCTCCTCGAAGACCCGGATGCTCGCGACGCCCGGCGCGCACGCGAGCGGGTGCCCCGAGTAGGTCAGGCCACCGGGGAACGCGGCGCGGTCGAAGCTCGCGGCAACCCGCTCCGAGATGATGACGCCGCCGAGCGGGACGTACCCGGAGTTCACTCCCTTGGCGAAGACCACGAGGTCCGGCACCACCCCCCAGCGGTCCACCGCGAACCACTCGCCCACGCGCCCGAACCCGACCATGACCTCGTCGGCGACGTACAGGATGCCGTGCTCGTCGCACAGCTCGCGCACGCCCGCGAGGTAGCCGTCGGGCGGGACGAGCACGCCGTTCGTCCCCACGACCGTCTCGAGCAGGATCGCCGCGATCGTCGCGGGCCCCTCGAGCTCGACGACCTCGCGCAGGTGGCGCAGCGCCGCCACGCACTCCTCGGCGTCGTCCGCCGCGCCGAACGCCGAGCGGTAGGTGTAGGGCCCGAAGAAGTGCCGCACGCCGGGGTCCACCTCGTTGGGCCACCGCCGCGGGTCCCCCGTGGCCGTCACGGCCGTGCCCGTGTTCCCGTGGTACGAGCGGTAGGCCGCCAGGACCTTCTGGCGCCCCGTGTGGCGACGCGCGAGCCGCACGGCGTTCTCGACCGCGTCGGCGCCCCCGTTGGTGAAGAAGACCCTGGTGAGCCCGCCGTCGACGCCTCCCGGCGCGCGCTCGACCACGAGCCGCGCGAGCTCGCTGCGGACCGGGTTCGCGAACGACGGCGCGACGGTCGCGAGACGCCCGGCCTGCTCCTGGATCGCGCCCACGAGCGCGGGGTGCTGGTGCCCGAGGTTGAGGTTGACCAGCTGTGACGCGAAGTCCAGGTAGCGCCGCCCGTCCGTGTCCCAGAACCAGGCCCCCTCGCCGCCCGCGATCGTCACGGGGTGGATCAGCTCCTGGGCCGACCACGAGTAGAAGACGTGGGCGTCCTCGCGGTCGCGCCGCGCCGTGCCCGTCGCCTCGTCCGTCATGCGCCGGTCCTCCGTCCGGTCGGTCGGCCCGCTCCCCGCGTCGGGTCGCGCGGTCGCGATGCCTGCTCACCGTCGGTGCTCACGGGTCGTCACCTGTTGCGGGGGAAGCCGAGGTCGATCGCGCTCGTCGCCGGGTCTGGCCAGCGCGACGTCACGACCTTGGTCCGGGTCGAGAAGTGGATGGCCTCGGGTCCGTAGATGTGCGAGTCGCCGAACAGCGAGCCCTTCCACCCCCCGAACGAGTAGTAGCCGACCGGCACGGGGATGGGCACGTTGATCCCGATCATCCCGGCCTGCGCCTCGACCTCGAAGCGTCGGGCCGCGCCCCCGTCGCGCGTGAAGAGCGCCGCCCCGTTGCCGTAGGGGTTCTCGTTGACGAGCCGCAGCGCGTCGTCGAACGACTCGACGCGGACGACCGAGAGCACGGGGCCGAACACCTCCTCGCGGTACACGGTGTGCTCGGGCCGCACGTGGTCGACCAGGCTGGGGCGCAGGAAGAACCCGCCGCTGACGTCCACGCCGTCGGCCCCGGGGGCCACGGGCGGCCCCTCGCGTCCGTCCACGACGAGGCTCGCGCCCTCGTCGAGCGCGCTCTGCACGCGCGACGCGACGCGGTCGCGGTGCTCGGCCGTGATGAGCGGACCCATCTGGGAGGCAGGGTCGTTCCCCGGCCCGACGACGAGCCCCACCACGCGCGTCCGGATCGCCTCGACGAGGCGGTCGCCGACGTCACCGACCGCGACCACGACCGAGATCGCCATGCACCGCTCTCCCGCAGACCCGTACCCGGCCGAGACCGCCGCGTCGGCCGCGGCGTCGAGCTCGGCGTCGGGCAGGACGACGAGGTGGTTCTTCGCCCCGCCCAGGGCCTGGACCCGTTTGCCGTGGCGCGTGCCCGTCTCGTAGACGTGCCGCGCGACGGGCGTCGAGCCGACGAAGCTGACCGCCGCGACGTCGGGGTGCTCCAGGAGCCGGTCGACCGCGACCCGGTCGCCCTGCACCACGTTGACGACGCCGTCTGGCAGCCCCGCCTGCGCGAGCAGGCGCACGAGCAGGAGGGAGACCGACGGGTCCCGCTCGCTCGGTTTGAGGACGAACGTGTTGCCGCACGCGATCGCCGTCGGGATCATCCACAGCGGCACCATGGCCGGGAAGTTGAACGGCGTGATGCCTGCCATGACGCCCAGCGGCTGCTTGACCTCGTGCACGTCCACGCCCGTGGCGACCTGCTGGCTGAACCCGCCCTTGAGCAGGTGCGGGATCCCCGCGGCGAACTCGACGTTCTCGAGCGCGCGCGAGACCTCGCCCTCGGCATCGCTCACGACCTTGCCGTGCTCGGCCGAGACCAGGTGCGCGATCTCGTCGCGGTGCGAGCGCAGGAGCTCGTGGAACGCGAAGAGGATCTCGACGCGCCGGGACAGACCCGTCGAGGCCCAGCCCGGGAAGGCCGCGAGCGCCGCGGCGACTGCCCGGTCGACGTCGTCCACGGACGCCAGCGCGACGTGCGCCGTGACACGTCCCGTGGCGGGGTCGTGGATCGGGCCGAACCTCTCGGCCTCCCGCACGGGGTGGCCCCCGACGACGTGGCCGACCACCCCGGCAGGTGGGACGGGGACGGTGCTCGTCATGCGGGCCTCCCTCCCGGGCGTGGCTCGGTAGCGGTGGCCCGGGTCGTCGACGACTGCTTCTCAGTGTGGCACGATCGCCCTGTTTCTGTGATCCGGATCACAGTACGGCGGCGCGAGGGGGTGAGCGACCTGTGAACGTCGCGCGTCCCCCGCCGTCACGTCGGCGGCCCCTAGTACGGTCGGGCCGTGACCGACGACCACCGCGCCCGCACCGACCTCCCGGACGACCCACCGACCCCGGCCTCTCCTCCTGCCACGGACGAGCCGCGGGACGAGCCCTCGACCCCCACGACCCGTGCCGAGCGTCGCGCCGCCCAGCGCGCCGCGGAGCTCGCCGACCTGGCCCGGAGGTCGGACAGCACGGTGCACCGCGTCTCCACGCACACCACGGCCATCGGCCAGGTCGCGCCGGCCTCCTCACCCAGCACGACCCCTGCGGCACCGCCGGCCGACACGCGCTTCGCGCCCTCGCCTCCGAACCTGCCGGCACCGTCGAGCGCACCGTCGAGCGCCGGTCCGGCAACGGTGTCGGCTGCGCCCGTGCCGGCGACGCCCGCGGCAGCGACAGCCCCCTCGGCCACCCCGGCCGACGTCACCACGCTCACCCGCTCGGTGGGCACCGCCGGTGACGAGCCCCTCGCCTCCGCGGGATCGGGCGCATCTGGCACCCCACCGCACACGACGCGCCGCCAGATCGCGCACGCCGCACGCCGGGTCGCGAGCCTCGGACGCGGCAATGCGGCGCGGCTGCTGCTCCTCACCGTGGTCACCGCCCTCGCGGTCGAGATGATCCGGGCGAGCGGGCCCCTGCTGGACCACGCCTTCTCCTCGGGGGTCGTCACGGCCGCGGTCACCGCACTGGTCACCTATGCCGCACCGGCCCTCGCCGTGACCATCGTCGCGGCTCGTCTGCCGGTGAACGGGCGCGTCGTCGTGGGCGCCGTCGTCGCGCTCGTGGTGTGGCGCCTGGGTCTGCAGGGCCTGGGGACCGCGGCCGCGTCGGGCTCCTGGCTCGGCACTGCCCGGTACGGGCTCGGGCTCGGAGGTGCCGCGCTCGCGGTCGCGACCGTCGTCCTGGTCGCCGGGTTCGCGAGCGGCACCCGGCCCCATCCCGCGACCGGGGTCGACGACGGTCCCGCAGCGCCACCGCGCCCCGCGAACGGCCGGATGGTGGCGATGGGCATCGGGCTCGGGATCCTCGGCGCGGCCGGGGTCAGCCTGCTGCACGGCACGTGGGACGCCTACTGGCGCTCCGACCTGCTCGGCTGGGTCGCGCCGGTGGCCCTCGGTGGTGTGGCCGTGGTCGCGGCCTGGCTCCTGCGCGGAGACCCCGCGACCCCGGGCTCGCGCGGACTCTGGGTGCTGGGCCCCTACCTCGCGCTGGGCGTCATGATCTTCGGCAACCCCGCGTTCATCGCGTCCCAGACGGGCCTCTCGCTGCCCGTCGCCGGTGGAGCCGTCGCCGTCATGGCCCTGGCCGTCGGGGTGCTCCCGCGCTGGGGCGTCGGGGAGACGAGCACCCCTGTCGCTCGCTCGCTGGCCGCGACGGGCCGGTGGGTCTCGCTCGTGCTGCTGCCGGCGTTCACCGCGGTGCTGTTCCTCCTGCCCGGGCGCACCCAGGAGGTCTCGGGCCCCCTCGGCTGGGCGCTGCTCGTGTGCGTCGTGGGGGTCGCGGCGACCGCGACAGACGCGGTCCGCCATGCCCTGACCCGGCCCGCCCACGAGCTCGGCTGGGCCCGCCTGGCGGGGGCGAGCTCCGCCGTCGGGCTGGGCCTGATCCTGCCGCTGCTCGTCTACCAGCTCGACTACGACGTCCCCCTGCCCGTGCCCAACGCGACCGTCCCCGTCGCCGTCGCGGTCGTGCTCGCGATCGCGGGCCTGCGCCGTGCACGCGGCGGCCAGGCCGCGCCCACGGAGGCCGGCACGGCGCAGGCCGCCGCTCACGCCCCCGCTCCGGGCCTGCGCATCTCCCTGCCGGTCACCGCGGCCGTGGTGGCCCTGGCCGCGGCCGGCGCGGTGCTCGTCTCGACGACCTCGGCCCCCGTCGCGGTCGCCGAGCGCGAGCAGCGCCTCACGGTGCTCGACTGGAACCTGCACTACGGCGTGAGCGCGACGCCCTCGGTCGACCTCGACGAGGTCGTCGGGATCGTCCGCGACTCGGGCGCTCAGGTGGTGACCCTCCAGGAGGTCTCGCGCGGCTGGGTGCTCGGGGGCGGGGTGGACATGGCGTCCTACCTCGCCCGGGAGACGGGGCTGGAGGTCGAGTTCGTGGGTGCGGCCGACCGCCAGTTCGGCAACGCGATCCTGTGGAACCCCGACGTGGTCGCGGCGAGCGACGTCGCACGCCTCGCCCTGCCGCTGGGCGCCGGTCCGCAGCACCGATCGACCGTCTCGGCCACGTTCACCCCCGTGGACGGCGACACCTCGTGGCCCGGCGGCGTCCGGGTGACCTCGGTGCACCTGCAGCACCGCGAGGCGAACACCCCGACACGCATCGACCAGCTCGACGCCCTGTTCGCGGCCGAGCCCGTGACGGGTCACGTACCTGCTCGCGGGAGACCTCAACGCCGAGCCCGGCTGGGACGAGATCGAGCTCGTCGAGTCCCACGGTCTCGTCAGCGGGCAGGACGACGTCGGGAACCCCGGCGACCTGACCTCTCCGGCGGACTCTCCGGCCTACCGGATCGACTGGGTGCTCGGTGCGGGACTGGAGTTCCAGCGCGTCACGGTGCTCGACGTCGCCTGGTCGGACCACCGCCCGCTCGTCGCGGTGGTCCGGCCGAGCGGTACGCAGCAGGAGTAGGGACGGGGCGCGTCACGGCGGTGGCCTGTCCCCGTCGTACGTGACGACGACGTGCCCGACGGCGCCGCGCACCCAGGGCGTGCGGCGCCGCGCTCGCGGTGGCTCAGTCCTCGCGGTGGTGGAGCATGCGGGCGACCTCGGCGATGGACCCGCTCAGCGACGGATAGACCGTGAAGGCCTCGGCCACGTCGTCGACCGTGAGGCGGTGCGCGACCGCGAGCGTGATCGGGAAGACGAGCTCGCTGGCCCGCGGTGCGACGACCACCCCGCCGAGCACGACCCCTGCCTCGGGGTGCGCGAACAGCTTGACGAACCCGTCACGCATGCCGAGCATCTTGGCGCGCGGGTTGCGGGCCAGGGGCAGCGTCGTCGTGACGTACTTGGAGCCCTGCGCCTTGAGCTTCTCCTCGCTGTACCCGACGGTCGCGATCTCGGGGGCCGTGAAGATGTTCGCAGCGACCGTGCGCAGCTTGATGGGGCTCACGGCGTCGCCCAGGGCGTGCGACATGGCGACCCGGCCCTGCATCGCGGCGACCGAGGCGAGCGGCAGGATGCCCGTGCAGTCGCCGGCAGCGTAGATGCCGCGCACCGACGTGCGCGAGACCTTGTCGACCTGGACGTGACCGCTCGACGTGAGGCGCACGCCCGCCTCCTCGAGCCCGATCCCTTGCGTCGAGGGGATGGACCCGACGGCGAGAAGGACGTGGGTCCCCTGCACCACCCGGCCGTCGGCGAGCGTGACCTCGACCCCGTCCGCGGTACGCACGGCGGCCTCGGCGCGCGAGCGCGACATGACCGTCATGCCGCGCGAGCGGAAGACGCCCTCGATGAGCTCGGCGGCGTCGGCGTCCTCACCCGGCAGGACGCGGTCGCGGCTCGAGACGAGCACGACGTCGGAGCCCAGAGCGTTGTACGCCCCCGCGAACTCGGCGCCCGTGACGCCCGAGCCGACGACGATCAGGCGCTCGGGAAGCTCCTTGAGGTTGTAGAGCTGGGTCCACGTGAGGATGCGCTCGCCGTCCGGGACGGCGGTCGGCAGCACCCGCGGCGTCGCGCCGAGCGCGAGCAGGACGACGTCCGCGTCGAGCGTCACGGGAGGCTCGTCCGCGTCCGCGGGTCTCACCTGCACGCGCGTGGGCCCGTCGAGGCGCCCCTCGCCGAGGAGCACGCGCACGCCCTCGCGCTCGAGGCGCGCGTGGATGTCGGCGGACTGGGCGGCCGCGAGCGCCATGACGCGGGTGTTGACGGCGTCGAGGTCCACCATGTGCCGGCGCATGGCCGGGTGCGCCGCCTTGACCGTGTCGACGGGCAGGCGGATGCCGAGGTCTGCCGCGCGGTCCGCGATGGTCATCCAGTCGGCGGTCGCGATGAGGGTCTTGGAGGGGACGACGTCGGTGAGCACCGCGGCCCCCCCGAGCCCCTGGCGCTCGACCACCGTGACGTCCGCGCCGAGCCGACGGGCGACGAGGGCCGCCTCGTAGCCTCCGGGACCACCGCCCACGATCACGATACGGCTGGCCTGCAGGTCACTGTTCTCGTTCGTCACGGGTGTCATTGTGTCAGGAAGTCCGAGGTCACCGTGTCAGCATGCGGACAGATCGGTCACCCGGTCCCCGGGCGGGTCTTCGGCGGGGCGCGAGGCCCAAGAACGGTTAGCCTCGTCCTATGACGACGACCTTGTCTCTCGACGACCCCACCACCGACCCGTTCCTCGTGGCCCGCGCCGCTGCCGACCACATCGCTCACGCCACCGGGATCGAGGGGCACGACGTGGCCCTCGTGCTCGGGTCCGGCTGGGGCGGGGCGGCGGAGCTGCCTGGGCGACGTCGTCGCGGAGATCCCCACGAACGAGATCCCCGGCTTCTCCAAGCCGGCCGTCGCCGGGCACGTGGGCACGACCCGCTCGATCCGGATCGAGCGCGCCGACGGGTCGGTCCGGCACGCGCTCGTGCTCGGGTCGCGCACCCACCTGTACGAGGGCAAGGGCGTGCGCCACGTCGTCCACGGCGTGCGGACCGCCGCCGCGACCGGCGCGCAGACCGTCATCCTGACCAACGGCTGCGGCGGCCTGAACCTGGACCACGGACCGGGCACCCCGGTCCTCATCCGTGACCACATCAACCTCACCGCCACCTCGCCCCTCGAGGGGGCCACGTTCGTGGACCTCACGGACCTGTACTCCCCGCGCCTGCGGGACCTGGCCCGCTCGGTCGACGGCTCGCTCGGCGAGGGCGTCTACGCGCAGTTCCCCGGACCGCACTACGAGACCCCGGCCGAGGTCCGCATGGCCGGGATCCTGGGCGCGCGACCTGGTGGGCATGTCGACCACTCTCGAGGCCATCGCCGCACGGCACGCGGGCCTCGAGGTGCTGGGCATCTCGCTCGTGACCAACCTCGCCGCGGGCATCAGCCCCACGCCGCTCTCGCACGGCGAGGTCATCGAGGCCGGCCAGGCTGCCGGTCCCCGGATCAGCTCCCTGCTCGCCCAGATCGCGAAGTTGGTGTGAGATGACGAACCCCGAGCCCCTGGCCAACGAGATCGACGACCCCGGGTACGAGGCCGGCGCGGGCCACGCGGCCTTCCTCGCGCAGGTCGAGGCCTGGATCGAGGCGGACCCCGAGCCCGCCGACCAGGTCGAGCTGCGCACCCTGCTCGCGGAGGCCGACTCCCCCGACCCGCGCGACCACGAGGTGCGTGCACGGGCTCGCGCCGAGCTCCGCGACCGCTTCTCCGGGACGCTGCAGTTCGGCACGGCCGGCCTGCGCGGCGAGATGGCGGCCGGCCCGAACCGCATGAACCGTGCGGTCGTCATCCGCGCCGCCGCAGGCCTCGCGTCGTTCCTGCGCGACGCGCTGCCCGGCCAGACCCCGCGGGTCGTGATCGGCTACGACGCCCGCCACCACTCGCACACGTTCGCGCAGGACAGCGCCGCGGTCTTCACCGCGGCGGGCGTCGAGGCCTCGATCCTCCCCTCGGCCCTCCCCACTCCTGTGCTCGCCTACGCGGTGCGCCACCTGGGCGCCGACGCCGGCGTCATGGTCACCGCGAGCCACAACCCGCCTGCGGACAACGGCTACAAGGTCTACCTCGGCGGGCGGGTCGTGACCGACTCGGGCCAGGGTGCCCAGATCGTTCCCCCGTACGACGCGGAGATCGCGGCGGCGATCCACCGCGCTCCCGTCGCGGCACGGGTCCCGCGGGCGACAGACGGCTGGACCGTCCTCGGTCGCGACCTGGCACTCGGCTACGTCGAGTCCGTGGGCCGCCTGTCCGACGGCGCCGCGCGCGACCTGCGCATCGTCGCGACCCCGCTGCACGGCGTGGGCGGGGCGGTCGTCAACCGGGTCCTCGAGAACGCGGGCTTCACCGACGTCATCAGCGTCGCCGAGCAGTTCGAGGCGAACCCGCTGTTCCCGACCGTGGCCTTCCCCAACCCGGAGGAGCCCGGCGCGATCGACCTCGCGCTCGCGTACGCGCAGGACGCCAAGGCGGACCTGGTGATCGCGAACGACCCGGACGCCGACCGGTGCGCACTGGCCGTCTACGACCCGCGCGTCGGGACCTACCAAGGCGCGGAGACCGCACGCTCGAACGGGTGGCGCATGCTGCACGGCGACGAGGTGGGTTCGCTGCTCGGCGAGGAGATCGGCAAGCGGGCGGCACGTCTGCGCACCGCCCCCGGGACGCAGTTCTTCGCGAGCTCGATCGTGTCCTCGCGGCTGCTGCGCAAGATCGCCGAGAGCCACGGCCTGGGCTACTCCTCGACGCTCACGGGGTTCAAGTGGATCTCGCGGGTCGACGGCCTGGTCTACGGCTACGAGGAGGCGCTCGGCTACTGCGTGGACCCGCAGAACGTGCGCGACAAGGACGGCATCAGCGCGGCGCTGCTGCTCGCGCAGCTCGCCAACCGGCTCAAGTCCGAGGGGCGCACGCTCGTCGACGCGCTCGACGACCTGGCGCGCGCGCACGGCCTGCACGTGACCGACCAGCTCTCGGCCCGGTTCACTGACCTGGACCAGATCACGGCGGCCATGTCACGCCTGCGCGCTGCCCCTCCGCGGACGCTCGCGGGCTCGGGGGTGAGCGAGGTCGTCGACCTGTCGGACGGTCTCGACGGCCTGCCCCCGACCGACGGCGTGCGGCTGCTGTCCGCGGACGGCACCCGGGTCATCGTGCGCCCCAGCGGCACCGAGCCCAAGGTCAAGTGCTACCTCGAGGTCATCGTCCCGGTCGCGCCCGACGCGAGCTACGACGACCTCACGGCCGCCCGAGCGTTCGCCCGGACCCGCCTCGACCACGTGCGTCGCGACGTCGCGGCCGCGCTCGGGATCTGACGGTACGCAGCCGAGGGGCCGTCCCTCGCTCCTTCGCGGAGCGGGGGACGGCCTTCGCCGTTCCCGGCGAGACGTGTCCAGGACGGGCCGTTCAGCCCAGTGCGACCGAGATGCCACCCGACATGAACGAGTCGTGCAGCTCGATGCTCGCCGGCACCGCGTCGGCGGGGACGTCGAACACCACGACGCCCTGGATCGAGTTGCCGGGGTTGATGTCGTTGAGGAAGCTGTTGGCGTCCCCCAGGTAGATCCCGGCCGTGGAGTCGGCCGAGTGCTCGCGCCCCTGGGCGTCGAACAGCTTCTGCGAGCTCGCGTCGAACATCTGGGCCGCGTCGCCGACGTTCGTCACCGTGACGTGGACCAGGACGAACTGCCCCTGGGCGTCCACGCTCAGGAACTCGTCGCCCACGCTGGCGACGCCCGGCTCGACGGCTGTGACGGTGAACTCGAACTTCCCGTCGCGCACGGCCGTGCCGACACCGGGCACCGCCTCCTCAGGGACGGCCGGAGCCTGCCCGTCGGGCTCGCCCTCCGGGGCTGCGTCGCCGGTCCCGGTCGTGCCCACCGTCCCCGTGGTGCCGGCCGGCTCGTCGCCCCCGAGGCCGGATGCGACCGAGACGACGACCACCAGCGCGAGGATCGCCAGGAAGACCGTGAGGACCTTGTGCCGCGCGAAGAACGACTTGCGCGGCACGGGAGCGAGGGGCGCCTGCGGCTGTCCGGGGAAGGGCGGGTTCGGGTACTGCTGCTGCGGGTACTGCTGCTGCGGGTACTGCTGCTGCGGGTGCTGCTGCTGCGGGTACTGCTGCTGCGGGTGCTGCTGGACGGGCGGCTGCTGCGTCGGGTCGCTGTGCATCGGGGGGCCTCTCGTGGTTCCGGATCGGTACGGGACCACTCCATCGCGTCGCACCGGGCGGGCGCGTCGGCGGACCGGGTACGACCAGCGCGCCGAAAGTCGTACGCGGTCCCTGGCCTCCCGAACCGGTCGACGGACCCCGCCGTCGGTGGTCTTCCCTACGCTGGGGCCGTGACCACCCCGTACCCGCCCTCGGGCTCCCCCTGGCCGCGCGCGACGCCGCCCCCGAGCAGCCCCGTGCCTCCGGGGTGGGCGAGCGCCGCCCCGACGGGTGGTTCCTGGCCGCCGCCGTGGCAGCAGGGGCAAGGACAGGCCGCCGCTCACCAGGGTCGCCGTCCGGCGGCAGCTCCTGCCGCCGCGTCCGAACCCTCCCCCGGAACGGTCCCCGACCGGCCGACCGGTGGCCGACGCTGGTGGTCCCGTGCGTCGACCGTGTGGATCGTCCTCGCGTCGTTCATCGCCTCGTCCGTGTGCATCGCCTTCGCGGGCTCCGCAGCCGGGACGCTCGACGGCGTGGACGGCCCGGAGATCTCGGACGTGGTCTTCGTCTGGGTCCTGATCGGCTGGGCGTCCGCCGTCGGCATCGCGACCATGCTCGTGTTCCGCCGCCGCTACCCGGTCGCAGTCTGCCTGATCGCCTGCGGGGGCGCGCTCCTCTTCCCCCTGGACGCGATCGGCGCGCTCGTGGCGCTGTCCTGGGTCGTCTCGTCGCGCCCGGTCCGGGTCGGGTGGCTGCTGGGCGCGCTCACGGCCCTCGCCACGATCGTCTCGTTGACCCGCGACGCCCTACGGCCCGTCGAGGGACGGATCTTCTCGTTCACGGCGACCGGGTCCACCGAGGCCGTCGGTGCGCCGGAGTGGGTGTACGTGCTCCTCGCGGCGGCCGGGCTCGCGCTCTCGGTGAGCGTCGGCTGGGCGCGCCGCGCCCACTACCAGGTGGGACGTTTCCGTGGCGAGGCCCAGCGCCACGAGGTCGTGGCCGAGCACCTGCGCGACGAGGTCGCCCGCAAGGACGTGGTCACCGAAGAGCTGAGGGACGAGGTGACCCGGCAGCAGGAGGAGGTCGCCCGCCAGCAGGAGCGTCAGCTCATCGCTCGTGAGGTCCACGACACCCTGGCGCACAGCCTCTCCCTGGTCTCGCTCCACTCGGGAGTGCTCGAGGTGTCGGTCCCCGAGGAGGACGGGCAGCTCCGCGACGCGGCCAAGGTGGTCCGTGAGAACGCCCACCGGTCGCTCGAGGACCTCCGGGACCTGATCGAGATCCTCCGCGACCCGGACGGGCTCGCCCATCGGCAGGCGCTGAGGGCAGGGGGCACCCTGTCCGACCTTCCTGCGTTGCTCGCCACCACTCGGGCGGCCGGCACGCGGCTCGTCGCGACGGTCGTCTTCGACGACGCCTCGTCCATCAGCCCGCACGTGGCGCGAGCGACCTACCGGATCCTCCAGGAGTCGCTGACCAACGTGCACAAGCACGCGCCCGGGAGCGAGGTCCTCATCGATCTCGGCGGGACCCCGGCGAGCGGTGTGAGCCTGCGTGTGACCAATCCGCTCCCCGGGTCCCCCGGCCCACGAGCGCCCGGGAGCCGGGCGGGGATCACCGGGATCGCCGAACGGGCCAAGCTCCTCGGCGGGCGGACCACGCTCGGCCCCCAGGAGGGCTGCTTCGTCGTGGACGTCTGGTTGCCGTGGGTGAGCGACGCGGTCGACGTCGACTGAGACACCCTCACCGGACGGGGCCAGGTGTCGGTGCTTCGCCCTACGATCGACGCGTGACCCGAGTCCTCCTGGTCGACGACGATGCGCTCGTCCGCACCGGCCTCCGCCTGATCCTGTCGAGCAGTCCTCGCATCGAGGTGGTGGCCGAGGCGACCGACGGCGACGAGGCCGTCCCGGCGTTCCTCGCCCACCGTCCCGACGTGGTGCTCATGGACCTGCGCATGGCAAGGGTCCAGGGCATCGAGGCGACCCGCGCGCTGCGCCTGCTCCCCGAGCCTCCGGTCGTCCTGGTCCTGACGAGCTTCGAGAGCGACACGGACGTCCTGGGAGCGCTCGAGTCCGGTGCCGGCGGGTTCCTGCTCAAGGACGCCTCGCCGGCGGAGCTCATCGGGGGCGTCCTCGCCGTCGCGGACGGCGAGTCGGTGCTGGCGCCCCGCGTGGTCCGCTACGTCGTCTCGCGCGTCGCGCAGGGACAGGTGACGAGCGAGCAGCAGCGGGCTCGCGCGCTCCTCGACCAGCTCACCGACCGCGAGCGGCAGATCGCCCAGGGCGTCGCGGAAGGTCTGAGCAACGCACAGATCGGCGAACGCCTCTACTGCGCCGAGGCCACGGTCAAGACGCACCTGAGCCGGACCATGACCAAGCTCGACATGCCCAACCGGGTCGCGCTCGCGATCGCCGTCGAGCGCGCCCGCTGAGCGACCAGCGCTCAGGACCGCAGCGCCGGCTCCTCGTCGCGCGCCACCGCGGCCTTCCAGTCGGCCTTCTCGGCACGCCAGCCTTCCTCGGTGCGACCGCGACGCCAGTAGCCCGACGCGGACAGCGAGGTCACCGGCACCTGCCGCTCGAGGCGGAGGTGGCGGCGCAGCGTCCGCACGAACCCGGCGTCGCCGTGCAGGAAGACCTGGGGCATCCCGGGCAGGAACGTGAGGCTCTCGACGGCCTCGACGAGCGCCTCGCCGGGGGCTCGGTCGGGGTGCTCGTCGCGCCGTACCCACCGCAGGTCGAGCGTCCCGGGTGAGGTGAGCGCCTGCTCCTCGTCCGCCGAGGCGACCTCGACGACCGCGAGGACGGGCACGCCGTCGGGCATGGCTTCGAGGGCCGCGGCGATCGCGGGGAGCGCGCTCTCGTCGCCCACGAGCAGGTGCCAGTCCGCGGTGCCCGACGGCGCGTAGTCGCCTCCTGGACCGAGGAAGGAGATCTGGTCGCCCACCCGGGCGGCGGACGCCCAGGGCCCCGCGAGCCCCTCGTCGCCGTGCACGACGAAGTCGACGGCCAGCTCGCGCGCCACGGGGTCCCACGAACGGATCGTGTACGTGCGCATGGGGACGCGCCCCTCGGGTCCGGCGGCCTCGGGAAAGAGCAGCTTGACGTAGTGGTCGGTGTACGGGCCGGCGTCGAACCCGTCGAGACCGTCCCCGCCGAGGACGACGCGGACCATGTGCGGCGTGAGCTGCTCGGTGCGCACCACCACAGCGTGGGTCGGGACGCGCTCGGGCCTACGGGGGGTGGGGTCGGTCATGCGGTCCTCCAGGGTGCTCTCCGCCGGTGATGGCGAAGTGAGGCTAGCCTAACCCGGACGCGCCGAGGGGTGGCCGCCCGTCCGGGCTCGGCCACCCCTCGGTCACGACCGACCGGTCAGTAGCCCGACGAACCGCCTTCGGCGGGCTCGATCCCGTCGAAGCCCGCAAGCACTGCCGCGGTCCCGGACAGGCCGAGGCGCGTCGCGCCGTGCTCGATCATCGCCAGAGCGTCGGCGAGCGTACGCACGCCGCCCGACGCCTTGACCCCGAGCCGACCGCCCACGGTCTCCGCCATGATCGACACCGCGTGCGTCGAGGCGCCACCGGCCGGGTGGAATCCCGTCGAGGTCTTGACGAAGTCGGCACCCGCGGCCTCCGCGGCGCGGCACGCCTCGACGATCTCGTGGTCCGTGAGCGCGGCGGACTCGATGATGACCTTGAGGACCTTGGGGGCAGGGACCGCGGCGCGCACGGCTGCGATGTCCGCCTGGACGTACGCCCAGTCGCCCGCCTTGGCCGCACCCAGGTCGATGACCATGTCGACCTCGTCCGCGCCGTCCGCGATCGAGCGGGCCGCCTCGGCGGCCTTGACCTCGCTGTGGTGGGTACCCGACGGGAACCCGCACACGGTCGCGATCTTGAGACCCTTGCCGTCGAGCGGCAGGACCGAGGGCGAGACGCACACCGAGTAGACGCCGAGCGCGACGCCCTCGTCGACGAGAGCCTCGAAGTCCGCGCGGGTCGCCTCGGGCTTGAGGAGGGTGTGGTCGACGAACTGCGCGAGGGACGCGCGGTCCAGGGGGGACGTGCCTGCGGTGCTCACAGCTGTGCTCCTTGAATTTCCTGGTAACCGGGGAGGATGACGTCGTCGATGAGCGCGCGGCGCTCGTCGTGGTGGATGAAGGCGCTCCACGCGGCCGTGGCCGTCACGTCGTAGAGGTCCTCGAGCGTCCAGCCGGCCTGCTCGACGAGCAGCGTCATCTCGTGGGTCATGGACGTGCGCGACATGAGGCGGTTGTCCGTGTTGAGCGTGACCGCGAAGTCGAGCTCCTTCAGACGCGTGATGGGGTGCGTCGCGATCGAGCCCGCCGCACCGGTCTGCAGGTTCGAGACGGGGCACAGCTCGAGCGGGATCTGGTGGTCACGGACCCAGTGGGCGAACTGGCCCAGGGCCGCGGTGCCGTGGTTCTCGTCGAACGAGATGTCCTCGATGAGCCGCACGCCGTGACCCACGCGCGAGGCCTGGCCCAGGTGGACCGCCTCCGCGATCGACGTGACGCCCGAGGCCTCGCCCGCGTGGATCGTCACAGGGAAGTTCTCGTCCGCCAGGTACTGCCACACGTCGGGGAAGCGCGAGGGAGGGAAGCCGTCCTCGGCACCGGCGATGTCGAACCCGACGACGCCGTTGCCCCGGTTGGCGACCGCGAGCTCGGCGATCTCCTGCCAGCGGTCGGCGTGGCGCATCGCGGTCACGAGCTGGCCCACGCGGATGGTGCGCCCCTGGGCCGCTGCGAGGGCCACGCCCTCCTCGAGCCCGGCCTGGACGGCGTCCACGGTGTCCTGCAGGCTCAGGCCGCGCTGCACGTGCTGCTCGGGGGCCCACCGCTGCTCGGCGTACACGACGCCGTCCGCGGCCAGGTCGAGGACCGACTCGCGCGCGACGCGCGCGAGGGCCTCGGGCGTCTGCATGACGGCGATCGTGTGGTCGAAGGTCTCGAGGTAGCGCACGAGCGAGCCCGAGTCGGCCGACTCGACGAACCAGGTGCCCAGCGCGTCCGGCTCGGTCGCGGGCAGGTCGTGCCCGATCGCGGCGGCCAGCTCGATGATCGTCGCAGGGCGCAGCCCGCCGTCGAGGTGGTCGTGGAGGACGACCTTGGGGAGCGCGGCGATCGCCGCGACGGTCTCGCTCACTGAGGAGGGTGTGGAGGTCATGCGCTCACGCTACCGGGCACGGGACAGGTGCACCCGACGTCCACCCCGCGGTGCAGGTCACGGCTGCGTCACAGGCGGTCACGCGGCCTCACGCACCGTCGCCGCCCTGAGCTGCCCCGGGATGTCCGTGTCCTCGTCGCCGCCCTCCCCTACGGGGACCACGGCCGCCTGCTCGACGACGTCGGCCTCGGCGGCCTCGCCGTCCAGGTCCGGCCGCGGGCTTCCCGGGGTGTAGTCCTCGGCGTCCTCGGGCGAGGGCGGCGGATCGCCCTGCGACTCCTCCTCGACCAGGTTCGTGGGGACGTCGTCGGGGGTGGTCAGCCCGGCGTCTCGCCAGGCCTCCGCTCCGGGCACGGTGCTCATGGGGGTGCTCCTCTCGCCGTCCCCCCCATCGTCACCCGACCCGGCGCGACCCGCCAGCCCGTCCGGAGGGCAGGACCGCCCAGGTCACGTGCGGCCAGCCCCCGAGTGCGCGACGCACGGCCTTGCTCGGTTCCCCCGCGACGCGCGTACCGGCAAGGAGGTCCGCGACGCGCACGCGGTGCAGCGCGCCGGACGACGGCTCGTACACCGAGCACCAGCGCCCTGCGTGCCCCGGCGTCACGTGGTCACCGCTCTGCTCCGTCCGAGGACCGCTCACCCCGGCCAGGAGCACCACGTGGCGCGGCAACGCCGTGGACCACCCGGTCCCGACGTCGCCGCCCGTGTACAGCGGCACCGGCACGCCGGCGGCCGCGGACCGCAGCGCGCTCGCGAGCACGGGGTCGCTCGGGCCGCCACCCGCGACGATCCGGTGCGTGAAGCGCACGTCGGCGTAGCGGGCGTCGCGCGCGGCCGTCCAGGGCGGCGTCCCGAGCCCGCCGGGCCACGGGAAGGGGCCGAGCGCGGCCCGCGTCGTGCGTTGCTTGAGAAGGCGCTGGAGCGCGGCGAACCGGCCCGACGACGTCCCGAGCTCCCGGGCGGTCGCGTCCACCTGGCCCTCGCTCACGACGTGCTCGCAGACCCCTCGCGAGACGTCCGTCCCGGTGACGAGCCACGCCGAGACGACCGGGTCCCCCGCTGCGGCCAGGACAGCCAGGACCGCGGACCCGCACGTGGTCTCGTCGACCTGGACGGCGCGCGCCCGACCCAGCACGAGCGGTTCGGGGAAGCGCAGGTCCGGGCGTCCCGGGGCCGACCCCTGCCCCTGACCGACCGGCCGCCCAGCCGTCAGGTCGGGTCCGCCCGCGAGGTCACGTCGCTGGTCGGGCGCGACGGAACGGCGGCGCAGCGGGTCGAGCACGTGCTCGCGCTCCCACGGGCGCAGCGACTCGAGCACCGTGACGAGCCGGTCGGCCACCTGCCCGGGATGCCCCGCGCGCAGGGCGGCCCGACGGGCCGAGGAGGCCGCGCCGTCGGGCAGGGGGTAGCGCCCCGACGGCGGCGGCAGGGGCAACGGACCCCGTCCCGCGCCCGCCGCGCGCAGGAGCCGGGTGAGCTGGAGGTCGGCGAGGATCATCCGGACAGCCTGCCATCCTTCGTACCTCCCGAACGCCTCGCTCCCCGCCGCCGCCCTCAGAGCAGCCGGACGAGAGCGCTCGCAGCGCCCAGGAGCCCCAGGACTCCCACGAGCGCCACGACCCGGACCAGGAACCCCCACGACCGCAGACGCCCGTCCCGAGGCAGACCGCCCGACGGGGGCCGCAGGACCGCGGGCACGAGCGTCACGACCGCGAGCGTCCCTGCGCACACGGCGAGGACCGGCTGCCCCCCTCGCAGGCCGGCCACGGCGAGCAGGAGCGCGCCGATCACGACCGAGAGGACCGTGCGCTGCCAGGCCAGCGCCGTGCGCTCGGGCTGGAGCCCCGGGTCCCGGGTCGGCGGTGTCACCGCCGCCAGACCTCGGTGACCGCGTACCCGGCCACGAGCAGCGCGAGCACGACGACACCCGCGACGAGCACGGGCAGGCCGGTCGGGGAAGGCAGCGGGTCGCCCCGACGGATCGCCCGCTCGACGCGCTTCCAGGAGAGCAGCGCGTACCCCGCGAACCCGGCCCCCGCGAGACAAGCCATCGCGGCGATCAGGTCGACGAACCCCGTGAGGTCGGCGAACGACGCGAAGGACGTCAGCGCGACCCCGCCCGCGACCAGGCCGAGCCCGGTGCGCACCCACGCGAGCGCTGTGCGCTCGTTGGCCAGGCTGAAGCGGATGTCCGGCTCCTCGCCCACGCCGTAGACGGAACGGGGGCGACGGTCGTCGGGCGGCGGGGAGGCCGCCGGGTCGCGCGGTGCCGCGCTCCCCGAGGCCTCCCCCTCCGACGTCATGTCAGGCGAGCCGGTCGAGGATCAGGTCCGGCGTCTCGACGACCGTGCCCGGGTCCGCGACGGCCCAGGCGCCGTCGAGCGCCTCGACCGCCCGGTCGAACCGCTCCGGGGTGTCGGTGTGGAGCGTGAGCAGGTGCTGGCCCTTGGTCACCACGTCACCCGGCTTGGCGTGGATCTCGATCCCCGCCCCGGCCTGCACCGGGTCCTCCTTGCGGGCACGGCCCGCACCGAGGCGCCAGGCCGCGACGCCCACGCCGAACGCGTCGAGGTGCGAGAGCACGCCGTCGCGGTCCGCGACCACGTGCTCCTTCTCGCGCGCCACGGGCAGCGGGGCGCGGGCGTCGCCGCCCTGCTCCGCGATCATCTCGCGCCACTTGTCCATGGCCCGCCCGTTCGAGAGCGCGTGCCGCACCTCTTCCTCGGGCACGGGCTTGCCCGCGGCGGCGAGCATCTCGACCGCGAGCGCGACGGTCAGGTCGACGACGTCGCGCGGCCCTCCGCCCGAGAGCACCTCGAGCGTCTCGCGGACCTCGAGGGCGTTGCCGGCCGTCAGCCCCAGCGGGGTCGACATGTCGGTCAGCAGCGCGACCGTGCGGACGCCCGCGTCCGTGCCCAGGTCGACCATGGTGCGCGCGAGCTCGCGCGCCTGCTCGAGGTCCTTCATGAAGGCGCCCGAACCGACCTTGACGTCCAGGACCAGCGCGCCCGTGCCCTCGGCGATCTTCTTGCTCATGATCGAGGACGCGATGAGCGGGATCGCCTCGACCGTGGCCGTCACGTCGCGCAACGCGTAGAGCTTGCGGTCGGCCGGGGCCAGCCCCGAGCCCGCCTGGCAGATGACGGCGCCCACGTGCTCGAGCTGGTTCATCATCTGCTCGTTCGTCAGCGCGGCACGCCAACCGGGGATGGACTCGAGCTTGTCGAGCGTGCCCCCCGTGTGCCCCAGGCCACGCCCCGAGAGCTGCGGCACCGCGACCCCGAAGACCGCGACCAGCGGAGCGAGCGGGAGCGTGATCTTGTCCCCCACGCCTCCCGTCGAGTGCTTGTCGGCCGTGGGACGGGAGAGCGCCGAGAAGTTCATGCGCTCGCCCGAGGCGATCATGGCCGCGGTCCAGCGTCCGATCTCCGTGCGGTCCATGCCGTTGAGCAGGATCGCCATGTTGAGCGCGGCCATCTGCTCCTCGGCCACGACACCACGCGTGTAGGCGTCGATGACCCAGTCGATCTGCTCGGCCGACAGACGGCCCTTGTCCCGCTTGGTGCGGATGACGTCGACCGCGTCGAACGACTCGGTCTCCTTGTTCGGCAGCGCGCCGGAGGCGCCCACCGGAGTGCTCTGCGTGCTCATGCTCGCTCCACCAGATCTTCAGGCCCGAAAGCGTCGGGCAGCACATCGGTCATGGGCTTGATGCCACGGGTCGTCTCCACGAGCAGCCGCGGCCCACCGTGCTCCCACAGGAGCTGGCGGCACCGGCCGCACGGCATGAGCACGTTGCCGTGCCCGTCGACGCAGGCGAACGCCACGAGGCGCCCGCCTCCGCTCCCGATCAGGTCGCTCACGAGCGAGCACTCGGCGCACAGCGTCACGCCGTAGGCCGCGTTCTCGATGTTCGCGCCCGTGACCAGGCGTCCGTCGTCGACCAGCGCGGCCGCCCCGACCTTGAACGAGGAGTACGGCGCGTACGCCTTCTCCATCGCGGCCCGGGCGGCGACCCGCAGGCCCTCCCAGTCGATCGTCGGTGTCTCGTCGTTCATCCGGTCATCCCTTCACGTACGGTTCGCCCGCGGCGGCAGGACCGCGCACGCGACCGACCAGGCCGGCGACCGCGAAGATCGTCACGACGTAGGGCAGCATGAGCATGAACTGGTTGGGGATCGGCGTCTCGAGGACGCCGAGCACCTGCTGCAGCTTGTCGGCGAAGCCGAAGAGCAGCGCTGCGCCCAGGGCACCCCACGGGCTCCATCGACCCAGGATCATCGCGGCGAGCGCGATGTAGCCCTTGCCCGCCGTCATCTCCTGGCCGAACGCGCCCACGGACCCGATCGTGAAGAACGCACCGCCGAGGCCCGCGACCATGGACCCGAGCAGGACGTTGCCCCACCGGGTGCGGTTGACGTTGATGCCGACCGTGTCCGCGGCCTGCGGGTACTCCCCGACCGAACGGACGCGCAGGCCCCACCGGGTACGGAAGAGCGCGATGCTGATGACGATGACCGCGACGTAGAGCAGGTACACGATGATCGACTGACGGAACAGCACCGGGCCGATGATCGGGATCTCGGAGAGCAGCGGGATCGGCAGCGTCGGCAGGCGCGGGGGCGTGTTCAGCGTCGCGGGGTCGTTCTTGAGCACCGACGAGAACAGGAAGCTCGTCAGACCCACCGCGAACACGTTGAGCACCACACCGACGATGATCTGGTTCACGTGGTACTTGACCGTGAACAGCGCGAGCATCGCGCCGATCAGCAGCCCCGCGAGCGGAGCGGCGACCAGACCCACGTACGCGTTGCCCACGACCGAGGCCAGCACGGCAGCGCCGAACGCGCCCGTGAGCAGCTGACCCTCGATCGCGATGTTGACGACACCGGCCCGCTCGTTGAGCAGACCTCCGAGCGCGCCGAACGCGAGCGGGACCGCGAGGAGCAGCGAGCCCTGGAGGAGGCTCACGATCGAGGTGCTCTTGTCCGCGACGGCCCACACGAGGAACGTCAGGACCCACAGGACGCCGAAGACCGCGAGGACCCAGCGCCCGACCGGCTGGTCCGCGCGGACCCGCACGGTCGCATAGCCCGCCAGGAGCAGGCAGAGCACCGAGAGCACGATCGCGGTGGCCCGCGTGGGGAGCTCGACCGGGTCGAACTTGAGGAGGTCCGCCCCCGTGGAGATCCCGAAGGTCGTCACGGAACCGGCGGGTCCCAGCAGACCGAACAGGACGAACGAGAGCAGGCCGAAGACCCCGAGCGTGATGGGGACCTTCCAGCTGCGGGTCGCCGTCACGGCAGCGACCTGGGTACGCGGTGCGGCCATGGCGGTCATGCGCTGGCTCCCTTCACGACGACGGGGTTCGGGGCGGGCAGCCTGAAGATGGCCCGGACGAGCGGCGGTGCCGCGATGAAGAGCACGACGAGCGACTGGATGACCAGGACGATGTTGATCGACGTACCCGTCGAGGCCTCCATGGCCCGTCCACCCACGTTGAGCCCGGCGTACAGCAGGCCCGCGAAGAAGATCCCGAGCGGCTTGGACCTGCCCAGCAGGGCGACGGTGATCGCGTCGAACCCGATCGAGCCGGCGATCCCGCCGGTCAGCGCCTTCTCCGTGCCCAGGATCTGCACGGCGCCCGCGAGACCCGCGAGGGCGCCCGAGACGACCATGACGAGCACGAACGACGAGGCCACTCCCATGCCTGCGGTCCGGGCTGCCTGCGGGTTGGATCCCACCGCGCGGAACCGGAAGCCCCACGTCGAGCGGGACATGAGCCACCAGACGAAGACCGCCGCCAGGATCGCGACCAGGAAGCCCGCGTTGAGACGGAACTGGTCGCCGAGGAGCAACGGCAGCTGGGCCGTGTCCTTGACGCCCGGGCTCTTGGGCTGGTTGGAGCCCGGCCGGGTGAACGCGCTGGTCGTGAGGAACCACGCGACGAGGTAGAGCGCGACGTAGTTCAGCATGATCGTCACGATCACCTCGTGCGCGCCCGTACGGGCCTTGAGGAATCCGGCGATGCCGGCCCAGAAGCCACCGGCGAGCACGCCGCCGAGCAGCGCGAGCAGCAGGTGCAGGACGGGCGGCAGGTTCCATGCGAAGCCCACGTAGCCGCCGATCGCAGCCCCCATGAGGACCTGCCCCTGCGCGCCGATGTTGAACAGGCCTGCACGGAAGCCGACGGCCACACCGAGGGCCGCGATGATGAGCGGCGTCGAGACGGTCATGGTCTCGGTCAGGGAGCGGATGCCGCGGGCGAACGTCGGGGCCTCGTAGTTGTAGACCGCGCCGCGGAACATGGCCGAGTAGGCGTCGGCCACGGCGCTCCACGCAGCACCGAAGAAGTCGGCGGGCTTGGCGAACAGGTAGCTCGCGGCTGCGGTCACGTCGGGGTCGGTGACGATGATCAGGAGCCCGCCGATGACGAGCGCCAGGACGAACGCCAGGACGGTGACGCCGAACGGGCCCGTCGTGATCTCCCGGAAGGTCGCAGCCCAGCGGGCGTCGCTCGCGGGCTTCGCCGCGCGCGGCGCCTCGGGGGCCGGCTCCCCCGTCGCCGGAGGGACGGGCTGCTGGTCGGTCACTGGGTTGCTCCCGTCGTGTCGGTCTGGTCGGTCACCTGTGCGGTGGCCTCGTCGTAGGGCACGCCGGCCATCATGAGGCCGAGCACCTCGCGCGAGGTCGTGGGCGGGACGAAGCCCACGATGCGCCCGCGGTACATCACGGCGATCCGGTCGGCGAGCTCGACGACCTCGTCGAGCTCGGTCGAGACGATGATCACCGGGGTGCCGTTGTCACGCTCCTGGACGATGCGGCGGTGCAGGAACTCGATGGATCCCACGTCCACGCCGCGCGTCGGCTGGCTCGCGATGAAGAGCTTGAGCGGGCGCGAGAGCTCGCGCGCGAGGACGACCTTCTGCTGGTTGCCGCCCGAGAGCCGGCCGACCTCCTGGCCGGGGCCCTGCGTGCGGATGTCGAACTCGCTGATGCGGTGCTCGGCGTTGCGCCGGATCTCTGGGAGGTTGAGCGCGATGCCCCGCGCGTACGGGGACTTGTCGTAGAGGTCGAGCACGAGGTTCTCAGCGACCGTGAAGTCGAGGACGAGCCCGTCGACCTTGCGGTCCTCGGGCACGAACCCGACCCCGGCGTCGAGGGCCGCGTCGGGCGAGAGCCCGCGCAGCTCCTTGCCGTGGAGCGTGATCGATCCCTCCGCTGAGGGCAGCAGCCCGAGGATGGCCTCCGTGAGCTCGGTCTGCCCGTTGCCCTGCACACCCGCGACGGCAAGGATCTCGCCTTGTGCGACCGAGAACGAGACGCGGTCCACGACGGCCTGCCCGTTGGGTGCGAGGACCGTGAGGTCCGTGACCACGAAGGTCTCGTCACCGAGCTGCGGGGGCGCCTTGTCGAGTCCGAGCGAGACCGAGCGTCCCACCATGAGCGACGCGAGCTCGGTCTCCGAGGCCGACGGCTCGGCCGTGCCGACGACCGCGCCTCGACGGATGACCGTGATGACGTCGGCGACGGCCTTGACCTCGCGCAGCTTGTGCGTGATGAAGACGATCGACGTGCCCGAGGCCTTGAGCTGTCGCATGATCTCGATCAGCTCGTCGGTCTCCTGCGGGGTCAGCACCGCGGTGGGTTCGTCGAGGATGAGGACCTTGGCCTCGCGTGCGAGCGCCTTGACGATCTCGACGCGCTGCTGCACGCCGACCGGCAGGTCTTCGACGACCGCGTCCGGGTCCAGGCCGAAGCCGAACCTCGCGGACAGGTCGCGCACCCGGGCACGGGCGGCCTCGAGGTCGAGGAAGCCTCCGGCCTTGACGTCCTCGTGCCCGAGCATGACGTTCTCTGCGACGGTGAACACGGGCACGAGCATGAAGTGCTGGTGCACCATGCCGATCCCGGCGGCGAGCGCATCGCCCGGTCCCCGGAAGGCGCGCTCTTCGTCGTCGAGCAGGATGGCGCCCGAGTCGGCCTGGTAGAGGCCGAACAGCACGTTCATCAACGTGCTCTTGCCTGCGCCGTTCTCCCCGAGGAGGGCATGGATCTGCCCAGGTTCGATGACGAGGTCGATGTGGTCGTTGGCGACGAGCGGCCCGAACGACTTGGTGATACCGCGGAGCTCCAGCTTCACGTACGGTCCCTTCGATGCGCAGGCAGCCTTGCCTGCGACGTTAGCCCAAGACTGGCCGAGCCAGCCCGGCGAGGATGCCGGGCCGGCTCGACCACGAGGTACAGCGTCAGGTCACGGCGAGCTCGGGGACTCCACGACGATGGTGCCGTCGATGATGTCCTTGCGGAGCTGGTCGATCTCGTCCTTGAGCTCCTGCGGGACCTTGGACTCGAAGTCGTGGTACGGCGCGATGTCCACGCCGCCGTTCTCGAGCGTACCCACGTAGGGCTCGTTCGAGAACTCGTCCTCGGAGGCCGCGGTGATGACGTCCTCGACGCCCGCACCGATCTCCTTGAGGACCGAGGTCAGGATCAGGTCGCCCGAGTCGGGGTTGGTCTCGAAGCCGTCGGCGTCGACCCAGATGACCGACACGTCGGTCGCGTCCTTGGCAGCGGCGAGCGTGCCGACACCGACCGGACCGGCGACGGGCATGATGATGTCCGCACCCTGGTCGATGAAGGTCTGCGTGAGCTGCTGGCCCTGGGACTGGTCCTCGAAGCCGCCGGCGAACGAGCCGTTCTGCGTCTCCTTGTTCCAACCGAGGGTCTTGACGTCGGTGCCGTGCGTCTCGTTGTAGTTCGCGACGCCGTCGACGAAGCCGTCCATGAAGATCGTCACGGACGGGATCTGCAGACCGCCGTAGGTGGCGACCGTGCCCGTCTTGCTCATGCCCGCGGCGAGGTAGCCCGCGAGGAACGAGGCCTGGGCCGTGTCGAAGCTGATGGGCTTGACGTTGTCGACCTCGATCGTGTTGCCGTCAGCGTCCTGCGCGGTCGAGTCGACGATCGCGAACTCGACGTCAGGGTTCGCCTGGGCTGCGTCGCCCGTGGCGGTCGCGAGCAGGAAGCCGACCGTGACGATGATGTTGCAGTTCTCGGAGATCAGGTTGTCGATGTTCGGAGCGAAGTTCGACTCCTCCTTGGACTCCGCCGTGGCGGTCTCGATGCCCAGGTTCTTCTCCGCAGCCTTGAGGCCGTTGAAGCCCGACTCGTTGAAGGACTTGTCGTCGAACCCGCCGGCGTCGGACACCATGCAGGCCTTGAAGCTCGACTCGGAGCCTCCCGCCGTTCCCGTGCTGCCACCCTCGTCGGGCGCGCTGCCACATGCGGCCAGCGTCAGCGCGGCGACTGCCGCGAGCGCGGTCATCTGCGTTGCTCTCTTCACCATGAGCTCCTGTCGATCTCGTCGATGGCCTCACGGAGATGCCCGGGACCCACCCGCGCGCCGTTGCACGGGAAGGTCACGGAGTCCGTCGGCCTGTATGGATCGAACACTAGCCACGTCCAGGAATCGCGGACGTTACTTGTGGGTAACGACGCCGCTTCGTTATGGAAGCGTCATCTGGCGTCTCAGCCGTGGTCGTTCTCGGTCCACGGATCGGACACCTGGTTGTGCCGAGCAACCACGTCGCGCCCCACCGAAGGCCGCCACGGCTTCCCTGCGCTCGCCCGATCAGCCCAGCGCGACGCGTGCGAGGAGCCGGACCCCGGCACCGATCGCCGACTCGTCGACCTGCAGGTCGCCCTGGTGGATGTCGTAGGAGCGGCCGCCGGGCGTCCGGGTCCCGAGCCGCGCCATGGCGCCCGGCACCTTGGTCAGGTACCAGGCGAAGTCCTCCCCGCCGAGCGACTGCTCGGTCAGCAGCACCGAGGCCGGCCCGAGCACGTCGCGCGCGGCCGACTCGAGAGCGCCCGTGCAGTCCTCGGCGTTCTCGACCGGCGGCACGCCGCGCGTGTGGTTCACCGTGACCTCGACCTCGTAGGGCGCCACGACCTGCTCGACCGCGTCGTGGAGCACCTGCCCCGCGAACTCCCAGGCCCGCACGTCGAGGCAGCGCAGCGTCCCACGGACCGTCCCGGTGCTGGGGATCGCGTTGTGCGCCGAGCCGGCGTGCACCGCGCCCCACGTGAGGTTGACGCCAGAGCGCGGGTCCAGCCGGCGCCCGAGCACCGCGGGCACCTGGGTGATGACCTGACCGAGCGCGTAGACGACGTCGCCCGTCAGGTGCGGCCGTGAGGTGTGCCCCCCGGGCGACGTGATCGTCACCGACACCTCGTCAGAGGCCGAGGTGATGGGGCCGATCCGCGTGCCGATCTGGCCCGCGTCGACCTTGGGATCGCAGTGCACCGCGTAGATCTCGTCGACCCCGTCGAGGCCGCCCTGCGCGATGACGTCGAGCGAGCCGCCGGGCTGGACCTCCTCGGCGGGCTGGAAGATCAGCCGGACGGGGCGGTTGAGCTCGCCGCGCTGCGCGAGCACGGCGAGGACCAGACCGGCCCCGAGCACCACGGTCGTGTGGACGTCGTGGCCGCACGCGTGCGCGACCCCCGGGACGGTCGAGGCCCACGGCAGCTCGCAGCGGTCCTGGAGCGGCAGCGCGTCGATGTCGGCACGCAGCGCGACCCGGCCGAGCGGGTCGCCGTCCGGACCCTCGGTGCCGCCGATGTCGCACACCAGCCCGGTGCCCTGCAGCAGGCGCGGCGAGAGCCCGGCCGCGCGCAGGCGGTCGGCGATCAGCGCCGTGGTGCGGGTCTCGGCGCGCGAGACCTCGGGGTGCGCATGGATGTCGCGGCGGATCGCGACCAGCTCGTCCGCGAACGACGCCGCGACGGCCGTGACGCGGTCGCCCGCACCGGTCCGCCCCCCGCCTGAGGGCAGCGACGGGGACCGGTCGTTCTGGGGGTTCTCCTCAGGCGTGCTCACACGCCGAGACTAGCGCCGACGCGAGCCGGTGGGGCGGGGCGGCCACGCACCGGGACGGCGAGAGGGCACGCGGGGCGGGCTCCGACGTCGGGCCGCACGGGAGCTTCCACCCACGCCCCCGACGACGCCGGTCGCCCCCGCGCGCCGGGCGGAATCCCCGGGCGCTCGGGTGCGAAGGCGTCAGAGCAGCTCGTCGAGCCCGCGCTCGCGCACCGCGTCGACCATGGACTTGACCTGCTGCGCACGTGCCCGCGTCGTGACCAGGAGCGCGTCGGGCGTGTCGACGACCACGACGTCGTCGAGGCCGAGGATCGTCACGACGCGCTCGCTCGCCGGGACGACGACCGAGCCCGCGCTCTCGAGCCGGACGACCCGACCCGCGTCTCCCAGGACCTTGGAGCCCGACTCGTCCGCAGCAGGCAGCAGCGCGGCGAGCGAGTTGAAGTCGCCCACGTCGTCCCAGCCGAAGTTGCCCGGGACCACTGCGACCCCGCCCACGGCCGCGACGGGCTCGGCCACCGCGTGGTCGATCGCGATCTTCTCGAGCCCCGGCCACTCGGACGCGAGCACCCGGTCGCGCTCGGGCGTGTCCCACGCTGCGGCGATCCGCCGCAGCCCGTCGTGGAGCTCGGGACGCTGGTCGGCCAGGTGCCCGAGCAGCACCGAGGTGCGCGCGATGAACATGCCGGCGTTCCAGCGGTACTCCCCCGAGCGCACGTAGCGCTGCGCGGTCAGGGCGTCCGGCTTCTCGGTGAACCCCTCTGCGTGCAGACCGCTCGGTGCCCCCTCGAGCCCCAGCGGTGCGCCGCTGCGCACGTAGCCGAACGCGGTGGACGGCCTCGACGCCGCGATGCCGACCGTGACGACGTACCCCGCCCGCGCAGCCTCCACGCCCTCCCGGACGGCCTGCTCGAACGCCGCCTGGCCGGTGATGACCTGGTCGGCCGCGAACGAGCCGATCACCACGTCGCCGTGGCGCCGCTCGAGGACCGCGGCGGCCAGCCCGATCGCAGCCATGGAGTCGCGGGGGGACGGCTCGGCGAGCACCGAGTCCTGGTCGAGCCCCGGCAGCTGCGTCCTGGCCGAGGCCACGTGCTGGCGGCCCGTGACCAGGACGATGCCCCCCTCACCGGTCAGCGGCACCAGGCGGTCGACCGTGGCCTGGAGCAGCGAGCGTCCGGTGCCCGCGAGGTCGAGCAGGAACTTGGGGTTGCCCCGCCGGGACAGCGGCCACAGTCGCGTCCCGGCCCCGCCCGCGGGGATCACGGCGTAGAAGCCGGGGACGGTCCGGTCGTCCGTGGACGACCCACCGGGAGCAGGAGCAGGCGCTGGAGTGGTCGACATGCTAGGAAGCATAGTGACCACGGGTCGAGACGCCGTCCGGTGCGCCTGCGAGACCGGACGTCACCGGTTCCCCGACGCCCTGTGGAATGAGTCACAATCCGGGGTGGGCAGGGCGCCTGGAAGCCCCGGCGGTCCGCAACCTGACGCCGATGTCACTATGGTGGAACCCCAGAGAAGGATATCGACGGACTCCGGCGAGCCCTGGATCTGCCGCTCCTCCCGACTCCTCGGAGCCTCGAGACGGAGCGGTCGTGAACGGCCACCGGCGGACGACGTCGTCCAGCTCGATATCTCACCCCTGAACTCGCCACAGGAGGCCCCTAAAGTGCCCAGTGCACCTGCTGGCACGCTGTACCGCGGCCGTGAAGGCATGTGGTCGTGGGTCGCGCATCGCGTGACCGGCGTGCTCATCTTCTTCTTCCTCCTCGTGCACGTGCTGGACACAGCGCTGGTACGAGTCTCGCCCGAGGCGTACGACGCCGTGATCGGCACGTACAAGACCGTGATCATGGGGCTCGGTGAGGCCGGCCTGGTCGCCGCCATCGTGTTCCACGCCTTCAACGGTGTCCGGATCATCCTCGTGGACTTCTGGGCCAAGGGCCCCAAGTACCAGCGCACCATGCTGTGGGTCGTCGTCGGTCTGTTCGCCGTGACCATGGCGGGCTTCCTGCCCCGCCACCTCATGAACGTCTTCGGAGGTGGGCACTGATGGGTACCACGACCACCAGCTCGCCGCTCGCGGCCCCCCGCGACCCGTACAAGCGGCAGAAGACGACGCGATCGGAACTACGAGCTGTACAGCTGGGTCTTCATGCGCGCCTCGGGCGTCGTGCTGATCGTCCTGATCTTCGGGCACCTCTTCGTGAACCTCATGGTCGGCGAGGGCGTCCACGCGATCGACTTCGGCTTCGTCGCCGGCAAGTGGGCCTCACCGTTCTGGCAGGTCTGGGACCTCCTGATGCTCTGGCTCGCGATGATCCACGGCACCAACGGCGTCCGGACCATCATCAACGACTACGCCCAGCGCGACGGCACCCGCATGGTCCTCAAGTGGGCCCTGTACCTGGCCTTCGTGATCGTCACCGTGCTCGGCACCCTCGTGGTCTTCACGTTCGACCCGTGCCCGCCGAACGCGCTCGACTACCAGCTCCCGTCGTTCTGCACCGCCTGACGGACCTGCCTGTCGGCCTTCCCCCAGACGCCGCCTGACAGCCCCCGTCCCCCTTCCCACTCGTCACAGGAGGCATCGACACCGATGCAAACCCATCAGTACGACGTCGTCATCGTCGGAGCAGGCGGCGCCGGCATGCGCGCGGCGCTCGAGTCGTCCGGCAAGGTCCGCACGGCGGTCATCTCCAAGCTCTACCCCACCCGGTCCCACACCGGCGCGGCGCAGGGCGGCATGTGCGCCGCCCTCGCGAACGTCGAGGAGGACAACTGGGAGTGGCACACGTTCGACACGGTCAAGGGCGGCGACTACCTCGTCGACCAGGACGCCGCGGAGATCATGGCCAAGGAGGCCATCGACGCGGTCCTCGACCTCGAGCGCATGGGTCTGCCGTTCAACCGCACGCCCGAGGGCAAGATCGACCAGCGCCGCTTCGGCGGTCATACCCGCAACCACGGCGAGGCCGCGGTGCGCCGCTCCTGCTACGCCGCGGACCGCACGGGTCACATGATCCTCCAGACGCTGTACCAGAACTGCGTCAAGCAGGACGTCGAGTTCTTCAACGAGTTCTACGTCCTGGACCTCATCACGGACCACGACCTCGCCGCCGAGGACGTCCCGGACGGCGAGACGGTCAACGCGACCGGCGTCGTCGCGTACGACCTGGCGACCGGCGAGATCCACGTCTTCCAGGCCAAGGCGATCATCTTCGCCACGGGCGGCGCGGGCAAGATCTTCAAGACGACGTCGAACGCGCACACGCTCACGGGTGACGGCATGGCTCTGGCCTACCGTCGCGGCCTGCCGCTCGAGGACATGGAGTTCTTCCAGTTCCACCCGACAGGTCTCGCCGGGCTCGGCATCCTCCTCTCCGAGGCGGCCCGCGGTGAGGGCGGCATCCTGCGCAACGGCGAGGGTGAGCGCTTCATGGAGCGCTACGCCCCGACCATCAAGGACCTCGCACCGCGTGACATCGTCGCGCGGTCCATGGCCAACGAGGTCCGCGAAGGACGCGGCGCCGGACCGGACAAGGACTACGTCCTGCTCGACCTGACGCACCTCGAGCCCGCGCACATCGACGCCAAGCTCCCCGACATCACGGAGTTCGCGCGCACGTACCTCGGCATCGAGCCCTACACCGAGCCCGTGCCGGTCTACCCGACCGCGCACTACGCCATGGGCGGCATCCCGACCAACGTCGGTGGTGAGGTCCTCCGCGACGGTCACAACGTCGTCCGCGGCCTGTACGCGGCCGGCGAGGTCGCGTGCGTCTCGGTGCACGGCTCCAACCGCCTCGGGACCAACTCGCTCCTGGACATCAACGTGTTCGGCAAGCGTGCGGGCCGCCAGGCCGCCGCGTACGCGGCGACCGCCGAGTACCGCGAGCTGCCGGAGAACCCCGCCGCCGCGGTGGTCGCCCAGCTCGACGAGATGCGCAACCGTCCCGACGGCGAGCGCGTGGCGGACGTCCGCAAGGCGCTCCAGGAGACCATGGACGCCAACGCGCAGGTGTTCCGCACGGGAGAGTCGCTCAACCAGGCGCTCTCCGACATCCGCACCCTCCAGGACCGCTACCGCAAGGTCTCGGTCCAGGACAAGGGGCGCCTGTTCAACACCGACCTGCTGGAGGCCATCGAGCTGGGCTTCCTCCTCGACATCGCCGAGGTCACGGTCGTCGCCGCCATCAACCGCAAGGAGTCGCGCGGCGGTCACTACCGCGAGGACTTCCCGGACCGCGACGACGCCAACTACATGCTCCACACGATGGCCTACCGTCGCCCCACGGCTGCCGGCGACACCGCCGACGGGCACGTGGAGGGCTACTTCGACCACGTCGAGGAGTTCGATTCCTACAAGATCGTGCTGGGTTCCAAGCCCGTCACCCAGACCCGGTACGAGCCCATGGAGCGTAAGTACTGATGACTGCCACACTCGAAGCCCCTGCCGGTTCGGAGAAGACCGAGGTCGGCGCCGATGCCCTCCTTCGAGGTCACGATCAAGCTCCGCCGCTACAACCCCGAGTCCGCGCACGGTGAGGACGCGTACTGGGAGGAGTTCACGGTCCTGGCCCACGGCACGGACCGCGTGCTCGACGCGCTGCACAAGATCAAGTGGGAGCACGACGGCTCGCTGACGTTCCGCCGCTCGTGCGCCCACGGGATCTGCGGCTCGGACGCGATGCGCATCAACGGTCGCAACCGCCTGGCCTGCAAGACGCTCCTCAAGGACGTCAACCCGGACAAGCCGATCACCGTCGAGCCCATCAAGGGCCTGCCGGTCATCAAGGACCTGGTCGTCGACATGGAGCCGTTCTTCGCCTCCTACCGCGAGATCATGCCGTTCCTCATCACCTCGGGGAACGAGCCGAGCAAGGAGCGCCTGCAGTCCGCCGAGCAGCGCGAGCGCTTCGACGACACCACCAAGTGCATCCTGTGCGCGGCGTGCACGTCCTCGTGCCCCGTGTTCTGGACGGACGGCCAGTACTTCGGCCCGGCGGCTATCGTCAACGCTCACCGCTTCATCTTCGACTCGCGCGACGACGGCGCGACCCAGCGCCTCGAGATCCTCAACGACAAGGAGGGCGTGTGGCGCTGCCGCACGACCTTCAACTGCACCGAGGCATGCCCTCGTGGCATCGAGATCACCAAGGCGATCCAGGAGGTCAAGCGCGCGATGATCACCCGCGCGTTCTGACGCTCTGCAGCACTGCCCGACGGCGGTCCCCGGCTCTGGCCGGCGGGCCGTCGTCGGCGTTCGTGGGCCCAGGCGGCGACGGCGTTCAGACCTCGGCGTGAACCCGCGGCTCCCGCCCTCGACGCACCCCGCGCACCAGCGGGCTCCAGGGGTACCCGTACCCGGCCCCGCGCCGCACCTCGGCCTCGAGCCGCTGCTCCTGCTCAGCCTCGGCCCGCGCACGCAGCTCGTCGAGCGTGGGTTGGGCGGGCGGGTCGGCGATCCAGGCCGCGACCATGAGAAGGATCCGCGTGACGAAGTTCGCGAGGAGCAGGATCGTCACGAACACCGCGAACGAGCCGAGGAGGGCGTTGCGCGACGAGCTGCCGACGATGATGCTCGTCCCCAGGTAGCGCAGGACACCGAACGCCGCCGCGGCCGTCAGCGCCCCGATGTACAGGTCCTTGCGGGGCGCACGCACGCCCGCCACGAAACGGATGATGAGCAGGACGACCAGCGCGTCGAACACCAGCCCGACGAAGATGCCCGCCACGGGCACCAGGATCGCGGCAAGCACCCCGTCTCCGAAGAGAGTCGCCCCGAGCGTCTGGACCACGACCGTCGCGGCTGCCGAGATGACCACGCTGATCCCCAGGACGGCGAACCCGCCCAGCTCACGCAGGCTTGGACAGGACCGGGTTCTGTCCCACGTCGGTGAGCGAGAACATGGCCCGGGTCGACGTGCGCAGGGCCGCCATGAACGAGATGGCGCTGAAGAGCAGCACGAACACCGCGACGATGCTCGAGATGCTCAGACCCGAGCTGATGATCAGGTCGTCGGGCGAGAGGATGCCCCTCCCGCCGGGGGTCGTCTTGATGAGCCCCGGGACGGCCTTGTCGATCTGCGCGATGATCTCCGCGCGCAGTTCCTCACGGTTGCCCAGGAAGGCCATGAAGGCCGTGTAGAAGATCGTCAGGCCGGCGAAGAGCGAGAAGAGCGCCGAGTAGGCCATGCCGCCGCACAGGAGCGCTCCCCGCTGCACCCCGTACTGCGCGAGGGCCCGGGCAGGCCGCGTCCTGTTCCACCAGGCCTGCACCGCCTTGACCCGGGTCGTGAGCCGGGCCACCAGGCCAGGTGCGTCGTCGTCGGGCGTGGTGGGAGACGTCATCGCCCGAGCCTAGGAGAGGAACTCCCGACTCACCCGTCCGACAGACCGGACAGCTCGAACCTGCGCGCCGGACGCCAGACGCCGTCGTCGCCGTGCTCGTAGAGATGGATGCCGTGACGTCGAACGCGGCCTCGAACCCTGCCATCTCCGCGAACGCGAGATCCAGCGCCTCGTCGTCGACCTCGTGGGCGACGGTCACGTGCGGGTGGTAGTTGAACCGGAGCTCCTGGTCGAGCACTCCGGTGCGCACCGCGCCCTCGAGCTCCTCGCACTCGGCGATCCCCTGCGCGACGATCACGAAGACGACGGGCGAGACGGGGCGGAACGTCCCGCTGCCGCGCAGGATGACCCGGAACGGCGCGGCCTGCGCGGTCACCCGCTCGAGGTGCGCGTACACGTCCTCGAGCGCCGACTCGTCGACGACCGTCGGGCCGAGGAGCGTGATGTGCGGAGGGATGTCGCCCGCGAAGGGGTCGCCGAACGCGGCGCGGGCCTCCTGGAGCGCAGGTCCGAACGGCTCGGGGATCTCGATCGCGATGCCGATCCGCACCTGCGACGGACCACGCTCGGGCAGGTTCATCAGCGGGTCCGACGGGCCGGCAGCAGACCGACGCGGTCGTAGATGCGGTCCAGGGTGGTCTGCGCGAGCCCGCGCGCACGCTCGGCCCCGCGGGCCAGGACCGCGTCGAGCTCGGCGGGGTCGGACAGGTACTCGTTCGCCCGGGCCTGGAACGGCGTGAGGAAGTCCACGACGACCTCGGCGAGATCCACCTTCAGGTGACCGTACCCCTTGCCCTCGTAGTCCGCGGCGATCACCTCGACCGGGCGCGAGGTCAGGGCCGAGAAGATGGTCAGCAGGTTGGAGATGCCCGGCTTGTTCGCCGGGTCGTAGCGGATCTCGTTGTCCGAGTCGGTCGCTGCGGAGCGGATGCGCTTGGCGGCCGCCTTGGGGTCCTCGAGCAGCCAGATGACGCCCTTGCCGCCCGACGACGACTTGCTCATCTTGGCGGTCGGGCTCCTGCAGGTCGTAGATCTTCGCCACGGCCTTGACGATGTGGGGCTCGGGGACCACGGCGGTGTCCTCGCCGAACCGCGAGTTGAGGCGCTCGGCGAGGTTGCGGGCCAGCTCGAGGTGCTGACGCTGGTCCTCGCCCACGGGCACGAGCGCCGCGTCGTAGAGCAGGATGTCCGCGGCCATCAGGACCGGGTAGGTGAAGAGGCCCACGGTCGTACCGTCGGTGCCCTGCTTCGCGGACTTGTCCTTGAACTGGGTCATGCGACCCGCCTCGCCGAAGCCCGTCTGGCACGACAGCACCCAGGCGAGCTCAGCGTGCTCGGGGACGTGCGACTGGACGAACAGCGTCGAGGACTCGGGGTCCACTCCCCCGGCCAGATACTGGGCCGCGGTGCGCCGCGTGCGCTCGCGCAGCTTTGCCGGTTCGGGGTTGACCGTCAGGGCGTGCATGTCCACGACGCAGTAGATCGCGTCGTACGACTCCTGCAGCGCGACCCATTGGCTCAGAGCCCCGATGTAGTTGCCCAGCTGGAGCGAATCCTCCGTGGGCTGCATCCCCGAGAAGATGCGTGGACGCCGTGCACCGGGAACCTCGTTGACCATTGCCCCATTCTGACAGGTCGACGTGCCTCGACCGAATCCGGGTTCGTCCGCTGGGACGGCGGGCCCTGCGCTCAGGTCGCCTCGTCGTCGAACGGTGCCGGGACGCGCACGCCGTCCGCGTCGACGGGCGCAGGAGGCGGCGGCGGGACGGGGGACGCGCTGCGGGGTCGCGAGGACGTGCCCAGCAGGTCGTCGTCGTCGAGCAGCGCCTCGCGGACGATCCGTCGCGGGTCGTACTGACGAGGATCCAGCTTGGACCAGTCGACGTCGCTCACCTCCGGCCCCAGCTCCTCGTCGACGCGCGACTTGGCGTCCTTGAGGAAGCCGCGGGCGGTGCGGACGAACGCGCCGAGCTGCTCGGCATAGCGGGGCAGTCGCTCGGGACCGATGACGATCACGGCGACGACGAGGAGGACGACGAACTCGGCGCCGTTGATACCGAACACGCGGTCAGACTACTCGCTCGTGGCTTCGTCGAGCACCACGCGGACGTCGCGCTCGGCGTCGCCCGTGCGCACGCGGAGCGTCACGGTGTCTCCGGGGGCCTTCGCGCGGATCGCGACGATGAGCTCGTCGCTCAGGCTCACGGGCCTCCCGTCGATCGCGAGGATGACGTCCCCGGCCTGGATCCCGGCCGCGTCCGCCGGGCCACCCGCGGTCACGGGCGACTGCCCGCCCTGCGGTTCGGTCGTGACCTGGACGCCCTCGCCCTGGTAGCGCGAGTCGAGCAGGACGCCGATCACGGGGTACGTGGCGGTGCCGTTCTCGATGAGCTCCTCGGCCGTCCGCCTGGCCTGGTCGGAGGGGATCGCGAAGCCGAGCCCGATGCTTCCCGTCGCGCCACCCGTCCCGGGCGGCTGCGCGATCGCGGAGTTGACGCCCACGACCTCGCCCGCGCCGTTCACCAGCGGGCCGCCCGAGTTCCCCGGGTTGATGGCCGCATCCGTCTGGATCGCATTGATGAACGCCGTCTCGGCCGAGTCGCCTGCCGCGACGGGACGGTTCAGCGCGCTGACGATCCCGGTCGTGACCGTCCCGTTGAGCCCGAGCGGCGCGCCGATCGCGACGACGGGGTCACCCACGACCACGGCGTCCGAGTCGCCCAGCACGAGCGGGGTCAGGCCGGCCTCGTCGACCTTGACGACCGCGAGGTCGTAGTCCGCCGTCCGACCGACGATCGTTGCGGGACGCTCGCTGCCGTCCGCGAAGAGCACCGTGACCTTGCCGCCGTCCGCGCCGCCGGCGACCACGTGGTTGTTGGTGAGGATGTACCCGTCCTCGCGGATCACGAATCCCGAGCCGGTCGAGATCCCGTCCGCGCCCTCGACCTGCAGGGACACGACGCTCGGCAGCACGGTCGAGGCGATCGCCGCGACCGAGCCCGCGGGACGCTCGGCCCCCGGCGCCGTGCTCGCGAGCGGGAGCGACGCGCTGACCGGGCGCCCCTGGTTGCTGTCGACGATCCGGTCGGCGGCGATGCCACCGATCGCGCCGGCCACGAGGGCGAGCGCCGCGATGCCCGCGACAGCGCCGGCCCCGACGCGGCGCCGGGGCTGCGGCGCCGGCGGAGGGGGCGGGGCCCCCCACGGCTCGACGGGCGTCGCGTGGCCCTGGGCGTCGGGTTCACCGGGCAGGCTGCCTGCTCCCGGGTACCCCGGCTGCGCCGCGGTGGCTCCCTGCTGCGGGGGTTCACCCGACGTGGCGGTGGTGCGCTGGTACGCGGCGTACGGGTGCTGCCCGACCGGTGCCTGCGGGGAATACCCAGGAAGGCCCGGGCGGGCGACGGGAAGCGTCCCCACCGGTGTCCCGTACGGACGCGTGTCGTGCGGACCGGGCGGAGGAACGGGGCCGGGAGCCATGGGGCCCGCACCCGGCGCACCAGGGCTCAGCGGCGCGGTCGCCGTGGACCGGAACGCCGACGGCGGAGCGAACGGGTTGGGAGCGACCGGCGGCTGCGTGGGAGTCGGGCGCGGCACGGGCACCTCCTCCGTGCGCTGCTCTCCCCCGGGCACCGACGTCCGGTCCGACGACGTCCGGTCCGACGGGGCGCCGAGCAGCGGGGCCGACAGCTCCGTGTCGGGCGCGCGCTCCGGCGCAGGACCGCTCGGCGCCACGAGTACCGCAGGCGCCTCGACCGTCGGAGACGGCACGGCCCCCTCTGGGGCGTCTGCCTGCGCCGACGGCGCGGTCTCGGGCGACGGCCGGCCCTCGGGCGCAGCCGGCGTGGGGTCGGGCACCGTGGGCGCGGGATCGCTCGCGGTCTCGGGCACAGGCGCGGGCGACGGTTCGTGAGGCTGCGCAGCGGGCTGCGGCTCGGCGGCTTCCCGCGCTGAGTCGTGTGCGGTCATGGGGTGCCCAAGGCTCCTGTCATGGTCGTCCATCCCCGGGAGATGCGGGCCGGGACCCCCGCGTCGAAGTCGTGCGCGGGGAACGTCGCCACGAACGAGGCGAGGACGTCCCTGCTCACCTCTGCCACGACGTCGATCACCGTGTCCCCAGCCTGCCACACCAGGTGGGGAGGCTCGTCGGACAGGACGTAGACGGCGCGCCCCTCGAAGTCCTCGGAGCGCGAGAGGTTGGACGTGTCGAGGCGGCCGACCTGCTCCCGTACGACGATGGTCCCGTCGGGACCCGTGAGGTCCATGCGGAGCACGTCCCTCTCGGTTCCGACGAGCTGGACCGAGGTGACGTCGAAACCGTCGAGGATCCCCGTCGGGCTCGTCCACCCGTTCTCGGCCATCCAGGCGAGCGCGCTCGAGTCCGCGAGGTCCACACCGTCCGGGAGGCCCTCGCCGGTGTCCTCGGAGGGCTCGGGCAGGACGGGGACCAGAGCCACCTCGGTGGCGCCCGCCGCCGTGGCACCGCCGGCCTCGGCCAGCACGGTCAGGGGCGACGCCACGTGCCGGTCCGGCACCACGACGGGTCGGTCACCGAGCGTGAAGAGGGCCACGGCCAGGACGGCGACCCCGCTCGATGCGGCGACGAGCACGCGACGGGAGCGGCGGCGTCGGGCATGGGCGGCGATGTCGCCCGTGAGCGCGCAGCTCAGCGCCCCCGCCTCGGGAGGGGGCGCCCACGGGTCGCGCGCCGCGGGCCCCTTGCGCAGCGGGTCGCCCTCGGCCTCGGGGATCTGGGCCGAGAGCGCGAGGAGCCGGGAGGTCAGGTCGGTCGTCGGCAGGACGTCCCGCGCGCACGACAGACGCTTGCGGACCGCACGGGCGACCGCGAGCTCCGCCGCGCACTGGTCACAGCCCGCGACGTGGGTCAGCGCGCGCTCACGCGTGGCGGGCGAGAGCTGGTCGTCCGCCAGGGCACTGATGAGAGTCCCGAGGTGCGTCATGGTCCCCCCGGCGTGGTGCAGGCCCCGAGGGCCGTCAGCTCGTCGACCGCGACGTCGCCGGACGGTGCACCGTCCGTGGCCGCACGCTCGGAGGGGTCGCGGTGCGGCAGGGCCGCACGCAGCTGCGAGCGCGCGCGGTGGATGCGCGAGCGCACCGTGCCGAGCTTGATGCCCAGCGTGACCGCGATCTCCTCGTAGCTCAGACCCTCGATGTCGCACAGCACGACCGCCGCCCGGTACTCGGGCGACAGGGCGTCGAGCGCCCGCTGGACGTCGTGGTCGAGGTTCGTGTGCTCGTACCCGCGCTCCGGGTGCGTCATCTCCCCCGTGGCCGCGTACTGGGCCGAGTCCTCGCCCATGGCCTCCATGCGGATGCGCTGCTTGCGCCGCACCTGGTCCAGGAACAGGTTCGTGGTGATGCGGTGCAGCCACCCCTCGAACGTTCCCGGGGTATAGCTCGACAGCGACCGGAAGACGCGGATGAACGTCTCCTGGGTCAGGTCCTCGGCGTCGTGCTGGTTCCCGGTCAGGCGGTACGCCAGCCGGTACACACGCGCAGAGTGCTCCCGCACGATCTGGTCCCACGAGGGGGGCGTCCAGGGCTGGGCACTCACGTCACTGCTCACACGGTCCATTGTCCCCGTACAACGCGGTGCGTCGCGCATCCGTTCCCGGCGTCGCGCGGACGTGCGCACCACGTCCACGAAACCTCCCCCGGACAGGGGCGCATCCAGCGCCACGGAGCCCGCGGGCCGGTACGATCGGCTCACCTGCACCGCGCAGGACGGCAGCACCGCAGCAGTCCGTCCGGGGTTCCCCGGAGGCGCGCGGTGCCCGAGACCAGGAGGGCCCTATCACCACCGACATCGGCCGGACCAACGCCAAGGCGTCGAGCTGGACCTACTGCGAGGAGTTCGTGCCGGAGGACGACGTCCTCCTGCGCGCTCGCGAGCGTGCCGCCGAGCTGGGTTGCCCCGCCGTCCTGCCCGGCGTGGGAGCAGTGCTCCAGGCCCTCGCGGCCGCCCTGGGCGCCCGCTCGGTCGTCGAGATCGGCACCGGCACGGGAGTCGCGTCGCTCTGGCTCCTGCGCGGGATGCCCGAGGACGGCGTTCTGACGACCATCGACGTCGAGGTCGAGCACCAGCGTGCCGCCAAGGACGCCTTCGCCGAGGCCGGGATCCGCGCCACCAGGACCCGGACCATCCCCGGCCGTGCGAGCGACGTCCTGCCCCGCCTCACCGACGGCGCGTACGACCTGGTCCTCGTCGGCGCCGACCGTCACAGCTACCCCGAGTACGTCGAGCAGGCGCTGCGTCTCCTGCGTCCGGGCGGCATCGTCGCGGTCGACGGCGCGCTCGTCGGTGACCGCGTGGCAGACCCTGCGCGGCGCGACGAGATCACCACGATCGTGCGCGAGGTCGGTCGCTCGCTGCGCGCCGACGACCGCGTCCTGCCCGCACTCATCCCGAGCGGCGACGGCCTGCTCCTCGGCGTGCGCCGGTAGCACCGGACGCACGCAGCCGCAGCGAGCACCGGCCGGAGCACCGCGCTCGGCTCTCCGCACGCCGTCGGCGCGGACGAACACATGACGAGGGCCCCTCACCCGCCGAACGGGTGAAGGGCCCTCGTCATGTGCCTGCCAGGCCGCCGGGGCGGCCTCAGCGGAGGTCGGTGAGGTAGCGGAGCACGAGGCGCGCCCCGTACCCCGTCGCACCCTCGGTGACCTCGTGCCGCGACGCCGTCGCCCGTGCCGGGCCGGCGATGTCGAGGTGGACCCAGGGCAGCCCTCCCGTGAACTCCCGCAGGAAGAGCGCAGCCGTGATGGATCCGCCACCTCCGGCCTCGAGAGGCACGTGCCGCAGGTCCGCGACGGTCGATCGCAGCGCGGACGTGTAGTCCTCGACGAGCGGCATGTGCCAGACCCGTTCGCCCGTCGCCGTCGCAGCGGCCTCGAGTCCGGCCACCAGCTCGGGAGCAGTCGCATACAGCGCCGCGTGGCCCCGCCCGAGCCCGACGCTCGCTGCGCCGGTCAGGGTCGCGACGTCGATCAGCAGGTCCGGCGCGAGCTCGGAGACCGCGTAGCCGAGCGCGTCCGCGAGGACGAGTCGCCCCTCGGCGTCCGTGTTCGCGACCTCGACCGTGCGGCCCGAGTAGGTGCGCAGCACGTCCCCGGGCCGGTAGGAGTCCGCGCCGAAGTGGTTCTCGGCGAGCGGGAGGACCGCAGTGACCTGGTGCCGCACACCGGCCTCTGCCGCGCCGAGCACCACGGCCAGCGCGACGGCGGCGCCCGCCATGTCCGTCTTCATGGGCACCATGGCCTCACGCGGCTTGATCGAGAGCCCGCCCGTGTCGTAGGTGATGCCCTTGCCGACGAGGACCACGTGCTGCTCGGCGTCCTCCGGCACGTACGTGACCGTCACGAGCCGGGGAGGGCTCGCCGAGGCAGCACCCACCGCCAGGAGACCGCCGAACCCCTTCGCCGCGAGCTCACGCGGACCGAGGACCTCGGTCTCGAGGCCGGCGGCATCCGCGAGCTCGGTCGCCTGCTGGGCGAACCAGGCCGGGTTCTTGATGTTGGACGGGGTGTTCGACAGGTCGCGCACGAGCCAGGTCGCGCTCGCCGCGATCCGAGCAGCGAGGATCTGCTGCTCGGCTCCCTCGCCGAGGAGGACGAGCTGTTCCGCGGCCGCGTGCGGGTCCGGGGCAGGCTCACGCACCTTGCGGCTCGGGGCGAGCCCGCCGAAGCGTGGTGTGCGGTAGGCCGCGAGCAGGTACCCCTCGACGAACGCCGTGACGCCGCTGGGGGTGGCGTCGGCCGTCGCGGCGCTCACGACGCGCTCGAGACCCCGCGTCGCCCCGGCCAGCGCGGCTCCCGCGCGCCGGAGCTCGAGGTCGGAGCCTGCGCCGATCCCGAGCAGCACGATCGTGGACGGGAGCCCCGCCCAGGGCAGAGGAATTGCCGCGCCGGCGTGCGTGCGCGGAAGGTCGACGGTCGTGACCTCACCGGCCGCGCCCCGGAAGCTCGAGCCTCCGGAGCGGTCGGCCAGCTCTGCGAGGTCGATCCCGTAGCGCGCGGCCGCGTCCACGGTCCCCGCGCGCGGCTGCAGGCCGTCCTCCTCCTCGAGGGGAGGGGCGACGGCCACCACAAGAGCGGAGACCGCGTCGTCCGTCAGGAACGGGCAGTCCAGGACGGTCCCCGGTGCCTCGACCACCTCGGGGAGGTGGCGGGGAGCTCCCCCGACCGCAGGAAGGTCCAGGAGCGCCTGTGCGTCGCGCGCAGTCAAGGCGTCTCAGCCCACGACGGCTTGGAGCGCCTCGCCCAGCTCGCTGGCCTCGGTCGCGTTGAGCTCCACCACGAGTCGACCGCCACCCTCGAGCGGGACACGCATGACGATGCCGCGGCCCTCCTTGGTGACCTCGAGCGGGCCATCCCCCGTACGCGGCTTCATCGCAGCCATTGTGGGCTCTCCATTCCGTAGTCCAGTACTGCTGTGGTCGGCGCCCAGGCTGGGTGGCAGCACGTCACCGCGCCGACCGCCCGAGGACGCCCGTGCACCATTCTAGTTCACCCGTGCGACACGCCGTCGCGGCAAATGCGCAGATCGTGAACCGGCGGACGCTACGGCGGCCATCCGCTCGGCGGGGTGAGCCTCCACAGGCCCCAGACCCACCAGGCCTGCCCCGCGACGCACGCGACGACGCACGCCCAGAACCACCCCCGCGACCGGGTCCACCCGAGCGTCACGGCCCCGAGCGGGAAGGCGAGCAGGAGGAACCGGACCAGGCTCGTCCAGGGCTCGATCACGGCGACGAGGTATCCCAGGTAGGCGAGCGGCCACACCTGGAGCTCAGGGCCGAGCCGGCGCGCGACGGGGCTCAGGCCCACCGCGGCCACGGCGGCCAGGACCGCCACGAGGACCCACGCCCCTGCGCTGCCGAAGAGCATCTGCGAGACCTGGACCCAGGGCACGAACGGGACGACCGGTCCGGTCCCCCGCCAGGCCTCCTGCGTGAGGAAGTAGGCGTCGGTCCGACCGGTCACCAGGCCGCACAGGACCTGCCACACGAGCCCGCTGAGCACCGTGACGACGAGGAGCCCCCCGATACGGCCGACGTCACGCCAGGGCACCGCCACAGGACCAGCACCCGGCTCCCGCCCGACCGCGCGCCTGGCACGCCACCACGCCCGCCCCCGGACCACCGCGTGCCACGCGACGACCAGGGCGAGCGGCAGCGCGACGGCGCGGCTGAAGCCGAGCAGCACGACCACGACCGCAGCCCACTCGTAGCGCCGCGCCCACACCAGGTACAGCGCGCCGGCGATCAGCAGGAGCGCGAGGGCTTCGGTGTAGGCCACCTGGAGCACGACCGACGAGGGGAAGACGCTCACGAGCGCGACCGTGGCGAGCGGGAGTCCAGGACGGTACGCCACGGCGAGGCGACCGGCGCGCTCGACCAGGCGGTGGATCACGAGCATCGCCCCGGCGCCGCACAGCAGGGCCACGGTGGGTGCGACGACGTCCCACCCCAGGCCGGTGACCTGCTGCAGGGCCCGCACCAGGAAGGGGAAGAGCGGGTAGAACGCCCAGACGTTCTGCTGCACCCGCCCGTCGCTCCCCACGGGGAGCTCGGCGGGGTAGCCGCGCTCGGCGATCTGCTGGTACCAGGACGCGTCCCACATCCGGCCCGTCCACGCGGAGTACGACGGCGCCGCGTCGGTCCAGAGGTTGGCCTCCTGCGAGCGAGCGACGGCCAGGAGGATCACCGCGGTGACGAGCCGCGCCGCGGCGTAGACGGCGAGCACCTGCACCCACCACGGCCACCGTGCGGGAGCCCGGAGGACCGTCCGGAGCGAGGAGCGCATCCTGGACCGCCCGGCACCGCTCCCGGGCCGCGGGGTGGCCGCCCTGACGCCGGGCCGGGCCACGTGCTCGTCACCGACCCCCTGTGCCGCGGCGGGCTCGCTCATGCGAGCCCGCGCAGCGCGACCGCCGGTGGCGCGTCACCACGGATCGCAGCCACGGTGTCCAGCGTCCGCCGCGTGGCCGCCACGTCGTGGGCGCGGAAGACCCGGGCGCCGAGCCACGCGGCGACAGCGGTCGCGGCCAGCGTCCCCTCGAGCCGCTCGTCGGCCGGGAGGTCGAGCGTCTCGCCCACGAAGTCCTTGCGGGACAGCGCCATGAGCAGCGGGAAGCCGAGGCCCGCGAGCGCCTGGGTCCGCCGCACGAGGTGCAGCGAGTGCCAGGTGTTCTTGCCGAAGTCGTGCGTCGGGTCGACGAGCACCGAGGCCGCGGGCACGCCGCACGCGACCGCGCGCGCGGCGGCCGCGGTGAGGGTCGCGACGACGTCCTGCACGACGGCGTCGCGAGGGTCCTCCAGCCGGGTCGCCGCGCCGTCGTCCAGGGCGGGGTAGGCGACCCGGAACGGGTCCGTCCGCGGTGCGGCGCCGCCCGTGTGGGAGCACACGACCCCGACGCCGAGCTCCCCCGCGACCTCGACCAGGTGCGGGTCGTGCCCGGCCCAGGTGTCGTTGATGAGGTCCGCACCGGCCAGGGCCGCCTCGTGCGCGACCTCGGCGCGCCAGGTGTCGACGCTCACGAGGAGGTCCGGGAACTCGGACCGCACCCGTTCGACGAAGGGCACGACCCGACGGATCTCCTCGGACGGCGTGACCTCGGGCCCGGTCCCGGCACGCACTCCCCCGACGTCGACGATCGCCGCGCCCTCGGACCACGCCCGCGCGACGGCCTCGAGCGCGGCACCGTCGTCGAGCTGTCGCGCGGGCGCGTAGAACGAGTCCGTCGTCCGGTTGACGATCGCCATGACCACGGGGCGCACGGGGCGACCTGGCGCGCTCTCCTCGACCCCCACCTCCCGTCCCCGCAGGACGAGCGGAGCGCACTGCGGGGGAACCGGGACCAGCGTCCCGGTCGACGCCGGGTCGGTTCCGGCCGCTCGGCCACCGGTCGCCGGGGTGGCGGCGCCCGTCACCGGTGGTCGGCAGCCCGCCGCTGAGCGGCAGCGGCGTCCTCGACGGCCTCCAGCTCCTCGGCGCGGAGCTCTGCGCCCCGCTCGCACACGTACTCCACGGCCTCGGCGGGATCGTCGCACAGGTACAGCAGGTCGAGGTCGTGCGCGCTGATCATGCCGCGACCGGCCACGGTCGTCCGTGCCCAGTCGAGCAGGCCCTGCCAGTACTCGGTGTCCACGAGCGCGATGGGGAACTCGGTGACCTTGTGCGTCTGGACCAGGGTCAACGCCTCGAAGAGCTCGTCGAACGTGCCGAACCCGCCGGGCAGGACGACGAACCCCTGCGCGTACTTGACGAACATGGTCTTGCGCGCGAAGAAGTACCGGAAGTTCACGCCGAGGTTGACGTACTTGTTCATGCCCTGCTCGAACGGCAGCTCGATCCCGAGACCGATCGACAGACCGCCCGCCTCGTTGGCGCCCTTGTTCGCGGCCTCCATGATCCCCGGGCCACCACCCGTGATGACCGCGAGGTCGCGCTCGACCAGGAGGCGACCGACTTCTTCGGCCAGCGCGTAGTCCGGGTGGTCCACGGGCGTGCGTGCCGACCCGAAGACCGACACGGCCGGGCCGACCTCGGCAAGGGCTCCGAAACCCTCGACGAACTCGCTCTGGATCCTCATGACCCGCCACGGGTCGCTGTGCACCCAGTCGGCGCTGCCGGCGGTGTCGAGCAGCCGCTGGTCGGTCGTCTGCTGGGGGATCTGCTCGCCCCGCAGCAGGACCGGGCCCTTGCGGTAGCCGGTGCCTGCCTGGGGAACTCCGTCGTCGCTCATGCTCTCGAGCCTAAGCGTTTCCGGGGCCGGCGGCGGGGACGATCAGCGGGTGAGCCACGCGTGCAGGGCGTCGTGGCACAGCGCGAGGTGGCCGACCGGGCAGCGCTCGTCGTCCTTGTGCGCGAGCAGCGGGTCGCCGGGGCCGAAGTTCACGGCCGGGATCGCCCAGCTCGGCGAAGCGGGCGACGTCGGTCCAGCCGTACTTGGGCGCCGGACGGCCGCCCGTGAGGCTCAGCACCGTCTCGGCGAAGTCGGCCGCGATCGGGTCGTCGAGCCCGGGACGCGCGCCCGGGGCGGCGTCGGTGACGACCACCTCGAAGCCGGCGAAGAGGTCGCGGACGTGCGCCTCGGCGTCGGGCAGCGAGCGCGAGGGCGCGAAGCGGTAGTTGACCGTGACCACGCACTCGTCCGGGACGACGTTCCCCGCGATGCCGCCACGGATGCCGACCGCGTTCATGCCCTCGCGGTAGACGAGCCCTTCGACCTCGATCGACGCGGGCTCGTAGGCCGCGAGGCGGTCGAGCACCGACCGACGCCGAGTGGATCGCGTTGGACCCCATCCACGCGCGCGCCGAGTGCGCGGCGACCCCTGGGACCCGGACCTCGACCCGCAGCGTCCCGTTGCAGCCGCCCTCGATGCCTGCGGCCGTGGGCTCGCCGAGGATCGCGAAGTCGCCCTGCAGGAGCTCGGGGTGGTTGCGGGCCAGGCGGCCCAGACCGTTGAGGTCGGACGCGACCTCCTCGAGGTCGTAGAAGACCCACGTGACGTCCTGGGTGGGGGCGGTGAGCGAGGCCGCGAGCGCGAGCTGGATCGCGACGCCCCCCTTCATGTCGACCGTCCCACGCCCCCAGATCTCGGCCTGGGCGCCCTCGCCGACCAGGCGGGTGGGCAGGTTCGGCGGGTCGGTCAGCGGCACGGTGTCGATGTGCCCGGCGATCACGACGCGGCGCGAGCGCCCGAGGTGCGTGCGGGCGACGATCGCGTCGCCGTCACGCAGCGACGTCCAGGTGCGCGAGCGGTCGCAGCGCGGCCTCGATCGCGTCGGCCAGGGCCTTCTCGTCACCGCTCACGGACGGCACGTCGCACACCGCGCGGAAGAGCGCTGCGAGGTCGCCGTCGAGGTCGAGGCGGATCGCCGGCACCGCGGACACAGGCGGCGCCGTCGGGCCCACGTTCTGGTCGAAGGACAGGTCGGGAGTCTCGTCGCTGGTCACACGCAGACCCTACCCGGACAGTTCACCCCCTGGCCTGGAGTGACGGATAGGGTGACGGCATGACTTCAGCGACTCCCACCGGCGCCGGAACGGGCCCCCGCACCGCCTGGGCCTTCGGCCTCGCCACCGTGACCGACGAGGGGGCCGTCCTCGACGTCTGGTACCCGTCCCCCGTGCTCGGCGAGGCACCCTCGGACGAGACCGTCCCCGCGTCGCTCGACGCGCTGACCGAGCACGACGAGGCGCGCCGCGTGGACGTCGTGGTCGTGCGCACCGTGATCGACCTGGACGCCGCACCGTCGGGCGCGGCAGATGCCTACCTGCGCCTGCACCTGCTCTCGCACCGCCTCGTGGCCCCCCACGGCCTCAACCTCGACGGCGTGTTCGGCGCCCTCGCCAACGTCGTCTGGACCAACCACGGCGCTTGCGCGGTCGAGGGCTTCGAGGAGACCCGCCTGCGCCTGCGCGCCGCGACGGGCCAGCCGGTCACAGGTCCTCGGGGTCGACAAGTTCCCGCGCATGGTCGACTACGTGGTCCCCTCGGGCGTGCGCATCGCCGACGCCGACCGGGTCCGCCTCGGCGCGCACCTCGCGGCGGGCACGACCGTCATGCACGAGGGCTTCGTGAACTTCAACGCCGGCACCCTCGGCACCTCGATGGTCGAGGGCCGCATCTCGGCCGGCGTGGTCGTGGGCGACGGGTCGGACATCGGCGGCGGCGCGTCCATCATGGGCACCCTCTCCGGCGGTGGCCGCGAGATCATCTCGATCGGCCAACGCTCTCTGCTCGGCGCCAACGCCGGGCTGGGCATCCCGCTCGGCGACGACTGCGTCGTCGAGTCCGGGCTCTACGTGACCGCCGGCACCAAGGTCACCCTCGTCGGACGCAGCGGTCCCGACGGCGGGCCCGTGATCGTCAAGGCACGCGACCTGTCGGGCCAGGACAACCTCCTCTTCCGCCGCAACTCCCTCACGGGCGGCGTCGAGGCGGTCTCGCGCACGGGCGTCGGGATCGAGCTCAACGCCGCTCTGCACGCGAACTGACATGTCCTCCGTCTTCGGCGCCCCGGGCCACCAGGGCGCCCCGTCCGCCCCTGAGCAGGGAGAAGAGCACCCCCACGCCCAGAGGCGGGACGTCCGTCGGCGTCGGCACCGTCCCCTGCGCCTCGCCGTCACGGTCGTGACCGTCCTCGCTGTCGCGAGCGCCGGGGTCGTCCTCGCGCTCAACCGGCTGACCGACCACACGCCCGTCGCCGAGCGCTGCTCGCGCCGAGGCCGACGGGCAGGCCTGGCACCTCTCCCCCGCCCAGGCCGACAACGCCGCCCTGATCGCCGTCACGACGGTGCGGCGCGGCATGCCCGCACGTGCCGCGACCATCGGTCTCGCGACGGCGCTGCAGGAGTCTCGGCTGCTCAACATCGACTACGGCGACCGCGACTCGATCGGGCTGTTCCAGCAGCGCCCGTCCCAGGGCTGGGGAACCATCGAGCAGATCATGGACCCCGTCTACTCGACCACGGCGTTCTACGACGGCCTCGACACGGTGGACGGCTACGAGGACCTCCCGGTGACGGTCGCGGCCCAGGCCGTGCAACGTTCCGGCTTCCCCGACGCCTACGCGCAGCACGAGTCACGGTCGCGCGCGTGGGCCTCGGCCCTGACGGGCAACTCCGAGGGCACCCTCTCGTGCGAGCTCGTCGCGGTCGACCCGGCCACGCTCACGAGCGTCGCGGGCTCGAACGAGGTGCTGAGGACACGCATCGTGCGCGATCTCGGCGACCTGCCGGTCACGGTCGAGGGAGCGCGCACCGTGGTGGACACCGCGCCGCTCACGGGCGTCGCGTCGGAGGCCCGCCGGACAGGCTGGGCCGTCGCCCAGTGGGCTGTCGCGAGCGCCGACGCGACGGACGTCGTCCGGGTGGACGTCGGTGACAGCACCTGGACCCGCGAGGACCCCGTGTGGACCTCGTCGGGCGACCTGCCGCCGGACGAGGCCGGCGCTGCCCTCCCGGTCGGCCAGGTACGGATCACGGTCGCCACGTCCGACGAGGGGTGATCCCTCGAGCGCCGCGGCTGTCGCGCCCGCGCGTGCCCAGCGTCCCGCAGACGACGACGGCGCCCCGCACCGAAAGGCGCGGGGCGCCGTCGTCGGTGCTCGTGTTCGACGAGGTCAGCGACCGTCGACCGGCAGGTACGAACGCTCGGTCGCGCCCGTGTAGACCTGGCGCGGGCGGCCGATCTTGGTCTGCGGGTCCTTCATCATCTCGCGCCACTGCGCGATCCAGCCGGGCATGCGGCCCAGGGCGAACAGCGGGGTGAACATGGCCGGCGAGAAGCCCATGGCCTTGTAGATCAGGCCGGTGTAGAAGTCGACGTTCGGGTAGAGCTTGCGCTCGATGAAGTAGTCGTCGTTGAGCGCGATCTCCTCGAGACGCAGCGCGATGTCGAGCAGCTCGTCCTTCTTGCCGAGGGTCGAGAGCACCGCGTCGGCCTTGGCTTCTTGACGATCGCCGCGCGCGGGTCGTAGTTCTTGTAGACCCGGTGGCCGAAGCCCATGAGGCGGACGCCGTCCTCCTTGTTCTTCACCTTCTTCATGAAGGTCGTCGACGTCGCAGCCGCTCGTTCTGGATCTTGTCCAGCATCGACAGGACGGCCTCGTTGGCGCCGCCGTGCAGCGGGCCCGGAGAGCGCGTTGACGCCCGCGGCGACCGAGGCGTAGAGGTTCGCGTGGCTCGAGCCGACGACGCGCACGGTCGACGTCGAGCAGTTCTGCTCGTGGTCGGCGTGCAGGATGAGCAGCTTGTCGAGCGCGTCGACCATCGTCGGGTCGGCCTCGTACTTCTCGTAGGGCGTCGCGAACGTCATGCGCAGGAAGTCGTCGACGTACCCGCGCGAGTAGTCCGGGTACAGCAGCGGCTCGCCCACGGCGGCGACGGTGCAGGTAGGACGTGATGGTCCGCGTCTTGGCGAGGAGCAGGACCGTCGCGAGCTCGACCGTCTCGTCGTCGAACGGGTCGAGCGACTCCGGGTAGAACGTCGACAGCGCGTTGATCGCCGACGAGAGCACCGCCATCGGGTGCGCGTTGCGGGGGAACGTCCCCATGAACGTGCGGAAGTCCTCGTGCACCAGGGTGTGGCGGTTGACCCGCTCGGCGAACGCGTCGAGCTCGGGCCGCGTCCGGCAGCTCGCCGTGGATGAGCAGGTACGCGACCTCGAGGAAGCTGGAGCTTCTCGGCGAGCTGGTCGATCGGGTACCCGCGGTAGCGCAGGATGCCCGCGTCGCCGTCGATGTAGGTGATCTCCGACTCGCACGACGCGGTGTTCATGAACCCGGGTCGACCGTGACCAGGCCCGGTGTCCTTGAGCAGCGAGGACACGACGATGCCGTCGTTGCCCTCGGTCGCGGCGACGACGGGCAGGGTCGTGAGTGGTTCCGTTGACGACGAGCTCGACGCGGTCGCCGTGCCGGTGTGGAGGTCATGTCTTCCTTCCTTGCGCGCTGCCGCTCCCGCTGCGGGTGGCTGCGCGTGTCTTCCGTGGTGTCGCCGCGAGATCGCCACCTGTCCGGCCGAGCCGTCGGTGGCCGAAGTGTCGGGCAGCGTTGGCCTGGGTCGACGGTACTCGCTTAACGCACACGTGACCAATCTGGAACGGTCACACAACCGACACTCGCCTGTGACGCGGGTCACAGGCAACGTGGCGCAGTTCGCCCAACAATCGACAGGTGCTTCACATCGAGGTCAACCGCGCCGCCGCCTCGTGCACCCGCTCGTCGGTCGCGGTCAGCGCCACGCGGACGTGGCCAGCCGCCGTCAGGCCGTAGAAGGCCCCCGGGCGCTACGAGGATGCCGAGGTCAGCCAGAGCCCCGACGGTCTGCCAGCAGTCGTCACCTTGTGCCGCGACTGCCGGGCGCGACCCACAGGTACAGGCCCGCCTGCGACCCGTCGACCTCGAGTCCCGCGCGCCTCGAGCGCAGGCAGGAGCACGTCGCCGACGGCGCCGGTAGACCTCCCGCTGCGCCGCGACGTGCGCGTCGTCCGTCAGCGCCGCGATCATCGCCGCCTGGACCGGCGCCGGGCACGATCATGCCCAGGTGCTTGCGCGTCGTGAGCAGGTCCCGCGACCAGCGCCGGGTCTCCCGCGACGAACGCAGCCCGGTAGCCCGCAAGGTTCGACTGCTTGGACAGCGAGTACGCGGCGAGCAGGCCTTCGTTCGACCCCCCGCTCACTCGCGGGTCGAGGATGCTCGGCACGCCGTCGAGCTCGCGTACGGCTCCTCCCACGCCAGCTCGGCGTAGCACTCGTCGCTGACGACGACCGCACCGATCTCCCGGGCGGCTGCGACCACCGCGCGCAGCTCCTCGACCCCGAGGACCTCGCCCGTCGGGTTGCCGGGCGAGTTGACCCAGACCAGGCGCACGTCGTCGCGCCCGGCCCAGTCCTCGACCTGGTCGGTCGCGAGCGGGGTCGCCCCGGCGAGCCGGGCACCCACGTCGTACGTGGGGTATGCGGTGGCCGGGTGCACGACGACGTCTCCCGGGCCGAGCCGCAGCAGCGACGGCAGCAGGCCCACGAGCTCCTTGGAACCGACCGTCGGCAGCACGGCGTCCGGGTCGAGCCCGGGCACGCCGCGGCGCCGCGCGAACCAGTCGACGACCGCCTCGCGCAGCACAGGCGCGCCGTGCGTGGTCGGGTAGCCGTGCGCGTCACCGGCTGCGGCGAGCGCGTCGCGGACGACCGCGGGGGTCGGGTCGACCGGTGTGCCGATCGAGAGGTCGACGATCCCCCGCGGGTGCTGACGGGCGCGCTCCGCGAACGGCGTGAGCGAGTCCCACGGGTAGGCGAGGCCACCCAGGCTGGCGAATCCCATGTGCTGTCCGGCCTCCGGGCTCAGGCCTGCGGGGCCAGGGCCGCGATCATCGGGTCGTCCTTCTCGATCATGCCCATCTTCGCCGCACCACCCGGCGACCCCAGATCATCGAAGAACTCCACGTTCGCCCGGTAGTAGTCGCTCCACTCCGCAGGCACGTCGTCCTCGTAGTAGATCGCCTCCACCGGACACACCGGCTCGCACGCACCACAGTCCACACACTCGTCAGGATGGATGTACAACGACCGCTTGCCCTCGTAGATGCAGTCCACCGGACACTCCTCGATGCACGCCTTGTCCTTCACGTCCACACAAGGCTGAGCAATCACGTACGTCACGTCGGAGGTCCTTCCACCTTCTGCACAGGGCACTTCCCCCTAGTATCTCTCAGGAGACGGACATCCCGACCATCCAGCGACCGAGGGAGCGTGACGACCGCTGTGAACCTCCCGCACCGCTTCCCCGCCGTCGACCCCGAGTGGGCCGCCTGGCCCGCGGGAGCCCGCGTCGTGCTCCGACGGCGCCTGAGCGCCGCCGAGTCGTTCGCGACGCGCGATGCGGCGAGCGGCGAGGCGGCCAAGACCGTGACCGACGTGATCGGGATCGTCCTGTCGACCGTCCCCGGGGAGTCCGTGACCGTCCGGACCGACGCCGGCGGATCGCGGGAGGCGGTCGAGGTGACGGTCCCCGTCGACCAGCTCGTCGCCGCCAAGCGCATCCCCCCGAGACCACCGCGACGACTGCCCCGCCAGCCGGTCGACTGATCCCGGCGCGGGGCCGTACCCCGCGCGGGGCCGGTTCCGGCCCAGCCGTCAGGGCCGGCTCCGGCCCTCAGCCCGGGACGACCGCGGCGATCGCGCTCACCTCGATCAAGGCTCCCGGCACCCCGAGCCCCACGACCCGCGCCGCGGTCACGAGGGGCGGCGCCCCGGAGGTCGCCAGCCGCGGCGCGATCGCACCGTAGGCCGCGCCGAGGTCCGCGTCGGCGGCCAGGAGGACCGTCCACTGCACGACATCCGCGAGCGAGGCGCCCGCCGCCTCGAGCGCGATGCTGACGTTGTCGATCGTCCGGACCGACTGCTCGGCGACGTCGTCCGAGACGACCACGCCCGTGTCGTCGACGCCGTTCTGGCCGCCCACGTAGATGGTCGCGGCCCCCGCAGGGACGACCGCGACATGACTGAACGCCGGGCTCACCACGAGCCCCGCCGGCTGCATCCGTGTGATCTCCATGCCTCCACGGTTCCACGGACCCCCGACACGGGCAGCGCGGGCGGCGCAGCATGTGGCCCGCGGCACCGGGACCCCGACCGGCTCTCGGCGGCGCCGCGCCACGGCTGCACGCGACCCTCTGCGGCCGAGAGGCCCGACCTACCGGTGCAGGCCCACGAGCGAGTCCTGCACCGAGACGACGGCCCAGCCTGCCAGGCAGAGCTCGACGAGCTCTGCGGACCCGTCCGGTTCCGCGAGGTCGACCGTCAACCGCTCGCCCGGCCCGCCGCTCGCAGACACCCCTGACTCGCCCGACGACGGCCTGCCGATGCTCCGAGGCTGCCAGGTCGCCCGGACGTCGTCGGCCCGGTCGAAGAACTCCGACGCCGAGGCGTTGGCCTCGAGCGTCGTCGCGAGCGCCTCCAGGTCCCGGGCCGCGAGACGCAGAGCCGGTGCGACCCACCCCGCGTTCTCCGTGAGCATCGCCTCGGTCCGGCGCGGATCGGTCCGACCCACCCGGGTCCCGTCCCGGAAGCTGCCCGCTGCGAGCGCCAGCGCGACGTCACGCACCGGAGCCGCAGAGACCAGGTTCAGCAGCTCGATCGCGAACGCGTGCGGGACGTGGCTGACGAGCGCCGCAGCCTCGTCGTGCACCTCGTCGGTCAGGACGTAGGCGCTCCCCCCCGCGGGCCCCGTCACGAGCGCGAGCAGCGCCACGAGAAGGTCCGCCCGTGTGCGCTCGGTGACCGTGACGGCCCACCGTGCGCCGTCGAGCAGCGACTCCGAGGAGGACTCGAAACCCGACTGCTCGGTACCCGCCATGGGGTGCGCCCCGACGTAGCGCTCCCCCAGGCCGCACGCGTCGAGGACGTCGCGCACCGGTCCCTTGACCGATCCCACGTCCGTGACGAGGGTGGTCGCCTGCACGTGGCGAGCGACCTCGGTGGCGACCGGGCGCATGGCCCGCAAGGGCACCGCGAGGACCAGGACGTCGGGGGCCGCGGCGCACAGCGCCTCGACGTCCGGCGCGACGAGGATCCCGGCCGTCGCCGCCTCGGCGCGCGTCGTGGCCGAGGAATCGTACCCCGTGACCTCGATCCCCTGGGCCACCAGCCTCCGGGCCAGCGAGCCACCGATGAGCCCGAGGCCCAGGACCGCGACGGTCGGCGTCATGCCCACAGCAGCCCCCGGTCCAGCTCGTCGGCGCCTGCGCCGGCGCCGACCGACCCCACCGGGACGTGAACGCTCGAGAGCGCCTCGTCGAGCTCCCCCCGCGCCGGGAAGACACCGAGCGTCTTGACCGAGTCGCCCGCGGCCAGCAGGCCCTCGAGGACCTCCCGCACGGCCGGGTCCCACGGCGCCGCGTCGGCCGTCAGGACGAACACGTACTTGCCCTCGAGGGCCTTGAGCGGTCGCGTGATGAGACTCGACAGGTTGACCCCGCCCGCCCCGAACGCCTGCGTGATGCGTGCCAGAACCCCTGGACCCGTCACGAGGGGCGTGAGCGCGAGCATGGTGCGCCACTGTGCGGGCCCGGCGGCCCGCGCCGCTGCGAGCGCGTCGCGCGCACGGTCGCGCCGGACGATCGTGAGGAACCGGGTCCGTGCGCCATGGAAGTCCTCGACGCCCGCCTCGAGCAGGTCCAGGCCGTAGAGCTCGCCGCAGATGCTCGGGCCCAGCGCCACCTGGTGCACGGTCGCGTCCCGGCACGCCGACGCGTTGGACGCGGCCGGCACCGGCAGCGCCCCGGAGCGCGTCACGAAGCCCTGGCACTGCGCCAGGCCGTGCGGGTGCGCGGTCACCTCGGTCAGGTCGCCGTGGCCCGGCCGGACGAACGCGTCGAACGTGATCTCCAGGACCACCTCGTCGATCGCGACGACGTCCTCGCTGCCCACGATCGCGTCGAGCGACGGGACGACGTACCCCTCGACCGAGCTCTCGATCGCGACGATCCCCTGGTCGAAGGCTCCCGAGGAGACCCCCGCGTAGACGTCCGTCACGGTCGTGGCGGGCACCAGCTCGACGGGAGCGTCACCAGGGTGCTCGGCCTGCTGCCCCTGGGACCGGACCCACTCGACGGCCGCCTGGTGCGTGAACGTGCCCTCCGGCCCGAGGTAGGCGACCCGGCTCATGATCCCACGTGCTCCGGCGCCCACTGCGGCACCAGGGCGTCGGGCCCGGGCAGGAAGTCGCGTCCCGGGAGCACCGCGAGGACGCGGTGCGCGACGTCGCGGGCCGCGAGCTCGGTCACGAGCGACGACAGGACCGATGCGTCGGGGCACGAGAACGACGAGAAGAAGATGTGCGGCCCCGCGAGCGAGCGGTGGCTGCGCAGGTGCTGCATGTCGATCCCGCTCTCCGCGATGACCGACAGCGTCTGCTGGAGCGAGCCACGGTGGTCGTCGCGCGGACCGAACGCGAACCATACCTGCGCCTGCCCCTCGACGACGGGGGCCGGGCGCCTCGCCTCGACGAGCCCGTACCAGATCGGGGCACCCGCGCTCAGCTGGTCGCTGCCCGGGATCTCGGACCATCCGGCGGGGATCTCCGAACGCTCGACCACGAGGGTCCCGTCCCGGCCCGAGAGAGCGATGCGCTCGTCGAGCGCGGTCCGCGACGGGACCAGGCGGGGGTTCGCGCCCAGGGTCCGCAGGACGTGACGGCAGTCGCGCATGCCGGCCTCGTCGACGACCACGCTGCCCGTGGCCTGCCCGGGGCGCCCGACCCATACCCACTGGGCGGGGACCGCGACGGCCGAGGTCACGACCAGTGACGGTGACGCCGCCAGGAGCGCCCGCTCGAGGTCGTGCGACGGCTGGGCCGGGTGCCCGATGTGCATGACGGCAGCCAGGTCGTCGATGCTCGCGACCGTGGCCAGGGTCGACGTGGTGGACCCCAGGTCCAGCAGGTCGTCGGCGCCGGTCCCCGCGGGCAGGCCGTCCGCGCCGTGCCACTTCGCGATCTGCGCCGCGAGCCGCGCGTGGGCCCCCGACTCGCGTTCACTACGTCCGAGCATCGAGTGTCTCTGCCTTGCCTCGAGGGGTGGCTGCGCGAGCGCAGCGCCGGTCAGCGTCCGCCGAGCAGTCTAGCCGCGGGGGCAGGTCCTGGCCGCGGGCGCCGGACCCCGTGAGACGTCCCGACGCACGCGCGGACACCGACCTCGCGAACGTCGGCCTGGGCCGGTCCACCACGACGGAGCGGGCCGTGGCCCGATGGCCACGACCCGCTCCGTGATGGCTGCCGGCGTCCGCCGACCACCTGACGACCTCTGGTGGGACGTCAGCAGGTCAGCACGTCAGGGCGCGCAGACGACCTGGTTGTCCGGCTTGTACGTCCACGTGTTCTTCTCGTCCTTGACGACCTTGCCGTCGAGCAGGACCTTGCGAGGCGTCGTGATCGTGAACCCGGGGTTGCCCTTGGGCTGCGGCACGCAGTCGGCGCCCGAGTGGGTCACCGTGGTCGGCTGGACGACGTTGCGCTTCTCGCCCTCGCTCGTCTGCACCTCGTAGTACTTGGTGCTCCAGATCGCGACGTGCAGCTCTCCGCCCCCGACCCACGACTGCATGAGGACGCCGTACGGCGTGTCGTTCTTGAACTTCATGTCGATCGAACCGACGAAGATGGTCGCCTCGCGCCCCGCGGGGTAGCGGGTGAACCAGTAGCTGTGCTGGCGGTGCTCGACGTCGTCGAGGCCCGCGAAGAACCCCGCGTTGTAGGTCGTGGTCGCCATCTGCGAGAGGCCACCACCGATCCCGTCGACGTGCTTGCCGTCCTGGACGATCCCGGCCGAGAAGTAGCCCCCCGCCTTGGTGATGGGCGACAGCGTCTCCGTCAGCGAGAACGTCTCCCCCGGCAGCACGAGGGTCCCGTTGACCTTGCTCGCGCCCACGCGCAGGTTCTCGGTGCGCTGGGCGTCGTTGGTCAGGGGCGTCGAGAACTCGGAGATCTTCTCCTTGACGCCGAGAGCCTCGAGCGCGGCGACGGACTGCGCGGGGTCCGACTCGACGAGCTCGACGGTCGCCGTCCGCTCGGTGCCGGTCCCCGCCGTCGCGACCGCTGCGCTGAGGGCTGCGGGGTCGATCGTCGTGCCGGGTGCGCCACCCTCGATCACGGGAGCGCCGTTGACGAAGACGAACTTGGCGTCGGCCGCCTCGTTGAGCAGGTTGTCCGTCCTGTCGACGACCGCCTCGAGGAGCGTCGCCCCGTCGAACGTGAGCTGGAGCGAGCCGTCCGCCGCGTTGAAGGCAGCGGCCTCGGCCAGCGTGGCGGGCTCCAGCTCGGCGCGCTGGCCGCCGACCTCGACCGTGACCGGCGCCGAGACCAGCGTCATGGCCTGTGCCAGCGCCGCGTCCGTCTCGTCCTGGGTGATCGCCGGAGCGATCGGGTCGGTCGGGAGCTCGAGCGGCTGCGCAGCCGTGAGCCACGAGGACTCGATGATCGCGGTGGCCTCGGCGGCGATGACCTCAGCGCCGTCCTGCGCCGGCGTCGCGGTCGGCTGCCCGTCGGTGAACACGACAGAACCGTCGACCGGCTCGAGGTTGAGGCTCGCCTCGATCTCCGCGACCTGGGCCGCGAGCTTGGTCTTGTCGACCGTCGTGACGGGCAGCTCGTCGTCGCCACCGAAGAGCTGCTTCCACAGCTGGACCGGGCTCATGGAGAACGACGTCAGCTCGTCGGCCGTCGCCTGGGCGTCGAACGCGAGACCCGCAGCCGCGGGGTCGAGCGTCGTGGTCGCCTCGCCGGCCTGGAGCGTGACCGGCTCCTTGGCGCGTCCCGAGAGCCCCTTCTCGAGGGCTGCCACCGCGGAGGTCCGGTCGAGTCCACCGACCTCGACGCCCGCGACCGTGGTCTCGGGCGGCACCTTGTCCGAATAGAACCACTGGGCACCCGTGTAGAGACCGCCGAGCACGACGAGGCCGACGCCGGCCCACAGGGCGACCTTGGGCAGCCGGCTCGGCGCCTTGTCACCGGACAGGCCTGCGAGCGGCGAGCCGTCGCTCGGCGGCTCCACGTCCGTCGGCGCCGACGCTCCGACAGGCGTGAACGCCGAGGTGACGGAGGTGCGAGCAGGAGCGGACGGAGCGGCGTCCGGCGCAGGGCCCGACGTCGCAGCGCTCGTCCACGCGGACGTCGCCGGCGCGAAGGGTGACGTGGGCGCCTCGGAAGCCGCAGAGGCCTCGACCGGGGCGGCGGGCGCCTCGGGGACGCTCTGCACGGGCGCGAGGACCTGGGTCGCCTGGACGTCCGGGGCCGGGGCCTCGGGTGCCTGAGGTGCGGCGGCGTCCGGCACGACGGGCACCGCCGGGGCCGGGGTCTCGGGCACGACCGGTGCCGCAGACTCGGCAGCCGCGGGCGCTGGAGTGACGGGGAGTGTCGTTGCGGCCGTCACGGGCGGCAGGACCTCGGTCTCGGCGCCGGTCGACGCCTCGGCATCCACCGCCTCCGTGGCAGCGTCCTGCTGATCGAACGCGAACACCCGCGGCGAGTAGGGGACGTCGTCGTCATCGTCGAACGACGGGCTGTGCGGGGCCGCGGCAGGCGTCGCAGTCGGTTCGGGAGCCGCTGCCGGCTCGGGAACGACGGCCGGCTCGGCGACGCTCACGGGCGCGGTGGGTGCGGTGGGTGCCTCAGCCGCCGCCACCGGCTCGACGGGCGCCGGTGCGGCAGGAGTCACAGCCTGCGTGGGCGCCGCGACGTCGGCTTCGGACACGGTGGCCGCGGGCTCCGGCGTCGTGGTGCCGAGGGGGACGACAGGCTCGGCCGTCTCGTCCGCAGGCGCAGCGACCGCTGCGGGGACGACCTCCTCGGCGACGGACGCGGCCTCGCTGGGAGCGACCTGCTGGGTCCCGGTCGCCGGGAGGGCCTCTGCGTCGGAGACGACCGGCGAAGCGTCCGCGACCACTTCCTCCGTGTTCCCTCCCGCCTCCACCACCTCGGCGGGCTGCACTGCCGGGGACGCCGGGTCCGCAGCCGAACCAGCCTGGTCCTCGACGACGGGCTGGGCGGGCTGCACTGCCGGGGACGCCGGGTCCGCGGCCGAACCAGCCTGGTCCTCGACGACGGGCTGGGCGGGCTGCACTGCCGGGGACGCCGGGTCCGCGGCCGAACCAGCCTGGTCCTCGACGACGGGCTGGGCGGGCTGCATGCTCGACGCCGGGCTCTCGACCGGAGCCGGCTCGCCCACGGGCTCGACGACGTCCGGACCGGAGACAGCGCCCTCGCCCACGGGCGGGACCGTGTCCGAGACTGCGTCGTCCTCGGTCACCAGGCTCGCCGGAGCGTCGGCCGCACCGGGCGCCCCTGCCGGGGCTGCCGCGGGCTCGGCGGCCGGGATTCCTGACTCCACAGGAGTCGCGGTCCCGTCGCTCAGGCTCGGGTCGGGCGCGTTCTCACGCTCGGTCGGGTGTCCCATCGACTGTCTCCGTGATGATCTGGGGGCGCGGTCGAGCCGCGGCGAAAGAGGGGGGTGCGGGAGCCCGCACGGGGGCAATTCTATGCGTCTGTACCGAAGTGTCCGGTGGTTGTGCGGGGTGAAGATCCCGTGGCGATCTGGGGCTGCGACGACTGGTCGCTCGCACGGCCGACAGCCCGCACGGGCCGGTCGCTGAACCAGGACGCAGGCAGGAAGGCGGAGGCCGCCACCAGCAGCATCCCGCCGTAGACCCATACGAGCCCGACGGTCTGGTTGGGCACGAGGAGGTCACCACCCGGCCCACGCATCGACAGGACCTGGACGGCCACGACCCAGCCGATCGCGAACCCGACGACACCGGCGTAGCCTGCCCAGGCCCGCGCGAGCGTCCCGGCGGCCAGCACGGCGAGCAGCGCGACGACGACCCCCACGGGAAGGAGGTGGTCGGTCACCACGACCCGGTGCATGACCGTGCCGACGATGCCCACGACGAGGCCCAGCAGCACGCACAGGAGCGCATGCGTCAGGCGACGGGTTCCGGTCTTCTTCACTGTGTCCACGCTACTGGTCCTGTCTGATCATTTCCCGTGAACGTGCGAGAGGCTCCCGCAGACTCCGAGGTCACCGTGTAGAACTCGCGTGAAGGAAGGGCAGCGAGGACGTCGTTGCTCAGCGCGTACCAGCCGAGCACCTCGGCAGGAGCGTCCCCCGTCGGGTCCCGGTCGACACGCCCCGGCGCGACCCCGACGTGCTTCACCTGGGTCGCGTGCGCGCGCAGGGCACCGGCCACGGCTCCGAGCACCGGCCCGACGTCGACCACCACGACCTCCTCGAGCCCGGTCTTGGCCACGGGGGGCAGCGGCTCGTCGGGATCCGGCAGGGTGAGCTCCGGGTGCTCGGCACGCAGCGTCGCGACCTCGGGCAGACCGGCCAGCTCGCGTCGTGCTGCTCGCGCGACCTCGGCGGGTACGACGGACTGCCACAGCTCGAGGTCGTGACCGACCGACGGGTCGCCCGTGCGAGCACCGCCCGCCTGGACGACCTCCGGGTCCGGGGCTCCGCCGTCGGGCACCGCGGGATCCTTCTCCCGGGCGAGCTCGATCGCGCGGACCGTGATCTCGTGCGCGCGCACGTGGTCCGGGTGGCCGTAGCCACCCGACGGCTCGTACGTGACCACGACGCGCGGACGCCGCTCGCGCAGCACGTGCGCGAGGCGGCGCGCCGCCTCGTCGGGCGGGACCCCGACGAGCGCTCCCTCCGGGAGGTCCGCCTCTGCCGCCGCCCGGGCGATGCCCGGCGCGGCCCATGCCATGCCCGAGTCACGGAAGGCGCGCTCACCGACCTGACCCGGCGAGCCGCCGGGCTCACCGGTCTCCACCTGGTCGAGGAACACGTGGTCGGACACGCCCAGGCTCGCCAGCGCGGTGGCCAGCTCCCCCTCGCGGTGCGCCGCGAGGGCGGGGCCGTCGCCCTCGAGGTGCGCGAGCTCCGCGCCGATCACCTCGCCCTGCTCTCCGCGCGTGCACGTCACGAGCGTCACGGGCTCACCCGACGCCGCCCATGTCGCCAGCAGCGCACCGGTGGCGAGGGTCTCGTCGTCGGGATGGGCATGGACGGCGAGCAACCCACCTCGGGGCTGGACCGGCTCGAACCTCATGTGTCCTCCACAGGGGCAGGTAGCGCGGAGCCCGTGCCGCCGGTCACGAGGACCGGCGGCACGGGCTGCACGTTCAGCGGTGGTGTCGTCCTGAGGAGGTCAGGACTTCTTCGCGCGGGAGAACGCGCGGGCACGCTCGGTCTGGTCGAGGATGACCTTGCGGATGCGCACGACCTCGGGGGTGACCTCGACGCACTCGTCCTCGCGGGCGAACTCGAGGGACTCCTCGAGCGTGAGGTGCGCGGAGGGATGAGGTTCTCGAACGTGTCGCTGGACGCGGCACGCATGTTCGTGAGCTTCTTCTCCTTGGTGATGTTGACGTCCATGTCCTCGTTGCGCGAGTTCTCGCCGACGATCATGCCCTCGTAGACCTCCTGCGTGGGGTCGACGAAGAAGGAGCCGCGCTCCTGCAGGTTGATCATCGCGAACGGGCGTGACCACGCCGGAGCGGTCGGCGACGAGCGAGCCGTTGACGCGGGTCTCGATGGGGCCGGCCCACGGCTCGTAGCCCTCGGCGATCGAGGACGCGATGCCGGTGCCGCGGGTGTCCGTGAGGAAGCGGGTGCGGAAGCCGATGAGACCGCGCGCCGGGACGATGAACTCCATGCGGACCCAGCCGGTGCCGTGGTTCGACATGGTCTCCATGCGGCCCTTGCGCTGCGCGAGGAGCTGCGTGACGTTGCCGAGGTACTCCTCGGGCACGTCGATGGTCATGCGCTCCATGGGCTCGTGACGCTTGCCGTCGACCTGCTTGGTGACGACCTGCGGCTTGCCGACGGTCAGCTCGAAGCCCTCGCGACGCATCTGCTCGACGAGGATGGCGAGCGCGAGCTCACCACGGCCCTGGACCTCCCACGCGTCAGGACGCTCGGTCGGCAGGACGCGCAGCGACACGTTGCCGATGAGCTCCTTGTCGAGGCGGTCCTTGACCTGGCGGGCGGTGACCTTGTGGCCCTTGCCGCCCTTGCCGGCGAGCGGGGACGGTGTTGATACCGATGGTCATCGAGATCGCCGGGTCGTCGACCGTGATGAGCGGCAGCGGACGCGGGTCGTCGGGGTCCGTGAGGGTCTCGCCGATGGTGATGTCCGCGATGCCGGCGACGGCGACGATCTCGCCGGGGCCGGCCGAGTCGGTGGGCACGCGGTCGAGCGCCTTGGTCTCGAGCAGCTCGGTGATCTTGACGTTCTGCATGCGTGCCGTCGGCGCGGGCCCACGCGACGGTCTGGCCCTTGCGGATGGTGCCGTTGAAGATGCGCAGCAGCGCGAGGCGGCCGAGGAACGGCGACGCGTCGAGGTTGGTGACGTGCGCCTGCAGCGGAGCGCCCTCCTCGTACGTGGGGGCCGGGATCTTCTCGAGGATGGTCGCGAACAGCGGCTCGAGGTCCTCGCTGTCCGGCAGGCCGAGCCGTCGGCGGGCTGGATCGATCGAGGCGCGGCCGGCCTTGGCGGCGGCGTAGACGACGGGCACGTCGAGGATGGCGTCGAGGTCGAGGTCCGGGACCTCGTCGGCGAGGTCGCTGGCGAGGCCGAGCAGCAGGTCGGTCGCCTCGGCGACGACCTCCTCGATGCGCGAGTCGGGACGGTCGACCTTGTTGACCACGAGGATCACGGGCAGCTTGGCGACGAGCGCCTTGCGCAGCACGAAGCGCGTCTGGGGCAGCGGGCCCTCGCGACGCGTCGACCAGCAGCACGACGCCGTCGACCATGGACAGGCCGCGCTCGACCTCACCGCCGAAGTCGGCGTGGCCCGGGGTGTCGATCACGTTGATCGTGATGCCCTCCGGGCTGCCCGGCCTCGACGGCCGCCGGACCGGCGTAGTGGACGCGGTGTTCTTCGCGAGGATCGTGATGCCCTTCTCGCGCTCCAGGTCGCCCGAGTCCATCGCCCGCTCGTCGACGTGCGCGTGGGCGCCGAAGGCGCCGGACTGGTGCAGCATCGCGTCGACCAGGGTCGTCTTGCCGTGGTCGACGTGGGCGACGATCGCCACGTTGCGCAGGTCAGAGCGCACAGACATACAGAACTCATTTCGGGAGAGGAGCAAGCGACGGAGGTTTCCGCCCCGGAGTTGGTGGCCAGCAGACGGGCGCCGCCCGCGCAGAGCACGCGCGCGCCGTCGTCCGGGCACGGCTATCTTACCGGGTGCAGGCCAGTGCGTGGAGGGGGTGCTCCGTCACACCCCGCTCCCCTGCCCGCAGACGCGAGATGCCCGACGACGGCGCGTGCCGTCGTCGGGCATCTCACCCGTGCTGTGCGCGAGACCGGTCAGACCGGCTGCTGCGGGATGCGACCCCCTTCGAGGTCCTCGCGGTCGTCCTCCTGCGTACGTGCCAGAGCGCCGACCTCCTTGCGCTCGTCGCGCGCCACGTCCTTCTTGGACGCGTCGAGCAGGGCGTCACGCACCTCACGACGACGACGCTGCTCAGCAGGGTCCGGCACCGGCACCGCAGCGAGCAGGCGCTGCGTGTACGGGTCCACGGGCGCGTGGACGATCTGCTCGGTCGTCCCGACCTCGACCAGCTTGCCCTGGTGCATGACCGCGACGTGGTCCGAGAGCATCTCGACGACCGCGAGGTCGTGCGAGATGAACAGGCACGCGAACCCGTGCTCGCGCTGCAGGTCCTGGAAGAGGTCCAGCACCCGGGCCTGGACCGAGACGTCGAGAGCCGACGTCGGCTCGTCCGCGACCAGCAGCTTGGGCTCGAGCGAGAGCGCGCGGGCGATCCCGACGCGCTGGCGCTGGCCGCCGGACAGCTCGTGCGGGTACCGGTTGCGCATGGCCCGGGGCAGCTCGACCTGGTCCAGCAGCCGCTCGACCTCGCGTGCTCAGCGCCTTGCCCTTGATGCCCTTGTGGAGCATGAGGGGCTCGCCGATCGACTCGCCGATGGGCAGGCGCGGGTTCAGGGACGAGCCCGGGTCCTGGAAGACGATCCCGACCTCCTTGCGGAGCGGCGCGAAGCGCCTTCGGGGAGACCCCGACCATGTTCATGTCCCCGATGCGCAGCGCACCGCCCGTCACGGGCAGCAGCCCGACCACGGCGCGGCCGATGGTCGTCTTGCCCGAGCCGGACTCGCCCACCAGGCCGAGCGACCTCGCCCTTGCGGATCGAGAAGCTCGACCTGGTCGACCGCCCGGAAGGCCTTCTGCCGGCGACGGGCCGGGTACTCGATGATCATGTCGGTCGCCTCGAGGACCACGTCCTTGTCGACGACCGGCGCCGCGGCAGGCGAGCGGTCCGTCACGGACTCGACACCGGTCTTGGAGGTGCCCAGGTGCGGCACCGCGTCCAGCAGACGACGCGTGTACGGGTGCTTCGGCGCACCGAAGATCTCCGCCGCGGTGCCGCGCTCGACGACGTGGCCGTCCTTCATGACCATCATGGTGTCGGCCATGTCGGCGACCACGCCCATGTCGTGCGTGATGAGGATGATCGCGGCGTCGACCCGGTGACGCAGGTCGCGGAGCAGGCGCAGGATCTCTGCCTGGACCGTGACGTCGAGCGCCGTCGTCGGCTCGTCGGCGACCAGGAGCTTGGGGTCGCAGGCGAGCGCCTGGGCGATCATCGCGCGCTGACGCTGACCACCCGAGAGCTGGTGCGGGTAGGCGTCGAAGCGACGCTCGGGCTCGGGGATGTCCACGAGACGGAGCAGCTCGATCGCACGCTTCTTGGCCTCCGACGGACCGACCGTGAAGTGCGTGCGGATCGTCTCAACGATCTGGAAGCCGACCGTGTAGACGGGGTTGAGCGCGGTCATCGGCTCCTGGAAGATCATCGAGATCTCCGTCCACGGATGTTGCGCAGACCGCCCTGGGTCAGGCCGATGAGCTCGCGGTCGCCCAGCTTGGCGCTACCGCGTGCGCGCCCGTTCGATGGCAGCAGGCCCAGCAGGGCGAGCGAGGACTGGGACTTGCCCGAGCCCGACTCGCCCACGATCGCCAGGACCTCGCCCGCGTACAGGTCGTAGCTGATGTCGGTCGCCGCCGGGTACCAGACCCCGTCGACGTAGAAGTCCACGCCCAGGTCGCGCACCGAGAGCACAGGGCTCCCCGTGGGAGCGAACTGAGGCACGGAAGATGTGTCGATGGCCACGGTGATCAGTGTCCTTCCAGCAGGTGGCGAGACCTGGCGCTCGTGGCGCCGCAGTCTCTGGGAACATGGGGCCATGGGTCCCACGAAGGTCTTCTTCTCGATGTACGGCCGAGTGCTCACCGTGGCGGTGGGCGTGGTCGGTGTCATGCTCTGCGCCGCGCTCTGGACGACGGACGGCGCGGCCGCAGGCCTGCGCACCGTGCCCGGAGCGGCGCTGGTGACCTGGGCGGTCGCCATGCTGTTCTGGCTGCCCCGCGTCGAGGTCTCCGACGGCGGGATCGACGTCCACAACGTGGTGCGCAGCGTGCACGTCCCGTGGCCCGCGTTCGAGGGCGCCGAGACGCGCTGGTCGCTCGAGGTCAGGTACCACGGCGGCTCGGTGACCGCATGGGCCGCGCCACGGTCGAGCGGCAGCGCACGCTGGCTGCGCACCCGCCGCGACGGTACCCAGCGCGGCAGCGGCGGCACGGCTGCCGCGACGGCCGAGACCGTCGCAGCAGCCGTGACCGAGCGCCACGCGACCCTGCTCGCGGCGGGCTACCTCGATGCCCGCCGCGACGACGCGCCCGGCGCCAGCACCCGCTGGAACGTCCGCCAGCTCGCCGTGCTCGGCGCCCTGGTGGTCGCGACGATCGTGGTCACGACCGTCGGAGGGTGACCCGACGCGCCGTGGCGCGCAGGTCACGGGGTGCTCGGTTCCGCAGCGGCACCCGTGCCGTCGGTCGGGCGCGTCGAGGGCAGCGGACGCTCGATGCGGCGCGCACGCGCCATCTTGCGCACCGAGGGGATCCGCTTCTGACGCGGGTCGAACGCGTCGCGCAGACCGTCACCGATGAAGTTCACGCACAGCGCGATCGACACGATGAAGGCACCCGGCCACCAGAAGAGCCAGGGGCGTGTGGCGAACGCCTGCTGGTAGTCGTTGATGAGCAGGCCGAGCGAGATCGGACGGCGACTTGATGCCGAACCCCGAGGTAGCGAGCGACGTCTCCAGCAGGATCGCCGAGCTGAGCAGCAGCGTCGTGTTGACGATGATGACGCCGACCGCGTTCGGCAGCATGTGCTTGAAGATGATCCGTGTGTTGCTCGCACCCGCGACACGTGCGGCGTCGACGAACTCCCGCTCGCGCAGCGAGAGGAACTCGCCGCGCACGAGGCGGGCCAGCGGCGGCCAGAGGATCAGGCCGAGGAACGCCGCGAACAGTGCGGCGTTGATTACCGCCGGACATCAGGCCGAGGACGGCACCCAGGACGATCACGGGCATCGTGATGACGAGGTCCGTGAAACGCATCAGGAGCGAGTCCGCCGCACCTCGGAAGAAGCCCGAGAGCGCTCCGACGACGATGCCCGACCACGGTCGCGATGAGACCGACGGAGAACATGATGATGAGCGACGTCTGCGTGCCGCGCATCACGCGGGCGAAGATGTCACGACCGGCCTCGTCCTGACCGAAGGGGTGTCGCACCGAGCGCGGCGGCGCCGCCGTTGATCAGGAGGGTTGGTCGCGACCCGGCCGCGACGGTGACGAACGTTCCACCAGCCGGTCCATGAACCGAAGCCGACGCGAGGTCACCGCGAGGATCGTGATCAGGACCAGGACGACGACCGAGATGACCGCGCCCTTGTGCCGGAGGAAGCGTCGACGGACGATCTGGTTCTGTGAGAGCCCCTCGACCTCCTTGAGCTCGATCTGCGTTCTCGACGTTCGGGTCGAACGTGGAATCTTGAGGAGAAATGGCGTTGCTCATGCGTTCACCCGGATCCGCGGGTCGAGGGCCGCGTAGATCAGAGTCAGCCACGATGTTGGCGATGATGGCCAGGGCCGCCACGATGACGAGGTACGCCATCACAGGATCGACCTCGGCGTGCTGCAGCGAGTCGATGAACAGCGGCCCATGCCCGGACGGGCGAAGACCTTCTCGGTGATGATGGCGCCACCGAGGAGCGTGATGACGTCGATCGGGACGATCGTCGCGAGCGGGATCAGCGTGTTGCGGAACCCGTGTCGCATGACGACGGTCCGCTCCGGCAGGCCCTTGGCGCGCGCGGTGCGGATGTAGTCCTGGTTCATGACCTCGAGCATGCTCGACCGCGAGTAGCGGGTGTACCCGGCGAACGCGATGAGGACCAGGGCGATCGTCGGCAGGAGCAGGTGCGTGAAGCTGTCCAGCGTCCCGACCCAGAAGTTGCCGCCGAGGTTCGGGGTCGCGTCCCCGATGGTCGCGAGCGGCCGACCGTTGATCGCCGGCGCCTTGAGGTAGGCGGGCCAGATCGACATGACCTTGTCGACGAAGATCATGGACGCCACGAGGAAGCGCCGTGATCGCAGCGCTGCGCGCAGAGACTCCCCGGTCCGGTCCGCCCCAGAGGTAGCCGATGCCGATGCCGACAGCGATCGTCAGGACCGCGAGGCCACCGACGAGCAGCCAGCTGTCGACCTCACGCAGGACGGGCTTCAAGGGGTAGTAGAGAGCGAGCCCCAACGCCACGGTGGACAGTGCGGCGTCCAGGGCGCGGCGGTTCTGCAGTCCGGCAGTGAGCGCTGTGATCGCGAAGGCGAGCGCCGTACCCGTGATGAGGAGAGGACGGGGCCGAGGTTGCGGCTGCAGCCACCAGTTGGAGAGCTGGAGGTAGAAGAGCGCGCCGACGGTCACCAGCGAAGGCGCTGCCGAACGTGATGAGCCGCTGCGGGCTGTCCCGCCGAAGGCGAGCATCCAGGCCGTACCTGCCAGCGCGACCGGCGACGGCGATGACGAGCGGGCTCAGCGAGGATCCTTGAGGAAGTCGTTGAAGCCGATCGCCCCCCACTGCTTGAGCAGCACGGCGACCCAGAAGGCCGGGAGGGAGTACAGGAGGAAGGAGAGGAAGATCGTGATGTAGTCGAAGCGCGCTGTACTGGCGCAGCGCGCTGACGATGCCGATCATGACGCCGAGGATGATCGCGAGGACCGTCGCCGCGGCGACGAGCTGGATCGTGGAGGCGACGGCTCCCTGGAGCAGGCTCGTGACGGGCTGACCCGACCGCCACCCGACACCGAGGTCGCCGGTCACGAAGTTGCCGAGCCACTTGAAGTACCGGATGACCGGGTTCGTGTTGAGATCGAGGATCTCGATGCGCTCGGCGATCCTCTGAGCCTTGATGGCGCCGTCCGTCAGCGACTCGAGGTCTTCGAAGGGCCTGATCGACTTGCTCACGAGCAGGTACATGGCGAACGTCGAGACGAGCAGGGTTCCCAACCCTGCCAGCAGACGCCGCGAGATGAAAGAGAACATTGGAGGGCATACCTCGCTGAAACTAGGGACCCAGGTTAGGGCCGGGCAAGTCTACGCGCGGGTAGCGCGAGGAGACGTTCAGCCGGCGCGAGGTGAGGGTCATGGTGGACTCCTGCCGCACAACCCACGACGAGGACACCGGTGATCGAATCGACCGGTGCCCTCGTCGTGCGACGCGCCGAGCACGGGCCGGCACCAGGCGTGGGCCTGGTGCCGACCGGGGGCTTTGGCCCCGTGCTCAGGAACGGATGGGCTCGACGCTACGCGCCGAGCTCCCAGTTCCAGAAGCCGTAGAAGATCGTCGGGCTGATGGTGATCGCGTCGACGCCCTTCAGGTTCTCGTTCCAGCCCTGGATCGCGGGGAACTGGAAGATCGTGGTGCCGAACGCGTCAGCCCACAGGTTCTTCTCGACCTCGAGCTGGAGCGCGAACTGCTCGTCGGGCTCGGTCGCGACCTGGAGCTGGTCGAGCGCGGCGTCGACGGCCGGGTTCGAGTAGAAGCCGTAGTTGTTGATGCCGCGCTCAGGAGCGAAGCGGTAGTTGGCGTCCGACTCGGTGACGGCGGTCGAGGTCGACTGCCAGCCGAAGAGCGATGCGTCGTACTCCTGCTGACCGGTCGCGAGCAGCGTGCCCCACGTCGCGGCGGGGCGGCCGGTGTCGACGATCTCGAAGCCGGCCTGCGAGGCGGTGTCCGTGATGAGCGCGAGCTCGTTGACACGACGCGCGTTCTCGTTGTTGTACGCGAAGCGGACCTTGACCGGGGTGGTCACGCCGGCCTCGGCCAGGAGCGCCTTGGCGGCCTCGATGTCGGCCTCGGGCTTGTAGAAGTCCGACCCGTTCTCAGCGACCATCTTGTCGTAGTTCGGCGAGCCCGGGATGAGGATCTGCGAGTTGCGGACCTCGGCGTCGGGGTTCAGCGGGACGATCAGGTTGTCGACGATCGTCTGGCGCGGGATGGCCGTGAGGAACGCCTGGCGGACCTTCTTGGCCTTCTCGGCGTCGCCACCGTAGGTCGCCGGGTCGAACGGACCACCGTTCGCGAAGACCAGGTCGACGTGCTCGAACGTGCCCTCGACGCTGTTGTTGGTCTCGATCCCGGGCAGGGCCTCGAGGGCGCTGCGCACGTCTGCCGAGGCCTGCGGGCCGATGAGGTCGACCTCACCGTTCTGCAGCGCCTGGACCTGGGCCATCGGGTCGTCGATGTAGCGGACCGTGATGGTCTCGACCGACGCCTTGTTCTTGCCCTTGAAGTCGGGGTTCGCCTTGAGCGTCAGGTACTGGTTCTCCTCGTACGCGTCGAGGACGTACGCGCCGTTCGAGAGCACGAGTGCCTTGTCCTCGGGCATCTTCGTCATCTCGAAGCCCGAGTTCCAGAAGGTCGCGACGGGCGAGAGCTTGGCAGCGTCGCCGCTCAGGATGGCGTCGCGCAGAGCGTCCTTGGCCTCCTGCGCGTCCTCGATGTCGAGCGTGTTCTGTGCGACCACGTGCGCGGGGACGAACTGGTTGGTGAAGTTCAGGGCCCAGTCACCGAACGGCTTGTCGTACACGAAGGTGATCGACTTGCCGTCTTCGCTGATCTCCGGGGTCGCGCTGATGAGCGCTGCACCCGGGGTCGTGCCGTCGAAGTAGACGCCGGCGTCCAGGGCTTCCTGGTTCGTGACGTTGCCCTCTTCGTCCGTCTCGGGCTCGACGTTGTTGAACTTGGCGGAGGTACCGGCCCACTGGAGCAGGATGTCCGTCGCGTCGAACGCCGTGCCGTCCGACCACTTGGTGTCGTCCGCGACGGTGTACTTGACGGTCAACGGGTCCTCGGAGACCTTCTCGTACGTACCGAACGAGGTGTCCTCGACCAGGTCGAGGTTCTCGTCGTAGTAGTTGAAGCCCGAGTTCAGCATGTAACCGATGACGGCGTTCTGCGTCGCGTTGCCGTTCGACGAGCTGAGGTTGAGCTCGTTGAGCGGCGCTTCCCAGGCCACGGTGACCGCGGACTCCTGGTTGATGCCTGCGTCTTCGGTGTCCGCCTCGTTGGCCGTGCCACCGCATGCGGTCAGCACCAACGCGACCGAGGCCACGGCCGCGGTAACGGCACTTGTGCGCCTGATGTTCAATGTTCCTCCTCAAGGGGATGGCGACTCCCTTGCCTCGAGGACCGTGCGGGTGACCGCAGGGCGTCCTCGGCGGCGTCGTCAGGGAAGCCCACCATGGTTTGGGGCAACGGTACCGACCAAGATGGGTGACTTCACCCGGTTGCGCCTTTCGGGCATCCGATCGTTACCGAGTTGATACTGGCCGGTACGGTCCTGTTTCCGTCCTGATACCGGGAGAAACCGGTACGTAACATCCTGGACACGAAGAACGAGCGCCTGCCGCGTCTCACGATACGGCGGTAGCCGTCCCACGAACGACGAGTGTGACCGGTCTCTCGGAGACCTCCGTCACGGGGAGGACCTGCCCTGCGACGCACGGGGACGGACGTCCTTCGCACGAGGCTCCTCGGGCAGCCGGACACCTACCTGCGCGGCGACCCACCGGCCGTCGAGCTCACCTGCGAGCTGCCGACCTTCGCGTCCGCCGGGTTCGGCTTCCCGCACTTGCTGGAGCTGACGTCCCTCGTGATCGGCTGCGGCACCGCCGTGGGCGGGCCACCAGCGGATGGCGCTCCAACGGTCCTGCGCGCGCCGCGCCCAGCGCCCGAACCGGGACGCGGCTGGTCCGGACGCGCCGACGGGGCACGCCGGACCTGCCGGACCCAGCGGACGAATCGACTAGAGGACCTTCTTGACGACGCCCGACTTCAGCTGCATCTGCCCGAAGCCGGGCACCTTCGCGTCGATGTCGTGGTCACCCACGCCGTCGGCGATCAACCGGATGCCACGCACCTTGGTGCCCACCTTGACGACGCCGCCGCCCGCGCCCTTGACCTTGAGGTCCTTGACGATCGTGACGTCGTCGCCGTCCTCCAGAGGGTTGCCCACGGCATCCTTCACGAGACGTGCGGCCGCCGCGTCGACGCCGCCGGTCACCTCGGCGTCGCCGGGCGCCCACTCGTGGCCGCACATGGGGCACACCAGCAGCGCGCCGGACTCGTAGGCGTAGCCCTCACCGCACGCAGGGCACGGGGGCAACGCGTCAGACATTGAAGCGGAACTCCACGACGTCGCCGTCGGCCATGACGTAGTCCTTGCCCTCGATGCGGGCCTTGCCCGCCGCGCGGGCCGCAGCGACCGAGCCGGTCTCGACGAGGTCGTCGAACGAGATGACCTCGGCCTTGATGAAGCCCCGCTCGAAGTCGGTGTGGATGACGCCCGCCGCCTGGGGAGCCGTCCAGCCCTTGCGGATGGTCCAGGCACGCGACTCCTTGGGCCCGGCGGTCAGGTAGGTCTGCAGGCCGAGCGTGTCGAACCCGACACGGGCGAGCTGGTCCAGGCCCGACTCCTCCTGGCCCGTCTCGGCGAGCATCTCCGCCGCTTCCTCGGGCTCGAGCTCGGCGAGCTCGGACTCGAACTTGGCGTCCAGGAAGATCGCCTGGGCCGGTGCGACGAGCGCGCGCAGCTCGTCCTTGCGGGCCTCGTCCACGAGCCCGGCGTCGTCGGTGTTGAAGACGTAGATGAAGGGCTTGGCCGTCATGAGCTGCAGGCTCGCGATCTCGGCCAGGTCCAGGCCCGCGGCGGCGGCACCCTGGAAGAGGGTGATCCCCTGCTCGAGCAGGGACTGCGCCTTCTGCGCGGCGGCGACCAGGACGGGGTCGCCCTTCTTGATCTTGACCTCCTTCTCGAGACGCGGCAGCGCCTTCTCGAGGGTCTGGAGGTCGGCGAGGATCAGCTCGGTGCTGATGGTCTCGATGTCGTCCGCGGAGTCCGTGGACCCCTCGACGCGGATCACGTCGGGGTCGTCGAACGCACGGGTCACCTGGCAGATCGCGTCCGCCTCGCGGATGTTCGCGAGGAACTTGTTGCCGAGGCCCTCGCCCTCGCTCGCACCCTTGACGATGCCCGCGATGTCGACGAACGAGACCGTCGCGGGCAGGATGCGCTCGCTGCCGAAGATCTCCGCGAGCTTGTTCAGCCGGGGGTCGGGCAGGGACACCACGCCGACGTTCGGCTCGATCGTCGCGAACGGGTAGTTCGCCGCGAGGACCTGGTTGCGCGTCAGGGCGTTGAAGAGGGTGGACTTGCCGACGTTGGGCAGGCCGACGATGCCGATTGTAAGAGCCACGGGGCCTGAGTCTACGGGAGCGGCGCACCGGCCCGCTCGCCCGGTCGGCGACCCGCAGCCCGACGGCGTCGCCCGCCCGGGTGGGCTCGTGCAGAGCTGCACGTGCCCACCCGGGCGAGAGGCGGCGTCGGGCCCGCTACTTGTAGCTCATGACCTGCTGGAGCAGCTCCGGCCCCCGCTGGTCCACCAGGCGTCCGCCCCAGCGCATGCCCAGCACCAGGAAGAGCGCGCCCAGACCGATGCCCACGACCAGCGCGAGCCAACCCCACACCGCGTCGCCCGTCAGGACGTTCGTGAGCGCCAGGCCCGCCGCGGGCAGGGACAGCGCGAGGAGCACGAGCATCGTGATCATCTGGGCGAACATGGTCGCCATCGCAGCCCCCTGGGGCGACTTGAAGGGGCTCTCCCCCGGCTTGGGCACCGGGTAGAGGAGCCGCGCCGAGACGACGCTCGACACACCCAGCCCTGTCGCGAGCACGCCCAGGCTCAGCCCGACCGTGGCGACCAGGAGATCCCACCGGCCCGTGAAGGCGACCGAGACGACCGCGAAGATCGTCACGACCGGGACGCCCAGCACAGCGGCCGCGAGCACACGGCCCGCGCGGTCCGCGAAGCCCGTGACCCCGGACGAGAGCTGCGTCCAGAAGGCGGTGTGGTCGTAGGCGATGTCCGCCGAGATCGCGAACCCGAACGTGAACGCCGTGAGCGGCCCGAGCACGAGCATGAGCCACGGAACCCGTCACCGCCGTCGATCCCCATGCTCGATCCCACGAACCACAGCAGGACCGGGAGCAGCGGGACGACCGCGATGGACCCCGAGTAGCGCGGGTCGCGGAACCAGTACGTGAGGCAGCGCGCCGCGACGGCCCCGACCGGGGTCGCCGGGAAGCGGTCGAACCATCCCAGGCCCTTGGACTTGCCCGCGCTCGCCGCACCGCGCGGGGCGACCAGCGCCTTGGCGAGCGCCCGGTCCCACACGACCCACGCGAGGACCACGACGACCACGGCGATCGCGAGCCGGGCGAGCGCGAGCCCCCAGGCGCCGTCGGCCACCGCGGACGCGACCGCCCACGGCGCCCCGAACGGCGTCCAGCCCAGGACGTCCGCGATGACCGGCAGGACGTCCTGGCCGCGGGCGACCGCCGCGGTCGCCCAGCCGATGATCGGTCCGGCGAGCATGAGCGGCACGAACGCCGCGATCGACAGGACCTCGCGGTAGCGGCGCGAGTCGAGCAGCGGCGCGAGCGCCGTCGTGGTCGCGCGCGAGCCGACGACGCACAACGCGACCGCGAGCAGGGCGCCCACGAGCGCGGCGAGGGCCGCGAGCGGCGACCGCCACCACGCGAGCGCCGTGCCGGCCGACGCGACGAGCGTCACGATCCCGGGGATCCCGACGAGCCCCGCGACCGCGAGCCCCGCGAGGAGCTGGCGCTGCGGCACCGCGAAGGTCACGAACCGCTGCGGGTCCAGGGTCGCGTCCACACCGAACGCGAAGAGCGGCACGATCCACCACGCGAGCACCACGACCGAACCCACGATCGTGATGATCTGGCCCGCGATCTCCGGGGCCGTGGTCCCCAGGACCGCCAGGCCGACCAGAGCCATCGAGATGACGCCCAGCCCGTACAGGATGCCGAGCACGAGCCCGATCGTCTGCCACACGCTCTTCTTGAGCGTGTTGCGCATGAGGGTGAGCTTGAGCCTTACGAGGTGCGCAACCACGACAGCCCCTCCGTGGTGTGACGGCCGCCGACGAGGTCGACGAAGCGGTCCTCGAGGCTCTGGCCCGCGCGCACCTCGTCCACGGTGCCCGCAGCGAGCACGTGCCCGCCCGCGATGACCGCGACGTGGTCGCACATGCGCTGGACCAGGTCCATGACGTGCGAGGACACGATCACGGTGCCGCCGCTCGCGACGTACCCGTTGAGGATCTCGCGGATGTTGGCCGCAGAGACCGGGTCGACGGCCTCGAAGGGCTCGTCGAGCACGAGCAGGCTCGGCGCGTGGATGAGGGCCGAGGCGAGCGCGATCTTCTTGGTCATGCCCGCCGAGTAGTCGACGACGAACGTGTTCGCGTCGGCCGCCAGGCCCAGGGCCTCGAGGAGGTCCGCGGTGCGCTCGGCGACCGTCTGCCGGTCCATGCCGCGCAGCAGGCCTGCGTAGGTGATGAGCTGGGCGCCCGTGAGGCGGTCGAACAGGCGGACGCCGTCGGGCAGGATGCCGAGCATGCGCTTGCCCTCGAGCGGGTTGGCCCACAGGTCCAGGCCGTGCACGTGGACCGTCCCGAAGTCGGGGCGCAGCAGACCGGTGGCCATGGACAGCGCGGTCGTCTTGCCGGCGCCGTTGGGGCCGACGAGCCCGTAGAACGACCCCGCCGGGACGTCGAGGTCGATCCCGGCCACGGCGATCTTCTCGCCGAACTTCTTCCGCAGCCCGCGTACCGAGAGCGCGGGGGACGCGGGCCCCTGGGCGGGGTGCGCCGGGGGCGTTGCAGGGGCGAGCACGGGAGCGGTCGGGGCGGACGCCTGCGGGAGTCCGGGAGCGCCGTGCGCTCCCGCCGTCCCGGGGGTCGCGGGTGGGAACTGGTCGCGGGGCTCAGGGTCGTGGGCCATACGGACAAACGTAGCGGAGCCGGGTCGCCGCTCCCCCTGTGAAATGTCACATCTTTCGAGGTGGGAAGTTCGTCCGCGGGTCCGACGGCGTCGCTCACCGGTCCTGTCGGTGGCACCTGGCAGAGTGCGGGCATGGACAACGCCTTGCCGTGGTTGATGCTCGTCGTCGGGCTCCTCGTGGGTGCCCTCCTGGGGTGGTTCGCGCGGCGGTCCGCACCCGACTCGGGACGCGAGGAGATCGGCCGGCTCACCGGCCTGCTGTCCCAGGCGCAGCAGGAGGCCGCGCGCGGCGCCGGGCTCGCCGAGCGTCTCGCGGCGGAGCGCGAAGGGTTCGAGCGCCAGCTCCGGACCGAGCGCGAGGGGTTCGGGCGGCACCTCGCGGGCGTCGAGCGAGCAGCGGACGAACGCTTCGACATCGAGCGCGCCAACCACGAGCGCGCGATCGAGGAGCTGCGCGCGGGGTCCGAGAAGCGGCTCGGGGAGATCCGCGGCGACCAGGCCCGGCTCGAGGCGCAGTTCGAGGCCCTGGCAGGCAAGGCGCTCGCAACCAGCTCCGAGCAGTTCCTCGCCCAGGCCGAGGAGCGCTTCAAGCGCAGCCAGCAGGTCGGCGAGGCCGAGCTCGCCAAGCGCGAGCAGGCCGTGCAACAGCTCGTCGAGCCCCTCAGCAAGGCTCTCGACCAGGTCAAGGCCGAGGTCACCGCGGCCGAGCAGGCCCGCCGTGAGGCGCACGGCACGCTCGCCGAACAGGTCCGCGGCATGCGCCACGACTCCGAGGCGCTGCGCGCCGAGACCTCACAGCTCGTGACCGCGCTGCGCTCCTCCCAGGTCCGCGGCGCGTGGGGTGAGCTTCAGCTGCGCCGCGTCGTCGAGGCCGCAGGCATGATCCCGCACGTCGACTTCGTCGAGCAGGACCAGGTCGCGACCGACGACGGGGCCCTGCGCCCCGACATGGTCATCAAGCTCGCGGGCGGCAAGAACGTCGTCGTCGATGCGAAGGTCGCGTTCCTCGGCTACCTCGACGCCCAGCAGACCGCTGACCCGAGAGTGCGCGCCGAGCGCCTGGCCGCGCACGCCCGCCACTTCCGCAAGCACATCGACGACCTCGCGACCAAGCGCTACTGGGACCAGTTCAGCCCCGCTCCCGAGTTCGTCGTGATGTTCGTCCCCGCCGAGTCGTTCCTGTCCGCGGCGATCGAGCAGGACCCGTCGATCCTCGAGTACGCGTTCGCCAAGAACGTCATCATCGCGGCCCCCATGACCATGGTCGCGCTGCTGCGCACCGTCGCCTACGCCTGGCGCCAGGACGCCCTCGCGGCCAATGCCCAGCAGGTGCTCACGCTCGGCAAGGAGCTGCACGGCCGTCTCGCCGTCATGGGCAGCCACCTGGCCAAGCTGGGGCGGTCCATCCAGGGCGCCGCAGAGTCGTACAACAGGACGGTCGCCTCGCTCGAGACCCGAGTCCTCGTCAGCGCCCGCCGGTTCGCCGACCTCAACGTCGTGGACGAGGATCTCGAGACCCCGGCCCCGGCCAACCCTCAGCTCAGCGCCGTGAGCGCTCCCGAGCTGCTCGCCTCGGTCAACGAGTCGGTCGTCGCGCTCGACGAGATCGCACCGGGAGGCCGGGCAGCCGACGGTTCCGTGGCAGGTGGCGACGACGAGGGCGCGCTCGACGCCGGGATGCTCGGCACGATCAACGCCCCCGGGCGGCACGAGCGGGACCGGGGCGCGGACGCGTCATGACGCGCACGGCGGGTGCGGGGCGGGCGCGGGGCGCCGGGAGCGACCCGCACGCTCCTGAGGAGCGGCGCCGTCGGACCGGAAGTTCGCGCCGCGCTCCCCGAACCGCCCGCCGGCGGTGGCGCACCCGACGTGGCGGCGAGCGCGAGCCCCGGCCACGGTCCCGCAGCACGCACGAGGCCCGCCCCGGACATCCGGGACGGGCCTCGACGTGGCAACGCTCGAGCGTCAGACGGGCTCGACCGACAGCGACGTGCGGTTCTCGCGGCGCGGGCGCGCGGGCGCGTTGCCCGCGGCCTTGAGGTCCGCGCGCAGCTCCTTGGGGAGCGAGAACATGAGGTCCTCGGTCGCGGTGCGCACCTCCTGCACGTCGCCGTAGCCACGCTCGGCCAGATACGCGAGCACGTCGTTGACGAGGATCTCCGGGACCGAGGCGCCCGAGGTCACGCCAACCGTCGTGACACCGTCGAGCCAGGACTCGTCCATCTCCTGCGCCCGGTCGATGCGGTAGGAGGCGTTCGCGCCGGCGTTCAGGGCGACCTCGACGAGGCGCACCGAGTTCGACGAGTTCGCCGAGCCCACCACGATCACGAGCTCGCACTCGGGCGCGAGCTTCTTGACGGCGACCTGACGGTTCTGCGTGGCGTAGCAGATGTCGTCCGACGGCGGGTTCTGGAGCGTGGGGAACCGCTCGCGCAGACGGTCGACGGTCTCCATGGTCTCGTCGACCGACAGCGTCGTCTGCGAGATCCACACGACCTTGTTCGGGTCGCGGACCGTGACGTTCGCCGAGTCGTCGGGCGAGTTCACGATCTGCACGTGGTCCGGGGCCTCGCCCGCGGTGCCCTCGACCTCTTCGTGGCCCTCGTGGCCGATCAGCAGGATGTCGTAGTCCTCGGCCGCGAACCGCACGGCCTCCTTGTGCACCTTGGTGACCAGGGGGCACGTCGCGTCGATCGTCTGCAGGTTGCGCTCCGCCGCGGCCTCGTGGACCGCGGGCGAGACGCCGTGGGCCGAGAACACGACGCGCGCGCCCTCGGGCACCTCGTCGGTCTCGTTGACGAAGATCGCTCCCTTGTCGCTCAGGGACTCGACGACGAACTTGTTGTGCACGATCTCCTTGCGGACGTACACGGGGGCGCCGTAGTGATCGAGCGCCTTCTCGACCGCGATGACAGCGCGGTCGACGCCCGCGCAGTAGCCGCGGGGGGCGGCGAGGAGGACACGCTTACCAGAAGGGGAAGTCACACCCCGAGTCTAGGCGACGGGCCTGCGCGGCCGGGCCGTGCGGAAGGGTCCGCATGCGGTCCTGGCCAGGTCCTGGCAGCAACTCCACAGGATCCCCACGGCAGGGCGCGGGTGAGGTGACCGGGCGACTCACCGGCGGTGACGCACCAGCACGCCGAAGGTGACCTGGCCGACCGCCGAGGGTGACGGCACCGCCACCGTCGGCCAACGCGGGCGTCACCCCCGGCGCCTGTCAGTCCCATGAGGCACTCTTGACCCGTGACCGACCGACCCGCCGACTCCGCCGACCCCACCAGCCCCGCCCCGCAACCCGCCCTCCCCGCCCGGGCCCTCGACACGACCGCCGAGAACCCGTGGCCCGTGCGGCTGCTGTCGAGCAAGATCACGGCATACATCGACAAGATGGCCCCCGTCTGGGTCGAGGGCCAGGTCGTCCAGCTCAACCGGCGCCCCGGTGCCTCGATGGCCTTCCTGACCCTGCGGGACACCGACGCCGACATGTCGCTCCCGGTCGCCGCCCTCGCCAGGGTCTTCGAGGCCGCGAGCACCCCGCTCAGCGAGGGTGCGCACGTCGTCGTCCACGCCAAGCCGGTCTTCTGGCCCAAGCGGGGGTCGTTCCAGCTCCAGGCGAGCGAGGTGCGCACGGTCGGGATCGGTGAGCTCCTGGCCCGTATCGAGCACCTCAAGCGGGTCCTGGCCGCCGAGGGCCTGTTCGACGCGGACCGCAAGGTCCCGCTCCCCTTCCTTCCTGCGGTCGTCGGCCTGGTGTGCGGCCGCGAGTCCAAGGCCGAGCACGACGTCGTGGTCAACGCCCGCGCCCGATGGCCCCAGGTGCGGTTCGAGATCCGCGAGGTCGCGGTCCAGGGCACGGGGGCCGTCGCGCAGGTGAGCGCCGCGATCGCCGAGCTCGACGCGCGTCCCGACGTCGACGTGATCGTGGTCGCGCGCGGCGGCGGCGCGGTCGAGGACCTCCTGCCGTTCAGCAACGAGGCCCTGGTCCGGGCCGCGGCGGCCTGCCGCACCCCGCTCGTGAGCGCGATCGGCCACGAGACCGACACCCCGCTCCTGGACCTCGTCGCGGACTACCGTGCCTCGACCCCGACGGACGCCGCCAAGCGCATCGTCCCGGACGTGGGCGAGGAGCGTGCGCGCGTGCTGCAGGCCCGGTCCCGGATACGCGCCGCGATCACGCACCAGCTCCAGCGCGAGCAGTCGCGCCTTGACAGCGCCCGTTCGCGACCGGTGCTCGCGACCCCCGAGACCATGATCTCCACGCGCGAGCAGCAGGTCCTCACCGCGAGGGACCGGGCCCGGCGTTCGCTCGACGCGATCCTGCTGCGCGCGCACGGCGAGGTCGACCGGCTCGCCGCCCAGGTGCGCGCCCTGTCGCCCGCCTCGACGCTCGAGCGCGGGTACGCCGTCGTGCACGGCCCCGACGGCGCGATCGTCCGCTCACCGGACGACGTGAGCCCCGGAGACGCCCTGCACGTGCGCCTGGCCCAGGGCGCGATCGACGCCACCGTGCGCTGAGCCGCCCCGTCCAAGCCCGCCCCGCAACCTCAGACACCACGCCCCAGGAAGGCCCACCACCATGACCACCACCCCTCCCCACGCCGACGTCGCAGACCTCACCTACGAGCAGGCCCGCGACGAGCTGGTCCAGGTCGTGTCCCGGCTCGAGGCCGGCGGCGAGCCGCTCGAGGCCTCGCTCGCGCTGTGGGAGCGCGGCGAGGCCCTCGCTGCCCGCTGCCAGCAGTGGCTCGACGGCGCCCGCGAACGCCTCGCGTCGGCCCGTGCCGCGGACGCCCCTGCCACGACGGGCAGCGCCTCCGAGGCGACCGAGGACGACTGAGCGGCCGTGGTCAGGCGCTGGCCCTCTGGGCCTGGGAGTCGGCCTGCGCCTGGGCTCGCTCGAGCGAGGCGCGCCGGTCCTCCTCGTTCTCCCGGTCGAGCCGGTCCACCTCGTCCTGGTCGTGCGTGAGGTTCTCGCCCGTCTCGGGGTCGAAGATCATCATCTTGTCGGGGTCGAACCAGAGCTCGGTCGTGTCGCCGTCGCGCACCCGCGAGGCCGAGTTGAGCGCGACGACGAACTGGGTCCGCAGCCCTTCGCCGTCGAGCTCACGGTCCAGCTCCTCGAGCTTCTCGGCGACCGACGCGTGCATCTCGAACGGGACGTACGCGTAGAGCTCGGCCCCGAGCCACTCGGTCACGTCGACCTGTGCGTCGAACGTCCGGCCCCGATCCTTCTTGGTCGGGTCGACGAGCCGGGAGTCCTCGAAGTGCTCGGGGCGCAACCCCACGATCACCAGGTCACGATCCCCGACCGCGCTCACGATCCGCTCGGGCAGCTCGAACGTCCCGAACGGCAGCTCCATGCTGCTCCCGGAGACCTGCCCGGGCAGGAAGTTCATGGGCGGTGACCCGATGAACCCTGCGACGAACAGGTTCACGGGCTGCTCGTACAGGGCTCGCGGGCTCGCGAGCTGCTGCAGCTCGCCCTTGCGCAGGACCGCGACACGGTCCCCGAGCGTCATGGCCTCGGTCTGGTCGTGGGTCACGTACACGGTCGTGGTCGCGAGGCGGCGCTGCAGCCGGGCGATCTCGGTGCGCATCTGCCCGCGCAGCTTGGCGTCCAGGTTGGACAGCGGCTCGTCGAACAGGAAGGCCTTGGCGTCCCGCACGATCGCCCGGCCCATCGCGACGCGCTGTCGCTGACCGCCCGAGAGGTTGGCGGGCTTGCGGTCGAGGTGCTCGCGCAGCTCGAGGAGGTCGGCCGCGTACTCGACCTTCTCGCGGATCTCCGCGTCGGTGAACTTCCCCTTGGTCAGGCGCAGCGGGAACGCGATGTTCTCACCGACGGTCAGGTGCGGGTAGAGGGCGTAGTTCTGGAAGACCATCGCGAGATCGCGATCGCGCGGCGCCTTCTCGTTGACGCGCTGCCCGTCGATCATCAGGTCTCCCGAGGTGATGTCCTCGAGGCCGACGATCATGCGCAGCAGCGTCGACTTCCCGCAGCCCGAGGGGCCGACGAGGATCACGAACTCGCCGTCGGCGATGTCGATGCTGACCCCGTTCACGGCGGGGAAGCCGTCGCCGTACTTCTTGACGATGTCCTTGAGGGTGATCGACGCCATCAGCTCTCTCCTCGGTCGGCGGTCGGGCAGCGAAGGGTTGGGGCGTGCGGTGCCGGCAGGTGCCCGACGGCGCCGCCCAGCCCCGAGAGGGTCCTCGACCGCGCGGGGCGCACCGCGCGCAGGGAGTGCCGCCCGCTCGGGGCGAGCGACGTCGTCGGGCAGGTCGCGCCGCTCATCCCTTGACCGCCCCCTGCGTGAGGCCGGAGACGATCTGGCGCTGGAACAGCACCACGAGGATCACCACGGGGATCGTCACGACCACGGCAGCGGCCGAGATGGCGCCCGTGGGCTCCTCGAAGTACGACGCCCCCGTGAAGAACGCGAGCGCCGCGGGCACGGGTCGGGCCGCGCTCGTGGAGGTCAACGAGATGCCGTAGATGAAGTCGTTCCACGCGATGAAGAACGCGATGAGCGCCGTGGTGAACACGCCCGGCGCCGCGAGCGGCACGATGACCTTGCGGAACGCCTGCCAGGGCGTCGCTCCGTCGACCTGGGCGGCCTGCTCGAGCTCCCACGGGATCTGGCGGAAGAAGGCCGCGAGGGTCCAGATCGAGATCGGCAGCGTGAGCGACAGGTACGGGATGATGAGCCCGAGCCAGGTGTCGTAGAGGCCGATGTTGCGCCACAGGTTGAACAGCGGCGTGACGATCGAGACCACGGGGAAGATCGACACCCCGAGCGCGGTCGTGAGGATCAGCCGCTTGCCCGGGAAGTCGAGGCGCGCGATCGCGTAGGCCGCGAGCGTCGCGAGCACCACGGCGATGGCCGTCGCGATGAGCGAGATGCCCACCGAGTTCCGCAGCGCGGACAGGAAGAGCTCCTGCGCCGAGCCGCCCGACGCCAGGATCTGCTCGTAGTTGTCGGTGCTCCACTGCGGGGGCAGGAACGTGCCCGAGTTGATGTCGCTCGGGCCCTTGAAGCTCGTCATGAGGATCGAGACGACCGGGAAGAGCGCCCCCACGAGGACGACGACCGTGATGACGGCCCACCACACGCGGGCCCGGGTGCTCAGGACGCTGCCCATCATCGCTCCCCTCTCGCGCCGGCCAGATCCACCTTGAAGAGCTTGATCGCCACGAAGCAGATCCCGATCACGCACAGGAACAGCAGGACCGAGATGGCTGAGCCCATGCCGATCTGGAGCTGGCCGATCGAGGTCCGGTAGGCCAGCAGGGACAGGACCTCGGTGTTGTTCGCACCGTTGGTCATGATGAAGACGTTGTCGAAGATGCGGAACGCGTCGAGCGCTCGGAACAGGACGGCGACCATGATCGCGGCCTTCATGTTGGGCACGATCACGCGCGAGAAGCGCTGCCAGGCCGTCGCTCCGTCGACCTTCGCGGCCTCCTCGAGCTCGCCGGGCACCTGCGCGAGGCCCGCGAGCAGGAGGAGCGAGATGAACGGCGTGGTCTTCCAGACCTCGGACGCGATGATGACGAACAGGCTCGTGCCCTGGTGCGCGAACCAGTTGAGGTCCGGGCCGACCCCCGGCACCCAGTCGAACCAGCTGTTGACGTATCCCGAGGTGATGTCGAACGCGTAGAACCACGCGAACGCCGAGACCACGGTGATGATCCCGTAGGGCACGAGGATCGCGGTGCGCAGCAGGCCACGCAGACGCTTGATCGCGCGGTGCATGACGAGCGCGAGCGCGAAGCCCAGGACCAGCTCGACCACGACGGACACGACCATGATGAAGAACGTCACCGCGAAGTCGCGCCACCACACGGGGTCGCTGAGGATCACCAGGTAGTTGCCGAGCCCCACGAACGAGCGGTCGTCGGGGGCCGTGAGCTTGTAGTTGAACAGGGAGTCGTAGACGGCCTGGAGGATCGGGTAGAGGGTCACGGCCAGCATCACGACGAACGCGGGGCCGGCGAGGTACCAGCCCAGGCGGGCCTCGGCACGGACGCGGTCGCTGCGAGCGGCGCGAGCCTTCTTGTCCGAGGTCGGGTCGGGGCCGGGCTCCGGCTCGGGCTGGGCGTGCCGGGCGCCTCGGGTCTCGGTGCTCACAGGAGTCGCTCCCCTCGCAGGACGGCGGTGATGAAGTCGGTGGACTTCACAGGGGTGCCGTCCTCCGTCACGCTCGAGGGCGGGTACCAGGTCTGCTGGAGACCTGTCGAGACCTCGTTGTAGAACGGGGTCTGCGGCCGTGGCGCGGCCTGCTCGAGCGACTGCCGGATCACGTCGTACATCGGGTACGCCGCCTGGACCGCCGGGTCGTCGTACGCCGTGGTGTTCGACGCCGGGTTGCCGTCGGACACGAAGTACTCGGCCTGGTTCTCGGCACCGACGATGCACTGCGCGGCCTCGTAGGCGAGGTCGGCGTGCTTGCTGAACGCCCCGACCCCGATGCTGATACCGCCGTAGGGCGGGCGCGTGTCCTCGCCTGCCACGGTCTGGGGGTAGAGCGTCCACCCGATGTCGTCGAGGAGCGACTGGTCGAGCGATCCCGCCTCGACCCCGCTCTGCGTCGAGGACCAGACGAACGGCCAGTTGACCATGAACGAGCCCTTGTCCCCCTGGAAGAGCGTCAGGGAGGCCGACTCGTCGGCGCTCGGGAGGCCCGGACCGCCGACGCCCGACGTCCCGATCTCCCCGATGATCCGGGCCGCGTCACGTCCCGCGTCGGTCTCGAGACCGAGCTTCAGCTCGTCCGCGGGAGCCTCGGGGTTCTCGAGGATCTGACCGCCTGCGGAGGCGATCAGGGCGTTGATCCACACCGTGAGCGACTCGGCCTTGGCTCCCTGGACCGCGAGGTACTTGTCCTGGGACTCCGCGCCGTCGATGAGCTGGTCCCAGGTCACGGGCTGGGAGAGGTCGAGGCCCGCGGCCTCGGCCACCGACTTGCGGTACCAGAGGAGCTGGGTGTTGGCCCAGAAGGGGATCGCGACGAGCTCGCCCTTCCACGTCGACCCGTCGATCGCTCCCTGCACGACGTCCTTGGTCGCGGCCGCCGCGACGTCGTCCGGGACGGGGGCGAGGAAGCCCGCCTCGGCGAGCTCGGGGATGAACGGCGGGTCCAGGCTCATGAGGTCGATCGACGAGTCCTTGGCCGCGAGGCGCCTCGCGAGCTGCTCGCGCTGGGCGGCCGCGTCTCGCGGCAGGAGGGACGTCTCGATCGTGTAGGCGCCCGCCGCCGCCTCGGTGCAGGACGCCGCGATCGTGGCCTGTCCCCCGTTGTCCGGGTTGATGTACCAGGTGAGCACGGGAGGGCCGGAGCCCTCCCCGGTGCTGCACGCTGCGAGCGGCACGATCGTCGCGACGGCGAGCGCCGCGGCGAGTACTCGGGTGCGTCGGTGCACGGTCTCCCCTTCGTCCAACGGGCGCCGCATCGTGCCCGTTCTCGGTTGGTTCACTCACTCAAGGGCTACACCGTCGCGGGACGTCTCGCCACAGGGGGGACATTCCGGTGGGCTGTCGAGCGGTCCGTGCGACGGCCCGACGGCGCCGCACGCCCCGCCCGCTCGGGTCGCCGCGTCCACGGCGAGGGTCGGATCGTGAACACCGCGGACGGGACGGCGCGTCGTGCGAGAGCATGGAGGTTGTGACGACGACAGAGACGACCCCGCCCGTGCTGACGCCCGCCGAGGCGTGGACCATGCTCCGCGACGGGAACGGGCGCTTCGTCCGCGACGAGATGGAGCACCCCTCGCAGGGTGCCGCCCGCCGGGCGGAGCTCAGCGTCGCGCAGCACCCCCACACCGTGATCTTCGGCTGCGCGGACTCGCGTGTCGCCGCCGAGATCATCTTCGACCAGGGCCTGGGCGACGTGTTCGTCGTGCGGACCGCAGGCCACGTCCTGGACACGACCGTGATCGGCTCGATCGAGTACGGGGTCAACATCCTCGGCACCCCCCTCGTGGTCGTGCTCGGCCACGACAGCTGCGGTGCGATCGCCGCGGCGGCCCACACGCTCTCGACCGGTGAGCAGGCCGACGGGTTCGTCCGTGCGGTCGTGGACCGGGTCATCCCCTCGATCGTGAACATCACGAGCAGCACCGGCAGCGTCGCGACGCTCGACCCCGACACCCTGCGCCGCGAGCACGTGCGCCACACGGTCGACATGCTCCACGGCTACTCGGCCGCCCTGGCGGGAGCCGTGGCCGAGGGCCGGCTCGCGATCGTCGGCGTCGAGTACACGCTCGCGGACGGCCGCGCCCGGCTCGTCGAGGTCGTCGGCGACGTCGGCGAGACCCCGGACGTCTGACCGTCGCCCTCCCGCGCGGAACCGGCCCGCGAGGGTGGCGTGCAGCACGCACCCACCCCGCGGCCGGGTTCGAGATCACCCGTGCTCGTGCGGCACCATTAGCCCCATGACTTCTGCCGACGCATCCGACTACCGCATCGAGCACGACACCATGGGTGAGGTCCGCGTCCCCGCGGCCGCCCTCTACCGCGCGCAGACGCAGCGCGCCGTGGAGAACTTCCCGCTGTCGGGCACTCCTCTCGAGCGCAGCCACATCGAGGCCCTCGCTCGTGTCAAGAAGGCCGCCGCGCGCGCCAACGCCGAGCTGGGGGTGCTCGACGAGGACGTCGCGGCCGCCATCGTGGCCGCGGCCGACGAGGTCGCCTCGGGCGCGCACGACGCCCACTTCCCGATCGACATCTTCCAGACGGGCTCCGGCACGTCGTCGAACATGAACACCAACGAGGTCCTCGCGACGCTCGCCACGCGCTCGCTCGGCCGAGAGGTCCACCCGAACGACCACGTCAACGCCTCGCAGTCGTCCAACGACGTCTTCCCGACGTCGGTGCACCTGGCCGCGACCGCGGGCGTCGTGCACGACCTGATCCCCGCGCTGACGCACCTCGCGGAGGCCCTCGAGGCCAAGGCGGCCGAGTTCGCGACGGTCGTGAAGTCGGGCCGCACGCACCTCATGGACGCGACCCCGGTCACGCTGGGCCAGGAGTTCGGCGGGTACGCCGCGGCCATGCGCTACGGGATCGAGCGCCTGCAGTCGGCGCTCCCCCGCGCGGCCGAGGTCCCCCTGGGCGGCACGGCCGTCGGCACGGGCATCAACACCCCTGCCGGCTTCCCGCAGCGCGTCATCGCCCTGCTGGTCGAGGACACGGGCCTGCCGCTCACCGAGGCGCGCGACCACTTCGAGGCGCAGAGCTCGCGCGACGGGCTGGTCGAGCTGTCGGGCGCGCTGCGCACCATCGCGGTCTCGATCACGAAGATCTGCAACGACCTGCGCTGGATGGGCTCGGGCCCGAACACGGGCCTGGGCGAGATCTTCATCCCGGACCTGCAGCCCGGCTCGTCGATCATGCCGGGCAAGGTCAACCCGGTCGTCCCCGAGGCCGTCCTCATGGTCGCCGCGCGCGTGATCGGCAACGACGCGACCGTGGCATGGGCCGGGGCCTCGGGGAGCTTCGAGCTCAACGTGCAGATCCCGGTCATCGCGCTGGGCGTGCTCGAGTCGATCCGCCTGCTGTCGAACGCGTCGGTCGTCCTCGCGGACAAGACCGTCACGGGCATCACGGCCAACGTCGAGCGTGCGCGCGCGCTCGCGGAGTCCTCGCCGTCGATCGTCACGCCGCTCAACCGCGTGATCGGCTACGAGGCGGCGGCCAAGGTCGCCAAGCACGCGGTCAAGCAGGGCCTCACGGTCCGCGAGGCAGTGATCGACCTGGGCTTCGTCGAGCGCGGCGAGGTCACCGAGGAGCAGCTCGACACGGCGCTCGACGTCCTGTCGATGACGCGCCCGCCGCAGGCGTGACCTGCCGCTGAGCCCGCTCGGCGCGGGCGGGGCTCGGCGAGGACGACGGACGGCGTGGGCCGGGTGACTGCACCCGGCCCACGCCGTCCGTCGTCGCTCCGACGATCGATGCCGGTCGCGCAGGCCATGTCCTGGCCGACCGCGGCCGCGGGCCGAGCCGGCCTACCCGCACGAGGAGGCTCAGTACTCGACCGGGTCCACCCGGCGCAGCACGATCGCGAGCAGACCGGCGAGGCGTTCTCGCTCGTCGTCGGTGAGCCCGTCGAGCGCGGCACGCTCACGGTCGAGCTGGGCGGGGAAGAGCTCGTCGACGAGCCGGGTCCCCTCCTCGGTGAGCGAGAGCAGCACACCCCGGCGGTCGCGCTCGACGACGGTCCGCTCGACGAGTCCCTCGCGCTGGAGGTGGTCGAGCCGCTTGGTGATCGAGGCGCCCGGCGCGCGCGTGATGGTCGTGACCTCGCGGGCGCGCAACGGCCTCCCGGCTCGCCGCAGCGCGGTGAGCACCTCGAACTCCGGACGGGTCAGGGACCGCTGCGCCAGGGCGGCGTCGCTCGACTCGGCGAGGAGTGCCGCGATACGGGTGATCCGGTCGATCGAGTCGGCGGGCGACACGTCGACGTCGGGCATCTGCTCTGCCCACTGCTCGCGCAGGCGCTCCACGTAGTCCACGGAACCAGCGTAGTGCCGTCCGCAGATAGTTCACTAGTGAAACATCTACGAACGAGGCGTATCCTGAACGGGATGCCGCCCTCCTCCTCGACCACCACCGTCATACCCGCCCACGCCACCACCGAGCAGCACTCACCCGACCAGCGCTCCCCGGTCCGCACCGCCGCGCGCGAGGTCCTCGACCCCGCGCACCTGCGGGCCGCCCTGCGCCTCACCTCGGTCGACGCGACCCTCGCGGCAGCGCTGCGGTGCGGCGCGAGCGTCGCGCTCACCCTCGTGCTCGCCGCCGCGAGCGGGCACCAGGGGCTCGCGGGCTTCGCGGCCCTCGGCGCCCTGACCTCGCTCTACGGTCGGTTCGACCCGTACCGCCGTCGTGCCGCCCTGCTCACCCTGGTCGGCACGACCATGATCGGCTCGATCCTGCTCACGACCGCGATCACGGCCGCAGGCGCTCCGGCCGCGGTCACGCTCGGTGTCGTCGCCCTGCTCGCCGGTGGCATGACCGCACTGTGCCAGCTCCTGCGCACGGGCCCGCCCGGCGCCACGATCGTCGTGTTCGCCGCAGGGGCGGGACTCGCCGGAGCCCCCACGGTGGCCGACCTCGCCCCACGAGGCCTCGCCGCACTCCTGGGGGTCCTGGTCGCGTGCGTCGTGTGCCTCGCCGGGTTCCTCGTCCGGCCCAGCGGACCCGCGCGTCTCGCCGTGCGCCGCGCGACGCTCGCCGCCGAGGCCGCAGCCCTCGCGCCCGACGACCGTGGCGCCGTCGGGCGGGCGCACGACGCCGTGGCCCACGCCCGGACCGTCCTCGCGGACGACGCCTCGCACCGCCGCACGCGCGCGACCGCGCTGCGGCTCGCCGACGAGCTCGCCGGCGCCGCCGGGACGCCCGCCGACCTGCCGGCACGCCTGACCTTGCGCGGGACCGCCCGCGCGTCGCTCGTCGGCGGCGGGTGGGGCCTGCGCGCGGTGCGCGTGACGCTCGCGGCGGCCGTCGCGGCGGCGGTCGCGCAGGTGGCCGGGTTCGGGCACCCCGCCTGGGCCGCGATGGGCGCCACCGCGACGCTCCAGGGCACGACGACGCAGCACGCGGTGGTCCGCGCGCTCCAGCGGGCGCTCGGCACGGTCGCGGGCGCCCTGCTCGCGTGGCCGCTGCTCGACGCGCACCTCGGCTTCTGGGCGACCGCGGCGCTCGTCGTCGCGCTCCAGGTCGTGACCGAGATCGTCGTGGGGCGCCACTACGGCCTCGCGATGCTGACCATCACCCCCATGGCGCTGCTCATGACGTCGCTCGGCGGCTCCGGAGAGGGCATCGCGCTCGACCGGGCGCTCGACACCGCGGTGGGCGCGGTCGTCGGTGTGCTCGCGGTGGTGCTGGTCCACGCTCGGCGCCGTCCGGCGGCACCGAGCGCCCGCGAGGACGGCGCGCTGGGCTAGGAGCGACGAGGCTCGGCGCGCGCGCGGCGTTCGAGCTCGTCCTGCACCTCGTCGAAGAACACCGTCTTGGCTCGCGTGTAGTCGTCGTAGTCCTCGTCGTCCGCATGGTCGCGAGCCAGACCACGCTTGAGGTTCTCGTACTGCACGCGCCTGCCCGGGTCCTCGCGCAGGAGATCGCGGAGCGCGACGGTGTACACGGCCCAGGGCGAGTCGTCGCGCCGGACGTGCAGGATCGCGGCGGGCTCCGTCGAGACGAAGAGGGACTTCGCCCAGAGGTCGTCGTCGTCGCGGCCCGTGCTGCCACGCGGAAGGTCGAAGGTGACCCCCGGAGAGTCCGGCCGGCTGCCGTGCGCCTGGCGGAAGGTCGTCGACCCGAGGGCGGCCGCCCAGTCCTCGACGGGCAGCAGGACCGGGACACGCACCTGCAGGTCGAGGAAGGGCTTGGCGGCGAGCCCGGGGACCGCGGTCGACCCGATGTGGTCGAAGCGCATCTCGTCCGCGCCCTCCAGGGGAGCGAAAGCGCGCCGCACGTCCGCGAGGAGGGCCGCCGCCTGGGCACCCCACGTGGGGTCCGCAGGCAGGAGGTCGGCGGGGCCACGCTGATCTGTGCTCATCGCACCGAGTATGCCTGCAGGACACCCGAGGGCGCGGCGCTCGGTCGGCTCTCGCGCGGCCTCCTGCCGCGTCGTGACCCCGGCCGTACGAGCGGGGGCCACGACGCGCAGCGGATCCAGCGAGATCAGACCTCGATGCTCTCCAGCATCTCGGTCACGAGCGCCGCCACGGGAGAGCGCTCGGACCGCGTCAGGGTCACGTGCGCGAAGAGGGGGTGACCCTTGAGCGCCTCGATCACCGCGGCGACACCGTCGTGGCGCCCGACGCGCAGGTTGTCTCGCTGAGCCACGTCGTGCGTGAGGACGACCCGGGAGGACTGCCCGACGCGCGAGAGCACGGTCAGCAGGACGTTGCGCTCGAGGGACTGGGCCTCGTCGACGATGACGAACGCGTCGTGGAGCGAGCGTCCGCGGATGTGCGTCAGCGGCAGGACCTCGAGGACGTCACGGTCCACGACCTCCTCCATGACCTCCTTGGACACGAGCGCACCCAGGGTGTCGAACACCGCCTGGGCCCACGGGTTCATCTTCTCGGCCTCGGAGCCGGGCAGGTAGCCGAGCTCCTGGCCGCCCACCGCGTACAGGGGGCGGAAGACCATGATCTTGCGGTGCTGCCTCTTCTCGAGCACCGCCTCGAGGCCCGCACAGAGCGCGAGGGCGGACTTGCCCGTCCCGGCGCGCCCGCCGAGGGACACGATCCCGATCTCGTGGTCGAGCAGCAGGTCGATCGCGATGCGCTGCTCGGCCGAGCGCCCGTGCACGCCGAACACGTCCCGGTCCCCCCGGACGAGCTGCACGTGCTTGTCGGCCGTGACGCGGCCCAGCGCCGAGCCGCGCGGCGAGTGGATCACGAGTCCCTCGTGGACCAGGAGCGGCTCGGCGGCCGCGACCGTGGCGGCGTCGAGGGTGGAGAGCTCGACCGACTCGTGCTCCCACAGGTCGGCCATCTGCTCGTCGCTCACGTCGATCTCACCCATGCCCGTCCAGCCCGAGTCGATCGCGAGCTCGGCCCGGTACTCCTCGGCTTGCAGCCCCACCGCGGAGGCCTTGACCCGCATGGGCAGATCCTTGGACACGACGGTCACATCGCAGCCCTCGCTCGCGAGGTTGGCCGCGACCGACAGGATGCGCGTGTCGTTGTCGCCCAGACGGAACCCGGCAGGGAGCACCGCCGGATCCGTGTGGTTGAGCTCGACGCGCAGCGTCCCCCCGACGTCGCCCACGGGGATCGGGGCGTCGAGGCGGCCGTGCTTGACCCGCAGGTCGTCGAGCATGCGCAGCGCGCTGCGGGCGAAGTACCCGAGCTCGGCATGGTGCCGCTTGGCCTCGAGCTCGGTGATGACGACGACGGGGAGGACGACGTCGTGCTCGGCGAAGCGCAGCATGGCTCGCGGGTCGGACAGGAGCACGGACGTGTCGATGACGAAGGTGCGCAGACCCTCGGGGGACGCGACGTCCGTGACGTCGGGTGCAGCTCCAGAAGCAGAGGCGGTTCGGACCACAGCAGGCTCCCTTCGGCGCTCAGCGCCGTTCTCGCTGGGTGGGGCAGGCGACCGGCCGACGGATGGCCGGTGCCGGCCCTCCTGCGCGGAGCAAGAACTCCATCGGATGGCCTCCCGGAGGACGACGTGTGTCGTCCGTCACGTTCGAAACTACGCCCGTGACGTTCTGCCCTGTCGACCTGACACGCCGCGCGTCGGAGATGTCACCTGACGTTCACGCGAGCGGAGCCCGCCCGCCTCCTGGGACGGGGCGAGCGAGCCCCGGGTGCCCGACGCCGGCACGTGCGCTCCGCCGTCGGGCACCGTCCGTGAGCGCTCAGTCCGCGTGCGCGACGTGCGTCGCACGCATGGCGAGCGCAGCGACCAGCCCGATCACCAGGACGGCCGACGTGACGAGCAGCGTCTGCCCGACCGCGACCGAGAAGCCCTGGTGCAGCGCGGACGTGGCGGCCTCACGGATCTGTGCCGCGGCCTCGGGCGGGATGCCCGCGGGCAGCTCCAGGGCCTGGGCTCCCCCGGTGAACGCACCGCCGGCCGACACGAGACCGTCGACGAACGGCTGGCGGAGATCCGCCGGCAGGCCCGACGCGGCGTCGCGCGCGGCCGCGGGGAGCGTCGCCGAGAGCCGGCTCGTGAGGGTCGCGACGATCGCGGCCGAGCCGATCACGCCACCCACCTGGCGGAACGTGTTGAACGCGCCCGCGCCGGCGCCCGCCGTGCGGTGGTCGAGCCCGGAGGTGGCAAGGTTCGCGAGCGGCGAGAACACGGCCCCGGTGCCGATCCCGAACAGCGTCATGGGCGCGACGATGGACAGGGTGCTCGCGCCCGGCGCGACCGCGACGCTCAGCCAGACGACCGAGGCGGCGAGCAGCGCGAAACCCGTCGCGACGACCCACTTGGCCGGGATCCGGTCCGACAGCCGGCCCGCGAAGGGCGCCACGACTCCGGACACGAGCGAGCCCGGAAGGTTGATGAGCGCTGCCTCGAGCGGCGAGAGCCCCAGGATCGACTGCAGGAAGATCGTCAGCGGGAAGAAGATCCCGATCATCCCGAACGACACGGCCATGCCGGACACGTTCGCGAGCGAGAAGTTGCGCGAGCGGAACAGCGTGAGCGGCAGCAGGGCGCGGTCCCCCAGGTGACGCTGCCACAGCACGAACGCCGCGAGCACCAGGACTCCCAGGCCGATGATCGACCAGATGGTGAGCGGTCCCACGACCGTGCCCCAGTGGTAGGTCTCGCCCTCCTGCAGGCCGAACACGAACAGGAACAGGCCCACGATCGAGAGCGCGACGCCGATCATGTCGAAGCTGCGCTTGTTGGTGGGCAGGGACGGCAGGGTCCGCAGCGCCAGGACGAGGGCCACGACGCCCACGGGGATGTTGACGAAGAAGATCCACTCCCAGCCCCAGGTCTCGACGAACACGCCGCCGAGCAGCGGCCCCGCGATGGTCGCGACACCCGCGACCGCTCCCCACAGGCCCATCGCGGACCCGCGCTGACGCGGCGGGAAGACGCGCGTGATCATCGACATCGTCTGCGGGGTCATGAGCGCAGCGCCCACGCCCTGGACCGCGCGCGCCACGATGAGCATCTCGACCGATCCGGACAGGCCGCACCACAGCGACGAGAACGTGAAGACCACGAGGCCCAGGACGAACACGGGCTTGGGGCCGAACCGGTCGCCGAGGCGACCGGCGAGCAGCAGGAGCACCGCGTAGCTGAGCAGGTAGGCGCTGTTGACCCAGCCCACCGCGGTCAGGGTGGTGTCGAACGTGTCGACCAGCGTGGGGACCGCGATGTTCACGATCGTGGTGTCGACCATGATCATGAAGAAGCCCAGGCACAGCGCGGGCAGGATGCTCCACGGGCTGCGCCCGCCGAGGTCGACGGGCGGCGGTCCGGCGGGAGCGCCTGCCGGCGGACCCGCAGGTGCGGTCGAGGCGGGCGGGGTGGCGCGGTCCGGGCCGGTGCTGGCCGTCGGCAGGCTCCCGGAAGAGAGTGGCGTGGTCATGGGTGGTCCTCGGGGCTCGGAGAGGTACGGGGTGCGCGAGAAGGCTGCGCGAGCAGCGGTGCCAGCAGGAGGCCGGCGGCCCGTCAGGGCACGTGATCCGTCGCCGCCGCCTGCGAGCGGGCGGCAGCGAAGTCACGGAAGGACTGCGGGACGGGCTCGTGCCAGTCCAGGACGCCGGAGTCGAGGTCGGCGAGCAGGCCGTCGATCCAGGCCAGCTCGGCCTCGATCCGGTGGATGTCGTACTCGACGTCGAGCAGGAGGCGACGCGGAAGTCCGTGCCTGCGGACGACGTCGTACCTGCTGGTGTAGGAGGAGAGCTCGTCGGCCGTCGCGGCCCGACGTGCACGCAGCGCGTCGACAGCGCTCTGACGGTCGATCGCGTGGGCCTGGGACAGAGCGAGCGGGAAGCACGGGTGCTCGCGCCGGGGGTGGCCGAGGAGCAGGGCCGTGCGCTCCGCGAAGGCGTCTCGCCCGGCCACGGTCAGGCGGTAGGTCGTCCGCTGGGGCCGGTTGCCCTCGCGGTCGGTGCCGACCACCTCGACGTACCCGTCCGACACGAGGCGGTCCATCGCGTGGTAGACCGAGCCCGGCGTGATGCTCGCGAGCCGGTCGTCCCCGCGCTGCTTGAGCGTCTGGTGGACCTGGTAGGGGTGCATGGGCTGCTCATGGAGGAGCCCGAGGAGGAGGAGCGCTGCGGCGGACAGCTCCTTGCGTGCCATGGTCTCTCCTCCTGACGGCGGTGGGTGGTTCGTGCGGTGGTCCGTGCGAGCGGCCTGACGGCCGACGGGTGGCCGACCGCCGGAGCAAGATGCGTGCCCCGAGCACTCCACCACGGTCGTTCCACCAGGAATATTCCCGTCGGAATATACGCCTTCGCGTCGGTAGGGTCGAGGGGATCTACGCCACGGTGGGGCACGTCACGTGGCCCGGCGACCGCTCGCCGGGGTGGAGGGTTGGCGTCGAGGCAGAGGGCACGAACCCTCTACCTCGACGGGTGGCCTCTACCTCGCGCCCCCCGGCCCGACGGACACGGACGAGGCGTCCGTCTGCTGCCGAGGTGTCGGCTGTTCCCGCCACCGCTCGCGGCACTAGGCTCGGTCAGGCGGGTCGTGCGAGCGGGCCGAGCAGCATCGCTGCAGGTCACCAGCTCACCCGACCACCGCCCGCCCAGCGACGTCGGCGCGGACGCCGGGTCCGGCCCGCCGCCCGCGCAGCACCGGAGCGGTACCAGCACGGCATCGAGAACGAGCTCGACACGAGGAGACGCATGGACACGGCAGCGGGCACGTCATCGGCACCCGGGCAGGCACGAGGTCCGGTCGGTGAGACGGTGGCGGGCGCCGCCCTGCCCGGCTCGATGCCCGGCACGGCAGCCCGCGCGACGACGGGCGGAACCTCGCTCCTCTCGCCCCTGGTCCCGCTGCCCGGCGCCACCTACCGGCGGGGATCGACCGAGTTCTACCCGGACGAGGCCCCGGTCCACGAGGTCACGGTCGGCCCGTTCGAGATCGAGCAGCACCCCGTGACCAACGCGCAGTTCGCGGCCTTCGTCGACGCCACGGGCTACGTCACGGTCGCCGAGCGACCGCTCGACCCGGCCGACTATCCGGGCGTCGCGGTCGAGGACCTCCAGCCGGGGGCGCTCGTCTTCACCCCGACAGCGGGCCCCGTGAACCTCTCCGACTGGCGCCAGTGGTGGCGCTGGCAGCCCGGGGCCCGGTGGAGCGCCCCGCACGGGCCGGGCAGCTCGATCACCGGGCGCGAGGACCACCCGGTCGTCCAGGTCTCGTTCGAGGACGCCCAGGCGTACGCGGCATGGGCGGGCCGGTCGCTCCCGACCGAGGCAGAGTGGGAGTACGCCGGACGCGGCGGCCTCGACGGCGCCCGGTTCGCCTGGGGCGACGAGTACCAGCCCGACGGCGAGCTCCTCGCGAACCACTGGCAGGGCTCGTTCCCCTACCGGAACACGGGTGCGCGAGGGTGGGTCGGCACGAGCCCCGTGGGGACGTTCCCCGCGAACGGGTTCGGGCTCGCCGACATGACGGGCAACGTCTGGGAGTGGACGTCGTCCTTCTACACGCCGAGCCACGCGGCCGACGCGCGCACGGCCGAGGAGGTCGCCGCAGCGCGCGACGCGCTCACGATCGAGATCCCCGCATGCTGCGCGCCGAGCACGGGCGCGGCCATGGCGGCTGCCCACCCCGCCCCGCACGACCCGCTGGGCAGCCGGGCGACGGCGGAGGGCCCCGGCGACGTGCCGGCCGGCTCCTCGGACGCGCTCGCGGCCGCGAGCGCCGAGCCCGGCTCGGCGATCCCTCGCAGGGTCCTCAAGGGCGGGTCGCACCTGTGCGCACCGGAGTACTGCCTGCGGTACCGGCCTGCGGCTCGTTCGCCCCAGGCGGTCGACACCGCGACGAGCCACATCGGCTTCCGCTGCGTGGTCCGCCCGCCCGTGGCGGTCGCCCCGTCGACGCCCAGCATGCCGGCCTCGACGCGCAACCTGCTGGCCTGACGCGTGGCCGGGTCGGGTGTCCCGTCGGCCTGCGCGGTGCTGCTGCGCGGGGTGAACGTGGGAGGTGGTCGCAAGGTCCTCTCGGCCGACCTGCGCGCGGTCGCGCAGGACGCGGGGTTCGCGGGGGCGCGCACGCTCCTCAACAGCGGGAACCTCGTCGTCTCACCGGGGACGTCGGGAGCCTCGGGGCCCGACGACGTCGCGCGCCTGGTGCGCGCGGGGCTCGCTCGGCGCCTGGGGCTGGACGTCGACGTGCTCGCGCTGACGGGCACGGACCTCGAGCGGGCGGTCGCCGCGAACCCGTTTCCCGAGGCCGCGCGCCAGGACCCGTCGCACCTGCTGCTGACGTTCTACCCCGCGGCACCGGACCCTGGACGAATCGCCGCCCTGGACCCGCTGAGCTACGGGGTCGAGCACATGGCCTGGTCCGGGCCGGTCAGCTACACCTGGTACCAGGGTGGTGTCGGGACCTCGAGACTCACGCCCGCGGTGCTGCTGCGGACGGTCGGCCTGTGGGGTACGGCCCGGAACTGGAACACGGTGACCAAGCTCGCCAGGCTGGTCGGGGAGGCGGGCTGACGCGCTCAGGCGCGGCGCTCGATGCCGATCGTCCCCGTGCTCGCGGCGGGCGAGACGGGACGCCAGTGCTGCACGGGCCCCTCGTCCCGCACGACGACCCCGATCGCCGCGAGGTCGGCTCGCAGTGCGCGGGCGTGGTCGCCCTTGCCCGCGTCGATCAGGCCTGCTCGTGCGCGCAGGAGGGTGTCCGCTCCCGCGGGGAGCCCCGGGTCGCCGTTCTCCCACGGGCGGTATGCCGCACGGAACGGGTCGCCGGTCTCTCGCCAGGGCCACCCGTGCGTGTCGAAGGCCGCCCGGACCTTCGCGGACGGCAGGTCGGCAGACCACCGGGCGACCTCCCGTTCGCCGCGCAGGAGCACGATGTCCTTGCCGTCAGCGAACACGTCGGTGACCTCGGACCGCCCGAAGGTCTCGAGGGTGTCCTTGGTCTTGAACCCGGCCCCCGTGGACGTCACCGCGACACGCCCCATGGTCTCGATCAGGTGCTGGGCGAGGACGGCCCCGAGGAGCGCGCCCACGATCCCGAGCCCGACGACCGTGCACGCACCCCACCTGTCGGCGAGCGTGTCGACCGAACGGGCGATGCCCTGCCACGGCGCCCACGACAGACCGGCCATCCACGCCGCGAGCCAGCGCAGGCCGACGCCGGCTGCGGCACCGAGAACCGGGAGGACGGCGCGGAGGAACAGCGTGTCGTCGGACGAGCACCCCACGACCGTCTCCTCAGGGGGGCGAGGGGCGGTCGATGCGGAGGAGGGGGTGGGGGTGGGCGCGTAAGGGGTCTTCTCGGACACCCGTACATGCTCCTGCGGTGCGGGTGTCCGAGACATCCCCCTTTCGGCGGACTTCGGTCGCGACCGCGTCCTCCTTCAGGCACCGCCCGGAGTGCGCGCCGTCCCCCTCCGGTCCGTCCACGACCCGACGAGCTGGCCCGGCCGAGCCGGGCCACCGGTAAGATGGGACGCTGGTGTGCCGGGAAGTCTGGTCGGCGTGACGTCGACGACCCCTCAACCACAGGAGACCTGTGAGCACGCACGAGCAGCACACCCCCACCCCGGACGACTCCCCCCGCACGAGCGACGCGACCCCCGGCCCGGCGACCGCGGACGGCGCGCCGAACCTCTCGACGGGCGCGGCGCCGTCGGGCAGCCAGGACCCCGCCCCCGCTCCTCCGCCCTCCCCCCTGCCGACGACGCACCCCACGGCGGCGCAGCGCTGGAAGCGCTGGGTCACGCGTGAGACCACGGGCGGCGCGCTCCTCATCGGAGCCGCGATCATCGCGCTCGTGTGGGCCAACTCGCCCTGGCGCGCGGCGTACTTCGACCTGTCCGCGCTGACCTTCGGACCCGAGGCACTGCACCTCGACCTGTCGCTGTCCACGTGGGCCGCCGACGGGCTGCTCGCGATCTTCTTCTTCGTGGTCGGCGTCGAGCTCAAGCAGGAGTTCGTCGCCGGTTCGCTGCGCAACCCGCGCCAGGCCGGGGTGCCCATGCTCGCGGCCGTGGGCGGCATGATCGTGCCCGCGGTCCTCTACGTCACCGTCGCACTGTGGGGCGGCGGCGCCGACGCCGTGCACGGCTGGGCCATCCCGACCGCGACCGACATCGCGTTCGCTCTCGCGGTCCTCGCGGTGTTCGGCCGCGGGCTCCCGACCGCGATCCGCACGTTCCTGCTCACGCTCGCCGTGGTCGACGACCTGCTCGCGATCGTCGTCATCGCGGTCTTCTACACCGAGACCCTGCACTGGGCCCCGCTGGGCCTGGCGCTCGCGGGCGTCGCGCTGTTCGCCTTCCTGGTGCGCCGGCGCCGGACGCACTGGTGGCTGCTGCTCCCGCTCGCGTTCGTCGTCTGGGCCCTGGTGCACGCGTCCGGGATCCACGCGACCGTGGCGGGCGTCCTCCTGGGCTTCACGGTCCCGGCCGTCGTCCTGTTCGGCGAGAAGTCCTCGCGCACGCACCAGTACGAGCACGTCGTCCGACCCGTCTCCGCGGGCATCGCGCTGCCGATCTTCGCGTTCTTCGCCGCCGGCGTCTCGCTGGTCGACGGCGGCGGGATCGGGGAGATGATCGGCCAGCCGGTCGCGATCGGCATCATCGTGGGACTCGTGGTCGGCAAGGGCATCGGGGTGCTCGGCGTCACGGCGCTCGTGACGAGGCTGACACCGCTGCGTCTCGCCCCGGGCATCGGGGTGCGCGACCTGCTGCCCGTGGGCCTGCTCGCCGGGATCGGGTTCACGGTCTCGCTGCTCATCGCCGAGCTGTCGTTCCCCGACTCCGAGCACACCGAGTCGGCCAAGGCCGCGGTCCTGCTGGCGTCGGTGATCTCGGCCCTGCTCGCGGCCGCCGCGCTGCGCTGGGACGCGCGGCGCAAGCGCTCGAACGACATGAACGAGGACGGGCTGCCCGACGACGTCTCGACGTACATCGGCGACGCGGCCGACGACGAGCGCTGAGCAGGGTCCTGGCAGGGTGAGGGCGCCGGTACCGCAGGTGGCTCCGGCGCCCGGCACCGCGGGCCGCTCCGCCCCCCCTGCTCTCTCGTCCCGGCGCACCGGTTCACCCGGCGCCCGGTGGCGCGAAACCCCCAGCCCCGTACGATCGCACCCGTGCAGCCAGACGTCACGCAGAAGCCCGAGAACGCTCCGGACGCCGGTACGCCCGAGGCCACCGGGGCCCAGCGCCCGGCCGGGTCCGGCGGAGCTGCCGGGCCGACGGACGAGCCCGGCGCACGCTCGACCACGCCCGACGGCGAGCCGAGCGCCCGGCCGTCGCGGCGCCGTCGGGCATGGGCATGGCTCCAGCACTACGCACGGCGGTTCTCCACGACCGGGCTCGTCCTCGCCCTCCTGTTCTTCTGCTACTCGCTCACGCCCTCGCTCATCCCCCGCGCCTGGTACTACCAGGCGCTCATCACGGGCATGAGCATGGTCGGCGGGTACGGGATCGGGGCGTTCGTCGAGTGGTTCGCCCTCAAGGTGGGGCTGCGGATCCGCTGGAGCCCACGCGTGAGCCGCATCGCCTGGTGGGTCCTGGGGGCCGCGACGATCGTCCTCGTGCCGCTCTTCCTGGTGCTCGGCGCGCGCTGGCAGCACGAGCTGCGCGCCCTGTTCGGCATGCCCGAGCAGGCGCCGGCCAACGACGTCGCGGTCGTGTTCGTCGCGGTCCTCATCGCGATCGGCGTCCTGCAGCTGGGTCGTGCGCTGCGCCGCGTCGCGCAGTGGGTGAGCCTGCTGGTCGACAACATCATGCCCAAGCCGATCGCCCGCTTCCTGAGCGGGGTGATCGTCGCGGTCGTGGTCGTGCTGCTGTTCAACGGCGTGATCTGGGCCGGGACGCTGCACATGCTCAACAACGTCTACGCGAGCGCCAACGAGCAGATCGACCCGAACCTCGCCCCGCCGACCTCGCCCGACCGGTCGGGCTCTCCCGAGTCCGGCTCGTCCTGGGAGTCGCTCGGCGCCGAGGGGCGCCGGTTCGTGGCGCTCGGCCCCACGCAGGCCGAGCTCACCGAGTTCGCCGCGGGCGGCGACGTGATCGACCCGACGGACGTCCAGGAACCCATCCGCGTGTACGCAGGCCTCGACCCCGCAGGCGACCTCGACGCGACCGCCCAGCGCGTGGTCGACGAGCTCGACCGGACGAACGCCTGGGACCGCTCGGTGCTGGTCGTGGCCACCACGACCGGCACGGGCTGGGTGGACCCCGGCATGAGCAACTCGCTCGAGCTCATGCACGGCGGCGACACAGCGATCGCCTCGATGCAGTACTCGTACCTGCCGAGCTGGATCAGCTTCGTCGGTGACCGCAGCACCCCGCCGGACGCAGGCAAGGCGCTCTACGAGGCCGTGTACGCGGCGTGGTCCGAGCAGCCCGAGGACTCCCGTCCGCAGCTCATGGCGTTCGGCATCTCGCTCGGCTCGTTCGGCGCGCAGGGTGCGTTCAGCGGCCTGCAGGACATGACGACCCGCACCGACGGGGCCATGTTCGTGGGCACGCCCAACTTCACCCCCAACTGGACCGACTTCACGACCCACCGCGACGCGGGCTCGCTCGAGTACTCGCCCGTGTACGAGGAGGGCGCACAGGTCCGCTGGGGCACCGAGGTCTCGAGCGCGGCCAACATCTGGTCGGTGCCCGGCACGTGGGAGACCCCGCGCGTCGTGTACGTCCAGCACGCGTCCGACGGCGTCACGTGGTGGTCCCCCACGACCCTGTGGTCCGAGCCCGACTGGATGCGCGAGCCCCGCGGCCCCGACGTGCTCGACGCCGTGCAGTGGCGGCCCGTCGTCACGTTCTGGCAGCTCACGGGCGACCTGTTCGTGGCCGCGGCCTCCGACATCCCCGCAGGTCACGGGCACGTCTACTACCTCGAGTACGCCGACGGCTGGTCGGCGCTCAACGCCCCCGACGGCTGGGACGAGGACGACACGCTGCGCCTCAAGGAGCAGATGCTGACCAAGCAGCCGGCCGCGTCGAGCTCGACGGGCTGAGGCACCCGCACTCCGTGCCCGACGGCTGAGCGCCCCCGTCGACGAACACCTCGACGGCCGCCTCTCCCCCGGCCGCGACGAGCCGCTCCGGCAGGTCGGCCAGGCCGTCGACCTGCTCGACGTGACGCACGCCCGGCGCGACGTGCCCCGCGAGGACCGCGAGCGCCACCTCGGCCGCGACGAGCCCCGTGACCCGCCCCTGGCCCGACGCGACGAGCGAGACCTGGACCTCGCGGTCGCCGTGGCGCGCCGTGGCGGCGAGCGCGAACCGGTCACCGCCGACGTGCACGGCGGCGAAGACCGATGCGAGCGCCCGCCGCCCGCGCCCGCCGCGGAAGGCGCGCAGGCCCCCCGCGCGCCGCGCCCCGAACACCGATGCGGTCAGCAGGCGGGAGTCGAGCGCGAACCGCGTCGTCACGTGCGGCACGTCGAGCGTGCGACGCAGGGTGTGCTGGTCGGAGAAGTCGAAGGGATGGACGGCGCGCCGCCCGAGGCCGGGCAGCAGCACCTGGCGTGCGCCGCCGTCGGGCTGCGGACCGACCAGCCCGTCGACCGTCCAGCGGATCGCGTCCGCGCCGTGCGCCTCGCCCCCGCCGAGGACCACCGCCACGTCGATCTCCTGGGCACCTCCGACCAGGTCGTGCGCACGCCGGGCGAGCAGGTTCGTGAGCCCGGGCGCGACGCCCACGCTCAGCACGGCCGCGCCGCCCGCGTCACGGGCGACCTCGTCGAGGCGCTCGGTCGCCTCGAGCTGTTCGCGGGATGCCGAGACGTCCACGAGCGACACGCCCCGTGCGAGGCACGCCCGGGCCACCCGGTCGTCACCGGGCTCGACCGCCAGGACGACCAGGCCCACGCCGTCGAGCGCCGCAACGAGGGTCGCGGGGTCGGCGAGGTCCACGCGCACCGCGCGCGGGGAGCCGATCCGTCGCGCGAGCGCCTCCGCGGCATCGAGGTTGCGCCCTGCGGGGACCACGCGCCCGGGGATCGCCTCGGCGAGCCGTTCGCACACGACGGACCCGACCGCCCCGTAGCCACCGATCACGAGCACGTCCCGCACATTCACTAGAGTCATGCTCTAGTAAATATCACTGTAGTCTAACTACAGTCAATTGTCGGCGACCGTCCCCCGGAGACCCATGCCCCCCACCCGCGCCGAGAAGGCCCGCGCGACACGCACCCGCATCCTCGACGCGGCGCACGAGCTCTTCGTCATGAACGGCTGGACCCGCACCTCGGTCGAGGACGTCGCACGCGCGGCGGGCGTGGCCACACAGACGATCTACTACACGTTCGGCACCAAGCACGCGCTCTTCAAGGAGCTGCTCGACGTCCGCATCGCGGGAGACCACGACGACGTCGCCACGCTCGACCGCCCCTGGGCCCGCGAGGTGCTCGCCGAGCCCGATCCCGCACGTCACCTCGCCCTGCACGTCGCGGGTGCCCGCGCCGTCCTCGAACGTGTCGCCCCCCTCCTGCGCGTGCTGCGCGACGCCGCGCCCGGCCTGCCGGCCCTCGCCGACCTGTGGGCCACCAACCAGGAGCAACGACGGACCGTCGCTGCGACCCTGACGAGCGCGCTCGCCACGAAGTCCGCGCTCCGCACCAGCACGCAGGTCGCGACCGACATCACCCACGCACTGCTCAGCCCGGACACGTACGGCACGCTCGTGCTCGACCTGGGCTGGTCCCCTCAGGCCTGGCAGGACTGGGCGACCGACGCGCTCGTGCGTCAGCTCCTGCCGTAGCGCGCCGGGCGCGACACCTGGACGGCCGACCGGCCGGGTGCCGGCCGCGCACGCCCGGCCCGATCCCACCCGGTGCCCACCGGCTTCAGGACCGCGCCGCGACGCTGCTAGGGTCGGACGCATGAGCTGCTCGTCGACCGTCATGATGCGCCCCACCCGGGGCCCTTCGTGATGCGCTGAGCACGCTCGTCACCACCCAAGGCCTCGCCGCAGCGAGGCCTTTCGTGTGTCCGGGCCCGGTGCGGTCGAGGCGCCCGTCGAGGCACCTCCCAAGGTGCCGCAGTCCCCGAGAGGACCACCGCCATGACCGCCGCACCCGCCCAGCCCCGCAGCACGACACCGCCCAGCAGCCCCACCTTCTACGTCACGACCGCGATCCCCTACGTCAACGGCGACCCGCACCTGGGCCATGCGCTCGAGCTCGTCCAGGCGGACGTCCTGGCCCGCCACGCGCGACTGCGCGGACGACCGACCCGCTTCCTGACGGGCACCGACGACCACGCCCTCAAGAACGTGAGCGCGGCCCGAGCGGCAGACCGCGAGGTCGGGGAGTTCGTCGCCGAGCGTGTCGAGGGACTTCCGCGCCCTGCGCCCCGCGCTGTCGCTGTCCACGGACGACTTCCTGTCGACGTCGTCCGACGCCCGCCACCGTCCGGGCGTCGAGGCCCTGTGGCGGCGGTGCGCCGAGGCCGGCGACTTCTACCTGCGCTCCTACGAGGGTCTGTACTGTGCGGGCTGCGAGCAGTTCTACTCCCCCGACGAGCTCGACGCGTCGGGCCGCTGTCCAGAGCACCTGCCCCTGCCCGAGCGCGTGGTCGAGGAGAACTGGTTCTTCCGGCTGTCCCGCTACGCCGACCGCGTCCGCGAGGAGATCACGTCGGGGAGCGTGCGCATCAACCCGCCCGCCAAGCGCAACGAGGTCCTCGCGTTCGTCGACGCGGGGCTCGAGGACTTCAGCGTCTCGCGGCCCGCGACCCGCTCGGACGGGTGGGGCGTCCCCGTCCCGGGCGACCCGTCGCAGGTGGTCTACGTGTGGTGGGACGCGCTGACCAACTACGTCACCGCGCTGGGCTACGGCTCGGACCAGGCCGACCCGGGCGCCGCGGTCGACTACCGCACCTGGTGGTCCGGCGGCGACGAGCGCGTGCACGTGATCGGCAAGGGCATCACCCGCTTCCACGCGGTGTACTGGCTCGCGCTCCTGCTCTCGGCGGGCGAGCCGCTGCCCACCACGATCCACGTGCACGACTACGTCACCGCCGGCGGCGCCAAGCTCGCCAAGTCCGCGGGTACCGCGGTGCACCCCGTCGGGCTCATGGACGCCTACGGCACCGACGCGCTGCGCTGGTGGTTCGCGCGCGAGGTCCCGCTCCTGGGCGACGCCGAGTTCACGGCCGAGCGCCTCGTGGCCCGGCACGACGACGAGTTGGCGCACGGCGTGGGCAACCTGGTCAACCGCACGCTCACGCTCGTGCACCGGTTCGGGGACGGCGTCGTGCCCGCGCTCCCCCGCACCCGGGCGAGCGCACCCGACGAGCTGGGCTCCGCCGTCGGGCAGGTCGCCCCTGCCGTGGACGCGGCCCTCGCGGACGCCGACCTGCGGGCCGCGACCGGAGCCGTGCGGCGCGTCGTCGACGCGGCCAACCGGTACGTGAACACCGAGAAGCCGTGGGAGCTCGCGGCGCGCGAGCGGGCCGGGGACGCGAGGGCCACGGAGCACCTCGACGAGGTGCTCGCGCGGCTCGTCGAGGCGTGCCGGGTCGTGGCGGTCGAGCTCTCGCCGTTCGTGCCCGACGGCGCAGCCCGGCTCCGCGAGCAGCTCGGCGGGCCCGCGGGCGGCGGGCAGGAATCCGGCACCGACCGCGTGGGCACGCCGGTGCCGGTCTTCCCCCGCCTGGGCTGACCTGTCGCCTCGCTGGCTACCGCAGCGCCGGGGCGTGCGACTCCAGGAAGCGGTACACCTCGGTCTGGTCCACGCCCGGGAACGCCCCCACGGGCATCGCCGCGAGCATGCTCGCGTGCGGGCGCGCGCTGGGCCACGACTGCTCGCCCCAGCGCTCGGTCAGCGCCGCGGGCGGGCGCCGGCAGCACGACTCGTCGGGGCAGCGCGAGACCGTGCGCTCGCTCGTCTCGCGCCCCCGGAACCACCTGACGTGCGCGAACGGCACCCCCACGCTCACCGAGAACTGGCCGTCGTCGGAGTCCTGGACCCGCGAGGTGCACCAGTAGGTCCCGGTCGGCGTGTCGGTGTACTGGCTGAACGGGCTCAGGCGGTCCTCGACCGCGAACACCGTGCGCGCGGTCCAGTGGCGGCACACGTACTGGCCCTCGACCGCACCGAGAGGGTCTGCGGGGAAGCGCACACCGTCGTTCTCGTAGGCCTTGTGGATGATCCCGGACTCGTGGATCTTCATGAAGTGCACCCCGATGCCCAGGTGCGTGGTGGCGAGGTTCGTGAACCGGTGGGCCGCGGTCTCGTAGGAGACCGAGAACGCGTCGCGCAGGTCCTCGACCGAGATCTCGCGGGCGTCCTTGGCCTCCTTGAGGAGCTTGACCGCGTCCCGCTCGGGCAGCAGCAGCGCGGCCGAGAGGTAGTTGGCCTCGACCCGCTGGCGCAGGAACTCGGCGTAGTCGCGCGGTTCGTGGTGGCCCAGGACGTGCGAAGCGAGCGCCTGGAGCAGGGCCGAGCGCGGGTCGCTCGACGCGCGCGTGCCCGTGCTCGGCAGGTACACGCGGCGGTGGCGCAGGTCGATGACCGAGCGGGTCGAGTGCGGCAGGTCGTGCACGTAGTGCAGCGAGAAGCCCAGGTGCGTCGCGAGGTCGGCAGCCACGCGCTGCGACATGGGCCCGCGGGCGTGCCCGACGCCGTCGAGCAGCTCGCGCGCGGTGGCCTCGAGCTCCGGGAAGTGGTTGTCCTGGGCGCGCATGGTCGCGCGGAGCTCGGCGTTCGCGCGGCGCGCCTCCTCGGGGGTCGCGGCGCGCTCGGTGTGCAGGCGCTCGAGCTCGCGCTGGAGGCCCACGATGGCCTCGAGCGCGTCGCTCGGGAGCGACTTGCCGACCCGCACCGCGCCCAGCCCGAGCGAGGCGAACAGCGGCCCGCGCTGCGCTCGCTCGAGCTCGATCTCGAGGGCCGCGCGTCGCGTGGGCGGCTCGGCCGAGAGCAGGTCCTCGACGCTCGCGCCGAGCGCACGGGCGATGGCCTGGAGCTGGGAGAACTTGGGCTCGCGGCGCCCGTTCTCGATCACGGACACCTGCGAGGGCGCGCGCCCGATCGCGGCTCCCAGGTCGTCGAGCGTCATGCCCTTCTCGGTGCGCAGGTGCCGGACGCGGCGACCGATCGTCAGTGCGTCTGCCTCGTCCGCGACGGCCAGGGTGCCCCCGAGGGGACCGAGGGACTCGCCTGACGTGCCTCTGATCTTCTGCACCGCGCCGGGGTCAGTTGCCATGACTGAGGGTGACACACGTCACTCCTTGCGCACAACAGAAGAAGTCGACTTCTTCTACGAAGAAAGTCCTTGTGGACCCCTTGCGCGGCGAAGGAAGGTCGTTCCACGGCCACCGCTCACCCCGAACGGCGACCGGAACGAGTACCACCGCACGCAACGAAGCTCTGGAGGCACCCCGTGACCACCCCGCCCATCATCAGCCGTCGCTCCGAGAACGAGTACGCCACGCCCCGCCCGGCGTCGGCGACCTCCCGGACCGAGGCCGTCACGGCCCCCGTCGCATCCTCCGGCCACACCCCCTCGCGCCCCGGCGACCAGCGCCAGTCCGCGGCCGACCTCGCGCTCTCCTGGTCGACCGACCCCCGCTGGGCCGACGTCCAGCGCGACTACACGGCAGAGGACGTCGTGGCCCTGCGCGGCTCGGTGCGCGAGGAGCGCACCCTGGCCCGTCGCGGCGCGGAGAAGCTGTGGGACCTCATCCACACCGAGGAGTGGGTCGCCGCGCTCGGCGCGATGACCGGCAACCAGGCCGTGCAGCAGGTGCGGGCCGGTCTCCAGGCCATCTACCTCTCGGGTTGGCAGGTCGCGGCCGACGCCAACCTGTCCGGCCAGACCTACCCGGACCAGTCGCTCTACCCTGCGAACTCGGTCCCGGCCGTCGTGCGCCGCATCAACAACGCCCTGCTGCGCGCCGACCAGATCGAGACCGCCGAGTCTCCCCTGGGGGCACCGGAGCGGGACTGGATCGCCCCCATCGTCGCCGACGCCGAGGCCGGCTTCGGCGGGCCCCTCAACGCCTACGAGCTCATGCACTCGATGATCGAGGCGGGCGCGGCGGGCGTGCACTGGGAGGACCAGCTCGCGTCCGAGAAGAAGTGCGGCCACCTGGGCGGCAAGGTCCTCGTCCCCACCGCGCAGCACATCCGCACGCTCAACGCGGCGCGCCTCGCCGCCGACGTCGCGGGTGTCCCGACCGTCATCATCGCCCGCACCGACGCACTCGCCGCGGACCTCATCACGTCCGACGTCGACCCCCGCGACCAGGAGTTCCTCACGGGCGAGCGCACGGCCGAGGGGTTCTACCGCACGCGCCCCGGCATCGACACGGTCATCTCGCGCGGACTGGCCTACGCCCCGTACGCCGACCTGATCTGGGTCGAGACGGGCGAGCCGGACCTCGAGCTGGCCCGCCGCTTCGCCGAGGTGATCCACGCGCAGTACCCCGACAAGAAGCTCGCGTACAACTGCTCGCCGTCGTTCAACTGGAAGAAGCACCTCGACGACGCCCAGATCGCGAGCTTCCAGAAGGAGCTCGCCGCGATGGGCTACGCGTTCCAGTTCATCACCCTGGCCGGCTTCCACGCCGTGACCCACTCCATGTTCGAGCTCGCCCGCGGGTACAACGACCGCGCGATGAGCGCCTACGTCGAGCTGCAGGAGGCCGAGTTCGCCTCCGAGGCCGACGGCTACACGGCCACCCGCCACCAGCGGGAGGTCGGCACCGGCTACTTCGACCGGGTCGCCACGGCTCTCAACCCCGACAGCGCCACCCTCGCGCTCGCCGGGTCCACCGAGACCGCCCAGTTCCACTAAGCCTCGCCCGCCTCGCCGAGATGAGAGTCTCGCCGAGGTAGAGGCCTCACGTCGAGGTAGAGGGCTCCGGCCCTCTACCTCGACGGTTCCCCTCTACCTCGCGTCCCCTCCACCTCGCGGCACAGACCATCGGAGACCGCCATGCCCATCACCCTCACGACCCACCCCTCCGGCCCGACGACGTCACGCACCTCGACCGGCCGGCCCACCTCCCCCAGCCCCCACGGGGGGCGCGACGACGACTCCGGGCGCGCGACGCCGTCGGGCAGCCTGGACGTCACCGGACACCTCGGCGAGCGCTACCGCGAGATCCTGACCCCGGGCGCCCTCGACTTCCTCACCGCGCTGCACGACCGCTTCCTGGCCGCACGCCACGGCCTGCTCATGGACCGCCAGCAGCGACGCCAGGACGTGGCCGACGGGATCGACCCCGACTTCCGCGCCGCGACCCGGCCCGTGCGCGACGACCCCTCGTGGCAGGTCGCCGGCTCGCGCGGCGCCCCCGGGCTCGAGGACCGACGCGTCGAGATCACCGGCCCGACCGATCCCAAGATGGCGATCAACGCCCTCAACTCGAGCGCCAAGGTGTGGCTGGCCGACCAGGAGGACGCGTCGTCGCCCACGTGGCGCAACGTGATCGAGGGCCAGCTCGCGCTGCACGACGCGATCCGCGGCACGCTCGCGTTCACGTCCCCCGAGGGGAAGCAGTACGCGCTGCGCTCGACCGAGCTGACCGACCTGCCGACCATCGTGTTCCGGCCCCGCGGCTGGCACCTCATCGAGAAGCACCTGCGCTACGTCGACCGCGCGGGCGTCGCGGTCTCGGCCTCGGCGTCGCTCGTGGACTTCGGGCTGTACTTCTTCCACAACGCGCGCGAGCTCGTCGAGCGCGGCCGTGGACCGTACTTCTACCTGCCCAAGCTCGAGGGCTACCGCGAGGCACGCGTCTGGAACGACGTGTTCGTGTTCGCGCAGGAGTACCTGGGGATCGAGCAGGGCACCATCCGTGCGACCGTGCTCGTCGAGACCCTGCCCGCCGCGTTCGAGATGGAGGAGATCCTCCACGAGCTGCGCGACCACTGCGCAGGGCTCAACGCGGGCCGCTGGGACTACCTGTTCTCGGTCATCAAGTCGTTCCGCACGCGCGGCGACCAGTACGTCCTGCCCGACCGCGCGCAGGTGCCCATGACCGCTCCGTTCATGCGGGCCTACACCGAGCTCCTCGTCGCGACGTGCCACAAGCGCGGGGCGCACGCGATCGGCGGCATGAGCGCGTTCATCCCCGACCGACGCCGACCCGACGTGACCGGCGAAGGCGTTCGAGCAGGTCAGCGCGGACAAGCGGCGCGAGGCCGGCGACGGGTTCGACGGCACCTGGGTCGCGCACCCCGACCTCATCCCTGCGGCACGCGCCGAGTTCGACGCCGTCCTGGGCGACCGCCCGAACCAGGTCTCGCGCCTGCGCGACGACGTGAGCGTGGGGCAGCACGACCTGCTCGACATCGGGTCGGTGCGCCGAGCGGGCGCCACGGTGACCGCGGCCGGGCTGCGGTCCAACGTCTCGGTGGGCGTGCGGTACATCGAGTCCTGGCTGCGCGGCGTGGGCGCCGCGGCGATCGACCACCTCATGGAGGACGCCGCGACGGCCGAGATCTCCCGCTCGCAGGTGTGGCAGTGGATCGCGTCCGGCACGCGCACGGAGAACGGGGTGCCCATCACGCGGGCCCGCGTCGAGGCGCTGCTCGCCGAGATCGTCGACGACCTGCCCCGGGGAGAGGGAAACCGTGTCGACGAGGCCGCGCACGTGTTCCGCGCCGTCGCTCTCGCCGAGGACTTCCCGACGTTCCTGACCATCGGGGCGTACTCGCAGTTCCTGGTCGGGTCGGACGTGGACGGACCGCGCGAGGGCTGACCACCTGAGCGGGGACCGGCGCTCGGGGTGCCGGTGCCGGTGCTGGTGCTGGTGCTGGTGCTGGTGCTGGTGCCGGTGCTGGTGCCGAGAACGAGGTTGTGGTCGTTATCGAGGGGATAGCGACCACAACCTCGTTCTCGTGTGCACGGAACCCCGTGCTCGGCCGCGGCAGCAGCGGCCGCAGCGCATGGCCCGGTCCGACCCGACCCGACCCGGTCCGGTCCGGCCCGACGCCCTGGCCTGCACGGATACCCCTGGCGCGCAGCCGCTCCCAGGTGGGATGATCCGGGCGCGCGGCGCGCGAGCTGCCGAGCGACACCCTTCCCGGACCAGCCGGTCCCGTCGCACCGTGGAGCACCCGTGAGTGACCTGTTCGCCCCGCCCTCGTCGCCCCCCGAGCCCAGGAACGGCACACCGGCTGCGCCCGTGCCGCCAGCTCCGCAACCATCGACGGCACAGCCGCCGGCCCCCGCCCCGGGCATCCCTCCGGCCGGCAGCATCCCCCACCCCGGTCAGGTATCGCCACCGCCCGCCGCACCGGGCACGCCCAACCCGTACGGCCCCCCACACCCTCACGCCCTGGGTCAGGGCTCGGCGGGCGCTCCAGCACCCGGAGCCAGGCCCCGCGGCCCCTCGCGCGTCCTGGTCGGGGTCCTCGCGGGCGTCGCGGGCCTGGTCATCGGTGGTGTCAGCGCGACCGCGGTGACCCTGGCAGTGGTCGCAGGCAACGAGCTCTTCTCCGACGCCGCGGCCGAGCCGTGGCCCGCGGGGCCCGCTCCTGACGAGGAGTCGTGGGACGAGTACCACGAGGAGGACCCGCTCGCGGGCGAGGACGGTGGGACGTTCGACGACCCGTGGGCTCTCGAGGGCGAGGTGTACACCGAGGAGTGGTCGGTCCTGCTCGAGATCCCGCACGAGGCGACCGCCGAGGTCGTCGCGCACAACGACGTCAACGTCCTCCCGGCCGACGGCATGGAGTACTGGATCGTCCCGGTCGACGCGATGTACCTCGGGCCGTCGAGCACGGTGACGGCCCACGGGTCGATCGACCTCTGGTTCGTCGACCAGGACGGCAACGAGTACACGGAAGGCTGCGGCGACGTCCCCGACTCCCTGGTCGGCACGGGCCTGATCGGCACCGACGACTCGGCCCAGGGCAACGTCTGCCTCGAGGTCCCTGCGGGGGCTGACGGCCTGTGGGTCCTCGCGGTCGACGACTACATGCCGGTCCACCTGTCCACCGAGGTGGCGATCACCGAGTCCTGAGCAGCGCACCACGAGGACCGGACATCACCACGCGAGCGCGTCGCGGAGCTTGTCCTCGAGCCGTCCGGACAGCGCCAGGTCGTCGCGCACCGCGGTGCGCTCGGCCACGGCACGGCGGGGGCTGCTCGTGATGATGCCGTCGACGCCGCCGCGCAGCTGGGCCCGCATCGCGGCCGGGTCGTTGACGGTCCACACGTAGACGTCGATCCCGGCAGCGCGCGCCTCGGCCCGCACGCGCGAGGAGTCGGACGACTGCTCGATCGCGACGAAGTCGACGGGCAGGGCTCCCAGCGGCCCGCGCAGGAACGGGATGACGTAGCCGACCGCGATCTCCGGGCCGAGCGCGTGCACCTCGTCGGCCTGCTCGGGGTAGATCGACTGGACCAGGTAGTCCTCCGCGACGCCGTGCGCCCGCAGGAGCGCGACGACGTCCGCGACGAACGTCGGTGTCTCGTGCCCGTGCGCCTTGAGCTCGACGAGGAGCGGCACGTCGAGCTCGCGGGCGCGCTCGACGAACTCCTCGAGCGACGGGACGGTCGCCTCGAACCCGCCCTGGCGGATGGTGGTCGAGGTCAGCTCGTCGAGCGTCATGGTGTGCACGGCCCGGTCCGATCCTGCGAGGCGTCGCAGGGTCAGGTCGTGGAAGACGACGAGCCCGCCGTCGGCGGCCTGGAGCACGTCGAGCTCGACGTAGTCCGCACCGAGCGCCGCGGCGGACTCGAGCGACGCGATCGAGTTCTCGACGCCCCCGCCCGGGTCGCCGCGGTGCGCGATCACCGCGCCAGGCTCTTCGCGCGTGAGAGTCGTCATGGCACGCGTGTTGGCTGCGGTGACCGCGACGAGCACCAGCACGGCCCCCAGCCCGACGGCGGCACGCACGCCGCGCGGTCGGCCCGCCCAGCCGCTCCCGAGGACGGGCGGCACGCGGCCCGACGAGCCGACCACCGCCCCGGGCGACGAGGCGCTCATGTCGTGAGCGGCGCCGTCGGGCAGCGTCTCGCGCCGCTCCCCTGCGACCATGACCACGACCTGCGTGAGCAGCGCCGCGACGAAGCCCACGAGCACGAACCCGACCACCTGCACGACCGTGAGCGTGACGCCCGCGACGACGGGCGCGGCGCCGGGCGCGGCCAGGTCGGCGACGCGCGTGGGGACCAGTGCGAGCACCACGAGGCCCGCTGCGACCACGACCACACCGAGCACGACCACCGCGAAAGTGCCCAGGAGACGCGGCCAGAGGGCGCGCGTCGCGCGCCAGCTCGCGGCCATCGAGCCCGCGACAGAGGCGTCCGACGTCAGCAGGAACGCGAGCGTCAGGACCAGTCGCAGGTTCAGGAACAGCACGCCCGCGAGGAACGCGAGGTAGACGTACAGGCCGCCGTCGAACTTGAGGAGCTCCCCGACGACGAACTCCGGGATCGCTATGCCCCGCACCAGGAACGCCGCGGTGCCGAAGTTGCCCACGGGCACGAGGACGAAGAAGTAGCCCACGAACAGCAGGAGCTGCGGGCCGAGGAGCTTGCGGCTCGTGCGTGCGAGGTCGGCACCGACGGCCCCCACCGAGACGGGCTCGCCCCCGCGCAGCCCGGCGCCGATCGCGAGGAACGCACCCTGCTGGCACAGGACCACGACCGACGCGACGAGCGCCACGACCAGCAGGAGGATCACCGCGACCGGGCTCGACAGGACGCGCAGCACGTTGAGGTGCGTGAGCGCGCCGGCGCCCGCGGCCGCGAGCGCCACGTCGAACAGCCACACCCGGAGCGGGACGGCGACGAACGCGGCCGCACCCTGCAGGAGCAGGACCGCCGCGAGGTACGTCGTCAGGTGCGCGCGGACCGTGCTCGCGGCCGGTCCGAGCAGCGCGGTGCGCGGCGGCAGGGCGCGGGCCGGGCGTCGCGCGGCGTCGTCCTCGGGACGCGGCACGCGCTGGCGGGACGGGGCGGAGCGGGGGGCGGTCGGGCGCGCGGCTGGTGGCACGAGCGAAGCCTACGGTCGCGCGGGTGGGCCGTTCCTCCCGCCGGTGGCCCGCGCGGGCGACTTCACCCGGGTGTCGCGAACGTGATGCGCGTGACCGGGAGCCCGTCGCTCGGGGCACCTTGCGCCCGGACGGTGCCCGGGCCACCCTCGCCCGCACCCACGACGAGCTCGGCGACGGTCGTGAGGACGATCAGCGGGAGCAGCAGCGGCAGCGCGACGAGCCCGGTCACGGCCGCGCCGAGCAGGCTCCCGACGGCGGCGGGCACCCACCGTGGACGGCTCCCGTCCACGGTGGGGCGGCTCTCGACGCCGAGCAGCACGGCCAGGACGAGCAGCACGGCGGCGGCCCCTCCAGCGACGATCGCGCTCCCCAGGGCCCACGACGCCCCGGCTCCCGCGGCACCCAGGTAGAGCGCCGCGAGCCCCGCGACGACGGCCAGCAGGAACACGACCGCGAGCGGGACATGGCCGAAGAGCCGGACCGCGGCCCACATGAGCAGCCGACGGACGGGTCCCGTCCCCGACTGCCGCAGCGTCTCGCGGAAGAGGTGGTCGGCGTCGCGGCGCGCGGCCCGTCGCGCGCTCGCGGGGGCGGCGGACGCGGCGAGCTCCCGCGAGGCCGCGTCGTGCAGGATCGCCGGGAGCGTCTGGCGGCCGTAGCTCGCGATCACTCCCCACAACGGCACGGGCACCGACGCGAGGTCGGTCACGAGTCCCTGCGGCACGGTCTGCTCGACGCTCGCGCGACGCCAGACCGGCCCGTCCGCCGTCTGCTCGTCGGCGGGCCGCGAGCTGTGGCCGAACTCGGTCAGGACCTCGAACCACACCTTCCAGCGGCCCGTCACGGGAAGCTGGCGCAGGTCGACCGTCGTGGCCGTCGTCCATCGGTCGGGGTCGCCCGCGAGCGGGGCGAGGAAGGGCACGGTGCTCCCTCAGCCGGCGGGGACGAGCGCCGGGGCGTCGGGTGCAGCGCCGTCGGGTGCAGCGCCGTCAGGTGCGGTCTCGTCGGGCATGGTCTCGTCAGGCGCAGACGGAGCCCCGGCGGGCGCGGCGGCCTCGGCCGCGGACGCCGCAGCCGTACCGGGGGCGAGGTGCGCAACGACCTGCGCCTCGTTCGTCACGCCGTACGGCACCAGGACGCTCGCGACCTCGCGCGCCACGGGGTCGAGGTGCCCGCGCTGGTCGTCGAAGAAGATGTGCGGCCGCAGGACGCGCAGCACGCGGCCCTTGTCCGCGCCGCCCAGGAAGAACGCGTCGTTGACCGTGACGCCCCACGAGCGCAGCGTGTTGACGGCCCGCTCGTGCGAGGGCGCGCTGCGGGCCGTCACGATCGAGACGCGCACGCGGGGCCGGTAGCCCGGGTCCTCGGCGACCCGCTCCTCCTCGCGTCGCTGGATGGTGCTCAGCGCGCGCAGGAACGGGAGGATCGGTCCGGCGTGGTGCTCGGTGATCTTGCGCGCGCTCTCGTACTGGTGGAACTGCTCGAGCCCGCCCGACTGGAAGATGCGCTCGGCGCTGTCGTCGGCGAGCACGCCGTCGAAGTCGAACGCCACGCGGAGCTCCTTGACCTCGTCGGCGTCGACCCACGTCGGGGAGGCGTCCTGGGCGGTCACGTCACCCACCGGCGTGGTGGCCTCGACCGCCGGTTCCACCGCGACCGGTGCGTCGCCCGGGGCGACGCGAGCGCCGGACGTACGCGGCGCCGTCGGGCCGGACGAGGCGCCCTGCCCGACGGCGGCGCTCCCCAGGACCTGCCCGGCCGGGTGTCCCAGCGTGGTCGCCGCGCGCACGTCGCCCGCGTCGCCCGAGAGGAACAGCGAGATGTTGAGCGCCGGGATGTACGCGTAGGGCGCGACGCCCTGCGTGAAGATCGCCCGGCTGATGGGCAGCCCGTGGGCCGCGACCGAGCTCATGACGCGCAGGCCCGTCGAGGGGTCGTTCTTGGACAGGACGAAGACCTCGACCAACGGGTCTCCCGCCGCGGGCGACAGGTCGTTGAGGCTCAGGAGCCGCTGGACGAACTCGAACGCGACACCGGGCCGGAGCATGCGGTCCCGGTACTTGTCCTGGTAGGCGCGGTAGGCGTCGATCCCCTGCTCGTCAAAGACCCGCTGGGACGTCGAGAGGTCGAACAACGCGCTCGAGGAGACACCGACGACGAGCCGGTGGTCGAGGTCGTAGGGCGGCACGGGGACTCCTTCAGGACGGGCGGGGCCGGCAGCGCAGGTGCGGTCGCCGGCTCGGTGACGACGGTCGGGACGGCGGTCTCAGGAGGGCTCGGGCGGGCGGCGCACCTGGTCGTGCGGGTGGCGGCGCGAGTACCGCTTCACGCACTCCTTGCACATCGGCATGGTCGGGAGTCGCTCGGCCTCGCGCGGGGTCATCTCGCCGATGACCTTGGCCCCGCAGAGCCCGCGGTCAGGGTGCACGATGTGCCCCCACTCGGACTCCCAGCGGTAGCCGAACCGGTAGGGCGGGCGCACCTGGAACTCGCGCACCTGCGGGGCCGAGCGCAGGACCGCGGCCTTGTCGAGCGTCTCCTCGCCGTATCCCTGCGGCTGGCGCTGGCACACGTGCCGCACCCGGAACGGCATGGTCGGCGAGTACGCGAGCTGCGTCCCGGGCACGGCCCCCCGGTTCGATGTCAGGAACCAGCGCACCTCGTCGCCCGCGTGCACGCTGCGGACCTCGTCGAGCGCGAAGGCCCGACGACGACCGTCGTAGCACGGCAGCCACTGGACGTCGGCTCCGCACTGCTCGCAGCGCCCGACCCGCACGCCGCTCATGCGAGCAGGCTCGGGGTGTCGACGTGCATGCTGCCTCCGGCGGACGATCGGGTACGGACCGATGACACCCTACGTCCCGACCACCCACCCGGACCGACTACCCCGTGACCGCGAAGAACCCGTGCGCGCCGCGCTCGGCGTCGATCATGGCGTGGCTCACGAACGGGTACCGGCCCGCCTCGGGGAACGCGAGCTCGACGAAGCCGCCCTGGGCGACCGCGAGCCCCAGCACCTGAGCCCCGCCCGCCTCGGCGTTGCCGGGACGCAGCCGGTAGGCGCCCTCGCTGAACACGGTGTCGAACTGGCCGCCCACGACGTGGAAGGCCGTCCCCCGGTTGGGCCCCGCCGCGAGGACCCACACGCGCACTCGCTCGCCCACGCGCGCCGGGAAGGGCTCCGCGTCGTACTGGTTGGCGTAGCCGTTGAAGGCCACGACGTCGGGGTCACCCGTCGCGAGCCGGTCCATGTCGACCTCGCCACCCTGCGGCCCGAGGTAGTACTCGGACTGGACGAGCAGGTACTCCCGGTCGACCGCGGGCAGGTCAGGAGGGTCGATCACGACCGCGCCGAACATGCCGTTCGCGATGTGCGCGGACATGGGCATGGTCGAGCAGTGGTACATCCACACCCCGGACATCGTCGCCGTGAACGTGTAGGTCAGCTCCTCGCCCGGTGCGATCGTCCGCATGGGACCGTCGGGGGCGAGCGCCCCGGCATGGAAGTCGATCGAGTGCCCGATCGTGCCGTCGTTGACCAGCGTGATCTCGAAACGGTCCCCGACCTTGCCGCGCAGCGTCGGCCCCGGCGCGGTGCCGCCGAACGTCCAGAGCTTCTGCGTCACCCCGGGCGCGACCTCGGTCACGAGCTCGGAGACGGGCAGCCGCACGCGGTGCACGGTCTCGGCGCTCGCGGGCGCGAGCTCGGCCGGGTGCGCCGTGAAGTCGTCGCCCGGCGTCGCCATGAAGTCCAGGTCGGTCGCGGCGCTCACGGCGCCGGACCCGTCGTCCGAGCCGCCCGCACCGTGGTCCATGCCCGCCATGCCGTCGTGCCCGGCCGAGCCGGAGCCCGAGCCGGTGTCGGTCCCCTCGTCGGCCAGGCTCGTCGCGTCCGCCGACCCGCCCGTCGGCTCGATCGTGAGCACCATGCCCATCTGCCGGTGACCCACGATGCTGCACCACCCGTCGACCGTGCGCCCCACGACGCCGACCTCGAACGTCTCGGTCGCCCCCGGAGCGAGCCGCCCGCTCGTCGCGCCCGTGTCGAGCACGAGGTCGTGGACCGTGGAGTCGGTGTTGGTCACCACGAGCACCAGACGGTCCCCGGCGGGCACCTCGATCGTGGAGGGGAAGAACCGCATGTCGCGGGCCTCGACCTCGACGGTCGTCGTGCGCCCCGTGGGCACGACGGTTCCCGACGCCCCGGCCTCGGTCGGCGAGGCGCCCGTCCCGGTGCCCAGCGCTGCCGGGTCCAGTGCCACGCCGCCCGCGGCGACCAGGAGCAGCACGCTCAGCGCGGCCACGGCCAGCCCCTTGCGCCGCGGTCCGGTCACGGCCTCGACTGGGGGCGCCCGCCGTGCGCCCGACCGCGCCCGCACGTCCTGGCCCAGGGCGTGGGCCGCCGCGACGTCGGCGGCGGTCGGTGGCACGAACGGCGTGCGCCGGGACCGGCGGTGGGCGCGCAGCGCCCCGATGAGCAGCGGGAGGAACGCTACGAGCGCGCCCAGCGCGACGAGCGAAGCGAGCACGTGCACCAGGCTCGGCGCGGGCAGGACGAACAGTGCCAGCGCGCCGTTGAACAGCACGACCCGCAGCACGGCCCCGCGCTCGAGCCTCGCGGTGGTCGAGCGGACGGTCGCGGGCCCCCCACCCAGCACCACGGGCACCAGGTAGGTCAGCGCGCCGAGCAGGACCTGGGCCGCGAACCCCGCAACGAGCGGCACGGTCACGACCCCGACGCGGTCGGCCGCCTCCTCCCACGTCCCGCTCAGCGCCAGGACCCCGACCAGCGTCGCGAGCGACCCCACCAGCCAGGCCAGCGCGCAGGCCGCCGACCACGTCGCGAAGGTCGCGGGCGGACGCCGTCGGGCCGCGGTGACCATGGGCCGCACCGAGACCAGGATGCCCGCGAGGTACGTCGCCAACCCCACGGCCGCGACGGGCGGCGTGGCCGCCAGGACCGCGGCCACCCCGCCCCCGAGGCCGACCAGCATGAGGGCGAGCGTCGTGCGCGCGGCACGGGGCGCGTCGTCGGCCATCTTCGTCCGCAGCATGGTCGGCCAGAGCGTCATGAGCGTGCCCATCACCGTGAGGCCCACGAAGCCCAGCAGGTTGAAGCCCGCGTGCGCGAGCACCACGCGCGTGTGCCACGACTCGTCGAGGCCGCGAGCGAGCGTCGCCCCGAGCCCGGCACCGAAGGGCAGGAGCCAGGCCGCGGCGACGTAGAAGCCCACGCAGATCCTGAAGCGGGCCGCGAGCGCCCGACGCGACTGGAGCCACAGGGCCGTGCCGTGCGCCGCGACCGCGACGCCCACACCCACGGCACCGACGAGCGTCACCACCCATGTCGCGGTCACCATGCCCGTGACCGTCGCGGCGACAGCGAGGTTGAGCAGCGCCAGGCGCACGACCTGCCAGCGCCGCGAGGAGGTCGTGACACGCCGGCTGAGCAGCGCGTCGGTGAAGTGCTGGCTCCACACGCAGATCGCGTTGGTCACCGCGCCGAGCAGCAGCAGGTGCACGAGCAGCCAGGGCGACGCGGGGATCCACCGGTGGCCCACGGCGACGACCACGGTCGCCACGAGCCAGCCGACCACGGGGGCGTTCGCGCGCAGGTGCCAGGCGGAGCGGTCGGTCAGGGGCTTGAGCGGTGCGGACGGGGCTGACAGGTCGAGCTTCACGGAGCGGTCTCCTCGAGCAGGGAAGGCGCAGGCCCGACGGCGTCGCGCGGCTCGGTCGCGGGCGCTCGGCGTGCGTGGGAGGCGGGTGGGGCAGCGGTCCCGGGTGCGGGCGCGAGGCGCGCGCGGATCCCGACCCCGAGCATGAGCAGCACGAACGCGAGCAGCGCGACGACGTTGAGCACTCCCCCGACCTGGTGGGCCAGGGGCAGGTCCCGGGCGTCGCCCAGGCCGAGGCGGATCAGCAGGCCCAGGTGCAGGAGCACCGCTGGGCCGTACATCAGGGGCGTGTACGGCAGCCGCACGCGCAGCACCGCGGGCAGGATCACGGGCGCGTGGGCCATGATCATCGAGATCGTGAAGCCCAGGAAGACCGCGTGGATCACGGCGTCGTACCCGGGCCCCGTGACCTGCTGCCCGGCGAGGAGCCAGATCGTCCCCGCGACCGCGAGCCACGAGTACGCCGCGAGCAGGCATGCGGCCATGTAGCGCGCGAGGCCGGTCGACCGGACGGTGCGCCGGGCGACGTCGTGCACCGCGAGCCAGCCGCACAGCACCAGGACGGCCGCGCCCAGCAGGGCATAGCCGACCACCGGCCACAGCAGCGTCGCCACGCACCCCACCGCGAGCGCCCAGCAGATCCAGAGGATCATGCCCGCGCCCCGTGCTCCCAGGAATGCGATCCTGGCGAGCTCGAGCCGTTCGCCCGCGATCGTCGTCACGACGAAGCACGCGAGCCACGGCAGCACGTCCGCGACGCCCGCGCCGCCGAGCCACAGGAGCGCGCCACCGGTCGCGAGGAGGGCACCGATGAGCTGGACCAGGACCGCGTCGTCGTGCTGGCGGCGCCATAGCGGGACGTACACCGCGCACAGCGCGGTGCAGCCCGCGACGAGGAACCCCTGGCCCACCGCGAGCGGGGCCGGGCTGAGCAGGGCCAGCGCGCCCACGCCCAGCAGGCCCGGGGCGGCGAAGCCCCACCGGGTGCGCAGCGCGACGGCGCGCTCGAGCGCGATCACCGTGCCGACGAAGCCCAGGACGAGCAGCACGCCGTGGATCTGGGGCAGGCGCTCGGTCGTGAGCGGGGCCGGCAGGCCGAGCAGCAGGAGCGCCGCGTCGAGCCCCGCGAGGAGAGCGAGGCCGGCCGGCAGCACGAAGACGACGCGGCGCATCAGCGGTGCGTGCTGTCGGTGCGGCCGGGGACGGTGGTTGCTCCGGTCCCTGGGCCAGGCCGGCCGGTGGCGGTGGCCCGGTCCGCGGGTCGCAGGTGCAGGCGGCACGCGCCCGGCTCGGCGAAGGGCAGCAGGCTCGTCCCCTCGGCCGGGGCGCCGAGACGTTCGAGCGCCCCCTGCGCCAGGCCGAGGTGCACCGCGCACACGACCTCGGGGTTGCGGTACGCGGCCTCGAGCAGGGGGCACCGGGTCAAGGCGACCGAGGCCGCGTCGTCGTCGGGCACCGGTGCGAACCCGAGGCGGTCCAGCAGGGAGACGACCTCCTGGCGCGCGGCGCTGCTCGTCCTCGCAGGGAGCTCGACGTCCTCGACGAGGTCCGCGCCCCACGCACGTCCCGCCCCGAGGGCGTCGCCGACCGGGTCGGCGCTCGACCGGGCGATCTGGGCCGCGAGCGCAGATGCGAGGCCCGCGTACTCCGCGGCGCCCGAGGTCGTGGGGGACTCCGTGACCGGTGCGTAGAGCCTGGCCGGGCGGCCGCGCCCGTGCGCCGGGGCACTCTCGCTCGTCGCGAGCCCGGCCTCGACCAGACCTTCGAGGTGTTCGCGCACGGTGTTGGGGTGCTGGCCGAGGGCCGTGGCGACGGAGCTGACCGAGCAGGGTTCGGGCTGGGACGCGAGGACGTCCAGGACGGCGAGCCGCGCCCTGGACAGCCGGGCGGGACGCACCGCGCGACGGGTCGGCGGGGGGCCGTAGCCAGGTCGCGGCGAGGCCGCGCGACCTGCCGGGAAGAAGCGCTCCGTATTTTCCACGGAATAAAGTGTACTAATGTCGGAGCCGTTCAGGAAACTTGCCCCCGGAGGTCTCACGTCATGAGCAGCATCGTCCTGGCCACGTCGGCCGAAGACTCGCGCGCGGTCGAGGCCGTCGTCGCCCACCACACCGAGATGAACGGCACGCTCGGGTTGCTGGTCGAGGCACTGGTCCAGGCCGTCGAGTCCGGCACACCCGCCGCCGGCGCCCACCGCCGCCTCGTCGACTGGACCCGCGCGGACCTGGTGCCCCACGCCCGGGCCGAGGAAGAGGCCATGTACCCGCACGCCCACCGCGACCCGCAGGCCCGCCTCCTGGTCGACGCGATGATCGCCGAGCACGGGGTGATCGGCGGCCTCGTCGACTCCCTCGCCGACGAGACGAGCCCCGTGCGCGCCGCGTCGCTCGGTCGAGCGCTCCAGGTCCTCTTCGAGGTCCACATGACCAAGGAGAACGAGCAGATCCTGCCGCTCCTGGCCCTGTCCGCCGACGTCTCGCTCGCGGGCGTCCTCGACGGGATGCACGAGCTGCTCGGCGGGCACTCGCACGACGAGCCCGGGGAGCAAGGAGCAGGCGGCGGCTGCGGGTGCGGCGACGGGGGGTGCGGTGGGAGCGGTGGCGAGGTCGAGGTCGAGGCCGCCCAGGCGGCTCTCCCGGCCCCCGTCGGCCACTCGTGCGGCTGCGGCGGGCACGACGACGCCGGCAACCTCCCGGTGCTCGACGCGCGCGCCGTGCCGCACGCGATCCGCCATGCGACGATCTTCGGCGCACTCGACGGCGTCGCGCCCGGCGCCGGCATGGTGCTCCTGGCCCCGCACGACCCCCTGCCGCTCCTCGCGCAGATCGACGCCCGCTGGCCGGGCACGTTCACGGTCGACTACCTGGAGCGTGGGCCCGAGACGTGGGCGCTGGCTTTCACGCGCTGATCTGGGTCGGGTCCCGACTAGCCAAGTTGTCAGAAGCACACCGGGCTGTGTCCCGGCGTGCTTCTGACAACTCGGCTTGCGCCCGGCTGCCGGGGCTGCCGGCTGCCGAGCACGAGGTTGCAGTCGTTCTGGGCGTCAGGACGACCGCGACCTCGTGATCGTCCGGGGGCTCGTCTCGGCCCCCCGGGCCACGGTCAGGTCAGGTCAGGGGCTGCACGGGGCAGGGTGGTGGGTCGGGCCGCTACCCTCTGCACAGGGGCAGGCGCTCCGCACCGCCGCCATGGCGCGGCGGCGGTCTCCGTGGTCGTCGGCCGACACGCGGCGCCGAGCCCCGCAGACCGTCACCACCGAGGAGCACGGCATGACGTATCAGCCCGGCTGGTATCCCGACCCGCACGCACCCCACCAGGTGCGCTGGTTCGACGGCCACCAGTGGACGCAGCACGCCCGACCCGTCGGGACCCAGCAGCCCGTCACCCGGAAGCTGAGCACGGGCACGATCGTGCTGATCGTCGTCGGCGCGATCCTCCTCCTGTGCGCGATCGTCGTGCTGGTCATCGGCGTCGTCGCCCTCGTGGCGTTCGTCGCGAACATCGCCCAGGGGGTCGTGTGCGGGGAGAGCCCGCACTACTGCACCTAGCCCGTCAAGGCTGCCCTGCCTCGGAACCCCTGCTCCGCCCGGACCGGCTCGGATCCACCGCGACCCCCTCGCCCCGGGACCCACCCCACCCCGCACCCGCACCGGTGGCCCCCGCAGAGCCGTGGTGCCACGATCGGTCTCATGGTCGCGAATGGCGAGGGATGGACCGAGGGAACCGTCGACGTCGCGGGGCACCCGGTGTTCTACCGGCGCAGCGCCGACGTCCCGGACGCCCTGCCGATCGTCCACGTGCACGGCTTCGCGATCTCCGGCTCGTACCTCATGCCCACGGCCCGGGCGCTGGCCCCACGTGCCACGAACGTCGTCCCCGACCTGCCGGGATACGGCAAGAGCGAACGGTGGGACTACACGCTGGGCATCCCTGCGCTGTCGAACGCGCTCCTCGAGATCCTGGACGCCCTCGAGCTCGAGCGGGTGGTCCTGGTGGGCAACTCGATGGGTTGTCCCGTCAGCCTCGAGGTCGCCCACCGCGCACCGGAGCGGGTGGACCGCATCGTGCTGGTCTCGCCTGCGGGCGGCGTGCACAATCAGGGCCTGGCCCGGGCCATCCGGCAGCTCGCGATGGACGGGCCCCGCGAGAGCCGGCAGATGGCACGCGTGGCGGTCCCGGACTACGTGCGGTTCGGGCCGATCAACACGTTCCACCTGTTCAGCGAGCTGACCCGGTTCCCGTCCCTGGAGCGGATCGTCGCGTCGGCCGTCCCGACCCTCGCGGTCATCGGGAGCAGGGACCCGCTCATGCCCCCTCCGACGCGTGTGCGGGAGGTCAGCCGCATGGCGGGCGACCACATCACGATCGCGCTGATCGAGGGCGCCGCCCACGCGATCAACTTCAGCCATCCTGGTGAGCTCGCGCACGTGATCGGGTCCTGGCTGGACGGGGTCGAGATCGTCGACGACCCGGACTCCCCCGGCCTGACCCGGGTCCTGCAGCTCCCTCGGGGCTGAACGCCCGGGGGACGGGTCTCGCGGCCCGACGACGGCACGCGACGCCCGCAGGTCACGGCACGTCCGCGTCGGGTCACCCCGCGCGTCGCCCTACGCCCCGACGATCCGTTCGAGCAGCAGCGCGTGCAGCCGGGGGTCGGCGAGCGGTCGGAAGTGGCCGGGGGTGTCGAGCACCACGTCCTGCGCACCGTCGAGGAAGCTGCCCGCGGGGATGTGCGGGTCCCATCGGCTGTGCACCGAGGTGATGCGCTCGTTCACGGCCCGCTCGGCGGACAGCGCCACGATCGTCGCGTCGTTCGGGACGAACGCGCGGACCGCGGGCGCGATGAACCAGCGCGCATAGGCCGACCCGGCGAAGGGCGTGTTGATCGCGATCATCGACGCGATCCGGTCATCGGGGTCGTCGCGCACCATCGCGAGCTTGCCGATGAGCCCGCCCTTGCTGTGCGCGACGACGACCACGTCCCGCAGGTCGTGCTCGCGCACATAGCGGCCGAGGACGGCCGCCCCGGCGGCGACGGGCCGGCGGTTGTCGCCGAGCTCCGGGAGCACGTGGACGGCCACGCCGTGCTCGTGCAGCAGGGTGGCGAGCGGCAGGAGGAAGTGCCACGACTCGTACACGCCCGGGACGAGCACGACGGGCGGCCCGACCGGGCGGGCCGGGGTGCGCAGGTCCGCGGGGTCCACCCGGGCCGTGATGCCCGCGGCCTGCCAGCGGAGCACGCTCGCGTAGTCGAGCACCCGCCACCAGGTGCGTCGCAGGCTCAGGCTCGGACGCGCCGTCGGGCCATCGCTCCGGCCCCGCATCGCTCTCCCGTCGTCGTCACCGTCGGCGCACCCCGCGGTCACCCTCGGCGCACCCCGTCACCCACCCGATCCTGACGCGTCAAGCGCCGAAGCGCGCGTTCGTCGGCACGACCTGCTTGCCGAGCGGCAGGAGCGAGATGGGGATCATCTTGAGGTTGGCGATGCCCATGGGGATGCCGATGATCGAGACGAACAGCGGGATCGAGGTGATCACGTGCCCGATCGCGAGCCAGATCCCGGCGAAGAGCACCCAGATCACGTTGCCGATCGTGGAGAACGCGCCGGCCGTCGGCTTGTCGACCACCGTGCGCCCGAACGGCCACAGCGCGTACCCGGCGATGCGGAAGCTCGCGATCCCGAACGGGATGGTGATGATGAGGACGCAGCAGATGATGCCGGCCAGGACGTAGCCGAGCGCGAGCCAGAGGCCCGCGAAGATCAGCCAGATGACGTTCAGGATCGCGTTCATGCCCCGATTCTCCCTCAGCCCGGCCACCGGGCCGGTCCGGCCGCGCCACGTGCCCACCGCTCGCCTGCCGAAAACTAGACTGCTCGCGTGTCCCCCCTCCACTCCGCCCCCGGCGACTCCCCTCTCGGCACGGCCCCGACCATCGCCGACCGCTACGCCGCGGTGCGCGCGCGCATCGACGCAGCAGCCCTCGCCGCGGGCCGTGCCCCTGACGAGGTGCAGCTCCTCGTCGCGACCAAGACGCAGGACGCCGCGGCGGTCCGCGCCGTCGTGGCCGCGGGAGCGACGCTGATCGGCGAGAACCGCGTCCAGGAGCTCGTCGCCAAGGCCCCCGACCTCGCCGACCTGGTAGCGGACGGCTGCGTCCGGGTCCACATGATCGGGCACCTGCAGCGCAACAAGGTCAACCAGGTCCTGGCCACGGCCACGGGGGTCGAGTCGGTCGACTCGCTCGCGCTCGCCGAGGCCCTCGCGACCCGTTGCGCACGCGAGGGCCGCACGCTCGACGTCATGGTCCAGGTCAACGTGTCGGGCGAGGAGTCCAAGGCGGGGGTGGGGCCCGACGACGCCGCGCACCTCTCCCGTCAGGTCGCCGCCCTGGAGGGTCTTCGCCTCACGGGGTTCATGACGATCGGGGCGAACTCCCCCGACACCGCGCTGGTGCGCGCCGGGTTCGAGCGGCTGCGCGAGATCCGTGACGAGGTGCTCGCGAGCGAGGCCCCGGGGACGGGAGAGGCGCGTGAGCTGTCGATGGGCATGAGCGGCGACCTCGAGGCGGCGATCGCCGAGGGCGCGACGATCGTGCGCGTGGGGACCGCGGTGTTCGGGGCCCGTGCCGTCGCTGCGCCCGCCGGCTGACAGGCAGCAGCACCGGCCCGCTCCCGGTCGACCGGCCCGCACGACCGGCCCACTCTCCTGGCTGTCCGTCCGCCGGCACCTCCGCCGAGGCAGCCGACGGACGAGGCTGTTCAGCACGAGCGGTTGCCGCCATACTCGTCGGCGTCCTCGGACGCGCCCGCCCTGCCTGTGGACCGGGCGCTCGGCCACGACGAACGGAAGACCATGGCCTCCACGCTCGACCTCCACACCTCCGCCCAGCCGGACGCGGCGCGCGACATCGCCCACGCGACCCTCACCGAGGCGGGCGTCCGGCTCACCCCGACCGGTACGCACAGCGCCGACGGCGAGCGGGGCACCCGCTGGGTCACGCTGGCCTTCGGTGCGTTCGCGGGCAAGGCCAGCCAGCACCTGAAGATCCAGGTCAGCACGTTCGCGCTCGGCGACTCGGGCTCGATCGTCCGGGTCTCGCTCGTGAGCACGGGCATCGCGGCCGGTGCGATCGGCGCGGCACGGGCCCAGAAGATCATCACCGAGCTCCAGGCGCAGGTCGCCGCGGCGCTGCCCGCTGCGGTCCCTGCGGCCGAGCCCCGGTAGGGACGACGGATCCCGGCGGTCGAGATCGACCGCCGGGACCGGCGCGGGCTGCGGTCGGGCGCGCGGGCTCGGCCTGCGCAGCCCCAGGCCGCCCAGGCCCTGAGGCCCCTGGAGCCCTAGGCCCCCAGCAGCTCGAGCGCTCGGCGCACCCCGGGCGCCCCGGCCCCGCGCAGCGCCTCGCGAGCCTCGTCGACGCCGACACCTGCGAGCAGCATGACGAGCGCGACGTGGATCTCGCCGCCGGCACGGTGCAGGGTCTGCTCGCACTCGTCGGTCTCGAGCCCCGTGGCCTGGACGAGCATGCGCACGATCCGGGCGCGGAGCTTCTGGTTGGTCGGGCGGACATCGATCATGAGGTTCGAGTACGTCTTGCCGAGCCGGATCATGGTCGCGGTCGAGAACGTGTTGAGCACGAGCTTCTGCGCCGTGGCGGCCTTCATGCGGGTCGAGCCCGTGACGACCTCGGGGCCAGTGTCGAGCAGGATCGCGACGTCGACGCGCGCCGCGAGGCGTGCCTGCGGGTTGGCGCTCACGAGCACGGTCGAGGCGCCGCGCTCGCGTGCGACGTCGAACGCGCCACCCACGTAGGGCGTGCGCCCGCTCGCCGCGAGACCCACGACCAGGTCGCCGGCCCGGACCTCGTCGGCGTCGGCGCGACCGAGCTCGACGTCGTCCTCGGCGCCCTCGACCGCGAGCATCATGGCGCCAGCGCCCCCGGCGAGGTGGGCCTCGAACCACTCCTCGCCCACGCCGTACGTGGGCAGCAGCTCGACCGCGTCGAGCACGCCGAGGCGCCCCGACGTGCCGGACCCGAAGTAGTGGACCTTGCCGCCGCCGCGCAGCGCGGCCACGGCCAGGTCGACGGCCGCGGTGATGCGGTCGGCCTCGGCGCGCACGGCGTCCGCGACGCCCGCGTCCTCGTCGGTGATGCGTCGCACGACCTCGGCCGTGGGCAGCAGGTCGATGTCCGTGGTGCGCGGGTTGCGCTCCTCGGTCGGCGACGCGAGCCGGAGCACCTCCTGCCAGTCCTCGGCGGCGGAGGCGTGCCCGGCCGAGAGCTCCCCCTGGATGGCGGGGCGGGTGTCGGTCATCGGTGCGTTCCCTTCGGCATCGGGACGAGCCCGAACGGGGTGTTGGCCAGCACGAGCCGGCGGATGGGCCCGGTGAACGCGGGCCAGATCAACGGGGTGGGCGGGGTGAGCGAGCCGAGCACGGTCGCGCGGCGCGCCCCGGTAGAGCGTCGACGCTGCTCGCCCTTGGCGGTCCCGGCGACCCCGTGGGCCGACAGGAAGCCGAGGAGCGCGAACAGGTACGCCTCCTTGGCGTCGATCGGCATGCCGAGCTGGTCGGCCGTGAGGAGCTCGCAGCCCTCGGGCAGGTAGGCGCGCAGGCGGGCGAGCAGGGTCGGGTTGTGCGCCCCGCCGCCCGAGACGACGACGCGACGCACCTCACGCTGCGGGTCCGCCTCGCCGGGCGCCGGGTCGCGCTGGGCGCTGTGCCCGGCGGTCCCGTGGGCGACCGCGAGCAGGCCCTCGGCGATGGTCACGGCGGTGAGCTCGGTGAGCGTCGCGACGAGGTCGGCCCCCGTGAGGTCGGGGCGGACCGCGGCGAGCTTGCGTGGCACGTAGGTCGCGTCGAACAGCTCGCGACCGGTCGACTTGGGGGCCTTGGCCGCGAAGTACGGGTCGTCGAGCAGCGCACGCAGCGCGGCCTGGTCCACGGTCCCGGTCGCGCCCAGTGCGCCGTCCCGGTCGTACGGCTCTCCCGTGAGCTGGCGCATCGTGAGGTCGATGAGGCAGTTGCCGGGGCCGGTGTCCCACCCCGTCACGGGCGCCTCGACCTCGCCGACGAGCGTGACGTTCGCGATCCCGCCGATGTTGAGCGCCGCGCTGAGCCCCGACGGCGCGCCGTCCGGGGACTGCGGGTCGCGCCCGAGCCAGAGTGCGTCGAGCACGCTCACGAGCGGCGCGCCCTGCCCGCCCGCGGCGATGTCCGCGACCCGGAAGTCGCTGATGACGGGGCGGCGGGTGCGCTCGGCGATCCAGGCGGCGTTGCCCAGCTGGAGGCTGCCGTGCGCGCGAGCGCCGACGACCCAGTGGTAGAGCGTCTGGCCGTGCGAGGCGACGAGGTCGACGTCCCCGCCCGCCACGTCGTCGATGGCCTGGCGTCCGGCGCGGCCGAACTCCTGTCCGATGAGCGTGTCGAGCTGCGTGACCTCGCCCATGTCGACGGGGGCGGGCGGCAGCGCCTTGAGGATGCGTTCGCGCAGCGCGGCGGGCCACTCGTACTCGGTGTGCCCGAGCGGGCGCATGCGCAGGACCCCGTCGGGGCCCAGGTGGAAGTCGGCGGCGGCCGCGTCGATCGCGTCGACCGACGTGCCGGAGGACAGGCCGAGGACGATCATCGGTTCACCTCCGCGGTGGTGGCGGTCAGCTGCCCGACGGCGGCGCGCGCGTTGGCGCGGCCGGTGCCGCACGCGACGACCACGGTGGTCTCGTCCCCGAACCAGGCGGGCACGGCGTCGGGGAACCCGGTGTGCACCACGACGAGCCCGGGGCGCGCGGCGCGCAGGGCGTCGAGCATGGCGGCCTCGCGGCTGCCCGGGACGGGTTCGCGCGTGATCACGACGAGAGGTCGGCCTGGGTCGCCTGCGGGCCGGGCCGTCGAGACCGCGGCGAGGGTCGCCTCCCACCCGGCCGGCTCGGAGAACGTGTGGACCTCGGTGCCGGGGAACGTCGAGCGGAGCGCGCTCTGGACGTGCTGGGCGGTGCGCCCCGCGGCGTGGTCGAACCGCTGGCGCAGGTCGATCACGTCGGGAGCGGGCCCGGAGGGGTCGAGGTGCGTGCGGGGGCCGTGCGTGCGCACGGCCCGCTCGGCGGCCTCCTGCCCGACGGCGGCGAGCGCCTCGAGCGCAGCGGTCGCCTCGGTCGGGCCGCACGTCGCGCCCGTGGACGCCTGGAGCTCGCGCACCCGGCGCACGGTGCGCGCCGTGCGGGCCGCGGACTCGAGCAGGCGCTCGACCGTGATCCTGCCCTGCTCGACGGCCGCGAGGAGCGCGCTCTGCGCCTGGCGGAACAGCTCCTCGTCGTCGCGGCCGACCGTGGTGCCGAGGCACAGCAGGTCGGCGCCTCCCTCGATCGCCTGGACGGCGACCTCCCCGATCCCGTCGGCGCCCTTGACCGCGCCCATGTCCAGGGCATCGGTGATGATCGGCCCCTCGAAGCCCATCTCTCGTGCCACGAGCGCCGCAGCGGGCTCGAGCGAGACGGGCCGGGGGCCGATCGCCGGGACCAGCAGGTGCGCGGTCATGATCGAGTCGATCGCGACGTCGGGCTCGAAGGCCCGGACGAACGGCGGCAGGTCGCGCTCGCGGATCGTCTCGAGCGTGTCGTCGACCACGGGCAGCGACAGGTGGGAGTCCACGTCGGTCGCGCCGTGACCCGGGAAGTGCTTGCCGCACGCCCCGACCCCGGCGCGGTGCAGGCCCTGCACGAACGCGGCCCCGTGCCGGGACACCAGGTCGGGCGTCGCACCGAACGCACGCACGCCGACCACCGGGTTCTCGGTCCGGGAGTTGACGTCGAGCACGGGCGCGAGGTCGAGGTCCACGCCTGTCGCGGCGAGCAGGCGGCCGAGCGCGAGCCCGACCCGCTCGGTGAGGTCCACGTCGTCGATCACGCCGAGGGCCGCGGCCCCCGGGATGCTCGACCCCGTGGCGGCCTCGAGCCGGCTGACGTCCCCGCCCTCCTCGTCGATCGCGATCAGCAGGTCGGGCGAGACCTCGTGGAGGCTCGCCGAGAGCCTGGCCGTCGTGGCGACGTCGGGCGTGTTGTCGGCGAAGTAGATGACGCCCGCGAGGCCCTCCTCGCAGGCCGAGAGCAGCCAGGCCGGGGCGTCCGTCCCCGTGAAGCCGGGGAGCAGGACGCCGTTGACGGCGCGCAGCGCGTCGTGGTGCACGGTGGTCATCCCTTCACCGACCCAGCGGTCAGGCCGGAGGACAGGTTGCGCTGCACGAGGACGAAGAAGACGATCACGGGCAGCGTGATGAGGGTCGAGGCGGCCATGACCGCGCCCCAGTCGGTCGTGTTCTCGCCGAAGAACTTCTGCAGGCCGATCGGCACCGTGTACTTGGCCGACTGCTGCAGGAAGGTCAGGGCGAAGATGAACTCGTTCCAGGCCGTGATGAACGAGAAGACGCTCGTGGCGACGACGCCCGGAGCGACGAGCGGCAGCAGGATCTTCCAGAACATGCGACCCCACGAGGCGCCGTCGAGGTACGCGGCCTCCTCGAGCTCGACCGGGACGGCCGCGACGAAGCCGCGCAGCATCCAGATCGCGAACGACAGCGAGAAGGCGATGTAGACGATCGTCAGACCCAGGAGCGAGTTGAGCATGCCCAGGGTGCGCATCTGGAGGAACAGCGGGATGACGAGGGCCTCGAGGGGCACCATCTGCACCATGAGGACGAGCACGAGGATCGACTTGCGGAAGCGGAACCTGAAGCGGCTCACGGCCACCGCGGCGAGCAGCGCGAGCACCGAGGAGAAGACGACCGCCCCGAACGCGACGACGATCGAGTTCCGCAGGTACTGGCCGAACCCGCCGTCGTCGATCACGGTCACGAAGTTGTCCCACGTGACACCGGCGGGCAGGATCCGTGCCCCGCGGGTCGCGGCCTCGGGGTCGATCGCCGAGGAGAACATCCAGTAGGCCGGGAACAGCGCGAAGACGAGCAGCGCGACGATTCCCACGACCTTTCCCGCGGTGGGCAGGGGGCGCTTGCGCGCCTTGACCCGCAGGACCTGGGGGGCACGCGAGGCGAGCTCGTCGGTCGCTGCACCCCCGGGGCGGTCTCCGGCGCGCGGGGCGCTGGACGGGGTACCGGTCAGGGCGCTCACAGCTCCTCCTCCTTGAACAGGGTGCGCATGTACACGACGGTGATCCCCAGCAGGATCAGGGTGAGCAGCACGGCGATCGCCGAGCCCATCCCGTACTTGCCCTGCGCGAAGGACTGGATGTAGGACCACACGCCGAGGTTGAAGACGTCCTTGTTGCCGCCGTTGCCGCCCGGCATCAGGTAGATCTGCGTGAAGACCTTGAAGTCCCAGATGGTCGACAGGATCGTGACGACCGCGAAGACGGGGCGCAGGATGGGCGCGGTGATGGCCCAGAAGCGGCGCCAGGGCGAGGCTCCGTCCATCATCGCGGCCTCGTGCAGCTCCTTGGGGATCGTCAGCAGGCCCGCGAGGACCGTGATCGCGACGAACGGGAAGCCGTGGTGCACCACGTTGAGCGTCGCGATGGCGTAGAAGCTGAGGCGCTCGGTGAACCAGTTGGTGGTCGCCGGGTCGATCAGCCCGACCGAGTCGAGCACCGAGGAGACCAGGCCGTTGAGCGGGTCGAAGATCCAGATCCACACGTAGGTGCCGGTGATCGCGGGCACGGCCCAGGCGACCATGATCGCGGTCGAGCAGATCGTGCGCCAGAACGTCCCGAGGTTGTTGAGGAACAGCGCGACGGCCGTGCCCAGGACGACCGTCAGCACGACGCACGCGACCGCGAAGCCGATCGTGTTGGGCAGGACGACGGTCCACAGGAACGAGTCGCCGAAGATCGCGGCGTAGTTGTCGAACCCGATGTAGTTCGACTCTCCCGAGGCGATCTGGCGCAGGCCGTAGTCCTGCAACGAGATCATCACGACGCGGACCAGGGGCCACAGGAGCAGGATGCCGAGGACGGCGAGCGCGGGGGCCAGGAGCAGCCAGGGGCGCAGCGGGGACTTGTGGCCGAGCAGGCCGTGCATGCCGGAACGGCGGCGCGGGGTGGACGAGGGGGCCGGGGCCGGGGCCCGGCGCGTCAGCTGGTCGGCCGACGCGCCGGGAACCGAGTGCAGATCTGCCATGGGTTCGTCAGGACCCGAAGGTCTCGTCCATGTCGGCGGCCGCGGTGTCCGCGGCCTCCTGGACCGAGGCGCTGCCCGAGAGGATCGACTGCAGCATGGTCTCGACCGTCTTCTTGCCCTGGATCTGGCCGTAGAGCGGCGTCACCGGGACCGAGGCGCCGGCTTCGACCATCTGCTGGGCGAACGGCGCGACGAGCGGGTCGTTCTCCTCGATGACCTTCTCGAGGAGCGAGGTCTGGCCCGGGAAGTAGCCGGACTGGTTGCCCCACTCCTCGGCGAACTTGCCCGTGGTCATCATCTCGACGAACTCCCACGCGAGGTCCTGCTTCTCGCTGGCCGCGAAGACGCCCAGGTGCGACCCACCGAGGAACGAGTCGGACAGCCCGTCGGTCTCGCCCGGGATGGGGAACGCGCCGATCTTGTCGGCCATGTCCGGGACGTCCGTGACGATCTTGCCGGGGGTCCAGCTGCCGGAGATCATCATGCCGACGTTGCCCTGCTCGAAGTTGGAGAGGAGGTCCGTCTCCTTCCACGTCGTGGCGGCCGCGGTGGACAGCCCCGCCTCGGTCGCGAGACCGGTGTAGAACTCGAGGCCCTTCACGGAGTCCGGGGAGCTGATCTCGGACGTCCAGGTGTCACCGTCCTTGACGGCCAGGTCGCCGCCCGCACCCCAGATGAAGGGCATGGCGCCGTACTGGCTGTCCCCCGCGATCGGGAAGGGGATCAGTCCGGGGTTCGCGGCCTTGAGCGTCTCGGCTGCGGTCTGCAGCTCTGCCCAGGTCGTCGGCACCTCGATGCCGGCCGCCTCGAAGAGGTCCTTGCGGTACACGATCGAGCGCACGCCCGCGTACCAGGGCATGCCGTACTGGGCCCCGTCGAGCGTCGCGGACTCGACGAGCCCGGGGACCAGGTCCTCCTCGAGGCCGGATGCCTTGATCTTGTCCGAGAGGTCGGACAGTGCGCCGACCTCCGCGAACTCGCCGGTCCACGTGGTGCCGAGCTCGGCGACGTCCGGCGTGGTGTTGCCCGCGATCGAGGTCGTGAACTTGTCGTGGGCGCTGGCCCACGGCTGGAACTCGATCTGGAGGTCGGCGCCCGTCTCTTCCTTGAAGGCGGTGGTGACCTCGTCGAAGAAGGCGTCCCCGTCGGGGTTGGTGCCCTCCATGATCCAGACCGTGAGGGTCTCGCCGGAGTGGTCGGCGGCGGCTGCGTCCCCCGTGCTCTCGCCGCTGCTGCTGTCCCCGCCGCCACACGCGGTGAGGCCGAGCGCCAGGAGGAGTGTGCCCGTGACGGCCACCGTGCTGCGTCGCTGCATGCCGTGACTTCCTTTCTGGTCGGCTGCCGCGTCGCGGCCAGCCGTTCGTCCCTGCGGACCTGATCGTTCGTGAGGCACCGGATCCTCGGGCCCCTTCGACTCTGAAACAAACTTACATCAGGTTGGGTGTTCGTGAAGATTACCGCCACACGCGGGCAGAAGGAAGCCGGTCGCGAAGTTGTGACACGTTCTTAACCTGGGCGTCGCACGGGGGCGCACGGCACCCCCCGGGTCACCACACGGGCACGCAGCGCACAGGCTCGCGCCGCAGCGCACGGGCTCGCGCCGCAGCGCACGGGCTCGCGCCGCAGCGCACGCACGGCAGTCCGGACAGGCGGGAGCCGCCGGGCCGCCCAGCCGGCCGCTGCCGTCCGGCCCTATCGCGTCACGGCACGCGCGCGGTCCACTCCGGGGTGCCGAACTTGGTGCGCACGAGCTCCTCGGCCTGGGCCCGCTCGTCGGGCGTGACGCCACCCTCGACCGTGCGGTACCGCGAGCGGAAGTGGTCCTTGAACGCCTCGATGACGTCCTCGCGCGCCATGCCGGTCTGCGACCGCAGGGGGTCGACGCGCTTGTTGGCACTCTTGGTGCCCTTGTCGCTCATCTTCTCGCGACCGATGCGCAGGACCTCGAGCATCTTGTCGGCGTCGATGTCGTAGGCCATGGTCACGTGGTGCAGCACCGCTCCCCCGCGCAGACGCTTCTGCGCGGCGCCGGCGATCTTCCCGGCCGGCGACGCGATGTCGTTGAGGGGCTTGTAGGTCGCCTCGACACCGACGTCGGCGAGCGCTCCCAGTACCCAGTCGTCGAGGAACGCGTAAGACCGCTCGAAGCTGAGCCCCTCGACGAGCGAGGCGGGGACCGTGAGCGAGTAGGTGATGGTGTTGCCCGGCTCGACGAACATGGCCCCGCCACCCGAGATGCGCCGGACCACGGTGATGCCGTGCTTGTCGGCCCCTGCGGGGTCGACCTCGTTCCGGAGCGACTGGAACGAGCCGATGATGACGGCCGGAGCCCCCCACTCCCAGATGCGCAGCGTGGGGCCACGACGCCCGGCGTCGAGCTCCTCGGTCAGCACCTGGTCGAGCGCGAGATGCATCGCGGGCTGCTCGGGCCCCTCGTGGATGATCTCGAAGACGTGGTCGTCCCAGCCGGTCGCGTGCCCGAGCGCGCGGCGCACCGCGATCGCCACGGCCTCGGGAGAGAACCCGACCATGGTGATGTCGTCGGTCAGGACGGACTCGACGGCCCGGGCCAGGTCGGCGACGGTCGAGGTCTCGGGCAGCCCCGTCAGGGCCGCGTTGATGTCCTCGAGCGCGTCGTCGGGCTCGAGGAAGAAGTCGCCGCTCAGCGCGACGCGCGACAGCCTCCCGTCGTCCGTCTCGACGTCGACCGCCACGAGCTTGCCACCGGGAACCTTGTACTCGCCTCTCATGGTGACCACGGTACGTCGCGTGGCCCGCACCCTGCCCCACCGCGGGCCTCCGCGACCACCCCCCACCCGTGACGTGAACCACAAGGAGGAGTAGCCTCCAAGCAGCGCGATGCCGCGGGTGCGAGGCCCGCCCGGCGCGGAGCCCCTCGACACGCGTGGAAGTTTTCTCCGCAATCTCGTCCTGGTCTGAAAATTCATGCCAGAATGAGGCGTGACCTGGACGCCGGACGCCGACCCCGCCCGCACCGAGAGCCGCGCGCAGCCCTTCGCGGCGGCCTCGGGGCCTCCGCGCTGGCTCGTCGCGATCGACGTGGGCGGCAGCGGTAGCCGGCTCGTCGCGGTCCTCGCCCCTCCGGGCGACCCGCTGGACGCCGCACCCCGCTCCCCGGCCGACCCCACCGCCCCCACCGACGCCCTCCACCGCACCGACCTCACGGGACGCAGCGTCGCGATCGGGCCGGACGGCAGCGACGTCGCCGAGGTGGTGCGCGACCTGTGCACGTCGTTCGTCGCGGCGACGACCGGTTCCCGCGGCGCGCCCCCGGTCGTCGCCGCGGCCGCGGTCGGCGCGACGGGCCTCGCGACCCTCGTCCCGGACCCTGCCGCAGTCCACACCGCGCTCCGCACGACCCTCGGGACGGGCCGGACCGCGGTCGCGGCCGACGCCCTGACGGCCCACCTGGGAGCCCTGGGCGGGCGCGCCGGCGCCGTGGTCGCGGTCGGCACGGGCTCGATCGCGCTGGGCACCGACCTGCGCGCCGTCTGGCGGCGCGCCGACGGCTGGGGACACCTCCTGGGTGACCTCGGGTCGGCCTCGTGGATCGGCGCCCACGCGCTGCGGGCTGCCCTCGCAGCCCACGACGGCCGCGCGACCGGTGGCTCGCGGCCGCTCCTCGCCGCGGCGACGGCGCGGTTCGGCCCGGTCCCGACCTGGCCCGCCCAGCTCTACACCCGCCCCGACCGCGCCCAGGTCCTCGGCTCCTTCACGCCCGACGTCGCCGCGGCCGCCGCCGCAGGTGACCCCGCGAGCGTCCAGATCCTCACCGAGGCGGGCAGGCACCTGGCCGAGACGCTCGTCGCCGCGCTCGCTCCCGGCCTGCCACCCCTCGCCGCGGCCACGGGCGGGGTCCTCGCGGCCGGCCCGTCCCTGACGGGCGCGCTCTCGCGGCGGTTCGCGGCCCTGCGCCCCGACGCCGAGCTCGTCCCCTCCGCGGGCACCCCGCTCGACGGCGCGCTCCACCTGGCACGGCTGCTCACCACGGGCACCTCGACCGGCAGCGAGGCCACCACCGGTGCCCCCGCTCCCGCCGCTCCCCTCGTCGCCCACCAGCCCTGGCTGAGCCTCGGCGACGAGCTCTCCGCTCCCGCACCGTCCACGCCCACCCCGATCACAGGAGATCCGACATGACAGGTGACGGACTCGTCCGCATCCGACAGGCCCTGCCGACGCTCCGCCCCGCCGAGGCCCGGATCGCCGAGGCGGTGCTCGCGGACCCGACCGCCGTCGTCGGGTCGACGATCAACGAGCTCGCCGCGCGCGCCGGCGCCTCGCAGGCGACCGTCGTGCGGTTCTGCCGGGCGATCGGCTACGCGGGCTACCCCGAGTTCCGGATCGACCTCGCGCAGGCGACCTCGCGCCGCGAGATGGAGATGGAGCGCTCGAACGTCGCGCACGGCGAGATCAACGAGACGGACACCGCCGAGGACGTCGTCGCGAAGATCGCGTTCCACGAGGCGCGGACCATCGAGGAGACCGCGCGCATGCTCGACCTCGGGGCGCTCGAGCAGGTCGCCGCGGCCGTCGCGGCGGCGCCGCGGATCGACGTGTTCGGCGTCGGGTCGAGCGGGCTCACGGGGCAGGACCTCGCGCAGAAGCTCCAGCGCATCGGGCTCGTGTGCTTCGCGTCGCCCGACCCGCACCTCCAGCTCCAGTCGGCCGCGCTGCTCGGCCCGGGCGCGGTCGCGATCGGGATCTCGCACAGCGGGCAGACGGTCGAGACCAACCACGCGCTCGGCATCGCGCACCGGCGCGGGGCGACGAGCGTGGCGATCACCAACTTCCCCGAGTCGCCCCTCGCGCAGGAGGCCGACGTCGTGCTCGGCACCACGGCACGCGAGACGCAGTTCCGGTCGGGCGCGCTGTCGAGCCGCATCGCGCAGCTCGCGGTCGTCGACTTCCTGTTCGTCCGGGTCGCGCAGCGCCTGTACGACCAGACGAGCGCCAACCTCAAGGCCACCTACGACGCGGTCCAGCCCCACCGGCTGGACGGAGAGCGCAAGGCACGAGCATGACGACCGTCTCCGCCGCCACGGCGCGGGCATCTCGAGATCCGCACGGACCTGCTGACGAGGGTCGCGCAGGCGCACGACGCGTCGCACTACCTGCTGCGCCCCGAGGCGGTCGCGCGCGCGCAGGACGTGCCCGACGTCGTCGCCGCCTTCGCCGAGGCGCGTCGCCGCGGGCTCCCGGTCACGTTCCGCTCGGGCGGGACGAGCCTGTCCGGCCAGGCGTCGGGTGCGGGTCTGCTCGTCGACACCCGCACGCGCTTCACGCGCGTCGAGGTGCTCGACGACGGCGCACGCGTGCGCTGCCAGCCGGGCGTGACGCTGCGCTCGGTCAACGGGCGGCTCCTGCGCCACGGGCGACGGCTCGGCCCCGACCCCGCGAGCGAGATCGCGTGCACGATCGGCGGCGTCGTCGCGAACAACTCCTCCGGCATGGCGTGCGGCACGGTCGACACGGCCTACCGCACGATCGAGTCGATGACGCTCGTCCTGCCGAGCGGCACCGTGCTCGACACGGGTTCGCCCGACGCCGACGAGCGACTGCGCGCGCTCGAGCCCGCGCTGCACCACGGCCTGTCCGCGCTCCGCGACCGGGTACGGGCGAGCGAGGGAATGCGCGCGACCATCGCGCACCAGTACTCGATGAAGAACACCATGGGCTACGGCGTCAACGCGTTCGTGGACCACGACTCGCCCGTCAGGATTCTCGAGCACCTGGTCGTGGGGTCCGAGGGCACTCTCGCGTTCGTGGCCGACGTGACGTTCCGGACGGTCCCGCTGCTCCCCGCGGCATCGACCACGCTCCTGGTCTTCGACGCGCTCGAGCGGGCGACCGAGGCGCTGGGAACCATCACGGACTCGGGTGCGCGGGCCATCGAGCTGCTCGACGCCGCGTCGTTGCGCGTCGCTGCGGCCGACCCGCTCGCCGACGCGTCGATGCGGGCCTTCGCGTCCGCGGCGACCCAGACGGCGCTGCTCGTCGAGTACCAGGCCGCGAGCGCCGACGGGCTCGACCCGTTCGAGGAGGCCGCGCGGTCCGTGATCGATGCGCTCGACCTCGCGGCGCCGGCCCGGCTGACGCGCGACCCCGCGGCCCGGGGCCGGCTGTGGCGCGTCCGCAAGGGCCTGTACACCGCGGTCGCGGGAGCACGCGCCCCCGGCAGCACGGCCCTGCTCGAGGACCTGGTCGTCCCGGTCCCCGACCTCACCGCGACGGTCCGCGACCTGGGCGGGCTCTTCGCGCAGCACGGCTACGACGACGCCGTGACGTTCGGGCACGCCAAGGACGGCAACCTGCACTTCATGATCACCCCGCGCCTGTCCGACGATGGCGAGCTCGACCGCTTCGCGGCCTTCACCGAGGACATGGTGGGCCTGGTGCTGGGCCGTGGCGGCTCGCTCAAGGCCGAGCACGGCACGGGCCGCATCATGGCGCCGTTCGTCCGGCGGCAGTTCGGCGACGACCTGTACGCCGTGATGCGCGAGGTCAAGGCCCTGTGCGACCCCGAGGGCATCCTCAACCCCGGCGTGCTCCTCAGCGACGACGACGGGGCGCACCTGCAGCACCTCAAGCTCGTGCCCCCCGTCGGGGAGGCCGCGGCGGGAGAGCTCACGGACGTCGTCGACCGGTGCGTCGAGTGCGGGTACTGCGAGCCCGCGTGCCCGTCGCGGACGGTCACGACGACTCCTCGGCAGCGCATCGCCCTGCTGCGCGAGATGGTCACGGCCGCCCCGGGCGAGCTCCGCGAGCTCGAGCGCGCCTACGAGTACTCCGCGGTCGACACGTGCGCGGTCGACTCGCTGTGCGTGACCGCGTGCCCCGTCGGGATCGACACGGGCAAGGTCATGAAGGTCCGTCGCGCGCAGCGCCACGGCGCCGTGGTCCAGCGCGCCGGGCGCGTGGCCGCAGACCACTGGGGCGGCGCGGTCACGGGCCTGCGCGGCGCGCTCGGCGTGGTCGACCTGGTGCCCACGCCCCTGGTCACGGCCGCGTCGAAGGTGGGACGCGCGGTGCTGGGCGACGACGTCGTGCCGCTCGTGGGGCCCGACCTCCCGGGGCCCGGACCGCGACGGGTCTCCCCCGACGACCACCCGGCGGGCGGCACCGGCGGCACCGCAGCGAGCGTCGTCTTCTTCCAGTCGTGCATGGGCTCGCTCTTCTCCCCCGCGGACGCCTCGCCCAGCCCGGGCGGCGTCGGACCGGCGTTCCTCGCGCTGTGCGAGCGCGCCGGGATCTCGGTCGCGATCCCCGAGGGCGTCGAGGGGCTGTGCTGCGGCACGCCCTGGGTCTCCAAGGGACTGACCGACGGCGCCACGGCGATGGTTGAGCGGACCTTCGACGCGCTCTGGGCGGCCACCGACGCCGGCCGCCTGCCCGTCGTCTCGGACGCGTCGAGCTGCACGCACGGCCTCGAGGGGATCGGCTCGCACCTCGTGGGCGACGCCCGCGACCGGTTCGAGCGGCTGCGCGTCCTGGACGCCGTGACGTTCGTGCGCCACGACGTGCTGCCCGCGCTCGAGGCGGCCGGTCGCGACCCGCGCACCACGGGCAGCACGCTGGCCTCGCTCGTGCTGCATCCGACGTGCTCGTCGATCCACCTGGGGGTCGTCGGCGACCTCGAGGCGGTCGCGCGCGCGGTGGCCGACGACGTCGTGCTCCCCCTCGACGCGGGGTGCTGCGGCTTCGCGGGCGACCGCGGGATGCTCCACCCCGAGCTCACGGCTGCGGCGACGCGCGCCGAGGCCGCCGAGGTCGCTGCCCACACGCGCGAGCACGGCCGCGCGGACGCGTACGCGTCGAGCAACCGGACCTGCGAGATGGGCCTGAGCCGGGCGACGGGCGAGGACTACGTGCACGTCGTCGAGCTGCTCGAGGCCGCGACCCGCGCCTGACGGGACCCCGCACCCCGACGTGGCGGAAGGAGCGCGACCCGGAGGTCACGCTCCTTCTGCCACGTGCTCGCGTCTGCCCGCAGCGACGCGCGGGCTGCCGGCTCAGCGCGGCTGCACGTCCGCGTGGATCAGCCCGTAGATCGCGGAGTCCGTCAGCGCCTCCCAGGCCGCCTCGATGAGGTTCGGCCCGACGCCCACCGTCGACCAGGACGTCGCCCCGTCGGTCATCTCGATGAGGACACGCGTGATGGCGTCCGTCCCCTGCTCGGTGTCGAGGATGCGGACCTTGAAGTCGATCAGCTCGAACGCCTCGATCTCCGGGTACACGCGCCGCAGGGCGAGCCGCAGCGCATGGTCGAGCGCGTTCACGGGTCCGTTGCCCTCGCCCGTCTTGACGATGCGCTTGCCTCCCGCGTGGAGCTTGACGGTCGCCTCGGCAGTCGCCTCGGTGCCGCGTCCCCCGGCCCGCTCGACGATCGTCCGCCAGCTCTCGACCGAGAAGTAGTGGGGCGACTCGCCGTCGATCTCCGAGCGGAGCAGGAGCTCGAACGAGGCGTCGGCCGCGTCGTACGTGTACCCGCGCGCCTCGGCCTCCTTGACCCGGTACGTCACGCGCGAGAGGACGTCGCCCTGGTCCGACAGGTCGAAGCCCATCTCGCGGCCCTTGAGCTCGATCGAGGCGCGGCCCGCCATGTCCGAGATGAGCATGCGCATGTCGTTGCCGACGAGCGTGGGCTCGATGTGCTGGTAGAGGTCCGGGTCTACCTTGATGGCAGAGGCGTGCAGCCCGGCCTTGTGCGCGAACGCGCTCGCCCCGACGTACGGCTGGCGCGCGTAGGGGGAGATGTTGGTGATCTCGCTGATCGCGTGCGCGATGCGCGTGGTCTCCTGCAGGCCGCCGTCGACGAGCAGCGTGCGCCCGTGCTTGAGCTCGAGGTTGGCGACGACCGTGATGAGGTCCGCGTTCCCGGTGCGCTCGCCGTAGCCGTTGACCGTCCCCTGGACGTGCGCGGCTCCCGCGGCCACGGCCGCGAGCGAGTTCGCCACCGCGCAGCCCGAGTCGTTGTGCGCGTGCATACCGAGGAGGGGGTCGCCGGCCTGGGCGAAGAGCCCGTCCGGGATCCCGACGGTGTCGCGCAGCTCCGTGACGATCTCGCCGACCCACTCGGGCAGCATGCCGCCGTTGGTGTCGCACAGCGCCACGACCTCGGCACCTGCGGCGAACGCGGCCTCGACCGCGGCGCGCGAGTAGGCCGGGTCGAACCGGTAGCCGTCGAAGAAGTGCTCGGCGTCCAGGACCACGCGACGCCCCTCGGCCACGAGGAACGCGACCGTGTCGGTGATCATGGCGAGGTTCTCGGCACCCGTGGTCCGCAGCGCGCGCTCGGCGTGACGGATGTCGGACTTCGCGACGAGCGTCACGACAGGGGCCTGCGACGCGACGAGGGCGAGGACCTGCTGGTCGTCCGCGGCCCGGATCCCGGCCTTGCGCGTGGCGCCGAACGCGGCCAGGACCGCGTTCTTGAGCGTGAGCTCCTTGGCCGCACGCGAGAAGAAGTCGGTGTCCTTGGGGATGGCTCCGGGCCAGCCGCCCTCGATGAACCCCACACCCAGCTCGTCGAGCAGGGGGGCGATCGCCAGCTTGTCGGCGACCGAGAGGTTCATGCCCTCCTGCTGCGCGCCGTCGCGCAGGGTCGTGTCGTAGACGTGGAACGTCGAGGGTGCGCTCGCTGTGGCAGGAGCTACGGGGTTCACCTGGGAAGTCATCGTGCCGCTCTCTGGGGAGAATCTCGGGGTCCAGCGGTGCCGCCTGGGCGAGACCACTCTAGGTGGATCGGGGCGGGACGCTTCCGCGCGCCACCAGGTCCTCGTCGTTCCCACGCGCCGGGCGGTCGCTCTCGTGAAGCTCGTGCCCGGCGCTTCGACGCCCGACGGGGGTGGTGTCAGGCAACAAAAAAACCCCCCGAGGGTGCGGGAGGTTTGCGCGTCCGGTGTGGTGGCCGGGCGCGCTACTCGATAATGAGGTGGGAGACGAGGTGTGTCACAGAACACATGCTGCCACAGCAGCCGCGAGGATGGAACGGTGTCCACGGACTGAGCACCCCGACCAGTGAGCGCCCGGAACGGCAGCCTGCAACGACAGGAGACGCATCATGAGCGATCCGAACTTCCCGCCCCGCCCGAACGTCCCGCAGCCCGGTTCCCCCGGCCGTCCCCAGGGCGTGCCGCCGGCAATCCCGCCCGTGGTACCACCCGACCCGCGCGCCGACTTCCCCGCTCCGCACGAGCCGATCAATCCCGCCGACCCACGTCTCGCGGTCGAGGTGGGTCGCTTCTGGGCCGGAGCAGCCGCCACGGCCCTGGTCGCCGCCCTGATCGGCCTCGTGGCGGTCATCATCCTCGAACGCATCTTCTCGTTCACGCTCGTGCCGCCGCCGGACATCTTCACGACCGGCTCGCACCAGGCCGCGTTCGCGATCGACGGCGCGATCCTGGCCCTGCTCGCGGCGGGCCTGCTGCACGTGCTGATCCTCACGACACCGCGACCGCGGGCGTTCTTCGGCTGGATCATGGCCCTCGTGATCGTCGTCATCACGGCCCTGCCGTTCGCCTGGACGTCGGACACCACGTCGGCAGCGCTGTCCGGGCTCGTCAACCTGCTGATCGGGGTCGCGGTCTGGTCGCTGCTCGCGGGGGTCGCGGGCCGGACGATCGTGCGCCGGGCGGTCTGAGACCTGCCGGACGCCGGGTGCGGGGCGGCTGTCGCCCATGGGTGACAGCCGCCCCGCACCCGGCGGGACCGCAGCGGGTGAGACTCAGGCCAGGCGCGTCATCCAGCCGTGACGGTCGGCCGCACGGCCGTTCTGGATGTCGGTGAGCTCGCCACGGATCGCGAGCGTCGAGCTCGCCCGCGCCTCCGTCGGAGATCGTGTGGTCGAAGTTCGAGCCGCCCAGGCGACCGATCGGGGTGACGACCGCCGCGGTGCCGCACGCGAACACCTCCGTCACGGCCCCCGACCGGATGTCCGCGAGGAGCTCCTCGAGCGGGATGCGACGCTCGTTCACGTCGTGCCCGCGGTCGGTGAGGAGCTGGATGATCGACGAGCGCGTCACGCCCTCGAGGATCGAGCCCGTGAGCTCGGGGGTCTCGACCGAGCCGTCCGCCTTGACGACGAACACGTTCATGCCGCCGAGCTCCTCGAGGAAGGTGTTCGTCGACGAGTCGAGGAAGCAGACCTGCTCGAAGCCCTTCTCCTGCGCGAGCGTCTGCGGCAGGAGGCTCGAGGCGTAGTTGCCGCCGCACTTGGCGTCTCCCGTGCCTCCCGCGCCGGCGCGGCTGTACTCGCGGTCGACCCAGATCGAGACGGGCTTGACGCCCCCCGAGAAGTACGGGCCCACGGGCGAGGCGATCACGAGGTACTCGGCCTCGAGCGAGGCTCGCACACCGAGGAACGACTCGGAGGCGTACATGAACGGACGCAGGTACAGGCTCGCCTCCTCGCCGTCCGGAACCCACTCGATGTCGGTGCGCACGAGCGCGGTGATCGATCCGATGAAGTCGTCGACCGAGAGCGCGGGGAGCGCGAGCCGGTGGGCCGAGCGGGCGAAGCGGGCTGCGTTGGCCTCAGGACGGAAGGTCCACACGGACCCGTCCTGGTGCCGGTACGCCTTGAGACCCTCGAAGATCTCCTGGGCGTAGTGCAGGACCGCGGTGGCCGGGTCGAGCTGGAGCGGACCGTACTTCTCGATGCGGCGGTCGATCCAGCCGTCGGTCGCGTTCCAGCTGATCCGGGCCATGTGGTCCGAGAACACGGTGCCGAACTTCGGGGCGGCGATGGCTGCTGCCCTCGCCTCGGGAGGGGTAGGGGTGTCCGACGGGCGGATGTCGAAGAGCGCGACGAGGTCCTCGGCCGAGGAAGCGGGCTGCGCTGTGAGGGGGGAAGTCATGTCATGGGCCTTTCACCTGGCGACCCGGGTGGGTTCCTCGCCTAGTTTTCCATGACGGAGCGCCTCGTGGCGCCCGCAGGGCGGGCGAGAGCTCCCGGGTCGTCGAAGAGGACGTGGGAGCGGTGAGGACGGCAGAGGGTGTGCGCCGCCGTCCTCCCCCCGGACAGGGGGACGAACGGCGGCGCGACGGCGGGTCGGGGACCGATCAGCCGGCGACGCGGGCAGCGAGCTCGCGCCCCACCTCGGCCGTCGACCGTACTCGGCTCCCCCGCTCGGCGAGGTCCGCGGCGACCGCGGCCTCGACGCGCTGCGACTGCTCGGTCAGGCCGAGGTGGTCGAGCAGCATCGCGACGGACAGGACCGTGGCGGTGGGGTCCGCCTTGCCCTGTCCTGCGATGTCGGGGGCCGAGCCGTGCACCGGCTCGAACATGGAGGGGGCCGTGCGGTCCGGGTTGATGTTGGCCGAGGCTGCGAGGCCGATGCCGCCGGTGATCGCAGCGGCCTGGTCCGTCAGGATGTCACCGAACAGGTTGTCGGTGACGATGACGTCGAATCGCGACGGGTTCGTCGTGAGGAAGATCGTGGCGGCGTCCACGTGCAGGTAGTCCGTGGTGACGTCCGGGAACTCGGCGTTGACGGCCTCGACCGTGCGGCGCCACAGGTGACCGGCGTGGACCAGGACGTTGTGCTTGTGCACGAGCGTCAGGTGCTTGCGGGGGCGCGCCTGGGCGCGAGCGAACGCGTCACGCACGACGCGCTCGACGCCGAACGCGGTGTTCACGGAGACCTCGGTCGCGATCTCGTGCGGCGTGCCGACACGCAGCGCGCCGCCGTTGCCGACGTACGGGCCCTCGGTGCCCTCACGGACGACGACGAAGTCGATCTCGCCCGGGTCCGCCAACGGGGACTTCACGCCGGGGTACAGCTTGCCGGGGCGGAGGTTGACGTAGTGGTCCAGCGCGAAGCGCAGCTTGAGCAGCAGGCCGCGCTCGAGGACGCCCGACGGCACCGTGGGGTCGCCGATCGCACCCAGGAGAATGGCGTCGTGGGTGCGGATCGCCGCGAGGTCCTCGTCGGTGAGGGTCTCGCCGGTCGCGTGCCAGCGGCGCGCACCCAGGTCGAAGGGGGTCGTGGAGACCTTGACGTCGGAGCCCGTGAGCGCCGCCTCGAGGACCGCGAGGCCCTGCTCGACGACCTCGATGCCGATGCCGTCTCCGGCCACCACTGCCAGTTCGATGTTGCGCGTCATGCGACGAACGCTACGCCCGGGCGCCAACCCTCGGGACGCCCATCTCACGCCTCGAACGCTCCGCGCGGCCTGATCCGCGGACTTGCGCGGATCGCGGCGAGCGGACTCGCCTGGACGCCCTCGGGTCGAGGACGGCCCACCCGTTCCGACACAGCCATGGTGTACAAGGTGCTCACGACGCGACCGCCGCGCCGCCCGAGTGTCGACTTGCACAAATCGCCGAACTAGGTAACTCTTAGGAAACTTTCCTAAGACGCCGGCAGAGAGGCCGATAAGAGTGTCTCGCACGCACATCCCGGGAACACCGGGGCTGCTCCGCACGATCAACGACCGCGCGGCGCTCGAGCTCCTGCTCGACACCGGCCCCATGACGCGGTCCCAGATCGGCGACCTCACCGGCGTCTCCCGCCCTACATCCTCCCAGATCGTCGCACGCCTCGAGACCGCGGGGCTGATCGAGGCGACGGGAGCGGTCCAGGGAGCCAGGGGCCCCCAGGCCGTCATGTACGCCGCACGCACGGACGTCGTCGTCGGCCTGGCTCTCGACGTCCTCCCGACCGGCGTGCAGGCAAGCGTGCTCGACGCCCGGGGGAACGTCCTCGGTACCGCCGACATCCCCACGTCCGCCGAGCGGACCGCGGTCCGCGACGTCCGCGCCGCGTGGGACGCGGCCTGCGCCGACGCGGGTGTGCCGGTCGAGCGCGTCGGCACCATCGTCGCCGGGGTCCAGGCCGCAGCCGACCCGGTCAGCGGCGACCTCTGGCTCGTGGGTGATCTGCCCGGGTGGCCTCTGCTCGCCGTCCGCACGCTCCTCGAGGAGGAGTTCGGCGTCCCCGTCCGGATCGAGAACGACGTCAACCTCGCCACGATCGCCGAGCGTGACGCCGGTCGCCGGACGGAGAAGACCTTCTCGCTTCTCTGGCTCGGTGGCGGCATCGGCCTCGGCACGCTCATCGACGGGGCCCTCCACCACGGCGCGACCGGCGCAGCGGGCGAGCTCGGCTACCTTCCGGTCCCCGTGACGGTCCGCGAGTACGACGACCACTCGATGAACCTGCAGGACCTCGTCGGGGGGCGCCGGTTCGAGGAGCTCGCGGCCCGGTACGGCGTACCGGGCACGACGTATGCCGAGGTCCTCGCAGCCATGACCGCCGAGCCCGACAGCCCCGCGGTCGTGGCGCTCGTCGAGGACTTCGGGCGTCGTGTCGCGGCCGTGGTGCAGCCGGTCGTCGCGGTCGTCGAGCCGCACCTCCTGGTGCTCGGCGGCCCCACGTGCATCGCGGGCGGGCAGCGGCTCGCGGACGCGACGCGCAGCCATCTTCTCGACACCGAGCAGGGCGTGGCGCCCATCGCGCCGACGCTGGTGCCCGTCGCCCCCGTGCTGCGCGGGGCCGAGGCCGTCGTCGCGGCCGACGTCCGATCCCTCCTGCTCGACCGGGTCTCGCTGCACCTCGCGGACCACGGCGCGCCGTCTGCCTCGTCCGCGGCGGTCCGGCCCAGCACGACCGGCGCCCTCGCGCCCTCGCACTCGGGGTAGTTCCTCTCACCTGCCCCGACGGGTGGTGGTCGCGGCCTGGGACGGCGACCACCACCCACCCTCACGCGGTCGTCTCCGCCCGACCCGACGACGGAGCGTACGTCCCACGGAGAGCGTCGCAGCCCAGGCCTCAGGTCGGGTCGACGAACGTCCTCGGGGCCGTCGGCTCCGGTGGAGTCATCGCGGACGCGGGAACCGCAGCTCGAAGCGCTCGCAGACCACGGGCATGTCCTCGTGGAACTCGTGGCCGACCAGGACCCTCGTGAAGTAGTCACGGTGCCCGGCACGCCACGACTCGAGCGACCGGTCGTCCTCGCCCTCGGCCGCCGCGAAGTCCGCGTCGACCTGGTCGAACGGCACGATCTCGACGGACGTGGTGCGGATCAGCGCACGCGGGTGGCCGTCACCGTCCAGGATGATGGACAGCTCGCCGACGACCGGGACGGGGGTCTCCTCGTCGTACTCCCAGTGCGAGGACGAGGTCGCGGTCTTGTCGCCCGAGAGCACCGCGTGGAGCAGCCCGTCGGCGAGCTCCGGGTTGTCGCCGAACGACCACGCCGGGGGCGGCACGGTCGCGGAGACCCCGAACCCGGTCACCACGCCCACCTTGCCCTCGCCGGCGCGCACCCGCGCGGTCTCCCAGAACTCCAGGAGCTCCGCTGCTCGCGGGTCCTCGCTCGTACCGGCGCTCGTGCCGTCTGCCCTGCGGTCGATGTCGTCGCTCATGCGTCCATGGTGGACCACGGAACGCCCGACTGCCCGTCTTGTCGCACCTTCACCGCCAGATGTCGCACGGAATCCACCCGCACGCACGGGCGACCCGACAGCACAGAGGCGGGCGGCGCCTGCCGCGCGATCGTGGTCGGGCCTGGCGGGAGCCGCCAGGCCGGAGGGAAGATCGCGCGGTAGGTGCCGCCCGCCTCGAAGGTGAGCCACTCACCCCGCGTGAAGCGGAGCGAAGGTCAGCGACCGACCGAACCCTCGGTGTAGTCGTCGTCGCCCGACTTGGCCCACGCGAACATCCCGCGCAGCTCGCGGCCCGTGGCCTCGATCGGGTGCGCCTCGCCCTTGGCGCGGAGCTCCTTGAACTCGGGTGCGCCCGCGTCCTGGTCGTCGATGAAGCGCTTCGCGAACGCGCCGTTCTGGATGTCCCCGAGGACGGCCTTCATGTTCTCCTTGACCCGCGGGTCGATCACGCGCGGGCCCGAGACGTAGTCGCCGTACTCGGCCGTGTCGGAGACGGACCAGCGCTGCTTGGCGATGCCGCCCTCCCACATGAGGTCGACGATGAGCTTGAGCTCGTGCAGGACCTCGAAGTAGGCGATCTCCGGCTGGTAGCCGGCCTCGGTGAGCGTCTCGAAGCCGTACTGGACGAGCTGCGACACGCCACCGCACAGGACGGCCTGCTCGCCGAAGAGGTCGGTCTCGGTCTCCTCGGTGAACGTCGTCTTGATGACGCCGGCGCGCGTGCCACCGATCGCCTTCGCGTACGAGAGCGCGATGTCCCACGCCTGGCCCGACGCGTCCTTCTCGACCGCGATGATGTCGGGGATGCCACGGCCCGCGACGAACTCGCGACGCACCGTGTGGCCCGGCGCCTTGGGGGCGACGAGGATGACGTCGACGCCCTCGGGAGCCTCGATGTAGCCGAAGCGGATGTTGAAGCCGTGCGCGAACGCGAGCGTCTTCCCGGGAGCCAGGTTCGGCTTGATCTCGTCGTTGTAGATCGAGCGCTGGTGCTGGTCAGGCGCGAGGATCATGATGAGGTCGGCCCACTGGGCCGCCTCAGCGACGGTCTTGACCTCGAAGCCCTCGTCGGTCGCCTTGGCGATCGACTTGGAGCCTTCCTTGAGTGCGATGACGACCTGGACGCCCGAGTCGCGAAGGTTCTGCGCGTGCGCGTGCCCCTGGCTGCCGTAACCGACGACCGCGACCTTCTTCTGCTGGATGATCGAGAGGTCGGCGTCGTCGTCGTAGAAGAGCTCTGCCACGGTGTTACTCCTTGGGTTCTTGAGGTGGTGACGAACACGATAGTTCGACGGCGGTGGGCAGCGTGGGGGTGTCCACCGGGAGGACGGGTCAGGCGGACCGGTGGGCGCGGTCGAGCGCTCGGTCGGTGATGGAGCGGGCACCGCGGCCGACGGCCACGGTGCCGGACTTGACGATCTCACGGACCCCGTAGGGCTCGAGAGCCCCGAGGAGTGCGCTCAGCTTCTCGGGGGTGCCCGTGGCCTCGATCGTCACGGCGTCGGGGACGACGTCGACGACCTTGGCCCGGAACAGCTCGACGACCTCGAGGACGCCCGTGCGGTTGGCGCCGTCGGCGCGGACCTTGACGAGCAGCAGCTCGCGCTGGACCGAGGACGTCTGGTCGAGCTCCACGATCTTGATCACGTTGACCAGCTTGTTGAGCTGCTTGGTGACCTGCTCGAGCGGGTTCTGGTCGACGTCGACGACCACGGTGATGCGCGAGATCTCCTCGTGCTCCGTGGGGCCCACGGCCAGCGAGTGGATGTTGAACGCGCGCCGGGCGAACAGGCCCGCGACGCGCGTGAGCACGCCGGGCTTGTTCTCCACGAGCACGGAGAGGGTGTGACGGGACATGGTTGCGGCTCTCCCCGGACTCAGTCTTCGCGGTCCCACGCGGGCGAGATGCCGCGTGCGTACTGGATGTTGTCGTTGCTGACGCCCGAGGCGACCATGGGCCACACCATCGCGTCGCGCGAGACGTTGAAGTCGACGACGACAGGACGGTCGTCGATCTCCATGGCGCGCTTGATGGCGGCGTCGACCTCGCTCGTGGACTCGACGCGGATGCCCTCGCAGCCGTAGGCGTCGGCGAGCTTCACGAAGTCCGGCACGCGCTGGGTGCCGCGGCCCGTGTGGAGGTCGGTGTTGGAGTAGCGGGACTCGTAGAACAGGGTCTGCCACTGGCGGACCATGCCGAGCGAGGAGTTGTTGATCAGCGCGACCTTGATGGGGATCTCGTTGATCGTGCAGGTCGCGAGCTCCTGGTTGGTCATCTGGAAGCAGCCGTCGCCGTCGATCGCCCAGACGGTCTTGTCGGGCTGACCGACCTTGGCGCCCATCGCAGCCGGGATCGAGTAGCCCATAGTGCCGAGGCCGCCCGAGTTGAGCCACGTCTTGGGGTGCTCGTAGCGGATGAACTGCGCGGCCCACATCTGGTGCTGGCCGACGCCCGCGACGTAGATCGAGTCGGGGCCGGAGATCTCGCCCAGACGCTGGATGACGTGCTGGGGCGCGAGGTGGCCGTCCTCGGGCTCGGAGTAACCCAGCGGGTAGGTCTCGCGCCAGTCGTCGATCTGGTGCCACCAGGCACCCAGGTCCGGCTTGCCCTTGACCGCGTGCTCGCGCTCGAGCTCGGGCAGCAGGTCGGAGATGACCTCGCGCAGGTCGCCCACGATCGGGACGTCGACCTCGCGGTTCTTGCCGATCTCGGCGGGGTCGATGTCGGCGTGCACGACCGTCGCGTGGGGCGCGAAGCTCGACAGGACGCCGGTCACGCGGTCGTCGAAGCGCGCGCCGAGGGCCACGATGAGGTCGGCCTTCTGGAGCGCGGCGACGGCAGGGACGGTGCCGTGCATGCCCGGCATGCCGAGGTTCTGCGGGTGCGAGTCGGGCAGCGCACCACGGGCCATGAGGGTGGTCACGGCAGGGGCGCCGGACAGGTCGACGAGCTTGCGCAGCTCAGCAGAGGCGTTCGCGCGGATCGCGCCGCCGCCCACGTACAGCACGGGGCGCTTGGCGGTCGCGAGCAGGCGCGCGGCCTCCCGGATCTGCTTGGAGTGCGGCTTGGTCACCGGGTGGTAGCCGGGCAGCTGCATCTCCTGGGGCCAGGAGAACGTGGTGCGGGCCTGCATCGCGGACTTCGCGATGTCGACGAGGACCGGTCCGGGGCGCCCGGTCTGGGCGATGTGGAAGGCCTCGGCGATGACGCGCGGGATCTCGTCGGCGTCCGTGACGAGGAAGTTGTGCTTGGTGATCGGCAGGGTGATGCCGACGATGTCCGCCTCCTGGAAGGCGTCGGTCCCGATCAGGGACGCGCCGACCTGGCCCGTGATGGCCACGAGCGGGATGGAGTCCATGTTGGCGTCGGCGATGGGCGTGACGAGGTTCGTCGCGCCGGGGCCGGACGTCGCCATGGTCACGCCGACGCGACCGGTCGCGTGGGCGTAGCCCGAGGCCGCGTGGCCGCCGCCCTGCTCGTGGCGCACGAGGATGTGGCGAAGCTTCTTGGAGTCCATGAGCGGGTCGTACGTGGGCAGGATCGCGCCGCCGGGGATGCCGAAGACGACGTCCACGCCGGCTTCCTCGAGCGAGCGGACGATCGACTGCGCGCCCGTGACCTCCTCGGGCCCGACGACGGAGCTCACCGCACGCTCGCCGGGCACCGCGGCGCGGGCTCGGCTCTCGGGGCGGGCTGCGACGCTCGCGGGGGAAGGGGCTGGCTTCGGCGCCGCGGCCTCGCCGGCGGGCGCGGGAGCGCCCTGCGTCGGCGGTGCCGGGTGGGGACCCTGGACCATCGGTATCTCCTGTTTCTCGGTGGCGGCTGGCTGCCACCGGCTGGATCGAGCTCACCGTGGTGGTGCTGGTACTGCTCTTGCTGCTGGTGCTGCTCTCCGTGCTGTGCGGTCGCGGTGTGGTGCGACGGTGGCCGCTTCCGGGGCGGGGTGTGCCCGGAGGGAGGGCCGTGACAGTCGTGGTCGTGACATGAAAAAACCCCTCGTACCCGGTGAGGGCTCTTCGAGGGGTGAGCGCGCTGACGAGACCTGGTTGCTTGGCCTCAGCCGGCGCGCTCAGGAAGTACTACGAGAAGGATCGTCTGCACGTTGTGCACACTACGCCCTTGCCCCGGGGATGTCATGCGTCGAGCCGGACGTCTCAGGGAATGGGACGTCCGGCCCGACGGCGGCGGCCGGCCCGGGTCCGACGGGTCGCCTCCCGGCGGCCCGGGACGGGTTCACGACCTCCTCAGGACCACGCCTTCCCAGGGGCGCAGCGCGCCCGCTCGACCCGCGGTCGCGTCGTCGTGCGTCGCGATCAGCACCTCGGCACCCTCCCAGCCGGCCAGGACCTGCGGAGGGACCTCCTGCTCGGCACCGCCCACGTTGACCAGGACGAGCAGCTCCTCGCGCGACGCCGTGCTCGCGGCGGACGCGGCGCCGTCGGGCCCCTCGGCGGGCGCGGGCAGGTCGAGCGTGCGCGTGAACGCGTACACGGCCTCGTGCTCCGGGAGCAGCATGTGGAAGTCACCCAGCGCGACGACCGGGACGTCGTGGCGCAGCGCGACCAGGCGGCGGTAGAAGTGGAAGACCGAGCCGTCGTCGGCGCGCTCGGCCTCCGCGTTGATCGTGACGTGGTTCGGGTTGACCGCGAGCCACGGCGTGCCCGTCGTGAAGCCCGCGTGCTCCGACGCGTCCCACTGCACGGGGGTCCGGGCGTTGTCGCGGCTCATGGCGCGCAGCGCGACGAGCATCTGCTCCTCGGTCGCGACGCCCGCGTCGACCAGCTCGTGGAAGTGCCCCAGGGACTCGATGTCCTGGTACTGGTCGATCGACGTGAAGCCCGCGTTCGTCATCCCGAGCTCCTCGCCCTGGTAGACGTACGGCGTCCCGCGGTGCAGGTGCAGCAGCAGCGCGAGCGCCTTGGCCGAGGCGACGCGGTGCTCGCCGTCGTCCCCGAACCGCGACACGATGCGCGGCTGGTCGTGGTTGTTCCAGTAGAGCGAGTTCCAGCCGCGCTCGGCGAGCCCCACCTGCCAGCGCCCGAACGTCGCCTTGAGGTCCGTCAGGCGCAGGGGCTTGACGTCCCACTTGCTCGAGCCGTGGTCGATGCCCACGTGCTCGAACTGGAACACCATGTCGACCTCGTGGCGCTCGGGGTCCGTGAAGAGCACGCCGTCCTCGATCGTGACCCCCGGGGTCTCCCCCACCGTCAGGAGCTTCTCGGGCCGCGCCGGCGAAGACCTCGCGGTGCATCTCCTGGAGGAACTCGTGCACGCGCGGGCCGCTCGTGTAGAACGGGCTGCCGTCTCCGTACGCGCCGTAACGGACCTCGCCGTCGGGCAGCCCCGGGACCTTCGAGATGAGGTTGATGACGTCCATGCGGAACCCGTCGACGCCGCGGTCGAGCCACCACGTCATCATGTCGTAGACCGCGCGGCGGACGTCCGGGTTCTCCCAGTTGAGGTCCGGCTGCTTGCGCGAGAACAGGTGCAGGTAGTACTCGCCCGTCGCCTCGTCGTACTCCCACGCGGGGCCGCCGAAGAACGAGCGCCAGTTGTTGGGCTCGGCCCCGGGCGTGCCGGGCTCCATGCCCTCGCGCGCCGGACGCCACCAGTACCAGTCGCGCCGGGCGTCGGTACGGCTGGAGCGCGACCCGCGGAACCAGGCGTGCTCGTCCGAGGAGTGGTTCACCACCAGGTCCATGACGACCCGCAGGCCCCGGTCGTGCGCCGCGGCCAGCAGCCGGTCGAAGTCCTCGAGCGTCCCGAACATCGGGTCGATGTCCTGGTAGTCGCTGATGTCGTAGCCGTTGTCGTCCTGGGGCGAGCGGTACACGGGCGAGAGCCACACGACGTCGACGCCCAGGGCCACGAGGTGGTCGAGCCGCCGCTCGATCCCGGGCAGGTCGCCGATCCCGTCGCCGTCCGAGTCCTGGAAGGACCGCGGGTAGACCTGGTAGACCACCGCGCTCGTCCACCAGGGCGGCTCCCCGGCGGACCAGCCGCCGACCGGGCGGGCAGAAGGGGTGGTGGTCGGTTCGGTCGATGCGCTCACGTCGTCGAGCCTCTCACCGCTCCTGGTCGGGTGCGCGCAGGGACGCGCCGAGCGGACGGTTCCCGCCCCGGACGGTGGGCGAGAACCGCAATGGCGTAGGACCTGAGGCCCCGCACCAGGCACCATTGACCCATGACCACCACCATCGAGCGGCTGACCGCCGACCTCACCACCGCCATGAAGGCCCGCGACGACTTCGCCAAGAACACCCTCCGCCAGGTCATCGGCGCCGTCCGCACCGCGGAGAAGTCCGGCTCCGCGGCGCACGAGCTCAGCGACGCCGAGGTCCAGACCGTCCTGGCCGCCGAGGTCAAGAAGCGCCGCGAGAGCGCGCAGATCTACCTCGACGCCGACGCGCCCGAGCGCGCCGAGAACGAGACCGCGGAGGCCGACTTCATCGAGAAGTACCTGCCCGCGAGCCTCACGCCCGCCCAGCTCGACGCGCTCGTGGCCGACGCGATCGCCTCGACCGGCGCCTCGACCATGAAGGACATGGGCAACGTCATGAAGACCGCGACGGCCGCCGCGAGCGGTATCGGCCGGGTCGACGGCAAGGCGCTCTCGCAGGCCGTGCGTCAGGCGCTCGCCGCGCTCTGACCCCGGCGCGGCCCGGCTCGGTCGACCGGGCGACGACCACCCTCGGGCTGGCAGGAGCAGGCCGCGAAGAGCGCGTACGCACGACCGTCCCGGACATCGACGCGACCCGCGGAGGGACCTGCGGAGTCGGCGGCAAGACCCCTGAGACCGCCTTACGGCGAACGGCGGGGGTCTTGCCGTCTTGCACTACTTGCTGTCGACGTGAGCGATCGGATCGTTGCTCTCGCTGAACGCAGTGCGGACCGCGGGCCAGCTGGTCTCATCGACGTTCAGGGCAGTCCGAAGGTACGCAGTACTCATCCGCTGAATGATGGCGACCCGCTCCGGGTTCTCGTCGGTGGTCTCGGCGACCTCGTGCCCGACGATCCCTCCCAGCGAGTGCTCGGCTCCGTGGAAGGTGAGGAGGTCGGTGGCGCCGGGGCTGCAGGTATAGGCGTCGGTGAACCAGTCGGGTCCGCGGCTGGACATCGTGGACTGGTCGCGGTCGCCGGCGATGACGAGGGTCGGCGTGGTCAGTTCCTGGAACGAGGGGCGCATGAATGGGAAGTTCGCCTGCGCGAACGGGTGCAGGTCATCGCCGCCGACGCCGGTCGCGGCGAAGAGAATGCCCGCGGTGACACGATCGTCGGACATGTCGTCGCCGACCTGGCCCGATTCGTCGAAGATCCGTGCACCGAGGAGCGCCTGCGCGGTCTGTCCACCCCAAGAGTGACCGGTGGCGGCAACCCGGCTGCGATCGATACGGCCGCCGAGCCCTGGCACGGCGGCCTCGATGGTGTCGATCTGGTCGAGGATGCGTGCGAGATCCGCGATCCGCTCGGTCCAGATTCTCGGAAAGACGGGGTGGTCGAAACCGAAGCGGTTCCGGCGAGAGTCCAGGTGCGTGGGCTGGATCACGACGAACCCCGAGAGGCCCAGAACGCGGTGAGCGGCGCGTACCCGTCGAGGTTCCATCCGTTGCCGTGGGAGAACAGCACCACGGGCAGGTCTGTGCCGGTCGCTGGTGCCGAGACACGCACCTCCAGCGGGACCGGTCTGCCCGGCGCGGACAGTGCGATCGGAGCGACCGACACGACCGGCCTCCCGGCACCGATGATGCCGTCCAGCGTGCTGACGATTGATGAAGTCATGAGAAGTACCTCTCCGAGGAGCTGCGCTCTGCGATACTTGGTTATCGGAGCAACGTTCCGCAACGTTACGGAACATCGCTCCGTAATGCAAGGACGTGCGATGGGAAGGTGTGAGGACGAAGCCATGGTTGACGCCGAGAGGGAGCAGTCGCACGGTGCGCGAACCCAGCAAGCGGGCCGTCCGCGTCGAGATCAGCAGGTGCTGCTCGACGCAGCTGCAGCAGTGTTCGTGACCTCCGGCGTCGACGCTCCGGTGCGGGAGATCGCGGCGAAGGCTGGCGTCGGTGTGGGGACGATCTACCGTCACTTTCCGACGCGTCCCGAGCTGGTGGTGGCTGTGTACCGGCACCAGGTCGAGGCATGTGCCGATGCAGGCCCACGACTGCTCGCGGAGAGCGCGACACCCGAGGCGGCACTGCGGGCATGGGTTGCCTTGTTCGTGGAGTTTCTCGTCACCAAGCACGGGCTCGCTGGCGCACTGCAGGGAGACGGCGCTGGGTCCGACGCTCTGCATGCCTACTTCGTCGGACGCCTCGTGCCGGTGTGCGGCGTCCTCCTCGAGGCAGCGCTCGAGTCCGCAGGCAGAGCTCAGCCGGTTGATGCGTACAACGTGCTCAAAGGCATCGGCAACCTCTGCATCGGCGCCGCGAACGACGCCCGCTACGACGCCACCGTCCTCGTGCAGCTTCTCGTATCGGGTGTGCTCAGCCCAGAAGCTCGCTGACCCCGACCTCTCGCCTCCTCGCGCGGAGCACGACGGGAAGCGCTGCGAGAACACGCCACTCGCTGCCGCCGTTCGCGGGCAGGCGCGGAAGGGCTGAGCCCCAGGCCCTCGCCCTCACCACACCTCCGCGCCCACGAGCGACGTGGCCCGCGGCTCGACCCCCAGGACCTCGCGCAGCACCGTCAGGTCGTAGGTCCGCTCGACCGCGAGGTGGCTGACCGCGTACCGCGTGAGCCGCGGCGGCTCGGTCCGTCGTGTCCAGCGCGAGAGAGCCTCGGCGCACGCGGCGAGCACCCACCCGGCGCGCGCCGGGATCCCGGCGAGCGTGACGTCGTCGTGCCCTCTGCGGCGCAGGAGCTCGACCAGGACCTCGCCCAGGACCACGGGCTCGGCGTCGGCGACGTTGACGACGAGCGCCCCGCCGCCCGGCAGGTCGACCGTCGAGGCCGCGAGCGCCGCGTCGACCAGGTTGTCGACGTGCGTGAGCGACTGGGGCGCTGTCCCGTCGCCGACCAGGACGAGCCGTCGCCCGCGGACCGCTGCCTCGATGCGCGGGAGCAGCGTGGTGTCGCCGGGACCGTAGACGGCGTGCGGGCGCAGGATCACGACCGGTCCACGACCGGGGGTCCGGGCGTCGGCGACGAGCACACGCTCGGCCGCCGCCTTGGTGCGGCCGTAGGCGTTGAGGTAGCGGTCGACGGGGGCCTCGTCCTCCTTCCCACGGACCGTGGGCGTGTACGGGTCGTAGACGCTGCCCGAGGACACGTGCACGCACCGGGCCGCGGGGAACGTGTCGCGCACGGCACGCGTGCCCTCGACGTTGGTCGTCCAGGCGACGTCGGTCGCGGCCCAGTCGGAGACCGCGGCCCCCGCGTGCACGACCACGTCGAGCGCGGGCGGGTCGGCGAGCGGCCCCGCGGCCAGGTCCCACGTCCGGTGCTCGGCCCCGTCGACGTGCGCGTCGCGTCGCGAGAAGGTCCACACGCGGTGCCCGTCGGCCACGGCACGGCGGGCGACCGCTCCCCCGACGAATCCCGAGGCCCCCGTGACCCCGATCCGCAGGCTCACGTGGTGCTCGCGCTCGCTCCGGGCGCCGCGGCTGCGAGGTGATGGGCGGCCGCACGGGACAGGGCCGCGCGGTCGGGCTTGCGGCTGCGCCCCGCGAGGGGCAGGCGGTCGGCGTGCAGCACGTGGTCCGGCAGCGCACCGTGGTCGAGCACGCCCGGCAGGGCCGCGCGCACGGTGCGGACGAGCGGGTGGTCGCCCGTCAGGACGGGCCCCTCCCCCTGCCCGACGGCGGCGCTCACCGCGGGCGCGAGGGCTGCACCCGTCGTCGCGGGGGTCGCCGGTGCCGGGGCTGCCGAGGACGTGCGGGGGACCTGCGCTCCTTCGGCGTCGACGCGACCCGAACCATCACCGTCACCGTCCTCGTCAGGGTCGCCGGCTCGGCGAGGGTCCCCCGTGCCGGGCCCGCCCTCGGTGCTCGACGTCACGACGAGCACCACCTTCTCGTCCCCGTCGTCCTGGAGGACCCCCACGAGCGAGGCCTCGCCGACCCCGGGCAGCGCAGCCAGGCGCGGCTCGAAGAGTCCGGGGTAGATGTTCACGGTGCCACGGATGATCATGTCGCGCGTGCGCCCGACGAGCACGATCCGTCCCCGCTCGTCGAGGTAGGCGAGGTCGCCGGTGCGGTGCTCGGTCACGGGCGGCTGCCCGCCGTCGAGGTGCGACAGGTATCCCTTCATGAGCGAGGGACCGCGCAGCACCAGCTCTCCCACGGGAGGGTGCAGGGCCGGGACCGGCGCTCTCCCGGGGGCCGAGCCGTCCTCGTCCGGTTCCACGGCGCTCGTGTCGATGGTCGCCTCGATCCCCGGCAGCGGGTGCCCGACCAGGTCGCCGTCGCCCGCGTGCGCGAGCTTGTCGTCGGCCTCGACGACCGCGATCGGGAGGATCTCGGTCGTGCCGTAGACCCCGATCCAGCGCGTGCCCGGGAGGAGGCGGCGCGCGCGGTCGAGCAGGGGGCGCGTCACCGGTGCGCCCCCGACGAGCGCGACCTGCGGGCCACGCGCGGGGGCCCGTCCCGACTCGACCGCGTCGAGCAGGAGCGTGAGGTCGGCGGGCACGAGGTACGTCCCGGCCTCCCCGGCTGCGTGCCGGGCGAACGTCACGACGTCCTGCCCCGGCGTGCCCGGCGGGACGGACCACGTGCCGCCCGCGAGGAGGGCCGGGATCCCGAGCAGCATCTGGTCGGTGTGCACGACCCCGCCCGGCTCGAGGGAGAACGCCCCGGCCAGCAGCGCGCACCCGGAACCCAGCGAGCCCACCGAGTGGACCACGGCCTTGGGGTCGGAGGTCGTGCCGGACGTGAAGACCACGAGCGCCTCGGCGTCGAGCGGCAGGTCCGTGACGGGGGGCGCGCCGGCGACGAACCGGCGACGCCCGCCACGGTGGCGCCCCGTCGCGAGCGAGCGCGCGGACAGCGAGTGGCCCGGGACCCCCGGCAGGCGCCTGCCCGAGTGGACATGGCGCAGCGGCAGGCTCGCGTAGTCGGGCAGCAGGAGGCCACGCGACCTGGCCACGTGCCGCAGCGGACCGCGCGAGATCGCGTAGAGCAGCGCCTCGGTCATGGCCCAGCGAGGGTCGGCCGCGGTCACGCGCGCCCCGAACAGCTCGGGGGTCGAGCCGGGGTCGACGAACACGATGACGCCCCCGAGCCGCACGACCGCGAGCGCCAGGACGATCCCCTCGGGCCGGGGACGGACCGAGAACAGCACGCGGTCCCCCGCGCGCAGCCCCTCGCGGTGCAGGGCGTCGGCCGTGGCCTCGACCCGGCGCAGCAGCTCCCTGTACGTCAGCTCCTCGCGCACGTGGTCGTGCGGGACGCGGTCCGCGCGCACCCGGAGGATGGGTCTCGACCACCAGCGCAGCGCCACCGCGTCGCCGAGCCCTCCCCGCGCGTGCGCGCCGATGGTCTCGATCAGGTGCTCCGTCGTCGGGCCGTTCATGCCGTCTCTTCCCCTGTTCCGCGTGCTGCCGACTGCTCGCCGCCCACCGGGCGCGCCTCGATCTCGAGGCGCCGGTAGGACGGGATGAGGACTCCCCGCGCGACCTCGCGGTCCGTGACCGCGAGCGTGCGCCCCGCCGCCGCGAGCGGGCGCAGCGCGTCCAGGACCGCGCCCACCTGGGCCATGGCGAGCGGCATGCCCAGGCAGAAGTGCGGGCCCGCGCCGAACCACAGGTTGCGCAGGACGGGGTCCGCGTCGCGGTCGGGCGCGAACGGGCCACCGGCCCGGCAGCACGTCACGGTCGCGATCACCACCCGCTCCCCTGCCCGCACGGGCACGGCGCCCACCCGGTGCGCAGCGCGGACCGACCGCAGCATCGCGGGCGTCGGGACGGTGACGCGCAGCGCCTCCTCGACGACCCGCCCGCGCAGCGGGTCGCCCGGCTCGGCCCGCAGCAGGCGGTCCGTCCAGCCCGTGTCGGTCGCGATCGCGACCAGGCGCGGCGTGAACGACTGGATGGTCTCGGTGCCCGTCATGACGAACGCACCGACCGCTCCGAGCGCCTCGCGCTCGCTCAGGCCCAGGCCGCGCATGCGCCCGGGGACCGTCGCGGGGTCGCCGTCGCGGTACGCCGCGCGGGCCGGCTCGCTCAGCCTGTCGAGGATCTCGCGGGCGTAGCGGACCTGGCTCGGGGTGAGACGGCGCCGGTGCAGGCGTACGAGCCCGACGACGGACTGGGCCGCGACCATCGCGTCGCGCACCGCGGCGTCCGTGGGCGGCAGCCCGGTCATACGACAGATCACGGTGCCCGCGAGCGCCCCGACCTCGCTCACGAGGTCCACGGTCTCGCCTGCGAGCAGGCGCGGCGCCAGCGTCCCCAGCGAGGCCCCGGCCTCGGTGGCCGTGAGCTGCGCGACCGAGCGTGGGGTGAAGAGCCCCGAGAGCGCCCGCCGCAGCGTCGCGTGGTCCTCGCCCTCCATGTTGAGCAGGACCGACGGGCCCAGCACGGGGGTCCACAGGTCCGAGGGGGCTCCGGGGCCGACCTTGGAGAAGTGCTCGGTGTCGAGCAGCACCTCGCGGGCGGTCTCTGCGTCGTTCACCACGATCCCGAGCCCCGGGACGCGCACGACCGGTCCGCGCCGCGCGAGCGCACGGAACGCCGGGTACACGAGCGGGTGCGCGCCGCGCTGGACGCGCTCCTCCCAGCGGTGGGCGGCGCGGGCCGCGGCCTCCTCGGCCGAGGCCGGGCGGCTCCTCCGCAGCGTCGACGACGCTGTCATCGGATGTCCACGACCTCGGGCTTGTAGCGGTGGTCGGCGTACCAGCCCAGGGTCCGCACGAGCCCCCAGGCGTGCGCACGACGCGTCGAGGCCCGCACCACGACCTCGGGGTGCGCCCCGTAGGCCGACGTGAGGCGGCGCACCTCGTTGACCAGGGCGCGGTCCTCGTGGAGGTCCTCGATCGCGGTGCGCGGGAAGCCGCCTGCACGCTCGTAGAGGTCCGCGGTGATCGCCATGTTGCACCCGGGCGCCATGACGTACGGGCCGAGGTAGGACGGGTCCTGGTTGCCCGGGCGGAACTTCCCGAACGTGCTCGCGAGGCTCACGGCCCCCGACAGGACGGCCTGGCGGACGCGCGAGACGGGCAGGTCGTCGGTGCGCGCCACGATGCGACCGGCCACCAGGTCGTGCCCGACGGCGAACGCCGCCTTCACGCGGACCGTCCAGTCCGGCGGGGGGACGCAGTCCGCGTCGGTGCGCGCGAGGTGGGTCGCGCCCTGCGGCGATCGCCGCGCGCATGCCCGTGTCCGCTGCGGCGCCCGTGCCCTTCTGGTCCTCCCTCACGAGGCGCCAGCGCGGCTCGTCCCAGTCGGCGACGGTCGCCCGGACGAGGTCCGGGGTGCCGTCGGTCGAACCGTTGTCCACGACGACCAGGTCGAAGTCGCGGTCCTCCTGAGCACGCAGGGCACGCAGGGTCGTGAGGATCCCGTGCTCGTGGGCCTCGTCGAGGGCGGGGACGACGACCGCGAGCCGGACCGGGGGCGCCCCGTGGGGCGCGGCACCCGCCCCGGGCGCGGGCGCGCTCACAGCCGGACCGCCATGGCGCCGATGCTGATCCCGCCCGCGAGACCGACCAGGAGCACCACGTCCCCCGGTCCCACGCGGCCGCTCTCGAGCGCGGTCACGAGCTGGAGCGGAAGCGTCGCGGAGGCGACGTTGCCGTGCTCGGCGACCGTGACGATCGTGCGGTCCTCGGGCAGCCCGAGTGCCTCGTGGACGTCGGCCAGGTAGGCGACCGCGACCTGGTGCACGGCCACGAGGGCCACGTCGTCCCAGGTGAGGCCCGCGCGCACCAGCGCGTCGAGGATGACGCCGGGGCCCAGCGCCAGGAAGGCGTCCCGCAGACGCGACCCGTCGATCTCGAAGTAGGTGCGGTCCAGGTCGCGGGGGAACGCCGTGCCCCCGCCGGGGAGCATGCCGACGTCCCAGTGGCTCGACTCGGCGCCGAAAGCGCTGGCCAGGATGCCGCGCGGCCTGTCACCGCACGCACCGCGCCCGTGCGCGGACCCGAGCCGGTCCCCTGCCTCGGCCGCCGGTTCCCACCCCTCGCTGCGCCCCGGGGCGCGCTGGACCAGGACCGCCGCTCCGGCGTCGGACATCGTGTAGCCAGGGGCCGACAGCAGGTAGGTCGCACGGTCCGGGACGTCCCACCGGACCGCGCGCGAGGGTGCCTCGCCGCACGCGATCAGCACCGTCGCGTACCGTCCCGTGGCGACGAGGGCCTCCGCGACCTCGATCGCGTTGAGGACCGAGTTGCACGCGTTCTTGACGTCCATGACGGGGGCGCGGAGGCCCAGCTTGGCCGCGACGATGTGGCTCGTGGCGGGCTCGACCATGTCCTGGCTCGCCGAGGCGAAGATCAGCAGGTCGACGTCCGACACGACCAGGCCCTGGGCCGCGAGGAGCGTGGCCGCCGCGGCGACCGCGAGGTCCGAGGCGTTCCAGTCGTCCGGCAGGACGTGGACCTGCTGCACCCCGGTCAGGCGCGAGACCATCGGCAGCCGCGGCACCGCGCCCGGTCGGCTCGACCGGGCGAGCGCTCGCTCGGCATCGGCAACCTGGACCGTGCGCTCGGGCAGGTGGACGCTCACCCCGGCGAGGACCGCGACAGGAGCGGGCGGGACAGGAGCCGAGGCTGTGGTCGGTCGGACGCCCGCGGGGCGCACGGAGAGGTCGGTGAGGAGAGGCACTCGCGACAGCGTAGCCACGGAACGGCCGTCGTCGGGCGTTTTCCACGGGTGAGAACTCCCCATCCCGCGGGCGTCCCCGATACGTCAGACTGTCGGGCATGCTTCCCACGACCCGCCACGAGGTGGACCTCCTGCACCGTGCCCGACCAGGCATGGCCGCCGTCCTCCTCAGCGGCCACCTCGCGCGCCGGCTGCCCGGCCCGCCCCTGCGCAAGGTGCCCGGGATCGGCTGGGTCACGGCGGACCCGGTGGTCGCCCGCGCGGTCCTGGGCGACCACCGCTCGTTCACGATCGTGGGCGAGGGTGGGGTCGGGCACCTGTGGGCGCAGATCCTCGGCGACTGGGTGCTCGACCTGTTCGACGGCCCGGGGCACCACGACCTGCGCTCGCGCTCACGCGAGCTGTTCACCGAGGGCACCTCGGCCGAGCTCGTCGACGACGCGTGGTCGGGGCCGCTCGCGGACGCCCGGACCGCGCTGAGCGCGGGAGCGACGGTGGACGTCGCACGTCTGGCCCGCGTGCTCGTGGGTCGCATGATGATCTCGCTGCTGGGCGTGCCGGCCCCTGCGGACCGTGCGCCGGGCGCAGGGACCTGGCCCACGGACCACGACGCACTCACGGTCTTCGAGACGGGCGAACGCCTCGCGACGATCGCCCTGGGCAGCGCCGGCTCGACCCACCTGTCCCCGCGTCAGGTCGGCGCGGCACGCGAGATCGTCGCCGAGCTCACGCGAGGGGTGCCCGCCGGGTGGCGTGACGCCCCCGGGGACACGCTCCTCGGCCGGTGCCGCGAGCTGGGGCTCGGCCTCGAGGAGACCACGGGGCTCGCGTGCCTGCTCATGGTCGCGGGCACCGAGACCTCGGCCTCCGCGATGGGCCGGACCACCGCTCTCCTCGTCGACACGGGCGAGCAGCACCGGCTCCTGGACCTGATGCGCGTCGACGCCGAGCGCGAGGCCGCAGGACAGGTCCGGGGCCCCGGGGAGCCCGACGCGGTGGAGAACGCCGTGCGCGAAGGGTTGCGGGTCACGAGCCCCGCCTCGGTCATCGGTCGGGGCGTCGCGGCCGACGTCGAGGTGGCAGGCCGCCGGCTCGCCGAGGGCGAGCGCATCATGATGCTCGTGTGGAGCGCGAACGTCGGCGCCGGCCCGTTCCGCGCCGACCGCCCCTACGTGCGCGAGAGCCGCCAGCTGTGGTTCGGGGCGGGGCGGCACCTGTGCCTGGGCGCGGCCCTGGCCCGTGCGGAGATCGGTGCGCTGCTGCGCACGCTGTGGGGGGACGGCCAGGGCCTGCGCATCATCTCGCGCAGCGCGCAGCGCCAGGTCCTGATCCCGTCCTACCGGACCTTGGTCGTCGCACGAGCGTGACGTCGGCGCCCCGCGGCGCGGCCACGAGCCGAGGTCGGGCGGACCGGATCGCGGTCCGTCCTTCGCAGGATCAGTCGCGCCCGCGCCAGGTGCACAGGCACGCCTCGTTGCCCTCGACGTCCGCGAGGACCCAGAACGCCGGCGCCCGCCGGTCGGAGACCAGGTGCCCGCCCGCGGCGATGGCCGCGGTCACGCGTGCCTCGACCTGGTCGTGCGGGACCGTGACGTCGAGGTGGATGCGGTTGCGCTGGGGGCGCGGCGCATCCATCTGCTGGAACCAGACCGGTGGTCCGTACCCGGCCGCGTCCGCCAGGCCCAGCCCCTCGTCCTCCTCGGGCCCGTCGACGTAGCCCAGGACGGCCTTCCAGAACGGGCGCACCGCGGGCCTGTCGAGCGCGTCGATCGCGATCTCGACCTCGATCAGGCCGTCGGTCTCGGCCCGGAGGTCGAGCTCCTTGGCGGCCAACGAGATGCGGCGGGCCAGCGTCAGGTCGCGCTTGCTCAGGCCACCCACGTCGTGCGACGACGTCCGGACGGTCACGGTCGCGTAGCGCAGGTCGACGTCCGGATGGTGGTTCATGCCCTCGGCCAGCTCGCCGATCGCGTCGACCAGCTCGACTCCCGCGGTGAACGAGCCCGTCCGGAACCGGGTCTGCGCCGTGCCGAGCAGCACGCGCCAGTCCTCCACCCCGTCGCTGTCGTGGAACTGTCTGGCGGTGATCTCGTCGCTCATGGCTGCTGCTCCGGTGCGGTGTCGCGCGGACGGGGACCCTGCGGAACGTCGGGGCGAGCCGGGCGTCGCGGGCCCCCGCTGGTCGGACCAGCGACGTCCCGAGGCGAGCGTTCCTCGTCCCACTATCCCGCAGCCCGGGGCGCGTCGCCAGCACGCGCGACCCGCGCACCGAGCGCGTCGCCTACTCGAGGATCGCGCCGCGCGAGGCCGACTGGACGAGCTTGGCGTACTTGGCCAGGACCCCGCGCGTGAACTTCGGGGCGAGCGGCGCCCAGCCCTCCTTGCGGGCCTCGATCTCGGCCTCCTCCACCAGCAGGTCGAGCGTCTTGCGTGCGACGTCGAGCCGGATCCGGTCGCCGTCGCGCACGAACGCGATCGGTCCACCGTCGACGGCCTCGGGTGCGACGTGGCCCACGCACAGCCCGGTCGTCCCGCCCGAGAACCGTCCGTCCGTCAGGAGCAGCACGGTCTTGCCCAGGCCCGCCCCCTTGATGGCTCCCGTGATCGCGAGCATCTCGCGCATGCCCGGCCCTCCCTTGGGCCCTTCGTAGCGGATCACGACGACGTCGCCGTCCGTGATGGTCCCGTCCTCGAGGGCGTCGAGCGCCGCGCGCTCGCGCTCGAACACACGGGCCGTGCCCTCGAACACGTCCGAGTCGAAGCCCGCGGACTTGACCACCGCCCCTTCGGGCGCGAGCGAGCCGCCCAGGATGGTGATGCCGCCCGTGTGGTGGATCGGGTCGTCGAGCGCGCGCAGGATCTTGCCGTCGGGGTCCGGCGGGTCGATCTCCGCCAGGTTTTCGGCGACCGTCCGGCCCGTGACCGTGAGCGCGTCGCCGTGGATGAGCCCGGCGTCGAGCAGCGCCTTCATGACGACGGGTACTCCGCCGATGCGGTCGACGTCGTTCATGACATACCGGCCGAACGGCTTGAGGTCGCCCAGGTGCGGGACCTTGGCGGCGACGCGGTCGAAGTCTGCGAGCGTCAGCTCGACCTCGGCCTCGTGCGCGATCGCCAGCAGGTGCAGGACCGCGTTGGTCGAGCCGCCGAACGCCATGACCACGGCGATCGCGTTGTCGAACGCCTCCTTGGTCATGATGTCGCGCGCCGTGATCCCGCGGCGCAGGAGCTCCACGACGGCCTCGCCCGAGCGGTGCGCGAAGTTGTCGCGGCGGCGGTCCGCCGAGGGCGGCGCGGCCGAGCCGGGCAGCGACATGCCCATGGCCTCGGCGACCGAGGCCATGGTGTTCGCGGTGTACATGCCGCCGCACGCGCCCTCTCCCGGGCAGATGGCCCGCTCGATGCGGTCCAGGTCCCCTCTGCTCATGAGCCCGCGCGAGCACGCGCCCACGGCCTCGAACGCGTCGATGAGCGTGACGTCCTTCTCGGTGCCGTCCTCGAGCTTGACCCAGCCGGGCATGATCGAGCCCGCGTAGAGGAACACGCTCGCGAGGTCGAGCCGCGCGGCGGCCATGAGCATGCCCGGCAGCGACTTGTCGCAGCCCGCGAGGAGCACCGAACCGTCGAGCCGCTCGGCCTGCATGACGGTCTCGACCGAGTCGGCGATCACGTCGCGCGAGACGAGCGAGAAGTGCATGCCCTCGTGCCCCATCGAGATGCCGTCGGACACCGAGATGGTGCCGAACTGCAGCGGGTACCCGCCGCCCGCGTGCACGCCCTCCTTGGCCCCCTGCGCGAGCCGGTCGAGCGAGAGGTTGCAGGGCGTGATCTCGTTCCACGAGCTCGCGATGCCGATCTGGGGCTTGACCCAGTCGTCGTCGCCCATCCCGACGGCGCGAAGCATGCCGCGCGAGGCGGTGGCCTCGATACCGTCGGTCACGGTCCGGGAACGGGGCTTGATGTCGATGTCGTCGCTGGCCATACCCGAGTATCTCCTCGCGGGTGAAGTGCGGCCACAGCGCGCGTGGCGGGTCGCGAGGGCATCGCCTCGTCGGGAAGGATGCCGCGATGACCACGACGCATCGCACCTCGCTCCGGTCCGTCCGTTCCTGGAGCGCCTCGTCCTCGTCCGCCCGGCGTAGCACGGTGCTGGCCCCTGCCGTCGCGCTCGTCCTGCTCTCCGCCGCGTGCTCGGGGGCTGCCGAGCCACGGGCCACACCCACCGCCGTGCCGTCGAGCACGGGCACCGCGGCGGCCGACGAGGCCGCTGCCGACACCACCCCGGCGGCCCCTGAGCCCGCGCCGGCGCCCGACGACGCCGACGAGTCCCCCGAGGCGAGCTTTCGCGCCTGGCTCGCCGCGAGCCGTGCACCCGCGGTCGAGACGGCCTGCGGGTACATGTCCCCGGCGCTCGTCGACCGGATGGTCGCGGAGATGGCCGCGCAGGGGTGGCCCGGCATCACCGACTGCGCGTCGATGATCACGACCACGGCCGAGCTCTACGCCGCGGTCGGCGACGTCGCGGAGGTCGAGATCTCGGTCCGCGAGGAGCGTCCCGACGCGACCGTGCTGTCGGTCGCCTACGCGGGCGGCGACTGCGGGTCCGCCGTCATGGTCTCCGAGGGTGCGAGGTGGATCATCACGGAGCAGTCCGAGGAGCAGTGCTGACGGAGGGCCCCGACGCGACGACGGGCCCACCCTCGGGGCGGGCCCGTCGTCGTGCGAGCGGGTGGCTCAGCGACGCTTGAGCAGCGACACGTCACGCACCGCACCGCGGTCGGCGGACGTCGCCATCGCGGCGTAGGCCTGGAGAGCGGGCGAGACGTAGCGGTCGCGGTCGACGGGCTGCCAGGGGTTCTCGCGTGCCTCCATCTTGGCGCGGCGCTCCGCCAGGACGTCGTCCGACACGTTGACGCGGATGAGGCGCGTGTCGACGTCGATCTCGATCTCGTCGCCGTCCTCGACCAGGCCGATCACGCCTCCGGCCGCGGCCTCGGGCGAGACGTGGCCCACCGAGATGCCGCTCGAGCCGCCCGAGAAGCGGCCGTCGGTGATGAGCGCGCAGACCTTGCCCAGTCCCCTGCCCTTGATGAACGAGGTGGGGTAGAGCATCTCCTGCATGCCGGGACCGCCTGCGGGGCCCTCGTAGCGCACGACGACCACGTGGCCGGGCTCGACCTGCTTGGTGAGGATCTTCTCGACGGCCTCGTCCTGCGACTCGCAGACGAGCGCCTTGCCGACGAAGTGGAACACGTCCGGGTCGACGCCTGCGGTCTTGAACACCGCGCCGTCCTCGGCGAGGTTGCCGCGGAGCACGGCCAGGCCGCCCTCGACCGTGTACGCGTGCTCGAGGTCGCGGATGCAGCCGTCGGCCGCGTCGGTGTCCAGGTGGTCCCACCGGTTCGACGTCGAGAACGCTTGCGTGGTGCGGACCCCGCCGGGGGCCGCGTGGAACAGCTCGACGGCCTGATCGGTCGCCTTGCCTCCTCGGACGTCCCAGTCGTCGAGCCACTCGCGCAGCGTCGGGGTGTGCACCGACGTCACGTCGTGGTCCAGGAGCCCGGCGCGGTCCAGCTCGCCCAGCAGCGCGGGGATGCCGCCCGCGCGGTGCACGTCCTCCATGTGGAAGTTCGGGTGGTTCGGCGCGACCTTGGACAGGCACGGGACCTGGCGGCTGATGCGCTCGATGTCCGTCAGGTCGAAGTCGATCTCGCCCTCCTGCGCCGCAGCGAGGATGTGCAGGACCGTGTTGGTCGAGCCGCCCATCGCGACGTCGAGCGTCATGGCGTTGGCGAACGCGGCCTTGGTCGCGATGTTGCGGGGTGCGGCCGAGTCGTCCTCCTCGTCGTAGTACCGGCGCGCGAGGTCGACGATCGTGCGGCCGGCCTCGAGGAACAGCTCACGGCGCGCGGAGTGCGTCGCGAGGGTCGAGCCGTTGCCGGGCAGAGAGAGCCCCAGGGCCTCGGTGAGGCAGTTCATCGAGTTCGCGGTGAACATGCCGGAGCACGAGCCGCACGTGGGGCACGCGGCCTCCTCGACCTGCGCGAGCGCCTCGTCGCTGACGTTGTCGTCCGCGGCGTAGTTGATCGCGTTGACGAGGTTCAGGCGCGTCGAGGCCACGCCGTCGGCGACGACGACCTTGCCTGCCTCCATGGGCCCGCCCGAGACGAAGATGACCGGGATGTCGAGGCGCAGCGCGGCGTTGAGCATGCCCGGCGTGATCTTGTCGCAGTTGGAGATGCACACGATGGCGTCGGCGCAGTGCGCGTTGACCATGTACTCGACCGAGTCCGCGATGAGGTCGCGGCTGGGCAGGGAGTAGAGCATGCCCGCGTGACCCATCGCGATGCCGTCGTCGACCGCGATGGTGTTGAACTCCTTGGAGACGCCGCCGGCCTCGCGGATCGCGGACGCGACCAGGTCGCCCATGTCCTTGAGGTGGACGTGGCCCGGTACGAACTGCGTGTACGAGTTCGCGATCGCGATGATCGGCTTGCCGAAGTCCTCGGAGCCCATGCCGGTGGCGCGCCAGAGCGCGCGGGCTCCGGACATGTTGCGGCCGTGGGTGGACGTCCGGGAGCGCAGGGGGCGACTCATGGCGGTTCAGCTCCTTCACGTGGTGCTGCGGCCTGGGAGGTGACCGCTCGGACACACTACGCCCGCCCTGGACCCCGGAGGCCGGGCGTCCGGCCCGTGGTCCCCGCAGGGGCAGCGCTCCCACGGCGGCCCGGATGTGCGATCCCCCTACGTAGCACCACCGATACGGGAAAACCCGTCAATCTGCTCAAAAGGTTGCAGCGAACTTCACCCGGATGGTTAGTTGACAGGGCTGCCAGGACGCCGCCTCGTCCTCCGCCTCAGAGGCCGGCTCGACCACGAGGGGATCGCGGTTCTCGCCGGCAGCACCTCGTCCCGCACCCCGGCGCACCGCGCCTTCCGACGGACGACCCATCGACCAGGGAGACCAGACCCATGAGCCAGGCCACCGCTGCACCGAGCCGGAACACCCGCTCCACGTCCACCTCTGCCGACCCCGCGGCCGCGCCGCCCACGAGCACGGCCCCCGTCGTCACGCGCGCCTCGGCACGCCGTGCGCTGGCCACTCTGCGCATCGCGATCTCGCTCGTGTTCCTGTGGCCCGTGCTCGACAAGACCTTCGGTCTCGGCTATGCGACCCCCACCGAACGCGCGTGGCTCACCGGTGGTTCCCCGACCCAGGGCTACCTGTCCTCGCTCTCGGGGCCGTTCGCCGACACGTTCGGAGCCCTGGCCGGCCCGGCGACCGACTGGCTCTTCATGCTCGGCATGGGCGCGACGGGCCTCGCGCTCCTCCTGGGCGTCGGGACGCGCGTCGCCGCCGTCACGGGCACGCTCCTCATGGCGCTGCTGTGGGCCACGACGTGGCCCCTGGCCGCGGGCTCGAACAACCCGGTCGTCGAGGACCACATCGTGACCGCGCTCGTCGTGATCGTCGTGGCCCTGACCCGGGCGGGCAGCACCTGGGGCCTGGGCGGGGTCGCGGAGCGCGTGGGCGTGCCGGGCTGGATGCGCTGAGGCGACCGGTCGCCCGTCAGGCCCGACGGCGTCACGCGACCGGGTGCGGCGACGCACCTGGGCACGAGGCGCCGTCGGGCGTACGCCCCGGTCCGACCCGCCGGCGACCCTGTGAGCAGCACCGCCGGTCGGCCCCGCTGACCTAGTGGGCGGGTGCAGCCTCCTGCGCATCCGCGTGCCGGATGTGCCGCGTGACCCACGGCGCGAGCGCGAACAGCGCCAGCGCGAACGCCATGGTGATCGCACCGACGATCCCGAAGTACGCGGTGTCCGACGCGCCCTGCGTGACCTGGACGATCTGGGCCGTGATGGCCTGCCCCGCCGCGGGTGCCAGGAACCACAGCGCCATGGCCTGGCTGCGGAACGCCTTGGGCGCGAGCAGCGTCGTCGCCGCCAGCCCCACCGGGGACAGGCACAGCTCGCCGAGCGTCTGGATGACGTACACCGAGACGAGGACCCAGGCCGGGGCCTTCTCGTCCGCGAAGATCGCCGACGCGGCCGAGAGCCACACGAACGAGAGCGCCGCGAGCGTCAGACCCATCGCGAACTTCACGGCTGTCGGCGGCCGGTCCTTGGTCTTGACCCAGATCCACGCGAACACCGGCGCCAGGATCACGATCGAGAACGGGTTCACGGACTGGAAGAACGCGGGCTCGATCGCGATGCCGAAGAACGAGAGCTCGGTACGGTTCTTCGCGAAGCTCGACAGCGTCGTGGCCGCCTGCTCGAAGATCATGAAGAACAGCATGGCCGCGACGAAGAGCGGGATGTACGCCGTGAGCCGCGAGCGCTCGGGGGCCGTGACCTTGGGCGAGCGGAACATCACCAGGAAGTAGGCGATGGGCGCCGCGAACGCGACGTAGGACAGCGTGTCGATGAACGTCGAGATGCCGAACGCTCCGGACACCGCCCAGGCGACGAGCGTCGCGACGACGAGCCCCGCGAGGATGAAGAGCCCGATCCGGACGAGCTTCGGGTACTCCTCGCGCGTGAGCGGGTTGGGCACCGAGTCCCCCGCACCGCCCAGGTACTTGCGCCCCGCGACGAAGAACACGAGCGCGATCGCCATGCCGACCGCCGCGACCGCGAAGCCCGCGTGGTACCCCCACTGCCGGTTGACGAACCCGACGATGATCGGCGAGAGGAGCGAGCCCAGGTTGATGCCCATGTAGAAGATCGAGAACGCCGAGTCGCGGCGCGGGTCGTCGCGCGAGTACAGCTCGCCCACCATCGACGACACGTTGGGCTTGAGCAGGCCCGTGCCGAGCGCCACGAGCGCGATCCCGAACATCGAGAACCCTGCACCCGGGATCGTCAGCGAGACGTGCCCCGCCGCGATGATGATGCCCCCGTACAGGACCGAGCGCCGCGAGCCGATGACCCGGTCCGCGAGCCAGCCTCCGACGACCGAGAGCAGGTACACGCCCGTGCCGTAGATCGAGACCAGCGCGAGCCCCGTGACCTCGTCGAGGGCCAGCCCGCCGTCGGCGATCGAGTCCGTCAGGTAGAAGAGCAGGATCGCGCGCATCCCGTAGTAGCTGAACCGTTCCCACAGCTCGGTGGTGAACAGCGTCATCAGCCCGATCGGGTGCCCGAAGAACGCGTGGTCGCGCGGCACCCGTCCGGCGGCAGGGGCCGCCGTGGCCTCGAGCCGGGGGTCCGGGAGGTCTGGCTGGACGGGCCGCTCGTCGTTGCCGCTCATGGATCGATGCTGCCACCGGCCCGTGGCCGTGGCGACTGGTGGCGGCCTGTGCGCGCGGTGCTGTCGGCCTCGGCCTGCTGTCGGGCTAGCGTGGGCGGATGCCCTCCCCCGCACCGACCGTCCTGTGGTTCCGCCGCGACCTGCGCCTGGCCGACAACCCCGCCCTGGGCGAGGCCGTGCGCGAGGCCCACGCGGCGGGGGGCGACGTCGTCGGGCTCTACGTCCTGGACCCCGCGCTCTGGGCGTCGGCCGGACCTGTGCGCCAGGCGTATCTCGCCCGCAGCCTGCGTGCGCTCGACGCCTCGACCGGGGGCCGGCTCGTGGTGCGCCACGGCGACCCTCGCGAGGTGGTGCGCGCGGTCTGCGCCGAGGTCGGCGCGCGGTCCGTGCACGTGGCCGCGAGCTACGAGCCCTACGGGCGTCGCCGCGACGACGAGGTCGAGGCGACGCTCGCGAAGGACGACGTGAGCCTGCGCCGCACGGGCTCGCCCTATGCGGTCGCGCCGGGGCGGGTCAGGACGCGCGGGGGGACACCCTTCCAGGTCTTCACGCCGTTCAGGTCGGCGTGGCTCGAGCACGGGTGGCGTGCCCCCGCTCCCCTGCCCGACGACGTCGCGTGGGCCGGTCTGGCGTCCGACGGTCTCCCGGACGCACCCGACGTCCAGGCGCGGCTGCCTGCCGCAGGCGAGGTCGCGGCTCTCGACCGCTGGCGCGCGTTCCTGGCCGACGGCCTCGCCGACTACCCCACCGACCGCGACCGACCCGATCTCGCGGGGACCTCGTACCTGTCGCCCGCGCTCAAGTGGGGCGAGATCCACCCGCGGACGCTGCTCGCGGACCTCGCGTCGGCCGTTCGCTCGGGGAAGGTGCCCGAGGAGGCCGCCGCGACCTACCGCTCGGAGCTCGCGTGGCGCGAGTTCCACGCCGACGTCCTGCACCACCACCCCGGTGCTGCGCGGCGGTCGCTGCGCACCGTGGTCCCCGAGGACGCATGGGCCACGGGCGCGTCCGAGGAGGCGCTGCTCGCCGCATGGCGCGAGGGTCGAACCGGTTATCCGATGGTCGATGCCGGGATGCGCCAGCTCCTCGGCACGGGGTGGATGCACAATCGTGTGCGGATGCTCGTCGCGTCGTTCCTCGTCAAGGACCTGCACGTGCGCTGGCAGCGCGGGGCCGAGCACTTCATGGCCCACCTGGTCGACGGCGACGTGTCGCAGAACCAGCTCAACTGGCAGTGGGTCGCGGGGACCGGCCGCGACGCCGCGCCGTACTTCCGGATCTTCAACCCGGTCACGCAGGGCCTGAAGTTCGACCCCGACGGCGCCTACGTGCGCGAGTGGGTGCCCGAGCTGCGCGGCATCACCGGCAAGGCCGTCCACGAGCCGTGGAAGATCGCCGGTGGTGCTCCCGGGTATCCCGAGCGCGTCGTGGACCACGGGGTCGAGCGCAAGGTCTCGCTCGAGGACTTCGAACGAGGTCGGCGGTGATTACCGGAGACGACAGGACGAGCGCGACCTGGAGGTCGCGCTCGTCCTGACAGCCCGTGCCCGGGCGGGTGCTGGTGCTCAGAGCCCCGCGCGGAACTCGTCCTCGAGGATGCTCATGACGATCGCGTCGGCCCAGCCGTCGCCGTCCCGGAACGCGTCCCTGAGCCGGCCCTCCTCGCGGAAGCCCAACGACTCGTAGAGCATGCGCGCCCGCGGGTTGATGCTGAGCACGTCGAGGCTCACGCGGTGCAGGTGCGGCCCCTCGGGGTGGTCGAACGCGAAGCGCAGGACCTCGAAGATCGCCTCGCGCCCGTAGCCCCGTCCCCGGTAGTTGAGGAGCAGGGCCAGGCGGAGGTTGGCCGAGAGTGCGTGCTCGTCGATGTCGTTGAGCACGATCTCACCGAACATCTCGTCGCTCACGAGCTGGCCGTCCCGCTTGGCGGGCGAGGTGATGGCCCAGTCGTAGCGGCCCGTCGCGGTCGCTGATCGTGGCCGCCCACTCGTCGATCTGCTCGCGCGTGAACTCGGCCGTGGTCCCCGTGAGCCGGTTCGACTCCGGGTCCTGCACCGACTCCCACATGCGCTCGGCGTCGCGAGCCTCGATGGGCCGCAGGCGCATCATCTCGCCGTAGAGCTCGGGTCCGCGTGTCACGCGACCACCTCCGTGGTGCTTCGGGGCACGGATCAGCCGATCCGCTCGATGACCAGCTCGCGGACGCGCCCGGCGTCGGCCTGGCCCTTGGTGGCCTTCATGACCGCTCCGATGATCGCACCGATGGGCCCCATGTTGCCCGAGCGAACCTTCTCGACGATGTCGGGCTGGGCCGCGAGGGCCGCGTCGATCGCCTCGAGCAGCGCGCCGTCGTCCGAGACGACCTCGAGCCCCCGGGCGACGACCACGGCCTCCGGGTCTCCCTCGCCCGCGAGGACGCCCTCGAGGACCTGGCGGGCCAGCTTGTCGTTGATACGGCCCGAGTCGACGAGCGCCTGGAGCTGGGCGATCTGCGCGGGCGTGACCGTGATCTCGGCGAGCTCGGTCTCGCTCGTCTTGGCGTGGCGGGCGAGCTCGCCCATCCACCACTTGCGTGCGGCTGCGGGGCTCGTGCCGGCCGCGACGGTCGCCTCGATGAGGTCGAGCGCACCGGCATTGACCACGTCGCGCATCTCGGCGTCGGCGTAGCCCCACTCGCCCTGCAGGCGGTTGCGGCGAGCGACGGGCAGCTCGGGCAGCGTCGCACGGATCTGCTCGACCCAGTCACGGCTCGGCGCGACGGGCACCAGGTCCGGCTCCGGGAAGTAGCGGTAGTCCTCGGCGTCGGACTTCACGCGGCCCGACGTCGTGCTCGAGGTGTCCTCGTGCCAGTGGCGCGTCTCCTGGATGACCGTGCCGCCCTCGTCGAGGACAGCCGCCTGACGGGAGACCTCGTAGCGGACCGCGCGCTCGATCGAGCGGAACGAGTTCACGTTCTTGGTCTCGGTACGCGTCCCGAGCGGCGACTCGGGGGTCGCGCGCAGCGACAGGTTCACGTCCGCGCGGACGTTGCCACGCTCCATGCGTGCCTCGGACACGTCGAGCGCGCGGAAGATGTCGCGCAGCGTCTGGACGTACGCACGAGCGACCTCCGGTGCGCGCTCGCCCGCGCCCGTGATGGGGCGCGTGACGATCTCCACGAGAGGGATACCCGCGCGGTTGTAGTCGACGAGCGAGTACTCGGCACCGTGGATACGCCCGGTCGCGCCACCCACGTGGGTGTTCTTGCCGGCGTCCTCCTCCATGTGCGCGCGCTCGATGTCGACGCGGAAGATCGTCGCCGTCGTCGAGCTCGACGTCGAGGTAGCCGTCGAACGCGATGGGCTCGTCGTACTGCGACGTCTGGAAGTTCTTGGGCACGTCCGGGTAGAAGTAGTTCTTCCGGGCGAAGCGGCAGGACTCGGCGATGTGGCAGTTCAGCGCGAGCCCGATCCTGATCGCGTACTCGACGGCCTTGCCGTTGACCACGGGCAGCGCACCGGGCAGCCCGAGGCTCACCGGGGTCACCTGCGTGTTGGGCTCGCCGCCGAACTCGACCTCGGCCGCGCAGAACATCTTGGTCGTGCGTGCCGAGCTCGACGTGCACCTCGATGCCGATGACCGGGTCGTAGCGGCGGACGGCCTCGTCGTAGTCGACCAGGTCCACGGTTGCGTGTGCGCTCATCGCGCGACCTCCAGCTCCGGGGCCTTGGCCAGCAGCGGCCCGCCCCACGTGTTCTCCAGGGCGGCCTCGAGAGCGGCGCCCACGCGGTACAGACGGTCGTCGGCCTTGGCCGGCGCGAGGATCTGGAAGCCGACGGGCAGGCCGTCGTCGGAGAGACCGTTCGGCAGCGACATGCCCGGGACGCCCGCGAGGTTCGCGGGGATCGTCGCGACGTCGTTGAGGTACATCGCGAGCGGGTCGTCGAGCTTCTCGCCGAACTTGAACGCCGTGGTGGGCGCCGTCGGGGAGACCAGGACGTCGGCCTGCTCGAACGCCGCGTCGAAGTCGCGCTGGATGAGCGTGCGGACCTTCTGCGCGCTGCCGTAGTAGGCGTCGTAGTAGCCTGCCGACAGCGCGTACGTGCCGAGGATGATGCGGCGCTTGACCTCGTCGCCGAAGCCCTGGCCGCGGGTCGCGGACATGACGCGCTCGGCCGTGACGGGGCCGTCCTCGGGCTCGACGCGCAGGCCGAAGCGCATGCCGTCGAACTTGGCGAGGTTGCTGGACGCCTCGCTCGGCATGATCAGGTAGTAGGCGCCGAGCGCGTACTTGAAGTGCGGGCACGAGACCTCGACGATCTCGGCGCCGAGCGAGCGCAGCAGGTCGAGCGACTCCGTCGAAGCGCGCGCTGACGCCCTCCTGGTAGCCCTCGCCCGACAGCTCGTAGACGACGCCGACCCGCAGGCCCGCAGGTCGACCGATCGCGCCCTGGCGGGCCGCGTCGACGAGCAGCGGGACCGGTCCTCGTTGATCGAGGTCGAGTCGTGGGGGTCGTGGCCGCCGATCAGCTCGTGCAGGAGCGCCGAGTCGAGGACGGTCCGCGTGACGGGGCCCGCCTGGTCGAGCGAGGACGCCATGGCGATGAGGCCGTAGCGGGACACGCCACCGTAGGTGGGCTTGACGCCGACCGTGCCGGTCACGGCGCCGGGCTGACGGATCGAGCCGCCCGTGTCGGTGCCGATCGCGAGCGGCGCCTCGTAGCGCGGCGACGGCCGCGGCAGAGCCACCGCCCGAGCCGCCGGGGATGCGGTCGAGGTCCCACGGGTTGTGGGTGTTGCCGTACGCCGAGTGCTCGGTCGAGGAGCCCATGGCGAACTCGTCCATGTTGGTCTTGCCGAGGATCGGCAGGCCCGCGGCACGTGATGCGCTCGACGAGCGTCGCGTCGTAGGGAGGGATCCAGTCCTCGAGGATCTTGGAGCCGGCCGTCGTGGGAGCCCCTTGGTCACCACGACGTCCTTGACCGCGATGGGCACGCCCGCGAGGGGGTGCAGGTCCTCGCCCGCGGCGCGGCGCGAATCGACGTCAGCGAGCCGTCGCGAGGGCGTCCTCGGTGCTCACGTGCAGGAACGCGTGAACCGCCGTGTCGACGTCGGCGATGCGGTCGAGGTGCGCCTGCGTCGCCTCGACGCTGCTCACCTCGCCGGAGACCAGGTGCGCGGCAAGGTCCGCGGCACTCAGCCGCGTCAGGTCGTTCGTCATCATTCCTCCCCGAGGATCTGCGGGACGCTGAAGCGTCCGTCTTCGCTGGCCGGTGCTGCGGCGAGGACGTCCTCGACGGGCAGGGGCGGCACGGGGACGTCGTCTCGGAAGACGTTGGTCAGCGGGAGCGGGTGGCTCGTGGCGGGGACGTCAGGAGTGGCGACCTCGCTCACCTGGGCGATCGCATCGACGATGACGTCGAGCTCGCCGGCGAGGCGGTCGAGCTCCTCCGGCCGGAGGTCGATGCGGGCCAGCACGGCGACGCGCGCGACCTCATCACGGGAGATGGTGGACATGCCCGCCAGTCTAGTGCCCGACGACGGCGCCCACCGGGGCGTCCGGACCTGCAGGAGTGAGATGACGCACCGCGCCTCGCGGCCGCGGTCGGCTGCGTGCTCCCCCGACCCTTGGGGCCCTCGGGTGCACGCGCTCGCTCCCGGGTGGGTTGTCAGAGTGTGGGCGGGGTATGGCCCGGCACGGTTCTGACACCTAGTCGGGGGTGGTGGTGTTGTCAGAGTGTGGGCGGGGTATGGCCCGGTGTGGTTCTGACGACGGAGCTCTGGGTACAGGAATGCCCCGGGCACCTGGTGGTGTTCGGGGCTGGGTCTTCAGAGGCGTTGGCGGGCTGGGCGCTGGTGGGTTCTTGAGGGGTGACCGGTGGCCGGCGTTGGCCGGGTCGTGTGGGGGTATGCCAAAGGCCCACCCCGTGTGGGGTGGGCCTTTGGTGAATGGTTGTCCGGCGGCGACCTACTCTCCCACCCCGTCTCCAGGGCAGTACCATCGGCGCAGAGAGGCTTAGCTTCCGGGTTCGGAATGGGACCGGGCGTTTCCCTCTCGCTATGACCGCCGTAACTCTATGGAGATGTTCGGGACCCCCGTGTTACGTGGGGGTGTGCCCGTATCTCGGGAACCGCACAGTGGACGCGTAGCAAAAAGTTTGATGTGTTATCAAGTTGTCGGCTTATTAGTACCGGTCAGCTTCGGCAGTCTTTAGTCCTGCCTTCCACATCCGGCCTATCTACCCAGTGGTCTAGCTGGGAGCCTCTCCCCCTTGCGGGGATGGAAACCTCATCTTGAAGCAGGCTTCCCGCTTAGATGCTTTCAGCGGTTATCCCTTCCGAACGTAGCTAACCAGCCGTGCTCCTGGCGGAACAACTGGCACACCAGAGGTTCGTCCGTCCCGGTCCTCTCGTACTAGGGACAGCCCTTCTCAAGTTTCCTGCGCGCGCAGCGGATAGGGACCGAACTGTCTCACGACGTTCTAAACCCAGCTCGCGTACCGCTTTAATGGGCGAACAGCCCAACCCTTGGGACCTACTCCAGCCCCAGGATGCGACGAGCCGACATCGAGGTGCCAAACCATGCCGTCGATATGGACTCTTGGGCAAGATCAGCCTGTTATCCCCGGGGTACCTTTTATCCGTTGAGCGACGGCGCTTCCACAAGCCACCGCCGGATCACTAGTTCCGACTTTCGTCCCTGCTCGACCTGTCAGTCTCACAGTCAAGCTCCCTTGTGCACTTGCACTCGACACCTGATTGCCAACCAGGCTGAGGGAACCTTTGAGCGCCTCCGTTACATTTTAGGAGGCAACCGCCCCAGTTAAACTACCCACCAGGCACTGTCCCTGATCCGGATTACGGACCGAGGTTAGATATCCAGAGCGACCAGAGTGGTATTTCAACGTTGACTCCACACACACTGGCGTGCATGCTTCACAGTCTCCCACCTATCCTACACAAGCCGCACCGAACACCAATACCAAGCTATAGTAAAGGTCCCGGGGTCTTTCCGTCCTGCTGCGCGTAACGAGCATCTTTACTCGTAGTGCAATTTCGCCGAGTTCGCGGTTGAGACAGCGGAGAAGTCGTTACGCCATTCGTGCAGGTCGGAACTTACCCGACAAGGAATTTCGCTACCTTAGGATGGTTATAGTTACCACCGCCGTTTACTGGGGCTTAAATTCTGAGCTTCGCTCCGAAGAGCTGACCCGTCCTCTTAACCTTCCAGCACCGGGCAGGCGTCAGTCCGTATACATCGTCTTGCGACTTCGCACGGACCTGTGTTTTTAGTAAACAGTCGCTTCTCCCTGGTCTCTGCGGCCGTCAACGCTCGGGAAGCAAGTTCCGTCACGCATCGGGCCCCCCTTCTCCCGAAGTTACGGGGGCATTTTGCCGAGTTCCTTAACCACGATTCTCTCGATCGCCTTAGTATTCTCTACCTGACCACCTGAGTCGGTTTAGGGTACGGGCGGCTAGAACCTCGCGCCGAGGCTTTTCTTGACAGCATAGGATCACCCAATTCGCGCATACGCGCTATCTATCAGTTCTCAGGCTATGTGAACAGCGGATTTGCCTACTGTTCGCCCTACAACCTTGGACACGGTCAACCATCGCCGTGCTGGGCTACCTTCCTGCGTCACCCCTGTTAATACGCTTACCTAGTACCGGTTCGGGTCGCGCGCCGCTCTCGCGATGCCTCCCGAAGGAGACGGTGCGAGTTAAGGGCGCTTAGCATCACCGGGTTCGGTATGGGCGGTTCTTCGCCGGTAGGAGAATATCAACTCCTTGTCCATCGACTACGCCTGTCGGCCTCGCCTTAGGTCCCGACTTACCCAGGGCGGATTAGCCTGGCCCTGGAACCCTTGGTCATTCGGCGGACGGGTTTCTCACCCGTCTTTCGCTACTCATGCCTGCATTCTCACTCGTGTAGGCTCCACCGCTGGGTTACCCCGCGACTTCACTGCCCACACGACGCTCCCCTACCCATCCACACGCCTGGACCACGAAGGCCTAGCGTTTGTGTGAATGCCACAGCTTCGGCGGTGTACTTGAGCCCCGCTACATTGTCGGCGCGGAATCACTTGACCAGTGAGCTATTACGCACTCTTTCAAGGGTGGCTGCTTCTAAGCCAACCTCCTGGTTGTCTGTGCAACTCCACATCCTTTCCCACTTAGCACACGCTTAGGGGCCTTAGCTGGTGGTCTGGGCTGTTTCCCTCTCGACTATGGAGCTTATCCCCCACAGTCTCACTCCCGCGCTCTCACTTACCGGCATTCGGAGTTTGGCTGACGTCAGTAACCTTGTAGGGCCCATCGGCCATCCAGTAGCTCTACCTCCGGCAAGAAACACGCGAGGCTGCACCTAAATGCATTTCGGGGAGAACCAGCTATCACGAAGTTTGATTGGCCTTTCACCCCTAACCACAGGTCATCCCCCAGGTTTTCAACCCTGGTGGGTTCGGTCCTCCACGTAGTCTTACCCACGCTTCAACCTGCCCATGGCTAGATCACTTCGCTTCGGGTCTAGACCCAGCGACTCATTCGCCCTATTCAGACTCGCTTTCGCTACGGCTTCCCCACACGGGTTAACCTTGCCACTGAGCACTAACTCGCAGGCTCATTCTTCAAAAGGCACGCTGTCACCCCTGCTAGGGAGGCTCCAACGGATTGTAGGCACACGGTTTCAGGTACTATTTCACTCCCCTCCCGGGGTACTTTTCACCTTTCCCTCACGGTACTGGTCCGCTATCGGTCACTAGGTAGTATTTAGGCTTAGCAAGTGGTCTTGCCGGATTCACACGGGATTTCTCGGGCCCCGTGCTACTTGGGATCCCCTTCGGGAGGCCACGTCATTTCGTCTACGGGGGTCACACCCTCTGCGCCGGGCCTTTCAATGCCCTTCGACTATAACGCGACTTTCTGACTCCCTGACCAGGTACCAGCCCGGTCTGAAAGGTCCCACAACCCCGCCCATGCAACGCCTGGTAGCTATCACACATGAACGGTTTGGCCTGTTCCGCTTTCGCTCGCCACTACTCACGGAATATCTCTTCCTGTCGGTACTGAGATGTTTCACTTCCCGACGTTCCCTCCACACACCCTATATATTCAGGTGCGGGTCACTGGACATGACTCCAGCGGGGTTTCCCCATTCGGAGATCCTCGGATCACGGTTCGTTTGCCAACTCCCCGAGGCTTATCGCAGGCTACAACGTCCTTCATCGGCTCCTAGTGCCAAGGCATCCACCCTGTGCCCTTAAAAACTTGACAACAAAAAATTGCAGAGAACAAAGATAAATCTTTGATCTTACAAAGATGCTCGCGTCCACTGTGCAGTTCTCAAGCTACGGACGATCCCACCCGCTCCCACGGCCTACCAACACAACGGTCGGCGGTTCACCCAGGAGACGCGATGGCCCGTTCAGAGCGACCCCACCCATGCGGGCGGTTCCCTCAGGACCCAACAGTGTGCTTGGCAAACCCCATCCCCCGTACCCGCGATGTTCCACCACCCACACGAAGTGGACAGCGTACTGACACGAACCGTCTTGGACGAAGCTCTTCGTTAATGTTCCACCCTTGAGCAACCATCCACCCACACGTTCGGTGAGCGCCATGGCCTCTGCACAACCAACCCAGTGGGCCGGCTGTGAGTGATGCTCCTTAGAAAGGAGGTGATCCAGCCGCACCTTCCGGTACGGCTACCTTGTTACGACTTAGTCCCAATCGCCAGTCCCACCTTCGACAGCTCCCTCCACAAGGGTTGGGCCACCGGCTTCGGGTGTTACCGACTTTCGTGACTTGACGGGCGGTGTGTACAAGGCCCGGGAACGTATTCACCGCAGCGTTGCTGATCTGCGATTACTAGCGACTCCGACTTCATGGGGTCGAGTTGCAGACCCCAATCCGAACTGAGACCGGCTTTTTGGGATTCGCTCCACCTCGCGGTATCGCAGCCCTTTGTACCGGCCATTGTAGCATGCGTGAAGCCCAAGACATAAGGGGCATGATGATTTGACGTCATCCCCACCTTCCTCCGAGTTGACCCCGGCAGTCTCTTATGAGTCCCCACCATGACGTGCTGGCAACATAAGACGAGGGTTGCGCTCGTTGCGGGACTTAACCCAACATCTCACGACACGAGCTGACGACAACCATGCACCACCTGTACACCGACCTTGCGGGGCAACCATCTCTGGAAGTTTCCGGTGTATGTCAAGCCTTGGTAAGGTTCTTCGCGTTGCATCGAATTAATCCGCATGCTCCGCCGCTTGTGCGGGCCCCCGTCAATTCCTTTGAGTTTTAGCCTTGCGGCCGTACTCCCCAGGCGGGGCACTTAATGCGTTTGCTGCGGCACGGAACTCGTGGAATGAGCCCCACACCTAGTGCCCAACGTTTACGGCATGGACTACCAGGGTATCTAATCCTGTTCGCTCCCCATGCTTTCGCTCCTCAGCGTCAGTTGCGGCCCAGTGACCTGCCTTCGCCATCGGTGTTCCTCCTGATATCTGCGCATTCCACCGCTACACCAGGAATTCCAGTCACCCCTACCGCACTCTAGTCTGCCCGTACCCGATGCAAGCTCAAGGTTGAGCCTTGAGTTTTCACACCAGACGCGACAAACCGCCTACGAGCTCTTTACGCCCAATAATTCCGGACAACGCTTGCGCCCTACGTATTACCGCGGCTGCTGGCACGTAGTTAGCCGGCGCTTCTTCTGCAGGTACCGTCACTTGCGCTTCTTCCCTGCTGAAAGAGGTTTACAACCCGAAGGCCTTCATCCCTCACGCGGCGTCGCTGCATCAGGCTTGCGCCCATTGTGCAATATTCCCCACTGCTGCCTCCCGTAGGAGTCTGGGCCGTGTCTCAGTCCCAGTGTGGCCGGTCGCCCTCTCAGGCCGGCTACCCGTCGTCGCCTTGGTAGGCCATTACCCCACCAACAAGCTGATAGGCCGCGAGTCCATCCCAGACCGATAAATCTTTCCAGACACTCCCCATGCAGGGGCATCTCATATCCAGTATTAGACCTCGTTTCCAAGGCTTATCCCAGAGTCTGGGGCAGGTTACTCACGTGTTACTCACCCGTTCGCCACTGATCAGACCAGCAAGCTGGCCATCACCGTTCGACTTGCATGTGTTAAGCACGCCGCCAGCGTTCGTCCTGAGCCAGGATCAAACTCTCCGTAAATGTTTGCTATCAACCCCCGAAGAGGCTAACAACCATACGAAGCGGACCCGAAGGTCCATAATCATGGCTACAAACCGAAAACATGACGTTTTCAATTCATACCAAATAAGAAGTCTCAACACGACCACACAACACACACCGAAGGTGCACACCATGCGCCCATGCAGGACAATTGGCATTAACTATCAAGCACACTGTTGAGTTCTCAAGCAACCGACACGCACCGACTCCAACCCGTCTCCAGGCCTTCACTCGGGGCAACTTCTCTACCTTACCAGACCCGTTCCGGCTTCTCAACCCGCCGTTTCCGGTGGAGAAGATCTACCTGAGCCGGCCTCCCAGCAGATTGTCCAGCGACGCACGAATGCCTCGTTGAGATCTTCAGGGTGGCCACCCGGGGGTTCCAGCCACTTCGCGGCGGCTCCGAGGAGCTTCGCAGTGGTGTCTGTTCCTCCCTGCCGGGCTGACTTCCAGAACATTACGCGGTCATCCTCGACTCCGTCAACCCAGCCTGGTGCAGCCCGTCGTCGCCACGCCGGACACCCGAGCGGCCCACGCGCACCGCACCCGCTGGACTCGCCCTCACGGCTAGGTGCCGACCCGCCCGACGTCCCAGACCTGTCGTCCTGCCCGTGCCCACCGGAACGAGACCCTGTCCCCCGGTCGGAGCTGCGCTGCGGTGTCGAGCACATCCGCAGCGACGACCGCGATCACCGGGTAGCCGCCCGTGACGGGGTGGTCCCGCAGGAACAGGACAGGGTTCCCGTCGGGCGGGACCTGGATCGCCCCGGGCACGAGCCCCTCGCTCGCCAGCTCCCCGCTCCGACGGCGGATCGTCGGGCCCGAGAGGCGCAGCCCCACCCTGTTGCTCGAGCTCGAGACCTCGAACACCCCGCCGAGCAGCACCGCCCGCGCGTCCTCGTCGAACCACTCCGGCCGGGCCCCCGCACGCACGTCCAGCGCGACCCGCACCACGCCGCTCGTCGGGAACGTGGAACGTGTGGGCACCATCTCGACGACCGGCAGTGCGGACGGCCGGGGTCCGATCGCCACCAGGTCGCCCACGCGCAGCGGCCGTGGCCCGAGCGCGGCGAGGACGTCGTACGAACGGGACCCGAGCACGGGCGAGGCCTCGAACCCGCCTCGTACACCGACGTACGTGCGCGCCCCACCAGCGGGGAAACCCAGCCGCAGCACCGCCCCGGACCTCGCGTGGAGCAACGCCTGCATCCCGACCGGGGTCCCGTCGAGCGTCGCAGGCGCAGGTGCCCCGGCGAGTGCGAACGTCGCCCGCTCGTGGAACCGCACCGCGAGCCCACCGAGCGTCACCTCGAGCACGGCCGCCGACGCGTGGTTCGCGAGCAGCCGGTTCACCAGACGGAGCGCACCCTGGTCGGCCGCACCCGACCGACCGACGCCTGCGGAGGACCACCCCGGGCGTCCCTCGTCCTCGACCAGCGTGAGGAGCCCGGGCGCGAGGACCTCGACACCGCGCGGCTCGCGCGGGGCAACCCGGTCGACACGCTCGGGCGCACCGAGCGCACCGGGCGCACCGGGCGCACCGAGCGCACCGGGCGCACCGAGCGCACCGAGCGCACCGGCCGCACCGGGCACGAGCTGGTCCTGGCGGACTCGTCCCGGTCCACCGGCAGCGCCACGGCCACCGCTGCCGCTGCCGTCACCACCAACACCGCCGCTGCCGTCACCACTACGCCCGCCCTCCCGCACGGGTCCGTCACCCTGGACCACGGTCCGGTCACCGCTGGCCGCGCCGCCCGGCTCGTCGTCGGCCAGCCGCTCGACCGCACGGAACCGGACCCGGGTGCCCGCAGTGAGCAGCGCGGGCGGATCCCGGTCGACGTCGAACAGGTCCACGTCGGTCCGCCCCAGCAACCGCCACCCGCCCGGCGTCGCGCGCGGGTAGACCGCGGTGAGGTCTCCCGCGAGCGCGACCGACCCCGCGGGCACGCGCGTCCTGGGCGTCGCGAGGCGGGGTGCCGCGATGGCCGGGTCCACCTCGGTCAGGTACCCGAACCCCGGCATGAAGCCTCCGAACGCGACGACGTACTCGCGGCCCGTGTGCCGTGCGACGACCTCGGCGACGGACAGGCCGGACCACGCGGCGACGTCGGGCAGGTCCTCCCCGTCGTAGACCACGGGGATCTCGACGAGCGTCGCCTCCCCCGGCGCCGCTCCACCCCGCGCACCGGCACGTGGAGCGACGCCCGCGCCGCCGTCCGCAGGGCGGGCGATCACGCCCCCGCGGCGCGCGACCGACAACCAGGCAGCGCGCACCTCTCTCTCGACACGGCCCAGGTCCACAGGGGTCGCCGCGTCGTCGAGCAGCACGAGGACCGTGCGCGCCGCGGGCACGACGTCCGAGACCCCCCGCACGCGCCGCGCCCGCAGCACGCCCGCGAGCGCGTGGACCTCGTCGAGCCCGGCCAGGTCGACCATGAGCGCCCGGTCACCGTAGGGGTGGACCGGGAGCGGGACCGTCCCGTCCGTCGCCCCGCTCGCGGTCGCCTCGTCCGGCCTGCTCTCCCCCGCACCGTCCGTCGAGCGGCATGCGCCCGGTTCCCCGGCGCCCGCCCGCACCTCGCCACCGCCCGGGCCGCCCGCGAGCCCGCCGGGTCCGGTCCGCCTGGTCATCCGCCGAACCGCTGCACGACGACGCCGCTCGCCTCGAGCGTCCCGCGCACCCGGGTCAGGAGCGCGACCGCGCCGGGCGTGTCGGAGTGGATGCACACCGAGTCGGCCTCGACCGCGATCTCGCTGCCGTCGGACGCGACCACCACGCCCTCGGTCACGAGGCGCAGCGCTCGCTCGGCGACCTCGACCGGGTCGTGGAGCACCGCGCCCGGGGTGCCGCGCGGAACGAGCGACCCGTCGGGCGTGTAGCCACGATCGGCGAAGACCTCGTGCACCACGGGCAGTCCCGCCTCCCGGGCGAGCCGCAGCACGGCCGAGCCGGACATCCCGACGACCGGCAGCGTCGGGTCGTAGCCCGCGACCGCGTCCACGACGGCACGCGCCTGCTCCTCGTGCCGGACGATCGCGTTGTAGAGGGCGCCGTGCGGCTTGACGTACCGGACCCGGTCACCGGCGAGGCGCGCGAACGCGTCGAGAGCACCGAGCTGGTACACGACGTCGGCCGTCAGCTCTGCGGGAGCCACGGCGAGGAAGCGACGCCCGAAGCCCGCGAGGTCCCGGTAGGCGACGTGCGCACCGATGCTCACGTCCCGCTCGACAGCGGCTCGCGTCACGGTGCGCATGATCGTCGGGTCCCCGGCGTGGAACCCGCACGCGACGTTCGCGCTGGTCACGAGGTCGAGCAGGGCGTCGTCGTCCGCGAGCGCCCACGGCCCGAACCCCTCGCCCAGGTCCGCGTTGAGATCGATGCGGCGCGCGCCGGGCGCCGTGAGGTGTGCCATGTCCCCATCATCGCCGAGAACGGCTGCGCCCAGCAGGAGCCGACGCGGACAGCGGGGCCCCCGGAGCACGGCTGTCGGCCGTGACCATCGTGGTCACGACCGGCTGTGCCCCGGGTCGTCCAGCCCGGCGGCCTCTCGTCCTCCGTCAGGAGGCCTCTCAGGCCATCGAGGGTTCGGCGTCGACCAGGTCGGCGCGGATCTCCTCACGCAGCTGTGGCGTGGGTTCGTGTCCGTGCTTGCTGACCATGTGGTCGTACGCGGCGTCGAGGACCTCCTCCTCCTCGCCGGCGATCGTCAGCGTGCAGTTGATCACGCTGGGCGTCGTCCGACAGTCGACCATCTTCCTCATGTGCTCTCACCTCCCCTCACGCGGACCCCGTCGTCGGGGCTCCGGGCGGGGCGGCGTCCGTGGGCTGCGCGGGCGACGTCTCCGGTCCTTCCACCGTCCTCCGTGGGCGGTGAGGTGTCAACGGCGCGGTCGCTCGCACGCCGGGGGCGCGCGTCCGCAGGGCGGGGACGCGCGCGGTTCGGTGCTCGCCGGCCCGACGGCGGTCCGCGCCTCCCGCGCGTGGGTGCACCCGGGTAGATTGCGCGGGTGACGACCTCCCTGCGCCCCGCGACCCCGGACGACGCCGAGCGTCTCGCGGCGCTCGCGGCGATCACCTTCCCGCTCGCGTGCCCGCCCGGCTCGGACCCCGCCGCGGTCGCCGAGCACATCCGCACGCAGCTCTCCCCCAAGAGTTTCGCGGCCTGGGCCGCGAGCGCCGACCACGCGCTGCTCCTCGCCGAGGCCGCGGGCCCCGGGGCGGACCTCGACGGCGCCCCTGACGGCGGCAGCACACCCGACGGCACCACCGCGGACCACCGTCTCGTCGGCTACGCCCTGCTCGTGCGCGCGGTGCCCGCCGACCAGGACATCGTCGCGGTCGTCGGCGACGAGCCCACGGTCGAGCTCTCCAAGATCTACGTGCACCCGGGTTCCCAGGGCACGGGGGTCGCGAGCGACCTGATGCGGGCCGCGCTCGACGCGGCGCCGGGTCTCGTCGCGGACCGTGCCGTGTGGCTCGGCACCAACGGAGAGAACGCCCGGGCGCAGGCCTTCTACCGCAAGCACGGCTTCGTGGTCGCGGGCTCGCGGACCTACGTCGTGGGCGGCGAGTCGCACGACGACGTCGTGATGGTCCGCCCGCTCGGCTGAGCCACCGCGCTGCGCGCGTCACGCACCGAGGTGAGCGGCGCCGTCGGGCCCCGGCCCGAGCGGTGCCCCCGCGCGCGTGCCGACGACAGGCGGGGCGGGACCCCGAAGGATCCCGCCCCACCCGCTGCTGCGGTCGACCGGTCGCTCACGCCGCCCGTCAGTGGTTCGACAGGCAGGCCGACCGACCGGTCACCCGGTCACCCGCAGCTCGTGGCCCCGTAGGCGACGTCGAAGGTCGTCGTCCGACCCCCGGCCGTCGCGGTGACCTGCGCGACCCCTGCCTCCACCGCGCCGGCACGCGCGCTGAAGGACTGGTGCGCGGACTTCCCCGGCGCGACGCCGAGGAAGGTCTTGGTGCCGGACGGCGTCGTGACGACGATGTCCGCGGGGACGTCCTCGTCGTTGACCACACGGACCGAGACGTTGGCGGTCCGCCCCACGCACTGGGACCTGACCGTCGTGGTGACCTCGACCTCGGGCTCCGGCTCGGCCGTCAGGTCCTTGACCTGGACGTTGCGGAACGAGACGTCGTCGCCGTTGCCGTGGTTCTGCAGCCCGATATAGCCGGACGACAGGTCGCGCGACGGTGCGGTCGAGGTGAAGTCGTTGATCAGCGTCCCGTTGAGGAACACCCGGATCCGCTGACCCTCGACCGTGATCTCGTACGAGTTCCACTCCCCCGGCGCCTTGAGCACGGCGTCGCGGGCCGCGAGGTCGGCGCTCTGGAACGTGTAGATCGCACCGGTCGTGCGGTCGTCGGCGTCCGTCGCGTCGATCTGGATCTCGTAGCCCTGGTTGACCGCGACCCACGGGTCGTTCCCCGGGTCGGGGAACCCGACGAAGACGCCCGAGTTGTCGTCCCCGGCCATCTTCCAGTCGAGCGTGAGGCTGTAGGCCTCGAGCTCCTCGGGGTACCAGAGCAGGCCCATACCCCCGGTGGACAGCATGGAGCAGTCCTCCTGGAGCGCGAACCCGCCCGGCCCGGCCATCTTCCAGCCCGCGAGCGACTCGGCCGTGCCGTCGAAGAGCATGCGGTAACCCTCCGCGGGCGTGGCCGGCTCACAGACCTCGGGCTCGTCCTCGACGAACGTGACGTCGCTGAACGCGACCGTCGTGGGAGCCGTCTGGTTCTTGCCGAGCGCGAACGGCCCCGGCGCGATCCCCGCGAGCGTGTCGTTCGTGACCGGTGCGAGGTCCGTCCAGGTGACGCCGTCGAGCGACCAGGAGCCCGTGAACGTGCTCCCGTCGCGCGTCAGGCGCACGTGGTACGTCTTGTCGGCCTCGCGCGGCAGGTCGGACACGCCGGGCTGCGGGTTCTGGACCACGTCGCCCTTCTCGCTGCGTGCCTCGAAGCCCACGGTCCCGGCCCCCGCCCCGTTGTGGATCACGCCCACCTTGACGTAGTTGGCCTGGTCCTTGAAGACCATGAGGCCGCCCTGGTGGTAGTTCTGCGTGAGGTCGGCCGTGATGGTCGTCTCGACCGTCCACTCGTCCCCCGTGACGACCTTGTTGCGCAGGATGTTCGGCACGGTCGAGTTGGTCGCGCCGAACACGTCGTCGTCCGTGGTGGTCAGGCGCAGCGCGCCGCCGCTCACCGCGAGCTTGGACGCGTCCGGGTTGACGACGTACCAGCGGCACGCGTCGAGCTCGGTCCCCTCGAACGTGTCGCTCGCCGTCGTGCCCTCGCACGTGGGCGGCGTGCCGTCCACGAGGCGCACGTAGTCGAACGCGACGTCGATCTGCTCCGTGCCAGCAAGCTTGCCGAGCGCGAAGACCCCGACCCCGGCGTCCTGCGCCGCCCCGTTCTTCACGCCACCGGGCAGCGCGGCCCAGGACTGGCCGTTGTCGACCGAGACCTGACCCGTGAACGTGTCGCCCGCCCGCGAGAGACGCAGCAGGTACTCGCCGTAGACCGGCTTGGCGAGGTTGTCGATCCCCGGCTGCGGGTCCTGCGTGACGTCCCCGACCTCGCTGCGCAGCTCGGCACGCACCGAGCCGTCGTCGTTGCCGACCACGTCGAGCTTCACGTAGTTCTTCTCGTCGAGGTAGACGATGATGCCGCCCTGCTGGGCCGACCTCGTGAGCGGCGCCGTGAACGACGTCTCCACGGTCCAGGTGTCGCCCGGCTGGTCGGTCGTGACGATGTTCGGCACGGGCGAGTTCGCCGTGCCGTAGAAGTCGTCGTCGGTCGTGGTGACGACCCACTTGCCGTCGCGGACCTCGGCGAGGTCCGGGCGGTAGCTGTGGACGTCCCAGCGGCACGCGTCGATCGACGCACCGAGGAACTCGTCCTCGGGCCCGCGCTGCGGGTCGGGCTCGGTGCACTCGAGCGCACCGAACGTCGTCACCTTCACGGTGCCCGACGCCGAGGCGCCGGCCGGGTCCTTGACGGTCACCTTGGCCGTGAACGCGCCGCCCGTCGTGTAGGTGTGCGAGACCTGGGCCCCTGTGCCGGTGCCCCCGTCGCCGAAGTCCCACGCGTACGTGAGGTCGTCGCCGTCGGCGTCGGTCGCGGTGGCCGTGAAGGTCACGTCGAGCGGGGCGTCGCCCGTGGTGGGCGTGCCCGTGACGGCCGTGAGCCTGGGTGCCACGTTGTTCGCGGCCCCCTTGCCGACGAAGTGGAGCGAGTCGACGTCGAACATGTCGCCCGTGCCCCCCGATGCCGAGCGCGCGACGAAGAACAACGTGTTCGTGCCGCCCGGATCGGTGATCGGTACGACGTCGGACGACGCGTGCGTCTCCCAGCTACCCGTCGAGCCCATCGTGATGGTCCCGAGGAGCGGACCGTTCGCGGCTCCCACCCGGACGTCGATGAGACCGCCCGCGTTGCCCGACGTGTAGCGCGCCGAGATGCCCGTGATGTCCTTGAGGTTCATCCGGTCGAACGCGAACCAGTCGCCCGCCGCGATGTAGCCGAGCTGCTTGGCGCCCTCGGCCGCGGTCTTGTCGACGACCTGGACCCCCTGCTGCGACGTGAAGTACTCGGCCTGCTTGGTGCGCGTGTGGAGCACCACCTCGTCGTCGCTGCTGAGAGCCGGCACGCCCTCGGCGCCACCGTCGGTGTACGTCGCGTTGACGACCCCGAAGATGTTGGCGTCGAGCCCGTGGCCCTCGTCCTTGACGGTCGTCAGGACGCCCTCGCAACCGGTCGCGCTCGACAGCGGGTGACCGTGGTTGTCGTGGCCGAGGATGTACTCGACGACGACGTTGTCGCAGTCGACCTGCGTCCCGTCCTCGGCGTCCGTGACCGTGACCTTGAACGGCACCTGGTCACCGAAGTCGAAGAACTGCCCGTCCTGCGGCAGGTCGAGCGTCACCACGGGGGCGGTGTTGCCGACCGTGATCGTCGTGGTCGCGACGCCCGTCTTGCCGTCGGGGGCCGTGACCGTCAGACGGGCCGTGTACTGGCCCTTGGTGGTGTACGTGTGCGTCACGACGGGTTCGGTCGAGTCGACCGTGCCGTCCGAGTCCACGTCCCACGCGTACGTGAGCGGCAGGTTCTCCGGGTGCTTGGAGGCCGACCCGTCGAGGACGACCTCGAGCGGCACGCCGCCGTTGGTCACCGACGCCTCGATCTCGGCGACCGGGGAGCGCGAGCCCTTGACGTAGTCGATGCGGTAGACCGCGGAGTCCGCAGCGCCGCCGAAGTAGCCGCTGCCGTAGTCGAGCACGTACAGCGAGCCGTCCGGACCGAACTCGAGGTTCATGGGACGACGGATGTTCAGACCCGTCAGGGCCGGGGCGAAGCCCGCGGGGCTGCCGTCCTCGTTGAGCACGGCCTCCTTGATCCAGCGCCGCTCCCACTCGTACAGCAAGGGCTTGCCGTCGTAGTACTGCGGGAACTTGGTCTCCGAGACGAGCTCGGGGTCGTAGTCGTAGACCACGGCACCCATGGGCGACTCGCCGCCCGAGCCGAAGGCCGGGACGTTGCCGCCGTCGTAGGGCTGCCAGGCCGCGATGGCCGGCGGCAGGTCCACGAGACCCGTGTTGTTCGGGCTCGTGTTCTTGGGGGCGCTGCAGTCGAACGCAGCGCCCGAGGTGCCCGTCGCGAAGTCGTGGTCGACGTAGGGGACGTTGGCCCCCACGCAGTACGGCCAGCCGTAGTTGCCGGGCTCGGTGATGACGTTGAACTCGACCGAACCACCGGGGCCGCGGTTCGCGTTCGCCCCGCCCGCGTCCGGCCCGTAGTCACCGAGGTGCACGTAGCCCGTGGCCTTGTCGACCGAGAACCGGAAGGGGTTGCGGAAGCCCATCGCGTAGATCTCGGGACGGGTCTTGTCCGTCCCCGGGGCGAAGAGGTTGCCGTCCGGGATCGAGTAGGTCCCGTCGTCCTTCATGGTGATGCGCAGGAGCTTGCCGCGCAGGTCGTTGGTGTTGCCCGACGAGCGCTGCGCGTCGTAGGCGGGGTTGCGCGTCGCCCGCTCGTCGATCGGCGTGTAGCCGTCCGAGGCGAACGGGTTCGTGTCGTCCCCCGTCGACAGGTAGAGGTTGCCCTCGGCGTCGAAGTCGATCTCACCGCCGGCGTGGCAGCACGTGCCGCGCGAGGCCTCGACCTCGAGGATCTTCTTCTCGCTCGCCAGGTCGATCGTGTTCTGGTCGGTCAGCGTGAAGCGCGAGAGCTGGTTGTAGCCGTCGAAGGCCGCGAACGACTCGGGACCGGTCCCGTTCTCCGGGGCGTCGCCCGCGGGAGTGCTGAGCCGCGGGGCGTAGTAGAGGTAGACCCAGCGGTTCTCGGCGAAGTCCGGGTCGATCGCGACCCCCTGCAGTCCGTCCTCGTCGTGCGAGTACACCGGGATGGTGCCCGCGAGCGAGGTCGTCGCGCCCGCGGTCGTGTACCAGACCCGGCCGTCGCGCGAGGTGTGCAGGACGTCGCCCTCCGGCAGGACCGCGAGCGCGATGGGCTCGCCGGTCTTCTCGGCGCCCTTCGCGAGCGTGATCTGCTCGTACGAGCTCTCGACCGTCGCGCCGCACTCGGCGTCGACCGCTCCCGCGGCGGTCTGGATGCCGCCCAGGAGGTGCTGGACGAACGCCGGGTCGCTGTACGACTCCTGCGTGTGGCCACCGCCCGTGTACCAGGAGCGGCCGCCGGCCACGTCCTGGCACCAGGCCGTCGGGTGGTCGGCGCCCATGGCACCGCCGCCCGGTGAGTAGCTCGCCTCGTCGAGGGTCGCGAGCACGTGCACGTCCCCGCGCGGGTTCTCGCGGAAGTTGTACCACTCGTCGTACCGCTCCCACGTCGCCGGCAGGTGCGCGGTCGAGGGGTGGTCCTTGTCCGCGACCACGACGTTCGCGGTCTGGTTCTGCGGGTGGGCCGAGAAGTACGCGCCCACGAGCTCGCCGTACCAGGGCCAGTCGTACTCGGTGTCGGACGCGGCGTGCACGCCCGCGTAACCGCCGCCGTCCGCGATGTAGGCCTCGAACGCGGCCTGCTGCTCGCCGTTGAGCACGTCGCCGGTCGTCGAGAGCCAGACGACGGCGTCGTAGCCTGCGAGGTTCGCCTCGGTGAAGGCCCCGGCGTCCTCGGTCGCGGTCACGGCGAAGTGGTTGTCCACGCCGAGCTGCTTGATGGTCGCGATCCCGGCCGGGATCGCGTCGTGCCGGAACCCGGCGGTCTTGGAGAAGACGAGCACGGAAAACTCGTCGTGGGCGGCGGCGGGTGTCGCCGTCAGGGCCAGGGTCGGGGCCGCGAGGGTCAGCGCCAGGAGCGCGCTCACCCCTGCCCGTCTCCTTCGGTGTCGTACGGTCACAGCTTTCTCCTTTGAAAGTCGATCGTCGTCCTCGGCGGCGGCCAGGGCCGTCCACCGGTACTGCGTCCGTCCTCACCTCCTCGTGCGCACGGTGCTCCTGGGTGCCCGCCGGGACTCGGCCCACCCGCAGGTGGTCACGGCGGGCACCGGTCTAGTGGTCGCTCTCCCCCAGGCTCGCGGCGCCGTCGCCCGCGTCGTCCGGGTGGAGCGGGAGGAACACGTGGACGTGCCCCTGGTCTGCGGCGACGCTCAGGTCGTCGAGCTGGGTCGCGGCCATGCTCCAGGTGTCCGCGGCGCGCAGGCGCAGGTCGCCCGCGAGCGCGAGGAGCTGCGCCCGGGCCGGCTCGGCCGACGCGCCGGCGAGCTCGAGCGTGTCGAGCGCGTCGCCCAGCAGCGCGATCGAGACGCCCAGCCCGTTGCGCGTGACGTTGTACCCCGACCCGCCCGTCGGGAGGGCCTCGGCCTCGGCGGTCAGCGCCGCGAGCTGGTCGCGCCACACGGCGAGCTGCTCGGGGGTCGCCGGGGCCACGGGTGCACCGTCGAGCGGCAGCGCCACGGACAGCTCGTGCATGGTCGGCACGAGCCTCTCCTGGGCGGAGACGGCGAAGTCGGTCACGACGCCCAGGTTCTCGGCATCGCGCGCGACCTCGGCGGCCTCGAGCTCGGCCACGCGCGCGGGGTCGACGGCGTACGCGCCGGACGCGCCGTCGTCGGGCCCTCGCGTCACGGCCCAGGCGACGGCGGCGACCGTCAGGGCGACCACCGCGAGCGCGGCGACCGCGATCCACGCGCGACGGGCGCGCGAGAGGTTCCACGGCCACCGGGCGCTCGCGCGCTCCGGTGGCCGCTGTCGGGGACGGCCGGCACCGTCCCCGGACCGGGGTCCCGCTCCCCGGGCGGTCGCCGACCGGGCCGCGAGGTCCGCCTTGCTGCGTCGTGCTGCGGTCTTCTGCGCCACGGGTCGGTTCCTGTCTGTCGGGGGCGGGAGGTCCGTGCCGGCACGAGCACCTGGCACGAAGAAGGCGGGTGATGCAGAGGTAGGAGAGGCCGCCGGAGAACCGGCAGGGGAAGCGCTGTCAGGTGCCGCACGTCGTCCGGCCCACACGGGCCGGACGACGCGCGCGGTAGGCGCCGCCCCCGGAGGGAGCGGCGCCTACCGTTCGTGCATCAGCTGCAGGAAGCAGCCGCGTAGTCGACCGTGTACGTCGACGTCCGGTCCCCGATCGTCGTGGTGACCGTGACGGAACCCGCCTCGATCGCCTCGAGACGCGAGCTGAACGTCTGCGACGCGGACTTGCCCGGAGCGACACCCGTGAAGGTCTTCGTCCCGAACGGCGTGCTCACCTTGATCGTCGCGGGCGCGTCGTCGGTGTTGACGACCCGCACGTTGACGAGCACCTTGCCGGCGGTGCACTGGGTCTTGGCCACGACCTCGGCCGTGACCCCGCCCTCGACCGCAGGCACCGAGAGGGTGAGCGGCTCGCTCACGTTCCCGGCGACGTCGACCGCGCGGTACGAGACCTCGACGGCCCCGTCCCCGACCACGAACGGCTCGCCGTACGCGAGCCACTCGCCCTCTGCCGTGTCGGCGAGGCGGTACTCGACCCGCGCGACGCCCGAACCGGCGTCGGCACCCGCGAGGGTCACCGTGCGCTCGGCGAGCTCGGCCGTTGCCGTCGGCACCGTGGCGTCGATCTTGACCACGTGAGCGACCTCCTCGGAGACGTTGCCCGCCTCGTCGGACGCCCGGAAGGCGAGCGCGTGCTCCCCGTCCGTCGTGAGCGCCACGCCGGCCGTGTACGGGGCCCAGTCACCGTCGGCGACCTTGACCTCGATCGACGGCGTCTGCGAGACGTCGTCGGTGGCCGTCGCGGACACCGTCACGGCCCCGGTGTTCCAGCCGGACGCGCCGGCTGCCGGGTCCTGGGCGACGGTCACGACCGGCGCCTGCGTGTCCTCGTCACCCGTGGTGACGTGGAACCAGTCGAACGCCACCGTGACCGGGACCTCCTGCTCGGGGCCGATGGCCACGAGACCGAAGGACGTCAGCGCGGCGTCGTTCGTGACGGGCGCCCCGAGGGACGTCCAGTTGACCCCGCCGTCGCTGACCCAGCCCTGGTAGGTGTTGCCCACCTTCTCCATGCGCAGGTACCAGTAGCCCGACTCGGTCGTGTCGGCGATCTCGAGCTGGCGGTTGCCACCGCTCGAGGCCGCGTTCTTCTCCGACGCGAGCTCCGCACCCAGGTTCAGGGGCGTGCCCGGCTGGTTCTTCGCGACGACGTCGAGCTTGACGTAGTTGTCGTCGTCGCCGTACGCCATCAGACCCGCGTACTGCCAACGGTGCAGCAGCGGAGCCTTGAAGCGGGTCTCCGCGACCCAGTCGCCCTCGGGGGCTGCCTGGAGCACGAAGTTGCGCGGGCTGATCGGGTTGTTGTTGTTGATGTCCCCCGGCTGGGTGGTGATGCGCAGCTCGCCGCCGGCGACCTCGACCTTCGAGGCGTCGTAGCGGACCACGTTGTTCCAGCGGCAACCGTCGAGCGAGGTGCCCTCGAACTCGTCAGAAGGAACCCGCGTTCCACCGTCAGGTCCGTCGGTCGAGTCCGGCGTGACCTTGAACCAGTCGACGAGCGCGACCGAGTCGGCCGTCCCCGTGTCGCCCGCGGCGACGACGCCGAAGGTCGCGTCCGCCTTGACCGGGGCGGAGCCCGGGATGGCGGTCCACGTCTGGCCGTCCGCGGAGTACGCGGCCGTGATGGCCGTACCCGTGGAGGTCAGCTTGAGGTACACCGACGACGGGAAGTTCGCCGCGACGTTCGTCTGGCCGTGCCACGTGCGCGCACCGCCGGTCTCGGTCTGGAACTCCAGGAAGCGGTTGCCGTTCTGGTTCTTCGTGAACGCGAACTTGGTGTAGTTGTCGTCGTTCACGTGCACGAGGAGACCCGCGTGCTGCCAGTGCCGTGCGAGCGGGACCTCGACCTTGGTCTGGATCTCCCACGCCCCGGCAGGTGCCGGCTGGCCCAGGTAGCTGATCGGGCCCGGGACCGCCTCGTTGATGTCGCCCTGGACGACGGGCAGGACCGCCTTGCCGTCCACGACGGTGATCGACTTCCCGGGCGCGGTGCGCACCACGGTCCAGCGACCGGTGTTGATCGACGCGGCGTCGAACTCGTCGGACTTCTGCGCCGCGCACTGCGGCGGCGTGCCCGTACCCGGCTCGGTCGGGTCGACCGGGTCGTCGTCGAACGTGAAGTCCTGGAACTCGACCGCGCTCTGGTTCGAGCTGTGGGCCGTCACGAACATGCCGATGTCCTGCACCGGCTCGGCACCCGGCAGAGACACCGGGTCGCCGATCTGGGTGAAGTTCTCGCCGTCCTTGGACCACGACGCCGTGTACAGGTCGCCGTCGCGCTCGATCCGCATCCACGCGGGGTAGCTCGACGAGCTCGCACCCGTCGAGGTCACGAGCTGCCCCGCGGCGTTGCCGCGCAGCCACTCGAAGCCACCGTTCGGGCGGATGCCCAGGGCCGCGTAGCCCGACGACTTGCCGGGCTGCGTCACGTCGTTGCGGACGATCAGGCCCGCCTTGGCCGAACCGTTGGTGTTGACCTGGCTGTTGACCTTGACCGTCGCAGACCACTTCTCGTCCGCGCCGGCCTCCTTGTAGATGGCCGAGTACTCGTCGGTGCCCTGCCACATGTTGGCACCCGCAGAGGTCACGAGGTACTTGCCCTCGGACAGCTGCTCGAACGTGCCGTTCGCGTTCGTGAAGGTCTTCATGCCGGCGAACAGGTCGCCGACCTGCGCCATGACGATGCGGGACTTCGTGGTGAGGCCCTTGTCGTTCGTGGCGACCGCGGTCAGCTTGTAGTAGCTTGTCCGCCGTCGCGTTCCACGTCGTCGTGTACGGCGCGGACGTGTCCGTGCCGATCGACTGGCCGTCGACGAAGAACTCGACCTGCGTGACCGTGTTCTCGGCGTCCGTCGCGTTCGCCGAGACCGTGATCTCGCCCTGCTCGAGCTGGACGCCCGCCTCAGGAGCGGTCACGACGACCTCGGGACGGGTCGTGGCCGAGATGCCCTTGCCGTGCGCCTCGATGAAGTTCAGGCGACGCTCGCCCGCACCGGGGAACACGACGTACAGGGTCGAAGCTCTCGCCCGGGTCCGCGACGTCGACACGCACGTCGGTGAACGTCCCCAGGCCGGTCTCCGGGACGGAGGCCGTGGCGAGGAGCTCGCCGTCGGGAGCGTCGCGACGCAGCTCGACGGTGCCCGCCTGGGCTGCCGAGACACGCAGCGACAGCGCGCTGATCTGGTGGAGGTTGAACGGGTCGTACGAGGACCATGCCCCGTCCTTGCCCGTGATGACGGACCCGCCGCCCTCGACGTCCCGGCTCGGGAGCCGGGTCGTGCCCTGCGACGCCGTCTGGAACTCGGCCTCGCGCTTCTTGCGGAACACGAGGGTCGTGTCGGAGCCGGTGAGCGCGGGCACGCCGCCCTCGCCGCCGCCGTCGGTGTAGCGCGCGTCGAGCACGTAGAAGACGTTCATGTCCTCGCCGTGCCCGCCGCCGAGGCCGGTCTCGACCGATCCCGTGGTGCCGTGGAGGGGCTCGGACGGGTGCGCGTGGGCGTCGTGGCCCAGCGCGGGCTGGATGATGACGTTCTCGTCGACGATCGACGGCGTCCTCGGCGTCGGTGACCGAGACGTCCCAGTCGATCCGGTCGCCGAAGTCGAAGAACGACCCGGTCGGCGGGAGCGTTGAAGTCGACCTCAGGACGCGTGTTGCCCACCGTGATCGGCACCGTGGCGGTCCCGGCCTTGCCCGAGGGGTCGTTGACCGTGAGGCGGGCGTCGAACACGCCGTTCGTCGGTGTAGGTGTGGGTCGGCTCGGCCTCGGTCGAGTCGGTCGTGCCGTCACCGTCGAAGTCCCACGCGTACGTGAGCGCCTCGTCCTCGGGGTCGGTGCTCGCCGAGCCGTCGAACGTGACGGTCAGCGGGGCCGTGCCCGAGTCCGGCGTGGCGACCGGCTTGGCCACCGGGGAGCGCGAGCCGGAGATGTAGTCGATGCGGTGCAGGCCCGAGTTCGGGTTGTCACGGCCGAAGCCGCCGCCCCAGTCGAGCACGTAGAGCGCGCCGTCGGGGCCGAACGTCGAGTCGATCGGAGCCAGGAACTGCTCGTTCGGCAGGAAGGGGTTGACCTTCTCGACCGCAGCCCGGCCTGCGGCGTGGAGTCCTTGAGGCTCGATCGAGTACATCTTGTTGCGCGCCCACTCGTAGAAGAAGGGCTTGCCGTCGTAGTACTCGGGGAACTTGGTGTCCGACACGAGGTCGGCGTCGTAGCTGTAGAACGGGCCACCCATGGGTGCGAGCCCGCCACCGGCGTTGATCACGCCGGGGGCCGAGGTGCGCTGGTAGCCGTAGTACATGTCCGCGGGCTGGGCCGGCGGGCAGCTGCGTCAGACCCGTGTTGCGGATCGAGTCGTTGACCGGGGCGGCGCAGTCGAAGAAGGCGCCGACGGTGACCGGGTTGGTGCGGTAGTCGACGTCACGGAAGGGCTCGTTGTTGCCCATGCACAGCGGCCAGCCGAAGAAGCCCGGCTCCTTGATGAGGTTCCACTCGGCGATGCCCGCGGGGCCGCGGTTCGCGAGGTTGTCGGTACCGTTGTCGGGCGAGTAGTCGGCCACGCCGAGGTTGCCCGTGGCGGGGTCGATCGGAGAACCGGAACGGGTTGCGGAAGCCCATGGCGTAGATCTCGGGCAGCGTCTTCTCGGTGCCCGGCTCGGCGAACAGGTTGCCCTCGGGGATCGAGTAGCGTGCCGTCGGCCTCGGGGTGGATGCGCAGCACCTTGCCGCGCAGGTCGTTGGTGTTGGCCGACGTCGCGCGAGCGTCGTGCAGGCGACCGTCGCGCTCCGAGAGCGGGGCGTAGCCGCCCGAGGGCTCGGAGTGCGGGTTCACGTCGTCGCCGACGCCGATGTACAGGTCACCGGTGCGGTCGTCGAAGATCAGGCTGCCACCGGTGTGGCCCGGCTCGTCGGGCAGGCGCCCGGCCGGGACCTCGATGAGGACCTTCTCCGAGGCCGGGTCGATCACGGTGCCGCCGGGACCGCCGTCGGTCACGGTGAAGCGTGAGATCCGGTTGAAGAAGTTCGCCGGGTTCGTGTCGTCGGCGCTGGCCGGCGAGTAGTACTGGTACAGGTACCCGTTGGTCGCGAAGTCCTTGTCGAGCGCGATGCCGAGCAGGCCGTCCTCGCCGCCGGAGTACACCGGGATGCGTGATCGCGGTCGAGGTGTTCTGGGTGCGCGGGTCGTAGACGCGGATCTGACCGCGCACGAGCTCGGTGAAGAACACGCGGCCGTCGGGGGCGACGTCCATGCCGAACGGAGCGCTCGTGTTCGTGTCGAGCGCGACCTTCTCGAACTGGCCCCAGTCGGTGCCGCCGCAGTCGCCCGCGACCTGGCCCGACGCCCACTGGACGCCGCCCACGATGTGCTGGACCAGGTCCGGCTCACCGGTGAAGTGCGCGCCGAAGTGGCCCATGCCGGTCATCCAGGCACGGCCGCCGTCGTAGGGCTTGCACCACGAGATCGGGTGGTCGTAGCCCATCTTGTTGCCGCCGGCGTCGTAGGTCGACTCGTCCATCGTGGCGAGAACGTGCGCGCTGCCGCGCACGTTCGCCGAGTAGTTGTACCACTCGTCCGCGCGGTTCCAGCGCTGGTCGAGGTGGCTGGTCGAGGGGTGGACGCGGTCCTCGACGCGAACCGTGCCGGGCAGGCCGGGGCTGTTGCCCGTGGCCGCGTGGCCGGGCATGAGCGCCCCGATCATGTCGTCCCACCAGCCGTAGTTGCCGCGCATGTCGGTCGCGTTGTGGATCGCGACGATGCCGCCGCCTGCCTGCTGGTAGCGCTCGAGCGCGGCCTTCTGGTCGGCGTTCCACGGGTCGCCCGACGTCTGGAACATGACGAGCGCGTCGTACTCCGCCAGGCCCGCGTCGGTGAAGACCGAGGAGTCCTCGGTGTGGTCGGACGCGATGCCGACGTCGGCGAACGCGGCCTCGAGCACCGGGGTGCCCTGCGTGATCGCCTCCGAGTGCCGGAACTGGGTCGTCTTGGTGAAGATGAGGACCTTGCGGTCGTCACCGGGTTCGTGTGGTCCGTCGTGAGCAGCTGCCATGGTCACGGGCGCGAGGGTGAACGCCAGTGCTCCGATGGTCAGTGCCGCGACGGCTCTTCCCCGCAGGGGAAGTCGCGCAGCCTTCATGTGTCTTGCCTCCAGGGCAGTCGGCACGTGGTTGCGTGCCCCGTTCGTCGGTGGACGGGGCGCACGTGCTGTGAAGAGATACGTCGTCCCACGGCGTGCCGGCGCCGTCGGTGTTCCTACCGATCGATCAGCCGCGCATCAGTCCCTTCAGGAAGTCCAGGCCATCGACAGCGATGGCGTCCTGGGTGGGGGCGAGCGGACGCCAGATCGAGGCGGCCGTCGCGATGGTCGCGTTGTCGGCGGTGAACGACTCGATGCACAGCGAGCCGTCGTAGCCCGTGGCGTCGAGCGCGCCGAGGAACGCGCGCCAGTCGAGGTGGTCGCTGCCGGGGGCCCCGCGGTCGTTGCCGCAGACCTGCACGTGCGCGATCCGGTCCCCGGCGCGCGTCACTGCGGCCGCCAGGTCCGTCTCCTCGATGTTCATGTGGTAGATGTCGAGCATCAGCCCGATCCCGGCCGACGGCAGCGGCGCGACGACCGCGAGCCCCTGGTCGACCGTGTTGACGAGGCTCGTCTCGTAGCGGTTGAGCGGCTCGAGGCCGATCCGTACGCCCGCGGCCATCGCGTGGTCGACGACGGGGGCGAGGTGCTCGACCAGCTCGGCGTTGGCCGACTCGCGCTGGGCGGGGGTCAGGCGCCAGGTGCGTCCGACGGACGCGTACGCGGGTCCGCCGATCACGCCCGAGCCCACGGCCTCCGCCATGTCGATCACCTGGCGGAGGTAGTCCTGGGTCCGGCGGACCGTGCCGGCGTCGGCCGCGACGAGCTCTCGCCCAGTGCCCATGACGAGGGACACCGACGCCCCGAGGCCGTTGTCCGCGAGGACCCGCGCGGCCTGCTGCGGGTTCCAGTCGGTCACGTCCTCGACGGGCAGCTCGAGGACGTCGAATCCCCACCCGGCGACGCGCGGTGCGATCTCGCGGAGGGAGCCGTCGGTCAGGGGCGAGGTCCACACCCAGGTGTTGACCCCGAGGGGGCGCGTGCGAGCCACGTTGCTCTCTTTCGTCGGTGGGTGCGTCACCCGGGTGCCCGACGCCGGAGCGCGCCCTCGCGCGGAGGGCGGGCTGCGTCGTCGGGCACCATGGGCAGAAGTGCGGTCGTGCTGGGGTGGGCCGCGCCCGGCCCCTCGACCTGGTCGAGGGGCCGGGCCGCGGGTCTACCCGTGGTGCGGTGGGGCCGTCGCTGGGATCAGCGGTCGGTCCAGGCCTCGGGGTAGCCGGGCAGGTCCTCGCCACCGAACTTGGCGTAGTGCAGCGACGGCATGTCCTTGTTGGCCTCGAGGTAGATGTCCAGGTCCTCGCCCGTGATGGGCGACTGCGGCAGGACCCACTCGGCCGGGACCTGCTCGCCGTTCCAGATCTTCTGGGCCGCGAGGATCGGGGTGCGCCACTGGAAGTTGGAGTACACGGCGCCCAGGGCGGTCATGTCCGTCTCCTGCCACTTGCGCATGAAGCTCAGCTCGTCCTCGCCCATGAAGACCGGGTAGGGCTTGCCGGCGTCCTCGAACGCCTCGACGGCTGCGACGGCGCCGTCACCGGCGTCCATCCAGATGCCGTCCACGTCACCGCGCTGCAGGTACTGCGTCACGATGTCCTTGATCTTGGCGCCGTCACCACCGGTGAACTCCTGGCCCACGACCTCGATCTCGCTCTCGGAGAAGATCTTGTCCGCGGCGGCCCAGCGGTTCTCGAGCACGTCGACGCCCGGGAGGATGCGCAGCGCGAGGACCTTGGAGCCGGGCTCGAGGTTCTCGACGAGGAACTCGGCGCCGTCGGCGCCGTAGGCGTAGCCACCGATCGGGTGGATGTAGGAGACCATGCAGTCGGAGTTGACGCCGCGGTCGAACACGATCACGGGCTTGCCGCTCTCGCACGCCGCCTCGACCGCCGGGGTCAGGGTCGCGGTGGTCGAGGGCGAGATGATGATCGCGTCGCAGTCACCGGCCTCGACGAACGCCTGGATGTCGGAGATCTGCTTGTTGTCGTCGTCGGCTGCGTCCGAGACCCGGAACTCCGAGATCTCGCCCGAGGCCTTGAGGACCTCGACCTGCTGCTGCATCGTGATGAAGCCCGTCACGCGCCACGGGTTGGAGACCGAGGCGTTGGAGAAGCACAGCTTCTTGCCCCCCTCCTTGGCGTACTGCGCGGTGTCCACGAACTCGGGGTCGATCGCCTGCAGCCACGGCTGGTCCGCCGGCCCCTCGGGGACCGCCGAGCGCTGCGCGAGCTGACGCTCGTAGTCGGCCTGCACGAACCACTGGCTGTTCGCACCGGACTCGTCGGACTCCTCCGTGGAGTCCTCGGTGGCCGCGGCACCCGCGTCCGGGGTGTCGGCGGGCGCGTCGGTGGTGCACGCAGCGGTGAACAGCAGTGCCGCGGTCGCGGCTCCTGCCATGAGAACTCGAGAGCGTCGCATGTTCCTTCTCCTGATGATCGAGAGACTTCTTTGTCCTGCCGTCGCAGCGGGTACGACGGCCTGTCGGGGACGGATCTGTGTGGCGTTCCGGGGGTGGCCGGAGGACTAGGGCGCTGCTGGCTGGGGCTCCTTGGGGACGGTGGGTTCGGGGACCCCTGCCGGGGTGGTCGGGGTGCTCGGAGGAGCTGCCTTGGACCGGCGCGGCATCGCGGCGTAGGCCACGGCCGCGATGATGATCACGCCCTGGACCGCGGGGCGGATCGTCGACGGCAGGCTGAGCTGGTTGAAGAGCGTGAACAACGCCTCGAGGGTCAGCGCGCCGGCCATGGCCGCGACGACCGACCCGCGGCCACCACCCAGCACCACGCCGCCCAGGACGACCGCCGTGATGGCCATGAACTCGAGCCCCTCGCCGACCTGGGCCGTCACACCGGCGTAGCCGCCGATGAGGATGCCCGCGACCGTGGCCATGAAGCCCGAGAACAGGAAGGCGCGCGTGCGCACCCACCAGACCGAGGCACCCGAGTAGGAGGCCGCCACGTCGTTGTCACCGGTCGCGACGAGCGTGCGACCGTACGGGCGACGCATGATGATCACGGCGACGACACCGAGGACGAGCGTGATGAGCACCGCGTACGGCACCTGGAACTGACCGGGCGTGTCCGGGATCCCGCCGCGCCCCCACTGGCGGAAGCCCTCGGTCAGGGAGCCCGTGGGCGCCCCGCCGGTCCAGAGGCGGATCGCCCCGTACAGGACCAGCATCATGCCGAGCGTCGTGATGAACGACGGGACCTTGAGCAGCGTGACGATCAGGCCGTTGATCAGCCCGACCCCCAGGCCGAAGAGCACCATCAGCCCGATCACGGGCCAGGTCATGGACTCCTCGCCGTCGATGAGCTTGGCCGCGATGACGACCTGCGCCCCGACGAGCGAGCCGACCGAGAGGTCGAACTCCCCGGAGACGATCACGAAGTACTGGCCGATCGCCAGGACGATGAGCGGCGCCGCCTTCTTGAGGAAGGCCATGAGCGACATGGGCTCGCCGAACGACGGGTTCATCACGAGGATCGCGACGAAGACGACGATCAGCAGGGCGTAGACCGTCCAGGAGCTGCCCGACGTGGCGCGCTGCACCAGGCGGGAGAAGCCGCTGGGCGAAGACCCCGGCTGCGGTGCGCCGGACGCGCCGGTGCCGCTCGGCGTGGTCGCGGACGTGCTCGCGCTCATCGGGTGGCCTCCTTGCCGGACGAGGTGGACGTGGACGGGGTGGACGTGGACGAGGAGCCCGGAGGTGCCTGGCCTCCCCGGGACCCGCCCGGACGGACCGACTGGGCCAGCGCCCGGAACCTCGCCCTGCTGCTCGCGGGGTCGATCTGGCGGCGGGCGTACATCGCGACCGCGGCGATGATGATCGCGCCGCGCAGGACGTCCTTGAAGAACGGGCTGACGTCGAGCACGTTGAACACCGTGTCGAGCGAGGCGAGGATGAGGACACCCGCGATGGTGCCCATGATCGAGCCGCGCCCACCCATGAGCAGGGTCCCACCGAGCACGACGGCCGCGATCGAGTTGAGGTCGTAGCCGTAGGTGTAGACCAGCGCGTTGCCCGTGCCGAAGCGAGCGGCGATGAGGAGGCCTGCGACGCCCGCGCACAGCGAGCACAGGACGTGGGCCAGGATGATCGACCGGTCGGTGCGGATGCCCGAGAGCCGGGCGACGTCGATGTTCCCGCCGACCGCGAACATGTGGTAGCCGGGGCGGGTGCGGGTCAGCAGGACCACACCGAGCACCATGACCACCGCCAGCACGATGACCGAGATCGGCACCGGGCCGATGCGCGTGTAGCCGAAGCCCTGGAACGCCTTGGGGATCTCGCCCGACGGGCCCTTGTACTGGGTGTCGAGGTAGCCCTTGATGATGAGGCCGACGCCGAGCGTCGCGATGAACGAGTTCACGCGGAGCTTGGAGATCACCAGGCCGTTGACCAGGCCGACCCCTGCAGCGACCGCGAGGGCCGCCACCACGCCGAGCCAGATGCGCGACGGGTCGCCGGCCATGGTCGTGGCGGCCACGAGCGAGGACCAGGCCACGACGTAGCCGACCGACAGGTCGAGCGACTTGCAGAGGATCACGAACGTCTGCCCGATCGCGACGAAGCCCAGCAGGCTCGTCTGCGACAGCAGGTAGAACAGGTTCCCCTGGCTGAAGAAGTTGCCGCCCTGGGCCGCGACCAGCCCGGCCGAGATCACGAGGATCCCGACGAGGGCGAGGTAGACGATCCCCGTCGAGCCGAGCCGGCGCCGGCGCGGGCCGGAGGTCGGCTTCGCGCTCCCCGTCGAGGGCGAGGCGGTGCTCACCGCGGTGCTCATTGGTCCTCCTGGGTGGTGTCGCGCTGCGCATGCCGGGGGGAGGCGGACTCGCCGCCGGGCAGCACGGACTGGGGGGCGCGGGCTGCGGTGCCCACGGGGACGTCGAGGGCGGAGAGGTCGACCTCGACGTGCTCCGAGGTGTCACCCGCCCCGGTGGCCATCGCCATGATGGTCTCCTCGTCGCTGCCCGCGGGGCAGCTCCCCGGCCAGGCGGCCGTCGCGCATCACGAGGATGCGGTCGGCCATGGCGACGACCTCGGGGAGCTCCGAGGAGATGAGCAGGATCGCGACCCCGCGGGCGGTGAGGGTCCGCATGAGGTCGTAGACCGCACGCTTGGCTCCGACGTCGATGCCTCGTGTGGGCTCGTCGAGCACGATCACCGAGGGGTCGGTCACGAGCCACTTGGCGAGGACGACCTTCTGCTGGTTGCCGCCCGAGAGGTACTGCACCTCGGCGTCCTTGGAGCGCGAGACCAGGTCCAGCGACGACAGGATGCCGGGGATCGCCTTGGCGCGACGGTCGGAGGACCCCGGAGTCACGGAGTCGAGCACGAGCCGCGCGTTCGCGGAGATCGACTGCTCGAGCGCGAGTCCCTCGGCCTTGCGGTCCTCGGTCACGAGCGCGAGCCCCCTGCGGACCGCCTCGCGGGCCGAGGAGACCGTGACGGGCTTGCCGTCGAGCAGGATCGTGCCGCGCGTGAAGGGGGCGACACCGAACACGCCGTGCGCGATCTCGGTGCGACCGCTGCCCTGGAGGCCCGCGAGCGCGACGATCTCGCCGGCGCGGACCTCGAGGTCGATCCCGTCGACCTGGGTGTTGCCCGCGCCCTCGAGCGCGAGCTTGACCGCGCCGGGCACCGTGCCGGGGTCCTTGTCGGGGTAGTAGCCCGCGAACTCGCGCCCGACCATGGTCCGCACCAGGCGGTCCGGGGTGATGTCGGCCGTCGCGGTCGTCAGGACGAAGTCACCGTCCTTGAGCACCGTGATGGTGTCGCAGAGGTCGAAGATCTCCTTGAGCCGGTGCGAGACGTAGAGGATCGCGACGCCACGCGCCCGCAGCTGCTCGACGAGCGCGTAGAGCAGCTCGACCTCCTGGTCGGCGAGCGCGGCCGTGGGCTCGTCCATCGAGATGATGCGTGCGTCGTAGGAGACGGCCTTGACGATCTCCACGATCTGCTGCTCGGCCACGGACAGCGAGCCGACCCGCATCCAGGACGCGAGGCCGTGCAGGCCCAGGTCCGCGAGCAGGGCGTCGGTGTCGCGAGCCATGCGCCCGGCGTCGACGATGCCGAACCGCCGAGGCTCACGGCCGAGGTAGACGTTCTCGGCGACCGTGCGCTCGGGCAGGAGGTTGAACTCCTGGAAGACCGTCGAGACTCCGGCGGCCTGGGCCGCGAGCGGCGACGCGAACGCGACGGGCTTCCCGTCGAGCTCCACGGTGCCCGAGTCGGGCTTGTGGACCCCGGCGATGATCTTCATGAGCGTGGACTTGCCGGCGCCGTTCTCCCCGACGAGCGCGTGGACCTCACCGGGTCGCACGTCGAGGTCGATGCCGCGCAGGACCGAGTTGCCGAAGAAGACCTTGCCGATGCCCCGCAGCTGCAGGATGGGCGTGCTCGTGGTGCTCGCGCCTCCTGCTGCCGTCGATGCGGTCATGCTCCTACCTCCACCCAGGTGCCGGTGCGTGCGGATCGGGCGACGGCCTCGGCGAGGCGCGCGGCCCGGAGCCCGTCGGCGAACGTGGGCAGCCCGTCGGGCGTCTGCCCGTTGATGGCAGCCGCGGTGTCACCGACGAGAGCGTTGAAGCAGTCCTGGTATCCCTGCGGGTGTCCCGCGGGGAGCCGGGAGTAGCGCGCAGCCTCGGGCGCGAGGGCCTCCGGGTTGCGGATGAGCAGGCGGCTCGTGTCGCGGCGCCCCTCCCAGAGGGTCTCGGGCCCCTCCTGGTCGAACGCGAGCGTCGACTCGGAACCCGAGATCTCGAGGAAGAGCCGGTTCTTGCGACCGGCCGAGACCTGGCTGATGACCGCCGAGCCGAGCGCTCCGCCGTCGGTCTCGTACTGGAGCGTCACGGCGTCCTCGGTACGGACCGCGGCGGGGCGCCCGTCGGCGCCCGTGCGCTCGGCGTTGATCGTCGCGGTCTGCGCGACGAGCCGCACGATGCGCTGGCCCGTCGTGAACTCGAGGAGGTCGCAGAAGTGCGAGCCGATGTCGCCGAACGCGCGGCTCGCGCCGCCGAGGGCGGGGTCGACCCGCCAGTTGTCGTCGCTGGCCCGCAGGAGCCAGTCCTGGAGGTAGGAACCGTGCACGAGGCTGATGGTGCCGACCGCGCCGCTGCGGACCCGGGCGCGAGCCTCGCGGACCATGGGGTGGAAGCGGTAGGCGAAGGGCACGACGGCGACGCGGCCGTCCGCGGCTGCGGCCTCCTCGGCGAGACCGGCGAGCGCGATCGCGCCCTCGAGGTCCATCGCGAGGGGCTTCTCGCACACCACGTGCTTGCCCGCGGCCAGCGCTGCCGTGGCGAGCGGGACGTGCAGGAAGTTGGGGGTGCAGATGTGCACCACGTCGATGTCCGGGTCGTCGATGAGCTCCTGCGACGTGGCCGCGTACCCCAGGGCGCCCAGGTCGGCGGCGGCCTCGCGCGCCCCCGGCGCGTCGATGCCGGCGACCGAGACGAGGTCTCCCCCTGCCGTGCGGATCGCACGGGCGTGGACCTCGCCGATGAACCCGGTCCCGATGATCCCTGCCCGGTAGCCCGCGGCGGGCAGTCGGCTCGGGAGCAGGTCGCTCGCGGGGTGGACAAGAACTGGGGTGGTCGCGGCGTCCACGGCGGCACGGCCGTTCAGGGAGGACGGCTCCGTCCTGGTGGTGGGGGCACTGACAGCCCCGTGGTCCCGCGCGACTTCTTCGGCTCGCATGTCCCATACCGTAGGGCGACTTATGTCGAGCGTCAAGCAAAAGCCGAATGTTCGATGTCACCGTTAGGTAACTCCATCGGTTAAACAATTGCCGAGGCCTACTGTCGTGCGGTCGAACCGTGACGAACAGCGTGCTCAGGCGTGCCCCGCCGTGCCGACCGGCCGGTCCCGGTACGCCGGAAGGGCGCCCTCCTGGTGAGGAGGACGCCCTTCCGATGCTCGCGTACCGCGTGCTCCGGCCTACTGCTTGGTCGAGAACGCCGCGTCGAACGCTGCCTCGGGAGCCTCGAACGCGTACTGCTTGACGAACGCCAGGGCCTCGGGCGCGCCCACGAGGCGGTCCATGCCCGCGTCCTCCCACTCGACCGAGATCGGACCGTCGTACCCGATGCTGTTGAGCATCCGGAAGCTGTCCTCCCACGGGACGTCCCCGTGGCCCGTCGAGATGAAGTCCCACCCACGGCGCGGGTCGGCCCAGGCCAGGTGCGAGCCCAGACGGCTGTTGCGACCGTTGTGCATGCGCTTCTTGGTGTCCTTGCAGTCCACGTGGTAGATCCGGTCCTGGAAGTCCCAGAGGAACCCGACCGGGTCCAGGTCCTGCCAGACCATGTGGCTCGGGTCCCAGTTCAGACCGAAGGCCTCGCGGTGGCCGATCGCCTCGAGCGTGCGGACCGTCGTCCAGTAGTCGTAGGCGATCTCGCTCGGGTGGACCTCGTGCGCGAAGCGCACCCCGACCTCGTCGAACACGTCGAGGATCGGGTTCCAGCGGTCCGCGAAGTCCTGGTAGCCCGCGTCGATCATGGCCTGCGACGCCGGCGGGAACATCGCCACGTACTTCCAGATCGAGGACCCCGTGAAGCCGACGACCGTCTTGACGCCCAGCTTCGCCGCGAGACGCGCCGTGTTCTTCATCTCCTCGGCCGCGCGCTGACGCACGCCCTCGGGATCACCGTCGCCCCACACACGGTCCGAGAGGATGTCGCGGTGACGCTGGTCGATCGGGTCGTCGCACACCGCCTGTCCCTTGAGGTGGTTCGAGATCGCGTAGACCCTGAGCCCGTGCGCCTCGAGCAGCGCGAGCTTGCCCGCGACGTACTCGTCGTCGTCCCAGCGCCAGGGGTCCAGGTGGTCGCCCCAGCAGGCGATCTCCAGACCGTCGTAGCCCCAGCCGGACGCGAGGCGTACGACCTCCTCGAAGGGCAGGTCGGCCCACTGGCCGGTGAAGAGGGTGATCGGTCGTGCCATGTCGGTGTCTCCTTCGTTCCGTCGTGCTGCGGGTGTGCCCTGGTGCGGCATGCACCCGGGTGCGCTGTGGTGGGCTGTGGTGCGGCGTGCGCGGTGGTCACCGCCGCGCCGGGGTTCAGGGGCGGCGGGCAGCCGTGGCCCGGCGGCGGAGCACCAGCACGGCTCCGGCGGCGACGAGCAGCACGACCGCACCGACGACGATCGCGGTCGTCGGGACGCCCGCCCCGTCGTCCTCGCTCGCCGCAGCAGACGACGCGGCCTCGTCGCCCTGGGCGGCGACCTCGCCGTCGGCGCCGTCCGCCGCAGGAGCGGGCGGGGCCGACGGGGGGACCACGTCGATCTGCGTCGTCGCGGTCGTCGCGACAGGCGTCGTGGTCGTCGCGGTCACGGTCCAGTTGCCCTCGCCCAGGATGTCCGGGGCGGACGTGTACCAGCCGACGCCCTCGGAAGCCGAGGAGAGCTGGATCGGGCCGACCTCGGTGCCCTCCGCGGAGACCGCGGTGACCATGACGTCGACGATCTCCTCGACGGGGTGCCCGTCGGTCTTGTACGTCACGTTGACCGACACCCCGCCGGCACCGTCACCGCCGATCGACAGGATGATCTCCCCGCCGTGGGCGCTCGCGGGGGCTGCGCCGAGCACCGAGGCGAGCAGCAGGACGGCCCCTGCCAGGACCGCACGCAGCGCGTGCGAGAAGGGGCGGGGGCGGGGGGTACGCGTCCGGTCGGGACCGGAGCTCCGGTTCGCCTGCTGAGTCATGTCGCTCATCACCTCGTCGTGAAAGAAAGGGGTCGTGCGTCGGGCTGCGCGGCCCGGCGGGCCGCGCGGTGGTGCTGGTCCTGCTGGTGGTGCTGGTCCTGCTGGTGGTGCTGGTCGTACGGTAGGTGGCTCCCGGCACCAGCCGGAGCACCGGGTTCCGGTGCCGGGAGCCGGCACCTCCTCGTCGTCGACGCGGAAGTGCCAGGCGTGCTGACGGTCCTCGGCCATGGTGCCGACGTCCCGGCCGAAGGGTCGTCGACGCCACACGTCGGTCGAGGCTCCTCAGCCCGCCCGTCAGGGGCGGTGGGGCCGCGGTTCACCGCGGCCCCACCGGTGATCGGTCAGCCGCAGCTCGCAGCGGCGTGGTCGATCGTGTACGTGCTGGTCCTCCCCCCGGCGTCGGTCACCGTGACGGTGACCTGGCCGGCCTCGATCGACGCCGCACGGGTCGCGAACGACTGGTGGGCGGACTTGCCCGCCGCCACACCCGTGAAGGTCTTGGTGCCGTACGCCGAGCGCACCACGATCGTGACCGGGGCGTCGCCCGTGTTCACCGCGGTGACGCCGAGCGTCACCCGGTTCGCCACGCACTTCGGTGCGGCCGTGACGGTCGCGGGGACCAGCTCACCTGCCGGCACCTCGAGCGAGGAGGCCGTGACGTTCCCGGCCACGTCCGTGGCCCGGTAGGCGAGGGTCGCCGCGGCGTCGCCGACGGCGACCGGTGCCTCGTACGCGACCCAGGTCGTGCCGTCGAGCGAGTACTCGACCGACGCGATCCCCGAGACGTCGTCCGTGGCGGTGATCTCCACGGTGCGGTCCTCGCGCAGCGTCGCCGCCGCGGTCGGTCCGTCGCCGTCGATCTTGACCGCCACGTCGGCGCCCGTCACGTTCTCGGTCCCGGCCGAGGCCCGCACCTTGATCGTGTGCTCACCCGGTGCGTCCACGACCACGGGGGCCGTGTACTCGGCCCACGCGCCGCCGTCGAGCTGGTACTCGCGGTAGACCTGCTGGCCGGCCGCACCGCCCGTGGTGGCGAGCGTGACGGCCACCGGACCGGTCCACCAGCCGTTCGCGCCCGACGGCGTGGCCGGGTCGAGAGACCCGCTCACCGTGAGCGGCTCGGCTGCCGGACCGACGACCCGGAAGTGGTCGAACGTCGCGGTCGCAGAGGAGGTCTGTGCCGCCCCGAGGGCGTAGAGACCGACCTTCGCGTCCGCCAGACCGGGGTTGGTGACCTTCTCCGCGATCTCGGTCCAGGTCACGCCGTCGGCGCTGTAGGACCCCGTGAACGTCGTGCCCACCTTCGCCAGGCGCAGCCACCACACGCCCTGCGTGAGGTTGTTGACGTTGGGCTGCGGGTTGAGGACGGTCGAGCCGGCCTCGCTGCGCAGCTCGAGCCCGCGGTCGACCGCCGCACCCGGCTGGTTCTTCGTGATGAAGTCCAGCTTGACGTAGTTGTCGTCGTCTCCGTAGAGGATCAGACCACCCTGCTGGTACTGCTGGTTGAACGCCGAGCCGTCGACCTTGGTCTCGACGGTCCAGTCGCCGGCGGGCTGGTCCTGCAGGACGATGTTCGGCACGTCGGTGTTGCCCGTGCCGTAGATGTCCGTCGGGGTGGTGTCGATCTCGAGCTTGCCGCCCGTGACCCGCAGGCCCGACGCGTCAGGACGGACCACGCCGTCCCAGCGGCAGCCGTCGAGCGACGTCCCCTCGAACTCGTCGTCCGGCCCGGCCGCGGTGGCCTTGTCGTCCGGCGTGATGTGGAACCAGTCGAACTTCGCGTCGACCACTGCCGGCACGGAGCCGTCGTTGGCGAGCGCGACGAGACCGATCTTCGGGTTCACCAGACCGTGCAGCGACTTGGTCTCGGACATGGCCGTGAAGTCCACGCCGTCGGCCGAGTAGGAGGCCCGCAGGTTGGACCCGTCGCTCGTGTAGCGCACGTAGAACGTGTCCGGGAACGCTTCGCCCAGGTTCGCCGTGTTGGACGCGGCCACCTCGTTGGGGGCGCCGTTCTCCTCACGGATGAACTGGAAGATGCGGTCGTTCGCGTTCGGCGTGGTCGAGCGACCCTGGATCACCATCTTGGCGTAGTTGTCCCCGTCGCCCCACAGGAGCAGTCCGGCCTGCTGGTACTGCGCACGTGCCGGGAAGGTGACCTTGGTGGTCGCCGTCCACGGACCCGAGGGCAGATCCTGCAGGACGATGTTGGACACCGGTCCCTCGCCCTGGCCGTAGAAGTCCGCCTTGCTCGCGGGGATCACCAGGTGACCGTCCGCGACCGCGAGGTTCTGGTCACGACGGATGATCGTGGACCAGCGGTCCTCGTCCACCGCGGTGCCCGTGAAGTCGTCCGAGCGACCGGAGAAGCACATGACCGGACCGGACTCGTTGACCTTGATGCTCGCGTACTTGACCGTGTAGGCGCCGCCCGCGTCGGTCACGCGGACCTGCAGACGGTAGGTGCCGGCCGCGGTGTACGTGTGCGAGAACTCGGGACCGCCGTCGACGAACCCGCCGCCCAGCCCGTCGTCCCACGCGTAGACCAGGTCGGAGACCTCTCCGTCGGGGTCGGAGCCCGTCGCGGTCGCGGTGACCGTGAGCGGGGCCGGGCCGGCGAGGGTGGGCACGTCGAGCTCGACGTCGGGACGGATGTTGTCCGTCACGCCGCGGCCGTCGATGTCCATCCAGTTGACGTTGATGCCGCCCGAGAGCAGGACGAAGTAGAGCGTCCCGCTGCCTTCCGGCACGTTCGTGAGCGGCGTCGAGACGTCGCGGTAGACCTGCCAGTCCCCCGTGTTCGGCACGGTGATCCGTCCGACCTCGGGGCCGTCCGGCGCGTCCCAGCGCAGCGAGACCACGCCGTTCGCGTTGGGCGAGGCGACGCGCAGGCTGATGGCCTCGACGTTCGTCAGGCTCACCGGCTCGTGGGCCCACCAGTCACCGGGCTCGATGTAGCCCAGGTTCTGACCGCCGCCCGCGGAGTCCGAGGTGGTCTCCTTCTGGACGCCAGGGGTGCCGCTCGTACCGATCGAGGTCTCGCGACCCGTCGAGGTGTAGAACTCCGACTGGACCCGCTTGGGCTGGAGGACCTGGAGCGCGTTGCCCGTGAGGGGCACGCCGGCCTCGCCGCCGTCGTCGGTGTACGAGCCCTCGATGACCCAGAAGATGTTCGACTCGATGCCGTGGCCCTCGTCGCGAGCGGTCTGGAGGACACCCTCGCAGCCGTACAGCTCCTCCATCGGGTGGGCGTGCGAGTCGTGGCCGAGCGAGGTGCGCAGCGCGACCGCCGAGCAGTCGACGTCGCCGTCGGGGTCCTCGACCGTGATCCGGTAGCGGACCTGGTCGCCCCACTCGAAGAACCCGCCGTTGTCCGGGAACTCGATCTTCACCGCAGGCGCCTGGTTGCCGACGACCACCGTGACGTTGGCGACGGCGAGCTTGCCCTTGCTGTCGGTCGCGGTGAGCTGGGCCGTGTAGGAGCCGTTCTCGGTGTAGGTGTGGGTCGGGTTGGCCTCGGTCGAGGGCGCGGAACCGTCGCCGAAGGTCCACTGGAGGGCGATCGGGTCGCCCGACGGGTGACGCGTCCCCTCGGAGGAGAACTGGACCGTCAGGGGGGCCGCACCGCTCGTCACGTCCGCACGGGCGTGAGCGATCGGCGAGGGGTCGCCCTGGACGTAGTTGACCTTGTAGACCGCGCTCGAGTCGTTGTTGCCGCCGAAGCCGGAGCCCCAGTCGATCACGTACAGCGCGCCGTCGGGCCCGAAGTCGAAGTCCATCGGACGGTCGAACCCGTTGCTGGGCGCCAGGACGCCGGGCATGATCCGGTTGATGTCGACGATCTGGTCACGCTTGTCGCCGTCGAGCTGGATCGAGAACATCGTGCCGTGGTTCCACTCGCCGAACAGCGCCTTGCCGTCCCAGTACGCGGGCCACTTCACGTCGGAGTCGAGCTCGGGGTCGAACTCGTAGACCGGGCCGCCCATGGGCGCACCGCCGCCGCCGATCTCGGGGAACTGCGGGTTGGCTGCGCCGGTGTACCAGATCTCGGCAGCCGTGGCGGCCGGGAGCTTCTGGATGCCCGTGTTGTTGGGCGAGTCGTTGGTCGTGCCCGCCGCGCAGTCGAACGACGCGCCGGACTGGCCGGTCGCGAAGTTGTAGTCGACGTAGGAGGTGTTGGCACCCGTGCAGTACGGCCAGCCGTAGAAGCCCGGCTCGCTCACGACGTTCCACTCGACCGCGCCGCGGGGACCGCGGGCAGGGTCGGCCGCGCCCGAGTCGGGGCCGTAGTCGGCGACCAGGACGTTGCCGGAGGCCGGGTCGAGCCCGATCCGGAACGGGTTGCGGAAGCCCATGGCGTAGATCTCGGGGCGGGTCTTGTCGGTGCCCGGGGCGAACATGTTCCCCTCGGGGATCGTGTACGTCCCGTCGGCCTGCGGCGTGATCCGCAGGACCTTGCCGCGCAGGTCGTTCGAGTTCGCCGAGGATCCCTGGGCGTCGTAGTTCTTCCGCCCGGCCCGCTCGTCGGTCGGCGTGAAGCCGCCCGGACTCGAAGGGGTTGGTGTTGTCGCCGGTCGCGAGTATCAGGTTGCCGTCCTCGTCGAAGATCATGTCGCCGCCCGCGTGGCAGCACGTGTCGCGCTGCGTCGGTCACGGTCAGGACGCGTCTGCTCGCTCGCGAGGTCGAACGTCTTGGACGCCGCGTCGTACGTCGAAGCGCGAGATCCGGTTGTGCGGGCCGTCCGACCCGACGTTCGTCGGCGACCAGTAGGCGTAGAGCCAACCGTTCGTCGCGAAGTCCGGGTCGAGCACCAGGCCCAGTCAGCCCGTCCTCGTTGGCCTGGGTGACGTGAGGGTCAGCGCCGTCGTCGTGATGTTGGCTCGTGGTCGATGCGTGCGGACGCGACCGTCACGCTCGGCGTAGAAGACCGTGCCGTCCGGTGCGACGTCGAGCATCATCGGGTTGCGCGTGTCCTCGTCGAGCGCGACACGCTCGAAGCTCGCGCTCTGCGTCGCGTTGCAGTCGGAGTCGACGACGCCCGCGGCGGTCTGGATGCCGCCCAGCAGGTGCTCGACGAATTCCGGCTCGGTGTAGCTGGCCTGGGTGTGCCCGCCGCCGGTGTACCAGGAGCGGCCGCCCTCGTAGGTCCTGGCACCACGCGATCGGGTGGTCCGAGCCCATCTTCGCGCTGCCCGCGTCGTACGAGGTCTCGTCGAGGCTCGCGAGCACGTGGACCGTGTCGCGCGGGCTCGTGCGGAAGTTGTACCACTCGTCGTAGCGGTCCCAGCGGGACGGCAGGTGAGCGGTCGAGGGGTGGACGCCGTCCTCGACCTTGATCGTGGCGTCCTGGTTCTGCGGGTGCCCCGAGAAGTAGGCGCCCACGAGGCCGCCGTACCAGGACCAGTCGTACTCGGTGTCGGACGCCGCGTGCACGCCGGCGTAGCCGCCGCCGTTCGCGATGTACCGCTCGAACGAGGCCTGCTGCTCGGTGTTGAGCACGTCACCGGTCGTCGAGAGCCAGATCACGACCTCGTACTGCGCGAGGTTCTCGTCGTTGAAGGCGGCGGCGTCCTCGGTGACGTCGACCGTGAAGCCGTTCTCCGTCCCGAGCTTCTCGATCGCGGCGATGCCGGCCGGGATCGCGTCGTGCCGGAAGCCGGCGGTCTTGGAGAAGATCAGCGCGTCGAAGGGGGCCGCAGCGGCCTCCTGGGGCACCACGACGGACGGGGTGGCGGACTGGGCGGCACCGGGGGTGGCGGCGAACGCCGCCGCCCCGGTCGCCATGGACAGTGGGAGCGCCACCGCGGCAGCGGCGACGGCCGCGACCGTGCGCATCGTTGCGCGCGGGGCTCTCCAGAGCACGTTTCTCACCTAGGACTCCTTGTGATGATGGGACAAGGGTGCTGCGCTCCGGGGTGTCGACGGACTCGGCCGTGACCCGTCGTCACCGGTGGCGGACCTGCTCCGCCGGGCACCGTGCACCACGTCGCGCGTCGGCGCGTGGCCCCGCTCGTGGCGGGTCGAGGGACCTCCTCTCAGATCTGCTGCCAGTCGCTGTCGGACGCAGCGCTGCGCTCGACGGCTTCGAGGATTCGCTGGACGGCCAGGCCGTCGGCGAAGGAGGGGGTGGGCTGGGTACCGGCCGCGACGTCGCGCACGAGGTCGACGGCCTGGTGCGTGAACGCGTGCTCGTACCCGAGCCCGTGACCGGCCGGCCACCAGCTCGCGATGTACGCGTGCTGCGGCTCGGTCACGACGATGCGCCGGAAGCCCGCGACCTGCGCGTCGTCCGAGGCGTCGAAGAAGTGGAGGACGTTCATGTCCTCGAAGTCGAACGCGACCGACCCGCGCGACCCGTTGATCTCGAGGCGGATCGCGTTCTTGCGGCCGTAGGCGAACCGGGTGGCCTCGAAGACGCCGAGCCCGCCACCCGTGATCCGCGCGAGGAAGACTGCGGCGTCGTCGACCGTGACGGGGCCCTTCTCGGTGCCGCCCGTGCCGGACAGGCCGGAGAAGTCGGTGGCGATCGGACGCTCGTCGACGAACGTCTCGAGGATGCCCGAGACCCCCGTGATCGACTCGCCCGTGATGAACTGCGCGAGGTCGATGATGTGTGCCCCGATGTCACCCAGGGCACCTGAGCCGGCCTTGGTCTTGTCGAGGCGCCACGAGAGCGGCACGGTCTCGTCGGCGATCCAGTCCTGGAGGTACTGGGCACGCACGTGGCGGATCGTGCCGATCCTGCCGTCCGCCACGAGCTGGCGGGCGAGCTGGACCGCGGGGACCCGACGGTAGGTGAAGCCCACCGTGGAGAGCACGCCGCGCGCGGCGGCGGCCTCGGCGGCCGCGACCATCGAGCTCGGCCTCGGCGACCGTGTTGGCCAGCGGCTTCTCGCACAGGACGTGCTTGCCCGCCTCGAGGGCCGCGATCGCGATCTCGGCGTGCGTGTCGCCAGGTGTGCAGATGTCGACCAGGTCGACGTCGTCGCGCGCCACGAGCTTGCGCCAGTCCGTCTCGACGTCGTCCCAGCCGAGCTTGTCCGCAGCAGCCGCGACGGCTGCTGCGTCGCGGCCCGCCAGCACGCGCATCTCGGGCGCGAGCGGCAGGTCGAAGAACCGCGGTGCGGTGCGCCATCCCTGCGAGTGGGCAGCCCCCATGAACGAGTACCCGACCATGCCGATCCCGAGGGTCGGGTGACCGCTTTCTGCCATCTCAGGCACTTCCTTTCGTGGTGGACGTCGCGGCGGGGCGCCCGCCGGGGCGCTGCGCCCCGCCGGCGACGTCAGGGGTGAGTCGTGCTCAGGACTCGAAGGCCGACGGCAGGTACTCGTCGACGTTGTCCTTGGTCACGACCGGCGCGAAGAGCTGGATCTGGCGCGGCACGCCCATCGAGGCGAGGTCGCTCATCGACTTGCCGTGCTCGATCAGACGGGCCAGCTTGATGCCGTCGGCCGCCTGGGTCGAGGGGTAGATGACCGTCGCCTTGAGGACCGTGTCGTCGGCCTCGATCGAGCGCATGACGTTCGCCGAGCCGGCGCCGCCGACCATGAAGAACTCGTCACGGCCCGCGTTGTCGATCGCCGCGAGGACGCCGACGCCCTGGTCGTCGTCGTGGTTCCAGATCGCGTCGATCTTGGGTGCGGCCTGGAGCAGGTTGGCAGCCGCCTGCTCGCCACCCTGGACCGTGAAGTCCGCCGCGACGCGGTTGTCGACCTCGAGCCCGCAGCCCTCGAGCGCGTCGGCGAAGCCCTTGCTGCGGTCCTGGGTCAGGGGCAGCGAGTCGATCCCGGCGATCTCCGCGACGACCGCGTCCTTGTTGTCGCCCAGCTGCTCGCAGATGTAGGTGCCGGCGCTCACGCCCATGCCGTAGTTGTCGCCGAGGACCGTGGAGCGCGCCGCGAACGGGCTCGAGAACTCGCGGTCGACGTTGATGACCGTGATGCCCGCCTCCATGGCCTCGGTCGCGACCTCGGTGAGGGCCGCGCCGTCGAACGGGAGGATGACGATCGCGTCGACGCCGTCGTTGATGAACGTCTCGATCTGGCTGATCTGGAGGTTGACGTCGTTGGTGCCCTCGGCGACCTTGAGCTCGACGTCGTCGTACTCGGCGGCCTCTGCCTGGGCGGCCTTGGTGATGGCGCCCATCCAGCCGTGGTCGGCGGCGGGGGCCGAGAAGCCGATGACGACCTTCTCGCCCGAGGCGTCGTTGTCCGACGACGCGCCGGGGGCGGCGGCAGCGGCGCTGGTCTCCGCGGGCGCCGGCGTGTTCGAGGTGCAGGCCGAGGCGAACAGCGCGACCGAGGTGAGCGCGACCGTGGCGAGGGCCAGACGGCGTGGCATCGGGGTACGGGTACGAGCGGACATGAGGATCTCCCTTGATTCTGGTCCTGCTGGTGCTGGTTGGGACGTGCTGGACGTGCTGGGGGGGGTCCGGCCCCGCAGGGCCGGCCGTCGTGCGGTGGTGCGGTTCGAGGAGCCCCGACGGCGGGACTAGTCGGATCTGGTGCGCGACGCGAAGCGCTGCTGGAGGAGCACCGCGACCACGATGATCACGCCCTTCGCCACGTTCTGCGCCGACGTCGACATGTTGTTCAGCGTGAAGATGTTGGTCAGCGTCATGAAGATCAGGACGCCGAACACGGTGCCGACGATCGTGCCTCGGCCGCCCACGAGGAGCGTGCCGCCGACGACGACCGCCGCGATGACGTCGAGCTCGTAGAACAGGCCGTTCGTCGAGGACCCGGCCGTGGTGCGGCCGAGCATCATGACCGCGGCGATGCCGGCCGTGAAGCCCACGAGGCAGTAGAGGTACATGAGGTGGCGCTTGACCTTGATGCCCGCGAGGCGGGCGGCCTCCGGGTTGCCACCGACCGCGATGGTGCGTCGGCCGAACGTGGTGCGGTTGAGGAGGATCCAGCCCGCGACCGCGACCACGACGAACATCCACACGAGGACCGGGATCCCGAGGAAGTCGTCGCGGAAGAACGTGAGGAACGGCTTGACCGTCACGATCTGGGTCTGCCGGTTGGAGATCATCTCGGCGAGCCCTCGCGCGGCGACCATCATCGCGAGGGTCGACATGAACGCGACGACCTTGCCGTAGGCGATGAGGACGCCGTTGATGAGCCCACAGACCGTGCCGACCACGAGGGCCGTCCCGACCATGACGATCCAGTGGGTGTCGGCGGCCATGGTCTGGGTCGCGAGCGTGCTGGCCCAGACGGTCGACAGACCCATGACGGAGCCGACCGAGAGGTCGATGCCGCCTGCCGTGATGACGAAGGTCATGCCGATGCTCAGGACGCCGATCACGGCGGCCGAGCGGAGGATCGTCAGGACGTTGTCGATGCTCGCGAAACGCTCTCCGGCCGTGACGTAGCCGACGACGCCGAGCGCCACGAGGGCGAGGACCAGGCCGACGTTCCGGCCCATCGATCCATTGAACAAATTCCGGCGCGCCGACGCGGGACCGGACGAACCGGAGCTCCCGGCGTGCGCCGACCCGTCCACGACGGTTGCGGTGGACACCTCCTGCTCGCTCACGCGGCACTTCCTTCCATGACGAGGTCGAGCACACCGTGCTCGTCGATCGAATCTGCTGGTCCCTGGTGGACGACGCGACCCTCCGAGATCACGAGGACGCGGTCGGACAGACCGAGCACCTCGTCGATCTCGCTCGAGACCACGAGGACCGCAGCCCCCGAGGCCGCGAGGTCGCGGATGAGCGTGTAGATCTCGGCGCGCGCCCCGACGTCGACGCCACGGGTGGGCTCGTCGAGCAGCAGGACACGGCAGCCGCGGACGAGCCAGCGCGCAAGGAGCGCCTTCTGCTGGTTCCCGCCGGACAGCGTCCGTGCGTGCCGCTCGACCCCGGCGGGGCGCAGGTCGAGCGAGGCCGCCTGCTCCTGCGCCGCCGACTTCTCGGCCTGCTCGTCGAGGAAGCCTCCCTTGGCGAAGCGCCCGAACGTCGAGAGCGTGATGTTGCGGTAGACGGGCTCGTCGAGGAGGAGCCCCTGGCTCTTGCGCTCCTCCGGGCACAGGCCGATGCCTGCGTCGACCGCCGCGGCGACCGATCCGGCCCGGAGCTGCTTGCCGCCGACCGCGACGGTCCCCTCGGTCGCGTGGCGCGCCCCGTAGACGGTCTCGAGGATCTCGGAGCGACCCGAGCCGACGAGACCGGCGAAGCCGACGACCTCGCCCGCACGCACCTCGAAGGACACGTCCGAGAACTCGCCCTTGAGGCCGAGCGACTCGACCGCGAGCAGGACCTCGGCCGCCTCGGCGACCGGCGCGCGGGCCGGGAAGACGTTGTCGACCGCACGGCCCGTCATGAGCTTGATCAGCTCGGCGGTGGGCGTCTGCGCGACCTGGAGGTTCTGAGCGACCGTGCGGCCGTCCTTGAGGACGGTGATCCGGTCGCCGATCTGCCGGATCTCCTCGAGACGGTGCGAGATGTAGACGATCGCGACACCGCTCGTCGTGAGCTCCTTGACCACGCGGAAGAGGTTCTCGACCTCTTCGCTGTCGAGCACCGCGGACGGCTCGTCCATGACGATGACCCGCGCGTCGTGCGACAGGGCACGGGCCATGGACACGATCTGCTTGCCTGCGGCGGAGAGCTCGCCCACCTCGCGGTGGGGCGAGATCTCGGGGTGCCCGAGCCGCTTCATGAGCGCGCGGGTGTTCTTGGCGACCAGGCGCCGGTTGGAGAAGCCGACGGTCGACAGCTCGTGCCCCAGGTAGATGTTCTCGGCGACGGTCAGACCGTCGACGACGTCGAGCTCCTGGTACATCGTGGCGACGCCGAGCTTGAGCGCGGCGACCGGGTGAGGGATGGTGACGGGCTCCCCGTCGATGAGGATCTGCCCCTCGTTGGGCTGGTGTGCACCGGCGAGCACCTTGATGAGGGTCGACTTGCCGGCACCGTTCTGCCCGAGGAGGCAGTGCACCTCTCCGGGGAGGATGTCGAGATCGACGCCGTCGAGTGCTCGGGCGCCGGGAAACTGCTTGACGATGCTCCGCATCTGCAGGAGCGGCCTGGTGGGCTGAGGGTCTGCGTTGACCATGTGAGAGAAACTAGCCGACCTTTTGACGAGCGTCAATCAGAAGATCTCGATCTTTTGCTTCGTTATCTACCCGTGACCGGCAAAAGTGGACACAGGGGTGCTGCGTGCCGACCGAGACTCTGGCTCACGTCCGGCTGCGCGAGCAGGCTGGGACAGGTCGGTCGAGGGGAGCAAAAGAGGCGGAATGTCGAGGTTCTCACGAAGTGATGGGCGGAGGCGCGAGACTCCGTCCGCTACGGCGTCCTTGCCGCAGCAAACCACACGCTAGGTCGGCTTCTGTCGATCGTCAAGCAAAAGCCGAAGATCGCAGTACGCTAGAGGGCGCCACCACTGCGTAGTAACGAGAGGCTCCGTGATACATCGTGCCCACCGAGGAACTGCTGAAGTTCGCCCCACGCCCCACAGGCGCCGGGGACATGTTCCAGCTGCTCCGCGACGGCCAACCCCGGACACGGGCTGACCTCGCAGCGATCACCGGGCAGGCGCGGTCCACGATCGCCGCCCGCATCGACCTGCTGATGGCCTCCGGGCTCATCGCGCCCGCGGGCGAGGCGAGCTCGACCGGTGGGCGACCGCCGGTGACCTTCGCCTTCAGCCCCGGTGCGCGGATCGTCCTCGCGGTGGACCTCGGCGCGACGCACGCTCGCCTCGCGGTGACCGACCTCGCCTCGAACGTCCTCGCCGAGATCGACGCACCCCTGTCGATCTCCGAAGGACCCGAGACGGTCCTCGCCTGGGTCGCGGAGACGGGTGAAAAACTGATCGCCTCCGCCGGACGGGATCTCAAGGACCTCGTGAGCGTCGGCGTGGGCCTGCCCGGCCCGGTCGAGCACTCGACCGGGCGGCCCATCAACCCGCCGATCATGCCCGCGTGGGACGACGTCGACGTCCCCGCGATCCTGGGCAAGACCTTCGACGCGTCGGTCCTGGTGGACAACGACGTCAACATCATGGCGCTCGGCGAGCACCGCACGGCGTGGCCGACGGTCAGCGACATGCTGTTCGTCAAGGTCGCCACGGGCATCGGCGCGGGCGTCATCTCGGACGGCGAGCTCCGCCGCGGCGCCCAGGGTGCTGCGGGCGACATCGGCCACATCGCAGTCCCCAACGCGACCGACACGCCGTGCCGCTGCGGCAACATCGGCTGCCTCGAGGCCGTCGCCAGCGGCCAGGCCATCGCCGGCGCGCTCAAGAAGGAAGGGCTCGAGGCCCTCAACAGCGGTGACGTCGTGACGCTCGTGCGCGGCGGCGACCTCATGGCGAGCCACGCCGTCCGCCAGGCCGGTCGCGACATCGGGGCCGTCCTCGCAGCGTGCGTGAGCCTGCTCAACCCCTCCATGATCGTGGTGGGCGGCATCATCGCCGAGGCCGGGGAGCACCTGATCGCGGGCATCCGCGAGATCGTGTACCAGCGCTCCCTCCCCCTCGCCACGCAGCACCTGCGCATCGTCACGTCGCAGGCGCGCGGGCAGGCGGGCGTGCTCGGTGCAAGCGCCATGGCGATCGATCACGTACTGTCTCCCGCAGCGATCGATGCCCTGATCGCGTGAGCGCCAACGGAGGACTCATGAGCGTGCCGGACCGTCGGGCCCTGATCGTCCGAGGAGGATGGCCGGGCCACTCCCCCGAAGAGAGCACCGACCTCTTCGTCCCCTTCCTCGAGACGTCAGGCTTCGCCGTCGACGTCGAGTCCTCGCTCGAGGTCTACGCCGACGCCGAGTACATGGCGGGCGTCGACCTGATCGTCCAGTCCTGGACCATGGGCGAGATCCTGCCCGACGAGATGCGCGGTCTCCGCGACGCCGTGACCGACGGCGCCGGTCTCGCCGGCTGGCACGGCGGGATCATCGACTCGTTCCGCATGGCGACGGACTACCTGCAGATGCTCGGCGGACAGTTCGCCGCGCACCCCGGAGACCTGGTCGAGCACACCGTGGAGGTCCTGCCCGAGCACGCGGACCATCCGCTCGTGGCCGGCCTCGGACCGTTCCACCTGCACTCCGAGCAGTACTGGGTGCTCGCGGACTCGCTCAACGAGGTCCTCGCGACCACGACGATCCAGCCCACGGCCGACTCGCCGTGGCGCTCGCCCGTGGTGTCGCCGTCGATCTGGACCCGGCAGTGGGGGGCGGGCAAGATCTTCGTGTGCGGACCGGGACACCAGCTCTCGGACCTCGAGAGCCCCGACCTGCGCACCGTGATCGAGCGCGGCCTGCTCTGGGCGGCCCGGTAGGACCAGCACTCCGGCAGGACGAGCGCCTCGGCAGCCCACCCGGGCGCCGAGGCGCTCGTCTGCCCGGGTCCTGCTACCAGGCGCGCGCGACCGCGGCGTGCAGGTCGAGCAGCGGGCCCGTGCGCTCGCTCGGGCCGCGCCCGAACCCGCACTCGGTCCCGACCCCGATCTCACGCTCGCCCAGGACCTGCGCCGCAGCAGCGAGGCGGCGCCGCGCGCCCTCCTCGCCGTCCTCGTGGTGGACGACGCCCAGGTAGAGCTCCGTCGCCGGGTCGATGAAGAGGTCGGCGAGCGGCGCGACGTACTCGACGTCGTCGCGCTCGACCGGCACGGGCAGGTGGAACCAGTCGATCTCACGGGTCACGGTCGTGGCGAGCCCGTTCGCGACCTCGACGAGCCGGCGTGCGTCGGCGGGCTCGACGAAGTGCTTCTCGGCCACGTCGCCGTAGCAGAGGTGGAACCCGAGCTCGACGCCCGCGGGGACCGCGGAGGCCACGCGGGCCGCGCGTGCGACGCAGCCGGCGAGCACCTCGTCGGAGTCGACCGCGAACCACGCCTGCGCCGGGCCCGCACCGAGGTTCGCGCCCTCGATCAGCGCGAACTCGCTCGCGAGGTCGAGCTGGATCGCGAGGTCGCTCGGCGGGGATCGGCGGCGATGATCATCTCGATCTCGCGCAGCATCGCGGCCTCGTAGGCCGTGTGGACGGCCGCACGGGCGTCGGGCACGGCGAACGCCACGACGGGGGCGAGCGGCGTGGGCAGGCACACCTGGAAGCGGGTCCCGGCCGGGACGACGCCCTGCTCGCGCAGCCGCACGAAGTCCGCGTACGACGCCGTCGCGGCCGCCGCGTAGCCCAGCTCGCCGAACGTCAGGTCCTCCGGGGCGACCGAGCCGTCGAGCACGTGCGGGCGCACGTCGAACCCGGCGACGACCACCGGGTCGATCGGGGAGGCGCACCAGGCCGGGCACGGCTTCGAAGCGCGTGCCCTGGAACAGGATCCAGTGGAACCTCTCGCCGACCTCGCCGTCGGGGATCCGGCGGAGATGGGCGCCCGCGTGCGCGGCGACGGTGCGGAACGTGTCCTCGGCGGTGGGGAGGTTCACGGAGCCCACGAGGTGGGCGCCACGCACGGAGCGTCGAGGTGTCGGCGAGCGCGACGGGGTCAGGGATCAGGTCCTGGGTCATGCTCGTCATGGTAGGCGCGGGCACCGATCGGGCGGTGGGCCGTTCATCCCTCGGGCCCGCGCGTGTGGCAGCATCACGCGGATGACCGTGCCGTCACCCTTCAGCGGGCTGCTCGCCTATCCGATCACTCCCCTGGCTCCGCGACTCGGGCGACGCGGACCTGGGAGGCGCTGACCGGCCTCGTGGCGGGCGCGGTGCACGCCGGGGTCGACGGCGTCACGGTCCTCGCGTCGTCGGGCGCGGGCACGTCGTTCTCGCCCGAGGAGCGCGCGGCGGTGGTGGGCACGGCCGTGCGGGCCGCGCGCGAAGCCGGGCCGGGCCGCTCCGGGAGGCGGGTACCGGTGCACGTCGCGGTCGCGGCGCCGACGACCGACGGGGCCGTACGGAACGCGGTCGCCGCGCAGGCGGGCGGTGCCGACGGGCTCGTGCTCACGCCCTTCTCGTACGTCCCGCTGGTCGACGCCGAGGTCGTAGCCCTGTTCGAGGCGGTGTCCGCCGAGACGGACCTGCCCGTGTGCTTCTACAACCGACCTGCTCAGAGCGGGTACGACGCGACCCCCGAGGTCCTGGCCCACCTGGCGCGTCACGCCCGGCTCCGAGGGCTCAAGGACCCGGCAGGACGAGGGGGCGCGGGCGCTCGCCTGGACGCCGTCCGGGCCGCGGTCGACGACGAGGCGTTCGCCGTCGGGCTGAGCGGCGACCTCGCGATGATCGAAGGCGCCTTCACCGCCCTGCCGCCGAGCGACGCCTGGCACACCGGGATGGCCGCCCTCGTGCCCGCCGAGTACGTCAGGCTGCGGCGGGCGCACGTCGACGGTCGGCCCCTCGACGGGGTCGCCGAGCGCTCGTGGCTCCTCGCCCTGGTGCGTGAGCTCGGGCGGCTGCGCCCCGTGGCAGGGCTCCACACGCTCGCCGAGCTGCTCGGCGTGCCGACCGGGCCTCCTCGCGCACCGATCCTGGCGACACCGCCCGAGCAGACCGTAGGCCTGCGGACCGCGCTGGCGCGTCGGCCGGTCGCAGGGACGGGGGACGCGGCACCGGCCACCGGGAAGCCCGGTCCCGCGAGGTAGAGGTCTCGCGTCGAGGTTGCGGGCCCGGACCCTCTACCTCGACGGCAGACCTCTACCTCGGCGCACGCATCGGTGCCGTCTGCGCCGTCAGTCGGCCGCAGTGCCGGAGGTGCCGTCGGTCGGCACGGCCGCCTCGTCGACCGGCCCGTCGTCGACCGGCCCGTCGTCGACCGCTGCGGGCCCACCCGCGAGGAGCGCCACGAACCCGGCCTCGTCGAGGATGCGCAGGCCCAGGTCCCGGGCCTTGGTCTCCTTGGAGCCCGCGTTCTCGCCCACGACCACGTAGTCGGTCTTCTTGGACACCGAGCCCGAGGCCTTGCCACCCGCCGTGAGGATCGCCTCCTTGGCACCGTCGCGCGAGAAGCCTTCGAGGCCCCCGGTGACCACGACGGTCAGGCCCGCGAGCGGGCCGGTCGGCTGCTGGCGCGCGCCGGGGCCGGGGTGCCCGGGGGTCTCGAACCGGACCCCGTCCTTCCGCCAGGTCTCGACGATCTCCCGGTGCCAGTCCACGTCGAACCAGGCGAGCACCTCGTCGGCGATGACCGGTCCGACACCCTCGACCGCTGCGAGCTCCTCCCGGCTCGCCGCCCGGATCGCGTCGAGCGAGCCGAACCACTCCGCGAGCGCCCGGGCGGCGACCGGTCCGACGTGGCGGACGTTGAGACTCACCAGGACGCGCCACAGGTCCTTGGTGCGCGCGATGCGCAGCTCGTCCACGAGCGTCTGGGCGGTGGTCGACGGGCCGTACACCGGGTAGTCCTTGCGGACGCCCGCGGCCCGCCGCTCGGCGGGCGTCGCGTCCTCGAAGCCCGGTGGGTAGGTGCGGGCGGTGACCTTCTGGAAGGGCCGGACGACCTTGGCCAGCAGCACCGAGCCGTCCGACATCTCGACCTCGCCCGACTCCCCCACCCCTTCGAACGGCCGGGGCAGCCCGGTCTCCGGGTCGCGGACGACCACGCGGATCGGTGCGAGCTGGTCGACCGTGAGCCCGAACAGGTTCTTCTCCGTGCGCAGCGGCGGCTCGGCGGGCTCGTAGGGCTGCGTGAGCGCGGCCGCGGTGACCTCGCCCAGGGCCTCGATGTCGAGGCCGCCGCGCGAGCCGATGTGCTCGACCCTCCCACGGACCTGCGCCGGACAGCTCTCGGCGTTGGGGCAGCGCAGGTCGACGTCGCCCTCCTTCATGGGGCGCAACGGCGTGCCGCACTCGGGGCACTCGGCCGGCATGACGAACTCCGTACGCTGCACGCCGTCCTCGCGCAGCGCGACGACCGGCCCGAGGATCTCCGGGATGACGTCGCCTGCCTTGCGCAGCACGACGACGTCGCCGATCAGCACGCCCTTGGCGCGCACGACGTCCTGGTTGTGCAGCGTCGCCTGACGCACCGTGCTGCCCGCGACCAGCACGGGCTCCATGACGGCGTACGGAGTCGCCCGACCGGTCCGGCCCACACCGACCTGGATCGCGAGCAGGCGCGTGTTGACCTCCTCCGGCGGGTACTTGTACGCGATGGCCCACCGGGGCGCGCGGCTCGTGGCGCCGAGGCGGCGCTGGAGCGCGAGCTCGTCGACCTTGACCACGATCCCGTCGAGCTCGTGCTCGATGCTGTGCCGGTGCTCGCCGAAGTAGGCGATCATGTCCTGCACGCCCGCGAGGCCGTCGACGACCCGGTTGTGCGGCGAGACGGGAATCCCCCACTGCTCGAACAACTCGTACGCGTCGGACTGGCGACCGAGCTCCGCGTGCTCGCCCTGGTCCCACTGGAGCGCCCCGACGCCGTGCGCGTACATGCGCAGGTTGCGGCTCGCGGTCACGGCCGGGTCCTTCTGGCGCAGCGAGCCGGCCGCGGTGTTGCGCGGGTTGGCGTACGGCGCCTGCCCGGCCGCGACGAGCGCCTCGTTGAGAGCCGCGAAGTCCTCGACGCCCAGGAAGACCTCACCCCGGACCTCGATCACCGCGGGATGCGTGGCCGGGTCGCCCGCGAGGTGCTGCGGGATGCTCGTGATGGTGCGGACGTTGGCCGTGACGTCCTCGCCCGTGCGCCCGTCGCCGCGCGTCGCAGCCCGCACGAGGCGCCCCTGCTCGTACAGCAGCGCGATCGCGAGGCCGTCGATCTTGACCTCGCACAGGTACTCCACGGGAGCCTCGGGTGAGACGCCCAGGTCGCGGTGGACGCGCGCGGCCCACGCCTCGAGGTCCTCCAGGGAGAACGCGTTGTCGAGCGAGAGCATGCGCTCGAGGTGCTCGACGGTCGCAAACCCCGTCGCGGCCCGTCCTCCGACTCGTTGCGTGGGCGACTCAGGACTCTGGAGGGCGGGGTGCGCCGCCTCGAGCGCCTCGAGCTCGCGCAGGCGCGCGTCGTACTCGGCGTCCGAGGACACGGGGGCGTCGGCCTCGTAGTACGCCCGCTGGTCGGCCTCGATCTGAGCCACGAGCTCGGCCCAGCGACGCTGGGCGTCGGCCTCCTCCAGAGCGCCGAGGGCCGGGGCGGCACGGAGAGGAGGAGCCGCGGCAAGGTCTCCGCGGGCCTCCGGGGCGGTATCGGCAGGGGTCGCAGGGCGCGGCGGCGTGGCGTCGTTCACGTCCCCATCATCGCGTGGCCCGCCCACACCCGCCCGGTCCGTCTGCTCGGCCGGCCCGACGACGTCGCTCACCCTGCGGCGCCGGCCCGCCACGAGCGGTGCCCGTCGCACGCGTGCTGCGCCGTCGGGCGTGCGACCACCAGCGCGCAGAGCAGCGCCCCGCGCTGGAGGACGCGGGGCGCTGCGTGCGGGACCGAAAGGCCAAGGGGAAAGCCTCGGTCCCAGGTGAGTGGCGCCACCCGGCAGGACGCGCCACCCGACCGTGACCCGTACCGCTCGGGTCGACGTCGGGCTACCGGCGTCCGGGCTGCTCCCCGGACGCCGGCGCCCAGATCACTCCGAGGTCTCGGCGGCCGCGGCGAGCGCGAGCGCCTCCTCGGTGGCCTTGCGCTCGGCGCGGACCTCTTCGCGGCTGGTGCCGTAGTAGGCCGCGACCATGATGTCCTTCATGTCCTCGAGCATCGGCAGCCGCGGGTTGGCCGGGGCGCACTGGTCCTCGTAGGCCCGCATCGCGAGGGCGTCGAGGCCTCCGACGAACTCGCGCTCCGAGACCCCCTGCTCCTTGAACGAGCGCTCGATCCCGACCTTGGCCCGCAGCTCCTCGACGGCCCGGGCGTACGACTCGACGGCCTGCTCGGGCGTCGAGGCCGGCAGGCCCAGGTGCTTGGCGATCTGCTGGTAGCGCTCGTGCGCGATGTACTTCTCGGCCTTGGGCCAGCCCGTGACCTTGGTCGGGATCTGCCCGTTGTAGCGGATCGCGTGCGGCAGGAAGATCGCGTTCGTGCGGCCGTGGACCAGTCCGAACGTCGAGCCGACCGTGTGGGCCATCGCGTGGACGATCCCGAGGAACGCGCTGCCGAACGCCATGCCGGCGATCGTGGCCGCGTTGTGCATCTTCTCGCGGGCCTCCGGGGCTGCCGCCCCCTGCGTGACGGAGGCCTCGATGTGCTCGAAGACCAGCTTGATCGCGTGGAGCGCCAGGCCGTCGGTGAAGTCGTTCGCGTAGACCGACACGTAGGCCTCGGTCGCGTGGGTCAGGGCGTCGAAGCCCGAGTCGGCCGCGAGCTTGGCCGGCATCGTCGCGGTCAGGACCGGGTCGATGATCGCGACCGACGGGGTCAGCGCGTAGTCGGCGAGGGGGTACTTGTACCCGGTCGCGTGGTCCGTGATGACCGCGAACGGCGTGACCTCCGAGCCCGTGCCCGACGAGGTCGGGATGCAGACCAGCTTGGCCAGGTCGCCGAGGGTCGGGAACTTGAACGCGCGCTTGCGGACGTCGAAGAACTTCTCGCGCAGGTCCGAGAACGCCATCTCGGGGTGCTCGTACTTGAGCCACATGACCTTCGCGGCGTCCATGGGCGACCCGCCGCCGATCGCGACGATCGTGTCGGGCTTGAAGTCGCGCATCATCTCCGCGCCCTTCTCGACCGTCTCGACGCTGGGCTCGGGCTCGACCTGGTCCATGATCTGGACCGAGACCTTGTTGGGGCGGCGGTTCAGGACGTCGAGGACCTTGTCGACGATCCCGATCTGGCTCATGACCTTGTCCGTGACGATGGTGACGCGCTCGACGTCGGGCATCTGGGTCAGGTACTGGATCGAGTTCGGCTCGAAGTACGTCTTCGGCGGGATCTTGAACCACTGCATGTTGTTGTTCCGGCGTCCGATCCGCTTGACGTTGATGAGGTTGACCGCCGACACGTTGTTCGACACCGAGTTGTGCCCGTACGAGCCGCACCCGAGGGTCAGCGACGGGATCAGCGCGTTGTAGATGTCGCCGATGCCGCCGAGAGCCGACGGCTGGTTCCACAGGATGCGGACGGCCTTGACGCGCTGGCCGAACTCCTCCGCGATGTCCTTGTCCTCGGTGTGGATCGCCCCCGAGTGACCCAGGCCGTCGAACTCGACCATCTGCTCGGCGAGCGAGATGCCGTGGTCGGTCGACCGGGCGCGCAGCACCGCGAGCACGGGGCTGAGCTTCTCGCGCGTCAGGGGCTCGGCGGGGCCGACCTCGGCGCACTCGGCCAGGATGATCGAGGTCCCGTCCGGGACGGCGAAGCCGGCCTGCTCAGCGATCCACTGGGGGCTCTTGCCCACGATCGAGGCGTTGAGCTTGGCTCCCGCACAGTTCGCACCTCCGGCCTCGACGCCGAAGATGAAGCGTTCGAGCTTGACCTTCTCCTCGGGGGTCGCGAGGTAGGCGTGCATGTGGGCGAACTCGGCCAGGGCCTCGTCGTAGATCTCGGTGTCGAGGATGACGGCCTGCTCCGAGGCGCACACCATGCCGTTGTCGAAGCCCTTGGACAGGACCACGTCGTTGACCGCACGACCGAGCTTGGCGCTCTTCTCGATGTAGGCCGGGACGTTGCCCGCACCGACGCCCAGGGCGGGCTTGCCCGCCGAGTAGGCCGCGCGGACCATCGCGTTGCCGCCCGTGGCGAGGATGAGCGCGACGCCGTCGTTGTTCATGAGGGCCGACGTGGCCTCGAGCGAGGGCTGCTCGACCCACTGGATGCAGTCCACGGGGGCGCCCTCGGCGACGGCTGCGTCCCGCACGATGCGGGCCGCGGCGACCGAGCACTCCTGGGCGTTCGGGTGGAACGCGAAGATGATGGGGTTGCGCGTCTTGAGCGCGATGAGGGCCTTGAAGATCGCGGTCGAGGTCGGATTCGTCACGGGAGTGATACCCGCGACCACGCCGACCGGCTCGGCGATCTCGACGATGCCCGTGAGGTCGTCGCGGCCGATCACGCCGACCGTCTTGAGGTTGGCCATCGAATTCGGCACGTGCTCGCACGCGAAGATGTTCTTGGTGGCCTTGTCCTCGAAGACTCCGCGCCCGGTCTCGGTGACCGCGAGCTGCGCGAGGCGACCGTGCTCGTGGAGGGCCGCGACCGACGCCTTCTTCACGATGCGGTCGATGTCCTCCTGCGTGAAGGCGTCGTACTGCTTGAGCGCCTTGAGGCCCCGGTCGACGAGGGCGTCGATCTCGGTGACTCCGGCGGGGGCCTTGCTCGTGCTGCTCACGTTGGTAGCTCCTCCAGTGACCCGAGCGGCCGGGCCTGCGTGGTGTCTTTCCCTTGCTTGTGAATACTTTCACAAGGTACGGATAGATGCAAGACGCCTCCGAGGATGTGTCGTGGGCCACAGCGGTCGCCCCTGTCGGGGCGTCCCGGCCGGGGTACCCCGTCGGGCGGGTCGCCTAGGGTGACTGCATGAGTGCTGAGAACGCCGTGACCGACCCGACCACCGCACAGCCGACCACACCGCACGACCCGTACCTGTGGCTCGAGGAGGTCGAGGGCCGTGAGGCCATGACCTGGGTCCAGGGCCGCAACGCCGAGACGGCCGCGACCATCGAGGCCACGCCCGAGTTCGCCGCCACCGAGCAGGCGATCCGCGAGGTCCTCGACTCCGACGACAAGATCCCCGACGTGTCCCGGATCGGCGAGCACTACTACAACTTCTGGCGCGACGCGCAGCACGAGCGCGGCATCTGGCGCCGCACGACGCTCGACTCCTACCGCACCGACCACCCCGCGTGGGAGCTCGTGCTCGACCTCGACGCGCTGGGCGAGGCCGAGGACCAGAGCTGGGTCTGGCACGGTGCGAGCATCCTGCGCCCCGCCCCCGGCCAGGAGTGGCGCCATGCCCTGATCGACCTGTCCCCCGGCGGCTCCGACGCCGACGTCACGCGCGAGTTCGACCTCGTGACCAAGAGCTTCGTTGCCCCCGAGGACGGCGGGTTCCTGCGCGAGGAGTCCAAGGGCGGGCTCGGCTGGATCGACGCGGACACGGTCTACGTCTACACCGACTTCGGCCCCGGCTCCATGACCCCGTCGGGGTACCCGCGGACCGTCAGGCGCTGGCGCCGCGGCACGCCCGTGTCCGAGGCGACCCTCGTGTACGAGGGCGAGCCCGAGGACATGTACATCATGGCCTGGCGCACGCACTCCCCCGGCTTCGAGCGCGACTTCGTGGGCCGCTCGATCGCGTTCTACGACAGCGAGACATACCTGGTCCAGGACGCGGGCACCCCCGACGAGAAGCTCGTCAGGATCGACGTCCCGCGCTCGGCCGAGGTCGGCGTCAAGCGCGAGTGGATGCTCGTCGAGCTCCGCGACGACTGGACCGTCGGCGGCACCACGTACCGGGCCGGCTCGCTGCTCGCGACCCGCTTCGAGGACTTTCTCGCAGGAGCCCGCGGCTTCACGGTCCTGTTCGCGCCCACGCCGTCCACGTCGCTCGCGGGCGCGACGTGGACCGCGCACCACCTCGTGGTCAACGTCCTCGAGGACGTCAAGAACCGCCTGCACGTCCTGACCCCGCCCCCTCTCGCCGAGGGCCCGGACTCCCCCTGGACCCGCAGCGAGCTGCCCGGCCTGCCGACCATCGGCACGGTCGTCGTGGGCGCAGTCGACTCCGAGGAGAGCGACGACGTCTGGCTCGTCACGACCGACTACCTCACGCCCTCGACGCTCTCGCTCCTGACCGTGGGCGCGGGCACCGACCCCGAGGTCCTCAAGTCGAGCCCCGCGTTCTTCGACGCGCAGGGCCTGGTCATCGACCAGCACTTCGCGGTGTCCGACGACGGCACGCGCGTCCCGTACTTCGTCGTCGGGCGCGAGGACCTCGTCCGACCGGCCGACGGCCCGGGCGCGGCCCCCACGCTGCTCTACGGGTACGGCGGCTTCGAGGTCTCCCTGACCCCGGGCTACTCCGGGACGCTGGGGCGCGCCTGGCTCGCGGACGGCGGCGTCTACGTCGTCGCGAACATCCGCGGCGGGGGCGAGTACGGACCGGCCTGGCACCAGGCGGCTCTCAAGGCCAAGCGCCACAAGGCGTACGAGGACTTCGCGGCCGTCGCGCGCGACCTCGTCGCCCGCGGGATCACGACCCCCGAGCACCTGGGCATGGAAGGACGCAGCAACGGCGGCCTCCTCGCGGGGAACATGCTCACGCAGTACCCCGAGCTCTTCGGCGCCGTGATCGTGGGCGTCCCGCTGCTCGACATGCTGCGCTACACGCACCTGCTCGCGGGCGCGTCCTGGGCCGCCGAGTACGGCGACCCCGACGACCCCGCGCAGTGGGAGTTCATCAGGACGTTCTCGCCGTACCACCTGTTCGACGCCGAGCGCGAGTACCCGCCCGTGCTCTTCACGACGTCGACCAAGGACGACCGCGTGCACCCCGGGCACGCCCGCAAGCTCGCCGCGAAGATGCTCGCGGCCGGCAAGGACGTGACGTACTACGAGAACGTCGAGGGCGGGCACGGCGGCGCGGCCAACAACGCGCAGGCCGCGCACATGGCCGCGATCCACTACCGCTTCCTGCGGGAGCAGCTCGGCTGACGCCGGGCCGCCGGGCCGCCACGGCCACCGGCGGACGCGAGAGAGGGCGGGCCCCGGCCAGGGACCCGCCCTCTCCTGCCGTCCTACGAGTGCGGCACCGTCGCGGTGATGAGCGTGCCGTCCTCGCGGCGGTTGCCCGTCAGGTCGCGCAGGCTCGGGGTGCCCTTGCGCACGGGCCCCTGGCCGTCGAGCGCGATCTTCACGGGCTCGCCCGCCAGGACGCGCACGGCCTCACCGCGCACCTCGACGTCGGCGCTCTCGCCCGTCTCGCACACGAGCTGGATCGCGTCCGCGGTCAGCGTGACCTTGAGCCGGGCCCCGCGCACCGTGACGCGGAACGTCATCGACTCCCACGCCTGCGGCAGCCGCGGGTCGAACGTGACCTTCCCGCAGTCGTCGCGCATCCCGCCGAACCCGAACACGAGCGCCGACCAGGTGCCGCCCGCGGAGGCGACGTGCACGCCGTCGGGCGCGTTGGCGTGACGGTTCTCCAGGTCCACGAGCAACGACGACGTGAAGTACTCGAGCGCGAGCTCGTGGTAGCCGACCTCGGCCGCGATGATCGACTGGACCACCCCGGAGAGCGTCGAGTCGCCCGTGGTCAACGGGTCGTAGTACTCGAAGTCGGCGAGCTTCTGCTCGGGCGTGAAGTCCGCGCCCTGAAGGAACAGCGCGAGCACGACGTCGGCCTGCTTGAGCACCTGGTAGCGGTAGATGACGAGCGGGTGGTAGTGCAGCAGGAGAGGTCTCTTGGTCGCCGGGGTCGCGGCCAGGTTCCAGATCTCACGCTCGAGGAAGTGCGAGTCCTGCGGGTGGATGCCCAGGTGCTCGGCGTACGGGATCGACATGTGCGCCGCGGCGCGCTCCCACTCGGCGATCTCCTCCTCGGAGACCCCGAGCCGGATGCGCAGCCGCTCGTAGTCGTGCGGGGCGTCGCGCCGCATGGCATCGATCGTCTGCGCTGCGACCCGCAGGTTGAAGCGGGCCATGACGTTGGTGAACAGGTTGTCGTTGACGACCGTCGTGTACTCGTCGGGCCCGGTGACGCCGTGGATGTGGAAGTGGTCGTCGCCGTTCGCGCGCCAGAAGCCCAGGTCGGCCCACATGCGCGCGGTCTCCACGAGGATGTCGACCCCCTCGCGCTCCAGGAAGTCCTGGTCGCCCGTGGCCCGCACGTACTGCATGAGGGCATAGGCCACGTCGGCGTCGATGTGGTACTGCGCGGTGCCCGCCGCGTAGTAGGCGGACGCCTCCTCACCGTTGATCGTGCGCCACGGGAACAGGGCGCCCTGCTGCGAGAGCTGGCCCGCGCGGCGGCGGGCGGCGTCGAGCATCTGATAGCGGAAGCGCAACGCGTTGCGCGCGTACCAGGGGCTCGTGTACGTCAGGAACGGGAGCACGTAGATCTCGCTGTCCCAGAAGTAGTGGCCGCCGTACCCCGTGCCCGTGAGCCCCTTGGCGGGGACGCCGTTGCCCTCGGCGCGGGCCGTGGCCTGCGCGAGCTGGTAGATGTTCCAGCGCACTGCCTGCTGGATCTCGGGCTGGCCGGGGATCTCGACGTCGGAGCGGGCCCAGAACTCGTCGAGGAACTCGCGCTGCTCAGCGTGCTGGAACGCGATGCCCTCCTCACGCACCCTGTCCAGGGTGCGCCGGCAACGGTCGATGAGCTCGCGCGCGGGGACCCCGCGCGAGGTGTGGTACGCCACGGTCTTCGTCAGGCGGACCACCTTCCCGGGCTCGGCCTGGACCCGGTAGACGTGCTTGGCCAGGTCCTCGTCCACCTGGGTGCGCACGTCGTAGGTGTTCTCCGTGATGAGCTCGTCGTCCGCGGCGACCGCGAGCGTCATGCCCGAGTTGGTGCACCGGTAGCCGAGCACGAGGCGCGTGTCGTCGCCCCACTGCGCCTGCGGCTGCAGGACGCGCTCGGAGAACACGTTGGCCTTGCGCGGGTCGAAGCCCTGCCCCATCGCGGCCGAGGGGACGTGGTACTCGTCCTGCCCGTCCTGCCGGTTGAGGATCTGGGACGATATCGCGATGGGCGCGGGCTCGTCGAGCATCGTGACCTCGAACGAGATGATCGCCAGGTGCCGCTCGACGAACGAGACCATGCGCTCGGACTTCACCAGCACCCGCTTGCCCGACGGCGTCCGCCACAACAGCTCACGGCGCAGCACGCCGTCGGACATGTCGAGCGACCGCTCGTACGAGATGAGATCCGCGACGGGCAGCAGGAGCGGCTCGTCGTCGACGTAGAGGCGGATGGTCTTGACGTCGGGCACGTTGACGATCGTCTGCCCGACCTCGGCGAACCCGTACGCCTCCTCCGCGTGATGGATGCGCCACGTCTCGTGGAAGCCGTTGATGAACGTGCCCTGCGTGTGGGACTCGCGCCCCTCCTCGACGTTCCCGCGCATGCCGAGGTAGCCGTTGCCGACCGAGAACAGCGTCTCGGTGACCCCCAGGTCGTGCGAGGAGTACCGGTTCTCGACCAGCCGCCACGGGTCGGCCGGGAAGCGGGTGCGGTCGACCGTGCCGTCGAAGCCGTGCTCGAACCCGGCCATCAGCGGACCCCCTCGCGGGCCGGGCGGTCGAGGACCGTCTCGTCGAGCTCGCCCAGGTCGCTCACGACCACGTCCGCGCCGTGCTCGGTCAGGGCGTCGGCCCCGACCCCGCGGTCCACACCGAGCACGAGGCCGAAGTCGCCCGCGGCCCCGGCCTGGACACCCGAGATCGCGTCCTCGACCACGATCGCCGCGGTCGTGGGCACGCCCAGCAGCTCGGCCGCGTACTCGTAGGTCGCGGGCGACGGCTTGCCGGCCAGGCCACGCGCGGCCGCGACCGTGCCGTCGACGACGACCTCGAACCGGTCGGCGATCCCTGCCGCGGCGAGGACCGACGGCGCGTTGCGCGACGAGGAGACCACGGCGACCTGGGCCCCGGCGGCCGTCACGGCGTCCAGGAAGGCGATCGAGCCCGGGTACGGGGCGATGCCCTCCTCGACGAACATGCGGTTCACGATCTCGTTCTTCTCGTTGCCCAGCCCGCACACCGTGCCCTCGCCGGGCGCGTCGTCGACGCTGCCCCACGGCAGCTCGATCCCGCGCGACGCGAGGAAGCTCGCGACCCCGTCGAAGCGCGGCTTGCCGTCGATGTGCGCGAAGTAGTCGGCCGACGTGTAGGGAGCGACCCCTCGCTCGGCGCACAGGGGCGCGAACAGGCGCTCCCAGGCGCGCATGTGGACCTCGGCCGTCGGGGTCAGGACCCCGTCGAGGTCGAAGAGGACGGCGTGCAGAGCGGGCATCGCGCTCCTTCGGGAGAGTGGGACGGACGTCGTGCCAGCCGGTCGCGAGCACGTGCTTCGAGCCTACGCACCGCGGGCCGTCACAGCGAAAACGAGCACACCCGCCCGACCGTCGATCCGGACGCCGAGCACCCCGGTTCCGCTCCAGGGACGACGTCGCTCCTCCTTCAGGAGGAGGGCCGTGCGACGCCGATCTCGGCCGTCGGAAGGTGCTGGCGCCTCGCACAGCCTCCGTAGCGTCGACGACGGACCGGGAACGTGCCGACCAGGCCGCCCGACGACGACAGGAGACACATGATCCAGGTGGAGGCGCTGACGAAGCGCTACGGGAGCACGACGGCCGTGGACGGGCTGACGTTCACGGCTCGACCTGGGACGGTGACCGGCTTCCTCGGGCCGAACGGCGCAGGGAAGTCGACGACCATGCGCATGATCGTCGGGCTCGAACGGCCGACGTCGGGCACCGCGACCGTCGGCGGCCTGCGGTACGCCGACCTGCCAGCGCCCTTGCACGCCGTCGGCGTCATGCTCGACGCTCGCTCGGTGCACCCGGGGCGCTCGGCATACAGGCATCTCGTGGCGCAGGCACGGACCCACGGCATCCCCCGTACCCGCGTCGACGAGGTGATCGGGGTGACCGGCCTGGAGTCCGTCGCGGGCCGACGGGCCGGAACCTACTCGCTGGGGATGGGCCAGCGTCTCGGGATCGCCGGCGCGCTCCTCGGCGACCCCGAGACGCTGATCCTCGACGAGCCGGTCAACGGCCTGGACCCCGACGGCGTCCTGTGGGTGCGCGGGCTCGTCCGAGACCTCGCGGCGGAGGGGCGCACGGTCTTCCTCTCGTCGCACCTCATGCACGAGCTGTCGCTGTGCGCCGACCGGGTCGTGGTCATCGGCAAGGGCCGGCTGCTGGCAGATGCCTCGGTGTCCGAGCTCGTCCAGCGCTCCGAACGGACGAGCACGGTCCGTGTCCGCACGACCGACCCCGACCTCCTCGCGAGGGCGCTGCTCGACCTCGGCGCGGACGTCGCACCGCACGAGGGCGGGGAGCTGCACGTCCACGGCGTGTCGATCGACGAGGTCGGTGCGGCGGCCGCGCGCTGCGGGACGACGGTCCTGGAGCTCGCGACCGACGGCGGTTCGCTCGAGGACGCCTACCTGCACCTCACCGCCGGTGCCGTCCAGTACCGGGGCGGCAGCGGTGACGCCGCGGGGACCGGCGCGACTGCGGGAGGGATCCGATGAGCGGCCTCACCACGTCCGTGGCGACGGCGGTCCCCCGGACCGCCTCCCGCCGTGGACCGACCTTCCCTCGCATCGTGGCCTCCGAATGGACCAAGCTCCTGAGCCTGCGGTCCACCGCGGTGATCGCGGTCACCACGGTCGTGGTGACGTGGCTCCTGACGTACCTGGCCGCGAACGCCTCGTCGGTCGACCCCGGGTTCACCCCGCTCGACTCGCTCACGGCCGGCCTCCTGCTCGCGCAGGTCGGTCCACTGGTCCTGGGCGTCCTCGTCGGGACCGGCGAGTTCACGACGGGGACCTTCCGCTCGACGTTCACGGCTGTACCCCGGCGGCTGCCGGTGCTCGCCGCACAGGTGGTCGTGGTCGGCGCCTCGACCTTCCTCGTCGGAGCAGCAGCGGTCGGGGCGGCCCTGGCAGGCCTGGTGCCGGCGGCGTCCTCACGGGGCATCGCGCTCGACCTGACGCACAACTCGACCCCCGGGTCCTGGTCGGTATGGCAGCGTTCCTCGTGGCCATGGCGCTCTTCGGGCTGGCGGTCGGGGCGCTGCTGCGCAGCCCGATCCCCGCCTTCGCTCTCGCGGTCGTGCTGGTGCTCGTCCTGCCGGTCGTCCTGGTGCTCGGCTCCGACCTGGTGAGCAGCCCCTCGTCCGCCTCCGCGGCCGGTGCCCCACCGGCGCAGCAGGTCGTCGTGAACACCGTGCTGACGTTCCTCCCGAGCGGTGCCGGCGAACTCCTCGTGCAGCCACCGGGGAGCGGCGGCGTCGAAGGCGCTCCGGACCTCGGCTCCTGGGGTGGAGGACTCGTCCTCGCCGCCTGGGTCCTCGTCCCTCTCGCGGTGGCCTCGGTCCGGCTGCGCGCCCGCGACGTCGTCCGCGGAGGCGCGTGATGGGAGACGTCCTCCACCGCACCACACCCCTCGTCCCCGGGAACGCCCGGGTCTCCGTGCCCCGGGCGCTCGCGGCCGAGTGGACCAAGGTCACGGGCCTGCGCTCGACCGTCTGGCTCGCGGCGGCCACGGTCACCGCAGGGGCCGTGCTCGCCTTCGCCCTGGGCATGTTCGCCCGGCCGGGAGACGCGGCGACCGGGGTGTCGCTCGCGGTCGCCGGGTACCTGCTCGCACAGCTCGGGCCGCTCGCGCTGGGGGTGCTGGTCGGTACGAGCGAGTATGCGACGGGCACCTTCCGGGCCACGTTCACGGCCGTGCCACGACGTGTGCCGGTGCTCGTCGGCCAGGCCGTCGTCACCGCAGGCTGGGCGGTCGCGACCTCGTCCGCCACCGTCGGTGTCTCGCTCCTCGTCACCTCGGGACAGCGCGCCGCCACCGGGCTCGTCGTCGACGTCACGGACGGCGAGACGCTGCGCGTGCTGGCGGGCTACGTGCTCCACCAGACGGGCGTCGCACTGCTCGGGCTCGCGATCGGCGCGCTCCTGCGTCGAGCGACCGGGGCGTTCGTCACAGCCGTCACGCTGCTCCTCGTCCTGGACCAGTTCCTCGCCGCGAACCCGGGCCAGGTCACCGACACCCTGCGGACCCTCCTGCCGGCCGCGGGATCCCGCCTGGTCCTGGACGACGCCCAGGTGTCGACGCTGGACACCACGAGCCTCGGCCCGGAGCTCGGTGCGTGGGGCGGTGGCCTGGTCCTCCTCGTGTGGGTCGTCGCGCTGCTCGGGGCGGCCGTCCACCGACTGCGTCGCCATGACCTGTCCTGACCAGCGGCGAGCGGCGGAGCAATCGCGCGACGCGATCGATGGAAGAGTGGGGACCATGCCTACCCCGCGCGCGGTCGCTGCCTCGACCCCCGTCGTGCGGGCGCCGTCCGTCCTGACCGAGACCGAGGCGCTGCACGTCGACCCCGTCGCCCGCCTCGTCGCGACCCGTCCGTGGGTTGCGGATCTCGCCCTCGCCCTCGCCGTGCTGCTGGTGGGTCTGGTGACCACCGAGATGGCCCGTCTGACGGTCCGCGGGTCGACCGACCTGGGGTTGTTCCCGCCCAGCGCGTCCGCGGCCCAGGTGATCCCTGCCGTCTGGTGGGCAGGGTGCGTCCTGGGGGCCCTGCTCCTGGCGGCGCGGCGGGCCGCTCCGCTGGTCGTCACGGGAGTCCTCACCCTCCTCGCCGTCGGATCGCTCGTGACCGCCGGCGTGCTGGGCGTCCTCGGGGCGTGCCTCGCCTGCGCGCTCTGCACGGTCGCGTCCGTCCGCACACCTCGCACGACCTGGATCGTGAGCACGGTCGTCTTCGCCGTCGTCACGCTCACGCTCTGGCGCTGGCAGGACATCGGCCTCGCCGAGATCCTCCTGTGGGGCAACCCTCCTCCGAGCTCGATCGACGAGCCGGCTCGGCTGCTGCCGGCACCTCCGTTCTCCGCGGGACGCCGGACGTTCTCGGTGCTCCTGCTCCTCGGGCTCCTGCTGCTGGGCGTGGCGGCCGGCACGGTGGCCCGCACCCGCCGTCTGCACGCCCACGACCTCGCGGAGCGCTACGCCGCCATGGCCCGCGAGCGCGACCAGAGCGCGGCGCTCGCACGGGCGGACGAGCGGGCACGGATCGCTCGCGAGATGCACGACGTCGTCGCGCACAACGTGTCGGTCATGGTCGCACTGTCCGACGGGGCAGGAGCCGCGCTCGACCGGGCCCCCGAACGTTCGCGCGAAGCGCTGCGCGAGCTCTCCCGGACGGGGCGGGGGGCGCTGTCCGACATGCAGGCGGTTCTCGGGGCGCTCGATCCCGACGAGGCCGCGGACGGGGAGGCGGGAGGGTCCGTCGATCCGGCCGCTGCCGATCTCTCGACGATCGTGGAACGATTCCGCGCCGCGGGGGTCCCGGTGAGGGTGAGCGGCCTCGAAGCCCGTCTCCCCCGCGACACGGCGCTGCGCCTTGCCGTCGCACGCGTCGTGACCGAGGCGCTGACCAACGTGCTCCGGCACGCCCCGGGCACCCCACGTGCCGAGGTCGTCGTGCGACGTGTCGCCTCGACCGTCGAGATCGAGGTGCTCGACGACGGCGGCACCCGTCCAGGAGCCGGCGGCGGCACCGGGCGGGGCCTGCTGGGCATGCGCGAACGTGCGACGCTCCTCGGCGGCCACGTCGAAGCAGGCGCTCGACCCGACGGTGGATGGCGCGTGCACGTCGTGCTGCCCTGCGCTGACGAGCCTCCGGAGGCTGCCGAGGACCGGCAGCCCGGGAGCGACGACCTGATGCGACCGACCGGAGGTCTGTCATGACCACGGTGCTGCTCGTGGACGACCAGGCCCTCCTGCGCATGGGATTCCGGCTGGTGATCGAGTCCGAGCCCGACCTCGAGGTGGTCGGCGAGGCGTCCGACGGCCGGGTCGCGCTCGCTCAGACGGCAGCGCTGGCCCCCGACGTCGTGGTCATGGACATCCGCATGCCGGGCATGGACGGCATCGAGGCCACCCGGCGGATCGTCAGCGAGCACCCCTCGGCGAAGGTCCTCGTCCTGACCACGTTCGACGTCGACGAGTACGCGTTCGCGGCACTGCGTGCAGGGGCCAGCGGCTTCCTGCTCAAGAACGCCCTGCCGGACGAGCTCGTCGCGGCGATCCGCACCGTGGCGTCGGGGAGCTCGATCGTCGCACCGCGCATCGTGCGGCGCCTGCTCGACCTCTTCGCCCCGCACCTGCCCACCGCGAGGCCGACGGCGACGGCGACGGACGACCTGAACCCCGCGCTGAGCGCCCTCACGCCCCGCGAGCTCGACGTCCTGCGGTGCGTCTCGGAAGGTCTGTCCAACGCCGAGATCGCCGAGCGTCTGGTCCTCTCTCCGACCACGGTGAAGACCCACGTCGGCAACATGCTCGCCAAGCTCGGTGTCCGCGACCGCGTGCAGGCCGTGATCGTCGCCTACGAGACCGGGCTGGTCGGGCAGAAGCGCTGAGGGGCGCGGGGCAGGGACGAGCCCCGCCCCTGCGGTGACGGCCGACCCTCTCAGTCCTGCGCCCGCTCCGCGAGCATCTCCGCGACCCGCCCCAGGTTCCCGAGCATGGCACGGTTCTCGTCCGTGCTCCCGAGCCGGCTCCCCGACCCCAGCCCCACGCCCCCGGCGCGGGGCGCTGCGAGGAGCGTGACGTCGTCGAGCCCCGAGGCCGGGAGACCGATCCGGCGCCACGGGACGGTCACGAGCGACGCGAGCTCGCCGAGGTTCGGGCCCGAGCACTGGGAGACCTTCGCGGGGGGCAGGCCCGCCCAGACCCCGGTGCCACGCTCGACCGCGCGCGCGACCAGCTCCCAGCCCCTCTCGTCCCAGCCCGTGCCGCGCGCGGCGAGGTCGAGCCCCACGGCGTCGGCGCCCGCGAGCACCACGGGCGCGATGCCCACCCAGGCGGGCCCCACGTGCACGACGCTGCGCGCTCCCCACGCACGCACCGCGTCCAGGACCCCGGTGAGGCCCTCGACGATGTCCGGTCCGTCGACCGCGCGCAGGCGCGAGTACCCGGAGAAGGTCGGCAGGACACCGGCGTTGACCTGTCCCAGGAGCGGCTCGGAGACCTGGACCACGAGCTCGGCGTCGGGCACCTGTCGCTGCACCTCGTCGAGGTGCGCGCGCAGCCCGACGGCGAGCGACCCCGCCAGGTCGGCCGCCGCCCCGCGGTCCGAGAGCACGCGGTCGCCCCGTGCGAGGTAGAGCTCGGCCGCGAGCGTCCACGGCCCGACGACCGACACCGCGAGCGGCCCTGAGTAGCCGTGGCCCGCGATCGCGAGCGCGCCGAGGTCCTCGCGCAGGAACGCCTGCGCGCGCCGCTCGTCCATGCCGGGCCGGTCGGCGAGCTTCCAGCCGTGCGGACCGATCTCGACGGGCAGGTCGGCGAGCAGGGTCGCGGTGCGCCCCACGCCGTCGGCCCCCGGGCCACGCTGGGGCAGCCGGGCGAGGAACGGGACCGGCCTGACCCCTGTGGGCACCTCGGCGAGGTCTCCGAAGATCATCTGCTGCGCCTCGAGCACGTCCGTGCCCTCACCGCCCGGCCACGGTCCGTGCCCGCTGACTGACGTCATGACGTGAGCTCCTTGATGTGGTGTGTCGTGCTGAGAACTGCTCTGCCTACCGCGCTGCGCGGCCCGGGGGCACGTCGCGGGGATCTCACCCGCGCATCACCCGCACGAACCCTTGCGGCGGCCCTCTCTCCGAGTGAAGGGTGATGGGTATGCACCACAGACCGTGACGACGCGGTGGCCGTTGGACGCCCCCGCCGGACGAGCGAGGCGGACATGAGAAGCAACCACGAGGCAGAGGCCTCGGTCGGCACGGCCCACGAGGCCGCCGCGACCAACAAGGCCACCGCGATCACCGTGCACACCCAGGCGATCCCGGGGAACCACGCGCAGGCCCTGGCGGCGCTGGTCGCCGCCGACTTCCACAACCACGACCCGGCCCCCGGGTCCTCGGGCGGGCTCGAGGGGCTCGTCGCGACCATGCACTGGTTCTCCGACGCGTTCTCCGACCAGCACGTCGAGGTACTGCACGCTGTGGCCGAGGGCGACCTGGTCGCGCTGCACGTCGCGTTCAGCGCCCGGCACACCGGCTACTTCCGGGGGCTGGCCCCCACGGGCCGTCACTTCACGGTCCGCGAGATGCACATGCTGCGGTTCGCGGACGGCCGCGAGGCCGAGCACTGGGCCGTGCGCGACGACGCGTGGCTCGTGCGCGAGCTGAGCGAGCACCCCGTGGTCCCCACGAGCGCGGTCCTCGCCGCGACCCAGCCGGGCGCCGCCACGGGGAGCGTCGTGCCTGTCGCGGTCTGAGACGTCCGCGCCGCACCGCCGAGCCACGCCGGGCTCAGCCCGCGAGGCTCGTGGCCCGCGCGGCCCGGTAGGCCCGCTGCACGGTCGACTGCCCGATCACGCGCGTGCCCTGGTACACGACGAGCGACTGCCCTGCGGCCACGCCGCGCAACGTCTCGCCCGTGAGCTCGACCTCCATGCCGGCGCCCTGCGGGGACTCCGCACCGGTCGCGTCCTCCGACGCTCCCGCACCGGGCCCGACGACGGCGCGCACCCGCGCAGCGACCGGCACCCCGTGGGCACGCACCTGCACGGTCGCCTCCAACCAGTCCGACGCCGCTCGGGGGCCGTCCTCGGGCACCGACCCGTCCGACCCGCCGGACGACGGCGCAGCCCAGCCCGCGGCCGCCAGGACGTCGTCCGCGAGCCAGACCGACCGGTCCCCCACGATCCGGTCGACCGTGAGCAGCTCGGCGGGTCCCACGACGACGCGGTTGGAGACAGGCTCGACCTCGAGCACGTACCGCGGCCTGCCGTCGGCCGCCGGACGACCCAGGGCCAGGCCCTTGCGCTGGCCGACCGTGAACGCGTACGCGCCCTCGTGCTCGCCCAGGACCTCGCCCTCGGTGTCCACGATCTCGCCCGCGCGCGCGCCCAGGCGAGACTTCAGGAAGCCCTGGGTGTCGCCGTCGGACACGAAGCAGATGTCGTACGAGTCGGGCTTGTTGGACACCGACAGCCCGCGCCGCTGGGCCTCCGCGCGGACCTCGTCCTTGGACGCGAAGCCACCCAGCGGGAAGATCGAGCGGGCCAGCCGCTCGGGTCCCATGACCGCGAGCACGTACGACTGGTCCTTGGCCTCGTTGGGCGAGCGGTGCAGCTCGCGGACCGTCCGGGTCACCGGCACGCCCTCCGGCCCAGGCTCCGTGACCTCGCGCGTGAGGACCTGCGCGTAGTGTCCCGTCGCGACCGCGTCGAACCCGAGCGCGGTCGCCTTGTCGAGCAGCGCCTCGAACTTGATGTGCTCGTTGCAGCGCACGCAGGGGTTGGGCGTGCGCCCGGCCTCGTACTCGGACAGGAAGTCCGCGACGACCGTGTCCTCGAAGCGCTCCGAGAGGTCCCACACGTAGTACGGGATGCCCAGGACGTCGGCCGCCCGCCGCGCGTCGCCCGCGTCCTCGATCGAGCAGCAGCCGCGCGACCCCGCCCGGAACTGCTCGCGGTTGCGGGACAGCGCCATGTGCACGCCGACCACCTCGTGGCCTGCCTCGACGGCCAGTGCGGCCGCGACGGCGGAGTCCACCCCGCCGGACATCGCTGCCAGGACTCTCATGCGGGCCTCCTCGTGGTGCTGGGGGTGGTGCTCCGGACCGCGCCCGCCGAGGACGCGAGACCTGCGGCCTGCGCGCGAGCCACCACCTGGGGCAGCGCGTCCAGGAGCCGTTGCACGTCCGCGTGGGTCGACGTCGCACCGAGCGAGAACCGCAGCGCACCGCGCGCGTCCTCCTCGGGCACGCCCATCGCGAGCAGGACGTGCGAGGGCTGCGGGACCCCGGCCTGGCACGCGGACCCCGTCGACGTCTGCACGCCCGCCGAGTCCAGCAGGTACAGCAACGAGTCCCCCTCGCAGCCGGGGAACGTGAAGTGGGCGTTGCCGGGCAGGCGCAGCGACGGCTCGACCAGGGGGTCGGGACCGCGCAGGACCGCGTCGGGGACGGCCGCGCGCACGCCGCGCACCAGCTCGTCGCGCAGCCCCGCCAGGTGCTCGGCACGCTCGGCGCGCGCCCCGACCGCCTCGGTCACCGCGACGGCGAACGACCGGATCGCCGGGGTGTCGAGCGTGCCCGAGCGCACGCCCCGCTCCTGACCGCCGCCGTGCAGCACGGGCGTGAGCGGCAGGCCACGCTTGGCGAGCAGCGCCCCCACGCCGACCGGGCCGCCGAACTTGTGTCCCGTGAGCGTCAGGGCGTCGAGCCCGCTCGCGGCGAAGTCGACCGGGACCTGCCCCACTGCCTGCACCGCGTCGGAGTGCACCGGGATCCCGTAGGGACGCGCGATCTGCACGACCTCCTGGACCGGCTGGACCGTCCCGACCTCGTTGTTGGCCCACATGACCGAGATGAGCGCGACCTCGTCGCCCTTGGTCGCGAGCTCGGTCCGCAGGGCGTCCAGGTCGAGGCGCCCCTCGTCGTCGACGGGCAGCAGCACGATCTCCGCCCCCGTGTGCTCGGCCATCCAGAACGCCGGGTCGAGCACCGCGTGGTGCTCGACCGCCGACACGAGGATGCGCCGGCGCCTGGGTTCGGTCGTGCGACGCCCCCAGAACAGGCCCTTGACTGCGAGGTTGTCCGACTCGGTGCCACCCGCGGTGAAGATCACCTCGCTGGGTCGCGCGCCGAGCGCCGCTGCCACGGCCTCGCGCGACTCCTCGACGACACGCCGCGCGGCCCGGCCCGCCGAGTGCAGCGAGGACGGGTTGCCGGTCGCCGTCAGCTCCGCGACGAACGCCTCGATCGCCGCGGGCGACATGGGGGTCGTCGCGGCGTGGTCGAGGTAGGCGCCGGCGCCGGGCACGGCTGGGGTGGAGGTCATGGGGCGATCACAGTCGTCCAGTCTACGAAGGGTTCCTGGGGCTCGCTGTCACGGGGCTCCTGGAGCCACCGGCCGACCTGTGGGATCGTGCTGGACAGCCCAGGAAAACGCGATATCTTGACAGATGCCCGATCGCTCTCGGATCCAGGTCCCCGGTTCGCTCCACGCCGCAGACCACCCCCGGGTACACCTTCGCGCAGTTCCCCCTCAGACTCCCCTCCTCACCCTGTGAGAGTGTCACGCCCCATGCCCGACGACGTCGCGACCACCTCCGTGGTCCGCTCACCGGAGGACCCGCGCGTCCACGCGAGCGACCGCCTGCGCTGGGCGCAGCTCCCCACCGCGCTGCGCGACGAGATCGAGGCGACCATGAACGCCCGGGTCGTGGAGGAGATCAGCGTCGTGAGCGGGTTCAGCCCGGGCATGGGCTCGCTCGTGCGCCTCTCGACGGGCGACCAGGTCTTCCTCAAGGCGGCCCGAACGCTCGACGCGCCCCAGTGCGCGGACCTGCACCGTGCCGAGGCCAGGATCTCGGTGCGCCTGCCCGCGGCCGTCCCCATGCCGCGCTTCCTGTGGGGGCACGGCGACGGTGACTGGATCGTGCTCGCGTACGAGGCGATCGACGGCTACCCGCCCCGCGTCCCGTGGGAACCCACGGTGCTCGGTCGCGTGCTGGACACGCTCGACGACCTCGCCCGCATCCCGGGTGCGCGCCAGATCCCCCTGCCGCCGGCCGGCCCCCAGCTCGCGTCGGCGGCGATCGGCTGGGGTCGCGCCCAGCGCGATCCGTACCCGCACCTCGGGGTCGTCTCGCCCTGGGCGGCACAGCACCTCGACCGGCTCGTCGAGACCGAGCTGGGCGTGCTCGTCGCGTGCGAGGGCGAGTCGATCGTGCACGGCGACATGCGGGCCCAGAACCTCGCCGTGACCGACGACCACGTCTACGTCCTCGACTGGCCCCACGCCATGCGTGGGGCGGGCTGGCTCGACCTCGCGCACCTGCTCGTCACGGTCGGCGCCCAGGGCGTCGAGGGGGTGTTCGAGCCCGTCGACGTCGAGGTCCCGTGCGACGGCGGCCCGCCCGTCGTGCACTGGGACGATGCCGAGCGCGCCGGGGCCTGGCTCACCGCCGTGTTCGACGACCACCCGCTGGGCGCCGAGGTCCACCCCGAGGACCTGCGCTCGATCGTCGGCGGCTACGCAGGATTCTCCCTGGACACCGCGCGCCGTCCCGCTCCCGTGGGCAGGCCGTGGCTCCCGGAGAGGGCCCTGGGCCAGTCGCTCGCCGGCCTCGCCTGGCTCGAGCACCTGGGACTCTGACGCGCCCCTGGGGCCTTTCCCCGCCGTCGGGCCCGTGCGGCCCGCAGCACGCCCTGGACGCACGGACGTCCCGGCAGGCTCGCCTGCCGGGACGTCCGTGGTGCGTGCGAGCCGTCAGCCCTTGTGCTCCCGGATGACCTGCGCCGCCTGCGGCAGCACCTCCGCGAGGTCTCCGACGACCGCGAAGTCGGCGATCTCGAACAGCGGGCAGTCCGAGTCGTTGTTGACCGCGACGATGACCTGCGAGGCCTGCATGCCACCACGGTGGTGAGGCGCCCCCGAGATGCCCGCCCCGATGTACAGCCGCGGCGCGATCGTCACACCGGTCTGGCCGATGAACGTGTCGAACCAGCCCTCGTAGACCGCGTCGCGGGTCGCGCCCACGGCCGCACCGAGCGCGTCCGCGAGCTCCTCGACCGGGGCGAAGTCACCGTCGGTGCCGCGCCCGCCGGCCACGACCGTCGCGGCCTCGGCCAGGCTCGGCCGTCCACCGTCGACGACCGGCTTCTCCTCGCGCGAGACGACCGTGACCCGGGTCGCCGAGGCCGGGACCTCGACGGGGAACCCGATGACCTCGGTCGCGACCGAGGACTCGGCGGGCTCCGGCACGACCGAGTTGGCGCGGACCGTGAACACGGCCTGCTCGGTGACGACCTCGCACGAGGTGTCCCACGAGCCCGCGAAGACGCGCTTGAGGCCCACGGCCTTGCCGTCCTCGGCGCGGACCGCGGCCGCATCGATCACGAGGCCTGCGCCGAGCGCGTACGCGAGGCGGGCTGCCGCCTCCTTGTTGGGGAACGTCGCCGAGAGCAGCACGATGTCCGCGTTCGCGCGGCGCGCCGCGGTCGCGAGCGTCTGCGAGACGACGGCCGTCAGGTGCTCGGCGCCGGGGCTCAGCGAGGTGGGAAGCTCGGCCTGGAGGACCGTGTCGACGCCGTAGGCGCCGAGCTGGGCGAGCGTCGCGACGCTGGGGCTGCCGAGGGTCACGGCCTTGGGGCGCCCCAGGCTGCGGGCGATGGTGAGGAGCTCGAGGGCCGCGGAGCGCAGCTGCGTCTCCGGGGAGTCGAGCAGGACGAGGACGTTGGTGGTCACGGTGTTCCCTCTCAGACCAGCTCGTTGCGGATGAGGAACTCGGCCAGCGCTCGGCCGCCCTCGCCCTTGTCGACGACGACCTCGACCTCGGGGCGCGGCGGGCGCGGCGTGGCGCTGAGGACGTGCGTACGCGCGCCGGCGTCACCCACCGTGGCGGGGTCGACGCCCAGGTCCGCGAGGTTCCAGACCTCGATCGGCTGCGTGCGCGCGGCCATGATGAGCTTGAAGTTCGGGAAGCGCGGCCAGTTCGCGTGGTCCGTCACGGACACCACGGCGGGCAGCGGCGCCGAGAGCACCTCGAGCGCGTCGTCGAGCTCGCGCGTCACCTGGGCGGTCCGCGCCTGGGCGTCGACCTCGAGCTTGCCCGCGAGCGTGAGCTGCGGCAGGTCGAGCTCGGCGGCGAGCAGCACCGGGACGACGGACCCCAGCCCGTCGAGCGCGGCCATACCCGTGACGACCAGGTCGACCGGGCCCTCCTCCTCGAGCTTGCGGATCGCAGCGGCCAGGGTGCTGACGGTCCCGAAGTAGTCCGAGCCCGCGAGCGCCTCGTCGCTGACGCGCACCCCACGTCCGACGCCCATCTGGTACGCCTTGCGGATCGCGGTGTCGGCCTCGGGGCCCGCCATGGTCAGGACGACGACCTCGGAGGACGACTGCTCCTCCTCGGGCAGCGACTCGACGATCTTCAGGGCTGCCTCGATCGCGTTCTCGTCGAGCTCGTTGAGCGTCCCCTCCTCCGACGAGCGCACGACGCGGCCCTCGTCGAATCGACGGTCGGCGTGGATATCGGGAACATACTTGACGGCGACGACGATCCTCATCGTGATGAGCTCCGTGGGTGGGCGACGGTGGACCCGGGACGAACCCGCACGCCGGATCCCTTGCGAGGACGCGGCACAGTCGAAACCCTACCGGGCAGCGCGGCGGCGACGGGTGAGATCTTGCGCACGACCACGTGCTGAGCACGAACCGTCCACGACCGAGCGTCACAATGGAGGGGTGCAAGCGCTTGCCCCCACCCCCCGCCCCCGTCCCTCGCACGGTCCCGTCCCGCCGCTCGGTGTGCACCTCGCCGGAGACGGCGTCGACGTCGCCGTGCTCGCGTCGCACGCGAGCGCGGTCGACCTGTGCCTGCTCGACGTCTCCCCCGACGGCGAGACCCACGAGAGGCGCGTCGCTCTCGAGGGGCCCGTCTACGGCGTCTGGCACGGTCGTGTGCCCGGGGTGCGCGAAGGCCAGCGCTACGGCTTCCGTGCCCACGGTCCCTGGGACCCCGCGGCCGGCTTCCGGTACAACCCCGCCAAGCTCCTCCTCGACCCGTACGCGCGCGGGCTCGTGGGCGAGCTCGACGAGGACCCCGCGACGCGCGGGCACGTGACCGAGCGCGACGCCTCGGGCGCGCTCGTCGGGGACCCGGGGGGCCCGGCCGACCCACGCGACTCCGCGGCCCACGTGCCGCACTCGGTCGTCGTGGCCCCGCGCACGAACCACCCGCCCGTGCGCCGCCCGCAGGTCCCCTGGGCGGACACGGTGCTGTACGAGGCGCACGTGCGTGGCCTGACCATGCAGCTCGAGGCCGTGCCCGAGCCCTTGCGCGGCACGTACGCCGGGCTCGCGCACCCAGCCACGATCGCGCACCTCAAGGACCTGGGTGTCACCACGATCGAGCTCCTGCCCATTCACGCGTTCCTGTCCGAGCCGCACCTCGTGGCAAAGGGCCTCACCAACTACTGGGGCTACTCGACCGCCGGTTTCTTCGCACCGCACGCGCCCTACGCGACGCGCGCCGCGCAGGAGGCCGGGCCGGGCGCCGTGGTCGACGAGGTCCGCGGCATGGTCCACCTGCTGCACGAGGCCGGGCTCGAGGTCGTGCTCGACGTCGTGTACAACCACACGTGCGAGGGCGGGGTCGACGGACCTCACCTGTCGTGGCGCGGCCTCGACAACCCCGTCCACTACCTGCACGACGGCGCGACACCGGCTCGGCTCGCGGACGTCACCGGGACGGGCAACAGCCTCGACTTCCGGCGCGCCCGCGTGGTCCAGGCGACGCTCGACTCCCTGCGGTACTGGGCGCAGGAGATCGGGGTCGACGGCTTCCGGTTCGACCTCGCCGTGACCCTGGGGCGCGGCCCCGGCGGGTTCGATCCCGACCACCCCTTCCTCGTCGCGCTCCAGACCGACCCCGTCCTGAACGGGCTCAAGCTGATCGCCGAGCCGTGGGACGTGGGACCCGGGGGCTGGCGGACCGGGCAGTTCCCGGCTCCCCTGGCCGAGTGGAACGACCGCTTCCGCGGGGCCGTGCGCCAGTTCTGGCTCGCCGACGCCCGCGAGGCCTCGCACGGGCGCCTCGGCCAGGGCGTGCGCGAGCTCGCGACGCGCCTGGCAGGGTCCGCGGACCTGTTCGGGCACAGCGACCCGCCGCTCATGCGCGGACCGGTCGCGTCGATCAACTTCGTGACGGCCCACGACGGCTTCACGCTCGCCGACCTCGTCGCCTACGAGCACAAGCACAACGAGGCCAACGGCGAGGGCAACCGTGACGGCAGCGACGACAACCGGTCCTGGAACCACGGCGTCGAAGGTCGGGTGGCGGGCGAGGACACGACCGTCGAGGGCCGTGGGGGCTTCGAGCCCGGCCTCGTGATCGCTCCCCTGCGGCGGCGCTCGATCCGCAACCTCATGGCCACGCAGATCCTGGCGGCCGGCACGCCCATGCTCACGGCGGGCGACGAGATGGGTCGCACCCAACGGGGCAACAACAACGCCTACTGCCAGGACGGGCCGCTGTCCTGGGTGAGGTGGGACCTGTCGCCCTGGCGCAAGGACCTCCTGGCGACCACGACCCGTCTGCTGGCGCTGCGCCGAGAGCACGCCGCGCTGCGCAGCGACGTGTTCTTCCACGGCAGGCCGCGGCATGCGGCCGAGGACGCCGTCCCGGACCTCGCCTGGTTCGACGCGGCGGGGCACCCCCTCGACCACGACGCCTGGCACGACCCGGGCTTCCGGGTCCTGCAGATGCTGCGCACGGGTCCGGGCGAGGGGGACGCGGACGTGCTCGTAGTGGTCAACGGGGCGCTCGACACGGTCGAGGTCACGCCTGCCGTCGTGCCGGGTCGGGGCGAGAGTCGGGCAGCGGGCGGCGCCTGGCGGCTGGCGTGGGACTCCGACTGGGAGCACCCGACGGAGGGTGAGCACGGAACCGACGGCCTCGTGGACGGCGTGGACGGCGTGGACGGCGTGGACGGCGTGGACGGCGAGGGCAGCGACGGCTCTGCGTCAGCCGACCAGCGCACCGCCGACCCCGCCGACCAGGCCGGCTCGCCGCCCGTCCTGCTCGAGCCCCTCAGCATGCAGGTCTACGTCTCGGCCGAGCGCGCCTGAGAGCGCCCCAGACCGGCTCCGACCGCCGAGGTCGAGGTCCGGCGTCACGTGAGAGGTCCCAGGACCTCCACCACGGCGCCGGACCTCTACCTCGTGGAGGGACACGGGGTCTAGTCTCTGCGCATGAGTGACAACGACGTCAGCATCCCCGACCCGACCGCATCGCGCCCCGCCCGCGGGAGCGCTCCCCACCCTGGGGCCGCTGGCTCCGCCGAGGTCATCGTCGTCGGCGCGGGCCTGTCCGGGCTCGTCGCCGCGACCGAGCTCACCGCCGCGGGCCGTCACGTGATCCTCCTCGACCAGGAACCCGCCGCGAGCCTGGGCGGGCAGGCCTTCTGGTCGTTCGGCGGGCTCTTCCTCGTCGACTCGCCCGAGCAGCGTCGTATGGGGGTCAAGGACACGCCCGAGCTCGCTCTCGACGACTGGCTCGGCTCGGCGCAGTTCGCACCGGGAGCCGCGGAGGGTACCGGGCCGGACCGCTGGGGCTACGCCTGGGCCAGGAGGCTTCGTGGACTTCGCCGCGGGGGACATGCGCCCGTGGCTGCACGGCAAGGGCGTGCGCTGGTTCCCGCTCGTCCAGTGGGCCGAACGAGGCGGCTACCCGGCCGGCGGTCACGGCAACAGCGTGCCGCGGTTCCACGTCACGTGGGGCACCGGGCCCGGCATCCTCGAGCCGTTCGTCCGGGCCGCCCTCGACGCCAAGGAGGCCGGGCTGCTCGACATCCGCTTCCGCCACCGCGTGACAGAGCTCGTGGTGACGGACGGCGCCGTCACCGGCGTGCGCGCGGAGGTACTGGCCGACGACCCGGTCGAGCGCGGCGTCCCCTCGACGCGCGACGTCGTGGGCGAGGTCGAGCTGTCGGCGAGCGCCGTCGTCGTCTCCTCCGGGGGGATCGGCGCGAACCACGACCTCGTCCGCGCGAACTGGCCCGCGGGTGCGGGAGTCCTGCCCGAGCGCATGCTCTCGGGCGTCCCCGACTCGACCGACGGGCTCCTGCTCGGGATCACGCGCGCCGCGGGCGCCGCGCTGGTTCACGAGGACCGCATGTGGCACTACCCCGAGGGCATCGCGAACCACTCGCCCGTGTGGACCCACCACGGCATCCGGATCCTGCCCGGACCGTCGTCGCTGTGGGTCGACGCGCACGGCCACCGGCTGCCTGCCCCGCTCTTCCCGGGGTTCGACGCGCTGGGATCGCTCCAGCACGTCACGGGTCGGGCCGACGACCACTCCTGGTTCGTGCTCAACAAGGCCATCATGGAGAGCGAGTTCGCGCTGTCGGGCTCGGAGCAGAACCCCGACCTGACCGGCCGCAGCGTGCGGCTGCTGGCCCAGCGGGTGCTGCCCGGGGCGGTCGGGCCCGTGGCCAGGTTCGCCGCCGAGTCCCCCGAGTTCGTGTGGGGCGCGAACCCGACCGAGCTCGCCGCCGGGATGAACGCCCTGACGGAGGCGACCCCCGGGTCGCAGGGGCACATCGACGCGGACGAGCTCGAGCGGCTGGTCCGGCTGCGCGACGACCAGGTGCGCTCGGGCCTCGGCAAGGATCACCAGGTGGTCGCGACCGCGATGGCCCGCAAGTTCTTCGTGGACCGCGTCATCCGCGTGTCCCCGCCGCGCCCGCTCACGACCCCCAAGGACGGGCCCATGCTCGCGGTGCGGCTCTCGGTCCTGACCCGCAAGACGCTCGGCGGCCTGCACACCGACACCGACGGTCGCGTGCTGCGCCCCGACGGCTCGGTGTTCGAGGGCCTGTACGCCGCGGGCGAGGCCGCGGGATTCGGAGGCGGAGGCGTGCACGGTCACCGGGCGCTCGAGGGGACCTTCCTCGGCGGGTGCCTGTTCTCGGGGCGGACGGTGGGGCGCGCGCTCGCGCGGAGCCTGTAGGTCCGGGCGAGGGGTGCCGGGTGGACCCGCACGCGCGGGGCAGATCCTGGGGCGGCCTCGGCGCTCCAGGATCTTCTTCGGCGGCCGCCCCGGACCCCGTCACCAGTCCGCGGGCATCTGCACCGGGTCCTCCGGCCTCACACGCGTGGCACGCAGCCCGGGGGCCTCGAGCAGCGCCGCGACGAGCTGCTCGCTGCCCCCGAGGTCCGTGGCCACGGTGTCGAGCTCGGTGCACACGAACCACGACCGGTCCTGCGGCCACCACAGTGTGGGCGACTGGTGGAGCGACGCGAACGCGGCAGCCTGCGCGAGCGGCCCGTGCCACAGGTGGTAGGCGCGGTGCGGCAGCTCGAGCATCGGCGCCGGAGGGCGCTCCACCTGGTGCGCGGCCCGCAGGGCACGCGCCCGGGCCTCGGCCCGAGCCTGCGCCAGGGCGAACGAGGACCCCGGCGCGTCGCCCTCGCCCACGTCGTCGAGGATGGACGAGAGCAGGGCGAACGACGTCGAGTCCTCGGGACGCGCCCCGTGGTCGTACAGCCACCCGTACCCGGTCCACAGCGCGAAGTGGCACGGCTGGTCGCCCGTGAACGGCGCGAGGGCGTCGAGCAGCAGGTCCATCTGCTCGGGCCCCGACTCGTCGCTCCGCCCCAGGTAGAGCGACCCGATCCCTTCGTCCTCCTCGGCCCACGCGGGCACGTCGGGGATGCGTGCGTACGCGGCGTACCCCGACGGGACGCACGAACCGACGGTCCCCCACTCACCGAGCCGGGGCCGGATCCAGTCGCCGGCCGACGCGTCGTCGTCCCACGCTACCCCGCCGACGGGCGGGGGAAGGTCAGGAAGGAGGGCGGCGTCGTCGGGCATGAGGCGAACGTAGCCGCGGCGAGGGCGCCCGGCCAGCGGACCGCGCTGCCGGTACGCTCCCGGCATGAACCTGCCCGACGGCGTCGCTCCCCCCGGTCCCCCGGCCGGCGGCCCGGACCGGCTCGACGTCGCGGGCTGCGAACGCATCCTACGACGCAACGGCCTTCCCCTGCTGCTCGAGGACCACTCGGCGCGCCGCGACGTGTTCGGGCGCTCGGCGCCGTTCCTCGTGATCGTGCTGCTGCTCGAGCTCACGGGCGCCCTGAACGGCGGGTGGACCTGGTGGGCCAACCTGTTCGCCGTGGCCGGGGGCGCGGTGCTGATCGCCGCGGCCTACGCGGGGCTCAACGTCCTGCGCGGACGGCACTGGTCGACCCTGCCGCAGGACGTCGGCGGGCCCGAGCTCGCGTTCTTCGTGCTCGTGCCCGCCGTGCTGCCCGCGGTGTTCGGGGGTGCGTGGGGCGCCGCGCTCGTCACGGCCGGCGGCAACCTGCTGCTCCTGGGGCTCGTGTGGGTCGTGGTCGCGTACGGCGTCGGCTCGTCGCTGTGGTGGGGGCTCGCGCGCATCGTCGACGAGCTCGGGGCGTCGCTCGTACGGCTCGTACGGCTCCTGCCGCTGCTCATGGTGTTCTCGCTCGTCCTGTTCTACAACGCCGAGGTGTGGCAGGTCTTCAGCCGGACGGGCGGGGCCGCGGGCGTGATCCTGGGGACGTTCTTCGCCGGGCTGGTCGTGCTGTTCGTGGGGCTGCGCCTGCCGACCGAGGCGCGGAACGCCCTGCGCGCGGCCGCCGACGGGGTGCCGGGGGCAGCGGCGCTCCCGCCGCTGACCCGCAGCCAGCGTTTCAACGTGGCCGCGATGATCGGCCTCTCCCAGCTCCTGCAGGTGCTCGTGGTCAGTGCCGGGATGGGCATCTTCTTCGTCGCGCTCGGGACGCTGACCGTGACGCCCGAGGTCATGGACCTGTGGGGCATCGACGGGCAGCGCGTGCTCCTGACGTTCGACCTGTCGGGGAGCGCGCTCGTGGTCACGCAGACCCTCGTGCGGGTGTCGGTCGCGATCGCGACGTTCACCGGTCTGTACTACGCGATCTCGGTACAGGTCGACGCGGTGTACCGCGAGGAGTTCGTCGAGGGGATCGGGGAGCAGCTGCGCGAGGTGCTCGCGACGAGGGTGCGGTACCTGAGGCTGCTGGGGGGCGCGACCACGGCTGACGTCGAGGTAAGGGCTGACGTCGAAGTACTGGGCTGACGTCAAGATACAGGCCTGACGTCGAAGTAGAACGTCCTGCGCGAGGTAGAACGCGCTGCGCACTACTTCGAGCAGGACGTTCTACTTCGCCGCCCGGTTGTCCACAGATTCCCGCGTACCTCGCCCGGCGTCACCGATCACCGGCACGCTGAGCGACATGGCAAGAGCAGAGTTCAACCGTCGGGTCCCGCCTGCACTGCGCTACGAACCAGCTACCCGGGCGCAGCTCGAGCGGAGCCGACGCGACGGACAGGTGGTCCGTGTCCGCCCAGGGGTCTACCTGCCGCGCCCGACCGGCGACGGCCCGGCACGCCGACGCGAGGCTGAGGTGCTCGCGAGCGTGCGAGGGGTCGTGGAGAGGCTCGCCACCTCCTACTGGCTGAGCCATGAGACAGCGGCTCTCCTGTGGGGGTGCTGGACCTGGCGGCTCGGGCGACGGGTCCATGTGACCCAGCTCGCGAATCCCAGCGTGCGTCGCGACTCCGACCCGACGACCCGACGCCACTGGACTGCGTTGCCGGAGCGCGACCAATACGACCTGAACGGTGTCCCGGTCACGTCCCTGGAGCGGACCGCGGTCGACTGCGCCCGTTCGCTGCGCCCGGCCAGCGCCCTGGTCATCGCCGACTCTGCGCTGCGGCTCGGTGCCGAGGTCCCGTTGCTCGAGAAGATCCTCGACGAGTCGGCGGGAAAGCGCGGGGTGATCCAGGCACGGCAGATCCTCCGGATCGCCGACGCCCGGTCGGAGTCACCCGGCGAGACCCTGTTGCGTTGGGCCGCTCTTGACGCCGGCCTCCCGGAGCTCGTCCCCCAGTACTCAGTCGTCACCTGGCGCGGCGAGCATCGACTCGACCTCGCCTGGCCCGAGCTTCGCATCGGGCTCGAGTTCGACGGCATGGTCAAGTACGCCGGCGGCATGGGCGACCCCGCAGAACGCCTGCTCGCCGAGAAGAGACGTGAGGACGCGCTCCGAGAGGCGGGGTGGACGATCCTTCGCGTGACCTGGGGGGATCTGGAAGATCTGGAACGCCTCGCGGATCGGCTCCGAACTGCCAGGCGTCTCGCTCGCGAACGTGCGAAGTAGAACGTGCCGCGTGAAGTAGAACGCAGGGGGTTCTACTTCACGCGGCACGTTCTACGTCGACAGCAGCCAATCAGGCGTTCGCGACCAGACCCAGCTCCGCGACGCTCGCGAGCCCCTCGTGCTGAGGCACGATCCGCACGGTGTACCCGAACGGGCCCGACGCCTCGAGCCGCACCGACCCGGCGAACGCCGCCCGCCCCGCCTCGTACGTCTCGGCGAGCTCGAGCGGCTCGGCCGTGAAGGTCTCGATCACGTCGGCCTCGGTCACGCGACCGTGGACGACCTGGACCTCGACGTCGCCGGGCTGCAGGTCGCCGAGCGACACGTAGGCCTTGACCGTCAGGAGGTCGCCGACCTGCGGCACCTCGCGGATTCCGCTCGACTCGACGTGGTCCACACGGACGCGCGACCAGTCGCCGCGCACGTGCTGCTTCCACGCCGCGAGCTCGCGCGCGGGCTCGAACCCCGGCGCGTTGAGCGAGCGCCCGGCGACCGCGGCAGGACCGTACAGACGGTGCACGTAGTCGGCGACCATGCGCGTGGCCTGGACCTTGGGTCCCAGGGTCGCGAGCGTGTGCCGCACCATCTGGAGCCAGCGACCGGGGACGCCCCGCTCGTCGCGGTCGTAGAAGCGCGCGGCGACCTGGGTCTCGATGAGGTCGTAGAGCGCGGCGGCCTCGAGGTCGTCACGACGCTCGGTGTCCTCGACGCCGTCGGCCGTGGGGATGGCCCAGCCGTTCTCGCCGTCGTACCACTCGTCCCACCACCCGTCGAGGATCGACAGGTTGAGCCCGCCGTTGAGCGCGGACTTCATGCCCGACGTGCCGCTCGCCTCGAGCGGGCGCAGCGGGTTGTTGAGCCACACGTCGCAGCCCGGGTAGAGCGACTGCGCCATGCCGATGTCGTAGTTCGGCAGGAACACGATGCGCCCGCGCACGTCGGCCTCGTCGGTGAACCGGACGAGCTGCTGGATGAGCCGCTTGCCCTGGTCGTCGGCGGGGTGGGACTTGCCGGCGACGATGAGCTGGACGGGCCGCTCGGGGTCGAGCAGCAGCGAGCGCAGGCGCTCGGGGTCGCGCAGCATGAGCGTGAGCCGCTTGTACGTGGGGACGCGACGCGCGAACCCGATGGTGAGGACGTCGGGCGAGAGCGCGTCGTCGACCCAGCCGAGCTCGGCAGGGCTGGCCCCGCGCTCGCGCCAGGATCTGCGCAGCCGGTTGCGGGCCTCGTCGACGAGCTGCCCGCGCAGCTCGCGGCGCATGTCCCACAGCTCGGCGTCGGTCACGGCGTCGGGGTTCAGCCAGCCCGACGACGCGGAGTCGGCCGTGAGCTCGTCGAGCCCCAGCTTCTCGGCCTCGAGCGCGGCCATCCTGGGGTCGACCCACGTGGGCGAGTGCACGCCGTTGGTCACGGACGTGATGGGGACCTCGCGCGAGTCGAAGCCCGGCCACAGCCCGTTGAACATGCCCCGCGAGACCTCGCCGTGCAGGAGCGAGACGCCGTTGGCGCGCCCGCCCAGGCGCAGGCCCATGACGGCCATGTTGAAGACCGTCGGGTCGCCGCCGTCGTAGTCCTCGGCACCGAGCGAGAGGACCTGCTCGACGTCGATCCCGGGGATCTGGTTGTCCCCGCCGAAGTACTGCGAGACGAGGTCGCGGCCGAACCGGTCGATGCCCGCGGGCACTGGGGTGTGGGTCGTGAAGACCGTCGCGGCCCGCACCGCCTCGAGGGCCGCGTCGAACGTGAGGCCCGCGCCCGTGACGAGCTCGCGGATGCGCTCGACGCCCAGGAACCCGGCGTGCCCCTCGTTGGTGTGGTAGACCTCGGGCTCGGGAGCCCCGGTCAGGCGCGACCACAGGCGCAGCGCGCGCACCCCGCCCACGCCGAGCAGCAGCTCCTGCTGGAGCCGGTGCTCGCCGCCGCCGCCGTAGAGGCGGTCGGTGACCTTGCGGGCGGCCTCGTCGTTGCCCGGCACGTTGGAGTCGAGCAGCAGCAGCGGCACGCGGCCGACCGCCGCGACCCACACGTGCGCGTGCAGCACGCGCCCGCCGGGCAGGTCGATCGAGACGCGCGCGGGGGTGCCGTCGTCCTCGCGCAGGATGGTCAGAGGGAGCCCGTCCGGGTCGAGCAGCGGGTAGGTCTCGACCTGCCAGCCGTCACGCGTGAGGGACTGGCGGAAGTAGCCGGCGCCGTAGAGCAGCCCGACACCCACGATGGGCACGCCCAGGTCGGACGCGCTCTTGAGGTGGTCGCCCGCGAGGATGCCGAGCCCGCCCGAGTACTGCGGCAGCACCGAGGTGATGCCGTACTCCGGGGAGAAGTAGGCGATCGCCGCGGGGAGAGCCTCGCCCCCTGCGACCTGCTGCTGGTACCAGAGGGGGTCCTGGAGGTACCGGTGCAGGTCGGCGGCGGCCGCGCGCACGCGCTCGACGAAGCCGTTGTCGGCCGCGAGCGCCGCGAGCCGGTCCGGTCCGAGCGCTCCCAGCAGCGCCACGGGGTCGCGCTTCACGGAGTCCCACAGCTGCGGGTCGATCCCCGAGAAGAGCTGGCGCGTGGGGGCGTGCCAGGACCAGCGCAGGTTGAGGGACAGCTCGTCGAGGTCGTGCAGCTCGGCGGGCAGGACGGTGCGGACGGTGAAACGTCTGATCGCTCTCACGGGTCCGACAGTACGCAACAGTCGGTCGCCGCACACCCCCTGCCCACCACCTCCCTGTAACGCTTGCATGAACTTTCACCCGCCCGCCGAGCGGCGAGCGCGTGGAGGTTCGGCGCCACACCCGCTCTGCGGGTGCCGCTCACGGCCCGCGCTCGATACCTTGTGCAGGTGCCTGAGAACCTCGCGACCCCCGCGACCGCCCGCCCGAACGCGTCCGCCGGCGCCTCCTCGACCGTGTCTCCCCGCAGGACGCGCACAGCGCCCCCGACGGCACCCCGACCGGTGCCCCCGATGCTGGTCCGCGAGGCTCCCCCGGTCGCGCCGGCCGCACCGATCGGTCGCATCCCGGTCGTCGACGTATCCCCCGTCGTCGAGGGGGGCCGCTGGCCCGCCAAGGCCGTGGTCGGCGAGGTCGTCCCGGTCGAGGCCACGGTGTTCCGCGAGGGGCACGACGCGGTCGCGGCGACCGCGGTGCTCGTCGCCCCCGACGGCAGCGACCACTCGTGGGCGCACATGGTCGACGTGGCTCCGGGACTCGACCGCTTCCGCGCGACGGTCTCGCCCGACGCGCCGGGGGCCTGGTCGTTCCGCGTCGAGGCGTGGTCGGACCCGTACGGCACGTGGGCGCACGACGCCGCGATCAAGGTCGCGGCGGGCATCGACGTCGAGCTCATGCTCGCCGAGGGTGTCGCGCTGTTCGAGCGCATCACGGCCCTGGCGGGCCTCAGCCCGCAGGACGCGAAGACCCTGCACGACGGCGCGGCCGCCCTCGCGGACCCGTCTCGCCCTTCGCCGGCCCGTCTCGCGGCAGCCCTGTCGCCCGAGGTGCGCGACGCCCTGGCCCGCACGCCTCTGCGGGACTTCGTGACGCCGTCGGGCACGTACCCGCTCGTGGTGGACCGGCCGCTCGCCCTGGCCGGTGCCTGGTACGAGATGTTCCCCCGCTCCGAGGGGGCGCGTCGCCTCAAGGACGGGACCTGGCGGTCGGGCACGTTCACGAGCGCCGCCCGGCGCCTGCCCGCGATCGCCGACATGGGTTTCGACGTGGTCTACCTGACGCCCGTGCACCCCATCGGGACGACGCACCGCAAGGGCCGCAACAACTCGCTGACCGCGCTGCCGGGCGACCCGGGATCGCCCTACGCGATCGGCTCGAAGGACGGCGGGCACGACGCGATCCACCCCGAGCTCGGCAGCGAGCGCACGTTCAGGGCGTTCGTGAAGGAGGCCCGTCGCCTGGGCATGGAGGTCGCGCTCGACCTCGCGCTCCAGTGCTCGCCCGACCACCCGTGGGTCACCGAGCACCCCGAGTGGTTCACGACGCGTGTCGACGGCTCGATCGCCTACGCCGAGAACCCGCCCAAGAAGTACCAGGACATCTACCCGCTGAACTTCGACAACGACCCCGCGGGCATCTACGCCGAGGTGCTGCGCGTGGTGCGGGTCTGGATCGCGCGCGGCGTCACGGCGTTCCGGGTCGACAACCCGCACACCAAGCCGCTCGAGTTCTGGGAGTGGCTGCTGGCCGAGGTCCGTGCCACCGACCCCGAGGTGATCTTCCTGTCGGAGGCGTTCACCAAGCCCGCGATGATGCACACGCTCGCACGCATCGGGTTCCACCAGTCGTACACCTACTTCACGTGGCGCAACGAGAAGACCGAGCTCGCGGAGTACCTCGCCGAGGTCTCGGGACCCGCGGGGTCCTACATGCGTCCGAGCTTCTGGCCCACGACGCACGACATCCTGCCGCCCTACCTCCAGCACGGCGGGGTCGCCGGGTTCGCGGTGCGGGCCGTGCTCGCGGCCCTCGGCTCGCCCACCTGGGGGATCTACTCGGGCTACGAGCTCGTCGAGAACGTGCCGCGTCCCGGGGTCGAGGAGCAGATCGACAACGAGAAGTACGAGTACAAGCCGCGCGACTGGGCGCTCGCGCAGGAGATCGGGATCTCGACGCTCCTGACGCGGCTCAACGAGGTGCGCCGCGAGCATCCCGCGCTGCGCCAGCTGCGCAACCTCACGATCCACCCGACGAGCAACGACCAGGTCCTCGCGTTCTCGCGCCACCTGCCGGCGCGCGTGGCGCCGGACGGGACGCCCGAGCCCGCCGACACCGTGATCGTGGTCGTCAACCTGGACCCGTGGGGCACGCAGGAGTCCATGGTCCACCTCGATCTCGCGGCCCTGGGCGTACCCGCCGAGCACGGGCAGTTCGTCGCGCACGACCTCCTGAGCGGTGCCTCGTACGGGTGGGGGCAGGACGTGTACGTCCGGCTCGTGCCGCAGGAGCAGGTCGCGCACGTCATCCACGTGGGCGCGCCATGACCGCACCCCCGTACCTGCCGCCCGCCGGGGGGCAGGGGCCGTCCGCCACGTCGGGCGGGGTGCCGGGCGGCGTCCCGGGTGGCGCCGCCCGGGACGGCCACGCGGCCGGCCCTGCTCCCGTCGCGCCCGCGACGGCCCCGGCTCCCCTGCCCGTGGGTGCGCTGCCTCCCCGGCGGCAGCCGGCCGCGCCGCTGGCGCAGCGCGCGGGACTGTCGGACGACCCCTCCTGGTACCGGACCGCGGTCTTCTACGAGGTCCTGGTCCGCGCGTTCTCGGACTCGTCGGGCGACGGCTCGGGAGACCTGCGCGGGCTCATCGACCGGCTCGACTACCTCCAGTGGCTCGGGATCGACGCCCTGTGGCTGCCGCCGTTCTATCCCTCGCCCCTGCGGGACGGCGGGTACGACGTGGCCGACTACACCGCGATCGCGGGCCAGTACGGGTCCATGTCCGACTTCACCGAGCTCATCGCCGAGGCCCACTCGCGCGGCATCCGGATCGTGATCGACCTGGTCATGAACCACACGAGCGACCAGCACCCGTGGTTCCAGGCCTCGCGCGCCGACCCCGAGGGTCCGTACGGCGACTTCTACGTGTGGAGCGACGACAACACGCGCTACCAGGACGCCCGCATCATCTTCGTGGACACCGAGACGAGCAACTGGACGTTCGACCCGGTGCGGCGGCAGTACTTCTGGCACCGGTTCTTCTCGCACCAGCCGGACCTCAACTTCGAGAACTCGCGCGTCGCGGACGCCATGCTCGACGTGACGCGGTTCTGGCTGCAGGTGGGCGTGGACGGGTTCCGGCTCGACGCGGTCCCGTACCTGTTCGAGGCCGAGGGCACCAACTGCGAGAACCTGCCCGAGACGCACCGGTTCCTGCGGCGGGTGCGCGAGATGGTCGACACCGAGTTCCCCGGCCGGATCATCCTCGCCGAGGCCAACCAGTGGCCTGCGGAGGTCGTGGACTACTTCGGCACCGAGGAGGAGCCGGAGTGCCACATGTGCTTCCACTTCCCCGTGATGCCGCGCATCTACTACGCGATCAAGGACCAGCGGGCCAACCAGATCGTCGACATCCTGCGCGACACCCCGCCCATCCCGGCGGGCGCCCAGTGGAGCACGTTCCTGCGCAACCACGACGAGCTCACGCTCGAGATGGTCTCGACCGAGGAGCGCGCGTCGATGTACGGGTGGTACGCGCAGGACCCGCGCATGCGCGCGAACGTCGGCATCCGCCGCCGCCTGGCCCCGCTCCTGGACAACTCGCGCAAGGAGATCGAGCTCGCGCACGCGTTGCTCCTGTCGCTGCCCGGCAGCCCGTGCCTGTACTACGGCGACGAGATCGGGATGGGCGACAACATCTGGCTGCCGGACCGCGACGCGGTCCGCACGCCCATGCAGTGGACGCCGGACCGCAACGCAGGCTTCTCGACCGCCGACCCGGGCAAGCTGTACCTGCCGCCGATCCAGTCGCTCGTGCACCACTACGGCTACGTCAACGTCGAGGGCCAGCTCGCGCAGCCCACGTCGCTGCTGCACTGGGTCCACGGGATGCTCGCGGTGCGCCGCCTGCACCCCGCGTTCGGTGACGGTGAGCAGGTCACGCTCGGTACGGACAACGACGCGGTGCTCGCGTTCCTGCGTCGCAACGAGGCCGAGACGATCCTGTGCGTCGCGAACCTCGCGTCCACGGCGCGCACCGCCACGATCCACCTGCCCGAGCACGCGGGGGCGACGCTCACCGACGTGTTCGGCGGGGCGCCGTTCCCCCCGGTGGGCGAGGACGGCGACGTCGTGATGACATGGGGGTCGAGGGACTTCTACTGGCTCACGGTGTCGTAGACGCCGGCGTCGCAGGCGTCGTGGATGCCGGCGTCGACGGTGTCGCAGGGAGCCGGTCCACAGCCCTCGCCCGGACGGCAGAAGGAGCTGACGTGGTACCGAAGACCGTCTCGTCCGTGCCCGTCGCGTCCCTCCACGGGCCGCTCGGGTCGCCGCAGCGCGCCCCGCTGCCGGACGCGCGCCTGCTGGGCCTGCTCGACGCGTGGTTGCCGACCCAGCGCTGGTACCCGGTCAAGGGTGTGGCGGTGCGTCACGTCCCGTGGCTGAGCTTCGCGCTCACCGATCGCTGCGCGCTGCACCTGCTGCGCGTCGTGGGCGAGGGGGTGGACCTCGTGATCCAGGTACCGCTCGTGCTCACGCCCGCGGGCCGGCTCGCGGCCTCGGGCGAGCCCACCTCACCCGACGCCGGGTCCGGCGCGGGCGCCCAGGACGGGGCTCGTACGCCCCTGCCGGGCCTGGTCGGCTTCGTGCCGGGCCCGCCCGCCCGGCCCGGCGACCCGCTCGGCGCTCCGCTCGCGGTGCACGACGGCGCCACGCACCCCGACCTGTGGGTGGCCGTCCTCGGGGCGCTCGAGCCGGCGGAGGGGGCCGGTGCGGGAGTGCCGTGCGAGCACCCGGACCTGACGGGGGCCCGGGCCGTCGGCGGGGAGCAGTCCAACTCCTCGGTGATCCTGCCCGGGGTCGCGGGTGGCTCGATCCTCAAGATCCTGCGGACGGTCGCGATCGGCCAGCACCCGGACGTCGTGGTCCCGGACGCGCTCGCACGGGTCGGGTGGACGGGCGTCCCTCGCCCGCTCGGCTGGGTCGAGGCCTCGTGGGACGCGGTCGACGTCCCCGGCCGACGCGCCGGAACCGGCGGTCCAGGGTCGGGCCCCGGGCCGACGGCCGGGGCGACCGCCCGGACGGCGCACCTCGCGATCCTCAGCGAGCTCGTGACCGACGCCCAGGACGGGTTCGAGCTCGCGTGCGCCTACGCGTCCCAGGACCGCTCGTTCGCCGACCTCGCGGCCGACCTGGGTGCGACGCTCGCGAGCATGCACGGCGCGCTGCGCGCTGGCGCTGCCGACCGGGCCACCACTCGAGGCGGGCTGGCTGCTGAGCGACCTGCGCCGTCGGGCCCGCGAGGCCTGCGCGGGCTCGAGCCCGCTCGCACGGCGCGCCCCGCTCGTCGAGGCGTTCCTGGACCAGGTCGGCGAGCGCCTGGCGCGCGACGACGCTCCCCCGCCCCTGCTCCAGGCGATCCACGGCGACATGCACCTGGGCCAGGCCCTGCACGCGCGCGGCGACGGCTGGAAGATCCTCGACTTCGAGGGCGAGCCCCTGCGGCCCGTGTCCGAGCGCACGCGCCCGGACCTGCCGCTGCGCGACGTCGCGGGGATCGTGCGCTCGCTCGACTACGCGGCCGCGGTCGGCGGTGCCCGCTCACCCCGCTGGACGACGACCGCGCGCACGGCGTTCGTCGAGGGCTACCGGCGGGCCGTGGGCGAGGACGACGGGACGGCCGGGCTCTCGGTCGCGACGACCGAGGCCCTGCTGCGGGCGCTCGTCCTCGACAAGGCGCTGTACGAGGTCGTGTACGAGTCGCGCAACCGGCCCGCGTGGGAGCCGATCCCGCTCACGGCCGTGGACCGGCTGCTGGGCGGGCGATAGACGAGCCCTGAGGTCCAGGAGCCGGGACGTCGTTCGGCCGCTCGAGGTACTTCACCGCGACCGTGGCGATCTGCGACCCCTCGATGACGACCCGTGACCACGCGCGATCGAGGTTGAGCGGGGCGCTCCCCGGGCGCGTGACCGACAGGTGCCCGCTGAGGACGATGGCACGCGCTCCCTCGCGCGCGTCGGCCGAATAGCGCTCGATCCAACCGCGCCAGCTCGTCCCGTCGACGAGATCGACCTGCGCGAAGCACATCGTCCCGGCCGGTCTGTCGGTCCGGAACGTGTCGTACCACTCGGTGCTCCCGCTGAGCGTCGCGACGCTCCCGTCCCTGGTCCGGCGTCGCTTCCAGATCCCGTCGACCACCACGGCGAGCAGGCAGGCCGCGACGGTGGAGATCGCGAGGACTCCCAGCGCACGGAACGCGTTCGCCCAGGCGTAGGCGCTGTCCGAGCTGAACCTCAGATAGTCGAACCGAAGGAGCGGGAGATGCCAGGCACCCCAGGCGACCAGTGCACCGAACGCCGTGAACCCCAACGAGGCGAGGGTGATCCGACCCGCCTCTTCGAACGCCGACTCCTGCGTGGTGACCCGCCACGATCGAGCGCGCAGGTCGAACAGCAGGCCCGGCGCCGCGAGAAGCAGGAACAGGAGCAGCCCGGTCCACCCGTCCGCGACCACGGACTAGAAGGCCTCTCCTGCTGGATCCTCACCGGCTCCGTCGCCTGAACCGCCCGACGTCGCCTTGTTGGCGCCGAGGCTGTCGTTGGACCTCTTCTCGACGCCCTGCTTGATCCGCCGGTCGTCGGATTCCTTGGAGCTGCTCGTGGACATCCTGTCCTCCTTGACCCGGACCTCACCTGAACCGCAGCCTATCGCCACCCCTCACCGTGTGCCCGGTAGGCAGCGGCCCGTCCTGGCGCGGCGCACGCGACGCGCTGGGTCACCGGGCCACGACGCCCGGCCCCCGCCGAGCACCCGCACCCCCCAGCACGCCCTCCGGCCAGGGTGAACCCGGGCCGCCGCAGCCGCGACGCGGCGCGGGGAGTGCACAAGCAGCCCGGCGACGTGGAAAGGTTGGGCCATGACCGGGTCATCGACACCTCCGAGCTCCCTCCCACCGCTCCCCGTCGTCCCTGCCGATCCCGCGGCGCTCGCGGCCGTCGCGCAGGGACGGTCGTTCGACCCGCACGGGGTCCTCGGCCCGCACCTGACGGCCGTCCCGCTCCCAGGCGGCCGCACCGGGGGCGCGGCCACCGTGCGTGTCCTGCGCCCGCTCGCGGACGAGGTCACGATCGTGACCCTCGACGGCGAGTTCGCCGCGTCGCACGAGCAGGACGGGATCTGGGTCGCGGTCGTGCCCGCCGCGGTCGACGAGCCGCTCGGCACGGACGCCCAGGCCACGCCCGTGCTGCACGCCCCCGACTACCGCATCCGGGCACGCTACGGCGAGACCACGACGCTCCAGGACGACCCGTACCGCTTCCTGCCGACCCTCGGCGAGGTCGACCAGCACCTGCTGCGCGAGGGGCGCCACGAGGAGCTGTGGACGGTGCTCGGCGCCAACCCCACGACCTACCCGAGCGTCCTGGGCGAGCCCGGCTCCCCCGGCACCACGAGCGGCACCGCGTTCGCCGTCTGGGCACCCAACGCGCGCGCCGTGCGGGTCATCGGCGACTTCAACCACTGGCAGGGCACGACGCACGCCCTGCGCGCGCTGGGTGACACCGGGGTCTGGGAGCTCTTCGTGCCCGGGATCGGCCCCGGCACGCTCTACAAGTACGAGATCCTCACCCCGGGCGGGACGTGGCTCCAGAAGGCCGACCCCCTCGCCAAGGGCACGCAGGTCCCACCCGCCAACGCGAGCGTCGTGGTCGAGTCCCGGCACGAGTGGACCGACGCCGAGTGGATCACCGAGCGCACGGCGCGCGACCCGCACACGGGCCCCGTGAGCATCTACGAGGTGCACCTGGGCTCCTGGCGGCAGGGGTTGAGCTACCGCGAGCTCGCCGAGCAGCTCACCGCGTACGTCCTCGAGACCGGGTTCACGCACGTCGAGCTCATGCCCGTGGCCGAGCACCCCTACGGCGGCTCGTGGGGCTACCAGGTCACGAGCTACTACGCCCCGACCTCGCGGTTCGGGCACCCCGACGACTTCCGTCACCTCGTCGACACGTTGCACCGCGCCGGGATCGGCGTGATCCTCGACTGGGTACCCGCCCACTTCCCCAAGGACGAGTGGGCGCTCGCGCGCTTCGACGGGACCCCCCTCTACGAGCACCCCGACCCACTGCGCGGCGAGCAACCGGACTGGGGCACGTACGTGTTCGACTTCGGGCGCAACGAGGTGCGCAACTTCCTCGTCGCCAACGCGACGTACTGGTTCGAGGAGTTCCACGTCGACGCGCTGCGCGTCGACGCCGTCGCCTCGATGCTCTACCTCGACTACTCGCGCAACCCCGGCCAGTGGCACCCCAACGTGCACGGCGGGCGCGAGAACCTCGAGGCCATCGCGTTCCTCCAGGAGACCAACGCGACGGCCTACCGCCGCACGCCCGGCGTCATGATGATCGCCGAGGAGTCGACAGCCTGGCCGGGCGTGACGCGCCCCACCGACGCAGGCGGCCTCGGGTTCGGGCTCAAGTGGAACATGGGCTGGATGAACGACTCCCTGCGCTACGTCGCCGAGGAGCCCATCAACCGGCGCTACCACCACCACGAGATCACGTTCTCGATGGTCTACGCCTACTCCGAGCAGTTCGTCCTGCCCATCAGCCACGACGAGGTCGTGCACGGCAAGGGCTCGCTCTACGGCAAGATGCCCGGCGACGACTGGCAGAAGCGCGCGGGCGTCCGATCGTTCCTCGCCTACCAGTGGTCCCACCCCGGCAAGCAGCTGCTCTTCATGGGCTCCGAGATCGCGCAGCACGCCGAGTGGAACGAGGCCGCGAGCCTGGACTGGGCAGGGCTCGGCGATCCCGGCAAGGCCGGGGTGCAGCGCCTCGTGCGCGACCTCAACGACCTCTACCGGCGCACGCCCGCGCTCTGGGCGCTCGACCACGACCCGGCGGGCTTCGAGTGGCTCGACGCCGAGGACGCCGACCACAACGTCCTGGCGTTCCTGCGTCGCGACGGGGCCGGGAACCAGGTCGCCGTCGTCGTGAACTTCGCCGGGACCCCCCACGAGGGCTACCGCCTGGCCCTGCCGCACGGCGGCCACTGGCGCGAGGTGCTCAACACCGACGCCGAGGTCTACGGCGGATCGGGGGTCGGCAACCTCGGCGAGGTCGAGTCCGAGCCGCGGCCGTGGAAGGGGCGCGCCTCCTCGGTCGAGCTGCGCGTCCCGCCGCTCGGGGCTCTCTACCTCGAGCCCGTGCCCGAGGGCTGACGGCAGGTCTCTGCGCGAACGACGAAGGGCCTCGGCACGCATCGCGTGCCGAGGCCCTTCGCAGGTCGTCAGTACAGGTTGATCGCCAGGAGCTGGCGTGCCTTGCCGACGCGCGGGTCGGTCGGCCCGAGGATCTCGAAGTAGTCGACGAGGCGCAGTCGCAGCGTCTCCTTGTCCTCGGCGCTCGCGCCGGGCAGGAGGTCCAGCAGGCGACCGAACGCGTCCTCGACCTTGCCGCCGAGCATGTCCATGTCCGCGACGTCGAGCTGCGCGGCGAGGTCCGTGGGCCGCGCTGCGGCGGCCTCCCGCGTCGCCTGCAGGTCGAGGTCGCGCGTGCGGCGCAGGAGACCCACCTGAGCCAGGCCCGCGGCCGCGAGGTGGTCGCGCGGGTCCTGCTTGATGGCCTTCTGGTATGCCGCGACGGCCGCGTCGAGGTCGTCGCGCTCGATCGCGTCGAACGCCTCCTGGTGCAGCGGCGGGAGCTCGGGCTCGGGAGCCACCGCCGCGTCCGGGTCCGCGACCCCCTGCGCGGGAGCTCGGCCCGTGACGCCGTTGCCCTCGGCGATCTGCAGCACCTGCTGCAGGACCGCACGGATCTGGTCTCCTGCAGCGGCCCCCTGGAAGAGCGGGACCGGCTGGCCCCCCACGATCGCGACGACCGTCGGGACGCTCTCCACCTGGAACGCCGCGGCGATCTGCGGGTAGGTCTGGGCGTCGACGCGGCCCAGCAGGAAACGGCCCGCGAACTCCTCCGCGATCGCGCCGAGCTCGGTGCCGAGCTGCGCGTTGGCCTGGTCGGTGGGGATCCACAGCAGGACCACGACCGGGTACTGCGCCGAGTCCTGGACGAGCTGCGGGAACGACTCCTCGGTCACGTCGACGACATAGCCGCCGGCCTCGGGTGCACCGCCGGGCGTCCCGGGCGGGGGCGCCGACGGGCGGTTCAGGGACGACAGGTCGACGGCGCCGCGCACGTCGAAGTTCGGCTGCTGGCTCGGTTGGCTCATGCGCTCATCCTAAGGAAGATCGTGGCGCCGCGACGCGGCGGCTCGGCGAGAGGGTTCGACGACGACCGTCGGTCGCCGAGGTCCGACGGCGACAGGGCTGCATGCCCCACCCTGCCGGACCTCAGGACCACCTACGAGGTCGCGACCGACGTGACGATGTTCTCCATGCCGAGCACCTGGACACCCGTGGTGGCGTCTGCCGGCGGGATGTACATCGCGACCATGGTCGTGTAACCCACGTTGAGGACGTTCGTCGGAGGAGTCGCCCCGAAGAGCGCCTTCTCCGTCTCGGTGCCGGGCGTGATCTTCGCGCCCTCCTCCGCCGTACGTGTCTCGAGGGCGGTCATCGCGGCCATGACCATCGCCCCGCCGTCGGCCGTGCGTACCGCGCGCGCCTCGTCGGGGGTGGGCGTGAACGTCATGGTCTGCGTGCCCGCCGCCGTGGCGAGCGGGGCCGCCTGCGTCTGCGCGTTGGTCGCGACCCAGGCGCGCAGCGGGTCGTCGGCGAACGAGGCCGCGAAGCCCGAGCCGGCCCCCAGGTTCAGGACGTCGGCGTACTGCGCGACCGCGTCGGTGGGGGTCATGAGGAGCGACGGGTCGTCCAGCGGGACGGACTCGCTGCCCACCGCAGCGCCCGCGAAGCTCGGCAGCTTGACGCTGGGGAACAGGCGCACCCAGGCCCAGAGCTTGTACGGGTCGCGCGCCGTGGTCTGCTCGTACCCGAGAAGTCGCGGGGACTGGAGGTCCTCGGGCTGCTCGGTCACGGCGTAGGCCTGCCGGGGCCAGGAGTCCGTCGTCGTGATGATGTCCTGCTGGACGGCCGTGGGCAGGACCGTCACCAGGTCGCCGTTGCCGCGCGCCGCGGCCACGCCGAGCTGGCTGGTGCGCAGCGACAGCGCAGGCCCGGTGAGCCGGGTGGCCAGCTGGGAAGGGTCGCTGTTCGCATTGGCCGCTTCGAGAGCGGCGCCGACGGCCTCACGGACCTCGGCCATCTGGTCGACGGTCAGCGCGGGCTCGGCGCTCGCCGAGCTGTCGTCGACGGTGGGGGTGGGAACGGGCGACGTGCAGCCTGCTAGCAGGAGCGCGCCGAGGACGGCGCCGGCCACCGCGGCCGTGCGGGCCGTGGAGCGGCGGGGGTTGCGCTGGCTCATCGGTCTCCTCCGGTCGAGTCGGGGTTCTGGGTCTGGTCGTTCTCGTCGGACGCGGCGGGCCGGGCGGCCTGCGTCTGGCCGAAGCCCCACGCCTGGCGCCACGCGTCGGCGCGGGCCGTGGCCGAGCTGCCGCCGGCAGACCCCGCGTCGGCCTCGGCCGAGGGCGCGGGGACGACCGGCTGCGCGGCCGTCGCGTTCCGCTCTCGTCGCACGACCGGGATCTGCCCAGTCATCCAGCGGTTGCGCGGGCGCTGTGCCCGCGCGTCCTCCTGGGCGAGGCGCTCGGCCTCGAGGCGGTCCCGCTCGGCCTTCTCGCGCAGCTCGCGACGGGTCAGTGTCCCCGTGGCGCCGGTCTGGGCAGGAGGCTCCTGGGTGGTTGCCGGGGACTGTCCAGCCTCCTGTGCCGGTGCGGCCACGGGGCCCGGCCAGGCGGCGTCGGTGCGGCGCTCTGTGGGCGCAGCGGATCCGCTCTTCCCGGAGCTGCTCGTCGTGTCCGGTGCCTCGGTACCCGCTCCGGTGCGCGCCGTGCGGCCCCTGCCCTTCGTGCGACCCTTCTTCTTGCTGCCGTTCGCGTCCTTGTCCTTCTTCCCGCCCATGAACGAGAGGACGCCGATCGCCAGCCCGGCGACCAGGAGCAGCGAACCGCCCGCGATCCCCGGCCACTGCCACGGGGTCGAGACCTCACGGGCCCAGGTCAGGGTGACGACCGGGCTCGCCGGGTCCTCACCGGTCCCGGCTGCGAGCAGGCTCCAACGCCCCGGACGGTCGGACCAGCGCAGGCTGACCTCTCCCGCGCCGGACGTCTCGGCGAACCACATGTCGGAGCCGGCGGGGTCCACGCCCACGACGGGCGTCTCGGCCGTGGCGTCTGCAGCGGCGTCGCCCTCGGCAGGCGCGTCTCCTTCAGCGGGCGCCTCGCCCTCGGCAGGCGCGTCTCCTTCAGCAGGTGCCTCGCCCTCGGCAGGCGCGTCTCCTTCAGCGGGCGCCTCGCCCTCGGCAGGGGTCTCCTCGGCGGGCGGCGTCGTGGCGACAGGCTTCGTCGCGAGCGTCTCCCAGTCGGTGAGCCCTGAGATGACGGAGTGCGCGTCGGCGCCGACCCATCCCTTGATGTCGACGTCGCGCCCGATCACGAGCGTCACGGGCTTCTCGTCCGGGGTCTTGGCCGTGACGGTCACGTCACCGTCGACCAGGTCGAGGACGCCAGGCTCCGAGACGACCAGCGTCGACGAGCCGTCGGCTGCAGCCGTCGCGACGACCGTCTCGCTCTCGCGCCAGAGGGTCGCGGAGGCGACTCCTGTGCCGATCCCTACCAGGCCGAGCACGATCAGGCCGGCGGCCAGGATTCGTTGAAGCACCGAGTTTCCCTTCGTCATGGACATTCCACAATAGAGGCGAACGCCTGCTGGATTCGAAAGTTCGCCGGATGGCGGCGATCGCCGCAGACTCTTCACGAAGTCCCCGCGACACCGTGACGCTACCCATTCCGGGTATTCAGGACACAGTTGGGCCACGTATCCTGGGTGACGTCCCACAGGTCGGGCGACCCGGTACCCCCACCGAACGATACGGCCCGACATCAGCGCTGGCGTGGACCAGCCCGAAGCGGAAGGTCGACCCGTGTCCGACGAACGCACACTGTTCCCCATCACCATGCGCGGCTACGACCGCATCATGGTGGAAGGCCAGCTGGCCAAGCTCGAGAAGGACCTCGAGGCGGCCCGTCACCGGGCCGAGTCCGCCGACGCCCGGGCTGTGCAGCTCACGTCGGACCTCCAGGACGCGCAGCGCCAGCTGCGCGAGTCCGACCGACCGTCCTACTCGGGACTGGGCTCGCGCATCGAGCAGCTGCTCCGTTCCGCGGAGGAGCAGTCGGCCGACATCCTGGCCCAGGCCAACGCCCAGGCAGTCGACATCATGTCGCGCGCCAAGGTCGCGGGCGGCCAGATCCGCTCGCGCGCCGAGAACGAGGTCGCCGAGCTGCTCTCCGGCGCTCGTCGCGAAGCCGAGGAGATCCGTTCGACGGCCGCGTCGGAGACCGAGAGCACCCTGGTCGGCGCACAGCGCCGCGCCGAGGAGTTCGTGGGTTCCGCCGAGCGCGAGGCCGCCCGCATCCAGAGCGCGCTGAACACCGAGGAGAGCGAGCGTCGTTCGAGCCTCGAGCGCGAGCTGGGCACCCTGCGCGCCCAGGTCGAGCGCGAGACCACGGAGCTGCGCGTCGCGACCGAGCGCGAGACCGCCGAGCTGCGCGCCCGGGTCGCTGCCGAGACGGCCGCGATGCGCGAGGCCGCCGAGCGCGAGACCACCGAGCTGCGCGAGACCACGCGCCGCGAGGCCGAGCGCCAGGTCTCCGAGGCCAAGCGTGCGGCCTCCGAGGCGGCGAACGCCGTGACCTCTGAGATGGAGGAGCTGCGCGAGAAGGCGCGGACCGCTCTGGCCGAGGCCGAGCTGGACATCGCCCGCCGCCGCGAGGAGGCCGAGCTGGAGAGCGCGCAGCGCCACCAGACGGCCAAGGAGGAGACCGAGAAGCTCGTCGCGACGGCAGAGGCGCACGCGTCCGACGCCGAGCACCGCGTGGTCACGGCTCTCGAGCAGGCCGAGAAGGTCCGCACCGAGTCCGACGACTACGTCAAGGAGGTCATCGCGACCGCGCGTCACAACGCGGACCGCGTGGTCGCCGAGGCCCGCGAGTTCGCCGAGCAGACCGTCGGGGACGCCAAGGCAGAGGCCGAGCAGCAGCGGGCGGCCGCCCAGCGTCAGCTCGAGGACCTCACGCGTCAGCACGAGTCGATCAACACCTACCTCGACGAGCTGCGCGGCCTGCTCGGCGACAGCGACGGCAGCGGGGGCAAGTCCAAGGCGGCTCCGGCCGTGGCCATCGCCGGCACGCCGGCGCAGCGCGCCCGTGCCGCGAACCTCATGACCGCGGAGTTCCCGCAGGTCGAGGTCGAGGAGGGCGAGGACGCGTCGTCCTCGGAGTCCTCGGATTCCTCCGCCTCCGCGAAGGCCTGAGCACGGACATGACGCACGACGGCGACGCCACCGAGGGTCCGCTCGGGTCGTCGCCGTCGTCCGCTCCCGGCGCTCACGGCCCAGCGGCCGGCGTCTCCGGCACGCCGGAGACGGGCGACGCCGGCGGCACCTCCCCCGCGCTCGGCGGCACCACGAGGGCCGCGAGCGGCACCACGCCCGACGACGTCGCGGCCTGGCGTGCTCAGCGCACCGAGGCCGCGGCGCACCAGGCGAACGAGCTCGAACGCCGCCGCGCCCAGGAGTCGGCCCAGGCCGCCGCCCTCCTGCGCGAGTTCGTCGCCGAGGCCGAGCGGCGTGGCATCGCCCCGGTCCCGCTCCAGGCCCGCTCGTACGCAGGGGACGCGACGTACCGCACCAGGACGCTCGGCTGGTACCTGCGCAAGAACCGCACGCTCGCCGTCGGGACCGACGCGTCGTTCTACATCCTCAGCGTCCAGGGCGGGCTCTCGGCCCGGCTGAAGGGCGCGACCCTCGTCGCGTCGGACCCGCCGCTGGTGCTCGGCAAGGGCGGGCGCGACGGCGAGTCCATCTCTCTCGCGGACGCGATCGAGCTGGTGCTCGAGCGCGGCTGACGGTTCGGGCATCAGCCCCGGGCGACCGCCCAGAGGTCACCGATCGCGTGCGCGACCGCAGGAGCATCCTCGACCGCGCTCATGTGCCCCGCAGCGGGCACCACGACGAGCGTCGCCCCGGGTGCCGCGCCGATCAGGTGCTCGGCGGCCTCGATCGGGGTGAGCGTGTCCTCCTCGCCGACGACCACGGCCACCGGGCCCACGAAGCGGGCCAGCACCTCGGACCGGTCCGGGCGGGCGGCCATCGCGCGCTGGGCCCACGCGACGCCGTCGGGCCGCTGAGAACGGATCCACTCCTCGAGGCGAGCCGTCAGTCCGCGGCGCGCGACCTTGCTCGTCGCGCCCAGCAGCGCCCCCGGCATCCCGAGGACCGCGTCGACCGTGCGGCTCTCGCTGACCGCGTCCGCGATGCGCAGGCGGTTGGCGCGTGCCGCGTCGTCGTCGGCCGTCGACTTGGTGTCGACGAGGCCCAGCGCGACCACGAAGTCCGCATGGCGCTCGGCCGCGGCGAGGGCGACGTAGCCCCCCATCGACATGCCCACGACCACGGCACGCTCGATCCCGGCGGCGCGGGCCGAGGCGACCACGGCGTCGGCCGCGGCCTCGATCGAGGGCGGCTCGCCCCCGAGCGGGCTCTCGCCCAGGCCCGGGAGGTCGACCGCGAGGACCGTGATGCCGCCCGGCAGCGCCGCGGCGGCGTCCTCCCACATGCGGTGGTCGAGCGGGAAGCCGTGCACGAGAAGCACGGGCAGCCCGTGCCCCTCACGCAGGGTGTGCAGGGCGAGGTGCGGGGTGGTGGTCATGGTGTCTGTCCTGTCGTCGTCGGCTGGACGTGCGTGCGGCTCGCGTCGTACGAGGCCTGGTCGGAGGCCTCGGTGTCGGTGCCCGTCTCGGTCTGCGCGTCCCACGTCGTGGGGAGCGGCACCGGGAATCCGGGGCGGACGTGGGAGACGATCTCGTCGAGGACCCGGCGCACCGACGGCTCGCCCACCCACAGGTGCTTGGCGCCCTCGACCGCGATGACCTCGGCCTGGGGCACGCGCGCGAACCGGCGGCGGGCCTCCTCGGGGCGCAGGTAGTCGTCGAGCTCGGGGACCAGCACCACGAGCGGCTTGCCGAACGCGGCCCACCGGTCCAGGTCCTCGTCGGTCGCGCGGTGCAGGGGCGGGGAGAGCAGGATCGCGCCCTCGATGCCGGGGTCGGTGCCGTGCTTGAGGACGAGCTCGGTCCCGAACGACCACCCCACGAGCCAGCGGTGGGGCAGGTCGTGGAACTCGGCCAGCTCGATCGCCGCGGCGACGTCGAAGCGCTCGGCCTCGCCGCCGTCGAACGCGCCCTCGCTCGTGCCGCGCGGCGACGACGTGCCGCGCGTGTTGAAGCGCAGCACCGCGAGGTCCGCGAGCGCGGGCAGGCGCCACGCGGCCTTGCGGTACACGTGGGAGTCCATGTAGCCGCCGTGCGTGGGCAGCGGGTGCAGGGTGATCAAGGTGCCCGACGGCGCCGCGTGCGCCGGGAGCGCGAGCTCGCCCACGAGCGTCAGGCCGTCGGCGGTGTGGAGCTCGACGTCCTCGCGGCGGGCCGGCAGGACCGTGAGCGAGCGGATCGGTGCACCGTGCTCGGCGGGCTTGCCGTCGGGGGCCGCGGGCAGCTCCCGGGACGCCGGGGCAGACGCGGTGGCGGCTGCAGCGGACGTGGCTGGACGGTCGGTCGCGGGGTCAGGACTGTGCGCGTTCATCACCACCGAGCCTAGCCGGGAACACGTCACCGACGCCGGGCGCGCGCCTCCCAGCACCCTGTGTGCCAGTGACGACGGTCCTCGAGCGCGGCCTGGGCCCCGAACATCGAGTCCTTGGCCCACGCGACGACGTGGCTCGTCCCGGCGGGGACGGTCTGCCGGCATCCCGGGCACACGTACGTCTTGTCGCTCTGCCGGACGGTGCGGACGGTCCACTCGCCGTCGGGCCCGGACTCGGACCGCACACCGCCCAGGGCGCGGTTGAGGTCGAGCGGAGGGGGTTCCGCTCCCCAGGGACGACGGCGTGAGGGACGTTTCGAGGGCACGGTTCCATTGTCCACTGGTTGCGACAGCGACGGGCGCGTGCGAGGTGCGACAGCGACGAGCGCGCACCGGTTGCGACCGTCCGTTTTCAGCACACTCTCAGAGAGTGCGGTTAGAGTTGCGGGGCCCGCCACTCCCGTGCTCGTCGCCGTGTTCACTCCCGGTCGTGCGCGGACACCCCTGAACGAAGGATCCTTGTGAAGCTCCGTACCTCTCGCGGCCTCGTCGCGATCGCCCTGGGTAGCGCCCTCGTCCTGTCCGGTTGTGCGTCCGGAGACGGCGGGAGCGCAAGCCCGTCGCCCAGCGAGTCGGCACCGGCGGACACCGGGGCGGCGACCCCCACTGCAGAGGACATCGCCGCCGTCGAGTCGATCAAGGTCACCGGTGACATCGGCACCGAGCCCACCGCGACGTTCGAGAAGCCCTTCACCGTCTCCACGGCCACGGCCCGCGTCGACGTCGAGGGAACGGGCGAGGACCTCGAAGAGGGTCAGCAGCTCACCATGAAGTCGGTCGTCTACTCCGGCGAGACCGCCGAGGTCCTCGGCTCGATGTGGGGCGACGAGGGTCAGGTCGACACCATCACGCTGGGCGACCCGTCGCTGTACCCCGTGCTCAACGAGACCCTCACGGGACAGAAGGTCGGCACGCGGTTCGTCTTCGCCGCGCCCGGCCAGGACGGCAAGACGAGCATCTCCATCGTCGAGGTGACCGGCGCCAAGGACATCCCGGAGCGCGCAGAGGGCGAGGCCGTGACGCCGGCTGACGGCCTGCCGGTCGTCACCCTGGACGACACCGGCAAGCCCAGCATCGACATCCCCGAGGGGTATGCCGACCCGACCGAGCTCGTCGTGCAGACGCTCATCAAGGGCACCGGCCCCGAGGTCACGGCTGACCAGACGATCACGGCGCACTACACGGGGTGGACCCTCGACGGCGAGCCGTTCGACTCGTCGTGGGAGAAGGGCGCACCCGCGAGCTTCCCGCTGACGGGCGTCATCCAGGGCTGGACCGAGGGCCTTGCTGGGCAGACCGTCGGCAGCCAGGTGCTGCTCGTCATCCCCGCCGCCATGGGCTACGGCGCCGAGGCCAGCGAGTCGAACCCGCTCGCGGGCAAGACGCTCGTGTTCGTCGTGGACATCCTGGACGCTTCCTGATCCAGCTGCGTTCCTGACGGCTGAGCCGTCGGGGCCGTCAGGTCGTCGAAGGGCCACCTCCCGCTCGCGGGGGGTGGCCCTTCTCGCGTGCTGGACGGTGATGTCCGGCGCGAGCCGTTGGGCAGGCCACCTCACAGGGGCTGCCCCTAGGCTCTGTCCATGAGCACAGAGCGCGAAGTCATGACGTGGGAGCTGTTCGGCACCGCATCCCGGCAGCTGGCCGAACAGGTGGTCGCGAGGGGCTTCCAGCCGGACGTCGTGGTCGCGATCGCCCGCGGTGGGCTGCTGCCCGGCGGGGCCGTGGCCTACGCGCTGGGCACCAAGGGCGTCGGGACGCTCAACGTGGAGTTCTACACGGACATCGGCCAGACGCTCGCTGACCCCCGCGTCCTTCCGCCGCTCATGGACACGTCGGAGCTCCCAGGGTCCAAGGTCCTCGTGGTCGACGACGTCGCGGACTCGGGCCGGACGCTCGCTCTGGTCATGGACCTGCTCGCCGGGCACGGCACCGAGGCACGCTCGGCCGTGCTGTACACCAAGCCGCGCACGATCATCCAGCCGGACTTCTCCTGGAAGGAGACCGACCGGTGGATCACGTTCCCGTGGTCGGCCGAGCCGCCGGTCGAGGGCGCGATGACGAGGCCGAACGACTGAGTCGCCGCTGCCGGCGGCCAACTACCTACACAACGAGGACGCTTGCTGCACGAGTTTGAGGGTGCCATCCGCGGGATGGCACCCTCAAACTCGTCGCTAGTAAGACGAGCGCCTAGCTGTACCCGGCCGCGACGTTGGTTACAGCCGGCTGGTCGGCGGGAGTCCACCGAGGGCTTGGTGGCGGCGTTGGGTGTTGTAGTACTCGATCCAGGGTGTCAGAGCGGCGGCCCGTTCGGCGTTCGAGGTGAAGACCTGCCGGTATGCCCACTCGGTGGCCAGGGTGCGGTTGAGACGCTCGACCTTGCCGTTCTGCCAGGGGCAGTGGGGCTTGATGAACTTCTGCTGGATGCCATGCTGGGCGCAGATCTCGCGCAGCGACCAGCGGTAGGCCCACGCGTTGTCCGTCATGAGGCGTTCGATGCGGGGGATGCCGTGGTCCGCGAAGTAGTCGAGCGCGCGGGCCAGGAACTGGGCGCAGGTGGCGCCTTTCTCGTCGGGCAGTATCTCGGAGTAGGCCAGGCGAGAGTGGTCGTCGATCAGGGAGTGCACGTAGTCGTAGCCGGGGCCGTTCACGCGATCGCGGGGGATCGCGCGTCCGTGGGCGCGCCATCCGCCGCCGTCAGGTATCCGGCCGAGTTTCTTGACGTCCATGTGGACCAGCTCGCCGGGCCGGTCGCGCTCGTAACGAACCGCGGTCTGCTTTGAGGACCGCAGGACATGGCCGGTCATCGGGTCGAGTGCGGCCAGGTGAGGTATCGCATGGCGGGCCAGGACTCGAGAGACGGTCCGGGCCGGGACCCCGGTCTCGGCGGCGATCTGGTCTCGCCCGCGCCGCTCGGCCTGACGCAGCGCCACGACCTTGGCCTCGACCTCGGGCGCGGTCTTTGTCGGGCACCGGTGCGGGCGCGAGGACCGGTCGGCCAGGCCGGACTCGCCCTCGGTAGCGAACCGGTGCAGCCAGTACCGGACGCACTTGCGGGAGACGCCCATCGCCGCCGCGATGTGGGCCTGCTTCCAACCATCACGACGACGTTCGACGATCAACATCCTGCCGCGAACGGTCAGGCGGGCATTAGCGTGGGACACGAGGACCTCCGGGTTGTGAAGACTTCGACATCTCCACTAAGCCCGGAGGTCCTCCCTTCGACAACCCGAACTGACACCAACCTCATGGCCGGGTACACCTAGCGCGTGCGGCGCGTCGTGGTCGTCGTCGTGATCGTGATCTTAACCGGGCCCTTGCGGACTACACGGGTTGTGCGTGCCATGTGACATACCTCCTCTCTCAGGTAACCCTGAGAGAGGAGGCTCAGTTGGCAACTGGGCTAGAACTCCTTGTACGCTCGAACTTCCGTTCCGAAACGGTCTGAGTTCGAGAGTTCTCAGGTAGAGGCGCCAGTCTGTTTCCGCAGGCTGGCGCCTCGAAGTCTATGTACGGGTACTGACAGGCGTCAGAAGTCCCAGTCGTCGTCCTCGGTGTTCACGGCCTTGCCGATCACGTAGGACGAGCCCGAGCCGGAGAAGAAGTCGTGGTTCTCGTCGGCGTTCGGGGACAGTGCGGACAGGATCGCCGGGTTGACGTCGGTCTCGTCCTTGGGGAACAGCGCCTCGTAGCCCAGGTTCATGAGGGCCTTGTTGGCGTTGTAGCGCAGGAACTTCTTGACGTCCTCGGTCAGGCCCACGCCGTCGTAGAGGTCCGCGGTGTACTGGACCTCGTTCTCGTAGAGCTCGAACAGGAGCTCGTACGTGTAGGCCTTCATCTCGTCGCGCTCCTCGGGGCTCAGCTTCTCGAGCCCCTTCTGGAACTTGTAGCCGATGTAGTACCCGTGCACGGCCTCGTCGCGGATGATGAGGCGGATCAGGTCGGCCGTGTTGGTGAGCTTGGCGCGGCTCGACCAGTACATGGGCAGGTAGAAGCCCGAGTAGAACAGGAAGGACTCGAGCAGCGTGCTCGCGACCTTGCGCTTGAGCGGCGAGTCGCCCTTGTAGTACTCCATGACGATCTCGGCCTTGCGCTGGAGGTTGGGGTTCTCCTCCGACCAGCGGAACGCCTCGTCGATCTCGCGCGTCGAGCACAGCGTCGAGAAGATCGACGAGTAGCTCTTGGCGTGCACGGACTCCATGAAGGCGATGTTGGTGTACACGGCCTCCTCGTGCGGGGTGATCGCGTCAGGGATGAGCGACACGGCGCCCACGGTGCCCTGGATGGTGTCCAGGAGCGTGAGGCCGGTGAAGACGCGCATGGTGAGCGTCTTCTCCTCCTCGGTGAGCGTGGCCCAGCTCTGGATATCGTTCGAGACCGGCACCTTCTCGGGGAGCCAGAAGTTCCCGACGAGACGGTCCCAGACCTCGGCGTCCTTGTCGTCGTCGAGACGGTTCCAGTTGATCGCGGACACGCGATCGATGAGCTTGAGCTTCCCAGTGGGGGTCATTCTTGCTTTTCTCCTTCTGAAGTGCCCGAGGGCGAGGTGCCGCTCTCCGAGCAGAATCTGCACACCGGGCTCGTCCGACCCATGTTCGTGTGATAACGAGTGTGCGCGCTCCGCGCACTCGAGGGCTTCGGGACGCCCTTCTGGGAGGCGGATCGCTTCGCCCGGGTCTCGGCACTCGCCGTCCGCCCGTAGTTCGGGTTGAGCTCACCGGTGCGAAGGAGAGACAGAGCAGCGCGAGCCTCAGGCGACATCACGCGCCCATAGCCCGGGTGCTCCGGGCCAAACCTCCCAAAGTTGGGGTTGGCTTCACCGACGTACGTACCCTTTCGCGACTCCGACCACCTGGCGCGCTGCTCATCCGAGTGCTTCTTGCCGAAGAAGGGATTGGCCTCGCCAGGTCTGCTCACGCCTCGACGCCCTGTTGATCGAAGACGCGCGGCCTCACGTTGCTCCGCTGTCCAGACGACGCCCGTTGGGCCGAGCCCTCCGTCCGAGATGTTGAGTAGTCGATCGCCGCTCGTGCGCAAGAAGTCGATCCACTCGATCTCCGACGCGCCGAGCTCGTCAAGGTCGGACACAACGACGTCGAGAACGTCGAACGTCACGCCTTCCTCGACGTGCTTGCGCAACCAGTCGCAGAACGGCGTCTTCTTCCCATCCTGGGCATTCCGCAGGTGCTGCTGGAAGCGTCGCGAAGCGGTCTTGGTCGTGAGACCAACATAGCGATACTCACCCGATTCCCGGAGTCGGATCCCGTAGATGACGCCGACCGGTGCTCGGACGTCGAGGAGCGCGTCGATCATGTGTCAGCTCCTCCAACTACAGCATGCACGAGACACAGTTCTCCACCTCGGTCCCCTCGAGCGCGAGCTGGCGCAGGCGGATGTAGTACAGGGTCTTGATGCCCTTGCGCCACGCGTAGATCTGCGCACGGTTGACGTCGCGCGTGGTCGCGGTGTCCTTGAAGAACAGCGTGAGGCTCAGGCCCTGGTCCACGTGCTGCGTCGCCGCGGCGTACGTGTCGATGATCTTCTCGTAGCCGATCTCGTACGCGTCCTGGTAGTACTCCAGGTTGTCGTTCGTCAGGTAGGGCGCCGGGTAGTAGACGCGCCCGATCTTGCCTTCCTTGCGGATCTCGATCTTGGCGGCGACCGGGTGGATCGACGACGTCGAGTTGTTGATGTAGCTGATCGAACCGGTCGGCGGGACGGCCTGGAGGTTCTGGTTGTAGATGCCGTGCTCCTTGACGGACGCGGCCAGCGCCTTCCAGTCCTCCTGCGTGGGGATGTGCACGCCGGCGGTCGCGAACAGCTCCTTGACGCGCGGCGTCGCGGGCGCCCACTCCTGCTCGATGTACTTCGTCGAAGTACTCGCCCGAGGCGTAGGTCGAGTCCTCGAACCCGCCGAACGCCCGGCCCCGCTCGATCGCGAGGCGGTTGCGTCGCCGCGATCGCGTGGTAGGCCACGGTGTAGAAGTAGATGTTCGTGAAGTCGATGCCCTCTTCGGAGCCGTAGAAGATGCGCTCGCGAGCGAGGTAGCCGTGCAGGTTCATCTGGCCGAGGCCGATCGCGTGCCCGCGACTCGTTGGCGCGCTTGATCGACGGGACGGACTCGATGCTCGTCTGGTCGCGACACGGCGGTCAGGGCGCGGATCGCGGTGTCGATCGTCTTGGCCGAAGTCCGGCGAGTCCATCGTCTTGGCGATGTTCAGCGAGCCGAGGTTGCAGGAGATGTCGCGACCGACGTCGTTGTAGGAGAGGTCCTCGTTGTACGTCGACGGGCGTCGAGACCTGGAGGATCTCCGAGCACAGGTTCGAGTGCGTGATGCGGCCCTTGATCGGGTTCGCCTCGTTCACCGTGTCCTCGAACATGATGTACGGGTAGCCGGACTCGAACTGCAGCTCGGCGAGGGTCTGGAAGAAGTCGCGGGCGCTTGATCTTCGTCTTGCGGATGCGGGCGTCGTCGACCATCTCGTCGTACTTCTCGGTGACGGAGATGTCGGCGAACGGCTTGCCGTAGACGCGCTCGACGTCGTACGGCGAGAACAGGTACATGTCCTCGTTCTTCTTCGCCAGCTCGAACGTGATGTCCGGGATGACCACACCGAGCGAGAGCGTCTTGATGCGGATCTTCTCGTCGGCGTTCTCCCGCTTGGTGTCGAGGAACCGCATGATGTCGGGGTGGTGCGCGTGCAGGTACACCGCGCCGGCGCCCTGGCGGGCACCGAGCTGGTTCGCGTAGGAGAAGGAGTCCTCGAGGAGCTTCATCACGGGGATGACGCCCGAGGACTGGTTCTCGATGTGCTTGATCGGCGCACCGTGCTCGCGGATGTTGCTCAGGAGCAGGGCCACGCCGCCGCCGCGCTTGGAGAGCTGCAGCGCGGAGTTGATGCCGCGCGCGATGGACTCCATGTTGTCCTCGATGCGCAGCAGGAAGCAGGACACGGGCTCGCCGCGCTGCGCCTTGCCGACGTTGAGGAACGTCGGGGTCGCGGGCTGGAAGCGCCCGGCGACGATCTCCTCGACGATGTCGACGCGCCGTCTGCTCGTCGCCGTCGGCCAGGCCGAGGGCGACCATGGACGACACGGTCCTCGAAGCGCTCGAGGTACCGCTTGCCGTCGAACGTCTTGAGCGTGTACGAGGTGTAGTACTTGAACGCGCCGAGGAACGTCTCGAAGCGGAACTTCTTGGAGTACGCGAACTCGAACAGCTTCTTGACGAAGTCGACGGCGTACTTCGTCGAGCACAGCGGGGTCGTAGTACTTGTTCTCGACCAGGTACTCGAGCTTCTCCTCGAGGCTGTGGAAGAAGACCGTGTTCTGGTTCACGTGCTGCAGGAAGTACTGGCGCGCTGCCTCGCGGTCCTTGTCGAACTGGATCTTGCCGTCCGGCGCCGTACAGGTTGAGCATCGCGTTGAGCGCGTGGTAGTCGAGCTCGACGCCGCGCCGCCACCGTGCTCACGCTGGAATCCGTGACTGTCGCTGCCAAAATCGTCCCAATCCGTCGCGGACGCGCTCGACGTCCTCGGCTGTTCCCAGTAGTTCGAAGGCGTACAGGTACGGGCACCTGGCACTTCGCGGAGATGATGTCGCCGGCGATGCAGTACGCCTCGCCGAAGTTGGTGTTGCCCGCAGCGATGACGCCGCGGATCAGCGACCGGTTGTGTTCGTCGTTGAGGAACTTGATGACCTGGCGCGGGCACGGCCCCACCCTCGTTGCCGCCGCCGTAGGTCGGGGGCCATCGAGGACGTAGGGCTCGTCGACCCGCAGGAACGTCGTCCTTGGGTCGCAGCGGGATGCGGTGGACCGTGCAGCCACGGTCCTCGAGGCCCAGGCGCTGGACGAACCGGTGGGTGTTGTCCGACGCGCTGGAGAAGTAGACGAGCGATCCCATGTCACACCTCGCAGCGGCGGACCGGTGTGGGCGAGCTGGTCAGGCGCGGGAGCGACCTTCGTCGCGAGAGCGTTGATCTGGTCGGGGCGGAAGCCCGACCAGTGCGTCGTCGCCCGCGATGACGACGGGCGCCTGCAGGTAGCCGAGGCCGCGCACCAGCTCGAGTGCCTCGGCGTCCTGGCTGATGTCCACGACGGAGTACTCGATGCCCTTCTTGTCCAGGGCGCGGTACGTCGCGTCGCACTGAACGCAAGCCGGCTTGCTGTAGACCGTGATGCTCATCTGGTCAGTCTCCTCGGATAGGGGATCGAGCTTCCAGCGGGGGCGCTCAGGCCGACTCCCTGCTGGGGTCCTGACCTCGAAGAACGCTGATGGAACTACGACCGTGTGGTTTGCCGGGGAGACGATCGCTCCCTGGTGTTGACCACTATACCTAGTGGGCGAGCTCCGCGCTCGACACTAGATGTCGTGGTCGGACGATCTTCGCCGCCTCCTCCTCGAGACGCGTCGAAGTGTGCTACAAGCACGGATCCATCCTCCCAGGAGGCACTGACACTCCCCTGGATGCACCCCGTCGTCCACCGGTAGGGGGGCCCGCGAACGGCTTGTCCGAGCGGCCCCGAGGACTTCTCCACAGCTTGTGGAGAGCGTCCGTCCACATGCTGTGCAGAGCGCGCGAGGGGGGCTGCCAGGTAGACCAGCCCCACCTCGGCGCCCGCCCCGGCGTCCCTCCGAACCAGACAAGCCGGACACGATTTCGCCCGCGTGTCATGTTCCGTCGGCGTGTCGCACGGAACGGATCGGGTTGCGACAAAGATCACCGGTGCCGAGCGTGACGTTCGGGTCGCCCCCACCTCCTGGGAACGACCCGAACGTCACACTCGGCGCACTGCCCACCCCGTGCGAGTCAGCCGACCTCCGCCACCCCGGGCAGCACCGAGGTCGTCGCGAGCCGGCGGTACCAGTGCGCCGAGTCCTTCCAGGTGCGCTCGAGCGTGTCGTAGTCGACGCGGATGATGCCGAACCGGCGGTCGTAGCCGTAGCCCCACTCGAAGTTGTCGAGCAGCGACCACGCGAAGTACCCGCGCACGTCGGCCCCCTCGTCGATCGCGGCACCGACCGCGTCGACGTGGTCGTGCAGGTACGCGACACGGCGGTCGTCGTGCACCCGCGCGGTCCCGTCGGCACCGGTCGACGACCTCGTCGTCGAACGCCGCGCCGTTCTCGGTGACCATGAGGGGCTGGTCCGGGTACGTGCGGCGCACCGAGACGAGCAGCTCGGTGATCCCGGCGGGCTCGATGTTCCAGCCCATCGCGGTGTACGGGCCCGGCTGCGGCACGAACTCGACGTCGTCGACCCCGATCCACGGGCTGTGGCTCGACGCGCCGTGGCCGTCGTTCTCCGCGCGCTCGCCGTCGCCCGCGAAGTGGCGCACCTTGGTCGTCGAGTAGTAGTTGATGCCGAGGACGCGACAGGGGCTGCCGGATGATCTCGAGGTCACCGTCCTGGACGAACGACCAGTCGGTGACGTGCGCGGTGTCGGCGAGCAGGTCGGCCGGGTAGACGCCGTCGAGCAGCGGGCCGAGGAACGCCCGGTTGGCGAGCCCGTCGATCTTGCGGACCGCGTCGAGGTCGGCCTCCGACGTCGGGTCGTCGGGCCGGATGACGTGCAGGTTCAGGGTGATCGAGGTCTGGGCGTCCTGCGCCGAGCACGTCGCGGATCGCGAGGCACGCGAGCCCGTGCGCGAGGTTGAGGTGGTGCACGGCCGCGAGCGCCGCGACGGGCTCGGTGCGTCCCGGGGCGTGCACGCCCGAGCCGTAGCCGAGGTAGGCCGAGCACCACGGCTCGTTGAGCGTGGTCCACACGTCGATCCGGTCGCCGAGCTCTCGGGCCATGCGTGCGCGCGTACCCGGCGAACGCGTAGGCGGTCTCGCGGTTCGCCCAGCCGCCGCGCGTCCTCGAGCTCCTGCGGGAGGTCCCAGTGGTAGAGCGTGACGACGGGCTTGACGCCCGCGTCGAGGAGCGCGTCGACGAGGTCGCGAGTAGAACGCGATGCCCTCGGGGTTGAACTCGCCCGTGCCGCCGGGCTGGACGCGCGGCCAGGAGATCGAGAACCGGTAGGCGCCGAGCCCGAGGTCCTTGATGTGCTGCACGTCCTCGGCCCACCGGTGGTAGTGGTCGTCGGCGACGTCGCCCGTGTCGCCGTTCAGCGTGCGGCCGGGGGTGTGGGAGAAGGTGTCCCAGATGGACGGCCCGCGCCCGCCCTCGGCGGCGGCTCCCTCGATCTGGTAGGCCGCCGTGGCCGACCCCCAGAGGAAGTCGGTCGGGAAGGTGCGCGGTGCGGGGGCCTGCGCTGGGGACGGTGCGGGTCCGGGTCCTGCCGGGTGGCGACGTTGCTCACGGTGTTCCTTCGGTGGTTCGGTGACGGACGGTCCGCGACAGCGTGGGAGCGCTCTCACGTATCGATTCGATCAGGGTACCCACGCGCGGGCGCGACGTCGAGGCCCGGGGCGGGCGGCGCCGTCGGGCACGGAGCTCCATGCCCGACGGCGACGCTCGCCCCTGCCCCGACGTCGCCCGCGCAGCGACGCGGGAGGAGCAGGTCAGAGCGGACAGCTCGACGCTGCCCGCGCCCTCGGAGCGGACGACGTGCTCGCCGAGCTGCACGGCCCACGGCGCCCGGGCGTCGCTGGACGTGACCGTGATCCGCGCCGCCCTGGCGGCGCGTGCGGAACGTCGTCGGGATCGCCCGTCTCGGACGGGACCGTGGTCGTCGAGTCGTGCCCGTCGGGCAGCTCGAACAGGCGCAGGGTCACACCGTCGGCCCACTCGTAGTCCGGGCGGTCCGTGCGGGCGCCCACGGGCAGCACCGTGCCCGGGCGGACCAGGAGCGGCAGCGAGTCGAACCCGTGCCTCTCGCGCGACCCACCGCGGCCCCGAGACCGTGGTGCCCGTCGAGGAGGTTCGTCCACGTCCCCTCCGGGACGTAGTACTCGACGTCTCCCTCGGCCGTGAAGACCGGGGCGACGAGCAGCGAACCGCCCAGCATGTACTGGGTGTCGACGCCCGCGGCCCCCGCGGTCGTGCGGGAACTCGAGCACCATGGGCCGCATCATCGGGATCCCGTCCCGGTGCGCCTCCTCCGCCGACCCGTGCCAGGTACGGCATGAGCGAGCAGCTTGAGCCGCGTGAAGCTCCGGGTGACGTCGACCGCCTCCTCGTCGAACGCCCACGGCACCCGGTACGAGTCCGAGCCGTGCAGTCGGCTGTGCGAGGACAGGAGCCCGAACGCCAGCCCACCGCTTGAAGACCGCTGGGTCGGGGATGCCCTCGAAGCCGCCGATGTCGTGGCTCCAGTACCCGAACCCGGACATCGCGAGCGAGAGCCCGCCGCGCAGCGACTCGGCCATCGACGCGTACGTCGACTCGCAGTCGCCGCCCCAGTGGACGGGGAGCTGCTGGCCCCCCGCGGTGGCCGACCGCGCGAACAGCACCGCCTCGCCCTCGCCCGCGCTCACGCTCGAGCAGCTCGGAAGACGGACTCGTTGTAGAGGTGCGCGTAGTAGTTGTGCATGCGCTCGCGGGGTCGGACCCGTCGTGCCACACGACGTCGTCGACCGGGATGCGCTCGCCGAAGTCGGTCTTGAAGCAGTCGACCCCTTGGTCGAGCAGGCCCTTGAGCTTGCCCAGGTACCACGCGGTCGCGTCGGGGTTCGTGAAGTCGACGAGCCCCATGCCCGCCTGCCACTTGTCCCACTGCCACACCCCGCCGTCGGTCGTCCGGAGCAGGTACCCCGCCGCCCGCGCCTCCTCGAACAGCGGCGAGCGCTGGGCGATGTACGGGTTGATCCACACGCAGATCTTCAGACCCTTGTCCTTGAGCCGCGTGAGCATGCCCTCCGGGTCCGGGAACGTGCGCGGGTCCCACTCGAAGTCGACCAGTGGTACTGCGCGCATCCAGAAGCAGTCGAAGTGGAAGACGGACAACGGCAGGTCCCGCTCGGCCATGCCGTCGATGAACCCGCTGACCGTCTGCTCGTCGTAGCTCGTCGTGAAGGACGTCGTGAGCCACAGCCCGAACGACCAGCCCGGCACCCGTGCCGGGCCGCCCGGTCAGCGCGGTGTAGCGCGTCAGCACGTCCTTGGGCGTGGGGCCCGCGACCAGGTAGTACTGGAGCGCCTGCCCCTCGACCGAGAACTGGGCACGCGTGACCATCTCCGAGGCGACCTCGAACGAGACGCGCTCCGGGTGGTCGACGAACACGCCGTACCCCCGGCTGCTGACGTAGAACGGCACGTTCTTGTACGCCTGCTCGCTCGACGTCCCGCCGTCGTCGTTCCAGACGTCGACGCTCTGGCCGTTCTTCGCGAACGGTCCGAACCGCTCGCCCAGCCCGTACAGCGTGCTCGCCCGGTGCCGAGGCTCGAGCTGCTCGTGCATGTAGTGGGCGCCCCCGTGCGCGGCGTCGGCCTGCACCGAGCCGATCGCCTTGTGCAGGCTCGACGTCACGACCTGCCCGTCCTGCTCGACGTCGACGCGCCAGCCGCCGTCACGGTGCACCCGCACCGCGAGCGGACCCGAGCGCAGCACGCCCTCGGACTCGTCGACGGTGATCTCCGGGCGGAAGCCCTCCTCGCGATGCAGCTCGAAGCGCGGTCCCCGCTCGACCCCGCCCCGGAGGTGCTCGATCCGCACGCCGATCACGCCCGGCGCGGGCGACGAGTACGTGACCGTCAACAGCGGGCGGTTGAGCGTGTCGCCGCGACGCCGGATCACGGCGGTCGGGGCGTACGCCGTCATGGTGCCCGCCGCGTGGTCCGCGCGGACGTCGTCGACCTGGGCCGGGTGCAGCGGCGTGAAGCCGTCACGGACCTGCCAGTAGCCGTCGGTGAACTTCATGGGTGCTCAGTTCCTTCGAGGTAGGTGCGATCACTTCACAGCGCCGGCCGTGACGCCTCGCGTCAGGGTGCGCTGGAAGATGAGGAAGAAGATGACGGCGGGGACGAGCGAGACCAGGGCGCCCGCGTTGGTCGTCGTGGCGTCCATCATCCGGTCGCCCTGGAGCGAGGCGAGGGCGATCGGGATCGTCTGGGTCGCGTTCGTGGTCAGCATGACCAGCGGGATGAAGAACTCGTTCCAGGTCCAGATGAAGAAGAAGATCATCAGGACCGAGAGCGTGGGCCGGACGACCGGGAAGACGATCTTCCACAGGATCTGCCAGCGCGAGGCGCCGTCGAGCGCGGCAGCCTCCAGGAGCGCGGGCGGGAACGTCCCGAGCACCGACGAGAGGAGGTAGGTGCCGAACGCCGACTGGATGACCGTGAAGATGATGATCACGGACCACTGCGAGTTCGAGAGCCCCACCTGCTGCGCCATGGTGAACAGCGGGTAGACGAGCGCCTCCTGCGGAAGCATGTTCGCCAGCAGGAACAGCATGATGATCCACAGCCTGCCCTTGACCCGGCCCACGCCGATCGCGTACGCGTTGAGCAGCGAGAGCAACGTGCCCCCGACCGCGACCGCGGCCGAGATCCAGATCGAGTTGAGCAGCTTCTGCGGGAAGTCGACCCGCTCCCAGAACGCGACGACACCGTCGAGGTACAGGTGCGTGGGCAGGCTCAGCGGCCCGTCCTGCGAGTACTCGGCGGGAGACTTGAACGCGTTGAGCAGCATGATCACGAACGGCGCGAGCATGAGCAGCGCGAACAGGCCGGCCGCTGCGAGCACGAACCAGCGGGCGACACCCCGGTGGTGGCGCTGGTCGGGACGGGTCGACCGGAGGACCTGGGCCTCCCGCGTCTTCTCGACGGACGGGTTCAGCGTGTCGGTGGCCATCAGTCGGCCTCCCTCTTCACGGCGCTCGGCGCGGGCCTGCAGGGCGAGGATGACCAGGGCGACGACGACGATCACCAGGGTCAGGACGGTCGGCACGGCAGCGCCGTAGCCGACCTTCGACTTGTCGAAGAAGCTCAGGTACGAGTAGTAGCTGGGCACGAGCGTCGAGCTCTCGGGTCCGCCGCGGGTCAGCACGTAGATCGGTCCGAACACCTTGAGCGCCGCGACCGTGCACGTCAGGACGACGACGAAGGTCTCGGGGCGGATCTGCGGCATCGTGATCGCGCCGAAGCGGCGCCACCACCCCGCACCGTCGAGCTCGGCCGCCTCGTACAGCTCAGGGTCGACGCGCTGCAGGGCCGACATGAAGATGACGACCGGGTAGCCGATCTGGACCCAGACCAGGACCGCCATGACCGTGGGCAGCGCGGTGGTCGTGGACCCCAGCCAGTTCGGCGGGCTGTCGATGCCGATCGAGCGCAGGATCACGTTGAGCGCACCGGTCTGCGAGTTGAGGATCCAGTTCCACAGCACACCCGCCACGGCGACGGGCAGGATCTGCGGCAGGTAGTACGTCGCCCGCAGGAAAGCCGCGACGCCCCCGCCGAACCGCCGTCCGAGGTAGTCGAACAGCACCGCCGCGAGCACGAGGCCGATGAGCGTCGGGACCACGACCATCGCGAGGATCATCGCGACCGAGTTCCGGAACGAGGTCCAGAACTGTTCGTCGGCCATCAGGGCGGTGTAGTTGTCGAGCCCGATGAACTTCATCGGGGCCATGCCGCCCTTCCACTTGAAGAGGCTGTAGTACACGTTCATGCCGAACGGGATCAGGATGACCACCGTGAACGCGACCACGCCCGGGATCAGGTAGGGCAGGTAGCCCACCCAGCGGGGTCTGCTGCGCCGCGAGCGCGCGGCTCCTGCTCGCTCGACCGCGGGGGTCGGCGTCTTGACAGTGCTCATGGACTTTCCTCGTCGCTCGTGATCGTTCCTCGTCGTCGGGTCCTCGGGTACCGGTGCCCCGGCGGGCGGTCACCCACCCGCCGGGGCACCCGCACGCCGATCAGCCCTCGAGCAGGTCGGCCTTGCCCTCCTCGTACGGGCCGGACAGCCCGTCGAGCACCTCGGCCGGGGTCTTGGACTTGTTGACGAGCGACTGGAGCTGGCTCACGAGCACGTCGTAGTAGCCGGCCACGGGCCAGTCGGGGTAGAACGCGAGGCCGTCGGCCGCCAGGATGTCGTTGAAGTTCTGGGTCAGCGCCTGGGTGCGCTCGTCAGTGATCGCCGAGACGTCGCCGGCGACGGGAAGGCCGCCCGCCTCGCCGAGGATGTTCTGCACCTCAGGGCGCAGCGTGATGTCGATGAACTCCTCGGCGAGCGACTTCGAGTCCGCGTTCGTCGGCACGACCCACAGGTTGCCCGACGAGCCCACCTGGAGGGTGTTGCCCGGGAAGTTGAACTGGCCCCACTCCGCGTCCATCTCCTCGACGATGCGCCCGAACCACCAGGAGCCGGAGACCATCATCGGGTAGGTCCCGTTGATGAACGAGACGCCCATGTCCTCGGCCGTCAGGGCTGCGGAGTCGGAGGCGATGTAGCCCTTGTCGATCCAGTCGGCCAGGGTCTCGGTGGCCTGGGTCATCTCCGGACCCTGGAAGTCGACGTCACCGTCGAAGAGCTGGTAGGCGTCGACGAACTCCTGGTCGGCGTTCGCGAGGACCAGCTCGTACCAGAGCTGGCCGAGCGGGTACTCCGCGCCTGCCTCGGCGAGCGGGGTGATGCCCGCCGCCTGGAAGGTCGCCATCGCGGCCTCGAGCTCGGCGAGCGTTGTGGGGATCTCGAGCCCGTGCTGCGCGAACATGTCCTTGTTGTAGTAGACCCCGACGAACTCGCCGTAGTTCGGCACCCCGTACCAGTCGCCCGACCCATGAGGCCGTTCTCGTCGTACGTCGCGGTCGTCTGGAGCGAGCCGCTGAGCGTGGTGTCCCAGCCCCGCTCCTTCGCCGCGTCGGTCAGCGGCGTGAGCAGGCCCTGCGAGGCGAGCTGGCCCGCGGTCGCGTTGCCCTTGTTGTACTCCATGACGTCGGGCACGTCGTCGCCCGTGAGCACGATCTTGGCGTTCTTCTGGATCTGCTCGAACGTCTGCTTCTCGACGACCACCTCGACGTCGGGGTTCTCGTCCTCGAAGATCTCGATCGCCTTGGCCCAGGCCTGCCCCATGGCCGACTCGTCGGACTCGTAGTGCCAGATCGTGAGGGTCTCGTCGTCGGAGTCCCCTCCGCTGCCCCCTCCTCCGGCGCACCCGGCCAGGGCGAGTGGGAGCGCTACCAAGGCAGCGACAAGAGGCTTCCGTGCACGCAACATGACTTTTCTCCTCATCATTGAGCGTCGGCGTCGGCGCCGATCGTCTGGTCCTGCACCGGCGAGGCCGGCAGCCGTTCCCCCGGCGACGGCCGAGGGCGTGACCCCGTCCCGCTGGCGGGTCGAGGTCGGGGTCGAGCACCCGAGGTCAGGTCCCCCGGACAGGTGCGGGGCCGACGCTCGCGCCGGCCTCGAGGTCGCACGTGACCAGGACGGGCGCGTGCGCCCGTCCTGCGTCGTCGATCCGCGCGACCAAGGACTGCACCCCGAGGCGTCCGAGCTCCGCGCCCGGTGCGTGCAGGGTGGTCAAGGGGGGCGTGCTCATCGCACCCACACCGGGGGAGCTCCACGATCCCCAGCACCGAGACGTCGGAAGGGACCGCGAGACCTCGCGCCTGCAGGCCGGACATGACACCGAACGTGGCGATCTCGTTCATCGTGACGAACGCGGTGAGCGACGGGTCCTGCTCGAGCAGCTCACCGACCGCGGCGCGCCCGGCCTCTGCGGTCTCGTCGCACAGGAGGGCACGGCCCTCGAGCCCGCGACGCTCCATGGCCGCGACGAACCCTTCGCCCGCACGCAGGGTCGGACCGTAGCCCGCTGCGGCGCTCTCGGCCGAGTGGTTGATGAACGCGACCCGGCGGTGGCCGAGCAGGAAGAGGTGCTCGACCGCCGCTTCGGTCGTCGCCGCGAAGTCGATGTCGACGTACGGGCGCCCCTCCAGCTCTCGCGTCCGCCCGATCATCGTGTAGGGCACACCTGCCTCGTGCAGGACCTCGACCCGCGGGTCGTCGAGACGGACCTCCATGAGGAGGACGCCGTCGGCCATCCCCTGCTGGGTCAGGTCGCGGATCCCTGTCGCCTCGTGCGCCCCGAAGGGCCAGAGCACCAGGTGGTACCCGGCCTCGCGGGCGGCCGCGCTGGCGCCCGTGACGAACTCCGAGACCGTGCCGCCGATCCCCGTCTCGGTCGCGGGGAAGATCAGCGCGAGCACGTGGCTGCGGCGCGAGGCGAGCCCTCGGGCCATGGCGTTGCGGCGGTACCCGAGGTCGCTCATGGCCGCCTCGATCCGAGCGCGCGTCTCGTCGGAGATCTTGCGCGTCCCGTTGAGCGCGTAGGACACCGTGCTGAGCGACACGTTCGCTCGGGCGGCCACGTCCTGCATCGTCACCATCTCGCCACCTCCTCGTGGTCGGCCCCCTCTGGGGAGTATCTGTCGAAGCGCTTCGTCGAAGCGCTTCGATGAATACGAGTATTGACTGAACTATTGCGATCCGTCAACCCCCGCACAGACAGACCGGCGGCCCGGCCCCGGGCAGCTGCTCGGGACGGGACCGCCGGTCTGGTAAACCTGCAGGTCAACCTGCGTCAGTCGGTGACCGGCACTCCCCCGCGCCACACCGTGAGGGGCGTCAGGTCCGCGTCGGTCACAAGGACGTCAGCACGTCGTCCGGCCTCCAGCGCACCGATGTCCGAGCGCCCCAGCACCCCCGCAGGCGTGTACGAAGCCGCCTTGACCGCGTCGACGAGCGGGATCCCGAACCCGGTGGTCGCCCGCACCACGTCGAGCAGGTGGAACGTGCCACCTGCGATCGACCCCTCGGGCGTGCCGTCGTCGAGCCGCGCGACACCGTCCGCGACCGTCACGGCCATGGGGCCGAGCTGGTAGGTACCGTCGGCCATGCCTGCCGCGGCCATGGCGTCCGTGACGAGCACGACCGCGTCGGGTCCGACGAGCTCGAACACGCTGCGCACGGTCCCGGGCGCAAGGTGCGTGCCGTCGGCCACGAGCTCGACCACGAGCTCACCACGGGCAGCAGCAGCCAGGCACGCCGCGACGGGGCCGGGCGCCCGGTGGTGCAGGGGGCGCATGCCGTTGAACAGGTGCGTCGCGGTCAGGCGCGGTGCGGGTCCGACGGGCTCGCCCGCCGCAGCCTGCGCGGCCCGACGCGCGGCGAGGGCCACGACCCCCTCGGCGATCGCCGCGTCGGTCTGCTCGGAGGTCGCGTCGGTGTGCCCGATCGACGGCACCGCGCCGACCTCGACGAGCGTCTCGACGACGCCGCCCGGACCCGTGTTGCCCGGTACCTCGGGCGCGAACGTCATGGTGCGGAAGTGCCCGCGCCCGGCCTCCGCGATGGCCCGGACCAGCTCGGCGTCCCCGGCGAGCATGTCGTGGGGGTTCTGCGCGCCGCACCGCACCTCGGACAGGAACGGTCCCTCGAGGTGGATGCCCGCGATCTCACCGGCGTCACCCAGCTCGGCAAGCGTCGCGACCCGGCGCAGGAGCGTCTCGCGCTCGGCCGTCACGAGCGAGGCGACCAGGCTCGTGGTGCCGTGACGCCGGTGCTCGCGCACCGCGACGAGCGCCTGCTCGGCGTCCTCGGCGTCCGGGAAGCTCGCGCCGCCGCCGCCGTGGTTGTGCAGCTCGACGAGCCCAGGCAGGACCACCTGTCCGTCGACGGGATCCTCGGCCGCCCCGACCTCGGCACCGAACCCGGCGGCCGCGGCGTCCCGGCGGTCGCCGACCCACGCGATCGTCGGCCCGTCGAGCACGACGACGCCGTCGTCGACGACCTCCTGCGGGGTCACGACGCGCCCGCGCACGGCGGTGCGCGTGCCTCCTGCGGACGACGGGACGGTGGGCTGCGGGGCGGCGTTCGACGTCATGCCCTCATTCTTGCGCACTTCGTTCGGACGACGCACGAATGGTCACGCGCCTGCCGGCGAGCGGTCGAGGACCGAGACGACCCCGTCAGCCGTCGCGCAGCAGCCGCCGCGCCGCCCGGGCGAGGTGCGCGATGTACATCCGCTGGAACGTCGGGACGAACAGGCGCAGCGCGGAGACCCAGCGGGCCGCAGGGTTGCTGAAGACGTCGACCACGAACCACACGTCCCCGGCGGCGTCCCGCTCGAGCGCGAACGCCTCCTCCCCCACGAACACGTGCCCGGGCAGCGTCCCGTAGCCGAACCCGATGCGCTGCTCCTCGCGCTCGACCCACACGATCTCGCACGGCTCGTTCAGCCGCAGCCGCCAGACCCCGAGCCGCGTGACGACCCGGCCCCCTGGCTCCGCGACCGGGGCCGAGGTCTCGATCCGCACGTGGGCCGCCGCGTGCACCTGCCAGGTCAGGAGCTGCTCGCCCAGCCGTCCGAGCTCCGCGACCGTGCAGGGCCGCTCGGACAGCCGGTGGCGCAGGCGAAGGTGGGCGTAGCCCGCGGGCAGCTCCGGGGCGCGCGTCGCGCCCACCTCGGGGTAGGTCGTGCGGCTCGGCGTCATGACTGTCTCCGTCCTGGGGTCCTGCTGGGTCTGTGTGTCCGGGCCGTCGTTCCTTGCAGCGCGGGGTCGGCGGGCGCTCGGCGCTCGGAGCGCTCGCCCGGCACTCCCCGGACCGCCCGGAGCCCCAGCAGGGAGCACAGGGCGAACCCGAGCGCGTTGGCCACGCCGTGCGTCGCGGCCATCTGCACGATGCTCGGGTGCGGCAGCCCCGTCGCCTCCCCCACTGCCCACCACACCGCGAGCAGCATCGAGCACGCGACCGCGACGGATCCGGTGACGAGCAGCGCGCGTGCCCAGCCCCCCGCCGCGAGCCCGAGCACGGCCCACGCGGTGCACCACAACGCCCCCGTGAGCACGAGCGCACCGACCAGCTCTGCCGCGTCGCCCACGAAGTAGCCCACGAGGACGAGCCCCGTCCCGACCGGGACTCCCCACGCGCCGGCCGTCGCGGCGCCGTCGCGACCCGCTGCGCCCCGGCTCGTGGCGGTGGCTCCCGGGGCGGGCTCGCCCCACCCGGCGACAGGACCGGCGACGAGTCCCGCGACGAGGGCCGCGGCGAACCCCGCGAAGAGCATGTGCGGGACCGTCAGGGCGAGGTAGGTCCCCGAGAAGCCGAGCAGCCCCCAGCCGCCGCGGTCGGCGAGCATCGCGGCAGCGCCGACGCTCGGGAGGACGAGGGCCGCACCGACGGCGAGCCGCACGCCGAGCGGGCGTGGCGCCGTCGGGCCGGGAAGCGCCGCGCGGGCCGCGGAGACGAGCAGCACGGCCGATCCCCCGAGGAAGGGGACGGTCGCGACCTGCGCCGGCACCCCCTGCGGAGCCCACGCCCCGACGGCCGCCACGGCCCCGGCCACGGGCCACCAGGGCCCGCCCGCCCCGGGCACGACGTGGGGGCCCAGCAGGGACAGCCCGAGCGGGAGGATCACCACGAGCCCGAACGCGACCACGACGTCCACGAGCAGGACTGTCGCCGAGGACACGTCAGCCTCGCAGGGACGACGTCAGGCGCAGGACGTCGTCGACGACCCCCCGCGCGACGGGGAGCCGGGACAGGCGCACGAGCTTCCCCACGACGGGGCTCACCCCGGCGACCAGACGCCGCGTGCGCTCCGTGCCCGACGACGAGTCCTGGACCCAGAAGAGCGTCACCCCGAGCTGGGCGAACCACAGCAGCTCGGGGAGCTGAGCCCGCAGGGACGACGGCACCGCGGGCGACGCCCCCGCCACGAGGTCCTCGAAGATGCCGAGCGAGAGCTCGCGGGCCTCACGCGACGCCGCGCTGAACGGGTTGGCGGCCGCCCCCGGCCGGATCGCGACCGAGACGAACTCCGCGCCGAACGAGTGGTACGGCGCGAACACGTCGATCGACGCGTCGAGCACGCGGCGCAGCCGGTCGGCGAGCGAGCCGCCCTGCGCGAGGACCTCGTCGGCGGCGACCCGGTGAGCGCGCAGGACGTCGAGGTAGAGCTCCTGGACCAGGTGGTCCTTGGACGGGAAGTAGTAGTAGGCGTTGCCCGTGCTCACGCCCGCTGCGGACGCGATGGCCCGCATGGTCGTGGCCTCGTACCCCTGCTCGCGCAGCATCGCGAGGGCCACGCCGAGGACCTTGGCGCGAGTCTCCTCCGACTTGGGCGTGGGGCTCACGAGGTCACCCCGACTGTGGCCGGAACATTTTTGAACATGTTCAAAAATCTAGCACGAGAGAAGCCCGCACACCGAGCGGGTGCACGGGCTCCGGGTCAGAAGAGGCGCGAGTCCACGTCGTCGACGCCCGCGCATCGCGTCGTAGTCCAGGACCAGGCAGCCGATCCCCCGGTCCGTCGCCAGGACGCGTGCCTGCGGCTTGATCTCCTGCGCAGCGAACACGCCGCGCACGGGGGCCAGCAGCGGGTCCCGGTTCAGCAGGTCGAGGTACCGGGTGAGCTGCTCGACGCCGTCGATGTCTCCGCGGCGCTTGATCTCGACCGCGACGGTCGCGCCGTCCTTGTCGCGGGCCAGGATGTCGACCGGACCGATCGCCGTGGGGTACTCCCGGCGGATCAGGGTGTGCCCCGTCGCCGAGCAGCTGGATCTGCGCCGCGAGCATCTCCTGCAGGTGGGCCTCGACGCCGTCCTTGATGAGGCCAGGGTCGATCCCGAGGTCGTGCGCCGAGTCGTGCAGGACCTCGTGCAGCTCGATCTCGAGGCGGTCGTCGCTCTTGGCGTGCTGAACCGCCCAGACCTGGGTCACGCCGCGCTCGCGTGCCGTCTCGTCCGGCTCGGTGACCGCCATGGAGCACGGCGGGCTCATCCAGTTGAGCGGCTTGTACGAGCCGCCGTCCGAGTGCAGGAGCACGCTGCCGTCCGCCTTGACGAGCAGCAGCCGGGTGGCGAGCGGGAGATGGGCGGAGAGCCGACCCGTGTAGTGGGCCGAGCACTGGGCGACGACGAGACGCACGAAGAACTCCTCAGACCGGGAAGGCGCAAGACCGGGGACGACGACGGAGGGCGACGCTGACGCAGCGCCGGCCGGGACGAACGGGAAGCGCCGGCAGCTCACGAGGTGCGACGCCGGCGGGACGGACGGGGCACGCCGCCCGGGAGAGCAGGCGACCCGCGGGGCGGACGCACAGGCTCCTGGCGGACGCTCAGACGACCACGCCGCGGCGCCCAGGAGGGGCCGCCTCGAGCCACGATGCCAGACCCGCGTAGGCACCGCTCGACATGAGCAGCTCGAACCGCGTGCCTTCGTACGGGCACTCGACCAGGAAGAGGTCGCGCTCGGGAGCCTCGACAGGGCGGCGGGACACGATCATCAGGTCCTGGCGGCTCCAGGACCTCGCGGGCCGCAGGGACAAGGACCAGCAACGCCACCAGTCGATGCGCCCGACGCCGTAGTGCGCGATCCCGAGCGACCACGAGGCCTGCTCGGCGCCCGCCGGACGCGCGCTGCACTCGAACGCGCCGACCCTGTGGGCGATGGCCCGAAGACGCAACGCTCCCAGCCCGACCACGATCAGGACCACCAGAAGGAGTCCGATCGCGATCCAGGCGGGGAGCGGCACGGGTGCTACCTGCGTCCGGTCAGTGGCCGGAGACGGCGGAGGCGTCGAGCACCTCGGCGTCGTCGACCACGAGCATGACCTGGTTGGAGTCCACCGAGAGGAAGCCGCCGGTGACCTTGACGGCGATCTTCTCGCCGGAGACCCCGGTGATCCGGACGGTGCCCGCCGCCAGGACGGACAGGACTGGTGAGTGGTCCGCGAGGATGCCGATCTCACCGTCGGCGGCCGGCGCGCTCACGGCGCGCGCGGTCCCGGACCAGATCTTGCGGTCCGCCGCCACGAGGTCGACGTTCAGTTGTGCCACTTGAACTCCTTCATGTCGGTGCACGGGTCTGACGAAGCGCGCCGCGTGCTCGGCTGGTGGGCCGAGCGCGCGGCGCGCTCACGTCGAATCAGACGCCGTACTCCTTCTGGATGCGGGCCCAGTTGCGCTCGAGGTCCTCGAGGCCACCGATGTTGAAGAACGCCTGCTCCGAGATGTGGTCGAACTCGCCGTCCGCGATCTTCTTGAACGCCTCGATGGTCTCCGTGAGCGGCACCGTCGAGCCCACGACGCCCGTGAACTTCTCGGCCATGTAGGTGTTCTGCGAGAGGAACTGCTGGATGCGGCGCGCACGCGCCACGACCGTCTTGTCCTCCTCGGAGAGCTCGTCGACGCCGAGGATCGCGATGATGTCCTGCAGCTCCTTGTTGCGCTGCAGGATCGACTTCACGCGCGTCGCGACGTCGTAGTGCTCCTGGCCCACGTAGCGCGGGTCGAGGATGCGGCGACGTCGAGGTCAGCGGGTCGATCGCCGGGTACAGACCCTTCGACGCGATCTCGCGCGAGAGCTCGGTCGTCGCGTCCAGGTGGGCGAACGTCGTGGCCGGCGCCGGGTCGGTGTAGTCGTCGGCAGGGACGTAGATCGCCTGCAGCGACGTGATCGAGTGACCACGCGTCGAGGTGATGCGCTCCTGGAGAAGACCCATCTCGTCGGCCAGGTTCGGCTGGTAGCCCACTGCGGACGGCATGCGCCCGAGCAGCGTGGAGACCTCGGAACCGGCCTGCGTGAAGCGGAAGATGTTGTCGATGAAGAGCAGCACGTCCTGCTTCTGCACGTCACGGAAGTACTCCGCCATCGTCAGCGCGGAGAGTGCGACGCGCAGACGCGTGCCCGGCGGCTCGTCCATCTGGCCGAAGACGAGTGCCGTCTTGTCGAAGACGCCCGCCTCCTCCATCTCGACGATCAGGTCGTTGCCCTCACGCGTGCGCTCCCCGACACCGGCGAACACCGAGACACCACCGTGGTTCTGCGCGACACGCTGGATCATCTCCTGGATGAGGACGGTCTTGCCGACGCCCGCACCACCGAAGAGGCCGATCTTCCCACCCTGCACGTACGGCGTCAGCAGGTCGATCGACTTGATGCCGGTCTCGAACATGTTGGTCTTCGACTCGAGCTGGTCGAATGCCGGAGGCTTGCGGTGGATGGGCCAGCGCTCGGTGATCTCGAGCTTCTCGCCCTCCGCGAGGTTGAGCACCTCGCCGGTCACGTTGAACACGTGGCCCTTGGTGATGTCGCCGACGGGGACGCTGATCGGCGCACCCGTGTCGGTGACGACAGCGCCGCGGACCAGGCCGTCGGTCGGCTTGAGGGCGATCGCGCGGATGAGCGAGTCACCCAGGTGCTGTGCGACCTCGAGGGTCAGTCGGAAGGACTTCTCCCCCTCGCCCTGACCGGACAGGTCGATGTCGACGGTCAGCGCGTTGTAGATCTCGGGGATGGCGTCGGACGGGAACTCGATGTCGACGACGGGGCCGATCACGCGGGCGACACGGCCCACGCCGGGTCCGCTCTGGTGCTCGACCTGGGCTTCCACGGTGGTGGCGGTCATTACTGGCCTCGCTTCGCAGGGCCGGAGAGTGCTCCGGCAGGTTCGGTGCAGGTGATGGAGATCAACGTGTTCGTCATGCGGTACCTCACGACGCCGCCAGGGCGTCGGCACCCGAGACGATCTCGCTGATCTCCTGGGTGATGTCGGCCTGTCGAGCCTGGTTCGCAAGTCGCGTGTACATGCGGACCAGGTCCTCGGCGTTGTCCGTCGCGGTGTGCATCGCACGCTGGCGCGCGGCCAGCTCCGACGCGGCCGCCTGCAGGAGGCAGCTGTAGATGCGGCTGCGCACGTAGCGCGGCAGCAGTGCGTCGAGCACCGCCTCGGACGAGGGCTCGAAGTCGTAGAGCGGGAGCACGTCGTGCTGCCCCGCGGGTGCGACACCCTCGACGACCTCCAGCGGGAGCATCCGCACGACCCGGGGACGCTGCGTGACCATGTTCACGAACTGCGTGTACACGATGTGCAGCTCACCGACGCCGCCCTCGTCCGCAGGGGCGAGGAACGCCCCCAGCAGGGTGTCGGCGATGTCGCGGGCGACGTCCGCCGTCGGCGCGTCCGATCCGCCGGTCCACGACTGGGCGAGCTCGACGGTGACGGAACGTGTAGTAGGTCACGGCACGACGCCCGGCGGCGTAGAGCACGACCTCCTTGCCCTCGTGCGTGAGGCGCTCGACGAGCCGCTCGGTCTCGCGGATGATCGACGCCGAGTAGGCGCCGGCCATGCCGCGGTCCGAGGCCACCACGAGCACCGCGACACGGTTCGTGTCGGTGCGCTCGGACGTCAGCGGGTGCCGCGTCGTGGAGTGCGTCGCGACCGCCGAGACGGCCTGCGTGATCGCCTGGGCGTACGGGCCGGCCTCGGAGGACCGGGCACGGGCGCGCCCGATCCTCGACGCCGCGATGAGCTCCTGCGCGCGGAACATCTTCTTCAGGGACTGCGTCGACTTGATCCGCTGCTTGTAGACGCGCTGGGATCCGGCCATGTCAGGCCTTCTTCTGCCGGACGATCTGCTCCTGCTCGACGACGACGCCCTCTTCCTCGTCAGCGTCCCCACCGACGAGCGGCGAACCGTCGCCCTTGAGGAAGCCGTTGCGGAAGTCGTCGATGCCCTGAGCGAGCGCAGACTCGACCTCGTCCGAGAGCTTGCCGGTCGAGGCGATCGTGCCGAGCACGTCCGTGTTGCGGCGCAGGTGGTCGAGCAGCTCGCTCTCGAAGCGGCGCACGTCCTCGAGAGGCACGTCGTCCAGCTTGCCCTTGGTGCCGGCCCAGATCGAGGCGACCTGGTCCTCGACCGGGTACGGCGAGTACTGCCCCTGCTTGAGGAGCTCCATGAGGCGAGCACCACGGGTCAGCTGGCCGCGCGAGGCTGCGTCGAGGTCCGAGGCGAACATCGCGAAGGCCTCGAGCGAACGGTACTGCGCGAGCTCGAGCTTGAGCGTGCCGGAGACCTGCTTCATGGCCTTGACCTGTGCGGCACCACCGACTCGGGAGACCGAGATACCGACGTCGACCGCGGGGCGCTGGTCGGCGTTGAAGAGGTCCGACTGGAGGAAGATCTGGCCGTCGGTGATCGAGATGACGTTGGTCGGGATGTACGCCGACACGTCGTTCGCCTTGGTCTCGATGACGGGCAGGCCCGTCATCGAGCCCGCACCGAGCTCGTCCGAGAGCTTCGCACAACGCTCGAGCAGGCGGGAGTGCAGGTAGAAGACGTCACCGGGGTACGCCTCGCGGCCCGGCGGGCGGCGGAGGAGCAGCGACACGGCACGGTAGGCCTCGGCCTGCTTCGACAGGTCGTCGAACACGATGAGGACGTGCTTGCCGCCGTACATCCAGTGCTGACCGATGGCCGAGCCGGTGTAGGGCGCGAGGTACTTGAAGCCTGCCGGGTCGGACGCCGGGGCCGCGACGATCGTCGTGTACTCGAGCGCTCCAGCCTCTTCCAGCGCGCCGCGGACGGCAGCGATGGTCGAGCCCTTCTGGCCGATCGCGACGTAGATGCAGCGGACCTGCTTGGTCGGGTCGCCGGTCTCCCAGTTCGCCTTCTGGTTGATGATCGTGTCGATCGCGATCGCGGTCTTGCCGGTCTGGCGGTCACCGATGATCAGCTGGCGCTGACCGCGGCCGACCGGGATCATCGAGTCGATCGCCTTGAGGCCGGTCTGCAGCGGCTCGTGGACCGACTTGCGGTCCATGACGCCGGGGGCCTGCAGCTCGAGGGCGCGGCGGCCCTCGGTCGCGATCTCTCCGAGACCGTCGATCGGCTGGCCCAGCGGGTCGACGACGCGGCCCAGGTAGCCGTCGCCGACGGCGACCGAGAGGACCTCGCCGGTCCGACGGACCTCCTGGCCCTCCTCGATCCCGGTGAACTCACCCAGGACGACGACACCGATCTGGCGAACGTCCAAGTTCAGGGCAAGGCCGAGGGTGCCGTCCTCGAAGCGCAGCAGCTCGTTGGCCATTGCGCCCGGAAGGCCTTCGACCTGGGCGATGCCGTCAGCGGCAAGGGTGACGCGACCGACTTCCTCGGTCACCGCACCCTGGGGCTCGTAGGACTTCACGAAGCTGTCCAGCGCGGCCCTGATCTCGTCGGGCCGGATCGTCAGCTCAGCCATTGCTCTTCTCCTGTCGTGGCCGCCCCGCGAGGTGCGGGAACGGTCGAACGTTCTTGTCAGTACGCCGGCTCGGGAGCCGGCTGGGTGTCGACGACACCGGGGGCCGCGAGGACCTCAGTGTTCGGGCGAACAGGTCAGCTGACCAGTCGTCTGCGTGCATCGGCCAGGCGGGAGAGCACCGTCGAGTCGACGACGTCTGCTCCGACCTGGACGCGCAGGCCGCCGAGGACCTCGGGGTCCACGGTGACGTTCAGCTGGACTGCCCGGCCGTACGCGCGCTCGAGGAGCGCGGACAGACGGTCCTGCTGTGCCTGGCTGAGCACCGCACCGGTCGTCACCGAGGCGACGAGACGACGACGACGCTGTGCGGCGACCTCCCCGAGCCACACGAGGGTGGCGACGAAGCGACGCCCACGAGGTGCGATGGTCGCCCGCTCCGCGAGGAACTGGGTGACCGGGTCGACCTTGCCCGCGAGCAGCGCGTCGACGAACGCCTGGCGACGAGCGGGGTCCGTGGAGGTCTCTGTGAGCACTCGACGTGCCTCGCGCTCGCCGACGAGCGACCGCGTGATGCGGAAGAGCTCGTCCTCGACGCGCTCGAGCGCGCCGCGGGCCTCGGCCGAGGCCAGGATCGCGTCGACACCGAGGTGCTCGACGGCGTCCGCGATGTCCGCGTCGTGCGCCCAGCGTGCCGCGGGCCACGCCCGAGACGAGGTCGACCACACGGCCGTCGAAGCCCTCGCGGAGGAGGTTGGCGGCCAGGGCCGCCTTGTCCTCGCCCGACCGCGACGGGTCGGCGAGGGCGCGACGCAGCGGGCACCGAGGCGTCCAGCGCCGCAGCGACGGTGAGGAGCTGCTCGCCCAGGGCGAACGCTCCTTCACCCGCCGCGCGCAGCACCGGCTCGAAACGCTCCTGAGCCTGCGCGAGGGAGGCTCCGCTCGTCCCGCGCATCAGCCCTCCTTGCCGTTGGCCGCCGCGCTGGCAGCCCCGGCTCCCGCAGCCTCGAGCTCGTCGAGGAAGCGGTCGACGACACGCGACTGACGTGCGGAGTCCTCGAGGGACTCGCCGACGATCTTCGACGCGAGCTCGGTCGCGAGCGTCGCCCACGTCGTTGCGCAGCGAGACCGACGCCTGCTGGCGCTCGGCCTCGATCTGGCGGTGGGCCGTCTCGACGATGCGGGCGGCCTCTGTCGCCGGCCTTGACCTTCTGGTCGGCCACGATGGCCGTGCCCTCGGCACGCGCGTCCTCACGGATCTGCGCGGCCTCGGTGCGTGCCTCCTGCGAGCTGCTGGTGGTACTCCGCCAGCGCTGCCGCGGCCTCTGCCTGAGCGGACTCGGCCTTGGCCAGGCCGCCCTCGATCTTGGCCGTGCGCTCGTCGAGCACCGCCTGGAACTTGGGCAGGACCATCTTGTAGAAGACGACCGCGATGATGACCAGGACGACCGACCGACCAGAAGAGGTCGTACATCGGCGGAAGGAACAGGTTGATGGCCGGTCGACCTCGCCAGCACTCTGCGGCGAGGACCGCCGGGGGCCGATGGTCGACATCAGAAGAGGAAGCCGGCGACGAGGCCGAGCAGGGCGAGGATCTCGACGAAGGCCAGACCGATGAACATGGTGCGCGCGGAGCTGGCCGGCGACCTCGGGCTGGCGCGCCATGCCCTCGACCGTCTTGCCGATCAGGATGCCGAGGCCGATGCCCGGGCCGATGGCGGCGAGGCCGTAACCGATCGTGTTGATGTTGCCGGTGACCTCGGCGAGGGTGGTGACGTCCACGGTGTGGTTCCTTCCGTTGGGCGCCCGGCGGCGAACGGGCGTCGATGCGTTGCGTCAGGTGGACTAGGGACGGTGCCGTCGCCGAGACGACGGAACCAGGGTCTGCGGTGTCGGGTCAGTGCTCTTCCTCGATCGACATGTTGAGGTAGACCGCGGTGAGGAGCGCGAAGATGTACGCCTGCAGGCGCCGCGACGAAGACCTCGAAGAGGGTGACGCGAACCCGCCGGCGAGCGTCAGGGCGCCGAACGCCTTGAGCGGCCGGCGCGCCTCGAAGCAGGAGGAACGTGCGTGGCGGCGAAGCACAGCACCAGCATGAGGTGGCCGGCGACCATGTTGGCGCAGGTAGTCGGATGGCCAGCGTGGCCGGGCGGAGGATGAAGACCTGGAGGAACTCGATCGGCGTCAGCAGGAAGTAGATCGGGCAACGGCACGCCCGGGGGGAACAGGTTGCTTGAGGTAGCCCGCCGAGGCCGTGCTGGCGGATGCCCGCGGCCCAGTACAGGCCACGAAGACCCACAGCGCCAGGAGGATCGGCAGGCCGATCGACCGAGGTGCCCGCGATGTTCAGGACCGGGATGACGCCCGTGAGGTTGAACGCGAGGACGGTCGAAGAAGATCGTCGTGATCATGCGGGACGTAGCGGCGGCGCGCTCGTCGCCATGATCTCCTCGACGATGTTCACACGAGCGAAGTCGAGGACCATCTCGACGACGTTCTGGAACCGGCCGGGGACGAGCTTGGCGCGCCGGGCCGCGATGAGGAAGATCGCCAGCAGGACGATCGTCGCGATCACCCGGATGAGCTGTAGCCGGTTGAACTCGAACGGGGTGCCGTCGAAGAGGATGGCCGGCGGGGAAGAACTCACCGATCGTCGGCGCGTGGAAGCCCTCACCTTCTGCTGCGGCAACGAAGGGAGAGGGGGTCGCGAGCGTGAACAGGGTGGACTCCCAGTGGTCGTCGGTTTCCGGGGCCGTGCGCGGGCACGCCGTCGGACCAGGCCTTCATGGATTCGCCGATAGCCTAACGCATGTTCGGACCTTCACAGATCACTCACGTCGAGCAGATTCGCGCGAAGTGGGTCTAGGATGCCCCGGCGCCGTGGCGAGGTCCGCCACGGCAGCCGTGGCTCGCTGCGATGCCGGCGCCCGCCCCGGCGAGCGCGCGGCCTCAGGACGTGGGCGTCACGTACGGGATGCGCCCACGGTCGACCGCGCGATAGTCGAGCAGAGCCGAGCCGATCACGCCCACGAGGAGGACGACGGCGAACACGACCCGGTCGTAGAACTCGTAGTTCCGCAGGACCGCGAGGACGATCCCGAGCAGCACGATCTTGACGAGCCAGCTGCCCAGCACCACGGCAGCCGTGGTCGTCGGGGTCGAGCGAGCCGTGCGCGCCATGGCGACGATCGTCGTGCCGGAGAACACGAGCGCGATCCCGACGCCCATGAGCGCCCCCCACACGCCCGCGGTCCCGGCCAGGAGCGCGCCGAGCGCGACCCCGAGGACGAGCAGCCCGACGAGCAGGATCAGGGTGTCGCGCAGAGCGGTGCGGAACACGGCGCTGACGGCGTCACCGACCGCGTCGGCCGTGACCTCGCCGGGCCGTGCCTCCGAGGCCGGCTGCTCCTGCGGGGTCGTCGGGTCGTCGGCGCCGGGGGGCGTGGGAGTCGTCATCGGGAGGTTCCTTCAGGGTGGGCCGGGCCGGGATGGGCCGGTCGGTGATCGGGATCTGGTACGGGCGGGGCGGTGCTCGGCTCCGAGCCCGGGCCGGGGCTGCGGACGACGGGCGACGCACCGCTCGGTACCGCCGTGCGGCGCGGGACGGTCGTCGGGATGCCCTCGGGAGCGGTCACCGCGTCGTCGTCGAGGAACCGGCCACGGGTCCGCAGGGGTCCGAGCGTGAGCAGCAACGCGATGACGATCGCCACGATCAGCCCGATCGCCACGGTCTCCGCGGGCCACCACACGAGCGCCACGGCCCCGAACGCGAAGACCGCGGTCCACAGGTACATGATGATGACTGCGCGGCGGTGGGAGTGGCCCAGCGCGAGGAGCCGGTGGTGCAGGTGGAGCCGGTCCGGGTGGAAGGGCGACTTGCCCGTCCCGACCCGGCGGAGCACCGCGAGGACCATGTCGAGCAGCGGGAGCAGGAGCACGGCCAGGGGCAGCAGGATGCGGGATGAGCGTGCGCTGCTTGCTCGGGTCGACCGCGACACCCGGGTCGATGTTGCCCGTGACGACGATGACCGCCGCGCCGAGCACGAGCCCGAGCACCATGGAGCCCGAGTCCCCCATGAAGATCCGGGCCGGGTAGAAGTTGTGGGGCAGGAACCCGAGGCAGATGCCGACGAGCCCGGCCATGCACGAGCGTCGCGAGGTTCGAGTAGTCGGTCGGGCTCGCCGCGACGGTCAGGCTGTACGTGTAGACGAAGTACGCCGTGCCACCGATCGCGATGAGCCCCGCGGCCAGCCCGTCGAGCCCGTCGACGAAGTTCACGGCGTTCATCACCACGACCACGACGAGCACCGTGACGATGAGCGAGAGCCGCGGCGAGCCGATCGTGAGACCGCCGATGGGGAACGTCACGAGCTGCACGCCCTGCCAGGCGATGAAGAGTGCTGCGAGCACCTGCCCCGCCAGCTTGGTCATCCAGTCGAGGTCCCAGATGTCGTCGGCGACGCCGAGCAGGCACACGATCACCGCGCCGCCGACGATGGCCCAGGCTTGCTGGTCGGTCGCGAAGACCCCGCTGAGGAAGGGCATCTGGGACGCGAACGTCACCGCGACCACGAGCCCCGCGGTCATCGCGAGCCCGCCCAGGCGGGCCGTCGGGACGGTGTGCACGTCGCGGTCGCGCACGGCCGTGATGGCGCCCGTCCTCGCCGCGACCCAGTGGGCGAGGGGCGTCAGGAGGTAGGTGACCGCGGCCGCGATCAGCAGGACGAGCAGGTAGACCCTCACCCGTCGTTCGCCTCCGGGTCGCTCGTCGTGGCGGCCGGGACGGCGTCTGCGGCGGGTGCGGGCACGTTCCCGGGCCCGGACGGCGCGTCGCCCACCGCGACGTCGGAGGCCGCGTCGTCGGAGGCCGCGTCGTCGGGCTCCTGCGGCTCCTCCCCGAGCGCGAGCACGGGCGCGATCTCGCGCATGCGCTCGAGCGAGACGGCCCCCTCGCGGACGACGCGCAGCGTGCGGCCCGGTCGCGTCGACGATGGTCGAGGCCACTCCCCCCGGTGCGTCGCCGCCGTCGAGGTAGACCGTGACCGACTCGCCGAGCTGTCCTGCGCCGCCGTCACGTCGAGCGCCGCGGGGCGACCCGTCGCGTTCGCGCTCGAGACCGCGAGCGGACCGGTGCGACGCAGGAGCGCGAGGGCGGCGGGATGGTCCGGCATGCGCAGCGCGACCGTGCCGTGCGTCTCCCCCAGGTCCCAGGCGAGCGACGGCTGGGCGGGCAGGATGATGGTGAAACCACCCGGCCAGAACGTCTCGACGAGCGCGCGGGCGTCCGCCGGGCACGTCGGTCGCGAGGCCGTCGAGGGTGCCGTGTGTCCGGGACCAGGACGGGCGGGGGCATCTGCCGGCCGCGGCCCTTCGCGGCGAGCAGGGCCGCGACGGCCTGCGGCGTCGAACGCGTCGGCGCCGATGCCGTAGACGGTGTCGGTCGGCAGGACGATCAGCCCGCCGCGCGAGACGGCGTTCACCGCCTCGTCGATCGCCGGTCCCCAGGTGTTCGGGTCGGTGACGGGGTGCACAGAGCTCACGGTTCACAGTCTTCCATGTCCGAAGGGTCCGCTTGCGCGGCCGGTGCGTCGCTCGTCGCGCGCACGCGGCGCGCGACGACCATGCGGGGTCTGCCGGTCAGGTCGGCGACGGTCCGGATCTCGTCGAACGCCGCCCGATCCGAGCCACCATGTCGCGGGCCGCCTCGGCCTGGACCTCGGCGTGCTCCATGACGTAGAGACCGCCGTCGACCAGGAGCCGGGCCGCGGCGCGCGTCACGCCGCGCGGCACCTCGAGGCCGTCGTGGCCCAGGCCGTAGAGCGCGACCTGCGGGTCGTGCAACGCGACCTCGGGGTCGCGCGGCACCGCGCCCGGCGGGACGTAGGGCGGGTTGGAGACGACGACGTCGCACGCCCCGTCGAGCTCGGCGAACGCGGTGCGCGCGTCCCCGCGCACGAGGTGCACGACGGCGCCGCTCGCCGCGCGCGTGCGCGTCACGTTGCGCTCGGCCCAGGCGTGCGCGTCGCGATCGAGCTCGACCGCGTGCACCCGGGCGCCGGGACCTCGGTCGCGAGAGCCAGGGCGATCGCCCCCGAGCCCGTGCACAGGTCCACGACGACGACGGGCTCTCCGGGCCTGCGCGCGGCGACCTCGAGGGCCTCGTCGATCGCGACCTGCGCGACCTGCTCGGTCTCCGGCCGCGGGACGAACACGCCGGGACCCACCGAGGAGCTCGAGGTGCCGGAACGGCGCCGAGCCCGTGAGGTGCTGGAGCGGGACGCGCTCGGCACGGGCCACGAGGAGCCGCGACATCTCGTCGAGCACCTGCTCGGCCGTCCGGCTAACGCCCGGCGTGCCCGGGCTCGCGAGCAGCAGCGACGTGACGGGCCTGCCGAGCACGGCCGCGGAGACGACCCGTTCGCGCGGCACGCCCGCGACGTGCGCGAGCAGCAGCTCGGCGTCCACGCGCGGGGAGTCGATGCCCGCCCGCGCCAGGACCGCCGCAGCCTCGCGCAGGAGGCGCGAGACGTCGTCGGGCAGGCCTGCGGGCAGCGCGGACCCGACCGAGCCCGGGACCCCGGGCGTCACGACGCCGCTGCGGCGAGGCGTGCCGCCTCGTCGGCGTCGATGGCCGAGCGGATCACGGGCTCCAGGTCGCCGTCGAGGACCTGGTCCAGGTTGTACGCCTTGTAGCCCGTGCGGTGGTCCGCGATCCGGTTCTCCGGGTAGTTGTACGTCCGGATGCGCTCGGAGCGGTCCACGGTGCGGACCTGGGAGCGGCGCAGGTCGTTCGCGGCGGCCGCCTCCTCCTCCTGGCGCGCGGCCAGCAGGCGGGCGCGCAGCACGCGCATGGCCTGCTCGCGGTTCTGGAGCTGGGACTTCTCGTTCTGCATCGAGACCGACGATCCCCGTCGGCAGGTGCGTGATGCGTACCGCGGAGTCCGTCGTGTTGACCGACTGCCCACCCGGGCCGGAGGACCGGTACACGTCGATGCGCAGGTCGTTCTGGTCGATCTCGATCTCGCCCGCGTCCTCGACCTCGGGGAACACGAGCACGCCTGCGGCCGAGGTGTGGATGCGGCCCTGCGACTCGGTGACGGGCACGCGCTGGACGCGGTGGACGCCGCCCTCGTACTTCAGGTTGGCCCAGACGCCGTCCGCGGGATCCGTGGCTCCTGCTCGCGCCTTGACCGCGACCTGGACGTCCTTGTAGCCGCCGAGGTCGGACTCCGTGGCCTCGAGCATCTCCGTCTTCCAGCCCGGCGCTCGGCGTAGCGCAGGTACATGCGCAGCAGGTCGCCCGCGAACAGCGCGGACTCCTCGCCGCCCTCGCCCGCCTTGATCTCGAGGATCACGTCGCGGCCGTCGTCGGGGTCGCGCGGCACGAGCACCCGACGCAGCTTCTCGGTCGCGGCCGCGGCCGCCTCCTGGAGGGCGGGCAGCTCGGCGGCGAACTCCGCGGCGTCCTCCCCCGAGGCCATGAGCTCGGCCGCGGCCTCGACGTCGTCGGTCGCGTCGCGCCACGCGCGGTATGCCGCGACGACCTGGCCCAGCTCGGCGTAGCGGCGGCCGAGCGTGCGCGCCCGTCCGGCGTCCGCGTGGACCGCGGGGTCGGCGAGCGAGGGTCTCGATCTCGGCGTGCTCGGCGAGCAGGTGCTCGACGGCGGCGAAGGACTCGGTCACGAAGGTGTCCTGACGAGAGAGATGGTTGGGGCTGTGTGGCGGGGTGCGGCTCTGGGTGCTCTGCGGGGGGCCGGCCCCGTCCGGTGCTGCTCGGTCCGGCACGTTCATGCCGGACATCTGTTCACCGGAAAGACGACAGCGCCGGTGGAACGAGCACGCCGCCTGCCCCTGGAGAGGTTGGACGGGCGCTCGGACCACCGGCGCTGGGGAGTCGCTACTTGTCGGCGGCCTTCTTGCCGTAACGAGCCTCGAAGCGAGCCACGCGGCCGCCGGTGTCGAGGATCTTCTGCTTGCCCGTGTAGAACGGGTGGCAGGCGCTGCAGACGTCGGACGAGATCGCCCGGACGTCTCGGTGCTGCGCGTGGCGAACGTGGAACCGCAGGTGCAGGTCACCTCGGTCACGACGTACGTGGGGTGGATATCAGCCTTCACAGGATTCTCCTCAGTGGGGTGCCCCCGGGTCGCCTGCCTGGACAGCAGCCGTGAACCGGGGACGGGAAACCAACAGGACATTGTGCCAGACGGGTCCGGCACACGAAAAATCTGCAGGTCGGCCGCGTCTCGGGACGAGGACACAGCCGACCCTCAGGACGGGTCAGACGGCGCGGCCGACCTCTTCGTCGTTGTGGATACCGCCCGGCGTCGTCTTCTGCACCTGGAGCAGGAACTCGACGTTGGACTTGGTCTCCTTGAGCTTGCCGAGCAGCAGCTCGATCGCCTGCTGCTGGTCGAGCGCACCCATCACGCGGCGCAGCTTGTAGACGATGCGGAGCTCGTCCTGCGGCATGAGGATCTCCTCGCGGCGCGTGCCGGACGCGTTGACGTCCACCGCCGGGAAGATGCGCTTGTCCGCGAGCGAGCGGGAGAGCCGGAGCTCCATGTTTCCCGTGCCCTTGAACTCCTCGAAGATGACCTCGTCCATCTTGGAACCGGTCTCGACGAGCGCCGAGGCGAGGATCGTCAGCGACCCGCCGTTCTCGATGTTGCGGGCCGCGCCGAAGAACCGCTTGGGCGGGTAGAGCGCCGAGGCGTCGACACCACCGGACAGGATGCGCCCCGAGGCAGGAGCCGCGAGGTTGTAGGCGCGCGAGAGGCGCGTGAGCGAGTCGAGCAGCACGACGACGTCCTGCCCCAGCTCCACGAGACGCTTGGCGCGCTCGATCGCGAGCTCGGCGACGATCGTGTGGTCGGACGCCGGACGGTCGAAGGTCGAGGCGATGACCTCGCCCTTGACCGTGCGCTCCATGTCGGTGACCTCTTCGGGTCGCTCGTCCACGAGCACGACCATGAGGTGGACCTCAGGGTTGTTCGTCGTGATCGCGTTGGCGATCTGCTGCATGATGATCGTCTTGCCGGCCTTGGGCGGCGCGACGATCAGGCCGCGCTGGCCCTTGCCGATCGGTGCGACGATGTCGATCACGCGCGGCGTGAGGCGACCGACCTCGCCCGTCTCCAGGCGCAGGCGCTCCTGCGGGTAGAGCGGCGTGAGCTTGTTGAACTCGGCGCGGTTGCGCGCGGCCTCGGGGGCCATGCCGTTGACCGAGTCCAGGCGGACCAGCGCGTTGAACTTCTGGTTGCGCGGCCCGGTCTGCTGGAAGCTCTCGCCGTCGCGGGGCTGACGCACGGCACCGATGATCGCGTCGCCACGGCGCAGGCCGGCCTTCTTGACCTGGTCCGAGCGAGACGTAGACGTCGTTCGGCCCGGGCAGGTAGCCGCTGGTGCGCACGAACGCGTACTGGTCGAGGACGTCGAGGATGCCCGCGACGGGCAGCAGGACGTCGTCCTCGGTGACCTCGATCTCGTCGAGGCCCGCGACGTCGATGTTCCCGCCGCGCGTGCGGCCGCGCTTGCGGTCGCGGTCACGGTTGCGGTCGCGACCCCGACGACGTCGTCCGCCACGCTCGTCGTAGTCGTCGCCGCCCTGCTGGTCGCGCTGACCCTGCTGACGGTCGGCGCGCTGGCCACCCTGCTGGCGGTCGCCCTGCTGGTTGCCCTGCGCCTGCTGGTCGCGCTGACCCTGCTGACGGTCGGCACGCTGACCGCCCTGCTGGCGGTCTCCGCCCTGCTGTTCGCGCTGGCCCTGCTGCTGGCGCTCGCCGCCCTGGCGGGCCGCGCCGCCCTCGGGGGCCGCCTCGCGAGCCTGCTCGGCGTCGCCGCCGCGCGGGGCTCCGGCGCCCCGACCGGAACGACGCGAACCACGCTCGGAGCCGGTGACGAGACCGACCGCGGCAGCAGCGCGCGCGGCGCGCTCGTCGGGGGTCTCCCCCGCGACCGCACGGTCGCCGCCGTCGCGGGCCGCTCGCGCGGTCTGCTCGAGCAACGGCGCGATGATGTCGGCAGCCTTGTCGCTGCTCTCGCCCTTGCCGGCGCGCTCGGAACGTGCGCCTCGCTCGCGGCGAGGACGCTCGATGTTCTCGGTCGCCGGTGTGCGGGCGCCTCGACGGCGGGCAGCACGACCTTCTCGGTCGAGGTGTCCTTCTCCGGCGCGCGACGCGCAGGAGCGGACGCTCCGGCGGGGCGCCCGGAGGCGCTCGTCTCACCGGAGGTGGAACGGATGACGTCGACAAGGTCGCTCTTGCGCATCTTGGACGTGCCCTTCACACCGAGCTGCGAGGCGAGTGCCTGCAGCTCGGGGAGGCGCAGCGCTCGAGAGTGCGCCTGCACGGGCGGTGTCGGTGGTGTCTGTCACGAAGGACCCTTCCCCTCGTTTGCGCCCACTTGCTCTGTACGAGGGGTGGGCCGCGGGTGATCGACGCTCGGCACGTGACGGCCGGAACGCAGTGGAACCACGCGTCAGTGGTACGACGACGTCAGCTGACGTGGGCTGGATTGCCTTCTCGCGGGGTGTGAGTCGCAGTCAGTCGTTGCTCTGCCGATGCCCGGGGACTCGGCGGAGATTCGTCGAGGAATCACCGAGGCATCATCACGAACCTGCGAAGGCTCAATGGATTCTACCATCCGTAGCACCCGGAAAGACCAGTCGCCGCACCGATCGGCGCGGCGCTCAGCGCACCGGTGCCGGCAGGCCCGTGCTGCCGACGACCCGCTCCGAACGGACCCCCTCCAGGTCGATCCCCGGGCGGTATGCCCGCCACCAGGTCCGAGCCGTGCAGCAGCTCGCGCAGGACCGTGTCCGCGTGATCGCGGTCCTGCACCCGGCCCAGCACGCAGGACGGTCGGGCCCGGCGCCCGAGACGGTGGCCGCGACGCCCTCGACCCGCAGCGCACGCACGAGCTCGCCACGAGGCCGCCATGACCGCCGCGCGGTACTCCTGGTGGAGGCGGTCCTCGGTGGCGTCGAACAGCAGCTCGGGGCGCCGGGCCAGCGCGTCCACCAGCAGCGCCGCGCGGCCCGCGTTGAACGCCGCGTCGGCGTGCGGGACGGTGCTCCGGCAGCACGGCCGCGCGCGCGGCGACGTCGCGAGCCGCGCGATCGGGCACCAGGACGGTGGCCTCGATCGTCCGGGTCGACGTCGAGACCGACGGCGGCGCGCGCACGCCGCTCGTCGTGCTGGTCCACGCGACGGTCGCCCCGCCGTGGATCGCCGGGCGCCGCGTTGTCCGGGTGCCCCTCGAACTCGGTGGCGAGCGCCAGGACCGTCGCGTCGTCGAGCGCCTGCGGGTCGGCGAGCAGCGCGCGGGCCGGCGACGATGCCCGGCGACGACCGCGGCCGACGGACGAACCGAGCCCCCGGCCGTGCGGGATCACGTTGGTGGCAGGTCAGGTGGAGCCCGGTCTGGGGACGCCCCGACGAGGTCGAGGGCGCGCGCGCAGCGCGCGCACGACCAGGTGGTCCTCGTCGCCGGGCACCTCCCCGGCGCCCTCGCCGTCGACGTCGACGACCACGTCGCCGCTCGCGCCAGCGCGCGCACCTCGAGCTCGTCGTGACAGCGCGAGCGCCAGTCCGAGGGCGTCGAACCCGGGCCCGAGGTTCGCGCTCGTGGCGGGCACGCGGACCCGCACATGGTCGGCGCCGAGCTGCATCGCGGTGACCTCCGTCAGGTGAAGGGTGGGGAGGAGCCGGTCCCGGGCCCGCCCCGGCGAGCGGCCGGGGCGGGCAGGACGTGCGAAGGGGCTCAGCCGAGCTGGAGCGCGTCGGCGATCGAGACGACGTCGGCGGACGACCCGCACGGGGTCCACGTCGCCGCCGTCGGGCGTGCGCAGCGCCCAGCTGCGGGTCCTTGAGCCCGTGGCCCGTGACGGTGATCGATGATGCGCGCGCCGGCGGGGACGAGGCCGCGCTCGTGCGCGCGCGAGGAGGCCCGCGACGCCCGCCGCGGAGGCCGGCTCGACGAACACGCCCACCTCGGCGGACAGGATGCGGTGCGCGGCGAGGATCTGCTCGTCGGTCACCGCCTCGATGACGCCGCCCGACGTCGTCGCGCGCCTCCTCGGCCTGAGCTGCCAGGAGGCGGGGTTGCCGATGCGGATCGCGGTGGCGATGGTGTCGGGCTGCGTCGATCGGGTGGCCCTGCGACGATCGGGGCGGCACCGGCGGCCTGGAAGCCCCACATCGGCCGGGCGTCCGGCGTCGCCGGCGCGCCGGTCACCGGTCCGCGTACTCCCGGAAGCCCTTCCAGTACGCGGTGATGTTGCCCGCGTTGCCCACGGGCAGCAGCGTGGATGTCGGGGGCGTCGCCCAGCGCGTCGACGATCTCGAACGCGCCGGTCTTCTGCCCCTCGATGCGGTCCGGGTTCACGGAGTTCACGAGCTCGACCGGGTAGGCGTCGGCGAGCTTGCGGGCCGCGACGAGGCAGTCGTCGAAGTTGCCGTCGACCTGGAGCAGGCGCGCGCCGTGCGCGATCGCCTGGCTCAGCTTGCCCATCGCGATCTTGCCGTCCGGGACGAGCACCGCGCAGATCATGCCCGCGCGCGTCGCGTACGCGGCGGCCGACGCCGACGTGTTGCCCGTCGACGCGCACACCACGACCTTGGCGCCGCGCCCGGCCGCCGCGGAGATCGCGGCCGTCATGCCGCGGTCCTTGAACGAGCCGGTCGGGTTCATGCCCTCGACCTTGAGGTACACCTCGGCGCCCGGTGCGCTCGGACAGCGCGGGCGCGGGCACCAGCGGCGTGCCGCCCTCGCCGAGCGTCACGATCGTTCTGCTGCACGTGGGCGGGCATGCGGTCGGCGTACTCGGCGATGACCCCGCGCCAGACGTGAGTGGGGCCATCAGGCTGCGGACGCTCGGCTCATCAGGAGACAGGACACGGTTCAGCCTCGACTCTCGGACGGACGTGATCGCGCGGACCGCGTTCGCTTGCGCACCGTCGCAGGTGGAGCGCGCGCCTCACGGGCGGCGTGGGTGGTGAGGAGCAGGTGGGCGACGCCGGTCGCCGCGTCGTCCCGGCACCGTCCCCCGGGCACGGAGGGCTCCGACGGCTGGCGGACGGCCTCGATCGACACGCCGTGCGACGCCAGGACCTGCGGCGACCTGGGCGAGGACGCCCGGAGGTCGGCGACGAGCGAGGCGGACCTGGTAGCGCGTGACCGCGGCGTGCCGGCCGGCAGGAGCGGGCAGGGCCGCGTAGGTGGACTCCTCGCGGGCCCTTGCCGCCGAGCACGCGGTGCCGGGCCGCCGAGACGACGTCGCCCAGCACGGCCGAGGCCGTGGGCGGCCCGCCTGCGCCCTGGCCGTAGAACATGAGCTGGCCGGCCGCGTCGGCCTCGACGAAGACCGCGTTGAACGCTCCCTGGACCCCGGCGAGCGGGTGCGTCGAGCGGCACGAGCGCGGGGTGCACGCGCACCGAGACGCCGTGCGCGCCGTCGTCGCTGACGGACTCGGCGATGGCGAGCAGCTTGACGACGTGGCCGGTCCGCGCGGCCCAGGCGACGTCGTCGGCCGTGACGCTCGTGATGCCCTCGCGGGCGACGTCGTCGAGCGAGACGCGGGTGTGGAACGCGAGGCTCGGCGAGGATCGCGGCCTTCGCCGCGGCGTCGTAGCCCTCGACGTCGGCCGTGGGGTCCGCCTCGGCGTAGCCGAGCGTCCTGCGCCTGCTTGACCGCGTCGTCGAGGCGAGTGCCCGTGCTGGCCATCTGGTCGAGCACGTAGTTCGTGGTGCCGTTGACGATGCCGAGGACGCGGCGCACGTGGTCGCCCGCGAGCGACTCGCGCACGGGGCGGACGATCGGGATGGCTCCCGCGACGGCTGCCTCGAAGTAGATGTCGACGCCGGCGGTGTCCGCGGCCTTGTAGAGCGTGGGGCCGTCCTCGGCGAGCAGCGCCTTGTTGGCGGTCACCACCGCGGCGCCGCGACTCGATCGCGCGCAGCAGCAGCGCGCGCGCGGGCTCGATACCGCCCATGACCTCGATGACGATGTCGGCGCGCGTCGACGAGCCCTTCGGCGTCCTCCGTGAGGAGCGAGCGGTCGACCGACGCGGCGAGCGGGCGGGGCGCGGACGCGTCGCGCACCGCGATCCCCACGAGCTCGAGCGGCGCGCCGACGCGCGAGGCCAGGTCCGCGGCCTGCTGCGTCAGCAGCCGGGCCACCTCGGACCCCACGACGCCGCACCCGAGCAGCGCGACGCGCAGCGGACCTTGCTCCTGCTGGCTGGCTCCCACGAAGCTCCTCCTCCATCACCCCGGCCCGCACGGTCAGCGGTGCCGTCGTTCTCGGCCCCTGCCGGACGCGGTCGCGTCGGAGGTGGCCGCTCGGTCCGGACGGGTCCCGACGCCGCGCGCCGCTTCCCGACCGGTCGATCCCGAGCGTGTCGATCCTCGCTCTGCTGCCCGGATCCTGGGCGCCCGTCTCAGGATACGGGTGCCAGGCACGGGCCCGGCGAGAGCCGCCGGCTAGCCCAGGTCGAGCGCGAGCAGGTCGTCCTCGGTCTCCCGACGGACCAGGACCCTGGTCTCGCCGTCGGTCACCGCCACGACCGGAGGCCGGGGCACGTGGTTGTAGTTCGAGGCCATCGAACGCCCGTAGGCACCCGTCGCCGGGACGGCCAGCAGGTCGCCCGCCCGGACGTCCCCCGGCAGGAGCACGTCGTGGACCACGATGTCACCGCTCTCGCAGTGCTTGCCGACCACGCGCGCGAGCACGGGCTCGGCGTCCGAGAGCCGGTTCGCGAGCTCGGCGTGGTAGGCCGCGCCGTACAGGGAGGGGCGGATGTTGTCGCTCATGCCGCCGTCGATCGAGACGTAGGTCCGCACGAGGGTCTCGTCGCCGGCCACGCCGGCAGCGGCCTCCGAGCCGACCCGCACGGGCTTGACCGTACCGACCGTGTAGAGCGTCAGGCCCGCAGGCCCGACGATCGCCCGGCCCGGCTCGATCGAGAAGCGCGGCAGGGGTGTCCCCAGGTCCGCGGACGAGGCCGCGACCGAGGCCGCCACGTCCTTCGCGATGCGGTCCGGGTCGAGCGCGACCTCGCCCGGCAGGTAGGCGATGCCGTACCCGCCACCCAGGTCCACCTCGGGGACGAGGAAACCCGTGCGCGCAGCGAGCGCCGCGCGGAGCTCGAGGACCTTGCGCGCCGCGACCTCGAAGCCCGAGGGGTCGAGGATCTGCGACCCGATGTGCGAGTGGATGCCGAGCAGCTCGAGCTCGGGGTGGGCGAGCACCGCGAGGAGCGCGGTCATGGCCGGGCTGTCCTCGTCCTGCGCACCCGGGGCGTCGCGCCCTGGCCACCGGTCGCGAGCGAGAGCCCGAACTTCTGGTCCTCGTGCGCGGTCGAGATGTACTCGTGCCCGCCCGCGTGCACGCCCGTGGTCACGCGGATCATGACCGGGGCCGGCGCCCCGCCGCGTGCGCGCGGCGGCCGCGGCCACGCGCTCGACCTCGACGAGCGAGTCGACGATGATCCGGCCCACGCCCGCGTCGAGCGCCCGCGCGATCTCCGCGTCGGACTTGTTGTTGCCGTGCAGGCCGATGTGCTCGCCGGGCACACCCGCGCGCAGCGCGACCGCGAGCTCGCCGCCCGTCGCGGTGTCGACGCGCAGGCCCTCGGCGTGGACCCAGCGGGCCACGGCGACCGACAGGAACGCCTTGCCCGCGTAGTACACGTCGACGCCCGCACCGACCTCGGCGAACGCGGCCTCGAACGCCCGACGGTAGGACCGCGCCCGCTCGCGCAGGTCGGCCTCGTCGAGCACGTAGGCCGGGGTCCCCTGGGCGACCGCGAGCTCGCGGACGTCGACCCCCGCGACGCGTGAGCGCGCCGTCGGGCCCGCGGCGCACGCCGCTCGACCACGGCTCGCCCGGCACGAAGGTGCCGGTCGGCGAGAAGGCGGGGGGCGTCGTCGGGCCTGCCGACGCGCTCACATGCGCTCCGGCGCGGACACGCCCAGCAGGCCCAGACCGTTGGCGAGGACCTGACGCGTCGCGTCGTTGAGCCACAGGCGCGTGCGGTGCACGTCCGTGACCTCCTCGTCGCCCAGCGGCGTCACGCGGCACTCGTGGTACCAGGAGTGGTAGTCGCCCGCGAGCGCCTCGAGGTAGCGCGCGACGCGGTGCGGCTCGCGCAGCTCGGCCGCCTGGGCGACCACGCGCGGGAACTCGGTGAGCGCACCGAGCAGGACCGACTCGGTCTCGTGCGTCAGGAGCGACGGGTCGAAGCGTCGCTCCCGTCCTCACGGAACCGCGAGACCCCGTGCGCCTCCGCGTTGCGCGCGACGTTCGCCGTGCGGGCGTGCGCGTACTGCACGTAGAAGACGGGGTTCTCGTTGGTCGCCCTGGACAGCAGGTCGAGGTCCAGGTCGATGCTCGAGTCGGTCGAGGAGCGCGCGAGCGAGTAGCGCGCGGCGTCCACGCCCACGGCGTCGACCAGGTCCTCGAGCGTCACGACGGTCCCGGCACGCTTGGACATGCGGACCGGCTGGCCGTCCTTGACCAGGTTGACCATCTGGCCGATGAGGATCTGGAGGTTCTTGCCCGGCTGGTCGCCGAACGCCGCGCAGACGGCCATCATGCGGCTCACGTACCCGTGGTGGTCCGCGCCGAGCATGATGATGACGTCGTCGAAGCCGCGCTCGCGCTTGTCGAGGTAGTACGCGATGTCGCCCGCGATGTACGCGGCCTCGCCGTCCGACTTGATGATGACGCGGTCCTTGTCGTCTCCGAAGTCGGTCGTGCGCAGCCAGGTCGCGCCGTCGGCCTCGAACACGTGGCCGCCCTCGCGCAGGCGCTCGACCGCGCGCTCGACCGCGCCCGACTCGTGCAGCGAGTCCTCGTGGAAGTAGACGTCGAAGTCGACGCCGAAGTCGTGCAGCGCGGCACGGATCTCGTCGAACATGCGCTCGACGCCGCGCGCCCGGAAGACCTCCTGGGCCTCGGCGTCGGGCAGCGTGCGCGGGTCCGGGTCGCCCGCCGCGATCGCGTCGGCGATGACGGCCTCCGCGATGTCCGAGATGTACTGGCCGCCGTAGCCGTCCTCGGGAGCGGGCTCACCCTTGGCGCGCGCGAGCAGCGACCGCGCGAAGCGGTCGATCTGCGCGCCGTGGTCGTTGAAGTAGTACTCGCGCTCGACCACTGCCCCCGAGGCCTGCAGCACGCGCGCCAGCGAGTCGCCGACCGCGGCCCAGCGCACGCCACCGATGTGGATGGGGCCCGTGGGGTTCGCCGAGACGAACTCGAGGTTGATGCGCGTGCCGGCCTCGGAGTCGTTGTTCCCGTAGGTCGCGCCCTGGGTGAGGATCGTGCGGGCGAGCTCGCCCGCGGCGGCCGCGTCGAGCGTGATGTTCAGGAAGCCCGGGCCTGCGATGTCCACGGACTTGATGCCCGGGTGCGCGGCGAGGCGCTGCGCGAGGTCCTCGGCCAGGACGCGCGGGGCGACGCCGGCCTTCTTCGCGAGCTGCAGCGCGACGTTCGTGGCCCAGTCGCCGTGCTCGCGCTGGCGGGGTCGCTCGACGTGGACCGACGCGGGGACCGCGTCGGCGGGCAGGGCGAGGGTGCCGTCGGCGACGGCGGAGGCCAGGGCAGCGCTGAGCGCTTCGGAGAGCTCGTCGGGGGTCACCCGACGATTCTAGCGAGGGACGCCAGGGCTTTGCGTCGCCGTCCGCGGCGGGCGGGCGGGCGGCCACGGGCGCGTGCTGCGGCGTCGCCGCGCTGCCCCGTCCCACCGGCCCGACGGCGTCGCCCGCCGCGCGCCGTGGGCCTCCCCGGGCGTCACTCCCCCGTGCGCGCCCTGCGTCCCCACGAGTCCTCGATCATCGACGGGCGGCAGCCCGCGACCGCGGCGACGAGGATCACGACGAGCGTGCCAAACAGGAAGACGAACGTGCTGGTCCACGTCCCGCTGCGCCCGTAGAGGATGCCCGCGGTCAGCGGCCCGGCCCCCGCGACGAGGTAGCCGACGCCCTGCACGAACCCGGACAGCGCGACGGCCCCGGCCGAGGTGCGGCTGCGCAGGTTGATGAGCGCGAGGCCCAGCGGGAACGTCGACGCCCCGAGCCCCGCGAGGACGACCCACACCCACGTGGCGGGACCGGCCTGGACCCCCATGAGCCCGGCGTAGCCGACCGCGAGCATCGCGACGAAGAGCACGACCAGCAGGTACGGGTTGCGCATCCGGGCCGCGAGCAGCGGCGTGACGATCGACATGGGCATGCCGACGAACGCGTAGAGCGCGAGCGCGCTCGCCGCGACGGGCTCGGACATGCCCGAGTCGATCAGGACGTGCGGCAGCCACGCGAACATCACGTAGGTGTTGAGCGAGTTGAGCCCGAACATGACCGCGATGCCCCACGCGAGCGGGCTGCGCCAGGCGCGACCCTCGTGGCGGTGGCGCCCGTCGAGGCCCACGGTGTGCTCGGGCGAGTGCTCGAGCACCGACGCGCAGCTCGGCCCGGGCGCGCGCCGAGCGCGCGATGACGACGGTCCACGGCACGGCCGCGAGCAGCCCCACGAGCGCCCACCCGCCCAGTGCCGGACGCCAGCCCAGCGAGGACGCCATGCCGACCACGAGGAGGGGCGGGATCGCGGTGCTCAGCGAGAGCGTCACGGTGTAGGCGGCGGTCACGGCCCCGATGCGGTCGGGGAAGTACCTCTTGACGAGCGGCGGGAGCAGCACGTTGCCCATGCCCATGCCCGCGAGCGCCACCGCGGTCCACACGAGGAAGCCGGGGGCCGACGTCGAGACGGAGCGCAGGATCTCGCCGACCGCGCTGATCAGGAGCGCTGCGACGAGCGTGGGCTCGAGCCCGAACCGGCGGGAGAGAGCGGGCACGAGCGAGCCGAAGACGGCGAACGCGATCACGGGGACCGTGCCGAGCAGCCCCGCGAGCTGGTCGCTCAGGTCGATGTCGACCCGGACGACGTCGAGGATCGGGGAGACCGCGGCGACGGCGATCCGCAGGTTGAACGCGGCGAGGACGATCCCGGCGAGGACGACGAACCGACCTCTCCACGGCCGGAGGGTGCTGTCGGGGGTCGAGCTCGAGTCCTGGCGATCCACTCAAGGAGGGTACGCACCGGTCGCCCCGGGCATCCGTCCCGAGGGGGCTCCTGGGGAGGTGAGTCCGGTCACCCCACCCTGACGGGAGGGCAGAACCTGCAGATCCGGGCAGGTGGGAGCACGAACCCGCCGGAGGCTGGTAGTCTCGTGCACCGTGCCGGATGCTCGTCAGAGCGAACGCATGTTGCCCTCGTAGCTCAGTGGATAGAGCGTCTGCCTCCGGAGCAGAAGGTCGTAGGTTCGAGTCCTATCGAGGGCACCGCAGACCAAGCCCCTGGACCCTCGGGTCCGGGGGCTTCGTCGTGCCCGGGACCACCGAGCCCACCACCCGGGTGGTCCCTGCCCCGCCGGCACCCGTGTAACGTCCGCACTACTGGGCCACCGTGGTCTCGTTGACGGGACAAGCGTGACAACAGCATCGAACGACTCCATCCTGGGCCTCCTCGGAGCGTCACGGAAGCCCGACGAGCGCAGGCTCCCCCTCCACCCGGACCACCTCGAACGGATCGCGCCCGAGCTGCGGGCCCGGATCCTCGTCGAGCGCGGCTACGGCGAGCGCTTCGGGGTGAGCGACGAGCAGATCGCGCCCTGGGTGCGAGCGCTGGGCACGCGCGCCGAGGTCGTCGAGGCCGCCGACGTGGTCCTGCTGCCCAAGCCGCAGCTCGAGGACCTGGAGGACCTGCGACCCGGCCAGACCCTGTGGGGCTGGCCGCACTGCGTCCAGGACCGTGAGCTGACGCAGCTCGCGATCGACAAGAGGCTCACCCTCGTCGCGTTCGAGGCCATGCACCACTGGGCCGCCGACGGCGGGTTCGGCCTGCACGTCTTCCACAAGAACAACGAGATGGCCGGCTACTGCTCGGTGCTGCACGCGCTCGAGCTGTGCGGCTCGACGGGCGACTACGGCCGGCGCCTGACCGCGGTCGTGATCGGGTTCGGCGCCACGGCGCGCGGGGCCGTCACGGCGCTCAACGCGCACGGCATCCACGACGTCCGCGTGCTGACCAACCGCCGGGTCGCCGCGGTCGCCGCGCCCATCCACTCGGCGCAGATCGTCCAGTTCGACCACGACGACGAGCCGTACCTGAGCGAGGTCATCACCGACGAGGGCCGCCTCCCGCTCGCGCCGTTCCTCGCCGAGAGCGACATCGTCGTCAACTGCACGCTCCAGGACCCCAACGCGCCCCTGCTGTACCTGCGCACCGAGGACCTGGGCGCCTTCCGGCCCGGCAGCCTGATCGTCGACGTCTCGTGCGACGACGGCATGGCGTTCGACTGGGCGCGCTCCACGACGTTCGCCGAGCCGCTGGTCACCGTCGGCGAGAGCATCAACTACTACGCGGTGGACCATAGCCCGTCCTACCTGTGGAACTCGGCGACCTGGGAGATCAGCTCTGCCGTGCTGCCGTTCCTCCCGGCCGTCATGGCCGGACCCGCGGGCTGGGACGAGAACGAGACGGTCCGCCGCGCGATCGAGATCCGCGACGGGGTGGTCCTCAACCCGGCGGTGCTCGAGTTCCAGCACCGCGAGGCCGCGTACCCGCACCTGCCGGTCGCGGACCCCGCGTGAGCGAGCGCGTACGGTATGTCCCATGACCGACGGCGGTAACGGAGACTTCGAGTTCGAGCGTCGCTTCCTCGTGAAGGACGTCCCGGTCGACCTGCTCGACGCGCCTGCCCTGATCGTGCAGAGCTACTTCCTGGCGCAGGACGGCTACGCGATGCGCCTGCGGGTCCAGGCGAGCGCGACCGACGCGACGCTCGCAGCGGGCACGTCTCCGCTGCACGTCCTGGACGAGCACACGTTCGACTTCTGCGCGCTCACGGTCAAGGGCCCCACGAACGGCGGCACCCGGTACGAGGCCGAGCGCGAGATCGACGTCAACGTCGGGGTCGAGATGATCCGACGCGGGGGCGGTCGCATCGTCAAGACCCGCTACTCGGCGTGGCTGGGAGCGGACGGCTGGGTCATCGACGTGTTCGGCGGGGCCAACCACCCGCTGGTCATCGCGGAGTGCGAGCGCTCGGGGCCGGTCGTGGACCTGCAGATCCCGTCGTTCTGCCTCACCGAGATCACCGACGACCGCCGCTTCTCCAACGACTACCTCTCGCACACCCCGTACTCGGGGTGGGCGGCCTCGTTCGCCGCGGAGCTCGCGGTGTCCGGGCCGCGCTTCCGCCAGGACTTCGGGCACAACGCACGCCTGCCCGGCGAGTAGCCGGGCAGGCGTGGGCGACGGCGGCCGGGCCGTGCACGGGGCGAGCGCGGCCCGTGCACGGCCCCTCGCCGCTCAGGGCGCGGCAGGTCCGCGACCGGTCCGCGGTCGCCGACGGGCGCGGTCCCCAGGCCACGCGCGTAGTAGACCCACGGGAACCAGGTCCCGATCCGCTCCCACCCCTCGGCCTCGAGCCCGAACCGGCTCGCCCCCAGGACGTACACGCGCTGGTGCTCCCACTGCGTGGTGGTCCTGACGAGCCGGTGGAAGCCGGCGCCGAACCCGGTCGACCGCCACCCTCGCCTCCCGTAGGCCGCGAGCGCGGGCATCTCGGTCACGGCGGTGACGGGCGACAGGATCCGGGTCTCGCCGATCGACGCGCTCCCCACGGGGTCACCTACCGTGCCCGGCGCCCCAGCAGGTCGCCCGAACCGCTGCTGGGCCGCCTGCCGCGTGATCCCGAGCGCCGTCCCCACGGCCTCCCAGCTGTGCCCCGCGGAGCGGGCCGACGCCACGGCCGTCGCGAGCAGCGACTCGGCGGACGTGCTCGCGCGCGCGGTGAGGGCCACGAGCTCGAGGTGCGCGCCCGGATCCGTGGAGATGCGGTCGCCGATCCCGGGGTCCGCGGCGGTCACGGCCTCCGCCAGGAGGTCGTCGAGCGAGCGGCGCCCGTCATGGGGCTCGAGGCTCCCCCAGGCCGGCACCCCGCTCACAGTGCGGACCCCTCGCCGTCGCCCGCCGCCTGAGCAGCGGTCGGTTCTCCTGCCCACCACGCGTTCGCCATGCGTCAACTCTGGCTTGACAGAGCGGGTTCGTCAAGATGTGGTTGACGCCTAGGGCGCGGTGCGCGCCCGGTGGGGAACACGCCGTCGGGCCGTCCCCCGCGCCGTCCTGACCGCTCCGACGGAGAATGCAGGGCATGGACGAGGCCGTCGTACTCCTGGTCATCACCGGTGCCCTGGCCGTCACGGCCGCAGCCCGGCACTGGAACCTGCCCGCTCCCCTGCTGCTCGTGGTCGTCGGGCTGGGCGTCTCGCTCGTCCCCGCGGTCCCGCACGTCGAGCTGCCCCCCGAGGTCCTGCTCGGCATCATCCTGCCGCCGCTGCTCTTCTCGGCGGCGACCGGGAGCTCCTACCAGGACTTCCGCACGTCGCTCAACGCGATCGTGCGCCTAGGGGTCGGGCTCGTGGTCGTCACGGCGCTCGCCGTGGCCTGGGTCGCGACGATCCTGCTCCCCGACCTCCCGTTCGCCGCGGCACTCGTCCTCGGCGCGGTGGTCGCCCCGCCCGACGCGGTCTCCGCCGCCGCGGTCGGACGTCGGCTCGGCCTGCCCCGCCGGGTCATGACGCTGCTGGGCGGCGAGAGCCTCATCAACGACGCGACCTCGCTCACGCTGTACAAGGTCGCCCTCGCGGGGGTCGCGACGGGCGCCTGGGTCTGGACCGAGGGCATCGGGGTCTTCGCGCTCGCGGTCGTGGTCGGCGTCGGGATCGGGCTCGTGATGGGCATCGGCATGCACGCAGCCCGGCTGCGACTCGCCGACCCGCTCCTGACGAGCGTCGCGGGGATCATCCTCCCCTTCGCGGCCTACTGGATCGCGGAGGAGCTCAGCGGCTCGGGCGTGCTCGCGGTCGTCGCCGCGGGCCTCTACCTGGGGCACACCGCGCCGACCGCCGGCTACGAGACCCGGCTCGTCGAGCAACCCCTGTGGGACAGCCTCGACCTGCTGCTCGAGGCCATCACGTTCGCGCTCATCGGCCTCCAGCTCAAGTTCGTCGTCGAGACCGTCGTGACGTCCGACGAAGGGCTCCGCACGGCCGTCTGGGTGTCCCTCGCCGCCCTCGTGGTCACCATGGCGGTCCGTCCGGTGTACGTGTTCGCCACGTCCTGGCTCGACCGCGTGCACCTGCGCGGCTCGAAGCGCACACGAGCCGACGAGCTCGGCTGGCGCGAGTCCCTCGTGGTCTCCTCCGCCGGGATGCGCGGCGTCGTGACGCTCGCCGCGGCGGCCGCCATCCCCGCGACGCTCGGCGGCGCCGAGTTTCCCGGCCGCGCCACGATCCAGCTCGCGGCCTTCACGGTCGCGATCGGCACGCTCCTGCTGCAGGGCGCGACGCTCCCCTGGGTCATCCGGCGGCTCGGGGTGGGTGGCGAGGACGAGGCCGCGAGCGACGCCGCCGAGGAGGCACGCGTCCGCCGGCTCATGGCCGAGGCGCAGGCCGACGCCATCTCGCGCGCCACGCAGGAGTGGGCGCCCGTGATCGGCGAGGAGCGGGCCGAGGCGACGCGCGCGGCCATGTCGGCCGCGATCGTGGGGCGCGCCCAGGCCGCCGCACGCCTGCTCTCACCCGAGTCCGAGGCCGAGGAGCCCGTCGAGCACGCGCCGTCCCGCGCACGTCCCACGGGCGGCCGGGCCTACCCGGTGGCCCGGCCCGGCGACGGGACCGAGGACCTCCGCCGGCTCAACGCGCTCCGCGCCGACATGAACAGGGCACAGCGTCAGGTGCTCGTCGACGAGCGCGACGCGGGCCGCCTCAACGAGGCCGTGATGCGCAGGATCCTGCGTGAGCTGGACATCGAGGCCGAGGCGCTCGCCGAGTCCTGGGTCAACCGGATCTGACGGGCCCGCGCGCAGGTACGGGTCGTCGCAGGGAGCCGAACCCGCCGCTACGGCGGGCACGCTCAGGAGGTACCGCTCAGGAGGTACCGCTCAGGTGAGACCACCGAGCGCGACGACGCCCTCGGTGAACTCGAAGTGCCACGGCTCGTAGGCGCCGCCGCCGCCGCGCTTGGCCCAGGTCGGGTTGGCCCAGCCGTACAGCTCGCCGTTCTTGTTGATCCAGGAGTAGACCTCCCGGTTGCCCGTCTCGGTCGAGCACAGGTCGATCGCGAGGCCCCAGCCGTGGAACGACGTGCCCGGCTTGGCCGCGAAGCTGCCCCGGGAGCCCTTGACCGAGACCTGCGAGGCCAGCGTGCGGTAGCTCGACACGAGGCAGATGTCCCGCCCGAACGTCGCACGGAACGACTCGTTCATCGCGGACAGCGCGACCGCGGCGTCCGGGCGCAACGACTCGCCCGCCTGCCACAGGTCGCACAGCTCGTGCCCGGTGAGCTTGCCGTTGCTGCTCGTGACCTCGACGCTCGGGTCGCAGTTCGGGAGCGGCGCACGCTCGACCGAACGGCTCGCGGCCTGCGCCCGCCCCTCGATCTTGGGCGCAGACGCCACGTACTCGGACGTGGGCTCGGCCGCGACCGGCGCGCTCACCAGGTCCAGGGCCGTGGGCCCGAGAGGCTTGCCGTCCGGGGCATAGGGCGCGACGGTACCGTCCTGAGCACCCGCGGAGAGCGGCATGGCGATCGTGGCGACAGCAAGAGTCCCGAGGATGGCCATGCGGGGGGCCCAGCGCTGGTGGGAGGGCACCTCGGCCCGACGACGGCCCGTCTGCCCGGTCTCCGCCTCCCGGCGGGCGCGGCGTGAGTCGGAGGTCGAGGACGACGACTCCACCAAGCCTCCACTCCGAACGGCCGCCCGGTCGCCCGGAGGCGACCCCTGGACGACCAGGGCCGACGAGCGCGTGGACCGCGCTCAGCCTCGCAGACCGGACGACCCTCCCGTTGCAGGAGGAACCGTGCGAACGAAGCAACGAAACAATAACGGCGGGTGACGGGGAAACCAAGTCCCCAGTTCAGGGGCCCTGAGCGGAGCCGCCTCAGCGCACGCGGCGCTGCATGGCGTCCCGCACCTCGCCCACCAGCTCCTCGAGGATGTCCTCGAGGAAGACGACACCCACGGCGCCCTGCGCGCCCACGGGCGCTCCGCCGTCGGGCATCGCGCCCACCGTGCCGGCCGTACCCGGACCCGCCGTGCCCACCGCGCCCTGGACCGGACCGGGACCGCGTCCACGCGAGCCAGGTGAGCCCCCGACCGCTGCATGGCCCGCAGCGCGTCCTCGATCTCGTCGTCCGGCTCGGCCGTCGCGAGCGCACGCACGCGCCACGACGGGACCGGCCGGAACCGGTCCTCGCCGCTCGCGTAGAGCACGTCCTTGAGGTGCAGGTACCCGACCAGCTCGCCCCCGTGCGTCGGCCACGGGGAACCGGCTGAAGCCGGTCTTCGCGACCAGGCGCTCGATCTCGTCGGGCGTGCAGCCCTCGACCACGGTCACGAGCCGGTCGACCGGGACCATGACCTCGGCGGCCGTGCGCTCCGAGAACTCGATGGCGCCCGAGAGCAGCCCCTGCTCGTCGCGCAGCAGGCCCTCGGCCTGCGAGTGCTCGACGATCGACTGGACCTCCTCGGCCGTGAACACCGACGCGACCTCGTCCTTGGGCTCGACCCCCGCCCAGCGGACCACGTGGTTCGCGAGCCAGTTGAGGGCGACGATGATGGGCTTGAGGACGCGTCCCAGGACCACCAGCGGCGGTCCGAACCACATGACGGCCTTCTCCGGCCCCGCGACCGCGAGGTTCTTGGGGACCATCTCGCCCAGCACCACGTGCAGGTAGACGACGATCGCGAGCGCGACCACGAACGCGATCGGGTGGACGAACGCCTGGCTCACGCCGAGCGCGTGCAGCGGTACCTCGAGCAGGTGCGCGACCGCGGGCTCCGCGACCACGCCGAGGCCCACCGAGCAGACCGTGACGCCCAGCTGGGCGCACGCGAGCATGAGGGAGACGTGCTCCATCGCCCACAGGACCGTCTGCGCGCGCCGGTTGCCCTGCGCCGCGAGCGGCTCGATCGAGCTGCGACGAGCCGAGAGGATGGCGAACTCCGCGCCGACGAAGAACGCGTTGGCCGCCAGGAGGACGATGCCGAGGATCAGAGCGGGGGTCGTGCTCATCGGGCACCTCCGGCCGGCTCGGCCCCCTGGTCACCCGAGCGCGGGCGCGCGCCCGGCGGTCGCTCGGGGGCGGGCCAGCGCGTCGTGCCCGGCCGCTCGCCCTCGACGGTCTGGTCGGGGGCCACGTCCGGACGGTCGCCGTCGGGCGACTCGAGCCGGACCCGCAGGCGCTCGACACGTCGCCCCTCCATGGCCTCGACCCGGAGCACCACGTCGCCTGCGCGGACCTCGTCGCCTGCCACGGGCACCCGGCCGAGGTCGGCCATGACCAGGCCGCCGAGCGTCTCGTACGCACCGTCCTCGGGGACCTCGAGGCCCGTCGACTCGACGAGCTCGTCGGGCCGCAGGACGCCCGGCACGATCCACGAGCCGTCAGCGCTGCGGGCCACGCCGGCCCGCCGCGGGTCGTGCTCGTCCGCGACGTCGCCGACGAGCTCCTCGACGACGTCCTCGAGCGTCACGACGCCGGAGGTGCCGCCGTACTCGTCGACGACCACGGCCATCTGCAGGCCGAAGCCGCGCAGCTCGACCAGCAGCGGCCCCAGCGCGACGGTCTCCGGGACGCGCGGGGCGTCGACCATGAGCGCGGCCGCAGGGACCTCGGAACGCCGCTCGTGCGGCACACCGATCGCACGACGCAGGTGCACCAGCCCGACGACGTCGTCCCTGTCCTCCCCGATCACCGGGAAGCGCGAGTGACCCGAGGTCCGGGCCAGGGCGACGACGTCCTCGGCCGTGTCCTCACGACGCAGCACCACCATGCGCATGCGGTCCGTCATGACGTCGACCGCGCTGAGCTCGTCGAGCTCGATCGAGTTGGTCAGGAGCGTGGCGACCGACGTGTTCAGGGTGCCCTCCTGGGCGGAACGCTTGACGAGCGCCGCGAGCTCGGAGGCCGAGCGGGCGCCCGACAGCTCCTCGCGCGGCTCGACGCCCATGCGCCGCAGGATCGAGTTGGCCGACCCGTTGAGCACCGAGATGACGGGGCGGAAGAGCTTGGTGAACTGGCGCTGGATCGGCACGACCTGCCGCGCCGTCTGATACGGGAGCGAGAGCGCGAAGTTCTTGGGGATGAGCTCGCCGAACAGCATCGAGAACAGGTTGACGACGACCAGCGCGAGGATCACGGCGAGGACCGTGGCCGCGCCGGCGCCGAGCGCCGTGCTCCCCAGCGCGTCACCGATCAGGTTCGCCAGTGCGGGCTGGGCCGTGTAGCCGAGCAGGATCGTGGTGATGGTGATGCCCACCTGCGCCGAGGACAGCTCGGTCGAGAGGTGCTTGAGGCCGGCCCGGACGCTGCGGTCGCGACGGCCGCTGCGCTGCTCGGCGGCCGAGGCCCCCTCGACCTCGGCCTCCCCGTCCCGGCCGCCCGCCTTGGACAGCACGGCGGGGTCCAGGGTGACGAGGGAGAACTCGCTCGCCACGAAGACGGCGGTCCCTGCGGTCAGGAGCACCCCCAGCGCGACCATCAACCAGTCGCCTACCACGAGGTGCTCCACAGATATCGGGGTTTGCTCTTCATCGTGGCAACGATGTTATCCGCCGCCGAGCCGGCGTCCATCCGAGAGCCCCACCCCGGACCGGCCGTCGCGGCGCGACGGATGCCCGACATCGTCCGGTCTCGCCCCGACCTCCGACCATCACCGGCCGGTCTGTGCCACGCTGGTGCCATGACAGCCAGCGCATTCCCCACCGGCAGCGGCGCGACGAGCGGGGCCGGACCTGCGGGTACGCCCGCGCAGCAGGCCGCGAACATCCTCGTCGTCGAGGACGAGCCGGCGATCGCCACCGCGATCGCCCAGCGGCTGAGCGCCGAGGGGTGGCGCGTCGAGGTCGCCCGTGACGGGCTCTCGGGCGTCGAGGCGGCGACCCGCCTGCGCCCCGATGTGATCGTGCTCGACGTCATGCTCCCCGGCATCGACGGGCTCGAGGTCACGCGCCGCATCCAGGCCGAGCAGCCCGTGCCGATCCTCATGCTCACGGCGCGCGACGACGAGACCGACATGCTGATCGGGCTCGGCGTGGGGGCCGACGACTACATGACCAAGCCCTTCTCGATGCGCGAGCTGGTCGCGCGGGTCAAGGCGCTCCTGCGGCGCGTGGACCGCGCGGCCCAGGCTGCGACGTCGACCCCCACGGACCCGCCCATGGTCGTGGGCGACGTCGTGATCGACCGCGCCCAGCGACGCGTGCACCGCGCCGGCGAGGAGGTCCACCTGACCCCCACCGAGTTCGAGCTGCTCGTCATGCTCGCCAGCTCTCCCAAGACCGTCCTGACGCGCGAGCGCCTCCTCGCGGAGGTCTGGGACTGGGCCGACGCGAGCGGGACCCGGACCGTCGACTCCCACATCAAGGCGCTGCGTCGCAAGCTCGGCCCGGACCTGATCCGCACCGTCCACGGTGTCGGCTACGCGTTCGAGCCCCCGGTCGCGTGACCTCCGGACCCCGGACGCTGCGCCCTCACCTCCCGGACGTCCGGCCCCTCGACTCGTTCCGGTCGCTCAAGATCAAGCTCGGCGTGCTGGTCTTCGCGACGGTCACGCTCGCCGTCCTCATCACGTGGCTCGGCCAGCAGAACAAGCTCGGGCCGACGCGGACCTTCCCCCTCGCGATCGTGCTCTCGCTCCTGCTCACCCAGATCCTGGCGCGCGGCATGACCTCGCCCCTGCGGGAGATGACGGCCGCCGCGCGCTCGATGGCCGACGGCGACTACACGCGCCGCGTGCGGGCCACGAGCCGTGACGAGGTGGGCCAGCTCGCGGTCGCGTTCAACATCATGGCCGAGGACCTCGCCTCGTCCGACCAGATGCGGCGCGAGCTCATCGCCAACGTGTCGCACGAGCTGCGGACACCTATCGCGGCGCTGCAGGCCCAGCTCGAGAACGTGGTCGACGGCGTGAGCGAGGCGAACCCCGCGACCATGGAGATGGCCCTCGCGCAGACCGAGCGCCTGACCCGGCTCGTGACGTACCTGCTCGACCTGTCGCGGATCGAGGCCGGCGCCGCTGCGCTCAACATCCAGGACGTGCCGCTCGGCGACTTCCTCGAGGAGAACGCCGACGCGGTCTCCATGGTCGAGGCCGGCAAGCACCTCCAGTACGTGGTCGACGTGACGCCCGAGGACCTGACGCTCCCGGCCGACCCGGAGCGCCTGCGCCAGATCATCACCAACCTCCTCCAGAACGCGATCCGGCACTCGCCGCAGAACGGCGAGATCCGGCTCGAGGCCTACCCCGTGGACGACGACGTCGTCATCGAGGTCATCGACCAGGGGCCGGGCATCGCGAAGAAGGACCGGGAGCGCATCTTCGAGCGTTTCGCGCGCGGCAACGCACCCTCGCACGGGCACACCACGACGGGCGGCACCGGGATCGGCCTCGCGATCGTCCGCTGGGCCGTCGACCTGCACGGCGGGCGGATCGAGGTCGCCGACTCGTTGCAGGGGGCGACCATGCGGCTGACCTTCCCGGCCCACCCCCACCCGCACACCACGGGTCTGCCGGACGACCTGCCGGAGATCCTGGGCACCGCCCTGGGCGAGCCCCGGGCTCCCGGGCGTGACGCCGGGGAGGACGGGCGGCCCGACGCCGGCGCCTGAGACCTTCGTCACACTTGCGGCCGTGCATACCCGGGGATGGCCTAACCGGCCTGGTCTTTGGCCGGTGAACAGGTCGTCGTTGCCCCCCGTTTGCCTCAGGTAGACATCCGGTGAAGAACGACCGGACGCCTTGCACCGACTGGCGTCCCGGAGCGCCCCGCACCGCTACCGAGGGCCTACGCTTGACGGGTCCGGTTCCGGACTAGGTACCCGATATCCAATGACGATCAGTGGTGAAAGTGGGCGATCCTCGCGTGTCCCCGAAGGCTGAGTCAGAGTCGATCAGCGCAGCTAGTTCTGTGTTCGGCGCCAACGAATGGCTTGTCGACGAGCTGTACGAGCAATACCTCCAGGACAAGAACGCGGTCGACCCCGCGTGGTGGGACTTCTTCGCGGACTACCGTCCCGGGGAGAAGTCTGCCGAGGCGAACGGGAGCCCCGCTCCTGTGAACGGTGCGTCGGCCCCCGCCGACGGCCCTGCTCCTGCCGTCCAGATCCCCGCGAAGGCCCCGGCAGAGCCGCCGGTCGCCGCAGCGCTCCCCACCCCCGCGACCGACGGCTCTGCCGCCGGCGAGTCGGCGCAGCGACGTAGGTCGCCCGTCGTCCCCGCGGACCCGACCGTCAACGCGGCGATCGCCGCGATCAAGGCCACCCGACCGGTCGCGACGGCACAGCCCGCGACCGCGCCGTACGCAGCGGTCGCCACCGCGCCGTCCCGCTCGGACTCGCCGGAGACCGGCGACGACGTGCAGAAGCTCCGCGGCCCGGCCGCGCGCGTCGTGGTCAACATGGAGGCCAGCCTCGAGGTCCCCACGGCGACCTCGGTGCGCGCCGTCCCGGCCAAGCTCATGGTCGACAACCGCATCGTCATCAACAACCACCTCGCCCGTGGGCGCGGCGGCAAGATCTCGTTCACGCACCTCATCGGGTTCGCGCTCGTCGAGGCGCTCACCGAGATGCCCGCGATGAACGCGAGCTACACGCAGATCGACGGCAAGCCGGCGGTCAAGAACCCCGCGCACGTCAACTTCGGTCTCGCGATCGACCTCGCCAAGCCGGACGGCACCCGTCAGCTCCTCGTGCCGAGCGTCAAGAGCGCCGAGCAGATGGACTTCGCACAGTTCTGGGCCGCCTACGAGGACCTCGTCCGCCGGGCCCGCGGCAACAAGCTCACGGTCGACGACTTCGCGGGCACCACGATCTCGCTGACCAACCCGGGCGGGATCGGTACCGTGCACTCGGTCCCCCGCCTCATGCAGGGTCAGGGCACCATCATCGGCGTCGGTGCCATGGACTACCCCGCGGAGTTCGCGGGCGCCTCGGTCGAGCAGCTCGCCCGCCTCGGCGTCTCGAAGGTCCTGACGATCACGTCGACCTACGACCACCGCATCATCCAGGGAGCGCAGTCCGGCGAGTTCCTGCGCATCCTCGGGACCAAGCTGATCGGCGAGGACGGCTTCTACGACCGCGTCTTCGCCGCCCTGCGGATCCCCTACGAGCCGGTCCGCTGGACCCGCGACAACACGACGGACGCGGAGATCGAGGCGGCCAAGCCCGCCAAGATCGCCGAGCTCATCCACTCGTTCCGCTCGCGCGGCCACCTCATGGCCGACACGGACCCGCTCGCCTACCGCCAGCGCAAGCACCCCGACCTGGACGTGCAGACCCACGACCTCACGCTGTGGGACCTGGACCGCACCTTCCCGACCGGCGGGTTCGGCGGCAAGACGAAGTCCACGCTGCGCGACATCCTCGGTCTGCTGCGCGACTCGTACTGCCGCTCGATCGGCATCGAGTACATGCACCTGGCCGACCGCGCCCAGCGTCGCTGGCTCCAGGAGCGCCTCGAGTCGGGCTACGCCCGCACGCCGCGCGAGGACCAGCTGCGCATCCTGCGCCGCCTGAACTCGGCCGAGGCGTTCGAGACGTTCCTCCAGACCAAGTTCGTCGGCCAGAAGCGCTTCTCGCTCGAGGGCGGCGAGTCCGTCATCCCGCTGCTCGACGCGGTCCTGTCCAAGGCTGCCGACGGCGGCCTGGACGAGGTCTGCATCGGCATGGCCCACCGTGGTCGCCTCAACGTCCTGGCGAACATCGCCGGCAAGAGCTACGCGCAGATCTTCGCGGAGTTCGAGGGCAACCAGGACCCCAAGAGCGTCCAGGGCTCGGGCGACGTCAAGTACCACCTCGGCACCGAGGGAACCTTCACCGCCGAGTCGGGTGCGCACGACGCGCGTCTACCTCGCGGCGAACCCCTCGCACCTCGAGGCCGTGGACCCGGTGCTCGAGGGCATCGTGCGCGCCAAGCAGGACCGCATCGACCTGGGCGGCGACGGCTTCTCCGTGCTGCCGATCCTCATCCACGGCGACGCGGCCTTCGCAGGCCAGGGCGTGGTGCCCGAGGTCCTGAACCTCGCCCAGCTGCGCGGCTACCGCACCGGCGGCACCATCCACGTGATCATCAACAACCAGGTCGGCTTCACCACGGGCCCGTCCTCGTCGCGCTCCACGCTGTACTCGACGGACGTCGCCAAGGGCTACCAGGTCCCGATCTTCCACGTGAACGGTGACGACCCCGAGGCGTGCGTGCGCGTCGCCGAGCTCGCCTTCGCGTTCCGCGAGCAGTTCGACCGCGACGTCATCATCGACATGATCTGCTACCGCCGCCGTGGGCACAACGAGGGCGACGACCCCTCGATGACCCAGCCGCTCATGTACAACCTCATCGAGGCCAAGCGCTCGGTCCGCAAGCTCTACACCGAGAACCTCGTCGCCCGCGGGGACATCACGCTCGAGGAGGCCGAGCACGTCCTGCAGGACTACCAGGCCCAGCTCGAGCGTGTGTTCACCGAGACCAAGGAGGGCGGCTTCACCCCGTCGCCGTCCTCGGAGCCCGTCGCGGGCCTCGAGCGTCCCGAGTCCCAGCGCGAGGACGCCGGCACGATGGTCGGCTGGAAGACCGCGATCGACCAGTCGGTCATCGAGCGGGTCGGACAGGTGCACGTGCGCACCGCCCGAGGGCTTCACGGTCCACCCCAAGCTCGCACAGCTGCTCGAGAAGCGTCACCAGATGTCCGCGAACGGCGGCATCGACTGGGGCTACGGCGAGCTCCTCGCGTTCGGCTCGCTCCTGGTCGAGGGCACCCCGGTGCGCCTGGCCGGCCAGGACTCGCGACGCGGCACGTTCGTGCAGCGTCACGCGGTGCTGCACGACCGCGAGACCGGTGCCGAGTGGACCCCGCTGCTGTACCTGTCGGCGGACCAGGCGAAGTTCTGGGTCTACGACTCCTCGCTGTCAGCGAGTACGCGGCCCTGGGCTTCGAGTACGGGTACTCGGTCGAGCGCCCCGACGCCCTGGTGCTGTGGGAGGCGCAGTTCGGCGACTTCGTCAACGGCGCCCAGACCGTCATCGACGAGTTCATCTCCTCGGCCGAGCAGAAGTGGGGCCAGAACTCCTCGGTCGTCATGCTCCTGCCGCACGGGTACGAGGGGCAGGGACCCGACCACTCGTCGGCCCGCATCGAACGCTTCCTCCAGCTGTGCGCCGAGAACAACCTCACGGTCGCCCAGCCGTCCACGCCCGCGTCGTACTTCCACCTGCTGCGTCAGCAGGCGTACGCCCGCCCGCGCCGCCCCCTCGTGGTCTTCACGCCCAAGCAGCTGCTGCGCCTCAAGGCCGCCGCGTCGGCGGTCGAGGACTTCACGACGGGCACGTTCGAGCCCGTGCTCGCCGACGCCTCGGTGAACCCGGCGAACGTGGACCGGGTCCTGCTCTGCACGGGTCGCGTCTACTACGACCTGCTCGCCGAGCGGACCAAGCGCGGCGACGACAGGACCGCGATCGTGCGCCTCGAGCAGCTCTACCCGCTCGACGTGGACGGCATCCGCAGGGAGCTCGCGAAGTACGCCGGAGCGGACGTCGTCTGGGTCCAGGACGAGCCGGAGAACCAGGGTGCGTGGTCGTTCATCCACGTGAACCTGCCCGAGGACATGCCGCGCGTGCGCGTCGTCTCTCGTCCGGCCTCGGCCTCGACCGCCGCGGGGACCGCGAAGAAGCACCAGGCGCAGCAGGCCGTCCTCCTCGAGCAGGCGTTCGCCCGCTGACCGGACGCTCTCGCTGAGCGCTGCCACGACGAAGGCCGCCTCTCCCGAGCGGGGGAGGCGGCCTTCGTCGTGGCAGAGCGCCCGACCTACCAGCGCCCGTGGATCGACTCGCGCAGGTACCGGTCGTAGATCTCCCGGATCCCGGACGTGAAGAGCGGGCCGAGGACCTCGGCCGACCCGGCTGCCGCGTTTGCCCGCGCCTGCTCGACGTTGCGTGCACCGGGGATCACGGTCGAGACGCCGGGCTGCTGCCAGATCCACGCGATCGCGGCCTGCGCAGGGCTGACGTCCGGGCCGAGCACGTCGTGCACGAGCGCGGTGAACTCCCCCGCGGCGGTGATCCCGGTCTCGAAGTCGACCCCGGAGAACGTCTCGCCGACGTCGAACGCCGAGCCGTCCCTGTTGAAGCTCCGGTGGTCGTTCTCCGCGAACGTCGTCTCGCGCGTGTACTTCCCGGTCAGCAGACCCGACGCGAGCGGGACGCGCGCGATGATGCCCACCCCTGCTTCGGAGGCTGCGGGGAGCACCTCGTCGAGCGGCTTGAGCCGGAACGGGTTGAGGATGATCTGCACCGTCGCCGTCCCGGGGCGGGCGATGGCCGCGAGCGCCTCGTCGACCGTCTCGACGCTCACGCCGTAGGCCGCGATCGCCCCCTCGGCCACGAGCGTGTCGAGCGCGTCGTAGACCTGGTCGTCGTCGACGACCGAGGAGGGTGGGCAGTGGAGCTGGACGAGGTCGAGCCGGTCGGTCCGCAGGTTGCGGCGCGACCGGTCGGTCCACTCACGGAAGTTCGCGAGCGTGTAGCTCTCGGGCACCTGCGGTGCCCGCCGCCCCATCTTGGTCGCGACCGTGATCCCTGCGCCGGGGTTGTCGGCGAGGTAGGAGCCGATGATCTCCTCGCTGCGGCCGTCCCCGTAGACGTCGGCGGTGTCGAAGAACGTCACACCCGACTCGGCCGAGGCGTCGAGGACGGCGCGGGCGTCGTCCTCGCTGACCTCTCCCCAGTCGGCCCCGAGCTGCCAGGTGCCGAGCCCGACGACCGAGACCAGCTTTCCTGTGCGTCCGAGCACTCCTCGTTCCATGTGTTCCTCCTCGTCCTGCGGTGGTGCTCCCGCCGCCCGGTGCCCGGGGACGGTGCGTCGCTCGGTCTGCCGCCCGCTGGGGGTGGCACGACCGGCTTCTACTGTCGCTGCTCGCGCGGTGTTCCGCACCCAGTAACGTATGTGATCGTGAACATCAAACCACCGTCCGGCGCCCAGATCCGCATCGAGCACGGGGACCACCGCGTCACCGTCACGGAGGTCGGCGCAACGATCCGCGAGTACTCGGTCGGGGGGCGCGACGTCTTCACCCCCTTCGCCGAGAACGAGCTCGCCCCCGCCTCCCACGGAGCGGTGCTGCTCCCCTGGCCCAACCGGCTGCGCGACGGGCAGTACACGTTCGACGGCGTCGAGCTCCAGCTCCCCCTCAACGAGGTCCCGCGCAGCACCGCGATCCATGGCCTGGTGTGCTGGGAACGCTGGGACGTCGTCGAGCAGTCCACGTCGGCAGTGACCCTCGAGCTGCACCTCGTCCCGACGCCCGGCTACCCGTTCGACCTTCTCGCCCGCGTGACCTACGCACTGTCCGACGCGGGCCTGCGCGTCACGACCCGCACGACCAACGTGGGCGGCACCGACGCCCCCTACGGCGTCGGGTTCCACCCCTGGCTCTCGCCCGGCGACGCGTCGGTCGACGAGTGCACGCTGCGCCTCGACGCGAGCACCCGGGTCACCACCGACGAGCGCCTCCTGCCCGCGGGCACCGAGCCCGCGGCAGGCGACTTCGACCTGCGCGAGCCGCGCCTGCTCGCCGGGATCGACCTCGACGACGCCTACGTCGACGTGCTGCGCGACGAGGACGGCCTGTCCTGGATGCAGCTCAGCGCCCCCGACGGCCGCACGGCCGCGGTCTGGATGGACTCGTCGATGGACACCTGGCAGGTCTGCACGGGCGACCACGTGTCGGCCACCGCGTACCGGCGCACAGGGGTCGCGGCCGAGCCCATGAGCTGCATCGCGGACGCGTTCCGCTCGGGCGATCGCCTGGTGCGCCTCGCCCCGGGGACGTCGCACGAGGCGACGTGGGGTGCCACGCTGCTCTGAGCGCGTCGACGCCTGCCCGTCCGAGGCTTCAGGGCACGTGCCCGCTGGTCTCCCCGATCCTCGCCTCCGGCACCAGTTGTGAGGCGTCCGGCCTGACGTCCCGCACGGGACCCCGGTCGTGACAGACAATGGTGTGCGAGCGAACGAGGAGCACATCACCGTGGGAGAACCTGAAGTACGGATCTGCGTGGTCGGCGACGAGCTGATCGCGGGCGTCGGCGACGCCAAGGGCCTCGGCTGGGTCGGGCGTGTCGTCGCACGTACCCGTTTCCCGGGGACGGCGATGGTCTTCCCGCTCGCGATCCCGGGCGAGACGACCACGGCGATGAGCCAGCGCTGGGACCTCGAGTCGGCCAAGCGCTTCCACCCGGACCCGGAGTCGGACAACCGGCTGGTCATCGCGCTCGGGCGGCACGACCTGGACGCCGGGCTGTCGGTCGCCAGGTCGCGCCTCAACCTCGCGAACGTGCTCGACGTGGCCGAGCAGCGCAGGCTGCCCGTGTTCGTGGTGGGCCCCCCGCCGGGTCGCCCCGAGGACAGCGACCGCCTCGCCGAGCTCTCGGGGGCGTTCGCCGACGTGGCGAACCGGCGACGGGTCCCGTACGTGGACACGTTCACGCCGCTCGTGACGCACGAGCAGTGGCTCGCGGACCTCGCGACAGGTGTGGGCGGGTACCCGGGGCAGGCGGGCTACGGACTCATGGCCTGGCTCGTCCTGCACACGGGCTGGCACGCCTGGTTGGGCCTGCCCGACGACGTCGCGTGAGCCCGGCGGGCGGGTCGCCTTCCAGCCGCCGACGGCCGAGCGAGGCGACTTCCGTTCGCCGACGTCGCCTGCCCGCCAGCTCATGGGGACCGCACAGCGCCCACGCTGACCGGCCCGGGGCGGGTGCTCCCTGCCACGGAGGAACCGCCGAGGAGCACAGCGGCTCGTGCCCCTTCCCGGGGCACGAGCCGCTGTCCTTCGCACCGCAGGGGCACGCTGGCCCCAGGACGCGGGAGGCTCAGGCCCGCGAGACCGTGAGGTTCCCCGAGATCGAGCTGGCCGAGACGTAGGCGCCGCTCGTGCCGTCCGAGTGGTCGACCGCCGTGGTGCGCGACTGCGTGCTGGGGAGAGGCGCCCCGTCGAGCACCACCTTGCCGGTGACGGCGCGCGCCTTGAGGTTGACGCCCGCGCCGTGGCCGAGGCGCAGCGTCACGTCTCCCGAGACGGTCTTGGCCGTCACGAGCGGCGTGGTCTCGCGCGCCTCGACGACCACGTCGCCCGTGACCGTGCTGACCGTGACCCGGCCGAGCCGTCCGCCTGCCTCGACGCGGCCCGAGGCCGTGCTGACCCGGAGGTCGCCCTCGTGCGCGGTCACGGCGACCCGCCCGGCCGCTGACTTCACCGCGAGCATGCCGACGGTGTCGTCGACCGTCACGGCACCGTCCGCGGTCGTGACCGAGACGTCCGCGCGGGTGCCGGTCACGGTGACCGCGGCGCGAGCCGTGGCGACCTTCACCGGCAGGTGCGCCGGGACCACGATGCGGAGCGTCGCGGTGTCCTTGTCCTTGAGGCCGCGGACTCGGTCCACGACTCCCTCGACCCCGGCGAAGTCGTAGGCGATGCGGAGCTCGCCCGCGTGGGACGTGACGTGCAGCGGGCGCGGGCCCACCTCGGTCACGTCGACGCTCGCGCCGGACTCGCGCGTCGGGTCGCTCACCACCTCGACCGCACCGTTCGTGAGGCCCACGACGAGCGAGGCCACCTCGCCGACCTCGATCTGCTGCGGTGCTGCGATGACCCAGGACTCGGTACCCATGTCGTTCTCCTTGTGCGTCTGCGTGTCGTGCCGGTCGTCGTGCTGCGTGGTCGTGCTCGTGGTGCTGGTCGTCATGGACGTCGTGCTGGTGGTCGTGCTCGTGGTGCTGGTCGTCATGGACGTCGTGCTGCTGGTGCTGGTCGTCGCCCCTCTGCTCCTCCGGACGCCGGTCGGGGACCGGCGGCGTGCCGTGGCCCGTCATCGCAGCGTGCCCCGGACCGCCCGGCGTGCCGAGTCGAGCACGGTCCGGAGCGTCTCGAGTGTCAGCTCGGTCACGGCGCTGCTCGCATCGGCCTGCCGCAGGTCGGCGCGCACGTCGTCGCGAAAGCGCTGGAGGAGCGCCTCCGCCTCGACGCGCCGCGCGTACGACTCGCCGCGCCGAGGGTCTGGGGGCGCCGCGGGACGCGGGCGAACCCGGGCTTCCTGGGCGGCGGCCGCGAGCTCGGCGCGCAGGCCCTGCATCGAGCCCTCGATGTCGGTGCGCAGAGCCTGCGCCCGTGTCCGGACGGTCTGCGCGATCCCGTCCTCGAGCGCCGCGACGTCTGCCCGGCGGGCAACGACCTCGGCCCGGCCCGCGGGCGTGAGCTCGTAGGTGGACTTGCGGGCCTCGTCGCTGCGACGCACGAGCCCCTCCTCCTCGAGCCGTGCGAGGCGCGGATAGATGGTTCCTGCGCTCGGTCGGTACGTCCCGCCGAAGCGGTCGGAGAGCTCGGTCATGAGCTCGTACCCGTGCTTGGGCCCGGACTCGAGCAGCGCGAGGAGGTAGAGCCGGAGCTCTCCGTGGGCGAAGACGGAGGCCATCAGCGGTCCGCCGGTCCGTCCACGGGCCCGCCTGTCGTCCAGGGCGCCTGCACGCCCCCGGTGCCCCACGGCGCCCCGTAGCCCGGGTACGCGTCGGTCGGGGCGTCGTCGGGCACTCCGGTGGCACCGTGCCCGGCGGGCGCCCCCCAGGTGGCGGGCTGCTCGGGCTCGCCGCGCAGGACCGTGACGTTCCCCGAGACCGAGTTGACCTGGAGCCTCTTGCTGGGGCCGACCGCGGGCCCGCCCTGCCGATATGCGCCCCCGGGTGTGCCACGGTGCTCGACGCCGTCGACCACGAGCCGGCCGCTCACGCAGCGCAGGGCGTAGTCGAGCGCGTCGGGCTCGGGAACCCTGACCAGGACGTCGGCCGAGACGGCGTTGACGTTCATGGAGTCGGGGGTGCTGCTCGAGTCGAGCGTGACGTTCCCGGACACGGTGTTGAGCTTGACGTCGCTCAGCGCGCCCGAGGCCGTGAGGTCTCCGGAGACCGAGTCCATGACGAGCGTTCCCACGTGGTCGCGCACCGTGACCTCTCCCGAGACGGTGTCGACGCGCACCGAGCCCGCGGTCTGGGTCGTCATGACCGATCCACCCACCGTGGCGACCGAGACCTTGGCGTGCGTCCCGGCGACGAGACCGTCGCCGCGCACGGTCGCGAGCTTGACCGCGACGTGGGCCGGGACGCCCACGTAGACGTCCGCGCGGTCCTTGCCGCGGTAGTTGCGGAACGAGTCGAGGAAGCCCTGCCAGCCACCCGTGGGCGAGTACCCGACCCGGAGGCGGTCGCCCTCGAGGCGCACCTCGAGCGGCCTGCCCTCGATCGAGTGGACCTCGACGCGGACACCGGGCTCGTCGTGGACCACGACGTCGATGCGCCCGTTGAGCAGGTTCGCGTCGAGTCGGCTCACGGGCCCGACGTCGATGGTCTGGGGACCTGTCACGGTCCAGCTCTCGGTCGCCATGTCGCTCCTCGCGCTCCTGCGGTGTCCCGCTCGTCGTCGGTGACGCGATGTATCGCGTCTCTCTCCACACGATATATCGCGTCTTGGACCAGGACAAGCCCTGGATGTGGGAACATTGAGCAGACAGAATCCGGCGTGAGGAGCAATCATGAGCAAGCGCGGACGCAAGCGTCGCAGCCGTAAGGGCAGCGCAGCGAACCACGGCAAGCGCCCCAACGCCTGATCACGAGCCCGCCAGGGCCGCGATCACGCGCCTGAGGGCGAGTGCGACGAGAGGGCCTGTTCTCACTCCGGTGAGGACAGGCCCTCTCGTCGTTCTCGGTGTCTGCTCGCCGCCGTCTTCTCGCCGCCGCGCAGCGAGCCGTCGGCAGCGGCACCGGTCTCTGCTGCCGCGCGCCCCAGCCCGACGGCGTCACGCCCGCAGGCGCGCCGACGTCAGTAGGTCTCGATCACCGTGGTGGTGCGCAGGACCGTGAACTGCGCCTGGATCCGCAGCCGGAGCTCGGCGGGCGCCTGCTCGTGGCACGAGCGGCGCACGAGCTGCTTGACCAGCTCCTCCGCGCTCAGCTCGGCCAGGCAGGGCGAGCAGTGCGCGACGTGCGCGCGCATGCGGACCTCGTCGTCGGAGGTCATCTCCGAGTCGAGGTACTCGTACAGGTGCTTGAGCGCGTGCTCGCACTCCGTCTCGCCCTCGGTCGAGTGAGGGATCGGCACGATGACGGGCTCCTCCGCCTCCGTGCTCACGTTCTGCTTGCTCACGACTCACCTCCGGGGGTCTTGGCCCCCACCAGTCCTCGGTCCTTTGCGTAGTCGCTCAGCAGATCACGCAGCTGGTGCCGACCACGGTGGAGCCGCGACATCACGGTCCCGATCGGCGTGCCCATGATCTCGGCGATCTCCTTGTACGGGAACCCCTCGACGTCCGCGTAGTACACGGCCATGCGACGGTCCTCCGGCAGCTCCTGGAGGGCCTTCTTCACGTCGGAGTCCGGGAGCCTGTCGAGCGCCTCGGCCTCTGCCGAGCGCAACCCCTGCGACGTGTGGGACGCCGCGCGGTGGATCTGCCAGTCCTCGACGTCCTCTGCCGCGGACTGCAGCGGCTCGCGCTGCTTCTTGCGGTAGTTGTTGATGAACGTGTTCGTGAGGATCCGGTAGAGCCAGGCCTTGAGGTTCGTGTCCGGACGGTACTGGTGGAACGCCGCGAACGCCTTGGTGAAGGTCTCCTGGACCAGGTCCTCCGCGTCGGTCGGGTTGCGCGTCAGGCGCAGCGCGGCCGAGTAGAGCTGGTCGAGGTACACCAGGGCGTCCTGCTCGAAGCGCGCCGAACGCGCCGCGTCACTCTCCGCGGCCGGAGCCCGGTGGGTGTCCTCGGCGTCGTCGGCTCCCGCGAGGTCGCCTGCGCTGCTGCTGATCTGATCCGTCATCGACAACGAGCCTAGTCCCCCAGATGGTCGGGCGTCCGCCGAGAGCGCTGAAGGTGCGATCGCGCCGAACGGCACGACCTCCAGGCTCGGTGCAGCGGTGGCGCTCTTGCCGGCTTCCGCTTCCAGTACACATGTCACGCTCAGCACAACCGTCGGCCCCCTGCCGGCATTCCCACCCGGTGAGGACAGGCAACCATCGGGTGTGCTCCGTGACGATCCTCGCTAGCGTGTGGCGCATGACCACCACGACTTCCGACTCCCGGTTCCGCACGCTCCTGCGCGAGCAGGTCGGCCACGAGCTCGACGCCCACCAGCAGTACATCGCCATCGCCGTGTGGTTCGACTCCCACGACCTCCCCCGCCTCGCGGCGCACTTCTACCGCCAGTCCGTCGAAGAGCGCAACCACGCCATGATGATCGTCCAGTACCACCTCGACCGTGACCTCGAGATCACGATCCCCGGCACGGGCGCGGTCCGCAACGACTTCGACTCGGTCATCGAGCCCCTCCAGCTCGCGCTCGACCAGGAGAAGCAGGTCACCGACCAGATCGAGGCCATCTTCCGCGCGGCCCGCGAGGAGGGCGACGCGCTGGGCGAGCAGTTCCTCCTGTGGTTCCTCAAGGAGCAGGTCGAGGAGGTGGCCTCGGCCACCACGCTCCTGACCGTCGCCCGGCGTGCGGGCGAGAACCTGTTCGACCTCGAGAACTACGTCGCCCGCGAGACCATCGGGGACTCCGGCGAGTCCGCCGACGCCCCGGAGGCTGCCGGCGGCGCGATCTGACCTGACGCGCCGAGGGCGGAGCCGGGAACGTCTCGGGTCCGCCCTCGCCCTCCACGCCGACCGGTGCCCGGCACCCGATCACCCGCTCCGCCCGGCACCGCGTGGCCATACGGTGGCACGTCCGGTGGCATGCTGAGCAGCGATGGGACAGGCTGGGACGCACCGAGGGCGTCCCTCCGGCGTCCCGGACCCGGCCGCTGCCCGCGGCCTCCGCTCGACGAAGGAGATCCACCGATGCTGCTGCGTCACGTCGCGAGGCCCATGCTGGCCTCCTGGTTCATCTACGACGGCGTGCAGGCCGCCCTCAAGCCCGCCGAGCACGTGCGCGCCGCCCGGCGCGGCGTGAGCCTGGTCGGGCAGCAGCTCGGCGTCGAGGACCCGCTCAGCGAGAAGCAGGTCGCGGCCCTGGTCCGCGTGCACGGCGCCACGACCGCGGTCGCCGGGCTCTTCCTCGCGTTCGGCAAGGCCCCCCGCACGGCCGCGCTCACGCTCGCGGCGCTCAGCGTGCCGCTCGCGGTCGTCAACCAGCCCTTCACCCCGAGCGACGTGCCCCGCGACGTGCGCACGCGCAAGTTCGTCGCGAACATCGGGGCGATCGGCGCCGCGCTCATCGCCGGTGCCGACTACGAGGGGCGGCCCGGGGTCCGCTGGCGCGTGGACCGCGCGCGCAAGGACCTCGCGCTGGCCAAGAACGCCAAGCACCAGGTCGACACCGCCAAGCACGCGATCGGCTCCACGGCGGAGAAGGCGGCGCACACCGTGACGGACAGCGCCGCGCATGCCTCGCGGAAGGCCCGCCGGGCCGCGAGCTCGGCGACCCGGTCGGCCGTCGGCACCGTCAAGAGCGCCGTCTCCTCCTGACGATGCCCGTGCGGGTCGCTCGCAGCCGGATCCCTGGGCGACCCGCACGGGACCTGGACCGCTGCTCCACGACGAGCGGCGCCGTCGGGCCGGTGAGAGCGCGCAGCAGGTGACGGTGCGCCGGCGGTGCGGCGCGCCGTCGAGCCCCCGCCGCGCACCGGACGGGAGCCCGCTCCCCGCACCCCGTGCAATAACCTGGGGCATGTGACCAGCGACCTTCCTGCCGCCCGCTCCGACGAGACCGCCCTCGACCCGGCCGCCTGGCCCGCGCCCACCCGGACCGGCGCGACCGCCGGTTCCCCGCTCGACGCGACCGTCGCGGTCCCCGGGTCCAAGTCGCTCACCAACCGCCTCCTGGTCCTCGCAGCCCTGGCCGACGGGCCCGGCGTCCTGCGCGGCGCGCTGCGCAGCCGCGACACCGACCTCATGGCCGCGCGCACTGCGCGACCTGGGCGTGGCCATCACCGAGGGTGACGTCCCCAGCGAGCTGCACGTCACGCCCGGCGCGCTGCGCGGCCCGGCCCAGATCGACTGCGGGCTCGCGGGCACGGTCATGCGCTTCGTGCCCGCGGTCGCGGCCCTGGCCGACGGCACCGTGCGGTTCGACGGCGACGAGGGCGCCCGCGTGCGCCCCATGGGTCCCGTGCTCGACGCGCTGCGGGACCTGGACGTGCCCGTCGAGGGCCGGGACACGCTGCCCTTCACCATCACGGGACACGGCGCGGTGCGCGGCGGCACGGTCGACGTCGACGCGTCGGGGTCGAGCCAGTTCGTCTCGGGTCTGCTGCTCGCCGCGGCCCGGTTCGACCAGGGCCTCACGCTGCGCCACGTCGGGCCCACGCTCCCGAGCGTGCCCCACATCGACATGACCGTGGAGGTCCTGCGAGAGGTCGGCGTGCAGGTCGACGACTCGCGCCCCCTGACCTGGACCGTGTCGCCCGGCCCCGTCGCTGCACGGGACGTCTACGTCGAGCCCGACCTCTCGAACGCCGGCCCCTTCCTCGCCGCGGCCCTCGTGGTCGGCGGCACGGTGCGCGTGCCGGGCTGGCCCGCGGTCACGACCCAGCCGGGGGCCATGATGGCCGAGCTTCTCGACGGCGATGGGCGGCCGCGCCGAGCTGACGGGCGGCGTCATGTCCGTGACCGGCACGGGTGAGATCCGGGGGATCGACGTCGACCTGCACGAGGCCGGCGAGCTCGCCCCGACCATCGCGGCCCTCGCCGCGCTGGCCGACTCCCCCAGCCGGCTGCGCGGCATCGCGCACCTGCGCGGGCACGAGACCGACCGCCTGGCTGCGCTCGCGACCGAGATCACGCGCCTCGGCGGGCAGGCCGAGCAGACGCACGACGGTCTGGTCATCACCCCCCGCCCGCTGTCCGGCGCCACGTTCCGGACGTACCACGACCACCGCATGGCGACCTCGGGGGCCCTGATCGGGCTGCGTGTGCCGGGCGTGCTCGTGGAGGACGTCGAGACGACCGCCAAGACGCTGCCCGGCTTCACGGACATGTGGGGCCGCATGCTGACCGCCGAGGGATCGGCGAGCTGATGGCGCGGCGCGTCCGCGACGAGTCCGACTTCCGCGACCGGGCGAGCAACAAGAACTCGCGCCCGCGGACCAAGCAGCGTCCCCAGCACGAGGACGCCGAGACCGGGCTCGTCACGGGCGTCGACCGCGGGCGCTACACGCTCCTGCTCGACGAGGACGCACCCACCGAACGCACCATCCTCGCGATGAAGGCCCGCGAGCTGACCCGCAACCGCGTGGTGTGCGGCGACCGCGTGGACATCGTCGGGGACACCACGGGCGAGGACGGCACGCTCGCACGGATCGTGCGCATCCAGGAGCGCACCTCGACCCTGCGTCGCACGGCCGACGACACCGACCCGTACGAGCGCATCATCGTCGCGAACGCGGACCAGCTCGTGATCGTCACGGCCCTGGCCCAGCCCGAGCCCCGCACGCGCATGATCGACCGCTGCGTCGTGGCCGCGTACGACGCGGGCATGGACGTCCTGCTGTGCCTCACCAAGGCGGACCTCGCGGACGCGACGCCCCTGCGCGAGCTCTACGAGCCCATCGGGGTCAAGGTCGTCGTGACGCGCCGCGTGCACGACGACGGCACGTCCGGCGTACCGGCGGACACCACCGAGGACAGGTGGCGCATCGAGCCGCTCGAGGCCGTACGGGCCGAGCTCGAGGGCCGCACGTCGGTGCTCGTGGGCCACTCGGGGGTCGGCAAGTCGACGCTCGTCAACGCGCTCGTCCCGGACGCCTACCGCGCGACGGGCGTCGTCAACGACGTGACGGGCCGTGGCCGGCACACCTCGACGTCGGCGGTCGCGCTGCGCCTGCCCGACGCCGACGGCAACCCCGCCGGGTGGGTCATCGACACGCCCGGCGTGCGCTCGTTCGGGCTCGCGCACGTCGACGTCGGGAACCTCCTCAAGGCGTTCGACGACCTCGACGTGGTCGCCGAGGACTGCCCCCGCGGCTGCACGCACCTCGACGGCGCACCCGACTGCGCGCTCGACGACTGGCTCGAGGCATCGCCCGAGGACGAGAAGGCGGCGCGCACGGCGCGTGTCGAGTCGTTCCGCCGCCTGCTGGCCGCGCGCACCGGTACGGTGTGAGCCATGCCGACCTACGACGACGACCTGCGCCTGGCTCACGTGATCGCCGACCAGGTCGACTCCCACACCATGTCTCGCTTCAAGGCCCTCGACCTCGCCGTGGAGTCCAAGCCGGACAACACCCCGGTCAGTGACGCGGACCGCACGGCCGAGGAGATCATCCGCAGCCACCTCTCGCGGGCTCGGGGTCGCGACGCGATCGTCGGTGAGGAGTTCGGCGAGTCCGGGCACGGTGCGCGGCGCTGGATCGTCGACCCCATCGACGGGACCAAGAACTTCGTGCGCGGCGTCCCCGTGTGGGCCACGCTCATCGCGCTGGCCGACGGCGACGAGGTCGTCGTGGGGCTCGTGTCCGCGCCCGCGCTGGGCCGCCGCTGGTGGGCCGCCAAGGGTACGGGCGCGTGGACGGGACGCTCTCTCGCGGCCGCGAGCCGCCTGAGCGTGTCCAAGGTCAGCAGGCTCGAGGACGCGTCGCTGTCCTACTCGTCGCTGTCCGGCTGGGAGGAGCGCGGCAAGCTCGACGCGTTCCTCGACCTGACGCGCGAGACCTGGCGCACGCGCGCCTACGGCGACTTCTGGTCCTACATGCTCGTCGCGGAGGGGGCCGTGGACGCTGCGGCCGAGCCCGAGCTCGAGCTCTACGACATGGCTGCCCTGGTCCCCATCGTGACCGAGGCCGGCGGGAGCTTCACGTCGCTCGACGGGGCGCCGGGACCGTGGGGCGGCAACGCCGTGGCGACCAACGGGCTGCTGCACGACGAGATCCTGGGCCGGCTGTCCTGACGGGTCCGTCGTGAGCTGCTGACGGGCTGCACCTGGCTGCCGAGAACGAGGTCGTGGTCGCTGTCCCTGGGACAGCGACCACGACCTCTTTCTGGGGGCACGACTACTTGGCGCGCGGCACGCTCTTGAGCTCCGACCAGTCGTACCAGAGCAGGTCGCGCTCGCTCACGCGGTCGAGCGCCGCGTCGAGGTCCTCGTCGCGGTCCTCGTCGGCGGCCGCGAAGACGTCGGCGATGTCGGTCGCGGCCTCGGGCTCGTCGACGTGGACGCACACGATCCGCACCTCGGGGATGGTCGCGGTCACCTCGACCGCGCTGGGCGCGACGTCCTCGGCGGTCTCGCCGCCACGGGGCTCGGTCAGCGAGACCATCTCGTCGGGGACGTCGACGGTCACGACGAGACGCTGACGCGGGGCGCCGACCCGGCCGGCGATGAGCGCGAGCGAGTCGTCGGCGGCCTCGAGGGCCGCGGCGAACTCCAGGCCCTCCTCGTCCTCGTCGGGCAGCTCGCGGGAGAGGGCGGACGTGACGGCGTGAGCGGCTCGCGGAGCGAGCGACCACACTGCCTCGTCGCCGGTCACGGTGACGGCGTCGAGCTCGTCGACGGTGGCGGGAACGTAGATGCGCATGGGATCAGTGTGCCGGTTCTGGGACGCGTTCGCGTGGTCCGCCCGGCACGGGGGGCACCTGCGCCGCTCCGAGCTCGGTCCGTACCCGCTGTGCCAGCGCCTGGATCGCGCGCCGCACCGGCGCCTCGGGGGCCGACTCGGCGAGCGTCCGCCCCGCGAGGAGCGCCGCGTCGAGGGAGGACCGGTCGTCGGGCAGCACGTGCAGGTCGGCGACTCCCCCGTACCGACCCAGGGCGTCCCGGACGGCCGACTCGGGGCGTGGCCCCGCGGCCGAGGCGCGGACGCGGTTCGCGACGACGATCCTCCCCGCTCCGGCCGCTGCCCCCGACTCGGCGAGCTCGGCGAGCCCCCGCACGAGCCGCTGGATCCCGACGGCGTCCGACCCACCCACGACGAGGACCACGTCCGCCGCTGCGAGCGCGCTGAGCGTCGCACCGTTGCGCTGGGGAGCGCGGGTGTCGTAGGTGAGGAGCTCGTCCTGCTCGATCCCGAACCCGCAGTCGATCACGGTCCAGTCCGCGAGCGCCTGACAGTGCTCCCAGACGACGTCGAGCGACGACCCCGGGAGCTCCGGCCAGCGCGCGGCCCGGGCGATCCCGGTGAGCACGCGCAGGTGAGGGACGACCTCGGGTGTGAGGCGGGCGAGCCCGGCCAGGTCGAGCGTGCCGCTCCCTGCGCTGCGGGCCGCAGCCGCGATGCCGGACGACTCGTCGAGCAGGCCGAGGTGCTGGGCCACGGATCCGGCGTAGGTGTCCGCGTCGACCAGGAGCACGTCGTCGGGCCGTGCACCCGTGCCCGACGGCGCAGCCGCCTTCCGGCGCCCTCGTGGTCGAGTCGAGCGTTCGACTCCCTGGCCCGCCAGCTCCGCTGCGAGGTGCACCGCGACCGTGGTCCGCCCGGGGGCGCCCGGCGGACCCCACACGGCGACCACCCGTCCTCGCCGGGACTCGACCGGCGCCGGGGACCCGTCGCCCGGTCGACCGGGGACTCGGCCGGACGGAGGCGCTCCCGGCCCGTCGGCACGACCTGCGCCTCCCCCACGCCCCCGCGCCTCGTCGCGCACCGTCTCCACGAGCACCGAGGCGGGTGTGTCCTCGTCGAGGACCACGTCGATCCCGATCGCCCGCAGCCGGTCGGCGAGCCAGACCTGCCCGTCAGCGAGCGCCACGACTCGTACCCCGTGCTCGTGCAGGTGAGCCACGGCCTCCCGGTCGATTCCCGGCAGGTCGGCCGAGATCACCGCCGCTGTCCCGGCACCCGCTCCCGCTGCTGCCAGGAGCTCGGTGAGGTCGGCACAGCGGCGCGCGACCGAGACTCCCGACCCTGGACGGGTCAGGGCCGTCACGACGATCGTCTCGGTGTCGCCGCGCACGGCGCACAGGACGGAGGCCGGGGGCATGGTCGGCTCGAGCGTCATGACGCTCCTCCTGCGACGGGCACGACGGCGATCTCACCCTCGGCTGCCAGGGCACCCAGGACCTCGGGCAGCGAGTCGGTCGGGACGAGCACGTGCAACGTCGTCGCACCGCCTGTCACGAGGGTGCTCGACGCCTCCGCCACCTGTGCGACGACGACCTGGCCCACGAGCTCGTGCGGCGGCTCCGGCACCGCGGCGACGTCCTTGCCTGCACTGCCCGCCCCCCGGGTGGCGCCCGGGTCCGGTACGAACCAGATGTCCACGAGGGCGCCGTCCGTGACCCGGTCCGACAGCCCTCCGGTGACCGAGATCGCCACTGGCCGGACCGCGAGCTCGGCCGAGTCACCGACGGCGCTGCGGGGGACGAGCTCGCCGTCGCCGACGACACGCAGCGCGACGAGGTGCTCGGGCACGGCTTCGCCTGCGACGAAGTAGTCGCCCTCCTGCGCCCCCAGGCGCACCTCGACGGTCCGGAGCGCGCTCACGTCGAGCGTCTCGCCCGGTGTGAGCGGCCCCGCCGCGGCGTAGACCGCGACCGTCCGTCCGGCCGTGGACACGGCCCACGACCCGAGCGCCACAGAACCGGCGACGAGGACGATCCCGAGCACGAGTCGCGGGTCACGCCAGGTCGGGCGGCGCACACGCGCCACCGTCGGGGTGGGCAGGCGGTCGATCGTGCTCGTCATGAGAATCCGTTTCGTCGGGTCGGTCCCAAGGTGGGTGGCGTCGGGCAAGGTCGGACGGTGCGCTTCAGGGCACGACCTCGCCAGCACCTCGAGCGGAGCCGGGCGGCGTGCTCGTGCACATCATGGCCGCTGGGGGGCCGGGGCGGGAGACGACCTCGAGCTGGCTGTGGACAACTCGGCCCTTCCGGTGCCTCGTGGAAGAATGTCGCCATGGCACCGCGTTTCCTCACCCTCGCCGACGTGACGGAGGAGCTCAACATCTCCGCAGCACAGGCGTACGCACTGGTCCGCAGCGGCGACCTGCCGGCGATCCAGGTCGGGGGGCGCGGGCAGTGGCGCGTCGAGGCCACCGAGCTCGAGGGGTACATCCAGCGCATGTACCAGCAGACACGCACCCGTATCGACGCCGGCGACTTCGAGGGCTGAGACGACCGAGCCCGTCGGGGCCCTCCCTCGACGGAGCGCGTCGTCCCACGGCGCGTCTCCTGCGACCCGCGTCGCCGCCGGTCATCTCTCCCCCTGCTCCTCCGCATCCCCCTGCGCCGTCCCCTAGCTCTCGCTCACGCACACCAGCGCCGAGAACGGCACGAGCCGACCCGTGCGATCCGCTCTGCCCGGCCCCTGCTCACGGCGCAGCCCCTCGAGGTCCAGGTGGTCCCTGCCGACCCGTGCGATCATGCCGTCCACCTGCCCCGACCTCGTCCGGACGCGGACCGGGGCACGGTCGCGCATGAGTGCACGCAGCGCAGCGCCGAGGGACCTGCCCGCCTCGGCCCGAGACGCCGGCGCCACGGCGTGACGGGTCAGGCCCGAGATCGACGCGATCGCGGTCAGCGGCACGACGTGCCGACGCGACCGCTCGGCCAGGAGGACCCATTCGGGGGCCACGTCGCGCACCTCCGCCGCCAGGCCGTGACCGTCGACCAGGTGAAGGTCGAGCAGGGCACCGCCGGCGGCCGCGCGCAGCCGGTCGCTCAGCAGGATCGTCGCCTGCTCCGCACGGGTGAGCTCGGCGATGGTCTGCGCCCCCTCGGCGGCCTCGGCGGCGTCGAGCTGCGCCGCGAGGTCGGCGAACAAGAGGTCCCAGCGCACGCGCACACGCTAGCGCCTCCCCGGGGGGTTTCGTCCAGAACCGTCCGCGGTACGAACGCCCTCTGGACAGAGCAAGCAGGATCGAGTTTGATGTAACGAGATCAAACGCGATCAAACGCGATGGTCGCCGTGCACGCACGGAAGTCACCGTCTTCAGGGGGAAGCAATGGCGCAGCAGGTTCAGCACGTCCGGGACGGTCACGCGCGACGCGCGCCGCGGCTCACCGCACTCGTCGCGCTCCTCCTCGCGACCGGGACCGCCGCAGGACTTCTCGCAGTCCGGGGAGCTCACGTCGTCCAGTCCTTGCCGACGGCACGCGTCGAGGTGCACCTCGAGCTCCTCGTGCTGGCCGTCGGCGTGGCGCTCGCCGCACGGGTCGCCGTGACGTCAGCCCTGGCACTGGCCTGCGTGGCCGCTCAAGGCGTCGGACGCAGGTGGGACGCGGGCGAGCGCCTCGTGCTGCGACTCGCGCCCGCGGCGGTCCGTCGGCTGGCGGGGATCGGCGTGTCGCTCTCGGTCGGAGCCGGGCTGGCTCTGGGGGCCGGCGCCGCACAGGCGGCCGAGCTGCCACCCGCACCGGAGCAGGGCCAGCACGGGTCCGTGCTCGTCGACCTGGGCTGGCAGCCCACCGCGCAGCCCGACGACGCGATGGGCGACGAGGCCCGACCGGCTGCCCCGACCCCACCCGTCGGCACGTCCGCAAGCGACCCCGCAGCCCCTCCGGCACCAGCCTCAGGGCTCCAGGACTCGGCGAACGACACCCCCGGGCCCTCGGCGCCCACCACGCTCCCCGACGATGGCGCTTCGTCCGTTCCAGCACCGGTCCCCGCTGGGGGCGCCTCCTGGGCGGACGCACCGACGTCCGATCACTCCGTCGCCCCGGCGCCCCAGGCACCAGCACAGTCCCGAACGTCTCCTGCGACCCCGGGAGGTCCTCCGGCCGGGTGGCCTGACGGGCCGACGCACGGCACGCCGCAGCCCCCGCACGTCCCGCTCAGCACGCTGCTCGGCGCATCAGGCCGCGCGGCAACACCTTCCCCGGGCACTAGCCCGGATCCCACCGCGCCCGCGCCCTCTGTCGTGGAGATCGTCGTGCTGCGCGGCGACACCCTGTGGTCGCTCGCAGAGCGAAGCCTGGGCGCCGAGGCATCAGACGCCCAGGTCGCCGCCGAGTGTCGACGCTGGTTCGACGCCAACCAGGACGTCATCGGTGACGATCCCGACCTCATCAAGCCGGGTCAGATCCTCAGCGCGCCTCGGTCCCCCTGACCTCACCCCTGAGCTCGCCCCAGGCGAGCACCCTGCAAGACGTCCCCCCTCCGACCACCTCGTCACCGGTGCCCGCACGGGCGGCCCGATCCCCTGTCATACCACGAAGGAGCACCATGTCGATCTCCACGGAGCACCCCACCGTCCGGGCCGTACGTTCCGGAGCCGCCCCGCGCCACGAGTCCGTCGCAACCCTGCCTCGGGTGTCTCGGCGGTCGGTGCGTGTCCTGACGTTCGGCGGCCCACCACAGTTCCCGCACGCGGAGGACCTGGCGGAGAGCGGCCGCCCCGTGGTCACCGCGACGGAGAGGGACCTGCCGGACCCGACGTCGATCTGCTGCTCGGTCGTGCGCGCCGCAGTCGAGGTCCTGCGAGGCGAGCGCCCCGTCGCGCAGCTCCAGCGCTGGCTCGCTCCCGACGTGTTCGACGCGATCGGCCGCCGCGCCCAGCTCGCACAGGATGCACCAGAACGCGTCGTCGCCGCGCGCCCCGTGGCGATCCGTCGGGCCCGGCTTCTGCGCCTCGGCGACACCGCTGCGGAGGCCACGATCATTCTGGAGGACATGGACAGAGTGCGAGCGGCGGCCGTCCGACTCGAGGCCCGGCGCGGCGTGTGGCGCGTCGTGGTCCTCGAGATCGGCTGACCGCCGCTCGCAGTGCTCCTCGGACGAGGACTACTCCTCTTCGTTCAACCCGTGGCAGAGCTTGTACTTCTTGCCCGAGCCACAGGGGCACTTGGCGTTGCGGGGCGTGCCGGGGAACGTGCGTCCGTCGCCCTCGACCGCGGTCGCCTCACCGTGCAGGGCGCGGCGAGCACGACGCGATCCGTCGCCAGAGACGACGGCCTGTCCCGAGCCGTCGTCCGACGGCGCCGAGTACTGCAACGGGATCTGCTCGCCCGGGCCGTCGAGGCCCTTCGCGATGAGCGTGGGCTCGGCCTGCGGCGCAGGGGCCGCAGGGGCGTCCTCGACGGGCGCGTCCACGACCTCGTCGGCGACCGGCTCGTCCTGCACGGCCTGCGCCTCGGCGGCGGCCTTCGCAGCGGCGGCTGCCGCCACGGCAGCACCTGCGGCCGCAGCCCCGGCCGTCCCGCCGAACGCCTGGCCCGCAGCCGACTGCGCAGCCGCAGCGGCAGACACCGGGTTGACCGCGGGCGTGGTGGGCTCGGCGACCTTGACCTCGAGGTTGAACAGGAAGCCGACCGACTCCTCCTTGATGGCCTCGGTCATGGCCTGGAAGAGCTGGAAGCCCTCGCGCTGGTACTCGACGAGCGGGTCGCGCTGCGCCATGGCGCGCAGGCCGATGCCCTCCTTGAGGTAGTCCATCTCGTAGAGGTGCTCGCGCCACTTGCGGTCCAGCACCGAGAGCACCACGCGGCGCTCGAGCTGACGCATGTTGGAGCTCCCCAGCGCGTCCTCGCGCTCCTGGTAGGCCACGCGGGCGTCGGAGAGGATCTCCTCGCAGGACAGCTCACGCGTCAGACGCGTCGGCTCCCCCGGCCTGCTCGACGACCTCGTCCGACCTCGATCGAGACCGGGTAGACCGCCTTGAGCGCCGTCCACAGCGCCTCGAGGTCCCAGTGCTCCGGGTGTGCCCTCGGACGTCGCGCCGGTCGACGTACGCCGTGACGACGTCGGTGATGAAGTGCTGGATCTGCTCCTGCATGTCCTCGCCCTCGAGCACGCGGCGGCGCTCGTCGTAGATGACGGTGCGCTGACGCGAGAGGACGTCGTCGTACTTCAGGACGTTCTTGCGGATCTCGAAGTTGCGCGCCTCGACCTGACCCTGCGCGCTCGCGATGCCGCGCGTGACGATCTTGGACTCGAGCGGGCACGTCGTCCGGGAACCCGGCGCGGTTCATCATCGACTCGGCCAGGCTCGAGTTGAACAGGCGCATCAGGTCGTCCTGCATCGACAGGTAGAACCGGGACTCGCCCGGGTCGCCCTGACGACCGGAACGACCACGCAGCTGGTTGTCGATGCGGCGGGACTCGTGCCGCTCGGTGCCGAGCACGTACAGCCCGCCGAGCTCGACGACCTCGTCGTGCTCCGCCGCGACCGCGCTCCTTGCGCCTTCGTCCGAGCGCCTGCGGGCCAGGCGGCCTCGTACTCGTCGGGCGTTCTCGGCCGGGTCGAGCCCGCGGGCGGCGAGGTCGGCGACGGCCATGAACTCGGCGTTGCCGCCGAGCATGATGTCCGTCCCGCGGCCGGCCATGTTGGTGGCGACCGTGACGGCGCCCTTGCGGCCGGCCTGCGCGACGATCGACGGCCTCACGCGCGTGCTGCTTGGCGTTGAGGACCTCGTGCGGGACGCCCTGCTTCTTGAGCTTGGACGAGAGCAGCTCGGACTTCTCGACGCTCGTGGTGCCCACCAGGACCGGCTGGCCGTCGGCGTGACGCTCGACGATGTCCGCGACGACCGCGTCGAACTTGCCGTCCTCGTTCTTGTAGACGAGGTCGCGGCTGGTCGATGCGCTGCATCTTGCGGTTCGTCGGGATGGGGACGACACCCAGCTTGTACGTGCCCTGGAACTCGGCGGCCTCGGTCTCGGCGGTACCGGTCATCCCGGAGAGCTTGGCGTACAGGCGGAAGTAGTTCTGCAGCGTGATCGTGGCGAGCGTCTGGTTCTCCGCCTTGATCTGCACGCCCTCCTTGGCCTCGATGGCCTGGTGCATGCCCTCGTTGTAGCGACGGCCCGCGAGGATACGACCCGTGTGCTCGTCGACGATCATGACCTCGCCGTTGAGCACGACGTAGTCCTTGTCGCGCTTGAACAGCTCCTTGGCCTTGATCGCGTTGTTGAGGAACCCGATGAGCGGCGTGTTGAGGGACTCGTAGAGGTTGTCGATGCCGAGGTAGTCCTCGACCTTCGCGATGCCGGGCTCGAGCACGCCGACGGTGCGCTTCTTCTCGTCGACCTCGTAGTCGCGTCTCCGGCGTTCAGGCGGCGAACCACCTTGGCGAACTCGCCGTACCAGCGGTTCGCGTCGCCGGACGCAGGACCCGAGATGATGAGCGGCGTCCGCGCCTCGTCGATGAGGATCGAGTCGACCTCGTCGACGATCGCGAAGTTGTGGCCGCGCTGCACCAGGTCGTCGGTGCTCCACGCCATGTTGTCGCGCAGGTAGTCGAAGCCGAACTCGTTGTTCGTCCCGTACGTGATGTCCGCGGCGTACTGCTCGCGGCGGATCGCCGGGGTCTGCCCCGAGACGATGCAGCCGGTCGTGAGGCCGAGGGCGCGGAACACGCGGCCCATCAGGTCGCTCTGGTACTTGGCGAGGTAGTCGTTGACCGTGACGACGTGGACGCCCTTGCCGGACAGCGCGTTGAGGTACGCCGGGAACGTCCCGACGAGAGTCTTGCCCTCACCGGTCTTCATCTCCGCGATGTTGCCCATGTGCAGGGCTGCGCCACCCATGAGCTGCACGTCGTATGCGCGCTGCCCCAGGGTGCGGCGAGCCGCCTCGCGGACTGCGGCGAAGGCCTCGGGGAGCAGCTCGTCGAGCGTGGCCCCGTTCGCGATCCGCTCCTTGAAGCGGTCCGTCTCCTCGCGCAGCTCCTCGTCGCTGAGGTCCTGGAAGCTGGGCTCCAGCTTGTTGACCTGCTCAGCGAGGCCGGACAACTTCTTCAGGATCCGGCCCTCGCCGAAGCGCAGGACCTTCTCGAGGATCGCAGGCACGCAGTACTCCCGTATCGATCGCGCCCCCGGGCCGGACGGTCCGGGGCGAATGCGAGGCGACCACCGTTCGGCAGTCGGCTGGATCACACCACAGACCATCGTAGGCGAGTCCCGAGCGTGGTAGGGCTTCTGTCCGGCGATGGGGGTTTCGCTCTGCGGCGAAACCCCCGGACGCCGGCCGCCCGGGACGCCTACTCCGCGACGCCCTGCACAGGGGCTGCGGCGATCTCGGCGGCGAGTGCGGGAGCAAGGTCCCCCACCGGCCCGACGACGACGCTCGCCATCCCCAGCCAGCTCGCCATGAGGCGGAGCTCGGCCGCGAGCGCCGGGGCGGTCTCCGCGTCCGCGTACTCCTCGCGGTGGGCCGCGAGGACCCGCAGGACTCCCGCGCGGCGGTCCGCCTTGAGGTCCACCTTGGCCGTGATGCGGTCCCCCTGGAGGAAGGGCAGGACGTAGTAGCCGTGGACCCGCTTGGCCGCGGGCACGTAGATCTCGATGCGGTAGCGGGTCCCGAACAGCTGCTCGAGCCGCGTGCGCTCGAACACGAGCGGGTCGAACGGGCTGAGCAGCGCGCGCCCCTGGGCCCTGCGCGGGAGCACGGCGTCACGGTGCAGGTACGTGGTCTCGTCCCATCCGCGCACCGTGACGGGTCGGAGCACGCCGTCCTCGACGAGCTCGTCGAGCGCACGACGTGGGGCCGGTCCCTTGAGGCGGAAGTAGTCACGGAAGCAGCGCAGCGTCCCGACACCGTGAGCCCTGGCCCCGATCTCCAGCAGCCGCCTGACGGCGTCCTGGTCGCTCACGGGCGGCGCCGCGGCGACCGCGGGGGGAAGGACGCGCTCGGTCAGGTCGTAGCAGCGCTCGAACGCGGCGTTGCGGCGTGCGGCCGTGATCTCGCCCGTGAAGAAGAGGAACTCGAGGGCCCGCTTGGCGAGCGACCAGTTCCAGCCCCACTCGGTCGTGGTGCGCGCCTCGCCCATGCCCTGGGCCTCGAGCAGCTCGTGGACCTCGCCGGCCGTGATCGGTCCACGGTCCGCGACGATCCCCCGGACGTGCTCGACCACCGCGGAGTGCGACAGCTCGACACCGCTGATGGCCCCCCACGCCTCGGTCCGGTAGGCGCGCTGGCGCCACTCGAGGAGACGGTAGGTCTCGGGAGGCACGTAGGAGGCCACGTGGCCCCAGTACTCCACCAGCCGCCGCGGCGCACGGCCCGCCGAGCGGTCGAGCAGGCCCACGTCGTACGGGCCGAGCCGGGAGTACAACGGCACCAGGTGCGCCCGGGCCAGCACGTTGACCGAGTCGATCTGGAGCAGTCCCAGACGGTCCACGGTGCGCTGGACGTGCCGCAGCGTGACCTGCCGGGGCGTGGCGCCGTCGTCGGGCCGGCGCGTGTGCAGACCCTGCGCGGCGAGCGCGACACGGCGAGCCTGGGCGAGCGACATGGTCTCGGTCTTCACCTGACCCATCCTGCCCGTCGCCCCTGACACCCTGCGCGGGCCGCGCGCCGACGGGGTGGCGCCGCCTGTCGGCGACGCCACCCCGTCGGGTCGGTTCAGGTCAGTTGGACCTCAGGGTGCTCACCCCTGGTCGGGAGATCCCTTCAAGCCACCCGCGCAGGCCGTGTCGAGCGCGATGACCCCGTAGCTCCAGCCCCTGCGCCGATAGGCGACCGAGGGGCGGGCGGTCTCGACGTCGACGAAGAGGTAGAAGTCGTGGCCCACCATCTCCATCTCGTAGAGGGCGTCGTCGATCGTCATGGGCTCGGCGGAGTGGAGCTTCTGACGGATGACGACGGGCGAGTCGCCGAGCTGGGTCTCGACCGCTTCGCCGGGTGCGGCCGGGTGCGCCGGAACCGGCTCGGGACGCTTGTCCTCCGGGATGAACGGGCGGACGTCGACGGGCGGCTGCGGGTTGTTGTTGCGGTGGTCCTTGCGGCGGTCGCTGACACGCCGCAGCCTCTCCTGGAGCTTGTTCATGGCCAGGTCGAGTGCCCCGAACCGGTCGTCTGCTGCCGCCTCGGCGCGGACGACGGGTCCCTTGGCGCGGACGGTCAGCTCGACCCTCTCGCGCACCTCGGACAGTCGGGGGTTGTTCTCGTGGGTGACCTCGACATCGATCCGCTGGGCGGTCGGTGCGAGCTGCTCGAACTTCGCGAGCTTTTCTTCCACGTGTCGGCGGAAGCGGTCAGCCACTTCCGTGTGCCTGCCGACGACAACGATCTCCATGTGAGCCTCCGCAAAGGGTCTCGGACGCTCCCGTTACTCCAGAGCGTCCCGTGTGGTCCTGGGTCTGGCTCCCCCGAGGGGGGTCCGGAGTACCTATCACCTCCCTGCCCGAGGACCTTGCCTCGGGTCTGTCGCTCTGTGGCCGCACGGGTCCCGTTACCAACCGTTCCCCGTGACGACTGGACCCCAGGTTAACCCCCCTGAGAGGTAAAGGCAGCATCTACGCACGATGAGCTTCGCGACCAGCGAAACCCTCCCGCGGAGGGGGTGTCGCAGCCAGCACGAAGGCCCCCAGGACGCGCGCACCGAGCCCTTCCAGGGCTCGCTCGCAGGCCGCGAGCGTCGCGCCCGTGGTGAGCACGTCGTCGACCAGGAGGCACGCAGCACCCGCGAGCGAGGGGCCCGCCCGGGCGCCTCGCCGGGTCGCGCGGACGGTCGCCAACCGGTCTCCGCGGCCTCGCGACCCCGCCCCACCTGGTCTCGCCCGTGCTGCGCGAGCACGGGCTGCGGGGGCCGCCTCGACGCCCGCCGCGCAGAGCCCCTGCGCGAGCGCGCGGGCCAGGGACAGGACGGGCTCCCGCCCCCGGGCGCGCCGTGCCGCGGCGGTCGACGGCGCGGGCACCACGAGCACGGGGCCGCGCCCGACCCCGGCACTGGTCCTGCCCCTCCACGTCCGACGGCGTCCAGCACGCCGGGCGCCAAGGTCACCCCAGCGCGGCGAGCCGCGGCGTCGAGCACCCCCGTGAGGTCGACCCGGCCCTTGTCCTTCCATGCCACGACGACGTCCCGCAACGGGCCCGCGTACGACGCACAGGCCCACACGGGCAGCGGAGCCCGGCCGTCGAGCCTGTCGAGCCGAGGGGCGTCCCGCTCGCGGCGGGTCGGAGCGCCGTCGAGCGACCCCGCGCACGTCGGGCACAGGGCGAGGTCCCGCACACCGCAGCCCGGGCACTCGATCGGGACGACGAGCCGGGTCAGCGAGGCCGCCGCACCCGCGAGCGCGGCGACGAGAGGGCGTGCCCCCGCCGCAGCCGTGACGGGCACGTCCAGCGCGCGCCGGTCACGCCCGAGGCCCTGCGGGGGCGGCGGGTCGTTCGGAGACCGGGAGAGCGGTACGGAGGAGGACGGCACGGACGGAGCGTGCCACGTCCCACCTCACCCCGCCCCGCGCACGTGCCCGTCCTGTGGAGAGGGGCTCGCGTCCCGGCGCCTGTGCACGGGCAGGACCTACCTACCGTCCGGTCAGCCCGGGAACGCCGGCAGGGCGACTCCTTCGATCCGCTTCTCCCACACGGCGCCGGACCGGCTGCGCCCGAACAGCGTGCCGTCCTCGGTCAGGACCTGGACCGTCCGTTCCCCGGCGCCCGCGCTGATCGCCACAGCCCCCGTGACCGGCGACAGTCGGGTCGTGTCTCCCCCGACCGAGACGAGGTGGACCGCCGGAGACGCCTCGGCCTCGTCGGTCCCCAGGACCGCGAGCAGCGTCTCGTCGGCCCACACGACCTGCGAGGCCGACCTGATCGGTGCCCCGACCCGGAAGGGGTCGGACAGCGCGGTCGGCACGTCCTTCTCGTCGCGCACGATGCCCGCGACGTCGACGCGCGTGGCGCCCAGGGCGTCCGCGCTGACCACCGCGATCCGCGCCCCGTCGTGAGCGACCCGGATCGACTGGACCGAGCGACCGGCGAGCCACGGAACAGCCACCTCGACCGGGGTCCCGGGCTCGGTCAGGTCCGACCGCACGACCTGCAGCGATCCCTCCTGCGCCCGCGGACCCGACCAGACGCCACCCAGCCGGTCCACGCTCGGGGCGAGCAGACCGGTGCCGGTCAGGAGGGTCGCGCCCGGCAGGTTCTTGGTCGGCAGACGCAGCAGGCTGCCCGCGCCGTCCCGGACGACGAGCGGCCGCGCGTTGGCACCCTGCGCGAGCGCCGTCGCGTCGATGCCCTCGAGCAGGACGGCGGGTGCCAACGGCACCAGGTCGTCGGCTCCTGTCTCGAGTGTCATGACCTGGCCCTGGGCGGCGACGATCTCGTTGCCCACGGCGTAGGCCTTGGCCAGCACCTGGCCGCCTGCGGGCGTGCTGAGCAGGTCCTCACCCCGGTAGAGGTTGACCGTCAGCGGTACTGCGTCGAAGAGCGTCGCCTCGAGCTGCGCCTTGAGCAGCGCACGGTCCTCGGGGGAAGCGAGCGAGATCGCGTCCGTGAGGCGCACGTCGACGACGCCGCCCTCGTTCGTGACCGCGTCGATGCTCAGGCGCGTCCCCTCGGGGACCACGACGTCCGTCGACCCACGGAGCCACTCGACAGGGCCGATCAACGTCTCGTCCACCGCGTTGGTCTGCCAGGTCCGGTTGGGGAACCACCGCTCGTCGGGAACCAGGACCTCCCGGTCGGCCGAAGGGAAGTAGAGGCGGGTCGACCGGAACGCTGCCAGGAAGCTGGTCTGAGACAGCAGCAACCCGTCCTCGGCCGTCTCGATCCTCCACTGCCCGTCGCCCTGACGCACCAGCCCGAACGAGACGACCGTGGCGACCGGCACGTCCTCGGTGTACACGCCGCGCTTGTCGAGCGCCCCGACGACCGACGCGCTGCCCGTGACCGTGACCGCGCCCGTCTGCATCGCCTCCTCGTCGTACGTCAGGTCGAGGTCCCCGTCGAAGACCAGCACCTGCGTCTTCCAGTCCCAGTCGTCCGACGTGAGGAACTCCTGCGCGACGTCGAAGTCGCCGGCCGGCCCGGCCGCCTGCGCGGTCAGGAAGCCCGACACGATGCCCTTCGGGTCGTCTCCCGCCGCGGGGCCACGCGCCCGCAGACCGGGAGCGTTGAAGCCCTGCACCACGGAGTCGCCCTGGATCACGGGACCGGACGTGGGGATCGCCGCACAGCCCGAGAGCGCGACGGCCGCCACGACGAGGCTCGCGGCCCGTGCGATCCATCGACGTCGTCGTTCCACGGTGCTCGTCACGGTCGCTCCTCGTCGGCGGTGTGCTCGGGTGCCGCCCGGAGCCCCCCCGGGCGTCCGGCGACCAGGTGCTCGTCCGGAAGCACGGGCAGCGCGGACGGGCTCGTGGTCCCCTCGGTCGGGTCCTCGACCTGACCGACCGGACCCGTCGCCGGGCGCAGCCCACGTCGGTGGGTGGGCTCGTCCGGGACGAGCGGCAGCGGGGAGGACGCGAGGTGGATCCCGGCCCGGAGCGGGAGCGTGAGCCGGAACGCGGCACCCCGACCGGGGCGGCCCCACACCTCGAGCCACCCGCCGTGCAGGTGGGCGTCCTCGAGCGAGATCGCCAGGCCCAGCCCGGTCCCGCCCGTCGTGCGAGCCCGCGCCGGGTCGGCCCGCCAGAAGCGGTCGAACACGTGCATCGCCTCGTCCTCCGTCATCCCCACACCGTGGTCGCGGACGACGATCGCTACCGCGTGGCGGTCCTGTGCGACCGTGATCTCGACGGGGCGCTCCTCGGCGTGCTCGATCGCGTTGACCACGAGGTTGCGCACGATCCGCTCGACCCGGCGCGGGTCGAGGTCGGCGATCGCGGGCTCGTCCGGGAAGTGCACCGACATCCACACGCCCTTGCGCTCGGCGAGCGGAGCCGCGAGGTCGACCGCCGCGTTGACGACGTCACGCACGTCGCGCCGCTCGGCGTCGAGCTGCGCGGCCCCCGCGTCGAACCGGCTGATCTCGAGGAGGTCCGCCAGGAGGTCCTCGAACCTGTCGAGCTGGGTCTGGAGGAGCTCGGCCGACCGCTTGGACGCGGGGTCGAACTCGTCGCGCGAGGCGTGCAGGACCTCGCCCGCCATACGGATCGTCGTGAGAGGTGTGCGCAGCTCGTGCGACACGTCCGAGACGAAACGCCGCTGGAGCAGCGACAGCTCCTCCATCCGACCGATCTGGAGCTGCAGGCTCTCCGCCATCTCGTTGAACGAGCGCGCGAGCGTCGCGAGCTCGTCGTGGCCCTTCACCGGCAGACGCTCGTTCAGGTGCCCGTCGGCGAGCCGCTCGGCCACGCTCGCAGCGTTGCGGACCGGCTGGACGGCCTGGCGGGTCACGACCCAGGTGATGAGCACCAGGATGCCCACCATGAAGGCCGCCCCGAGCGCGAGCGTCCCCTGGAGGAAGGACAGCGTCTCCTGCTCGGGCGCGAGCGAGTAGAGGAAGTAGAGCTCGTAGGTCCCGACCGTGGGGACCTGGACCTTGGAACCCACGAGAACCCCGGGGTCCACCGGCGAGTGCGGGTCGGACGGGTCCCGCGGGATCGCGACCGACTGGAGCTCGCGACCGTCGCTCTCGAGGACCGCGTCGCGCAGCTCGTCCGAGACCAGGCTCGTGAGCTGGTTGTCGGTGCTGACGTCGTTGAGGCGCGAGGTGGCGCCCTCGGGCCGCATGAGGAAGATCTTGCGGTCCGGGCTGCCGCTCGTGCGCAGGGTGTTGTGGACGTCGAGCAGGAGCGTCTGGAGCTCGGAGTCCTTCGTCTTGGACAGCGATGCCGTGAACAGGCTCTGGGCCTGCTGGATCGAGTTCGCGCTCTCGACGTTGATCTGCTCGAGGCGTTGCTCGAACAGGCCGTCACGCATGGTGCTCGACAGGTAGGCCCCGAGGGCCGCGACCGTGACCGCGCCCACGACCAGCGCGGTCCCGACGACGCGCAGCTGCATCGACGACCGGGCGCGCCAGGTGAGCCGACCGACCGTGGCGCGCACACGACGTCGGGTACGGCGGAACCTCAGCCCCACCCGACCTCGCAGCGACGAGCTGCTCACCCGCGTGCCGCGCCCGCCTTGTAGCCGACGCCGCGCACCGTCAGGACGATCTCCGGGTTCTCCGGGTCGTGCTCGACCTTGGAACGCAGCCGCTGCACGTGGACGTTCACCAGTCGCGTGTCCGCGGCGTGGCGGTAGCCCCAGACCTTCTCCAGGAGGACCTCGCGCGTGAAGACCTGCCAGGGCTTGCGCGCGAGAGCGACCAGCAGGTCGAACTCGAGGGGAGTGAGCGCGATGGGACGCGCGTCGCGCGTGACCCGGTGCCCCGTCACGTCGATCTCCACGTCACCGATCGCCAGGTGCTCGGGGGCCGGCTCGTCCGAGCGGCGCAGCCGCGCGCGGATACGGGCCACGAGCTCCTTGGGCTTGAACGGCTTGGAGATGTAGTCGTCCGCGCCCGACTCGAGGCCGAGCACCACGTCGACCGTGTCGCTCTTGGCCGTGAGCATGATGATGGGCACCCCCGACTCCGCACGGATCAGGCGGCACACCTCGGTGCCGTCCTTGCCCGGGAGCATCAGGTCCAGGAGGACGAGGTCCGGCTGCGTGCTGCGGAACGTCGCCAGGGCGAGGTCCCCGTCCGCGCAGAAGACCGGGTCGAACCCCTCGGAGCGCAGCACGATGCCGATCATCTCGGAGAGGGCGGTGTCGTCGTCGACCACAAGCACGCGTACCTTCATGACCCCATTTTGCCATCGACCCCGGCAGCGCCGGACCGAACCACCGCACGGCGCCCACTGTTCACCCGGGCGGTTCGCTCGCGGCACCTGACAGACCCCCGTACTAGGGTGGGCCGCGACCACGCAGGGCACTGCAGCAGTGCCGTGCACGGCCGCACCAGGACGAGGCCTCCGGGCCCCACAGAACCGAGCGGGGACAGCAGAGCAGATGACGACGCCCGACGACGCCGGCACGCCAGCACCGGACGACACCCCGCGCTACGGCCAGCGCGCGCCGCAGCCCCCCGAGGGCACGGTCCCGCCCGGTGCGCCGCAGTACGGCCAGCCGGGCCAGTACGGCCAGCCCGCGCAACCGGGCCAGCCTGCGCCGAACGCCTGGGGCCAGCCGCAGTACGGGCAGCCCGGCCAGCAGGGCCAGTACGGTCAGCAGGGCCAGTACGGCGCCCCGCAGTACGGCGCCCCGGTCCAGCCCGGCTACGGACCACCCGCCTTCGCCGGGATGCCCTACGCCCCGCCCGCGAACAAGCCCGGCATCATCCCGCTCCGTCCTCTGACGCTGGGCGAGATCTTCGACGGCGCGTTCGGCGCGATCCGTTCCAACCCCAAGGTCATGCTCGGGATGAGCGCGACCGTGATCGCGATCGCGACGATCCTCGGGATGGCTCTCGGCGCACTCGTCTCCGGGATCTTCGCGCCTCAGCTCGCCCAGCTCGAGACAGAGCTCGGCAGCGACGTGCAGGTCCTCACGGACATGCTCCCGCTCCTGGGAGCGTCGCTCGTGACCGGCGTCGTCCTCGCGCTCGCACTGCCGATCGTCAACGGCATCCTGATCACCTCCGTCGGGCAGTCGGTCATCGGGCGCAAGGCGACCGTGGGCGAGGTCTGGACCCAGGTGCGTTCCAAGGTGTGGCCCCTCATCGGCTTCTCGTTCCTGTCCAACCTCGTGGTCTACGTGGCGACGTTCCTCTACGTGGGGCTGACGATCCTGGGGTTCACCGTCGGCGTGGGGCTCGGGATCGCCCTCCTGCTCCTCGGGCTCGCCGGACTGGTCGCGTTCCTCGCGTGGTTCATCGTCCGCACGCTCCTGATCCCTCCCGCCCTGGTGCTCGAGGCCCAGGGTTTCCGTTCGGCCGTCGTGCGGGGCTGGACGCTGACCCGCGGCGCCTACTGGCGCACCCTCGGGATCTCGCTCCTGGCCTACGTCGCGGTGAGCGTCATCGCCAGCATCGTCGTCTACCCGTTCTCGGCCATCACCACCTTCCTCGTGACGGACACCTTCGGGGTCCTGGCCCTGACCGCGGTGGCACAGATCATCAGCTCGGTCGTCACGTCGGTGTTCCTCGCGGGTGTCGTCTCGCTCCTCTACATCGACGTGCGCATGCGCCGTGAGGGACTCGACGTCGAGCTCACGGCCGCGGCGAACGAGCACTCCGAGCACGGCACGGCGTGACCGGGGCGTTCTCCGCGTCGCTCGCCGCCGGGCAGGCGGCCTGGTCGGCGCGCCTGCACCTGCCGGTCGTGCTTCGTGGGGACGTCCCCGTGACTCCCGACGCCGACACTGCGCGCCGCTGGCTCCAGGAGGAGCTGCTCGACCCCGTCTACCAGGACCAGCCGTCACTGCTCATGCGCTTCATCGACTGGCTGATCGGTCTGTTCGACGGCGTCGAGGTCCTCGACGTGAACCCCGTGGTCGCCTCGCTCGTCGTGGTCGGCGTGGTCCTCGTCGTCGCGGTGATCGCCTACGTGATCGCGGGCCCCGTCCGGCTCTCGCGCCGGGCACGCACGTCGGCCGCGGTGTTCGAGGACGACTCCCGCTCAGCCACCGACCTGCGCGCGGCGGCCGACGCCGCGGCAGCCGCCGGCGACTGGGCCACGGCTGTCGTCGAGCGCTACCGGGCCGTCGTCCGCTCGCTCGAGGAACGGGTGATCCTCGACCCGCGCCCCGGCCGCACGGCCCACGAGGCCGCCGACGCCGCGGCCCTGCGACTTCCGTCGCTCGCGGACCCCCTCGCGGGCGGCGCCCGCCTGTTCGACGACGTCCGGTACGGCAAGGTCTCCGTCGGGGCCGCGGCCGACCTGACCCTGCGCGAGCTCGACGCCGCGGCCCTCGCGACCCGCCCCACACCCGTCGGCACCGGCTCGGCACCGGACCCCGACGACCTCGCGACCGACCTGCCCGTCGACGCCGGGACGTCCTCGACCACGGGAGCCGAGAGATGACGACAGGGCTCACCGCTCCACCACCACCGGTCTCCGCCCCGGACGCTTCCTCGACCGCGGTCACCACGGCGTACGTCCCCACCGCCGTCATGGGCGACGGCACCACGGCCCGTTCCCGCGCGCGGCGACGGTGGCGTGCCGTGCGGTGGCCGCTCGCGGTGCTGCTCCTCGTCGCGATCGTCGCGGGCCTCGCGGCCCTGTCCCGGCCGGCGGTGTCCAGCACCCCGCTGGCCCCCGACAACCCCGGCCCCTCCGGCGCCCGTGCGCTCGCCCAGGTGCTCGGCGACCAGGGCGTCGACATCGAGCACGTGACCACCACGGCGGACGCGGTGTCCCGGGCCAGCGCCGGGACCACTCTCCTCGTGACCTCGGACCTCGACCTCCTGCCCGAGCAGATCGACGCCCTCCTCGAGACCGAGGCCGACCTGGTGCTCGTCGAGCCCGGGTACGACCTGCTCGAAGGCTCGACCGGCGGCGCCGCGACCCTGGCCGACGACTGGTCCTCGCCCGACGCCACCCGGGCCCCCGACTGCACCGACCCGGACGCCGTCGCGGCGGGCAGCATCCGCAGCGCGGGCTACGGGTTCACCGCGACCGGCCCCGGCTCGACCGTCTGCTTCCCGGGAGACGACAGTCCCCCGGACACCGGTGCGCTCCTCGTCCACGAGGGCGAGCGCCGCGTCGTCGCCCTCGACGACTCGGCCCTGCTCACCAACTCGCGCATCACCCAGGACGGGAACGCCGCGCTCGCGCTGCGGACGCTCGGTCACCACACGGACCTCACCTGGTTCGTGCCGAGCGCCACGGACGACTCGATGTCCGAGGACGTCGGAGCAGGTACCGGGGCGCTCCCGCCGTGGGTCTCGGTCGTGCTCGTGCAGCTCCTCGTCGTCGTGTTCTTCGCGGCGCTCTGGCGCGGACGCCGTCTGGGGCGGCTCGTGACCGAGGACCTGCCCGTCGTCGTCCGCGCCTCGGAGACCACGCGCGGGCGCGCGCGGCTCTACCGCCGCTCGCGCTCACGCGGTCATGCCGCCGCGGGCCTGCGGGCCCACAGCGCAGACCGCATGGCCGCGCGCCTGGGGCTGCCCCGGTCGGCTGCCGCTCCCGCACTGATCGACGCGATCGTCCGCGCCACGCACCGACCGGCCGAGCAGGTCGCGCACCTCCTGTACGGCCCACCACCCGCCGACGACGCAGCGCTGCTCGAGCTCGCGCGTCACCTTGACCAGTTGGAGAGCGAGGTCTTCCACCCGTGACGCACCACCCCGAGGGGACGAACCCCTATCAGCAGCCCGCCGAGCGCTACGCGCCGCCGCAGGCCCAGCCCGCCACGCCTCCCGCGTACGGGGCTCCGGTTCCCCCTGCTCCGGCCCAGCCCGCCCACGCCCAGGCACCCGCGGCCCCCGCCCCGCAGCCCGTGACCGACGCTCCCGCCCCGGCTGCGCCGTCGGGCCCCTCGCACGAGCTGCGCGCGGCCCTCGCGGCCGTGCGGACCGAGGTCGGCAAGGCCGTCGTGGGTCAGGACGCCGCGGTCACGAGCCTGCTCATCGCGATGCTCTGCAAGGGCCACGTGCTCCTCGAGGGCGTGCCCGGCGTCGCCAAGACGCTGCTCGTGCGCACGCTCGCGGCCTCGCTCGACCTGGACACCAAGCGTGTCCAGTTCACGCCCGACCTCATGCCCGGTGACGTCACGGGCTCGCTCGTGTACGACGCCCGCACGGCCGAGTTCTCCTTCCGCGAGGGCCCCGTCTTCACGAACCTGCTCCTGGCCGACGAGATCAACCGCACTCCCCCCAAGACCCAGGCCTCGCTGCTCGAGGCCATGGAGGAGCGCCAGGTCTCGGTCGACGGGACACCGCGGATGCTGCCGGACCCGTTCCTGGTCATCGCGACGCAGAACCCCGTCGAGTACGAGGGCACCTACCCGCTGCCCGAGGCCCAGCTCGACCGCTTTCTGCTCAAGCTCGTCCTGCCGCTGCCCGAGCGCGACCAGGAGATCGAGGTCCTCGCCCGGCACGCCGCGGGCTTCAACCCCCGCGACCTCGCCGCAGCGGGCGTCCGCCCCGTCGCGGGCCGCGAGGTCCTCGATCGCGCGCGTGCCGAGGTCGCTCAGGTCCAGGTCTCGCGCGAGGTCCTCGGCTACGCCGTGGACCTGTGCCGCGCGACGCGCCACTCCCCCTCGCTGTCGCTCGGCGTCTCGCCCCGAGGTGCCACGGCGCTGCTCGCGACGTCGCGCGCGTGGGCCTGGCTGTCCGGTCGGGGCTACGTCACGCCCGACGACGTCAAGGCCCTGGCCCACCCGACGCTGCGTCACCGCGTTCAGCTGCGCCCCGAGGCCGAGCTCGAGGGAGTGACCGCGGAGAGCGTGCTCGACACGGTGCTGGCCTCCGTGCCGGTCCCGCGCTGAGCGCCGGCGGCCTGAAGGGATGACATGGCTCTGACGTGGCGTGCCGTCGCGCTCGCCGCCCTCGGGGTGGTGGCGGTCCTCGTCGTGCCCTCGTACGGCACGGTCCTGGTCTGGGCGCTCGTGGTGGCGCTGCTCTGCGCGCTCGACGTGACCCTCGCGGCCTCGCCGCGGCGGGTCGCGGTCGAGCGGCGGGTCCCGGGCTCGGTCCGCCTCACGGGCCGCGCGACGTCGCAGCTCGTCGTGACGAACCTGACCGGGAAGCGCCTGCGCGCGGTGGTCCGGGATGCCTGGGCCCCTTCCGCTGGGGCCCAGGCCAACCGGCACCCCGTCGACCTGCCCCCTGGTGAGTCGGCGCGCCTGACGACCGTCCTGGTGCCCAGCCGGCGCGGTGACCGGCTCGCGGACAAGGTCACGGTCCGGGCCGTGGGACCGCTCGGCCTCGCGGCGCGCCAGGTGTCGCTCGACGTGCTCGGCCGCCTGCGCGTCCTGCCCGAGTTCGCCTCGCGACGGCACCTGCCGAGCCGCCTCGCCCGGCTGCGCGAGATGGACGGGCGCGCGGCGGTCCAGGTGCGCGGCGAGGGGACCGAGTTCGACTCGCTGCGCGAGTACGTGATCGGCGACGACGTCCGCTCGATCGACTGGCGTGCGTCGGCACGCCGGGCCGACATGGTCGTGCGGACGTGGCGACCCGAGCGCGACCGCCGCGTCCTGATCGTGCTCGACACGTCGCGCACGGCCGCGGCCCGCATCGGTGACGAGCCGCGCCTCGACGCGAGCATCGAGGCGGCCCTGCTGCTCTCGGCGCTCGCCGGACGGGCGGGCGACCGCGTCGAGCTGTTCGCGTACGACCGCGGTGTGCGCGCCCGGGTCGCGGGTGCGGCCGGCCCCCGGCTCATGCCGGCCCTGGCCGACGCGCTCGCTCCCATCGAGCCCGCGCTGCTCGAGACCGACTGGCCGGGGCTCGTCGGCTCGGTCCACCAGCGTCTCTCGCAGCGCGCGCTCGTGGTCCTGCTCACGACGCTCGACCCGGCGGCCGTCGAGACCGGGCTGCTCCCCGTCGTCGGGCAGCTGACCTCCAAGCACCAGGTCGTCGTCGCCTCCGTCGCCGACCCCGAGGTGGCCGCGCTGCGCGCGGCCCGGGGCTCGACCGCCGACGTCTACGGCGCCGCAGCCGCTGCACGTGTCGAGCTCGAGCGCACCGCGGTGCGGACCGTGCTCTCGCAGAAGGGTGTCGAGGTGGTCGAAGGGTTGCCCGAGGAGCTCGCACCGAGGCTGGCGGACACCTACCTCGCGCTCAAGGCGGCCGGGCGCCTGTAACCGGGGGCAGCCCGGCCCGGCACGGCACCGAGGTCTCGCCGGTCCTGACCGGCCCGGCGAGCCCCTGCCTGCACAGCTCCGTCACACGACCCGTCACAGCGCTCCCGGTGCGCCGTCTAGGCTGGTAGCGTCCCGCCCCACCACCCGAGGAGCAGCACCGTGCGCCGACCGGCCACCTCGCGCGACCGTGAAGCACGCAACCGCCGCGTCGCGATCATCGTGATCTTCGCGCTGTCCGCGACCTTCGTCATCCCTGCGCTCGGCTTCCTGATCTTCTGACGCGTCGTCCGGCAGCGCCCCTGCCGGACAGGGCCGCGGCGTCCTGGCACGCGTCCGCCGACCTCCCGGTTGTCGGCTCCCCGCGGCAGGATGGCCCCATGACCGCCGCCGGCCGCCACGGGCCCACGCTCAGCCTCGACGACCTCAACCGCGCGCTGCTGGCACGCCAGCACCTGCTGGCGCCGGTCTCCGCGGCGCCCGTCGTCGAGGTCGACCACCTCGTCGGTCTCCAGTCGCAGGTCCCCACGACGCCGTACCCCGGGCTGTGGTCACGCCTCGACGGGTTCCGCACCGACGACCTCGCGGGCCGGTTCCTCGACCGCTCGGTCACGCGCATCGCCGTGATGCGCGGCACGGTGCACCTCGTCACGGCCGACGACGCCCTGGAGCTCCCAGGCGTCCTGCGCCCGCTGCTCGAGTCCGGCGTGCGCGTGGGCAGCGTGCACGCGAAGGCGTTGGTGGGCACGGGCCTCGACGACGTCGCGCAGGCCGCACGGGACCTCCTGACCGAGGCACCGCTCACCACGACCGACCTGGGCCGGCTCCTCGGCGAGCGCTGGCCCGACGTCCACCCGCAGCACCTCGCGTACGCGGCCCGCTGCTTCCTCCCGCTCGTCCAGGTCACCCCGCGCGGGGTGTGGGGCGCGACCGGTCCCGGCACGACCACGACCTGGACCACGGCAGACGCCTGGTTCGGTCGGCCGAGCCGGTCGCTCCACGACGCCGACGAACGCTTCGAGGCCCTCGCGCGCCTCGTCCGGCGCTACCTCGCCGCGTTCGGCCCCGCCACGGTGACGGACGCCCAGCGGTGGTCGGGCCTGACGGGCCTGCGCGCCGTCGTCGGGCACCTGCGCCCCGAGCTCACGACCTTCACCGGGCCCGACGGCAAGGAGCTCCTCGACCTGCCCGACGCGCCGCGCCCCGGCGCGGACGCCCCCGCGCCCCTCGCGCTCGTCGCAGAGTTCGACAACCTGGTGCTGGGTCACGCGGACCGCACGCGCGTCGTGGACGACGTGCGGCGCAAGGCGATCACGACCGTCAACGGCCAGGTGCCCGGGACGGTCCTCGTGGACGGCTACGTCGCCGCGACGTGGAAGGTCCGCCGCTCCGGCCCACGGGGGGCCACGACGCCCGGCGCCGTCGTGCAGCTCGACGTCACCCCGCTCGGCCACACGTTCACCCCCGGCCAGCGTGCCGCGCTCGTGGAGCGCGGCCGCGAGCTGCTCAGGTTCGTGGCCCCCGAGGCCGCCGATCACGTGGTGGCAGTCGGCGTCGGGTAGGCCTCAGGCCGCGACGGGCGCGACGTCCCCTGCGTGGTCGGCCGTGAGGTCGCCCGTCTCGCCGGCCTGCACCGCGCGCCGACCGAGCACGATCGTGTAGACCCAGAACGCCGCGAGCGCGACAGCCCCGATCACGATCTTGAGCCACCACGCCATGCCCGAGCCGGTCACGAACCCCTCGATGAGCCCGGACACCGCCAGGACCACCACGAGCCCGATCGCGATCGTGAACAGTGCCCGCCCCTCCTCCGCGACGGCCCGGCCGCGCGTGCGCGGCCCGGGGTCGATCAGGGCCCAGAAGAGCCGGAGTCCTGCGGCCCCCGCGACGAAGATCGCGGTGAGCTCGAGCAACCCGTGCGGGGCGATGAGCGTGAGGAACGTGTCGAGCTCGCCGTAGTAGGCCATCATGCCGCCCGTCGACCCCACCCCGACCGCGTTGGCGAACATGATGTACGCCGGGAACACCCCGGAGATCCCGAGCGCGATGCACAGGGCGGCGATCCGGGCGTTGTTGGTCCAGACCATCGACGCGAAGCCCGCACCGGGGTCGTAGTAGCTCGCGAAGGCCTCCTCGACGTACTGCTCGCGCGCCGCGGGAGTCCCCATCGAGGCGAGCGCGTCGGGGTTCGTCGCGACCCACCATCCCGAGACCACGGCGACGCCCACGAACAGGACCATGATCGTCACGGTCCACCACCGGATCCGGTAGAGAGCCGCAGGCACCGAGACGGTCGCGAACCGCACGACGTCACGCCAGGCCGGCTCGTGGGCCCCCGCGATGCGCGTGCGCGCGCGTCCGAGCAGGTCGGAGAGCCGGGTGATGAGCACCGGGTCCGGGGCGGCCGAACGGATCGTGGACAGGTGCGTCGCGACCGACTGGTAGAGGCGGACGAGCTCGTCGGCCTCGGCACCGTCGAGCGAGCGCTTCTTGGTCAGCTCCTCGAGTCGCAACCACTCGGTGCTGTGCACTGCGTTGAAGGCATCCAGGTCCACGCGGGCAACCTTGCCACACCTGGAGCCTGCAGGACCGCCCTTGACCTACAGTGGGCCGGACCGCTTCGTGGCAGTCCGCGCGACGGGCACGAGGTTCGACGAGGCACGACCGAGGAGCACGAGTGCAAGACGGCATCCTGACCGGCGAGGGCGTGGTCCTCGACGCACGACCGGCGTCGTTCGTGACGCGCGCCCTGGGGGCCGTGATCGACCTGACGGCGATCGGGATCGTGCTGTTCGCCCTGCTCTTCGCGGCTGCCGGGGCGGCGCTCGACGCGGTGAGCCCCGAGTTCGCACCGGCACTCTGGGCGGTGGTCCTGGTCCTCGTGATGGTCGGTATCCCCACGACGGTCGAGACGCTGTCGCGGGGCAGGTCGCTCGGCAAGCTCGCCCTGGGCATCCGCGTCGTGCGCGACGACGGCGGCCCGGTCCGCTTCCGGCACGCGTTCATCCGTGCCCTCGTGGGCGTGGGCGAGCTGTGGCTGACGTTCGGCTCGGTCGCGCTCATCGCGTCGTTGTCGAACGACAAGGGCAAGCGCGTGGGCGACATGCTCGCCGGGACGTACGCGATCCGCGTGCGCGGCGGGAGGCCGACGTACGCCGCGATCGCCATGCCGCCCTACCTCGCGGCCTGGGCCGCGCACACCGACATGCGCAAGCTCCCCGACGGCCTGGCTCTCGCGGTGCGTCAGTTCCTCGGCCGCGCGGCCACGCTCAACCCGGCCTCGCGCGCACGGATCGGGCAGGACCTCGCGGGCAAGATCGAGCGCTTCGTCGCCCCCGGCCCACCGCCCGGCACTCCCCCCGAGGACTTCCTGTGCGCGGTGCTCGCCGAGCGGCGGAGCCGGGACTGGGTCACGGCGCAGCGGGGACAGCAGCTCGCGCACGAGCAGGGCGAGATGCTGCACCGGCTGCCGTACTCGGTGCCCGACCCTCGGAGCTGACCTCGGCGTGGCCGGCCCGCTCGGCCACGCGACCCGCCGGGGCGCCGGACGTCCGGCCCGCCGGGGCCTCGAACCGGCCGAAGACCGTGGTGAGGGCCCCCAGGACGAGTGCCGCCGCGCCGAACCACACGGGCCGGCTCGCCCACCAGTCAGCGCTCCAGGCCACGGGCAGCGGCGACCCCACCCCGAGCAGGACCACGCCGATCACGACGAACATCGCGGTCAGGTGCCACAGGTACAACGTCATGGAGCGCGCGGCGACCCACGTCACGAGGATCGCGCCGCGTCCCTGCGCCCAGCGCACGACTGCGTCGCGCACCGCGAGCGCGACGCTCACCTGGAGCACCGCGTGGGTCACGGCGAGGGCCGTGGGCGGGCCGAGGTTGGAGATCGTGTCTCCGGGCATCCCGATGAGGCTCAGCGGGTAGGGGCCCGCGACCACGAGGCCGGTCATCGCGGCGAGGGCCGCCGCAGCCGCGGTCCAGAGGGCTCGACGCGCGGGCAGCGCGTCGCGGCGCACGAGGTCCACGTACGCGATCCCCAGCACGTAGGGCACGGCCCAGCCGAGCAGGACGTTGACGACCGCGACCTGGTCCACGCCCGCCCCGAAGCGCAGCGCGTCCACGAGCAGCGGTGCCACCACGACGAGCGCGACCAGGCGCCACCCCCATGCCCGGTAGGCGCGCAGCAGGGCCGGCGTGACCGCGAGGAGCAGCAGGTAGACCCCGAGGAACCACAGGAGCTGGGGCGCGATGCGTGCGACCTGCCGCACGGCCTCCTCCGGGACCCCGAGCGTCGGCAGCACGAGGACGGCGACGGCCCAGGTACCGACGAACGCTGCGACGGGTCGCCAGATGCGCGGGAGCCTGCGACGGACCACGTCCCACCCGGCCGCGACGACGCCCTGGCGACGTGCGGTCGGACGGTGAGCGGCGCCGTCGGGCCTACCGGCCGTGCCGCTGCACCAGAGCTGGTAGGCCGCGGAGGCGCCGGCCGCGAAGAACAGCAGCGGCAGGACCTGCAGGACCCACGTGAGCGTCCACGCGCCGCCGTGCGACAGCGCGTTGCCGATGCCCAGGCGCTCGCCGTCCCACGTGGCCTCGGGCATGAGCCAGTGCACGCTCAGGACCGCGAGGGTCGCGAGGGCACGCACGGCGTCGACGAACACGTCGCGACGAGCAGCGGCGCCGGGACCGGGGCGGGGGCGAGGGGCGCGGCCTGCGGCACGGCGGGGCTGCGAGGTGGGCGGGACGGGCGGCCGAGCGGGCCGTGCGGAGGGGGCGTCGACGACGGCCACGGGATGCTCCTCGAGACGGGGATCAGGTTTCCCTGTCAGTCTTGAAGATCCTGGTTCGTCCCGGAACGGGAGCCGCCCCCGAGGCGGTGGAGGTGATCCGGCGAGGTGGTGCGGGGGCAGTCCCCCGGAACAGTTGTCAGAACGTGGCCGGGCCATGCCCCCGTGCACTTCTGACAACGAGTCCGTGCGGCGCGAGCGGTTCGCACCGCCACCTCGGACTCAGTCCCGCAGGTACCTGAGCACCGCGAGAACCCGCCGGTGGTCCCCTGCGTCCTGCGGCAGGCCGAGCTTGCCGAAGATCGAGGTCACGTTCTTCTCGACCGCCCCGTAGGACAGGAACAGGTTCTCGGCGATCGCGGTGTTGGACCGCCCCTGGGCCATGAGTCCGAGCACCTCGAGCTCGCGCGGCGTCAGCCGTCCCAGCCCGTCGTCCAGGCGCGAGGCGCCCATGAGCTGGCTGACGACCTCGGGGTCGAGGACGGTCTGTCCCCCGGCGATCCGGGTCAGCGCGTCGAGGAACTCGCTGACGTCCGCCACCCGGTCCTTGAGGAGGTATCCCACGCCCTCCGCGCCGCCCGTGAGCAGGTCGCTCACGAAGCGCGTCTCGACGTACTGCGAGAACAGCAGCACCCCGAGCCCGGGCGAGGACTCGCGCAGGGCCAGAGCCGCGCGCAGCCCCTCGTCGGTGAACGTCGGGGGCATGCGGATGTCGATGATGACGACGTCGGGCAGCTCGCCCAGGACCGAGAGCCTCCCGACCTCCGCGACGAGCGCCTCGCCGTCCCCGACCGCTGCGACCACCTCGTGGCCGCGCCGCGTGAGCAGCGCGACGAGCCCGTCGCGCAGGATGACGGAGTCCTCGGCGATGACGAGCCGCACGGTGTACCTCTTCTTGGTCGTGGATCAGCGTGGTGCAGGACCGCCGCGCAGCCCGCAAGAGGGCGGCGGCCCGGGGGGCCGGGCTCGGGGCACGGCCCGGGGCGGACGGGGTCAGACCCTGCTCGGCAGGGTCACGGTGACCACCGTAGGCCCACCGACCGGGCTCACGAGCTCCAACGTGCCGTCGACCGAGCGGACCCGCTCTTCGAGGCCGGCGAGGCCCGAGCGGTGCCCCTGGGCGTCGGGGGTCGAGACCCGGGCCCCTCCCTGCCCGTCGTCACGCACCCGCAGGCGCAGGGTCCGGCCCTGCTCCTCGACGAGCACGTACACCCCTGACGCCCGGGCATGCTTCGCGGCGTTGGTCACGAGCTCGGCGACGCAGAAGTACGCGATGGTCTCGACCGCGGGCGAGGGCGCGACGCGCGGGTCGACGTCGACCGTCACGGGCAGCGGTGAGCGCGCGGCCAGCGTCTCCAGGGCGATCGCGAGCCCGTTGTCGAGCGCCGGCGGGTGGATGCCGCGCGCCAGCTCGCGCAGCTCGAGGAGCGCCTCCTTGGTCGAGGCGTGCGCGCTGTCGACGAGCTCCAGGGCGTCGCTCGCGTCGCCTCCCGCAGCGAGCTGCTCCTTGGCCTCGCCGAGCTGCATCGCGACCGCGACGAGCCGGGCCTGCGTCCCGTCGTGCAGGTCACGCTCGATGCGCCGCAGCTTGGCGTCGGCGTCCTCGACCGTCTTGCCGCGAGACTCCTCGAGGTCCCGGACGCGCAGGCTCGCACGCGTGGGGCCCAGGAGGTTGATCGTGAGCAGGCGGAAGAGCTGGGCGAAGCCCCGGACGAGCTGCGGCCACAGCCACCACAGCACGACCCCGGCCGCCGCGAGCGCCGACTGGCGCATGGGGGTGTCGACGAACCAGTCGGTGCCCATCTGGGCGCCTCGGTGCCACGTGCCGTCGACCGCCTGCTGGAGCGGGAGGAACTGTGCCCAGTACCAGTGCGTCATGGCACCCACCGCGGTGAAGAAGAAGGTCACGCTCACGACGAACGACACGATCGAGAGCACGAAGCTCACGAGCATGAACGACAGCGCACGCCACCCGGGCCCGTCGGACACCATCGCCCACAGCACGCGCCAGAACCCTCGGCGGCGCTCGTAGGGCGCCGGGGCCAGCACGTCGACCGACAGCATGGAGCGTGCCATGGTGCGGTACATGCCACCCCAGCCGCGGGCCCCGAGGACGAGCGCGCCCGTCACGAACAGCCCGACGACCGTCACGAGGATCCCCGCCGTGAAGCTCACCGTGAAGATCGCGTAGGCGAAGGCCACGGGGGCGACGAACAACGAGAGCCAGATGTACCCGAACTCGCGCCACGTGCTCCGCGCGAACGGGGCCCGCAGGAAGCCGACGTCCTCGCGGTGGTCCGTGTAGCGCGGGTCGACCGGCACCGGGACCCGCCCCGGACGGTGCGGTCGGGCCGTCTGCATGGGGGATCCCGCGGGGCCGGGAGGCGTCCCGGCCTGTGACGACGCGGACGAGGACGGCTCGGCGGGCGCCACCGGGCCTGTGGGCCCGTCGGTGGTGCCGCCGGCGGGCGCGGCGTCGCCGCGCGGCTGGGGGGAGGTCACAGCAGACATGGTGTCAGGGCTCCTGCATCTGGTTCGAGCGTTGGCACCAGTCTTCCTGACGCGCGCCCGCGCGCCCAGGGTGCGCTCCGCCGTCGTGCACGGGGGTTGTCCCCCGTGCACGGCAGCACGTTCAGCGTGCGGTGGGGACCGGGGGCTCCTCGAGTGCCTCGGCGGTCCCCTGCCCGACGGCGGCGCTCGCCCCTTCCTCGGGCGTCGCCCGGGTCACGCCGCGCGCGGGCGCGGAGACCACCTGGATCGCGATCACGAGGACGGCCGCGACCAGGGCGATCAGGAGGATCGTGCTCCCGCTCGGGTACCGCGAGAACACGAGGACGGTCAGGGCCCCCGCGAGGACGAGCCCCACGAGGGGCCAGCGCAGCCTCGCGACCCAGATCTCGAACGGGTGCGGGGCGCGACCGCCGTCGCCCGCATGTCCACGGCTGACGGCACGCACCGCCCAGTTGAAGCCCCCGCGCACCGCGACCGCCGACCGGCTGGATCCCGTGAGGTAGGCCGCGAGCGCGACGACCAGACCGAACGCGAAGACGGCCCGCAACGAGGTGCGCAACGGGACCAGGACCGCGTCGATCAGTGCGGTCGCGGCCGACGGGGACAGGGTGTCGGACGGGACCGCGCTCAGGTACAGCGACCGTCCCACGGTGATCCCGATCGCGAGGAGCGCCATGGCGACGATGTACGCGACGCCCGCCAGGACCACCGCGCGGCGGCGCCCGCCGCGCGGCGCCGCCCACACCGCACCGACCGCGACGGCCAGCGAGAGCCAGGGCAGGACGTTCGCGGCCTTGTCCAGGAACGCGACCGCACGCTGGGCCGTGACGACGTCGTCCGAGGTGAACAGCACGAACTGAGGGTTGATCGACGGGAGATTCTCGACGAACGTGAAGCCGCGGGCCGAGAGGCGCTTGGTCACCTCGTCGATCATGGGGCCGAGAGAGAGCGTGACCTGCCCGTTCGCGTCGGCCGTCACGGAGGTCTCCCCCTCCCCGGTGAGCACCGAGACGAGGTTCTTGTGCGCCTGGCGGTTCGCGACGATCCACAGCTCCTCGAAGGTCGGGGAGGTGACCATGCGGTCGACGGTCGAGCGGACGAACGACTCGCCCTGGCTCGCGAGGAGCGGGGCAAGGCCCATGACCTGCGGCGGGAGACGCTCGGCGTTCTGCGTGAGCGTCGTCAGTGCCTGGGTCGTGACCGACTCGAGGTCGATCCGGTCGAGGATCGCGTCGCTGACCTTGGTGCCGATCTCCGCCTGGATCGCCGGGTCCGAGCCCAGCGGGGTCACGGTCGCGACGTAGTGGTCGGTGTCGAGGATCTCGCCGCGCACGTAGCGGGCGAGGACCGAGCCGAGCATGAGGACCCCGGCCAGGACCAGGAGGACGGTCACCGCGGTCCAACGGACCCAGTGGCGGTGGGGGGCGGCGGCGACCGCTGCGGGCGACGGCGGAGGTGCGGCGCGCTCGGCCCGCAACCGCTGGACCTCGGCGCGCAGGGCCTCGAGCTCGGCCCGTTCGGGGTCGCTGATCGTGGGCTCGCTCGGGACGGTCGCCATCGTCTTCTCCTGTCAGCGCGGTGCTGGGACCATCGTCGCGCAGGAGGGGCGGTTGTGCTCAGGGTGACGGGGTGAACTGCCGAGGGCGACCGACACGCCGCCCACGGTGACCGGCACGAGAGGCCGGGCTCCTCCCGGAACCCGGCCTCCGCCGTCGGGCCCCTCGCTCAGGGGCGCGCGTCCGCTCAGTAGCGATAGTGCTCCGGCTTGTACGGACCCTCGACCGGGATGCCGAGGTAGTCCGCCTGGGACGTCGAGAAGCTCGGTCAGGCGCACGCCCAGCGCATCGAGGTGCAGGCGCGCGACCTTCTCGTCGAGGACCTTGGGCAGGCGGTACACCTGGCGCTCGTAGGTCCGCTCGCTCTCCGGGCGCTTGCTGTCCTCGAAGAGCTCGATCTGGCCGATGACCTGGTTCGAGAACGAGTTGCTCATGACGAACGACGGGTGGCCCGTCGCGTTGCCCAGGTTGAGCAGGCGCCCCTCGGACAGGACGATGATCGAGCGCGGCTCCTCGTCGCCCGCGGCCGGGAACGTCCACTCGTGGACCTGGGGCTTGATCTCGGTGCGCGTGATGCCTGGGACCTGGGCGAGCCCGGCCATGTCGATCTCGTTGTCGAAGTGGCCGATGTTGCCCACGATCGCCTTGTTCTTCATCGCCGTCATGTGCTCGGCCGTGACCACGTCCTTGTTGCCCGTGGTCGTGATGAAGAAGTCGGCCTCGCCGAGGACGTCCTCGATGCGCGCGACCTGGTAGCCGTCCATCGCGGCCTGCAGCGCGCAGATCGGGTCGACCTCCGAGACGATGACGCGCGCACCCTGACCGCGGAACGCCTCTGCCGCGCCCTTGCCCACGTCTCCGTAGCCCGCGACGAACGCGACCTTGCCGCCCATGAGGACGTCGGTCGCGCGGTTGATGCCGTCGGGCAGCGAGTGGCGGATGCCGTACTTGTTGTCGAACTTCGACTTGGTGACCGAGTCGTTGACGTTGATCGCGGGGAAGAGCAGCTCGCCCGACTCGGCGAGCTGGTACAGGCGGTGCACGCCCGTGGTGGTCTCCTCGGTCACGCCGAGCAGCTGCTCGGAGATGCTGGTCCACCGCAGCGGGTCGGCTGCGAGCGCCCGGCGCAGGACCGAGCGCACGACGTTCATCTCGTGCGTGTGGTCCGGCTCGCCCGGCAGGGTGTCCGGGGGGACCGTGCCGAGGCGCTCGTACTGGAGCCCCAGGTGGACGAGCATGGTGGCGTCGCCGCCGTCGTCGAGGATGAGGTTGGCCCCCTCCTCGCCCGGCCACAGCAGGATCTGCTCGGTGCAGTCCCAGTACTCCTCGAGGCTCTCGCCCTTCCAGGCGAAGACCGGGACGCCCTGGGGGTCCTCGGGCGTGCCGTGCGGGCCGACGGCGATCGCCGCGGCGGCCTCGTCCTGCGTCGAGAAGATGTTGCAGCTCGCCCAGCGCACCTGCGCACCGAGGGCGACGAGGGTCTCGATGAGGACGGCCGTCTGGACGGTCATGTGGAGAGAGCCGGCGATGCGTGCGCCCGCCAGGGGCTGGGACGCACCGAACTCGGCGCGCAGCGCCATGAGTCCGGGCATCTCGTGCTCGGCCAGGCGGATCTGGTGCCGCCCCGCCTCGGCGAGGGACAGATCGCGGACCTTGTAGCGGCCGGGGACCTCGTCGAAGGAGGCCTGGGCGGCGGGCGTGGCAGAAGACATGGTGCTCCGAACGACGGTTCTGACGGTGTCGTTCCAGACTACCGGGGGCGGCCCGTCGGGCGCCGGGGGTGACCACGAGGAGCGCCGGGGTGGCGTGACCGCCCGCCGACGGCGCCCTGTTCGCGGCGACGGCTGCGCTGTTGGGGCAGGCGAGGCGCCCGCGTGGGTGAGGTCATGTCGGGTGCGTCGCCCCGGCCCGACGGCGGCGCGCACGTGGGACGGTCATCCGGGGGCCGCGCCCAGTCCCCCAGCGGTACAACAGTTCGCGCCCGCGCGCGATAACAAATCTGCTTGACCAATTCAAGATCACGAAGCGGTAACGATCCTGTGAATGGTCAAAACCGCACGCTCGCAACGATTGAACAGTCAAGCATCTCCCCGGAAAGCGCCATGCACACCGTTCACTCGGTAGCAATTCGCCCTGGGATCGGGCAGGGTGCAGGAGACAGATCGACCTGTCCCGGCCCGGCGCCTCGCCGACCGGCGACAGGTCACGGCCCGCAGCGTCTCGCGGCGGCCGCCCTCCCGGGCGGCCCCCGGCAGCGGGCCACGATCCGGTGGACCGTGACGCGCCTGACGGCGCTGAGCGCACCGGGAGGTCGCTGCCAGGTCACCCTGGCGCCCTCCCCGGAGCGTTCCGGAACCGCCACGACACGTGGAAGGTGGCGAGCACCGCCAGCATGACGACCAGCAGCACGAGCACCAGCACCGACAGCAGCACCGGGCAGAGCACCGCGCCGGTCCTGCTCCCGGTCGAGACCGAGCCGTACCCCGGCGCGCACGGCGCCGCCGCCCTCCCCGACGACCGCCCCGTGGCCGTGAGCGTCCAGGGCGTCTACAAGGTCTTCGGCCGCCGCCCGCAGGAGGCCGTGCGCCGCCTCAAGGAGGGCGCGAGCCGCACCGACGTCAAGCCGCTCGGCACGGCCGCGGTCATCGACGCGAGCTTCGACGTCAAGCAGGGCGAGATCTTCGTGGTCATGGGTCTGTCCGGCTCGGGCAAGTCCACGCTCATCCGCATGCTCAACGGCCTGTGGAAGCCCACCGCCGGCCACGTCCTCCTGGGCGACGCCGACCTCGCGACAGTCAGCGCCAAGCAGCTGCGCGCTCTGCGCCGCAGCCGCGTGAGCATGGTGTTCCAGCACTTCGCCCTGCTCCCCCACCGCACCGTCCTGGACAACGCCGCGTACCCGCTCGAGATCCAGGGCATGGGCAAGGCCGAGCGCCGGGAGAAGGCGCAGCAGGCCCTCGACCTCGTGGGCCTGGGCGGCTGGCAGGACTCGCTGCCCTCGCAGCTCTCGGGCGGCATGCGCCAGCGCGTGGGCCTGGCCCGCGCCCTGGCCGCGGACACCGACGTGCTGCTCATGGACGAGGCGTTCTCCGCGCTCGACCCGCTCATCCGCCGCGAGATGCAGGAGCAGCTCCTCGAGCTCCAGCAGACCCTGGGCAAGACCATCATCTTCATCACGCACGACCTCAACGAGGCCATGCACCTCGGAGACCGCATCGCGGTCATGCGCGACGGCCGCACGGTCCAGATCGGCACGGCCGAGGAGATCCTCTCCGACCCCGCGAACGACTACGTCGCGCAGTTCGTCGCCGACGTCGACCGCACCCGCGTCCTGACCGCCTCGTCGGTCATGGTCCGCCCCACGGCGGTCGTCCCGCTCGGCGGCGGCCCGCGCGTGGCGAGCCGCACCATGCGCGAGGCGCAGGTGTCGGCGGCCTACGTCGTCGACCGGCAGCGCGTCCTGCGCGGCGTCGTGCGCGACGACGACGCGGTCGCGCTCCTCAAGTCCGGCGGCGACCAGACGAGCATCGAGTCGATCGTGCACGACGGCGTCGCTCCCGTGAGCGTCGACACCCCCCTCGCAGAGCTCTTCGCCCCCGCGGCCGAGTCCCCTCTTCCCGTCGCGGTGACCGACGACAGGAACCGCCTCGTCGGCGTGATCCCGCGCGTGACCCTGCTCGAGGCCATGGTGCCGCCCACGCTCGACGAGAGCGACGCCGTCGGGCCCGACGAGAACACGAACGACCGGCCGACCCCTGGGACCGACGTGGCCGAGGGTGAGACCGCCCCGCACGGCGTCCCCACGACGGAAGGAGCAGGGCGCATGAGCACCACCGACACCTTCATCCCCCGCCTGCCGCTCGGCGACTGGGTCGACGTCTTCGTCACCTGGCTCATCGCCACGTTCAAGCCCTTCTTCGCCGTCGTCAAGGACGTCCTGCTGTCCTGCTACGACGCCCTCGCGGCCGTCCTCCAAGGCCCGCCGTTCGTCGTCGTCGCGCTCGTCCTGGCCGCCCTGGCGTTCTTCGCCAAGGGGTGGAGGCTCGCCGTCACGACGCTCGTCGGCTTCGTCGTCATCGCGGGCGTCGACCAGTGGGACAACGCGATGGAGACGCTCGCCCTCGTGCTCGTCGCCAGCGTGATCGCGCTCGCGATCGGCATCCCGCTGGGCATCTGGGCCGCCCGGAACGACAAGGTCTCACGCGTCGTGCGGCCCGTGCTGGACTTCATGCAGACCATGCCGGGCTTCGTCTACCTCATCCCGATGGTCATGATCTTCCTCACGGGTGCCGTCCCCGGCATCGTCGCGACCGTCGTGTTCGCGCTGGCCCCGGGCGTCCGCTTCACCGAGCTGGGCATCCGCCAGGTGGACTCCGAGGTCGTCGAGGCCGGGCACGCGTTCGGCTCGACGCCGGGCCGCATCCTGCGCCAGATCCAGCTCCCGCTCGCCATGCCGACCATCATGGCCGGCGTCAACCAGGTCATCATGCTCTCGCTCTCGATGGTCGTGATCGCCGGCCTGGTCGGCGCAGGCGGCCTGGGAGGCGACGTCGTCGCAGCCCTCCAGCGCATCAACATCTCGCTCGGGTTCGAGGCCGGGCTGTCCGTGGTCATCCTCGCGGTCTTCCTCGACCGCGTCACCTCCGCCCTCAGCACCCGCTCGCCCGTCGCCAAGGCCCTCGCGGCCAGCGCCGTCTGAGCCCCGGCCCGTCCGGGTCCGCACGTCTCCTGCACCACCACCAACCCAGGCGGGCGCGGCCGCGCCAGCGGCCCGCCCCCGAAGGAAGGACAGCATGTCTCCCGCACGTCACCACCAGGCCCGTCGTCGCACGGCGATCGTCGCCTCCTCGCTCGCCCTCGGGCTCGGTCTCGCGGCCTGCGCCTCGGGCGAGACGGACTCGGGCTCCGGCTCGGCTTCCGGCGCTCCTGACAAGGACATCACGATCGCGATCCACACGGGCTGGGACGAGGGCATCGCGGTCTCGCACCTGTTCAAGGCCATCCTCGAGGACGAGGGATACACCGTCCGCACCGAGACGGCCGACCCGGGCATCGTCTACACGGGCATGGCGGGAGGCGACTTCGACGTCAACTTCGACATGTGGCTGCCCCTCACGCACGCCGACTACCAGGAGCAGTACGGTGACGACCTCGAGGACCTCGGGTACTGGTACGACGACGCCAAGCTGACCATCGCGGTCAACGAGGACGCACCGGTCGACAGCCTCGACGAGCTCGCCGCGAACGCCGACCTGTTCGGCAACCGCATCGTCGGCATCGAGTCCGGCGCAGGCCTGACCCGCATCACGCAGGACGAGGCCATCCCGACCTACGGCCTGGACGGGATGGACTTCGTCATCTCCTCGACCCCGGCCATGCTCGCCGAGCTCAAGAGCAAGACCGACGCCGGCGAGAACGTCGCCGTGACGCTGTGGCGCCCCCACTGGGCCTACGACGCGTTCCCCGTCAAGGACCTCGAGGACCCCGAGGGTGCCATGGGGGACGCCGAGAAGATCCACTCGGTCGCGCGCACGGGCTTCACCGCCGACCACCCCGACGTCGCGTCCTGGATCTCGGCGCTCACGCTGAGCGACGAGCAGCTCTTCTCGCTCGAGAACATCATGTTCAACGAGAACGACGGCTCCGACAACGACGCATCGGTGCGCGAGTGGCTCGAGGCCAACCCGACGTTCGTCGACGACCTGAAGGCCGCCGCGAACAGCTGACCCCTCGGTCCTGAGACGCCGCAGGCCGGCACCCCGCGAGGGGTGCCGGCCTGCGGTCGTGCCGCGCTGCCCTCGCTGCGCCGGCGTGCGCCAGAGCGGGGGCAACTGCGTGCGAGCCGGCCCACCGTCGTCGGACGGTGAGGGCTACGCCCGAGCTGGCGGGACCTCAGCCACCGGCTCCTCTCGGCGCAGGTCCGGCTCGAGATAGATCACGCGCGCGATGGGGACGGCCGTGCGGACACGGGCCTCGGCCGCGTCGATGGCCCGGGTGATCGAGGCGGCGTCGGCCGTCGCGGTGACCTCGATCTTCGCGGCGACGAGCAGCTCCTCGGGTCCCAGGTGGAGCGTCTTGAGGTGGATCACGGAGGCCACACCGTCTCCGACGAGGGCCGTGCGGATCGCGTCGACGTTCTCGCGCGTCGCGGACTCACCGAGCAGGAGCGACTTGGTCTCGACGGCCAGGACGACCGCGATAAGGACGAGCAGGACACCGATGCACGCGGTCCCCGCGGCGTCCCAGCGCCCGTCCCCCGTGACGAGCGTCAGCCCCACTCCCCCGAGGGCCAGCGTCAGGCCGACGAGCGCTCCGAAGTCCTCGAGGAGCACCACCGGGAGCTCGGGGGACTTGGCCGTGCGGATGAACGACGGCCACGACTGCTGCCCGCGGGCGGGGTTCGACTCGCGGACCGCGGTGCGGAACGAGGTCGACTCCATGACGATCGCGGCGAGCAGCACCGCGATGGGCACCCACTTCCACTCGTGATCGGATGCGGGTCCTCCCACTTGTGCCACGCCTCGTAGAGCGCGAACAGACCACCGACCGTGAAGAGCACGATCGAGACGATGAACGCGTAGACGTAGCGCTCGCGCCCGTAGCCGAACGGGTGCTCCCGTCGCGGCCCGCCTGGCCTTCTTGCCCCCCAGGAGCAGGAGCGCCTGGTTCCCCGAGTCGGCGACCGAGTGGACGCCCTCGGCCAGCATCGACGACGCCCCCGTCAGGAAGAACGCGACGAACTTGGTGACCGCGATGCCCAGGTTCGCGAGCAGGGCAGCGACGACCGCCTTGGTGCCGCCGTGAGCCGACATGGTGCGATCCCTTCGCGACGGACGTCCCAGGGGCGGGAGCGACCGGAGCATGCTCGGCCCTCGTCGCGCCGAAGCGCACCGGAAGCCGAGGGAAAGCCTAGCCCGCAGAAGGCACGCGAGCCCGGTGACCGCCCGTGAGGGGGCCACCGGGCCCACGGCGACGGACGCTGGAGCGACCCTCTACAGGGCGCGCGCGTCGCCCTCGAGCAGCACCGGGATCCCGTCGCGCACCGGGTAGGCGAGCGGGCGCTCGGGGTCGGTCGAGTGCGAGCTCGGGCTCCCGTCGGGCCCGACGCCGTCGACGAGCGTCGCGCCGGTCACGGGGCAGCGCAGGATCTCCCGGACCCAGGCGTCGAGGGCGACGGATCCGACCCGTGGGCTGCCCGCCGTCGTGTCCTTGCTCATGTCGCTCGGCCTCAGCCGCCGTTCTCGGTGGCGCGCACGAGCGACAGGACGTCGTCGCGCACCTTCTCCATGATGTCCTCGTCGGCGGCCTCGACGTTGAGCCGCAGGAGCGGCTCGGTGTTGGACGCGCGGAGGTTGAACCACCACTGCGGGTGGGAGTCCCAGTGGGAGACCGTGAGGCCGTCGAGCTCGTCGACCACGACCGGCCCCGCCCCCTCCTCGGTCACGTACGCCTGGACGACACGGGCCCGGGCGGCCGGGCACGTCGGCCACCTCGGAGTTGATCTCCCCGCTCGAGGTGTACGGCTCGTAGACCTCGCCGAGCGCCGAGAGCGGGTGCTCCTGCCCGCCGAGCGCCGCGAGCACGTGCATCGCCGCGAGCATGCCCGTGTCGGCGAAGAAGAAGTCACGGAAGTAGTAGTGGGCGCTGTGCTCGCCGCCGAACACCGCGTCGTTGTCGGCCATCTGCGCCTTGATGAACGAGTGACCCACGCGCGTCCGCACGACCTTCGCGCCCGGCCGCGGACATGAAGTCCGGGACCGCGCGCGAGGTGATGAGGTTGTGGATGATCGTCGGGACCCGCCCGGCGGCCTTCTCGCGCTCGACCTCGCGCAGCCCCACCAGGGCCGTGATCGCGGACGGCGACACGGGGTCGCCGTGCTCGTCGATCACGAAGCAGCGGTCGGCGTCGCCGTCGAACGCGAGGCCCAGGTCCGCGTCGTGCTCGACGACCGCGGCCTGCAGGTCCACGCAGGTTCTTGGGGTCGAGCGGGTTGGCCTCGTGGTTCGGGAACGAGCCGTCGAGCTCGAAGTACAGGGGCACGACGTCGAGCGGCAGCGCCTCGAGGCCCGCCGCCGTCCCCAGGACTGCGGGAGCGGTGTAGCCGCCCATGCCGTTGCCCGCGTCGACGACGACCTTGAGCGGGCGGATGCCGCGACAGGTCCACGAGCGAGCGCAGGAAGGCCGCGTAGTCGGCGAGCATGTCGCGGTCGGTGATCTCGCCCCGGCCCTCGACCGGGGTCGGGCAGCTCACCGTCGAGGTACTCCTGGGCGAGCTCGCGCACCTGCGACCAGACCCGAGTCCTGCCCGACGGGGCGCGCGCCGGCCCGGCACAGCTTGATGCCGTTGTAGACGGCGGGGTTGTGCGAGGCCGTGAACATGGCGCCAGGGATGTCCAGCGCGCCGGACGCGTAGTAGAGGCCGTCGGTCGAGCACAGGCCGATCCGGATCACGTCCACGCCCGCGTCGGCGAGGCCCTGCGCGAACGCGTCGACGAGCTCCGGCCCGCTGTCACGCATGTCCCGCCCGACGGCGACGCGCGGGCCGCGCTGCCCGGCTCGCCGGGGGGCGCCTCAGGGCAGCACGACGACGCGCGCGAAGGCAGCGCCGATCGCTCGGGCCACCTGGGGGTTGAACTGGTCCGGGACCGTGCCCCGGACGTCGTAGGCCTTGATCAGCTGGGTCAGGTCGATGGGCACCGGCCCAGCCTAGCCGGGACGGCAGGACCCTGCGTTCAGTCGCCCTCGGCGCGCAGGACCCGCAGGTGACCTCGACGCCCGACCTCCGTGACGTCGTCGGGCTCCGCGCCGCGGCGCGTGCGTCCCGCCTCGCGGACGGCCTCCGCCAGCGCGGACAGGTCGTCGTCGCTGGGGCCGGTCTCCTCGAAGTGCTGCGTCAGCCGCACGACCTCCCACCCGCGGGGGGCGGTGAGCCGCTCGGCGTGCTCGGCGCAGAGATCGTAGCTGTGGGGCTCGGCCATGTGGGCCAGGGGCCCGAGCACGGCGGTCGAGTCCGCGTAGACGTAGGTGAGGGTCGCCACCGACGCACGGGTGCATGCGGTGCGCGAGCACTGTCTGACGGATCTCACGCGCTGACACTACGCCCTGCGCGGTGGTCACGATGCCATACACGCCGGTCCCCGTCCTCGCGACCGGGCGGCCCGGGCACGGCGCGCCGGCCGTCCTCTAGGCTCGGAGACGTGCCCGCCCACCCCTCGCCCACCCCCTCCCCCACCCCGCACGGGCGCCGTCGACGCCCCGAGCGGGCCGCGACGGACGCGCCGCCGCCTCTCGTTGCGTCGCTGCGCATCCCTGCGCGCGGGCCCGACCTCAACGACTCCGGGCCGCACCCGCGCCGCCGCGACCGACGCGGGCGGGGGATCCGAGGTCCTCTGCTCCCGCCCTCGGCACCGGCGAACCGCACGCGCGGCGAGAAGTTCGACGCGCACGTGATCGCCACGATCGCCCTGCTCGAGCGCAGCTGGTCCAAGCAGCTGCACGGCACCGAGTTCGCGGTCGAGGACGTCCCCCCCTCCGACCCCGCGCCCTGGGAGGACGCCGGGGTACCGCTCGGGCGGTACTTCCCCGCCGACTCCGGGCAGCCCGCCCGGATCGTCGTCTACCGGCGGCCCATCGAGTCGCGAGCGTTCGACGACGACGACACGGCGGACCTGGTGCGAGACGTCGTCGTGGAGCAGGTCGCGCACATGCTCGCGCGGACCCCCGAGGAGATCGACCCGCGGTACCAGGGCGGGCACTGAGAGTCAGTCGGGCAGGCCCGCGGTGCTCGTGGCACGAACCGCTACCGTGCCCTGGCTCGACGCCGGCGGCACCGGGACGAGCACCGACAGCAACGAGCCGGGCGCTCCTTCTGCCGCGCCGGCCACGGGCGCTCCCGCGCTCGCGAGCACCGACCACACCGGGGACCGGCCCGTCCTGGAGGACCCGGCAGACTTCTCGCTCGCGTCGAGCGTCAGGACCGCCGGGTCCGTCCCACCGCCGAGCTCGAGCGCGTCCAGGCTGACGGTCGTCCCCGCCTCGACGGAGAGAGCGGTCTCCCCGAGCAGGGCGCCGTCGGCCCCGTAGGCGCGCAGCGTCCCACCGAAGGCGCCGGTCGATGTCGCGTCGTCGGCGCGCTCCGAGGGGGTCGAGGGCACAGCCCCGACGCGCACGGTGCTGCTGGTGCCCGGGACCAGGGCCACGGTCCCGCGGTCGGTCGTCCGCGCCGTGGTCGGCTCCGATCGCCCCTGCCGCCTCGGACGTGTCCTCGCCGACCGGTCGCGACGCCGCCGCCGAATCGAGCGCGGTGGCCGCCACCCACGCACGGTCGACCTGCGCGGTGTCGTCGAGCGAGTCGGGCACCGGGTCGCCCGCGCGCGCCTGCTGGGCTCCGGCGACGACCGGCACGGTCGAGTCCACCACGACGGTGTAGTCGCCGACGGGCAACCCACCGAGCGACACGTCCGTGACCGCTCCGGGGGTGAGGTCCTGCTCCTCGCCGCCTCGCAAGCGCACCCGCCCGTCGGTGCCGTAGACCGTCACGGTCGCGGTCCCCGCCTCGGTCCCTGGCGCGAGCAGGCGCAGCTGGGGCGCGCCAGGGGTCCTCGACGGACTCACCCGCGCTCGTGACGCCGAGCGCGAGCGCCGTGCCCGGCTCGGCCCCGGGGGCCACGAAGTCGACCCCGACCGGCACCAGGCCGTCGAGCGTGCTGTGCTGCAGGTAGGCGGCGACCGTGCCGCCCGTGGACTCGACGTGCACGGCCAGACGGCGCTGCTCGGGCGCGACCGCCTCGACGAGGGTCACGACCTCCTCGCCGGGCGGGACGAGGTACTGACCGCCCCCGCTCAGCACGACGGGACCACCGGGCCCCCAGACACTCAACCGCACCGTGGCGGGCGTGCGTCCGGGATTCTGGAGCACGAGCTGGGCGCTGCTGCCGACCTCGGTGCTCCCCCCGACGAGCCAGTGGCTGATGTCCGGTGCCGAGCAGCTCGCCGCAGCGAGACCTCGCAGGTCGCCTGCGGTCGTCACCGAGCCCACCGACGCCGCGACCCGGGTGTCGACCGGCATCCCGGCACCGACGCGCAGCACCTCGCTGTCCGTCACGTCGGCCAGCGAGACCGTCGTGGCTCCGTCGCCCTGCTCGAGCGGCGAGGCGTCCAGCGCGTCGAGGCCCGTGAGGTTCACGGGCGTGTCCCCCGGGTTCGCCGTGCCCGCCCCCGCAGCGCCGACCACCGCCGCCCGCAAGGCCGTCGCGGTCTCGACGGGAGCCGCGCTGAACTGCGCGTCCCCGACCTGCGTCGTGTCCGCGAGGCGCACGGGTGCGGGGCACACCAGCACGCGCTCGGGCGTCGAGGCCTCGATCTGCTCGACGTCGGACGCGACCACCCCCGGTGCGGCACCCCAGCCCTCGGGGACCCCGACGACGGCCACGACCCCCGTGAGCGCGACGGCCACGAGGCCCGTGGAGATGGTCGCGACCCGGCGGAGGGCAGCGCGCGGGCGTGGGCGTGGGCGACTGGTGGTCACGGGTACTACCTCGTTCCGGTCCGACGACGTCCCACCGGCACGGCGAGGAGCACGAAGATCAACAGGGTGACCCCGGCGGCGACGAGCCACGGGAGCCGGTGCGGGGGGTCGTGCTCGATGCTCAGGAACCCGCCGTCAGGACCGAGCAGGAAGGCCTGGCGCCCGTCGACGTCCGCGAGCGGGAGGTTGCGGCCGTCGAGCGTCGCCGACCACCCGGGGTCGGCCGTCTCGGCGAGCACCACGGCGCGTGTCTGCGCACCGGGGTCGACCCGGGTCGCCACGGTCTTGTCGTCGGCAGGCAGGAGACGCTCGACGGTGACCGCGCCGCTCGCCTCGTCCCCTGCGGCAGGGGTCGCGGGGAGGGCGTCGACGACGCGTGCCCAGGCGGGCGCGTCGGTCTCCGCCGGGCCCGGCGCGACGCGCCACAGCACGCCCGACTGCCCCTCGGTCACGCGCTCGAGGCCGGGCACCATGTCGAGGCGCGCGACGAGCTCGGCGCGCTCGCGAGCGGTCGTCGGGTCGGGGGCCGGCTCGGCGGGGATGAGGACCGCCCCCACGGCCAGGTCGGCGAGCCCGGTCGCTGCGTCGGCCGAGCTCCCGGAGGCCATGGCGGCGACGAGGTCCGGGACGGGGCCCTGCGTGAACGACGGGTCGTCCAGGGCACGCACGTGCACGACGCTCGACGAGTCGATCATCTGCGGACCGTCACCACGGAGCAGCGCGTACTCGAGCACCCCGCCTGGCCCCAGCTCGATCGAGAGCACGCGCACCTCACGCTCGGAGTCCTGCATCTGCTGACCCACCCTGGGCACGACGGGCTCGGTCGTGACGGTCAGGTCGCCGACCGCGCCGTCCTGCTCGGTCGCGGACAGGACCCACGAGGTGAGCGACGCCGCGGGGACGGCGAGCGCGACGAGTGCGAGCAGCCCGACGGCGCCGACCCGCCAGGCGGCGCGGGCCCGGTCCCGCGGGCCGGCGGACACGGACGGGCGGGCCGGGCCGCGCAGGGCGGGCGCCCCGAGCAGCGCTGCGCCCAGGAGCGCCAGGAGGACCACCGAGACCCCGGCTCCGGGCCAGCCCGAGGTCGACCCGTGGTCGCCGACGGCGACCTCCACGGAACCCGCCACGGCAGCCGTCACGAGGCCGAGCACGGCGACGAACCAGGCGCTCACGGCGGCCGCTCCTCGTCGACGGAACAGGGCCACGATCGCGAGGGCGACGACCAGCGCACCCGTGGCGAGCGGCGCCCAGCGGGCTGCTTCTCCCACGGCGCCGGCGTCCAGGTCGAACCAGGCGGAAGTCTCGACAGGCTGTCCGAGCAGCTGCTGCCAGGCAGGTGCGGTCACGGCCTGCACGGGAGCCCCCGGGTCGGCGAACAGGAGTCGCCAGCCGCCGTCGTCCCAGGTCGTGACGACCCGCCCCCAGAAGGGCGCGAGCAGGACGATCGAGGGAAGGAGCACCAGGAGGAGGTACCTGCGGTGCTGTGCGGCCGCGACGGCGACGACGGCCAGCGCGAGGGCGGTGACCGGGAGCAGCACGGGGGCACCGCACACCGCGACGAGCAGCGCGAGGGCGGCCGCAGCAGCCGCTCCGATGGAGCCTTGGCGCCGGCTCCGGGCCGTCCGGACGACGCGGGGGGCCGGCGGCGTCGAGCCGACCTCGACGACGGACCTCGTCACGAGCGCGGGAGCGACCTCGTCCCGAGCATGGACGCCGAGCGCCCGCAGCACCCCGAGGGCGACCCAGGGAAGCGCCGCATGGGCGACGAGGGCTCCCAGCCTGCCGTCGCCGAGAGCGAGCACGAGAGAGGGTGCCGCGACCCAGACCACGGTCGCCCAGGCGCGCAACCACACCGAGCGCGTGACCCCACCGGCGGCGAACCACGCCCCGAGGCCCGCGACGAGGAAGGAGATCACGACGAGCACGCCGATCACGGGCTGCGCGACGCCCCCGCCCAGGAGCGAGGCCGACAGCAGGAGGGCCGTGAAGGGGTCGGCCGGAGCGGCCGTTCCCATCCCCTCCGCGACCCAGCCGCCCGTGGCCGCCTGCCAGGTCTCGGCGAGACGGCCCTGCGCAGGCAGGAGAGCTCCGCCGACGAACCGGCCCCCGGCGCCGAGCACGGAGAGCAGCGGGCCGAACACGACCGCGGTCACCCCGAGCAGGGCGACCACGACCACCGAGAGCATCGCGCGTCGACGTCGGGCCAGGGCCCGCAGCTCGGCGCGTTCGAGGTCCGTCGGGGCCTCGACCGTCCTGCTCAGCTCGGCGTGCGCGAGGCGGTGGTCCCGGCGCTCGCCGAGCACGTCCCGCCAGGTACCCAGCAGGGGCGCCAGGGCGCGGCGCGGGAGGACGCTCGTCCGCCGGACCCTGCTGCGCGAGCGCGCGAGCGCGCGGAAGCGGAAGACCGCCCACAAGGGCGCGAGGATCTCGTCCCGCGCCTGGCCCGGACGCTTGACCGCGAGACGGTACATGGCCTGAAAGGGGGCCCAGAGGATCATCGCGAGAGCGGCCGGCACGAGCATCGGAGCGGAGACGCTCACGAGCCGCTGGTGCAGGAGGCTCCGTCGTCGTGCACCGTAGGACGCGTCGACGTCGGGAGCAGGAGCCTCCTGCTCGTCGTCGCGCTGGTCCTCGCGCCGAAGCCCCAGGAGCGAGGCCTGCGCATGGCGCACGACTGCCCGAGGCACGACGACGATCCGGTGCCCGGCAAGGCGTGCACGGCGGCACAGGTCGAGCCCGTCCCCGAACACCCCGTACTCGGGGTCGGTGCCGCCCAGCTCCAGCCAGACCGAGGTCCGCACCAGCGCGCCGGCGAGCCCGACCGCCAGGACGTCCTCCCGGGCGTCGTGCTGGCCCTGGTCGATCTCGTGCTCGTCGATGCCGGTCATCCGACGGCCCAGCGGGGAGACCGTGAAGCCGACCTCGAGCAGCAGCCCGTCGTCGTCACCGCCGGCGTCCCATCGACGCTGCTTGGCGCCCGCGACCGCGACCGTGGCGGAGTGCTCGACCGCACGCAGCAGCTCGGCCAGAGCGCCCGGCTCGGGCGGGGAGTCGTCGTGCAGCAGCCACAGCCAGGTCGGCGGGGCATCCTCGCCGCGCGACGCGAGGGCCGTGTCGACCGCCTGCCCGAACGACCGGGCGTGCGGGGCTGCGAGGAAGCGCGCGCCGCCCAGGTGCAGCTCCTGGTACTCGCTCATGGCCCGGGACGTGGCCACGTCGACGACGATCACCGCGTCGGGGGCGATCGACTGCGCCCTGACCGCGTCGAGAGTCTCAGGAAGGTAGCGCGTGTGTCCCTGCGTCACGATCACGGCGGTGACCGTGACCGTCGCGGAGGACGAGCCCGCTGCCGCCACCGCGGCATCAGCCGCTACGCCGCGTGCACGCTGCTGCGTTGCACCCGGCTGGAGAGGGGCCCGGTCACGGTGGTGGTGTCTGAAGAAGTCATCCTGCCGTCATCATGACCCGCGTCCGTCGTGGATCGTGGGACCTCGGCTCGGCAGGTCGCGGACCCGGAGCACCCGGGGGTGCCCCGTGCAGAGGCCCGTCGCGACGGCGCGCGGGCCCCTCAGCCGGGCGGTGCCCGGTCAGACCACCCGACGCTTCAGCTTGCGGCGCTCACGCTCCGAGAGACCGCCCCAGATGCCGAACCGCTCGTCGTGCTCGAGGGCGTACTCGAGGCACTCGGACCGGACCTCGCACCCCGTGCAGACCTTCTTCGCCTCGCGGGTCGAGCCGCCCTTCTCCGGGAAGAACGCCTCGGGATCCGTCTGAGCGCACAGTGCACGCTCCTGCCACCCCATGAGCGTGTCGTCCACCACCTGACCGAAGAGCGGCAGCACAGGGGCCACCGTCTCGATCGTCCGACCTGCATCCGAGGGGAATGCCCCTTGGTCCTCGCCCAGCACGTTCCACATGATGCGCCCCTTCATGCCGTTCTTTGGAAACTGCATTAGGGAAATTACACGCGTGTCATGCGCGTCCGTCAAGCCGAAATGTGCTATCGAGCGGATCCCGTGGGTGAAATCACGCCGTCCGACGCACCGGCGACGACACCCTAGGCTGGACTCCATGCCCCAGTCCCCAGCACCCGTTGCTCACGTCGCTGACCTGCAACGTCTCATCACCCGAGACCCCGGGCGCCCCCGCGTCACCTGGTACGGCGACGACGGCGAGCGCGTGGAGCTTTCGGGAGCGGTCCTGCACAACTGGATCAACAAAACCGTCAACCTGCTCGTCGAAGAATTCGACGCCGCCCCGGGGACGCGGGTCCTCCTCGACCTGCCCCCGCATTGGCGGGCCATTGTCTGGGGGCTCGCCGCGTGGAGGACAGGCGCCACGCTCGTCCTCGCACCGGACGCCCCGGCCCGCGGCACCGTCGGGCAGACGGACGTGAGCGAGGAACACACGCTCCTCGGCCTCGCGCGCGGCGTCGACGTCGTCGTGACGTCCCGGCCGACGGCCTGGACCGGCACGGACGTCCCCGTCGTCGCCGTGCCGCTGCCCGCGCTCGCACGCCGTTTCGACGGCGACCTGCCCTCTGGCGCCATCGACGCGGGCTCGGCCGTCATGACCTACGGGGACCAGATCGGATGGGTCGAGGAGGTCGACCCGGAGGCGGTCGCCCTCGAGCCCCGGGCCGTGGGCCACGGCGCGCTGATGGCCTGGGGAGCCGAGTCGGGCGAAGACGCCGCCCCGTCCGTCCGGGCACTCGTCCAGGAGGACAGCACGGCGGTTCTCCTTCGCCGAGTCCTGCAGGTGCTGGCCGTCGACGGATCGGTGGTCGTCATCGCCCCCACCCTGACCGCCGAGTCCTCGACCAGGATCACCAGCGCCTCGACCGCCTGCGTACGAGCGAACGCGTCGACATGGGCTGAGCCGGTCGATCGGACCGGGCCACCGGGCGCCCGCTTCTGCGGCATGATGGGTGACCATGCGCGGAATCATCTTGGCCGGCGGCTCTGGTACCCGGCTCCACCCGATCACACTCGGCGTCAGCAAGCAGCTGGTGCCGGTCTACGACAAGCCGATGATCTACTACCCGCTCTCGACGCTGATCCTGGCGGGGATCCGGGACATCTTGGTGATCACGACACCGCACGACGCCGAGCAGTTCCACCGCCTCCTGGGGGACGGGTCGCAGTTCGGGGTCTCGATCTCCTACACGGTCCAGGCGGAGCCCAACGGGCTCGCGCAGGCGTTCGTGCTCGGCGCGGACTTCATCGGCGACCAGTCGTGCGCGCTGGTGCTGGGCGACAACATCTTCTACGGGCCTGGCCTGGGCTCGCAGCTGCACCCGGTTCGAGGACATCGACGGGGGCGCGGTCTTCGCCTACCGGGTCGCCGACCCGACCGCGTACGGGGTCGTGGAGTTCGACGCGCACGGCAAGGCCCTCTCGCTCGAGGAGAAGCCCACCGCGCCCCGCTCGAACTACGCCGTGCCAGGGCTGTACTTCTACGACAACGACGTCGTGGAGATCGCCCGCGACCTCGAACCCTCCCCGCGCGGGGAGTACGAGATCACCGACGTCAACCGTGAGTACCTGCGACAGGGGCGCCTGCAGGTCGAGGTGCTCCCCCGCGGGACCGCGTGGCTCGACACCGGGACGTTCGACTCCCTCCTCGAGGCGTCGGACTACGTGCGCACCATCGAGAACCGCCAGGGTCTGAAGATCGGCTCCCCCGAGGAGGTCGCCTGGCGACGTGGCTTCCTCACCGACGCCGAGCTCGCCGAACGCGCACGACGCCTGGTGAAGTCCGGCTACGGCAGCTACCTGCTGGGCCTCCTCGACGAGTAGACCCCTCGTTCCCACCGGAACGTGGGAGCTGCCCGGACGGCGGAGGGCGGGGCGCACCGTCGCGCCCCGCCCTCCGCCGTACCCGGCATGACTTGTCAGCGGCCCAGCACGTCCAGGACCGCCGGGGCGGCAGCCTCCCAGCGCTGCGCCCAGTGACCGATCGGAGCGACGCCGATCGCGTCCAGCGCGTCGTGGCCGAGGACGGAATACGCCGGTCGCGGGGCAGGCCGGACGAACTTCTCGCTCGTCGTCGGGAGCAGCACGGTCGAGGAGCCGACGGTGTCGAGCACCGCGCGGGTGAAGCCGAACCAGGTGGTCGAGCCCGAGGACGTGCCGTGGTAGGTCCCGCTGGGCGCCTCCGCCTCGACGAGGCGCACGATCAGGTCCGACAGGTCGACGGTCCAGGTCGGCTGGCCCACCTGGTCGTCGACCACCGAGAGCTCTTCGCGGTCCGCGGCCAGCCGAGCCATGGTCTTGGGGAAGCAGGGCCCCCCGGCTCCGTAGAGCCAGGCCGTGCGTACGACGAGGTGATCCGACGCCTCGGCACGCACCGCCCACTCCCCCGCGGCCTTCGTCCTCCCGTAGGCCGAGCGCGGAGCCACCGGGCCGTCCTCCGGGTACGGGCTCGCGGAATCTCCCGCGAACACGTAGTCCGTGGAGACGTGGACGAGCCGGGCCCCTGCCCGGGAGGCGGCGCGGGCAAGGTTCGCCGGGCCGACCGCGTTGACCGCGAACGCCTCGGCCTCGCGGGTCTCGGCGTCGTCGACCGCCGTCCACGCCGCGCAGTTCACCACGACGTCTGCACCGTGGACGGCGAGCTCGCACGCCCTCGGATCGGTGATGTCGAGCTCGCCGCGCGCCAGCACCTCGACGTCATGGCCCGCCTGTCGCGCGACCGTCTCCAGGTCCTGGGCGAGCATCCCCCCACCGCCGGTCACCAACCACCGCACGCCATACCTCCACACGTCGTCCACGGCGCCCGTTCGGGTACCGCGCGACAGCCTATCGGCCCTGGTCGACGCCCCCTGCCCGGAGGGAGAGGACGGTATCGTGGGGCGGGCCCGACCGCCGGGCACGAACGATCCCTGGAGGACAGGTGCAGGTACGCGAGCTCAAGGTCGCCGGAGCATGGGAGATCACCCCGAAGCAGTTCGGGGACGATCGCGGGGTGTTCCTCGAGTGGTTCAAGGCCGAGACCTTCACAGCGCTGACCGGGCACCCCCTGGACCTGCAGCAGGCCAACATGTCGGTCTCGGCCGCCGGGGTCCTGCGCGGCATCCACTTCGCCGACGTCCCGCCCGGCCAGGCCAAGTACGTCACGTGTCCCCGGGGCGCGGTCCTGGACGTCGTCGTCGACGTGCGGGTCGGCTCCCCGACGTTCGGGCAGTGGGACTCGGTCCTGCTCGACGACGTCGACCGCCGCGCGATCTACCTCTCCGAGGGCCTGGGGCACGCGTTCTGCTCCCTGGAGGACGGCTCGACCGTCACGTATCTGTGCTCGACCGGCTACGCCCCGGAGCGCGAGCACGGCATCCATCCCCTGGACCCCACGGTCGCCATCGAGTGGCCCACCACCGCCCGCGACGGCTCGGCACTGGAGTTCGAGCTCTCCGCCAAGGACCTGGCCGCGCCCTCGCTCGCGGACGCAGCGGCCGCGGGCATCCTGCCCTCCTACGAGGCCTCGCTGGCCTACCTGCCCTCCTCGCAGGCCTGACCCTCCCCCCACTTCGAGCAACGGAGCATCACGTGCGTGTCCTCATCACCGGCGGCGCCGGGTTCATCGGCGCCAACTTCGTCCACCAGACCGTCGCGGAACGTCCGGGCACCCAGGTCACCGTCCTGGACGCCCTGACCTACGCCGGCAACCCCGCCTCCCTGGCCCCCCTCGGAGACGCCGTGACCCTCGTGCAGGGAGACGTCGCCGACGCCGAGCTCGTCGACCGCCTCGTGGCCGAGACGGACCTCGTGGTCCACTTCGCCGCCGAGTCCCACAACGACAACTCCCTCGATGACCCCTCCCCGTTCGTGCGGACCAACCTCGTGGGCACCTTCACCCTCCTGGAAGCCGTCCGACGCCACGGCGTGCGCTACCACCACATCTCGACCGACGAGGTCTACGGCGACCTCGAGCTCGACGACCCCGAACGCTTCACCGAGGACACCCCCTACAACCCCTCGAGCCCCTACTCCTCGACCAAGGCCGGCTCAGACCTCCTGGTCCGCGCCTGGGTGCGCTCGTTCGGCATCCAGGCCACCATCTCCAACTGCTCCAACAACTACGGCCCCTACCAGCACATCGAGAAGTTCATCCCTCGCCAGATCACCAACGTGCTCTCCGGGATCCGCCCCAAGCTCTACGGACAGGGCCTCAACGTCCGCGACTGGATCCACGTCGAGGACCACAACACCGCCGTCTGGACCATCATCGACAAGGGCCGCTCCGGCGAGACCTACCTCATCGGGGCCGACGGCGAGATGAACAACCGCTCCGTCGTCGAGATGATCCTCGAGCTCACCGGCCAGCCCGCCGACGCCTACGACCTCGTCGCGGACCGCCCCGGCCACGACCTGCGCTACGCGATCGACTCCACCAAGCTCCGCACCGAGCTCGGCTGGACCCCTCGGTACCCCAACTTCCACGACGGTCTCGCCGCCACCATCGACTGGTACCGCGAGAACCAGGACTGGTGGCAGGCCGACAAGGCGGCCGTCGAGGCCAACTACGCCAAGACGGGTCAGTAGACCCGACAGGACCGGTGAGGTCCACCAGCCGATCGCACCCACCGGGGTCCTGTCGTGGTCGCGCCGATCGCGCTGCGGCCACGACAGCACCCCGCTACCCCGGCCGGTCACGTGGTCAGACCGCCGGAGGAATGGGTCCCTGAACGCGCCGCAACCCGTCACGGAGTCCCCTGCGCGCATAGCGCAGGCGCTCACGTCGACCAGGCACCAACGTCGTGGTGATCGCCAGGTGACGCAGGAGCTTGCCCGCTGCTCCCAGAGACCACACGGGCTCGGTCCGGGCGTACCGGCGTACCAGCTCGACCACGTTGCGGACCTGGTAGTAGTAGCGGAAGTCGGCCGCGACGACCAGCGTCAGCACCCGAGGACCGATCCGTACCTCGGCAGCACGGCCGAGCCGATGCTCGAGGTGCACCTCCGGCGCGACGACGCAGAGGTATCCGTGAGCACGGGCGCGGAGAAAGAACTCGCTGTCGACCCCGTCGATGAAGAGCGGCTCGTCGAACCCCCCGATCCGGCGGAGGACCTCGATCGGCACGAGCAGTCCCGACTGGATGGGCTCTCTGCCGAGCACGACGCCGCCGGCACTCTTCCCCGCACCCGACCTGATGCCGGTCGCACGCCCCGGAGCGACCATGCCGACCTGCACCCCCTGGGCGGTGGCAGCACGCTCCGCAGCGACCAGGCTCGCGACATAACCTCCCGGCAGGACCGAGTCCTGATCCAGGGTCAGCACGTGGTCGAGCTCGGACGGACCGGCGCGCAGCGCGTCGATCCCCGTGTTGAGCGCGGCGCCGATCCCTCGGTTGCTCCCGTGGCGAACCACCGTGGCACCGATCCGGCGGCACTCCTCGTACACGTCGTCGGACCCCGGGTGCGCCTGCGGAGTGCCGTCGTCGACCACCACGACCCTGCTCACCTGCGAGACCAGGCTCCTCACGGCGAGCACGAGGCTCTCCCCCGGCCCGAAGGCGGTGACCACCGCTCCCACCTGGGCACGGTCGTCTTCGGTAGATCTGCTGGGCATGGCGTCAAAGTACACTACCGAGGTGGTCCTGGAGGCCGCTTCAGCACCGGACAAGGACACGATGATCTCGGACGACAACGCCACCGCCAGCCCTCCCTCGACCATCGGCGGGCGGGGTGCCCTGTACGTCGGCATCGCCTCGGCCTTCTCTGCCGCCGTCGGCTACGTCGTGATGCTCCTCGCGACCGGCCTCGGTTCGGAGACGAGCCAGTTCCTCGCCTTCTGGTCGTTCCTGTTCACCTGCTTCGGCATCCTGAGCGGCATCTCGGTGGAGACCACCCGGTCGGTGACCAACGCCGTGCGGGAGGGGTTCGCTCCCGGACCCCGGCTCGTGTGGCTGGCCGTCGGTTTCGCCGGCGTGCTGGGGACGCTCATGGTCCTCACGGCGCCCCTCTGGCGTGACCGGGCCTTCGAGAGCGATGCGCAGGTCCTGGGCTGGCTCGCGTGCGCCGGGGTCGTGGGCTACGCCGTCCACTCGGTCCTCGTCGGCTCGCTCGGCGGACGCGCGTGGTGGGCCACCTACAGCGGAACGATCGCCGCCGAGTCGGGCGTCCGTCTCGCCCTGGTCGTGACGGTCGTCATCATCGGCTCGACGATGGTCGGGCTGGCCGCCGCATCCGCGCTCGCAGCCTTCACCTGGGTGGTGGTGGTCGCCGTCTCGCGCAGAGCTCGGGCAGCCCTCGCGTCACGCGCCGACGTACCGACGACCGTGCTGCTCCCCAGGATGCTCGCTTCCATCGCTGCCCAGGGGTCCAGCGCCGTCCTCGTGGTGGGTTTCCCGTTCCTCCTGTCGTTGACGACGGAGGCGACCGTCTACGCGGCAGGGGCGCCTCTCCTGCTCGCGATCTCCTTCACCCGCGCCCCGTTGCTGATCCCGCTGAACGCCTATCAGGGGGTGGCCGTCGCCCACTTCGTCAACAACCGTGACAGGGGCCTCCGAGCCCTCCTGCCGATCCTGCGCCTCATCGGGCTGATCGGTGCGGTCGGCGCGGCGCTCGCCTGGCTCGTCGGGCCGTGGCTGATGGTGCTGCTCACCGGCAAGGAGTCCTACCGCGTCGACGGGTGGATACTTGCTGCGCTGACCGTCGGCGCGGCTCTTCTCGCGATCCTGACCCTCACGGGCGCACTCTGCCAGGCCCTCGCGCTGCACCGGTGGTTCGTCGGCGGGTGGCTCCTCGCCACCGGGGTCGCGGTCGCACTTCTGCTCGTTCCCGGACCCCTTGCCGTCCGCGCCGTGGTGGCTCTCGTCGGAGGGCCTCTCCTCGGCATCCTTGTCCATCTCTCTCGCCTCGCCAGGCCCGTGATCGTCCAGGAGGACGCCCGATGACCGACTCCAGCCGCCCCGGACCGCGGGTCAGCGTCTGCATGGCCACCTACAGGGGCGCCCGGTTCGTCGAGGAACAGCTGACCTCGATCCTGGAACAGCTCGGGCCCGACGACGAGGTGGTGATCATCGACGACGCCTCACCCGACTCGACGGTGGACGCCATCAACGGGATCACCGACCCACGGATCCGGCTCGAGCGCGCCACCACCAACAGGGGGTATGTCCGTACGTTCGAGGCCGCCCTCCGCTCTGCCCGCGGAGAGTTCCTCCTGCTGTCGGACCAGGACGACGTCTGGCTCCCCGGTCGCGTCGATGCCATGACACGTTCGCTGGAGGCGCACGCCGTCGTCGCGACCAACCTGACCATGCTCGGCGGCCCGGACTCGCTGCGCGGCCCGCTTGGCCAGGCGGACTGGCGGCTGCGTCCCGAGGACTCGCGCCGCGCCGCCCGGAACGTCCTGGGCGTGCTGGCCGGCAACCGCCCCTACTACGGGTGCGCCATGGGCGTCCGCCGGGACGCCCTCGCCGTGCTGCTGCCCTTCCCCGGCTACCTCACGGAGTCCCACGACCTGTGGATCGCGCTCTACGGAAATCTCTCCGGCAGCATCGAGCACCTGCCGATCCGCTCCCTGGCCCGTCGTGTGCACGGGGAGAACCAGACCCCTGACCGACCGCGAGGCATCGTGCCGGTCCTCCGGGCTCGCGTCATGCTTGCGCGTGCGGTGGGCACGCTACGGCGGCGGATCGCCTCGTCCTCACCACGCTGAGCCGCAGCGCGCATGCCGGTCTGGGGGCTCGCAAGCCCTGAGGCCGGTCGCCTCAGCGATCGGGCAGCGCAGGACCGAAGGCATGCCGCAGCAGAGCCTTCGGCGACCCCTCCTTGTGGGAGACTGCTTGAGGCAGCAGGACGACGGCATGCAACCTCGACGTCATGTGCAGGCGCGCCGCGCGACGGGCACGCCGCCATCCGCGCCGGGACATCTCACCTGCCGCGACCGCGAAGTAGCGTCGCTCGCCGTCGAAGCGCACCCCGTCGAGCAGTGCCGCCGAGGACGCGCTCGAGCCGTGCCGACGGTAGGAGAAGCAAAGGGTCGGCTCGACGAGGAGCGTCGCCCCCGCGCAGATCATGTCGATGATCAGAGCGAGGTCCTGGATCAAGGAGAACTCGTCGCGGAACGACGTGGCGACGAGCCGCTCGCGGCGGAAGACCAACGAGGGCCAGTAGAGCCAGTCCGCGCGCAGGAGGCTCGTGGCCAGCGGTTCCCCCGTGAGCAGGGTGGGCTCCGACACGCGAGGCATCATGAGCCGCCTCTTGACGCTGTCCACCAGCGTGGTGACGACGGCACCCGACTCGTCGATCACCTGGACCCCGGGCTGGATGATGTCTGCCTCGGGGAAGTCACGGTGTGCACGCAGGACGGTGTCGACGTAGTTCGGGAGCAGGACGTCGTCGCACCCGACGATGGCGACCATGTCCTGCGTGGCGATCTGCGCGCAGGTCGCGAAGTTCGCCGTGATGCCCTCGTTGACGTCCTTGCGCACGTAGGTCACACGAGGGTCGGTCAGAGCGTCGAAGTACTCCTTGACGCTCGGGTCCGGGTAGGCGTCGTCCACGACGGTCAGCAGCCAGTCGTCGTTCGTCTGGCGCAGGACGCTCTCGACGGTCTCTCTCATCATCGCTGGGTCACCCCAGAACGGGAGCATGATGTCCAGGGGCACGCTCGAGCGACCTTTCTTCGGAGGGTGCTGGCCAGAGGCCTCAGCGAGAGCGGTACTGATGCTAGTGCACCTCGCCAGATGGTCCAGACGGCCGTCATCCGGGCTCGCCCTACGCAGTATGATTCCAGTCATGCAAGACCATCTTCCGGAACGCCTCCTCGTCATCGTTCCCGCATGGAACGAAGAGATTACGCTTCCTGAGGTGATCGCAGAGACCCGCCGGACCCTCCCGGGGGCGTCGATACTCGTCGTCAACGACGGGTCGACCGACTCGACCGTCCACGCCGCTCGCGCCGCCGGAGCGGAGGTGCTCGACCTTCCACTGAACCTCGGGGTCGGTGGCGCCATGCGCGCGGGGTACAAGTTCGCCCTGAGGAACGGCTACGACTACGCCGTACAGCTCGACGCAGACGGGCAGCACGCCCCCGCAGAGGTCCTGAACCTCTGGGCAGCGATGCAGGCGGACCACGCTGACATCATGATCGGCGCACGGTTCGCCGGCAAGGGTGACTACGTCGTCCGAGGCCCACGCAAGTGGTCGATGAAGCTGCTCTCGCTCGTGCTGAGCCGGGTTGCGGGCACCCAGCTCACGGACACGACGTCGGGGTTCAAGATGTGCAACGCCCGGACCATCCGTCTCTTCGCCTCGAACTATCCCGCAGAGTACCTGGGCGACACCGTCGAGGCGCTCGTGATCGCCTCTCGCGCTGGGCTCACGGTGAGTCAGGTCGGGGTCGAGATGCGTCCACGGGCCGGCGGCGCACCCTCGCACAGCCCCCTCAAGGCAGGGGTCTTCCTCGTACGGGCCTTCTTCGCCCTGCTCATCGCGCTCTCACGTCCCAGCGAACCGCTGGCTGCGGAGGTGACGGCATGAGTGGATACCTGTTCGCGGTCACCCTCTGCGCACTGCTGGTCGTCGCACTCGTCCAGCTTCTTCGCAAGCGACGTATCCGCGAGAAGTACGCGGGCATCTGGATCATCGTCGCCCTCGGCGTGACGGTCCTCGGCGCCTGGCCCGGACTCGCCGTGGGCTTGGCGAAGCTCGTCGGTGTCGAGGTCCCGGCGAACCTCGTGTTCTCGTCCGCTCTCGTCGTGCTGCTCGTCGTGTGCGTCCAGCTCAGCATCGGAGTCTCGAGCCTGGACGAACGGGTGCGGACCTTGACCGAGGAGATCGCACTCCTCCGTCTGGACGTCGAGACGCAGCAGGACGCAGCGTCTCAGCCTGCAGCCCCGGTCCACCCCCAGGAATCGCCCGCCACCGAGCGGTGATCGACGGCCGATCACCGACGGGTCGCCCCCGTCCGTGATCGGCCGCTCACCTGATCCCTGCGCGGCTGATGTGGCGCAGCAGCAGGAGCTCCACCACGAAGCGGTGCACGGCAGGCACCCGGTGTGAAGCCTCTCGCGTCCGGACCTCGCCCCCGGCGTACCGGAGCCCGACAGAGCCCCCGTCGGCCTCGTCCGTGCGCACCGGCCAGAACCCCGGCCAGAGAAGCAGCGCCCTGCTTATGCGCAGCCGACGACCTCGAAGAGCCGGGCCGAGCCCTCCTGGTCGACCAACCTCAGGTGATCGTTCTCCTCGAGGCCCGCGAGCCCGCTGTAGTCGTGAGGGATCCCGTTGCCGTTGTTGACCTCGTGCGCGCCGAAGTCCAGGACGAAGTCCACACCGGATCGCCTGACAGCGGGGCACACGGTCGGGTCCTCGTCGATCTCCTTCAAGGTCGTGTGAAGTTCCTGCACGTCCGGATCGATCTGGGTCAGGATGTGCTTCTCGGTCACCGCGCGGTCGCCGAGCGCGTAGGCGAGCGCCGCACCCGTCCAAGGATTCACCGCGATCGTCGCGTCCTCGGGGGTCGACTCGGGGAGGCGCTCGATGAGCGCGCGCTCGTCGACGGACAACAACGGGGCGTTGTCGGACTCGACGTAGGCGAGCTGAGCCGACGCTGCTCCACGGCGGACAGAGGCTCCTTGGCTCGCGACGACGAGAACAAGGCAGGACACCGCGGCGATGGCCACGACGACGGGGCGTGTGGCCCAGGATCGGTTGGCGAACCGTGCGGTGGCACGTTCGACGAGCTCTACGCCGCCTCCGGTGGCGACGAGCACCCCGGGGATCACGAGCAGTCCGGCGAGGCGGAAGGGATCGTTGTACCAGACACCAGTGAGGAAGTTCCTCAGCTCCCCGGCAGGACCACCCGCGACGACCACGAAGAGCAGGATCGCGACCGCGAACGGCCCCAGGATCCACCTCCGGGAGCGCGAGAAGAGCAGGGTGAGCACCCCGACGGCGAGCAGGACTGCGGTCAGCAGTGTCAACGGCGTGCCGATCGGCGCGACGAAGAGACCTTCCCCGAAGGCCTGCGCCTGCGACTCGATCGGCATCCAGGTCGCGGCCGACGCCGGTGGACGGATCACCTTCCACGCGACGTACGACGCTGCGACGCCCATGACGACGACCGCCGTGGGCACCAGGAGAGGCCGCCAACCGTTCTTCAGGGCCACGGCCCGGTTCGCAGCCCCGACATACCTCGCGATCGCGATGGGCACCGTCAGCGCGAGGAGCGCCATCGCCCCGTTCGGGTGTGCGAGCCCGATCCCTCCTGCCGTGAGCGCCAAGAGCGCCACGTCACGCCACCAGCCCCACGACCTCAGATCGAGATCCTCTGGCTCCACGACGCCGACCAGGCGGACGACCAGCGCCAAGGCCCCTGGCAGCAGCGCATAGGCGAGAAAGTTCGGGTAGAGCACCCCGAACGACAGGAGCAGGAAGGGAAAGCTCCGAAGGAAGCAGCGAGGACTCCCGCAAGGACCGGGGCTGCGGAGGAGCGGGGGAAGCTGACTCGTGCCAGTGCGACACAGCCGGCTGTCCACACGAGCGAGCCGATCACCAGGTTGGTGACGTTGACCGCAACGGGTATCGAGGCTCCCGAGTCGACGATCAACGAGACGACGGAGTGCCACGCCGCCGGGTAGAAGCCGATCTCCGAGATCGTCCCGAGGTTGAACGGCGAGGCATCGCCGGTCTCCTGGATCAACCGGAGCGCGTTGAGGTGGAAGACGTTGTCGAACGTCTGCGAGATGCTCTCCGGTGTGCCGAAGACGAACATCAGCCGGCGAGCGAGCAGGGCGGATCCGAGCAGAGTCGCAGCGACGGCGAGCCAGAACCCACCGGAACGGTCGACGTACCTCCTGGGGCGCCTGTCGAAGATCGCGCGGACGACGGCGACGACGATCGCTAGCAGCGCCGTCACTCCCGCAACAGCACCGACGGTCCATGGGAGGCCCACGAAAGCCACGGCGACCGACGCGATGGCGATCACCCCGACGGAGATCCCCGGCGCCAGCGCCGCAGTCCGCCAACCGACCGGCCCAGCGATGGCCAGGATCGCGGCTCCCGGTACGAAGAGAACCCCGATCGCCACCAACACGAACGGGATCGCGTCCCACCAGAGCGTCATCTGAACTGTCCCCACGTCGTCGTCCTCACCAGGTCATCCATCCGGCAGGAGATCATTGGCCGTTGCGCAGGCGCGCCACGGCTGCTACTGCCTCGGTGTCCTCGACGACGACGCCCTTCTCCAGGACGACGCCCCTGTCGCAGAGGTTCGCGACCATGTCCAGGTCATGACTCACGATCACGAGCGTCCGCCCCTCCTCGCGCAGGCCACGTACCCGTGCGAGGCACTTCTGCTGGAACGGCTCGTCACCGACCGCCAGGATCTCGTCGATGAGGAACACCTCAGGATCCGAGTGGACGGCGACGGCGAACGCGAGCCGCAGGAACATCCCGGAGGAGTAGAACTTCACCTCGGTGTCGATGAAGCGCTCGATCTCGCTGAACGCGACGATCTCATCGAACCGTCGACTGACGTCGGACTCGCTCATGCCGAGGATCGCACCGTTGAGGAAGACGTTCTCGCGTCCCGTGAGGTCAGGATGAAAACCTGCGCCGACCTCGATGAGACCGGCGACGCGACCACGGGTGCGCACACTGCCTGCATCCGGGCGCAGGACCCCCGAGATGAGCTTCAGGAGAGTTGACTTGCCCGACCCGTTGAAGCCGAGCAGCGCGACCGTCTCGCCCTCCGTGATCGTGAGGTCGACACCATCGAGCGCGAGGAACTCCTCGGCGAGCTGCTGACGTCGCAGCGACGACATCATCAGCTCCTTGAGAGACCTGTTGTGCCGGAGGGTGAAGCGCTTCTGGACGTCATGGATCTCGATACTCGTGACCATTTCAGAGCTCCTGGGCGAAGCGCCCCTCGAGGCGCCGGAAGACGGACTGACCGGCGGCGAGGATCACCAGCGAGATCGCGAGGGCGGAGAAGGCGAACATCCACATGTTGGGTGGAAGCTCGACCGTGTTGGTCGTTCCCGGGTACCAGAAGGCGTAGTGGAACAGCTCGACCGCCGCCGTGATCGGGTTCAGCTGATAGATCGTGAACAACCAGGCGGGGAACGTCGCGGCCACCCGGTCCCACGTGTACAGGACCGGTGATGCCCAGGTGGCGACCATCACGATGAGATCGACGAAGTTCTCCGCGTCGCGGTAGAGCACGTTGACAGCACCGAAGAGCAGGCCCAGCCCGAGGGCGAGCACGGCGATGATCACGAATCCCAGCACGCCGGCACCGAGCTCCGCCGGGTTGGGTCTCCAGCCCGCGATCACCGCGCCGACCACCAGGACGAGGAGCTGCGGAAGGAAGTGCGCGGCCGAGACGTACAAGGACGAGACCGGGAACAGCTCTCGGGGAAGGTAGATCTTCCGGATCAACGCCGCGTTGCCGACGATGGACCGGGTCGCGTTGGAGAATCCTTCACCGAAGAAGTTGATGACGACGATGCCGGAGAACAGGTAGACCGCGTAGTCCTCGGTGCCCTTGTTGAGCTCGAGAAAGAGCCCGAGCGCCACGTAGAAGACGACGAACTGCACCGCGGGCTTGACATACGACCAGAGCATCCCCAGCACGGACCCGCGGTAGCGGACGCGGAGCTCCTTCTTGACGATCAGTCGAAGGAGGAACCGGTTCCTGAAGACATCGAGAAGTCCCTGGCCACGGCCAGGTTCGACGAGCTCGACGTGCTGGGGATCCGGCTGGTTCGAGGGGTCAGTCCTGGTCACGTCGGTTCTCGGCGAAAGTGCGTTCCCAGGCCTCCGGAGAGGTGAACGAGTGGTGCGCGTGACGGTACTGCTCCTGAAGGTCAGACCACTGGGCTACGAGCCGTCGGTGCAGTTCGACGCTGTGGGCGAGGTAGCTGCGGAACTTCTCCGGGTCACGCTGGTACCAGGATGCCCCTGTCCCGTCGGCTGACGTGACCAGCGCAGAATCGAGGTGGGAGAGCCTCCACCACTTGGCGTCCGTGGCGGGGACGGCGGTCTCGGGCTGAGCCACCGCGCCCTCGCGGACCGGGAGCAGCTGCCGGACCGCGCCCGTCAGGGCGGAGCCGATGCCCTGCACCTTCCCCTTCGGCGCACGCGGCTCGATACCGCGGCGCGGAGGACGCGGCATGTGCGGGTCCGGGAAGGCCCCGAGGTCCTTCTGCACGACGGCGTCCGGGTACTCGGCCCGCACCTGTCGGATGTGACCGAGCTTCGACCCGATCGTGGCATGCAGGTGCTCGGGTCCGCTCAGCAGGTCTTCGAGCGCCTGGTGCCGGAGCTCTATCGCCGAGTACTGGAGGGACAGCAGGTGCTTGACGTCCATCTGGAAGCTCTCGCGGGGCAGGATGCCTCCCCGCGGGTACGGCGAGTAGAGAAGTGCGGCGAGCCAACGGTTGCGCTGGTGGTAGTAGGCCTGCCAGTCGATCGTGTCGTCCTTGTCCGTCCACGGCACGTGCCAGACGGCGGCACCCGGCAGCGAGACCGTCGGGTAGCCTGCACGCTTCGCGCGCAGGCCGAACTCCGAGTCGTCCCACTTGATGAAGACGGGGAGGGACAGACCGATCTCGCGCACGATGTCGGTGGGGATCAAGCACATCCACCACCCGTTGTAGTCGACGTCCACGCGTCGGTGGAGCCAGCCGGTGGTCCGCAGGGAGAAGTTCGCGAAGTTGTGGCCCTCCCCCGTCCCTGCGACCGGGCCCCAGAAGAAGCGATACGGGTTGACCTTCTCACCGAAGCTGTGGAGGACGCTCTTCTCGTACATCGAGAACATGTGCCCGCCGACGATCGTCTTGCGGCGCGTGAAGTCGCCGAAGGCGATAGCTCGGAGGATGCCCTCGGGCTCCGAGACGATGTCGTCGTCGAGCAGCAGGACGTACCTGCTCTTCTCCGCCTTGACCGTCTCGAGCATCCCGCGGGCAAACCCACCGGAGCCACCAAGGTTCCCCTGCCGGATGACCTTCAGGCGTCCCTCGAGCGCGGAATCCGCTTCCGCGAACCCGTCCTCCTCCTCGACGAGCTGATTTCCCTGGTCGATGACGAAGACGTTGTCCAACGCCGCCTTGAGCGCGTCGTCAGCGCCGATGAGCTTCAGCTGCGCCACGCAGTAGTCCGGGCGGTTGAAGGTCGTGATACCGATCGAGGCCGTACCGGGGGTCGCGCCTGCGGGGGCCTCCACGCTCCAGTGCGCCTGGAGCATCTTGACCGGGCCCGCAGCGGCGTAGAGGTCGAACCAGTACCAGCCGCCGTCGCCGAACGGAGCGAGCGTCAGGTCGATCGTGGTGGTGCCCTGGGAGATGTCCAGGACCTCGACACGTTGGCTCGCGCCGCGTGCGTTGGACTTGTAGACGACGACGGTGGTCGGCGCATCCACCTCGACGCTCAGCCGCACGGAGCCGACGGTCGTCCAGCGCCGCCAGTACGAGGCCGGGAACGCGTTGAAGTACGTCCCGAACGAGACCCGTTCGCCGGTCGTCAGGGTGACCTCATGACGGCCCGTGACGATCTCCGGATCGATCTCGGCGCGCTGCGGGAGGGGCCGCTCCGCCCCCTCGACCACCGGCTCGGACGGGTCGGCCGAGTAGACCGCGCCGTGCGCAGGGTCGAAGTCGACGTAGAGGGGCAGGACGTCCAGGTCGCGGTCCAGGGGCAGAACCACCCTGTGCACCACGCGACGGTCGGTCTCCGTGCGGGCAGCCGCGTTCGCGTCCGTCGTCATCGTCGTCGTGCTCATGCGTCGACACCTCCGCTCTCCAGCCCGGCACCGGCACCGAAGTGCGGCGCGAGCTTGTTGTCCACCATGGACAGGGCTGAGCCGATCGCCATGTGCATGTCGAGGTACTTGTAGGTCCCGAGACGACCCCCGAAGAGGACGTCCTTCTCCGCCGCCGCCAGGTCGCGGTAGGCGAGCAGCCTCTCGCGGTCGGCCGCGGTGTTGATCGGGTAGTACGGCTCGTCGTTCTTCTCCGCGAAGCGTGAGAACTCGCGCATGATGACCGTCTTGTCCGTCGGGTAGTCCCGCTCCGGATGGAAGTGGCGGAACTCGTGGATCCGCGTGTACGGGACGTCCGCGTCCGCGTAGTTCATCACCGGGGTGCCCTGGAAGTCACCGACCGGGAGCACCTCCTGCTCGAAGTCGAGCGTGCGCCAGGTGAGATCACCCTCCGCATAGTCAAAGTATCGGTCGACGGGCCCCGTGTAGACCACAGGGACGTTGCCGACGACGTCCTTCTTGTTGACCGGCTGGGTCTCGTCGAAGAAGTCGACCTCGAGCCGGACCTCGATGTTCTTGTGGTTCGCCATCCGCTCGATCCACGCGGTGTAGCCGTCGACCGGCAGCCCCTCGTAGGTGTCGTTGAAGTAGCGGTTGTCATAGGTGTACCGGACCGGGAGGCGCGAGATGATGCTCGCCGGAAGATCCTTGGGGTCCGTCTGCCACTGCTTGGCCGTGTACTCCCTGATGAACGCCTCGTAGAGGGGGCGGCCGATGAGCGAGACGCCCTGTTCGTCGAGGTTGGTGGGCTTCTTGCCCTCGAGCTCGCTCGCCTGCGCTGCCAGCAGCGCCCGTGCCGCGTCCGGCCCGTGAGCCGAGCGGAAGAACTGGTTGATCGTGCCGAGGTTGATCGGCATCGGGAAGACTTCGCCACGGTGGGTCGTGTAGACCCGGTGCTCGTAGCCCGTGAACGCCGTGAACCGGTTGACGTACTCCCAGACTCGCTCGTTCGACGTGTGGAACAGGTGCGCACCGTACCGGTGGACCTCGATCCCGGTCGCGGGGTCCGCCTCGCTGTACGCGTTGCCACCGATGTGGCTCCGACGGTCGATGACGACGACCTTGCGGTCGTACTCCTCGGCAATTCGTTCTGCGACGGTCAAGCCGAAGAAACCCGACCCGACGACGACAAGATCCGCGTCCACGCACACTCCTAGTTCAGGGAAGACAGCCCGACAAGACTAGCGGGTCGCCCATGGCTGGCCGCCGCCCCCGGGGCACTCCGGACGATTCGCCACAAGACCTTCACCTGCTTGCCCGAGGGGTCAACCGCAGGCGGTGATCCGATACAGCCGTGCGTCTCCGCGCTCGGCCACGAGCTCGGCGACCCCGGCCTCGACGAGTCCGTCGAACCCGGGGTACCCACCTTGGCCCGCGTCCCAGAGGTGGCGGCCCATCCTCAGCACGAAACCGACGTCGAGGTCGTCCACCGCCTCGCACACCTGCGGATCCGTGAGCGCCTGGTTCAGCTTCTCGGCGACCAGGTAACGGTCGGGGTCCATGACGACGCCCATGTGCGGGTACAGCGCACGGCGGTCCGCGAGGGCCCAGACCATGGAGCTTCCCGTCCCACGGGTCGCCGGCGACGGCCACGCCCTCCGGGACGATCTCGTCCAGGCGCCCGAGCAGCCACAGCTCGTCGGCGTCGATGAGGGCTGCCGAGTCCTTCGAGTCGGGTGCGACGCTGTAGACGTGCTCCATGTACGCGAAGGAGGCCTTGAAGGTCGCCGTGCGCGGGAGCACCACGCTGATCGCGGCCCCGACCAGGATCGCGAGCGCCGCGGCGACGTACGGCGAGACACGCCGGCCCTTCCCCCAGCCGAACGCGAGCAGGACCAGCCGCACGACCGTCGCCGCGCCGATCACTGCGAGAGGCACCCCGATGAGCGGTATGAGCGCCGCTAGTCTCTGCGGATCTGCGTACCAGTAGCCCGTGAGCGCACCCCGCAGGGGGATGTCAAGGCCCCGGACAAGGACGTAGAGGCCGAGGAAGATGCCGTAGGAGAACGGGAGCCAGCGCCAGCGCCGCACCCACAACGAGGCGATCGCGCCGACCAGCACGAGCGCGGCGACCGTCCAGTTCGGGATCCCCCCAGCCAGGTTCTCCGGCTCTGGGAAGTTCGGGGAGGTGGCGGGGTGCATGGCCGAGAGACCGACCGCTTCTCGGACGGCATGCTGCCAGCTGGAGGTCACCGCCCACATGACCTTGCCCTGGAAGTCCGAGACGAACGGGAGCCGGTCGAGGGCCCAGATCCCCGCGAGCCCGGCGAGCGCGGTCGCCACCCAGGGAAGCGCGACCTGCCACCAGGCCTTGCCAGATCTCCTCGCCTTCGACGAGGCCACCCAGAGGGCGAGGACGACGAGCGGGACGACCGCGTAGGCCAGGGCGAACAGGCCGTTCGGTTGTGCGAGCGCCAGCCCCACGACGCCGAGCAGCAGACCCAGGAGCGAGGGGACCCTGCCCCTTCCTCGAGCGAGGAGAAGGCTCATGACGCACAGAGCAAGGGCTGCCGGCAACAGGGCGTACGCGAGGATGTTCGGGTACAGGAGTCCGAACGACATGAGCCTGTTCGGGAACTGCGTCATCGCGAACGAGAACGGCACGACCAACCCGAGGAGCAGGGGGCGCGGGCCGAAGAGGAGTCGCGCGAGCGCGAGCATCCCGAGCGGCCACACGACGGTCGTGGCGACCACGGTCACCCAGTTGGCCGCCACTGCGACATCGCCGCCCGAGAGCTGGACGACGAGCGACACGACGCCGTGCCAGAGACCGGGGTAGAACGCGGTCTCGGCCGCCGGCTGCGAGAGCGTCATGTGGAAGGAGGAAGCGTCACCCGTCTCGAGGACGAGCTTGACGGCGTTCAGGTGGTACGGGGTGTCGAAGGTCTGGGCGACGCGCTCGGGTCCGCCGATGGCGCTGAGGGTTCGGCGCGCCTGGAGTGTCGCGGCGACGACGGACGTCACGGCGACCGCGAGCACGACTGCCCGTCGTCGACGGCCGGGTCCCGTACGCGGCGACGTCCTCCGGCCCGTGGCCCGGCGGACGAGTGCCGCGACGAGCGTGAGGGCCGCCGAGACGACCACCACCCCGACGATGCTCCAGCCGATCCCCAGTCCCCCGAGGACGACCGCGGTACCGCCGATGATCCCGGCACCCAGCAGAGGTGCGGTCCCCCAGGCGACGAGCCCGCGGAGACCGAGCGCCAGCGCCGGACCCAGACCCGGCACGACGAGGACGAGCACAGCGACGAGCGCTACCGGCCAGGTGTCGGCCCACTCAAGCACGTCGTCCCCCCGACCGGTCGGCGAGCAGCCTCTGGTAGAAGTACTTCCGCAGGGACTCGGGGACGAGTCGATACCCGCCTCGGACCAGCAGGTTGCGCAGCATCTGGGACCTGGACGTGAAGCCTGCACGGCGCATCCTGCGCTGCAGCTCGACCTCGGACCGGAGCAGCCTGGACCCGCCGCGGCGCGCATAGGCGCCCGCGCCGATCCGGTAGAGAAGCAGCGGCTCGGGGAGGTTGCATCCCTCGGCCCCCGACAGGATCATCCTCGCGAAGAGCCAGTAGTCCTCGAGGAGGGGAAGATCCTCGTACCCCCCGGCTGCAGCGACGACCGACTTGCGATAGACGACCGAAGGATGGTTGAAGGGCGAGTGGAACCTCGCTCCTCTCGCGATCTGCGCAGAGGTCAACGGCGGCGTGCGCACCAGGCCCGGCCTTGCCTCGTCGTCGAACTCCTGGATCGCCGAGCCGACGATGTCGTACCCGTTCTCGACGAGCGGGACCTGGCGAGCGAAGCGCTCGGGACGACAGACGTCGTCGGCGTCGGTACGTGCGACGATCTCGTGGGTGCAACGGTCGAGCCCGACCGCCAGCGCCCGTGCCAGCCCGACGTTGTGCTCGAGCTCGATCACGACGACGGGCACGACGCTCGTCGCCCGGACGTGGTCGAGGACTGCCGTCAGCTCGGGTCCGACAGGACCGTCACGGACCACGACGACCTCCGACGGTCGCAGAGTCTGCTCGACCGTGGCCGAGGAGAAGGCACGTTCGAAGTGTTGAGCCGAGTCCCCCGCGTACACGGGGAGGAGCACTGAGAACGCGGGAGGGGTCACGCCGAGTCCGCCCGTCCTGGGCCGGGGCCACCGGACTCGATCTCGAGAATCTCGTCCTCCGGCACGCCCGCACCCTGCAAGGCCTTCGCGGTGGGGAGGGGGGATCGCAGGAGCCCGTCCCTCAGGCCTCGGACGGCCGCGCTGCGCAGGACGTCACGTCGTGACGATCCGGCAAAGGTCCGCGCCCAGCGTCGGAGCGACGCCCCTGTGTACAGGACCCGTTCCTCCGGCGAGAGCGCCGACGAGCGCGTGAGCATCCAGAGCTTGTTCCGGACCTCGTAGTAGAAGCGCTCTCCCGGATCGGTGTCCGTGGCACCGAAGACCTTCGTCCGGTGCTCGACCACGCTGTTCGGCACGTACAGACCGATCCCACGACGAAGGAGCCTGCACGAGTACTCGAAGTCGTCGTTCCAGATGAAGTAGTCGGCGACAGGAAGCCCGTGATAGCGGATCGCCCGGCTGTCGACGAGCATCGACACGAACGAGGACGACCGGACGGGAACGGCCCCGACGCCCGAGGAGTCCGCGATCTCCTCCCGCGTCGCTCCCGGTCGGCGCCGTGGTGTGTTCATGGGGTGATCGCGTCCGTCGTGCCAGACGACACGGCTGCCCAGGAGGGCCACGGGCTCGGGGTAGTCTCTCGTGCGCGCAGCAGCTCCTCGAGCGCGGTCGGAGCGGGGATCGTGTCGTCGTCCATCAGCCAGACACACTGCGGGTCGAACTCGGCGAGCGCGTGCGCGATGCCCGCGGCAAAGCCACCGGCGCCGCCGGTGTTCCTGTTGAGCTCCAGGACGGTCGCGCCGACCGGGTGCTCGAGCGCGACCACCGCGGAGTCGTCCTCGGACCTGTTGTCCACCACGAGCACCTGCGTCAGCGGATAGGTCTGGGCCGCCAACGCGTCGAGCGCGTCCCGCAGCAGGTCACGACGGTTGTACGCGACCACGACGGCGACGACGCTGATCCCCTCCGGGACGGGCCGCGGCCCCTCGGTCCGGTCGGTGCTGCCGCTCACGAGGTCACCCCCTGCCCGACGACGGTGCGCGGGACACCCGTCCAGAGCGCGGGATCCGTGACACGGCGACCGTCCACGAGGAGCCGGACACCGGGAAGCTGCTCGGGTGCCACCGTCCTGTACTCGGCGTGGTCGGCCTGCACGATCACGAGGTCGGTCTCCTCGCCATAGTGGTAGGGCGTCAGCCCCAGACGCAGCAGCTCCTCGTCCGAGAAGAGCGGGTCGTGGACATGGACCAGAGCCCCTTGCTTGGTCAACGCCTCCACGGTCGCGAAGACGCCGGAGAAGGCGGCCTCCTTCACCCCGCCCCGGTACGCGGCGCCGAGCACGGCGACGCGCAACCCGTCGAGGCTGCCCACGAGGTCCGCCGCGCGAGCGACGACCTTCTCCGGCATGGCGGCGTTCACGCTGCGCGCGTCGCGGACGATCGTCGCCGCCGGGTCGACCGAGAGGTAGAGACGGGGATAGACCGGGATGCAGTGGCCCCCGACGGCGATCCCGGGACGATGGATGTGGCTGTAGGGCTGGGAGTTGCAGGCCTCGATGACCGCGTAGACATCGATTCCCTGCTTCTCGGCGAACAGGGCGAACTGGTTCGCGAGCCCGATGTTCACGTCTCGGTACGTCGTCTCGGCCAGCTTCGCGAGCTCCGCGGCCTCGGCGGACCCCAGGTCCCACACCCCGTTGGGGCGGGCGAGGTCCGGTCGGTCGTCGAACGTGAGCACAGCCTGGTAGAACGACGTCGCGCGGCGGGCTCCCTGCTCGCTCAGGGCACCGACCAGCTTGGGGTAGCGCCGCAGGTCGGCGAACACCCGCCCCGTGAGCACGCGCTCGGGGGAGAAGACGAGATCGAAGCCCTCCCCCTCCACGAGACCCGAGACCTCCTCGAGCAGCGGCTTCCAGCGCCCGCGCGTCACGCCGACCGGCAGGGTCGTCTCGTACGAGACGAGCGTCCCGGGGGTCAGGTGAGCGCCGAGCGAACGGGTCGCCGCATCCATCCACGTGAAGTCCGGGAGGGCCGTCTCCTCGTCGACGAACAGCGGGACGACCACGACGACGGCATCCGCCCCGGGGATGGCCTCCGCGTAGTCGGTGGTGGCGCGCAGACGACCCGAGGGCACCACCTCGGCGAGCTTCTCGCCGAGGTGCGCCTCCCCCGGGAAAGGCTCGCGCGCCGCGTTCACCGCGGCGACGAGCTCGGGGTTCACGTCGACCCCGACGACGTCGTGACCTCGATCTGCGAACTGGACTGCGAGCGGCAGTCCGATCTTGCCCAGGGCGACGACAGCGATACGCATCAGAGAGACCTCACTCGAACGGGCAGGCGACCCCGCATGACAGGGAGACCTCGAAGACAGGGACCAGGATAGTTCGTCGACCTGCATGTACGGTCCACGTCAACGCCCCGCGAGCAGCGACGCAGCCATGAAGCGCAGAGGCGCCTCGCGGTGGAGCAGGGCAGCCGGACGACGTGGAAGAAGGGTCTCGGGGCGTCCGAACCGACGGCGGGCCCGTCCTCGCTCGACCAGGGTGGAGGCAGAGACCGAGGTGTCGAGGACCGCGTCCAGCAGCGACCTGTCCGCGCGGGAGAGCGGGGCCACCGCGCGCGGCGCGAGAGCGAGGACGTCGCGGCACGCAGCAGCGAGCACCTCGCGCTCCTCTGCCGACCACTGGTCTGCCCCCGGACGGTTGAACACCGCACCGAAGACCTGCACCCTGAGGAACTTGGTCGCGTACGCCGAGACCTGTGCGCTGCCGGCGGCACGGAGCCCCTCGAGCACTGTCGGCAGGAATGCCAGCTCCTCGGCCATCGGCTTCGGCGCCAGGGTCACCCGGTCCGGTGCGTCGTCCATGACGACGTAGGCAGGACCGCGAGCAAGACTGATGCGGGCCCCTGAGAACCAGAGCGCGTTGACGTAGGCGATGTCCTCTCCCACCGCCGCGCCCGTCGTGAAGCGCAGGTCGCCGAACCTTGCCCTCGACACCAGTCCCAGGGGGGCGCTGCGGTAGGCGAGACGGTCCTTGACGCCGTCCAGGCGTCTCGTGCGCAGAGGGCGTACGGGGGGCGTGCGTACCACACCACCCTCGCCGTGACGGACCCGCGCGACCACCACGTCCGCACCGTCGTGGCGTTGCTTCTCGAGCCACGAGTCGACCGCTCCGGGATCGAGGACGTCGTCGGAACCCATGACGGACGTGAAGCTCCCCGTCGCGAGGTCCAGGCCATGGTTGAAGGGTCCCGCCGGCGACGGGACGCCGTCGTCGAACCGGACGATCCTCAGGCGCGGGTCGTCCGCCAGGTGGTCGACCTGGGGTGCCAGGACCGCCGGGTCGAGACCGTGCGCGACGACCGTGACCCGGACGTCCGCCCTCGTTCCCTCGAGGACCGACCTGACCGCCCGGCCGACCGGGCGCGTGGGCTGGTGCACGGCGAGGACGACGTCGACGATCGGGGAGGGGGAGGCTGGCACGGGCGAGACGCTACCAGCGCGGGGCGGGCGTGCTCGACCCCCGCGACCACGTGGCGGGCCGTGCCCCTCCTCGTCCGCGCCTCCCCGGCGCCGATCCCTGATACTCTCCTCCGCTGTGCCTCCCTCCGCTGCCGTCGTCCGGATGCCACGCGCCGACTCTCTGACGGGACTGCGCTGGTGGGCGGCGTTCGGCGTCTTCGCCTTTCACATGGAGGTGTTCGCCCCGCTCCCGATCAGCCCCGTGCTGCAGTTCGGGAACTTCGGGGTGACGTTCTTCTTCGTGCTCTCGGGCTTCGTCCTGACCTGGTCCTGGTCCCCCGCGACGGGCGTGCGGACGTTCTGGTGGCGCCGGTTCGCCCGCATCTACCCGGCCCACCTCGTCGCGCTGCTGATCGCTCTGCCAGTGTTCTACGCGATCGCCCCCGACCCTGCTCAGTGGTGGGTGAAGCCGCTGGGACCGATCGTGCTCCTGTCGGTGGTGCTTCTCCAGGGATGGTCGCGCGACCCCGCGATCCTGTTCTCCGGAAACCCCGCCGCATGGACGCTCACGTGCGAGGCCTTCTTCTACGCGATGCACCCCTTCCTCCAGCGTGCGCTGAACCCGCTCCGGGTTCGCGGGCGCTCGTCGCCGCGACAGGGGTCGTGGGCCTCGCCCTCGCCTACCGTGTGGCGACCGTCGCCTCCCCGGGGTCGTGGTGGGCGGCGGGTATGCCGTGGCCGGTCGTCCGGATCACCGAGTTCGCCCTCGGCATGTGTCTGGCGTGGGCGGTACGGCAGGGATGGCGCCCTCGCCTGCCTCCTTGGGTCGGGTACCTCCTGGCCGCCCTCTTCCTCACCTGGCTGTCGGCCACCGTGCTGCTCGGCCCGGTACCGGGCCCGCTCAGCAGCTACGCGATCGGCAGCGCCAACGAGCTGGCGACGGTGGTCTGCGCCGTCATGATCGTCCTCGTCGCCTCGCGCGACCTTCGCGGCGGTCGCTCGCTGCTGCGCAGCCGTCCGCTCGTGGTCCTCGGGGAGTGGTCCTACTCCTTCTACCTCGTGCACGCGACCGTCGTGTACGCGCTGCTCACCTGGTTCGGGCCCTCCGCGCCGTCCTGGAGGAACCTCCTCTGGTACCTCGTGGCGTTCGTGATCGGGCTGGTCGCGGCTGCGGCGCTCCACCTCGCGGTGGAGAGACCGGCCGAACGGTGCATGCGCCGCTGGTGGGACGTGCGACGCTCGCGCCGTGCTGGCGTGGCAGCAGAGGTGCTTCCGGACGACGCGACGATCTCCCCCGGTGCAGGGTCGGCGCTGGGTGGAGCACCCGACGCCGGGCCGAGGCCCACTTCCGCCTTCATGGACCGCTCCGAGGGTGGGTCCGAGCGCTCGGCGTGATCACCTCCAGCCCGGAGCGACCGGCCCGGAGCCGACGGCTCCCGATCGCGAGTCCCGCACCGGACGAGGGCCGAGCACGACCAGGCGCCAAAGTGGTCGCCCCTGAAGATCCCCAGCGTCGTGGGCGCTCGGCCCCAGTTCGTCAAGATCGCCCCCGTCGTGCGGGCCGCCGAGGCGCACGGGTTGGATCACGTGATCGTGCACACGGGCCGGCGCTACGACCCGATGCTCTCCGACGTGTTCCTCCAGGACCTGGGCATCCCGACGCCCGACGTCCACCTGGGGGTCGGGTCAGGGGCGCACGGCGTCCAGACCGGCGCGATGCTCGCGTCGCTGGACGGGGTGCTCGACGAGCACCGGCCGGACTGGGTGCCCGTCTACGGCGACACCAACTCGACGCTCGCCGCGGCGCTGAGCGGCGTCACGATGCACCTCCCCTGCCGACCTCTGTCTGGCCCCGACGGCGGTCGCGACGGGGAACCTTGCCACCGAGGGTCTCGCCTCCCGGTCCCTCCTGGTCGGCGACATGATGACCGACGTGCTGCTCCGGGTCCGCGACGCCGGCGTCGTCCGACGCTCCTGCTCGCCCACCCTCGCCTCGTCGCGAGGGCGAGCGCGCAGGGACTCGACCTGAGGGTGGGCAACCTCGTGCCCCACGAACCGCTCGCCTTCCCCGACCTGATCGCCGCCGCACTGGCGAGCGCAGGCATCGTCACCGACTCCGGGGGCCTGCAGAAGGAGGCCTTCCTGCTCGGGGCCCCGTGCACGACCGTCCGCGAGGAGACCGAGTGGGTCGAGACGGTCGAGCTGGGCTGGAACGTGCTCGCGAACTCTGCCGAGGAGGTCGCGGATGCCGTCTCACGGCCGCGTCCCCCTCCACCGACGCGACGCCGTAGGGAAGGGGCGACGCCGCCGAACAGGTCGTGGCAGCGCTCGCGAGCGCCTGAGACCTCACCGGTCGCCCGACCTGGTGAGGTCTCAGGCAAACAGGAAGCGCTCCTCCAAGACCCGGCGAGACCGGTCCCCGTCGTGCACGGATCGCACGAAGTCGGGTCCTCCCGCAGCGACGGCCTGGTAGTGCGCGCGCCGGTCCAGCACGTCGCGCAGCACGTGCTCGAGATCTCCGATCGTGGCCTGGACGATCGGTAGCTGCTCGCCCGTCACCCGCCGCACCGCCTCACGCGCCTGGTCTGCGACGTGCGAGACGACCAGGCGTCCGGCGGCCATGGCCTCGCACGCCGCCACTCCGTAGTCCCCGAGCCGGAACTGGTCGAGCACCACGTCCGCCTCGCCGAAGACAGCGGGCATGTCCTCGTGCTTCACGCCGCTCACGCTCCGGTACTCGATCGCTCCCTCGTCATGGAGCCGCTCGAGCACGGGCATGATCTGCGCGGTGCCCTTGACGTGCGGGTTCGACGGCGCGTGCACCACGACCGGACGAGCGCGCTGGAGGACCGGCGTCTGCTGTGCCCAACGACCGGGATCGATCACCACGGGAAGCAGATGTGCCCCGGGGACGTCGGGGAGCAACCCCGGGGTCGACACGAAGACGGTCTCCCCCAGCTCCTCGAGCACGCGGAGGTTCCCGAGGACGACCTCCTCGAGCGCTGCGACCGGTACCCACTCGTCGTCGTGGAACGGCGACCACGGGTCCGCCGCGGCGTGCCGGGACGGCAGGCGGATGTCGGACCCGTGGCACAACATCGCGAGCCGGAGCCCACCGTCCCGCAGCGCGTGCGCCTGGGCCAGGACGTCGCCGCCGTACGCGCTGCCCAGCGGGCGCATCTCGGCCTCGATGATCATGTGGGTGAACCGCTCCACGAGCGCCGAGAACTGCGCCTTCTGCCAACGCCTCGAGTGGGCCGCGATGCGACCGGGTACCGGGTCGTCCGCCGGGTACCCGAACGGGTTGATCGACGAGTAGACCATGTTCATCGCCGCTACCTCGGGGTTGGCCTCCGCAGCCCGCGCCCACCGGTAGCCCTGTCCGGCGTAGTTGGCCGGAGCGATCATCAGCCTGACAGGACGGTCCTGGGGGCGCGGCGACGGTGGGATGCGCTCGCCCCGGGCGAAGGCTCCGAGCACACCCACGAGATCCTGGGCGGGCACCGGGAGCTTCCTCCACAGGTCGAGCATCGTCGGGACCTTCATCAGGCGTTCACCCACTTGTCGAGAAGGACTGCGGCGCTCATCCGTCCGTCGTGGACCTCCCGCACGTACTCGACGCCCTGCGTGCCGATCCGTCGGAGGTGGTCCGGTTCGGCGGCCAGGCCCCGCAGAACCTCCTCGATCGTGTCGGGCGTCGCCTCCACCACCGGCAGTTCCTGGCCTGTCGTCTCGCGGACCGCGTCCCTGACCTGGGGCAGCACGTGGCCAAGGACGACCCGCCCCGAGGCCATGGCCTCGCATGCCGCGACACCGAACGAGCCGAGGCGGAACTGATCGAGCACCATGTCCGCTCCCGCGAAGATCTCGGGCATCTCGGCCGACGGGACCCCGGTGATCTCGCGGTACTCGACGACGCCCTCGGCGTCGAGCCGCTCGAGCACCGGCCGGATCAGCTGGGTGCCCTTGATCGTCGTGTGCGACGGGACGTGCACCACGACGGGACGCTCGCGGTGCTCGGGTGCGGGACGTGCCCACCGGACCGGGTCGACGACCACGGGGCACCAGATGGCGTACGGCACGTCGATGAGGAGATCGGGAGTCGACACGAAGGTCGGGCGCCCCAGGGAGTCGAGCAGCGCACGGTTCCGGCGTGCCTCCGCCTCGTACCGGTCGAGATAGAGGCCCGGCTCGAGGTAGGGCGACCATGGCGTCTGGCTGACGTGCGAGCTCGGAAGGCGGATGTCCGTGCCATGGCACATGAACGCGGTGGAGATCCCGCGGGCAGCGAGCTCTCGCGCCTCACGGGCGACGTCCCGGGAGAAGAGCCGACCGAACAGCGGCCGCTCCGCCTCGAACAGGACGTGCGTGAAGCCGAGAACTGCCTCGAGCTCGCGTTCCTGCCACTCTCTGGAGCGGTGGTAGACGGCCACGGGTACCTCGGTGTCGGCGGTGAAGCTGAATCCGCCGGGCACCGCTACGGCCATGTTCCGTGCGCCGACGCTTCCGTCGGCACCATCGAGGGCACGGGCCCACGACCACCCCTGTGCCGCGTAGTTCGTCGGTCCGACATAGACCCTCACCTCGGTGTCAGGTGCCGCGGTCGGTCCAGGGAGGTCGTCCGGTCCGTAGCTCCCGAGGGACCGGGCCGCCAGACGGCCGAGCAGGCCGTCCGGGTTGTCGGCCACGTGATCGATCGCGCGGTTGACCCAGCGAGGCAGTGACGTCCGAGCACGGATCACCCGCTCTGCGAGGTTCCGCGGAGCAGTCGAGAGTCGCCCGATCAGGGTCACGGGTCCATCCGTCCTTTCAGTCCGCCGGGTGAAGGTCGTCTCACCGTGGCCCTCTCAGTCGAAGCGCGCGTCGCAGCAGAGCATCACGGGCAAGCGTGTACCGCAGGTCGGCCGCGAGCGCGCGGTCGGCTGGCGTCGCTGCGCGCACGGCCTCCATCGCGTCGAGGAGCGCGCGGCGGTCCGCAGATTCCGAGACGGCGACGATCTTGTGCTCAGCGCGCGAGAGCGACCGCTCTGCCTCCCCGGACAACCTTCGCAACCACCGGGCGACACGAGCCAACGAGGCGAGATCTTCGTCGGACCAGTCGTCGCCCTCCGGCCGCAGCAGCACCGCCGGCAGGACGTTCAGGCGCCACAGCTTGATCGCCATGGCGCGTCTGTGCGCGGACGGCAGCTCCAGTGGCCAAGCCGTGGAGCCCAGGTGGTCGAGCGCCTGCATCTCCTCGGTGAACGTCCGCGTCGCGAAGGTGATCCGCGCCTCGGCGTCCTGGCCGATCACGTAGGAGGGAAGCGACGGAGCGTGATCGACGCGCCCTCCGTGGTGGAGGAGCGCGAGCCCGAGCTCGATGTCCTCCCCGGTCGCCAGCCCTTCGGTCAGCCCGATCCCGGTCTCGTCGAGGTAGGAACGGCGGACCAGACCGAGCGGAGCTGCCCGGTAGTCCAGACGGTCCTTGGCCGGATCGAGCCGTCCTGTACGGCCTGGGCGGGTCAACGGGTCGCGCCATACCGCGCCGGACTGGTCCTCGAGCGGGGCGATGAGGTAGTCGGTGCTGTGGGTCGTCGCGTGCGAGACCCAGGCATCGAGCGCCCCCGGTGCGAGGTAGTCGTCTGAACCCATGATGGCGACGAACTCGGCCTCGGCCTGCGCCAGCCCGCAGTTGAACGGCCCGGCGGGAGACCGGATCCCGTCGTCCAGCTCGATGACACGGACTCTCTCGTCCGCGGCCGCCCGACCGAGCGGTTCGTCGAGCGCCTCGGCGCTGATCCCGTGCGCCACGACCGTGACGCGCACCGGCGTGGTCGTACCGTCGAGCGCCGAGGACACTGCCCGGTCCACCCTGCGGCGTGGGTCGTGGACCGCGACGACGAGATCGACGAGCGGGACGGGTGAGCTCACCGGCCGACCCCTGCGCGACGCCCCAGACCGGCGAGGCCGACCTGCTCGCCGAACGCCGGGAGCGTCTCGGCGAGCCCGTAGAACGTGTCGAGGCCCAGGATGCGACCGTCCTCCATGTAGCAGACCCGGTCGTAGTCCTTGATGGTCGACAGACGGTGAGCCACCGAGATGATCGTCAGCTCGCCCTGCAGCCCTCGGATCGCCTTGGTGACGTCGTCCTCGGTCTTGGTGTCCAGCGAGCTCGTCGCCTCGTCGAGCACGAGGACCAGCGGGTCCGCGTAGAGCGCGCGAGCGATGCCCAGTCGTTGCTGCTGCCCGCCGGAGAGCGCGACACCGCGTTCCCCGATCCGGGTGTCGATCCCGTCGGCGCGCTCGGCGACGAGTGCAGACAGCTGCGCCATCTCCAGGGCACGACGGACCCGTTCGCGGTCGTAGTTCGAGTCCCAGGTCAAAGCCACGTTCTGAGCGATCGTGCCGTCGAAGAGAGCGACTCTCTGAGGAACGTAGCCGACCCGGCCCCGCCATTGGCTCAGCACCTCCGTGATCGAGGTGCCGTCGATGCTCACCCGGCCGGAGGTAGGAGTGCTCAGCCCGAGGAGGATGTCGATGAGCGTCGACTTCCCCGCACCGGACGGGCCGACGATCCCCAGCGAGCTGCCGAAGGGGATGTCCAGCTCGACACCCTTGAGCACGTCCTCGGACGACTTGGGATAGCGGAACCGCACGTCGTGGAGCATGAGCCTCGCCGGGTCGGACGGGAGCTCGCTCTGGTCCTTGCCGACCTCGACCGCGACGTTCTTCTCCGCAGCCTTGATGTCCCCGATCACGTCCTGGGCCGACGGGATGCTGGCGGTCGACTGGATCAGACCGCTCTGCACCCCGTTGATCGCCGGGATCAGACGGAACCCGGTCACGGCGAAGAGCGCCACCGCGACGATGGCTTCCTCGGGTCCCGAGATGAGGTACGACGCTCCACCGATGAGCAGGAAGCCACCCACCAGAGCTGCCTCGAAGGCGAACTTGGGGATGATCCCGAGGAACGACGCGTTCGCCCGGGCTCGCACGGCGCGGTGGCGCTCGGCCGTCACGACGCCGAGAACCTGCTCGAGGCTGTTGCGCAGCGTCAGCTCCTTGAGCGCCTCGACCATCTCGGTCATGAAGATCGCGACCCGGTAGCTCGAGTTGCGGTTGACGCGGCCGGCCTCGAGGGCGCGACGGGTCACGAAGAGGTTGACCAGCAGGGCCACCAGTCCCAGGTAGGTGAACGCGATGAACGCCGTCAACGGCTGCGCGACCACCAGGACCGCCAGGATCAGTACGAACGTCGCGAAGCTGCTGGGGATGAGTGCCAACGGGAGGATGAAGCCCATGATCGTGTTGGCGATCCCCCCGTCCGCGATGCGCGTGATCTCTGCGACGCTGCGCTTGGAGCGCTCCTCCCACGTCGAGCGGATGTAGGCGCCGAAGAGCCGCTGACCGATCTCGAGCTCGTACCGTGCGAACCGACGGGTAGCGATCCAGTGCAGGAGCACGGTGAGTGCGCTCTTGAGGATGATCAGTCCGCAGGCGACGAGGATGAGCCAGGGTGCCGACGAGGCAGAGATGGTGCCGAGGACCGGGAGCGTGATGTCCGCCCCCGTGACGATCGGCGAGATGACGAGGGCCAGCAGCGACATGGCGGCCACGTCGAACACTGCGAGCACGCTGGTCACCACGATGTAGTAGCCGAAGAACCTCCGGGCGCCGCGCGGCAGCAGCGGCATCAGCTCACGGAGGGTGTTCCAGAGAAGGTTCATCGGTGGGAGACGCCATCGCTTTCGGGAGAGTGGGATCCGCGCACTGTGGACGCGGGGAGACGAGTCAACGCACGAGGGCGTCGACGGCGCGGCGCCATGCCTCGACCTGCGGACCCGCGGACAAGGCCCGGGCGCTCGCGTGCGAGGACTTCTTCCAGAGCGACACCTGGTCCGCGGTCAGGCCGTCGAGGACACGAGCCAGGTCGGTAGCGGAGAACCCGTCGCAGACTGCCCCGAGCTCGTGCTCACGGACCAGGTCGACGACCTCGGGCGAAGGACCGACGACGAGGCCGAGCCGCGCCTGGACGAAGTCGTAGACCTTGTTGGGGAGCGACCATCGCAGGTTGAAGGTCGTGGGCGGGATCACCGAGAGTCCGACGTCATAGCCCCGGAGGGTCTCGGCCAGGTCGGCGTACGGAACCGGGTCGAGGACCCGGACCCTGCCGTCCGAGCGCTCGGCGGCCTCACGCAGGGCGTCGACGTAGGCGGGCTGGTTGGGAGTGAGATAGAGGTCGAGCGTGGCCCCGCTCGTCGACTCGACGACCCCCTCGATCAGGACCTCGAGAGCGCGGTCCTGCAGCGCCGCCCCGGAGTGCACGAGCCGGATCGGGCGGCTCACCGGAGTCGGCTCCGCCTCGACGTAGGGGGCTGCATTGGTCACGATCTCAGGACGGAACCCGAAGTTGCGCTCGTACTCCGCCGCGAGGCCGTTGCTCACGGTCGACCACGACGTGGCACGCGCGACGTACTTGCGGCAGACGTACTCGTGATAGGGCGTGATCTTCTCGCGCCAGCCCTGCCAGTCCTCGTGAAGGAGCGGCGAGTACTCGTGCAGGTCCGCGTGCACCCCGTACCGGGGACGCAGGTGGAGCGCGAGGGGCACGGCTTCGATGTCGTTCGCCAGGACCACGTCGAAGTCGCCGCGACGCAGGTGCTTCCTGACCCACTTGACGGACCACAGAGCCCAGTACTGCGCACGGTAGAGCTTGGCGCGGATGAGCCGGTCGTGGAGCACGTTGTGCCCGATGTCGTCAGGGATCCTCACGTGGCGAGAGACCCCGGCAGGGGCCTCGCCGTAGCCGCACGTGGTCACCTCGTAGTCCTCCCGGAACTCCTCGACCTGCTTGAGGACACGAGCATCGTTGACGATCGGGGAGAAGGAGAGAATGAGCAGCCGTGGCCTCGGGCCGGCCGCAGACGGAGGACTCATGGCGATCATCTTGCCATCCTCACGGCGCCCGACCGGCGTCCGCGCAGGTCGGACGGCCGATCGCCACCCGATCTCCATATCTCGGTCGCTCCTCAGGCACGCCCGAGAAAGCCAGCCAGGGCTCGAACCGACGCAGCGCCGTCGTGCAGGTCCTCCACGAACGTCGGGCCGAGGGCCGCGATCGCGCGGAAGTGCTCCCTGCGTGCGACCACGTCCGTCAGGACGTCCCGGAGCGTGTCTGGCGTCGCCTCGACGACGGGCAGGGCCATGCCCCGGGCTTCGCGCGCTCGCGCCCGGACCTGCTGGTCGACGTGGGAGATGACCAGACGTCCGGCCGCCATGGCTTCGCAGGCAGCCACCCCGTAGTTCCCGATCCGGAACTGGTCAAGCACGACGTCCGCCCCGCGATAGAGGTCGGGCATCTCGGTCGCCGGCACTCCCTCGACCACCTGATACTCGATCACGCCTTCCTCGTGCAGCGACTGCAGCACGGGCTCGATCAGTGCCGTCCCCTTGATCACGGCCCGGCTCGGCACGTGGACGACCAGGGGTCGCGCGCGGTGCAAGGGTTCCTCCACCGACCGCCACGCACCAGGGTCGACGACGACGGGGCACCAGGTCGCGCCGGGGACGTCGAGGAGCAGGTCGGGCGTCGAGACGAAGACCGGCAGGCCGAGCGCGTCGAGCACGTCCTTGTTCGCCCGGGTCGTCTTCTCCAGGATGGGGACGTCCGCCCAGTCCCGGTCCAGGAACGGCGACCAGGGCTCGCTCTCCGCGTGCCTGCTCGGGCTGCGGATGTCGCTGCCGTGGCAGAGCATGGCGACCTGAAGTCCACGAGCCCCCAGGAGCCGGGCCTCGTCGAGCACCGACCCCTTCGACAGCCGCGGGGTCAGGGGGCGCTCAGCCTCGAGGATCACGTGCGTGAAGCCGTCGAGCGACCGGCGCAGGCTTCGCTGCCAGACGCGTGAAGCCGTGTGGACGATGCTCTTCACCGGTACGTCGACCGGGAACGAGAAGCCCCCCGGCTCGACCGAGGCCATGCTCACCGCGCCGACGTCCGGCAGTCTTCCCTCCACCGCCCGCGCCCACTGCAGCCCTTGACCGGCATAGTTCGCCGGCCCGATGAACAGGCGGGTCTGCGTCCCGGGCGCTGCGACCGGAAGAGGCCGGTCGGCAGCCGTGTACCCGAAGTAGTTCTCGTCGAGACGTTCGCCGACCTGCAGGGGCAGACGAAGCTGCAACCACGTCAGCGCGACGTTCACCGGACCAGGCAGGCGGCGGCGCGCGGCCGAGACGGTCGCCAGGAGTCGACGCATGGACTTCCTCTCGAAGGAGTGCCCGGTGGGCACCGAACGTGACGCCGGCACGGCGCACAGCCTGACTATGATGACGACCTGACTCCGGACCGACAAACTGCAGGTGCGCGTTCGCGCCTGTCCCGGCGTCCGACCGTCGATCCCTGAGGAGCTTCTCCCCGTCGTGACCACAGGACTACGGGGGCCACGGCAGACCTCCCGGACCGTCATCGCCTCACGGCTGTTCGCTCCCGAGCCGGCGGCAGCCTCCTTCCGACTGCTGGCCGCGGCGAACGCTCTGGCCGGGGCCGGACGTCGGGTCACGGTACTGACCTCGCGCCCCGCTGGTGGCGGGACCCCCCCGCCTGGGCTCGACGTGCGCCCCTGGCCCGTGCTGCGCGACCGGGACGGGGCCGTCCGAGGCGTCGTGCCCTACGCGTCGTTCGACGCCCCGCTGTTCTTCCGTCTCCTGTTCACCCGCCGGCTGGACGTCGTCCTCGTCGAGCCGCCACCGACCACGGGCTCGGCAGCACGCCTCGCCCTCGCTCTGCGACGGGTCCCCTACGTCTACTACGCGGCGGACCTGGTCTCGCGGGCGGCGGAGTCCGGCGGGCACCCACCACTCCTCATCGGCATCGCTCGCCGGCTCGAGCGCTTCGCCCTGCGGGGCGCGGCTCGAGTCGTCACGGTCAACGACGAGGTCGCGCGCGACGTCGAACGGTTCGGGGTCCCGGCGCACCGCGTGGACGTCGTCGGCAACGGAGTCGACACGGGCGTGTTCCGGCTCGAGGGGCCGGTCTCGCGGCCCCCGGGTGTCGCTGACTCCGCGCCCTGCTTCGTCTACGCCGGAAGCATGAACACGCTCCACGGCGCCGGGATCTTCGTCGAGGCCTTCGAACGCGTCGTCGCCGTGCGTCCCGACACGGTCCTGGTGATGGTGGGCCGTGGTGAGGAGGTCGAGGCGCTCCGCGAACGCGGACGGTCGCTCCCACCGGGTTCGTTCGTCCTGATGGACAGCGTCTCGGGTACCGAGGCCGCCGCCTTGCTGCGTGGAGCCCGGGCAGGCCTCGCCTCGATCCGTCCCGGCAGCGGGTACGAGTTCGCGTTGGCGACCAAGGCCGTCGCCGCAGCGGGGACAGGAACCCCGGTCATCTTCGCGGGAGAGGGCACGACGGCCGACCTGCTCCGTGACGGGGACCTCGGGGAGTGCGTGCCGTGGCGGGCCGACGACGTCGCCCAGGCGATGATCGCGGTCCTCGACGCGCCCGACGACGCCCGGCCACGGCGCGCGCGCTGGGTGCGCCATCATGCATCGTTGGACACCGTGGGGGCCCGCGTCGCTCGCGTCGTCGCCGACGTCGCCCGTGGGTCCGGTGACCGCCGCGCCCAGGAGCGCGACTCGACGTAGCCTTCAAGTTCGGGGCGAAACCGGAGGGAGCCGAGATGTCGACGAGGACGATCCGGGACATCCTGACAACGGGCGCGATCATGGTGGCGTTGCTGCTCGCGGGTGCCGCACCCGCCACAGCATCCTTGACCACGTACGAACGATTCGTGCTGCCGCCCGGAGGGTCCGTCACGATCGCTGGGCACGGGTTCGGTCACGGTCACGGGATGTCCCAGTGGGGCGCTCGCAGCGCAGCCGCACAAGGCGTCGGGTACCAGCAGATCCTCGACTTCTACTATCCGGGCACGGCTTCCGTCACGCAGGCCAACCAGGACATCGCAGTCCTCGTCTCGGCCGACTCCGACAACGATCTGCGGGTTCTCGCCGTCCCCGGGATGATGGTGACGGACAGCGTCAACGGCACACGACCCATCGGGTTCCCGGGTCTGACGGTCACGCAGTGGCGCATCGTCCGCGACACGGCCGGTCTTTCTCTCGACGGACTCGTCGCCGGCGCCTGGAGAAGGTTGACCACGGTCCCGTCGGTCTCGTTCCTGAGCCTCACCTCGCCGTCGGGCACCGCGCGGCTCATCCTTCCCAACGGAACCCAGAAGGAGTATCGCGGCGCGATCCGCGCCGTGTCGGACGGCGCGGCCCCGCGGCTGCGCACCGTGAACGTCGTACCCATGGAGGACTACCTGCGCGCCGTCGTGCCAGCCGAGTCACCGTCGAGCTGGCCTGCCGACGCACTCCGCGCCCAGGCCGTCGCTGCTCGGACCTACGCGTCCCAGCAGCGGTCCAGCAACCCCGGCGGCCCCTGGCAGACGTGCGACACGACGGCGTGCCAGGTCTATCCCGGGTACCGGACCTATTCCGCCGCAGGCACCCTCACCACGACCCACGAGGCGGCGAGCACCGATTCCGCGGTCGCCACGACGGCCAACCAGGTCCGCCACTTCGCCGGCAGGCCTGCCTTCACACAGTTCAGCTCGTCGAGCGGCGGATGGACGTCCGCCGGGTCCGCTCCCTACCTGGTGTCGCAGCCCGACCCGTGGGACGCCGTGGGCAACCCTGTCCATCTCTGGTCCGTCCGGCTCACGGTGCAGTCCATCTCCAGCGCATACGGGCAGATCGGGACACCCCGGACCATCGAGGTCCGCACCCGTTCCGGGAACGGGGAGTGGGGCGGGAGGGTCGAGTCGGTCACGATCACCGGGAGCGGAGGTGCCGTCACTCTCACGGGCGCCGGATTCCGTAGTGCCTTCGGGCTCCGCAGCGACTGGTGGACCCTCACCGCATCGACGCGGCTCGACTCCGACTTCACGACGAACGGGCGAGCCGATCTCCTCGCCGTGACGACGTCCGGAGCGCTGATCGCGTACGAGGCGGACGGGACAGGTGGGTTCGGCGCTGCGCGACAGGTCGGCAACGGATGGTCGGCCATGCGCTTGGCGATCAGGGCCAACGACCTGAACGGCGACGGGAAGCCGGATCTTCTCGCGGTCGACGGCAACGGTGTCCTCTGGCGGTACCCGGGTGTGGGTGGAGGTGGCTTCGGCGAACGCGCCAGGGTCGGCAGCAACTGGTACTCGATGAGGTCGCTCGTGGCACCGGGTGACCTGAACGGTGACGGCAGTGCCGACCTCCTCGCGGTGGACGCCACCGGTCGTATGTGGTTCTACCCCGGAAACGGCGACGGCACGATCAGCGACGGACGGTCGGTCGGTACGGGCTGGGCGACGATGACCGCTGTCCTCGGTGCCGGCGACTGGGACGACGACGGTCGAGCAGACCTGGTCGCCCGGGACGCCGGTGGGCGTCTTCTCATCTACCGGGGCAACGGGAGCGGTGGTTTCACCTCGACGCAGATCGGCAACGGATGGGGCTCCATGCGGCTGCTGTCGATCGTCGGTGACTGGGCCCAGGACGGCCGCCCCGACGCCCTCGCCGTGACTCCCTCCGGTGCCTTGATCCGCTACCCCTGGACAGGTCCGAACTTCGGGACGCCCGTGACGATCGGTTCGGGCTGGGGAGGGATCAGCAGGATCCTCTGACAAGGGCGTCCCCCCGCATCCACCCATCGGCGTGGCTCGGCGACACGCGGCCACCCGGCCACCCTGCCACCCGGCTTCGCGGCCTCGCACGCCGTGCCCGACGCCTCGGGGCACCGGTACCAGTACGGTCCGGCGCCCCGAGACTTCAGGAGACTGCGGCTCCTGTCGGAACCGTCCCCAGCACCTTCGACGTCCGGAACCCGCCCTGCCCGTTCCCCGGGTACAGGATGATGGTCCCGTCGGGCGTCGTGGCCACCAGGTCCGAGGCACCGTCGCCGTCCAGGTCACCTGCCCCGACGACCGACGAGAGCGACGACCACCCCAGGCCGATCCGCGCGGGGAAGTCGAGCGTGCCCCCACCGTTGCCCCGTCGCAGGAGCAGCTCGCCGTTCGCTGCGTTGCGTGTGAGGAGGTCGGGGACGGCACCGCCGGACCACCGACCCGCATTGACGATCCGGTCGGTCGCACCGACGTTCTGCGCGAGGAGCAACGGAGTGCCGAAACCACCTCTCCCGTCGCCCGGGTAGAGCCAGATACGACCGCTCGACCGGTGCAGCGCGATCAGGCCGGGCTTTCCCGTGCCCAGCCAGTCCCCCGCGCCGATCACCTGGGTCATACCTGCCCAACCGTTGCCGATCCGGGTGCCCGACGAGGCATACCGCCCCCCACCCTGCCCAGTGTGCAGGACGAGGTCGCCGTTCGACTGGCGCAGGATGATGTCGGCCTGGCCGTCGCCGTTCCAGTCACCGGCAGCGATGGCCTCGACCGTGCCGGCGTTGGCCGGCACCCCTGTGGCGACGACGCTCCCGAACGCGCTCGGCGCCGCGTACGGATAGACCATCAGCTTCCCGTCCGTCGTGAACGCCAGGAGGTCTTGTCCTCCTGACTTCTTTCCGGCCGAGAGGATCGCCGTGAACCCCGACCACCCGTTCCCGATCTGGGCTCCGTCGGCGACCCCGCCGCCCCCTGTCCCCGGGTACCTCCACAGCCGACCCGACGAGTCCCGTGCGACGAGGTCCCCGACCCCGTCCCCGGTGAGGTCACCGGTCCCGACGAGGGCGGTCATCGCGCCCCACCCCGCCCCCATCGTGACGCGAGAGTCGGAGAACCCCCCGCGCCCGTCGCCGACGTAGGCGTACAGGACACCGTTCGGGCCCCTCGCCACCAGGGCGGGCCGCCCGTCCTTGAGGGTGCCGATCATGGTGAGCAGCCCGAACGTCGACCACCCGTTCCCGATCTGCCGCGCCGCGCCGAACCCTCCCGAGCCGTTCGACGGATAGAGCCAGAGGGACCCGTCGGCGGCACTGCGAGCCAGGAGGTCCGGTCGGCCGTCACCGTTCCAGTCGTGCCCGCCACCCACGACGAGGTCGAGCCCGTTCCACCCGTTCCCGATCCGCGTCGCAGCGCCGAACCCGCCGGCCGACGTGCCAGCTCGCAGGAAGAGGATGCCGGCGGTGTCCTTGACCATGAGGTCGGGGATGCCATCACCGTTCCAGTCCCCGGGAGCGATCGTCCGTGCCCCCGACCATCCTGAGCTCACGACACGGCTCGTCCCGAACCCTGCCGACCCGGCAGTTGCGATCGAGACGCCCTGGGAGGTCCTGAGCAGCAGGTCGCTGCCCGCGACGCCGTTGAGGTCCCGCGACAGGCTTCTGTCCGTCAGCTGCCCCTGCCACGCCGTCGCCGACTGCCGGAGCTCGGCGAGACGCGGATAGATGAACCGTCCTGGGCAGGCCGTCTGACCCACATCGCGGTGCCCGAGGACGGTCGGGCGGACCGCTCCGTTCAGGACGAACGTGGCGTTCGGGCGCACCCCGTGCAGACCCAGCTTCCACGCGAGGAGCTGGGCGACCGCGTTCATCGACTCGGCTGAAGCCCCGGTGACGTCGTAGTTCCCCATCACGGAGACGCCGAAGGTCTGCGAGTTCACACCTGCAGCGTGCGCTCCGACGATCGCCCGGTCGATCCCTCCGGCCCGCCCCTCCCAGATGCGTCCGAACCGATCGACCAGGAAGTTGTAGCCGATGTCCGGCCACCCCCGCGAGAGGACGTGGTACGAGTAGATCCCGCGGATGATCGCAGGCACGTCCGCAGCGGCATACCCGTTGTTCCCTGCGGTGTGGTGGACGACTGCACCCTTCACCTGCCCGACGACCGGCGGGTTCTGCACCAACGACTCGTCGGCACCCCACTGTGCCCGCGAGTACACCTGGGGTTGCGCTCCTACCGCCGCTGCGGCGAGCTCCCTGGGCCTGCGGGGAGAAGAGGACCGCCGTGCTCGTCTCTCGCGACGCCACCGACGCCCTCGCCAGCGGCTCGAGGTCGGCACCAGTGGTGAACGTGGTCTGCGCGACCTCGGCCGCTGCTGTCGGGGCCGGGCTGCTCACGGTCTCGCCCGGATCGATCACGACGAGCCTCGCGCCGGTCGGCAGAGCCCCTCCAGGGCTGCGCAGCGCCACCTGGATCTCGTCGACCCGCCCGACCACCCACGGGTCTGTACCGTCCCGCAGCTCCCGGACGTCGTCGGCCGTCTCCTCCGCGCCCGCGGAGGCCTCCTCCGTCTCGACCTCGACCTGCTGCCACTCGGACCACGACTCGTGCGTGCGTGCACGGACCTCCACCTCGGTCCCCGCGGTACCGCTCCCGGCGTCCCAGGTCACGCCGAGGAGAGCGAATCCGGAGCTCGTCGCGCTGGCGGTCAACAATGACTCGTCAGGGGCCGCAGGCTCGCTGGAAGGGCCGGTCGCCAGCCCACCGGGGTCGGTGTCGGCTGTGGCGTCCTGCGGATCGTCGGGGGGCTCCGACAGCTCGGCGGCGAACGGCGCTGGACCGTCCTCCACCACGTCCGCGGCCGCCTCTTCTCCGAGGACGACCTCGTTCACGTCGGGCTCGACTGGCTCGACGACCGAGCCGACTGCCGCGCCGACCGGCGAGGCGCCCAGCCCGGTCGCGACAGCAGGTGAGCTCGCGCTCGCCGCCGTCGGCACCAGGGGGACCACCAGAAGGAGCGCAAGCCCTGCAGCGAGCCGAGCGCTGGTGCGACGCACAGACTTCATGGCATACCCCTCGCGATCCGATGTGGTGCCCGCCTCCAGACCTGTCGGATCGAGGGCGTTCAGGCACGGTTCGGCCAGTATTGCACCGGCACACCGGACCGGCAGGAGGAGGGGAGAAACCACTGACGCCCGGGGAGGACGTGGGGCGTCAGGCAGCTGCCTGACGCCCCACGTCCTCCCCGGGCGGGTGTCGCTCAGAGCTCGACGGTCAGTCCCGTCGCCGCCGACTGGAGGACCGCTTCCGCGACCTGGAGGGTGCGCAGCCCTTCTTCCATGGTGACGACGTCGTTGCTCAGGCCGAGCACAGCGTCACGGAACGCCTCGTGCTCGACACGGAGCGGCTCTCTCTTGGCGAGCGCGTAGCGCACGATGTCGCCCTCCGACACGCCACGGAACGCCGTGATCGACTCCCACTCCGTCGGGATCACACCGTTCGCGTAGAACGTCAGGTCAGCGCTCGCGGTGTCGGCCACGAAGGCACCCCGCTCACCGGTGACGGTCGTCGTGCGCTCCTTCATGGGGGAGAGCCAGTTCACGACGTGGTTGACGATCACACCGTTGGCGAGCCGACCCGACGCGAAGACCATGTCCTCGTGCGGCCGCCCGCTCCTGTGCGCCACCTGCGCCGAGACGGTTCGGTACTCGCTCTGAGCGACCCAGGCGGTCAGATCGATGTCGTGCGTACCGAGGTCCTTGACGACACCGACGTCGGCGATGCGCACAGGGAACGGCCCCTGCCGTCGGGTGGCGATCTGGTAGACCTCTCCCAGCTCACCGGCCTCCATCCGTCGTCGCATCTCCTGGAGCGCCGGGTTGAAGCGCTCGATGTGCCCGACGCACCCCACGAGGCCCGCGGCCTTGAACGCGTCCGCGACCCGGCGACCTGCCTGCGAGTTCTCGGCGATCGGCTTCTCGACCATCGCGTGCACGCCGGCGGCTGCCAGGGCGAGCCCGACCTCTTCGTGGAACTTCGTCGGCACGGCGACCACGGCCATGTCGATCCCCGCGGCGATGAGCGCCTCGACGTCGGGCAGGACCGTCAAGCCCCCCGCCACGCCGAACGGGTCGCCGCCCGGGTCGGCCACGGCCACCAGGTCGACCCCGGAGATCTCCCGGAGGACCCGGGCGTGATGACGGCCCATCGCTCCGAGGCCGATCAGGCCGGCACGCAGGTCAGCCATCAGGCACCTGCCTTGACGACGCTGTTCACACCGGTCGACGATGCGGTCGAGATCCTCGTCGCTGAGGGACGGGTGCACCGGGAGCGAGATGACCTGAGCTGCGGCGAGCTCCGTCTGCGGCAGGTCGAGGCCGGGGGCGAAGCGCTCCAGGCTGGCGAGCCGATGGTTGGGGATGGGGTAGTAGACCCCGGAACCGACTCCGTGCTCCTCCCGGAGCGCTGTGACGACGCGGTCACGGTCCTCTGCGACGCGGATCGTGTACTGGTGATAGACGTGTACCGCGCCGTCCGCCACCATGGGGGTGACGACGCCCTCGAGATGGGTCGAGAGGTACTCGGCGTTGCGCTGCCGATCTGCCGTCCAGCCACCGATCTTGGTCAGCTGCACCCTTCCGATCGCGGCATGCACGTCGGTCATCCGCGCGTTGAACCCGACGACCTCGTTCGCGTACTGCCTCTCCATCCCCTGGTTCCGGAGCAGACGGACGTTGCGCACCATCTCGTCCGAGCTGCACGACACCATGCCCCCCTCACCCGACGTCATGTTCTTCGTGGGGTAGAGGCTGAACATCCCGAAGGTGCCGAAGGAGCCCACCGGCCGCCCGTCCAAGGAGGCTCCGTGAGCCTGGGCAGCGTCCTCGAAGAGGAGGAGACCATGCTCTTCGGCGATCTTTCCCAGTGCGTCCATGTCGGCCGGGTGCCCGTAGAGGTGCACGGGCATGATGGCCTTGGTGCGCTCGGTGATCGAGGCGCGGACCGACTCGGGCGAGAGGCAGAAGTGGAGCGGCTCGATGTCCGCGAAGACCGGTGTCGCTCCCGTGAGAGCCACCGAGTTGGCCGTTGCCGCGAACGTGAACGACGGCACGATGACCTCGTCACCAGGACCGATACCCGCGGCCAGCAGACCGAGATGCAGCCCGGAGGTCCCCGAGTTCACCGCGACGCACGACCGCCCTCCGACGAGGACGTCGCCGAACTCCGTCTCGAAGGCGGCGACCTCGGGACCCTGGGCGATCATTCCGCTCCGGAGGACCCGGTCGACGGCAGCACGCTCGTCGTCCCCGACGATCGGCTTGGCGGCGGGAATCAATGTCTGGCTCATTCTGCGGCAACCTCTCTGATGGAGCTCCTCGTGCTCTTCGTAGCGCACGCCGGTCTCTGGGCACACCCAGTGCGCCCCGTCCTTCTCGAGAGGACGCCCGGCTCGACCGACCCAGCCCACCTGCCGCGCCGGGACACCGACGACGATCGCGTGGGCAGGGACGTCCTTGGTGACGACGGCACCGGCAGCGACGGTCGACCAGGCGCCGATCGTCACGGGGGCGACGCAAACAGCCCGGGCCCCGATCGAGGCTCCGTCGCCGATCGTCACCCCCTGGGCGTGCCAGTCGTCTGCGCTCTTGAGCGAGCCGTCAGGATTGACCGCGCGCGGATACGTGTCGTTGGTGAGAACTACGGCCGGTCCGACGAAGACCCCGTCCCCGAGAGACGCAGGCTCGTAGACGAGGGCGTAGTTCTGGATCTTGCAGTTCTTCCCGACCTGCACCCCGGTCCCGATGTAGGCGCCGCGCCCCACGACGCAGCGCTCACCGAGCGACACGCCTTCACGCACCTGTGCGAGATGCCAGACCTGGCTTCCGTCTCCGATCACCGCGTCGTCCGCGACGTCGGCAGTCGGGGCAATACGAGCACCCATGAGTTACGGTCTCCCTCGCCGTCCGTGGTTACGGGAACACTCTAGACCGGCGCGCGGGACTCCCTTGACCGCATCGGAGCACGAACGGCACGTCGTTCGCTGGCCCTGAGCCCCGCCTCCAGACTGCAAGAATGTCCCCATGGATCTACCCTCGGCCTCCGGCGACGTCTCCGGAGCCACTCGCCCCTCCGCACCGTTCGACGACACCTGGCTCGTCGTCCCCCTCTTCAACGAGGGGCGTGTCGTCGGGGACGTGATTCGCTCCGCGCTCAGGACCTTCCCTCACATCGTGTGCGTGGACGACGGGAGCACCGACGACTCGGCGGCACAGGCCCGGGCCGCCGGAGCCACGGTTCTCCGTCACGCCGTGAACCTCGGTCAGGGGGCCGCGCTCCAGACCGGGCTCGAGTACGCTCGCACCCGTCCAGGCGCGAACTACCTCGTGACGTTCGATGCGGACGGGCAGCACCAGGTCGACGACGTCGTCGCGATGGTCGAGCTCGCTCGGACCGAGGGCCTGGCGATCGTGTTCGGGTCCCGTTTCCTGGACGACCGCACCCACCCCGGTCTGTTGAAGCGCGTGGTCCTGCGTACCGCGGTCTGGTTCACCAACAGGAGCACCGGACTCCGCCTCACCGACGCGCACAACGGCCTGAGGGTCCTGCGGGTGGACGCTGCGCGCGCGGTCGACCTCCGGCAGGACCGCATGGCTCACGCGAGCGAGATCGTCCACCAGCTGGGTCGTACCGGCCTGCCGTGGCGGGAGCACCCGGTCCACGTCCTCTACACCGACTACTCGCGGGGCAAGGGCCAGTCGCTCTGGAACTCCGTCAACATCCTCGTCGACCTGGTCTTCAAGTAGACCGGAAGGACCGTCATGCTGATTCAGGCCATCCTCCTCGCCGCGATCGCGGTCGTCGCCGTCATGCTCACCAGGTCGACGGCAGACGCCCGCCACCAGGCCATCAGACGTCTGCTCCTCGCCGCGTTCGTGGTGTCCGCCGTGGCGGCGATCATCTTCCCGCAGGGGCTCTCGTACGTCGCCAACCTCATCGGGGTCGGGCGTGGCACCGACCTGCTCCTCTACGCCCTCGTCATCGCGTTCGTCAGCTACATCGCCACGAACCACCGCCGCGCTCACCAGATGTCGCGGAAGATCACTCTGCTGACCCGCGAGCTGAGCCTCGCCGAGGCGCGGATCGAGTCCACGACCCCCACCCGAGAGGCCCCCGACGCCGAGCAGTCCTGATCTGCACAAGTCCTCCACCCGAAGCGCTCCCGCCACTCTCAGCCGTCTCGACGCACAGCAATAGGCTCTACTCCCGTGACGACTTTTCTGCTGCCCTCGGGCTCCACCGGCCTCGCCTTCGGCACGTCGGGTGCTCGAAGTGGCACCATCACCTTCATGTCGGTCGTCACCGCCCTCGTCCTGGACGCAGCTCCGCACCGGTCCGCCCGTCTGCCCGACGGCGCCTCGTCGGTCGGCGGCTGAGGTCACCGATGTCGCACGAAGAGTCGCAGTCGGGCCGCACACGCCCCCCCAGCTTCACGCCGCAGTCGGGACGGGCTGCCCGGCCGCCGAGCGCCAACGACGCCATCGCCGTGGGATCGGACGGGTCTCGGCCGGGTGCGCTGCGCCCCCAGGAGCCCCTCTCGCCCGACGTCCCCCTCTCGGCCGAACCGCGCATCAAGCGACAGTCGTCGCGCAGCGCGTCGTCCCCCCAGTCCCGCCCCGGGACACCTCCGTCCGCGATCCCTGCCCGGCCCGTCGGTGCGCGCGCCCCGAGATCCGACGACGGCGCGCCGCCCAGCGGCCCGGTCGCGCGGCGCGCGGGGTCCGGCGCCGAGGCCCCTCCCTCGGTCGCGCCGGCTGCTGGGCGCCAACCCCGCACTGCGAGCAACCCGGGCCGGCCGGCCGGTGCTCCGAGCCCGGACCACGGTCGACCCGTGCACTCGCCCGGCCACCCGGGTTCGATCCGCCCGGAGGCCACGAACCGCACGGCTGCGGGCTCATCGACGACCCGTCCGCGTCCCGCCCCGGGGACCGGCGGACAAGGCGCAGCACGCCCACCGATCACCCGCTCCGCCCCCGGCCGCCCTCGGTCCGACGGGCCGTCGACGCGGGGCGGGTCCGGTTTCCGGCTCCGCAAGGGACGACTCGCCGCCGTCATCGGCGTCTTCGCCCTCGTTCTCCTCCTCGCATGGCCCATCGGCCTGCTCGTCTGGGCGAACGGGAAGATCCAGCACGTCGAGGCTCTCTCGGGAGCCGCGAGCACCCCCGGCGAGACCTACCTCCTCGCGGGTTCCGACGCCCGCGGTGAGGGCATCAGCGAGGACGGCACGGAGGGAGCGCGTACCGACACGATCATGCTGCTCCACAAGCCCCGCAGCGGTCCGGCGTCGCTCATCAGCCTGCCTCGCGACACGTTCGCGGAGATCCCCGGCAAGGGCGCCGCGAAGCTCAACGCGGCGTACTCGTGGGGCGGACCGCCCCTCCTCGTCCAGACCGTGGAGCAGCTGACAGGGATCACCGTCGACCACTACATCGAGATCGGTTTCGGCGGCGTCGAAGGCATCGTGGACGCCGTCGGGGGTGTCGAGCTCTGCCTCGACTACGACGTGAACGACCCGCGGAGCGAGCTCGTCTGGACGTCCGGGTGCCACCCGGCCGACGGTCACACGGCTCTGGCGTTCTCCCGGATGCGCTACTCCGACCCTCAGGGAGACATCGGCCGCGCCGAGCGCCAGCGCCAGGTCATCGGAGCCGTCAGCCAGAAGGCCGCGGACAAGAGCCTCCTGTTCAAGCCCGGGACGCAGGTCTCGTTGATCGACGCAGGTCTCGCCTCGCTCGCGGTCGACGAGAAGACCGGCATCATCGACCTCGGCAAGATGGCACTCGCCTTCCGCGAGGCCAACGGACCAGGAGGGATCACCGGGACTCCTCCCATCTCCAACCCGGACTACCGTCCAGGTGGCGTGGGGTCCACGGTCCAGCTCGATCCCGATCTGAGTCCGGCGTTCTGGGCCGATGTCCGCGACGGCAAGCTGCCCGCGGGCGTCGTCGGGGGACTCCCTCAGTAAGGCTCCGCGAGCAGGGCTGCTCGGTGCGTCCGCGCACGCCCTTCCATTGCGTCCTACTCGGCGTCGACGGTGAAGGTCTCGGGACCGGTCACCTGCTGGTCGATCGTCACCTCGAACGCTTCGGTCGGCAGGGAGTCGACCTGTATGCGGACGACGGACCACATCAGGTCAGCCGTGCACTCGGCCGTCTCGCCGGCGTGCCCGGTACCCTCGACGGGCTTCGTGACGTCGGCGTCCACCGACAGGTGCGTGGAATCCAGCCACACGACCTTCGACGGGAGGGTGCGGCACGACGAGCTCGCTCCCCGCGCGACGAGCAGCGCATGGTCCACCTCGGCCGAGCGCCCGAGGACGATCGAGCGGTCATGGTCGACCTCGAGGCCGCGCAGCTTCTCCGCCGCCAGCACGTCGTCCACGCTGCCGACGGGGACGTACTCTGCCTGACCCACGTCCCCGGACGGGACCGCGCGGCCTGGCGCCCGCGCGATCGAGGCATCGTCTCCGACCGAGGCGCACCCGGAGAGGACGATCAACGCGACCGCCCCCCACGCGAAGCGATGTATCGCTCGGTCACGACGACTGCCAGCGGGCACTCCCCAGGGGCTCATATCCTGTCTGTGTGCTGGCGCCGCGCTTCCTTGCAAGGGCCGCGCCTACACCCCGAACCCCGTCCGACGCTCCCCCGCGACCGCGGCGCGCAGCGCGGCACCCTTGGCGTGCGCCTGCTCGCTCAGCCCCTCCTGGAAGGCGACCATCTTCTCGCGCAGGCGCGCTGCGTCGTCGTCCGTCCCCGAGGCCAGGATGCGCGCAGCCAGCAGGCCCGCGTTGCGCGCGCCCCCGATCGAGACCGTCGCGACGGGCACGCCCGCGGGCATCTGGACGATCGACAGGAGCGAGTCCATGCCGTCGAGGTAGCGCAGGGGCACGGGGACCCCGATCACCGGCAGCGGCGTCACTGCCGCGAGCATGCCCGGCAGGTGCGCTGCTCCCCCGGCGCCCGCGATGACGACCCGCAGGCCGCGCTCGGCAGCGCTGCGCCCGTAGTCGATCATCTCGGTGGGCATGCGGTGGGCCGAGACGACGTCGACCTCGATGTCCACGCCGAACTCGCGCAGCGCGTTCGCGGCCTCCTGCATGACGGGCCAGTCGGAGTCGGACCCCATCACGATTCCCACGACGGGGGTGCCGGTCACCGTGTGCGTGCTGGTCGCAGCGTTCTCCGTCATGTCTCAGGCCTTCGTCTCGTCGGTGGTGGGGTTCTCGGGGAGGGCCTCGCCGCGCAGCAGCGCGGCGGCGGCCAGTGCCCGACGGCGGACCTCGTCCAGGTCGTGCCCGCTCACGTTCACGTGGGCGAGCTTGCGGCCAGGGCGCACGTCCTTGCCGTACAGGTTGACGCGCGCGTCGGGGAACGCGCCCAGGACTGCCGGCAGGGCGTCCGTCAGTCGCGGCAGGCTCGAGCCCAGCACGTTGGCCATGACGGTCCAGCGGGGCCGTGGGTGCGGTGTCGCCGAGCGGCAGGTCGAGGACGGCGCGCAGGTGCTGCTCGAACTGGCTCGTGACCGAGCCGTCGATGGTCCAGTGCCCGGAGTTGTGCGGGCGCATCGCGAGCTCGTTGACCAGGACGCGGCGGGCGGGGCGGCCGTCGCCCGAGGTGTCGAGGACCTCGAACATCTCGACCGCGAGCACGCCCGTCACGTCGAGCCCCTCGGCGATCGCGACAGCGGCGGTCGCGGGCCTCCTCGGCCTCGCCGTCGGTCAGGCTCGGGCGCCGGGGCGATCACCTCGGAGCACACGCCGTCGCGCTGGATCGACTCGACCACGGGCCAGGTGCGCACCTCGCCGCTCGGACGGCGGGCCACCAGGACCGCGAGCTCGCGCGTGAAGGGGACCTTCTCCTCGACGAGGAGCTGCGGTCCGCCCGCGGCGGCCGCTGCGAGCCAGTCGGCGACGTCGTCCGCCGACGACACGACGCGCACGCCCTTGCCGTCGTAGCCGCCGCGCGAGGTCTTGACCACGGCCTGCCCCCCGACCTCGGCGAGGAACTCGACGAGCCGCGCGTGGCCCGCCTCGGGGTCGACCGGCAGGGGCGCCCAGCGCGGGCACGGGGCCCCGAGCTCGGTGAGCCGGCGACGCATGACGATCTTGTCCTGCGCCTGGACCAGCGCGTGAGGCGCAGGGCGCACCGGGGTGCCGCGCGCGATGAGGTCGGCGAGCAGGGCGTTGGGCACGTGCTCGTGCTCGAACGTGAGGACGTCCGCGGGGGCCCGGCCGTCGCTCGGGGCGATGAGCTCGCGCACCGCGGCCTCGTCCCCGGCCGCGCCCACCGGGGCGTCGGTCACGACCTGGGCCGCCGACGATCCGGGAGCCTCGACGAGCACCCGCAGGTGCACCCCGAGCTCACCGGCCGCAGGGGCCATCATGCGGGCGAGCTGCCCACCTCCGACAACGGCGATCACTGGTGCTGACACGTTCACCGAGGGTAGTCGCTCGGCGCGCACCCGGCCGACCCGTCCCACCTGATGCTTGCTCCTGGCAATCGTTCCCAGGTCGACCGCGTACCCTGCCGACCATGTCCAGCCAGGTCGACGAGCTCGCGCTCGATCCCGTCCGGCCGTCCACGGTCCACGACGCCACGCCGTCCGCGGGCCGGTCGACGGCCTCGCCCGCGGCGCGCTGAGCCGCGCCCGCGTCGCCGCGCGGCTCCTCGAGCTCGGGCGCTTCAGCTTCGTCGGGACGATCGCGTTCTTCGTCGACCTCGGCGTCTTCAACCTCCTGCGGTTCGGCCCCTGGGAGTCGCTCAGCTCGAGCCCCCTCGAGGCCAAGGCGATCGCGGTCGTCGTGGCGACCCTGGTCTCGTGGCTGGGCAGCCGCTACTGGACGTTCTCCGACCGGCGCACCACGCAGCGTGCGCGCGAGCTGGTCGGCTTCCTGCTCGTGAACGCCGTCGGCATGGCCATCTCGCTCGGTTGCCTCGCCTTCTCGACGAGCGTCCTGGGCCTGACCTCCCCGCTCGCGGAGAACATCTCCGCGAACGTCGTCGGCCTGGCCCTGGCCAACGTCTTCCGCTACGTGAGCTACCGCAGGTTCGTCTTCACGGGAGCCTGACCGGGCGCGCCCGGCCAGGTCTCGAGCGCGGGCGCCTAGCGGGGCTCGACCTCCGGGCCTCGACCACGCCGACGCCGTCGCCCGCCTCGCGCGGAGATCGACGTCCCGGTCGGGAGCACGACCCGCGGGTCGAGCGTCCGCGGGACGCCCGCGAGGAAGAGCGCGAAGATCGGCGGGCCGCCGCTGTGCGAGCTCGAGCCTGCCGCCGTCGGCGGCCGCCAGGTCTCGCGCGAGCGCGAGACCAAGACCCGTCCCCGCCCCCGAGGTCGCACCGCGCTCGAAGACCCGCGGTGCCATCTCGTCCGGGACCCCCTCGCCCTCGTCGCCGACCTCGACCGCGACCGCCCCGCTCGTGCCCGCTGGGGCGCGCGCGGACCGTCGTGGTGCCCGCACCGTGCTTGAGCGAGTTCTCGATGAGCGTCGCGAGGACCTGGGCGAGCGCGCCGGGCGTGGCGAGGACCTGATACCCCTCGGGCACGTCGATCACGAGCTCGCGCCCGGCCTGGGCGAACGTCGGGGACCCACTCCTCCTCCTGCTGCCGGACGACCTCGATGAGCCGCACGGCCTCGGTGGTCCCGCCCTGGGCCCGTCGCGACTGGGTCAGCAGGTCGTCGACCACCGTGACGAGCCGCTCGACCTGCTCGAGCGAGATCCGGGCCTCCTCCTGCACGGCGGGGTCGTCCGAGGCCATCGAGATCTCCTCGAGCCGCATGCTGAGCGCCGTGAGGGGCGTGCGGAGCTGGTGCGAGGCGTCGGAGGCGAACTGCCTCTCGGCAGCGAGGCGGCCGGCCAGACGGTCCGAGCTGCGTGCGAGCTCGGCCGCGACGAGGTCGATCTCCTCGACCCCGGAGGGTTCGAGCCGCGGGCGCACCTGCCCCGACCCGAGCTGCTCGGCCGACGCCGCAAGGTAGACCAGCGGCGCGGAGAGCCTGTTCGCCTGCCATACGGCCATGGCGATGCCGGCCGCGAAGGCCACGACCGAGGCCGCCACGACGAGCAGGACGATCCGGGCGGCCTTCCAGTAGCTGTCGGCGAACGACGTGCTGAGCGCGACCGTCGCGTTCTGGTCCGTCCGGTCCGCTGCCTCGTTGGCCCGCCCCGAGATGACCTCGCCCGCGGTCATCTGCTCGCCGTCCGGGAGGTTCACGAACACGTACGCGGGCAGCTCCCCCGGTCGCCCCTCCGACGCGTTGTCCAGGACGGACTGCGGGATGGGCTCGTTCTGCGCGAGCCGGTTGTCGATGTTGCGCGCCAGGGTGTCGACGCGACCCTGGAGCTGGGCCATCTCGTTGGCCAGGACGAACTGCGCCCCGAGGAACGCGAGCGGAAAACCGAGCAGGAGCACGGCGACGGCGACGGCCGCGACCGTCGCCTGCAGAACGCGTCGACGCACGCTTCCCCGAACCCTTCGCTCAGCCCCGTCGGGGGATCAGCCCTCGCCGGTCTCGAAGCGGAAGCCGAGGCCTCGCACCGTGGAGACGTAGCGCGGCGAGTTGGCGTCGTCCCCGAGCTTGCGACGCAGCCACGACACGTGCATGTCCAGGGTCTTGGTCGAGCCCACCGGCTCCGAGCCCCACACGTCGCGCATGAGGGTGTCGCGCACCACGACGGACCCTGCGCTCGCGATGAGGACGCGCAGGAGCTCGAACTCCTTGGTCGTCAGGTGCAGCTCGCGGTCGCCCTGGAAGGCGCGGTGCGCAGCGACGTCGATGCGGACGTCCTGGGCGACCAGCTCTTCCTCGTCGGTCGGGTCGCCGTGCGTACGGCGCAGGAGCGCCCGGACACGGGCGAGCAGCTCGGCCAGGCGGAAGGGCTTGGTCACGTAGTCGTCGGCGCCGGCATCGAGGCCGACCACCAGGTCCACCTCGTCGGCGCGCGCGGTGAGGACCAGGACCGGCGTGGTCAGACCCTTGTTGCGAATCTCACGTGCGACGTCCAGGCCGTCCATGTCCGGGAGGCCCAGGTCCAGGACCACGATGTCGACGCCGCTCGCGGCGTCGATCGCTCCTTGACCAGTTCCATGCACGACCACGTTGTAACCCTCACGCGTCAGCGCACGCGCCAAAGGTTCGGCAATCGCCGGGTCGTCCTCCGCTAGCAGTACGTGGGTCATTCGATCATGCTAGGGCATTCGCAGAACTTTGGCGTTATCCATCAGACCCCGTGGGACGCTCGTGACACACCTGATGGACACCCTGAAGACGACGTTCCGCTCTGCCCGGGTCTGTCACGGTCCGCGTCGTCCGGCAGGCCCGTCACCACCCGTTCCTCACGCGGGCCGGGCCGGGCCCGGCCCGCGTGATCGCACGCCCCGCACCCGGCCGCGCTCCGGCCACACGTCCCCCCACGGTCGTGCGGCCCGTCCGTCCCCGGGAGGACGCGTCGTCCTGGGCCCGCCACCTACCCTGGCAGTCATGGGTTGGTACGAGAACATGGGCAAGTGGTGGGAGCGGCACCGGTTCGCGGTCGACCTCACGAGCACGGCGGTCGTCGCGCTCGTCTTCATCCCGTTCGCGCTCGCGTACGGGACGAACGTCACGGGCGGGTCCACCCTCTCGACGCTGTTCACGATCGGCATGCTCGCCCCGCTCCCCTGGCGACGCGTCCGCCCCGTCGCCTCGGCCGTCACGGTCTACGCGGTCGCGCTCGTCCACCTGCTCGTCGGGATCGTCTTCCTGCCCTCCGACTTCCTCCTGCTGATCTCGCTGTTCTCGGTGACGGTCTACGGCCCCCGCTGGGCCCACCGCACCGCGATGATCTCCTCGGCCGCCGGCTCGCTCGTGCTCGGGCTGAGGCTCGCGGTCAACGCGAGCAGCGCGGCCGAGGCCGCGGGGGTGTTCGTCTTCACGGCGATGTTCTCCACGATGATGTTCCTCGCGGTCTGGGCCTTCGGTCTGGTGCGTCGCTCCCGGCGCGAGACCATCAACGCCCTGGTCGACCGTGCCGAGCGCCTCGAGGTCGAGCGCGACCAGCAGGCGCAGATCGCGACGGCCGCCGAGCGCTCGCGCATCGCGCGCGAGATGCACGACATCGTGGCCCACTCGCTGTCGGTCATCATCGCCCAGGCCGACGGCGGCAGGTACGCGGGCGCGACCGACCCCGCGGCGGCCACGCGAGCGCTGGCCACCGTCGCGGACACGGGTCGCGCAGCTCTCGCCGACATGCGCCGGCTCCTGGGCGTCCTGCGCACGGACGACCGCGACGCGGTCGCAGGCTCGGGCCACCCCGCACAGCTCACGCACGCCCCGGGCTCAACAACAGGCCACGGCCTGCCCGGACCCGGCCCGGGCGCCGGGCGCGACGGGCGCAGCGCCCCTCCCGCGTGCAGGCGGCCCGACGACGGGCGCCGTGCCGACCACCACCGGGTCCGTGCGGCGCGTCGAGCTCACGCCCCAGCCGGACTCGGCCGACCTCGAGTCGCTCGTCTCGCAGGTCCGCGACAGCGGCATGCGGATCTCGCTCGTCCGCATGGGCACCCCCCGCCCGCTGCCCCCGGGGGCGGGCCTGACGGTCTACCGCGTGTGCCAGGAGGCTCTCACCAACATCCTCAAGCACGCGGGCCCCGACCCGACCGTCACGGTCGTCGTGACATGGGGCGTCGACACGCTCCAGCTCGCGGTCGACGACGACGGCCGCGGGGCGTCCGCCGACGGCACGCACTCCCCCGGGTACGGGCTGCTCGGCATGCGCGAGCGGGCGGTGATCTTCGGCGGCACGGTCACCACGGGCCCACGCCCCGGCGGCGGCTTCCGCGTCCGGTTCACCATGCCCATCCCACGGCTCGACGGCGTCGCTCCCCCCGTCCCGGCGCCGCCCGCCCCGCCGTCGGGCAGGATGGAGCAGCAGGCGCCCGGTGCACCTGCAGCCACTCCACCCGGTGCGCCCGGAGCACCCGGACCCGCACCCGCACCCGCACCCGCACCCGCACCCGACGATCCCCAGGAACCATGACCTCCACCTTCTTCACTCCCGACCTCCCCGCGCAGGCCCCGATCCGGGTCGCGCTCGTCGACGACCAGCAGCTCGTGCGGGCCGGGTTCCGGATGGTGATCGACTCGCAGCCGGACCTCCAGGTCACGGTGGAGGCCGGCGACGGGCTCCAGGCCCTGCGGCTCCTCGCGGACCACCCGGTCGACGTCGTGCTCATGGACGTGCGCATGCCGCACCTCGACGGCCTCTCGGCCACGGCCCAGCTCACGGCCGCCGCGGCCGAGGGCCGGCACGTGCCCCGGGTCATCGTGCTCACGACGTTCGACCTCGACGAGTACGTCCTCGAAGCCATCCGGTCCGGGGCCAGCGGGTTCCTGCTCAAGGACGCCCCGCCCGAGGAGATGCTCGCCGCGATCCGCACCGTGCACTCGGGCGACGCGGTCATCGCGCCGTCCTCGACCCGCCGGCTCCTCGAGCACCTGGTCGTGGCCCTGCCCGCCGAGCAGCTCGTCGACACCGGCGCACAGGAGCAGATCTCCTCGCTCACCGAGCGTGAGCGCGAGGTCCTCGTGCTCATGGCCCGGGGCCGGTCCAACACCGAGATCGCGGGCGACCTGTTCGTCGCCGAGGCCACCGTCAAGACCCACGTCGGGCGCATCCTCGCCAAGCTCGGGGCGCGCGACCGCGTCCAGGCCGTGGTGACCGCGTACGAGACGGGACTCGTGCGCCCGGGCTCGTGACGCCGTCGGGCACCTGCAGGTAGGGGTCTCCCCCGGTCCGCGTACGACCACGGGATGACGCCCCGCGTCCCCAGGACCCGTCCCTCGCCGGACGCACGCCCCCCGCCCCGGCTCCTAGTGTCGTCATCAGGTGGGAACGAGGGCCTCGAGCCCTCTCCCGCACCCCCTCGGTCCCAGCCACGGACGCTTCGCGCCCCGCCCGGGACCGCTGCAGACCGACGACGAACTCTCCTGGAGCAGACGTGGACACCACCGTGTACCAGCCCATCCCCGGCAACGCCCCGGCGCAAGGCACGCCCGCCGTGCGCGCCCGGTCCCTGACCAAGCTGTACGGCAAGGGCGAGGCGACCGTGCGCGCCCTCGACGGCGTCGACGTCGACTTCGAGAAGGGTGCGTTCACCGCGATCATGGGCCCCTCGGGCTCGGGCAAGTCCACGCTCATGCACCTGCTCGCCGGGCTCGACACCGCCTCGAGCGGCCAGGGCTTCATCGGCGACACCGAGATCACGGCCCTGGGCGACAACGCGCTGACCCGGCTGCGCCGCGACCGCGTCGGGTTCGTCTTCCAGTCGTTCAACCTGCTGCCCATGTTCACGGCCGAGCAGAACATCACGCTGCCGATCGAGCTGGCAGGGCGCAAGGTCGACGCCGAGACCAAGGAGTGGCTCGCGACGCTCGTCCAGACCCTGGGCCTGGGCGCGCGCCTCACGCACCGCCCCAGCGAGCTCTCGGGCGGCCAGCAGCAGCGCGTCGCCATCGCCCGCGCGCTCATCGCCAAGCCCGAGGTCGTGTTCGCGGACGAGCCCACGGGCAACCTGGACTCCCGCTCGGGCGCCGAGGTGCTGAGCTTCCTGCGCCGCTCGGTGCGCGAGCTCGGCCGGACCATCATCATGGTCACGCACGACCCCACGGCCGCCGCCTACGCGGACCGCGTCATCCTCATCGCCGACGGCCGCATCGCCGGCGACATCGACAACCCGACGCCCGAGTCGGTCCTCGCCGGCCTCGACGCGCTGCGCACGCTCGAGAGCGACCCCGCGGACGCGCTCGCCGGCACCACCGGTCCGACGGCGGTGCGCGCCTGATGGTCCGGCTCACCCTGGCGCAGATGCGCCGCAGCATCGGGCGGCTCAGCGCCGCCGGCATCGCGATCCTGATCGGGACCGCGTTCCTCACCGCGACCCTGCTCGCGGGGACCGTCATCAACCGCATCACGACCGACTCGATCGCCGCGCAGTTCGCCGACTCCGACCTCGTGGTCGCGAGCGGCGCCGGGGTCGACCAGGCAGCGGTCGAGGACATCCGCGGGACCGAGGGCGTCGAGGCCGCCGACCCCCAGGTCATGCGTGCCTTCGAGCTCGTCTCAGGGGGCAAGCGCACCTACCAGGTCGTCGTCCCGACCGCCTCGGACCCGCGCTTCGAGGCCCAGGAGCTCGTCGAAGGTGCGATGCCCGCCCGCTCGGGCGAGATCGCGCTGCCGGCCGACGTCGCCGAACGCTTCGGCCTGGCGCTCGGGGACCCCGTGACGGTCGTGCGCTCGGTGTGGACTCCCGAGCGCCGAGGGCCCGGCGGCCGAGTGCCGCCGCGCCGACCGAGGAGGAGGCGCCGCCCGAGGACGGCGCACCCCTCGCCTCTGCGACTGACGAGGCGGGCGGCGACGCCGCCTCCACCGACGAGCCCGCACCCGACGAGGGGATCCTCGACGGCAGCTTCGTCGACACGAACGAGAAGCTGACGCTCGTCGGCACCCTCGACGACCCGATGGGGGCGTACGCACAGGTGGGCGGCGCAGGTGTCCTGTCGGACGAGGACCTGACCGCCTGGGAGGCCGAGGGCCAGTTCCCGGACGAGTCCGCCGCCACGTTCAACGCGGTCCTGGTCGCGCTGGCGCCCGGTGCCGACCTCGAGGCCGTCCGGTCCACCGTCACGAGCTCGCTCGGGGGAAACACCGAGGTCTGGACGAGCGCCGAGTACGCCAAGGAGCAGGCCGCCCAGATGACGGGCGGCGAGGACGTCTTCACGTACGTGATCCTCACGTTCGCGGCGATCGCGCTGCTCGTGGCGGCCCTCGTCATCGCGAACACGTTCCAGGTGCTCGTGGCCCAGCGCACCCGGACGCTCGCGCTCCTGCGCTGCGTCGGCGCCGACCGCAAGCAGCTCGCTCGCTCGGTCCTGCTCGAGGCCGTCATCCTGGGCCTGGTCGCCTCGGTCGCCGGCATCCTGTTCGGCATCGGGCTCGTCCAGCTCGCGCTGACCGTCGCCGGCAGCATGGACCTCGGCATCCCGCTGCCCTCCGTCGTCCAGGTGACGACCGTCGCGGTCCTGGTCCCGCTGCTCGTCGGGACCGTCGTGACGCTCGTCGCGTCGTTCTCGCCGGCCCGCGCCGCGACCCGGGTCGCCCCGCTCGCCGCGCTGCGTCCCTCCGACGCACCGACCCTCTCGTCGGGCGCAGGGCGCGTCCGGCTCGCGATCTCGTCGATCCTCGTCGTCGGGGGCGCAGCCCTCCTGGTCATGGGGGTCTTCCTGGGACAGCAGGGCAGCGCGGAGGCCGGCCTGCTCGCCGCGACCGCCGGTGGCGCGGCCTCGTTCGTGGGCGTCCTCGTGGGAGCGATCTTCTGGCTCCCCAAGGTCGTGAGCCTCGTGGGCAAGGTCCTGACGGGCTCGGGCAGCACCGCCAAGCTCGCGGCAGCGAACACGTTGCGCAACCCGCGCCGCACGGCCGCGACGAGCACCGCGCTCCTCATCGGCGTGACGCTCGTGGCCATGATGTCGACCGGGGCCGTGAGCGCCCGGATGAGCATGAACAACGAGCTCGACGGCCGCTACCCCGTGGACGTCTCGCTCGCGACCGACGGCTACGACGAGTACGGCGGCAACCAGCCCGTCGCCCTCCCGCAGTCCACGGTCGGCACGGCCGAGAAGGTCGACGGCGTCGAGTCCGTCGTCCCCCTGACCGCGACGTCGGTCACGGTCGCGCTCGGCGGCGACGACATCACGTTCCTCGCGCGCGGCGTCGACCCCGTCGCGGCGAGCACGCTCGTGCGCGACAAGAAGGCGGTCGAGGGCCTGGCGCCCGGAACCGTCGTCGTCCCGGCCGGTGTCGCCGAGGACTGGGACATCTCGACGGGCGACCGGCTCGAGCTGACGGCCGCTCCGCTCCCCGAGTCCGCGAACCCTGCGGGCACGCCCGCGGCCCTCGAGGCGCTCGTGACGCCGATGGGAGGGCGTGCGCTGCTCGTCACTCCGGAGACGCTCGAGGGCATCGCGACCGGGACGCCCGTCACGAGCGTCTGGGTCGGACTGGCCGACGTCAACGACGCCGCGTCGGTGGTGCCCGCCCTCCAGGACGCGCTCGCCGAGAGCAGCCTCCCGATCGACGTCACAGGAGCCGCGGTCGAGCGCGCGATGTATCAGAAGGTCGTCGACACGATCCTCGGCGTCATCGTCGGTCTCCTCGCGGTCGCGGTCGTCATCGCCCTCATCGGTGTCGCGAACACGCTCTCGCTCTCCGTCATCGAGCGCCGCCGTGAGTCCGCGACCCTGCGAGCCATCGGCCTGAGCCGGTCCCAGCTGCGCTGGATGCTCGCGATCGAGGGCATGCTGATCGCAGGGGTCGGTGCGGTGCTCGGCATCCTGCTGGGCATCGCCTACGGGTGGGCCGGCGCGTCCGCGGCCCTGGCCGTCATGGGCGACGTGACGCTCGCCGTGCCGTGGCGCGACGTCGCCCTGGTCCTGGTCGTGGCCCTCGTCGCGGGACTCCTGGCGTCGGTGATCCCCGGCCGCTCGGCGGCCCGCACCTCTCCGGTGGAGGCGCTCGCGGTCGACTGACCCGCAGCAAGGCTCGACGCTCGGCGGCGCGCCTGTGGACGACCCCCTCGTCCACAGGCGCGCCGTCGTCGTCTGCGGGGCGTCCGCCCGCGCGCCAGGATCGGCACGTGCGCCTGACCCTTCATCCCGGCCTCGACGTCCTGCTCGAGCCCGGCGCCCGCCTGGGCGACCTCCGGTCCGACCTCGCGCGCCTCGCGCGCCGCCCGGAGCTGCTCGTCTCACCGCTCGCGGTCGACGGAGCGCTCGTGCACGACGACCACCTCGTCGGCACCCGCCCGCTGCTCCCGGGGGCGACCCTGCGCGCGCTGCCACCGGAGCCGAGCCGGGCCGCGAGCGCCGCGGAGCAGGACCCGGAGGTCGAGGCGCTGCGTGCGCCCTGGCACGTCGCGGTCCTGTCGGGTCCGGGAAGCGGCGGGCTGCACGCCGTGCGCGAGGGGACGACGGTCGTGCCGGCCGCCTCGGTGCCCGGTGGTGCGACGGTCGTCGTGACGCTCGAGACCCGGAACGGCAGGTGGTTCCCGTGGACCCGGCGGCCCGGGCATCGCCCGCGGGTCGGGGTCGCGGTCCGGGGCGCCCGCGGCACGTGGGAGTCTCCCGGTGCGCGTCCCCGTCGGGTGCGGGGCGCTCGGTCCCGGCCCTGGCCCGCAGGCAGGGTCCTGCTCGTGGGCGACGCGGTCCACGACCTGCGGCCGCGTCCCCGTCTCGAGGAGTGGGCGGTCACGAGTGCGCTGCCCCTCCCCGTCCGGGGGCCGGCGGTCGGGGCGGGCCTCAGCGGTCAGTCGATCGTCATGGCGCTCACCCCCGCGGTCGGCTCGCTCGCGCTCGCGGCCACGCTGCGCCAGCCCGTGCTCGCGCTCCTGGCCCTGCTCGGTCCGCTCGTGCTCGTGGTGCAGCTCGTCCTCGCCGCCCGACGACGTCGCGCACCGGGACAGGACGGGTTCGGCCCTGGCGTCGGTCCGGTCGGGCGGCAGAGCCGGGACCTCGGCACGGGCTCCGGACGCTCCGCCGGTGGGGGTGCGGACACCGGGCGTCCGGTCGCGCCGCGCACGGGGGCGGACGCGGTCGGCGCGCCCGCCCCCGCCGCGACCGGAGGCGCCACGACAGGCAGAGGCGTTGACCCGGACCGCCTCCCCGGCCCGGCGACCGAGGCGTCGGACGGCGGGCCGCCGGTCCCGAGCCCGGCTGACCTCATGACGGCCGTGGTCGCGGTCCACCACGCCGCCCGCGACCCGTCGCGCGAGCAGGGCGCCGCCACAGCGACGGGACCCGGTTCGGTCCTCCGGGCCGGCACGTCGTCCAGGCCACCCCGCGCCGTCGGATCCCGGCTCCCCGACGGGTGCGTGGCCGTCGTCGGGCAGCGGGACGACCGGCTCGCCGCCGCCCGCGCGCTCCTCCTGGCTCAGGTCGCCTCGGGCGCGACGGTCGAGGCGGTCCACGCTGACGAGGTCGCGCACGAGTGGGCATGGTTGCGCTGGCTACCCGGCGCGTCCCGTCACCGGGACACCCGTCCGAGACCCCCCGGGAGCGACCGCGCGCTGCTCGTCGACGCGTCCCCGGCCGGGCACCACGGCCGTCAGGACGACGCCCCGGACCTCGACCGGTGGTGGGCTGCCCGCGGCCAGCACGACCGGCTGATCCTGGTCACCCCGGACCAGAGCACCGTGCCTGCCTGGTGCCGGACGGTGCTCGACGCGACCCACGGGAGATGGCACCTCGCGGACGGGAGCACACGGCCCGCGCCCAGCGCCGGTGTGACGGCCGACTGGTCCGAGCGGTACGCCCGGCACCTCGCCGCGACGGCTCGGCTCGGGCGCTGGCCCGCCGACGCGGGCGCCCCGCCCGTCACGGAACCGTCCGACCCCGCCTCCCCCGGGCTGCCCGCCGCGGCCTCCCTCGCTGCGCTCCTCGGGCTCCCGCCCGACGAGGCGGCTGCCCCTGCAGCCGCCATGCCCGGCTCGCTCTCGACCCAGGTGGCTCTCCGGTGGGAGGCGACGTCCCGGGGCACGTCGACGACAGCCGGCATGCCGGTCCCCCTCGGTCTCGACGCGCACGGGCGACCGGTCGTGGTCGACGTCGTCCGAGACGGCCCGCACGCACTGGTCGCCGGGACCACGGGCGCGGGCAAGTCCGAGCTGCTCCAGTCGCTCGTCCTGGGTCTGGCCCTCACCACCTCCCCGCGCGACCTCGCGATCGCGCTCGTCGACTACAAGGGCGGCGCGAGCTTCGGCGGGTGCGTCGGGCTCCCCCACGTCGTGGGGCAGGTCACGGACCTCGAGCCCGGCCTCGCCGGGCGGGCGCTCGCCGGGCTGCGCGCCGAGCTGCGCCGCCGTGAGCACGTGGTCGCAGGCGCGGGCGCCACCTGCCTCGACGACCTTCCTCCGGGCGTCCTGCCCCGGCTGCTCGTGGTCATCGACGAGTTCCGGGCGCTCGCGGACGACCTGCCGGACTTCCTGCCCGGGCTCCTGCGTCTCGCCGCCCAGGGCCGGTCACTCGGCGTGCACCTCGTCCTGGCCACCCAGCGGCCCGCGGGTGCGGTCACCGCGGACATGCGCGCCAACCTCTCGCTGCGGATCGCGCTGCGGCAGATCGACACGGGCGACTCGCACGACGTGATCGACGCCCCGCACGCCGCGCGGATACCGGTCGACCGTCCTGGGCGGGCGGTCCTGCGCCGCGGCGACGGCCCACCCCTGGCGTTCCAGTGCGCCCACGCGGCCGCGCCCGCCCCGCGGGGGACGGACGCCGTCCGTGCCGCTCCACGGTGGGGCGCCGTCGCCGTCTCGCCGGCCGGACACGAACGGGACGCCCCCGACCAGGTGACGGTCCTCGTCGCGGCGGCCCGTGAGGCCGCGGTGCTCGCTGGGCACGCTCCCCACCCCGCGCCCTGGCTCCCGGGCCTACCGGGGCGCGTGACGCCGTCGGACCTTCTCGGGGTGCGCACGCCACCCGACGACGCTCCAGCAGGTCTCCCCCTCGCCCTCTCCGACCTGCCCGCCGAGCAGAGCCGAGGCGTCGTGACGTGGGACGCCGGCGACGGCCACCTCGCGGTCGTCGGCCGACCTCGCTCGGGGCGGACCACGGCGCTGCGGGCGCTCGCGGTCGCAGCCCTCGACCGGGGCTGGGACGTGCACGTCGTCGCCGAGGACCCTGCGCTCACGGGGCCCACCCTGCGGGAGCACGCCGGCTGCGGGACCGTCGTCGACCAGCACGACCCACGCCGGGTCGCTCGGCTCGTCGACCTCCTGCTCGCCGGGACCGGGCGCCGTCCCACGCTCGTGCTGCTCGACGGGATCGAGGACCTGCGCACCTCGCTCGGGCTCCTGGCCGGTGGGGCCGGAGCAGAGCTCCTGGGCCGCCTCCTCGGCGACGGAGCGGCGCGCGGCGTGCACGTCGCGCTCGCGGGGCAGACGCCGGGACTGGGCGGGCTCGCGCACCGCGTCGGGCCGCGGCTCGTGCTGACCTCGCGCGCGGTGCACGACGACGTCGCGCACGGCGTCCCCTCACGCCTCGCCGGGCGCGGCGGACGAGCAGGGCGAGGCGTGTGGCTCGGGGCAGACGAGCCCGTCGAGTGCCAGGTCGTGATCGACGCCTCGCCGCTCGAGCGGGCCGCGTCCCCGGACGTGCCGCCCCACGGTGGCCGGCCGGTCCCTCTACGGATCGCTCCCCTCCCCCGCCTCGTGGGTCCCGCGGACCTCCCGGGACCGGACGAGGCCTCGCTGCGGACCGTTCCCGTCGGGATCGGCGGTGACGCCGCGGAACCGGTGGATCTCGACGTGACGGCAGGTGGGCTCGTCATCGGCCCGCCGGGCAGCGGGCGGAGCAGCGCGTTGCTCCACGTGCTCGGGTACGCGCTGCCGACGGGCCGGGTACGGGCCGTGCTCTCGCGCGACCCTCGTCTCACCGGGTTCGTGACCACGGGTGCGGACGCCGGCGACCTCGTGGTCACGCGCACCTTCTCCCCGCGCGAGGCGAGCGCGGCGCTGAACCTGCTCGCCTCCGCGCCCCCGGCGCCCGGGGACGTCGTGGTCGTCGACGACCTCGACGTCCTCCAGCAGGCGTGCCCGCTCGAGGTCGAGGTCCTCACGAGCCTCGTGCGGACGGGCGTCGTGCTCCTGGCCTCCGCCTCGACGGTCGCCGCCGCGACGGCGCACCGGGGTCCGCTCGCCGAGGTGCGCGCTGCGCGCTGCGGGATCGTGCTGCGCCCCGGCGAACGCGGCAGCGCCGACGTGTTCGGGGTCTCGCTCGAACGGGTGCTCGATCCTGGCGGCGGGCCTCCGGGCCGGGCCGTGGTCGTCCGGGCGGGCGGGCTCGTCCCGGCGCAGGTCGCGTTCGCCGGGTGAGGCGTAGCCGGGTGGTGGGACGCAACCAGCCGACCGGCCTGCGACGCCGCCCGCCCGGTCAGTCCTCGACGCGCGCCGTGTCGCGCGTCGTCGCGACGACGACCGGACGCAGCATGAGGCACACGAGCACCAGGACCGCGAGCACCAGGACCGCGATCCCCGGGGCTGTGACCTCGACCTGGAGCCAGCTGAACGCGACGACGACCTGCAGCAGCTGCCAGGTGGCCACCGGCGACCGGGACCAGCGCTGGCCACGCAGGAGCCCACGAGCGCTCGCCCCCAGCACCGCGGCGACCCCCAGGGCGAAGACCACCAGGAAGATCGAGACTCCCACGGCCGACGACCGCCCGGACACGAGCTCGACCAGGACGAGCAGCGCGCCCACGACGAGCGCGACCGCCTCGATCCCGATCCCGGCGATCACGGCCCAGAGCGCGGGCGGGCGTCCGCTCACGGGCGGGCTCGACGAGCCCGCACCGTCCTCAGGAGGTTCGGGGGTGGATTGATTCGGAGTCCTCACAGCTGCCACGACAACCCAGACTACGCGTGACCTGCGCCTTCACCGAAGTGTGACCAAGACCTCACCGTTCATGTCGCAGAAACTTTCCGGCAACCCCTTGTGCTGGGCTTCTCAAGATGTGAACCTAGTTCAAGCATCAATTACCCCCCACCTGAGCCTGAAGCCCTTTTGTGGACGTGTGTCCGACACCATTCCACCCGGGGCCTTGCTCGTCATGCCAAGGAGACCTCACATGGACTGGCGCCACCGCGCAGCCTGCCTGGACGAAGACCCGGAGCTGTTCTTCCCGATCGGGAACACCGGACCCGCCCTCCTGCAGATCGAAGAGGCGAAGGCCGTGTGCCGCCGCTGCGACGTCGTCGACACCTGCCTCAAGTGGGCCCTCGAGTCCGGTCAGGACGCGGGAGTCTGGGGCGGACTGTCCGAGGACGAGCGTCGTGCGCTCAAGCGCCGCACCGCTCGCGCCCGTCGCGCCGGCTGAGCTTCACATACTTTTCTCATAAAGGGCCGTCACCTGTTGGTGACGGCCCTTTATGTTTGCCTCGGGAAGAGAATTGTCGACGTTCTGGATCCTCTCCGTCGAGCCGCTCGTCACCCCTGGCGCGACCCTCCGCCGTCACGCAGGACGAGCTGCAGCACGACCTGCGTCCCGCCTCCCGGACGATCCGACCACTCGATCGTCCCGCCCAGCTCGTTGGTCACGAGGGTCGCGACGATCTGCGAGCCCAGCCCGCTCTTCTTGGGCTTCTCCGAGGGCTCGGTGCCCGGCACGGGCATGCCCACCCCGTCGTCGGCGACGACGATGCGCAACGCCGAACCGTCGCGCTGCGCATCGATCTCGACCGTCCCGTTCGTCCGGTGCGCGAACCCGTGCTCGACCGCGTTGGTCACGAGCTCGGTCAGGACCAGCGCGAGCGGCGTGGCGTCCTCCGCGGGCACCAGTCCGAAGCTCCCGGTCTGGACCGTGCGGACCTTGGTGTCGGCCGAGGCGACGTCCGCGGCGAGGCGCAGCGCGCGCCCACCCATGTCGTCGAACTCGACCTCCTCGTCGAGGGTCTGCGAGAGGCTCTCGTGCACCAACGCGATGGTCGCGACGCGACGCATGGCCTCCTCGAGGGCCGCGCGCGCCTCGGGGACGTCCATCCGGCGCGCCTGGAGCCGCAGCAGGGCCGCGACCGTCTGCAGGTTGTTCTTGACCCGGTGGTGGATCTCGCGGATCGTCGCGTCCTTGGTGATGAGCTCGCGCTCCCGACGGCGCAGCTCGGAGACGTCGCGGCACAGCAGCACCGCGCCGATCCGCTGGCCCGACTCGGTGAGCGGCAGCGCCCTCAGCGAGAGCGCGACCCCACGGGCCTCGATGTCCGTACGCCACGGGGCGCGGCCCATGACCACGAGCGGGAGCGACTCGTCGACGGGCGTCTGGTGCTCGATCAGGTCGGTCGTGACCTCGATGAGCGAACGGCCCACGAGCGGTCCGATCACCCCGAGACGGTGGAAGCAGCTCAGTGCGTTGGGGCTCGCGTAGAGGACCTCGCCCTCGGAGTTGAGCCGGATCAGGCCGTCGCCCACGCGGGGCGCGCCCCGGCGCGGGCCGGTCGCGGCGTTGGGCGCCGGGAACTCACCGCGGGAGATCATCGCGATGAGGTCGTCGGCGGCCTCGACGTAGTTGAGCTCGAGGCGGCTCGGCGTGCGACCGCTGCCGAGGTTGGTCTGGCGTGCGACGACGGCGATCGCATGACCGTTGTGCACGACCGGGATGGCCTCCTCGCGCACCGCGTACGCCCCGAACCAGCGCGGCTCGCGCGAACGCTGCGACCGCGCCTCTGACAGGGCCCGCTCGAGCTGGGGCCGCTGCCCCTCGGGGGCGGTCGAGCCGACGATGTCGTCGTAGTGGACGGTTGCCCCGGTGCTGGGCCGGCACTGCGCGACGGCGACGAAGCTGCCGTCGTCGGTGGGCAGCCACAGGACGAGGTCTGCGAAGGCCAGGTCGGAGACGACCTGCCAGTCGCCGACGAGCAGGTGCAGCCACTCGTTGTCGGCAGGCGACGAGCTCGGCGTGGCGGGAGATCAAGTCACTCATGGCAGACACGAGCCCCAGCGTACGCATCCGTGGGCGCCTGCACGGGATCGGGGCCTCTCCTTCGGTAGAGTCGGACTCCCCGGCGCACCCTGCGCGCCGGTCAGCACGTCCCGAGGAGAACCTGTGCACCTGAGCGTCGATCTGCACTACCCCGCCGGTCTCGACGAGGTCACCCGGATGCTCGCGAGCGAGGCCTTCGTCCGGTGGCGCGCTCAGCGCACGGGTGGCCCGCAGGCCCTCGTGGAGCTCGCCGACGTGACGGGCTCGATCAACGAGGGCTTCTCGGTCGTCGTGCGGCGCACGCTGCCCACGGACCAGATCCCCGGTCACCTGCGTGCGTTCGTGGGCAACGCTCTCGAGGTCCGTCAGGCCGAGGTGTGGGAGCCTGCGAACGGCGACGTGAGGCGCGGCACGGTCTCGCTCGAGATCACGGGAGCGCCCGTGCGCATGACCGGCACGGTCACGCTTCAGGCCCTGCCCGACGGCGGCACGCGACACTCGTACGACGGCGAGCTGCAAGGCCACGGTCCCCCTGTTCGCGGCAGCCGTCGAGGAAGCCGCGGCCGGAGCGGTCCGCACGACCCTCGCGTCGGAGGAGCAGGCCGGCGTGGAGTGGCTCACAGCCCCCTGAGGCGCAGCGCGGACCAGGGGTCGGCCGACGCGTGAAGCGCACCGGAACGACCCGTGACATTCCTTTCCAGACGGTCGGGAAGCAATAACGATTGAGGAACGGCCGCAGCGGCCACAACCCTCTGACCTGCACGAACGTACTCGTGGGAGCGTTTCCACGACGAGTTGTCACGTCACGAGGTTGACATCCCCGGAATCGGCGGGCCACCATCATGGCACTTCGTGGGAGCGCTACCACCCCTGACCGTGGAAGCGCTGCCACGCCGATCATCGACAAGGGAGTCATCGTGCTGAGCAGCACCCGTCCGACCCGCACCCGCACGGCAACCGCCGCCGTCGCAGGGCTCGCGGCCCTCACCCTCACCCTGACCGCCTGCTCCTCGGGCTCCGGCTCGTCGGACGACAGCAGCGGTTCCGCCGACGGCGACAAGATCACCCTCACCGTCGCCACGTTCAACGACTTCGGCTACACCGACGAGCTGCTCGCGGCGTACACGGCCGAGCACCCCAACGTCACGGTCAAGCAGACCAAGGCCGCGAAGTCCGAGGACGCACGCACCAACCTCACGACCAAGCTCGCCGCCGGCGGCGACGGCCTGGCCGACATCGAGGCCATCGAGGTCGACTGGCTCCCTGAGCTCATGCAGTACCCCGATCTCTTCACCGACCTCACCGACGCCTCGCTCGACGGTCGCTGGGTGGACTGGAAGGTCCAGCAGGCCACGACGCCCGACGGCAAGGTCATCGGCTACGGCACGGACATCGGCCCGAGCGCCATCTGCTACCGCCAGGACCTGTTCGAGGCCGCGGGCCTGCCGACCGACCCGGCAGAGGTCGCCGAGCTGCTCGGCGGCGCCGACGCGACCTGGGACGACTACTTCGCCGCAGGTGCCAACTTCACAGCCGCGAGCGACGCGGCCTGGTACGACAGCGCGATGGCGATCTCCCAGGGCATGGTCAACCAGATCGACAACGCCTACGAGGAGTCCGACGGCACGCCCAAGGACCTCGCGACCAACACCGCGATCCAGGACATCTACACCACGGTGGTCGAGCAGTCGTCGACCAACGGCCTGTCCGCCGGGCTCGAGCAGTGGAGCGCCGACTGGGACGCTGCGTTCCAGAACAACGGCTTCGCCACGATGATCTGCCCCGGCATGGATGACCGGCCCGGTCGAGGAGCGCTCGGGTGGCGTGACCGGCTGGAACGTCGCTGACGTCTTCCCCGGCGGCGGCCTCAACTGGGGCGGCTCGTTCCTGACGGTTCCCGCGTCCGGCAAGAACGCCGACGCCGCCAAGGAGCTCGCCGCCTGGCTGACCGACCCTGCGCAGCAGACCACGGCGTTCACCAACGCCGGCACCTTCCCCTCGCAGGTCGAGGCGCAGAAGTCCGAGGCCGTGCAGACCTTCACCAACGAGTTCTTCAACGACGCACCGGTCGGCACGATCTTCGTCAACCGTGCGCTCGCGATCGACGGGGCCCCGTTCAAGGGCGCGGACTACTTCGCGATCCACCAGACGGTCCAGGACGCCATCAAGCGCGTCGACGTCGAGAAGACCGCTGACGCCCAGGCGTCGTGGGACAAGGCAGTCCAGGCCTACAAGGACCTGGGCCTGAGCTGATCCGGCGCGCGGGGTGACCTCCCCGGGAGGTCACCCCGCGCACCCACGCCCCAGCCCGCCGTCGGGCACCGCGTCCCAGCTCGACCCAGCACAGGAAAGTCAGATGACCGTCCTTTCTCCCACCCAGCCCTCCCAGGGCCTCGGCGAACCGCCGCGCCGCCCGTCGCGCCGCGTCGGCTTCTCCCAACGGCTCGGCCGCTGGGACGTCAAGCTCTCCCCCTACCTCTACATCTCCCCGTTCTTCGTCCTCTTCGCCATCACGGGCCTGTTCCCGCTCGATCTACACGGCGTTCGTGTCGGTCCACGAGTGGAACCTGCTCGGCGGACAGGGCGACTTCGTCGGCCTGCAGAACTTCACCGACGTGCTCGCGCAGCCCACCTTCTGGAAGTCCCTGCGCAACACCTTCTCGATCTTCCTGCTGTCCTCGGTCCCGCAGGTGATCATGCGCGATCATCATCGCGGCCCTGCTCGACCAGAACCTGCGCGCCGCGACCTTCTGGCGCATGGGCGTCCTGCTGCCCTACGTCGTGGCCCCCGTCGCGGTCAGCCTCATCTTCGGCGCGCCTCTTCGCCGACCAGTACGGCCTGATCAACGGCCTGCTCGGCACGATCGGGATCGATCCCGATCCGCTGGCACGCCGACCCCTCGCCAGCCACGTCGCGATCGCCTCGATGGTCAACTTCCGCTGGACCGGCTACAACGCGCTGATCTTCCTCGCCGCGATGCAGGCCGTCCCGCGTGACCTCTACGAGGCAGCGATCATCGACGGCGCCGGGCGCGTCCGCCAGTTCTTCTCCATCACGGTCCCGCAGATCCGCGCCACGATCATCTTCGTCATCATCACCTCGACCATCGGTGGCCTGCAGATCTTCGACGAGGTCCGCGCTGTTCGACGCCCAGGGCCTCGGCGGCGCCGACCGGCAGTGGATGACGACCGTCGCTCTACCTGTACGACGCTCGCGTGGGGCAACCAGAAGAGCTTCGGCCGTGCGTCTGCCGATCGCCTGGATCCTGTTCCTCATCATCGTGCTCATCGGCCTGGTGAACTTCGCGATCACGCGGCGCATCTCGACGTCCGGGCCCAGCAAGAAGGTGCCTCGCGGTATCCAGCGCGCTCGACGCAAGGCCGCCGCAGCGGCAGTGCGCGCGCAGAACGCCTCCGGCCGACCCAGCGGCGCCCCCGCCCGCAGCACCAGCGCGCCCACCGGCGCTCCGAACGAACGGAAGAAGCGATGAGCTCCGATCCCCGTCGTCGCGCAGACCGCCGGCCCGGGTGCCGCTCGCGCCGCGGCCCGCCGCCCGAACCGTCGCCCGGTCCGCAAGGGCACGGGCGGCTACACCCGCCGCCCGGGCTGGGTCACCTACACGATCCTCGGACTCGTGCTCCTGGTCTCGGTCTTCCCGCTGTACTTCACGCTGCATCCTGGGCTCCTCGACCCCCGAGGAGATCTCCCAGAGCGCGTTGCCCCAGCTCCTGCCGGACATGAGCCTGTTCACCCAGTTCGCCGAGGTGGTCGGCTCGAGCGCGATCAACTTCTGGAAGGCGTTCGCGAACTCGCTCATCATCGCGGTCGTCACCTCGCTGTCCGTGGTGCTGTTCTCCACGCTCGCCGGGCTTCTCGTTCGCCAAGCTCCGCTTCCGCGGACGCGGGCCCCTGCTGGTCTTCGTCATCGCGACCATGGCCGTGCCGACCCAGCTCGGCGTGATCCCGATGTTCATCCTCATGTCCGACCTCGGGTGGATCGGCAAGCTGCAGGCCGTCATCGTGCCCGCGCTCGTCACCGCGTTCGGCGTGTTCTGGATGACGCAGTACCTGTCCGAGTCGCTGCCGTACGAGCTGATCGAGGCCGCCCGCGTCGACGGGGCGTCGATGTTCCGGACCTTCTGGTCGATCGCGCTGCCCGCGGCACGCCCCGCGGCCGCCATGCTCGGGCTGTTCACGTTCGTCCAGCAGTGGACGAACTTCTTCTGGCCGTCCATCGTGCTCGAACCAGGAGAATCCGACGTTGCCGCTCGTGGTGCAGCTCTCTCCAGGCGAACTACTTCGTGGACTACTCGCTCGTCATGGCAGGGGTGTTCCTCGTGACCCTGCCGCTGATCGTGCTGTTCATCTTCGCCGGCCGCCAGCTCGTCGCCGGCATCATGCAGGGAGCTGTCAAGGGATGACCGAGATCATCACGCCCCGCACCCTGGGTACCACGGGGCGCGTCGAGTTCCCCGAGGGATTCCTCTGGGGTGCCGCCACCGCCGCGTTCCAGATCGAGGGGGCCGCACACACCGACGGCCGCGAGGACTCCGTCTGGGACACGTTCTGCCGCGTCCCGGGCGCCGTCCTGGGCGGCGACGACGGCGAGGTCGCGTGCGACCACTACCACCGCTACCGCGAGGACGTCGCGCTGCTGGCCGACCTGAACATGGACACGTACCGGTTCTCGTCGTCCTGGGCACGCGTGCAGCCCGGGGGTGGCGCCGTCAACCAGAAGGGCCTCGACTTCTACTCGCGCCTCGTCGACGAGCTGCCTCACCAAGGACCTCCTGCCGTGGATCACGCTGTACCACTGGGACCTCCCGCAGGCGATCGAGGACCAGGGCGGGTGGACCAACCGGGACACCGCCTACCGGTTCGCCGACTACGCCGTGACGATGCACGAGGCCCTGGGCGACCGGGTCGGGGTCTGGACGACCCTCAACGAGCCCTGGTGCTCGGCCTTCCTCGGGTACACGGGCGGCGTCCACGCCCCCGGGCGCCAGAGCCGGCCCGACGGGCTCGCCGCAGCGCACCACCTGCTGCTCGGCCATGGTCTCGCGGTCCAGGCGCTGCGCGAGCGTGCCCCTGAGGCGAACCTCGGGATCACGCTCAACTTCACGGTCGCGGACCCGGTCGACCCCGACGACGCGGGGGACGTCGACGCGGCCCGCCGCATCGACGGTCAGTTCAACCGCATCTTCCTGGACCCGGTCATCAAGGGTGAGTACCCGGCCGACGTCCTCGCGGACGTCGCCCAGTACGGTTTCGCCGACCACATCCAGGACGGCGACCTGGAGATCATCTCGTCGCCCATCGACGCGCTCGGCGTGAACTACTACCACGGCGAGCTCGTCTCCTCACGCCCCGCGAGCACCGCGCTCGTGGGCGACGCGCCGGTCGAGCGCAAGACGTCGAGCCCCTACCCGGCCGCCGACGGCGTGTTCAACCACCCTCGCGGGCTGCCCGTGACGGACCAGAACTGGGAGATCCAGCCCGAGGGGCTGACGCGCCTGCTCAACCGCCTCCAGGCGGACTACACGGGCCCCGCGGGCGTGCCGCTCTACATCACCGAGAACGGCTGCGCGTTCGACGACGTCGTGGAGGCCGACGGGTCGATCGACGACCAGAACCGCCTCGAGTTCTTCGACGCCCACCTGCGGGCCGTCAAGGACGCGATCGTCGACGGCGCCGACGTGCGCGGCTACTTCGCGTGGTCTCTCCTGGACAACTTCGAGTGGTCCTGGGGCTACTCGAAGCGGTTCGGGGTCGTCCGGGTCGACTACGAGACCCAGGAGCGCACCGTCAAGGCCAGCGGTCGGTGGTTCGCCCAGGTGGCTGCCGACAACGCCGTCCCCGCGCGCTCCTAGCGCGTCGACGCCGATCGTGGCAGTTCTCTCATCGTGGCCTGGCAGGATACTGAGACCATGAGCACCTTGAGTACCGCGCCGACCCTGGACGAGGTCGCCCAGACGGCCGGCGTGTCCCGCTCGACGGCGTCCCGCGCGATCAACGGCGGCCTGCGCGTCTCTCCCGAGGCGCAGGCCGCCGTCGACGCCGCGGTCCTGCAGCTCGGGTACACCCCGAACCGCGCGGCCCGCTCGCTCGTGACGCGACGCACCGACTCGATCGCGCTCGTCGTCCCCGAGCCGGACGAGCGCATCCTCACGGACCCGTTCCTCTCGGGGACGCTACGTGGGGTCAGTGCGGCCCTCGCCCCCACGGACCTGCAGCTCGTGCTGCTCATCGCCAGGCCCGACGAGCACGCGGGCCGGATCGTGCGCTACCTGCGCAGCGGTCACGTCGACGGCGCGATCATCACCTCGCACCACCGCGAGGACGACCTCGAGGGAGCCGTGCTCGCCTCGCCGCTCCCTGCCGTGTTCGTGGGGCGCCCCTTCACCGCGATGGACGACCTGGTCTACGTCGACGTCGACAACGTCGAGGGCGGTCGCATCGCGACCCGGCGCCTGCTCGACGGCGGCTACCGCCGCATCGCGACGATCGCCGGACCGCAGGACATGACCGCGGCCGTGGACCGCCTCGCGGGGTGGCGTGCGGCCCTGGGCTCGGCGGGCCTGCCCGACGACGCGATCGCCTACGGGGACTTCGCCGCGGCAGGCGGGGCGGCGGCCATGGAGGAGCTGCTCGACCGTCACCCGGACATCGACGCGGTCTTCGCTGCGTCGGACCTCATGGCCGAGGGCGCGCTGCGTGTCCTGCGAGCCCGTGGCAGGTCCGTGCCGGGCGACGTCGCGGTGGTCGGCTTCGACAACCTGGGCGTCGCCGCGACCACGAGCCCCGCGCTGACCACGGTCCAGAACCCCGTGGTGGAGATGGTCAAGGCCGCGACCGGGATGCTCCTGGACCTCATCGCCGACCGCCCCGTGACGCAGTCGGCCCGCATCTTCTCCCCCGAGCTCATCCGCGGGTCGTCGGACTGATCGCGGGCCGTGGCCGTCTCTGGCACGCGTCGGCACCAGCCCACACCCCTCGTCGGTGGTGTCGACCGAGCACGTCCCACCACTCCCGAGCCACGCCCCGCGAGATGCGGCCGACGGGGGTCTTCTCAGCGATTCGACCCCCGTTGACCGCATCTCGGCCTCACAGCGCCCCGACCTCCGTGGCGATGCGAGCGATCGGGTGCCACTCTCCAGCAGCTGTCGGCGTGCGTCGCCGGCCTCGTGGACCGCAGCATCAGTCGACGTCCCACTGGTCGGCGCGCTCGTCACCCCGGCCCACGTCCACGCCACGGGCCGCGACCTCGGCGACAACGGCCGCGACCACCACCTCGACGAGCAGCGCGCCGGCGACGGCGAAGAACGCGGCGTCCGTGGCGCCGTCGGGCTCGAGGACCGTCACCACGAGCGCGACCGCGACGACGAGCGCCGCCCCCGGGACCACGACCCTGAGCGCCGCGCGGTGCCCTGCGATCCACCCCGCGTCGCTGCGCTGCGTCGCGGGCGTCCTGATCCCGATCAGACCGTTGCGGGTCATCCGGTCGGTCGCGCCGAGGAACGCGAGCCACGCGACGAGGAGCGCGACCACGACGAGTATCCAGACTCCGAGCACGGGGGCCTCTTCCTAGCGGGGATCGGTACGGACGTCGTGGTCCGCGGGGACGAACAGCTCCTCGATCGACGCGCCGAGGAGGGCCGACAACCGGAACGCGAGCGGGAGGCTCGGGTCGAACCGGCCGCGCTCGATCGAGATGACGGTCTGGCGGGAGACCCCGAGCCGCTCGGCGAGCTCGGCCTGCGTCAGCCCGAGAGCCGCACGGCGGGTGCGCACGCGGTTCTCCATCAGGCGGTGACCAGGCGTGTCCGGGACGCACGGGAGCGCACGGCGAGGTCGAGCAGCACGACTGTCCGGAGGACTCGGGGCAGCATGCGTTCAGAGTAAAGAAGACTTGACATCCGGACAAGGGGTCGAGAGGCACGGAGCACAAGATTCTCCGTCATCTTGTGAAAGTTCTCACAAGGCGCGTCGGTGAGTCGCGGGTCACACGCGCGTACCGTCGGGGACGTCGCGTCGACGCCGACCCGAGCATGCCCGGAGGGCTCCACGACACCCATCCACGGACGGAAGGATCTGTCATGACCGCCCTCGCGAGCACTCCCCCGGGTCCCTCCGGCCGCCCGACCGGGTCGCCGACCGCAGGACACCGCACCGGCCCGCACCGTAGCCGCACGCTCGCGCCGCTCGCGGTCGCAGGCATGACCTCGCTCTCGACCGTCGACTGGCCGGGTCGCCTCGTCGCGACCGTGTTCCTGCAGGGCTGCCCCTGGCGCTGCACCTACTGCCACGCCCCGGACCTCGCCGCCGTCGCGCCGGGAGACGCCACGAGCCCCATCTCGTGGCCCGACGTCGTCGCGTTCCTCGAGCGTCGACGCGAAGTCCTCGACGGGGTCGTCTTCTCGGGCGGGGAGCCCACCCTCCAGGCCGCGCTCCCCGCAGCGATCGCCGACGTGCGGGACCTGGGTCTCGCCGTCGGGCTGCACACCGCAGGGCCCTGGCCCATGCGGCTCGAGCACGTCCTGCCGCTCGTCGACTGGGTGGGCCTCGACATCAAGCACCTGCCCGAGGACTACTCGCTCGTCACGGGCGCACGGCCCTCGGGCGAGGCCGCCTACAAGTCGCTCGCGGTGCTCCAGCGCTCGGGAGTCGACCACGAGATCCGCACGACCGTCGACCCGACCGTCCACTCGCGCGCGGACGTCCTCGAGCTCTGCGGTCGGCTCGCTGCACTGGGGGTGCGCGGGCACGTGCTCCAGGAGGTGCACCCCCTCGGGACGGACACCGGCTACGCCGCCGCGCTGGCCGGACGCCGGCTGTCCGACGTGCTCCACGACGACGACCTGCCACGGCTCGAACGCCGCACCTGACCGACCTCGCGCGTGCCCTCGAGGCGCGGGGCGTCCGGGCCCGGCTCAGCGTGCCCGCGGCCCGAGGTGCTTGCGCGGCGAGAACGTCACCACGAAGCTCGGCCAGTGGCCGTCCTCGTCGATCTCGTAGTCATAGGTGATCGAGATGATGTCTTCGGCCTTCAGTCCCATCGCCCGCACGTGGGCCGCCACGCGCTCGAACAGGGCGGCGACGTCGTCCCGCCCCTCCCCGTCCGGCAGGCCGAGCGCGAAATGACGCGCGGGGTACCCGTGGGTGTCGACGCGCGTGCGTGCGGTCCTGTTCCACCGCTTGGAGGCGCGGCGTGCGAGAGGGTCCATGCGGGGCACCCTACCGACACCTCCCCGTGCCGAGCCCGAGGTTTCTCCGGTGACCGGCGGCGGTCACCGGAGCAACCTCGGGCTCGTCGCCCCTGAGGCAGACCGCTCAGCGCGTCACGTGCCCGAACCGGTGCATCGTCCGGCTGATCGCCTGCTCCCGCAGGACCGTGAGCAGCTCGCGCCGGCCGCTCGCGAGCACCGGGTGGTCGAGCACCGTGACGTCGCCCACGTGGCCGGCCGCAGCCTCGCGCAGCCCGGGCGCCGCGCCCACGACGCGCACCCTGCCCGTGACCTCGCCGCGCGCGACGGCCTCCGCGAAGCCGCCGTCGCTCACCGGGGACGAACCGTCAGCACGGCTCACCACGACCGGCACCCCGGCCGTGCGCGCCGCCGACAGCACGCGCTCGACCTCGACCGGCGCAGCCCCCGTGCCGACCCGGACCGTGAGCACGTCGATCGGCCGGTACCGGAACAGGTTGGACTCGACGTGCAGGCCCGAGGGGTCGTGCTCGACCGCGAACTCGTGCGCCCACCAGCGGGCGTCGTCGGCCCGTGCCCACGCGAGCCACGCCTCGGGCGCGGCCTCGCGCGCGGGGACGGGTCCGCCGTCGGGCGCCCCGCTCCCGGAGCCTGCCGCGACCGCGTCGCTCCACGTGCCCAGCTCGGCCACGTAGTTGGGCCCACCGGCCTTGGCACCCGGGCCCACGGCCGAGCGCTTCCAGCCGCCGAACGACTGGCGCTGCACGATCGCCCCCGTGATGACCCGGTTGACGTAGGCGTTGCCGACCTGGACACGGTCGAGCCAGGTGTCGACCTCGGCGTCGTCGAGGCTGTGGATGCCGCCCGTGAGACCGAACGAGACCGCGTTCTGCAGCTCGATCGCCTCGTCGAGCGTCGCGGCCGTCATGATGCCCAGCACGGGGCCGAACACCTCGGTGAGGTGGAAGAACGAGCCCGGCGCGACGCCCGAGCGCAGGCCCGGGGTCCACAGACGCCCGTCCTCGTCGAGCCGGCGCGGCGCGACGAGCCACTGCTCCCCGGGCTCGAGCGTCGTGAGGGCGCGCAGGAGCTTGCCCTCGGCGACCTCGGTGAGCGGCCCCATGGTCGTCGAGACGTCGGTCGCCGGTCCCACCGCGAGCGAGCGGACCGCGTCCACGAGCTGCACCTGGAACCGGCGACCGGTCTCGGTGCGCTGGTCGCCGACCGAGCCCACGAGGATCACGAGCGAGGCCGCCGAGCACTTCTGCCCCGCGTGACCGAACGCCGAGCGCACGACGTCGGCCGCCGCGAGGTCGAGGTCGGCCGACGGGGTCACGACGATCGCGTTCTTGCCCGACGTCTCGGCGAGCACGTCCAGGTCGGGGCGCCACGACGCGAACATCTGCGCGGTCTCGATCGCCCCCGTGAGGATCACGCGGGCCACGCCCTCGTGCGTCACGAGATGGCGCCCCAGGTCACCGTCGGGAACGCGTGAGAGCTGCACGACGTCGCGCACGGCCTCGGGCGTGAGGCTGCTGCCCGCGGACGCGCTCGCCACGGCGTCCGCGAGCCCCGCGTGGATCGCGTCGACCGCGACCTCGAGGCAGCGCGGCGTCGCGGGGCGCCGGCTTGGCGATCACGGCCGAGCCGGCCGCGAGCGCCGCGACGATCCCGCCCACGGGGATCGCGACGGGGAAGTTCCACGGCGGGGTCACGAGGGTCACGCCGTCGGGCGTGAACGGTCGCGCCGGGCACCTGGTCGAGCGCCTCGGCCGACCGCGCGTAGTAGCTCGGCGAAGTCGACGGCCTCGCTGACCTCGGGGTCGGCCTCGGCGACGGTCTTGCCGGGCTCGTGCACCATCGCGGTCACGAGCGCGGTGCGCGCCTCCTCGAGGCGCGCGGCCACGGCCCGCAGCGCGCGGGCACGGTCCGCGGGGACCACCTGCGCCCAGGCCGCGGCGGCCTTCTGGGCGCGCGCGACGACGTCGTCCACCTCGTCGGTGCTCGTCACCTCGGGGATTGCGCGGGCACGTACCCGGAGTCGGGCCCGACGACCCGCGCGGCCCAGGCGCGGTTCGCCGCCACGGCCGGGTCGGTGTCGGAGGCGTTGGTGAAACGCTCCCCGGGTGAGGCGGGCCCGACGGCGGAGCGCACCCGACGACGCGGCGTCACGTCCGCGTCGGAGTACCTCGTGCCGAGCTCGACCGAGGCGCGGTAGGCAGCCTCCTGCCGGTCCATCGCGGAGCCGGCGGAGTTGTCAGAACCAGCGCGGTCCCGAGCCCGGTCCAGCTCTGACACCGGGTCGACGGCAGGCGCGAACATGGCGTGCAGGAAGTTCTGCTCGGCGGCGTTCTCCTCGAGGCGGCGCACGAGGTAGGAGATCGCGACGTCGAAGTCCTCGCGCGCGACGACCGGGGTGTAGAGGACGACGCGGCCGCCGTCCCGGGCGACCTCGTCCCGCACGGCCCGCGCCTCGCCCGGCGCCATGCCCTGGAGCATCTCGATGTCGAGCGCGTCGGCTGACCCCGCGGGCGCGCGCGACGAGGATCGCGAGCGCGACGTGGAACAGGTTGTGGCTCGCGACACCGATCCGCACGGCGTCGGCACGCGCGGGCGCGCAGCGCGTGGTCGACGCAGGCGCACGTAGTTGGCGTCGACGTCGGGCTTGGTCGGGTACGGGGCCTGCTCCCAGCCGTGCAGCTCGGCCTCGACCTTCTCCATCGCGAGGTTCGCCCCCTTGACGAGACGCACCTTGACGGGGGCGCCGCCCGCCGCGACGCGCTCGGTCGCGAACGCGGTGAGGCCGTCGAGCGCGCCGAGCGCGTCGGGCAGGTACGCCTGGAGCACGATCCCTGCCTCGAGGTCCCGGAACTCCTCGCGGCCCAGGATCGCCTCGAAGACTCGCGTCGTCAGGGCCAGGTCGCGGTACTCCTCCATGTCGAGGTTGAGGAAGACCCCGTGGTCGCGCGCTGCGCGGAACAGCGGCAGCAGCCGCTCGACGACGCGGTCGCGCGAGCCCTCGAGGTCCCACGTGACGAGCTGGGACGCGACCGAGGACACCTTGACCGACACGTAGTCGACGTCGGGGCGCTCGACGAGCGCGATGGTGCGGGCGAGGCGTGCCTGGCGCCTCGTCCTCGCCGAGCACGGCCTCCCCGAGCAGGTTGACGTTGAGCGCGTAGCCCTCGGCGCGCGTGCGCGCGAGGTGCTCGCCGAGCCCCGGCCCGGCGTCTGCCACGAGGTGGCCCACGAGCTGGCGCAGGCGGACCCGTGCGGCGGGCACGACGACCTTGGGCAGCAGGGGGGCCATGCGCGCGCCGAGCCGCAGCAGCGCGCGTGTCGACCGGGCCGAGGAACCCCTTGGCGCCGCCCGCGAGGTCGCCCAGCAAGGCGAGCTCATGCGCCGCGACGCGCACGTCCTGCGGGCGTGCGACATCGTCGACGAAGCGCACCGCGAGCTCGAGGCCCGCCGGGTCGGACACCAGCGCGCCGAGGCGCTCGGCGGTCTTGCGCTCGCCCGCCCCCTCGGAGGCCGCGTCCGCCGCGGCGATCCAGCTGCGGGCGAGGCGCGCGGCGTCGTCGGTCAGGGAGTCGATCGGGGTGACGGTGTGGGGGTCGGCCGGGGTGTCGGCGGGGTTCAGGGGCGCGGTGGAGCCGGCTCGTGACCTGTCCTCCACGTGTGCTGCCGCAGGGGCAGGCGATGCGTCGTTGCTCATCCTCCTAGCGTGCCTCCGATGCTGACGCTTCGTCTTGTACGATCCGGGCTGTCATGGCACTACTTCCGGACAAGCCCACCGCACCACGCACCTGGCCCGAGGGCGAGGCGCTGCTCGCTGCCCTCAGCCCCGCGATGGTCGACCTCATGGACGAGCTGGCGTCGACCATGTTCTGCGCCAAGGACGTCACGGGCCGCTACGTGCTGGTCAACCGGGTGTTCGTGGCCCGCACCACCGAACGCTCGCGCCGCGCGGTCCTGGGGCGGCGCGCCAGGGACCTGTTCGTGCCGCAGCTCGCCGAGCGCTACGACCAGCAGGACGCCGAGGTGCTGCGCACGGGTCGCCCGCTGCGCAACGAGCTCGAGCTCATCCGCCGCCTGGGCGGCACGCCCGGCTGGTTCCTCACGTCCAAGCTCCCGGTGCACGACGGCGCAGGGCACCTCGTCGGGTTGGTCTCGGTCTCGCAGGACCTGCGCGAGGACGACGCCGACGACGCCTCGATGGACTCGATGGCCCGGCTCGTCGCAGGGATCGAGGCACGCCTCGGCCAGTCGCTCACGGTCGCCGACCTCGCGGCCCTCGCGGGGTGCACACCCGCGGTGCTCGACCGGCGGGTGCGCCGCGTGTTCTCGCTCAGCCCGCGCCAGCTCGTGCTCCGGGCCCGCGTCGACCACGCGGCCGAGATGCTCGCGGGGACCGACTCCCCCATCGCCGAGATCGCGGTCGTCACGGGCTTCTACGACCAGCCGGCGTTCACCCGCACCTTCGCGCGGCTGACGGGTGAGACGCCGTCGTCGTTCCGGCGGCGGGCGCGGCGGTGAGCGCGTCGGCGTGACGCGCCGAGCCGAGCCGCCCAGCCTGACCGCCAGGTGGTCGCACCCGTCACGCCTCCCGGTCGCGCCCCCGCGCCGGTCGTGCCAAGACTGGGACCCATGACCTCGATCCCCACCGCCGCCCTGCCCGGCGGAGACATCCCTCTGCTCGGCCTCGGCACCTGGCAGTCCGAGGGCGACGACTGCTACCGCGCCGTCCGTCACGCCCTCGATGTCGGGTACCGACACATCGACACCGCGACCATGTACGGCAACGAGGAGCAGGTCGGGCGCGCCCTCGCCGCGTCGGGCGTCCCGCGCGAGGACGTGTTCCTCACGACCAAGCTGCGTCCCGCCGACGTCGGGCGCGAGCACGAGACCCTCGCCCAGTCGCTGCGCCTGCTCGGCACGGACTACCTGGACCTGTGGCTCATCCACTGGCCGCCGTCCGGAGACGCCTCACCCTGGGTGTGGGCCGAGCTGCTCGCGGCGCGGAACGTGGGCCTCGTGCGATCGGTCGGGGTGTCCAACTACTCGGTGGACCAGCTCGACGTGCTGTCCGCGCAGACCGGTGAGACGCCGGCGGTCAACCAGATCCCCTGGGGACCCGACGACTACGACGCGCAGGTCGTCGAGCAGCACGCCAAGCGCGGCGTGGTCCTCGAGGGGTACAGCCCGTTCAAGCGCACGGACCTCGACTCCCCCGCCCTGCAGGCGGTCGCCCGGGCGCACGGCGTGAGCACCGCGCAGGTCGTCGTGCGCTGGCACCTCGACCACGGGTTCGTCGTGATCCCCAAGTCCGTGACCCCGGCCCGGATCGAGGAGAACTTCGACGTCACGGGCTTCTCCCTGACCCCCGACGAGCTCGCGAGCATCGACGCGCTCGGGTGACGGCGCACGGCCAGGTTCGGGAGCCGACGTGAATCGGGCCCCGACCTGGCGGTACGTTGGTCGGACACGGTCCCTCACCACGGGACCGCGAGGAATCCCTCATCACCCGGAGGAAGAGTGACGACGACGTCAACGCCGCCCACGAGCGGCGCCACCCAGCCTGCCCCCACCCCTGAGAAGGCCTCGGCCCTCGCGACGGCCCACAGCCAGCTCGCGAACGCGGTGGAGATCCTCGGCTACGACCCGGGCCTGCACGAGATGCTCGCGACCCCACGCCGCGAGGTCAACGTCTCGGTCCCGCTCCGACGCGACAGCGGGGACATCGTGCTGTTCCGCGGCTACCGCGTCCAGCACAACGTCTCGCGCGGCCCCGGCAAGGGCGGGCTGCGCTACCACCCGAGCGTCGACATCGACGAGGTGCGCGCGCTCGCGATGTGGATGACCTGGAAGTGCGCCGTCGTCGACCTGCCGTACGGCGGGGCCAAGGGCGGCGTGTCGATCGACCCGCGCGAGTACTCGCAGCCCGAGCTCGAGCGCGTGACCCGGCGCTACACGAGCGAGATCATGCCCGTGATCGGCCCCGAGCGGGACATCATGGCACCGGACATGGGCACCAACGAGCAGACCATGGCGTGGGTCATGGACACCTACTCGGTCAACCGGGGCTACACCATCCCGGGCGTCGTGACGGGCAAGCCCATCCCCGTGGGCGGTTCGCTCGGGCGCACCACGGCCACGTCGCAGGGCGTGGTCCACACGACCAGGGCCGCGCTCGCCGAGGCGGGACTCGAGCTCTCCGACGCGTCGGTCGCGGTCCAGGGCTTCGGCAAGGTCGGCTCGCACGCCGCAGCGATCCTCGCGGGCCACGGCGCCCGGGTCGTCGCCGTGAGCGACCAGTACGGCGGCATCCACGACGAGGACGGGCTCGACGTCGCCGCGCTGTTCCGGCACGTCGCCGAGACCGGGACCGTGGTCGGCTTCGAGGACTCCGAGCCGATCGACAACCACGCGCTGCTCGCGCTGCCGGTCGACGTGCTCATCCCGGCCGCGGTCGAGGGCGTGCTCGACGACGTGACCGCGCACACCGTCAAGGCTCGCTGGGTCGTCGAGGGCGCGAACGGCCCGACGACCGCCGCGGGCGACCGGATCCTCGCCAAGAACGGCGTGACCGTGGTGCCGGACATCCTCGCGAACGCGGGCGGCGTCGTCGTGTCGTACTTCGAGTGGGTCCAGGCGAACCAGGCGTACTGGTGGACCGAGCAGGAGATCGGCGAGAAGCTCGAGCACCGCATGCACGTGGCCTACCAGGGCGTCTCCTCGTTGGCCCGCCGCGAGGAGCTGAGCCTGCGCGACGCCGCGCTGGTCATCGGCATCCAGCGGACCGCCGAGGCGCACCAGATCCGCGGGCTCTACCCGTAGGGTCCACCCGCTCTCGTCCGGGCCGAGCCCGGCCGTCGCTCCGCAGGGCGGTCCTCGTGAGGACCGCCCTGCGGTGTTCGGTTCCCCGTCGTCGCGGGCACCGCGCCCTGCGGGCCGCACGTCGTGCGCGGGGGCGGTGCGCTCCGAACGTCCGCGTCAGCGGCGACGTGCGCGCAGCGTGGTCACGACGGGAGCCAGGAGAGCGACGCCCGCAGCAAGCCCGGCCGCGACCGCGACCGTGGTGTCGACCAGGGGCCCGTTCGCCCGGCCGTAGGCGATCCACCCGAGGCCCCAGGACATCGCCAGCCCGATGCCGATCGCGGCCACCGGTCGCCTCGCTGCGAAGACCGCGTAGGCGACGGCCAGGACCGCACCGGCGGCGACGACGAGCACGCCCCAGACGGTCGCACCGAGCGCCATGTCCCCCACGCCCGCGTCGGTGAGCGCGGCGGCGACGTTGGCGAGCGTCGCGACGCTGGCCCAGCCCAGGTAGAGGCCGACCGTGCCGTCGAGGACGAGCGCCTGGGCTCCGCTCGTGGGCGGGGTCCGGACGAGGCGCACGAGGATCACGGCGAGGACCGCGACGAGCATCCCGATCACCACGACGCTCAGCGGCAGGAACCCCGTCTGGACCACACCGATCCACGCCGCGTTGAGCAGCATCGACGCCAGGACCCACCAGGACACGGCGCGCAGCCGGGCGTCGGCGGCGTGGCGCGGGAGCGCCTGGTAGACCGCGAAGACCGCGAGCCCCAGGTAGATCAGCGACCAGATCGAGAACGCCGGGCCGTCGGGGGCGACGGGGGTGGCATCGGCCGCGAGGGCTCCTCCCGAGGCGTTCTGCACGGCCTGCCCACCGAACGCACCGGAGCCGAACGCGGCCCCCACGATCGCGATCACGGCCCCGACGAGGACGATGACCTGGCGGACCCGGTCGGCGGTCGTGGGGACCGTGACCGGCGGGGACGTGGCGGTGTGCGGGTCGGTGCTCATGTCTCCCAGCATGCCAATGCTCAGCATGCTGAGCATCTTCTCGGCGCCCCGCTGGCGGAGAAGCCGTCCGAGCGGTTACGCTCCGGCACCAGCACAACGCCGCGCTGCGGCCCGCCGTCGGAGGACCCCATGAACAGCACGCTGCGAGCGGCGCTCGGCACGCTCGTCCACCTCCTGGCACCCGAGCCGTCCTGGGCCTCGCGGAGCGACCGGACCTTCGCCGAGCAGCAGCACGTCGCCCCGGCGTGGGAGCACGGCCACGTCCCGATGTCGGTCGACCTGTACGGCTCGCTCGCCCGCACCCTCGACGCCCGGAACCTGCTCATACGCTGAGTGCGGGGTAGTTGTCGCCCATCCACCGGATCCACGACAACTACCCCGCACTCAGCGCAAGGGCACAAACTCAGGACAGCGGCTGACGCCCTGCCCACTCGATGAGCGTGGTCCGGGGCCCCGTGAAGAACGGCGTCTCCTCGCGCACGTGGCGGCGCGCCTCGGTGGCCCGCAGCTCGCGCATGAGGTCGACGATGCGGTGCAGCTCGGCGGCCTCGAAGGCCAGGAGCCACTCGTAGTCGCCCAGCGCGAACGAGGCGACCGTGTTGGCGCGCACGTCCGGGTAGTCGCGCGCCGCGAGACCGTGGTCGCGCAGCATGGTGCGGCGCTCGGCGTCGGGCAGGAGGTACCAGTCGTACGAGCGCACGAACGGGTACACGCACAGGTACGCCCCCGGCTCCTCGTTCATGAGGAACGCCGGGACGTGGCCCCGGTTGAACTCGGCCGGGCGGTGCAGCGCTGCGTTGGACCAGACGGGCTCGAGGTGGCGGCCGAGCTCGCTGGCCCGCAGGCGCTGGTAGGCGCCCTGGACCGACTCGATGCTGGGACCGTGCCACCAGACCATGAGGTCGGCGTCCGAGCGCAGGCCGCCCACGTCGTACCAGCCGCGGACCACGAGGTCACCGTCGACGGCCGCCGGGTCGTCACCGCCGCCCACCGCGGCGAGCGCGGCCTCGACCATCTCGGTGCGCTCGGCGGGGTCCGCCGGCAGGGACTCGGCCAGCGCGAAGACCGACCACATGGTGTAGCGGATCGCGTCGTTGATCTGCTCGTGGTCCACGGGGACGCGGTGCGCGTCGTTCATCGTCGTGCCTCTCTCGGTGCAGGAGCCTCGGTGACGTCGGCGTCCCGAGGGCGGGTCGCGGCGACAGGGGGCCGCCGTGTGGTCAGGGTCAGCGGTGCAGGTCGGTGCTGCACAGCGCCGGGATGCCGCTGGGCTCCCCGTCGCGACGCAGGCAGCAGTCCGGTGCGCACACCGAGCGGAACGGGCCGAGCTCTCCGACCACGGCCTCGGTGAACTTCTCGTCACGCGCGATGGCCGCACGCTCGAGGACCAGGTCCACCAGGCCCGCGACGAACGGGGCGCGGGTCCCCACGGTCCCGGCGCGCACGGCCGTGATCCCCAGGCGCGACGCGGTCTCCATGGCCTCGGTGTCGAGGTCGTACGCGACCTCCATGTGGTCCGACACGAAGCCGATGGGCGAGAGCACGACGTTCGTGACGTCGTCGGCCGCGAGCGACTCGAGGTGGTCGTTGACGTCCGGCTCGAGCCACGGCTGCGCGGGCGGGCCCGAGCGCGAGCAGAACGTCAGGTTCCACTCGACCTCGTGGCCGAGACGCGCCGAGACCTCCTCGGCGACGACGCGCGCCAGGTCGAGGTGCTGACGCGAGTAGGTCGCGTGCGAGGTGCGCGACGCAGCCTCCATGGTCAACGGGATGGAGTGCGTGACGAACACGAGACGCGCCTCGGCGACGTCGCCACCCTTGGCCGCGAGCGCCTCGTAGCCCTCGAGCACGGCGTCGACGTTGGCCTGCGCGAACCCGGGGTGGTTGAAGTACGAGCGCACCTTGTCGAACTGGATGCCGGTCGAGCCGTCGGGGCCGAGCTGCACCGCGGGCGTCGAGCGTGAGCGCGAGGTCCTCGCGGTACTGACGGCACCCGGAGTACGACGAGAAGGCGCGAGGTGACGAGGGCCACGACGCGCTGGGCGCCCGCACCGGCGAGCTGCTCGACGGCGTCGCGCGTGTACGGCTCCCAGTTGCGGTTGCCCCAGACCACGGGCAGGTCGATCCCGCGCGACGCGAGCTCCTCCTCGAGCGCGGCCTTGAGGGCCAGGTTCTGCTCGTTGATGGGGCTCTTGCCGCCGAACCCGTAGTAGTGCTCGCCGACCTCCTCGAGGCGCGAGTCGGGGATCCCCTTGCCGACCGTGACGTTGCGCAGGAACGGCACGACGTCCTCGGGCTTGTTGGGCCCTCCGAACGAGTACAGGAGGAGAGCGTCGTAGGGGCGGACTTCTGCGGCAGCGGCAGGAGCGGTGCTGGTCCGTGCACCGGGTCCGGCGGCCGTCGTCTGGGGCGAGTACGAGGGCATGCCGCCATCTTCTCAGTCGTTCCTGAACGTTCCACGCCCGAGGGGATCGAGGGCGACGTGACATTGACGGGACAGTTCGTCAGAACCGTCGCAGGCCGTCAGCGAGGGCGCGGCCCGCGGTGCGGGAGGGGCGAGACGAGCTGACGCGGGGGCCACGGCACGGCCCCCTGGCGTGCGCCGGGCGGGCCAGCGCCGCGCCAGGGCGGGCCAGCGCCGACAGGTGCGAGCGACACGGTCACGGAAAGGTTGGCGCGAGCCGACGAGATGCGGTGGACGGGGGTCGCGAAGCACTTTCGACCCCCGTTCGCCGCATCTCGCGAACGAGCGTCCCGCGGTCGGCGCGAGCGCGCCGCCGCCGGAACCACGGCCGCACCCCGCGCCCACCGCTCCCCCTTGACGGCTCACACGTTCCCGCACCCCGCAGGAACGTGCGCTGGAGCACGAGGAACAGCGCCCCCGGGATGATGGTCGAGATCGCCGAGCGCCGCGAGGGGCACGCCGTTGTCGATCGTGGCCGCGATCGCCGGCAGCGCGCACCGACAGCGGCTGGAGTCGCGGGTCGCGCAGGACCAGCAGCGGCCAGAGGAAGTCCTTCCACGCCGCGATGACCGCGAACACCGAGACGACGCCCGAGGATCGGGCTTGGACATGGGCAGCACGATCGACCAGAACAACCGGTAGGGGCCGGCGCCGTCGACGCGGGCGGCCTCGAAGACCTCGCGCGGCAGGTTGTCGAAGAACCGCTGCACGAGCAGCACGTTGAACGCGCTGGCGCCCGCCGGCAGCCAGACGCGCCCAGAAGCGTGTTGATGCAGGCGAGGTGCCGAGCAGGGGCGGGTTCAGGACGGTCAGGTAGAGCGGGACGAGCAGCACGACGGCCGGGACGAACAGCGTCGCCAGCACCAGCCGCCTGAGATCGCGCTTGCCGTAGCGCGGGCGCAGGACCGACGAGCGCGTAGCCGGCGGTGGTCGCGACGAGGATCTGCACGGCCCACGAGCCGGCGGCGAGCCACGATGCGTGTTGAAGAAGTACTTGCTCGATCTGGACCGTCGTTCCACGCCTCGGCGAGGTTGGCCCAGGCGATGCCGTTGGGGAAGAGCGCCATCGGGCGTGCGCAGGGTGTCCTGCGTGGGCGTGATCGGCGAACTTGGCGAGCCAGCAGCATCGGCCCGAGCCCCGCGACGACGAGCAGCACGAGCAGCAGCGACGTGCGGTGCCGCCGCGATCCGAGCTGCACGCGAGGGCGGCGCCAGTCGGCGTCGAGACGGCGCGGTCGCCGCGTCCTCGCCGACGGCGGCTGCCGCGCGCCGCGCTCGCGTCGGCGCAGGGCTCGGCGGCGCGGCCATCGGCACCGCGGGCGAGTCCTCGCCGGAGGACGTGCCGGGCGTGCGCGCGTCGGGCAGGTCATCGGCGTGCCGATCCGCTGAGGTCGCATCACGAGGCTCCAGCGGTCGGGTGAGCGCGGAAGTAGACCGCAGCGGAAGCACGGCCAGGAACGCAGGGCGAGCGAGCAGGCTGACAGCGCGGTCGCCGCGCCGTAGTTGCCGCCGAGGCTGTTCGCGAACGCGTAGCTGGTAGATGAGCAGCAGGATCGGTGATGGTCGCGTTCGCCGGGCCGCCGCCGGTGAACAGGTACGGCTCGAGGAACACCTGCGCGGTGCCGATGATCTGCAGGATCAGGGTGATGAACAGGACCCCGCGCAGCTGCGGCAGGGTCACGTGCCAGACCTTGCGCCACACGCCCGCGCCGTCGACCTCGGCGGCGTCGTAGAGCTCGGGCGGCACGCCCGTGAGGGCGGCGAGGTAGATGATCACCGTCCCGCCGGCCGCGGCCCAGGTCGCCTCGAGCACGAGCGACGGCATCGCGGTCGACGCGTCCTGGAGCCACGGGTACGGGCCGAGGCCCGACCCAGCCGAGGATCGTGTTGAACACGCCCGTCGGGGCTGCCGTCGTAGAAGAACTTCCACAGCAGCACCGCCACGACGGGCGGCACGACGACCGGCAGGTAGGCGAGCGCGCGAGTAGAGGCCCTTGCGACCGCCGCACCTCGCTCATGAGCACCGCGGCGACGAGCGGGATCGGGTAGCCGAAGACGAGCGCGAGGAACGCGAAGTACGGCCGTGTTCTGGACCGCGGTCCACAGCAGCGGGTCGGCCAGGACGTACCGGAAGTTGTCGAGCCCGACGAAGCCGGGTCGGCGACGAGGTTCGTCTCCTGGACGCTCATCACGACCGCGCGCACGATCGGGAACCAGGAGAACACGCCGAAGATCACGAGCATCGGCAGCAGGAAGACCAGGGTGCTGAGACCGCCGCCGCGCACCCAGGTCGCGGGCGCTGCGGCGTCGCAGCCGTCGCGGCTGGGCCGTCGCGTCGAGGTCGCGGTCGACGGGCGATCGTCGGTCAGGGCGCGTGGTCGGAGGTGGCGGCCGCGTGTCCTCGCAGCGCGGTGCGGTGACGGTCGACGGGGTCGCGCGCCTAGCCGGGTGACCGGCGAGCGGGGCAGGCCCGAGTGAGGGCTGCCGCCGACCGGGTGCTGCGGGCGCGAGGCCGGTGCGGAGTCGCGCGCGCTCAGCGGCGTCACCCTGGTCGAGCAGCGCCTGTGCCTGGGTGTTCGCGTCCGCGAGCAGCGCGTCGATGTCGGCGTTCTGGTCGGTCAGCACCGCCTGGACGACGGGGTCGAGCAGCGCGTAGATCTCCTGGGTCGTCTGCGACGGCTCGCCGACGAGGGGCTGGTCGAACATGATGTCGGTGAAGCCGGTCATCTGGCTCGAGCGGGACGTTGATGTAGTCCTTGATCCACTCCTGGTGCTCCAGGTACTGCTCCTTGTTGAAGATCGGGAGCACCGGGATGCCGACGGGCTGGTCGCTCGCGACGAGCGTCTTGGCGTCCTCGACCGCGGCGTCCTGGTCGACGAGCTTGAGCAGGTAGAAGAAGTCGATCCACTTGACGGCGGCGGCCTTCTCGTCGTCGGTGGCCTTGACGGGCACCGCGGCGAGCGTGCCGCCCGCCGAGGACGCCGGCGTCGTCGCCGTCGAGCGGGAGGGCGGTGAGGCCGTAGTCGTCGGGGTCGAGCCCGTTGTTCTGGACCAGCGAGGTGTAGACGTCGGAGCCCGAGGTGTACATGCCGACTGGCCGGCGGCGAAGGCCTCGTTGATGGTGCCCCAGTCGAGCAGGAAGTTGCTGCCCATCGAGTTGTCCTCCCAGCGCAGGTCCTGGAGGAACTCGAGGGCTTCCTTGGTGGCCGTCGTTGTCGAGCGCTCGGTGGCCTTGCCGTCGTCGCCGACCTCCTGGATGCGTCCGCCGCGCGCGTAGGTCGTCGACGGTGAGCTGCCAGCCGCCGGTGTTGTTCTGGGTCATCTGGGCGTAGCCGGCGACGCCGGGGTTCGCGTCGGCGATCGTCTTGGCGTACTCGCGGACCTCGTCCCAGGTCGTCGGCGGCTTGTCGGGGTCGAGCCCGGCCGGCTCGAAGAGGGTCCGGTTGTAGTGCAGGCCGACGCCGTAGACGGACTTGGCCGGGATGGCGAAGACGTGCCCGTCGGGGCCCGTCCCGGCCTCGAGCGATCGCGGGGTTGAACTTGTCGGCGTAGGGCAGGGTGCGGAACTGGGTCGTCGATGTCGGCGATCTGGCCTGTTCTCGATGAGGGTCTTGGCGTCGGTGAACGGGATCTCGAAGACGTCGGGCAGGGTGCCGCCGGCGAGCTGGGCGGCGAACGTCGGTCGCCGTCCAGGTGTACTCCTCGGGCTCGACGTCGATGTCCGGGTTGGCGTCCTCGAACTGCGCGACCTGCTCGTTGAAGGCGTCGATGGCCTCCGGCTCGGAGCCGGGCTGCAGGCGAGACGACCTTGAGGGTGATCTTGCCCGTCGGCGGACTCGCCGGTCGCGCTCGCCCGAGCCGGAGCTCGAGCAGGCGGCGAGGGCGGTGGCGGCGAGGGCCCCCACCAGGGCGAGCGCGGTCGCGCGGCGTGTGGACTTCATTGTCTCTGCTCCTTGTGCGGGCGTGTGTGCTGGGCGGTGCTGCCAGCGCGTGCGGTGGTGGGTGCGGGTGATGGTGGTCAGGTCAGGGTGGTGCCGGTCGTGTGGCCGGGCAGGTGCGCGGAGCCAGGCGGCGGTGTCGGTGGCGGCTCTGCACGGCGGCGCCTGCTCGAGGTCGGCGCTCGCCAGGAGCACCTCGGTGTCCGGCGGGCAGCGGGACGGGCGCGGCGCCGAGGTTGACGACGCACAGCGACGTCGTCGCCGCGGGCGAAGGCGAGCACGTCGTCGTCGCCTCGCCGGTCAGGACGTCCGCGCCAGGCGAAGTCCGTCGCGGCAGCGCCGGCTCGCCGCGGCGGAGCGCAGGACGCGGCGGTAGAGGCTGAGCATCGAGGCGTCGGGTCGTCGGCCTGCGCCTCGACGGACAGCTCGCCCCAGCCGGCCGGCTGGGGCAGCCAGGGGCGAGCGCCGCCGTCGGGCCCGAAGCCGAAGGCTGGGCCGCGTCGCGCGTCCACGGCAGCGGGACGCGGCAGCCGTCGCGGCCGGGGTCGACGCCCCCGGAGCGGAAGTGCATCGGGTCCTGGATGCAGCGTCCAGCGGGCAGGTCCTCGACCTCGGGCAGGCCGAGCTCGTCGCCCTGGTAGACGTACAGCGAGCCGGGCAGCGCGGCGGCGAGCAGGGCGGCGGCCCGGGCCCGGCGCGTGCCGAGCGGCCAGGTCGGTCGGGGTGCCGAAGCGCTTGGCCGCGAAGGCGAACGACGCTGTCCTCGCGGCCGTAGCGGGTGACGGGCCGGGTGACGTCGTGGTTGGACAGCACCCAGGTGGCGGGGGCGCCGACGGGGGCGTGCGCGGCGAGCGTCGTCTGGATCGACTCGCGCAGCTGCCTTGGCGTCCCAGGGGCGGGCCATGAAGTCGAAGTTGAACGCCGTGTGCATCTCGTCGGGGCGCAGGTACTGGGCGAACCGCGCGGGGTCCGGCGAGCCAGACCTCGCCGACGAGCACGCGCGGCTCGGCGTACGAGTCGGCGACGGCCCGCCAGCCGCGGTAGATGTCGTGGAGCTCGTCGCGGTCGACGTGGGGGTGCTCGCCCGGGCCGGGCGTGGGCCGGGACCTCGGGCAGCGTCGGGTCCTTGACGAGCAGCGCCGCGGAGTCGATGCGGATGCCGGCGACGCCGCGGTCGAACCAGAAGCGCAGGACGTCCTCGTGCTCGCGCCGGACGTCGGGGTGGTTCCAGTTGAGGTCCGGCTGCTCGGGCGTGAACAGGTGCAGGTACCACTCGCCGGGCGTGCCGTCGGGGTTCGTGGTGCGGGTCCAGGTGCTGCCCTGGAAGTCGGAGACCCAGCGCGGTCGGGCATCTGCGTCGCCGTCCGGCGCCCTGGCCGGGGTGGAACCAGAACCGCTCGCGCTCGGGCGAGCCGGGGCCCGGCGGCGAGCGCCGCCTGGAACCACGCGGTGCTGGTCGGAGACGTGGTTGGGGACGACGTCGACGATGGTGCGGATGCCCAGGTCGCGGCGCCTCGGCGATGAGCTGCTCGGCCTCGGTCGAGGGTGCCGAACGCCGGGTCGATGGCGCGGTAGTCGGCGACGTCGTAGCCGCCGTCGGCGAGCGGGCGACACCGGCCGTCAGCCCGTCAGCGACCCCGCGTCACGGTGTGCCCCGCGTCGGTCAGCACGTCCACCGCGGTCTCGACCGAGTCCTCGGGGACCAGCACGAGGTCCGCATGGAACGTCGAGGCGACGAACACCGCGATGCTCGCCTCGGCGAGCGGCCCGACGATCGCCACGAGCATGCCGGGCTTGCCCAGCCCGTGCGGATCGCCGTAGAACCCCGCCCAGCGGTCGCCACCGCCGCCGAAGGGCGAGGCCTCGCGCAGGACCGTCAGACCCTCGGGCGCACGCACGAGCGCGACCCACTCGTCGTCGTCGGGGAACGCGGCGTGGGGCTCGTGCGCGAGCGTGAAGAACGTGTCGAGGAGGCGCAGCTTCTGGGCGGGCATGCCCGCGAGCCTAGGGCGCGCCACCGACACACAGGGCGTCGCGGCAGTCGTCGTGCACTGCACAACAACTCGTGTGCGCGGCACACCGCGAGCGCCTCGCCGTGGTTAGGCTCGACGCGTGAGCGCCCCCACCCTCTCGCCCGGGCTCCTGCCCGCGCCCGTGAGCCTTCAGCCCGCCACCGGCACCTTTCCGCTGACCGACGGCACGCCCGTCCGCACGGACCCGGCCCTCGCCGCGGCCGCGCGCTGGTGGCGCCGGACCATGGAAGCGGCGTTCAGCGTCGACCTGCCGCTCACCGTCGGCACCGTCGGCCCGGTGGGCCCCGTCGGCCCCACGACCCCGGGCAGCACCGCCGCTCCTGCGGCGCCAGCTCCTCACGGCCCGCAGCCTGCGACCGAGACGCCCGACGACGCAGCCCGCCCGGGCGTGACCCTCGCCCTGGACGCGTCGCGCCCCGCGGGCGGGTACCGCCTCGAGATCACCCCGTACGCCGTGCTGCTCACGGCCGCGGACGCGGCCGGCGCCCACGCGGGGGTCCAGACCCTGCGCCAGCTCGCAGGCCCGCAGGCCTACCGGGCCGCGCCTGTCCCCAGCGCCCCTGAGGCACCCGGAGTCCCGGCGGGCACCGTCCCCCTGCCCGCCCTCACCATCGAGGACCACCCGCGCTTCGGCTGGCGAGGCGTCCTGCTCGACGTCGCGCGGCACTTCCTGCCCCAGCGCGAAGTCATGCGGTTCATCGACCTCGCGGCGGCGCACAAGCTCAACGTGGTCCAGCTCCACCTGACGGACGACCAGGGCTGGCGCATGCAGGTGCACCGCTACCCGCTGCTGACCGAGGTCGGCGGCTGGCGCACCGAGTCGAACGTCGGGACGTGGCGCACGGGCGTCTTCGACGGTCGTCCGCACGGCGGCTTCTACACCCAGGACGACCTGCGCGAGATCGTGGCCTACGCACGCGAGCGGGGCGTCGTCGTCGTGCCGGAGATCGACGCCCCCGGGCACGTCGAGGCAGCCGTCGCGGCCTACCCGTTCCTCGGGACCCGCAAGACCCCGCACACGGTGCGCACCACGTGGGGCGTGAGCACCGAGGTGCTCGACCCGTCCGACGAGGCCCTCGAGTTCTTCACGAACGTCCTGGACGAGGTCATGGACGTCTTCGACTCGCCGTGGGTCGCGATCGGCGGCGACGAGGTCCCCACGACGCTGTGGCGCGAGAACCCGGCGATCGTGGCCCTCGCCGAGCAGCGCGGTCTCACGGACGTCGCGGACCTCGCGGGCTGGTTCCTGGCCCGGCTGAGCGAGCACGTCACGGCCCGTGGGCGCCGGGCGGTCGTGTGGGACGAGGGCTTCGGCGAGCAGCTCCCGCGCGACGTCGTCGTGACCGCGTGGCGCGGGTTCACGGTCGGCGCTGACGCGCTCGAGGCGGGCAACGACGTCGTCATGGCCCCCGAGCAGGTCGTCTACCTGGACCACCGCGCGGGCGACGGCGAGGACGAACCGGTCCCCGTGGGCTTCCTGCGCACGGTCGAGGACGTCTACGCGTTCGACCCGTTCCCGGCCGAGGTCCTGGCGCAGCACCCGGGCCTCGACACGGCGCCCGGTCGCCTGCTGGGCGCCCAGGCCGAGGTGTGGTCCGAGCACCTCGACTCGCCGCGCCGCGTGGACTACGCGGCGTTCCCGCGCCTCGCTGCGTTCGCGGAGGTCGTCTGGAGCCCGACGGCGGAGCGCGCGCCGGGCGGCCCTGCCTCGGCCGAGTTCCTCGCACGGCTCGAGCACGACCACCTGCCGCGTCTCGACGCGGCGGGGGTCGAGTACCGCCCGCTCGACGGGCCGAAGCCCTGGCAGCAGCGTCCGGGCGTGCACGGGTTCCTGCGCCACCTCGACCAGGAGATGGCCGCGGGCGGCTGGGCCGGCGTGGGCGGCTGGGTCGAGGGCCGCAACGAGCACTCGGAGGGACAGGCATGAGCATCCGAAGCACCCCGGCGGACGTGACGCTCGTCGTCCGCGGGGCGCGGCTCACGGCCCCGGGCGGGCTGACCGCACCGGTCGACCTGCTGGTCGCAGGAGACGTGATCGACGACGTCGTCCCGGCGGGCAGCGTGCCCGTCCCCGCGGGGGCGCTCGTGATCGAGGCCGCGGGCCGCATCGCGTTCCCCGGCTTCGTCGACGCCCACGTGCACGGCGAGGCCGCGGTCCTGGAACCGGACGTGCAGCTCGCGATGCTGCGCCAGGGCGTCACGAGCATCGTCGTGGGGCAGGACGGCGTGTCCTACGCGCCCTCCGCGCCGCTGCCCGTCGCGGAGGGGACCCCCGACGCGCACACCTGGGCCACGGGGTACTTCAGCGCGATCAACGGCGAGCACCCCACGTTCCGTGGCGGCTCGGTCGCCGACCTGCTCGCGACGTACGAGGGCACCACGCCCCTCAACGTCGCCTACCTCGTCCCGCACGGCACGCTGCGCTACGACGTCCTGGGCGGCGCGGCCCGGCCAGCGAGCCCTGACGAGACGGCCCGCATGGTCGCCCTGCTGCGCGAGGCCCTCGACGACGGCGCGTGCGGCATGTCCACGGGCCTCGAGTACGCGCCGGCCTCGAACGCGACCGACGACGAGCTGGTCGCGCTGACACGCGTCCTCGCCGAGCAGGGCCTGCCCCACGTGAGCCACATGCGCGGCTACGAGGACAAGGCCGGGTCCGCGATGGCCGAGCTCGTCCGGGTCGCCCGGGCGTCGGGCGTCGCGACCCACGTCTCGCACTACCACGGGCCCGCGGACGAGCTCGTCGGCTACGTCGAGGACGCCCGCGCGGCCGGGCTCGACGTCACGTTCGACTCCTACCCGTACCTGCGCGGCTGCTCGATCCTCTCGATGGTCTCGCTGCCCACGTGGTTGCCCATCGCGGACCCGGACGCCACGGTCGCGATGCTCCAGGACGCCGACGTCGTCGCGCGCCTCCGCGCCGAGCACTTCCCTGGCCTCACGGACCTCTGGGAGCGCGTGACCCTGGCCGCCGTACCCGGCGAGCTGCAGTGGAGCGAGGGCCTGGCGCTGCTCGACGTTGCCGACCGGCTGGGACTCGACCCCGTCGAGACGACGCTGCGGATCCTGGTCTCGACGCACCTGCGCGCGGGCTGCGTGTTCGCCCAGCCGCCGACCAACTCCCCCGGGTCGGTCCGGGCGCTGCTCCGGCACCCGGCCCAGATGGGCGGGTCGGACGCGATCTACCAGGGCGGTCGCCCCCACCCGCGCGGCTGGGGAGCGTTCGCGCGCTTCCTCGCCGAGCACGTGCGCGCCCTCGGCGACTGGACCTGGCACGACGCCGAGCGCCACCTGTCCACAGCGGCCGCCGAGCGCTTCGGGTTCGCCGACCGCGGGGTGCTGCGCGCCGGGGCACGCGCCGACGTCGTGCTACTCGACCCCGAGTCCGTGCAGGACGTCGCGACGTACGAGGACCCGCGCCGCCCCGCGGCAGGGATCGACGACGTGCTCGTCGCGGGCGTGCCCGTGCTCGCAGGCGGGCAGCCCACGGGTGCGACCCCTGGGCGCGCGCTGCGCCCGACCGTCCCGGCGGCTCGACCGTGACGGCGACCGCGCGGGCCGCTGCTGCACAAGAGGCCGCGAGCTCCGACCGCCCGGGTCGGGCGGCCCCGGTGGGCCGACAGACCCCTCCCGAGCCGCCTGTCACCGCCGACCCCGCCCGGAACTCCTCCCAGTCGGTGCGCCGAGCCCTGACGATCCTCGACGCCCTGCGTCACGACGCGGCCCGCGGCCTGAGCCTCGCCGAGCTCGCGGACGTCCTGGGGACGCACAAGAGCACGGTCTCGCGCCTGCTGGCCCCGCTCGTCGAGGTCCACCTGGTCCGACGCACCCCGGGCGGACGGTTCGTGCTGGGCGCCGGTACGCTCCGGCTCGGCCAGGCCTACCTCGAGGGGCTCGACCTGCGCACGGTCGCCGAGCCCCACCTCGCGGACCTCATGCGGGCCTCGGGAGCCACGTGCCACCTCGTGGTGCGCGACGGCCTCGACGTCGTCTACATCGACAAGCAGGAGAACACCGCGGTCGTGCGCATGGCCTCGCGCATCGGGCACCGCATGCCGCTGTACTGCACGGGCGTCGGCAAGGCGATCCTCGCCGCGAGCGACGTCGACCTGCTGGAGTCCGTGCTCGACCACCCGCTGCCCGCCGTGACCGCGCGGACCCTGACGGACCCCGACGCCCTGCGTGCCGAGCTCCGCACGGTCGCGCAGCGCGGCTACGCGATCGACGACCGTGAGAACGAGGCCGAGGTGCGCTGCGTCGCGGCCGCCGTCGTCGACCACACGGAGACCGCGATCGGCGCGCTCTCCGTCTCCGCCCTCGCCTCGCACATGCCGCCCGCACGGGTGCGCGAGCTGGGCCCGCTCGTCGTGCAGGCCGCCCGCGCGGTCTCCGCCGGGATGGGCTCCGTGCGCTGCGGCTACGAACCCACCGGGAGGAACGCATGACCGACCCCACCCAGGCTGCCCGCCCCACCCAGCCGTCCACCCACGCGACCGTCCCTGCAGACCCGGGCACCGTCGTCGGGCCCGCGACCAAAGGACTGCGGCTCGACACCGAGCAGACGGTCGCGGACGTCCTCGCGGACTCCCCCCGCATCACCGACGACGGCTTCTCCTGGCCGCTGCTGACGCTCGACGACGCGGCCCTCGACCACAACGTCGCGCTCATGGCGCGGCTGTGCGCCGAGCACGGCGTCGAGCACGCGCCGCACGTCAAGACCGCGATGTCGCGCGGGCTCTACGCCCGCCAGGCGCGCGCCGGGGCGTGGGGCGCGACCGTCGCGAACCCGGCGCAGCTCCGCGTGGCGCGCACGTGGGGCGTCGAGCGCGTGTTCCTCGCGAACGAGCTCGTGGACCCGCGCGAGATCGCGTGGCTGCGCCGCGAGCTCGAGGCGTCGGTCGCCCCCGGCGGCACCCCGTTCGAGGTGTGGGTGTACGTCGACTCGATCGAGGGTGTCGGGCTGCTCTCGCGCGGCTTCGCGGGCGCCTCGCCCCAGGTCGTCGCAGGGCTCGGTGTGCTCGTCGAGGTCGGCGTCCCGGGCGGCCGGACGGGCGTGCGCAGCACGGCCGACGCGCTGGGTCTCGCACGTGCCGTGCGTGCCGCGGGCCTGCGCGTACCCGGGGTCGCCGGGTACGAGGGGTCGGCCGCGGGCGGCACCACGCCCGAGGACCTGGCCAGGGTCACGGCCTACTGCCGTGGCCTGCGCGACGTCGCGGCCGCGTTCGTGCGCGAGGGCCTGGTCCCCGACGACGAGCCCGTGGTCGTGACCGCGGGCGGCAGCTCGTTCCTCGACGTCGTGCTCGCCGAGCTCCCGGGGCCGCTCGTGCTCCCAGGGTCCCCCGGCACCGACGGCCCGGACGGCTCGGCCGATCACGCGCGACGTGCGCGTGGTCGTGCGCTCGGGCGCCTACCTCACGCACGACCACGGGTTCTGCGCCCGCATGGACCCGTGGGACCGCATCCCGGGCGGCGAACCCATGCACGCGGCCGCGGTCGTGTGGGGCCAGGTGCTCTCGGTCCCCGAGCCGGGCCTGGTGCTGTGCGGCGTGGGGCGACGCGACGTGTCGTACGACATCGACCTGCCCACCGCGCTGTGGCTCCGCACGCTCGACGAGAACGGCGCCCTGCGCCCCGCGCACGACCTCGCGGGGGCCCGCGTCACGGGCCTCAACGACCAGCACCTGTACCTCACGGTCGACCCCACGCCCGCGGGCAGCGCTCCGGTCACGACGCAGATCAGGCCGGGCGACGTCGTCGGGTTCGGGATCTCGCACCCGTGCACCCTGTTCTCCACGTGGCGCGTGGCGGCCGTCGTGGGCGACGACGACCAGGTGATCGACCTCGTCGGCACCGAGTTCTGACCCTGGTCCCACCCGGTCCCCGGACCGCCCAGCACCATCCGCGACATCCAGAGAAACCGAGAGAAAGAGGCACGATGAGCACCGCCAAGTCCCCGATCAGCACCCCGCACGCGCCGGCGCCGGCCCACACGTTCCACCAGGGCGTGCGCAAGGGCCCGTTCGTCCAGGTCTCGGGTCAGGGGCCGGTCGACCCCGCGACGAGCGAGTACCTGTTCCCCGGCGACGTCGCGGCGCAGACCACGCGGACGCTGGAGAACGTCAAGGCCATCGTCGAGGGCGCGGGCGCCACGTTCGACGACGTCGTGATGCTGCGCGTGTACCTCACCCAGCGCGAGGACTTCTCGATCATGAACGACGCGTACGGCGCGTTCGTCGAGGCCAACTGCCCGGGCGGTGTGCTGCCGGCCCGCACCACGGTCTTCACGGGACTGCCCCGCGAGGAGATGCTGGTCGAGATCGACGCGTTCGCGATCACGGACTGACGGCCCTCCGCCGTCGAGTGCGTGGTTCGGCTGCGTATCGCAGCCGAACCACGCACTCGGCAGGGACACGCGCCGTGGGTGGCCGCACCTAGCCTGGCGAGATGATCGAGACGCTCGCCATCGAGGGGTACCGCTCCTTGCGGCACCTCGTCCTGCCCCTCGGCCGGCTCACGGTCGTGACGGGAGCCAACGGGGTCGGCAAGTCGAGCCTGTACCACTCGCTGCGCCTGCTCGCCGAGTGCGCGCTGGGCGGCGCGGTCGGGGCGCTGGCCCGCGAGGGCGGACTGCCCTCGACGCTGTGGGCCGGGCCGGAGGCGATCGGCCGCTCGGTGCGCGCGGGCGTGCACCCCGTGCAGGGCACGGTCCGCAAGGGACCGGTCGCGCTGCGACTGGGCTTCGCGAGCGGCCCGGACCTCCTGCCCGACGGCGCCGCACCGGCGGGTGCGCCCCTCACGGGCGTGTACGGGTACGCGATCGACCTGGGGCTGCCGCAGGACGGCGGGGCGTCGTTCGGCCTGGACCCGGAGATCAAGACCGAGGTCGTGTGGTCGGGTCCCGTGCTGCGCCCCGCGACGCTGGTCGCCGACCGCCGCGGCCCGTCGGTCCGGCTGCGCGACGAGGACGGCGCGTGGCAGGTGTCGGGTCGGCGCCTGCGGTCGTTCGACAGCATGCTCTCGGAGGTCGTGGACCCCGTGGGCGCACCCGAGCTCCTGGTCGTGCGCGAGCGCCTGCGGTCCTGGCGTTTCTACGACCAGTTCCGCACCGACGCCCTGGCGCCGGCGCGCGGCGCGCACGTCGGCACCCGGACCCCCGTCCTGGCGCACGACGGCGCCGACCTCGCCGCAGCGCTCGAGACGATCCGTGAGCTGGGGCTGGCCGACGAGCTGGACGCCGCGGTCGAGGACGCGTTCCCCGGGTCCACCGTGCGGGTCCGCGTGACGGACGACGGCCGGTTCTCGCTCGAGCTGCGCCAGCACGGCCTGCTGCGTCCCCTCGGCAGCGCCGAGCTGTCGGACGGCACGCTGCGGTACCTGCTGTGGGTCGCCGCGCTGCTCACGCCCCGGCCCGCCCGAGCTGCTCGTGCTCAACGAGCCCGAGACCAGCCTGCACCCCGAGCTGCTGCCCGCACTGGGTTCGTTGATCGCGGGGGCCGCGCAGCGCACGCAGGTCGTGGTCGTGACCCATTCGGGTGCGCTCGTGCGGGCCATGGAGGAGGCGGTGGACGGCTCGCGAGCATCGACACCGTCGCCACCGAGCGACGGTTCGGCCGAGCGGACCGGCCGCAGCGGGCCGCGCGGCCTCCCTGCGGCGCACGGGCAGCCCGGGCTCGCCCACGTCGAGCTCCTCAAGGAGCTCGGCGAGACGACCGTCGCAGGCCGCGAGGGCCCGCTCGACGAGCCGCTGTGGCACTGGCCGAAGCGCTGAGTGCATGGTTCGGCAGCGACTCGCCGGGCGTGTCGCTGGCCGGATCATGCACTCGAGCAGCTCCCCGGGGATCAGCGACGCACGGAGCCCAGGTACAGGCTCGTGACCGACGCCGCGAGCTCGGTCAACCTGCTCCCCGTACGCCCCAGGAGGTCGTCGAGGTCGATCGGCCCGGGAGCGATCGAGAACGCAGCCGTGATCCCGGCGGCCCGGGCCCGCTGGGCGGGCAGCAGGACCTGCCCCGCGAGCACCACGACCGGAGGTCGCCCGGGGACCGCCGCGGCGAGCGTGCCGATCGCGTCAGCGACCTTGCCGTTGATCGACTGCGAGTCGAACGACCCCTCGCCCGTGAGCACCAGGTCCGCGTCGGCCACCGCCGCGGGCAGCCCGATGCTCTGCGCGACCAGCGTCGCCCCGTGCTCGAGCTCGGCGCCCAGGACCGCGACGAGCGCGGCGGGCACCCCGCCCGCGGCGCCCGCCCCCGAGAGCTCGTGGGTACGGATCCCCGTCTCGCGCTCCAGCAGGTCGGCCCATCGCACGAGCGCAGCGTCGAGGAACCTGACGTCCGACCCGCTCGCGCCCTTCTGCGGACCGAACACCGCCGCGGCTCCGCGCTCACCCACGAGCGGGTTCGTGACGTCGACCGCCACTCGCCAGCGCACCTCGCGGGCACGCGGGTGCAGCCCGTCGAGGTCGAGGCCCACGACGCGCGCGAGCCCCTCGCCGCCGTCGGGCACGAGCCTGCCCGCGAGCTCCCCGTCGGCCGAGGACGGGACCGTGGCCGGCTCGTGCGCGAGCAGCCGCGCCCCGAGCCCCGTGAGGAGACCCGCACCGCCGTCGGTCGACGCCGACCCGCCGAGGCACACGACGACCTCCTCGACGCCTGCGTCCAGGACCGCCGCCGCGACCGCGCCCGTGCCGCGCGTGTGTGCGTGCAAGGGCTGGAGGGCGACGTCGCTCACGTCGGGCAGGCCGCTCGCTGCCGCGAGCTCGACGACGCCGACCCGGCCGTCGGCCGAGACCCCGTAGCGGGCCGTGTGCGGCCGACCGATCGCGTCGACCGTGACGACCTCTCGTGCCGGCACGCCCCAGACCGCGAGGAGCGCGTCGAGCGTGCCCTCTCCCCCGTCGGCCATGGGCAGCAGGGTGAGGACGGCGTCGGGGGCGGCGGCCAGGACGCCGTCCGCGACGTGCCGCGCGACGGCCTCCGCGGTCGCGGAGCCCTTGAACGAGTCGGGTGCGATCACGACCCGCAGCGGCCGCGCCGCGCCGGGTGGGTCGAGGGGCCGGGAGGCGTCGGTGTTCGTCGTCGAAGGCACGTCCCGATCGTAGCCACGCGTCCTCAGGTCCGCTGGGCGGCCCGGGCCGCGACCGCGGCCTCGATCCGCGCCTGCGTGCGCGCCTCACGGCGCCGCCGTGCCCGGAGCGCCCCGAGCACCAGGCCCACCAGCACGAGCAGCGACCCGAGCTGGACCCACGGCAGCGCCCACGCCCCGTAGGAGGTCGTGGTGGGAGAGAGCGCCACGTCGACCACGTCGTCACCGACGACGAGCGGCGTCGTCGTCATGTCGCCCGAGACCTTGCCGAGCGGCCAGACGCGGTCGATCACGACGGTCCCGCCCGCCTCCTGACCCGGGCAGGACCTCACGCTGGGCGGGAGCCACGACCTCGCTCGCGTTCCAGCCGAACAGGCCTGCGACCCCGGCCTGCGTGTCGGCACCGAGGCGCACGTTGCCCTCGTTCGCGAGCGAGTACTCGACGCGCAACGCGCCGGGCGCGAACGGGTTCCAGCTCGGCTCGTACGTCGCGCGGAGGTCGGTGAGGGCGAGCGCCGGGGCGAGGTCACCGGCCACGCGCAGGTGCAGGCGCGCGCCCACGCGGGTGTCGAACGCGACGGCCGAGCCGTCCCCCTCGGCACGGGCCGGCGCGGCGACGACCCCGGCCGGGTGGTCGCCCGGGGTCGCGTCCGCGGGCACCGCGACCGTGAACGGGATGGTCGCCGACGACTCGGCCGCGATCTCGACGCGCTGGGTCGGTCCCGCCGTCTCTCCCTCGCCGAGCGTGATCCACGAGCCGCCGTCGGTCGGGTGCGGTGCCGGCCGGCAGCAGGTCGAACTGCCCGTCGGCGGTCACGACGCCGTCGCTCGTGTACACGTCGAACGTCGCGGGGTGGTCGCTGAAGTTGGTCACCGTGACGTGCTCGACGGCCTGGCCGCCCGGGTCGACCGTCAGGCGGTAGGACACGCGTCCGTCGGGCCCCTCGGCGGTCGCGGGCTCGACGGCCCAGGTCGTCCGTGCGGCGGGCTCGTCGAGTGCTCGCCGCGGCCGTGGCCTCCGCGGCCACAGGCACCGTGCCCGACGGCGCCGCGAGCGTCGCGTGCGACGGGTGCGGCCGCAGCGTGGGCACCGGGGGCGAGCGCGGGGGCTGGCACCGCGCCGGCGGGGCCCGCGAGAGCGCCCGTCAGCAGGGCGCCCACCAGGACTGCGGCGCCGGCCGCCCCGACCGCGCGGGCCGGGGCTTGCAGGCGGGCCGGGCCCACGGGGCGGGCCGGGGTACGACGCGGACGGTCCGTGCGGCGGTGGGTGACGTTCATCGAGGAGCTCCGAGCGGGAAGAGTCGTGGCCCCGCGCCCACCGCGACCCGGGAGCGGGACGGGCGTGGCGCCGTCGGGCAGGAGGACCGGTGCGGCCCGGGTGACCCGACCACGCACGGTGCGTGACGCCGTCGGGCACCGACGAGCCGGAACCGGAAGAGGCCGCCGGGCCCCCGGCGCGCCGCAGCGCACCCAGGACCCGACGGCTCCGCCAGGTGGGGAGGGTCAGTCGACCGGGAAGAGCGAGACCGTCAGGGTGCCCGCGTAGTCGCCCTCACGGGTGTCCACGGGGACCTCGAGCGCCAGGTCGGCCGAGACCGTCGTGGTGCCCAGGCGGCTGTCCGACGTCGCGGTCGCGAGCGTCGCCGGGGCCGCGAGACCCTGTCCGCCGCCCAGGAGCGAGGCCACGGGCGAGCCCGCGATCACGCCGTCCTTGGCCGAGACCAGGCCGGGGGCCCAGCCGAGGTTCTGGGCGCGCAGCGTGCGCGGGCCCGAGGACAGGTCGCCCGACTGGCCCGAGACGGTCCAGCCGCCCGTGCCGACCGTGGCGGTCGCCCGCGAGTCCGTCACCGAGACCTCGGGGAGCGTGCCCGCGAAGCGCAGGCGGTCACCCACGTTCTGCCCGCCCGTGAGAGCCACCCCCGCGCCGAAGTCCGCGACGGACAGCGTGAGCTTGCCGCCGACCTCACCGGCCTCGGGGACGGTCGCGAGGAGCGGGATGCCGTCGGTGTCGTTCGCGGCCCACAGGGCGTTGGAGACGCGGCCGACGTCGGCGTTGTCGAGGTAGGCGCCGCGCACAGGGTCGGTGCCGGTCGCGGCGGCCGCGAGGAGCTCAGCGCCCGGGCCCTTGGCGTACACGGGCACGAGGTGGTTGGTGTGGCCGCCGTTGTTCCAGCTGACCTGCGGGGCCGCGCCCTGCGCGCCCTGGATCGGGGTCCAGGCCGGGTTCGCCGCAGGACCGGAGAGGTAGCCGCACTCGTGGTCCGCCGTGATGACCACGAGGGTCTCGTCCCAGCTCGAGTTCTCCTCGACCCAGTCGACGACCGTCTCGATGGTGCGGTTGAAGTCGACCTGCTCCTCGACCGCGCCCGCGGTGTTGTTGTCGTGCGAGGCCCAGTCGATCGCGCCGCCCTCGATCATCACGAAGAAGCCCTCATCGGAGGCGTTCGACAGCACGTTGAGCGCGGCGTCCGTCATCTGCGGGAGCGAGGGGACGTTGTCGTTCTGGGGGGCCGAGAAGGGCACGTCGCCGGACTTCAGTGCGGTGCGGTCCGCCTGGAGCGTGCCGGCGACCTGCGCGGTGCCGAGCACGTGCGTGGGCGTGTCGCCCTCGGCGAGCGCGAGGAAGTCGTCCTTGGACTCGACCAGGTCGAACGCCGACTGGCCGTCGACCAGCTTGTTCCACTCGGTCTCGCCGATGTAGCTGTAGCTGGGCGTCGCGAGCTTGTCGCCGTTGTCGTCGTACCAGGGGTTGCCCGCGCCGAAGATCACGTTCGCGCCCGAGTCCATCATGTCGGCCGCGATGTCGTGGTAGTTGTTGCGGTGCTCGTTGTGCGCCAGGTAGGACGCGGGCGTCGCGTGGGTCCACGGCACCGAGGTGACGACTCCCGTGGCCTTGCCCAGCTCGAGCGCGCGCTCGGCGACGGTCTTGAGGTCCTCGTGGTTCTCGTCCTGGCCGATCACGTTGTTGAGGGTCTTGACGCCCGTCGCGAGCGTCGTGGCGGCGGCCGCGGAGTCGGTCGAGCTCTTGAGCGGTGCCGCGAAGCTGCTCCAGTTCTGGACCGGGTCGTACGTGTTGCCGAACTGGTACGTGGACATCGCGAGGGCGACCGGGAACTCCTGGTACACCTGTGTGCCGGCCTGGCCGGGGACGGGGGTCGAGACGCCGCCGGGCTTCACGGTGGTCTGGTAGGCCGTGCGGCCGTGCTCGAACTGGCTGCCGAGGTCGACCTGGTTGAACCCCATCCCGTCACCGATGAGGTGGATGATGTTCTTCGGTCCGGGCGCCCCGGGGTCGGCGGACGGCGCGGCGAGCGCCGGCGTGGTCGAGGAGATCGCGATACCAGCAGCGAGGACGCCGGTCCCGGCGATCCGCAGCCACTTCATCGGTACACGTGAAGTCATGGTCTCTTCCCTGTCGAGGTCTGGTCCGGTCCGGAGTCGAGTTCCGGCCGGCACCCCAGAGCCAAGCGGGTCGAGGTGGCGCGACGGTGAACGGTGAGAGGCCGTGCGGGGGCAGATGGGGTAAATGTCCGGCCGGGCGCCGGAGGTACCGGGGCCCAGCCGGGCGCTCAGCGAGGGGCGGGCAGGTCCGCGAACCGCACGAGCTGGCCCACCGCGCGCTCGGCGCGCTCGTCGAGCCACAGCATGGGGAACAGCTCGATCGTCCAGTCCTCCTTGGACGCGAACACGCCCGTCGGCACGATCAGGTCGCCCAGGAACGAGAACAGGGGCCGCAGCGCCTGGTCGATCACGAGGGTGTGGCGCGCCGTGCCGCCCGTGGCCGCGAGCAGCACGGGCTTGTCGACCATCGCGAGCGAGTCGACGAGGTCGAAGAACGACTTGAAGATCCCGGAGTAGGAGCCACGGAACACGGGCGAGGCGACGATCAGGAGGTCGGCCTGCTCGACGGTCTTGAGCGCGAGCTCGAGCTCCTCGCTGCGCATGCCCACGACGGTCGCGGTCGCGACGTCCTGCGCGTGCTCGCGGATCTCGACGGTCCGTGCGTCGACCGCGACCCCCGCGACCGTGAGGCGCGCGACGGTCTTGTCGAGCAGCAGGTCCGTCAGGGCGCGCGTGGTCGAGGGGAAGCTCACCCCGCCCGTGACGGCGACGACGCTCAGCGTCCGGGCTTCTGGCGGCACGGTGGCGCTCGCGTCCTGGGGTGCCGCGCTCACGCCTCGCTCCCCTCGCGCCCGGGCAGGTGCTCCTGGGCACCTCGGAGCTTGTCGAGCAGCCCCTTGAGGGTCGCGAGCTCGTCGGCGTCGAGCGCCCCGCCCACGTAGTCGCTGATCGTGCGGACGTGCCTGCGCCCGATCTCCTTCTGGAGCCGCGCGCCCTCCGGGGTGAGACGGACGATCGTGCCGCGTGCGTCGTCGGGCGCGGGGACGCGTTCCACGAGGCCGCGCTGCTCGAGACGCTCGGCCATGCGGCTCAGCGAGGGCTGGCTGATGAGGACGAACTCGTTGAGGTCACGCAGCCGGGTCCCGCCCTGGGGGCACGTGGAGAGCGTGAAGAGCACGTCGTACTCGCGCATCGTGAGCTCCTCCCAGATGTCGTCGGCCTGGAAGCGGCGCATGAGGGCGACCTGGGTGCGGAAGAGCGACTCCCAGGTCTCGGCGGCCTCGCGCGTGGTGGCGCGGTCGTGGACGGCGGGGAGGGCGGTGGTGGGGGTGGGCATGCGTCTCTCGATCCTGCGGGGTGCACCAGCCCGACGGCGCCGCTCGCCTCGTCGGCGCACGTCACCCGGGTAGATGCGTTCGTATGAACTCGAGCGGTACAACCGGCGGGGCGAGAGGTGTATTCCGGACCCGCAGGACGACCGAGACGTCACCGGGCTCCGCAGGACCTACTTGCCGAGCCGTCGTTCGCGCTGCGAGAACGAGCGCAGGGCACGCAGGTAGTCCACCCGGCGGAAGCTGGGCCAGTACGCCTCGCAGAAGTAGAACTCGGCGTGCGCGCTCTGCCACAGCAGGAACCCGCCGAGCCGCTGCTCGCCCGACGTGCGGATCACGAGCTCGGGGTCCGGCTGCCCCTTGGTGTAGAGGTGCTCCTCGATGTGCTCGACGTCGAGGTTCTCCGCCAGGTCCTCGAGCGACGCACCGCGGTCGGCCTGCTCGCGCAGGTAGGACCGGACGGCGTCAGCGATCTCGTGACGCCCGCCGTAGCCGATCGCGACGTTGACCTGGAGGCCGTCGACGCCCGCGGTCCGCTCCTCGGCGTCGCGCAGCGCCGTCGCGAGACGCTCGGGGAGCAGGTCGAGGCGGCCCATCACGCGCAGGCGCCAGCGGCCGGTCTCCGCGAGGTCGCACACGGCGTCCTCGATGATGTCCAGGAGCGCGCTGAGCTCCTCGCGCGAGCGCGAGAGGTTGTCCGTGGACAGCATCCAGAGCGTGACGACCTCGATGCCGAGGTCCTCGCTCCAGGTGAGGAACTCGGCGATCTTGTCCGCACCGCGCCGGTGGCCGGTCGCAGCGGTCTCGCCGAACGACTTGGCCCAGCGACGGTTGCCGTCGAGGATCACGCCCACGTGCCGGGGCATCGCCTCGCGCGGCAGCGAGGTCGCCAGTCGTCGCTCGTACAGCCCGTAGAGCAGGTGGGGCATGCGCACGTGAGGTCCTTAGCGGTATGAAGGGGTGGAGCGACGGGGGTGGCGCGGCCGGGGCGCTCCCGCGACGAGCACGAGGGGCACGAGCTGCGCGGCCTCAGGTCACGATCGAGCAGGTCGCCCGCCAAACGGTACCGGAGGCAACGGTCGAAATGTCCAGTCGCCCGCGCTGCGGTGCGCCTTTGCGCAGGATCTTCACAGTCCACGGCCGCTACCTACGGTGACGTAACTTACGATGGCGTAGGTTGTTTCCTGAGCCGTTCCTGTCGACTCACGTGCAGTCCCCGTCTCCGGGTAAGGGGCGTCCCGCTCCCCCACCCGACGCCGAACGAGTAGGAGTCTCTCCGTGGCACGACCCTCCGAGCGCCCCACCGCGGGCGACGCCGTCGAGAACGCGCTGTCGTCGACAGGCGACGCCCTGTCGAGCCTCGGTGAGAAGGCCGCCGACGCACTCGACTCGGTCAAGCCCCGTCTGCGCGGCTGGATCCACGCCGGCACCTTCCCCGTGGCTCTCGTCGCGAGCATCGTGCTGGTGGTCCTCGCACCCCCGGTCGCGGGCAAGGTCGCGTGCGCGATCTTCGGCCTGAGCGCTTGCCTGCTGTTCGGCACGAGCGCCGTCTACCACCGCGGGAACTGGTCACCCAAGGTCGCGGGGATCCTGCGCCGGGCCGACCACTCGAACATCTTCCTCATCATCGCGGGCACGTACACGCCGCTCGCGGTGCTGCTCCTGCCGAAGCAGACCGCGACGATCCTGCTGATCATCGTGTGGTCCGGGGCCCTGCTCGGGCTCGCGGCGCGCATCATCTGGCTCGGCGCGCCGCGGTGGGTCTACGTCCCGATCTACGTCGCGCTCGGCTGGGTCGCGGTCGGCTACATGCCGCAGTTCTGGACCACGCCAGGTGGCCCCGCGATCGTGTGGCTCGTCGCGATCGGCGGGCTCGCCTACACGCTGGGCGCCGTGGTCTACGGGCTCAAGCGCCCCAACCCGAGCCCCCGGTGGTTCGGGTTCCACGAGATCTTCCACGTGCTGACCGTCGTGGGCTTCGGGTGCCACTACGCGGCGATCATGATCGCCGCGCTCAACGCCTAGCCGCAGCTCTCCGGGGCGCCGGGTCGGTGGACCCGACGATCATCCGGGCTCGCCGGCAGGCGACGAGCACGGGCCGCCCAGAGAAGGACCGGGGGCGCCGCCCACTCCCGAGGACCGCACTGACGCCCTCGTCCGCAGTGAGCCTCCGGTTCCGGGCCTCGGTCGCTCCCGCGGTGGGCTGACGATCACCTGGCTCCGCAGCCGAGCCAGCGCACCTGCGGCATCATCTGAGGATGCGCGAAGACAAGCACGTGTGGAGAGGCGCGATCAAGAGCGTCCTCGAACTGCTCAACGAACTGGACCCGTACGGCCTCACCCCTGGACAGCCCGACGGCGCGCCGCACGACGAGTACGACCTCGAGGCGAAGCCCATCGCTCAGCGGCTGATCAAGGACGGCGTCATCACGAACGCGCAGGTCGATGCGATCTGGCTCAAGTGGTTCGACGAGCCGCTCGACGAGGTGATCGGCGTGGAAGCAACCGAGCGATTCGTCGACGACCTCAACAGGGTGCCCACGCCGAAGACCCCCGCAGGAGACATGTCCTAGGGGGTAGATCTCGGGACGCCCGGTGCGGAGCGTCCGCCGCGTCCGCCGCGTCCGCCGCGTCCGCCGCCGATCGACCCGAGCGGCGACAGCCGCTCCGCACTCAGCGCGTCGGGTGCGGCTGGCTTGAGGGGCCGGGGACCGGCACGACGGCGTAGCGCCGGTTCGCGAGCGACGGGTTCGTCCGGCGCGCCTCGGCCAGGGCCTCGGGGTCGATGTCTGCCGTCCGCAGACCCGCCCGCTCGTCGAGCTCGAGGCCGACCTGACCGTCCGGCCCCACGAGCAACGACCGTCCGGTCACGCCCTTCCCGGCCTGCCCGACCGCGAGCACGACCGACGTGTTCTCGATCGCGCGGGCGCGGGCCAGGGTGCGCCAGTGGTCGGCCTTGAGCTCGCCCGCGGCCCATGCGGCCGGGACGACCAGGACGTCGGCGCCCGCGTCGACCAGGCGACGGGCCGCCTCGGGGAAGCGCAGGTCGTAGCAGGTCATGACGCCGAACCTCAGGCCGCCGACCGTCAGGACCGTCGGCGGCGCGTCGGCGGGTCCCGGCTCCAGGCGGTCCGACTCGCGGTGCCCGAACGCGTCGTACAGGTGCACCTTGCGGTAGACGCCGCTGAGCTGCCCCTGCGCGTCGATCACGACGACCGCGTTGACGGCGCGAGCGGGCGCGGACGCCTCCGCCACGCCAGGGATCGTCGTGCCCGCGATCACCGCGACCCCGGTCTCGTGCGCCCAGCGCTGGAGCGTCGTGACGAAGGACCCGTCGAGCGGCTCGGCGTGCTCGATCCCCACACCCCGAGGGTCGAACCCGGAGGCGTACTCGGGGAGCACCAGGAGGTCGGCGTGCAGCCGCTCTGCCTCGGCGAACGCCGAGCGCACCACGAGCAGGTTCGCCGCACGGTCGTTCGAGACCTCGATCTGGGCGATCGTGACCCGGACCGGACCGTGCGGCGTCTGCGTCATGTCAGTCGCCGCCGCCGGAGTCGCCGCCGCTCGAGCCCGAGTCGCTGCTGCTCCCGGAGTCGCTCGAGCCCGAGTCGTCGCGGCTGGAGCCGGTGTCCGACACCTCGTCCCGACGGTCCCGGTCGCTGGCCGGGCCGACCGTTCCCGTCGCCGCAGCACCGCCCGACGCCGCAGCCGCGTTGCCGGTGCCGGCGCCGCGCTCGTCGTAGCGGACCTTGCGCAGCTGCTTGGTCAGCGAGAGGAACAGGACCACGCACGCGAGCGCCACAGCGAAGATCGTGAGGAAGCCCGGGAGGCCGGGCGAGACGTCGGTCGGCTCGAGCCCCGGACGGAGCTCGTCGGTCGTCGGCGCGGGGGACGGGGTCGTCTCGGTGGTCACCCCCGCCGCCCAACCGGGGCCTCCGGCCAGGTGGGACGACAGGTCGACCGCGAGCTGCGGCGTCGGGCTCATACGAGACCTTCCTCGGTGCGGATGCCGGCGAACAGGTCGTCCTCCGGAAGCGTGGTGGGGACGCGCGACTCGGCGAGCTCGAACTCCTCGAAGGGCCACACGTCGGCCTCGAGGTCGCGGGGGATCGCGAAGAAGAATCCCTCGGGGTCGATCTGCGTCGCGTGCGCGATGAGCGCCGCGTCCCGCTGCGGGAAGTACGGGGCGACATCGATGCGCGTCGTCACCTCGCGCTCGGGGATCTCGCGCGCCGCGCGCGACTCGACCCAGTCGCTGAAGGGCGACTCGAGCCCCGCGTCGACCACGGCCTCGTGGATCGTGCGGATGCGGTTCATCGAGAAGTCGTGGTTGTAGTAGAGCTTGGCGGGCTCCCACGCGGGCGCCCCGCCCTCGGCCTGGTAGCGCTCAGGGTCGCCCGCTGCGTGGAACGCCTCGAACGCGACCTTGTGGCACATGATGTGGTCCGGGTGCGGGTAGCCACCGCTCGGGTCGTACGTCGTGATGACGTGGGGACGGAACTCGCGGACGAGCTCGACGAGGGGCGCCGCGGCCTCCTCGAGCGGCACGAGCGCGAAGCAGCCCTCGGGCAGCGGGGGCAACGGGTCTCCCTCGGGGAGCCCCGAGTCGACGAAGCCCAGCCAGCGGTGGCTGACGCCGAGCGCCCTGGCCGCGGCGGCCATCTCCGCGCGCCGCAGCTCGGCCATGCCCTCCGGGGTCGCGGGGATCTCGCCGAAGCTCGGGTTGAGCACGTCGCCGCGCTCGCCGCCCGTGCAGCTCACGACGAGGACCTCGACGCCCTCCGCGGCGTAGCGGGCCGACGTCGCAGCCCCCTTGCTCGACTCGTCGTCGGGGTGCGCGTGGACGGCCATGAGGCGCAGCGGTGCGCGGTCGACCGTCCCGGGCGCCGATCCTGCGGTGGGGCGCGCCGTCGATTCGGTCACAGGTCCTCCTGGGGGTACTTCGCGGTGAAGAAGTTCAGAGACAATGATGACTCACGAGCAGGTAGTCCACCCAACCCTTGGACGTCGATCCACCATGACGAACAGCACGCCCCCGCTGGGAACTTCCCCGAACCCCGGGCCAGACGCCCTCGACGAGGACGAGAACCCGATCGGCCTCGCGCCGCGCAGCGAGGGCCGGCGGCCCCCGGCAGGACGCTACGGGCCGGAGCCCACGCCCCTGCGACGCCGCCTGGCGATCGCGGGCATCGTCGCCACCGCCCTCGTCGGGATCGCCGTCACGGTCTGGATCGGGCTCGGGCAGGCCGCCACCCCGGTGCGCTACGACGACTTCGGCTTCAAGGTCGTCAGCTCCGAGCAGATCGACGTGACGTTCCAGGTCTCCATGGAGCCCGGCACGCAGGCCGAGTGCACGATCGACGCGCTCGCCGACAGCTACGCCCAGGTCGGGACCGTCACGGTGGTCGTCGGCCCGAGCGACCAGCTCGAGGGCCGGTACACCGTGAGCGTGGCTACGTCCGAGCTCGCCACGACCGGGATCGTCGAGAGCTGCGTCGCTCTGCCCTGACGCCCGGCGGGCCGGGGAACCCACCCTCCGTGCGAGCGCCCCGACGTCACGTCCTCTCGACGCCGTCGCTCGCGCCGAGCACGAGCACCGAGCCCGTGGCGGCCCCGCCGCACGGGCCGAGGGCCGGCAGCCGGCACAGGGTCGATGCTCGTCCGGGGAGCGGCCCCGGAGATCGCCCGCCAGGACCTCGCACGAGGTCCTGGCACGTGCTCCGCGAGCAGTGCAAGGATGGGACCGCGGGCGGAGCCGCCCGCAACGGTTCGGAGGCGCCCCACGACGGGTCGCGGGGCAGGCCACGGAGGCCTGCCGGGGGCAGGGAACGGTGTGATGCAGCGGACATTTGGTATCCTGAGGGATTCACGCTGCCCCAGAAGCTTCAGGACCAGCGAAACCCGCCACGCGGCACCGGCCACCGGTCGGCGCCACCACCACGGGCAGGCAGCGGAGTCGCCCTCACCCGCACCCACTGCCTCCCCCTGTGCGGCCACGTCTACAGACGACGGCCGCCGGAACGCAAGGAAAGGAAGGAGCGAACCGTGACCGAGACCAGCGTCACCTGGCTGACCCAGGAGGCACACGACAGGCTTCAGGCCGAGTTGGCTCACCTGTCCGGTGCTGGCCGCACCGACATCGCCGAGCGCATCGCCGCCGCCCGCGACGAGGGCGACCTCAAGGAGAACGGTGGATATCACGCCGCCCGCGAGGAGCAGGCCAAGAACGAGGCACGTATCCGCGAGCTCACCGCGAAGCTGCGGAACGTGCAGATCGGCACGCCCCCGGACGACGGCAAGGTCGAGCCCGGCATGGTCGTGACCGCGAACGTGGCCGGCGAGGAGATGTCCTTCCTGCTCGGCTCGCGCGAGATCGCCGGCGGCACGGACATCAGGGTCTACTCCCCCACGTCCCCGATGGGCGCCGCCATCAACGGCACCTCGATCGGCGACAAGGTCTCCTACACGGCTCCCAACGGGAACGAGATCGCGGTCGAGATCCTCGCCGCCAAGCCGTTCGAGGCCTGACCACTCTGCACCACCGCGTCGCCGCTCCGGCAGGAGCAGGCTCGACGCACGCCTGACGGCCCGGGAACCTCACGGTTCCCGGGCCGTCGTGCGTCCGCGGTGGCGTCACGCAGCGGGCGTCCGGGCTCCGGGTGCGGCAGGCGGCGGGCGTCCGGGGCTCCGGGCGTCGCAGGGCCTCCGGCCGAGTCGAGTCGCGGGTACCCGTATCGTCGTCGCTCGACGCTGACCGGCTCCTGCCCCTGCCCGGCCCCCGCTCCACGCCCACGCCCGCACCGCTGGAGAGCTCCGTCGCCAGCACCCGGGCACCACCTGCGAGATGCGGCCAACGGGGGCCGTCTCAGCGATTCAACCCCCATCGGCCGCATCTCGGCGTCAGGTCAGCCCAGCCGCCCCCAGCGAGCGCAAGTGCGCCGGCCCGACTCAGCGAGTCGGGCCCCCTCAGCCCGCAGCCGGGCCGCGGCACCACGGCGCCGGTTCACCTCAGCCCGTCTCCAGCCCTGCGCCCGCCCCCCACGCAGCGCCGATCGACCTCAGCCGGTCAGGACCCTGTAGCCCGCACCCCTCAGCTGCGCGACGAGCGCCTCGCAGTGCTCCTGCCCCTTGGTCTCGACCTGCATGCGCACCCACGCCTCACCGATCGCGAGGTGCACGTCGGTACGGTCGTGGTCGATGTGCATGATCGAGCCGCCGACCCCCGCGATGACGTCGAGCATCTGCGCGAGCGCCCCGGGCCGGTCGTCGAGCAGGACCTGCATCTGCATGTACCGGCCCGCAGCCGCGAGCCCGTGCCGCAGCACGCGCAGCAGCACCAGCGGATCGATGTTCCCGCCGGACAGGATCACCACGACCGGGCCCTCCCACCCGGTCGGGTCGGCCAGCAGCGCCGCCACCCCGGCCGCACCGGCCGGCTCGACGACGAGCTTGGCCCGCTCGGTGATCATCAGGAGCGCCCGGGAGAGCTCGTCCTCGGTGACCGTGCGCACCTCGGAGCCGAGCGCGGACACGATCGAGAACGGCACCGGGCCCGGGGTGCCCACCGCGATGCCGTCGGCCATGGTCGAGCGGGCGAGCGACGTCGTCGGGAGCCCTGCCGCGAGCGAGCCCGGGTACGCCGCGGCGCGCGCCGCCTGGACCCCCACGACCTTGACGTGCGGCGCGGCCTCGGCCATGGCCGCCGCGACGCCCGCGACCAGCCCGCCGCCGCCGAGCGGCACGACGACGGTGCGACGTCGGGCACCTGCTCGAGGATCTCGAGCGCGAGCGTGCCCTGGCCCGGCGACGACGTCGGGGTGGTCGAACGGGTGGATGAGCACCGCGCCCGTCCGCTCGGCCTCGGCCTGCGCGGCCGCGAGCGTCTCGTCGACGTCGACGCCGACGAGACGCACCTCGGCCCCGTACTCGCGGGTCGCGGCGACCTTGGGCAGCGCGGCGTCGACCGGCATGTAGACCACGGCCTGGATACCGAGCAGCCCCGCCGCGAACGCGACGCCCTGCGCGTGGTTGCCCGGCGCTCGCCGCGACGACACCGCGCGCCTTCTCCGCGGGGATAGCCGCGCCATGCGCACGTACGCGCCGCGGATCTTGAACGAGCCGGCGCGCTGCAGGTTCTCGCACTTGAGCAGACCACGGGCACGCCCGCGACCTGGCTGGTCAGGGCGCGGCTCGTCTGGACGGGGGTGCGGTTGGCGACGCCGTCGAGCATGCGGGCGGCGTCGCCGGATGCTGTCGAGGGTCACGGCGGGTCGGGCGAGGGTCACGCGTCACCCGCCCGGCTCGTCCCGGTGCCCGACGGCGTCGCACGCCCCGGCGGGTGCGCCGGCGACCCGCGGTGGTCGAGGAGGCCGGGACCGTCTCGTCGTCCGCGAGGTCGGCCTCGGCGCGACGGATCATGACCGGCACCGCGGGCTTGCCGCGGATGACGAGGGTGTCGTCGGTCCCGAGCGTCGGGGAACTTGTCGTGCCCGTTGAGGTAGAGGATCACGGTGTTGATCAGGGCGGCGAGCGGCACCGCGAACAGCGCGCCGACGATGCCCGCCGCGAACGCGCCGGCCGCGACCACGAGCAGCACCGCGACCGGGTGCAGCGAGACCGCGTGGCCCATGAGGAACGGCTGGAGCGCGTGGCCCTCGATCTGCTGGACCGCGAGCACGATGCCCAGCATGATGAGTGCCGCGACCCACCCGTTCGCCACCAGGACCACGAGCACCGCGACCGACGCCCGTGACGACGGCACCGACGATCGGGATGAACGAGCCGACGAACACCAGGATGCCGAGCGGCAGCGCCAGCGACGGCACGAAGAACGCCGCCCCGACACCGATGCCGACCGCGTCGACGAGCGCCACGAGGATCTGGGTGCGGGCGTAGGCGGACAGCGTGACGATGCCGCGGCGTCCGGCCTGGTGGATCGCGCTAGCGCGAGCGCTCCGGCAGAGCCCGACGCACCAGGACCAGATGGTCCGCCCGTCGAGCAGGAAGAAGAACGTGCAGAACAGCGCGATCAGGGCCCCTGCGGCCACGTGACCGACCGTCGTGGCCGCCCCGAGCGCGCCCGACACGATGCTGTCCTGGCTCGAGCTGATGAACCCCTCGAGCTCCTTGAGGTATCCGTTGATCTGCTCGACCCCGAGCCCGAAGGGCCCCGACTCCAGCCAGCTCATGAACTCGTTGAAGCCGTCGATCGCCTTGTCCTTGAGCTCGGCGATACCGCTCACGATCGTGCTGCCGGCGACCGTGACGAGCCCCGCGACGACCACGAGCATCCCGAGGAGCGCAGAGATCGAGGCCAGCCCGCGCGAGAAGCGCAGGTGCCGCTGGAGGAAGGCGCGGACCGGGGTGAGCAGGACCGTGAGGAGCAGCGCGATCGCGACCGGGACGACGATCACCTTGAAGAGCCCCGTGACGTAGAGGCTCGCGGTGACGAGCGCACCGATCAGCAGGAGCCGCCACGACCAGGCCGCTGCCGTCTGGATCGACGGCGGGACGGCGTCTGCGCCGAACGGCTTGCCGCCGCGAGCGCTCGTGCCCGCGGACCCCGTGGCCGCAGTGGAGGAGGCGGCTGCCGCACCCGCGGTGGGCGACGCCGTCGGGCCTGTGCTGCTGCCCTGCGCCTTGGCCGTGCGGCCCTTGCGCGGTGCCGCGCTCACGCGAGAGCCTGCGTGAGGTCCGCGATCAGGTCCGCGGAGTCCTCGATGCCGACCGACAGGCGCACCAGGTCGTCCGGGACCTCGAGAGCCGAGCCCGCGACCGACGCGTGCGTCATGCGCCCCGGGTGCTCGATCAACGACTCGACGCCGCCGAGCGACTCCGCGAGCGTGAACACCTGGGTGCGGGCGCAGACCGCGAGCGCCTTCTCCTCGCTCCCGACCCGGAAGGACACCATGCCGCCGAACCCGCGCATCTGCCGCGTCGCGAGCTCGTGCCCGGGGTGCGACGCGAGGCCCGGGTAGATGACCTCGGTCACCGCGGGGTGCGCCTCGAGGAAGTCGGCGACCGCGGCCGCGTTGGCGCTGTGGCGGTCCATGCGGACCGCGAGGGTCTTGAGGCCGCGCAACGTGAGCCACGCGTCGAACGGCCCGGCGACCGCGCCCGAGGAGTTCTGGTGGAAGCCGACCGCGTCGGCCAGGCTGCGCGTGCCCGCGGGCGAGACGAGGTCCCCCGGGAGCTCGGCGCCGTCGGCCACGACGAGCGCGCCCCCGACGACGTCGCTGTGCCCGCCGATGTACTTGGTCGTCGAGTGCACGACGACGTCCGCGCCCAGGCCGAGGGGTTGCTGCAGGTAGGGCGTCGCGAACGTGTTGTCGACCACGAGGGTCGCACCGTGCTCGTGCGCGATCTCCGCGAGGGCCGCGACGTCACTGATGCCGAGCAGCGGGTTCGTGGGGGTCTCGACCCACAGGACCTTGGTCCGGCCCGGCTGGACGGCGGCCCGCACGGCGTCGAGGTCGGTGAGGTCGACCGCGGTGTGCTCGATCCCCCACGGACCGAAGACCCGGGCGACCAGGCGGTACGTGCCGCCGTACGCGTCGTCGGGCACCAGGACGTGGTCGCCCGGGCGCAGCGTCGCCCGCAGGAGCGTGTCCTCCGCGGCGAGGCCCGAGGCGAACGCGAAGCCGCGCGCCTGCGTGGCCCCGGCAGGAGTCTCGACGGCGCCGAGCGCCTCCTCGAGCGCGGTGCGGGTCGGGTTCGCGGACCGGGAGTACTCGTACCCCCCGCGCAGACCGCCGACGCCGTCCTGCTTGTAGGTGGAGACCTGGTAGATCGGGGGCACGACGGCCCCCGTCGTGGCGTCCGGGTCCTGTCCCGCATGGATGGCGCGGGTCGCGAAGCCGGTGCTCGACCAGTCGGGGTGGGAGGGGGTGCTCGCGCTGCTCATCCTGTGAGCCTACGTGCCCGTACGACGCGTTCTCCTGCCGAACACGACGGTTCTCGGAGGGCGGACGGGTGCATTTCACCCGCGGCCCCGCGCCGTGGCGGTCCCGGGGAACAGCCGACGGCGACGAGGTGTTGCCCAGGTGTCGGCAACAGGTGGAGGTCAAGATGTTCGAGTCGTTGTTCGGGTCCTCGATGAAGACCCAGATGGTCGCGCCCGAGAAGGCGCTCGCCGGGCGGGACGAGCCCGTCCTGCCGGTTGCGCGCCCGCACACGGTCCTCGGGACGTCGATCACGGGGCCGTGGCCCGAGGGCACGCGTGTGCTGTACCTCGCGATGGGCTGTTTCTGGGGGGCCGAGGAGATCTTCTGGCAGGTGCCCGGCGTGATCTCGACAGCCGTGGGCTACATGGGCGGTACCACACCGAACCCCACGTACGAGGAGGTCTGCACGGCACGCACCGGCCACACCGAGACCGCGCTCGTGGCCTACGACCCGTCGGTCGTGAGCGAGGAGGAGCTGCTCAAGATCTTCTGGGAGCGTCACGACCCCACGCAGGGCTACCGGCAGGGCAACGACGTCGGCACCCAGTACCGCTCGGCGGTCTACTGGACGACGCCCGAGCAGGAGGCCGCAGTCCGTGAGACCGAGGCGCGCTACCAGAAGGTGCTCACCGCGCGCGGGCTGGACCCCATCACCACGGAGGTCGCGCCGGCCGAGGGCCGCACGTTCTACTACGCCGAGGACTACCACCAGCAGTACCTCGACAAGAACCCCCACGGGTACCGCTGCCACGCGACGACGGGGATCCCGTTCCCGGACGCGGCGTGACGCCGGGCTGCGCGCCCTGGCCAGGCTGACCAGCCTCGCCAGGCTGACCAGCCTCGCCAGGCTGACCAGCCTCGCCAGGCTGACCAGCCTCGCCGAGAAGTGAGCAGGTGCCCCTGATCCGGTCGGATCAGGGGCACCTGCTCACTTCTCGGGGGTCTGGTCCTACGCGCGCACGGGGCAGGCCGCCCCTCAGCCGCTCAGCAGGTCAAACCCGAGCCCGGCGCGACGCCCAGGATCGCCGTGATCTTCTCGTAGCGGGCGACGCGGCTAGCGACCGAGGCCGGGTTGCCCCCGGCGCACTCGAGCGCCCCGTTGAGCGAGTTGATCGTCTGGCCGAAAGCCCGCGCCGCCGATCATCGCCTCGTGCGAGGTCATGACGCCGGGACCGTTCTGCGTGTTCCAGTACCAGAGCGCGGTCTGCCACGCGATCGACGGGTCCTGCTCGACGAGCCACGGGTCGTTCAGCAGGTCGATCCCGAGCGCGTCCCCGGCCGCCTTGTAGTTGAAGTTCCAGCTGAACATGATCGGTCCGCGACCGTAGTAGGCCTCCTGGCCCGCCGGGCACCCGAACGACTGCGAGTAGTCGCACTTGATCCAGTAGTTCGCGGTGTTGATCTCCTTGACGTACCGCAGGCCCACCGACTCGAAGTCGGCGTGGGTCAGGAACGCCGCCGCCTCCTGGGTCTTCATGGTGTCGGTCCCGGTGTTCGCGAACCTCGGGTACGCGGCCAGCGCGTCGACGAGCCCCTGGTAGGTGTAGAACGCGTCACGCTGCGGGAAGATCGCGTCGAACTCGGCCTCGCTGACCACGAAGTCGGACTCGAGGCCGGTGCACGCCCCGGCGTCGGTCCACGCACTCGTCGCCCCGGGCTCTCGCGTTGCGTCCACCACCTCGCGACGAAGTTGCGGCCGTGGTGCGAAGCGGTCGCACCACCCTGGTAGGCCGCGGTCTCGCTCCAGGCATCGGCGCACGCGGCTGCCGTCGTCTCGGTGACGACCGCGAGCGTCGCTGCTGCCGGTGCGGTGGTCGCGGCTCCCGGCGCCGCCGCTGCGGTCGCGACGACCGCGGTCACGAGTCCCGCGGCCACGATCGCGGCGCCTCGGCGCACGCCCGAGGCAAATCTTGTGCCAAACATCCAAGCCCCCTGTCTGCTCATCATCGAACACTTCACCGCGGCATCTCGCCGCGGTGACAAGGTAGCGACGCGGACAATTGGCAGCAACTCGAACAAACCGACCGATCGAGAGGTTTCGGCGCAACAGTCCGGGGCACGGCGACCCCGCGAACAGGTCGCACGTCCCCCGGACGTCGCCCGTCAGCGTCAGCCCCGCCGCAGGTCACCCTCGCCACGAAGCCCCGGCGCCAGCACCAACCGGCCCACCGCGTCGTTCCGGCACAGCACCCCGAGCCCGGCAGCCGCCAGCGCCCGCAGCGCCAGCACGACCGCCACCACGACGCACACACCGACCGTCGCGCCGGCGACGACGTCGTGCGGGAAGTGGACGCCCTGCACCACGCGCGCCGCCCCCGTGACGACCGCGAGGACCGCGGGCGCGACGACCATGACCCGGTGCGGCGGGAGGCGACGAGCGCGCCGGAACCGGAGCGCCGTCGTCGTGCCGAAGAGCGCGTCCGCGACCCCGCTGCGGGCACGGCCCGTCGCGAGCGCCGTGAGGATCACCGCGGTCGCCAGCGCGAACGCGATGGTCGTGTGGTTGCTCGGGAACGACCAGTCGCCCGCCTCGGGGCAGTGCGCGATCTCGATGAGGTCCCAGCAGCCGCGGGGCTGCTGGACCACGGTCTTGGCGACCTCGGACGTCACGTAGGCCACCACCGCTCCCGCGCCGCCGACGACCGCGGTCGCGACCGCGACGAGCCCTGCGCCCCGCGCCTGCCACGCCGCGAGCAGCCACAGCAGGGCCAGGGCGATCACGCCCACCTCGGCGACGAGCTCGACCCCCGGCAGGTCTGCGGTGCGGGCCGTGACCGCGAGGTAGAGGTCGGTGCTCGGACCGCGCAGGAGGAGCAGCGACGGAACGATCACAGCGGCCGCGAGCAGCCAGAGCAGGGCCAGGAGGAGGGGCGATCTGGGGGACTTCACCCCGGAATGGTACGGAGGTGAACAGGGGATGAACATCCGCCCACGGTCGGACCCGGCGACCTCCCGTCAACCCTCGCGCTGCCCACACGCCGCCTTCACGAGCGCGGCCGTGGCATCGTGGGGCGCGTGACCGCAGCCCGCAGCGCCGCCCCTCCCGAGACAGCCCTGCGCCTCGCCTGGCGGCTCGTCGCCGCGATGCTCGTGTGCGGGTCGGCGGTCCTCCTGTTCGCGGTCCACGTCCGGCCCCTGGGCTACCTCCCGCTCGTCGCGGGCGTGGTGCTGGGGCTCGTGGTCGACCGGCGGCTCGGGCGCGACCTGCTCCTGATCGCGCACGGGCATGGGCATCATCAGCACCATCCCGCTCGCGGCCGACCTGAGCGACGCCGGGATCGCGCGCTTCGCCGTGGTGCTCTCGCTCGCGGTCCTGGTCCCGTGGGCCGTCTCGCGCTACGTCTACCGCGACGACGCGATCCGGTTCCCCGTGCGCACGGGCAGACGCTGGAACCGGACCCAGATCGTGTACCTGCTCGTCGTCCTGGTCGCGGGCTACCTGATCCTGCCCGCGTACTTCATCGGGTCGGGCTCGTACCAGAACTGGCCCCCGATCGAGACGCCGCAGGAGATCGCGCGGCTCTTCGTGGGCGTCAACGCCGTGGGGATCTGGGACGAGCTGTTCTTCGTGTGCGTCGTGTTCGCGCTGCTGCGCCGCCACTTCGCGCTGTGGCCCGCGAACCTCCTGCAGGCGACGGTGTTCGTGTCGTTCCTGTGGGAGCTGGGCTACCGCAGCTGGGGTCCGCTCCTGACGATCCCGTTCGCGCTGGTCCAGGGCTGGATCTTCGCGCGCACCAAGTCGCTGACCTACGTGGTGTGCGTGCACCTGCTGTTCGACGCGATCGTGTTCGCGGTGCTGGTGCACGCGCACCACCCGGAGCTCTTCGACGTGTTCGTCACGGGCGGGCGCTGAGGCACCGGGAAGGTCCCGCCCGCTCCGGTCCGAGGACTCCCCGGGCCCGGGTCAGCGCCCCTTCTTGCGGCCCTTCATCGACTGCGACTTGCCGAGCCGCTTGGCGACCGACCTGCCGGACTTCTTGCCGCCGCTCGGGGCCTGCTTGGCGCCGCTGCGCGCGGCAGCGCTCGCGGCCCTCGCCCCCTTGCCACCTGCACCGTTCTTGCTGCCCGACGACGAACGTCCGTCCTTCTTCTTGCTCACCTCGGGCGTGGGGGGCGTCGGGCCGGCCACGCCTCGCGAGCTGTTCGCGGTGCGGCCGCGCACGATGCCGATGAACTCCTCGACGAGGTCCGTCTTGTCCTCGGTGACCCAGCCCAGCGCGACCGGCGCCTCGGGGCCGTCGCCGAGCGCCCGGTACGTCAGGTCCTTGCGGTGGTGCAGCCGCGCGAGGGACTGCGGCACGACCAGCAGCCCGATCCCCGCGGCGACCAGCTCGATCGCGTCGGCGGTCGTGGCCGGCCGCTCGCGCGCGGGCTTGCCGGGCAGCGCGGGCCGGTCGTCGTCCGCGGCAGCGCTGTCGGAGGCCTCGGGGCCCTGGGGACCCTCGGCCCAGCCCAGCACGTCGTCGAGCGGGTGCAGGAGCACCTCGTCGGCGAGGTCGGCCACGGTGAGCGCTTCGTCACTCTCGAGCGCCGCGAACACGTGGTCGCGCGGCACCACGACGACGGGCACCTCGGTGTACATCGCGATGTGGCTCAGGTCCTCGCTGCGCACAGGGCGGCGCAGGATCGCGACGTCCGCACCGCCGTCGAGCAGGAGTGCCTCGACCTGCGCGGACGGGACCGCGAGCGCCTCGAGGCGCACGTCGGGGACACGGTCGATCCAGGTCCTCACCCACTTGGACGGGGTGACGCCGGGGACGTAGGCCAGGCGGAAGCCGGGGGCCTGCGCGTCGGATACGTCCTCGGCCGGTTGCTCGGCCTCGTGCTCGGCGCTGCGCGCAGTCTCTTCCACCCGACAACACTAGCCGCCCCGGGACGAGGAACCGCGGCCGGGACCGATACCCTGGGACCATGAGCACCCCGCACTCCTCCCAGACCATGAAGCCCGCTACCGCGGCGAAGAAGCTCGGGGTGTACCTTCCCGCCACTCCCCCGGAGTTCCAGGAGGGGACCATCACGCGCGGCCAGCTCGAGGAGCTGGAGACCAACCCGCCCGAGTGGCTCGTCGAGCTCCGCCGCAACGGCCCCCACCCGCGACCCGTCGTCGCCGGTCGCCTGAACGTCTCGATCGCGGGCCTGGCCCGCGGCGGCGTCGAGGAAGCACTGACCACCGAGCAGATCAACGAGCTCCGTGAGGACCCGCCGGCGTGGCTCGAGCGCGAGCGCACCATCCAGGCAGAGGTCCGCGCCGAGGAGGAGCGCATCAAGGAGCGCGACCTCAAGAAGGCCAAGAAGGTCGCGCGCGCGAACCGCGAGGCCGAGCACAAGGCCGCAGCGGGCGAGTGACGCCTCGCGTCGTCTGAGTGGCTCAGCGGCGGTCCGGAGGCAGCGGCTAGGAGGCGCCCCCGGCGCGGTCGGTGTGGCCGAGCGCGAGGCCAGGGGCCACGCGGTCGCGCACGATCCGCTTGAGCACCGGGACCTCGGGGAAGCCGTTCTTCTCCTGGCGGTCCCACACCAGCTCGTCACCCACGTGGACCTGGAAGATCCCGCCCGTGCCGGGCACCAGCGCCACCTCGGTGAGGCGGGTGCCGAACGTGGTCAGGAGCTCTTGCGCGAGCCACGCTGCGCGCAGCATCCAGCGGCACTGCGTGCAGTAGGTGATGGCCACGCGGGCCGGGGTCTCGGTGCTCTGTTCGTCCACGCGCCCAGCGTGCCAGACGGCGGGCCCGCCGGGGGCCGTACCCGCTGGGGCCCGCCGGGGGGCGTGCCCACTGGGGCGCCGTGGCCGCTGGGGCCCGCCGGGGGCCGTGCCCGCTGGGATCCGCCGGGGCCGTGCCCACCCGTGCCCACCCCTGGTGCCGAGCACGAGGTTGCACGCACTCGAGCACGAGGTTGCGGTCGCCACTCCCGTCATAGCGACCGCAACCTCGTGCTCGGCGCGATCATCCCTGGCAGGCCCTCGATCCCGAGGCCATCGCCGACGGTTCCACCTCCCCCACACGACGAGCATGCGGTTGGCGTACCGCGAACATGCGGTTGGCGTCCCCCGGACCCCGAATCACGACATCAACCGCATGCTCGGCACCGATGCGACAGTGCCGCGGCCGGCCCCCTGCGCACGACACCGGAGCGCCGCTGTCGAGCCGCGAGGCCCCGACCCCCACCCCGACCAGCTACCTCACCACGAGCACGACCGCGAGCACGGCCATCACGAGCGCTATCCCGCCGTCGAGCACGCGCCACGCGACGGGGCGGGCAAAGACAGGGGCGAGCGCGCGCGCCCCGAAGCCCAGGGTCGCGAACCAGACGAGGCTCGCGATCCCGGCCCCGATGCCGAAGACCCAGCGCCCGCTCTCCCCGTACGCTGCCGCGAGCGAGCCGAGCAGCAGGACCGTGTCGAGGTAGACGTGCGGGTTGAGCCACGTGAGGGCGAGCGCGGTCCCGACGGCGGCCCCCACCGACATCCGCAGCCCACCCTCGGCCGCCTCGAGGGTCGCGGGGCGCAGCGCGCGCCGGGCGGCCTGCACCGCCAGGACGAGCAGGAAGGCGGCCCCGCCCCAGCGCACGACGGCCAGGAGGACGGGAGCGCTCGAGACGAGCACCCCCAGGCCTGCGACGCCCGCCGCGATGAGCACCAGGTCCGACACCGCGCACACCAGGACCACGGGCAGGACGTGCTCGCGTCGCAGCCCCTGCCGGAGCACGAACGCGTTCTGCGACCCGATCGCGACGATCAGGGACAGGCCGGTGCCGAGGCCGGCGAGCAAGGGCGCGAGGGTGGTCACGCCCCCACGGTAGGCAGGGCCCGACGTTCAGTACAGCGAATGCTTCTGCAGAACCTTAAGATCTGCTCATGGTGGACCTTCAACCCGACCAGCTCCGGACGCTCGACGCGATCGCGACCGCGGGCACGTTCGAGGCCGCCGCGCAGCAGCTCGGGGTGACCCCGTCCGCGGTGAGCCAGCGCATGCGCGCGCTCGAGGCCGCCGTGGGCCAGGTGCTGGTGCGCCGGGGACGGCCCGCGACGCTCACGGCGCCGGGCGAGGTGCTCGTGCGCCACGCACGCCGGCTAGCCCTCCAGCACGCCGAGGTCCTTGCCGAGCTCGACCTGGCCGAGGGAGACACCCCCGAGCTCACGCTCGTCATCACGGGCGACGCCCTGACGACCTGGGCCCTTCCCGTGCTCGCCGAGGCCTCGGCCTGGGCCCGGCTGGAGATACTGCGCGAGGACCAGGACCACTCGATCGACCTCCTGCGGGACGGGAAGGCCGTCGCCACGATCACGTCGGTCGCCGAGGCCGTGCCCGGCTGCCGCTCGACGCGGCTGGGCCGGATGCGCTACCGCCCGGTCGCGAGCCCGGCATTTGTCGAGCGCTGGTTCCCCGACGGCCCCACGGCCGCGGCGCTCGCCGCAGCGCCCGTCCTCGTGTTCGACCGCAAGGACGACCTCCAGGACCGGTACCTGCGCGGGCGCACGGGTGGTCCTCGACACCACGTGCCGGCGTCGCACGAGTTCCTGCGGGCGGTCGAGCTCGGCATGGGCTGGGGCATGCTGCCCGACCTCCAGAGCCAGGACGCGGAGGCCGCGGGCCGGCTCGTGGGGTTCGACGACGCCGCGAGCCTGACCGTGCCCCAGTTCTGGCAGCAGTGGCGCCTGCACTCACCCACGCTCGACAGGGTCGCGACCGCGGTCCGCGAGGCCGCAGCCGCCCACCTGCGCTGACGCCGGGCGGCTCGTGGCAGGGCAGACTTGTCCTGTGCCCTCCCCCGCCTCCGACCACCCCGTCACGCCCAGCACGCCCGCGCGCCCCGAGCCCGCGCGCGACCAGGCCGCTCTCGACCGGCTGCTCGCGGGGCTCGAGCGCTTCTCCCCCGACGACGGACCCGGTCACCAGCGCGGTGGCACTGCGGACCCCACGCTCGTGGCGGTCGACGCGACCGACCGGCTGCTGCTCGACGAGGCCGCGAGCGCCCTGGCCGCGACCGGCCCCGGGGAGGTCGTCGTGCTCGACGACCGGTTCGGGGCGCTGACCCTGGGCGCGGTGGTCGCGCACGGGCTCTCGGGGGTCCGGGTCCACCAGGACGCCCTCACGAGCGAGATCGCCCTGGACCGCAACGCCCAGGAAGCGTCGCGCGGCGCGTTCCCCGGCCTGGCCGCCACCTTCACCCACCTCCCGCTCGGCGAGGACCTGCTGCGGGGAGCGCGCGTCGTCGTGCTCCAGCTCCCGCGCTCGCTCGCCGCGCTGCGCGACGTCGCGGAGCACGTGGCGCGGTACGCCGCGCCGGACGTGGTGGTGCTCGCGGGGGGCCGCCTCAAGCACATGACCCCGGCCATGAACGACGTCCTGGCCGAGTCCTTCACGGACGTGCGGGCGAGCCTCGCGCGGCAGAAGTCACGCGTCCTGGTGGCGCGCGGGCCCCGTCCCGACGTCGACCTCACCTATCCCGTGACCGCGCACCTGGCGGAGCTCGACCTCGACGTGGTCGCGTACGGGGCGGCGTTCGCGGGCGCGAGCCTCGACATCGGCACGCGCTACCTCCTGGGCTTCCTCGACCGGGTCTCGCCCGACGCGACGCGACGCCGTGGACCTGGGCTGCGGCACGGGCATCCTCGCGGTGTCGTTCGCGCGCTCGCGCCCGGACGCCGTGGTCGTGGCGACCGACCAGTCGGAGGCCGCGGTGCGCTCGGCCCGTGCCACGGCAGAGGCCGACGGCGTGGGCGAGCGGGTGCGCGTGGTGCGCGACGACGTGGGCTCGTCGCTCGCGGACCGCAGCGCCGACGTCGTGCTGTGCAACCCGCCCTTCCACCAGGGCGCGGCCCTGAGCACGGGCGTCGCGCACCGCATGTTCGCGGCCGCGGGACGCGTGCTGCGCCCGGGCGGCGAGCTGTGGACGGTGTACAACTCGCACCTGCGCTACCGCCCCGCGCTCGAGCGCGCGGTCGGCCCCACCACGCAGGCGGGCCGGGACCCCAAGTTCACGGTGACGCGCAGCGTCGTCCGCTGAGAACCGTCAGGACCCCGGCCCGTCAGCCGCGAGAGCGTCCGGGTCACTGGACCCCGACGACGTCCACCACGAAGACCAGCGTGTCCGTGCCGCCGATACCCGCCTGGGGGACGCCGCGCATGCCGTAGCCGTGCTCCGGCGGGATCGAGAGCAGGACGCGCGATCCGACGTTCTGGCCCACGAGGCCCTTGTCCCAGCCGCCGATGACCGCGCCGGTCCCGATGGGGAACGAGATGGTCTGGCCGCGGTCGTACGAGGTGTCGAAGATGTCGCCGTCCCAGACCTGACCCAGGTAGTTCACGACGATGGTGCGACCTGCGGTGACGACCGGGCCGCTGCCCTCCTCGAGGACCTGGACCTGGAGGCCGGCGGGGGCGCCGCCCTCGGGGAACGTCAGGACGGGCTTGTCGCCGAACGTGCCGGACGCGGTGGGGAGCTGCGTGCTCATGGTGGTACCTCTCGGTGGGAGTGCAGGGTTTCGGGGACAAGCCTAAGCGCCCGGCGCGGCCTGCGCCGGTCAGACGGGCCCGCGCCGGTGCACCCCTCCTGATCGGCCTGCCCGACGCCGGAGCGCACCGCGCGCTCCCAGGTGCGCTCCGCCGTCGGGCACCGCTCCACCTGACAACCGTCGCCCGGGGGCGCACGCTGGCTGCATGAACGCTCCGCGTGCCGATCGCGAGACCATCCCGGACGCCGCCCGCCCCGCTCGCCCCGGCAGACTCCGCGCGGCCGGTCGACGCGGGCGACGGGCTCGACTCGCCCGTGACGCACGCGGGCGGCGCCCAGGTGCCGAGCGGGCGACGCTCGGCGTACCCCGGGATCGCGGAGTACGCGTTCCTGTCCGACTGCGAGTGCAACGCGCTCGTGGCCCCGAGCGGCGCGATCGAGTGGATGTGCGTGCCGCGCCCCGACGCGCCCAGCATCTTCGCGGCCGTGCTCGACCGGGGGGCGGGCTCGTTCCGCGTGGGACCGTACGGTGCACGGGTGCCCGCGGCCCGCCGCTACGTGCCGGGCACGCTCGTGCTCGAGACGACGTGGCAGACGCCCACGGGCTGGCTCGTCGTGCGCGACGCGATGCTCATGGGGCCCTGGCACAACGTCGACGAACGCTCGCGGACGCACCGGCGCACGCCCACGGACTGCGACGCCGAGCACATGCTGCTGCGCACGATCGTGTGCGTCAACGGCACGGTGGACGTCGAGGTCGTGTGCGAACCGCTCCCGGACTACGGGCGCGAGGCCGCCCGGTGGGAGTACGAGGGGCCCACGTACAGCACGCTCGTGACCCGCTCGCCCCTCACGGCGAGCCCGGACCTGCGCCTGAGCGGCAGCCTGCGGCTCGGCATCGAGGACCGTTGCGCGCAGGGTCGCACACGCATGAGCGCGGGCGAGACCGCGTACGTGACGCTGTCGTGGTCGGACCGCCCGACGCCCGGGACCTGGCCCGAGGCCGCCGACGCCATGGGCCGCACCGAGCAGTACTGGCGCGACTGGATCACGCAGGGCGTCTTCCCCGACCACCCGTGGCGCTCGTACCTCCAGCGCAGCGCGCTCACGCTCAAGGGGCTCACGTACGCACCGACCGGGGCGCTGCTCGCCGCCGCGACCACGTCGCTGCCCGAGGCGCCCCAGGGCGAGCGCAACTGGGACTACCGCTACGCGTGGGTCCGCGACTCGACGTTCGCGCTGTGGGGCCTGTACACGCTGGGTCTCGACCGCGAGGCCGACGACTTCTTCGCGTTCGTGCACGACGTGTGCCGCGACGGGCGCGAGCTGCAGATCATGTACGGCGTGGGGGGCGAGACCGAGCTGACCGAGAGCGCGCTCGATCACCTCGCGGGGTACGACGACGCGCGGCCCGTCCGGGTCGGGAACGCCGCCTACGACCAGCAGCAGCACGACATGTGGGGAGCGGTGCTCGACTCGGTGTACCTGCACGCCAAGTCGCGCGAGCAGCTGCCCGAGTCGCTGTGGCCCGTCCTCAAGGCCCAGGTCGAGGAGGCCGCCGAGCACTGGCGCGAGCCCGACCGGGGACTGTGGGAGATCCGCGGCGAGCCCCAGCACTTCACGTCGTCCAAGGTCATGTGCTGGGTCGCGCTCGACCGCGGTGCCCGGCTGGCCCGGATGTACGACGAACCCGACTACGCCGACCAGTGGCAGACCGTGGCCGACGAGATCCGGGCCGACGTGCTCGAGCACGGCGTCGACTCGCGGGGCGTGCTCGTCCAGCGTTACGGCGCCGACGCCCTGGACGCGTCGCTGCTGCTCGTCCCGCTCCTGCGGTTCCTGCCGCCCGACGACCCGCGCGTGGTCGCGACGATCGACGCGATCGCGAGCGAGCTCACGGTCAACGGGCTCGTGCTCCGGTACCGCACCGACGAGACCGACGACGGGCTCTCGGGCGAGGAGGGGACGTTCACGATCTGCTCGTTCTGGCTCGTGTCGGCGCTCGTCGAGGTCGGGGAGCTCGACCGGGCGCGTGCGCTGTGCGAGCGGCTGCTGTCGTTCGCGAGCGAGCTCGACCTGTACGCGGAGGAGATCGACCCGCACTCGGGTCGCCACCTGGGGAACTTCCCGCAGGCGTTCACGCACCTGGCGCTCATCAACGCGGTGGTCCACGTGGTGCGGGCCGAGGAGCGGCGCGACGACGCGGGGCACTTCGAGGCGGCCCGCCGACGGTGACCGGGAGACGCGCCCACGGCGACGGACGAAGCCCCATCCCTCTTGCACATCGTCGGCTAATGGCATTAGCCTATTCGCTATGAGCACTCACCAGACTGTGGCGTTCCTCCCCCGCCCCGAGGGGCGCATCGCGTACACCGTGACCGGCACCGGCCCGCTCGTGGTCGCCGTCCCCGGCATGGGCGACCTGCGCTCGACCTACCGCGACCTCGTGCCCCCGCTCGTGGCCGCGGGCTACCGCGTCGCCGTGACCGACCTGCGCAGCCACGGCGACAGCGACACGACGTTCCGTACGCACGGAGACGTCGCGACGGGCCAGGATCTCCTCGCGCTCGTCGAGCACCTGGGCGGTCCTGCCGTCCTGGTCGGGAACTCGATGGGGGCGGGGGCCGCCGCGTGGGCTGCCGCCGAACGACCCGACGCCGTCGCGGGCCTCGTCCTCCTCGGCCCCTTCCTGCGAGACCCCGCCGTGAGCGCGGCCCGTGCCCGCGCGAACCGGTGGCTCTACCGCCTCGCCCTGGCCCGCCCCTGGGGCGCCGCCGCGTGGGCGGGTGTCTACTCGTCGCTGACCAAGGGGCGCAAGGCCCCGTGGCATGCCGAGCACGTGGCCGCGCTCCGCGCCTCGATGCGCGAGCCCGGTCGCCTGCGCAGCTTCCGCGAGCTCGCGCTCACCCTCACGCACGCACCGGCCGAGGCGCGGCTCCCTGAGGTCCACGCCCCGGCCATCGCGTTCCTGGGGTCGCTCGACCCCGACTTCTCGGACCAGGCCGCCGAGCTCGCGTGGATCCAGGAGTCGATCGGCGCGCAGGGTCACCTGGTGCCCGACGTCGGGCACTACCCGCAGCACCAGTCCCCCGACGTGGTCGTCCCCGCGACCCGTGAGTTCCTCGACGGCCTGCGCTCGCCTGCCGGGGCGCACGGCTGGGCCGCCCGTGGCTAGGGCGGGCCTGAGCCGCGAGGCCGTCACGGCTCTCGCGCTCCGGGTCGTGGACGACGGCGGACCGCAGGGGTTCGCCGACCTCACCCTTGCGAAGGTCGCCGCGGCGGCCGGGGTCGCGACCCCGAGCCTCTACAAGCACGTGGGCTCGCTCGCGGACCTGCGGCGGTCGGTCGCCCTGGTCGCGGTCGACGACCTCACGCGCGCAGCGGCAGCGGCGACGATCGGACGCTCGGGCCCGGACGCGCTCTCCGCGCTCGCGCACGCGATCCGCGACTTCGCCCGCGAGCACCCGGGCAGGTACGCCGCGACCCAGGTCGCACCCGACCTCGGCGCGCAGGCCGACGACCCGCTCTCGGTCGCCGCCGCCGAGTCGGTCGCGGTCGTCGCGGCGGTCCTGCGCGGGTTCGGCCTGCCGGAGGCCCGGACGGTCGACGCGGTCCGCGCCGTGCGGTCGGCGGTCCATGGGTTCGTCGCGCTCGAGCTCTTGGGCGGGTTCGGCATGCCCGACGACGTCGACCACAGCTTCGAGGTCCTCGTCGGTCTGCTCGTGGCCGGGATCGCGGACCTCGCCCGCCCTGCACGGTCCTGAGCTGGACTCCTCGCCACCGCACCGACGACGGAGACGCGCCAAGGACGCACCGTCGATGCCCGCCCGCCGAGGGTGACCGTCACTCACGCTGAGGGTGACATCCCGATGTCATCCTCAGCGGGCGAGTCCGTCAGCCTCGGCGGGCGTCCACGGCTCAGTGCGCCAGGAAGCCCAGCAGGTCGTGGCGCGTGAGCACCCCGACCGGGTCGCCGTCGTCGATCACGAGCAGCGCGTCGGCGTCCTGCAGCGCCGAGCGGATCGCCGCGACGCCCTCGCCGGCCCCGATGAGCGGGAACCGCTCCCCCATGTGCTTGTCCACGCGGTCGGCGAGCGACGCCTTGCCCGAGAACACGGCGTCGAGCAGGGCCCGCTCGCTCACGGCGCCCGCGACCTCGCCGATCTTGACGGGCGGCTCGGCCCCGACGACGGGCATCTGCGAGACGCCGTACTCGCGCAGGATCTCGATCGCGTCGCGCACGGTCTCGCCCGGGTGGGTGTGGACGAGGCTCGGCAGCTGTCCGCTCTTGGAGCGCAGCATGTCCCCGGCGGTCACGCCCTCCTCGGCGTCGAGGAACCCGTAGGACCGCATCCAGGAGTCGTTGAAGATCTTCGAGAGGTAGCCGCGACCGCCGTCGGGCAGGATCACGACGATCACGGCCTTCGCCGCCGCGACCGGGTCCTCGTCCTCGAGGCGCCGGGCCAGGCGCAGCGCCGCGACCACGGCCATGCCGCACGACCCGCCGACGAGCAGGCCCTCCTCACGGGCGAGCCGGCGGGTCATCTCGAACGAGTCGGCGTCGCTCACGGCGATGATCTCGTCGGGCACGGTCGGGTCGTACGCGGCGGGCCAGAAGTCCTCGCCCACGCCCTCGACCAGGTAGGGACGACCGTCGCCACCCGAGTAGACGGACCCGGCAGGGTCGGCACCGACGACGTGCACACGACCTCCGGCCGCGGCCTCGCGCGAGACCGAGGTGTCCTTGAGGAACCGGCCGGTCCCCGTGATGGTCCCGCCCGTCCCGACGCCCGCCACGAGGTGCGTGACACGGCCGTCGGTGTCGGCCCAGATCTCCGGGCCCGTGCTCTCGTAGTGCGACGCGGGGCCGTTGGGGTTGGCGTACTGGTTGGGCTTCCAGGCCCCGGGGATCTCGGCGACGAGCCTGTCCGAGACCGAGTAGTAGGAGTCAGGGTGGTCGGGGGCCACGGCCGTGGGGGTCACGACGACGCGCGCCCCGTAGGCCGCCAGGACGTCGCGCTTGTCCTGGCTCACCTTGTCGGGGCAGACGAACACGCAGTCGTACCCCTTGCGCTGGGCGACGAGAGCGAGCCCGACCCCGGTGTTCCCCGAGGTGGGCTCGACGATCGTGCCACCGGGTGCGAGCTCTCCGGAGGCCTCGGCCGCCTCGATCATCTTGAGTGCGATGCGGTCCTTCACGGAACCGCCCGGGTTGAGGTACTCGACCTTGGCGAGGATCGTCGCAGAGAGGCCGTCGGTCACCGATCCGAGCCGGACCAGGGGTGTCCCGCCGACGAGGTCAGAGATGTGGTGTGCGAACTTCATGCACCGATCATGCGCTGCCGAGGGCCATCCCGCCCAGCACGGCACACAGGGCGACCGCGACCCCGAGGACCACGACGAGCAGGGGACGGTCCGCGGCGTCGCGCGCGAAGTACCGCCCGACGGCGCCGCTCAGCCCTCCCGCCACGGCCAGGTACAGCACCGAGGCCAGGGCGACGCCGCTCGTCGCGGTGCCCGGGTTCCCCGTCGCGGCGCTCAGCAGCGAGCCGAGCACCATGAAGCTCCAGATGCCGGCCCCGACGAAGCCGAGGACGAAGAAGAGCGTGGTCGCCTTGCGGTCGTCCCACTCGCGCGAGATGCGGTGCCCGAGCCAGGCGACGACCGCGCCGGCCGTGATCGTCACGAGCAGGATGACGACCGCGGCGACGGTGATCCACGCGACGGCGTTGGGGAGGCTGCGGCCCACGAGGAGCCCGTAGGGCACCTGGAGGGCGAGCAGCGTGAAGGCAGCCAGCACCAGGCCAGCGGCAAAGACCGGCACCCGCGTCGGAACGGGTTCCGAAGCGGGTGCCGGGGACTTCTTCCGGGCGTCGGCCAAGATCAGTCGTTGCCCTGCAGGATCGCGAACAGGCGCAGGAACTCGAGGTACAGCCAGATGAGCGTGACCATGAGGCCGAACGCGGCCGACCAGGCGAACTTGGCGGGGACGCCGGCCTCGACGCCACGCTTGATCGAGTCGAAGTCGACGATGAGCGAGGCGGCGGCGAGGCCGACCGCGACGAGCCCGACGATGATGCCGAGGCCGCCCTCGCGCATGCCCCAGCCGTCGAGGACGCCCGTCATCGTCAGCAGAAGGTTGACGAGCGAGAAGGCCAGGTAGCCGACCATCGCGATGATGAGCCAGCGCGTGAACTTGGGCGTGACGCGCACCTTGCCGGACTTGAAGAGGAAGAGCGCTGCGGCGAAGGTCGTGACGGTCGCGAGGACCGCCTGGACGACGACGCCGTTCCACTGCGTGTTGTAGAACGCGCTGATGCCGCCCAGGAACGCGCCCTGCGCGATCGTGTACGCCACGATGAGCGCGGGGCTCGGGCTCTTCTTGAACGCGTTGACCAGACCCAGGACCAGGCCGACGATCGCGCCGCCGATCCACAGGAACGGCATGGTGTCGACGAGCTGCCAGCTCGCGGCACCCACGACGACGAGCAGGGCGAGCAGCCCACCGGTCTTGATGATGACGTCGTCGTACGTCAGGCGCTTGGTGTCCGCGGATGTCGCGGTCGGCGCGTTGTACATGGCGTCGAGCGTCGCGGCGTCGGCTGCCTGCGCACCGTAGCTGCCGTACTGCGCCTGCTGCGGCGGCGTGCCGTACGCGGGGTTCTGCTGGATGGTGCCCGCAGCCCCCTGGTTGGTGCGCGCGCGCTTGGGCTCGCCGAAGATGGCGCTGTTGTTGAAGACGGGGTTGCTCATGCTTCCTCCTGGTCGCGGCGTCCAGTGCCCTCTGGCGAGGCGGGTGTCGCTGGCCGTGTTTCCATCCTATGCAACGAGCGGGTTCGCGCCGGTGTTCCCGCGAGGTTCGTCCGACTTTTCCACCCGCTCGCGGCGCAGGATCGCTCCCCTGGTCGACGACGTCATCCTTGCGGCGTACGCGAGCCCGTCGTGAAGATCGACCGTGCGGGGGCATCGCTGCCGACGTCCCGGTCCCTAGGCTGGAGGACGTACGAGCCACCACACGCAACCCACCCGAGGGGCGAGCATGATCGAAGCACGAGGCCTGACCAAGCGGTACGGGCCCAAGACAGCTGTCGACGGGATCTCCTTCACCGTCCAGCCCGGCCAGGTCACGGGCTTCCTGGGCCCGAACGGCGCCGGCAAGTCGACCACGATGCGCATGATCATGGGGCTCGACCGCCCGACGGCCGGCACCGTGACCGTCAACGGTCAGCCGTACGCCGCGCACCGTTCGCCCCTGACCGAGGTCGGGGCCCTGCTGGACGCCAAGGCCGTGCACACGGGCCGCAGCGCCTACAACCACCTCCTCGCGATGGCGGCCACGCACAACATCCCGAAGACCCGCGTCCAGGAGGTCATCGAGATGACCGGCCTGCAGTCGGTCGCGAAGAAGCGCGTCGGCGGCTTCTCGCTCGGCATGGGCCAGCGCCTGGGCATCGCGTCCGCGCTGCTGGGCGACCCCAAGACGCTCATCCTCGACGAGCCCGTCAACGGCCTCGACCCCGAGGGCGTCCTGTGGGTCCGCAACCTGGCCCGCTACCTCGCGTCCGAGGGTCGGACGGTCTTCCTGTCCAGCCACCTCATGAGCGAGGTCGCGCTGACCGCGGACCACATCATCGTGATCGGCAAGGGGCGCATCATCGCGAACGCGCCCGTCAAGGACATCGTCGACGGCGGCGCCCAGCACACGGTCCGCGTCCGCACCCCGCAGGCCACGCAGCTCGCCGAGCTGCTGACCCGCGACGGCGCGACCGTCACGTCGGACGAGCCCAGCCTGCTCCAGATCACGGGCGTCGAGGCGCCCGGCATCGGCGAGCTCGCCGCGGCGTCCGGCATCGTCCTGCACGAGCTCACGCCCGTGACCTCGACCCTCGAGGAGGCGTACATGCTCCTCACGGCCGACTCGGTCGAGTACCAGACCGAGTCCGCGACCCAGCACGTGGGCCACGGCGTCGACGCTCCGGCCGACGCCCCGATCTCCGAAGGAGCCCAGCGATGACCGCCGCCACCGTCTCCGCAGCACGCCCGACGGCGCAGCGCGCCCCGTCCGCCCGTCTCACCTTCGGCGGAGTCCTCAAGTCCGAGTGGATCAAGCTCTGGACCCTGCGCTCGACCGTGTGGACGCTGTCCATCACGGTCGTGGTCATGGTCGGGATCGCGCTGATGTTCGGCTTCTTCATGAACCTGGCGACCGAGAACCTGTCGGCCGAGGACGCCGCCGCGACGTCGGCGATCCTCCCCTCTGCCGCCGTGGTCGTGAGCGGCTACCAGATGGCCCAGCTCGTGGTCGGGGTCCTGGGTGTCCTGATCATCACCGGCGAGTACTCGACCGGCATGATCCGTTCCACCTTCTCCGCCGTCCCGCGCCGACTGCCTGCCTTCTTCGCCAAGCTCATCGTGCTGTTCTCGATCAGCTTCGTGGTGACGCTCGTCGGCGTCGCGCTCTCCTACCTCGTGACGATCCCGTTCGTCCCGCAGGCTGTGGACCTGGCCGACGGCGACAGCATCCGGGTCCTGGTCGGTGCGGCGCTCTACGTCGCGACGATCGCGGCCCTCTCGCTCGGGATCGGCACGCTGCTCCGCAGCACGGCCGGGTCGATCTTCACCGTGATGGGTCTGCTGCTCGTGGTCCCGAACATCCTCGCGATCGTGACGGCCTTCTCGGACAACGTCGTGATCGAGGCCATCTACAAGTACCTCCCGTCGCTGGCCGGCCAGCAGCTCATGGCCATGGGCGGCATCGACCCGATGACCGGTGCGATGGCGACGGACGGCCTGTCGCCGTGGGGCGGCTACTGGGTGCTCGTGGCCTGGACGGTCGCCGTCCTGCTGGCCGCGGCGGTCGTCCTCAAGCGTCGGGACGCCTGACCATCTCCCGCACCGCGCACAGCCCGGCGCCGGACCACGAGACCCGTGGTCCGGCGTCGGGCGCTGTGCGTCTCGGGGCTCCGAGCACCCCCGGTGCCGGCAGGGCACCCAAGTCCTCCCCCAGGCCGCGCTCGGGCAGCATCGCGGTCTTCACCGAGCTCGACGCGCGCAAGCTCGGACCGGTCCGCCGGTACTTCGTCCGTCACCCGGTCGTCATGGACTGGTTCGTCGCGGCCTGGTTCACGGTCCCCGGCCTCCTGACGACCCTGCTGCCGCCCGAGCACGCGCGCTACGGTGTCGCCGCAGCGACGCTCGTGGGCGGCGCCGTGCTGCTGTGGCGTCGGCGCAACCCGCTCCTGACCGCAGCGGCCATCGGGGTCCTCGCGGTCCTCACGATCGCCCTCAGCGGCGACTCTGCGGGCTTCGAGCTCGCGGTCGCGTTCGCGATCTACGCGGTCGCGACGACGTACCGCCCCGCCGTGGCGTGGAGCGTGCTCGGGCGCGCTGGTCCTGACCGTGTGTGCCGCGGAGATGGTCTGGTACGACTTCGCGGTGAACGAGTCCGGGGCGATCGTGCGCGCCGAGGTGGGCAGCGGTGAGGTCACGGGAGCGCGCGTCGCGGCCGTCGCGATCACGCTCACGTTCGCGCTGCTGGGCATAGCGATCGGGTCGAGCGTGCGCGGGCGGCGTCAGCACGTCGCGGACCTCGTGGGGCGCGCCAACGCGATCGCACGCGACCGCGACCAGCAGGCCCAGCTCGCGGCCGCGGCCGAGCGCGCGAGGATCTCGCGCGAGATGCACGACGTCGTCGCGCACAGCCTGACCGTCATGGTCGCGCTCGCCGACGGCGCCAAGGCGCTGGGCGCCAAGGACCCCGAGCTCGCGGGCCAGGCGCTCGACGAGCTGACCGAGACGGGCCGGGCCGCGCTCGCCGACATGCGCCGGGTCCTGGGGGTCCTGCGCGACCCCGACGGCTCGGTCGCCCCGCTCACCCCGACCGCCGACGTCCCGACCATGGAGGACATCGCCGAGCGCTTCCGGCACGCGGGCCTGCCCGTGCGGCTCGTGCGGGTCGGCGTCCAGCCGGACCCCGACCCGGGACTGCGCCAGGCCGCGCACCGGATCGTGCAGGAGTCGCTGACCAACGTGCTGCGCTACGCGCCCCTGACCCCCATGGTCGTGGTGGAGATCGCCCGGCGTGACGCGGGCGCACCCGACGGTGGAGACTGGCTCGAGATCACGGTCACCAACAAGGCGGGCCGCGCACCGGGCGGGACGGCCCGGGACGGCGCGGACGCCCGTCCGCTGCCCGCGGACATCGCGGGCGACCAACCCATCGGCACAGGAAGAGGGATCATCGGGATGCGCGAACGTGCGGCCGTCTACGGGGGGACGGTCACGGCCGGTCCCACGGGCTCGGGCTGGGAGGTCGTGGCGAGGCTGCGCCTCGACGGCACGGGGAGCGACCACGCGTCCCGGCCAGACGGCGGTACGGGGGCCCCGCTGTGAGCCTCCCGTCCACGAGAGGGCCGGGCGGCTCGGACGAGAGCGCGGAGGACGGTGCCCGGACGTCCGTGCCGCACGACGCCACGCACCCGGTCCGGGTCCTGCTCGTCGACGACCAGTCGCTGCTGCGCATGGGTTTCCGCATGATCCTTGCCGCCGAGGACGACATCGAGGTGGTCGGCGAGGCGAGCGACGGCGAGACCGCGTTCGCCCAGGCCACGGCCCTGCGCCCCGACGTGATCCTCATGGACGTGCGTATGCCCGGCGTCAACGGGATCGACGCGACCGAGCGGATCGTCGCCGAGCTGCCCGCGAGCCGGGTCATCATCCTCACGACGTTCGACCTCGACGAGTACGCCTTCGCGGCGCTGCGCGTGGGTGCGAGCGGGTTCCTCCTCAAGGACGCGCGGCCCGCAGAGCTCGTCGGCGCGATCCGCAACGTCGCGAGCGGCGACGCCGCGGTCTCGCCCCGGGTCACGCGCCGGATGCTCGAGATGTTCGCGGGCTACCTGCCCGAGGACGCGCACGCACAGGGTGCTGCGGGTCCCGGGCACGGTGTCGACGACCCGCGCCTGCGCGAGCTGACCGCGCGCGAGCTCGAGGTCTTCGCCGCGCTCGGCGAGGGGCTGTCGAACGCCGAGATCGCGGCGCGCTTCGTGGTCTCCGAAGCCACGGTCAAGACCCACGTGGGGCGGGTGCTGGGCAAGCTCGGTCTGCGCGACCGCGTCCAGGCCGTGGTCCTGGCGTACGAGACGGGTGTGGCGCGGCCGAGCTGAGCGGCGCCGTCTGGCCGGGTGGTGGGCCGACGGGATCGGGAGGATCGTCGGAAGGGGCCCGACGCCCGTCGGCTCCGTCCTGCACGTCGCGGAAGAGGATCGCCATGCCAGCCCACCACGACCCGTTCGACGCCGGCTTCTCCGGCGACCACGACCGCGACTACGAGATCCGCACCGTCCTGGGCGGCGCCCCGAGCGGGGCCGCCGACGTGGGCGAGGTACTCGCCGCCGTCGCGCACGTGCGCGACAAGGACCACCAGGGGTGGTTCGACGCGTGGCACGATCTCGGCGACCGGGTCGCCAGGATCGCCACGGACGCGGCGGCCGCCGGGCACGACACGAGCGCCGCCGCCGCGTTCCTGCGGGCGTCGGCGTACTACGCGGTCGCGGTCGACGCGGTGGCCGCGCTCGAGGACGACAGCCTGCTCCTGCCCACGTTCCGCAAGCATCGCGACGCGTGGGACCGGTGGGTCAGGACGAGCGGGCTCGTCGTCGAACGCATCGACGTCCCGTACGAGGGCACGACCCTGCCCGGGTACTTCTTCAGCGCGTCGGACGCCGCGTCCACCGCAGCGATCGCCGCAGACCCGGGGCAGGTCCGCCCGCGCTCGCTGCTGGTCGCCGTCAACGGGTCCGACGGCTCGTTGACCTCGATGTGGACCGCGTGCCTGGCGGGCGCGCTGCGCCGCGGGTACCACGCCTTCGTGTTCGACGGCCCGGGTCAGCAGTCGATGCTGTTCGAGCACCAGGTGCCGTTCCGCCACGACTTCGAGGCCGTCCTGACCCCCGTGCTCGACGCGCTCGTGGACCGCCACGACGTCGACGCCTCGCGGATCGCGGTCTACGGGTCGAGCCAGGGTGGCTATTGGGTGCCGCGTGCGCTGGCGTTCGAGCACCGTCCTGCCGCTGCCGTCGTCGACCCCGGGGTCGTCCAGGTCGCGGCCTCCTGGACCCGGACGATGCCGAAGACCCTCCTCAAGCTCCTCGACGAGGGCAAGGACCACGCGTTCGACCGGGACATGGACCTGGGCCTGCGCCTGTCGAAGGCCACCGCGGCCACCTGGCGGTTCCGCTCCCGCCCCTACGGCGTCGAGGGCTACGCCGCGACGCTCCGCGCGGTCCAGAAGTACGACCTGCGGGACGTCGCGGCACGCATCACCACTCCCCTGCTCGTGACGGCGCCCGAGGGCGAGCAGTTCTGGCCCGGTCAGTCCGAGGAGCTCGTCCGGCTCGCGCCCGACGTCGCGACCCTCGTGCGGTTCACCGCGGCCGAGGGGGCGACCCTGCACTGCCAGCCCCTCGCGCGCGCCCTGACCGAGCAGCGGGTCTTCGACTGGCTCGACGAGGCGCTCGCCCCGGTGCTCGTGGCCGACGAGCGGTGAGCGCACGAGGCCCGCCCGTCCGGGAAGGACGGGCGGGCCTCGGTGTGCTGAGCCCTCGCGGGGCCGCGTGCAGGACGCAGCAGGTGTCAGACCGCGGGCTCGACCTCCGGCTTCTCGGTGGTCCTGCCGACGAGCTCGGCGGCCTCGGCGTCACGCTTCGCAGCGCGCCTGGCCGCCCGCTTCTCGCCCGCGCGCTCCGCGATCGTGTAGAGCACGGGCACCACGACGAGCGTGAGCAGCGTCGAGGACAGGAGCCCGCCGATCACGACGAGGGCGAGCGGCTGCGAGATGAACGAGCCGCCGCCCGTGATGCCGATCGCCATGGGCGTGAGCGCGAAGATCGTCGCCGCGGCCGTCATGACGATGGGGCGCAGTCGCTGGCGCGAGCCCTCGATCACGGCCTCGTCCAGCCCGCGCCCCTGCTGGCGGTACTGGTTGATGAGGTCGATGAGGACGATCGCGTTCGAGACCACGATCCCCACCAGCATGAGCATGCCGATGAGCGCCGGCACACCGAGCGGCGTGCCGGTCGCGAGCAGCAGGAGCAGCGCACCGGTCGCGGCGAAGGGGATCGACACGAGCAGGATGAACGGCTGCAGCAGGCTGCGGAACGTCGCGACCATCACGAGATAGACGATCGCGATCGCGACCAGGAGCGCGAGGCCCAGGTCGGCGAACGCGTCGGCCTGCTGGGTCGCGACGCCGCCGAGCTCGACGGTCGCCCCGCCCGGCAGGTCGAGGTCGTCGATCGCGGCCGTGAGGGCCGTCGTGAGCGTGCCGAGGTCCTGGCCCGCGGGCGTGACCGCGATGGTCGCGCTGCGCTCGCCGTTGACCCGGGAGATCGACGTGGGGACCTCGACCTCGTCGATGCTCGCGATCTGCGTGAGCGGGACGACGCCCGCGGCCGTGGGCACCACGAGCGCCTCGAGCTCGTCGACCGTGGCAGGAGCCTGCCCGACGGCGACGCGCACCTGCACGGGGCCGTCACCGAGGTTCACGCTGCCCACGGGCGAGGGCGACATGAGGCTCGCGACGGTCCCGGCGACCTGGGTCTCGGTGAGCCCGACGGCAGCTGCCGCGTCCCGGTCGACCGTCACCTGGATCGTGGACTGGGCGCTCGCCAGGTTGTTGGTGACTTCGGACGCGCCCTCGGTGTCGTCGGCGAGCTGCTGGACCTGGTCGGCCGCGTCGGCCAGCGTCTCGGTGTCGGGAGCACGGACCACGAGGTCGACGGTCGAGCTGCCGAACGCTGCGTCGGCGCCCGCGACCGTGATGCCCTCGGAGTCCTCGCCGCCCAGGTCGGCGACCGCGTCACGGACCTCCTGCTGCGCCGCGACGCCGTCGGCGTCGGCCGAGAGCGTGAGCGAGAACGTGGCCTTCGGCGATCCTCCGCCGCCGAAGAACGCGGCCTCGGGGCCGCCCGCGGTACCGACGGTCGTCTGGACGGTGTCCACGGACTCGAGGTCCATGAGCGCCTGCTCGACCTCACGAGCCGCGGCGTCCTGGGTCTCGAGCGAGGCCACACCGCAGGGCATCGACGACCTGGCCCGGCACCGCGAGATGCGCACCGAGCTCTACGCCGAGGTCCTGGCCGACTGGTCACGCCTCGACCGGGCGCTGCTGGGCGAGCTGCTCGAACGGCTCAACGACGACCTGGACACCTACAAGCGCGGCGGGCGCAGGGGTCGGGGACTGACGGCGTCGCCACGGCGCAGCCCGGTCGGACGGCACGTGACCCTGGGCCCGTGCGACGGACGGGCGTCACAGCACCCGACGCAGGTCACGCGAGGCGCTGGGTAGCGAGATGACGCTCGAGGCGACCGACGGCACCCCGCAACCTCGTCCGGTCGGGACTCGTCAGCACGGCGCTCTCGTCCGCGTGCGGCAGATCGAGGATCAGAGTGACGCCGCACCCGCGGACAGCCGCCGAGCGTGCGCGCCCGCTCTTGCCATCGAGCAGCAGATCGGGTGGAGGCATCCGGATCGCCTGCCACGCGAAGAGCCACCCTTGGCCCGCCCGGTCGAGCCTGTCGGCGGCATCGAGCACCTCCGCCGGGCTCATGATCAGGTCGTACCGGAGCCTCCGCACCCTGCGAACCCCCGCGACATCGAGCGGTGCGAGCGGGACGTCGACGTCGTGCCAGCCCGACCGGAAGGGTAGGTGCCCCTCGATCACCACGAACGGGACCTCCAGATCGAGGGCGTGCACGAGCGTCGACGGGTGCATGCCGTGTACGCCGACCGACCACAACCCGTCAGCCGTCTCGCGCGGCTCCTCGATGCTCACGGCGACACCCTAGCCAGTCCGGCCCACCACGCCCGCCCACAACAGTTCCAAAGAACTCGTTGCAAAGAAACTCTTGCAAAGAGATCTTTGCATCGCTACGGTGGTGCCATGCCCACGAACCACGACTCCGAGCAGACGCCCGAGCCCCGCGCTCAGCGGCCCGTCGGCCCTGACGCGCTCAAGGCGCTGTCGCACCCGTTGCGGATCCAGATCCTCGATCTCCTGGGGCACCACAGCGCGCTGACCGCGAGCGGTCTGGCCGAGCTGCTCGGCGAGTCGAGCGGCGCCACGAGCTACCACCTGCGCCAGCTCGAGCGTCACGGGTTCGTCCAGGAGGTCCCGGGCCGCGGCACGGCGCGCGAGCGCTGGTGGGAGCGGGCGCCCGGCGGGTTCACCATCGAGCTGCCCGACGACGCGTCGGCGTCCGGCGGCGACAGCCAGGCCAACGTCATCGCGACCCTCGCGATCAACCGCGAGTTCGAGGCCATGCGGCAGCGCAAGATCATGGACTTCCTCGACGGCGCCCGCACCCTCGATCGCACCTGGCTCGAGTCCGGCGCCACGCTCGCGACGATCAACATGTGGCTCACCAAGGAGCAGCTCGCCGAGGTCCAGGCCGAGTGGCAACGCTTCAGCGACACGGTCCTCGACCGGTTCGCCGGTCAGCAGGACACCCCCGGGGCCCGCCCCGTCCAGGTCCACTTCAACGCGTTCCCCCTGATCAACGGCAAGGAGAACCCCTCATGAGCACCTACGCACCGACCCACGCCGACCTCCGTTCACCGTCCCTGCGCGCGTTGCGCCCGAGCGACCGGTTCCTCGTCGTCACGGGCGCCCGGCTCACGACCTGGGGTGAGCGCCGCGCAGCCTCGCACGCGCTGCGGCTCGCCCGCCGCACCGGGCTCGACGCCGCCGCGGACGACCGGGCACAGCTCGCCGCTCGTCTGCACGAGGGCCGCTCGATGGTCTGACCGGATCCGCGGTGCGCCGTCGCACCGCGGATCCCGTCTGCTGTCGGCAGATCCGCCCCCGGCAGATACCCCGACCTCTCCCTCCTCCCCCGCGAGATGGTCGGAGCATGACGAACCAGCCACCGCTCCTGCGGACCGAGGCGGCCCCGCCGCCCAGCTCCCCCTTCGACGACCAGCTCGCGTCGCGCCTGCTGCACCAGCGCATCGTGGTCCTGGGCACGGCCGTCGACGACGCCGTCGCGAACCGCGTGTGCGCGCAGATCCTCCTGCTCTCGGCAGAGGACCCGCGCACCGACATCGCGCTCTACATCAACTCGCCCGGCGGCTCGGTGAGCGCGGGGCTCGCGATCTACGACACGATCCAGCTCGTCCCCAACGACGTCAGCACGCTCGCCATGGGCTTCGCCGCGAGCATGGGCCAGTTCCTGCTGTGCACGGGCACCGCGGGCAAGCGCTACTCGCTGCCCCACGCGCGCATCATGATGCACCAGCCGTCCGCCGGGATCGGGGGGACGGCCGTGGACATCGCGATCCAGGCCGAGAACCTCGAGTACACCAAGGGACTCATGCACCGGCTCACCGCCGAGCACACGGGCCAGACCACCGAGACCATCACGGCCGACAGCGACCGCGACCGCTGGTTCACGGCCGAGCAGGCCCACGCCTACGGCATGGTCGACCACGTCGTCGCGTCGGTCGACGACGTCCGCCCCACCGCCCGATCCCGGAAGGTCGGCCTCTGATGACCACCTACACGATCCCGACCGTCGTCGAGCGCACCCCGCTCGGCGAGCGCGCGTTCGACGTCTTCAGCCGCCTCCTCTCGGAGCGCATCATCTTCCTCGGCACCGAGATCGACGACGGCGTCGCCAACGTCGTCATGGCCCAGCTCCTGCACCTCGAGTCGGACGCCCCCGACCAGGAGATCGGCCTCTACATCAACTCCCCCGGCGGGTCGATCACTGCGCTCATGGCCATCTACGACACCCTGCAGTTCATCCGCTCGGACGTCTCGACGATCTGCATGGGTCAGGCCGCGTCGGCCGCCGCGGTGCTGCTCGCCGCGGGGACGCCCGGCAAGCGGTTCGTGCTCGAGCACTCGCGGGTCCTGCTGCACCAGCCCTCGGGCGGCGCCGAGGGCACCATCTCCGACCTGACGCTCCAGGCCCAGGAGATCCTGCGCCTGCGCGCGGAGACCGAGCTCGTCCTGGCCCGGCACACGGGCCAGACCGTCGAGCGGCTGCGCGCCGACACCGACCGCGACCGCATCTTCACGGCCCACCAGGCCGTGGAGTACGGACTCGCCGACGCGGTGGTGACCTCGCGCAAGCTGCCGGTCACGGCGTAGGTGCGTGGCGCCGTCGGGCACGGAGGTCCCCCTGCCCGACGGCGTCGCTCACCTCCTGTGCCCGGGTCGCCCGCGCGGTGAGCCGGGAGCGCGGCGGCGGGCGACGTCGGGGCTACCTCTTGCGGCCGAACCACCCGCGGCGCTCGGGCCGCTCGGGCGGCGGGGCCGGTACGGGCTCCGGCTCCGGGAGGGCCGTGAGCGTCGCGGACAGGTTCGTCAGGCGACCGTGACCGTCGAACGAGACCGTCACCTCGCCGTCGGACGCCCCGACGACGGCCGTCTGCTCGTCGAGCCAGCGGATGTCGAGACCGCGCAGGACCGCATACGCGCGCACGGCGCGGCGATGGTCGGCGACGGTCGTGCTGCTGATCCCCTCCGGGATCACGCGCAGGATCCGCGCGACCGAGGCCGGCGGGAGCTCGAACCGCGGGTGGGTCAGCAGGAACCACGCGCACGTCCCGCCGCCCGTGGGAGCCGCGAAGTGCGTGAAGTGGCCCGTGACGGCCTTGGCCGCGAGCGCGAGCCGGTACGGGACCGCGTCGGTCAGGAGGATCTCTGCCGTGCTCAGCTCGAAGATGCCGCCCGAGACCCCCCGCTGGTGGACGTGCTCGGCAGCGGCCACGACGCCCTCGGGGAAGTTGTTGACGTTGTGCCACCCCCACAGCCAGCTCTGCGTCCCCGGGGCCGCGGTCCCCAGGAAGTGCGCCCCGCACACGAGCGGGATCTCGCTGTGGAACGTGAGGATGCCCGCCTGGAGGTCGGCGTCCCACGCCGACTCGCCCCCCAGGTCGGCGAAGTGCACCTGGTGCTCGGTCGAGAGGATCACGGCACGGTCGACGAGGTCCTGGAGGGTCGGGGCCGGGTTCGTCTGCGACATCCGTTCAGCACACCACCGACGAGCGTGGGGCGCGCGGCGAAACGGACAGATCGACGCGCGGGAGGGGGCGATTCACCCTCGGCGGAATCGCGCTGCGCGGGACCTTCCGGGCCGTGGCGGCGCCGTGCCGGGGCGGGTGCCCGGTCATGGCCAGCCGTAGGGCTGCGCGGCCGTGCCCCCCGTTCCCCGTGCTTCCGTGGGCGTGGCGTCAGGCCGCGAGCAGCAGGACCGTCGTGGTGGATGTGGTGCTGCGCACCGGTGCCGCGCTGCGGCGCTGCGCCGCACCGAGCGCGTGGAGGTCGCGCGCGGCACGCGGCCGCGACGTGAGGCTGCGGCGCTCGACCCCCGCACGGCGGTTCGCCTCGGCGTCGAACTCGTCCTGGCTGCGCGCCAGCAGGTCCACCACGCGCAGGCCGAGCGCGCGGCAGATCGCCGCGAGCACCTCCGAGGACGCCTCCTTGCGGCCGCGCTCGACCTCCGAGAGGTACGCGGTCGAGACCTGCGCCGCGAGGGCGACGTCGAGGAGCGTGCGCGCCTGCTCGGTGCGCTCTGCCCGCAGGATCCCGCCCACGACGTGGCGCAGCAACGGTTCGGCGGTCCGGCGCTCGAAGAGCACCACCTGGCCTGCGGCTGCCATCGCGTGCTCCTTCGTCGCGGGACGTGCGGCCCTGTTGCGCCGCTTCCCTCAACCTAGCGCCGCCCCTCGGCCCGGACGCCCGCAGGAGAGGCTCGTCTGCTGCTGGCGTAACGTGGGAACGACTCCCAGGAGACCTGCGCGAGAGGCGGCCCACCGATGTTCCGCACGCTCTTCCCCATCCTCGTCACGACCGACCTCGACCGGTCGCTCGGCTTCTACCGCGACCTCCTGCGCGGCACCGTGGAGTATCAGTTCCCTGCCGACGGCCCACCCGTCTACGTCTCGGTCGCCGTGGGCGACGCGTCGCTCGGGATCGGGGTCGACCGCGAGAGCAGCGACGTCGGGCACGCTCACCTGTGGGTCACGGTCGACGACTGTGACCAGGCCGTGTCGCACCTGGCCGCGGCCGGCGTCGTGGTGGTCTCGCCGCCCGAGGACCAGCCGTGGGGCGAACGTGTCGCCCGGGTGCTGGACCCTGACGGCAACCAGGTGTCGCTCGGCCAGGAGGCCGCCGAGGCCCCGGAGCCCGACGGGCCGACGGGGTTGTCATAGTGCCAGCGGTGGACGGCCCGCTGCGATCACCGTTCGAACCACCAGCGACGGTCGGGCGGCACGGTCCACCATCCGCTCGCAGGTGGCTCGACCACGAAGGCGCCGCTCGCCAGGATCCTGGCATCGAGGGACGCGAGCAGACGCCGGAGCTCGCGGGCAGGGCCTCGTGGCATGGCATGGGCGGCGCGCTCGAGGTCGATGCGTCCTTGGTAGACGTCGGGGCTGCATCCGCAACAGTCCGACGGCCACCTCCCCTGGCGCGCGACCGTCTCCAGGAGGGCGAGGTCAGCGGACAACGCGTTGGGCCAGAAACGACGAGATTCCAGCCGTGCGATGGCTGAGTGGACCGAGCCGGACAAGCGGCCGTCCTTCTTCAGGCGATCGGATCGCCGAGGCATGGTTCGATGCGCTCGAACCTGCGATGGGGGCCTACGCGGCACAGCCCTTCGGGGGGATGTTCATGGGGAGGATCCTGCCATACGAACTCCGAAGTGCCCCCACTGGGACTCGAACCCAGACTGCGCACGTAGGCACAAGACGCCAGCAGGTACCAATAGACAGGTCTGACCTGCACCAATGCCAGTTGTCCATAGACAGGGAATGGCACACGGGTGCACGACGGGTCCCACGTAGGTCCCACGCAATGAGGGGTTGTGTTCCCATGGCATGACGATCCGGATTCGGTACCGTCGAGCAGCTCCCGAGCGGGAACTACAGGGTGAGGTACGCAGTCCCAGGCTCTCGACCGAATTTGTCGGTCAACGCGCCCGCAACCTTCTCCACGAAGCGTGCAGCCACGGCCTGGCTGGCCCGGGCACGCACCGAGATCCTGGACGGCGCCCTGCGACCCGGGAGCCTGGCCTCACGCGTCGCCCTGACGGAGTACGCCGAGGAATGGGTCACGAACCGTCGCAGCGCCCGGGGCGGACCGTTGAGGCCTTCGACGGCGGCAACCTATCGGCACTACCTCCGCAAGCAGATCGGCCCCACCCTGGGGGCGCTCACCCTCCAGGTGACCCCAGCCGTCATCCGCGCCTGGAACGCCGCTCTACCGTCGGGAACGCCGACGATCAACGCCCGCGCGTACGCACTCCTCAAGTCAATCTGCTCCTCGGCAGTCGAGGAAGGGCTGATGCCCTCCCAGCCGTGCGCGATCCGCGGAGGCGCACAGACCAGGGCCAAGACCCCCGTCGTCACCGCTACCCCTGCACAGGTCATCGAACTCGCAGACGCAGTACCCGAGCATCTGCGACTCGCGATTCTCCTCGGTGCCTGGTGCCAGGTCCGGGCCGGTGAAGTACTCGAGCTGCGACGCGGCGACGTGACCGAGGAAACCGTCCGCGTCGATCGCGGCGTAACCTTCCCCCCAGGCGGGCCCGTCGTCGGCCCTCCCAAGACCGGGGCCGGCGTACGCACGATCGCAGTTCCACCCCACAGGGCCCAGGCTGTTCGAGACCACCTCAAGCAGTGGGTCAACAGTCCCGACGACGCACTCCCGTTCCCCCGCCACCCGGGCGAGACCAGCGACCTGCACCTGTCGACCTTCGCGCACGAGGTGAACGTCGCCGTGAAGCGCACATCCCTGCCCGAGACCTTCCGGTTCCACCACCTGCGACACACCGGGTTCACGCTCGCGGCACAGTCCGGTGCCACCGTCGCCGAGCTCCAAGCCCGGGCCGGACACTCGACGCCGCACATGGCGCTCAAGTATCAGCACGCGTCCTCGGAGCGTGACCAATCACTCGCGGCAACTCTCTCCCGGCTCGCCGACGGCGGGTGAACAGGTGTAGCACGTATACCCCCGCCAGAAACGACGAGATTCCGCCATTTCTTGGGTGGTACAACCGGTGGACACGCCCCCAGATGTACCCCACGCAAGCCGCGCAAAACTAACCAAGCAGTACCGTTCAAGGAGGAACATCATGAGCACCACGACTGTTCGCCGGCCCGACGCGACGACCGAGAACGTCCGCAACGCCCTGCACGACGCGGGCATCTCCCACGCCACCGCCGCCGCGCACCTCGGCATCTCACCCGACGCCCTCGGACGCCGCCTGCGCGGCACTGTCTCCCTCGAGCGCGTCTAGGCAGGTAAAGGTACCGCAGGAACTTCACCCGCCTCGGTCCGACAAAATGTGAGTACGCTGCCGCCCATGACGCGCGACTCGATACTGGCCCTGATCCCAGCGCTCTTCGCCTGGGCTCAGCGATCATCGCTGCAATCTTTGAGGTGTTCTCACCAGGCTGATTTGGCGGTTCCTCGTTGAAGGTGGAGCAGGACGAGGGCTGCTGCGGTGATCTCGGTGGTGCGGTTCGGGTCGAGGGTGATCAGGCGTAGGGCTCGCCAGGTGTTCTTCAGCAGTGCGTTGCCGCGTTCGGCAACGGCTCGCAGGGAGATGAGGATCTTGTCGCGGGACAGGTCATCGAAGTGAGCGGCTCTTGTGAGGCGGCGCGGGTGCCGGATCTCGATACCGGCGCTTGGTAGCCCTTGTAGGTCAGGGTCGGTGTCTCGGCGGCGGCCGCGGGGTAGAGAGCGGGCAGGACGAACCTGCGGGCCGCGGTGATGTCGTGCGTGGACCGGGGCTCGCCGCCGAGACCCACACGGGGTAGCCGGTCGGGTCGCATAGCACCTGGATGTTGGCGCCGTGACGGTGGTGCTTTCCGGAGTACCAGGACTCGGCGCCGGTCGGGTTGCGCGGTCCGTGCAGCTGCGCGATCGGCACGAGCGTGCCGTACAGGGCCACGAACGGCCACTGCTAGGTGAGGGCGGTGGCCAGGACGTAGTGCAGGTCGGGTGTTTGTCGGCGACGAGTCGATCGCCTCGTGCAGGTACCGGTAGGCAGTAGCCAGCGAGATGCCCGCGTCCCGAGAGAGAAGGTGTAAGAGAGTAGAGTATTTGAAAAAGAGCAGAAAGAGAAGTGTTTGGGTGAGAGAGATAGAGGAGAGCTGTAAGGGAAGGATGTAGAGGGAGAGGAGATGGGAAGAGATAGATAGGGTAAAGAAAGTAAGGGTGTGAGAGGGCACGTCGAGGTGAAAAAGAAGTGATAAAGAAGGGTATGAGTAGTATAGTTTGTGAGTTTGGCGACTTGCATACTGGTACTGGGACACTGCTGCTGCCAAACTCACGACAGAACGAACCTGCAGGTCAGGGGGGATGTAGGCAAGGTGCCCCCACTGGGACTCGAACCCAGACTGCGCCGATTTTAAGTCGGATGCCTCTGCCGATTGGGCTATGGGGGCCCGGGTGAGGATATCTCGACGACGGCCGGAGGCGCTGCACGGCCCGTCCGGCATGGCCCTCCGTCACGACCCCGCGAGCGCCCAGCGGATCCCCTTCGTGACCGTCCGGCCACCGGCCCGCACCAGCACCGACTCGCCCCGCATCGGCCACCGCACCGGGATCATCCGCCGCGACCACGGGGGCAACGACGCGACCGAGGCTGCGCCCAGCGCCGCGTACGGACCCCGGGCGAGGAGCGGGAGCGGCGGCTCGGACAGTAGGAAGCGCGCGACGTCGTCGGACTCGGTGGTCCTCGCGAGCTGCGGGCGGAACTCCTCGAAGGCGCTCGCCAGCTCGGCGCGCGAGCGCGGCGGGTCCACGGCCCCGAGCCGGTCCGCGACCGTCGCGGCCTGGGCCAGGTACTCGTCGCAGCCCGCGGCGTCGAGGGGACGCTCCCCGTAGCGCTGGTGCGCGGCGAGGAAGCTGTCGGCCTCGGCCACGTGGACCCAGCGCAGAAGCCAGGGGTCGTCGGCCGCGTACGGGCGACCGTCGGGAGCCGTTCCTCGCACGCGGACGTGCACCGAGCGGACCACGTCGATCGCCTGCTGCGCGTGCTCGACCGTCCCGAACGTCGTGACCGCGAGGAACGTGCTCGTGCGGGCCAGGCGGCCCCACGGGTCGCCGCGATACCCCGAGTGCGCCGCGACGGCCGCCATGGCGAGCGGGTGCAACGACTGGAGCAACAGGGCCCGCAGGCCGCCCACGAACATCGACGCGTCGCCGTGGACGCGCGCGATCGCGGAGTCCGGTGCGAACCAGCGCGGGCCAGGGGTGTCGTGGATCCGGGAGCGCTCGGCCGGGCCGTCCGGGCCCGCGACACGCTCGAACAGGGCACGGCCCGCACGGGACCGCAGGTCGTCGACCACGCGAGTGCTCACCCGTTCATTGTGCGCGTCGGTCCTGGTCCCGGGACGCCGGGAGGGCGGCCCCTTCCGGGACCGCCCTCGCAGGACGTGCTGTGGTGCGGGTGCCTCAGGCCTTGGTCGAGGCCTTCTTGGTCGCCTTCTTGGCGGGACCGTGGCCCTCGCCAGCAGCAGCCTCGGCGGGAGCCGCGGCCTCGGCAGGCGCAGCCTTGGACGCATCGGCCTCGGCGCCACCGTTCTCCGCCTCGGCGGCCGACGACACTGCCTCCTGCTTGACGGGCTCGCCCGCAGCCTTGGGCGGCACGGACGCCTGGCGGAACTCCGCGCGCGGGTCGTGGAGCGAACCGAGCGAGACGAGCTCGCGGCCCATGAGGAACTGACCCATCCAGCCGATCGCGATGCGGATCTTGCGGTTGCCCGTGGGCATCGCCATCACGTGGTAGCTGCGGTGCATGGCCCAGGCGAGGAAGCCCTTGAGCTTGAAGATGCCGAACAGCTCGGCGACACCCTTGTACAGGCCGAGCGAAGCGACCGTACCGACGCTCTTGTGCTTGTACTCGACGGGCTCGTCGCTGCGCAGCACGGCGACCAGGTTGTCGGCGAGGCGCGTGGCCTCACGGATCGCGTGCTGAGCGTTCGGCGGGCAGAACTTGCCGGGGTTCAGCAGGTCCGGGACGGCGGCGCAGTCGCCCGCGGCCCAGGCGTCGGGGATGACGTTGCCGTCCTCGTCCGCGACCTGGAGCGTCGGGAGCACGATCACGCGGCCGAGCTTGTCGACCGGCAGGTCCGAGTTCTCCTTGAGGACCGGGTTCGCCTTGACGCCCGCGGTCCACACGATCGTGTCCGTGTCGAACTCGACGCCCGTCGAGGTGACGACGTGACCGTCGACGCACGAGGAAAGGAACGTGTTGAGGTGGAACTCGATGCCGCGCTTCTTGAGCTCTTCGAGCGCGTAGAGGCCCATGGGCTCGGAGACCTCGGGGAGGATGCGTCCCGAGCCCTCGATCATCACGAAGCGCAGGTCCTCGGGGTTGATCGTCGGGTAGTTGCGGGTCGCGTAGCGCGCCATGTCCTCGATCTCGGCGATCGCCTCCATGCCGGCGAAGCCGCCGCCGATGAAGGCGAACGTGAGCATGCGCTTGCGCAGGTCCTGGTCCCAGGTGGACGACGCGACGTCCATCCGGTTGATGACGTGGTTGCGGACCGCGATGGCCTCTTCCACGTTCTTGAAGCCGATCGCGTTCTCCGCGAGGCCCGGGATGGGCAGCGTGCGCGAGACCGAACCGAGGCCGACGATCAGGTGGTCGTAGGAGACCGAGTAGTCGTCGCCCTCCTCCGGGTGGATCGTGATGTTGCGCCCGGCGTGGTCGATCTCGACGACCTTGCCCTGGAGCACGTCGACGCCCTTGAGGGCGCGGCGGTGGGGCGCGACGACGTCGCGCGCGTCGATCGACCCGGCGGCGGCCTCCGGCAGGAAGGGCGCGTACGTCATGTACGGGCGCGGGTCGACGACGACGATGGCCGCCTCGCGCTTGCCGAGCTTCTTGCGGAGACGGCGGGCCGAGTACAGACCGACAGAGCCGCCACCCAGGACGATGATGCGAGGGACCTTGCGGGGACGCGGCGATGCAGCGTTGTCCGCGTTCTGGGCAGGGGTGACCGAGGTCAGGTCATTCTGAGGCATGAAACCAGAGTATTACCGTCTTCAACTTCTTGGTGAACTTCTGTCCGATCCGTGGGCGTGACAACCTTCACAAGCGGCCCGGTTGCGCGTCGTTTGGGGGCGGTACGGTCGCTTTGGCGAGGGTTGCGAGGTCGCCGAACCGAGGTTCGCCAGGCGACCGACGAGGGTCATCTGGCGAACCTCGGGTTCGGCGAGGAGGGTCAGCCGCCCGACGACGCAGCTCCCGTCGAGGCCTCGAGCACCGGTCGGGCGGTGGCCGGGGACGGCGCGCCCGGACCCCGGCCCGACGGCGCCGTGGTCCCCTCCGCGGGCGGGTCGACCGGGGTCTCGCCGCCGGCCGGGGCCTCCGGCGAGGCCGGGGCGGCGTCGGGGGCTGCCGGGTCCGGCGCAGTGCCGGGCGTGGCGTCAGGTGCAGTGCCGGGCGACGTGCCGGGCGTCGCCGCCTGTCCGCCGCCGCCCGTCGAGGGCACCAGGAGCGGCTGAGCCTGCAGGAACGGCGACGGCATCGACCGGGGCTGCTCTCCCTCGAGCGGCACGGGACGCTCAGAGCCGTCCCACTCGACGGCGTCGTCGGGCAGCCCGCGCAACGGGTACACGTTCCAGCGCTCGCGCCCGTCGGTCGAGAACGACGGCTGGAAGTACCAACCCTGCTCGAAGTCCGGGAGGGTCCAGGCCTGCGTGGTGCCCTCCCCCGTGATGGTCCGGACGGGACGCCCCCGGTCGTCGAAGATCTGCACGTCCTGGAGAGCCCGACCGCTCGCGTCGTAGACGAACAGGTTGCTGACCTGCGAGCCGTCGACGAACACGCCGCCGTCCCCGCTCCCTGTGCTGACCCCGCTCGTGCCATAACCGGGATCGCGTTCACCAAGGCCGGCCTGATACCCGTCACGATAGGACCCGGCCGGCTCGGCGTGCAGGCCGTTGAGCTGGGTGTTCGCCCCGAACGCAGCGCTCACGAAGAACGGCACGGCCACGACGACCGCGACGACGTTCACGACCTTGCGCAGGACGTGCACCGCGCGCCATCGCAGCCACCGGCCCCTCCCCCACTGCACGCTCACGACGATCGCCGCGAGCAGGAGCAGGCGCCAGAAAGGCACCTGTGGCACGAGGCCGAAGCCCTCCGAGCCGCCCAGCCACTGATGCACGACGAGCACCACGACCCACGCACGCAGCACCCACCACACGGGCCGCAGCTCGGCTGCGAACTCCCTGAACGCGGCCCACTGCGGGGTGGACGTCAGCGGAGCCCACAGGGACTTCCACCCCGACTCGAAGATCCCTCCGACCACGGTCAACCGACCGCGCACCCCGATCCGCGGGCGGGACCCAGGGGCGGCGGGGTCCAGACCGGCTGCCGACCGGAGCTCGGCGGCGTACGCGGCGGCCGGACCGAAGCGTGCGGCGACGTCGAGCAACGAGGTCGCTCCGCCGTCGGGCACCTCGCTTCCCGCCTGACGCGGCCGCAACGCGCCCGGCATGTCGGCGAGCGCCTCCGCGAGGTCCGCCTCGAGGCCGTCGGTGAGGTCGTCGACCTGCTCGGGCGACAGGTCCGCGAGGTGCACGCGGACTTCCGCGGCGTAGCGGTGGACCTGGTCGAGGATCACGTCCTCGGGGCTCATGGTCGTGGACATCACGCGGCTCCTTCCGAGGTCCCGAGGAGCCCGGTCAGCGTGCCGGAGAACTCCTGCCACTCCTTGCGCTGGGTGTCGAGCACGGCCCGCCCCTGCGCGTTGATGCCGTAGTACTTGCGGTGCGGGCCCTCGTCGGAGGGGACCACGTAGCTCGTGAGCATCCCGCCCGAGTACAGGCGGCGCAGCGTGCCGTACACCGACGCGTCACCCACCTCGACGAGCCCCGCGGCTCGCAGGCGGCGCACGACGTCGTACCCGTACCCGTCCTCGTCCGCGACCACGGCGAGGACCGCCGCGTCGAGGACGCCCTTCAACAGCTGTGTGGTGTCCACCCTGACTCCCTGCTCGACCGGCTCCTGTGCGGCAGACACTACTACGCGAACCGCACTACTCGTCAGAACGAACTACCGCGTGTCACGCTCGTGAGCGCACACCCTCGCCGAGAAGTGAGTAGATGCCTCTGGATCGCGCGATCCAGGGGCATCTACTCACTTCTCGGCGGAGCGATGCTCATGCACAGGCCGCCCCCACGTGACCGTTTCCACCGAAGCCCCCGGGGCCTCGACCGCGAGGCCGGGTTTCCCGCCACAGTGCGTGCATGCGCACCGACGAACCGTTCACGGTGGCCGAGGGCCGAGCCGCCGGCCTCTCCACCAAGGAGCTGCGCCATCCCCGCCTGGCGATCCCCACACGGGGACTGCGTGTCGCCGCGACCAGGGCCGACGACCTCACCGTCCGGGCCGGCGCGCTGCTGAGGTGCGCGCCGCCCGGCTCGGCGATCAGCCACGGCAGCGCGCTCCGTCTGGTCGGCGTCGACCTCCCCTGGAGGGTCGACCGCGACGACCTCGTGCACGTCAGCGTCCCGAGCAGCGCCGTCGTGCCGCGCCGGGCCGGGTACGTGATCCACACGTACGACGCCGACCTGCCGGTACGCCGGACGAACGGACTGCCGGTCGTGACCGCGGAGCATGCGTGGCGCCAGCTCGCCGGGGTGCTGCCCCTCGACGAGCTGGTCGTTCTCGGCGACTCGCTGCTGCGTCGCAAGGGCGCGGTCTCCGACCGCGCCGCGTTGGAGGCGACCGTCCACGCCACGCCGCCCGGGGCGCGTGGTGTCGCACGGATGCGTGCGGCGCTCGACGACCTCCGCCCAGGCACCGACTCGCCCATGGAGACCAGGGCGCGGCTCGTCCTCGTACGTGCGGGTCTGCCGTGCCCAGCCGTCAACGTTCCCGTCCTGGACCCGGCCGGACGCTTCGTCGCGCTCCCGGACATGACCTACCTGGCAGAGAAGATCGCGATCGAGTACGACGGGGACGTGCACCGGACCGACATGCGGACGTGGCGCCGGGACGTCGAGAAGCGGCAGTGGCTCGAGGACCTCGGGTGGAGGACCGTGGTCGTCTCGGCAGACGACGTACTATCGCCAACCGCACTGCCCGGCTGAGTCGAACTGCGTGGCGTGCCGTGCTCCGGGCTCGTGCGGTCCCGGGGCGCGCCGAGAAGTGAGCAGGTGCCCCTGGATCGCGCGATCCAGGGGCACCTGCTCATTTCTCGGCAGGAGACTTCACGGACCTCACGCGATCGACAGCGCGATCCCGTCCAGGATGTCGTGCTCGCTCGTCACGACCGACGTGAGCTCGCCGCCCGCGGCCGCGACGTCGTCGCGCACCCGGCGCACGACCTCCGACCACACGAGCGCGCCCGCCCCGATCACGTCGACCCGCCCCGGGTGCATGAAGCCGAGCTCCTCCCGCTCGGCGCGGGTGCGCCCCAGCAGGTCCTCGCACGCGTCCAGCGTCTGCTCGACCGTGAGCACCGCGCCGTCGATCCGGTCGCGGTCGTACCGCTCGAGGCCCAGCGCGTGCGCGGTCACGGTCGTGACCGAGCCCGCGAGCCCCACGAGCGTCGCGGCCTTGCCCAGCGGGACGGTCAACGACGCGGTGTCGAGCGCGGCGCGCACGTCGGCCCGCGCCGCGGCGATCTCCTCGGAGGTCGGCGGGTCCGAGCGCAGGTGGCGCTCGGTCAGGCGCACGCACCCGACGTCCATGGACCACGCGGCCTCGGGCGCGTCGGTGCCGAGCACGAGCTCGGTCGACCCTCCCCCGAGGTCCACGACCACGAACGGCCCCTCGTGGTGCGCCGCGACCACGCCGGTCGCCCCGCGGAACGACAGCTCGGCCTCCTCCTTCCCCGACACGACCTCGGGCTCGACGCCCAGGCGTGCGAGCACGCCCTCGACGAACTCGCCGCGGTTCTCCGCGTCGCGCGTGGCCGACGTCGCCACGAAGCGCGTGCGCGTCGCCCCGAGCTCCTCGATCACGGCCGCGTACTCGGCCGCCTGGTCGAGCGTGCGGGCCAGCGCCTCGGGAGCCAGGCGTCCCGTGCGGTCGACGCCCTGACCGAGCCGCACGACCTCCATGCGACGGTCGAGCTCGGTCAGGACGCCCGTCGTGGAGTCGACGTCAGCGACGAGGAGGCGGATCGAGTTGGTGCCGCAGTCGATCGCGGCGACACGAGAAGAAGTCATGGCATCAAGGGTGCCATCCCGCGCGCTACCGGCGGGCGCTCGGCCCGCCCGTGGACCGGCTCAGGAGGTCAGCAGGTGCAGCGGTCCGCGCGCCACGAGCCGGAGATCATGACGAGCGCCTCGTCACCGAGCGGGTTGACCCCGGGGCCCGCCGCGAGCGCGTGGCCCACGAGCACGTGCAGGCACTTGACCCGCACGGGCATGCCACCTGCGGAGATGCCCGCGATCTCCTCGACGTGGCCGAGCGACTCGCGCGCAGCGAGGTAGTGCTCGTGCGCGCGGGCGTAGGCCGCCGCGAGCTCCTCGTCCTGCGTGAGGCGCTCCGACATCTCCTTCATCACACTGTTCGCCTCGAGCGTCGAGGCACCCGCGACCGCTCCCGGGCTCGTCAGGTAGTAGGTCGTGGGGAAGGGCGTGCCGTCGGGCAGGCGCGGGGCGGTGTGCACCACGAGCGGGCGGCCGCACACGCAGCGCGCCGCGATGCCGACGACGCCGCGCGCCGGGCGTCCGAGCTGCTCCTGCAGGACCTCGAGGTCCTCCGGGGTCACCTCGGGGCGGGACCGGTCGGCCTGGGGCACGACGGGCGTCGTCGTGGCGGTCGTGTCCGAGGGGTCCCCCGGGACCGGGACGTCGCCCAGGTCGGAGGCTGCGGGGTGCGAGTCGTTCACGAGAGGTTCCGTTCTGCGGCGTGCGGTGCTGGTCCGGCGCCGGGTTCCGGCGCCGCCCCATTGTCCCCGCTCCCCCGGGTGGTTCCGCAATCCACCGGTTCAGCCCGTGGGCGTCGCGGGATCCGTCGGGGTGCCGGTCGCGGGCGGCGGGGTCGGCGTGCCGCGCGCGGGATCGACGGGCTCCGGCTCGGGCTGCTCGCCCGCGAGCTGGACCGAGCGCCACAGCGACGTGTACCAGGGCGCCCCGGAGTGCCCCGCGACGTCGACCGGTCCGTCGGTCACGACCTGCCCCGTCTCCGGGTCCAGGTCGTCGACGACCGTGTCCGGGTCGACGACCCGCCACGCCCGCTCACCGGGCATGACGTAGCTGAGCCGGTCGCGCGCCTGCGCGATGACGTAGGCCTGGTCGTCCCACCGGCCGAGCTCGACCTCGAGCTCGTCGCGCGTCGCCTGCGCTTCGGCGACCTGGGCGCGCAGCGCGCGGAGCTCGCCCGTCTGGTTGACGTAGGCCCGGACCGTGGGCAGCAGGAGGATCACGGCCAGGAGCACGACGACGGACATCACCAGGGCGCGGACCGTCACGACCTCGGGGAGCAGCAGGCCGTACCTGCTCCGTCGACGGTCGGCGAGCGCCGGGGCGCGGCCTCCCGCCGTGCTGCGAGCACGAGGGGCACGGGTGGCCGAGGGCTTCGCCGCGCCGGACCGGACGCCCGACCCGCCCGGGGCCGCGGGCTTCTTCGAGCTCTTCGCCGGACCCTTGGCCGACGCCGCGCTGCCCGGCTTCACGCCTGGGGACTTCGCGGCCTTCCCCGGCGACGCGGCCTTCGTCGGCTTCTCGCTGCCCGCTGCCCCTCGCTTGCCCGACGCCGAGCCGGAGGTCCCCGCGTCGGCGCGCGACGTCGTCGGGCTGGAGCCTGTGCTGCGGGCGCGGCCCGACGACGACCGCCCGTCCCCGCGCGATCCCCCCGCGCCACGGCCGCCCGGGCGCGCCGAGGCGCCGGGCGTGGACGGGCGGCGGTTCGAGGGCATGGTGCCGATTGTGCCGTCCCGCGCCCCCCTCCCGCCGCAGGGTCTGCGGCGTGCCGGGCAACGTGGCCGGATCCACACCAAGCGTTCACAACCCGCGCCGCCCAGGCCGTCGCGCCCGGACGCACGGACGCCCGGCGGTTCCGAGAACCACCGGGCGTCCGGGTGCCGACCGCGATCAGACCGCGGCTAGCAGGTGAGCGTCAGCTCACGCCTTCCAGCGCGGGAACGCCGAGGCGCCGGCGTAGCGTGCCGCGTCGTCCAGGGCCTCCTCGATGCGCAGGAGCTGGTTGTACTTGTTGATGCGCTCGCCACGGGCGGGGGCACCGGTCTTGATCTGGCCGGCGTTGACGGCCACGGACAGGTCCGCGATCGTCGTGTCCTCGGTCTCGCCCGAACGGTGCGAGACCATCGCGGTGAAGCCGTTGCGCTGCGCGAGCTCGACGGCGTCGAGCGTCTCCGACAGCGTGCCGATCTGGTTGAGCTTGACGAGCAGCGAGTTCGCCGCCTTGAGCTCGATGCCCTTGGCGAGGCGCTCGGGGTTGGTGACGAACAGGTCGTCGCCGACGATCTGGACCTTGTCGCCGACCTCGGCCACGAGCTGCGACCAGGCGCTCCCACTCGTCCTCGGACAGCGGGTCCTCGATCGAGACCAGCGGGTAGTCCGCCACGAGCTGCTTGTAGTACGCGATGATCTCGTCCGAGCTCGTCGCCTTGCCCTCGAACTGGTACGCGCCGTCCTTGAAGAACTCGGTCGCGGCGACGTCGAGCGCCAGGCCCACGTCCTTGCCGGGCGTGAAGCCGGCCTGCTCGATCGCGACGAGGATCAGGTCCAGCGCGTCGCGGTTGCTCGGCAGGTTCGGGGCGAAGCCGCCCTCGTCGCCGAGGCCCGTCGCGAGGCCCTTGCTCTTGAGCACGGACTTGAGGGAGTGGTAGACCTCTGCGCCGGTGCGCAGCGCCTCACGGAAGGACGTGGCACCGATCGGGGCGACCATGAACTCCTGGATGTCGACGTTGGAGTCGGCGTGCGACCCACCGTTGAGGATGTTCATCATGGGGACGGGCAGGACGTGGGCGTTGGGTCCACCGACGTAGCGGTAGAGGTCCAGGCCCGAGCTCTTGGCCGCGGCCTTCGCGACGGCCAGCGAGACGCCGAGGATGGCGTTCGCGCCGAGCTTGCCCTTGTTCGGGGTGCCGTCGAGGTCGATCAGCGCCTGGTCGATGAGGCGCTGGTCCTCTGCCTCGTAACCGATCAGCTCGGGGGCGATCTCGTCGATGACCGCGTTGACCGCGTTCTCGACACCCTTGCCCAGGTAGCGGGACTTGTCGCCGTCACGGCGCTCGACGGCCTCGAAGGCGCCGGTCGAGGCACCCGAGGGGACGCCTGCGCGCGCAAAGGTACCGTCGTCGAGAACGACCTCGACCTCGACGGTGGGGTTTCCGCGCGAGTCGAGAATCTCGCGTGCTCCAACGGCTTCGATGCTTGCCACGGTTGCTCCTTCAGGCTGCTTCCAGGTCCGGAGCGCAGGGCAGGCGACGATGGCGGTCGGGCGCGTCCGGGGTTGTCGCAACCCAGCCTAGTGGTCGGGAACACATAGTGCTCCCGTCGTCGGCACGTGGACACGATCGCCCGCATGTCGGCCGTCCGGTGCGCTGACGTCGTCCTGCTGCTGCACCGAGGGCGCGCAGACAGCGGGGCGCGACGGGCGGGTCCAGCCCCGCGCGCAGGGCGACCTCCTCGCCCGCCCTCAGCACCGGGTGCAGCACATAAACATTCTTCAAGGCCATCTCGGACATCCGTCCAAATACACCGTTCTAGAACGGATATCACACAAATGCCATCCACCTGTAATTCACCCGCCTCTCGGATCCTGTTCATCCGTCCCAATAGATAGCCTGGGCTCACGAACCGCTGTGCCGTCAACGACGACGACACCGTTCACAGAGGAGAACCTCGCCATGAAGACACCCCAGGGCGGCCGTGGGAGAACACCACGCACAAAGCCCCTCAGAAAGTTCTTTGCCGCATTCTTCGCACTTGTTCTCCTAGGAACACTTGCCAACACGCCGGCTGCAGCCGTCACGGATCCCGACCCGTCGTTCCGCCTCACGGCGCACGACCTCGAGTTCATGCTCAAGCAGATCCAGATCTCCGAGGCCCACGCGGTCGGAGAGCCCCTGCTCTGCGACGATCCGACCGACAAGAGCGGCAAGTGCGTCCCCGGACCAGCGCTGCCCTACGGGCTGCGTACGGTCGACGGGTCGTTCAACAACCTCCTCGCCGGGCAGGAGGAGTACGGCAGCGCCGACCGCGCGTTCCCACGCCACCTCGGTACCACCTGGCGAGAAGCGGACCCTGGTCCGCCGTCCTCGCCCCCGAACCCTCCCGGCGCGACCGACGTCTGCGCACCGGACACCACCTGCTACTCGATGTTCGCACCCGGCAGCTTCGTCTACGACGCCGATCCGCGCATCATCTCCAACCTGATCGTCGACCAGAGTGCCGACAACCCGGCCGCCGTGAACGCGGCGGAGAGCACCGTGGGCGGCGAGGTCCGACCGGACGGCTCCGTGTACATCCCGAACACGGCGCCGGACGAGGGCCTCTCCGCCCCTTTCAATGCCTGGTTCACCTTCTTCGGCCAGTTCTTCGATCACGGGCTCGACCTCGTGAACAAGGGCGGCAACGGAACTCTGGTCGTCCCGCTGCAACCGGACGACCCGCTGTACGACCCGGCGTCTCGGACGAACTTCCTCGTCCTCACGCGAGCGACCCGGCTACCCGGTCCTGACGGTGTGGTCGGGACGTCCGACGACGAGCACAACAACCAGACCACACCGTGGGTCGACCAGAACCAGACGTACACCTCGCACCCGGCGCACCAGGTGTTCCTGCGCGAGTACGAGCTGCGCGACGGCGTCCCGCACGACACAGGGCGACTGCTCGACGGCGGGCTCCCGGGTGGGGGCACGGGCGGGTTGACGACCTGGGCAGACGTGAAGCGTCAGGCGAACGAGGTGCTCGGCATCGCTCTCACGGACAGCGACGTGCTCAACGTCCCGCAGATAGCGGTCGACTACTACGGCAACTTCCTCCCCGGACCGAACGGCTTCCCACTGCTCGTCACCGACGAGGACGGCGACCCGGCCACGGAGGACCCTCTCAACATCGAGGGCGACCCCGCGGCCCCCGTCCCGACGACGAACGCCCTCGGCACGGCCCATGCCTTCCTCGACGACATCGCTCACGGGTCGACGCCGCTGTTCGACGAGCAGGGCAACCTCGTCCCGCAGCAGTTCGACGACGAGGGCAGCCCGATCCCCCCGGGCATCCCGCTGTTCAACGCCGACGGCTCCCCGGTCACCGACCAGACTCTCGCGGGCTACGACAACGTCGCGCTCGACGAGCACTTCGTGACGGGTGACGGTCGCGGCAACGAGAACATCGGCCTCACAGCCGTCCACCACGTCTTCCACTCCGAGCACAACAGGCTCGTCGGCTACATCGACAGCGTGCTGGCGGAGAACCCGGAGCTGCAGAAGGCGTACCAGGGCCTCGAGCACCAATGGCCCACGAAGCGATCGGGTGACGAGCTTCCCCGGTCCGGAGAGCGACGACTGGAGCTATGAGCAGCGTCTCTTCCAGGCAGCGCGCTTCGCGACCGAGATGCAGTACCAGCACCTGGTCTTCGAGGAGTTCGCGCGCAAGGTGCAGCCGAACGTGGACCCGATCGTCTTCAACGAGAACAGCTACGACGCGACGGTCGATCCCGCCGTCCCGGCCGAGTTCGCGCACGTCGTGTACCGGTTCGGGCACTCGATGCTCACCGAGGAGATCGATCGCGCAGGCTTCGGTACCGAGAGCGTCAGCCTGCTCGACGGCTTCCTCAACCCGAGGACGTACGACGACGACGGCGCGCTGACGCCCGAGCAGGCTGCCGGTGCCGTCGTCAACGGCACGACCAACCAGGTCGCGGGGCAGATCGACGAGCATGTCATCGGCACGCTCCGCAACAACCTGCTGGGCCTGCCGCTGGACCTGGCGACGATCAACCTCCTGCGAGGTCGTGACACGGGTACCCCCGGTCTCCAGGATGCGCGACGGACGTTCTTCGCCACCAGCGGATCACCGACGCTCGAGCCGTACGAGAGCTGGTACGACTTCGGGGTGGGACTCAAGAACGGCAACAACTTCGGCCGCGGCGGTAGCAACGCCTCGCTGATCAACTTCGTCGCCGCGTACGGCGCCCATCCGTCGATCCTCGCTGCGACCACGGTCGAGGCGAAGCGCGACGCCGCGTCGCTCCTCGTGAACGGACGCTCCCGGCCGGAGAGGGGTTCCTGTCACGCTTCGCCGGTGCGACGGCGCGCACACGGCGACGATGATCAGCCAGTCGGAGTTCGCCACACCGGAGCCGGCGTCCCGGGGTCCCCGTCGTCTACGTCACGAACGGAAGCAACTTCCCCGATGCCCTCGCGGGCGGCCCGCCGCCGCTGCGGGCGGTGGGCCGATCCTGCTGGTCGACCGCGACGGAGTCCCCGGCGACGACCGCAGCCGAGCTTCAGGCTGCGACCGCAGCGCATCGTCGTCCTCGGCGGGGAGGATGCGGTCAGTCGGCGACGTGTGACGGACTCGAGGGCGTACACTCGGGCGGTACGGTCTCACGGGTCTTCGGGCGCCGACCGGTACGAGACGGCGGCCAACATCAGCGCCGCGGCCTTCCCGACGGGCCGTGGACGCGTCTACATCGCGAGCGGGGAGGACTTCCCCGACGCGCTCGCGGAAGCGACTGATCGCCTCTCGGGACGGAGCACCGATCCTGCTCGTGGCGCAGAACGCGACCGCCGGCATCCGACCCGAGCCGAGCTCGACCGGCTGAACCCCGGCAAGGTGGTCGTCCTCGGTGGTCCACCGCGATCGGCGCGCCGGCCGTGAATCGCAGATCCGCTCGGCACTCCCGGCGGCGACCGTGTCGCGCGTCGCGGGCGACACCCGCTATGAGACGGCGGCCATGCTGGTCAGTGATAGCTCACCGCGGCCCGTCGACACTCTCTATCTGCGACAGGGAGCAACTTCCCGGACGGGCTCGGCGTCGGCGCCCGTCGCCGGACCGAGTGGCTCGCCCGCTCCTCCTCGTCCCCCCGGCGGGGCCGCCCGCGGGCGTGCTCGACGCCATCGAGCGGCTCGGCGCGAGCCGGATCACGCTGCTCGGGGGCACGATCGTGATCAGCCCGGCGATCGAGGCAGCGATCGCCCACCGCCACCCGTCGCAGCGGAGGCTCCAGCAGACCGCATCGACTTCGTGCACAGCACCGGAGCGTGGGCCAACCAGCCCGACGGACGGACGACGACAGGTCTCGAGGCCGTCGACTTCTGGACCGGAGGCCTGGCCGAGGCTCTCGACCCGTTCGGCGGGATGCTCGGCTCGTCCTTCAACTTCGTGTTCGAGAAGCAGATGGAGAACCTCCAGTTCGGCGACAGGTTCTACTACCTGTTCCGCAACCAGGGCAACCAGCTCTTCGCGGGGCTCGAGGCGAACTCGTTCGCCAAGCTCATCCAGCGCAACACGGATGCCTCGCTGCTCCCCGCGGACATCTTCTCCGTGCCGGACCCGTCTCTCGACCTGGAGAACCTGCCGGCCCCATGGCCGGAACAGCTCACCCAGATGAGCGACGGCACGTACCGCTGGGACGGCGACGAGCACGTCGAGGTCCACGGCAACCGGATCGAGGCCGACCGCATCCGCGGCGGTCAGGGTGACGACGCCCTGTGGGGCTACGGCGGGAACGACCGCATCGAGGGCGGTTCCGGCAACGACGAGATCATCGGCGGGCCGGGCGACGACATCCTCACGGACAGCTTCGGGGACGACAACCTCAAGGGTGGCCTCGGCAACGACGCCATCAACGGTGGCCCCGGCGTGAACCTGCTGCTCAGCAGCCACGGGAACGACTTCGTGGTGGGCGGCAACGACACGCCGAACGACATCTTCGCGGGCACGGGGAACGACGTGGTGCTCGGCGGCGCCGGGCGCACCAACGTCTTCGGTGGCGAGGGGGACGACTGGATCCAGGGCGGCTCGCATGCCGACCTGGCGCAGGGCGACAACGCCAACCAGTTCCAGAACGACACGATCGGAGGAAACGACGTCGTCATCGGCGGCCCCGGCAACGACGACATCGAGGGCGAGGGCGGCGACGACGTGCTCGTCGGCCGAGCCTTCGGGACCGACCGGCACGAGGGCGCGATCGGCTACGACTGGGTGACGTACTACGGCGAGAACAGCGGTGTCGATGCCGACCTGCGGTTCTCGACGCTCCAGCGCCCGGACGTCCAGGCCGTCCGTGACAGGTACGACCTCGTCGAAGCGCTCTCTGGCGGAGGCGGCAACGACGTCCTGCGCGGGCAGGGCGTCGGCGTCGACGACATCCCACCGAACGAGGTGCCGCTGCACAAGATGACGCAAGCGACGCTCGACCTGTTCCCCGGCCTGGAGGCCATCCTCCGACCGGGCGGGGGCCACGAGGACTACGCGCTGCGATTCATGGACGACCCTCTCGCCGCGGACCAGGACGGCCAGAGCAACCTGCTCATCGGCGGATCTGGCTCCGACCTCGTGGAGGGCCGCGGTGGCAACGACTTCATCGACGGCGACGCGTACCTGCGGGTGCAGCTCGCGGTGGGCGACGAGCGTGTCGACAGCGCGGCCCAGCTCCAGTCCCGGGTGTTCTCGGGCGAGATCAACCCGGGCGACATCTCGATCGTCCGGGAGATCGTGGACGACGAGGAGGCGGAAGGTGTGGTCGACACGGCGGTCTACCAGTTCGACCGGGTCGACTACACGGTCACGGACCTCGGCGACGGATACACCGCCGTCGAGCACACCGCCGCCACCGAGCTCGAGGAGAGCGACGGGCGAGACGTGCTCCGCAACGTCGAGATGCTGCAGTTCGGCGACGGCTGTCTCGTCCTGGCCACGATGGAGGCGTGCGCCTCGTTCGGGACGGTCACCTTCGCGGGCCAGATCGACCCGCCGACCGAGGACCTGCCGCTCACCGCGACGGTGGCCTTCGACGACGCCCTCGTCCAGAACCCGACGAACATCCGGTTCGCGTGGCAGCTGGGCGAAGGCGGTGAAGGGTGGGAGCCGTCCGCCACGGGCGACAACCTGCCGGACGCGCCGAACGGTCGTGTCGACACGTTCGCCCCGGGCGACGGGGACGGCGGGGCACTGCTCCGGGTCGTCGTGACGTTCCGCGACGACCAGGGCCAGCTGCGCTCGATCGTCTCGGACGCGCTGCCCGCGGTCGTCAACGTCAACGACGTACCGACGCAACCCGTGCTGTCACCCGACTCCGTGGCGGTCGGCGACGGGCTCAACCTCGGTGGGTTCACCGACGGCGACGGGCTCGAGGAGTCGTCCGAGGCCGGGACCACGTACGAGTGGCAGGCGTCGACCGACGGCTTCGCGACCGTGCGGGTCCTGGAGAACGTGGTGCCCACCGCGTACCAGGTGACGGCTGCCGAGGCCGGTCACCAGATCCGGGTCGTGGTCGGCTACACGGACGACCAGGGCACGGTGGAGTCGGTCACCTCGACCGTCTCCTCGGTGGCTGGTGGCCCCTGACCGGGCCGGGTGAGCCGGCGGGTTCCTGTCCTCGGGGCGCCCGTCGTGCTCGACCTTCCTGACGGGAGGGGGCTCGTCGCTCTGGCGACGGGCCCCCTCGCCGCGCGCGCCTCACACCGACGTGCCGCCCTCCCGCTCGGCCTCGACGATCGCCCGCTCGACCTCGCGCAGGGCTCCTCGCAGCGCCGTCTCGGCGTCCACGCCGTCGGCCTGCGCGCGGCGAACCACGTCGAGCAGCTCGCGCCCGTACGCCTGCTCGGGGGCGTCGTCGGGCGCGGCGCGCTGCTCGTCCGGCTCGCCCGCGCTCGGGCTGCCCACGGTGCCCGACGGCGCCGCTCCCCTCCCGGGCCGCACATCGCCCTGAGCGACGCCCCGGACCGACGATGGCTCCGTCGTCGGGCCGGACCCCTGGGCGAGGCCGGCGCGCTCCGCGCGGGACAGGACCTTCTGCGCGCGGGCCAGCGCGCCCTGCGCGAGCGGGATCCCTTCCAGGACCGACTCGCGCTGCTTCTCCTGCTGCTTGATCTGGTCCCACTGGGCGTAGAGGGCCGCGTAGCCGTCGCCCGTGGCGACCGCGGTGTCCGCGAACACGTGCGGGTGCCGCCGGACGAGCTTGGCGACGAGGTCGGACGCGACGTCGTCGACCGTGAACGGGTCGACCGGGTCCTCGCTCGCGATGCGCGCGTGGAACAGGACCTGCAGCAGCAGGTCGCCCAGCTCCTCGCGCATGCCCGCGCGGTCGCCCGTCTCGATGGCCTCGGCGAGCTCGTGCGCCTCCTCGAGGAGGTAGCGGACCAGGGTCTCGTGCGTCTGCTCGCGGTCCCACGGACACCCGCCGGGCGAGTACAGGCGGTCCATGACGGCGACGGACTCGCGCAGGGGGTCGACGGGGCTGGACGGTGCGCTCGTGGTCATGCGCCCATCGTAGGGACGACGGACCGGAGGGCCCCCGGACGGGGACCCTCCGGACTGCCTGCTGCGGCTACTTCCAGGTGTCGTTCAAGGTCACGGCCCCGTTCGCCCCGACCGTCGCGGTGCGGTTGGCACCGCTCTCCCAGACCACGTTGCCCGCGCCGTCCTTCTTGACGTACTTGTACTCGAAGGTCGTCCCGGCGGGCAGGTCGAGCGTGAGCTTCCAGACGGGGTAGCTCGCGGCCGAGAGCGGCTTGGCCGAGGCGGGTGCCCACGATCCGAGTGCCGTGATGCTGCCCACGACGTAGACGTTCTGCCCCAGGACCGTGGTGGCGTTGACCGAGAAGCTCGCGTCACCCTCGGTGCCGCCGCCCTCGCCGCCCGTGCACGGGTTGCCCGCGGTCACGACCCCGCCCGAGACCTGGACGTGCTGCCCCGAGAGGCTGAAGTCCTTGCCGCCGTTGTTGTCCCAGGTGCCCGAGCCGTTGGTGAACGCGGCCGTGACGGTGGCCCCGTTCGCGGGGATCTCGCGCGAGACCCAGCCCGTGCAGGCTGCGGTCATGTCGACGCCGGGAGCCGTGGTCCAGGCGCCCGCACCGATCTTGTAGTGGATCTTGTACGCGCTCCACCCCTTCGAGGTCGAGTAGTAGACGGTGGTGGCGGAGGTGGATGGGCAGTCGACCGTGCACGGCGTGCCGCCGGTCTTCCCGACGTGCAGCGCGAGAGCCCCGTACGCGGGGACGGTCGCGGTGAAGGTCCCCGAGGCGCTCACGGTGTAGGTCGTGGAGCAGTCCTTGCTCGCCACGACGTCGCAGTAGGTGTTCGCGGGCAGCGACGTCTGGTAGGTGCGCGTCACGGCCGAGGCGGTGTTGTTGATCGCGACGTAGCCCTTGTCGCCGCGCCCGTAGGCGATGTTGTTGTTGCCGTCGTCCCACCAGTTCGACACCGACGTGCCCTCGACCGTGTTGTGGAAGCCGACCATGCCGGCGATCTCGGTCCACCGCTGCGTGCAGGTCCAGGCGCTGTTGGAGCAGCTCGCGTCGGGGACCGACGTGCTGGTGGCGCCGGGGGCTCCGGCGTCCTTGTCGGTCCCACGTGTAGCCCGTGTAGACCGAGGGCGAGCCGTAGGGCCAGGAGAGCATGAAGGCGTTGGCGAGCTTGTACTTGGCGCCCCACTTGTAGTTCATGGTCTCGCCGTTGCGCTCGGTGTCGTGGTTGTCCACGAAGACTCCGGCACGGTCGGAGGTGAGCTTGTCCGTCGGCGATGTAGCGCAGGTCCTTGATGCTGCCGTCGAAGCGGCTCTTGAGCGTGTCGCGCGTAGTTGAACTCGTGCGAGTCCCCGCTGCCCAGGTACTCGGAGGGCTGGATGGGTTCGCCCGCGGCCCCGATGACCTCGTGGACCCAGTAGACGTTCGGGTTGGTGAGCTTGGCCTTGATGGCCTCGAGGTCGGCAGCCGGGATGTGCTTGGCCGCGTCGATACGGAAGCCAGCGACGCCCAGGCCGATCAGGTCGTTCATGTAGCCCGCGATCTTGCCGCGCACGTAGTCCGAGCTCGTGCGCAGGTCCTGGAGCGAGACGAGGCGACAGTTCTGGACGTTGTACCGGTCGCCGTAGTTGGTGATGTTGGCGCGGCAGTCGTTGAAGTCGTTGGCGCCGTACGGGACGCCGGGGAAGTTGTCGACCGAGTAGCTGGTCCCTCCCGTGCCCGTGCCGGACCCGGTGTCCGCGCCGGCCGTGTGGTTGACGACCGCGTCCACCACGATGCCCACGCCCGCGGCCTTGCAGGTGGAGACCATGTTCTGGAACTCGGCACGGTTGCCGAGCTTGGACTCGATCTTGTAGCTCACGGGCTGGTAGGAGGTCCACCATGCGGTGCCCTGGATGTGCTCCTGGGGCGGCGAGACCTGGACGTAGCCGAAGCCGGCCGGTCCGATCGTGCTGGTGCACTCGGCCGCGACCGAGTCCCAGGTCCACTGGAACATGTTGAGGACGACGTTCCCTCGACCGTTCTCGGACGCGACCACGGGCGACGGGGTCGGTGCCTTGGCCGCGGCGGGCACCGCCCCGGCGACGAGGCCCGACGTGATCACTGCGAGGGCAGTGAGGCCGGCGAGGAGTCTGTGCCGTGGGCTCCTGCGGACCGGTCTCGGTTGTTCGGCTGAGCATCATTGCTGCGTTCTCCGTTCGGTGCTGCGTACAGCCCCGCGTCGGTGCGTGGCTGCCCGTCCGCGCCCCGGCGTCGGTGCCGGGGCGTTACCGCTCCCCCTGTTCCCCCTGGACCGGCCTGACCGCCGGCCGAACCCGCGCCTGTCACCTTTGCAGAGAATTGCGGGTTCTTGCTGAAAGATTACACAGACCGCTGAGGGACGTGTCTCCCTTTCCGGACACGCAAGAAGGTTGCGGATTGCCGACGCTGCGGCGGGCGGACACCGGTGAGGCACCACGTGAGAGAGGGTTCTCGTCGAGACGGAGGCCCGCAGGCGTCCGTCTCGACGAGAACCCTCTGTCTCGCCGCCGCGCCCGACGGCGGCACGCACCTCAGGGCAGCGTCGGCACCGCCGCGAGCAGCTCGCGCGTGTACGCGGCCGTCGGCCGGGTCAGCACCTCGCGCGTGGGGCCGGCCTCGACGACCTCTCCCCCGCGCAGCACCAGGGTCTCCTCGCACAGCTGGCCGACGATCGCCATGTCGTGGCTGACCAGGACGAGCGTGAGCCCCAGGTCCCGCTGGAGCCCCCGCAGCAGGTCCATGACCTGCTCACGCACGGACACGTCGAGCGCGCTCACGGGTTCGTCACCCACCAGGACCGACGGCGAGGGCGCGAGCGCACGGGCGATCGCGATGCGCTGGCGCTGGCCGCCCGAGAACTGGGCCGGGTACTTGGTCCGGACGTCGGGGTCGAGCCCCACCCATCCCAGGACCTCGTCGACACGCGCCGACACGTCGCCCCCGACCCGGAGCGAGCGCAGCGGCTCGGCGACGATCCGGGCGACCGTCATGCGCGGGTCGAGCGACGTGCGCGGGTCCTGGAGGACGACCTGGACCTCGCGCCGGTACCGCCGCATGAGCGCGCGGTCCCGACGGTCCAGGGGAGCACCGCGGTAGGAGATGGTGCCGCTCGTCGGGCTGTCGAGCCCGAGCAGCAGCCGCAGGAGGGTCGACTTGCCGGCTCCCGACTCTCCCACGATCCCCACGCTGCGCCCCGCCCTGACCGTGAGGTCGACGCCCGCGAGCGCCGTCGTCGGGGGCGTGCGGCGCGAACCGCCGAACTCGCGCCGCACGCGGTCGAGCGCGATGAGAGGTGCGGCGTCGCCGTGGGCGAGGCCATGGTCACCCTCGGCGAGCAGCGCGTCGCCCTCAGCCAGGTTCCGGTCGCCGTCGGCGCTCGGGTCGCTCATCGGTCCTCCAGGGTCGGCAGGTGGGTCACGGCACGCGCCGCGGTGAGCAGCGAGCGCGTGTAGGGGTCCTCGGGCGCGTCGAGGGCGCGGGCGACGCTCGTGGCCTCGACGACCTTCCCGTGCCGCATCACGACGAGGTCGCGCGTGACGCGAGCGACCACGGGCAGGTCGTGCGAGACGAAGACCAGGGCCGTCCCGGTGCGCTCGATCAGGTCGTCGAGCAGGGCGAGGATCTCGGCCTGGACGGTCACGTCGAGGGCCGTGGTGGGCTCGTCGGCGATCAGGACGTCGGGCTCGCACGCGAGGGCCATGGCGAGGCACGCGCGCTGGCGCTGCCCGCCGGAGAGCTGCCAGGGGTACGAGCCGAGGATGCGCTCGGTGTCGTCGAGGCGCACCAGGCGGCACAGGTCGGCGGCGAGCTCGGCGGCCCGGGCGCGCGAGACCTTGCGGTGCAGACGCAGCGGTCCGGCGATCTGCCGGCCGATCGTCATGAGCGGGTCGAGCGCCGTGAGGGGCTCCTGGAAGACCATCGCGATGCGTGCCCCGCGCACGCGGCGCAGGGCCTTCTCGCCCAGGGGCAGCAGGTCGGTCCCGTCGAGCAGGACCTGCCCGGTCGCGGTCATGCCGTCGGGCAGCAGCCCGAGGATCGCGGCCGCGGTGAGGGACTTGCCCGAGCCGGACTCGCCGATCACGCCCAGACGCTCGCCGGGCGCGACGCGCCAGCTCACGCGGTCGAGCAGGACCCGGCCCGACGACGTCGCCACCGTCAGGTCGCGCACCTCGAGCCCGGCGGTGCTCGGCGTGGGTGAGGTGGAGGGGGTCATCGGTCGCCTCGCAGGCTCGGGTCGGTCCGTTCGCGGATGCCGTCGCCCAGGAGGTTCAGGCCGAGCACGCTCCACGCGATGAGGAGCCCGGGCAGGATCGCCCCGAGCGGCTGGACCGCGACGGACTTCTGGGCGGCGCTGAGCAGCCGCCCCCAGGACAGGGCCGACGGCGAGCCGAGGCCCAGGTAGGACAGCGACGCCTCGGCGAGGATCGCCCCGCCCGCGAGCAGCATGAGCTGGACGAGCAGGGTGGGGGCCACGTTGGGCAGGACGTGGCGGAGGATCGTCCCCCACCATCCCGTGCCCGACGCCGTCGCGGCCGTCACGTAGTCCTCGCGCAGCACGCGCGCGGCGTTGACCCGCGTGACGCGCGCGATCACCGCCGCCCCCGAGATGCCGATCGCGACGATCGCCGAGGTCAGCGAGGCCCCGCGGACCGTCACGATGAGCATGGCCAGCAGCAGCGTGGGGAACGCGATCATCAGGTCGATCACGTTGAGCAGCGCGACGTCGGCCCACCGGGTGGTCGCCGCGGCGACCACGCCGATCGTGATGCCCAGGACGCCCGCGATGACGACCGAGGCGATCGCCACGGTCATCGCGACCGTCGCACCGCCCATGAGCTGGCTCAGCAGGTCGCGTCCCAGCCGGTCGGTGCCGGCCCAGAACTGCGCGCTGGGCCCTTCGAGCCGTCCACCCGTGCCGGCAGCGCCCGCACCCACGTCGTAGGGCGTCCAGAAGATCGCGACGACACCGACGAGCGCGACCAGCCCGACCATGACGAGACCCGCGACGAACGACGGGCTGACGCTCCGTCGTCGGGCACGCGGGGCCTCCCCCGCGCCGCCCGACACGTGCGGCGCGAGCGACTCCTCGACCTCGATGCGGCCCGCAACGGCCCCGGGGATCTCCCCGCCCAGGTTGATGCTCATCGTGCGCCTCCGAGGGCCGAGCCGGCGCGCAGCCGGGGGTCGATCCCGCGCTGGGCGAGGTCGACCAGGAAGTTCGTGACGAGGACCAGGGCCGTCAGCCCCAGGACGAGGGCCTGCACGACCGGCAGGTCGCGCCCCTCGACCGACGACACGAGGAGCGTGCCGAGGCCCGGCAGCGCGAAGACGTTCTCCACGACCACGGCCCCCAGCAACGACGTCGCGAGCTCGATCCCGAGGATCGCGACGACCGGGACCGCGCCGTTGCGCAGACCGTGCCGCGCGAGGGCGTGCCACCGGCCGTAGCCGAGCGAACGAGCCGTGCGGACGTAGTCCTGGTCCAGCACGTCGAGCGTCGCCGAGCGCACGTAGCGGACCATGACCGACGACATCGCGATGGCCACCGTCGCCACGGGCAGGACCAGCGACCTGCACGGCCGCTGCGGGGTCCTCCCAGCCCTGGCGGGGGAACCCGCCGGGCGGCAGGACCCCCGCCTCGAGCGCGAAGATCCACACCAGGATCACGCCGACCCAGAAGACCGGCACCGCGACTCCCAGCTGCGACACGGCCGAGACCGTGACCCCCACGACGCCGCGACGACGGACCGCCGCGACGACCCCGAGCGGCACCGACACGAGCACCGAGACCACGAAGGCCGCGAGGCTCAGGGGCAGCGTGATCGGCAGCTTGCTCGCGATCAGCTCGCCCACCGGGAGGCGCGAGACGAACGACGTGCCCGCGCTCCCCGAGAACAGTCCCGCGACCCACTGCCCGTACTGCGTCCACAGGGGCTGGTCGGTGCCGAGGTCGGCACGCAGCTGCTCGAGCTGGTCGCTCGTCGTGCCCACGCCGAGCGACGTGCCCGCGCTGTCCCCCGGCAGGAACCGGAGGACAGCGAAGACCACGACGCTCGCGAGGACCAGCGACAGCAGCAGCGTGCCGACGCGCGTCAGGAGGTAGCGGGACATGGGTGCTCGGTCAGCCTTCCCGCACGATGTCGGCGACGTAGAAGCTCTCCGTCACCTGGTTCACCGGGAAGCCCGTGATCTCGGCGCGAGCGACCCGGATCTGCGGGTCGAGGTACAGCCAGGCGCTCGCCGCCTCCTGCCCGATCGTCTCGTTGACCTGGGTCAGCAGAGCCGTCTGCTCCTCGGTCGTGGCCGCCTGGTCGGCGTCTGCGACCCACTGCTGGACGTCCTTGTTGTCGTAGCCCCAGTAGAAGTCCGGGTTGGCGTACCAGACGACGTCGCGCGGGTTCACGTGGCCCATGAGCGTGGTCTGGAAGTCGTGGTCCGTGTAGATCTTCTGGTACCAGGTCGCGTCGTCGATCGGGTTGAGCGTGAGCGTGACGCCCACGGCCTGGAGGTCGGCCTGGAGGAGCTGGGCGATCGTCTCGGACGGGTCGCCCGCGACGTAGTCGACCGCGATCGTCAGGTCGCTCACGCCGGCCTGCGCGAGCAGGTCCTTCGCGGCCTGCGGGTCGTACGCGTGCACGTCGGCCTGGTCGACGAACCACGGGTCGGTCGGGGGGACCATCGAGCCGATGACCTGGCCGTAGCCGTCCCACACGGCGTCGAGCACCTTCTCGCGGTCGATCGCCTTGTACAGCGCCTGGCGGACGCGGACGTCGTCGAACGGCGCGACACGGTCGTTGAAGGCCCAGATCTGCTTGGTGGTCGAGGTGCCCTCGGTGATCGTGAACGCGTCGTTCCCCTCGAACTGCACGAGCTGGTCCGGGGAGTCCTCCGCGATGACCAGGTCGAGGTCACCGGTCAGGAGCGCGTTGTTGAGCGCGGTCGTGTCCTTGAAGAAGCGGAACGTGACACCCGAGTTCTTCGCGGGGGTGCCCCAGTAGTCGTCGTTGCGCTCGATCGTCAGGTGGTCGCCCTGCGTCCACTCGACGAACCGGTACGGGCCCGTGCCGTTCTCGCTCGTGAGCTCGGTGTCGCCGTCCTGCACGACCGTCACGGACGCGAGGTAGAACGGCAGCGACTGGCTGCGGCGCGACAGGTCGAGCTGGACCGTGGCGTCGTCGGGCGCGGTGATCGACGAGATGACCGACAGGTCGTTCTTGCGCGCGCTCTTGGACTCGGGCGCGATGGTCTGCGAGATGCTCCAGACGACGTCCTGCGCCGTGAGGTCCGACCCGTCGTGGAAGTGCACGTCGGGCTGCAGGTGGAACGTGTAGACCAGGCCGTCCTCGGACACGTCCCAGTCCTTCGCGAGGGTCGGGACCACCTGACCGTCGACGTCGACCGAGGTCAGGCCCTCGAAGACGTTGCGCGTCATGGTCTGCGAGACGCCCGAGCTGCCGCCGACGTTGCGGACCAGGCCCGTGGGCTCGTTGGTCGAGCCGATCACGATCTCGGCGTCCGCGCCCGCCGCGGCGCTGCTGCTCGCACCGCCGGACCCGCCCGAGCCGCACGCGGCGAGCAGGAGGGTCGTCGCCAGGACCGCGGCGGCTGCCTTGAGGGTTCTCATGGGGGTTCTTCCGTTCCAGGAGGTGCAGCGAGGCTGCACGGGGACCACCCCGGACGCGACCGGTAGGCCGACGGACGGTGTGGCGAGGGGGATCGTGGAGCGTCGGCCGTCCGACGGCGTGGACGAAGCCACGAGGCCGGGGGCCGAGGGGGCCGTCGGACGTCGCCGCAGCGCGCCGCGCGAGGGCACGGCGGGCAGGGAGAGGCGACTGCCGGAAGGCGGGGGAAGGATCAGACCTGTGCGAGAGGGGCGGTCACGTCGGGATGGTCCCGCGACGGACGCCGCCTGTCAGCGGCTGTTCAGAGACAGCGACAACAGCGGGCGGCGCTCGTCGAGCCGTGCCGTCCGGTGCTGGGGGTGCGCGTGGGAGCGCTCAGGTCGAGAAACATGATGCGACAACTATCTCACCGACCGAGCGGTATGGATACGCGCGACGGGTGTGGTGGTGGTCACGTCGACCGCCACCACACCGGAGACGGCTACCGCTTCGCCGTCCCCACCGACGCGGCCGCACTCACATCGCCCGTGATGACCGCGTCGATGAGCTGGCGCGCCCAGGCGAGCACCTCCATGCCCCGCAGCGGACGGCCGCCGATGCGCGCCGTCGTCGGGAAGGGCACGAGGAACGCGCGGATCGCGGGCTTGAGCATCGTGCCCGGGTAGAGGCGCTTGAGGCGCAGCTCCGCGGACTCCGGGAGGTCGACGGGCGCGAAGCGCACGAACTTGCCCTGCGCCGTGACGTCCGCGAGCCCCGCGCGGCGCGCGTGGTTGCGGAAGTCGGCGACCGCGAACAGCGCCTCGACGACCTCCGGGAGCGCGCCGTAGCGGTCGACCAGCTCGGCCCGCACCTCGGCGAGCGCGGGCTCGTCCTGGGCCGCCGCGATCTTGCGGTACGCCTCGAGGCGCAGGCGCTCGTGCGCGATGTAGTCGTGCGGGATGTGGGCGTCGACCGGGCAGCTCGATCGAGACCTCGGGGGCTTCCTCCTCGACCTCGCCCTTGAACGACGCCACGGCCTCGCCCGACCATGCGCACGTACAGGTCGAACCCGACGCCCGCGATGTGCCCCGACTGCTCGCCGCCCAGCAGGTTGCCCGCGCCGCGGATCTCGAGGTCCTTCATGGCGATCTGCATGCCCGCGCCCAGGTCCGTGTTGGCGGCCATGGTCGCGAGGCGGTCGTGCGCGGTGTCGGTCAGCGGACGCTCGGGCGGGTACAGGAAGTACGCGTACGCGCGCTCGCGCCCACGACCCACGCGGCCACGGAGCTGGTGGAGCTGGGACAGGCCCAGCATGTCGGCGCGCTCCAGGATGAGCGTGTTGGCGTTGGAGATGTCGAGGCCGGTCTCGATGATCGTGGTGCAGACCAGGACGTCGAGCTCCTTCTCCCAGAACGCCGTGATCGTCTGGTCGAGCTGGGACTCGCTCATCTTGCCGTGCGCGACGCCGATGCGGGCCTCGGGGACCAGCTCGCGCAGGCGCTGGGCCGTGCGGTCGATCGTCTCGACCTTGTTGTGCACGTAGAACACCTGGCCCTCGCGCAGCAGCTCGCGACGGATCGACGCCGAGATCTGCTTCTCCTCGTACGCGCCGACGTAGGTGAGCACGGGGTGCCGCTCCTCGGGCGGGGTCGCGAGCGTCGACATCTCGCGGATGCCCGTGACGGCCATCTCGAGCGTGCGCGGGATGGGGGTCGCGCTCATCGCGAGCACGTCGACGTTGGTCCGGAGCTGCTTGAGCGTCTCCTTGTGCTCGACGCCGAACCGCTGCTCCTCGTCGATGATGACCAGGCCCAGGTCCTTGAACTTGATGGAACCGGAGATGATCCGGTGCGTGCCGATCACGACGTCGACCGAGCCGTCCTTGAGCCCCTCGACCGTCTCCTTGGACTCGGCCTCGGTCTGGAAGCGCGAGAGCGCCTTGACCGTCACGGGGAACGCCGAGTAGCGCTCGGCGAACGTCTGGAAGTGCTGCTGGACCAGGAGCGTCGTGGGCACGAGGACCGCGACCTGCTTGCCGTCCTGCACGGCCTTGAACGCCGCGCGGACCGCGATCTCGGTCTTGCCGTAGCCGACGTCGCCGCACACGAGCCGGTCCATCGGGACGGGCTTCTCCATGTCGGCCTTGACCTCGTCGATCGTGACGAGCTGGTCGGGCGTCTCGACGTACGCGAACGCGTCCTCGAGCTCGCGCTGCCACGGGGTGTCGGGGCCGAACGCGTGCCCCTGCGTCGCCATGCGCGCGCTGTAGAGGCGGATGAGCTCGCCCGCGATCTCCTTGACGTGCTTGCGCGCCTGGCTCTTGGTCTTGGCCCAGTCCGAGCCGCCCATCTTGTTCAGGCTGGGCGACTCGCCGCCCGTGTACTTGGTGACCTGGTCGAGCTGGTCGGACGGCACGAACAGGCGGTCGCCCGGCTGGCCGCGCTTGCTGCTCGCGTACTCGATCACGAGGTACTCGCGCGTCGCGGCGTTGCCGCCCGTGCCGAGCGTGCGCTGCACGAGCTCGACGAACTTCCCGACGCCGTGCTGCTCGTGCACCACGTAGTCGCCCGCGCGCAGCGCGAGGGGGTCGACGACGTTGCGCCGCCGCGAGGGCATCTTGCGCATGTCGCGCGTGCTCGACCCCTGGCGCCCCGTGAGGTCCGACTCGCTGAAGACCGCGAGCTTGAGCTCCGGCGCGACGAAGCCCGGCCCCACGGGCGCGGGCGTCACGAGCACGACGCCGCCCTCGGGCTCGGTGTCGATCGACGCGACCAGGCGCGCCGCGGTGTCGACCGCGGAGAGCTGCTCGGTCATGCGCCGTGCGGGGCCGTGGCCCTCGGTCGTCAGGACCAGGCGCCAGCCCGCGTGCTGGAGCGAGCGCAGGTCGTCGAGCGCGCGCTCGACGTCGCCGCGGTAGGACTCGACGTTGCGCGCGGGCACGGTGAAGGTGGTCACGCCGTCCGTGCCCATGCCCGACGTCGGGCCCTCGCCTCCGGGGAGCTCGTCACCCGGGTGCGCCTCGCCGTCGGGGGTGGCGCCCTCGTCGAGGCCGAACGGGCTGAGCGTCCACCACCCGAGGCCGCGACGCTCGGCGACGTCGTGGACGTCGGCGAACGTCTCGAACGACGCGGCCGAGAGGTTGATCGGGGTCGAGCCGCCGGCCGCGGCGCCGGTCCAGGCCGCGGCGAGGAACTCCTCGGTCGTCGCGACGAGGTCGTGCGCGCGGCGGCGCACGCGCTCGGGGTCGTTGATGATCAGCAGGGCGTCGTCGGGGACGAGCTCCAGGACGGGCAGCATGCGGTCCACGAGGACCGGCGCGAGGGACTCCATGCCCTCGACGGCGATGCCGGCGGCGAGCTTGTCGAGCATGTCGGTCGCGCCGGGCAGCGTCTCGATGAGCTCCGCGGCGCGGGCGCGGACGGCGTCGGTCAGGAGGATCTCGCGGCACGGCGGCGCCCACACGCCGTGGTCCGCGATCTCGAGGCTGCGCTGGTCCGCGACCGCGAACCAGCGGATCTCGGTGACCTCGTCGCCCCAGAACTCGACGCGCAGCGGGTGGTCCTCGGTGGGCGGGAAGACGTCGAGGATGCCGCCGCGCACCGCGAACTCGCCGCGCCGCTCGACCATGTCCACGCGCTGGTAGGCCGCCGCGCTCAGGCGCTCGGCGACGTCGGTGAGGTCGGCCGTCTCGCCCGTGCTCGAGCTCGACCGGCTCGAGGTCCCCCAGGCCCTCGACGACCGGCTGCAGCAGGGCGCGGACCGGCATGACCAGGACGCGCACCGGGCCCGACTGGCTGATCTCGCTGGTCGGGTGCGCGAGGCGGCGGAACACCGCGAGCCGCTTGGCGACCGTGTCGCTGCGCGGCGACAGCCGCTCGTGCGGCAGCGTCTCCCACGCGGGCAGGACCGCGACCAGGTCGCCCAGCTCGTCGGGCAGGTAGGCGCGCACGCTCGCGGCGAGCTCGTCCGCCTCGCGACCCGTCGCGGTCACCACGACGAGGGGCCGGGAGCCCTGGGCGGGCGCGTCCACCGGGGGCGTTCGCTCGTCACCGGTCGCGGTCGCCCCGGCCATCGCGGCGAGCAGCGGAGGGCGCACGCCCACCGGTCCGACGACGTCGACCGCGCCGCGCAGGCGCACGTGCTCCACGACCGCGCGCGCGGTCGGGTCGGCCAGGAGGGCGGGCAGGATTCCGGTGAGGTTCATGAGTTCCTTCGAGCAGGTCACCGACGGCGGTCGTCCACGGGCAGGGCACGGGTCGACGTGCCCGCAGCGAGAGGCGGGGCACGCCGGGACAGCACGAGCGGCCCGGACCGAGGTCGAGGCGGCGGTCCGGGCTGGGGGTGCGAGAACCAGGTTACGCCGAGGTGCCGACAGTGCACCGCCCCGATCAGGCGCCACGCCACGGTTCGGTGCGCTCCGCCGGGGCCGGATGCCGCGCTCCGTTTCACCCTGCGGCAGCGTTGACGCCGGGGTCCGGCAGAGCGCTAGCCTCGACATGACGCCTGGAACCTGCGGAACGGCCGCGCCCTGCGCCCGCTGACACCGACGAGAGGCAGGTCTGGCGATGAAGCCACCTTCCGCCGGGCGCTTCCTCCCCATCGACGCGATGCGCGGGATCGCGTCGCTCGTCGAGCGGCCCGCAACGGGCTGGTCGGAGCGCCTGAAGACCGCACGCCTGCGGCCCCGTCTCCCGCTCCACGTCCTGAGGACCCCGTGAACGTCGACCGCATCCTCTCCGCAGCTCCCCGTTCACGCATGGTCCGCGCGGCCCTGCTCGGGCTCGCCGCCCTCGTGCTCGGCTCGCTCTTCCTCGCCACCTACGCCGTCACCGTCCGCACGCTCGCGGGACAGAGGCTCGACAACGGCGCGTTCGTCTCCTGGCAGCAGCTCAACCCCTTCCTGGGGGCCTTCGCGCAGGTGCTCCGCCCGACGCTTCCCCTGGCCCTGGGAGCGGTGTGCTGCGTGCTCGGCCTCGGGGCTCTCCGCGCCCGCCGGGTGCGGGCGCTGGTCCGGGCGACGCTCGTCGTCGGGATCACCGTCCCCGTGTCGCGATGGTTGCGCGACGCGGTGCTCGAACGCCCCGATCTCGCCGACCTCGGCTACGCGTACAACACGCTGCCCTCCGGCCACGTCGTCGCCTCGTCGGCACTGTGCGTCGCCGTCCTCCTCCTGTGGCCGCGCCTCTCCTGGCCCCTCGTGCTCTGGGCCGGGGGCGTGCTGCTCGCGGCGAGCATCGCGTCGCTGCTCGAGCACGCGCACCGGCCGAGCGACGTCGTCGCCTCGCTCCTGCTCGTCGGCACGGTCACGTGCCTCGTGCTCGCACTGACCCAATCTCCTGCTCCTCGCACGGCCGGACCGGGTAATTCACCCGGCCCACCGTCTTCGTGAGCACACGCACGGATTAGCCTCAGGGGGTGAGCAGAGCAGCAGTCCGGGGCACCCCCCTGCACAGGATCGTCTCGTGACCCGCCGTCACGCGTACGTCCTCGCCGCCGACCCGCATTTCCTGACCGCGAGCATCCTGTCCTACTACGACCTCGTCGACCGCATCGTCGTGTCCTACGACGAGACCGGATCGTCCTGGACCGGCACCCCGATCCCGGTCGACACGTGCCTCGCGCAGATCCGCGCTCTCGACACGGAGAACAAGTGCGTCCTGCTCCCGGGGAACCACGCCGACACCACCCAGGACCCGCTGCGCAACGACACCGCGCAGCGTCGCCAGGCGCTGGAGGCCGCCTCCGACGGCGCCGACTGGGTCCTGCAGCTCGACACCGACGAGGTCGTCGCAGACCCTGCCACGTTCAGCGCCAGCATCGACCGGGCCGAGGCGGCCGGCGCCGAGGCGTTGCACTATCCCTCACGGTGGCTCTACACGCATGCGGGTGGCGACCGGTTCCTCGAGGCGAGCACCCGGTTCGGACGCCCTGCGGCCAGCTACCCCGGTCCGCTCGCCGTGCGTTCCGGCACAGCCCTCCGTCTGTGCCGACAGACCGACGCCCCGCACTACCGTGTGGACGTCCGCGCCTGGAACACGGACACGTTCCACCCGCGAGACATGATCGTGCACGAGGTGATCCCCCTCGACTCCGCGGTCGTGCACTACTCCTGGGTGCGACCGCCTGAGGTGATGCGCCGCAAGTTCGCCTGGTCCGGCCACGCGAACGAGTACTCCAGGCCCGAGGTGTACGCGCGGTGGGAGCAGCGGAGCCGACACCCCTACCTGACCGCGCTCACCACACCGCTGCGCCGGATCGACTGGTACCGCCTCGGTCGCGTGCACAACCCCTCGGAGGCCGGTGCATGAGCCCGCGCGTCAGCGTCATCATCATCACGTACGCGCGTCCCGTCTACGTCGCCCAGTGCCTGGACCACCTCGCTCGCCTGCGCACCGCACCGCACGAGATCCTGGTCGTCGACGCCTCTCCCGACGACCGCACCCGGGTGATCGTCGAGCGCGACCACCCACAGGTACGGCTCCTGCGCAACGATCTCGGCCCCGGCACCATGCCCGAGTCCCGCCAGATCGGGTTCGCCGCCGCGACGGGCGACATCGTCGCCTTCATCGACGACGACGCATTCGTCGACGAGGCGTGGCTCGACGAGCTCGTCACGCCCTACACGGACTCCACCGTCCACGGCGTCGGCGGCAGGGCCGTCAACGGCATCGCCGGCGAAGAGTCGGAGGGGCTCGGGCAGATCGGACGCTTCCTGCCCGACGGACGCCTCACCGGGAACTTCGGGGCCGATCCCGGCCGTCTGCTCGACGTCCACCACATGCTCGGTGCGAACATGTCGTTCCGCCGCTCCGCGCTCGCTGCCATCGGCGGGATCCGCGGGAACTACCCGGGCACCTGCCTGTGCGAGGAGTCCGACATCTCGTTCCGGGTCCGAGCCGCAGGAGGGCGTCTCGTGTATCAGCCCCGAGCCGTCGTCCGGCACGTCGCCGCTCCGTACGAGACCGGGGGGAAGCGGTTCGACCGTCGCTACCTCTACTACTCGCGCCGCAACCACTTCGTGCTGCTCGCGAGGAACCTCGGATGGCGCGACCCCGCGCTGCGTCGGTTCGCCCTGACCACGGTGCGGTCCCAGCGGGAGTACGTCGCCGAGGCCGTGCGCCGCCTGCGTCACGGCGTACCCGGCTCGGGCGGCCTCGCGTCCGCCAAGGCCCGCGCCTCGGCACCGGTCGTCCTCACCCGCGCCGTCGCCGAGCTCTCCGGCCTCGTCGCAGGGGTCCCGGCCGCTGCCGTCGCCCGACGACGTGACCGCGCGGACGGCGTCGGGACGCCGTAGCCCCACACCTCGAGGACCCGCGACGCCCTCGGTCCTCTGACGGACGAAGCGCGTCCTCAGGGTTTCACCCGACGCGCGTGACCGGTCTGCGCATGCCACGGACTATGTTGCTCGTGTGCAAGAGAATGCGATCACCGTGTCCGGCGTCGGGAAGACCTACCGGCTCGGGGCCTCGGGCGAGCGCGCGACCACGTCGGTCCAGGCTGCGCTTCAATGGGTGCGCTCGACCGGCAAGGCCAGGTACACGCTGTTCGACGCGCTCGACGACATAGACCTCGAGGTTCCCGTCGGGGAGGCCCTCGGGATCGTCGGCCGCAACGGGGCCGGCAAGTCCACCCTCCTCAAGATCCTCACCCGGGTCACCGCACCGACCCGCGGGCGCCTCGAGCTCCGCGGCCGTGTCGGTTCGCTCCTGGAGGTCGGTACCGGGTTCCACCCCGAGCTCACCGGACGCGAGAACATCTTCCTCAACGGGTCGATCCTCGGGATGACCCGCAAGGAGATCCAGCGCCGGTACGACGAGATCGTCGACTTCTCCGGCATCGAGAAGTTCCTCGAGACCCCGGTCAAGCGGTACTCCTCGGGGATGTACGTGCGCCTCGCGTTCTCGGTGGCCGCGCACCTCGACACCGAGATCCTGGCGATCGACGAGGTCCTGGCCGTCGGCGACGCCGAGTTCCAGCGGAAGTCGATCCAGAAGATGCGTGAGGCCGCCCAGCACGGACGCACCGTCCTGTACGTGAGCCACCAGCTCCAGACGGTCCAGGCGTTGTGCACCTCGGCCGTCCTGCTCGACCGCGGCAGGCTCGAGTACTCCGGGACCGTCGAAGGCACCCTGCAGGCCTACCGTGACACCTTCGAGAGCTTCGCCCTGTCGCAGACCGACCCCAAGAAGCGTGCCGGAAACGGCAAGGTGCGGCTCTCGCGTGTCTTCATGGCCGACGAGTTCCTCAAGTCCTCCGACGAGATCGCCATCGAGTTCGACGCGCCCCGGAGCAACCGGATCGTCGGGTCGTACTTCGTGTCCGTCCAGGTCAACAACGACCAGGGCACCGTGATCGCGCAGTGCGACTCCCGGCTTGTCGGTCAGTGGTTCGACCCGACCGAGGACCAGCAGGGCCGCGTCGTCATCAAGGACCTGTGGCTCAAGCCCGGGCAGTACACCGTCGACGTGTTCGCCTGCCAGGCCGGAGTGCTCGACGCCTGGGAAGGTGCCTGGCGCTTCGAGATCCTCCCAGACCTGCCCTACCCCGACTTCAGCGAGTCGTCGAGCATCGAAAAGGGCATGGTCTTCGTGAACTTTGAGTACGAGAGGCAATGACCGTGGAGCAGCAGGTGGTGCACCGCACCGTCATCACACCACCGGGCCGGCTCAACATGCCGGCGTGGCGCGAGATCTGGCAGGCTCGCGAGGTCGCCGTCAGGCTCGCACAGCGAGACCTCATCGTCCGGTACCGCCAGACGATCCTCGGGGTCACGTGGGTGCTCCTGCAGCCCCTCGTCAGCGCGGGGATCTTCTCCGTCGTGTTCGGGCAGATCGCCGATCTGTCGACCGGTGACGTCCCCTACTTCTTGTTCACCCTCGCGGGAATGCTCGCCTGGAACCTGTTCAACGGGTCTCTCGGCCGCTCGGCCAGCTCGATGGTCGGCAACTCGTCACTCATCCAGAAGGTCTTCTTCCCGCGGCTCCTCGTGCCGATCTCGAGCATCGCCTCGGTCGTCGTCGACTTCGTCGTGGCACTGGCTCTCGCCATCGTCATGCTCTTCATCTACGGCATCAACCCGGGCTGGCCGATCCTCCTGATCCCGGTCTGGGTCGTGCTCATCGTGATGATCGGTAGCGGTGTCGGGCTCGCCTGCGCGTCCTACATGGTCAAGTATCGCGACGTCGGGTACATCCTGCCGTGGCTCGTGCAGACCCTGCTGTACGCGAGCCCTGTCGCCTACGCGCTCTCCGAGGTGCCGGACCGCCTGCGCTGGCTGTTCGACATCAACCCCGTCACCTGGTTCCTCGAGGCGTTCCGCTGGTCCCTCGTGGGCACCGAGGCCCCGGCGACATGGCAGGTGATCGCCCTCGCGATCGGCGCGCCCGTCATCTTCCTCCTGGGCACCCTCGTGTTCCAGAAGAACGAGCGCGAGTTCGCGGACTTCATCTGATCTGACAGATCGCCGACCCTGAGCCGGCGGGCACCACGACGATCGGGAATCCCGGCAACCACCGGTCCCGGACAGTCATGGCGTCCGCCGGCTCTCGCGCTTTCCCACCGACGTCGGGCGACGACCAGTGTTCGATCCGACGCACGTTCCTCCCCCTGTCGGGGAGCGGATCCCCAGGTGAGGGCCCTCCGGCGGGGCCGACGACGTCGGCCCGGGGACGGAAGGAGCTCCGTCCCCGGGCGAGGGGTGTTGCGCCCGACCGTCAGGAGGTCGGGCGTCCGATCGTCACGGGGTCGCGAGCGTGGCCACCTCGGCGCCGGTGAGTGCCCGGTCGAAGATCTCGACCTCGTCGACAGCCCCCCGCAGCGGGTAGCCACCACCCGGCTGGTCACCGATGACGAGCGGCAAGGTGTTCGCCGCGATCACCGAGGGGCCCGCCACGGTCCCTTCGAGGACACCGTTCACGTAGAGCTTGAGCTCGTGACCGTCGTAGGTGCCCACGAGGTGCACCCAGGTCGAACCGTCCACCGGGTACGAGGAGGTGGCATTGACCCGGAACGTGTTGCCGGAAGTCGCCTCGTTGAGCCGGAAGAACGCTTTGCCGGTGCTCGCGAGCGCCAGCTCGTACCCGTCGACCGAATAGCCGCTTGCCTTCTTGGCGACGTACTGGGTCGCCTTGCGCTCGGGGCGCACCCAGGCAGAGATCGTCATCGCCTGCGTGGCATCGATCGACGGGCCGTCCGGCACGGTGATCTTCCCCGTGGTCCCGTCGAACCTCAGCCCCTTCCCGTGGACCCCCGGCAGCCAGGTCGAGCCACCCGCGATCGCACCGGCAGGGCCGGCAGGCAGCTTGTTGGCGGCGCTCGCGCCCGCCCCTTCGTCGAGCGACCAGCCCGCGACGAGCCCGGGGATCGTGGGGATCGGCGTCGGAGTCGGAGTCGGAGTCGGAGTCGGAGTCGGAGTCGGCGTCGGCGTCGGCGTCGGCGTCGGCGTCGGCGTCGGCGTCGGCGTCGGCGTCGGCGTCGGCGTCGGCGTCGGCGTCGGAGTCGGCGTCGGCGTCGGAGTCGGAGTCGGAGTCGGAGTCGGAGTCGGCATCGTCACCGCGCGCAGTGCCGTCACGGCCCCCGCCGAGAGCGCCCGGTCGTAGACCGCCGCCTCGTCGATCGCCCCCTTGAACGGATAGCCACCACCGGGCTGGTCGCCCAGCACGACGGGAAGGTCGTTCGTCCCGACCGTCGTGGGGCCGGCCCCCACGGCAACCTGCACGCCGTCGACGTAGAGACGCATCGTCGATCCGTCGTAGGTGCCCACGAGGTGCGCCCACGTCGACCCGTTGGCCGACGGCGCGGAGGGAGCGTCGATCCGGTAGGCGTTGCCGGACGTCGCCTGGTTCAGGCGGAAGAACGGCCGCCCGGTGGACGCGAAGGCCAGCTCGTACCCGTTGACCGAGTCGTTCTCGGCCTTCTTCACGACGTACTGGGTAGCGGTCCTGGCGGGACGCACCCAGGCAGCGACCGTGAGCCCGGACGCGCCGTCGAGAGATGCTGCATCTGGCACGGTCACGCGACCCGTGGACCCGTCGAGCTCGAACGCGCCCCCGACCTTGCCGCTCACGCGCTGCACGCCTCCGCTGACCACACCATCGTTCGCCCGGGTGGACGCGTCGTGGGCGACGTTCCCGCTCGTCTCGTCGAGGCCCCACCGTCCCACCGCGCCGACCGTGAGGTCGACCGGGTCCGTCGGCGGATCGGTCGGGGTCGGGGTCGGGGTCGGCGTCGACCCACCGGCGGCGTCCGAGTAGAGTGCCGCGATCTCCGCTGCCGAGGTTGCACGGGAGTAGACCCGGACGCCGTCGACGGCCCCGTCGAACGAGTAGCCGCCGCTCACCTGACCGCCGATCGTGAGCGGCAGGGCGTTGGTCTTGACCGAGGACGGTCCGGCCTTCGAGGCCACCTCGACGCCGTCCACGTACAGACGCATGGTGGTTCCGTCGTAGGTGCCCGCGACGTAGACCCAACGGGATCCGTCGGCGACCGGCGCGGACGGCGCCTCGAGGCGATACGTGTTCCCCGACGTCTCCTTGTTGAGGCGCAGGTACGGCCGACCGGCCGAGTTGAAGCTAGCTCGAACCCGTCGGCGCCGACGTCGGCCTTCTTGACGACGTACTGGGTGTCGACCTTCTCGGGGCGCACCCAGGCGGCCACGGTCAGTGCGCCCGAGACGTCGAGGGCGTCGGAGTCGGGCACCGTCGCGAGTCCGGACAGGCCGTCGAGCAGCAGACCGCTCCCCTGGGTCCCCGGGGTCCAGGTCGCGCCGCCGCTGACGACGCCGTGCCCGCCCCAACCCGACGTGTCCGCGGCGCGTGCCCCGGCCGCCTCGTCGAGGTCCCATCGGCCGACGAGGCCGGCCTCGCTCGTGACGCCGAACGTGACGAGCGAGGGCGCGGACCAGAGCTCGCCCTTGCGGACTCGCACCGTGGCGTGGTCCGTCCCGACGAACGCAGGATCGGGCGTGTAGGTGACGGCTCCCGTCGTCGCGTTCAGCACCAGCGTCCCGGACGTCGGCTCGCTGACGACCTCGTAGACGTCGACCGTCGAGGGCGCCGTGCTGAGCGTGCCAGAGACCGCAGTCCCCTTCGTGGTCGCGAGCGTCAGGTCGGCGACCGTCGGTGCTCCGGGCGGAGTCCAGGAAAGACGCGCGGTCCCGGTGCGCGTGGCTCCGCCGGCGACGGCGAGCGTCGCACCCGGGACGCTGCGCTTGCTGGAGGTCACGTTGTTGAAGCCCCCGGGCAGGACCACGGTCGCGGGCGCCGAGAAGTCGAGCTCGTCGAGCGGGACGACCTTCTCGATGATGTTCGAGAGGTACTCCGTCTCGGTGTAGACGACCCGGAGCATCCCGGTCGCCTCGTCGATCTCGACGTTGGGTCGAGTGCCGCGGGTGTCGACCGGGTGCATCTGGTCCCACACACCGGCGGGGCTGCGCACGAGCAGCCCGATCACGGTGCTGCCCTTGGTGTCGTAGGACGTCTTGACCGCCGCATACAGCGTGCCGTCAGCCGCCGTGGCGATGTTCAGGTGGTCGTCCGAGAACCCGTCACCGACGTTCTGCGCCGAGCCCGAGGCAGGGCTCTCGTCCGCGGTCCACACGTTGGGTGCTGTCCCGTCGAGATGCGTGCGGAATCCGAAGAGGTGCGTGTTCTGGTTGGACCACAGCACACCCACACCGCCGGGGATCGCAGTGACGACGGAGATGTCGTCGTCCGAGATGCCCGATGCCACGACGACGGGGTCCGAGAAGGTCGTATAAGGAGCGTCGGCCCACCTGACGTACACCTGCGTGGCGTTCTCGGTGGCCAGCCAGATGCGCCCGGTGCCGTCCACGTCGATGGTCGCGGTCTCGCTCCCCGGCAGGGAGATCGTCGTGGGCGCCGGGCGCTGGGTCCAGGGGACGTACGTGCTCCCCGCAGCGGAGTACTGCAACGACACGAGGGTCGTCACGGGACCGTGGAGCAGGACGTGGACGACGTCGTCGCCGACCTGGAGCGTGTCGGCCCGGACGTCGGTCCTGTCCGAGAGCCGGAGCACCGCCGACCACGCCTGACCGTCGCGGCGCCACAGCCAGGTGCCGGTCGGGTTCGTGCTCGTGGAAGCGGCGACCGCCCACCAGGTGCCGTGGGCGGAGAAGAGCTTCGACTGCGGCTTCTCGCCGGTGGTGCCGGTCAGGGGGATCTCGTTGGCCGTGTAGACAGGAGTGGTGGCCTCCGGCTCCTGTACGGCGGCGGGAGCCACGACAGGCTGCCACCCGAGGACCACCAGGCCGGCCTGCGGCACCTCCTCCTCGGCTGCCACCTCGACCACGTACGTGGTCCCCTCGACCGCGTCGACCGTCGTCTCGGCGGTGACGAGGTCCCCCGCGTCCGTGCCGGTCGCCACGACAGGACCGGTCGACGAGCCCTCACGCACGGTGATCGCGGTGTCGACCTCGCTCCCGACCGTCGAGAAGACGACGGGGCCCGAGGCAGTTGCGCGCCAGGACCACCAGAGCGTGCGGGCCACGGTCGTCGACCCGACCGTCTCCGCGTCGGTCGGCGAGATGTTGGTCGCGAGGTCCTGCCCGGTCTCGCCACCGATCCGACGAGGCTCCGCCGGATCCGCACCGACCACGAGGTCGGGGTCCGGCGTCACCTCGGCCCGGCCGACCGCAGCCGCTCCCGGAGCGAGGAGAGAGTGGTCCATCAGAGCGATCCCGGACGTCGTGAGCGTCGCGAGCGCAACCGCTCCGACCACGACCGCCGTCGCTCGTCGTTGCCAGGTGTTCTGAGTCATTCCAGGTCCATCCATGGGGCCAAGTGGTTGCCGGGCTGCCCTCCTGGCACATGCAGGACAAGGAAATCACGTCCAGGACCGGGCGCAGGCATCCTGAGCCGCAAATCAACCGGGTGAATCTTGGCCGAATAGTCATTCGTTCACCCGCTCTCAACCTCTTGTACGGCAGCATGGCCCCTGGAGCACGCCCACCGGTCGGCCACGGTGCACGCCGACCAGCTACCCCTGACCACGACCGAGGAGATGCGATGACGTCCGCACAGGCTCCGGGAGGACCCGCGAGACGCGCAGTTCCCCTGACGGAGTACTCACCGACAGCCCTCGTGTTCGAGCATGACGCCGCGTCCGGCGGGTTCATCCACCAGTACGACCGCGACCTCCAGCTCCTGTGCGTGTGGGGTGGCGCGCGCGAGCACGACGACGCGATCCGCGAGCTCGCGCTCGCGTCGTTCGACGTGATCGCGGAGTTCGAGGTGACGTGGTCGCCCGAGCACCTGGTGACCAGCTTCGAGCGCCTCTACGCCGAGCACCTCGACGGGACGTCCGACAAGCACGAGCAGGTCGGCGAGGGCCCGTTCCTGCTCCTGGTCCTCGAGGACCGCGCGCCGCTCTACGGCTACCGACGCAACGTCTCCGGGCTCGTCGAGCTGACGAACGTGCACATGTCCAGCCTCAAGGGACGCGCTCGCGCCCTCGCGGGGGGCGGCTACCGCGTGCACTCGAGCAACGGGATGCAGGAGTTCTTCCGGGACGCGAGCCTGATCCTCGGTCCCGACCGGGTCGACGCACTCCTGGCCGGGGTCACGCAGGACTCGCGCGAGGACATCGGCGACCCCGTCGGGGCGGACGGCTGGCCCGACCTGACCACCGTGTTCCGCACCCTGCGACGAGCCACCCCGTACGTCGTCCTCCGCGGGTTCGACGAGCTCCCCCGCGATCCCCGACGACCACGAGATCGACGTCCTGGGCCGCCGCCGTCTGGACCTGGGAGCGCTGCTGGGCGCGCGCCCGGACTGGCCAGGCGGCGGCGCGTTCCACTTCGACGTCGCCGGCGAGCGTGTCACGTTCGACGTCCGCACCGTCGGCGACGGCTATCTCGACGCCGCATGGCAGGACCAGATCCTCTCGCAACGCACCTGGTTCGCGGACGACGTCCCCGTCCCCCGCATCGACGACCTGTTCTTCTCCCTGCTCTACCACGCCAAGATCCAGAAGCTCGCGGTCAAGCCGGCCTACGGCCCGTTGCTGGACCGCCTCGCGAAGGAGCTCGGCATCCCGGACACGCTCGTCACGACCCTCCTCGACGACCGGACGTCCGCCGAGGTGCTCGACGGCTTCCTCGCCGCGCACCGGTTCCGTGTCCCGATCCCCGCGGACACCGGTGTCGAGCGCAACGAGGCCGTCGTCTCCCGCTTGTGGCGCACGCGCGTCGACCAGCCCGTCCTCGACCTCGCCCGTCAGGAGCTGTGGAGGCGGACCAAGCAGTCCCGACCCGCCCGTGCGGCAGCCGGCTCGACCGTGCTCCGGAGCACCTACCGCGGTGCGCGTTCGTTGGTGCGCGGACTCAGGGAGCGGCTCCGATGAGCACCGTCGCGCGGAGCTTGTCCTCGCGGATCTGGGCCCGCGCCATGATGACCTACCGGTTCAGGACACCGGTCCGGAACCAGTTCGTGAAGGAGTCGGCCTGCGCCGTCACGATGTTCGGCAACCGTCATGGCCAGCAGGTCGTGACGAAGAACTTCGCCCGGACCGAGCTGGGGCGTCTCGGGCTCGCGGGCGAACGCTCGGCGTACCAGGTGTTCGGCGACCGGGACTGGTTCATGCCGGTGATCGCCTGGATCCCCCAGGGCCTCGTCCGCCCTCGCATTCCCCGTGAGTCCCGGCTCGACCTCGCCACGAAGGACGTGAGCCACGCAGAACGCGTCGAGCACGCCGCATGGACCCTCGAGGTGCTGATCGACATCTACGAGGCCGGTTGGGTGCACGGCGACCTCCAGCCGCACAACATCTGGTTCCTCGACGGGCATCTTGTCGTCACGGACTTCGAGAGCATGCGTCCGCGCACGCCGGGGCTGCCGTTCCCGGACTCCGGGGACGTCAGCGGCAACGACCCCGCACCCCACCTGCGCGAGCTGTACCCGGCCTTCAGCGAGGACGACGAGGTCTCGTTCGTCCAGCTCATGGACGTCACGCTCGACCAGGCTGTCTCCGCTCTGCGGGCCCGGCTGAGCCGGACCCCGGGCAGCGAGGCAGCCCGCCGGCTGGCCATCCTCGACGGCACGCTCGTCCCGTGACGTCCCTGCGCGCCGGTCACAGACCGGTCGAGGTCCGTCAGGCCGGGGTGTCGACCTGTTCGTAGAGCGCACCGTAGTGGTCCGCCACGCGTTCCCAGGTGAAGTCCCCGACGCGTGCGCGACCGGCCGCCCCCATGCGCCGCGCCTTGTCGCGGTCGCCCGTGACGCGCTCGAGCGCCGCCGACAGGGCCGGCAGGTCCTCGGGGTCGACGAGCACGCCCGTCTCACCGTCCGTGACGAACTCGGGCGGTCCTCCGCGGGCCGTCACGACGACCGGCACCCCGGCCCGCCAGCCCTCGAGCACCACGATCCCGAACGCCTCCACGCGGCTGGGGACCACGAGCGCCTCGGCGCCGCGCAGCACCGTCACGACCTGCCCACGGTCCAACCTGCCGACCAGGTGCACCCGCTCCTCCACGCCGAGCTCGGCCACGAGCCGACCCAACCACCCCGCCGTCGGCCCAGAGCCGCCGAGGACCAGGTGGACGTCGGTGGGCAGGTCTGCCGCGGCGAACGCCCGCACCAGCAGGTCGAACCCCTTGTTCCAGACCAGGCGACCCACTCCGACCAGATACCGTTCCGGAAGCCCCGGCGGCGCAGCCCCGGCGGGCTCACCGGCGTCGATCCCGTTGTGGACGACGACGACGCCGGGCCGCGCACCGAACCGGTCCAGGTCCCTGGCCGCGTACTCCGAGCAGGCCGTCACGATGTCGGCACGACCGAGCGCGGACCGCAGCGCACGACGCAGGAGCGCCGAGCGCTCGAAGACGTCGTCGGCGTCCATGAAGGTCTCTCCGTGGCTCGTGAGCACCAGCGCCCGCCTCGCGACACGAGCCGTCGCCGTGGCCCACGGGCCGTTCGGCCCGAAGCAGTGCACGTGCAGCACGCGAGGGCGATCACGCAGTACGGCGGCAGCCCACCGCACCGCCGCCACCGGGGCACGCACCGCGAACCCGACGATCGACCTCAGGTTCCGCGCGGGCATCGGACAGGGCAGCGCGCGCACCCGGATGCCGTCCACCTCGCGCGGGACGTCGTCCCCCTGGTCCACCGTCCAGACGACGACGCTCGTGCCCCGGTCCCGCAGCCTGCGAGCCACGTTCAGGACGTGCTCCTCGACGCCTCCGACCCGTGGCAAGAACGAGCTGGTCACAAGCACGACGTCGGTCACCATTGGATGATAGACGTCCACCACGAGCAGGAGATCACGTGAGCCCACGCATCACGTTCGTCACGACGGCGAGCCCGGCACCGATGGGGATGCAGGTCTACGAGGAGGAGGTGATCTCGCGCGCGCCCCACGAGCTCGACGGCGACGCCGAGGTCACCCGTACCATCCTGCGCTCGTTGCGCTCCCCCCTTGCCGGCACCACCCGCGTGCCCGCGTGGTTGCTGCACGACGCCCCGTCGGCAGCACGACGCGCGGCGGGCGCGATGCTCTACGGTCGCGCCGACGTCGTCCACCGCATGAGCCTCGCGCAACCCCCTGCTCGGGTACCGGAGATCATCACGGTCCACGACACCGTGGCGTGGCACTTCCCGGACGAGGCGGCCCCCGAGCGGCATGCCGCCCAGGAGGCTCGGCGCGCTGCCGCCGTGATCGCACCGTCGCAGTTCTCCGCGGACGACGTGGCGGAGCGACTCGGCCTGGACCGCGTGATCGCGATCCCGAACGGTGTCGACCAGGCCTTCTTCGACGCCGAGGCGCTCCCGGCCGACACGCTCGCCGGGCTGGGCGTCACCGGTCGGTTCGTCCTGCACGCCGGCGGCTCGGCCCGGCGCAAGAACCTCAAGGCGCTCGCCGAGGCATGGCCCCGCGTCCGGAGCGTCCACCCTGACGTGACGCTCGTCCTGTGCGGGCCACCCGCGTACCGGCGCAGCTACCACTTCGCCGAGATGGAGGGGGCGGTGCTCACCGGGATGCTGCCCGCCCACCTGCTGCCAGGGCTCGTCGCCTCGGCCGAGGTCGTGGTGATCCCCTCGCTCCACGAGGGGTTCGGCCTCCCCGCGCTCGAGGCCATGGCCGCGGGGACGCAGGTCGTCGCGTCGAACCGCACTGCGCTGCCCGAGGTGGTCGGTGACGCCGGGATCCTCGTCGAGCCCGACGCAGAGGGCATCGCCGCGGGGCTCGTCCACGCTCTCGACGGGGACGGCGGTGCCCGGCGACGGGCGCTGGGACGCTCCCGGGCGCAGGGCTACACGTGGGCGGCGAGCGCGCACGCGCACGCCGACGTGTGGCGAGCCGTCCTCGGGGGGCGTGTCCCGAGCTGATCCGCGAGGATCAGCCGGCGCGGCGGCCGGCACGGCGGCCGCGGTCCTGGCCCAGCCGCCACGCGACGTCCGCGAAGTCGCCCGTGCCACGGACGCTCGCCGCGCGCGTGGCAAGACGGCGCAACCGCTCGGCCACCGCAGCGGCTCGGGTGCCCGACGGCGTCCTCCGGGTCGTGCCGTCGGCCTCGGGCAGCGGGGTGGCCGAGACCGCTGGGTCCGGGACCGACCGAGACTCCTGGGCGTAGCGGCGGCGCAGCTCCTCGATCCCGACCGCATAGGAGTAGGCCTGCCGGTAGACGGCCCGGAGCCCGTCACGCTTGCGCGCGTGGACGACTGCCTCCGGGACCCGTCGGAGCGTGCCCCCTCCCAGCTGGGCACGCCAGCACAGGTCGAGGTCCTCCCCGGTCCTCAGCGACTCGTCGAACCCGCCGAGCTCAGTAAAGACGTCTGCGCGGACCCCGAGGTTGTTGCTCGGCGCACCTGCCAGGTCAGGACGGAACGCAAGGGTGATCGCGCCGCCCTCGGACCAGCTCACGGACGCCTTGTTCCGAGCGTTGAGCCGCTCCCACTCGAGCCCCCCGGCCACGAGATCGGTGTCCGTGAGCCCGGCGTGCAGGGCTGCGACCCAGCCGGGCGAGACCACGTCGTCGGCATCGCAGAACAACAGATGCTCACCCCGCGCCACCCCCGCCCCCACATTGCGCGCAGCCGCCGGCCCCCGACGCACCGACGCATCCACCAACCGCAACCCCGACCACGCCACCGCACCCGACGAACGCCCCACGAACGACCGCACCACCCCCGCCGTCCCGTCCCGCGACCCGTTGTCACACACCAACACCTCGAACACCGGCGCACCCACCTGACCAGCCAACGCCTCCAGCTGCTCCCCCAACGTCCCCTCAGCATCAAACGCCGGCACCACCACACTCACCACCGGCACCACACCCGAGTCGTGCACGACCACACGACCAGGAACCGGTCCCCCGTACCGAGGCACCGACCGGTCCAGACGACCGAACCGCGACCCGCACACACGACCCAGCCGACGCACCGCGTACGTCAGGTCCGACGGCCGCCGAACGCTCAGCACCTTGCGCAGGGCGCGCGGCAGCGACCCGACCACGGGGGGTGGCGTGACGCCCGGGAGCGCGTCCATGACCTCGGGAAGGTCAGGCACCTCGGTACCGGTCGGCATGTCGGACGGCATGCTGGTCGACACCTCGGTCGGCACGACGGTCGACCTCCTCACGTCGGCGAACCGTTCCGCGAGCTGGTGGTCGGCGCGTCCGTAGGAGTAGGCCTGCCGAAACACGTCACGCAGCCCCGTACGCATCCGCACGTGCATCACGGCCTCGACCTCACCGAGCTCGTGCCCCGCCAGCTGCGCACGCCAGCACAGGTCGACGTCCTCACCCACCGGCAACCGCTCGTCGAACCCACCCACCTCAGCGAAGACCACCGACCGGACCCCGAGGTTCCACGAGCTCGCGGCAGGGAGCGCGTCCCAGAACGACATCCGGAACGTCGGCTCGGTGAGCGCCCCGAGGTGCCCGTAGTACGTGTTGAACCGCGCCAGCCTCTGCCCGCCCGGCGACCATCGCGTGCTCCCCCAGACCCGCATGCATCGCCGCCACCCACCCCGGCTCCGCGACGTCGTCGGCATCGCAGAACAACAGATGCTCACCCCGCGCCACCCCCGCCCCCACATTGCGCGCAGCCGCCGGCCCCCGACGCACCGACGCATCCACCAACCGCAACCCCGACCACGCCACCGCACCCGACGAACGCCCCACGAACGACCGCACCACCCCCGCCGTCCCGTCCCGCGACCCGTTGTCACACACCAACACCTCGAACACCGGCGCACCCACCTGACCAGCCAACGCCTCCAGCTGCTCCCCCAACGTCCCCTCAGCATCAAACGCCGGCACCACCACACTCACCACCGGCAGGTCCTCCCTCGTTCTCGGTCCGCTCACGCCGGCCGACCCCCGTCGGCCCGCGCAGCGCCGACGTCGACCGGCTCGGGCAGTGTCGCGGGTGGGACGACCACGTCGACGGTCCGGTCGACGCTCGTCAGCCGCAGCCCGAGCCACTCACCGATCTCGCTGCTGACGAGGACCGCTCCACCCGGGTGTCGAAGGCGCGCCAGCTCTGCCGCGATCTTGCGCACGCAGAGGTAGGCGCGGCGCGGCCACGCGGTCCTGGCGGGGACGTCCTTCACCCCGCGCGCGAGGTCCGGGTACGCGGCCGCATATGCGTCGATGACCCGCCGGTACTTGAACGCGACCTGACGGTCCGAGCCGGCGTAGGCGAACGCCTGCCGGAAGGCCCTCGTCGGTTCGGCACGGAACCGCACGTGAAGGACCGCGTCCGGCACCTCGAGAAGCTGACGTCCGGCCAGCTGCGCGCGCCAGCACAGGTCGATGTCCTCCCCGACCCGCAGGTGCTCGTCGAACCCACCCAGCAGCGCGTAGAGGTCGGCCCTGATCCCCAGGTTCCCCGAGCCCGCCGCAGGCAGCGGGACCCCGACAGGCGGGCAGAACGTCGTCGGACCCCAGCGGTCGGCCTCGGCGACGGACGGGTTGAGCCGTCGGAACTCCCACGGCCCCGCGGCCACGACGTCCGCGGCCAGGGCAGCGTGCAGGGCTGCGACCCAGCCGGGCGAGACCACGTCGTCGGCATCGCAGAACAACAGATGCTCACCCCGCGCCACCCCCGCCCCCACATTGCGCGCAGCCGCCGGCCCCCGACGCACCGACGCATCCACCAACCGCAACCCCGACCACGCCACCGCACCCGACGAACGCCCCACGAACGACCGCACCACCCCCGCCGTCCCGTCCCGCGACCCGTTGTCACACACCAACACCTCGAACACCGGCGCACCCACCTGACCAGCCAACGCCTCCAGCTGCTCCCCCAACGTCCCCTCAGCATCAAACGCCGGCACCACCACACTCACCACCGGCACCACACCCGAGTCGTGCACGACCACACGACCAGGAACCGGTCCCCCGTACCGAGGCACCGACCGGTCCAGACGACCGAACCGCGACCCGCACACACGACCCAGCCGACGCACCGCGTACGTCAGGTCCGACGGCCGCCTGAGCTTCGCGACCTTGCGAACGAGCGCCCCCGCCCGCGCGGGCACGGCCTCCCGGCGCGCGGACGGCACGGAGTCGGAGGCCACCGGCTCGGCCGGCGCAGCATCGCGCGCGGAATCGGCGTGCGCCGCCTCGACACGAGGCACGGTGGGATCAGTGATGACGGCCGCGAACTTCTGGGCAAGCTGCCGCTCGGCGCGTCCGTAGGAGTAGGCCTGCCGAAACACGTCACGCAGCCCCGTACGCATCCGCACGTGCATCACGGCCTCGACCTCACCGAGCTCGTGCCCCGCCAGCTGCGCACGCCAGCACAGGTCGACGTCCTCACCCACCGGCAACCGCTCGTCGAACCCACCCACCTCAGCGAAGACCACCGACCGGACCCCGAGGTTGCCCGCGCCCGCGGCGGGGACCCGGTCCCAGGTGCTCATCCGGAACGTCGGCTCGGCACGGTCACCGACGTGTGCGTAGTGCGTGTTCAGACGCGCCAGGTCCCAGGGCCCGGCGACCATCGCGTGCTCCCCCAGACCCGCATGCATCGCCGCCACCCACCCCGGCTCCGCGACGTCGTCGGCATCGCAGAACAACAGATGCTCACCCCGCGCCACCCCCGCCCCCACATTGCGCGCAGCCGCCGGCCCCCGACGCACCGACGCATCCACCAACCGCAACCCCGACCACGCCACCGCACCCGACGAACGCCCCACGAACGACCGCACCACCCCCGCCGTCCCGTCCCGCGACCCGTTGTCACACACCAACACCTCGAACACCGGCGCACCCACCTGACCAGCCAACGCCTCCAGCTGCTCCCCCAACGTCCCCTCAGCATCAAACGCCGGCACCACCACACTCACCACCGGCACCACACCCCCAGAACCCGCCGCCGCCACCGGCATCAGGAGCCCCAACGGGTGGCGTCGCGGTTGATGGTGCGCACGGCGGGGAACCGATCGAGCAGCGACCCCACGGTCGCGGTCGTGTACCCGCCCTCCTGGAGGCCGTCGAGGATCGACCGGGCCACGAGGGCGCGGTCGAACGACGGAGGTGCCTCGTCGCGCCCCAGCGTCTCGGGGTCGCCGCGGTCGTCGTGCAGCAGGATGAACCCGCCCGGGAACGTCGTCGCCACGGCCCGCCCTGCGATGGCCAGCTCCTCGTCGTGCACCCAGTCCTCACCTGCACCGGTCCAGATCACGATCTCGAGGCCGAGGGCCGCGAGCGCCGCGAGCTGTCGGATCCGGCCCATTCCGTAGGGGGGCCGGTAGAGCGTGATCGGTCGACCGATCACGTCCTCGACCGCGGCCCGGGCCCCGCGCACACGCCTGACCGCCTCCCGGGTGCCCATGTCGAGGAGCGAGGTGTGGTCGTCGCCGTGCAGCCCGATCTCGTGCCCTTCGGCGATGATCCGGCGCGTCACCTCGGGGTTCGCCAGGACCTGTCGAGAGAGCACGAAGAACGTCGCGGTGGCTCCCGCCTCGGCGAGGACGTCGAGGATCCGCGGGGTGTGCTCGGGGTGCGGTCCGTCGTCGTAGGTGAGGGAGACGACGCGTTCGGCGGTGTCGACGCAGTAGACGGCGAGCCACCGCGACAGCGGGGACAGCACGGGGACCGGTCGGAAGGCGACCTCGCGGAAGGTGCCGCCCACGGGCTGGGGTGTGGTCTCGATGTCTCGTCGCAGGACGACGTAGGACCGTTGCCTTGTCACGCGGCCATTGTCCCGGCTGAGGGGGCACCCCGCGGCACCTCGCACCCGATTCACCCTCGAACCTGGAGATTTCACCCCGGCAGCGCCCCTGGGAGCGGCTAGCCTCGGAGTCCCATGTACCTGCACGCGATCACGCCCGGTGACCATTTCTCCCCCCGCACGGGGAGCGCCGTCCCGACCGTCGTCGACGGCCTGAGCCGGGGCGGTGGACCGACCAGCCCACCGTCAGGGGTCCTCGTGGCCCGCGGCACCTACGAGGACCGCTACGACAGCGCGGACGCGATCGAGTACACGCCCCGGTCCCCGCTCCCGTTCGGGCGCTACGTGGACGCGGCGAGCTCCGGCCTCACGCTGCCGCGGTTCTCGGCACGCCGGGTGCTCGCTGCCGCGGTCGCCGACCAGGCTGGCCTGGAGCCGTCGATCGTCCTGGCGCACAACGCCGTGCAGCTCGTGCGACCGGTGCGCAGCCCGCACGTCCCGGTCCTGTACGCGCACAACGAGCTGCTGCGCACGTACTCGCGGCGCGAGGCGGGCCGCGCCCTGGACCCTGCGCCGGTCCTCGTGTGCGTGAGCCGGTACATCGCACAGGCCACGGCGGCCCGGCTCCCTGCCCGGCTGCACGAGCGGCTCGTGGTCGTGCCCAACGGGGTCGACACGACTCGCACCCCGTCGGTCCCACGCTCGCGCGGCGACCGCCTGCACGTGGTGTTCGTGGGACGCACGATCGCCGACAAGGGGCCGGACCTGCTGGTCGAGGCCGTCCGGATGCTGGGGCGCGACGACATCGCGGTGACGATCGTCGGAGCGGACGGGTTCGCTCCCGACGCACCGCCGACCTCGTACGAGCGAGACCTGCGCCGGACCGCGGAGCAGGTCCGGGGGCCTGTGACGTTCACGGGATTCATGCCCCGGGACGGCGTGCACGCGGTGCTCGCGACAGCCGACCTCGTCGTGGTCCCGTCCCGGTGGCCGGACCCGCACCCGTTGACGCCCTTGGAGGGGATGGCCGCCGGGGCGGCCGTGATCGGTGCGGACATCGGCGGCATCCCCGAGGCGATCGAGGACGCGGGACTCCTGGTCCCGCCCGGCGATGCTCGGGCCATCGCCGGGGCGATCGCCGCGCTGGCCGACGACGAGGGGTATCTCCTCGCTCAGCAGCATTCCGCGCTCGCCCATGCCCGGCGCCGGGACTGGAGCACGTCACGCCGCCGGCTCGACGAGGTGCTCGCCCCGGTCCTACCGCGCCACGCCTGAACGGGCCCCGCTCACGACCTCGGCGACCTTGTCACGCAGGACCAGGAGCGGGGTCGAGGGGGCGAACCGCAGGACCCACCAGACGTCTCCTGCCGCCGTCGTCCACCGGTGCGCGCGCAAGCACGCCCGGACGGATCGTGCGGCACTCCACCAGGCGAACCGGTCGTTGGCGCGCAACCGCTCGTCGTACGCCCCGACCAGCTCCCCCTGCCGGGCGGCTACCGCCTCCGCGCGGTGCCTGCGCAGGATCGTCCGGATGCTGTTGGCCAGCGCCCGGAACGACCGGGTGGTGTTCGTCGCGTGGTACCGGTAGTCGACGAGCGTCGCATCGACGTAGGCGAACGGCCCGTGCGCGGCGGCCTTGAGGACGAGGTCGAGATCCTCGCCCTGGCGGTAGGCCGGGTCGAACCCCCCGACGGCGTCGAACACGGTCCGTCGCAGCACGAGGTTCGGCAGCATGACACCAGGACCTCTGACGATCGCCTCCCGGTCGGGCGCGGGACGCTGGTCGGCAGCGACGAGCTCGTCGCCGGCCCCGTCGATCGTCCGCATGCCGCAATAGCTGGCGACGGCCGCGGGCGATGCAGCCATGGCCCGCAGGTGCTCGCGGATCCGGTCGGGGTGCCACCGGTCGTCGTCGTCGAGGAACACGACGAGGTCGCCCGTGGTCTCGAGCACCCCCCGGTTGCGCGCGACGCAGACGCCCGAGGCCTCGATCCGCACGAGACGTGCGGCTGGGCCCTCCTCGAGGATCGCGCGGACCGCGCCGGGGTCCGGCGACCCGTCGTCGACCACGACGAGCTCGTCGACGGGTCGACTCTGCGCCGCCACGGACGCGAGCGCCTCGGCGAGGTAGGGACCGCTCCGGTTGGTGGCGACGACGACGCTCACCCGCACCGCGGTCGACGCTGATTCGGGACGGTCGGCACCGGGCACCGCGGCCTCCAGTCGGGACGAGCCCGCTGATCGGACGAGCGGGGTGAAATCAGAGGGATCACCCGGATGTGGGTGGTTGCTGGGAGATAATCTCCCACATGAGAGTCCTGCGCGTCTCGCACAGCGCCGTCGTCGACGCCTGGCGTGAGCGGGAGCGTGCCCTGCGCGCGGGCGGGACCTCGGTAGATCTGCTCTCGGCACGGGTCTGGGACGAGGCCGGCTCCCGGGTACGGCTGGTGCCCCGTCCTGGCGAGCCCGTGCGCGGGGTACGCACCCTGGGCACGCATCCGGCGCTGTTCGTCTACGACCCGCTCCCGGTCTGGCGCGCGCTCGGTCGGCCCCACGACGTCCTGGACATCCATGAAGAGCCGTTCGCGCTCGCGACGGCGCAGATCCTGGCGTTGCGGTGGCTCCGCGCCCGGGTGAGCCGACGACCGGCCGCCCCGTACGTGCTGTACTCGGCGCAGAACATCGCCAAACGCTATCCGTGGCCCTTCCGCGTGTTCGAGGCAGCCGCGTTGAGGGGCGCCGCAGCCGTGTCGGTCTGCAACGAGCGTGCCGGGCAGATCGTGCGCGCCAAGGGCGCGACCGGACGGGTCGCGGTGATCCCCCTCGGGATCGATGCCCCGGAGACCGGTGCGATCGCCCCCCTGCCCACACCGGTCGGGCGGCTGCGCGTCGGATACGCGGGACGCCTCGCCCCGCACAAGGGGGTCACGGTCCTCCTCGAGGCGGTGGCTCCGGACGAGCGGCTCGAGGTGGTGCTCGCCGGCGACGGCCCGTCACGGGCTGGCCTGGAGGCCACCGCGGCGACTCTCGGCGAGCGCGTCAGATTCCTCGGACCGCTCTCCGGCGCCACGCTCACCGACTTCTACCGGTCCCTCGACGTCCTGGCCGTCCCGTCGCTCGAGACGCCCGGCTGGGTCGAGCAGTTCGGTCGCGTCGCGGTCGAGGCGATGGCCTGCGGGGTCCCCGTCGTCGCGAGCGAGTCCGGTGCGCTTCCCGACGTCGTCGGCGGCGCGGGCCTGCTCGTCCCTCCTGGCGACCCACAGGCGCTGCACGCGGCGCTCGTACGGATCCTGACCGAGGACGGCCTCGCCGACCAGCTGCGCTCGGCCGGTCTCGACCGGGCCCGCACGTGCACCTGGGACGCCGTCGCTCGGGCCTACGACGACCTGTACACCCATGCGACCGGAGCACTGCCGTCACCTGGCACCACGGCCGCTCCCCTCTCAGCGTCCCCTCCCGAGGTCGTCGTCGTCGCCTACGGGGCTCCCGGTCTGGTCCGCGACGCGCTCGCCCCCCTCGTCGGCAGCGCGCCTCTCACCGTCGTCGACAACTCCTCGATGCCCGAGATCCGCAAGGTGGCAGAGGCCGCGGGCGCGCTCTACCTCGACCCGGGCCGCAACGGTGGTTTCGCCGCTGGGGTCAACTTCGCCCTCGCGCACCGCCAGGCCCCCGGTACGGACGTCCTGCTCCTCAATCCTGACGCCGTGGTCTCCCCCGAGGCGGTCGCCGTCCTGCACGCCGCTCTGCTCGCCGACCCGGGCCTCGCGAGCGTCGGCCCGACGCAGGTGGACGACGACGGGACGGAAGCCCGCGTCGTGTGGCCCTTCCCGTCCCCCGCGGGCACGTGGGTCGAAGCGGTCGGCCTCGCGTCACGGCGCCCCACGCCTGCGGACCGTTCGTTCGTGATCGGCTCCGTCCTGCTGCTCTCCGCGCGGGCGGTCGAGCAGGTCGGCGGGCTCGACGAGACGTTCTTCCTGTACGCGGAGGAGACCGACTGGGCATACCGGGCGGTGCGCCAGGGATGGCGGCACGCCGTGGTTCCCGAGGCGCGCGCACTGCACCTGGGGGGCGCGACCAGCGCAGACCCGCTGCGGCGCGAGACACACTTCCACGCGTCGCAGGAACGCTACCTGCGCAAGCACTACGGCCCCTGGGGGTGGCACGCGGCCAGGGCCGGCGCGGTCGTCGGCGCCGGCGTCCGATCGCTCGTCCTGCGCGGCGAGGCTCGGGCGGGCGCGCAGCGGCGGCTGCAGCTCTACCTGGTCGGCCCGGTCACCGCTGAGGCGGCCCTGTGACCTCCTACGCCGCGCGGGCGAGGCTGCTGCGTTCTCGGCAGCTGGCGACGGCGTTCGTCGCCGGCGCCACCGTCATCGGCGTCCTCGTCGCCATCGGTCTGCTTGTCCCGTCGTTCACGATCGGCGCGATCGTTCTCGCGCTCCTCGTCCTCATCGTCGGACTGACCATCTACGAGCCCGTCGCCCTGCCGATCCTCGCCATGCCGGCGCTCGTGATCGTCCAGCGTGTCGGCGGTGGCGGGGTCGACCTCTCCCTCAGCGACTTCGCGCTCTTCGGGGCGTTCTGGTTCGCGGCGTTCTTCTCGCCCCGCCCCTACTCACCGGCCATGCGCTCCTTGCTGTGGCTCTCAGCGTTCTACCAGGTCGCGTCCCTGTTCACCGTGATCGTCAACCCGTACACCGCGAACACGGTCGAGTGGTTCCACGCGTGGCTCTCGGTCGCCGGGGCCCTCGTCGTCGGCTGGGCTGTCGGACGGTCCGGCCGAGCCCGCCTGGGCCTGACCCTCCTGCTGGTGCCGTGCCTGCTCTTCGCGGCCCTCACCTGCCTGACCGCGCTCCAACAGCTCGCGGCGGGCAACACCGGACCGGTCTACCTCCAGGTCCCGTTCCCCATGCACAAGAACTTCGTCGGGTGCGTGCTGGCGGTGACCGCACTGGTCACGTACGCCCGCCCGTGGTGGGTCGGCTGGCCCCGGTGGTTCTCGCTCGCCTCGTTCTGGCTCTGCACGCTCGGCGTGCTGGCGACCCAAGCCCGCCAGGCCCTCATCGGGCTCGCGATCGGGATCGTCCTGATCACGCTGCGCGCAGACCCGGACCGCAAGCGGTCCAAGCTGATCCTGCTCGCCGCGATCCCGGCCATCTACTTCGTCTGGACCGCGGTCCAGGAGCAGCTGTCCTCGGGCAACCAGTTCAACTCGGCCAACCAGCGTCTGACCTGGTACGAGCAAGCCCTCGAGGTCTGGCGCACCAGTCCCTGGGTCGGAGTGGGACTCCGCTGGTGGACGGCGGGGCGGACCGAGTTCGTCTTCCAGCCTCCCAACGCGGAGCTCGAGGTGCTCTCCTCGACCGGTGTCGTCGGACTCGTCGGGTTCCTCGTCATGTTCTTCGGAGGATTCATCGTCCTCTGGCGCATCAACCCGCGCTTCGGCACGCTCGCCTTCTCGATCCTCCTGATGCGCTTCATCCAGGGACAGTTCGACCTCTTCTGGGTCTCCGTCCAGGTGTCGCTGCCCTTCGCGATCATCGGCGTGTGCCTCGGTGCGGAGTCCTACGCGCAGTCGCGACAGGCGGCGCGCGAAAACGACGGTTCCGGCCTCCCGCTCAGCGAGCTGAGGTCGGTCGAGGAGATGGCCGACCGATGAAGATCCTGCAGATCGCCCCCGAGATCGCGCCCGGGAGCGGCGTCGGCGGTGTCGCCCATCAGCTCGAGCGCGCGTTCGAACGCGCGGGCGTCCCCACCGGTCGGTTCACCCTGTCCGAGGCGCGGGGCGGATGGCTTCCGGCCCCCGGTTCCGGGGTGCGCGGAAAAGCTCGCTCTCCTGTCCCGGGTCGTATGGTTCTCGACCGTGGGAAGCGTGCTCGCCCGCCGCGCGGTGGCACGCCAGAGGGACGTCGTCACGATCTGCCATAACGACGTCCTCGTCGGTGACGTCTACGTCAACCACGGGATCCTGCGCGTCGCGATGCAGGCCCGTGGGAGCTATGCGCTGCGCATGCTCCGCAACCCCCTGCATCTCTTCACGGCGGCACGCGACGCCGTGCGCTACCGCGGCCGCTTCCACCGGGTCGTCGTGAATCTGACCCGTGCCGAGCAGGCCGCGTTGCACCGGACCTACCCGCACGTCCGGGCACGCACGGTCGTGATCGGCAACGGTGTCGACGTGGACCGCTTCTGCCGCCCGTCGGCCGAGGAACGCGCCCGCGGCCGAGAAGCGCAAGGGCTGCCCGACGACGCCCTCGACGTCCTGTTCATCGGTCACGAGTACGACCGGAAGGGTCTTCCCCTCGTGCTCGAGGCCGTGACCGACCTGCCCGGGGTGCACGTGAGCGTCGTCGGCGGGACACCGGACATGCTCGACGACCTCCGGGCACGAGTCCGGCGGCTCGGGCTCGAGGGCCGCGTACACCTCGCGGGCCAGGTCGACGACCCGCTCCCCTGGCTCCATGCAGCGGACGTGCTGGCCCTCCCCAGCGCGTACGAGGCGAACGCCCTCGTCGTCCTGGAGGCGCTCGCGTGCGGTCTCCCGGTCGTCGCGACGCGCGTAGGGTACGCACCCGAGGTCATCGACGACGGTGTCCACGGGTTCCTGGTCGATCGCACCACCGAGGACGTCCGTCGCGGCCTGGACGCCGTCGCCCGCTGGACCCCCGCAGAGAGGGCCGCGCGCTCGACCGATGCGCGCACGCGCGCCGAGGCGCACGACTGGGACAAGGTCGCCGCACAGTACGTCGAGCTCGCACGCTCGCTCTCGACGCCCGCCGTCCCAGGAGCACGCACGTGAGGATCCTCCACGCCGTCCGGTCGGACGGCTTCGCCGGTGTCGAGCGCCACGTCGCCCGCCTCGCGCGAGCTCAGGCCGCTGCAGGGCATCGCGTCGTCGTGGTCGGCGGCGACCCCGAGCAGATGCGCGCAACCCTGCAGGTGGCCGCGGTCGACGTCCACCCCGCTCGCTCGACGCTCGACGTCGTCAGGGCTCTGCGCAGGCTCGCCACCGGGGCCGACGTCCTGCACGTGCACATGACCGCGGCAGAGGTCGCGGCGACGGTCGCTGCCGCCGCGACCCGTGCCTTCCCCCCGGTCGTCACGACCCGGCACTTCGCCGGGCGGCGCGGGAGCGGACGGGCGGGAAGACTGATCGCCGCCCTGGCCCGCCGACGCGTCACGGCCCAGGTCTCGATCAGCCGCTACGTCGCCGACCACGTGGACGGCGACTCCGTGGTCGTCCACCCTGGCGTCGAGGACCGCCCCGACGGCCGCACGGCGGGCGAACGCTCCAGGGTCGTGCTCATGGTCCAACGGCTCGAGAGCGAGAAGCGGAGCGACCTCGGTCTGCGTGCGTTCGCGGCCTCCGGGCTCGCCGAGGAAGGCTGGGAGCTCCACGTGGCCGGGGACGGTTCCCAGCGGTCAGTGCTCGAGTCCCTCTGCACCGAGCTCGGAGTCGACTCGCACGTCCGCTTCCTCGGTGCACGGACGGACGTCGACCAGCTGATGGCGGACGCCGGGCTCCTCGTCGCCCCGTGCCCTGTCGAGGGCCTGGGACTGAGCGTGCTCGAGGCCATGGCGGGCGGTCTGCCCGTCGTCGCTGCGAGTGCTGGAGGGCACCTCGAGCTCCTCGAGGGCGTCGACCCGCTCACGCTGTACCCCCCGTACGACACCGCCGTGGCCGGCCGGCACCTGGCCGCGCTCGCGCGCGACCCGGCGCGCCGTGACGAGGTCTCCGCGGCCGCACGCACCGTCCAGCGCACGAGCTTCACCCCCCACGCCCAGGTCGCCGGGACCGACGCGGTCTACCGCTCGGTCGTCGGCGCCCCCCGCGCGACCGGACGCACCGACGGCGGGCGCGAGCTGGTCGTCGTCTCGCTCGAGGCGTGGGACGACGTGTGGCGCCGGAACCAGTACCTGGTCGCAGGCCTGGCTCGCGCCGACCCGGGACTGCGGGTCCTGTTCGTCGAGCCGGCCGCGGACCCCCTGTACCAGCTCACCCGCAGGACCCGCCCCCGCCTGGGCCGCGGACTGCGACCGGCCGGTCCGGTCGAGGGCATCGCCCCGGACCGCCTTCTCCTCTATCAACCGACCAAGCCGTTGCCGCGACGGCTGGATCGGCGGGCCGACGCCCGTCTCGCGTCCGGCGTGCGGCGAGCCGTGCGTCGTGCCGGGTTCCTCGACCCGTTCCTCTGGGTCAACGACCCTTCGGCCGCGAGCCTGATCACGACGACCGCCTGGCCCTCGCTCTACGACGTGACCGACGACTGGCTCGCTGCGCACCGCACGCCCGAGGAACACCGGCGCCTCGTCGCGGACGAGGCGACCTTGCTCGAACGCTGCGACGAGGTCGTCGTGTGCTCACCGCACCTGGCACGGATCAAGGGTGCGGAGCGGCCGGTCCACCTCGTCACGAACGGTGTGGACCTCGAGCGCTACCGGCGACCGGCCCAACGCCCCGCGGACCTTCCCGACGGCCCCGTGGCCCTCTACGTGGGGACCGTCCACCCGGATCGCTTCGACGTCGACCTCACGGTCGCGACAGCCCAGGACCTCGCAGGACAGGCCGTGGTCGTCCTCGTGGGCCCCGTGCTGGACCTCGACGCGGGTCAGGTCGCCGCGCTCGACCGTGCCGGCGTCGTGCGCCTCGGGCCGAGGCCCTGGACGGCGGTCCCCGCCTACCTCCAGCACGCGACGGTGCTCCTGGTGCCGCACCTCGTGAACGAGTTCACCGACAGCCTCGACCCGATCAAGCTCTACGAGTACCGTGCGGTCGGCAGACCGGTCGTGTCGACCCTCGTCGCAGGCTTCCGTGACGGCACCGATCCCCTCGTGACAGCAGTGTCCGCCGAGGACTTTCCCGCAGCCGTCGGGCGTGCACTCCGCGCGACGCCGCACTCCTCGTCGCTCCCTCCGGGCGCGGGGATCCCCACCTGGAGCCAGCAGGCCACGACGATGCGCCGGATCATCGACGGGGTCGGGCGACCTGCCTCCACACCTCGGTGACGACTCGAGCCGTCCGCTCGACGGGGAAACGGAAAAGAGCGTCGCGGCGAGCACGCTCGGCGCGCTCCGACGCGGCCACCGGGTCGTCGAGCACGTCGACGATCGCAGCGGCGAGCGCGTCCACGTCGCCCGGCGCGACGAGGACCCCGAGGTCCTCGACCACTCCCGGAGCCTCGTGCGCGGGGGCAAGGATCTCGGTCACCCCGCCCGCCCTGGTCGCGACGACCGGGACACCCCGGACCATCGCCTCGACGACGACCTGGCCGAACGGCTCCGGCGTGGGGGACGCGTGGACGCAGACGCTGAAGCCGTCGAGCTCGTGCTCGGGTCGGCCCGTGAAGCCCGCCCAGACGAACCGGTCCGCGACCCCCAGGGCCTCAGCCTCCGCGCGCACCGCGACGGCGTAGTCCTCGCCGCCGAAGCTCGGCTCCCCGACGATCCTGAACGTCGTGCCGCGGTGCCGCGCGAGGACCGCCGGAGCGGCACGGACGAGCTCGAGCTGACCTTTCGTCGGGCTGATCCGACCGATCATCCCCACGACCGGGCTCTTCGCGGGGGGACGTCGCTCACGTACCCCGGCCCCCTGCACCTGCTCGGGGACGAATCCCGGGTACGCCACCGTGGTCGGTCCGGGGAGCGTCGCCGCGGTGGCCTGCGAGTTGACCACGATGGCGGAGGGCAGACGGGTCGACGCCCAGCGCAGCGCACCAACCACCCTGGCGGGCAGGTAGTCCTCGGCGATCCGGTCGTGGACGTGCCAGACGAGAGGGGTCCGCGTCGCCAGCGCGGGCGCCACCCCCAGCAGGTCCGCCTTGAGCGAGGTCGTGTGGAGCACGTCCGGACGCAGGGCTCGGACCTGCCGCACGAGTCGCCAGGTGAAGGGCAGGACCCGCAGGAGCGCGGCAATCTGGCCCCGGGAGGCCGATCCGACGTCGGAACGACCGACCGCCACCGTCTCGGCGTCGAGCGGGAGGATCTGGACAGCGACGCCCGCCTCCCTCAGCCGGTCCACGAGCGGCCCGTCGGAGAAGAGCAGCACGCGGAGGGAGACCTCGGGGCCGAGCGCCCCGGCCAGCCGGACGAGGGCCAGCTCGGCCCCCCCGAGCTCACCGGTGTGGTCGAGGACGAGTACCCGCAGCGCATCAGCGTCCCCGCCACGCGAAGCGGCCGTGCGGCTGCGCCGTCCCCTCACCAACGGAACGGCAGCTTGCGCGTGCTCTTGCCCTCGCCGCCCTCTCGCGCGGTCGCGTCGGCGCTCTGACCTGCAGCATGAGCGGGAGCGGCCTGGCTCACCTTGCCCCACTCAGGGGCGAGGAGCGGTCCGGGGCGTCCTGCGGCCTCACGACGCGAAAGCCGTGCGGGGTCTGGGGTCACGGCCGCTGACGGGGCCGGGTTCGCCCCGGAGCTCGTCGACGCTGCCTCGGCGGTCGGGAAGGTCGCGCGAGCGGAGCCCTCAGGGGGCTGCTGCGGCGTCTGCTGCGGCCCGGTCGGCGACGCCTCGACGACCACTGCCGCGGCCCGGTCGACAGCGGCGCGCCGTGGGACGTCGACGGTCCCCTCATCCTGCCCCCGTGCGCCCTGCACGGCCCCTTGCGCCTCGGCCTGGACACGGCTCCCTTGGCCCTCCGAGGTGGTCTGCGACTCAGGGTCACCGTACGTTGACGCGTACAGCATGCGACGGTCGCTCTTGACCCCGGCGAGCGCGATACCGACCAGCGGCACGTTGTTGATCCGCAGGCGCTCCGCGGCCTCGGCCAGGACCACCCTGTCCGTCTTGCCGGCCGAGGCGATGAGGACGACCCCGGAGGCATAACGGCCGAGGATCGTCGCGTCCGCAGCAGCGAGGACGGGCGGAGCGTCGATCACGACCACGTCGGCCTCGACGCTCAGCTCCGAGATCAGGTTGCCGGCCCGCGTGGTCGCGAGAAAGTCCGCAGGGTCCATCTCCTCCTCGGGGACGGGGAACACGGTGAGGTTGGGGATGGTCGTCGGACGAAGCGTGCGGGGGTCTCCGGCCCATCCCTCGGGCGGAGGGAGCACGCCGTCGAGCTCCGGACGACGCAGGTCGCCCGACACCGCGACGGTGCGCCGTCCGCTGAGCGCGAAGGACGCCGCGAGGTTGGCCGCGATGAAGCTCCTGGGGGCGCGGGCGTCCGCGGCCGTGACGACCACGACGACGTTCTCCGCGTCGGCCAGCGCCACCTGGACCGCGGTCCGCAGCTCGCGGATGGACTCCGTGAAGGGCGTGGCCACCTTCCGGGAGACCGGGAGCGTGTGGGAGTGGGAGTACTCCCGGTCGGACGTCCGGACGCCGTAGAGCTCCGCGAGAACCGGGCTGACGGCCAGCCGTGCAGCGTCCGAGGCCCCACGCACCCTCATGTCGAGCCCACGCCGAGCGAACGCGAGCCCGATCCCTGCGACGAGCCCGATCAGGACCGCGAGCACCACGACCGTCGCCTGCGGAAGCCCCAGCGGTTCGGCGCCTTCTGCCGGCTTCGAGACCGTGCCCGGGTCCACGATCGACGTCAAGGTGTTGATCTGCACCGTCAGGCTCGTGTACTCCTGGACGATCGTGTCCTGCTCGGCCAGCGCGAGCGGGTCGCTCGGGTTGGCACCGAGCTTGGCCGTGACCGCGGCGAGCTGCGTCGCGAGCACCTGGCGGCGTGCGTCGATCTGGGCGACCTGCGCAGCCTGGATGGCTGGCAGCTGCGCGACGAACGACTCCGCGAAGGCGTTCGCGAGGTCGACGGACTCCTGCGGTTCGAGGGTCGTGGCGCGGATCGTGATGTTCTTCCCGCCGTCCCCCTCGGCCACGACCTGCGAGACGAGCTCCGCCTCGTCCCCCGACCGGTCGAGGATCGTGGCTGCCCCGGCCGCGACCTCCGGGGACGTGACGTCGTCGGCGCTCGCGTCGACCGTGACCTCGACCAGCTTCTCGCCCCCCTGCGCCGTCTGCACACCCGTGAGCGCGACGGTGGCCTTGGCCTCGAACTGAGTCTCCTGCTGGCTCAGGTAGTAGAGCGCGCCGGCGACGACCACGAGCACGGCGGCCAGCACGTACCACTTGCCGGCCCACACGGTACGGATGAACTCCCGGACGGTCATGGGTTCCTCTCCCCTGGCGTGCTGGGCTCCGTGTGCACGAGCCCTCGTTGCGCGTCTACCACCTCGCGGAGCCGAGCGACGAAGCGCGGGAGCGCGAAGGTCTCGACGTGCGACGTCAGAGCGTCATCATCCCACGAGACGCCGAGGGCTTCCTGGACTGCCTGCGCGACGAGCGCGGGCTCGGGCGCGTCGAAGAACGTCCCGGTCACCCCGTCGACCACGGTGTCGAGGTAGCCGCCGTCCCGCAGCACGACCGAGGGGCGCCCGAACGCACCTGCCTCGAGCGGCGAGAGCCCGTAGTCCTCGTAGGAGGCCGCGACGAGCATCGAGCAGTGCCGGTAGAGCCACCGCAGCTCGGGGTCGTCGACACGGCCCAGGAGCGTCGTCGCCCCGCCCCCCGTGCCCGACGGCGTGCCCCACCGACCGGTGGTCGCCCGCCCCCGTGCGGCGAGCCCTTCGAGGCGTGCCCGGTCGGGCCCGTCGCCGACGATCACGAGCTGCTTGCCCGCCAACCGGGCGGCCTCGATCAGGACGTCGACGTTCTTGTACGGCAGGAGCCGCGCCACGCAGAGCAGGAAGCCCGGCTCGATCCCCGGCACCTCGCGCTCGCGCCCCCGCGGGCATCATCGCGGGCGGCGGCGGCAGGATCTCCGCCTCGATGCCGTACGCGTCGCGGATCGCGCGCTGCGTGACGGTCGAGTTGGCGAGGTAGACGTCCGCGCGACCGGCGGCCCGCCGGTCCCAGCCCCGCAGGGCCGGAGCGAGCGCGGACAACGCGGTCGAGGCGACCCCGCCACGCAGGCGGTCGGCCGTGCTGGCACCGTCCCGGCCGCCCAGGTAGCGGTCGCGCTGGTAGAGCCACCGCGCCGGGGCGTGGCAGTAGACCACGGTGCGACCGGCCCCGCGGTAGCCGTGGGCCCAGCCCGTCGAGCTCGCGAGCAGGACGTCGGCCTCGACGCGCTGCGCCGAGACGGCAGGGGCGAGGAACGGCAGGGCGATCCGGTGGTGGCGGCGTAGCGGGCCGACCCGGTCGAGGGCCGAGGTGCGCAGGTCGAGGTCCGCGAACTCCGGGAACGTCCCGTCGGCGTCGTACAGGGTCGTGTACATCGGTGAGCCGGGGAACGCCTCGGCGAGCCAGAGCGCCACCCGTTCGGCGCCTCCGCGCTGCGTCGCGTAGTCGTGCGCCAGTGCCACACCCTCGGTCATCGTGCCTCCGTCGTGGGGCAGGACGTCGGAGACCCGCCCAGGAATGGATATCGATCCAGCCTAGGTGGCCGCTCAGGGCGAAACGGGGCGGAAGGGACACCTCACCCGGGTGAAACGCCGACCGTCCGCGCGCTCGGGAGCGCGGCGAAGGACTCAGGCCTTGGTGTGGAACTTCCCCTGGGCCGCGAGGAGACCCTCGGTCAGGACCATCTCGACCGCGTCGGCCGCGTCGTCGAGCAGGAACGGGAGCTCCTTGGCCTCCGCGCCCGAGAAGTTCTTGAGGACGAAGTCGGCGGTGTCCATGCGTCCTGGAGGTCGCCCGACGCCTGCCCGGACGCGCAGGTAGTCACGGGTCCCGAGCGCCTTGGTGATGTCGCGCAGGCCGTTGTGGCCGCCCTCGCCCCCGCCCGACTTGAGCTTGACGTCACCGAACGGGATGTCGACCTCGTCGTGCACGACGATCACGTGGTCGGGATCGATCCCGAAGTACTGGGCGAGGCCGGCGACGGGGCCGCCCGACGTGTTCATGTACGTCGAAGGCTTGGCCAGGATGACACGCGGCCCCGGCGCTCCGCCGGGCAGCACGCCGAGGCGGGCCTCCGCGACCGCCGCGCGGGCCTTGTGCGCGCTGAAGGTCGAGCCGGAGCGGCCGGCCAGGACGTCGAGCACCATGTGCCCGACGTTGTGGCGGTTGCCCGCGTAGGTGGGGCCCGGGTTCCCGAGCCCGACGACGAGCCACGGCTGGTCGGTCATGTCACCTGTGTCCTTGGTCGAGGTCGGGGGAACGTACCGAGGCGTCCGGTGCAGTGCTGCACCGGACGCCTCGGGTCGTGCGTGTCCCGACGCCCCCGGTCGAGCCTGAGGGGTGGGACGATCGGACCGTCAGGTCGATCAGACGAGCGGAGCGGCCTCTGCCTCGGCGGCGACCTCGGCGGCCGTCGCCTCGACGCGCGGCTCGGTGATGAGCACGACGTCGGCGGTCGGCTCGGTCACGAGGACGCTGCCCTCGGGCAGCGCGATGTCGCCGGCGAAGACGACCGTGCCGGCGGTGAGGCCGGTGATGTCGACCGAGATGACCTCGGGCAGGTTGGTCGCCAGGGCCTGGATCGAGAGCGTGAGCTGCTCGACGATGTGGATGGTGCCGGGAGCGGCCTCACCGATGACGTGGACGGGAACGTCGACGTCGACCTTCTCGCCCTTCTTCACGATGAGGAGGTCGATGTGCTCGACGACGTCCTTGACCGGGTCACGCTGGACGTCCTTGGCCAGGGCCAGGACCTCGGTGCCGTCGAGAGCGATCGTGAAGAGCGCGTTCGAGTGCTTGAGGGCGAGCGTGGTCTGGTGCGCGGGGAGCGCGACGTGGACCGGGTCCGTGCCGTGCCCGTACAGGACGGCGGGGATCTGGTTGTTGCGGCGGGTACGGCGGGCGGCACCCTTGCCGAACTCGGTGCGGGCCTCTGCGACAAGCTTGATATCGGACACGTGAGCTCCTGAAGAACGTTTGCGGGCCGACCACCAGTGGGAAGCAGTCGGCTGTCCGGCCGGCTGGTTGGTCACCGGAGGACGGGCGGCTGCGTCGGCGCGGGACACATGACGGGCGCACGAGGACGACCGCCCAGTCGATTACGGGGATCCTTCAGGATCCTGCTGACCTTCCGGTGACTCACCGGCCGTCAGACGTCCCTCGCCGAGGCAACCGAACTACTGTACCTGGGCGCACGACGTCAAGGGAAACCCGCTCGTGTCGCGACACGAGCGGGAAGCGGGTGGGAAGCGGGTGGGAAGCGGGTGCGAAGCGGGCAGGGCGTGCGGGTCAGGCGGTCGCCCCCGCGATGACCACGGTCGTCGTGATCGCCGCGGTCGTGGCTGCCGTGATCTCCTCGACGTACCTCCGGGTCGCGCCCGCGGCCCAGCTCCCTTCGGCGAGATCCTTGGCCCGGTGGTCGACGGACCGACGCTCGGACGCCGTGAGCGGCGCGCCGGCCGCCATGACCCGTCCGGCCTGGCGGGTGGCGGCCAGGATCGCGACGAGCGCCCCGGTCCGCTCGTCGGGCGCGCCGCCGTCGAGCAGGGTGCGGGCGAGCGTCCCGCGCAGCTCGCCCTCGTGCCGCGAGTCCGCCGCGGGCCAGCGCGTCGTCGGGAAGATGCCCAGGATCCGCCCGTCCTCGCGGCGCAGCAGGCCGCGTGCGACGAGGTCGTCGAGCGCGGCGTCGGCCGGCTTGGTCCGTGAGAGCGCCTCGACGAGCCCCTTGGGCGTGGAGCCCTCCCTGGACTTCACCACGGCGAGGGCGTCGTCGAGCAGCGCTCGCCCCGTGGGCGCCTGGTCGCGGACCACGACGCGCCCCGAGCGCCAACCCGAGCCGTCGCCCGCGAGGTCGACCCGGCCCAGGAGCGCGAGCTCGACGAGCAGCGCACCGCCGGCGATCTGCTGGAGGTACGAGCTGTCACCGACGGGCTTGCCCGTGACGTCGTCCAGCACGAGCAGGAGGTAGTCCTCGATGATGAGCATGCAGACAACGTAGCGGCCCCGGAGGCCTCGACCCCCCTGAGAAATGTCACGAGCCGTCCCTCATCCTCCTGCGGCGACCGTCGCGACCTCGGTCGCGCTCAGCGCCCGGTCGTAGAGGCGGACCTCGTCGATGGCCCCCTTGAACGGACGCACCCCACCCGGCTCAGCACCGATCACCAACGGCAGCGAGTTCGTCGCGATCGACGCCGGACCAGCCACCGACCCCTGCTCCACACCGTTCACATAGATCCGCATCCGCTGACCGTCATACGTCCCCGCCAGATGCACCCACGCCTGCCCGTTCGCCGGCAGAGCACTCGTCCCATTCACCCGGAACGTGTCCCCCGACGCCGCATGGTTGAACCGCAAGAACGGCACACCACCACTCGACAGGCCCAGCTCATACCCATCCGTCGTCCCCTGCGCAGCCTTCTTCACCACATACTGCGTCGCCTGCACCCCAGGACGCACCCACGCAGAGACAGACAACCCCGTCGTCACGTCCAACGCACCCGCATCAGGCACAGACACGAACGACGTCGTGCCGTCGAGCGAGAGCGCGGTGCCGCGCACACCGGGGACCCAGGACACCGCGCCCGAGAGCGAGCCGTTGAAGCCGTTGCTCGCCGTCGCCGTTCGCCCGCTCCCGTCGTCGAGGTTCCACGACGCGATCGATGCGATCGGAGTGGGGCTCGGCGTCGGAGTCGGAGTCGGAGTCGGAGTCGGCGTCGGAGTCGGAGTCGGAGTCGGCGTCGGCGTCGGAGTCGGAGTCGGAGTCGGAGTCGGAGTCGGCGTCGGCGTCGGAGTCGGCGTCGGCGTCGGCGTCGGAGTCGGCGTCGGCGGGCCGCCACTTCCGCCGAGGTCCGCGACCTCCTGCGCTGTGAGTGCCCGGTCGTAGAGCTGGACCTCGTGGACCGCTCCCTTGAAGAAGTTAGTCCCGCTCGGCTGCGATCCGATGACGAGCGGCAGGGAGTCACCCCGATGCTCGAAGGCCCTGCGATCGAGGCCTGCTCGACACCGTCCACGTAGATCCGCATGCGCTGTCCGTCATAGGTTCCCGTCAGGTGCACCCAGGTCTGGCCGTCCGTCGGCAGTGCCGACGTCGTTGACCCGGAAGGTGTCTCCCGAGGTCTTCTGGTTCACTCTGAAGAGCGGACGTCCGTTGCTAGCGATGCCCAGCTCGTAGCCGTCCTGCGACGACGACTCCGCCTTCTTGACGACGTTCTGCGTCCCTGTCTTCTCGGGGCGCAACCACGCCGATACCGTGAGCGTCCCGCTGACGTCGAGCGCAGTCGTGTCCGGCACAGAAACCCGGCCTGTCGCCCCGTCGAGCCTCAGCGCCTTCCCATGGACCCCGTGGACCCAGCTGGTGCCGCTCGAGAGGGTTCCTCCGCTGCTCCAGCCCGAGGAGTCGGCCGCCACCGCCCCGATCCCTTCGTCCAGTTTCCACGCACCGCGGATCCCCGCAGCGGCGAGCACCCTTGCCGAGACGCTCGCCGGTGCGGACCACTGCGCTCCCGCACGGACTCGGAACGTGAAGGTGTCCACACCCACGAAGCCAGTTCCAGGGGTGTAGGCGTACTTCCCGCTCGAGGCATCGGTCACGACGACAGCCCCCGACGTCGGAGGCGAGACGACCTCGAACGCGAGCGCGGCGCCCGCTGGAGCCGTCGCAGCAAGCTGTCCCATGACCGGCGTGCTGCTCACGGTCGAGACAGCGCCGGACTGCGCGACCGGCGGCACCGCGGGAAGCGCCCCTGGGTCGGCGACCGTCGCGACCTCGGTCGCGCTCAGCGCCCGGTCGTAGAGGCGGACCTCGTCGATGGCCCCCTTGAACGGACGCACCCCACCCGGCTCAGCACCGATCACCAACGGCAGCGAGTTCGTCGCGATCGACGCCGGACCAGCCACCGACCCCTGCTCCACACCGTTCACATAGATCCGCATCCGCTGACCGTCATACGTCCCCGCCAGATGCACCCACGCCTGCCCGTTCGCCGGCAGAGCACTCGTCCCATTCACCCGGAACGTGTCCCCCGACGCCGCATGGTTGAACCGCAAGAACGGCACACCACCACTCGACAGGCCCAGCTCATACCCATCCGTCGTCCCCTGCGCAGCCTTCTTCACCACATACTGCGTCGCCTGCACCCCAGGACGCACCCACGCAGAGACAGACAACCCCGTCGTCACGTCCAACGCACCCGCATCAGGCACAGACACGAACCCGGAGAGCCCGTCGAAAGACACCCCGGTGCCGGAGACGCCCGGCGTCCACGACGTACCTCCGACCAGCTTCCCGTCGTTCTCGCTGCCCGAGGTGTCGGTGGTGATCGCCCCGGTCCCCTCGTCGAGGCTCCAGGATCCGGCCAGCCCGTCGGCACGGCCGACCCGGACCGACTCGGTCCCGACGTTTGACCAGGTCGTGCCGGTCCGGACGCGGAACGTGAAGCCGTCACTCCCGACATAGCCCGGCGCCGGCGAGTAGGTGAAGGCACCGGTCGTCGCGTCAGTCAGCACGACGGTCCCGTGCGCGCTGGTCGAGAGGATCTCGAAATGCAGGGGAGCCCCCGGCCTTCCCGAGCCGGCAAGCGATCCGCTCACAGGCTGATCGCTGACTGTAGAGACCGAGCCATCGCCCGCGACCGGTCCTCGCGGGTCGACCCACGCCAACCTGGCGGTGCCCGTGGACCCGTGGACGCGGCCATGACCTCGGTGGTGCCCGAGACGTTCGCCTTGGGCCCCGTCACGTTGTTGTAGGTCCCGCTCAGGACGACTGTCGCGGGCCCGCCGAAGCTCAGGCTCTCGAACGGGGTCTGCTTCTCGAGGATGTCGCCGGGAAGGTTGCTGCGGGTGTACAGGATCCGGACCATCTGGGTCTGCTCGTCGATCTCGACGATCGGGCGAGTGCCGATCCGGTCGACCTCGCGGAACGGGTCCCAGGTGCCGTTGGGCCGTCGTACGAGCAACCCGATGACGGGGGCGTCCGGGGAGTTGTACGACGTCTTGACAGCAACGAACACCGTTCCGTCGGACGCGACGGCGACGTTGAGGTGGTCGTCCGCATGCCTCCGCCTGTCGAGAGCGCCGACGACTTCGCGGGCTTCTCGTCCGCCGTCCAGGTCTGCGGCGAGGTCCCGTCGGCGTGCGTCCGGAAGCCGAAGCGTCCGGTGTTCTGGTTCGACCAGAGCACGCCGATCTTCTGGCTCGGCAGGGCGGTGACGACCGCGATGTCGTCGGCGCTGATACCGGTCGCGAGGGTCACCGGCGCCGAGAACGTCGTGTACGGGGCGTCGGAGTATCTGACCTGTGCCTCGGTGTCCGCGTCGGAGGCGACCCACATCCGTCCCGTGGAGTCGACGTCGAGGGTCGCAGTCTCGCTTCCGGGGAGGGACAAGGCGGTCGCGGTCGGCCGCGCGGACCAGAGGGCGTACGTGTGGTTCTGCGGGTCGAGCTGGATCGAGACGAGCGAGCTCGAGGGCCCGTGGAGCAGTACATGGACGACGTCGCCGACGAGCTTGGTGTCTGCTCGGACGTCAGTCCTCGTCGAGACCAGGAGAACGTTGGTCCAGGCGCCGGAGCCCGGGTCCTGTCGCCAGACCCAGGTGCCAGCAGGCGAGGTGCTGGTCGAGGCGATGACCGCCCACCAGGTCCCGTCGGCGGCCCAGAGCTTCGACTGGGGCTTTTCCCCAGTGTTCCCGGCGATCGGGATGCTCGCGGAGGTGATTGCGCCCTCGATGCCCGCCGAGGCGTCCGGTACCAGTCCCGGAGCTGCGGTCGATGCTGCCGGGGGCTGCCAGGCGAGCTCGACGAGCCCTGCTGCCGTGGGAGGAGCGCCGACCTCGACGAAGTAGTCGACGCCCTCCTCTGCGTCGAAGGTCGCCGCCGAGGTCCGGACGTCACCGTCGTCGTCGTTGGTGACGACGACAGGACCCGTCGAACTTCCCTCACGGACGGTCAGGGTCGTGTCGACCTCGCTGCCGTGCGTCGCGAACGTGATGGGACCGGACTCCGGCGCGCGCCACTTCCACCACATGGAGCGGGCGACCGCCGTGGGAGTCTGGGGACCGGTGGCATCTGCGGGGAAGTTCGCTGCAACGTCCTGGCCGGTCGTGCCGCCGATGAGGCGGCTCTCGTCAGGTTGGTCCCCCACGATCGCGGAAGCAGGGATGACGTCGCTGACGCCACCCGAGGTCACCGTGCCGACGAAGACTGCAGTGCCCACGACGAGGGATGCCGCCGCGATCCCCCCGATCAGCCGATTCCTGGTTCGGCCCCGCGGAGACTTCGTGCTCGACATCATGCTCAACCTCGGTCCGGAACTGTTCGGGGATCATGCCAGGACATCCCCCCATGTCCGACCCTGCTGCTTGCCAGCGCGTGAGCCTACCCGTGCATCGAACCACCCCGGCGCACCGTCCGGGGAGGGGTGGGCCGGAAGTTCACCCGTCCGCGCAGGTCGCGCCGCTACCCATGGCGCCCGTACCGGGCAAACTTCACCCTCTGGCGCAGTCCTCGCAGCATGCGCGGGGCCTCTCTCCTCCACATCGCGGTAGTACCGTGAGCGATCTCTGCTTCCTTCGGGTCGCCCTCCGACAAGAGCCTCCGAGGAGTTCACCATGCGACTGTCCGTCATCGGCTGTGGGTACCTTGGCGCCGTCCATGCCGCGAGCATGGCCGTGCTCGGCCACGAGGTCGTCGGAGTCGATCTCGACGCGGACAAGGTCGACGCCCTGCAATCGTGCACAGGCGCCATTCTTCGAGCCGGGCCTGTCGGAGGTCCTCGCGCAGAGGCATAGCCTCAGGCCGCCTGACCTTCACGCACCGACATGAGCCTCGCTCATGGTGCGCGACGTGCACTTCGTGTGCGTCGGCACCCCTCAGAAGCGCGGCGAGTATGCCGCCGACCTGGCCTACGTGAACGCAGCCGTCGAGGCGCTGCTCGCCCTCGCTCGAACCGGGAGACCTCGTCGTCGGCAAGTCCACGGTGCCGGTCGGCACCGCGCGGACGGCTCGCCGAGCGCGTCGCGGCGAGGTGAGCCCCGGGCGCGACCTCGTCTGGAACCCGGAGTTCCTCCGCGAGGGGCACGCGGTCGAGGACACGCTGCACCCCGACCGGTCTGGTCTACGGGCTGCCTCCGGCGAGGACGGTCGACGCGCGCCGAGCGAAGCGGTGCTCGACGAGGTCTACGCCTCGTTGCTCGCCGAGCGGTATCCCGCTAGGTCGCCACGGACTACGCGACGGCGGAGCTGGTGAAGGTCGCCGCGAACTCGTTCCTGGCGACCAAGATCTCGTTCATCAACGCCATGGCGGAGATGTGCGAGGCCACGGGCGCGTGACGTCACGGTCCTCGCGGACGCGATCGGCCACGACGCGCGGATCGGTCGCCGGTTCCTCAACGCCGGGCCTCGGGTTCGGTGGCGGCTGCCTGCCCAAGGACATCCGGGCCTTCATGGCGCGCGCCGGTGAGCTGGGTGTGGACCAGGCTCTGTCGTTCCTCCGGGAGGTCGACTCGATCAACATGCGCCGACGGGTCCGCATGGTCGACCTGGCCCGCGAGGTCTGCGGCGGTTCGATCGTCGGCACGCAGGATCGCGGTGCTGGGCGCGGCCTTCAAGCCCGACAGCGACGACATCGCGCGACTCGCCCGCGCTGTCAACGTCGCCGACCCAGATGCACCTGCAGGGCGCGCACGTGTCGTCGTGACCGACCCGCAGGCCATCGAGAACGCCCAGTCGGAGTGGTTCCGGACCTGAAGTTCGCGGCCACAGCGCATGGAGGCCGCCGACGGACGCAGACGTCGTGGTGCTGCTCACCGAGTGGGAGGAGTACCGGACGCTCGATCCTGCGGCGTTCGGCGAGCGTCGTCGCGCACCGAGCGCATCCTCGACGGGCGCAACGCGCTGGACCCGGCGGCCTGGCGGGCCGCCGGCTGGACGTACCGGGCCCTCGGGCGCCCCTGAGCGCGTCTGCGGAGAGCCCGTCAGTCCGCCCAGGCCCACCGCACCGTGACGCTCGCGTCGACCTGCTCGCGCCCGGGGTCCACGGCGAGCACGTCGTGGACGCCCCCGGCCTTCGCGGACATCATGCGAGGCATCGGAGCGGACCCGCCGCCCTGCTCGTCGACCTCCACGACCGCACCCAGCTTCCGACCCGCGAGGGCCGCGTACTGCTCGGCCTTGGCGCGGGCGTCGGCGAACGCCTCCTCGCGGGCCGCGACCGCGAGGGGTCCGGGGGCGCTCACCGCGAAGCGCATCGCGTCGAGCCGGGCCACGGGGCCGGCCGCACCGAGCGCGGCCCGCACGAGCTCTCCCGACGCCGCGACGTCGCGCACCGTGACGCGGAGCGTGAGGCGGGCCGTGACACGCAGGCTCGTGGCGCCGTCGGGCTGCTCGGACTGCTGCGTCCACGTGGACGTCTGGGCGGTCCGCAGGTCCTCGTCCGCGACCCCGCCCGCGAGCAGCGCCGCGCGCGCGGCACGGACGCCCTCGTTGGCGGCGTCGAGCGCGACCTGGACGTCGTCGCCGCTCGCCTCGGCGCCGAGCTCGACCACGACGACGTCGGGTACCGCGGTGGCAGCGCCCTGCCCCGTGGTGGTCACGCCGGCGGACAGGTCCTGGGTCTGCGTCTGGGTCACAGCAGGCATCCTGCCAGCCCGACGACGGAGCCGCCCGTCCGCCTCGTCGCACCCGCCGCTCGGCTCAGGCCGGGAACGACGACGGCCCGGCCCCTCGAACGAGTCGAGGGGCCGGGCCGTCGGACGGAGCCGGGCTCAGCTGTTGCCGTCGAACAGCGACGTGACCGAGCCGTCGTCGAAGACCTCGCGGATCGCGCGGGCGAGGAGCGGTGCGATCGAGAGCACCGTGAGCTGCGGGAAGTGCTTGTCCGCGGCGATCGGCAGCGTGTCGGTCACGACGACCTCGCTCGCACCGCACTCGGACAGGCGCTGGGCCGCCGGGTCGGACAGCACGCCGTGCGTCGCCGCGACGATGACCGACTTGGCACCGGCCGCGAGGCACACCTTGACGGCCTCCGCGATGGTGCCGCCCGTGTCGATCAGGTCGTCGACCAGGACGCAGTCGCGGCCCTCGACGTCACCCACGACGCGGTTGGCCACGGACTGGTTGGGGCGCGTGATGTCGCGCGTCTTGTGCACGAACGCGAGCGGGCCGCCACCGAGCTTGGCGGCCCACTGCTCGGCCACGCGGATACGGCCCGCGTCGGGCGAGACGACCGTGACGTTCGTCGTGTCGACGCGCGTGCGGACGTAGTCCGTGAGGATCGGCATGGCCCACAGGTGGTCCACCGGGCCGTCGAAGAAGCCCTGGGTCTGCGCGGCGTGCAGGTCGACGCTCATGAGGCGGTCGGCGCCGGCGGTCCGGAAGAGGTCCGCCATGAGGCGGGCCGAGATGGGCTCGCGCCCACGGTGCTTCTTGTCCTGGCGACCGTAGCCGTAGAAGGGCTGGACGACCGTGATCGTCTTGGCCGAGGCGCGCTTGGCCGCGTCGACCATGAGCAGCTGCTCCATGATCCACTGGTTGATCGGCGCGGTGTGGCTCTGCAGGAGGAAGATGTCCGCGCCGCGGACGCACTCCCCGAAGCGCACGTAGATCTCGCCGTTGGCGAAGTCGTACGCGGTCGTGGGGAGCAGGTCGATGCCCAGCTCCCGCGCGACGTCCTTGGCGAGCTCGGGGTGCGCGCGCCCGGAGGCGAGGACGAGGGACTTGTCCCCGGTGCCGGCGATCGTGCTGCTCATCGTGGGGAAGACCCTTCGTTCGTGCTGCTGGTCGTGGTGCTGGATCCGTCGGGGACGGTGGGGACGCCCGGGCTGGCAGGCACGGGGGTCGGTCGGGGGGCCGGGGGCGTCGCGGAGGCCTCGGCGAGCTGCGCCTGGGCCTGGGCACCCAGCGGCGGGGGCGTCTCGTCGTCGGTCTCGTGCGCACGGGCCGCGGCCTGCGCCGCGGCCGTGCCGGGACGGCGGCGGGCGACCCAGCCGTCGACGTTGCGCTGCGGTGCACCGCTCACGCCGAGCGCGCCGGCCGGCACGTCGCGGCGGATCACGGAGCCGGCGGCCGTGTAGGCGCCGTCGCCCACCGTGACCGGGGCGACGAACATGTTGTCCGCGCCCGTCCGGGCGTGCGAGCCGATGACCGTGCGGTGCTTGGGGACGCCGTCGTAGTTGACGGTGACGCTCGCCGCGCCGATGTTGGTGTGCTCGCCGATCGTCGCGTCGCCCACGTAGGACAGGTGCGGCACCTTGGAGCCGGTCGCCGATCGTCGAGTTCTTGGTCTCGACGAACGTGCCGATCTTGCCCTTCTCGCCCAGGACCGTGCCGGGGCGCAGGTAGGCGAAGGGGCCGACGCTCGCGCCGTCACCGATGACCGACAGGCTGCCGTGCGTGCGGACCACGGTGGCCCCCGCGCCGACCTCCACGTCGGTGAGCGTCGTGTCGGGGCCGATCGTGGCGCCCGTCGCCGACCGACGTCGCGCCGTGGAGCTGGGTGCCCGGCAGCAGCGTCACGTCGTGACCCAGCTCGACGTCGACGTCGACCCAGGTCGTGGCCGGGTCGATCACCGTCACGCCCTCGAGCATCCAGCGCGTGAGGATGCGGCGGTTGAGCTCGGCGCGCAGCGACGCGAGCTGGGCGCCGGTCGTTGGCGCCCTCGACGAGCAGCGGGTCGGCCACGCGCAGCGCGCCGACGCGTGCCGCCGCCCTCGCGGGCGAACTGCCAGGACGTCGGTCAGGTAGACCTCGCCCTGCGAGTTGTCCTGCGTGACCTGGCGCAGCGCGCCGCGCAGGATCGCCGGCGTCGAACACGTAGACCGACGAGTTGATCTCGCGGATGGCGCGCTGCTCGGGCGTCGCGTCCTTGTGCTCGACGATGCTCAGCACGCCCGCCCTGCTCGTCGCGCACGATCCGGCCGTAGCCCGTGGCGTCGTCGACCTCGGTCGTCAGGACCGTGACCGCGTTGCCGCCCGAGTGGTGCGCGGCCAGCAGCTCGGTGAGCGTCGCGGCGTCCAGGAGCGGGATGTCGCCCGCGAGGACCACGACCGACGCCCTCGAGCCCTTCGACCGGGCCACGGCCCTCGTGCCCGATCGGCACGCCGTGGACGGCCGCCTCTGCCTGCGCCCGGACGTCGAGCGCCTCGACCGCGCACTGGACGGCTCGCCCGGTCCCGGGCACCTCGTCCTGGTCCACCACGCAGGGCCGTCGGGACGACCTCGAGCGCGGCGGCGGCCACGCGGTCGCGCTCGTGGCGGACCACGACGGCGATCCGCTGCGGCGACAGGTCGCGTGCGGCGACCATCGCGTGGCCGAGCATGCTGCGTCCGCGCGAGCGGGTGGAGCACCTTGGGGGTCGCGGACTTCATCCGCGTCCCCGCACCAGCGGCGAGGACGATGACTGCTGCTGGCACTGGCGGTGCGTCGGGCACAGCGTCGGTCACTGGGGCTCCCATCGGGTTGGTTGCACGTGCTCCGCCCCCAGGACTCGAACCTGGACTAAAGGCACCAAAAACCCTTGTGCTGCCGATTACACCAAGGCGAACGGACCGGACGCGCGCGCACCCGTCGGGGCGACCCGCGGGCGCGCGCGCCATCGCTCGTCCGGAGAACAGTCTGCCAGGTCCGGCGCCGTGCTCCACGCCCGAACGGGTCCTGGACGTGGGGAGAACGTGTGAGGAGCACATCACTCGCGCGCACCGCGCCCCGTCCCAGCACGGCGTGCGCCCGGACCCCGCGAGCACCGGCACGGCATGATGGACCCGTGGCTGCAGACTCCAGACGACCTCCCAGATCCCGCATGACGGCGAGCCAGCGCCGCGAACAGCTGCTCGCAGGTGAGCCGCGTCCTGTTCGCCGAGAAGGGCTTCGAGGGCACGAGCGTCGAGGAGATCGCCGCGCGCGCCGAGGTGTCCAAGCCCGTGGTCTACGAGCACTTCGGGGGCAAGGAGGGCATCTACGCGGTCATCGTCGACCGCGAGATCCAGGGCCTGACCTCGGCGCTCACGGGCGCGCTCTCGTCCGGGCGGGCACCCCAAGGTCCTGCTCGAGCGCACGGCCCTGGCCCTCCTGACGTACATCGAGACGTCGGAGGACGGGTTCCGCATCCTCGTGCGCGACTCGCCCGTCGCCCAGGCGACGGGGACGTTCTCGAGCCTCATCGGCGACGTCGCTACCCAGGTCGAGCACCTGCTCGCCGACCAGTTCAAGCGACGCGGCCTGGACCCACGGGTCTCCCCCATCTACGCGCAGATGCTCGTGGGCATGGTCGCCCTGACGGGCCAGTACTGGCTCGACGTCCGCAGCCCCAAGAAGACGCGACGTCGCGGCGCACCTGGTGAACCTCGCGTGGAACGGCCTGTCACGGCATGGAGAAGAACCCCGCACTCACGAGCAAGCCTCGGCCCGAGGCCTGAGCGCGCGCCCGGTGTGACGGGCACGTCCCGGCCAGGTCGCGGCACAGACCCGTGACATTCCGCCCGTGACGGGTCGCGCGGTCCGTGGTTTCGTAGGTTCATGGCGACTCTCGAGATCGACAGGCTGAACAAGACGTACGGGACGGTGCGCGCGCTGCGCGACATGTCCTTCACGGTGGGGGCCGGGGAGATCTTCGGTTTCGTCGGTTCGAACGGGGCGGGCAAGACGACGACCATGCGCATCGCGCTCGGGGTGCTCGCGCCCGACTCGGGCGAGGTGCGGTGGGACGGTCGACCTCTCGACCTGGCGATGCGCCGTCGGATCGGCTACATGCCCGAGGAGCGCGGGCTCTACCCCAAGATGAAGGTCGGCGACCAGCTCGTCTACCTGGCCCGGCTGCACGGTCTGGGCACCGCCGCAGCCCGCTCCGCGATGGAGCACTGGACGCAGGTGCTCGGGATCGACGCCCGGCGCGGCGACGAGGTCCAGAAGCTCTCGCTCGGCAACCAGCAGCGCGTGCAGCTCGCCGCCGCGCTCGTGCACGACCCGGACATCCTGGTGCTCGACGAGCCGTTCTCCGGTCTGGACCCGGTCGCGGTCGACGTCATGAGCGGCGTCCTGCGCGACCGTGCCGCTGCGGGCGTCCCCGTCGTCTTCTCCTCGCACCAGCTCGACCTGGTCGAGCGGCTGTGCGACCGCGTCGGGATCGTCAAGGCCGGGGAGATGGTCGAGGTCGGCGGGATCGAGGAGCTGCGTTCGACGCAGCGTCCGCAGTGGGTCGTCGACGCCCCGGCGGCACCGCCAGGCTGGGCGTCCGAGCTCCCGGGCGTCCGCGTGCTGCGGTACGACGGCGCCAGGACCTTCGTCGAGGTCGACTCACCGCAGGACGGGGCCGAGCAGGCTGTGCTGCGCGCGGCCCTGGCCACGGGGCCCGTGCGCGAGTTCACGCCGCAGCGACCGTCGCTGACCGAGCTCTTCCGCCACGTCGTGAGCAGCGACGAGGCCCCACCGTGCCGCCGGGTCGGCCGACGACGACCCCACGACCCCCTCGACCCGGCAGGAGGTCTCGGCATGAGCGCCGTGCGACAGCCCCCAGCACAGCAGCCCCACTCGCCCGTGAGCACGTGGGGCGCGGTCTCGCTCGTGGCCGGCCGGGAGATCTCGACACGCATCCGGTCCAAGGCGTTCGTCTGGACCACGGTCGCCCTGCTCGTGGGGGTTGTGCTCGGCGGCTTCCTGCTGAGCGTCGTGGGCGACCAGGGTCCTGCGGCCCAGAAGGTCGGCGTCACGTCGGGCGCCGAGGCCCTGGGCCCGCAGCTCGAGGCCGCCGGGCGGCGCGGTCGGCACCGAGATCCAGGTCAGCCAGGTCTCGGAGACCGACGGCCGGGAGCAGGTCGCCGACGGCAGGCCTCGACGCGCTCGTGACCGGCACGCCCGAGTCCTTCACGGTCGTGGTCGAGGAGGAGCTCGGCGCGACCCTGGCCCCCGTCTTCACCAGCCTGGCCCAGCAGGCCGCGCTCTCCGGTGCCATCACCGCCCTGGGCGGCGACCCGTCCGCGGTCGCGCAGGAGATCGCGTCCGCGGCCCCCACGGTCGAGGCGCTCGAACCTGCCGAGGAGCGTGACCCTGCCCAGGTCGTGACGGGCATGGTCGGCGGCATCCTCATCTTCATCGCGCTCATGACGTGCGGCCAGCTCGTGGCGCAGGGCGTCGTGGAGGAGAAGACGAGCCGCGTGGTCGAGCTGCTGCTCGCGACGATCCGCCCGTGGCAGCTCATGGCGGGCAAGGTCCTGGGCATCGGCGCGATCGGGCTGATCCAGCTCGTCGTGGTCGTCGGGGGCGGCGTGGGGACGGCGTTCGCCCTGGGGCTCGTCGACGCGAGCAGCGTGAACCTGGGCGCGACCGCGGCCTGGGTGCTCGTCTGGTTCGTGATCGGGTTCGTCATGTACTCGCTCGCACTGGCGGCGCTCGCGGCCCTGGTCTCGCGTCAGGAGGACGTCGGATCGGTCATCACCCCGGTCCTGATGCTCATGATGATCCCGTACATCATCGGGATCTCGATCGGCCCGTGGGACCCCGAGAACCCGCTGGTCGTGTGGCTGTCCTACGTCCCGTTCTGCTCGCCGCTGCTCATGCCCATCCGCATCGCGCTGGGCACGGTCGAGACGTGGGAGATCCTGCTCGCGGTCGGCCTGTCGCTGGCCCTCGTGCCGGTCCTGGTGTGGCTCGCGGGCAAGATCTACTCGAACGCGGTGCTCCGCACCGGGGGGCGGATCAAGCTCAGGGACGCCCTGCGCGCGAGCTGACAGAGGCCCGTCCGGGGGCGGGAGGCCCGTCAAGACTCTTGATGTCGAGGAATGTCGAGTAGCCTCACGTCATGCAGCACCCGCACCCGGACGAGGTCGACCGCATCGTCGACGCCTGGCAGCGCGAGCGTCCGGACCTGGACGTCGAGCCGCTCACCGTGTTCTCCCGCGTCAGCCGGCTGGCCCGGCACCTGGATCTCGCGCGCCGCAGCGCGTTCGCGCGCGGCCACCTGGAGACCTGGGAGTTCGACGTGCTGTCCGCGCTGCGCCGCGCGGGCGAGCCGTACCGCCTGTCGCCCGGCGCGCTCATCACGCAGACCCTCGTCACCAGCGGCACCATGACCAACCGGATCGACCGGCTCGAGGCCCGCGGCCTGGTGCAGCGTCACCGCTCCCCCGACGACCGCCGCGGCGTGCTCGTCGAGCTCACGCCCGAGGGCCTCGAGCGCGTCGACGCCGCCATGACGGACCTGCTGGCCGTCGAGCGCGAGGTCCTCGCAGCGCTCGAGCCCGCGGACCGGCTGAGCCTCGCGAACCTGCTGCGCACCGTCGTGGGTCAGTTCGAGGCGTGACCGCCTCCCGCTGAGGATGCGGAGGGCGGGGGGCGGGGGCGGGGGCGTCAGTCGAGCAGCTCGGCCGCTTCCATCCACTCGGTCTCGAGCGTCTCCTTCTCGTCCGCGAGCTCCCGGAGCTGCTTGTCGAGGTCGAGGACCGCCGCGTGGTCGGTCGCCTGGGCCGCCATCTTGTCGTGCAGGCGCGCCTCGAGCTCGGCGATCTTGGACAGTCGACGCTCGATGCGACCGATCTCCTTCTTCGCGGCGCGCACGTCCGCCCCCGAGGGGGCGGGCTGGGCGTCCGTCGCGGCGCCGGGACTCCCCGTGCCCGACGACGACGCGCCGGCCTCGGCGGCCGTCGCCCCTGAGCGGGTGCCACCCACCCGAGCCGATCCTGCTGCCGCCGCGATCATGGCCTTGCGCAGCGCGAGGTACTCCTCGACCCCGCCCGGCAGGTCGCGGATGGTCCCGTCGCCCAGCAGCGCGACCTCACGGTCGCAGACCCGCTCGAGCAGGTAGCGGTCGTGCGAGACCACGATCAGCGTCCCCGGCCAGCCGTCGAGGAGGTCCTCGATGGCCGCCAGCGTGTCGGTGTCGAGGTCGTTGGTGGGCTCGTCGAGGAGCAGCACGTTGGGCTCGCCGACCAGCAGGCGCAGGAGCTGCAGGCGTCGGCGCTCGCCACCCGACAGGTCGCGGACCAGGGTCTGCGAGCGCTCGCGCGTGAAGCCGAGGCGCTCGACGAGCTGCGCGGCCGTGAGCTCCTTGCCGTCGACCGCGACCGTGCGCTTCTCCTGCTCGATGACCTCCACGACCCGCAGGTCGCCGATCACGTCGAGCTCGTCGATGTCCTGCGTCAGCTCGGCGACGTGGATCGTCTTGCCGCGCTTGACCGTGCCCTCGTTCGGCGCGAGCCGTCCGGCAAGGAGACGAAGGAGGGTGGTCTTGCCCGCTCCGTTGACCCCGACCACGCCGTAGCGGTCACCAGGGCCCAGGCGCCATGTCACGTCGTCGAACAGGACCTTCTCCGTGGCCTCGGGATCACCGTCGCGAGCCGGCATGCGGACCGTGACGTCCTCGAGGTCCAGCACGTCCTTGCCCAGGCGGCGCGTGGCCATGCGCGTGAGCTCGAGCGTGTCGCGCGGGTTCGGCTCGTCGGCGATGAGCGCGGCGGCCGCGTCGAGCCGGAACTTGGGCTTGGACGTGCGCGCCGGGGCGCCGCGGCGCAGCCAGGCCAGCTCCTTGCGGAGCAGGTTGTTGCGCTTCTCGGCCGTCACGGCCGCGGTGCGGGCCCGCTCGGCACGAGCCAGGACGTAGGCCGCGTACCCGCCCTCGTACCCCTCGACCGCTCCCGTCCCGTCGCCCGTGACCTCCCACATGCGCGTGCACACCGCGTCGAGGAACCAGCGGTCGTGCGTCACGACCACGAGCGCCCCCCGGGCGCCGGGGCGTGCGTACCGCGCCTGGAGGTGCTCGGCGAGCCACGCGACGCCCTCGACGTCGAGGTGGTTGGTGGGCTCGTCGAGGAACAGCACGTCGTGGTCGGCGACCAGCAGGGCCGCGAGCGCCACGCGCCGACGCTGCCCGCCCGAGAGCGTGTTCGCCGGGGCGTCGAGGTCCAGGTCGCCGAGCAGGCCCGCGTGGACCGCGCGGATGCCCGCGTCGCCCGCCCAGGTGTGCTCGGCCGACTCGCCGTGGACCAGGTCGCGGATGCTCGTGCCCGCGGGCGACTCGTCGCGCTGGTCGAGCATCCCGATCCGCAGCCCGCCCACCCGGGTGACACGTCCGGCGTCGGGCACGGCGGTCCCCGCGAGGAGGCGCAGCAGCGTCGACTTCCCGGCCCCGTTGGGACCGACGACGCCCACGCGGTCGCCGTCGTCGAGGCCCAGGCTCACGCCGTCGAGCAGGGTGCGGGTGCCGACGACGAGACGGATGTCGTCGGCGCCGAGGAGGTGTGCCATGAGTTCCTTCGAGAGGGGGAAGTGCCTTAGCGAGGATACGCGCCGGGCATCGCGGTGCCGGGACCGCGGGGAGGGCCGCCCCGACCGGGCGCCGCGAGCAGCGGGCCGCCGGCCGGGCACGCACGTGCCGTCGACTGACGTCCCGCCTCCGGCCACGCGTCGCGCCCGGTCCGGCCGAGCGCGGACGGTCAGGAGGCCAGGACGCGCGCACCCGACGTCGGGCCCGTCGGCGCAGTGCACCGAGTCGGCGACGCCTGCAGCCGTCCAGGAGGCCGCGATCGCGAGCGCGTGCTGCCTGCTGCGGGCGAGCGCCGCGACCGTGGGGCCCGAGCCCGAGACGATCACGCCGAGCGCGCCCACCTCGTGCGCGACCTCGAGCGTCCGGCCGAGCTCGGGGGCCATGGCGAGCGCCGCCGGCTCCAGGTCGTTGTGCAGCGCGCGGCCCAGCCCCACAGGGTCGCCCGCGCGCAGGGCCTGCATGAGCTCGGTGTCGTCCGACAGCTCGACGTCGGGGGTCCCGCCCACGACCTCGTCGAAGGTCTGGAACACCTTGGCGGTCGACAGGCCCTCGTCCCGGACCGCGAACGCCCAGTGGAACTCGCCCCGGGCCATCGCGGGCGTCAGCAGGTGCCCCCGCCCGGTCCCGACGGCAGTGTGCCCCACGAGCCCGAACGGCACGTCCGAGCCGAGCCCGGCCGCGAGGTCCGACAGCTCGGCCCGCGTCAGACCCGGTCTCCCAGAGCAGGTCGCACGCCACGAGCGCCGCTGCGGCGTCGGCCGAACCGCCCGCCATGCCGCCCGCGACGGGCACGCCCTTGTGGATGTGCAGACGGACGTCGGCCGTCCACGCCCGTGTACCGGGCCAGGGACTCCGCGGCCCGCCACGCCAGGTTGGTCTCGTCGACCGGGACGCGTTCGGCCTGCGCCCCCGAGACCGTCAGGGACACGCCGGCCCCAGGGGTCTCGAGCGTCGCCGTGACCTCCTCGACGAGCGAGACCGCCTGGAAGATCGTCACGAGCGGGTGGTAGCCGTCCTCCTGGCGGGCCCCGACGCGCAGCGACAGGTTGACCTTCCCGGGCGCCCGGACCCGGACGGACACCGGAGGCGCGGCGGACAGGTGGGGGCTCACGCGTCCACTGTGCCAGGTCGTTCCGGGTCGCTCGCCTGCCGAAGCGGCCGGCTCGGCCTGCACGAGCGGGAGCTGCTCCGCGATGCGCGCGAACTCCTCGACCGTGAGCCGCTCGCCGCGCGCGGTCGGGTCGACGCCCGCCCGCTCGAGGGCCTCGACCGCCGCAGCGGACGAGCCCGCGATCCCCGCGAGGGCAGAACGGAGCATCTTGCGGCGCTGCGCGAACGCCGCGTCGACGACCGCGAAGACCTCCTCGCGCGTCGCCGTCGTGGCCGGAGGCTCACGGCGGTCGAGCGCCACGAGCGCGGAGTCGACGTTCGGCACGGGCCAGAACACGCTGCGCCCCACGGTCCCGGCACGGTGCGCCGAGGCGTACCAGGCGGCCTTGACCGACGGCACGCCGTACGTGCGGCTCCCGGGCGGGGCGGCGAGCCGGTCCGCCACCTCGGCCTGGACCATGACCAGGACGCGCTCGAGCGAGTCGAAGCGCTCGAGGAAGGTCAGCAGGACGGGGACGGCCACGTTGTAGGGCAGGTTCGCGACGAGCGCCGTGGGCGCCTCGCCCGGGCAGCTCGGTGACCTCGAGCGCGTCCGCGGCCACGACGGTCAGGCGGTCGGCGGCGTCGGGCTGGTGCACGGCCACGGTCGCGGCGAGCTGCTGCGCCAGCGGCGGGTCGATCTCGACCGCGACGACGCTCGCCCCCACCTCGAGCAGGCCCAGCGTGAGCGATCCGAGGCCCGGTCCGACCTCTACCACCCGGTCCCCCGCGCCGATCCCGGCGGTCCGGACGATCTTGCGGACGGTCCCGCCGTCGTGCACGAAGTTCTGCCCGAGCGTCTTGGTGGGCCGCACACCCAGACGCCCTGCCAGGTCGCGGATCTGTGCCGGACCGAGCAGGGCGTTGGGGGTTTCGTTCATGCGGGGAAGCCTACCGGGTGGACCGCCGTGGGCCGCCGCGAACGGCGGCCCACGGCGTCGGTGCCCGACGGTGCCTGGATGCTCGCCTGCGCGGGCTCAGTACCAGTTCTTCGCCTGCGAGTGGCCCCACGCAGCGCACGGGGTGCCGTAGCTGCCCGCGATGTAGTTGAGGCCCCAGGTGATCTGGGTGGCGGGGTTGGTCCGCCAGTCGGCCCCGGCGCTCGCCATCTTGGAGGCAGGCAGGGACTGAGGGATCCCGAACGCGCCCGACGACGGGTTGGTCGCCGAGGAGTTCCAGTTGCTCTCCTTGGTCCAGAGCTTGTCGAGGCACGCGAACTGCTCGCTGCCCCACCCACGGGCCGCGACGAGCTGCCGCCCGATCTCGCGAGCCGACCCGGCCGCAGCCGGACCGCTCGGCCGCTCCTTGGTGCCCTGCACCACGATCTTCGCGACCGGCTCGGACGTGACGCCGTCCGAGACGACCTCGCGGGACTCCTCGACGCCGTCGACCGTGGTGACGCGCTCGACGAGGGTGTGCACTCCCTCGATGCCCTCCTGGGCGACCGTCGGTGCCTCGTCCTTGTAGACGTTGCCGTCCTCCTGGACGGTGGTCTCGAACGGGATCGGGGTCGTGGTCGGCAGGTCCGTGACGACCACGCGGTGGACGACGAGGGACACCGCAGGGTCCGCCGTGGCGTCGCGGGCGACCGAGACGCGGTCGTGCTCGCCCAGGACGATGCCCTGCTGCTCGAGGATCGCGTCGACCCCGATCGACCCGTCGGGGGCCGTCCTGGTCTGACCGTCGGCGACGACGGTGACGGGCCCGTCCGCATCGAGGCGGACACCGAGCTCGGCGCGGCCGTCAGCCGCAGAGCGAGAGGCGACCAGACGCACGTCGCCGCCGCGCGCCGCGAGCGTCTCGAGCGCCTCGTCGGCGTCGAGCGCGGTGAGCCACACGTCGCTCTGCTGCCCGTCCGTCTGGACGGTCACCTCACGCCCGTAGCGCACGACGACGTCGGCACCGTTCTTGAGCGGCGCGTCAGCTGCCGGGGCGATCAGGTCGCGGTCGGTCACACGCACGCCTTCCTCGTCGAGGAGACCCTCGACCGAGCCTGCGTACGTGCTGACCGTCGTGACGGTGCCGTCGATGTCGAGCTCGACGGTCTTCTTGGCGCTGCCGTAGGCGACCGCTCCGGTCGCGACGAGCGCGACCGCCGTCGCGCTCGCGACGAGAGGCCAGCGGCGGCGCTTGAGGACGGCAGGGGCGGAGGCCTGAGCCTCGACGCCGTCGGCGGAGGTGCCCTGGGGGGGCGTGGGCTCGGACGGTGCGTGAGCAGTGGCGCGCGCGCTGCGCGCGCCGACGGTGCGGAAGGGAATCTTCACTCGGGTCCAGTCGTCGTGCTGTCCGGGCACGGGGGTCGAGGTGCGCGTCGTGACACCCCCTGGTCCGCGCACGGCGCGAGGCGACGGTGGGCCGCTCCAGGGTCTCGACCAGCCGATCCGGCGGTCCAGCGTGTCGGGGTCGTGGGCTGAGCCCTTGCCGACACTGTGCCCGCGCTCCGATCACATGAAGGCGACTTCTGCACGCGGGACACTCGACCGTAACCGACTCGTTATCGATCACCAAGCCGGTCCGTACGCACGCGACCCACGTCACAGGACGACCCGGGCGCACCGGGACAGACTCGGACGCCGACCCAGGACGGCCTGCTCACCCGCACCGACCTGGTCTGCACGGGCACCACAGTGCACGGAAGAGGGGTGTGGCCCACGACTCGCGTCGTGGGCCACACCCCTCGTTGGTCCGACCTCAGCCCGCAGGCCCGGTCAGTACGTCAGCACCGCTCAGAGCAGGCCGAGCTTCCGGGCGCACCCGGGCCACTGGCCCCAGCCCGAGCGGGCCTGGAGAGCCTGCGCACGCTGCGTCTGCTCCGCGGCCGACGCGTCGGACGGGAGACCCGAGCCACCCATCGCACGCCAGGTGCTGGCGGAGAACTGATAGAGACCGTAGTAGCCGTTGCCCGTGTTCGTCGCGGGGTTGCCGCCCGACTCGCACCTGGCCAGCGCGGCCCAGACGTCGCCACCGACCGTGCTCGGTGCCGCCGCAGCCGGTGCGCTCGCCTTGGGGGCTGCAGCAGCGGCCTTCGGGGCGGCCGCAGCAGCCTTCGGGGCAGCCTTGGGCCGCTCCTTGGTGCCCTGCACCACGATCTTGGCGACGGGCTCGGACGTGACGCCGTCCGACACGACCTCGCGGGACTCCTCGACGCCGTCGACCGTGGTCACGTTCTCGACCTTGGTCGAGGCACCCTCGACGCCCTCCTGCTTGACGACCGGAGCGAGGTCCGCGAAGCGGTTCGCGTCCTGCTCGGTGACCGTCTCGAACGGGATGGGCGTGACGGTCGGCGTCTCGGTCACCGCGACGCGCTGGACGACGAGCGAGACGGCGGGCACGGTCGTGGTCTCGCCGGCCGGGCTCGCCTCGGCCGCGGGCTCGGCCGTACGGGCGACGGACACGCGGTCGAGCTCGCCCAGGGCCACGCCCTGCTGGTCGAGGATCGCGTTCACGCCGATGCTGCCGTCAGGGGCCGTCTTGGTCTCACCGTCGGCCACCACGTGAACGGGTCCGTCGGCGTCGAGACGCAGCGAGAGCGCGGCACGGCCGTCGGCCCCCGAGCGCGAGGCCACGAGGCGGACGTCGCTGCCGCGGTCCGAGAGAGTGTCGAGCGCCTCGTCGGCGTCGAGCGCGGTGAGCCACACGTCGCTCTGGGCCCCGTCGGTCTGGACGGTCACCTGTCGGCCGTAGCGCACGACGACGTCGGCACCGTTCTTGAGGGGCGCGTCGGCCCCGGGGGCGATCAGGTCGCGGTCGGTCACACGTACGTCCTGCTCGTCGAGGAGACCCTCGATCGAGCCCGCGAACGTCGAGACCGTGGTGATGTTGCCGTCGATGTCGAGCTGGACGGTCTTCTTGGCGCTGCCGTAGGCGACCGCTCCGGTCGCGACGAGTGCGATGGCCGTCGCACCGGCGATCAGGGGCCAGCGGCGGCGCTTGGTGGCTGTGGGGGCGGAGGCCTGCGCCTCGACGCCGTCGAGAGATGTGGGGGGCTGGGGGGTGTTGGCTGCGCTGTCGGCGCTGGCCGCGTGAGCGGTCCGGTCAATGGGGTTGTTCACTCGAGTCCAGTCGTCGAGCCTCCCGGGCACGGACTTCGGACGGCGCAGCGCGCCACCGACGGCCCTGAGCTCCGAGGAGCGTCGGGGCGGGCGTCCGAGGACGTCCTACCGCTGGTTCCGAACGACCGATCCGGCTGTCGTCTACCACCGACGGACCACGTCTCGGGCCGACAGCAGGACGCGCACCCTCCGTCCGTCTCGCCCCCGGTGATGAGCGGGTGACGACAGGGCGGGCTGCAGTGCGCGACAGTTGACCGTAACCGATCCGTTATCGAGTGCCAACCCCGTGCGGGCGCGACACTGCCGTCCTGTCCGGTTTTCTCCGTCTATGTCGGGGCCCGGAGGGCCTCAGCGGAGAGAACCCTCACAGGGCCTTCGCACAGCCCGCGCTCAGTACCAGCCCTTGGCCTGCGAGTGGCTCCAGGCGCCGCACGGGGTGCCGTAGCGGCCCTCGATGTACCCGAGCCCCCAGGTGATCTGGGTCGCCGGGTTCGTCCGCCAGTCCGCTCCGGCGCTGGCCATCTTGGAGCCGGGGAGCGCCTGCGGGATCCCGTACGCGCCGCTCGACCTGTTCTCCGCGGTCGCGTTCCACCTGCTCTCCTTCATCCAGAGCAGGTCGAGGCACGCGAACTGGTCGTCGCCCCAGCCGCGCTGGGCCGCGAGAGACTTGGCGATCGCCTTGGACGACCCCGGGTCGACCTTGATGGTCGACGGGTCGAGCGAACCGACCACGACGACCTCGGTGCGCGGCTCGCGCGTCACCGTGCGGTCGACCACGGTCCGCGAGACCTCGGTGCCGCCGACGGTCTGGATGGCGTAGGTCGTGACGGCCTCGCCGACCTTGCCCGACGTCCGGACGTTGCGCTGCCCCTGCGGGAGGTAGGGGTCCTTGATCTCCTCGGTCTCGAACGGGAGGGTCTCCGAGACCGTCGCCGCGCCGCTCGCGGCCCGCGTGACGAGCACGAGCATTCCGTCGACCGCAGCGGCGCCGAGCGGGACGGACGCCGCGTCACCTACCGACAGGGCGATCCCCGCGTGCTCCAGGACCCCCTCGACCGACGCCTCGGAGGTCGTGGCGGTCACGATCGCCCCGTCCACCGCGACGTGGACGGTCTTGAGGGTCGAGACCCGGATCTGCTCGCGGCCGAGCGACTGCGAGCGCGACGCCGAGGTCATGGCCCCCTCCGCGCGCGGGCCGAGGGCCGTGAGCAGCTCCCCCACCGTGCGTGCCGTCGTGACGAACGTCTGCGGCTTCCCGTCCAGCTCGAGCGAGATCTCGCGGCTCGTCCGGACGACGATCGTGCCACCGTCGGTCGCGCGCTCGTCCGCCGCGGGCTCCACGAGGTCGGAGTCCTTGATCGCGACGTCCTGGAAGTCGAGCAGGTCGCCGACGGTCGATCCGTACGCGCTGACCGTGCGGACCTCGCCGTCGATGTCGAGGACCACGGACTTGTGGGCGAGCGCGAAGACACCGGTCGCCCCGACCACGGTCGCGAGGATCGCCGCCTGCGCGGCCAGGCGCCACCGACCCGTCAGGGAGCCCCTACGTCCTGCGTCGCCACCGACCACGTGACCTTCCGTTCCTGTCTCGACCGGCGTCCGGTGACGCTCCGGGCATCACGGACAAGCAGACCGTAGTGGAAACGTGACCTTCGGGGGAAGCCCGTCCGGCGCGTCGGCCGCGACGCACCGGACGGTGCGGGTCCGCAGGCTCGTCAGGTGGTCGTCAGTGCGGTCACCAGGGTCCGTAGACCTGCTCGGCCGTGTCGCTCAACCGCGCACAGACCTGCTCGAGCCCGGTCCCCGTCACCTCGGCCACCTTCCGCACGGTGTGGGGCAGCAGGTAGGGCGCGTTGGGGCGTCCGCGGTAGGGGTGCGGCGTCAGGTAGGGCGCGTCGGTCTCGACCAGCACCTGGCCCAGGGGCACTGCCGCGAGGGCCGCACGCAGCTCGTCGTTGGCGCCGAACGTCACGGGTCCCGCGAACGACAGGTACCAGCCCTGCGCGGCGCACAGCCTCGCCATCTCGACGTCGCCCGAGAAGCAGTGGAAGACCGTCCGCTCGGGGGCCCCGTCGGCGAGGAGGACCTCGATGACCTCGGCGTGCGCGTCGCGGTCGTGGATCTGGAGCGGGAGCCCGAGCTCCTTGGCGAGCGCGACGTGCGCCCGGAACGACTCCCGCTGGACGGCTGCGCCCTGAGGGCCTGTGCGGAAGAGGTCCATGCCCGTCTCACCGATCGCCCGGATGCGGTCGTTGCCGCGGGCGATCGCGGCGATCTCCGCGATCGCGTCGTCGAGCCCGACGGCGTGGCGTGCCTCGGGGGTCGGGGTCAGCCCGTCGGGGCCCACCTCGGTCACGCCCGCGTGCAGGGTCGCCTCGTTGGGGTGGATCGCGATCGCCCCGAGGAGTGCCCGGTGCTCACGCACCAGGGCGTCCGTCAGCCGAGCCGAGGACAGGTCGCAGCCGACCTGGACCATGCGGTCCACCCCCGCGCGCGCCGCGTTCTCGATGTGCTCGGCGACGGTCGGGACGGGGACGGGGCGCCCCTCCTCGTCGACCGCGGGCAGGACGCCCGCGATCGACTCGAGGTGCGTGTGGTCGTCGACCACGGGAAGCGGCAACGCCTCAGGGGCGGGCGGCCACCCGCGCTCGCGCTTGCGGGCCACGGTCAGGAGGCCTCGACGACCGGGTCCTCGAGGCGCGGGAAGAGCGACGCGCCCTTGGTGACCGTGGTCCCTGCGGGGAGCGCGCCGAAGCGGGCCGCGCCGTCGACCGGCTGGACGGCGAGCGCTCCGAGCGGCGCCTCGGCGCCGAGCGAGGACCAGAGCGCCTGGGCGGCCTTCGGGGTGATCGGGTGCAGCAGCACCGCGAGCGAGCGCAGGGCCTCGGCGGCCGTCACGAGGATCGTGGCGAGGCGGCCCTCCTGCGTCGATCCGCCGTCGGGCAGCTTCTCCTCGTCGGCCTTGGCGACCTTCCACGGCTCCTGCTCGGTGAGGTACAGGTTCGTGGCGTCGACGAGCGTCCACACCGCGTTGATGGCCTCGTGGATCGCGAGCGCGTCGATCGCCTTCTCGGCAGTCGCGACGGCCTGCGCGGCGACCTGCTCGAGCGCCTGCTCGGCCGGCCCGGCAGGTCCCGCCTGCGGGAGCACGCCCCCGTAGTACTTGCCGACCATGGCCGCGACGCGCGAGGCCAGGTTGCCGAACCCGTTCGCGAGCTCGGCGTTGTAGCGCGCCGAGAGGTCCTCCCACGAGAACGAGCCGTCCTGGCCGAACGCGATGGCGCGCATGAAGTAGTAGCGGAACGCGTCGGAGCCGAAGTGGTCGATGATCTGGCTCGGCGCGATGCCCGTGAGCTTCGACTTGCTCATCTTCTCGCCGCCGACCAGGAGCCAGCCGTGCGCGAACACGGTCTTGGGCAGGGGCAGCCCGGCCGCCATGAGCATCGCGGGCCAGATCACCGCGTGGAAGCGCAGGATGTCCTTGCCGACCAGGTGCACGTTCGCCGGCCACGTGGCCGCGAACTTGGCCTGCTGCTCGGGGTCGTCGCTGTCGAGCCCGACGGCGGTCGCGTAGTTGAGCAGCGCGTCGAACCACACGTAGAGCACGTGCGTGGTGTCCCACGGGATGGGGATGCCCCAGTCGAACGTGTTGCGCGAGATCGAGAGGTCCTGGAGACCGCCCTTGACGAACGCGAGCACCTCGTTGCGGGCGCTGGCCGGCTGGACGAACTCGGGGTGCGCCTCGTAGAGCGCGAGTAGACGGTCCTGGTAGGCGCTCATCTTGAAGAAGTAGTTCTGCTCGGAGAGCATCTCCACGGGCTTGCTGTGGATGGGGCAGAGCTTCTGGCCCTCGTACTCGCCCGTGCCGTCGATCAGGTCGCCCGGGAGCTTGTACTCCTCGCAGCCCACGCAGTACGGGCCCTCGTACGAGCCGGCGTAGATCTCACCCTTGGTGTACAAGTCCTGGATGAAGGCCTGTACACGCTCGGTGTGCCGGGGCTGCGTGGTCCGGATGAAGTCGTCGTTGAGCGCGTCGAGCGTGTGCAGGACGGGCTTCCACGAGCTCTCGACCAGGCGGTCCGCCCACTCCTGGGGAGTCACCCCGTTGGCCTCGGCCGTGCGCATGACCTTCTGCCCGTGCTCGTCGGTCCCTGTCAGGAACCAGACCGGCTCCTGGCGCTGGCGGTGCCAGCGGGTGACGACGTCGGCCGCGACCGTCGTGTACGCGTGCCCGATGTGCGGGGCGTCGTTCACGTAGTAGATCGGGGTGGTGAGGTAGAAGGTCTCCGGGGATGCGTCAGGCATGTTCCTCATGGTAGTTGGCCTGGCCCCGCTGGTGCGCCGCGGTCCCACCGCCCGCCGAGGGCGACCCGACTCAATCCACGGACAGGTCGACCCGCAGCAGGTGGTCGTCGCCCGCGGACGGGCTGCCCCGCCCGTCCGTCTCGTTCGTGAGGACCAGCAACGACGTCCCGCCCCCGGGAGCCACGACGACCGCCCGCAGCCGTCCCCACTCCCCCGTGAGCAGCGCCCGGGGCGCGCCGAACGCGGCGGGCGAGGCTCCGCCGTCGGGCAGCGGGCTCGCCTCGACCTCCCCCGCCGCACCGCCGGCGAACGGGACGCGCCACAGGCGCTCCCCGCGCAGCCCCGCGACGTACACGGCATCCGCGGCGACCGCGAGGCCGCTCGGGCTCGCCTCGGACGTGGGCCATGTCGCGACCGGGTCGACGAACGCGGTGCCGTCCGCCGCGGACGCCTCGCCGAGCGTCCCCTCGCGCTCCGGCCAGCCGTAGTTGCCGCCCGGGACGATCACGTTGAGCTCGTCGAGCGTGCTCTGGCCGAACTCGCTCGCGAACATCCGCCCCGAGGCGTCCCATCCCAGACCCTGGACGTTGCGGTGCCCGAGGCTCCACACGCGCGAGCCGTCAGGGTTCCCCACCGCCGGCTCGCCGTCGAGCCCGACCCGCAGGATCTTGCCCGCGAGCGAGCCCGGGTCCTGCGCGGCGCCCGACTCGGTCGCGTCGCCCGTCGCGACGTAGAGGAAGCCGTCGGGGCCGAACGCGACCTGTCCGCCGTTGTGGTTGCTCGACTTCGGGATGCCGTCGAGCACGGTCGTGAGCGCACCCAGGTGGGCCTCGTCCAGGTCGAGGCGTCCTCGCAGCACCTCGTTCCCGCCGTCGCCCGTCCGGTAGACCACCACGACCCCGTCCTCGGCGAACGTCGGCGCGACCGCGACGCCCAGCAGGCCGCCCTCGCCGCCGTGGTCGGTCTGGGACGCGAGGTCGTCGGCCCCTTCGCCCGTGACCGCCGTGACACCCCCTGTTCCCGGATCGAGGACGCTGACCGTGCCCTCGTCGCGCGACGTGCTCAGCAGGCGCCCGTCCGGGAGCGCCGCGAGCCCCCACGGCGAGGCCAGGTCGTCGATCAGGGACGCCGTGGTCGTCCGGACCGTCGGGGCGTCCGGTGCGGGCTCGGCGACCTGACCGCCGGAGGTGGGGCTCGGGGTGGAGGGCGGCCCGACCGAGCACGCCCCCGCGATCAGCAGCGCGAGGACGACGACCGCCCCTGGCAGGGCACGGGCTGCTCGCATGAAGGCCTCCTGATCCAGGGGTGACGCAGGTGCTCCGCCTCATCGTCGCAGCGTTCGCCGGTGACGTCACGCCGGTCGTCGCGCACCTCGGCCGGCGTCCTGGGCCCACCCGAGCCGCCGACGGACGCACCCGCGCGACGAGCCCCCTGCCCGCAGGCCCGATACTCAGGGCATGACCATGCAGGAGGGCTTCCACAACCAGCGCCTGAGCGTCCTTCCCCGGTCGGTCGTGCGGGACGCCCTGGGGCGGAGGCTGCTCCGGCACCTGGTCGTGACGCACGCGGGCTACTACCCGCGGGCTGAGACGCACCTCATGGAGCGCCCGGGCGGCGCTCCCGAGACGATCCTGCTCGTGTGCACCGACGGCACGGGGTTCGTCGAGATGCTCGGTCAGCACCACCGGCTCGGGGCAGGGCACGCGATCGTGATCCCGAGCGGCGTCCCGCACGTCTACGGTTCGACCGTGGAGCGCCCGTGGTCCATCTGGTGGTGCCACCTCCAGGGCTCGGACGTCGGCGACCTCCTGGCGGCCGGGGAGCTCGATGCCCTGCGTCCCCTCGTCGTGCTGCGCAACGTCGAGCGGGTCGTGGCTCTGCTCGACGAGATCCTCACCGACCTGGAGCGCGACCACACGCCCGTCCGGCTCCTCGCGACGACCGCCGCCGCGTGGCGGTTGCTCGCCCAGCTCGCGGTCGACCGCCTCGAACCGGCGCCGGGCGACCCGTTGGAGCGCGCCATGGACTACGTGCAGGACCGGGTCGACGGCCCGCTCCGTGTCCCCGAGCTCGCGGCCATGGTCGGGGTCTCGCCCTCACGCCTGGGGGCGCTCTTCCGCCGGGCGACCGGCGGTGGCGTCATCGCCTACCAGACGTCGCTGCGGATGGCGCGAGCCCGGCACCTGCTCGACACGACCGCGGCCCCCGTCAAGACGGTCGCGGACGAGGTCGGCTACGACGACCCCTACTACTTCTCCCGCCTGTTCCGGCGGCTCCACGACGTGAGCCCGACCGAGTACCGGCAGCGCGTCAAGGGCTGACCATGGCACCGTCGCGAGCGCTCACCCCGCGGGGGGCGATCCGCCGCAGGGTGTCGTGGCCGAGCAGGTCGGTCACTCCGCCACCAGGTGCCACAGGACCCCGTGGTCCGGGTCGAGCGACGGGGCCTCGAGCCCGACCTGCGCCAGCACGACACCCGGGAGGACGACCCCCTCGTCGGCTGCGGTCCACGGGGGCAGCACCCCCGTGCCGGACCGCTCGACGGGGCTGACCTGGCGGACCCGGTACCGGGACCCCAGGTCGAGCCCCGGCACGGTCACGCGTCCGGGGGGCCAGGTGATCGGCCGGTCGACCACGGCGAGCTGGAAGATCGCCTCGCGACGGTCGGCCGCGACGACGCCCTCCAGGCGCAGCGCGGGGTCGCCGAGGTCCGCGTGGACCACGTCGCCCGAGTGCAGCAGAGGCCGGTGCGCCGTGTGGAACGCGACCCAGGCCCGGACCTCGTCGAGCTCGTCCGGGGAGGCCTCGAGGAGGTTCACCTCGAGCCCCAGGTGCCCCCACAGCGCGACCTGTGCCCGGAAGTCGAGCGGGTGGACCCGGTGCGTCGTGTGCGACTCGCGCGCACCGACGTGCGTCCCCTGGAGCTCCGGGGGAACGAGCAGGCGGGTCCAGCGCTGGATCTCGAGCCGGTCGTGCGGGTCGTTGCAGTCCGAGGCCCAGACCCGGTCGGTGAGCTGGAGGACGCCGAGGTCCACGCGACCGCCCCCGCTGGCGCAGGACTCGATCTCCAGGCCCGGGTGCCGTTCCTTGAGCTCGGCCATCAGCGCGTAGGCGGCCAGGGTCTGCCCCCGGACCCCCGCCACGCCCATGGGCGTGTGCCCGGCGTCGAGCAGGTACCGGTTGTGGTCCCACTTCACGTACGCGACGCCGAGGCGGTCGACGACCTCGGACATCGCGTCCCGGACGTGGCGGTTGGCCCCGGGGTGGGTCAGGTCGAGGACGTGCTGGTAGCGCGAGGCCATGCCCGGACCGTGCCCGGCGTCGAAGAGCCACTCGGGGTGGTTCCGCGCGAGGTCGGAGTCGAGGTTGACCATCTCGGGCTCGAACCAGATCCCGAAGTCCATGCCGAGCTCGCGCACCCGGTCGGCGAGCGCGTCGATCCCGTCGGGCCAGACCGTCGAGTCCACCGTCCAGTCGCCGAGCGACGTGGTGTCGTCGCGGCGACCGGTGAACCAGCCGTCGTCGAGGACGAACCGTTCCACGCCGACCGCCGCACCGGCCTCGGCCAGGCGTTCGAGCGTCGCGAGGTCGTGCTGGAAGTAGACGGCCTCCCAGGTGTTGAGCACCACGGGCCGCGGGGTCCGGGGATGCGTCGGACGCGACCGCATCCAGCGGTGCACCCGGTGCGAGAGGTCGTCGAGGCCCTCGCCCCACGAGCCGTAGAGCCACGGGGTCGTGCTCGTCCCTCCCGGTTCGACGACCAGCTCGCCCGGCCACGGGAGCTCACCGCCCGAGAGCCGGCGGCTCCCGGCAGAGGTGCGCTCCGCGGCGAGCGCGTGGTTGCCGCTCCAGCCCAGGTGGACGCCCCACACCCGTCCCGACCGGTTGGCGAAGCCCTGCTCGCCCGCCAGCATCATGAAGGCGTGCTCGAGCCCCGGCTTGCCACCCCGGGCCTCGCGCACCCAGGAACCGACGTCGAAGGGCCGCCGCTGCGGGACCCGCTCGAGCGCCCAGCGTCCGGCCAGGTCGCACAGCTCGGTCGCGGTCGACGGGACCGGCAGGCCCAGCTCGAGCGCACGCACCTCGTAGGGCTCGCCGCCCACGTTCCCCACCTCGGCCCGGACGCGGACCAGCCCCGACGCGAGGACCTCGAGCTCGACACCCAGCGTGAGGGCGTACGCGACGTCCGACGAGGCGACCCGCAGGCGCTCGGCGTCGTCCGCCCGCTCGACCACGACGTCGTCGACCACGAACACCGGAGCCCAGTGGGCACCGGCTCGGTCGCCCACGACTCCGGGCCTCCCGAGCCAGCCCTCGGCGAGCTGCGCCACGACGGGCACCGGCTGGGGGTACGTCACGGCCGAGTCGCCGATCGCGGGCGACGCCGTGGTCTCCATGGTCGCCAGGTCGGCATCGGTCAGGTCGCCGAGGTCGGGCCCCCAGTGGAGGATGCGCGGCAGCCGTGCGCCGCTCGTCGTCACGACGAGGCTCGTCCCACCTCCTCGGAGGTAGATGACGGAGGTCTCGACGGTCATCTGTACTTTCCCTTCACACCGCTGGTCGGGGTCATCCTGCCCCCACGCTAGACGGGGGGCGAGGAGTGGCTGCTGGAGGATTCCGCCGTGGTCATGGACGATCCGACCGCCCTGGCCACCACCGGGTCCCGCAGGCGGCACGGGCCGTGCAGGGACCGTCGAGTCGTCGTCGTCCGTCCCTGCGGGCGAGACGGTCGTCCTGGCGCGCACGTCGTCGGCCTACCGTGCATCGAACGGTCGACGCCGCGCGCATCACCCCGCACTACTGCAACCGCGTCAGCCCCTTCTTGAGGTTCCGGATCGCCTGCCCCGTGCGCTGCTCGTTCTCGATGAGCGCGAACCGCACGAACCCGTCGCCGCCCGGCCCGAACCCCACGCCCGGCGAGACCGCGACGTCGCAGGTCTCTATCACGTGCGTCGCGAACTCGATCGACCCCATCTCGCGGTACGGCTCGGGGATGCGCGCCCACGCGAACATGGTCCCCTTCGGCCGGTGGATGTCCCAGCCGATGCGGTCCAGGCCGTCGCACAGCGTGTTGCGCCGCGACTCGTAGACGGCCGAGACCTCCGTGGGGAAGTCGAGAGCCTCGTTGAGCGTCACGGTCGCCGCGATCTGGATGGGCTGGAACGTGCCGTAGTCGAGGTACGACTTGAGCTTGGCGAGCGCCCCCACGACGTCCGGGCGCCCCACGAGGAACGCGACGCGCCACCCTGCCATGGAGTACGACTTGGTCATCGAGTAGAGCTCGACCGCGACCTCCTTGGCCCCGTCGCACTCCATGATCGAGGGCGGGCGCCAGCCGTCGAAGGTCATGTCGGCGTACGCGAGGTCGTGCACCAGGACCACGTCGCGCTCGCGCGCCCAGTCGACCAGTCGCTGGAGGTCCTCCTTGGTCGCGATCGTCGTGGTCGGGTTGTGCGGGAACGAGAGCACCACGACGCGCGGCTTGGGCCACCCGTACTCCCACGCCTCCATGACCCGGTCGATGTACCCGGCCGCGTCCGTGCCGTCGCCGATCGCGACCTGGCGCGCGTCGGCCCCCGCGAAGTACGGCCCCCAGATGTGGATGGGGTAGCTCGGCGTGGGCACGATCGCCGCGTCGCCCGGCTGCAGCAGCACCCACATGAGGTGGCTGAAGCCCTCCTTGGCGCCGATCGTGGAGATGATCTCGGTGTCCGGGTCGAGCGTCACGCCGAACCTGCGCTGGTACATGTCCGCGGCCGCCTGCCGCAGCTTGGGGATGCCGCGCGACGCCGAGTAGCGGTGGTTGCGCGTGTTGTGGACCGCCTCCGCGAGCTTGTCGACCGCGACCTGCGGGCTCGGCAGGTCGGGGTTGCCGAAGCCCAGGTCGATCACGTCGCGCCCGGCGCGCCGCGCCTCGAGCTTGAGCGAGTCGATGATCGTGAAGACGTACGGGGGCAGGCCGGGGATCCGGCGGAACTCCATTCCGCGTGGCATGGAGGCACGGTACGCCTGTTGTGCGCGGGCCGGGGGCGGTGCCGTCAGACGGACGTGCCCTCGATCGCCCGCACGAGCGACTGCGCGTCGCTCCAGTCCCCGGACCACCGCTCGCCGTCGATCACGATGGTCGGCGTGCCGAAGCCTCGCGGCCCCGCGAGCGCCGGGTCGCTCGTCGCGGCCTGCGTGGCCGCCGCGACCCAGGGCGCGAACTCGGCAGCCCCGCCGTCGGCCAGCTCGGAGACGACGTCCGCCGGGACGCCGGCCGCGCGCGCGACGTCCGCGATCTGCGCGTCGCTCAGACCTGCCGTCCCCTCCTGGGGCTGGTGCGCGAGCAGGCCCGCGTGGAAGTCCTGGAACGCGTCGGGGGAACGGTCGGCCACGAGCGCGGCCGACGACGCGGCGCGCGTCGAGTACTGAGAGCCCTGCGAGTACCGGTCGAGGATCGCGATGGGGTGGAAGACGACCCGCACGCTCCCCGCCTCGCGCAGCGCCGCGAGGCTCTCCCCGTTGACGGCCTCGAACTGCCCGCAGATCGGGCACATGTAGTCGACGTAGACCTCGACGGTCACGGGGGCGGACTCGTCGCCCGCGCCCGCGAGCAGGCCGTGGTCCGGCGTCGCGCTCCCGGGCGCGACCGCATCCTGGCCCGGGCCGGCCGACGGGCCTGCGGCCCCCGGTCGGGCGGGCTGCGCGGACGGGGACCCGCCGCCCGCCGCGAGGAACGCCGCGACACCCACGAGGAGCACCAGGACGAGTCCCGCGAGCACCGAGATCAGGGTCACGCGTGCGCGCCGCTGCGCGGACGACCGCGCACCCACGGCGCCCTGTGGCCCGACCGCGTAGCCCGCCCCGGGTGCGTACGGCACGTAGTGCCCGGTGGGGTGCGGGTGCGGCGGGACCGGCCGAGGCTGGTGCACCGCGTGGCCGCCGGGGGCGTAGGGCTGCTGGTCGATGGGCTGCTGGGCGGGTGGCGTGGCTGCGTAGGGAGGCGTGAAGTGCGCCGCCGCCGCAGCGGCGGCCCGACGCGCCGCGAGCGCCGCGTCGACCGCGGGGTCGCCTCCGGCGGCGAGCCACGAGAGCAGACCTGGATAGGCGCCAGGGTGCGCGGCGACCCGGGGGCGCAGGTCGGGGAACTCGCCGGCGACCTGGGCGAGCACGGCTGGCGGGGCGGTCGGGTCCTGCACGGCGCGGAGGGCCTCGTCACGGAGCATGGTCGTCGGTCCTCGGGTCTCACGGCGGGCTCTGGCAGCGCGAGACCCACCGCCAGGCTCACGACCGGCGCCTCGAGGGCTCGCGCACGCCAGGGTACGCGGCTCCTGGGCCCCGGTGCGGCCCTGCCTCGACCCTGGGACGCGCTCAGGTCCCCGGCGACCACCCGAGGTTGCGCGCCATCTGCTCGAGCGTCGCGATCGTCCGGTCGTACTGCTCGCGCGTGATCCCCTCGGCGAGTCGCTCACGCGAGAGCGAGACCGCGTCGAGGAGGTCGTGGTACGCGTGCTGGCCCGCGACGGTCACCTCCCACCCGGCCCCGCCCTGGGTGACCCAACCCCGGGCATGGAGGTCCGAGATCTCCGCGCTGACCGCGGGTGCGTGCCCGCCGGCCCGCACAGCGCCCCCGGTCGTGAACGGCGACAGGACGCTGTCGACCGTCGTGACGTCCGAGACGCCGTCCCGGACCATGTTGAGGACCTGCCAGTGACGCCGCGTCAGGCCCGTGCGCAGGAACACCTCGTCGACGTCCTGGTCGATCAGCCGGTCGACCAGCTTGAGCCAGTAGCCGATGGGCCGCTCGCCCGGGTCACGATCCGTCCTGGTGCCCGTCGTGCTCGCGGCGCTCGCCGGCCCCTCGTCGCCTGCCCGGCTGTCGATCCCCTCGGACGCGCTCATGGACGGCTCCTTCGCTCGGCCTCCCGGCGCGCGGGCTGCCCGCCGGCGGTTGCTTCGTCTGGTCCCCCAGCGTACGAACGACAGGGCCGGGGCGCTCCACGAACGACGGCCTCGGTGGCAGAGTGGGGTCATGACCAGCACCGACACGACCGCCACCGGTCGCGCCCTGATCGTCGTCGACGTCCAGCCCACCTTCTGCGAGGGCGGTGAGCTCGCGGTCGAGGGCGGCAACGCCGTCGCGGAGGCCGTCGCGGCCTTCGCGGCCGAGCGGCGCGCGGACTACGACCTCGTGGTGACCACGCAGGACTGGCACGTCGACCCGGGGCACCACTTCGCGACGGCGCCCGAGGTCCCCGACTTCGTCGACACGTGGCCCCCGCACGGCCTGGCCGGCACCCCCAACGCCGAGCTGCACCCGGCGCTCGCGGACCTCGCACCGGACGCGAGCGTCAAGAAGGGTGAGTACCAGGCGGCGTACTCGGGCTTCGAGGGGGTCGACGGCGAGGGCCGCACCCTCGCGCAGATCCTCCAGGAGTACGGGGTCGCCTCGGCCGACGTGGTCGGCATCGCGGAGTCGCACTGCGTACGGGCGACCGCGCTCGACGCGCACGGGCTGGGGCTCGCGACGCGCGTCCTGACCGACCTGACCGTGCCGGTCTCGGAGGAGCTCGGCAAGGCGGCGCGCGAAGACCTCGCGGCGGCCGGGGTCGAGCTGGCACGTTCGACCGAGGTCTAGCGGGCGAGGGACGGCTCCGCCCGAGCAGGACCGCGCCGGCGGTCGCCCTGCGGGCCCGCACGCTCCGACCCGCCCGCTGCGCGCCGCGCGGAGGTCAGCCCTTGCGTGCCGCGAGCGCTGCGGCGTACAGCTCGCGCTTGGGCACGCCCGTGGCGGTCGCGACCTCGGCGACGGCCTCCTTGAGGCGTTCTCCGGCGTCGACCCGGGCGAGGACCTCGCTCACGAGCTCCTCGACGGACACCGCCTCGCGCGCGGGGGCCCCTGCCACGACGATGCAGATCTCACCGCGCAGCTGGCGCTCGGCGGCCACGGCCGCGAGCGCGCCGAGCGTGCCGCGCAGCACCTCCTCGTACGTCTTGGTGAGCTCGCGGCACACCGCCGCGGGCCGGTCGGCGCCGAACCCCTGGGCCATCGCGGCGAGCGTGTCGTCGATGCGGTGCGGGGCCTCGAAGAAGACCATGGTGCGCGGTTCGCGCGCGAGCGCCTCGAACGTGCGCGCACGTTCGCCGGGCTTGCGGGGCGGGAAGCCCTCGAAGCAGAAGCGGTCGGTCGGCAGCCCGGACAGGGCGAGCGCGGTGAGGACCGCGCTGGGCCCGGGCGCCGAGGTGATGGGCAGCTCGCGCTCGACGGCCCGGGTCACGACGCGGTAACCGGGGTCCGAGACGGACGGCATGCCGGCATCGGTCACGATCACGACCGTCCCGCCGCCCTCGACCACGTCGAGCAGCTCGTCGGCACGCTCGGCCTCGTTGTGCTCGTGATAGCTCACGACGCGCCCACCGATCGACACGCCCATGCGTGCGGCGAGGGCGTGCAGGCGGCGCGTGTCCTCGGCCGCGACGACCGCGGACTCCGCCAGGAGGCGTCGCAGCCGCGGGCTCGCGTCCTCGACGTTGCCGATGGGGGTCGCGGCGAGGACGAGGTGCCCGTCGTCGCGCGGCCGACGACCCGCGGGCGCGTCGTCGTGCTCGTCGGGGGCGTCCTCGCCCTCCTGCCCGACGGCGTCGCTCACCCCGCGCGTCTCGTCCTCGCCTTCCGCGGTGGCCTCGAACGGGTCGGGAACGGGGGTGGGGTGCGCGTGGCTCATACCCCCTAGCGTTCCACGTCCTACGATGGCCGACGTGCCCCAGCCCTCGACGGACCCCACGCCCGTAGCCCCCGGTCCCGGTACGGGCGACGACTTCCCGTTCCCGGTGGCCGAGGTGGAGACCGGGGACGACGCCGGGCTGTCGGTGCGCGACCGCCTCCTGCTCAAGCTCTTGGGAGCGCGCCGCCTCGCGCTGGGGTCGACGCCCCGGGACCGACTGTGGGGGTGGCTGGGCCCCGCGCTGGTCGCGGTGCTGGCCGGCGGCCTGCGCCTGTGGGACCTGGGGCGCCCCGGGAGCCTCGTGTTCGACGAGACCTACTACGTGAAGCAGGCCTACACGCTCCTGCGGGTGGGCTTCGAGGCCAAGTGGCCAGAGGACCCCAACCCCGCGTTCGAGGCCGGGAACGTCGACACGTTCCTGAGCCTTCCTGACTACGTGGTCCACCCGCCGCTCGGCAAGTGGATGATCGCGGGCGGCATGCAGCTCTTCGGCGGGGCCGAGAACCCGTGGTCGTGGCGCATCTCGACCGCGCTCGTCGGGATCCTCGCGGTGTTCCTGCTGGCCCGGATCGCGCGCCGCCTGTTCGCCTCGACCGCGATGGGCGTCCTGGCGGGCGGCCTGCTCGCGATCGACGGCATGGCGATCGTGCACTCGCGCACGGGGCTGCTCGACAACTTCCTCATGTTCTGGGTGCTCGTCGCGTTCGGCTTCCTCCTGCTCGACCGCGAGCAGGCACGACGCCGGCTCGCGGACCGCGTCGCCGCCCTCGTCGACTCGGGCCGGGAGATCGGCCGTTACGGTCCGCGGCTGGGCTGGCGCTGGTGGCGCTTCGCGGCGGCCGTCTCGCTCGGTCTCGCGTGCGGGGTCAAGTGGTCGGGCCTGTACTTCCTCGCGGTCTTCGCCCTGCTGTCGGTGCTCTGGGACGCGTCCGCACGTCGCGCCGTGGGGATCAAGAGGTGGTGGGAGGACACGCTGCTCGTCGACGCGGTCCCGGCGGCGCTCATCATGCTGCCCACGGCAGCCCTCACCTATCTCGCGACCTGGTTCTCCTGGTTCCGCTCGCCGAGCTCATACATGCGCGACTGGGCCGCGGAGCATCCGGGTGAGGGCGTGCAGTGGCTCCCCGACGCGCTGCGCTCGCTGTGGGCGTACCACCAGAAGATGTGGGACTTCCACACGGGCCTCAGCGCCGAGCACTCGTACGCGTCGAAGCCCATCGGCTGGATCGTGCAGTGGCGGCCCACGTCCTTCTACTACCGCGACGGGTCCGACGGCGTGACGGGCTGCGGCTACGACGAGTGCGCGCGGGTCATCACGTCGCTCGGCAACCCGGTCCTGTGGTGGTCGGCCGCGCTCGCGATCGTGGCCACGGTCGTGCTCCTGGTGTGGCGCAAGGACTGGCGTGCGACGGCTGTGCTGAGCGGGCTCGTCGCGGGATGGCTCCCCTGGTTCGCGTACCCGGACCGGACGATCTTCACGTTCTACGCGATCGTGTTCACCCCGTGGGTCGTCCTCGCGCTGGTCTACGTCGTGACGGTCCTGCTCGAGGCCACCGACAAGGACCGTACGGCCCGTGGCTGGGTGATCTGGGGTGCGACCGCGCTGCTCACCGTGATCGTCGTGATGAGCATCTTCTTCTACCCGATCTGGACGGCCATGAACGTCCCCGAGTGGTTCTGGCGCCTGCACATGTGGCTGCCCAGCTGGATCTAGCCGTCGCTGGGCGGCTGCGGCATGGACCGCGACCGCCCAGCGGACGTCGAACGCGGGCTACGCCCAGTCGACCTGCGGCGTCTCGTGGAAGGCCAGGCCCTCGCGCCGCCACGTCGCTGCCTCCGCCACGACGCGGGCACGGTAGTCGTCCCAGTCCTTGCGCTCGGGCGCGGTCCACGCGACCTCGGCGACCGCGGACAGCCGCGGCAGGAGCATGAGGAAGAGCTCTTCCTGGGTCGAGAGGGTCTCGGTCCACACCGCGGCCTCGACTCCCTCGATCTGGTCCGCGGGCAAGCCCTCGATGACCTCGGCCGGGTCCCAGTCGTACGCGGTACGCAGCTCGATGAGGCCCGCCCAGTCCTGGCCCAGGGGGTACTCGGCGGTGTACTTCATGTCGAGGTAGGCCCGGTTCCCCGGGGACATGATGAAGCGCGAGCCGCGGGCCGCCGCCGCGAGGAACGGGGCACTGTCGACCCGGTTGTCCCAGTACTGCAGCAGCGTGTCGGGACGGGTCCCGGCCTGGGCCGCCTCCTGCCACGTGATGGCCTTCTTGCCCGTGCCGGCCACGATCTCCTCGAGCAGCGCGATGAACTGCGCGTACTCCTCGGCACCCAGCGTGAGCGCCTCGTCGCCGCCCACGTGGACGTACTCGCCGTCGGTGATCGCGGCGACGTCCGCGAGGACCTCGCGCAGGAACGGCTCAGTCGCAGGCAGGTCGTACGTGAGCTGCGAGAACCCGACCTCGATGCCCTCGTAGGGTGCGGTGCGCTGACCGTCGGCCCGCAGCTCGCCGTAGACCGAGGTCGCGGCGTTCGTGTGCCCGGGGAGGTCGATCTCCGGGACGACCGTGACGAAGCGGTCGGCGGCGTAGTCCTGCAGGTGCCGGAAGTCGGCGAGGCTCAGGTGACCGCCGGCCGTGCCGCTCGTGGAGGTCTCGGACGCGAGCTTCGCGAGCTCGGGACGCGACGGCGTCTCGATGCGCCAGCCCTGGTCGTCGGTCAGGTGCAGGTGCAGGACGTTGAGCTTGTACGAGGCGAGGACGTCGATCACGAGCTCGATCTGCCGCACGGGGAAGAAGTTGCGGGCCACGTCGAACGAGAGGCCGCGCCACGGGTAGCGCGGGGCGTCGTGCACGACGACGGCGCTCAGCTCGGGGCCGCGCTCGCCCTCGGTCACGAGCTGGCGGAGCGTCTGGACCGCGTCGAACAGACCGACCGGCGCCGTGGCCGTCAGGACGGCACCCGAGCCGTCGACCTCGAGCGTGTGGCGCTCGGGGGTGTCCGAGCCCGCGGGGCCCGCGTCGTCGGCGAGCCGCAGCGTGATGGAGGGGGCGCCGTCGGGCACGGAGCCCGCGACGGTGACCCGCGTGCCCGCGGCGCGCGTCAGGAGGTCCGCGGCGTACGCCGCGACCCGCTGCTCGACCTCGGTGGGCCCGGCCACGAGAACGGCGCCCTCGAGCGGGAGCGCGGCTCCGCCCACCGGGGACTCGACGTGCAGGGGCTGGGGGATGATGGCGACCATCGGGGGGACCTCGTCGTCGTTCGTCGCTCGACCCGACCGTGTCGAATCGATTCGTCTGTTCTGGTCGACATACCGTAACCGGCCCGGCAGGCGCGGACAAACAGCCTGCCGCGCACGCGCCCGCCCTACTCCACGACCACGACGAGCGGCGCACCGGGTCCGTCACCGGCAGCGGCGGGGCCCCCTGTCGCGTCGCCTGCCACGTCCGTCCAGCCCCACCACGACACCCCGGGTACGGCCCGGGTGAGCTCGTTCCAGGCCTTCTCCCGCGCGGCGGACGACCCCGTGACGTCGGAGTGCAGCACCACGGCCACGGCGTCGTCGGTCGTCGCCAGCGACTGCGCCTCGGTCAGCGCGCCGGGCTGCGAGACGTGCACCACGAGCATCTTCTGCGGCAGCGCCTTGCCCTCCACGACCCCGGCCAGGTAGTCGACGACCGCGTCGATCTCCTGCGCGGGGACCACACCGTCCTTCTTGACCGCGCCGCTCGCCCGGCGCGCGTCGAGGTCGAGCGAGACCCCGACGCCGGGCAGGGACAACAGCTCCGCGTACTGCCGGACCTGCTCGACGAACGTCGCCTTCCCCGGCTGGAACTCGAGGAGCACGTGCTGGCCCGCGCCGAGGGCGGCCTCCACCGCGGGGCGCACCGCCTCGACCGTGAGCTCGGTCGAGTAGTTCCCGTCCTTGCCCGCCGCCCCGGACGCCTCCGTGACGACCAGCTCGAGCGTCGGGACCGTCACCGTCTGGTCGGTCTCGCCCGACTCCCCCGCGACCGCGACGTACGGCTCGGCGCGCGCGGCGGTCCGCGCGACGGCATCGGTGATCTTGGCGGCGGTCGCCGGGACGGTCGCCCCTGGCAGGACGACGTAGCGCTTGCCCGCCGTGACGAGCTGCCCGCCACCCGTGAGCTCGACCCCTGTCTCGGCCGACCGGACGCGGGCGGTCAGCTGTTCGACCGTACCGAACGACTCGCCGATCCCGACGACCGCGAGCGCCTTGGCCTGTGCCATGGCCTGGACGGAGACGCTCGAGGCGCGGGGGTCCCCACCCGGCACCGCGAGCGGGACCACGCCCGCAGCCTGTGCCGTGGCGAGCGCCGCCCCGTGCCCCGGGGTCTGGTCGACCAGTGCGAGCACCTCGGTCAGGAGCAGTGGGGACCCGGTCTCGGGGAGCTGTTCCTGGACCTCGGCGAGGTCCCTGTCGTCGATCTCGGTCCCGCCGTCCTGGGTCTCGACGAGCGCACCGGCACCCAGGAGCACCGTCTGCAGGTCCGGGTCGATCGCCCGGACCGTCTTGTGCGCCTCCTCCTCGAGGTCCTCGGACGAGGACACGGAGGAGACCGCGGCGACCCCCGCAGCGCCGGAGGTGCCGGACGCGCCCGAGGCGTCGACCCGCGGAGCCGGGTCGGGCGTCACCACGACGGCCGTGACCGCGCCGAGCCGCGCGATCTCCTTGGTGAGGCCGCTGTCGGCGATGGCCCCGCCCGTGAGCAGGACGGGAGCGTGGAGCGGGAGCGCGGCCGCGGCCGCGGCCGCCTGTGCGGTCTCGTCCTGGGCGTCCGCCAGGATCACGACCGGTGCGGACGCGAAGAACGCCTGGCTCGCGGTGAGCGTGAGCTCGGCGGGATCGCTCGAGCCGAGGACGACGACGGGCGCGACCTCGTCGGCCGCGACGACGCGCAGCCCGCCGTCGGGGACCTCGGCCGTGCTCGCTGGACCACCCTCCTCCCCACATCCGGCCAGCAGCGGGGTCACCACCAGGACAGAGGCGGCAAGAGCGACGATTCGGACCTTCCGTGAATTCACGTCTCTATCATCGCCTACCTGGTCTGTCGCGCCGAGTCGTGGGCGAGTCGTGGACGTCCGGGGCAGCCCGGCCCACCCCAGAGTGCCCGACGGCGCCGCACCCGACACGGGGTGTTCTCACCATTGTCGTCGCCCTCCGCGCACGACATACTGTCGGCGATCATCGACCGCACCACGAGGAGTGACATGTCCTACCCCGAGCAGCCCGAGCAGAACCCGTCCGGTCAGCCGAACCCGTACGCCGGCGGCCCCCAGGACCCTGCTGCCGGTCAGGCACCCCAGGCTCCCCAGTACGGCGCCCCCCAGCCGCCGCAGGCTCCCCAGTACGGTGCCCCCCAGGCGCCGCAGGCCCCGCAGTACGGCGCGGGCGCCCCGCAGGCGCCGTACACGCCCGGCGGCGTCCCCGGCGCCCCGGCCCAGGACCCGGGCAAGACGCTCGGCATCGTCGGGCTCGTGCTCTCGATCATCGGCTGCACGTCGCTCATCGGCCTGATCCTGAGCATCGTCGCGCTCAACAAGTCCAAGAAGGCGGGCTACAAGAACGGCATCGCGCTCGCCGGCATCATCGTCGGCGCCGTGCTGCTCGTCGTCAGCATCGTCGTGGGCATCGTCGCCGGGATCGGCGCCATGGAGCTCATCGAGAAGTGCGCCGAGCTCGGAGCCGGCACGCACTACGTCGACGGGATCACCTACACCTGCTCCTGACATCCCCGCACGACGCCCGTGGGCCCCGACCGTTCGCCGGTCGGGGCCCACGGGCGTCCTCGGGACGGGCACGGGGCGAGCCCGCCGCTCGGCCATACTGGGGACGGCCGGTCGGCGGACCCGGACTCCCGACCGGACGGCCACCACGACCCGCAGCACCAGCACCAGACCGCAACCGGGCACGTCTTCCCGACGAACGCCCGCACCGACCGTGAGGACCCCCGTGACCCAGACCGAGCCGATCACCCCCACCCCCGGCAAGACCCTGGGCATCGTCGCGCTCGTGCTGTCGATCCCCCTGTCGCTGGTCGGGCTGGTCCTCGGGATCGTGGCGCTGGTCAAGGCACGCCGGGCGCACCGGAACAACTGGTGGGCCGTGGCCGCGATCGTCGTCTCGTTCCTCGTGATCGTGGCCATCGTGATCTGGGCCGCGACACTGGTCTGGCTCATGGGCGAGTGCGCAGAGCTCGGCCCGGGGATCCACGAGGTCGGCGGACGTCCGATCGAGTGCGTCGCTCCTGCCGGGTCCTGACCGGCACCTCGCACGCTTCGGGCTCCGCAGCACGAGATACCTCGCGCGGCGCTCAGACCGACGGCGCGAGGCCCGGGCTCTGGACGCAGAGCGCCCCACGCTCCGCCCCTGCGCGCAGCGCCCGGTCGACCGAGGCCCCCGACAGGTGCGCGTCGAGGAACCCCGCGAAGAACGCGTCCCCCGCCCCGTTGGTGTCCACGACGCGCTCGACCGCGACGGCCGGCACGTCGAACCACTCGCCGTCCGCCGTCAGGGCGCTCGCTCCCCGGGCTCCGTGCGTGCAGACCACGAGCCGCGCGCCGGCCGCCACCCGCTCCTCCATGAACGCGCGGTATCCCGGCAGCCGGTCCGAGCTGAGGAAGAGGAACGTCGCGGCGTCGAGGAACTCGCGGTGGAACGTGGCCTCGCCGTCGTAGTCGTGCACGTCGCACCACACGTCCTTGCCCAGTCGTCGGGACTCGCGCAGCAGCGGCAGCGCGGGCACCGCGAGGTCGATCACGACCGCCGGGGCCGCGCTCAGCGCCGCGACCGCGGCCGCCCAGGTCTCACCACGAGGCACGTCGCCGGGAGCCTGGAGGTAGATCGACAGCCGCTCACCCGCGCCGCCCATGAGGTTGAGGTGCCGCTCGGTCCGACCGTCCGGGTCCGGTTCCACGAGGAGCGTGACCCCGGCACCCCGCAGGACGCCCTCGACGCGGGGAGCGACGTCGTCGGACCCCAGGACCGTGCGCAGCGTGACAGCACGCCCCAGCGCGCGCAGGTTGAGCGCCTTGCCCGCGGACGTCCCGCCCACCGTGGCGAGGTGGCGCTGCGCGAAGAGCGTCTGCGAGCGGGGCTCGGGCAGGACGTCGAGGTAGACGAGCTCGTTCCAGGACACGGGGCCGGCGACGAAGACCGGGGCGGGCTGAGCTTCCATGCCGCCTGAGGCTACCCGGCGCCGCCTGCTGCGACGGTCGGCTCGGGCGCGGGGCTCCGGTGCTGACGGGTCGATCGGCCGCGCCGCGGCTCAGTCCTCGTAGTGGGCAGGCAGCAGCCTCGGGGCGCCGGTCTGGCCCTGCAGGCCGTTGAGCACGAAGAACTGGTGCCCCGGCTCGGGCGTCACGACCGGGCGGAGCGTCCGCCCGTCGGCGAGGGTCACGAGCCGGTCCGACGCGAGCATCTCGTCGACGCCCCCGACGCGGAACCCGAGCCGGTCCCAGAAGCCCGCGGCCTCGGGCGGCGTCTGGCCGTAGAGCGTCGAGACCCCCGCGGCACGCGCCTGCTCGACGACCTTGCGGACCAGGTAGGAGCCCAGCCCGGCGCCCGAGCGCTCGTCCGCGACCGCGATCGCGTTGAGGCACCACCACGGCTCCGCGACGCCGGCCTGCTCGTCGAGCGCGGCGTCGACCCAGGCGAACGCGACGACGTGCTCGTCGCGGGAGTCCGAGCCCTGCTCGCGCAGCACCGGGAAGTACCGGTCACGCGGGTGGAAGCCCGGACCGAACCGGTAGGTGGTGCTCCAGAGCTCCTCGTCGTGCAGGTGGGGCATGGTGGGCAGGCGCCGACGTGCGAGGTCCGCCAGCCCGGGGCCGTCGTGGTGGCACCCGATGGCGAGCGCGAGGGAGTCAGGAAGGAACGGCTCGGTCATCCCGCGACAGTACCCGAGCGGGGCCGCGGGCTGCGGTCGGGCACTGGCCAGGACGTCGAGGATGCCCGTCACGGGGCGGTGTCCGGCCGGCCGGGAGCTAGCTCCAGGAACGACGAAGGCCCGGATCCTCACGGATCCGGGCCTCGTGCCTGGTGGAGCTAGGGGGATTCGAACCCCCGACCTTCTCATTGCGAACGAGACGCGCTACCAACTGCGCCATAGCCCCAGAACGAGGTCAACATTAACACCTGACCAGCGCACTTCGACAAATCCGCTCCCCCGGTGGGGCGGGCGACCCCGGGCTACTGTCCCGAGACGCGTCGTCGAGCCAGGATCTCGTTGAGGTCCAGTCCCAGCGTCTCGGTCCGGGGCTTCTTGTCGTCCCCGGACGAGGGCACCGGTACGGGCTGGTCGCCCAGTCCCACCCCCGCGCCCGACGACGCACCCTCCGACACCGTGGACCGCGCCGGATCCGGGGTCGGCTGGGCACGCGAGGCGGTCGGGACGGCCACCTGGACGGCCGGCACGCCCGTCTCCTGCGCGGTGGGCTTCATGGTGTAGGTGGGGCGCGGCACGGGCACCGGGTCCCAGGCCGCACCGATCTCCGCCTCGGGGGTCTCCGGACGAACCACGGGCACGACCGGGGTCGGTGCCGATGCCGGGGAGGTCGGCGCCGCAGCCGAGTCGGCGTCAGCAGGGGCGCCCGGCGCCGTCCCGCCACGGGGACCGGTACGGGTCGGCCCCGCCGTCGAGCCCTCCGCGCGGTCGCGGTCGTCGAACAGGTCGCCACCGCTCGCCCCCGTCCGGGGCCGTGCTTGGTCGGGCTCCGTCGAGGGCTCGGCGTGCGCGGTCGACCCGGTCGCCGGGCGCTGGTCCCTGCCGCGCGCGGCGCCACGGGCCAGGTCCTCGGCGGTCACGCGCGGGATCATCTGGGTGCTCGTCTGCGAGGAGCGCACCGCGTGCCCCGTGACGCGCGAGGGGTGGACGTTGCGCGGTGCGACCGGGCTGCCCGCGACGGGCCCCCGAGCGGCACGGGCCGCGTCGCGAGCAGCCGTCCGGCGGTCCGCGTGCCACGTGGCATCGGCCCGCTTGCCGGCGAGCGCCGCCTGGCGCCCGAGGACGAGCACCAGGGCGAGGACCGCCGTCGGGCCCGCTGCAGCGAACCACGGCACCAGCCCGTACCCGAACGCCACCCACGCCCCCACGCTCGCGAGGAGCAGCACCACCGTCAGGGCGAGGCGACGGCGCGCGGCCTTGGCACGGCGTTCCAGCATCGCGATGCGCGACGGGGACGCGACCTTGCGCGGGGGGAAGGGGTCGTCGAACCCACCCCCGGCTGGCTGGCGGCGTGGCGGGATGCTCGGGCGAGGATCGCTCGCGCGGACGTCTGTCTCCATGGTCTGCGGTTCCTCCTCCGACGATGGCCCGCGGTCGGTGGTGACCCCGGTCGTGATCTGCTGGACGCGTGACGTCGACGCGGACGCGTCGGACGCCCTCGACATCAGGGCGAGGTCCGGCTCGCTGACCGGGACCGGGCCCAGGAGCAACGAGCGCCCCTCGCCCGACGACGCGTGCTCCGCGCCCTCCCCCGGTGCCCCGCGCCGACGTCCCGAGACGACCGCGAGGACCCGCAAGGACCCCGAGAACCGGTCCTCGACCCGGGCGTCCTGCAGCTGCTGACGCTGCTTGACCCGGTGCGGGACGTAGTAGGCGAACCACAGGACGAACAGCGCAAGGACCGCCACACCTCCTGAGCCCGTCGTCGAATCCACATCCCGACCGTAGGCGAGCCCCCTCGCGGTCGACCGGACGCCGGGCGGCGTGTCGGTCCTTTTCGCGGTCGCGTCCGTGCGCTAAGAGGCCGAGCGCCGCGTCTCCTGCCATCGCGCGAGCAGACCGTGGGGGACCTCCTCGGCCGTGATCGCGAAGGTCCGGTGGTCGCACCACTGGCCCTGGATGTGCAGGTACCTCTCGCGCAGGCCCTCGTCGCGCAGCCCGAGCTTCTCGACGACGCGGATGCTGGGGCCGTTCTCCGGGCGGATGTTGATCTCGATGCGGTGCAGGCCGAGCACCTGGAAGCAGTAGTCCGTCGTCATGGCGACCGCGGTCGGGATCACCCCGCGTCCCGCTACGTGCTCACCGACCCAGTAGCCGATGCTCGCCGAGCAGAGCGACCCGTAGGTGATGCTCGAGACCGTGAGCTGACCGACCAGCTCGCCGTCGAGCTCGACCGCGAACGGCAACGACGTCCCGGCGCGCGCCTGGGCCGCGAGGATGCGCGCGTACTCGCCGAACGTCGGCGGGCCGCCCGCGCCCGTGCCGGGTCGGGGCGAGGTCGCCTCCCAGCGTTCGAGCCACGACGCGTTGCGGGCGCGCAGCGTCATCCAGTCATGGCCGTCACGGCGGTGGAGCGGGCGCAGCACCACGCTGCCGTCGACCGCGTCCTCGCGCAGCGTGACCGGCCAGGGCTTCGACATGCTCCATGCTCGTGCGATCTTGTTGGTCATCCTCGTGCGCCCATCGATCATCCGTTCCCGGCAGCAGAGCCCGAGACGTCCTGCCTCCGAGCACCAGGATCACTGACGTGACGCCCGGTGGACAGGGTGTATCACGATCTGGCGCACCGACAATAGCGCCGCCCGCCGGGTCACGCACCACGCCCGTCCGTGCGCGAGCCGCCACGTCCCGGACCCTTTCCGTCCGACGACGGGACCCCGGACACTTCTTGCCCGAACCTTTGCGACAATAGGCGCATGAGTGGCCCGGTTCAGCCCTACCCCTTGCACGGAAGCATCGAACCCGAGGACGCGAAGGAGATCCTCCGAAAAGCCATCCGCACCGCCCGATCCACGCGCAGCGAGAGGCGCCGCGACGAAGCGGCCCTCTCGATCGCGGACGTGATCGAGACCATCCCCGAGGTCCTGTCGGCGCGCTGCGTCGCGACCTACGCCGCACGTCCCACGGAGCCCGGCACGCACCGCGATGCTCGACCGCCTCGCCGCACGCGGCGTCCGCGTCCTGCTCCCCGTGCTCGGCGCGGGACTGCAGCGCGACTGGGCCGAGTACGCGGGCTCGCACGACCTGCGCGAGCGCGCCCCTGGCCGCCCGCCCGAGCCGAGCGGACCTGCGCTGGGCGCGGCCGCGCTCGTCGACGCCGACGTCGTCATCGCCCCGGCGCTCGCCGTCGACACGCGCGGCGTCCGGCTGGGCCAGGGCGGCGGCTGGTACGACCGGGCGCTGGAGCACATGCGCCCCGGCACCAAGGTGATCGCCGTGGTCTTCCCCGACGAGGTCTACGACGCGGACGAGCGTCCGCTCCCCCTCGAGAAGCACGACCGGACGATCGACGGCGTCGCGACCCCGCAGGGTTGGCGCTGGCTCGTCCAGGACTGACCTCGCGACCTCCTCGACGACGAAGGGGCCGGTCCTGGCGCACCGCGCCAGGACCGGCCCCTTCGTCGTGCTCAGCCGACCGTCCACCAAGGTGGGCCGGGCGGGCAGGTGCGTGGCGCCGTCGGGCAGGGTGCGCCCGCCGGCGGCGCGTCCGTCACGGGACGAGGCGGAGCTCGTCCTTCGTCTGGGCGGCGACGGCCGAGACCGAGAACGGCCACGCGTACGTCTCACCTGCGGCCCACGTGCCCAGCTGGTCCTCGTAGTGCTTCGAGGCCGGGTGGCCCGACGCACCCGTCACCGTGACCCAGGTCGAGGCGTCCAGGTCGTCGAGGTCGACGACCATGCGCATCGACGGCCCCGAGGTGACCTCGAAGTTCCCCGACGCGGCGTCCCACGAGGTCGCGTTGACGATCGAGGACCCGCCCGGCATGCTCACCGTGCGCGGGTTCATGTACGCGCGGACGAAGCCCGGGACGGCGTCGTTGTCCAGGACGAGGTGGCCCAGGGACAGCGTGTGCAGCTTGCCCCACTCCCAGTCGGTCGTCTTCTTGGAGAGCTCGGTCGTGAGGTCGAGGCGGGCCGAGACGATCGCCTGGTTGAGGACCTCGTCACGGGTCTCGACGACGCTCACGGTCTGCCGGTCGTCCCAGAACGCGTTGGTCTCGTCCAGGAGCATGTTCTGGACCACGGCGAGCCAGCGGCTGCCGCCTGCGGGGCGGATCTCCTGCGGGCAGGTCGTCCCAGAACGTGATCTCGAGCAGGTTGCGCCAGACGGCCGCGAAGTACGCCGCAGCGGCGGAGTCCTTGTCCATCGAGCCGTCCCAGTCGGCCAGCAGGTCCTGCCCCTCGGCCGCGAAGTCGTTGCGGACGCCCTTGCTGTTCTCGATGTCCTGGTCGAGCAGCGACGGGAGCAGGGCGTCGGCGAACGGGCTCCAGTCGTCGTTCTGGATGGTGTCCATCATCTCGACGTCGACCTTGCGGCCCGAGTCGATCTCGGTCTGCAGGAGTGCCCGGATGCGCTGCGAGCGGTAGCCGTAGTCCCAGTCCGTCGTGAGGAACGGGGTGGTGCCGGCCGGCAGCACGGCCTGGTTGGCCGCGACGATGAAGCCCTCCTCGGGGTCGACGACCCCGGGCATCTGCGCCTGGCGGCACGTAGCCCGTCCAGTCGAAGCGCTCGTCCCAGCCCGGACGGGGCCAGGTGCCGTCCGAGGGCACCGGTCCCTCGACCACCTGACGCACCGGGATCCTGCCCGGGGCCTGGTAGCCGATGTGACCGTCGGTCGTCGCGAAGACGACGTTCTGCGCGGGCACCTCGAAGAGCGCGGCCGCCTCGCGCATGTCGTCCGGGCTCGCCGCGAGGCCGAACGCGAAGACCGCGTCGGCCGTGCGTCCGGGCTCGAGAGCGGTCCACTGGAGCGCGACCTCGTAGTCCCCGAGCGGGGTGCCCTCGGTCGGGGCCTCCGCGACCTTGTCCAGGGGCAGCACGGTCGAGACGATCGGGCCGTGGAGCGTGGAGGAGACCTCGAGCTCGACGTCCTGGCCGCCGTTGACCTTGATGGTCTCGGTGCGGGTCTCGAGCGGCACCCAGTCGTCACCGCGCAGGTAGGTCTCGTCGCGGACGCGCTCGATGAAGAAGTCGGTGACGTCCGCACCCATGTTGGTCAGGCCCCAGGCGACGTCGGCGTTGTGGCCGATGATGACTCCCGGGAACCCGGCGAACGAGAACCCTGCGACGTCGAACCCGCACGAGGGGCTCACGGTGTTGCAGTGGAGCCCCACCTGGGCCCAGACCCCGGGGGCCTGGAGCGCGAGGTGCGGGTCGTTCGCGAGGAGCGGCTTGCCGCTCTCGGTGTGCTCGCCCGAGACGGCCCAGGAGTTGGAGCCCGTCCCCTCGCCACGTCCGACGAGGACAGGGACGGCTGCGAGCGCGCGGTCGGCGGCACCGACCGCGGACTGGAGCTCGCTGCCCCCGAGGGTCGGCATGTAGCTGGTCTGCTCGACGTCCTGGACCTCGACCTCGGCCGGTGCGGTCGCCGTGGGGACCTCTGCGGGGTCGAGGATGGGGAGGTTCACGTCCGACAGGTAGGCCGGGAAGAGCGTCCCCACGCGGGCGACGTCCTGCGCGACGCGGGCCGGGTCCTCTGCGCCCGTCCCGCTGCCGGCGAAGCTGCCGTAGGCGATGGCGCGCTCGAGCTCGTCGTCGTAGTTGCCGCGCAGGTCCCAGGCCATGGCCTTGAGCCAGGCGAGCGAGTCGATCGGGTCCCACGGCTCGGGGTCGGCCACGCTCACGCTCGTCCCGAGCACGGTGTACTCGAGCGCGATCTCGCTCGGGTCCCGGTCCTCGAGGTAGGCGTTCACGCCGTCCGCGTACGCCTGGAGGTAGGCCTTGGTCTCGGGAGCGACGATCTTCCACTCCTCCTCGGCGACGAGGCGCCAGCCGAAGGTGCGCGTGACCTTGTCCGCGTCGATCGCCTCCTTGCTGTCCCCGACCAGCTCGGCGAGGCGCCCGGACGTGACGTGACGGCGGTAGTCCATCTCGAAGAACCGGTCCTGCGCCTGGACGTAGCCCTGCGCGCGGAACAGGTCCTCGGGGGTGTCTGCGTAGATCTGCGGCACGCCCTGCGCGTCGCGCAGCACGCTGACCTCGGCGTCCAGGCCGGGGACCGTCAGGTTGCCGTCGGTCTGCGGGAGCGGGCGGCGGACCGTGACGAACGCGAAGATCGACACCCCGACCAGCAGCACGACCAGCAGCGCGGCGATCGCGATCGTGGCCCGGCGGGCTCGAGAACCTCCCCGTCGGGACATGTGGGCGGGCGGCGACGGGTCGCCGTGGACTCCGGCAGGGACTTCAGCAGACACGGTGCGAGACTACCCCGGGCAGGCCAGGCGTATGATTAGCACTCAGAAGCCCCGAGTGCCAGTCCGGCCCTGCCTCCGAGCGGGCGCCGGGCGCCCGGTCCAGGCTCGCGCCCGGCCCGTGACCACCGCACTCCCCCCGCGACCTCTTGAGGAGAGACCGTGCCCACCTACGCGTACACGTGCACTGCCTGCGGCCACGCCTTCGACATCCACCAGGCGTTCACCGACGATGCTCTGACGGTGTGCCCGGAGTGCGGCGGACGCCTGCGCAAGGTCTTCTCGTCGGTCGGCGTGACGTTCAAGGGCTCGGGCTTCTACCGGACGGACTCGCGGTCCTCGAAGTCGTCCAGCATGGGTGCCGGCAGCGCGTCGACCACGCCCGCCACGGGGTCCAAGTCGTCGGACTCGTCGAGCAGCTCGTCGTCGAGCGGCTCGACGGGCACGTCGTCTTCGAGCGGTTCGTCTGGTTCGTCGGGCTCTTCCGCGAGCTGACGCGCCTCCTGGCCGTCCACAGGCCGTCAGCGGCGCGAACCGTCCACAGCTGAGCCCGAGGTCGCACGCGACACCGCGCGGGCGCTCTACGGTCGCGCCATGTCTCGTTCCTCAGAGCGCTCCGGGCGCTCGGCCCGTCCGCGGTCCTCAGCAGCCCGACGGCGCCTGCACGCCCTCGCATGGCGGTCACGTCCCGTCGTGGTCGCCGTGGGGTGCGGCCTCGCGGCCGCGGTCGTCGTGGGCAGGGTGAGCCCGCCACCCCCCGAGACCAGCCCCGTGGTGGTCGCCGCACGGGACGTGGGGGCCGGGGTCGTGCTGACCGGTCGCGACCTCCGGGTCGAGGACGTCGTGTCGTCGCTCGCACCGCAGGCCTCCCTGACCAGGGTGAGCGACGCCGTCGGGCGCACGACGTCCGTCGCGCTGACGCGCGCGCAGCCCGTCACCCCGTCGCTCGTGGCCGCGGGCGACCTCGCTGCCTCGGCTCCCAGCGGGACGGTCGTCGCACCCGTCCGGCTGGCCGACCCTGCGGTGTCGGCCCTGCTGGGCCCCGGGGACCGGGTGGACCTCCTCGTCGCGGCGTCCGGCACCGACGATCCCACGGGCGGGGCGCCCGGCACGTACGTCGCGCGACGTGCGCTCGTGCTGGCAGGGGTGCCCGCCGAGGCCGCGGGCGGGCTGCTCGGCGGTGACTCGGCCGAGGACGGCGTGACGCTCGTGGCCGTGCTGCCCGACGAGGCTGCGTCGCTCGCAGGGCTCGGCCAGTGGGGCGGGCTCTCGGCCGTCCTGGTGCAGTAGTGACGCCCGCCGGCGGCGGCGCCTGGACAGGGGGTGGGCCGAGACGCCCAGATGCGCGACCGCCTGAGCATGGAAGGATCGCGACGGTACACATCCGCCGGCCGGACGCCGCCGAGAGATCGGCGCGCAGACCGGGTCTGCGCCCCTCTCGAAAGGAAACTGGCATGAAGAACGTGTTCAACGGCTTCAAGGAGTTCGTGCTCCGCGGCAACGCGATCGACCTGGCGGTCGGTGTCGTGATCGGCGGAGCGTTCACGCTCGTCGTCACGTCGATCGTCGACGGCCTGATCACCCCGCTCGTCGCCGCCATCTTCGGCAAGCCGGACCTGACGGGGGTCTGGAACTTCACCATCAACGGTGCCGACTTCAGCATCGGCCTCATCCTCGACGCTCTCTTCAAGTTCCTGTGCGTCGCTGCCGCTCTCTACTTCGTCATCGTCATGCCCATGAACCACCTGGCCTCGATGCGCAAGAAGGGCGAGGAGTCCGAGCCCGAGGCGCCGGCCGAGGACGTCCTGGTCCTCCAGGAGATCCGCGACCTGCTGGCGGCGCAGAACGCGCGCGGCGCGGGGCCGGGCTCCGGTCCGGTCGACGGGCCCAGCATCCGCTGAGCCTCGTGCTCGCGCCGTCAGGGCGGCGGCCGCGTGCCGCCCACCTCACCTGCGGGTAGAGGAAGGTGTCGTTTCTGCGTAGCCACCACAATGGTGGTGGCTACGCAGAAACGACACCGCCCCCTGGCAACACCGACCCACCGGTGGAGCCCGCCGTGGCACCCGGCCATTCGGGCGGCCTGTCTGACCATCCGGGCCGCTCTCGGGCAGCCCGCCGACAGCTGCAGCCATGGCCCGCTCTCGACATCAGCGGACACCGCCGAGCAGCGGACGACTCAGGACCAGTGCGGCGGGACGTCTCGCAGGAGCTCGGCGTCGTGACTGCTCCCCGCAGCCCCCGGGCGCGCGTCACCCCAGGTCACGGCGTCGTCGTCAGACCCCAGGCCCGCGACCCCCGCCTGCTCGGTACCTCGCCGCACGACTCGGCGGGACCTGCGCCGCGGATGCCCGGCCGGCGCGCCGACCGCAGGGACGTCGCCCGCAGCGTCGCCCGCAGGGGCCGAGGCATCAGGACGGGAAGCTGGATCGTCGGGGAGCACCCGTCCATTCTCTCAGCCGTCAGTCCGTGCCGAACTCGTCGTCCGCGACCACGGGCACCACCACGATCCGGTCGCCGCCACCCGTCTGCGCGATCCCGCCCCGCTCGGGCAGCCGCGCGTCGCGCACCGACTGGACGACGCGGCGGATGCGCTCGGCCTCCTTGGCCGGGTCGAGGAACGCCGCAGCGGACCACACCTGCGCCACGACCCATCCCGCGGCCTCGAGCCGCTCCGCGATCTGCCGGTCGCGGACGCGGACGCTGCGCTCGGCGACGTACGCGTCGTCGTCGGTCAGCACGGCCACGAGAAGCTCGCCCGGGATGTCAGGGTGCCCCACGACCAGCGGGATCCGGTCGCCGCCGGCCACGCCGTAGTCGGTCTCGACCACGAGGCCCGCACGCCACAGGCGCTCGGCCAGGTCGATCACGAGGCGGTCCGGGTTCCCCCCGACGTCCACACCGTTGCCCAGGGTGACCTGGTCCGCGCGACCGTTGCGCTGCTCGGCGAGGTCCAGCACCTCCGCGAGGCAGCTTCGCACCGTGCCCACGCAGCCTCTCGGGATCGAGGTCGGCCGCGGTGAAGCACGTGACCACGTGCAGACGACGACGCGCCGACCCCAGCGTGTCGAGGAGCATCGCGTCCCCACCCGCAGCGTTCAGCACACCGAACCGGTGCAGGACCCGCCCGTGCGGGGTGCGGCCGTAGCCGACCGACAGGACGATCGCGTCGCGCGCGAGCCCCGCGACCCCCGAGACCTCGGCCACCACGACCGGCTCGGCCCGCGCACCCGAGAAGAACGCGGCGAGGGCCGGGTTCTGCCGGACCTCGGCGAGCAGCGCGTCCCGGATCCGGTCGGCGTGCACCGCGCTCACCGTGACGATCGCGAGCGACTCCTCGGGGCGCGTCATGGCGTGCTCGATCGCGATCTCCACGACCCGGTCGACCTCGGCCTGCGTGCTCTCGACCGCGCCCGACGTCGGGTCCGGCATCCCGGCGCCGTCGACCAGGTCGAGATGGACCAGTGGTTCGGCGCGCGGCAGGGGGCTCGGGCGGAGCACGCCCGCGTACCCGTGCGCGACCAGGAAGGCCGTGAGGTACGGGTCGCGTCGAGCGCCGCCCGCCGACAGCGCGACCGTGGGCAGGACCGCGGCGAGCTCCTCGACCGTCGACCCGGACGCCGCGCGCGGGTCCCCGACGACGACGACCTGACGGCCACGGGCGAGCGCCGACAGCACGAGCTCGACCGGCAGGTGCTGCACGGCGTCGAGGATCACGAGGTCGACCGTGCGCGCCGGGGTGAACAGGTGCGGCACGAGCGTGGGTGAGGCGACGACGCACGGGCGCAACCGGCGCAGGACCTCGGGGTAGAGCTCGTGCGCGTCGCGCAGGCTCGTGAGCCGCCCCTCGAGGAGCTCGGTGAACAAGGCTTCCGCCTCGGACCGGTGATCACGCATCGCACCGCCGAGGTGCTCTCGCACCGCGACCCGCACAGGGGCCGAGAGCGCCGTGATGTGGGTCCGGTCGAGCTCGCGGAACCGGCCCGCGAGAGCCTCGAGGCCCGCACCGTCCTGCCCGGCCAGCGCAGGGTCCTGCGCGAGGATCTGCTCGAACACCGAGCTCCACCACGCGAGGTCGAGCTCAGGGCCCACGAGCTCCTTCTCGACCCGGCGGGCCGAGAGGTCGTCGAGGAGATCGCCGAGCCCCTCGTCTCGCAGCGACCGGAGTGCCGCGGTGCGCGCCGGCAGGTGCTCGAGGGCGTCCTTCTCCTCGCTCAGGCTCGCGAGACGTGCCGCGAGCTCGGGGAGGGGAAGGTCCATCAGGTCCGCAGCCGACGGGAGTCGTGGACAGGACGGGGTCGAGATACTCGAGGTCGAGGCGCACCGCCTCGAACGTGTCCTCGATCGCGGCGAGCCCCTCGGGGAGGGTGGGCCAGCCACCGCGGGGACACTGCGCCTGCCAGACCGCACGCTGCGCCTGGACCTCGACGAGAGCCGCGTGGAGGTCGGCGACCCGGACCCCGGGGCGGAGCATGTCCTTGGCCTGCTTGCGCAGCCGCCGCCGGTGGGCCCACCCCATGTCGATCCCGTTGTCCGCGCGCCACTGGCGCGTGCCGGTGGCCTCGACGAGGTCGGTCGCCGTGCGCTCGAAGATCAGGGGCTGGAACGCGTCGAGGGTGCCGCGCATCCCGCCGAGCATCGTGAGCTGCTCGCCCCACTGGCGGACCGACGTGGCGGGTGTGAGGCCCGTGGTCCGGGCGACCGACTCGACCTGCTCGCGGAGCTCGGGCAGGGTCCGGCCCGTGAGCCGCTCGACCCGGACCAGCGCGTCCTGGGCGCCTTCGGTGCTCGTGATGTCCGCGCCGAACCAGGGGGTGGACGTCGAACGGAGCGTGAACGCGCCGACGTCGGCCGCGCCCTCGAGGCGCGCCGCGAGCTCGCCACGGCGCTCGGCACCGATGCGGAGCGTGACCTCGGGTCCGAGGCGGACGGTCGTCGCGGGCGCAGGGCGCTGCGCGGTGAGGCGTGCGAGCGCCTGCAGGGCCGCGTACGCGGACACCCCCCAGGGCTCGCGCACCAGGTGCAGCGACTCGACGTAGCCCGAGAGCTGGGCGCGTGCTCCCAGCAGCCCGTCGCGCACGCGGGCGACCGCGTCGGTGTCCACGACCTCGGCCTCCGCGGCCATGGCCGCGAGCAGGCGGTGCGAGGCCGTGGCCCGCCACGTCGGCTCGGGCTCGATGTCGAGGATCAGACCGTCCAGGCCGAGCGTCTCGAGCCGGTGGGTCAGCGAGTCCGCCGCCCGGCGGTGCCCGGGGACGTAGAGGATGCTGCGCCCGCTGGCCGCCGCCTCGGCCACGACGGCCGCGAGCGTGCCCGCGACGTCGGACCCCGCGGGTGCGTCGACGAACAGGTGGCTGCCGGTCGCGAGCGTGTCGATCACGTGACGCTGGGCGGGGTCGAGGTCGCCCACGCCGCGCTCCTGGGTGGGGTCCGCGTCCCCGACGCGCGGGGCCGGGAGCTCGCGCTCGAGCGCGGTCGCGGCCTCGTCGGAGCCGGCGAGCGCCGCGACGACCTCGTGCCGCTCGAGCCCGGAGGCCAGCTCGTCGAGGTCGTCGACGAGCACCTGACCGGGGTGGACGAACGTGCCGACGAGCACGCGCTGGGTCATCTCGAAGTCGCCGAGCACGGCCCGGCCCACGGCCGTGATCCGCGCGAGCGCGTCCGACGGGTCGAAGCCCGCGGGCGTGAACGCGCTGCGGGCGAGCGTCACGGGATCGATCAGCCCGCCGTGGGCGCGCAGGGTGCGGGCGAGCAGGGGGTTGATCTCGACGGTCGGTTCGAGCGTGAGGTCGTAGTCGGTCTCGCTGTCGCCGCGCGGGGTGAGCGTGAGCGGTCGGAGCAGGACGGGGGCGCGCACGGTGCGCGGCAGCACGGGGTCGGGCGCGGTGGCCTCGGCGGGGCTCGCCGTGGCGTCGTCGGGCCCGACGGCCCCGCTCGCCCCGCGCGTCGCGCTCGTGCCGGCGTCGCGGTCGCCCTGGGCGGCCGGGTCGGTCGGTGACGGGTCGCGGGCCGGGTCCGCGGGGTCGGCGGGCAGGCCGGTCGCACCGTCGATGGTCCGGCCGTGCGTCGAGCCGGCGACGTGCGCGAGCGCCGCGACGTCGTCGGTGGGGAGCCGGGAGGGCTCCTCCTCGGTCCAGGTCGTGACGCCGATCGCGAGGTAGGTCGGGGCGACGCCGTAGCGCTGGGCGTGCTCCTGCGACCGGACGACCACGGCACGGGCTCGGCGCCGGGCAGCGGGCAACGACGCCCCTTCGCGGAAGAGGTTGGACAGGCGCGTGGGTCGGCCGGCGAAGAGCTGCGCGACCCCCGAGGGGTGGGCCGCCGTGAGATCGATGACGGCGTCGCCCAGGAGCCCGATGTCCGCGAGCGAAGACCCGCCCGCGAGCTCGACGAGCGAGGCCCGCCAGGACCGGACGGCGTCCTCGACGAGCTCGCCGGTCGTGGGGGGCTCGACGAGAACCGGTGGCGACGCGACGGGCGTGCCGTCGGACCCGTTCGACGAGGCACCGGCTGATGCGCCGTCGGGCGCGGTCTGGTCGGTGAGCGGCCGAGCGGGATCGGCCACGGACTCGTGGGCAGATGAGGTGCGGGCGGCTGCGTTCACTCTGGAACGCTAACCGTCGCGGGTGACGGAACAGGCACCGGCACGCCGTGAGCGGCCGTTTCGGGTTGCTCGGGGCGACGAGAAAGGCCACCGGGGCGACTGCTGGGATGAGGGTCCGGCTCCTGTGAACTCGCTGTGAGCGTCATTGCGCACCGAGAACGGGCCGGGAAAGTGTGAGGACGGTGCGCACCGCGCAGGGGGCAGGCGATACGCACCGTCAGAGATGATTCTGCAAGGTCTTCTACGGTTCGTCAAACCTGTGAGGGAGAGACACCGGGTGAAAGTGGACGAGCGTCCAGTTCGTTGCGGCAGATTCTTCCTGGACAGCCGTCAACGTGGCATTCAGTGCCACGTCGGCCACATCGCGTGCCGACGCACAGGCGGCCACGCCCCGGGCGGGGCGTGGCCGCGAGGGTGGGTGGCGCCGTCGGGCAGGCGGGTGCTCCCTGCCCAGCGCGGGACTCAGCCGAAGAGCTTGGACCCGTGCTTGAGCAGGACCCCGGCGATCATCAGGACGACCCAGGCCGCCGTGAGGAAGACGTCCGCGTCCGAGCGGACGAACGACAGCGCACGCTCCTGAGCCCTGGCCGGGAGGTAGAGGTTGTTCTCGAGGATGTTCCAGTGCAGGAGCGTCATGAAGACGAGCGTCGTCGAGAGCGTGACGAGCAGGCACCAGGGGCACAGCGCGCCGATCACGAACATGGACTGGTAGAAGAGCCAGTACGCGAAGATCAGGCCCAGCGTGTAGACGACCTGCGCCGAGAACATGAACCAGCGCGGGAACCGCACTCCGCCGAGGCTCGCGACCGCGATCGTGATGACCACGGGTTCGGCGATCAGTCCGAGGAACGCGTTGGGGAAGCCGAACAACGACGACTGCCACGCGACCCCCACAGCGCCGCAGGACAGGACCTCGTTGACGTTGCACGAGAGCTCGGCCGTCGGGTTCGCCGCGAGGAGCACCGCGTCGTAGGACAGGACGAACGACGCGGTCAGGCTGACCAGCGCCGAGAACAGCATGGTGCCGAAGACCCACTGGCGGCTGTGCCGGAAGCCCTTCACGGTCAGCGGGTCGAGGGTCTGGTCGTCGTGCAGAACGTCGCTCATGCGTGCGGCCCTTCAGGCAGTGGCCCCGGCCATCCCCGAGGCGCCTCCAGCCTAGGTGCGCGGCGCCCGCTGCACGTGCGGGTGCGGCGTCTCGCGGACAGGGTGCGATCAGCAGATGGACGTCCCTCCCTCGAATACTCAGCACAATAACCTGCGGCGCGCGACGACAATCCCGTCGAACGGTACCGAGAAGAGGATCCGACGGTCTTTCTTGAATTCCTCGAGACGACGCGTCGTACGGTCATGGGCGGACGGCTCGCCACTCCCGTGACAATGGTGAGGAGACGGACCGCCGAGAATACGTGCCGGATCTCCGCCGTCGGGAATCCGTCGACGCGGCTCACTCCTCGACGGACGTCCGAACGCGTGGACCCACGTCCTGCGCGGGCGCGTCTGCCGAGGCCAGAGGGACCTGGGCCGGGACGGTGATAGAGACGGGGGGGCGCCCGACCACGGGATGCGCTCCCAGGCACCGGCCCCCTTCGACCGGAATACCGGTGGAACAGCGACACGTGCGAGCCAGGGGAAGCACGACCACTCGCACGGCGTCGGATCCGCCAGGAGAGCCGACCGAGGAATGTGGTTCACCGTTCAACCATCTATCCGTCGATCACCGCGCACCGTGCTCGGCTGCACCATTCTCGAAGGTCCCTCCGGACTGCCCGGCGCACGCGCGACCAGCCTGCCACGCCTCGGCATTCCTTCCGCGCAGCCTGCGGGTTTTCGGCGCCCCGGCGACGCGCACCGTCCCCCGCACGCCGCGCGCAGCCAAGCCCACCGGTGTAGACCGGAAGACGCGGACGACGACGCGTCCACGGGCGGGCGGCGAAGGAGCGAGCCATGGCGATCGGGTACCTCGTCCCGGTGCTGCTGCTCGCGTGCTGCACGACGACCTCGCTCGTGCCCGCCCGGCACCCGGCCGGGCTCGGACGCCTGAGCTTCCGGTTGAGCGTCCTGGTCAACGAGCAACCCTTCGTGATGCTGGCCGCGCTGACGGCCCTGTCGGTGATCGCGGTCGTCGACGGCGACGGCGCGACGCCCGCCGGCCGGGTCGGGCTCGCGCTGGCCGTCCTGACCGCGGCCGGACTCGTCGTGGTCGCGCGACGTGGCCTGCGCGCTGTGCCCGCGCTCGACCGCACGCTCGTCGCGGGCCTCGCGACCGCGCCGGGAGCCGTCACGACGCGCGGGCTGCCCTGGCGCCGGATCCTGCTGGCCCCGTTCGCGGTGCGGCGACGCGACGTCGTGCGCGTGCGCGACCTGCCGTACGGCGACGGCGCGCAGCACCGGCTCGACGTGTACGGCCCCCGGTCCCGCCCGCCCGACGGGCCGACCCTCGTGTACTTCCACGGCGGCGGGTACGTGAGCGGGCGCAAGGAGCTCGAGGCCCGCGCGATGCTCTCGCGCCTCGCGAGCCACGGCTGGGTGTGCGTGAGCGCGAACTACGGACTGCGCCCGACGACGAACTTCCCCGGCCACCTGGTCGACGCCAAGCAGGTGCTGGCCTGGGTCCGGGAGCACGGCGCCGAGCAAGGGGCCGACACCGCTCGCGTCGTCGTCGCGGGCAGCTCGGCCGGCGCACACCTCGCGGCGCTCGCGGCGCTCACCCCGGGCGACGACCGCTTCCAGCCCGGGTTCGAGCGCACCGACACGTCCGTGGTCGGGGTGGTCTGCCTCTACGGCTACTTCGGCGAGTACTACGGCAGCGGCCGGGACCTGGCCGTCGAGTCGTCTCCCACCGAGTACGTGCGGCCCGACGCTCCCCCGTTCCTCGTGGTGCACGGCGACCAGGACACCCTGGTGCCGGTCGAGGGAGCGCGCCGGTTCGTGCGGCACCTGCGCGAGGTCTCGTCGTCGCCGGTCGTGTACGCCGAGCTGCCCGGAGCGCAGCACGGGTTCGACCTGTTCCACTCGATCAGGTTCGACGCGGTCGTCGCAGCGGTCGAGGAGTTCGCGGAGCGCGTGGTGGCGCGCGGCCCGGCGCCGGAAGCGACGAGGGCGTCGGTCGAGCGGCAGGACGAGAGGTAGACCGCACGGATCGGGGCAAGGCGCCTCGGGAAGGTGGTGCGCCTGGCTGCCGACGCAGATGTGGTCGGGGCCGTCAGGCGTGCCGCGCAGCAACGCATCGAGCAGCCCCTGCGTCACGTAATGGCGCGCACGAGTGACGCCCTCCCCGAGGCCGAGGTCCAGCGGGAGGCCGCTGTGGAAACGGCGGCGCAGCGCGAGGCTGCTCGCCTCTTGACGGCGAAACGCGCTGCTGCTGAGCGGGAACGGGACGCCGTCCTTGGTGAGCTGAGGGAGGCTAGAGCCGGGCAGGTCGCGCGCGTGAGGAAGAACGTTCGCCTGCTGGCGCCGTTGCTCCAGATCTCGCTCGTCGATGCGCTCCTTGCCCCGGTGATCAGTGCAGCCGTCCCAAAGTGGCTACCGTTGGCGGGGGCCACCAGCGTCACCGCTCTCCTGCTCGTGCCGTATCTCCTGCAGACGTTCGGGATCGTTCCAACCGCTGGTGCAGAAGTGCGAGGAACCCTCGGCCAAATGGCGGCTGAGACGAAGGAGGCTAGCGTCTGAGGCCCAGCCTTCTCGTCACGCCTGACCACACACCGGGCTCCGCCAGACCGTGATGGGCCGGGTGGGCGCCTGGCGAGCAAAGCACGTCTAGGCGCGTTCTCGAGCGATGGGCGCGAAGTTCACCCACTCAAGCCAACCGACTGGCCGTACCGTGCCGAGCACCGCTACACCCAGCAGATCCGAGAGGTTGAACATGAGCAAGAACATTCTCAGTGCCGGGGAGAACAGGCTCGGGACCCTCGACGACGGAGATCCTGATACCCCGGAGCAGCGTGCGGTGCTTGAGCTCCACGACGGGGAGCCGGTCGCCTCGGTCTCCTGGGACCGCACCGACCCTGTGGCACGCTGGTTCGCTGGCACGACGATGCAGTGGGGTGACGACCCCGGGCGCGACCGATACAAGTACGGCGTGCCCGGCATGCTCTCGTTTCATGACCAGAGGGGTCGTGTTGTCCTGGTGCGCTGTCGAGCGGGGGCGTCGACGACAGAACTTGTGTCGGGTCTGGGTCAGGGGCGCATACACCCGACCTACAGCGTCTTCGAGCGCACCCGATCCCAATCAACCTATGAAAGGCCCAGCGGTGTGCGGACTTCGATCTCGGGGCTACGCGACTGGGTCGGAGTCCAGTCGGTGCACAAGGGCAGACCGACCACTACGGACGGTCGGTACTCGGCAGTCACCTACACGCTCGCGTCTCCCCCGGACGTTGACGTCCCGGGTGTCGACGGGCTTCGCCTCGTCCCGGGCTGGGGTGTGGTCCCAGAACCACCTGACGTCACACGCCTAGAGGAACGCCTGTACCTGGAGTCGTGGTTCTCCGACGGACAAGCGTGGGAGCGCCACCTCCACCTCCACCGCGGTGTCCGCGACCTGATCGCGGTCTCTCGGTGGCTTCCGGAGCAGATCACCAACCTGTTCGCGTCCGCGACCGCACGACCCGACTCCCCCACCGAGGGTTCCTGGGCGTTCACAGTTGCGCCTGACGTCGTCCACCAACGTCCTGCTTTGGTGTCCCGAAGTCATCTAGTGGAGTACGAGGACGTGGGGGTGGAGGGGGTTGTGGCTTGGCTCAGGCTCCGCGACGAGTTCGCACGTGCGATCGACCCGTTGGTCTCAGTTCTCTACACGGACACGAACATCGAGTCCGACGTCTCGCAGGCGGGTATCGGCCTGGAGGCACTCGGCTACCTGCTATCCGTACGTGACCACGGCAAGACACTCAGGCAGGCGAAAGACCTCAACTACGTCGACCGGTTCAACCTCGTCGGTACCCAGGTTGCGGGGGTCCTGCCATTCAGCGTGGCTGACTGGGCGCGGGACTTCGCTGACTCGTACAACGCCGTGAAGCACGTCAACCGCTCCCTGCCGGACCCATTGGGCCTGGCGAACGTCTGTCGGCAGGCGATCTTGGTCTTCCGGTGCTGGGTCGCAGTCGAGCTCGGGGTGGATGTGAGCCTCCTCAAGGATCGGGTCGAGACAGATCCCCTCGCCCATCCCCTCCGTCTCGCGTAGGAGGTCCGCCTGGTACGTCGCGCAAGCACCGCGCCGGCGATCCGATAGGTCTAGGTCCGCGACCGCGTGTCTGAGTCCGTGATCCGTGAACCGAACGACAACTGCCAGTTGGATACCCCTGAAGGTCGAGGAGTTCGCCGAGCGCGTGGTGACGAGGGGCCGGGCACCGGACGCGACGAGGGCGTCGGTCGAGCGGGGCGACGAGGGGTAGACCGCGCAGATCGGGAGGTGCCACGGGAAGGTGGTGCGCCTGGCCAGATTCGAACTGGCGACACCCGCTTTAGGAGAGCGGTGCTCTATCCCCTGAGCTACAGGCGCGTGGGCGCGAACACGGAGGATCGGGCCCGGTGGGACGCCCGACAGCCTAGCGTCCCGGCCCCGGACTGTCCCAACCGCGCCCACCCCGAGCCAGGGACATCCCCCGGCATCCCGTCCCACCCGCGGTGGGGTGCCGGACCCGAGGCCCGGCACCCCACCTGCGCGGTCACACGGCCGCGAGCGCCTCGGTCGGCGCCATGCGCGCTGCCCGCACCGCGGGGTAGAGGCCGGCGACGGCCCCGATCGCGAGCGTCGCGACGAGCCCGCCCGCCGCGACGAGGGGCGGCACGGCGACCGGCCAGCCCTGCGACGTGGCGTACCCGGCCGTGATGCCGACGCCGATCAGGACCCCCGCAGCCCCGCCCATGAGGGAGAGCACCAGGGACTCGACGAGGAACTGCCCGCGGATCTGTCCACGCGTCGCCCCGAGGGAACGGCGCAGTCCGATCTCCGCCCGTCGTTCGAGCACCGAGATCACCATGGTGTTGGCGACCCCGATCCCGCCCACGAGCAGCGCGACCGCACCGAGCCCGACGAGCAGGCCCGTGAACGCCTCGTCCGTGGCCTGCTGGGCCGCGAGCGCGTCGGAGGGGCGCGAGACGTCGACCTCGTTGGGCGCCTGCGGGTTGGCCGTGGGCCCGAGCACGCTGCGGACCTGCTCGACCGCGTCCTCCCGCGTACGCGTGTAGATCGTCGTCGGCAGCTCGTCCCAGTCGAGGTACTGCGCCGCGGCCTCACGGCCGACGAGCGCCCCGAGGTCGATCTCGGGTGCCAGCGGCACGGGGTCGAGGATCCCGACGACCGTGAACCACTGGCCGCCGATCCAGACCTTGATCGCCGGGTCCGGTGCGGAGATCCCGAGCCGCTCGGCGGTCGCGTGCCCCAGGACGACGGCCGGGTACTGCGCGGTCGCCTCCGAGAGCCACTCCCCCTGGGCCACGCTCCCCCCGATCGACTCGAGCAGGTCGAGGTCGGTCGCGTACACACCGATCCCTCCCGACTCGCCGGCCGGGATCAGGTCCGTCCGGTATGCCTTGGCCTTGAGCAGCGCGACCGACGTCGCGGTCTCGACGGGCGCGATCCGGCGCACCATGTCGACCGACTCGGGCGGCAGGCTGGCCGCCTCCCCGAACAGGTCGGTGCCTGGTGCGACCCGCAGCAGGTTGGTCCCGAGCGCCGAGAGCGTCCGGTCGAGTTCCGCGCGCGACGAGCTCGAGATCCCGACGACCGCGACCATGGCCGCGATGCCGATCGCGATGCCCAGCGCCGACAGCACGGCCCGCAGCGGGCGGGTCCGGAGCCCGGTCGCGCCGACACGCAGGACGTCCGGCGGCCCGAGCCGGGCGGGGCGCAGCACGGTCAGCACGGCTCCCCCTCGGTCGACGCGCCGGTCGGGTGGCCGCCGGCCACCCCGTCAACAACGCCGTCCGGAACCGCCTCCACCGTCGCGTCGAAGACCGTCCCCCTGCCCGCCTTCACCGGTCCCGAGACGTCCGCGACGATCTCACCGTCCCGCATCGCGACCTGTCGGGGCAGCGAGGCCGCGAGCTCGCGGTCGTGCGTGATGATGACGACGGTCGTCCCGGCGGCGTTGAGCTCGCGCAGGACGTCCATGACCCCCGCCCCGGCGGTCGTGTCGAGCGCTCCGGTCGGTTCGTCGGCGAGCAGGAGCGGCGGGTCCCCGACGACCGCACGGGCGATCGCGACGCGCTGCTTCTCCCCGCCCGACAGCTCGTGCGGCCGGTGGGTCAGCCGGTGACCCAGCCCCACCCGCTCGAGCGCTTCCGCGGCCCGACGACGCCGCTCGCGCCGCCCGACCCCGCGATACAGGAGCCCGTCGGCCACGTTGTCGAGCGCCGAGACGCCGACGGCCAGGTGGAAGTGCTGGAACACGAACCCGATGCGGCTCGCGCGCAGCGCGGACACCTCGCGGTCGTCGAGGTCCTCGACCAGGAAGCCGTCGATCATGACGTGCCCCGAGGTGGGCCGGTCGAGCGTGCCGATCACGTTGAGCATGGTCGACTTGCCCGAGCCCGAGGGCCCGACGATCGCGAGCAGCTCGCCCCGGTCGACGTCGAGGTGGACGTCGCGCAGCGCGGCGACCCCACCGGGGAAGACGCGCGACACCTGGTGCAGCGTGACGACGGGTACGCCGCCTCCCGGGGCGCCCGCCCCGGGGACGGTCGCGGACGGCGCGAGCGCGACGGTCGCGGCGCTCACGACGGCATCCCGACGACGTCGCCCTCGGCCAGGTCGCCCGTGACCTCGACGTTCCCGTCGGCGAAGAGTCCCGTCGTCACTGCGACGATGCGGGTCGAGCCGCCCTCGACGACCTCGACGCCGTAGCCGCCCTCCGCGAGGGCCAGGAGCGCCGCGACGGGCACGGTGAGCACGTCGGGCCGTTCGGCCTTGACGAACGTGACCTTGACCGAGCCGGCGTCGGCCTCGGTCCCGTCGGCGAGCGTCACGGTCACGGGGATCACCGTGGTGTCGGACGCCCCGGGCATCCCGCTCTCGTCCTTGACGATCTTGGGGCTCCCGACGGCGGAGACCACGCCGTCGGCCGTCCCCCCTCCGGGGAGCGCGACGCTCACGGCGCCGCCTTCGACGGCCAGCTCACGGTCGGCGAGGTCGAGGTCGACCGAGATCGCCCGCTCGACCCCCGTCGTCGTGAGGATCTCCGCCGCGGCCGGCGTCCCGACGCGCACCTTGAGCGCGTCGACGCGCACCGGGCCGGGCACCACGAGCACGTCGGCCGGGCCGACTCTCCCGGTCCTCTCGAGCCCGCGGTCCTTCTGCCACTTCTCGACGACCTTGGCGGTCGCGGCGGTGAACGTGGTGTCCACGGTGAAGCCCGCGTACCCGAGCGCCGCGAGGTTCTCCTCGAGCTGGCGCACGTCGTCGCCCTCGGCGCCGACGCCCAGGTCGCGATACATCGGCAGGCTGCCGAGCAGCAGGACCGTGGGGTGCTCGTCGACCTTGAAGAGGACGCCCCCGCGGTCGACGACGTCGCCCACCCCAGGCAGCCAGGTCACCGTCCCGCCTCCTCCCCCGCCGTCGCCGCCTGCACCCTGGTGTCCCTGGACGACGGCCTCGCCGTACCCCAGCGCGCCCTTGACCGTGCTCCGCTCGACGAGCGTCTGCCGGGTCACGGTCGCGGTCGATCCCGGTCCGGACGCCTCCGGGGCGGGTTCGCCACCCCGGCCGAACCCGCCCAGGACCAGGACGGCCCCGGCGCCGATCACGACGGCGCCGACGACCCCGCCGACGATCGCCCCGCGGCGACGCCTCCGTCGCGGGGTGGCCTCGCCCGTCGCCGTCTTCCCGGTGTCCAGGGGGTCGCCGCCCGGGGCGACGTGCTTCCGGCGGCTCACTCGCCGCTCTCCGTGACCGCGCCGCCGACGGAGAGGCTCGCGCCGCCCTCGCCGTTGCACGCCTCGAGCGCCGCGTCGAACGCGTCGAGGTCCTCGGGCACCTGGAGCGCCTCGGTCATGCCCCCGTTCGGGTCCGGGTCGGGCATGTCCACCCCGTTCGCGCGCATGCACTTCGCGAACTCGCGCTGCGACTCGAGGTCCTCGGCGCTGGGCTTCACGGGCTCCCCGCCGTTCGGCAGGAACTCCTTGCAGGCCTCGAAGGCCTCGTTCATCGCGTCCATGTCGACGCCCGACTCGGTCGTGAGGGCCATGGAACCCGAGGAGTCCGGGTCGGGCATGTCGACGCCGTTGTCCCGCATGCAGCTCGCGAACCTGCGGGACAGGTCGTCGAGCTCGGCGTCGGTCAGGTCCCCGGACGCGTTCCCGTCCTTGGCCTGGCTGGTCTCGCCCTTCCCGCCGCCTGCGCTCGCGACCTCCGGGGCGCCGTCGGGCGCGCACGCCGCAAGCGTGACCGACAGGAGCGCGACGACGAACGCGACCGACGCCGCGCTGCGACGCGAGCCGGCTCTGCTGCGCCCCGTGATCGGGGCCGGGGGCTGGTGGATGGTCATGGTGCGTCCTCACGTCGTGGGTCTGCCCCGAGCCGCACGGGCCTCGGGGACGGGGTGCACGAACAGTCCAGCGGGCCGCCCGTGAGCCTCCCGTGAGTCACGCCCTCACAGAGATCTCACAGTGCTCACCGGCATGCTCCTCAGGTGCGAGTACTGGTGGTGGAGGACGAGGAGCTGATCGCGGAGGCCGTCGCGACAGGGCTGCGACGTCTCGCGATGGCGGTCGACGTCGCGCTCGACGGGCACGAGGCCCTGGCGCGGATCGACGTGAACGCGTACGACGTCGTCGTGCTCGACCGGGACCTGCCCGGCGTCCACGGCGACGACGTGTGCCGGGCGGTCGTGGCCTCGGACGGCGACGCGCGGGTCCTCATGCTCACGGCGTCGGGCGGTGTGCTGGACCGCGTGAACGGCCTCGACCTGGGCGCCGACGACTACCTCGTCAAGCCCTTCGCGTTCGCCGAGCTCAGCGCCCGCGTGCGGGCCCTCGGCCGGCGCTCGCGCCCGGCCGCGCCGCCCGTGCTCGAACGCTCGGGCCTGCGCCTCGACACGAGCCGGCACGAGGTCTACCGCGAGGGGAGGTTCGTGCACCTGTCGCGCAAGGAGTTCGGCGTGCTCGAGGAGCTGCTGCGCGCCGACGGGCGGCCCGTGTCCGCCGAGCACCTGCTCGAGAAGGTCTGGGACGAGAACATCGACCCGTTCACGGGCGTCGTGCGGTTCACCATCAAGCAGCTGCGCCGCAAGCTCGAGGACGCCACGCTCGTCGAGACCGTCACGGGCGTCGGGTACCGGGTCGCGTGAGGCCGCTCCCGCGCCCCGTGCTGCGTCCCACGCTGCGAGCCCGCCTCACGGCCGTCTACGCTGCCGCCTTCGTGGTCGCCGGGGCCGTGCTCATCGCCGTCCTGTACGTCCTGCTCGCGGCCGCGATCGACCGCCAGCCGCTCGACTCGGTGGGCATCGCGGTGGGCGCCGTCCAGGCGACCGACCCCGGCCTCTACTCGACCCTGGACCCCTCCACGACGGCCGCCCTGGTCTCGGGTGAGGCGATCCCGTTCAGCGCGGTCGAGGACCTGACGGCCACCACGTCGGTCGACGCCGGCACAGGGACCCTCACCGACCTGCGCGACGTCGTCCAGCTCAACAACCAGGAAGCCCGCGACCAGACGCTGCGCACGGTCCTCACGTGGTCGGTCGTCGCGCTGCTCGGGATCGGTGTGCTCGCGGTCGGCTTCGGCTGGGTCATGTCCTCGCGCGTGCTCGCACCCCTGCACGCCATCACGGCCACGGCCCGGCGCGTCGCGGACACCAACCTCCACGAGCGCATCGCGCACTCCGGGCCCGACGACGAGCTCAAGGACCTCGCCGACACGTTCGACGCGATGCTCGAGCGCCTCGACCGGTCGTTCGACGGGCAACGACGCTTCGTCGCCAACGCCTCGCACGAGCTGCGCACCCCGCTCACGATCAGCCGCACGGTCCTCGAGGTCGCGCTCGACGACCCGCAGACGCATCAGGACACGCGCCACCTCGGCTCGACCCTGCTCGCCGTCAACGCACGCCAGGAGCGCCTCATCGACGGCCTCCTCACGCTCGCCGCCGCGGACCGGGCGCCGATCGTCACCGAGACCGTGGACCTCGCCGAGGTCGCCGCGCAGGCCGTCGCGACCGCTGGGGTCTCCGCGCGCGACGCCGGGGTCGACCTGCGACTCGACACGGCTCCGACCCCCCTGCTGGGCGACGCCGTGCTGCTCGAACGGCTGGTCCAGAACCTCGTCGACAACGCGGTGGCCTACAACGAGCCCGGTGGCCGGGTCGCTGTCGCGACGCGCCCCGGGCCGGGCGAGACCGTCGAGGTCGCGGTGTCCAACACGGGCCCCGTCGTGCCGTCGTACGAGGTCGAGGCGCTGTTCGAGCCGTTCCGGCGGCTCGGACGCGACGGGGCCGTGGCCGACCGGCGCGGTGGGTACGTGCGCGGCGGAGTCGGGCTGGGTCTGTCGATCGTGCGCTCGGTCGCGGCCGCGCACGACGGCGAGGTCACGGCCGAGCCGCGCGAGGGCGGCGGGCTCACGGTCGTCGCCCGCCTGCCGGGCGCGACGGGCACCACGGGCGCGGTAAGCGCGGTGGGCGTGCGGCCGGTCCGGGCGGTCGGGGCGGCCCGGACCGGTATCGCACAGGTGGGCGCGGGCCTCTAGCCCGGCATCGGCACGGGGACGTCCGAGCCGCCCTCGACCGTGCGGCGTGCGCCCATCTGGATGATCGCGGGGGCCGGCACGAACCCGCCCGCGATGAGCGCCTCGCCCTGGTGGAAGTACGGGGTCGCGGCCAGCAGCTCGGGCGGAGCGAACCCGTAGACGGCCTCGAGCTCGGCCAGGTCGGCGGGCGAGCTCATCCGCATGACGATCACGTTGTCGCACTGGGAGAGCACGTTCGGGTGGATCTTGGAGGGCCGCTGCGTGGAGAGCAGCAGCCACAGACCGAACTTGCGTCCCTCCGCGGCGATCTGGACCACCCGCTCGGTCGTGAGCCGCTGGAGCTGGGTCGCGGGCTCGGCCGAGACCACGTTGTGCGCCTCGTCGATCACGATCAGCCGGGGCTTGCGCGTGGCGCGGTCCGCCCACAGGTCGTCGAGCAGAGCGAGCGAGACCGCGAGCTGCTCCTCGTGCGTGTGCAGGCTCCCGAGGTCGACCACGACCGCGCGGGGCCCCTCGTCGAGCACCTCGCTCACGGACTGCCCGACGCCCGCCCACACGTCCCAGTCGAGGATCCCCAGGTTCTCGACGCGCTGGGCGAGCCGGAGCGCGTCGGGCTCGCCCGTGGCGCGCAGGGCCGACGGGATCGAGTGCGGGTTCAGCATGCCCTCGGTCGCGATGCTGGGCGGCCCAGCCGTCGGCGCGAGCGCACCGACGACGCCGCCCCCACCGAGACCCGTCGCGCTCTCGAGCATCCGCAGGAACGTGTTGTACTCGCCGCGGTCCGTCAGCGGGTCGAGCTGGAGCACCGCCGCCTGGCTCTGGGCCTCCATCGCGGTGAGCCGCGCGGTCACGGGGTGGTGCTCGCCGTCGTTGCGCAGGACGCGCACGTCGAGCTCGCGCAGGCGTTCCGCATCCTCGGGTGACGCGGACTCGAGCAGCTCGCTGATCCGCACGAAGTCCGAGTTGGGGTCGAGGATGACCATGGGCAGGTCGGTGTCGATCAGGAGCTGTTCGAGGAGGACCCCGAGCGCGTACGTCTTGCCCGACCCCGACTGCCCGCACAGGAACGTGTGCCGGTTGAACCGGTGCGGCTGGAGCAGAGCGTCGACGTTGCCCCGGCTGTGGTGGAGGTCGCCGATCCGCAGGGTCGCGCGCTCGCGCGCCTGGAGCGCCTCGAGCACCCCGGCCCCGGCGGGGGCGAGGTCCTGCGACGTGAACGGGTCGCCCCCGGACACGGCCACCGTGCCGTCCGGCCGCAGCTCCCCGAGGATCCGCCCGTGCCCGACGGCGTCCCCCGCCTTGGTCGCCCGCGTCAGGACCTGCCCCATCACCAGCGCCTCACCGGGGTGCTCGGCCGTCTCGGGGAACGTGACGCCGACCGTCACGAAGTCGCCCGGGCCGATGCTCGAGACGCGCGGGACACGGTACGTGAACCGCCGACCGTCGAAGGACTCGGCGAGCGTGGTCTCGGTCGTCATGCGGGGCCTCCGTGGTCGCAGGTCGCGGCGGGCGGCCGTCGTCGCGCCGCCCGTGCAGGACAAGGATCGACCAGGGTGCGCGCGAGCGCACGCGCAGGCGCCCGCGACCGGCCTAGCGGTGCCGCTCGTACGTGAGCATCCGGAAGCGGACACCCGTCGCAGAGGTCTGCCAGCCACCGTCAGGATCCTCCGGAGCGCCCGGGCCGACCGCCACGACCTCCCAGTCGCTGCCCGGTCCAGCCGCGAGCGCCGGCGCGAACACGTCGCCGTCGACCTCGAGGTCGATCTCGGTCACGATGCACCGGTCCGCGAGCGGCAGGGTCGCGGCGTACACCTGCGCTCCGCCCATGACCCAGACCTGCCCCGAGCCCGACTCCTCGGCCGCAGCCGACGCGAGCGCGAGCCCCTCCTCGACCGACGAGGCGACCACGAGCCGGCGCCGGCGCCGGGGGCGCCCGGGTGAGCGCCGCCGTCGGGCACCCAGCCGTGCTGGCGCGTGACGACCACGTTGACGCCGCCCCGGCAGGGGGCGGAAGCGCGGCGGGAGCGAGTCCCACGTGACACGCCCCATGACGACCGGGTGGCCCGTGGTGACGCGGCGGAAGTGCGCGAGGTCCTCGGGCAGGTGCCACGGCATGACGCCGCCCGCGCCGATCACGGGGCGGCCCGCGGCGTCGTGCGCCTGGGCCCAGACCAGTCCGACGGACGGACGGCTCACACCGCCACCGGGGCCTTGATCGTCGGGTGGTGCTGGTAGCCCACGACCTCGACGTCCTCGTACGTGTAGTCGAACAAGGAGTCGCGCGGGGCAAGGCGCAGGGTGGGCGCCGGGTAGGCCTCGCGGCTCAGCTGCTCGCGCACCTGCTCGACGTGGTTGTCGTAGATGTGGCAGTCGCCGCCCGTCCACACGAAGTCACCGACCTCCAGCCCGGACTGTGCCGCGACCATGTGCGTGAGCAGCGCGTAGGAGGCGATGTTGAAGGGGACGCCCAGGAACAGGTCCGCGCTGCGCTGGTAGAGCTGGCACGAGAGCTTGCCGTCGGCGACGTAGAACTGGAAGAACGCGTGACAGGCCGGCAGGGCCATCTTGTCGAGCTCGCCCACGTTCCATGCCGAGACGATCATGCGGCGCGAGTCCGGGTTGGTGCGCAGCGTCTCGAGGACCTCGCTGATCTGATCGATGTGGCGCCCGTCCGGCGTGGGCCACGAGCGCCACTGGACGCCGTAGACGGGGCCCAGCTCGCCGTCCTCGTCGGCCCACTCGTCCCAGATCTTCACGCCGTGCTCCTGGAGCCAGCGCACGTTCGAGTCGCCCCGCAGGAACCACAGCAGCTCGTAGACGATCGACTTCAGGTGCACGCGCTTGGTCGTCACGAGCGGGAAGCCCTGCGACAGGTCGAAGCGCATCTGGTGGCCGAACACGCTGCGCGTCCCCGTCCCCGTGCGGTCCGACTTGTGCGTCCCGGTCTCCAGGACGAGCCGGAGGAGGTCCTCGTAGGGTGTCTCGATCTCGGGAGCGGCGGAAGTGCGTTGGGGGTGACCACGGAGGCCAGTCTAAAAGAGCCCGCGACCGATAACTGGCCAACCGGCCAGTGTATCGGTGTGGCGTTGTCGGCATGCCGATAACCTCCTCGCATGCAGCCCTGGGAGTACCTGACCGACACCGTGCTGGCCCGCCCGGGCATGTTCGTCGGTCGCGAGACGTACGAACGGGTCTGCAGCTTCGTCGAGGGGTTCGGGACGGCACGCGACGACGGGATGCTCGACGGTTTCCGGTCCCGGCTCGGGGAGAAGACCGCCCACGGCAGCAGCCCACTGACGTGGAGCGCCGCCCTGCTCGCGGAAGTCTTCCCGGGACGGGACGCGAAATCGCTCCACCACCCCGAGGAGGACGCCCGGGCGATCGATCATCTGCGGACCCGGCTCGTCAAGCACCTCGCCCGCCGGTCAGAGACACTGGATGACGCTCCCTCCTGAGCGGGCTCCGGGGAATGTCCGAACCCCCGCCGACGTTGGTCCGGGCACCGGTCGCACGGAACGACCGCACCCCGAGGATGGGAAGATCAGCAGCATGACGAACCCCGCAGCCGCAGCCGAAGAGATCCCCGCGTCGTCCCCGTCACCGACGGACGCCCTGTGGGTCGAGCGCACCGGCACCCGCACGTACACCGGCTTCTCGGCGCGTGGCGCGAGCGTGTCGATCGGCCCCGCGAGCGCGGGCGCCGTCTTCACCCCGGGCGAGCTCCTCAAGATCGCGCTGGCCGCGTGCGCGGGCATGAGCAGCGACGCGCCGTTCGCGCGCCGCCTCGGTGACGACTACCAGGTGACGATCCGTGTCGACGGCGCCAAGGACATGGCCGAGGACCGGTACACCGCCGTCACGGAGCACTTCGAGATCGACCTGACGGGTCTCGAGGACGACGCGCGCGAGCGCCTCCTGAAGGTCGCGGACCGCGCGATCGAGACCACGTGCACCGTGGGGCGAACGGTCAAGAACGGTGCGACAGTGGAGCACACCTTCGGCCCGGTCGTGGGTGCGGTCGGCGAGTGACGGCGAGCTAGCCGGCACCGCGGGCGGCGCTCCCGGGCACGAGGGACAACAGCCGCCACAGGGAAGGAGTCGTCCGATGGGTCGCAAGAAGAAGGACGTCGAGGCCCAGATGGCCGTCTGGGGAACGTCGGACAGCGTCCGGCCGGAACCGCACCACGGGCACCTGACCGCGGTCCAGGACGCGTCCGAGGGCCAGACCACCGAGGACTGGGGCGACCTGCGCAGCACCCCGCTGCTCGACGCAGCCCTGGACAAGGCCGTCACCATCCCGTCGTCGGCCATCCACGCGCACGTGGACGGCCTGCGCCGTCGCAACCCGCACGCGTCGCCCGCGCAGATCATCGGGATCCTCGAGCGCGAGTACCTCATGGTCATCGGTGCCGCGGGCGGCGCCGTGGGTGCGGCCGCCGCGTTCCCGGCCGTCGGCACGGGCGTGGGCATCGCGCTGACCGCGAGCGACGTCGCGACGTTCTTCGGGTCGTCGGCCGCGTTCTCGCTCGCGGTCGCCGACGTGTACGGGTTCGAGGTCGACGACGCAGCACGCCGCCGCGCCCTCCTCATGGCCTCCGTCCTCGGGGACAAGGGGTCCAAGGCGGTCGAGAAGGCGTCGGGCGGGTCGGCCCTCGCCTGGGGCAAGGTCCTCATGACGAGCATGCCGTCGAGCACGCTCAAGCAGGTCAACAAGGCCCTGACGAACAAGTTCATGCGCACGCAGATGGTCAAGCACGGGGGCCTGGCGATCGGGCGGCTCGTGCCGTTCGGCGTGGGCGCGGTCGTCGGGGTCGCGGGCGCGCGGGCGCTCGGCAAGACCGTGATCAGCCAGTCCCGGCGGGCTTTCGGGCCGCCGCCCCTGGCGTTCCGGCCCGTCCTGGAGGTCATCGAGGTGCCCGACGGCGCCGCTCCCCCTCTGCTCGTCCCCGCACCGGCCGACCGGCTCGACCTGGTCGACGCCCCCGTGCCCGGCGCCGGGCCCGGGGTGGTCGACGAGGCGGCAGAGCGCGCGGCCGCGCGCGGTTCACGAGGCGGGTCCGGGCCTGACGCCGCACCGCGCGGCATCCGGTCGGTGCGCTGGCGCCGACCCAAGAGGTCTTCGTGACGGCTGCGGACGGGTCGGGTGCCCCGACCGGATCGGGGCGCGTCGAGCTCACGCACGTCCTGCCCCTCGACGCCGAGCGAGCCTTCGCCCTGGTCGCGGACGTGCGGACGCACCCGCGCTGGGTCCCGCTGAGTCGTGGCACGTTCCACGGCGCGGACGGTTCACCGCTCCCGGCGACGGCCTGGAAGCCCGGGGAGGGCGCCGAGTTCACCATGATCTCGGGACCCTTCGCGCCGCAGGGTGCCCCGGGCTTCCCCGACCGCATGCGGATCACGGCGTGGGAACCGCCCGGTCCCAGCGGCCAGGCCGGTCGCGCGACGTACCTGAAGCTCGGGCCCGCGCTGCTCGGGGAGGCGGGGATCGTCGTCGTGCCCCTCGCGGCCCACCACCTGCCCGCCGCGACCCCGCGCGAGCCCGTGGCGCGCTGCGCCGTGACCTGGTGGGAGGACGTGTACCTCGCCGGCCCGCTGCCCCGGGCGGTGACCGCTCCGCTCGCCGGTCGCGTGCTGGACCTCATGATCCGGACGTCTCTGCGCCGTCTGGACCGGATCGTCGCGCGCGGGCTCTGACGCCGACAACTCGTCGGAGCGCGGCCCGAGGTCCGTGCCGAGGGCCAGGCGTGGCTCCCTGCCGAGCATGCGGTCGTCGTTCGTCGACCATGCGGTTGGCGCTCGGAACCAACCGATTCCTGACGCCAACCGCATGCTCGGCGACGGTCACGACCTGCCGAGCCTCACGCCTGCGGCGCGTCCTCGGTGCCGTCGGTGCGCTCCGGGGTGATGCCCCCGGCCACGTCGGCGCCCTGCGTCGCGGCGACCGGTGCAGCAGCGACCGGTGCAGCATCGGCCGGCGCGTCCGCCGGGCCCGCGAGGATCAGGTAGAGCTCGCGGCGCGTGCGCTCGAGGAGCGCGGCAGCCTGGGCCACCTGTTCGTCCGAGCCGGACCGGGCGACCTGCCGGAGCGCCTCGGCGACCTGCTGGAGCGAGCCACGGAGCTGCCGCGCCGGGCGGACGCCGCCGTCGGCCGCGTCCTGCCAGGGAGTGCCGAGCTCGTCGGCGTGCTCGGTGACGTAGGTGCGACCGTCGTCGGTGAGGCTCGCGAGCTTGCGCCCGCCCTCGGCCGTGATGGTCACGAGGCCCTCGTCCTCGAGCAGGCTGAGCGCCGGGTAGATCGCGCCGGGGCTCGGACGCCACGCACCCGAGGTGCGCTCGCCGATCTCCTGGATGATCTGGTAGCCGTGCATGGGCGCCTCGGTCAGGAGGAGCAGGACGGCAGCGCGGATGTCGCCGCGCCCGGCGCGGCCGCCTGGGCCGCGTCCTCCGGGACCGCGGTGGCCGCGAGGGCCGCCGCCAGGTCCGCCGCGGTGCCCGCGGGGCCCGCGTCCTTCGAGACGGTCGTCGAACCGCTCGTCGGCTCCGTCGTGGTCGTGGTGACCCGGGTGACCGTGGTGTCCGTCGGGGCCACGCCCCGGTCGGCCCGAGCCCTCGGGCCCGCGACGGGGCGCGTCGCCACGCCCGGGCTCACCACGGCCGGGGCCGTCCGGTCGGCCGCCGCGGCGACCACGAGGGCCGCCGACACCGGCGCCGAAGTCCGGACCGAAGCCCTGTCCGGCGTCGGGGAAGTCGTCGCGTCGGCGACGAGGTCGGCCCCCGAAGGGGTCGAAGGCGCCTGCGCGGCCGGACCGGTCGCGGGGCGGGCGGGAAGCATCTGGGTGCTGGTAGGGGGTACGCATGTGGTTCTCCTGTGATGAGTCAGAGCTGTCTGGGGAGCCCCTCGCGGGGCGTCCGAGCGCGGGGCTCGGTGGCGGGTGCCGGCGGGTTCTCGTCGGTTCTCCGACGGGTCCTCGGCCTGACATCCGGGTCCTCGACGCGGTGCGTGACTCCGCACTGTCTGCGTCGATGTGTTAAAGATATATCGTTGACGTATCGATAGTCAACCCCGATCTCGATCAGGTTCCGGAGACCGCCCACAGACCACCCAAGTCACCGTCCAGGTCGTACAGTGACGGGAAGGCCCTCGGACCGGCTCGCGACCCGGGGCCCGCAGCAGACACCGTGCAACGACGCACACCCCGCACCGTCGCACGTCCCACGCCCACCCAGACCCCAGAGGCGCAGATGACGACCAGCATCCCGGGACCCACGCAGGTCCCCCGGCACTACCTCATGTGCCGTCCCACGTACTTCACGGTCAGCTACGAGATCAACCCGTGGATGGACCGCGCCCGGCCCGTCGACACCACGCTCGCCGTCTCCCAGTGGGAGCGCCTGCGCGACGTGTACCTCGACCTCGGGCACCAGGTGGACCTCATCGACCCCGAGCCCGGCCTGCCCGACATGGTCTACGCGGCCAACGGCGCGACGGTCGTCGACGGCCTGGTCTACTCGGCCCTGTTCCGCCACCCCGAGCGCGCCCCCGAGGGCCCCGCCTACCTCAAGTGGTTCGCCGACCGGGGCTACGTGACCCACTCGGCCGACCACGTCAACGAAGGCGAGGGCGACCTGCTCGTCGCGGGCGACGTCGTCCTCGCGGGCACGGGCTTCCGCACCGAGGTGAGCGCCCACCAGGAGGCGGCGGCCCTCTGGGGGCGCGAGGTCGTGACGCTCGAGCTCGTCGACCCGCGGTTCTACCACCTCGACACCGCGCTCGTGGTGCTGCGCGGCAGCGAAGGGACCCCTCGGGTCGCGCCGGCGGGCACGCCGCCGCCGCTCCTCTCCCCCCTGCCCGACGGCGCCGCTCCCCCGCGCGACGCCCCGCACCTCGGGCGCGCTCACCCCACCGAGGTCACGGTCGACGTCGCCTACTACCCACCGGCTTTCTCGCCCGCGTCCCAGGAGCTCCTGGCCGAGCGCTACCCCGACGCCCACCACGCGACCGAGGACGACGCGCTGGTCCTGGGCCTCAACGCCGTGAGCGACGGGCGGCACGTGATCCACACACCCGCCGCGACCCGGTTCGCCGCGGCGCTGGCCGAGCGGGGCTACGAGACCATCGGCGTCGACACGTCCGAGCTCCTGCGCGGGGGCGGCGGCTCCAAGTGCTGCACCCTGGAGATCCGGCCGTGAGCGCGCAGAGCCAGGCGGTCCCCGCCCCCGCGACCAGACCGGACCCCGCGGCCGCCGCACCGGCCCACGCGCCGGGAGCGGCGCCGTCGGGCACCGGCACCGAGCGACGCGACTCGCTCGCGCACAACTACCACCCGCTGCCCGTGACGATCGCGACGGGCGAGGGCGCCTGGGTCACCGACGTCGCGGGCCGTCGCTACCTCGACCTGCTCGCGGGCTACTCGGCCCTGAACTTCGGGCACCTCCACCCCGGGCTGATCGCGGCCGCGACCGAGCAGCTCGGGCGCGTCACGCTGACGTCGCGCGCGTTCGACCACGACCTGCTGCACCCCTTCGCGGACCGGCTCACGCGGCTGATCGGGCCGCTCGTCCAGGGCGCGGAGCACGGGACGTCGGCCGGGCGGGCCGGCACGGACGGAGCGCCGGGAGACTCCGGCAGCGCCGTGATGGTCCCCATGAACACGGGCGCCGAGGCCGTCGAGACCGCGATCAAGATCGCCCGCAAGTGGGGCTACGAGGTCAAGGGCGTGCCGGCCGGGCGGGCGAGCATCGTCGTCGGGCACGGGAACTTCCACGGGCGCACCACGACCATCGTGTCCTTCTCCGACGACCCCGACGCGCGCGACGGGTACGACCCGTTCACGCCCGGCTTCCGGCTCGTGCCCTACGGCGACGCCCGCGCGGTCGCGGACGCGATCGACGAGACCACGGTCGCCGTCCTCATGGAGCCGATCCAGGGAGAGTCGGGCGTCGTCGTGCCCCCCGACGACTACTGGCCCGCGCTGCGCCGCGTGTGCGACGAGCGCGACGTCCTGCTGATCGCGGACGAGATCCAGTCCGGCCTGGGCCGGACCGGGACCACGCTCGCGTGCGAGCTGTGGGACGTGAGACCGGACCTCGTCACGCTCGGCAAGGCCCTGGGTGGCGGCGTCGTGCCGGTCTCGGCGGTCGTCGGGCGTCGCGAGATCCTCGACGTGCTGACGCCCGGGACGCACGGGTCGACGTTCGGGGGCAACCCGCTCGCGTGCGCGGTGGGCCTCGCGGTCGTCGGGCTCCTCGAGCCGGGCGACCTCCAGGCTCGCACCCGCGACCTGGGCGCCACGCTCCAGGCGCGGCTCGCCGGGCTCGTCGACGAGGGGCTGCTGACGGGCGCTCGAGGCGTGGGGCTGTGGGCCGGGATCGACCTCGACCCGGCCCGCGGGACGGGCCGCGACCTGTGCGAGGCCCTGCTCGCACGCGGGGTCCTGGCCAAGGACACGCACGGCTCGACCATCCGGCTCGCGCCCCCGCTCGTGATCGACCGTCCAGACCTCGACCTCGGGATGGCCGCTCTGCGCGACGCCCTGACGCAGCTCGCCGCAGATCGGTAGAGTCCGCAGGGTGACCACTCCTGCCCCTGACACCTCCGCCCGCCTCGCCGAGTGGCAGCAGGCCTACGCAGACCTGCAGTCCCTCGGCCTGAAGCTCGACCTGACCCGCGGCAAGCCCTCCGCCGAGCAGCTCGACCTCTCCGACGCCCTCCTGGCACTGCCGGGCGCAGGAACGGTCACCGATGCCGACGGCACCGACGTGCGCAACTACGGCGGGCTCGACGGCCTGCCGCAGCTGCGCCGCATCTTCGCCGAGCTCCTCGACGTCCCCGTCGCCCAGCTCCTCGCGGGCGGCAACGCGAGCCTCACGCTCATGCACGACACGCTCGCGTTCGCGATGCTGTTCGGCCTGCCCGGCTCCGAGCGCCCCTGGTCGCGCGAGGAGAAGGTTCGGTTCGTGTGCCCGGTCCCGGGCTACGACCGCCACTTCACGCTGTGCGAGGCGTTCGGCATCGAGATGGTGACCGTCCCCATGACGGCCGACGGGCCCGACGCCGAGGCCGTCGCCGCGCTCGTCGCGGACGACCCGAGCATCAAGGGCATGTGGGTCGTGCCGACCTACGCGAACCCGGACGGCTCGGTCGTCTCGCGCGAGGTCGCCCAGCGCCTCGTGTCGATGCCCACCGCGGCGCCGGACTTCCGCATCATGTGGGACAACGCGTACGCGGTGCACCACCTCACGGACGTCGAGACCGAGTCCGCGCCCGCCCTCGCCCTGGCCGCCGAGGCCGGCAACCCGGACCGCGTGCTGCTCTACGCCTCGACCTCGAAGATCACGTTCCCCGGCGCGGGGGTCGCCTTCCTGGGAGCCTCGCCGGCCAACATCGCCTGGTACAAGAAGCACCTCGCGGCCCAGTCGATCGGCCCGGACAAGATCAACCAGCTCCGGCACGCCGAGTTCTTCGGCGACGCCGAGGGCGTGCGCGCCCACATGCGCAAGCACCGCGACGTGATCGCACCCAAGTTCGAGGCCGTCGACACGATCCTGCGCGAGCGCCTCGGTGCTGACGGTGTCGCGACCTGGACCGCGCCGCTCGGCGGGTACTTCGTCTCGCTCGACGTCGTGCCGGGCACCGCGGCCCGCGTGGTCCAGCTCGCCAAGGAGGCGGGCATCGCCCTGACGCCCGCCGGGGCCACGTTCCCGTACGGCAAGGACCCCCAGGACGCCAACATCCGCCTGGCCCCGACCCTGCCCCCGCTCGACGAGGTCCGGGTCGCGATCGACGGCGTCGCGACGTGCGTGCTGCTCGCCGCGGCGGAGAAGGCGGCTGCGGACGCCTGACCTGCACCGCTCCCGACGGGCGGCCCCGGACCCTGGTCCGGGGCCGCCCGTCGTCGCATGATGGAGGTCTCGACCACGTGCCGCCGTCGACACAGGCGTCGCGTCAGCGGGGCACCGATGAGTTCTCACGCCGCCACCGGTCGACCCTGGACAGACCCGTGCACCACCCACGACACAGGGAGCACGCATGACCAGCGCACCAGATCTCGCGATCGAGGCCCACGGCCTCGTCAAGCACTTCAAGGAGACCCGGGCCGTCGACGGGATCGACCTCGCCGTGCCGACCGGCACGGTCTACGGGGTCCTCGGTCCCAACGGCGCGGGCAAGACCACGGCCGTCCGCATGCTCACCACGCTCCTGCGCCCCGACGCGGGCACGGCGCACGTCCTGGGGCACGACGTCCTGGCCCAGCCCGACGCCGTCCGCTCGCTCGTGGGCCTCACGGGCCAGTACGCGTCGGTCGACGAGGACCTGACCGGCGCGGAGAACCTGATCGTCATCGCGCGGCTCTACGGGTTCTCGAAGCCCGCGGCGAGGCGCCGTGGCATGGACCTCATGGAGGCGTTCGGCATCGCCGAGGCCGCGAACCGACCGGTCAAGACGTACTCGGGCGGCATGCGCCGCCGCATCGACCTCGCGGCGAGCCTCGTCATGAGCCCGCGCGTGCTGTTCCTCGACGAGCCGACCACGGGGCTCGACCCCCGCAGCCGCAACCAGGTGTGGGACATCGTCCGCGTGCTCGTGGCCGACGGTGCGACCGTGCTGCTCACGACGCAGTACCTCGAGGAGGCCGACCAGCTCGCGGACCGTATCGCCGTGATCGACCACGGCAAGGTCATCGCCGAGGGCACCGCGACCGAGCTCAAGCGATCGGTCGGCGAGGGGTCGGTGAACCTGCGCCTCGCCGACTCGTCCGACCGCGCCCGGGCCGCGGAGATCGTCGAGCGCGTGCTGCGTGCGGAGGTCGTGCTCGCACCGGACCCGTACGCGTTCTCGGCGCGCGTGCCCGACGACGGCGCGGACCTGGCAGCACAGCTCCTGCCTGCTCTCGCGGACGCGGGCATCGGGGTACCGGAGTTCACGCTCGGGCAGCCGAGCCTCGACGAGGTGTTCCTGGCTCTCACGGGCCAGCCGGTCGACGAGGAAGACCAGAACCGACGTGGCACCACGAGCCACGGTGACATGGCGAACAACGCTGAGGAGGTGGCCTGATGGCCGCGACCCAGACCGAGGTGATCACCACCCCGGAGGCACAGACGCTGCGCGAGGCCATCGCTATCGACCAGCACCCGACCCGGCCCTCGCCGCTCGCGAACACCCTGACGTTCGCGTGGCGTGCCCTGCTCAAGATCAAGCACGTCCCCGAGCAGCTGTTCGACGTCACGCTGACGCCGATCATCTTCACGCTCATGTTCACGTACCTGTTCGGTGGGGCGATCGCCGGGGACACGACGACCTACCTGCAGTACCTCCTGCCCGGCATCCTGGTGCAGACGGTCCTCATCATCACGGTCTACACGGGCTTCACCCTGAACACCGACATCACCAAGGGCGTGTTCGACCGGTTCCGTTCGCTCCCGATCTGGCGGCCCGCCCCGATCGTGGGTGCGCTCATGGGAGACACGGTCCGGTACACGATCGCGTCGGTCATCACGGTGGGCCTGGGGCTCGCGATCGGGTTCCGGCCCACCGGCGGGGTGGTCGGCGTGCTGCTGGCTGTTGCTCTGCTGCTGGTCTTCGCCTTCGCGATCAGCTGGATCTTCACGATCCTGGGGCTCGTGATGCGCACGCCGAACGCGGTCATGGGCGTCTCGATGCTCGTCCTCATGCCGTTGACGTTCGCGTCGAACATCTTCGTCGACCCGGACACCATGCCCTCGGCGCTGCGTACATGGGCCGAGATCAACCCCGTGAGCCACCTCGCGACCGCGGTCCGCGCCCTCATGGCGGGCACCGCCACGTTCGACCAGATCGGGTGGGTCCTGCTGGCCTCGGTGCTCCTCACGGCCGTCTTCGCGCCCATCACCATGCACCTGTACCGCACGCGCAACTGACCTGTTCCCACCGCCGACGTGCCGGAGCGGGCGTGACCTGGAGGTCACGCCCGCTCCGGCAGTCCACGCTGGGCCGTGGCCTCAGCTCTCCGCCGAGGCACCCTTCGCGACCGGAGGCTTCTCGTCCTCGCACCGCTTGGTCACGACCATGACCGGGCACGCCGAGTGGTGCAGGACGGCCTGGCTCGTCGAGCCGAGGAGCAGCCCCGTGAAGCCGCCACGGCCCCGCGACCCGACCACGACGAGGTCAGAGGCCGTCGAGAACTCCGTGAGGAGCTCGGCTCCCGTCCCGTCGAGGACGATCCGCTTGATGGGGACGTCCGGGTTCTCGGCCTCGTGCCGGTCCACGATGACGTTGAGGCCCTCGGTGATGTCGTCGAGAACCTGCTGGTGGTCGATCGAGGCCGGGAGCCAAGCGAGCAGCCCGGCCCCCGCGCCCACGGGCACCCCGGCGACCGCGACGAGCTCGGCGTTCCACGCCCTGGCCTGCTTGATGGCGTGCCGCAGGGCGATGTCCGCGGACGGCGATCCGTCGACGCCGACCACGATCCGCTTGAGCGGCTGGATCGCCGGGAGGTCCCCGTCGTCACTGCCCGACTTCAGGGGCACCACGACCGTGGGGCACCGTGAGTGCGCGGGCAGCGCCGACGAGACGGTCCCGAGCAGCCGCTCGGTGAACCCTCCCCGACCCCGGGTGCCCACCACGACCAGCCCGTAGTCCTTCGAGAGCTCGACCAGGACCCCTGCGGCGTCGCCGGTCGCGATCGCGGCGGTCGTCCTGACGCCGGCAGCCTCCGCCCGTTGGGTCGCCTCGGCCAGGACGGCCTTGGCTCCCTCCTGGATCGCGGTGTCGTCCAGTGCCGCGTAGCCGCCGTCGAGCGAGGCCGCGGTGAAGGACGGGAGCGAGTACGAACACACGACGTGCAGGGGCCAGCCGACCTGTCGCGCGTACGCAGCCGCCCAGTCCAGGGCGTGCAGGCTGGGCGCGGAACCGTCGACCCCGACGAGCACGATCTCTGCACGAGTCATGGTTTCATCTCCTCCCGATGGTGAAGCACCATCCTGAGACAAACCTATCGAAAGAACAGGCAAAGTCCACCGAGGCGCCGGGGTGGGAGCACGGCGGGTCGCTCCCTCGTCGGCGCACCCGTGCCACCTCGACCGACCGGCCGTCAGCGCGCCCCGTGCTCACCGCGAACGACAGCACCCCGCCGCCCTGCACGAGGCAGGACGACGGGGTGCTGGTGCGCGCTGCGGAAGAACGCTGCCGCGCGGCTCAGAGGCCTACGAGGGGACTCAGGCGACGCGGATGAACGTGGGGTTCGACTGCCAGATCTGACGGAACTGGATCGTCTTGCCGGGGCGCGGTGCGTCGATCTGCATGTTGTCGCCGGCGTAGATCGAGATGTGGCCGGGGGTCCAGATCAGGTCACCGGGCTGGGCGTCGGCACGCGACACCTTGGTGCCGACGTTGCCCTGAGCGCTCGACTGACGCGGGAGGGTGATGCCGACCTGCGCGAAGACGTAGCTCGTGAAGCCGGAGCAGTCGAAGCCGTCCGGGGTGGTGCCGCCGTAGACGTACGGGACGCCCACGTAGCGGCTGGCGATCGAGACGATCGCGCTGCCGTTGGCCGAGGCCGGGACGGAGACCGAGGCCGCCTTCTCGGTCGTCGACGTGGTGGCGGAGGTGTTCGCGGTACGGACCGCAGAACGCGAGGACGCCTGCGTGGCGCGCTCGACGACGGGCTCGGGCTCGGGCTCAGGAGCGGGGGTCACGGCGACGGCCGCGCTCTCGATCGTGAAGCCGGCCTCGGCGGCGACCGTGACGGACGGAGCGGACTCGAGCGCGGCGCGTGCCTGCGTCGTGAGTGCGTTCAGGTCGACGGTGTTGAGCTTGGCCGTGTCGTGGTCGACGGGCGCAGCGGTGGCGGGCATCGCGCCGAGCATCGAGACGATCAGTCCCGACGAGGCAGCGACGACAGCGGTGCGGCGGCCGACGGAGGAAGCCGTCGCCGCCGAAGCAAGGGTGGAAAGCGGGCGTCGCGCTGCACGGTGGCGTGCGCCGGTCGTGACTGCGTTCACTGGATACCTCTCCTGGACGCCTGCGAGGTCAGCTGTCGGGTTCGGGTGGGAGAATCACCCGGCCGTCAGGACCGAGGTCCGTCTGGCTTCACCCCAAGGGCACCGTTTCCGGTACCCGAATTTGGGTCCCCCGTCCCTGTCATCGGGTCGTGGTGCTCCTCGCGCGGTGACAGGGTTCGGCGTTCCGCACAAGGGCCTCGACGGACGATTCATCCGTGAAGCAGAACCGAACGTACACGACCGCCGGGTGAATGTCACGTTCCCGTCACGACGCCCTGGAAAAGCCTGGTATAGCAGGACGAACCAGCACTGGATCGCTGCTCCAGGCGCCCCTGGAAGAGCCCCGGGCCGCCGCCGGGAGGCGCCCGGAAGACGCCCCCGACGCACCCCGCCCCGCACCTCGCGAAGGGGGTGCGGGGCGGCGGAAGGACCCGGGGCGTGCTGCGCTCAGGGCGCGGTGACGAAGATGTGGCGAGCGACGTCGTCGGGCAGGTCGAGGAGCGTCTCCGCACCCTCCGCCGACACCGTGAACGACCCCGCCTCCGGCGTGACCGTGACCTCCTGGCGGGGCAGGATGCCGGCAGCCGCGAGACGGGCCAGCAGGTCCGTGTCCGTCTGGAGCGGCTCCGCGATGCGCTGCACGACCACGCGCAGCGCGCCGGGCTCGCGGCCCGCGCGGTCCGCTGCGGCGACGTACGCCGGCAGGGACACCACGCCGTCGAGGTACTCGATCTCCTGGATGTCCTCGCCCAGCTCCGAGAGCCCCGGGATGGGGTTGCCGTAGGGGTCGTAGTGCGGGTGGTCGAGCAGTCCGATGAGGCGCTTCTCGACGAGCTCGCTCATGACGTGCTCCCACCGGCAGGCCTCGACGTGCACGAACTCCCAGTCGAGCTTGATGACGTCCGTCAGCAGGCGCTCCGCGAGGCGGTGCTTGCGCATGACGCGCTGAGCCTTGGCGTGGCCGTCCGGCGTGAGCTCGAGGTGACGGTCCCCCGTCACGACGACCAGACCGTCCCGCTCCATGCGGGCCACCGTCTGGGAGACGGTGGGCCCCGAGTGTCCGAGCCGCTCCGCGATGCGCGCACGCAGGGGGACGATGCCCTCCTCGTCGAGCTCGTAGATGGTCTTCAGATACATCTCGGTGGTGTCGATCAGGTCGGTCACGTCGCGCTCCTGTCGCTTGGGGGCTTGGGGGCACCTGCCGCACCGGCGGGCCGCTGACCCTAGTTTAGGTCCGAGCCACCGACATTGTGGACGCCCGACGGTGTTCGTGCCAGGCCGGACTATCGTTGCCCTGTGCCTGAGCCCACCCAGATCACCGTCCCCCCGCACCTGCTGCCCAGCGACGGCCGCTTCGGCTGCGGGCCCTCCAAGGTCCGTGACGCGCAGGTGCGCGCGCTCGTCGAGGCGGGCACGTCGGTGCTCGGCACCTCCCACCGCCAGGCCCCGGTCAAGTCCCTGGTCCGCCGGATCCGCTCGGGGCTCACGGACCTGTTCGACGCCCCCGAGGGCTATGAGGTCGTCCTGGGCAACGGCGGGTCCTCGGCGTTCTGGGACGTCGCGACGCTGTGCCTGGTGCGCGAGCGGGCCCAGCACGCCGCGTTCGGCGAGTTCGGCGCCAAGTTCGCGACCGCGACCACGCGCGCTCCGTTCCTCGAGCCCTCGCAGGTCGTCACCGCTCCCCCGGGGTCGGTCGCGCTCCCCGAGCTCGCGGACGGTGTCGACGTCTACGCCTGGCCCCACAACGAGACCTCGACGGGCGCCATGGCCCCCGTGCGCCGCGTCCCTGGATCGAGGGAGCAGGGTGCGCTGACGCTCGTCGACGCGACGTCGGGCGCGGGCGCCCTCCCGGTCGACCTCGCCGAGACCGACGTCTACTACTTCGCGCCGCAGAAGGTCTTCGGGTCCGACGGCGGGCTGTGGGTCGCGATCCTGTCGCCCGACGCCGTCGCGCGCCTCGAGGAGATCGAGTCCGGTGACCGCTGGGTCCCCGAGTTCCTGTCGCTCCAGGCCGCGCTCACGAACTCACGCCTGGACCAGACGCTCAACACGCCGTCGGTCTCGACGCTCGTGACCTTTGCCGAGCAGGTCGACTGGCTCAACGAGCAGGGCGGCCTCGCCTGGTCGAGCGCGCGTTCCGCGACCTCGGCGCGCACGCTCTACGCGTGGGCCGAGTCGCGCGAGTGGGCCACGCCGTTCGTGGCACGCCCCGAGGACCGGTCCACCGTCGTCGGGACCATCGACCTGGACGCGTCGATCGACGCGACCCAGGTCATCGCGGCGCTGCGCGCCAACGGGATCCTCGACGTGTTCCCGTACCGCAAGCTGGGTCGCAACCAGCTGCGCATCGGCATGTTCCCCGCGATCGAGCCCACGGACGTCGAGCTGCTCACCCAGAGCATCGACTTCGTGGTCGACGCTCTGGCCTGAGCCCTGAGACACGACGTGGCCCGCCCCGGACGTCCGGGGCGGGCCGCGTCGTGTCTCGGGGCCGGCTCGGCGCGAGGCGCGCCGCCGCAGAGGCGCGCTGCGCGAGGCCGCGCGGTCATGCGGCCTTCGCCGCCTCCTGCGCGTCCTCGACGCCCAGCCGCCCACGCGTGTCGCTGCGGCTCGTGCGCCGGGCCGCACCCCCCTCGGGGTACGTGACCAGGAGGTGCGGGCGCTGCGTCACGCGATAGCTGACCGTGAACTTCCAGTTCCGCATGGCCCAGATGGCCGCGCCCACCGACACCAGGAGCGCCGTGATGGAGCCGATCCCGATCGCCCAGCGGGGCCCGTAGGCCTCGGCGATCCAGCCCACGATCGGCGCGCCGACAGGCGTCGCACCCAGGAACACGATCATGTAGAGCGACATGACCCGACCACGCATCACGGGGTCGGTCGTCATCTGGATGGTCGTGTTGGCCGCGGTCATCATGGTCAGCGACATGAACCCGACGGGGATGCACGCGAGCGCGAACGTCGTGTAGCTCGGCATGAGCGCCATGACCCCGGTGGCCACCGCGAAGCCGAACGCCGAGCCGATCACGAGCCGCACGCGCGGACGTTCGCGCCGTGCCGCCATGAGCGCACCCGTCAGCGAGCCGATCGCGAGGATCGACCCGAGCATCCCGTACTCGCCCGCGCCCATGCCGAACTCGACGCGCGCCATCATGGCCGACGTGAGCTGGAAGTTGAGCCCGAACGTCGAGACGACGCTCAGCACCACCATGATGACGATGATGTCGGAACGGCCCCGCACGTACCGGATGCCCTCCCGGATCTGCCCCTTCTCGCGCGACGCGCTGGGCAACCTGTGCATCTCGCGCGTGCGCATCCGGGACAGCGCGAAGATGGTCGCGCCGAAGCTGATGCCGTTGATGATGAACACCCAGCCCGTGCCCACCGCGGCGATCAGCAGACCCGCGACACCGGGGCCGATCAGCCGGGCCGCGTTGAACGACGCGCTGTTGAGGCCCACGGCGTTCGAGAGCTTGTCGCTCGGCACCATCTCGGCGACGAAGGTCTGGCGCACGGGGCCGTCGAGCGCGGACACGCACCCGAGGGCGAGCGCGAACCCGTAGACGTGCCACAGCTCGACGTGACCCGAGAGCACCAGGGCGCCGAGGCCGAGCGCGAGCAGACCCGAGGCTCCCTGCGTGGCCATGAGCATCTTGCGGCGCGGCAGGCGGTCCGCCAGGACACCCGCCCACGCGGACAGCGCGAGGACGGGCGCGAACTGCAGGGCCGTGATGACGCCGACGGCGACGCCGGAGTTCGCCGTGAGCACCGTCAGGACGAGCCAGTCCTGGGCGATGCGCTGCATCCAGGTCCCGACGTTCGCGACGAGCGCGGAGCCGAACCACAGCCGGTAGTTGTAGTACTTGAGGGAGGAGAACGTCGCGCTCATCGGGCGGCGATCCGGGTCAACAGGTCACTGGCGCGGGCCAAGGTCTCTCTTTCTTCGCGGGTCAGGCTGGTCAGCTGCTGGGTGAGCCACGCGTCGCGGCGGCGCCGGGTCTCCTTGACCTCGAGCACGCCGGCGTCGGTCAGCGCGACGACGACCTGGCGGCCGTCCGTAGGGTGCTCGACCTTGTGGACCAGGCCGAGCTCGACGAGCGCGTTCACGGTGCGCGTCATGGAGGGCGGCCGGATCCGCTCGTGCGTGGCGAGCGCGCCGGGGGTCATGCCGCCGTGCTTGTGGAGCACGGTCAGGACCCCGAACTGGCCCTCGGGAAGGTCGGCACCTCCGCGCTGCGAGCGCAGCGCACGCGAGACGCGGGTCAGGGCGACGCGCAGGTCACCGCCGAGGGTCGCGGGCCGACACTGCGCCTTCGTGGGGGACGAGGACGTGGTCGGTTCCGCAGCAGGCATCTCTTTACCCTAACTCATTACCTTAAGTAATGAAATGGAGAGTGAGCGAGATCACGACCTCTCCCCTGCGTCAGCGGAGGGCGCCGGCGGACGACGACCTCAGGGCACGTAGGCGACGACCGCTCGGCCGGATCCGCGCAGCGCCAGCGCTCCGGCGGCGTGCGGGACGAAGACCGACTCCCCGGCCCGCACCGCTGCCCGCAGGGATCCACCCGCCGCGCCACGCCCAGCAGCAAGACACTCCACCTCGACCTGCCCGTCGAGGACCAGCACGATCCGAGGCCCTTCGGTCGGCAGCGCCACGGCCCCGTCGTCGAGCGACAGCTCCCCCATCACGAGCGCGAACTCAGGGATCGCCGCCCGGTACTCCCGCAGCCCGCCGCCCGCCGCGAGCGCGCCCCGACGTCCCTGCGCGGGCCCCGTCCCGAGCCGCCGGACACGCGGGCGGGCCGCTGGCCCCGGGGCGTACGCGACGCACGCCAGCAGGGCCTCGACGTCCACCCGCTTGGTGGTCAGGCCTGCACGCAGCACGTTGTCGGAGCTCGCCATGACCTCGACCGCGCACCCCGCGAGATAGGCATGGACGTGCCCCGCCGGGACGAACATCGACTCCCCCGGTTCGAGCGTGACGCGGTTGAGCATCATCGACACGATCGCCCCGGGATCCCCGGGGTGCTGCTCTGCGAGGGCCACCACGGTCGAGTCCGCACGCGGCGACGTCGTGCCTGCACCCAGACGAGCCGCGACGTCGGCGACCGTCACGGCCAGGTCCGCTGCGACGTCGGGCAGGGTCCTCGCGTGCAGCGCGAGCGTGAACGCCTCCTGCAACCCCGCCGCCGAAGGACGCGCCTCGAGCGCGGCCCGCATCCGAGAGACCAGGTCCCCCCGCAGGCCGTCGAGCAGCTCCAGGACCCGCACCGGGCGGCGGAACCCCGAGAGCCCCTCGAACCGGCTGATCGCGACGACCATCTCCGGCTTGTGCTGGTCGTCGTGGAAGCTCCGCTCGGCGGATCCCCGTGGGATGCCCGCCCGGTTCTCGCGGTTGAACCCCGCCCGCGCCCGGTGCGGCTGCGGGTGGACCTGCAACGACAGCGCGCGGTCCGCCGCGAGCACCTTGAGCAGGTACGGCAGACGGGGCCCGTACTCGTCCAGCACACGCTGCCCGAGCATCGCGGCGGGGTCCGCGCGGATCAGGTCCGCCAGGGACGCCGAAGGCCCGCCGTCGGCCGAAGCCGACGACGGGCCCTTCGGGTGCGCACCCATCCACATCTCGGCGAGCGGCCCCCCGTCCTGCTCCAGGCCCAGCAAGGAGTGCAGGGCACTCCTCGAACCCCAGTCGTAGGACTGGAGCGTGGGCGTCAGGTGCAGGATCGGCGAGGTCATCGCCAGCGAGCGTACGTCAGACGCCCAGCGCGTCGCTGATCGGGTCGAGGGTGAAGTAGATGACGAACGCGGCTGCGGCCACCCACATGAGCGGGTGGATGGCCTTGATCTTGCCCAGTGCCAGCTTGATGACCACGAAGGCCAGGAAGCCCGCACCGATGCCGGCCGTGATCGAGTACGTGAACGGCATGAGCGCGATCGTGAGGAACGCGGGGATCGCGACCTCGACGTTGTTCCACTTGATGCCCGTGATCTGGGTCATCATGAGGAAGCCCACGAGGACGAGCGCCGGTGCGGCCGCCTCGCTCGGGACCAGGGCGACGAGCGGCGACAGGAAGGTCGCCAGGAGGAACGCGATACCGGTCACGACGGCCGAGAGGCCCGTGCGAGCGCCCTCGCCCACCCCGGTCGTCGACTCCACGTAGCTCGTGTTGGACGAGACGCTCGCGGCGCCACCGGCCGCGGCGGCGACCGAGTCCACGATGAGGATCGCGCGCGACTTGGGCGGGTTGCCCGTCTCGTCGAGCAGCTTGCCCTCGGCGCCGACGGCGACCATGGTGCCCATGGTGTCGAAGAAGTCCGCAAGGAGCAGCGAGAAGACGAGCAGGACGACCGTGACGACGCCGACCTTCTCGATCGAGCCCAGCAGCGAGAACTGGCCGAGGAGCCCGAAGTCCGGCACGGAGACCGGGTTGCCCTCGAGGGCCGGAGCGTTCAGGCTCCAGCCGTTCGCCGCGCCGCTGCCCTTGGTGCCGACGCCGGCGATCGCCTGGATGACCACTGCGAGGACCGTCGCGACGAGGATCGAGATGAGGATCGCGCCCTGGACCTTGCGGACCCACAGGACGATCATGAGGACCAGGCCCACCACGAAGACGAGGATGGGCCAGCCCGCGAGGGACCCGGTCGCGCCGAGCTGGAGCGGCGTCCCGCCGCCCGAGGCGACGAAGCCGGCGTTGACCAGACCGACGAGCGCGATGAACAGGCCGATACCGACGCTGATCGCCGTCTTGAGCTCGACCGGGACCGCGCGGAAAACGGCCTCGCGGAAGCCCGTGAGGACGAGCACGAGGATGATGAGGCCCTCGATGACCACGATGCCCATCGCGTCGGCCCACGTGACGTCGGGGATCGTGGCGATCGTGAACGCGACGACCGCGTTCAGGCCGAGGCCCGCGGCCAGAGCCATGGGGTAGTTCGCGAAGACGCCCATCGCGATCGTCATGATCCCGGCGACGAGCGCCGTGGTGGCCGCGATCATGGCCATGTTCGGTCCGTCGGTGCCGCCGCCCAGGAAGCGGCCCGTGCCGTCCGCACCCGAGAGGATGATCGGGTTCAGGATGATGATGTAGGACATCGCGAAGAACGTGACGAGACCGCCACGGATCTCGGCGCCGATGGTCGAGCCGCGCTCGGTGATCTTGAAGAAGCGGTCGATGCCGCTGGAACGCGGGGGGGCTTCGCGCTCGTCAGTCGTGGTGGTCATGGGGAGAATGGTGCCAGATGCCGTGTTGCGCTCCCGAATCGGGTTCGTGACGTGCTAGTGGGCGCGACACGCCGGGCCGCGGAACGTCTGCTACGGCATGATGTGCACCATGCGCGGAATCATCCTTGCCGGCGGTTCTGGCACCCGGCTCCACCCGATCACGCTCGGCGTGAGCAAGCAGCTCGTGCCGGTCTACGACAAGCCGATGATCTACTACCCGCTCTCGACACTGATCCTGGCAGGGATCCGGGACATCCTGGTGATCACCACCCCGCACGACGCCGAGCAGTTCCACCGCCTTCTGGGGGACGGGACCCAGTTCGGTGTCTCGATCACCTACACGGTCCAGGCCGAACCGGACGGGCTCGCGCAGGCGTTCGTCCTCGGGGCGGACTTCATCGGCGACGAGTCGTGCGCGCTGGTGCTGGGAGACAACATCTTCTACGGCCCCGGCCTGGGGTCGCAGCTCACCCGGTTCGAGGGCATCGACGGAGGCGCGATCTTCGCCTACCGGGTCTCGGACCCCACTGCCTACGGCGTCGTCGAGTTCGACGAGGACGGCAAGGCCCTCTCGCTCGAGGAGAAGCCCTCTTCGCCACGCTCGAGCTTCGCCGTGCCAGGACTGTACTTCTACGACAACGACGTCGTCGAGATCGCGCGCGACCTCGAACCGTCCGCGCGCGGTGAGTACGAGATCACCGACGTCAACCGTGAGTACCTACGCCAGGGGCGACTGCACGTGGAGGTCCTCCCCCGCGGGACGGCGTGGCTCGACACGGGTACGGTCGACGCGCTGCTCGAGGCGTCGGACTACGTGCGGGCGATCGAGAACCGCCAGGGCCTCAAGATCGGCTCCCCCGAAGAGGTGGCGTGGCGACGTGGCTTCCTCAGCGACAGCGAGCTCGCAGAACGGGCCGAGCGGCTCGTGAAGTCCGGCTACGGCGCCTACCTCCTCGGGCTGCTCGGCCGCTAGCCCCCCGTACCCGCGCGCTCCTCTCAGGCATCGGGAGGACGAGCGAGCACACGCGAGCCCGCGACCGCCCACCGCTCGGCCCAGTCGCCGATGGGCGCGAGCCCGATCGCGGTCAGGGCATCGTGGCCCAGCACCGAGTACGCCGGACGAGGCGCTGGTCGGAGGAACTTCTCACTGGTGGTGGGGTGCAGGGCTGTGGCAGAGCCGATCGAGTCCAGGACCGCGCGGGTGAAGCCGAACCAGGACGTGGACCCCGACGACGTCCCGTGATAGGTCCCGCTCGGGGCACCAGCAGCGACCAACCGGACGATCAGGTCCGCCAGATCGACGGTCCAGGTCGGTTGGCCCACCTGGTCGTCGACCACCGAAAGCTCGTTGCGGTCGGCCGCCAGCCGTGCCATGGTCCGGGGAAAGCAGGGGCCACCCGCCCCGTAGAGCCAGGCCGTGCGCACCACGAGGTGGTCGGGCGCCTCGGCACGTACTGCCCACTCTCCTGCAGCCTTCGTCCTCCCGTAGGCCGAGCGGGGCGCCACGGGTCCGTCCTCGGGATAGGGGCTCGAGGCGTCGCCCGCGAACACGTAGTCCGTGGAGACATGGACGAGCCGAGCCCCCGACCGGGACGCCGCGCGGGCCAGGTTCGCAGGGCCGACCGCATTGACGGCGAACGCCTCGGCCTCGCGGGACTCGGCATCGTCGACGGCCGTCCAGGCCGCGCAGTTCACCACGACGTCGACACCGTGGACGGCGCGTTCGCACTCCAGTGGATCAGTGATGTCGAGCTCGTGCCGGGTCGACGCCTCGACGTCGTGGCCCGCCTGCCCAGCAACCGCTTCCATGTCCTGGGCGAGCATGCCTCCGCCGCCGGTCACCAACCACCGCACGCCGTTCCTCCGCGCCTCGTCCTCGACACCCGCGTCGGTCCCACCCTAGCGGGCACACGGCCGGACCTCTCACGACGCGCAACGGCCGGTATCGTGGGACGGGCCCGAACACCGGGCACCGACGATCCCTGGAGGACGGGTGCAGGCACGCGAGCTCAAGGTCGCCGGAGCATGGGAGATCACCCCGCATCAGTTCGGGGACGATCGCGGGGTGTTCCTCGAGTGGTTCAAGGCCGAGACCCTCACCGCGCTGACCGGCCGCCCCCTGGACCTGCAGCAGGCGAACATGTCGGTCTCGGCTGCCGGAGTCCTGCGCGGCACCCACTTCGCCGACGTCCCACCCGGCCAGGCCAAGTACGTCACGTGCCCCCGGGGCGCAGTCCTGGACGTCGTCGTGGACGTGCGCGTGGGCTCGCCGACGTTCGGGCAGTGGGACTCGGTCCTGCTCGACGACGTCGACCGCCGAGCGATCTACCTGTCCGAGGGCCTGGGGCACGCCTTCTGCTCCCTGGAGGACGGCTCGACGGTCGCCTACCTCTGCTCGACGGGCTACGCACCCGAGCGCGAGCACGGCATCCACCCTCTGGACCCCATCGTCGCCATCCGGTGGCCCACCACCGCTCGCGACGGTTCTCCGCTGGAGTTCGAGCTCTCCGCGAAGGACCTGGCCGCGCCCTCGCTCGAGGACGCGGCCGCCGCCGGCATCCTGCCCTCCTACGAGGCCTCGCTGGCCTTCCTGCCCCCGTCACAGGCCTGACACTTCCCTTCGAGCAACGGAGCATCGCGTGCGCGTCCTCGTCACCGGCGGCGCCGGGTTCATCGGCGCCAACTTCGTCCACCAGACCGTCGCTGAGCGTCCCGACTCCCAGGTCACCGTCCTGGACGCCCTGACCTACGCCGGCAACCCCGCCTCCTTGGCCCCCCTCGGCGACGCCGTGACCCTCGTGCAGGGAGACGTCGCCGACGCCGGCCTTGTCGACCACCTCGTGGCCGAGACCGACCTCGTGGTCCACTTCGCTGCCGAGTCCCACAACGACAACTCCCTCGAGGACCCTTCCCCGTTCGTGCGGACCAACCTCGTGGGCACCTTCACCCTCCTGGAGGCCGTCCGCCGCCACGGTGTGCGCTACCACCACATCTCGACCGACGAGGTCTACGGCGACCTCGAGCTCGACGACCCCGGACGCTTCACCGAGGACACCCCCTACAACCCCTCGAGCCCCTACTCCTCGACCAAGGCCGGCTCGGACCTCCTGGTCCGCGCCTGGGTCCGTTCGTTCGGGATCCAGGCCACCCTCTCCAACTGCTCCAACAACTACGGCCCCTACCAGCACGTCGAGAAGTTCATCCCCCGCCAGATCACCAACGTGCTCTCCGGGATCCGCCCCAAGCTCTACGGCCAGGGCCACAACGTCCGCGACTGGATCCACGTCGAGGACCACAACACCGCCGTCTGGACCATCATCGACAAGGGCCGCCCCGGCGAGACCTATCTCATCGGAGCCGACGGCGAGATGGACAACCGCTCAGTCGTCGAGATGATCCTCGAGCTCACCGGCCGGCCCGCAGACGCCTACGACCTCGTCGCGGACCGCCCCGGCCACGACCTGCGCTACGCGATCGACTCCACCAAGCTCCGCACCGAGCTCGGTTGGACCCCGAGGTACCGCAGCTTCCACGACGGTCTGGCGGCCACCGTCGACTGGTACCGCACGCACCAGGAGTGGTGGCAGGCCGAGAAGGCAGCCGTCGAAGCCAGGTACGCCCGGACCGGGCAGTAGGCCCGCGTGACGTCGTAGGGCCTCGCCGGTGTCACCGGCAAGGCCCTACGAGGTCACACCGCGCAGACGGTCGGTCGGATCAGTACGCCCCGTGTCCCGACACCACGGCGCGCGCCGTGCGGGCCAGGATCAGGAAGTCCCCGAACATGGTCCAGTTCTCCACGTAGTACACGTCGAGGCGCACGCTCTCCTCCCAGGAGAGGTCCGAGCGACCACCGACCTGCCACAGGCCCGTGAGGCCCGGCTTGACCAGGAGGCGGCGACGGACCTTCTTCTCGTACTGGCTGACCTCGCGCGGCAGGGGCGGACGCGGGCCCACGAGGCTCATGTCGCCCCGCAGCACGTTGAAGATCTGGGGCAGCTCGTCGAGCGAGTACCGGCGGATGAACCGGCCCACGACCGTCACCCGCGGGTCGTCACGGATCTTGAACAGCAGCCCTGATCCCTCGTTCGCCTGGGCGAGCGCCGTGAGGTCCAGCTCGGCATCCACACGCATCGAGCGGAACTTGAGCATGGAGAACGTCTCACCGTTGCGCCCCACCCGCTGCTGCGAGTAGAAGACGGGGCCCTTGCTCGTGAGCCACACCGCGAGGCCGACCGTGATCAGCACGGGCAGCAGCAGGACCGTGAGGAGGGCCGCGCCGAACCAGTCGGAGATCGACTTGAACACGAACTTGGGACCCGTGAACCGCGGGGCGTCGACGTGCAGGAGCGACACCGACTCTGCGGGGGTGATGGTGATGCGCGGACCGGCCACGTCGACCAGCTCGGTCGTGAGCATGAGGTCGACGCCGACGGGCTCGAGCTCCCAGCTCAGGTGCCGCACGACCTCCGCGGTCACGGCGTCCGACCCGCTCACCGCGACGCACCCCGCCTCGACGCGCGCAGCGATCTGCCCCGCGGACCGCAGGTCACCGAGGATCGGGACCCCGAGGATCGAGTCGCCGTCCCGCACCTGGCCGCTGGGGATGCACACGGCCACGACGCGGTAGCCCGAGCTGTCGCGCTCGTTGAGGTCACGGATCAGCCGTTCGGCCTGGTCGCGGTGACCGATCGCCAGGACCGCGGTCCGGTGCGAGCCGCCGGCGCGCTTGCGGTGGAGCCACTGGCGCCAGAGGTAGCGCCCCAGGAGCAGTCCTCCCAGCCCCAGGGGGAACGCGACCACGAGGTACCCGCGGCCCTCCGGGAAGCGGAAGAGGAACGCGAGGATCGCCAGGACGGCGAACAGGTGCCAGGAGGAGTCGAAGACCCGCTGGTACTCGGTGGGCCCGCTGCCGACGATCCTCATGTCGCGTGTCTTGGAGAACGCGAGCGAACCTGCCCAGGCGACGCCGATCAGCACGCTCAGGACCAGGTACGGGATCGCGACGTCCTGGCGTACGGGTTCGCTGATGAACTTGTCCCAGCGCAGGAAGTAGGCGGCGACGACGCCGACCATGATGGCGAACGTGTCCGTCAGCACGAGCCGGATCCGGTACGACCTGTCCCAGGAGACCTCGGCGAACGACGCACGAGCGGCCCGGAGAGGCGCTGCGGGCGATGCGGTGAAGATGTGGCGGAGTCCACGACGCGTGTCGTGGATGACGCTTCCGGCCATGGCCCGGGCTACCTCTCGATAAAGTCCTGCAGCCGACTTCTTGACTGCGCGGAACGACTCATACTAGGAGCCGTCCTCGGGTAATAAGAATGCTGTGAAGGCCTTTTCACCCGGGTGAGAAGGTTGCGGCCGCTCGGACTCACACCCTTGCGATTCAGCGCCTGCGGGCAGGGAGCACCCGCGGCTGGCTGGAGCAGGAATGGGAGTCGGACGACCGTCCAAGTAAAGGTCCCGAGGAGACGATCTCCGGGAGGACGCTGCGGTGCGTCACCCCGAAGCCTGGACGCATGTCCAGGTCTGAGCGTTCATCGAGCCTTTGGATACTAGCGGCTGTCGAGGCGAGGGCGGAACCGTCGTCCACCGTTCGTCTCACACGGAAGAGACGACCGACCGTCCCGGTTGTGACGCCGGTCACCGGGTGAAAAGGGCATCGCGCCGGAAGGGGGCAAACGGAGGGCCTCTGAAGGCTTCGGCAGGCATCGGCACGCGCCCGCACGTCTCGGCACACCGGCGGCCCCCGACCCGTCGTGCAGCATCTTTCACCCGCTCCCCCAGGCTCACACCGCCCGCACTAGACTCGTCCCGTGCCCTCGATGATCTCCCTCCTGATCCACCCGGAGCGGCGCCGCCCCAACCCGCCGGCGCTCCGTGTCGACCTGCGCCACGTGGCCCTCGTCGGGATGTCCGCCTGGGCGCTCGCCCTCGCCGTCTCGCTGGTCCTGCTGGCGCTCGGGCACGTGACGTACGAGGCGCCCGCCACGTGCGGGGCGGGCCTCCTGCTCGGGGTCGTCGGCCTCGCGTGGGAGCGCAGGAACCGTGCGGAGTACCGCTCGTCCGAGTGAGTGGTGCTCGCCAGGGCCTTCTTCGTCGCATTCGGGACAGCCCTCCCGATAGGGGGGACAACCCCATAGTTCTCTCTTCACCCCCTTCGTAGAGTCGGTGCCGCGGCGTCTTGTTCTGCGTCCGCCCCCCGATCCACGAGCGGACGATGATGACGGCTAGCAGCGCGGTACTGGACCTCGACCCCCCTCAGGCGAAGGCCCCGTCGGCTCGCCAGCGACAGGTCAGCGACTTCTCCGAGCTGACCCGCATGGTCCAGGAGACCGGGCTCATGCGCCGCCGCTACGCCTACTACTGGGCACGGTTCGCGGGCATCGTGGCACTTCTCGCCGCGTGCGGCGTGGGCATGGTGCTGCTGGGCGACTCGTGGTGGCAGCTCGCGATCGCCGGCGCGCTGGGCGTGCTCTTCACGCAGATGGCCTTCCTCGGGCACGACGCCGCGCACCGCCAGATCTTCCGCTCGGGTCAGTGGAACGACTGGGCGAGCCTGGTCATCGCGAACCTGTTCGGCGGGCTGAGCTACGGCTGGTGGCTGCACAAGCACTCCAAGCACCACCAGAAGCCCAACGTCCTGGGCACCGACCCGGACATGCTCAACGGTGTCCTGGTGTGGGAGACCGAGACCCTCGAGAAGCCCACGACCGGCATCCGCGGATGGCTCGCGTCGCACCAGGGCTACTGGTTCTTCCCGCTCCTGCTCCTCGAGGGCCTCAACCTGCACGTCAACGGCCTCAAGACGATCTTCGGCAAGGAGCCGGTCAAGCGCCGCGCCGTCGAGATCACGTTCGTCACGATCCGCCTGGTCGGGTTCGTCGCGGCGGCCTTCCTGCTGATGCCCGTGGGCGTCGCGTTCGCGTTCATCGGCGTCGAGCTGGCCGTGTTCGGCTTCCTCATGGGCGCCTCGTTCGCGCCCAACCACAAGGGCATGCCGGTCATCGCCCCCGACGTCAAGATCGACTTCCTGCGCCGGCAGGTCCTCATGAGCCGCAACATCCGCGGCGGCCGCGCGGTCGACGTCTTCATGGGCGGCCTCAACTTCCAGGTCGAGCACCACCTCTTCCCCAGCATGCCGAGCCCCGCGCTCCGCAAGGTCCGCCCCCTGGTCATCGAGTTCTGCCAGGCGAAGGGCATCAAGTACACCGAGACGACGCTGATCGAGTCCTACCGGATCGTCGTCGCGTACCTCAACCGGGTGGGCATCGCCTCGCGCGACCCGTTCCAGTGCCCCCTCACGGCGCAGTACCGCTCGGCACGCTGAGCACGCCTCCGGACGCACCGTCGGGTCAGGGCCGGGTCGAGGTCTCGATCCCGGCCCGACGGCGTGTGGTCCGGTTCGCGTGCACCGACCACCGGGGGACCCACCGGGCGAGCGCCGCCGCCCCGAGCAGGCCCACCGTCCCGGACGCGACGATCCCTCCCGCGAGGCTGCCGAGCGCAGCGCCCGCCGAGACCACGAGCGGTCCCAGCGCGGCCCCGGAGTCCTGGAAGAGGCGCCAGATACCGAGGAACTGGGCGCGCACGTCCGGTGGGGCGACGTCGGCCCCGAGCGTCATGAGGATCCCCGAACCGATCCCGTTGCCGAACCCCATGACCATCGCGACGACGGCGACGCCTCCGACCGTGCTCGTGAGCGGCAGGACGACGATCGCCCCGCCCAGCACGACCATGCACGGGATCGCGACCCACAGCCGGCCCATGCGGTCCATGACCTTCCCGGCGGGGTAGAAGAGCAGCATGTCGACCGCGCCCGACAGCCCGAAGATCACGCTCGTCGTCGCGGGGCTGAACCCCAGGTGCTCCGACCACAGGGGCAGCACGACCTGCCGGGCCGCGCGCGTCGCACCGACCATGACGACCGCGAGGCCGAGCGTCGCGAACACCTGCCGGTTCTGCACCAGGACGGTCCGGAAGCTCACGGGGGCCACGGTCCGGCGGTGCTCGGTGGAGCGGGCCGCGACGTCGGGCACCACGAGGGTCACGAGCCCCGCGAGCAGGCTCGTCCCCACGGCCAGCCAGTACGCGGCCTGCAGGTCCCACACCGCGAGCACGGCCGCCGCGGCGAACGGGCCGACGAACGCCCCGATCCGGTGCGTCCCCGCGAGCGTCGACAGCGCGCGGGCGCGCTTGAGCACGGGCGTGACCTCGGTCAGGTAGGCCTGGCGCGCGAGCATGAAGACCGCGTTGGTCATACCGACGCAGAACACCCCGGCGCCCAGGACCCACAGGTTGGGCGCGAGCGCGCACGCGACGAGTCCCACGACCGACGCCGCAGCGGCCGTCATCATGGCCCGCCGGTCGCCGAACCTCGCGGCGAACGCGCCCGCGGGCACGTCCCCGGCGATCTGCCCGATCCCCAGGAGCGCCACGACGAACCCCGCGAGCGCGATCCCCGCCCCCATCGAGAGGGCGGTCAGCGCGATGACCGGCACGATCGCGCTGACCCCGGCCTCGAACACGAACGTGGGGACGTACACGCCGCCCACGAGCCGACGGTCGAAGATGCCCGAGGGCCCGTCGGTCGAGGGTGCCGCACGGTTCGCGGGTTCGTCGCCCGACGGCGTCGCGCGGCTCATGCGGTGCTGCTCGCGGTGCTGCGGCTCATCGCGACGGGTCGGTCCCGTCCCACGCCGACTCGGCGAGCAGCTCGTCGGTCGCGTCGGGGTCCAGGAGCGCGACCTCGAGGAGGTGCCGCGCCTCCGGACTTCCGGCCGCCGCGGCGAGCCCCCGGGCGAGGCCCGACGTCGTCGCGGCGTGCACCTGCGCCCCGTCGCGCCCCGCGCACACCCACCAGTCGACCTCGACGCCGTCCACGCTCAGCGCGTCGTGCTCGAACCAGCGCCCGGGGACCCCCGGGACGAGCCCCACGACACGGGGGTCGACCGCCTGGGGCGAGCCCTCGCCGTCGGGCCGAGGCACGTCCGCGCTCCCCGGCGGCGCGAGCAGCGGGAGGTCGAGCAGGTCCGCGAGGGCCTCGCCCACACGCGCTGCGTCCCCCGCGCTGCCGGTCGCGACGGGCAGCACGGGCCGCACCTGCGCCCACATGGCGCTCGTCGCGACGGTCAGGTCCTCGGCCGCGACGCACGTCGCGCGGCCGGCGTGCAGTCCCGGTAGCCGGTCGGGCAGCTCGTCGAGCGCGTCCGCCGCCGGGGCGCGTCGCGCGAGTGCGCCCAGACCGCGCCACACGGCGAGCGCCGCGGGCAGCGCGAGAGGGGTGCCGACGTCCGGCAGCGCGGTGAGGTATGCCGACCAGTCGTCCGGGTCAAGGTCCTCGAGCCGGGCGATCCCGCCCAGCGCACGCACGACCTCGGCGTCCAGGCCACGCACGGCCGGGGGCGGGTCGGCGAGGAAGGGCACGCCGCCCGGCTCGGCGGCGAAGGGCGCGCCGAGGTGCCGGCGCAGCCACCACGCGGTGTACGACGGCGCGTCCCCCACCCCCGCGCTCCCCTGGCCCCGGACGGGGGCGAGGAGCGCGGCGCGGGCGTCAGGATCGTGCGCGAGACGCGCGAGGACCGCGGGCCAGGCGTCGTCGGCCACGGCGTCGAGGTCCGCGACCCCGTCGAGGTCCCCCACGTACGCCCCGCCACCGTGCAGGCCCGCGAGGGCGTCCAGATAGTCGGTCCAGCCCGCGAGCCAGGACTGCGGGTCGGCCGGGTCTGCCGCGTCGTCGGCGAGCTCGGTCCCCCTGGCCCACGGGGTCAGGACGTCCGCGACCCGGTAGACCGACACGTCCGCCTGGACGCCGACCGCGCGCAGCACGTCCTCGCTCCACGCCCCGGACGGCTCAGGTCGCGCGACGAGCGGCACCAGACCGTCGAGGTGCTCGGCCGCCCACGACCCGGGCAGCACGCACTCGCGCGCCGGGGCCAGGTCGCCGTCGGCCGTGGGAAGGGGGAGCTCGCCGAGCCAGAACGGCAGCTCGGCGGGCAGGGCGCCCTCGTCGAGCGCGGCCCGCACCAGGGCGAGCACCTGCCCGACGGCGGGGGGCACCTGGGCGGGCACGTCCGCCTCGGTACGGGGAGCGGGGCGTCGGGAGCCGGGGCGTCGGGCCAGGGCGCGGCCGTCCACGGCTCGGACTCGACGTCCGCCAGGTCGCCCAGGAGCGGGTCGCCGTCCGCGGCCTCGTCCGCGAGGTGCAGGACGTGGTCCTTGACCGCGGGCTCCTCGAGGAGCGTGCGCGCCGAGGACACCGTGGCGCCGAGGTGTTCGAGCAGCGGGTGAGCGGCGTCCGGGTGGACGAGCCGCAGACCGAGCGAGCGCGCGAGCGCGAGGAACGACGCGGAACCAGCCGCGCCGGCCGGGCCCCTCGCTCCCGGGTCCTCGTCGCCCGCGGTCAGCAGGAGCGCGCCGCGAGGGCCCCGCACCGTGCGGCCGTCCGCGAGCGGGACCGTCACGGCACCCAGCGCTTCGAGCACGCCCGGCTGGCCGCGGTGCGGTGCGAGAGCCGCGTAGACCTCACGCCAGCTGCTCGGGCCCATGCCCGCGGGAAGCTCGTCGAGCACGTCGGCCAGGTCGCGCGACTGCACGCCGAGCGAGCGCGCGACGGCGAGCCACGAGGACGGGACGTCGACGAGTCCGGGCACCCAGCGCCCGAGGACCCGGAGCACGTCGGGGTCGCGACCCACCTCGCCCGCGAGGACCTGGGAGTCACGCGGCGCCACGAGGTGCCGCGCGGTGTCCGGTACCTCCTGATCGTCCTTGTGCGCCGTGACCGCCCTGTCCTCTCCGACCGGGGCGAGCAGCGGCGCGCCCCGCAGGGCGTCGAGGGCGGCATCTCGGATCCGCGCGTCGACCTCGCTCGCGGGCAGACCGGTGGGGACGAGCCCGAGGACATGGCCAGGGGACGGGGCACGGCCCTGGACGTGGCCGCGGTCCGGGACATCGCCGGTCCCGAGGAGCGGGCCGGAGCCGGCGTCCGGCACGCTCGCAGACGGTCCCGCGCCGGCCACCCCCTGCGCCGCGAGACCTGCCACGAGGCGCACGTAGGCCTCGCCCGCCCTGGCCGCGAGGGTCTCGGTCACGGGTCCGGGCAGGACGTGACGCCGGCTCGGGTCGAGCGGGAACGACGCGATGAGGAGCGCGGGGAAGGTCAGCCGCTCGTCGGTCGGTGTGGGAGCGTGCAGCAGGCCGGGGTCTCCGCTCGGCTCGTGCGGCACGGCCCACAGGAGCGACCATCCCGCGTGCCGCTGCTCGACCGGGAGCGACGCGAGCAGCTCGGCAGGGGTCTGCCCCGCGTCCCGCAGGACGGTCCAGCGGGCGTCGGCGTCGTGCAGGCGACGCGCCTCGACGGCGCCCTCCACGACGACGACCTCGTCGAGCGCGGGCAGCGCCAGGAGCAGGGCGTCGTCGAGCTCGTCGAGCTGGCGGCGCACGGCCTGCACGGCCTCGTCGTCCCGCAGGCGCAGGGACACCACGGTGTCGGGCACCCACAGCCCGTCCGGCCCCCGAGAGCCGTTCGCGAGGTCGACGCCCTCCGCGTCCCGGCCCCGCGACGGCTCGCTCACTGGCGACACGCCGTCGAGGGGCCGGTCGGCGGGCGACGGGCCTGTGGGCAGCGATCCAGCGGGGAACGGCAGCCGCAGCACCGGAAGCGCGGTTCCCCGCTCGCGGACCGCGGTCGCGAGCCTGTCCGCGTCCGTCCGGGCCGCCCCGGAGGCTCCCGTCAGCCCGGCCAACGCCTCACGCGTCCGCTCGAGCGAGAACACGACACCGCCCAGCCTCGACCGGACCACGATCTCGTCCGCTACCGACCGCACGGCCGCGAAGCCCACACCGAACCGGCCCACCTGCCCGGGTACCGCGCCCACGGAGGGGCGCTGCGTCGTCGGGCCGGAGCCGGGTCCCGGAGCGGCGGACTGGTGCGTCCCGTCCGGGACGCGACCCGCCGGAGCGGGCTTCGTCGAGGCGCGCATGGACGCCAAGGACGTGACGCCGTCCGCGTCCAGGGGGGCACCCGAGTTCTCGGCCGTGAGCCACCAGGCTCCTGCCCGGTCCCGCGCGAGGCGCAGGACCAGACGGCCCGGGACGCCCGAGTGCGCCGCGGCGTCCGCCGCGTTCTGAGCCAGCTCGACGACCACGCGATCACGGTAGTAGCCGCGCGCGTGGTCCTCCTCGGTGTTCGCGTCCTCCCGGAAGCGCGTCGGCGACGCGAGCCACGCCTCCGTGACAGCCCGGCGCAGAGCCGCTGTCCCGAAGGCGTCCTCCGTCACCGTGAAGGCTCGTCCGGCGCCGCGTCCTCGGCAGGGGCGGACGGTTCGTCGCCCGGCCCGTCACCCGCGGAGCCGGTCGACGAGACGCCCGGTTCCGGGAGCGTGATGCGCGACAGCGCGAGCTGGATGCTCGCCTCGACCTCGGCCGAGCGCTCCACGGGGGCAGCCTCGGCGGGAACCTCGACGTCGGCAGGGACGTCGACGAGCGCTCTGCCGCCGTCCGCCGCCGGACCGTCCTTCTCCCTCGTCGCCTGCGCGGCGTCGAGGAGCTGCACGATCTCGACGTCCATCTCGTCGATGAGCGGATCCGCTGCGGGCCAGTCCGTCGGGTGCGGCTCGACGTCCGTCTCCGAGTGCGCGCCGCACCCGTGGTCGAGGCTCACGACCTTGCCGTCGTCCGGGGACCACGGGTTGGCGCAGACCGCGAAGAGCTGTCCGAGCGCACCCTGGAGCGGGACCAGGAATCCGCACGAGCCGCACTCGGCGCTCGACGCGACCGCGCCCGGCGCCGTGGGTCCACGCGTACCGCGGTACCAGCGCTCGGCGGCCTCGTCACGGCCCTGCGGCGAGAGCACGCGCACGCGGGCGAGCGCGAGCTCCTCGATCGCGACCTCGTCCTGCTCCTCGTCGCCCGTCGGCACGTAGCCCGGCTCGAGGCGCGGGTCGTCCGCCTGGAACGGCAGCACGTCGCCCGTGCCGATGTCGCCGGGGCGCAGGCGCTCCGACCACGGCAGCCACTCGGGGGCCAGGATCGCGCCGTCGCCCGGCAGGAGCTCGACCTCGCAGACCGTCGCGACCCGACCACGCGGCACGCGTGCGAGCGTCACCGTCCAGCGCCACCCCCGGTACCCGAGCATGGTGCAGGCGAACAGGTGGGAGATCAGGCGGTCCTCGACGGCGACGGTCCCCAGGTGCTCCCCGACGTCCTCGGGGTGCTCGGCGACCTGCTCCGCCGCGGCACGCGCCAGGTCCACCGCGCCCGTGAGCACGGCGTCCTTGGCGGCGCGCGCGCTCACGCGACGAACGGTCGGTCCTTCAGCGGCGGCCACGGCAGCCATGTCATGCCTCCAGGTCGTCGGCGACGGCGCGCAGGACCCGGGCGATCTGGGCTCCCTTGGCGGCGTCCGGATAGCGGCCACGGCGCAGCGAACCGCCCACCTGGTCCATCACCTTGATGAGGTCCTCGATCGCGACCCCGAGCTCCTCGGCAGGGCGGCGCTGCGCCTTGGCGACCGACGGCGCCGGGTCGAGCAGCTTGATCGCGAGCGCCTGCGGGCCGCGGCGGCCGTCGGCCACACCGAACTCCACCCGGGCACCGGGCTTGGGGCGGCAGCGCCGTCGGGCAGCGCGGAAGCGTGCAGGAAGACCTCGTCTCCCTCATCGCTGGCGATGAAGCCGAACCCTCGTTCGGTGTCGAACCACTTGACCTTGCCGGTGGGCACGTGAACCTCGTTTGTGCTCGTGGGAATCAGAACTCTCAGGTTACCGGGCGTGCGCCCCCACCGTCGCATCCGCCCGGCCGCGTCCGGGAGCGGGCTCCGGGTGAGAAAGGTGGGACGCGACGAGCCGCGAGCCGCCAGGCCCCGCGGCAGCCCGGCACGGAGGGGAGAACTCCCCATGAGAGGGGGCGGCGGCGGACCGTCCGGCTCCACTAGCCTTCAGGCGACCGCCGGCCCCGCAGCGCCGGACGCGCCGCCCCCGACACAGAGGTTCTTCATGACCACGCCGCCCACCTTCCCGCCCGCCGACCCCTCCGGGGCGTGGCAGCAGCCTGCCGGCTACCCGCCTCCCGCTCCGGGTCCCGTCAAGCCGTCGCGCCTGCGCACAGGTCTGGTCCTGGGTGGCGCGGCGACCGCCGCGCTCGTCCTGGTGGGCGGCGGGGTCTTCGCGTACACGACCCTCGACGGTGGCGGCGCGCAGCCCGAGGCCGCGCTCCCGGACACGGCGATCGCCTACGTGCGCGTCGACCTGGACCCGTCGGCCACCCAGAAGGTCAACCTGCTGCGCCTCGCGAACCGCTTCCCGGACCTCGCGAAGGACCTCGACGTCGACCTGAGCGAGACCGCGGACCTGCGCGAGATCCTGGTCGACGCGATCGCCGGCAGCGGCGAGTGCACGGTCGACTACGCGGCCGACGTCGAGCCGTGGTTGGGCCAGCGCGCGGGATTCGCGACGCTCCCGGCCGCGGAGGACGGCGCCGAGCCCGAGCCCGTCGTGGTCCTCCAGGTGACCGACGAGGGCGCGGCCCGCACGGCCATCGAGTCCGAGCTGGGCTGCGGGGACGGGATCGAGCCCGCACAGGTCGCCTTCACCGACGGATACGCACTCATCACGTCCGAGACGCTCGCCGCCGCAGACGTCGCGACCGCCGCGAGCAAGGCATCGCTCGCCGACGACCCGCTGTTCAGCGCGGACCAGAAGGCTCTGGGCGACGCCGGTCTGGTCTCCTTGTGGGTGGACGTCCAGGGCGCGAAGGGCCTGCTGCAGGACTCGCTCGCCGGTCAGGGCGACAGCGAGGAGACGACGGCGGCGCTCGCCGAGCTCGACGGCGTCACCTCGGTCTCGGGGGCGCTGCGTGCCGGCTCCGACCACCTCGAGCTCGCGTTCGCGGTGGGCGCGGACAAAGCGACCCTCACGCCGCTCGAGGGCTCCGGGACCTCGCTCCTGACCGGGCTCCCCGACACGACGCTGTTCGCGTCGGCGGGCACGGTCGACCCCGCGGCGATCGACGAGGCGTGGGAGCAGCTGAGCACGCTCGCCGACACGTTCGGGTCCAGCGGGCTGGGTGGCCTGGAGGACCTCGGTAGCCTGGGCGGCGGCGACCTGCTCGACGACGACTGGTCGTTGTCCTCGAACCCGGTCGGCACGACGACGCTGCCCACGGTGACCGAGGCCGAGTGCGCCGCGCTCCTCGCGCAGCCCGAGTACGCCGCCGACTTCTCCGGGCTCGGCCTCACGGCCGAGGAGGAGGCCGAGTACAAGCGGACCTACGACGAGGCCTTCATGTCGTCGTGCACCGGCGCCGACCTGGGGCTGGGCGCTGATGACCTGGGGACCGACGACCTGGGGACCGACGACCTGGGGACCGACGACCTCTACGGAGACGACTACCTGACGGACGACCCGTACGGCGACGAGCTGCTGCCCAGCGGTCTCGGCTTCCAGGAGACGGTCGACGAGCTCGAGAAGTCGTTCGACATCAAGCTGCCCGAGGACCTCAAGACGCTCCTTGGCGAGCAGATCGTCGTCGCGCTCGACTCCGCAGGGCTCGACGACGTCTCGTCGGTGACGGGCCCGGGAGACGTGAGCTTCGGAGCACGCACGATCGGTGACAAGGCGGCCCTCGAGGACCTCCTGGGTCGGATCGACGCGATCCTCGTGGAGGCCGGGGCCGACGAGCTCTCGAGCGCCACGACCGAGGACGGACTCGTGATCGCGTCGAATGACGACTATGCGGCCAAGCTCGCGGCCGAGGGCAAGCTGGGCACGAAGCCCGCGTTCACGACGGTCGTGCCCGACGCGAAGTCCGCGAGCTCGGCGGTGTTCGTCGACATCGACGCGATCGAGAAGATCGCCCGCGCGAACATCGACGCACTGGGCGGCGACGACTCCTGGATCGCCTACGTCGAGCCGCTGCAGGCCTTCGGCGTGTCGACCCGGGTCGACGGCGGGCACGCCGTGTCGAGCGTGCGCCTCAGCTTCGACTGATCGGCCCGTCGGGGCACCTGCACCACGTGAGGCTCGCGCCGCACGACGGCACCACCCGACGGCCGGCCACGGGATCCTCGTGGCCGGCCGTCGGTCTGTCACCGGGCACCGGGCACCGGGCACCGGGCACCGGGCACCGGGCACCGGGCACCGGGCACCGGGCACCGGGCACCGGGCACCGGGCACCGGGCACCGGGCACGATCGTCGTCCGGTGGGCACCGGCCGGTGGGGACACGGGATACCTGCGGAGCATCTTCCGGTGAGCGGGACTCACGATCGCTGAGCAGGAGAAGGATTCGCCCAGCGAACACCCTGCAACAAGACACCCGGATCAGCCGAGCCCGCTACCGACTCAGCACTACGGCGCAAGACACCATGCCTTGCGGAGCACCTTCCGATGAGCGGGACTCACTCTCGCTGAGCAGGACAAGGACTCGCCCAGCGAACACCCTGCAACAAGACACCCGGATCAGCCGAGCCCGCTACCGACTCAGCACTACGGCGCAAGACACCATGCCTTGCGGAGCACCTTCCGATGAGCGGGACTCACTCTCGCTGAGCAGGACAAGGACTCGCCCAGCGAACGCCCTGCAACAAGACACCCGGACCGGCTGGACTCACGGCCTGGGTTCAGCCTGCGACGTCGAGCGCGCCGAGCAGCGCGGGGTCCGCCCCCGCGACGATCAGCCGGGAGCGCATCGCGGCCGCCGCGAGCGCGTAGGGGCGGTCCTCCCCCAGGAGCAGGGACCGTGAGTTGGCTGCCTCGTCGAGGGCCAGCAGCTCGAACGCGAGCACCTCGACCTCGGCCTCGTCGATCCCGAGCTCACCCGCGGTGACGGCGACCCGCGTCTGCGCCTCGACGTACCCGTACCAGTCCGCGAGCGCCGACCGCACGGCCGCGTTCACAGGTCCGGGCTTGGAGTCGACGTCGGCCGCGGTCGCGGCGAAGAAGCAGCCGCCCGTGAAGACTCGGTCCCTCGAGTACGCCAGTGCGTTCCGCAGCAGCACGACCAGGCGCCGGAGCCCCCGCGGTTCGATGCGCGCCGGCTCGACGATGGTCGCGACGAAGATGTCTCGTGCCGCGACGACGGTCGCGAGCTGCAGCCCTTCCTTGCCGTGGAAGAGCGTGGCGATGCTGCTCTTGCTGCGGCCCGACTCCTCGGCCAGGCGCCCGATCGTCAGCCCGTCGAGCCCCTCGATCGACGCGAGATCGGTCGCGCGCTCGAGCACCTCCCGCCGTGACGCGTCGCCACGGGCCCGTCTGCCGTCCAGGGCTGCGAGTTCTGCCATCCCCCTAGTCTACGAACGATCGTTCGCGTAGTCTACAAGACCTACCACACGAACGATCGTACGTATTGATCCGGAGGAGCCATGCCCGCCCTGCACACCACCGTCGGCCGCAGCCTGCGCGCCGTCGCCACCCTCTCCCCGGCGCTCGCCGGACGCCTCGCACTACGCTCGTTCTTCGTCACCGCTCCCCGTATCCCTGTGCGCGACGACGACTCGATCACGTACCAGGCCGCACGACGGACGGCGGTCCTCGCTCGCGGCCGGGACCTCACGGGCTACGCGTGGGGTTACGGAGACCGGACGGTGCTGCTGGTCCACGGGTGGCGCGGGCGCGCGTCCCAGCTCGCCCCTCTGGTCCGCGAGCTCGTCGCCGAAGGCTTCCAGGTGGTGTCGTTCGACGCCCCGTCGCACGGCACGTCGCCGGGCGGCCCGGCCGACATCCGTGACTGGGTCGCAGCGACCGAGGCCCTGCAGCGTGCCCATGGCCCGTTCCACGCGGTCGTCGGGCACTCCCTGGGCGCGCTCGCCGCGTTGACCGCGGCCCGTTCGACCGTCCCGACCCGACGTGTCGCGGTCGTCTCGGGCGTCGGGCACCCCGACCCGTTCCTCACCGAGTTCGCGCGCGACCTCGACCTGGACGCACCCACGCTGGCACACGTCGAGGCACGCTTCCTCGCGCGGCTCGGCGAGGACCAGGCGTCCGCCTCCGCGCGCTACGACGCCGTGGCCCATCCCCTGCCAGCCGGGACCGAGCTGCTCGTGGTGCACGACCGCGGCGACCGCCGGATGCCCGACCTGGACGCGCGGCGGCTGCACGGCGCCCACGGCGACAGATCTCGCCTGGTGCTCACGTCAGGGTTCGGGCACACCAAGGTGCTGGCCTCCGACCTCGCCCTCGACACCCTGACCGCGTTCGTCACGGGCGGGCTCGACGCGGTCGACGCCCTCGACGTCGCGGAGCTCGGGACAGCCGCGCTCGTGCCTCACATCCGTCGGCCCCCGGTCGACGCGGCCGACGCGCTGCGCTCCGCACGGCCCCAGGTCGGTGCGTGACCGTCGGGACAGGGCGCCACCACGACCATCCGCGCCTCGAGGACCCGGGTGAGGCGCACCTCCGACCCGCGTAGCATCGGACGAATGGCCTCAACGCCTCCGGCTCCGCGCCGGACCTTCCCCGAGGCTCTTCGCTCCCGCAGCGACGAGCACCTCGTCGCGCTGCTGATGCAGCGCCCTGACCTGGCCACTCCTTCGCCGTCGACCCTGCGTTCGCTCGCAGCGCGCGCCACCAGCCGTACCAGCCTGGACCGGGCCGTCGCCCGCCTCGACGCCCTCGAGCTCCAGGTGCTCGACTCCGTCCTGGTCCTCGGGGACCAGCCCTCCGCTCCCGAGGCTCCCCACCCGCCGGTCACGGTCGACCGCGTCCTGGCCGCCCTGGCGTCCGAACCCGCCGACGCCCCGCTCGTCCGAGCCGCCGTCGCGCACCTGCTCGAGGCCGCCCTCCTGTGGGACCGGGGCGCCTCCGACTCGTCGGACCCCTCGGCCGCGACCGACCTGGCCGTCGCCCCTGGGCTGTCCGAGGTCCTCGGCCCCTACCCGGCCGGCCTCGGCCCCTCCGACCCGTCCTCCCCGCTCGCCCACCCGCCGTCGGACCCGTCGTCCGACCAGGCGACCACGCCCCTCGGCGCCCTCCTCGCCGACGCTCCCCCCGGAGCGCGGAGCATCCTCGACGCCCTGACCTGGGGGCCACCCGTGGGGGTCGCGCCCCGCGCCGACCCCGTGGGCCGCGAGGCCACGACCTGGCTCCTGCGCCAGCGCCTGCTCCTCGCCTCCGACGAGCGCCACGTCGTCCTGCCCCGCGAGGTCGCCCTGGCGCTGCGCGGCGGGCGAACGCACGCCAGGACGGCCGCGCACCCGCCCCAGCCCGACGCCCCGCACTTCGCCCAGGACACCATCACGGCCGAGGCCGCCCGCGCGGCTCAGGACGTGGTCCGGTTCGTCGCGCACCTCCTGGCGCTGTGGCAGGCCTCGCCCCCGAACGTCCTGCGCGCGGGCGGGCTGGGCGTGCGGGACCTGCGTCGCCTCGCGACGGCCCTCGAGGTCGACGAGCCGACCGCCGCGTTCGTGGCCGAGCTCGCGCTCGCGACCGGTCTCGTCGTCGACGACGGCGAGGACCCGCCCTCGTTCACCGTGACGCTCGCGGGCGAGGACTGGCTCGAGCTGCCGCTCGCGAACCGCTGGGCCGCCCTCGCCGCTGCCTGGGCCACGTCGGGGCGCACCCCGTGGACCATCGGCAGCCGGGACGAGCGCGGCACGCTCCGTGCAGCCCTCGAACCCGACCTGAGCCGCCCGTGGGTCCCGCGGCTGCGGTTCGACCTCCTCTCGGCCCTCGCCGACCGCCCCGGACAGGCCCTGACCCCGACGGACCTGCTCGAGGTGCTGCGCTGGGGATCGCCGCGCGCCACCCCACCAGCCCAGGCCGTCGAGGGCCTGGTCCGCGAGGCGGCACTCCTGGGAGTCACGGGGGTCGGCGCGCTCGCCCCGACGGGTCGTGCCCTCCTGCTCCCCGTGCCCGACGGCGTCGCGCACGCCCCCCGCTCCGGCTCACCCGCGGCGACGGCCGAGGCAGCCGCACCGGAGACCGCGCTCGCGCACGCCCTCGAGTCGGTCCTGCCGCCCGAGGTCGACGAGCTGCTCGTCCAGGGCGATCTCACCGGGATCGTGCCGGGGCGCCCGAGCGCCGCTCTCGAACGGCTCCTCGAGGACGCCGCGGACGTCGAGTCCCGCGGGGCCGCGATCACGGTCCGGTTCACGCCCGAGTCGCTGACCCGGGCGTTCGACGCGGGCCGCAGCGCGGAGGACCTGCTCGCCGAGCTCGCGGCGCACTCACGCACGCCGCTCCCGCAGCCGCTCGACTACCTCGTGCGCGACACGGCCAGGCGGCACGGACGGCTGCGCGTCGGGACCGCGTCGAGCTACGTCCGCGCCGAGGACCCCGCGCTCCTCACGGGTCTCGTCGAGGACCCTGCGCTGCGCCACCTGTCGCTCTTCCGCGTCGCGCCCACGGTCCTGGCCGCGCTCGTCCCGGCCGCGACGCTCCAGGCAGCGCTGCGCGACCGCGGCCTCGCGTCCATGGTCGAGGGGCCCGACGGCCGGGTCGTGCGCACCGAGCGCGTCCGGTCGACGGTCCGTTCTCGCGTGGGCGGGCGGCGCCCGCTGGACACGGCCACCCGGGGGCGCTCCGCCGTCGGGCACGGAGCACCGGCACGGGAGGGGGCCGCGCTCGACACCGCAGCCCGGCGCGAACGGTACGCCGAGCTCGTCCCGCGCCTGCGCGCCGCCGACGAGGCAGCCCTCGCCGCGCCCCCCGCGTCGGCGAGCCGCGCGGACACCCCGCCCGAGCCGCGCGGAACAACCGAACCCCCCGCCGCGTTGGGACTCCTGCGCGACGCGATCGACGCGGGCGACCACGTGGTGCTCGAGACGATCGACCCCACAGGCCAGCCGACCCGCCGCCGCGTGAAGCCCCTGGTCCTCGAAGGAGGCCGCCTGCGTGCTCTCGACCCTGCCCGGGACGCCGAGCTCACCGTCGCGGTCCACCGCATCGCCGGCGTCTTCACCGACGCCCCTGCACCCGCGCAGGACGACCCGCCCGACGCCGGACCGACCACCCCGGCAGGCGCCTCCGCGGGGGCGCCGAACGACTAGCCCGCACCACCCGCGCCACGACACGACGCACCACCCGGAAGGACGCACATGGCCGACGGCCCCCTGATCGTGCAGAGCGACAAGTCGCTGCTGCTCGAGGTCGATCACCCGCTCTCCGGCGACGCCCGCCGGGCCATCGCCCCGTTCGCCGAGCTCGAACGCGCCCCCGAGCACGTCCACACCTACCGGCTCACGCCCCTGGGCCTGTGGAACGCGCGGGCCGCGGGCCACGACGCGGAGCAGGTCGTCAACGTCCTGCTCCAGTACAGCCGCTACCCCGTGCCGCACGCGCTGCTCGTCGACGTCGCGGAGACCATGTCGCGCTACGGGCGGCTCCAGCTCGTCGCTCACCCCACGCACGGCCTGGTGCTCCAGGCGACCGACAAGGCCGTGCTCGCCGAGGTCCTCAAGTCCAAGCGGACGGCGGGGCTCGTGGGCGAGCGCCTGGGGGACGACTCCGTGGTCGTGCACCCCTCGGAGCGCGGGCACCTCAAGCAGGTGCTGCTCAAGCTCGGCTGGCCCGCCGAGGACCTCGCCGGCTACGTCGACGGCGAGAAGCACCCGATCGACCTCTCGCCCACCGACCCGGCGCACGAGGACAAGCCCTGGGCCATGCGGCCCTACCAGCAACAGGCCGTCGACGGGTTCTGGCACGGCGGCAGCGGCGTCGTCGTGCTCCCCTGCGGTGCGGGCAAGACGATCGTCGGGGCCGGGGCCATGGCGAAGTCCGGCACGACGACGCTGATCCTCGTCACGAACACCGTGAGCGCGCGCCAGTGGCGCGACGAGCTGGTGCGGCGCACCACGCTGACCGAGGACGAGATCGGCGAGTACTCGGGCGCCCGCAAGGAGATCAAGCCCGTCACGATCGCGACGTACCAGGTGCTCACGACCAAGCGGAAGGGCGTCTACACGCACCTCGAGCTGCTCGACGCGCGCGACTGGGGCCTCGTGGTCTACGACGAGGTCCACCTGCTGCCGGCTCCGATCTTCCGCATGACGGCGGACCTCCAGGCGCGCCGCCGCCTGGGCCTGACCGCGACGCTCGTGCGCGAGGACGGCCGCGAGGACGAGGTCTTCAGCCTGATCGGGCCCAAGCGGTACGACGCGCCGTGGAAGGACATCGAGGCCCAGGGGTACATCGCGCCCGCGGACTGCGTCGAGGTGCGCCTCACGCTCCCCGACCGTGACCGCATGGCGTACGCGACCGCCGAGCCCGAGGACAAGTACCGGCTCGCCGCGACGGCACCGGGCAAGAACCGGGTCGTCGAGCAGATCGCGGCCGCGCACCCCGACGACCAGGTCCTCGTGATCGGCCAGTACCTCGACCAGCTCGAGGAGCTCGGCGAGCACCTCGACGCGCCCGTCATCACCGGGGCGACGACGGTGCGCGAGCGGCAGCGCCTGTTCGAGGCGTTCCGCTCCGGGGAGATCAACCGGCTCGTGGTGTCGAAGGTCGCGAACTTCTCGATCGACCTGCCCGAGGCGTCGGTCGCGATCCAGGTGTCGGGGTCGTTCGGGTCGCGCCAGGAGGAGGCGCAGCGCCTGGGCCGCATCATGCGGCCCAAGCAGGACGGGCGCACGGCGCACTTCTATGCGGTGATCTCGCGCGACACGGTGGACCAGGACTTCGCGGCGCACCGGCAGCGCTTCCTGGCGGAGCAGGGGTACGCGTATCGCATCGTCGACGCTGAGGACCTGGACGTCGTGCAGTAGAGGGTGGGGCCGCCGCGAAGCACGGCCCCGCCCGGCACGGGACGACGACCAGTCCGACCGACGGCTGAGCGGACCTGGCCCCACCACACACCGTGCAGTAGAGGGTGGGGCCGCCGCGAAGCACGGCCCCACCCGGCACGGAACGAATCCCCGGGGGCCGCCCGCAGACACAGCGAACCAGAACACCTCAGCGATCACCGCAGCAGAGGGTGGAAGTCCCGCGCGGGTCTCCGGGTAGGGGTGTGTTGTTCGTGGAGCCACCACAATTGTGGTGGCTCCACGAACAACACACCCCACCCCCCTCGACGCCCTCGACGCTCTCGACGCCCTGACCAGGGTGGGCCGCACGGTGAGGGCGCGCTCCGCCGTCGGGCAGCGAGGCCTTAAGCCACCCGTCGAGCACCCGACGCGAACCCCAGCCACGTGTGCCGGTTGCCCGCCCAGCACCAGCCGACCTTCGGTGCGCCGCGGCGCTCCTTGCCGTCGCGTCCCGTGCCGTTCGAGATCCACACCGCGGGCGTCCGCGAGTCGAGGCGCCCCTCGTCCTTGCGCAGCCGTGACCCGATCGTCATGAAGCAGTGGTTGCGCGCCACGACGCCCGGAACCTGCAGGGCCCAGTGGATCCCTTCGCTGAGCACGAGGGGTGAGCGTCCCCGCCGGGCGATCTCCGGCAACGCCTCGTCGGGGGACCAGTTCGCCATGTCGTCACCTCGGTCGACCTCCGTCACGACGTAGAGCGCCTCCTCGGGCAGCGCGAGCCCTTCGATCGGCTCGAACCGGTCCACGTCGTCCATGTCGACCACGACGAAACCTTCCTTGCCCCCGAGCCGGAGCAGGGGCGCGAGCGCGGACGGCGGGGCGAGGCGCGGATGCACGGCGAGCAGCCCACCCGGGGGCGTGCTCAGGGCGAGGCGCCCGACGGCGTCGCGCACCTCGCGCACGGGCAGCCCGGCGAGCTCGTGGACGCCGAGCGCGATCAGGCGATCGGCCTGCGCGTCGAGCGCCGGCAAGGGCGGGACGGAGGGCGCACCCCTGCCCGGGGCCGGCGTCGTGGTGCGGGCGGGCACCGAAGCCGTGGCTGCGGCGAACGGGGACGGAGTCGTGCGGGGAGCCATGGGGACCTCTCGGCGGGGACGGGACCTCCAGAGAACACTGTACGGCGTACGATCATTCCCGCCCGCGGATCCCCGGCCTGCGACGAGCACGTGCCCGCCTGCCCGCCGGAACGAGCACACGCCGCCTGCACCCGAAAGACCCGGATCGCCCCGATTCGCGCCCGAGCACCGGCCGGGTGAATTGCCCACCCGTGTCCAGAATCGCGATTGCGGGTCGGCCCGCCCTGGGAAAGGATCACGAGGTGACCTCACCGTCCGACACCGCCGCGCCCTCCTGCCCTCCCCGCACGCGCCGGGCCACGGTGCGCACCGGGCTCACCGTGGTCGGCCTCGGCGCGCTGGGCCTGGTGGCGTTCGCGCCGCCTGCCAGCGCTCTCGGCACCGCCTGGCCGACCGGCGGCACGCCCAGCGCGTCAACCGTCGCCGTGGCGTCGGGCGCCGCCCCGTCGGCGCTCGTCGCCGAGGCGCGCCTCCCCGCCGCGCAACCCCTGGACCTCCCGGGCCGCATCACGGACCCCGACGGTGTCCTGGGGAACCAGACCGACGAGGTCGAGGCCGCGATGGACCGCCTCGAGGCCGACACCCCGTACCAGCTCTACGTCGTGTACGTCGACACGTTCGACGGTCAGGACGCCCAGACCTGGGCCACCGCGACGGCCAACCTCTCAGGGCTGGGCCGTGACGACGTCCTGCTCGCCGTCGCGACCGAGGACCGTCGCTACGACCTCTCGGCCGACAACAACATCGGGCTCTCCGACGCCTCGCTCGACAGGGTCCAGGCCGCTGTCGAGGACGAGCTCAGCCAGGAGGAGTGGGCGCAGTCCGCGATCGTCGCCGCGGACACGCTGCGCACCGAGGCGGCCGGTTCGTCGTCGTCGGGCGGGTCCGGCTGGCTGATCGCGCTCGTCGTGGGCCTGCTCGCGATCGCCGGCTTCTTCGTGGTCCGCGCGATCCTGCGCAAGCGCCGCGGCACGGCCGGCCCGCAGGACGGGGCGGACGAAGCCGACGAGCTCTCACAGCTCCCCACGGACGAGCTCGACCGGCGGTCCAGCTCGGCCCTCGTCGCGATCGACGACGCCGTCAAGACCTCCGAGCAGGAGCTCGGCTTCGCCCAGGCTCAGTTCGGGCTCGAGGCCACCAAGGAGTTCCAGGTCGCGCTCGAGACAGGCAAGCAGAAGGTCTCCCAGGCGTTCTCCCTGCGCCAGCAGCTCGACGACGACACGCCCGAGGCCGAACCCCAGGCCCGCACGATGATGGCGCAGATCATCGCGCTCTGTGCCGAGGTCGCAGCCTCCCTCGACGCGGAGTCGGCCCAGTTCGACGAGCTGCGTGACCTGCAGTCCCGCGCCCCCGAGGTCCTCGACACCGTCGAGCAGCGCGCCGGCGAGGTCGAGACCCGCATCGCCCCGGCCCGCAGCACCCTCGCGGGTCTCTTCGCGACCTATCCCGAGGCCGCGCTCGCGTCGGTCGCGAACAACCCCGACCAGGCCACGCAGCTCCTCGCGGGAGCCCGGGAGGCCGTCACCGCAGGACGCACAGCCCTCGAGGGCAAGGACCGCGCATCGGCCGTCGCGCACGCCCGCGCCGCCGAGAACGCGGTCGGCCAGGCCGTCGTGCTCCTCGACGCGGTCGACTCGGCGGGCGAGGACCTGGCCCAGGCCGGCAAGCGACTGGACGTGGCCGTCGCCTCGATCACCGCGGACATCGCCGACGCCGCGCGCCTCGCCCCGGGAGACCCGGCCGTGACCGCCCGGTCCACCGAAGCCCAGGCCGCCGTGGCCGATGCCCAGGCCGCACGCACCGGCGGTGACCCGCTCGCAGCCCTGCGCCGGCTCACCGACGCCGAGGCCGCGATCGACGCCGCCCTCGCACCGTTCCGCGAGAGTGCCGAGCAGGCCGCACGCGCCGCCGCACTCCTGCGCGACACCCTGGGCCGCGTCGACTCCCAGATCCGCGCGACGAACTCGTTCATCGAGACCCGGCGCGGCGCCGTCGGGCCCGAGGCGCGGACCCGGCTCTCCGAGGCCATCCGCTACCTCGGCGAGGCGCGGGCCCTGCAGCCGTCCGACCCCGTCCGCGCGCTCGCCACGGCCCAGCAGGCGGACTCCCTGGCCCAGTCCGCGGCCCAGCTCGCCCAGCGCGACGCGGCCACCTGGGAGCAGCAGCAGAACGGTCCCGGCATGTTCGGTGGCGGCTCGGGAGGCGGGAACAACGTGGGCGGCATGGTCCTCGGCGGCATCTTGCTCGACCAGATCCTGCGCGGAGGGGGCGGCGGCGGGCGCCGCTCGAGCGGGGGGTTCGGCGGCGGCTTCGGCGGCGGGGGGTTCGGCGGCGGCGGTTCGTCCGGCCGCTCCTCCCGCGGTTCGTCCGGCCGCTCCTCGGGCGGTCGCTCGAGCAGAGGAGGACGGTTCTAGGGGCCGGGCCCGCGGCCGGGCCACGCAGGTCGCACGGCCTGGCACCACGTCGTCACGACAGCACCGCGTACACGCACCCACGAGCAGGAAGGCACGACCGATGGCAGAGAAGCAGAGCATCTTCGGACGCATCACCCAGCTGGCCAAGGCGAACATCAACGCGCTCCTCGACGGCGCGGAGGACCCGCAGAAGATGCTGGACCAGCTCGTCCGCGACTACACGAACAGCATCGCCGACGCCGAGCAGGCCGTGGCGCAGACCATCGGCAACCTCCGGCTCGCCGAGCAGGACTACAACGAGGACGTCGCCGCGGTCCGCGAGTGGGGCGACAAGGCTGCGGCGGCCTCCGCACGTGCCGACCAGTACCGCTCCGCCGGTGACTCGGCGAACGCCGACAAGTTCGACAACCTCGCCAAGGTCGCCCTGCAGAAGCAGATCTCCGCAGAGGGCGAGGTCCGCCAGGCCGAGCCCCTGATCGCCTCGCAGCGCGAGACGGTCGAGAAGCTCAAGACCGGGCTCGCGCAGATGAAGAACAAGCTCGGCGAGCTCAAGTCCAAGCGCGACTCGCTGGTCGCCCGCCAGAAGTCCGCCGAGGCGCAGCAGACCGTCCAGGGTGCGATCAGCTCGATCAACGTCCTCGACCCCACGAGCGAGGTCTCGCGCTTCGAGGAGAAGGTGCGCCGCGAGGAGGCCAAGGCGCTCGGCCAGGCCGAGGTCGCCGCGTCCTCGCTCGACGCACAGTTCGAGGAGCTCGAGACCTCGGGCGCGAACATCGAGATCGAGGCCCGGCTCGCGGCCCTCAAGAGCGGCGGCTCGTCCCCCGCGCCCCAGATCTCTCCCACGACCGTGACGTCGATCGAGGCCGGCACGCAGGACGCCCCCGGCGAGTGGTAGGCGCCGGCTGACGGTGCGCCGGGGTGCGCCCCGCGCAGGACGCAGCGACGGCCGGTGACCTCGTGGTCGCCGGCCGTCGTCGCGTCGTCCGCCTGGCGGGGGGGCAGGGCCCGTCGGGGAAGCGACCCCGCGCGGTACCCGCCGGGGGCGACCGTGACCCGTGTCAGCCCGCAGGCAGCGGCTCGTAGTCGATCTCCAGGAAGGCCTCGACCTCGGGGACCCAGCGATCAGCCACGAACGCCCGGTGGTCCGGGTGCTGGTCGTAGGCCGCGTACGCCGCAGCGTCCGCGAACTCCATGGAGAAGCCGTACGTGAAGTCGTTCTTGGCGCTGGTCTGGCGCAGCTGCTCGAACCGCTCGACCCCCGGGATCGACGCGAGGACGCGGGCGTCGGTCAGGAAGGCGGCCTCTGCGGCGGACCCCTCGGGGTGGCGCAGGCGGAAGGTGACGGTGTGACGGATCATCCCGACACCCTGCCACCGACCGACCGGTCAGCCCGGGCGGACACGCACACCTCGCCCCGTCGTCGCCAGGGCGAGCCCGCGCGACCTACGCCCGCACGCCCCGGCGAGCGACGTCGTCGTGCACGACGGCCAGGAACGACTCCGCGAGGAGGCGACCCGTCTCGAGGACCTCGCCCTCGAACGGCGCGGCGTCGGCCAGGATGTTGGTCGTGTCGACGTCGTCGTGCTGGTCGGCCCAGCCGCGGATCGTGGCGAGCGTCGCCTCGGGATGGAACTGGACCCCCAGGGCCGAGCCGTGACGGAACGCCTGGTACGGGTACATGTCCGACATGCCGAGCCACGCCGCGCCCTCGGGCAGGTCGATGATCGCGTCGGCGTGCATGCTGACCGTGAACGAGCGGGCGCGCTTGCCCGTCCCCGCCGCGGCGCGCGCGATCGGCCCCAGGACGGGGTCGCCCTCGGCGCCCGCCTTCCAGAACACGCGGGTCAGGCCCGCCTCGCGACCGGGAGGGGCCGCGACCTGCACCTTGCCACCGCCCGCGACCGCGAGCAGCTGGGCACCGAGGCAGATGCCGAGCGTCGGGACGTCCGAGAACACGGCGGCGGCCAGGAGGTCGCGCAGCGCGGGGAGCCACGGCGCGACGTCGTCGGCGTAGGCGGACATCTGCCCGCCCAGGACGACGAACCCGTCACCCAGGTCGGTCGTCGCCGGCAGGGCGTCCCCCTCGAAGGGGCGGACGAGACGGACGCCGGGCCCGAGCCGGTCGGCGAAGGCGTCCAGGGTGACGTCCGGGGAGTTCTGGACGACCGTGATCCGGACCGGGTCGAGGAGCTGCTGGTTCACCGCTGAAAGGTACTCGCCCCCGGGGGGTCCGGTGCAAACCGTGCCCACGCCTCGACCCGATCCGTGTCGGGAACGGGGCGGGCGCCCGGCCCACCCTTCGACCGGCCGGCTGCCCACCTCCCGTCCGACTCCCCGCGCCCCGCCGGATAGGCTGGGCCCATGTCGGACTCCAGCACGTCGAACGGTCTCGTCAACATCCAGGGAGAGGCCCCGCGCCGCACCTACCTGATCGTCGACGGGGAGAACATCGACGCGACGCTCGGCATGAGCGTCCTGGGGCACCGCCCCAACCCCGAGGAGCGACCGCGCTGGGACCGCATCGTCGACTTCGCGGCCCACCTGTGGGCACAGGACGTCACGCCGCTGTTCTTCCTCAACGCCTCGTCGGGTCAGATGCCCATGGCGTTCGTCCAGGCGCTGCTCGCGATGGGCTACCGGCCCATCCCCCTGGCCGGGTCCAGCTCCGAGAAGGTCGTGGACATCGGTATCCAGCGCACGCTCGAGGCGCTCAAGGACCGCCCGGGCGACGTGCTCCTGGCGAGCCACGACGGCGACTTCATCCCGCAGGTCGAGGACCTCCTCGAGGACAGCGACCGCCGCGTGGGACTGCTGTGCTTCCGCGAGTTCGTGAACTCGCGCTTCTCCGAGCTGGCCTCGCGCGGCCTGAGCTTCTACGACCTCGAGGACAACGTGGGGGCGTTCACGACGATCCTGCCGCGCGTCCGGATCATCCCGCTCGAGGAGTTCGACCCGCTGCGTTACCTCTGATCTCACCGAGGGGCCGGGCCGCGCAGCACGCGCGGCCCGGCCCCTCGTGCTCTGCCCCTCGTGTCCTGCAGGGCGCGCAGCCCCGCAGCCTGCCACGGGCCCGGCATCGCAGACGAGATCGCGCGGCCGGCTCACGTGCACCGGCCCAGGCCCAGGTCTCAGCCTCGCAGCTCGCGGTACAGGGGCGTGGGGAACGACGCCGTCACCCCTCCCCCGCCCAGGAGCGACCCGATCCGCTCTGCCTCGGCCCCGACGGCCGCGGCGCCGTCGCTCCCGATGTCCTCGAGCAGGCGGGACACCACCTCGCCGTCGGTCCGCACGGCCCACGCCCCCACGATGCGCCCTTCCCACCAGACGCGTCGCGCCGATGTTCCCCGCCGAGTCGAAGAGCTGCTCGCGGTGCGGACCGAGGTACCAGTCACGGTGCTTCCAGCCCATCGCGGTGGGGTCGAGCGAGGGCAGCAGCGCGACGTGACCGGCAGCGTCGCCGAGGCCCGGCCCGGTCGGCAGCTCGGTCGAGCACAGCATCACTCCTGCACCGAGCCCCTCGAGCTCGACCTCACGGACGTCGAGCGACGCGACCGCTGCGCGCGTCTGCCCCAGGTTCCACCCTGTCCACCACTGGAGGTCCGCAACGGTCGCGGGGCCGAACGCCTCGAGCCAGACCTGCGCGAGCCGCACGCGCGCCTCGGCCTCGTCGATCGCCGGGATGCCGCCCGGCAGCCAGTCCTCGACGGGCCGCCACAGGAAGCGGTTGGACGCCCAGCCGCCGGTCGGCTCGCCGCGCACGATCCGCCCCTCGGCCGACAGCAGCGACAGCAGCGGCGAGGTCAGCGAGCGCCGGACGTCCCAGGACTTCGTCGTGGTGGGCAGGAACGCGGTCCGCAGCACGGGGGCCCGCGCCGAGAGCTGCGCCCCGGTGAGAGGTCCGTGCTGGGCCAGGGCGTCGTGCACCTCCTCCTCGGCGGCGGCCAGGAAGGCCTCGGCGTCCGTGACGGGCGGGTCCATGGGGATGGTCGCGAGCTCCTTCAGGAGGCGGGCCCTGAGCCGACGCCCGACGGCGGCGCTCGCCCCCGCGTGGACGACCGGCACCTGGTCGCGCGGCACGACGAACAGGGTCCGACGCATGGCCAGGACCCGGACGAGGGCGCGCCGGTCGTACAACGCCGCCTGCACGTCCTCGATGCGCAGCTCGGGGACGCGCGCGAGGACCGAGAGGTAGACGCTGGGTGCGTCCGTCGCGTGGAGGGCGACGAGCCGGTCGACGACCCCCTCGACCGTGCCCGCCGGTGCGGGACCACCGGCCCCGAGGTCGAGCTGGTGCGCGACGAGCCGCGCCCTCCTCTGGTGGTCGCTGATCCGCATGCCTGCATCCTTCCGTCTCGACCGGCTGCTGTCCGTGCCAGGACGCCCTGCCACCATGGTCCGGCACGCCACCCACGCCCCTGACCCCACCGCTGCCGCCCAGGCGACTCCCAGGGTTCGGTCGCACACTGGAACCATGAGCGAACCCGAGGCGCGGCTGGTCGTCGTCGACGACGAGCCCAACATCCGCGAGCTGCTGTCCACGTCCCTGCGTTTCGCCGGTTTCGAGGTGTTCGCCGCGGCGGACGGCACGAGCGCGCTCAAGCTCGTGCGCGAGGTCGAGCCCGACCTGGTGGTCCTGGACGTCATGCTCCCCGACATGGACGGCTTCACCGTGACGCGGCGCATGCGCGCCACGGGCCAGCACACGCCCGTGCTGTTCCTCACCGCGCGCGACGACACGCAGGACAAGGTCACGGGCCTCACGGTCGGTGGCGACGACTACGTGACCAAGCCGTTCAGCCTCGAGGAGGTCGTGGCCCGCATCCGTGCGGTGCTGCGCCGCACGCACGCCGAGCCGGAGGACACCGCGGTGCTGCGCTTCGCCGACCTCGAGCTCGACGAGGACTCGCACGAGGTGCGCCGCGCGGGCCAGGTCGTGGACCTGTCCCCCACCGAGTTCAAGCTGCTGCGCTACCTCATGCTCAACGCGGGCCGCGTGCTCTCGAAGTCGCAGATCCTCGACCACGTCTGGCAGTACGACTGGGGCGGCGACGCGAACATCGTCGAGTCCTACATCTCCTACCTGCGCCGCAAGATCGACAACCTCACGGTGACCGGTCCCGACGGCACCGAGGAGCCCGTCCAGCCGCTCATCCACACCAAGCGCGGGGTCGGGTACCTGCTGCGCACGCCGCCGGAGTCCGGGAGCACCCGCAGGTCATGAGCACGTCTCCGTCCTCGCCGTCCAGCAGCGTGCCTGGGGCTTCCGAGGGCGACCTGCCCCCGGTCCCGCCCCCGCCGCCGTCCCGGTCGTCCGGCCCGACGACGTCACGTCCGCCCTCCGCGCCCCGCACCCCCGGTGCGGCGCGTCCTGGGACGCAGGCGCCGTCGTCGGGCAGCGGTGCGGGCTCCCGTGGTGCCGGCGGCCACGGCCCTGCCGCACCCGACGCTCCTCCCGTCCCGTCGCCCGACGAGCCCCGCCCCTACGGCCGACCCGTCCCCACCGAGAACTGGGGCTGGTTCGCCCGCGTGCCGCTGCGGGCACGTCTCGTCGCGATCATCGCGCTGCTGCTCGCGGCGGGCCTGGGCATCGCCGCGCTCGCGACGACGACCGTGGTGGCGCGCTACCTCGTGGGCCAGGTGGACCAGCAGCTCGACCTCACGGCCTCCACGGTCGCCGACGAGACGTTCCGCGGCAGCGCCGCGAGGTCCACCCTGCCCAGCGAGTACTACGTCCTGGTCCGCTGGGACAACGGCGCCGAGACGCCCAACTACTGGGACCCGGTCGTCGAGCGCTCGGGAGCGCCGCAGATCCCGACGTTCATGGCCCAGGAGATGGCGACCCGCACGGGCAAGCCCTTCACGGTCACGTCGGTGGGCGGGACCATGCCTGCCGAGTGGCGCGTCGTGCCGTACCCGGTCGTCAGCAAGCTCACGGGCGAGACGGTGGGGACCGCGTACGTGGCGCTCCCCCTCACCGGGATCCACGAGACCGTCAAGGTGCTCGGCCGCACGCTCGCCGTCAGCGCCCTGGGGATCGCCCTGATCGGGGGCGCGGTCGCCTACCTCGCGGTGCAGCGCGCGCTGCGCCCGCTCCGGGAGATCGAGGAGACCGCGGCCGACATCGCGGGCGGCGACCTGACCCGGCGCATCCGGCCGGCGCCGCCCAGCACCGAGGTCGGCTCGCTCGCCGCCTCGCTCAACACCATGCTCAATCACATCGAGCGCGCGTTCGCCGCGTCGGAGGCCTCCGAGGCGCGCATGCGGCGCTTCGTGTCGGACGCGAGCCACGAGCTGCGCACCCCGCTCGCGACCGTGAAGGGCTACGGCGAGCTGTACCGCATGGGCGCGCTGACCACGCCCGAGCAGCTGGACGACACCATGCGCCGCATCGAGGACTCCGCGACGCGCATGGGCACGCTCGTCAACGACCTGCTCGCGCTCGCCCGCCTCGACGAGGGGCGTCCCATCCGCCGCGAGCCCGTGAACCTCGCGGCCCTGGCCCGCGACTCCGCGGGAGACCTGCACGCGCTCGACCCCACCCGGCCGGTGCGCGTCGTGAGCCTGGGCGGCTCGGGGGACGCGCCCGAGGAGCTCACCGTGACCGGGGACGAGGACCGGCTGCGGCAGGTGCTCGCCAACCTCATCGGCAACGTCTCGCAGCACACGCCGGCGGGCACCCCGGTCGAGATCGCGCTCGGGACGCAGGCGCCGCAGGACGCGGGCGCCGCCCCCCTCGCGGTGCTCGAGGTCCGCGACCACGGGCCGGGCATCACCCCCGAGCAGGCAGCCCACGTGTTCGAGCGGTTCTACCGCGCGGACTCCTCCCGCAACCGCGCCTCAGGGGGCTCGGGGCTGGGCATGGCGATCGTCGCGGCGATCGTCGGGGCGCACCAGGGGCACATCTCGGTGGCCCCCACGCAGGGCGGTGGCCTCACGGTTCATGTGGAACTCCCGACACAGGGCTACGATGACGGGTCGTCGCCCGATCGGACGTAGGCTCGAGATGAACCTGTGGACCGACGGCACACCCCGTTCCCGCATCGAAGAAGGCTGATCTCATGGGCGTCACCACCTCTGACGCACCGCAGTGGTTGCTCACCTCCTGGACCCGTAGCTGCCGAGGCGCCGGAGCGACGGCGCCCGACGACGAGATCCGCGCCGTGGGCGACGGGCTCCTCGAGCGATGGAGCCAGCCGGACCGTCACTTCCACAACCTGAGGCACCTCGCCGACGTCCTCGGCCGGGTCGACGAGCTCGCTCAGGAGACGCACGACGCCGACGTGGTCCGCCTCGCGGCCTGGTACCACGGCGCGATCTTCGACGCTGCCCGCAAGGCCGCGTACGCGAACAAGGGCGGGGAGGACGAGACCGCGAGCGCCGCGCTCGCGTTCGACCAGCTCTCGTCGTTGGGCGTGCCGGAGAAGGCGTGCCGGCGGGTCGCGTTCCTCGTGAACGCGCTCGTGCGCCACGCCCCCGACCCCGCGGACTTCGACTGCGCGGTGCTGTGCGACGCGGACCTCGCGATGCTCGCGGGCGAGCCCCAGCGGTACAAGGAGTACCTCAAGGACGTGCGTGACGAGTACGCACACATCCCGCTCCCGGACTACCTGCGGGCGCGGATCGCGATCATCACCAAGCTGCTCGACCGGCGCACCCTCTTCTCGAGCCCCATGGGGGCGGCGTGGGAGGAGCCGGCGCGGCAGAACCTCGACGCCGAGCTCCAGCGCCTGCGCAAGGAGCAGGCCAAGCTGCAGGCGTCGGCGCCCCCGGCGCTCGTCGCTCCGTCTCCCTCCTGATCGGTCGCTCGTCGCGGGCCGCGGTGCGGTCCCTGTGCGCCTGGCCGTGCACAGCCCTGCCTCCTGAGGCCCTGTGCACAGGTGCCGGGTCTCTTCCTGCCCGACGACGCGGCTCCCCTCTAGCGTCCTGCTCACCCGGTCGCGCACGCCGCGCCGGGTCGGGGCGCCGACCGGTGCCCCGCGGACGTGGGAGAGGCAGGACGCCATGAGCAGGTACGAGGTCGACAGTGCACGGGTCGCGCAGGCGAGCGCCGCGGTCGGAGGCTCCGTCACGGCCATCCGCACCGAGGTCGGGGCGATGCTGCGTCATCTCCAGGACCTCCAGGCGAGCTGGCAGGGCGGTGCGGCGACCGCGTTCGCCGGGGTCATGACCGAGTGGCAGGGGGCTCAGGTGCACGTCGAGACAGCGCTGGACTCGATCACCGCGGCACTGGGGTCGGCCGCGCAGACGTACGCCGACGCGGAGGCTCAGGCGTCGAGGCTGTTCCTGCGCTGACCCCGCAGGACCGGGCTCGCGGGGGCCGCTAGGCTCCCCTCCATGCCGCGCCGCCGCCAGCCCGCCGCCTCACGTCCCGTGTCGTTCGAGGTGGTCGATGACCTGGACGACGAGCTCGTGCCCCCGGGAGCCTCGGCGGAGGCAGCGGCCGGCGGCGCCGCTCCGGCCGGGGACGTCGGCGGCGGTGCACGGGCCGCGGGCTCCGTCGGCAGCGGTGCGGGTGGTGCTGCGGGCGGCCGCCCCGAGGAACGCTTCGGCGAGCCGTCCTCCGGGGACGGGGACACGCCGTCGGGCAGCGGGGCGGTCCGTTGGAAGCCCTGGGCTGCGGCCGCAGGCGTCCTGGCCCTCGTGGTCGGCGGGCTCGCGATCGGCGGGGAGATCGAGGAGCGGCGCACCGCGGCGCGTCTCGTCGCGAGCGAGGGCGGCGTGCTGCCCTTCACAGGACCACCGCGCGAGCTGTGGTCGCTCGACCTGAGCGACCGCGTCTGGATGCCGTCCGGGGGCCTGCTCCTCAGCCAGGTCGGCGAAGGGAGCCTCACGGCCGTCGACGTCCTGTCGGGGAAAGAGGTGTGGCGGGCGGCGGTCGGACCGGACGCGACCTGCGGCCGGGCCGGCATGTCGCAACCCTTCGTCCAGGAGAGCGGTCCTCTGCTGTGCCTGTCAGGCACCGCGGACGCCATGGTCGTCTCGGTCCTGGGTCCGGAGGGTCAGGTCACGGCGAGCCGGGACCTCGGACCGGTCGACGAGGGGTCGAGCTACGCCGTCGGGCCGGGAGCCACGGTCGTCCACGTGCGTCGTGACGGGCCCGTCGGGCCGCCCGTCGGGCCGCGCGAGATCTACGACGAGAACGGGGAGCCGACCTTCGTCGACTTCCCTGGGGGCCGTGGCGTCGTCGTGACCCTGCAGGACGCGGTCTCGGGGGACGTGCTGTGGGAGAACCGGGTGCCGTTCGTCGCGCCGGACGATGCCTGGAAGTGCCAGGTCTTCAGCGACACGCCCGAGGCCGAGCTGGAGCTCGACAAGGTGACCTCCCGGACGACGGGCTACGTCGTCTCGGTCGACGGGTGCGGGATCAACGCGGCGTTCGACGCCGACGGGACCCGTCTCGACGACGTGACCTCGCACGACGACCAGGTCGAGCCCCTGACCGCGACGACCGTGAACCGGTTCGACTGGACGACCCAGCACACGACCGTGCTCGACCGCACGGGCACCTCGTTGTGGGACGTCATCGGACCGGTCCTGCGCCCGACCGCGACCGACGGGACGGGCGAGGACGTCGTCGTCGTCGACACCCTGAGCGGGCTGGCAGCGTTCCGCCCCGACGGCACCGAGCTGTGGGACGCCTCGACGTACGCGAGCACGCTGTTCGTGCACACGAGCACCGTCATGGTCGTCGACGACGGAGCGAACGGCCTGACCGCGATCGACCCCGCGACGGGCCGCACGCTGTGGACCGTGCCCGGTGAGGACTCGGTCTACCCGTTCGGCGCCGCGACCGACGGCACCCAGGCGATCGTCCTCGCGCACGACGCCGACGGCTCGGCCCGGTCCGTCGGGTACGACCTCACCACGGGCGAAGTGCTGTGGTCAGGCGCGAGCACCGAGAACATGGGCCTGGTCGGCTACCACGGTGCGTTGCTCCAGCTGTCCCAGAACCTGGTGAGCCGCGTGGGGTGAACCTACCGGCCGAGGGGCTCGGGGTCGGTCTCGTCGTCGAACCGGTCACGAGCACGTTCGACGTCTGCTCCGTACGCCGCGATCCACTCCAGGAGCGCGTCGATCGGTGTCCTGAGCGTCTTGCCCAACGCCGAGATGCGGTACTCGACGGCCACCGGACGGGAGCGGACCACGGCCCGCTCGACGATCCCGTTCCGTTCGAGCCGGCGCAGGGTGGCCGTGAGCGACTTCTGCGTCACGGCAGGGATCGCACGGCGCAGCGCGTTGAACCGGGCCGGTCCTTCACAGAGCTCGTCGAGGACGTGGACGGACCACTTGTCCAGCACCTGGTCGAGCAGCTCCCGGTGCGATGCGGTGATCGCCAGGTGGTCGGCGGCGGGGCGAGGGGTTTCTGTCACGACACCTAGTCTCGTTGAAGTGTCCTGCGGCAACCACGTATCACTGGGGTACCTGCCAGAACTCGACGAAGGACACCACCATGCCCGTCACGCTCCTCTCGCCCGCCACCGTGTCGGGCCCCACGCCCTACCACCACGTCGCGATCGCCACGGGCACCCGCCAGGTGCACGTCGCCGGCCAGGTCGCCGCGGGCCTCCACGGGCGCCCGGCCGACCCCGACGACCTCACCGGGCAGGTCGCGCAAGCACTCGTGAGCACGGCGAGCGGGCTCGAGGCGGCAGGAGCCACTTTCCAGGACGTCGTCCGCCTCACGTTCTACGTCGCCCGGTGGACGCCCGACAAGATGGGTGACTTCCTGGCAGGCATCGAGAGCGTCGCCGCACGCCTCCAGATCCCGCAGCCCATGCCGCCCGCCTCGCTCATCGGTGTCGAGACCCTGTTCGAACCTCACGTCCTCGTCGAGGTCGAGGCCACCGCCGTGCTGGGCTGAGCCTCGCGACCACCTCGTCCCCCGATCCCGGACGCGGTGGCACCGCGGCGCCCTAGAGTGTCGACGTGCCGACTCCTCTCCTGACCGCGAGCGTCACCGTCTGGTGCGCCGCTCCCGGTGCGGCCCGGGCCGGGGGGTCGGCGTGGCTCTCGCCCGACGAGTCGCGGCGGGCGGCCGCCTTCCGGCGGACGGATGACCGTGCACGGTTCGTCACGGGCCGCGCCCTGGTCCGGGCAGCCCTGGGCGAACGGCTGGGCGTCGCACCGGCCGACGTCACGGTCCGGCTCGGCCCGCGGGACAGCCAGGGTCGAGCCCCCGCGCGTCGTGCTCGGCGACGGGCACGTCCACGACGTCGGGCACGAAGAAGACGGGCGCGGGCAGGTCGAGCTGGAGCACGGCGCCGCGCAGGTTCGCGTGCCGGCGCACCAGCGCCTGCACGGCCCCCGCCACCAGCGCACCCCCGTCCTCGCCCGGCCCGGTCACCGTGAACCGGGTCGTCGTGCGGTAGGCGTCGACGGTGTCCCGGGCGGCCTCGGCGACCATGCCGAGCTGCGTCGGGGTCAGGGGCAGCACGTCGACGACTCGCGTCGCCCCCGGCACGCTCTCACGAACGTGCGCGTCGAAGGCGGCGGCCTGCTCGGCGGTCAACGGCACGAGCACCTCAGGAGCACCGCCCGCCCCGGCCGAGCCCGAACCCGCGCCCGAGGCGGCCGACGCACCCGCGGGAGCGAGGGCGTCGGGCCGGACCCGCCGCGCCATCTCCCGGGGCGTGCGCGCCGCGAACAGGTCCGCGGGCGACAGGACGAGCCCGTCACGGCGCAGCGCCGCGACGAGCTGGAGCGCGTCGATGCTGTCACCCCCCGCGGCGAAGAAGCTCTCGTCGAGGCCCACGCCCTCCCCGCCCAGGACGCGCGCGGCGGCCGCGTGGACCTGCGCTTCGAGGGGGGTCGGCTCGGTGGCAGACCGCCCGGCGGGCGCCGTGCCGGGCAGACCCCCGGGCGTCCGGGAACCGTCCCAGTCGGGCGCGGGCAGCGCGCGACGGTCGAGCTTGCCGTGCCCCGTGAGCGGCAGGGCGTCGAGCACGACGAACGCGGTCGGCACGAGGTGCCGCGCGAGGTGCTCGGCCGCCGCGGCGCGCAGCGCGACCGGGTCGAGCTGCCGACCGCCCGTCACGTACGCGACGAGCCGGCTCCCCCAGCGCGGGTGCTCGGCGAGCACGACCGCGGCCTCGGCCACGCCGTCGAGCGCCACGAGGGCCTGCTCGACCTCGCCCGGCTCGATCCGGAAGCCGTGCAGCGAGATCTGGTCGTCGTTGCGGCCCAGGAGGCTCAGCGTCCCGTCCTCGGCGCGGCGCGCGAGGTCCCCCGTGCGGTACGTGCGCTCCCCCGGGATCCCGTCGGGACGGGCGACGAACCGGCTCGCGGTCAGGCCCGCGCGCCCCAGGTACGCCTCGGCGAGCTGCGGCCCCGCGAGGTACAGCTCGCCCACGGTGCCCGCGGGGACCTCGCGCAGCGCGGCGTCGAGCACCAAGGCCTGCGTACGTCCCACGGGCCGCCCGACGACGGGCTCTGCCGTGTCGGCGACGTCCGCAGCGAGGGCGTCGACGGTCGCCTCGGTCGGGCCGTACAGGTTGACGACGCGCGCGCCCGTGGGGGCAGCGAGCGCCCGCATCTGCGTCCACAGCGCGGGCCCGAACGCCTCGCCGCCCGCGACGCAGATCCGCGGCAGGCGCGCCCAGTCAGCGCCCGCGAGCAGCGCGCCCCAGACGGTCGGTGTGAAGTCGAGGTAGTCGATCCCCTGCTCGGTCACGTAGTCGCGCAGCGCGACCGGGTCGAGGAACACGTCCTCGTCGAGCACGTGCAGCTCGTGACCCGCGGCGAGCGCGAGGAACGCGTCGTAGTGCGCGTCGAACGAGAAGGCTGCGGTGTGCGCGACGCGCAGGCGCTCGCCGGGCGGGTACAGCTCGGTGCGGTGGCGGTCGAGCAGGTGTGCGAGCGCGTCCTGCCCCACGGCCACGCCCTTGGGCTCGCCCGTCGAGCCCGAGGTGAAGATGATGCTGCCGACGCACGCGCGCAGGCTCGCGGGATCGGGGGCGGGCGGCAGCTCGTGCCCGACGGCGGCACGCGCCTCGGCAGCGCGGGCCGCCGCAGGCGCGTCGTCGGGCCCGACGACGAAGCTCGCGCCGGGCGTGTCCGTCGCCTCACGGGCGGGCGCGGGGGCCGGCGACGAGTCGAGGGGGTGCGGCCCGGTCTCGTCCCACAGGAGCCGTGCCCCGCTGAGCCGCAGGACGTGCGCGCGGCGCTCGGGGGCTCCGTGCGGTAGCGGCGTGACGGCGAGCCCCCGGCGCAGGGCCGCGAGGATCACGTGGACGATGCGCTCGTCGCGCGGCAGGTCGATCGCGAGCGAGTCACCGGGGCGAGCCCCGCACGCCGTGAGGCGACGCTCGGCCCGCGTGATCGCGAGGTCGAGCTCGGCGAACGTCCACCGCTGGTCGCCCACGACGAGCGCGCCGGCGTGCGGGTGGCGTGCGATCGAGTCGGCCAGGACCTCGGTCACGAGCGCGGGGCGGGTGGCGGGGGCGGTGCCGGACACAGAGGGGCTCCCCGGGCGCCCGACGAGGTCGAGGCTCGCGACCCGAGCCGCGGGGGTCGTCGCGACGGACACGAGGGTGCGCTCGAACGTCGCGAGGATGTCCGCCGCAGCGGTCCGGGTGGCCGCCGACGCCTGGGCGTCGAGAGCGAGCTCCCAGGTGTCAGGACCCGCGTCGATCGCGAGCGCGAGAGCGAAGTGCGTGGCGTCGTGCGTCGCGAGCACGCGCAGGTGCAGCGGGTCGAGGCCGACGACGGTCGGGGCGAGCACCCCTGCGCTCGCCGCCTGCTCGAACGAGACGAGGGTCGTCGCGACGGGGGTCTCGACGCCGGCCGCGGCCTGGATGCCGCGCAGCCCGACGTGCTGGTGCTCCCAGGACGCGTTCCAGCGGCGGGCGTGGTCGGCCACGACGGCGCCGAGGGTGCTCGCGGCGTGGGCGTCGACGCGCGCGACCACGGACTCGGTGAGCATCCCGACGATCTCGTCGGCGTGCTCGACCTCGGGGCTGCGCAACGCGACCGGGACCGCGAAGGTCGCGTGGTCCGTCCCTGCGTGGGCTGCGACCGTCAGGCCCCAGGCCGCGCGGACGAGCGTGGCCGACGTGACGCCCTGCGCCCGGGCACCGGCGCGGACCGCCTCGACCGCCGCGCGGTCGAGGGGCCGGCGGATCGTGGACACGTGCTCGGGGCCGTCGCCCGGCGACCACGTCGCGGCCTCGGGCCACCGAGAGAGCACGACGTCGGCGAGCGCCTCGTGCCAGTGGGCGCGCGCGGCAGCGAGGTCCTGGTGCCCCAGCCACACGAGGTGGTCGACGAACCGGCCCCGGGCAGGCGGGATCTCGTCGCCCACGCTGCTGAGCCCGGCGGGCAGCTCGGCGCCGTAGAGGCGCGCGACCTCGCGCACGAGCAGCGGCATGGACCAGCCGTCGAGCACCAGGTGGTGGCTCGTGACGAGCAGGACGTGGTGCTCCGCGCCGAGCACCACGACCCCGAACCGCACGAGCGGCGGGTCGGCCGGGTCGAACGGGAGCGAGCGCTCGGCCTCTGCGGCGGGACGCGTCGCGTCGCGCAGAGCCTGGTCACGGTCCGCCCTGCCGCTCTCACGGGCACCCGCGACGACCGGCTCCGGGCGTGCCGTACCGCGGTCCGCAGCACCGGGACCTGCAGCGTCGTACCAGACCACCTCGGCCGTGGCCTGGCTGGGGACGAACTGGACCGGGTCCAGGTCGTCGTCGACCGCGAACCCCGCGCGCAGGTTCTGGTGCGCCTCGAGCAGCGCGTCGAGGCTCCGTTCGAGGGCGGGCCCGTCGAGCGGGCCGCGGAGCTCGACCAGGGTCTGGCCGACGTAGGGGTCCTGCCCGTCGGCCGCGAGCCCGGCGTGCGCGGTCAGTGCGCGCTGCAGGGGTGTGAGCGGCCAGACGGCCTCGATGCTCTCGGTCGAGCTCATGGTCGTGCCTTCCGTGTGCGTCGGCGGTCGCCGAGAAGGGCACCCAGGCGGTCGAGGTCGCCGGGTGCGAGGTCGAGGAGCGGCGCTGCCGCGTCCGGGGCGGAGCCGGGCGCCCCGGGCTCGGTCTGCCCGGAGGCATGCGGGGCCGCGGAGCGGGTGGGACCGGTGGCCCCGGTCGCGAGCGGGCGCAGCCGCGCCGCGACCCCTGCGACGGTGCGCTGCTCGAACACGTCCTGCACGCTCGAGCGCCACCCCTTCTCACGGAGCCGCGCCACGACGTGGATCGCGCGGATGCTGTCGCCCCCCAGGGCGAAGAAGTCGGCGTCGGGCGCGACGGGGGCACCGTCGAGCGCCGAGGCGAATGCGAGGGTCACGTCGGTCACCGTCGGCGGGAGCTCCCGTCGCCCCGGGCGGGCGTGTCCGTCACCCCCGGCGGGCGATCCCGTCGCCCTCGGCGCAGCGGTGGTCACCACGGGATCCGGGAGCGCCCCGGCGTCGAGCTTGCCGTTGCTCGTGAGCGGCAGCGCGTCGAGCACGACGACCGCCGCGGGCACCAGGTGCTCGGGCAGGACGCCCGCGAGCTCCGCGCGGAGCGCGTCGCCGGTCAAGCCGGGCGCCACCACGTACGCCACGAGCCGCGCCCCCAACGCCGACCTCCGCGCCTGGACCGTCGCGTGCGCGACGCCGGGCAGCGTGAGCAGCGCGGCCTCGGTCTCGCCGGGCTCGACGCGGAACCCGCGGATCTTGACCTGGTGGTCGCGCCGGCCGACGTAGTGCAGCAGCCCCCCTGCATCGCGGCGCGCGAGGTCTCCCGTGCGGTACATGCGCTCCCCGGGCTTCCCGAACGGCGACGCGACGAAGCGTTCGGCCGTGAGGTCGGGGCGGCGCAGGTAGCCGCGTGCGAGCTGGGGGCCGGAGAGGTAGAGCTCGCCGACCACGCCGTCGGGCACGGGGCGCAGGTGCTGGTCGAGCACCAGGGCGGTGGTCGCGCTGAGCGGCCTCCCGATCACGGGCCGCTCGGCGTCCGGGCCGCTCGCTCCCACGGCGTCGACCGTGTACTCGGTGGGCCCGTAGAGGTTGAGGACGCGCAGCCCGGGCTGCGCACGCAGCGTGGTCCACAGCGCGGGCGGGCACGCCTCGCCGCCCACGGACACGGTCCGGAGCACATGGTCTCGTGCGAAGACCCCGGCCTCGACCACAGCCGACATCACGGTCGGGGTCAGGTCGATCCGGTGGATGCCGCGCGACACGACGAGGTCCACGAGGGTGTCGGGGTCGCGGTACTGCTCGACGTCGAGCAGGTGCAGCTCGTGCCCCAGCAGCAGGGTGAGCAGCGTGTCCCACGAGCCGTCGAACACCAGCGGCATGGTCTGCGCGACCCGCTGCACCTCGTCTTGGACGCGGGGCACGACGTGCTCCTGGTGGTGCGCGAGGAACTGCGCGAGCGCGCCGTGGCTGATCCCGACCGCCTTGGGCTCGCCCGTGGACCCGGACGTGTGCAGGACGTACGCGAGCGCGTCGCGGGGCACGTCGAGCGCTCGCCGCAGCGGCACGGCCCCGTGAGAGGTGGCGTCGCCGCGGGGCCCGACGACGTCGCGCCCCGCCCACAGGTCGTCGCGCCCTGCGCAAGGGGCCCGGCCGGCAGGAGCGCCGGCGCCGCCAGCGACGTCGGCGACCACGAGCCGCGCCTCGTGCCGGTCGGCGAGCGCGAGACGCCGTGCGGGCGGGGTCCGGTCGTCGAGCAGGAGGGCAGCGGCCCCGCAGCGGTGCAGCGCGAGCAGGGTCACGACGTAGTCGGTGCCGCGCGGCAGGTCGATCGCGACGAGCGTCTCGGGGCCCGCACCGGCCGCGACGAGCCGCCCGGCCAGGTGCGCGACGGCCTCGTCGAGCGCGCGGAAGGTCGAGGTCTCGCGCGCGACGAGGGCCACGGCGTCGCCGCGCCGTGCCACGGCCCGGTCGAACAGCTCGCCCGCGAGCAACGGCAGGGCGCGCCCGTGCGGTGCGTCTCCAGGCAGTGCGGGCCCGGTCGAGCACGCGACGATCTGGCGCTCGGCCGCGGGTGACGCGAGCCCCAGGCCACCCACGCGCGCGCCGGGCGTGGACTGCCCCACGGCCCCGAGGAGGTGGGCCAGCTCGCGCAGGCGAGCGTCGACGTCGGGCCGCGTGAAGAGGCGCGCGGGCGCGGTGCCCACCAGGCGCAGCTCGTCGCCGTCCGGGCCGGGGACGCGCACGACCGAGACCGCGAGGTCGTCGACCGGCCCCTCGGCCACGGTGCGCAGCCGACCGGTCGCGGCACCGAAGCGCAGGTCGTGGTCGAACAGCTTGACGTTGAGCTCGGCCGCGGTCACGGCCGCTCCCGCGTCGCGCGCGATCTGCTCGGCCGGGTAGCGCCCGTGCCGGCGCAGCTCGCCCACGCTCCCGCGCACCTGCGCCATGAGCTCGTCGAGGCGCTGCCCGGGGGCGACGTCCACCACGACCGGGAGCACGTTGACGCGCACGGTCGGGACGATCGCGGCGACCGATCCCATGCGGTTCATCGCGGGCATGCCCACGGCCACGTGGCGCCGCCCCGAGACCAGGGCCAGGTGCACGGCGAACGCGGCCGCGACGACGTCGGGCCAGCCGGCACCGGAGCGCGCGGCGACCTCTTCGAGCGGCCCGACGGCGCAGCCCGCCTCGTGCGCGCCGCGCACCACGGCGTCGGCCTCCTCGGGGCCACCGGCGACGGGTCCGTCGCTGAAGCCGCCCGGGCCCGCGCCCTCCAGGACGTCGAGCCGCGACGACCAGTGCGCGCGGTCGCGCTCGCGCTCGGGCGAGGCCGCGTAGCGCTCCTCCTCGGCCACGACGTCCGCGACCCGGCCGAACGGGCTCGGGCCCACGGCACGCCCCGAGGTCAGCGCGGTGCAGACCTCGGCGACGCGGCGCAGGACCAGCGTGATCCCGTACGCGTCGAGGATCGCGTGGTGCACCACGACCGACCACCACACCGTGCGCGCGTCGATCCGGACGATCGCCTGACGAGCCAGACCGGGCACGTCCAGGGCGAACGGGCGCGCTCGGTCGGCCTCGACGAGCGCCTCGGCCCGCTCGCGCGCGTCGGGTTCGCCCGACAGGTCGAGGACCCGCACCCCGCCGGCCGGCGCTCCCGCGAGGTCGCCCGCCCGGCCGGGAGCAGGACCGCCGGCCGGGTGCACGACCTGCGCGACGCCGTCGGACACCTCGAACGAGGTGCGCAGCGCCTCCGTCTCCCCGACCACGATCTCCACGGCGAGCGCGAGCACCGCGGTGTCGAGGTCGCCCGAGATCTCGACGACCTCGCCCACCGCGTACGCCGTGGTGCCGGGCCGTACGAGCTGCGCGCCGACGACGCCGAGCTGCGCGGTCGTCAGGGGGAACCCTGCGGGCTCACGGGTCCTGGCGGACGCGTCCGGTGAACCTTCTGCGGGCGCCTCGGAGCGCGACCGCACAGGTCCAGGCGCGCCGAGGAGGTCGGGGGCGGAGGGCGTCGTCATCAGGCCTGGAGGTCCTCGAGCACGACCTCGAGCTGGTCGAGGACGTCGAGCGCCAGGCTGTAACGGTCCGCGAAGAAGTAGCGGATGCCGTACGCGTGGCCCGCGGTCACGGCCGGGAGCGACTGGTAGGTCGAGGCGGCCTCGAGCTCCTCGGCACCGGGGCCGGGCGCGCCGTCGACCGTCTGCTCGTGGAGCACCACGGTCGCGTCCGCGACCTGGCCGAGCTGCTCGTAGGACAGGAACGCCCCGTTCTCGGTGGTCTCCTCGGCCACGACGGCGGGCAGCGGGGCGCCGATGTCGGCGAGGATGCCGCCGAGCCACGAGATCTGGGAGTAGACCGTGACCTCCTCGAACGAGTCGAGGCCCGCGAACGTGTTGGCCGCGATGACGTCGCCGTACGTCTCCTTGATCTCGGCGACGCGCGCCTCGTACGCGGCCTTGGTCGCCGCGGCCTCCTCGCCCGCACCCAGGGCCGTCGCGATCTCGACCGACGCGTCCTTGACCGTGGCGGAGCCCGTGGCCCGGATCAGGACGGTCGGGGCGATCTGCGAAAGCTTGGCGAAGTCGGCCTTCTTCTCGGCGCTGAGCTCCTCCTCCTTGCCGCCGCGCACGAACCCGACGATCAGGTCGGGCTTCAGCGACGCGATCTTCTCGTAGTCCCAGCCGTCCGCGCCCAGGACGATCGGGAGGTCGGCGACCTGCTCGTGCTCGGCGGGCAGGAACGAGTCGGCCCAGTCGCCGTCCGCGGTCGCGACAGGAACGATCCCGGCCTCCAGGAGCGGCCCCGTGCCCCCCTCGAGCGCCACGACGCTCTGCGGGTCGGTGGGGATCGTGACGGGACCGAACGCGGTCTCGACCGTGCGCGTGCCGGCCTCGGCCGAGGAGGCCGCGGGCTCGCCGGCCTCCGACGTGCCGCCCGCGCACCCGCCCACGGCGAGGACCGCGGCGAGGGCGGGGACGACCAGCCAGGCGGTGGCGCGGTGGGTCCGCCTGCCTCGGGTGGCGGTGAGGGATCGGGAGCTGGACATGCGGGGTTCTCCTTGAGGTGGGTTGCTGGTGAAGCGGTGGGCCGAGCCCGCACGTGGCGCGGGCCCGCAGATCAGGGGGTCGGCACGCCCAGCGCGCGCAGTGCGCCGCGCAGCGTGGGCTCGACCGCGACCTGGGCGAACTCGACGGGCCAGCCCGCTGCGCGCCAGCGCTCGAGCAGCGCCATGAGCCGCACCGAGTCCAGGCCGTGGTCGGTCAGGTCGTCGTCGAGCCCGATCTCGTGGGCGGCCGAGCCACCCACGCCCAGGACGTCGACGAGGTCCGCGAGCGCCTGCTCGCGCGTGGGGAGCGGGCGACGGGTGGTGGCGGTCATGCGGGTCCTTCGGTCGGGGTGGTCGGGGAGGTCTGGTTCTTCCGCGCGCCGGCCCCGGGCCGTCGGGCCAGGACGTCCGAGCGGACGGGGACCACGAGCGGCCAGCCCTCGGGGTCCGCGACGAGGTGGGCGCGGATCCCGAACACCTGCTCGACGAGCTCGGTGGTCAGCACCTCCCGGGGTGGCCCCTGGGCCACGACCGCCCCGTCCTTCATGAGGACGAGCTGCGTCGCGTACCGAACCGCGAGGTTGAGGTCGTGCAGCACGGCCACGACGGTCCGGCCCTCGTGGTGCAGCCGTGCGCACGTGTCGAGGACGTCGATCTGGTGCGCGACGTCCAGGAACGTCGTGGGCTCGTCGAGCAGCAGCAGCGACGTCTCCTGCGCGAGCGCCATGGCGATCCACACGCGCTGGCGCTGCCCGCCCGACAGCTCGCTCACGCGGCGGGTCGACAGGTCGAGCGTGTCGGTCGCGAGCAGCACCTCGTCGACCACCCGGTGGTCCTCGGCCGAGAGCGCGCGCAGGAAGCCCTGGTGCGGGTGCCGGCCGCGCGCGACCAGGTCGCGCACCCGGATGCCGTCGGGCCCGAGCGGGGCCTGCGGCAGGAACGCCAGGCGGCGCGCGACCTCGCGCGGCGGCATCGAGGTGACCACGCGCCCGTCGAGCTCGACGGTCCCGGCGCTGGGCCGCAGGATGCGCGCGAGCGCGAGCAGGAGGGTCGACTTGCCGCAGCCGTTGGGGCCGACGATCACGGTCAGCTCGCCCTCGAGGATCTCGAGGTCGACGCCCTGGAGCACGTCGCGCCGACCGTAGCCGACGCGAAGACCGGCGGTGGTGAGGCTCATCGCGCGGCCACGGGGAGCGCGGTGCCCGCAGCGCCCGACGACGTCGCGCGGGCTGCGTCGGCCGCCTCGCCCGAGGTGGCGGACGCCTGGGCGGCGGCGCCGTCGGGCGGGGTGGTCGTGTCGCCCGAGCCGGCGCGACGCGCGAGCACCGAGGCGAGCACCTCGCCGGCGCGGACGCCGAGCGTCGAGAGCAGGGTCGAGGAGAGCCCGTGCGTGTGCTCGGACTGCCCTACGAGGTAGAGGCCCGCGTCGGCGGGCTCGGTCAGCCGCACGCGGTGGTCGCGGTGCAGGTCCAGGGCGCCGTCGGCGTCGCGGCCCAGGAGACCTGCGGCACCCCGGCCGGAGCCCTCGGCCCCCGGCGAGGGCTCGCTGCCCAGACCCTCGCCGTCCCGCGAGCCGCCCAGCAGCGTCGTGGGGTCCAGCGGGCGGTAGCCCGTCGCGAGGATCACGAGGTCGGCGTCCAGGACGACCGTGGTCCCCGTGAGGTTCTCCGCGAGCGTGAGCGACACGGGCCCGCTCTCGGGTCCGCCCACGGGGCGACCCGCAGCGTCGCGCACGTCGAGCACGTCGAGCACCTCGGTGCAGCGGTGCCAGTGCAGGCGGTCGCGGCCGAGCCACCGGTCGCGGTACTCGTGCTCGTGCAGCGCGCGGATGGTCTCCTCGGCCACGACCGAGTAGTTGGTGTTGCGGTGGTGCGCCATGAGCTGGGCGCGGCCCGCGGGCGGGGCGTCGTAGAAGACGTCGACCGAGCCCGGGTCGAACACCGAGTTCGCGTAGGGCGTCGCGTCCGAGGGCGAGAAGCCGTAGCGCCGCGACACCGAGCGGACCTCGGCGCCGGGGAACCGGTCGTAGAGGTCGAGCATGATCTCGGCCGCGCTCTGCCCGGCACCCACGACCACGGCGCGCCGCACGTCGTGGTCGACGAGCGCGACCCGGTCGAGGTAGCGCTGGTTGTGCCACACGCGGTCCGACTCGACGACCCCGGACGGGAGGCGCGCCTGGAGTCCTGCGGCGACCACGACGTCGCGCGCCCTGGTCGTGCTGCGGCCCTGGGCGCCCGCGACCGTGACGTCGAACGCGACGACGCGTCCGCCGTCGCGCACGGGGACCACCGTCTCGACCGTGGACCCGTAGCGCGTGACTCCGGCGAGCCGGGCCGCGGCCCACCGCAGGTACGCGGCGAACTCGACGCGCAGGGGCGTGAGGCTGCCCCGGTTGAGGAAGTCGACGAGCCGCTCCTGCTCGTGCAGGAACGCGAGGAACGAGTAGTCGCTCGTGGGGTTGCGCAGCGTCACGAGGTCCTTGGCGAACGCGACCTGCATGTGGGCGTCCTCGAAGAGCATCCCGTGGTGCCAGCGCGAGGTCGCCTGACGCTCGTGGAAGACCGCGCGCAGCGGCTCGTCGGCCACGGCGTTGTGCTCCTCGATCGCGATCGCGAGCGCCATGTTGGAGGGGCCGAACCCCAGGCCCAGGAGGTCGACGTCGACCTCCTGGCCGGGGCGGCGGGGGTCCTGCGTGCGGGACGGGTTGCTCATCGCGGGCTCCACGGCTGGGTGCGGGGTTCAGGGTCGGCGGGTGCCGCGGGAGCGGCGGCCGGGTGGGCGCGGTCGACCTTGCCGACCGCGGTGGTGGCGAGCGCCTCGACGGTCTCGAAGCGGTCGGGAACCTTGTAGGCCGCGATGCCGCGCTCGCGCAGGAACCGGCGCAGCGCGGGACCGGTCGGCGCGACCGCCCCCGTGCGGGGCACGACGCGCGCGACCGCTCGCTCGCCCAGATACTCGTCGGGCTCCCCGACGACGCTCGCGTCGAGCACGTCGGGGTGCGCCCGTAGATGGTTCTCGACCTCGGCAGGCGCGATCTTCTCTCCCCCGCGGTTGATCTGCTCCTTGGCCCGGCCCACGACCGTGAGGTAGCCGTCGGCGTCGCGCGTCACGAGGTCGCCCGTGCGGTAGAAGCCGTCGGCCGTGAACGAGCGGGCATCGTGCTCTGGGGCCCGGTAGTAGCCACGGATCGTGTACGGACCGCGGGTCAGCAGGTGCCCGGGCTCCCCGGGCGGCACCGGACGGTCGTCGTCGTCCACGACGAGGACCTCGTCGGCCGGGGAGACGGGACGCCCCTGGGTCCCGACGACGACCTCGCGGGGGTCGCCCGCCCGGGTGTAGCAGACGAGCCCTTCGGCCATGCCGAAGACCTGCTGGAGCGTGTCCCCGAACACCTCGATCAGCCGTTCGGCCGCGCTCGTCCCGAGCTTGGCCCCTCCGACCTGGAGGACCTCGAGGGACGTCAGGTCGTGCGCCGCGACGAGCGGCGAGGCCGCCCAGACGTGCGCGAGCGGCGGCACGAGCGCGACGTGCGTGACCCGGTGCCGCTCGATCAGGCCGAACGCGACGTCGGGCGCTCCGTGCGGGGACAGGACGACGGTCCCGCCCGCGTGCAGCACCCCCAGGACGCCGGGCGACGTGAGGCCGTAGTTGTGCGCGACGGGCAGTGCCGCGAGATAGACCGAGTCCGGGCCGAGCCCGCAGATCCGCGCGCTCTCGCGCACCGAGTACAGGTAGTCGGCGTGCGTGCGCGGGATGAGCTTGGGCGTGCCGGTGGTCCCGCCCGAGAGCTGGAGGAGCACGACGTCGGAGGGATGGGCCACGTCCTCGAACGGGCCGTGGGCCGCCGTGAGGTCCGCGCGGCGCAGGTCGTCGAGCGCGTGCACCGCGAAGGGGCCCTGCGCGTCGCGCCCCGGCTGGTCGGAGGCGGCCGCAGGGTCACCCACCACCACGACGTGCCGCACCGAGGCGACGGAACTCACCGACCTCGCGGGCCAGCGCCGCGTGGTCGAAGCCCTGCTCGACGCCCGCGGACACGAGCGCCACGGCGCCCGTGTGGGCCGCGAAGTACTCGACCTCGGTGCGGCGGTGGGCGGGCAGCGCCAGGACGGGCACGATCCCCGACCGGCCCAGCGCGACGAGCACCTCGACGAGCACGCACGCGCTCGGGAGCTGGACCACCACGCGGTCGCCCCGGCGCAGCCCCAGCGCGGCAAACCCGTGCGCGAGCTCGTCGGCCGCGCGGTCGAGGTCGGCGTACGTGAGGGAACGGGTCCCCTCGACGCACGCGGCGTCGACGAGCGCGGTCGCGTCGGGCCATGTGGCCGCCGCCTCGCGCACGAGCGAGCCGAGCGTCTGGTCGGTCCAGTACCCGGCCGCGCGGTAGCGGTCGGCCGTCTCTGCCGGCACCGGGACCACACCGTCGAGCAGCAAGGGGGCCGGGTGCGTGGGCTGCCGTGCGGGGGCTGCGCTCACGAGACACCGCCCAGCGCGGAGAGCAGCGTCGAGAACTTCACCGCGGTCTCGGCGTGCTCGCCCTCGGGCGTCGACCCGACGACGACGCCCGCCCCCGCGAACAGCCGCACGTCGGCCCCGCGCACCACGCCGCAGCGCAGCACGATCGCCCACTCGCCGTTCCCGGCCTGGTCCGCCCAGCCCACGAGGCCCGTGTAGAAGCCGCGGTCGAACGGTTCGAGCGACCCGATGAGCTCGCGCGCAGCCTCCTGCGGGTGGCCGCAGACCGCGGGCGTGGGGTGCAGCGCGTACACGACGTCGAGCACCGACGTCCCGGGCGTCAGACGTGCTGTGATGGGCGTGCCCAGGTGCCACAGGTGCGAGGTCGCGACGAGCTCCGGGGTCACGGGCACGTCCAGGTCCTCCTCGCGGGCGACGTACCTGCGCAGGACCTCACGGATCGCGTCGGTCACGAACGCGTGCTCGCGCAGGTCCTTCTCCGAGGACAGGAGCCGCTGCGCGGTCGCGCGGTCCTCGTCGGGGTCGGCCGAGCGCGGGGCAGAGCCCGCGAGCGGGTGGCTGTGGAGCATGCCGTCACGCACCGAGACCAGGAGCTCGGGGCTGGCGCCGACCAGGTGCCCCTGGTCGCCGGGCAGCTCGACGTCGAACACGTACGCGTCCGGGTTGGCCCGGCGCACGGCCGCGCGCACGGCGCCGCGGTCGAGCGGCCCGGCCGCGGACACGTCGAGCGTGCGCGCCAGGACGACCTTCTCGGCGACCCCGTCCTCGAGCCGGGACACGGCCCGCCCGACGGCGGCGCGGAAGACCGCGTCGTCGCGTCCTGGCAGCTCGTGCTCGGGCCCGGCGACGGGCAGCGGGTCCTCGACGGTGCCGTCGGCCGGTGCACCGGTGGAGACCACGGGGTGCCACGACTGGTGAGCAGGCACCACGAGGTGCGCGGGGCGCGACGGGTCGAACGGGATGGCCCCGACGAGGATCGGTGCGGGCTCGCCGGCCCACCGGGCCCCGGCCGCACGGGCCAGCAGCTCGCGCGCCGCGGCCGCGACGGCCGGCCCGTCCCACGAGGGCACGTCGAGCCGCGCGCGGACCCCGTGCGCGACCAGGCCCGTCCCGGGAGACGCGAAACGGAACTCGGCGTGGCCGGGCGAGGGGCCGTCGTCGGGCATCCCGGTGGGTGCCGCGGAGGCCGGGGTGCCCGGGGTTCCTGGGCCGCGGCGCGGGCGGCGCGCGTGCGCCGGGTCGAGCGCGACCGCGGGCACCTTCGGGTGAGGTGCCGGGTCGTCGAGCACGGTGAAGCCGGTCATGAGGCGTCCTCGTCGGTGTCGATGGGTGCATGAAGACCTGCGCGGTCGTCCGCAGGGTGACGTGCGAGAGGTCGTGCGGTCACGCGGGGGTGGGTGGTTCCGGCGGTCAGCGGAGCGTGGCGCCGCCGTCGACGACGAGCTCGTGCACCGTGATGTGCCGGGCCGCGTCCGAGGCGAGGAAGACCACCGCGGCGGCCACGTCCTGCACCTCGGCGAGACGGCCGAGCGGGATCCCGAGCCGGAAGTCCTGCGGCGCGCCGGCCACGACGCGGGCCTCGGCCGGCTCGTCGAGGACGGGGACGTCGTCGGGCCCCGGGGACCCGGCGAGCGCCGCGAGCATGGGTGTACGGGTCGAGCCCGGCGCGACCACGTTGCAGCGGACCCCGTACGGTGCGAGCTCGAGACCGAGCGACCGGGTCAGGCTCGACGCCGCGGCCTTCGAGGCCGCGTACGCGGCCATGCCGACTCGCGGGACGCCCGCGGCGTTCGAGGCGACCGTGACGATCGCGCCGCGCCGGCGGGAGGACAGACATCGGGCGACCTCGCGCGAGACCAGGTAGACGCCCGTCGCGTTGACCGCGAGCATGCGCTGCCAGTCCGCGAGCGAGGACTCGGTCACGACCCCCGGGAGCAGGACGCCCGCAGCGTTGACGACGACCTCGAGCGGGCCCACCTCGTCCTCGACCCAGCGGACCAGGCGGGCCACGTCCTGCTCGTCCGTCACGTCGAGGCGTACCGGGACGACGGTGCTCGGGATGCCCGCCGCGACGTGCGGGCCGGCCGCGGTGCTGGTCTGCGGGGGTACGGCCGGGTGAGCGGCCACGCCCGGGTGGTCGAGGTCGGCTGCGACGACCACGTAGCCCTCGTCCGCGAGCGCGTGCACGACCGCGGCCCCGATCCCACCTGCGGCACCGGTCACGAGGGCGACGCGAGCGCTCATGCCCCGGCCACCGCGGGGACCCTCGCCCCGAGGTGCGTCAGCACGTCGTCGGTCGTCGCGACGACCGCGCAGCGGTCCGCAGCCCAGGTGAGGGCCTGGCGGTGGTGCGCGAGCGAGAAGTCGGCGACGGCGTCGCCGACGAGGAAGGGCTGGACGTCGTGCATGAACGCGTCGCACGCCGTGACGAGGCAGCCGATGTGGGCATAGACGCCCGTCACGACGAGCTGGTCTCGTCCCTGGTCACGCAGGAGGTCGCGCAGACCGGTGCGGACGAACGCGTCGTAGCGCCACTTGGTCAGCAGGGTGTCACCCGGCTGCGGAGCGAGCGCGTCGATCACGACGTCCGTGCCGTCGTCCGGGATGCCCGGGCCCCAGAAGTCCGTGAGCAGGCCCCGGTCGGCGGGCTGCTGTGCAGGCGGCTGGGCGGTCAGGACGACCGGGATGCCGACCTCGCGCGCCGTCGCGGCGAGCCGGGAGATGTTGCCGACGGCGTCACGCAGGGCGGGCGACGCCGGGTCGAACGCGTCCACGAAGTACTGCTGCATGTCGTGGACGAGGAGCACCGCGCGGGCAGGATCGACCTGCCAGGTCACGCGGTTGCTCGGGTACTCGTGCGGTGCCGGGCCGTCGTAGGCGGCGATCGTCGGCAGTCCCATGGTCCCCCCAGAGCCAGGTGTATCGAGCGGTGCGATGAGTGAGTTAGGTAAACCTTCCCTCACTGAGGTAGACCTAACCACACCGCCGGCCTGTCTGGAAAGAGGTGTCCACGGAACGGACAGATCGTGACGATCTGCCATCTTGTTCGCCGACGGTGCCCGACCCACCCGCCGTTCCCAGGAACGCCGAAGGGCCGCCCGACCAGGTCTCCCTGGCCGGACGGCCCTTCGTGTCAGCTGCGCGGGCTCCTACGAGCCCGGCCGCGTGAGCGGACGGATCAGAAGTCCATGCCGCCCATGCCGCCGTCGCCACCCGGCATGGCCGGGGTCTTCTCCGGCTTGTCCGCGACGACTGCCTCGGTCGTGAGGAAGAGCGCTGCGATGGACGCAGCGTTCTGCAGCGCGGAGCGCGTGACCTTGACCGGGTCGTTGACGCCTGCGGCGAGCAGGTCCTCGTAGACGCCGGTCGCGGCGTTCAGGCCGTGGCCCGAGGGGAGGTTGCGGACCTTCTCGGCCACGACGCCACCCTCGAGACCGGCGTTGATCGCGATCTGCTTGAGCGGGGCGTCGATCGCGGCGCGCACGATCTGCGCACCGGTCGCCTCGTCGCCGACCAGGTCGGTGATCGCGGCGGTCTCGAACGCGACGGCACCGGCCTGGATGAGGGCCACGCCACCACCGGCGACGATGCCCTCCTCGACGGCAGCCTTCGCGTTGCGGACGGCGTCCTCGATGCGGTGCTTGCGCTCCTTGAGCTCCACCTCCGTCGCGGCGCCGGCCTTGATGACCGCGACACCACCGGCGAGCTTGGCGAGGCGCTCCTGGAGCTTCTCTCGGTCGTAGTCGGAGTCCGACTTCTCGATCTCGGAACGGATCTGGTTCACGCGACCCGCGATGAGGTCGGCGTCGCCGGCACCCTCGACGATCGTGGTCTCGTCCTTGGTGACGACGACCTTGCGAGCCTGGCCGAGCAGGTCGAGGGTCGCGGTCTCCAGCTTGAGGCCGACCGTCTCGGAGATGACCTGGCCACCGGTGAGGATCGCGATGTCCTGCAGCATGGCCTTGCGGCGGTCGCCGAAGCCCGGAGCCTTGACGGCGACGGACTTGAACGTGCCACGGATCTTGTTCAGCACGAGGGTGGCCAGGGCCTCGCCCTCGACGTCCTCGGCGATGATGAGGAGGCTGCGGCCGGCCTTCATGACCTGGTCGAGCAGCGGCAGCAGGTCCTTGACGTTCGAGATCTTCGACTCGACGATCAGGACGTACGGGTCCTCGAGGACCGCTTCCTGACGCTCGGGGTCGGTCTCGAAGTAGCGGGCCAGGAAGCCCTTGTCGAAGCGCATGCCCTCGGTGAGCTCGAGCTCGAGGCCGAACGTGTTCGACTCCTCGACGGTGATGACGCCTTCCTTGCCCACCTTGTCGAGGGCCTCGGCGATGAGCTCGCCGATCGCGGGGTCACCGGCCGAGATCGCGGCCGTGGCAGCGATCTCTTCCTTGGTCTCGATGTCCTTGGCGGCGACGAGCAGCTGGGCCGTCACGGCCTCGACAGCCTTCTCGATACCGCGCTTGAGGGCGATCGGGTTGGACCCGGCCGCGACGTTGCGCAGGCCCTCGCGCACGAGCGCCTGGGCGAGCACGGTCGCGGTGGTGGTGCCGTCACCCGCGACGTCGTCGGTCTTCTTGGCGACCTCCTTGACGAGCTCAGCACCGATCTTCTCGTACGGGTCGTCGAGCTCGATCTCCTTGGCGATGCTCACACCATCGTTGGTGATGGTGGGCGCGCCCCACTTCTTGTCGAGGACGACGTTGCGGCCCTTGGGGCCGAGCGTGACCTTCACGGTGTCGGCGAGGACGTTGAGCCCGCGCTCCATCCCGCGACGTGCCTCCTCGTTGAAGGCGATGATCTTTGCCATGGGGATTGATCCTCCGCTGGTGGCGTGTGACGGTCGGTCGGCGCCCGCGACGGACGGCTCGCGCACGACGGCGTTCCTGTCACGCCGACTCGCGGGCCTCACCTGACGACCAGAGAAAACTGTCACTCTCATGACGAGAGTGCTAACGCCATTATTGGCACTCTGCTGGTGCGAGTGCAAGGCCGAAGGTCCCCTATCGCCCCCAGCGGAACGACGCGCGTCCGGCTCGCCCTAGGATGCCCAGTGTGAGTTTCGCGACAACGAGGTGGCGACTGGCGGTGCTCGGAGCGGCGATCGCCCCCGTCGTGGTGCTCGTGACGGCCGGAGCCACCCCGTCCCCTCGAGCGACCGACGTCCAGATCGACCTCTACCAGGACGGGGTCGCGACGGCGGGCCCCGGCGTCCTCCTGCGGCTCCCCGCGGGCATGGGCGCCACCTACCTCGAGGGCAGCAGGGTCCTCGACCCCGCAGCCCTCGATCCCGCCTGGCTCACGGACGGGATCGACCCCTCCGACGGCGAGGTGAACCGGCTCAGCCAGGTCGCGGGCTCCCCCGCGACCGCGGGTCGCTGCTCGACGCCGCGGGCGCCGAGCGCGCCGCGGCCTCCTCCAGGGCGTGGCTCGCCGACGGCCGGGTCCCCGGCGCCGGCACCCGCTTCGCGGGGCTCGGCGAGGACGCCCTGCTCGACCTGCACGCCCTGACCCTCGAGAACGGCGCCTCGCTCGCCGCCGCGTCCCCGCGCTGGCGCTTCGTGTGGCCGCGGGACTCGTCGTTCACCGCGGCCGCGTACGCGCGGACCGGTCACGTCGACGACGCGTTGCGCGTGCTCGACTTCCTGCGCTCGGTCCAGGAGCCCGACGGCTCGTTCCACGCCCGCTACCTGCCCGACGCCTCGGGGGTCCCCGACGACCGCGGGATCCAGTCGGACGGAAACGGGTGGGCCTTGTGGTCGGCCTGGACCGTGCTGGACGAGATCGACGACCCCCGTGCCCGGGCGGACGCGCACGAGCGCCTCGTCCCGCTCGTCGACGCCTCGACCGCTCACGTGCTCTCCCTGCTCGACGACGACACCGACCTGCCGCCGCCGTCGAGCGACTACTGGGAGGTGCACCCGACCGACCTGACCCTCGGGACCGCCGCACCCCTGCTCGCCGGGCTCGAGGGGGCCATGGCGTTCTACCGCGACGGCGAGCAGTGGGACCGCGCGGCCGACGCGGCGAGCGCTGCGGTGCGCCTGCGCGCGGCGATCGAGGACCGGTTCGGTTCGCAGGGCTACCCGCGCGCCGTGTCGGGCGGGGCGCAGGACGCAGCGACCACGTTCGCGCTCCCCCCGTTCCAACCCACGGCGCTCGACGGGGCCGAGGACGCCTGGCGCTCCTCGGTCATGTCGATGCTCCGGCCGGCCGGGGGCGTGGCCCCGGGGGCCGGGTGGCGCACGGACGGCGTGTCCTGGACGCCCCAGACCGCGCTGTTCGCCCTCGCGGGCGCCTCGATCGGCGAGGAGGAGGCCGCCGAGAGCTGGCTCGACTGGCTCGAGGCGCACCGGACGGCCTCCGGCGCGATCCCCGAGAAGGTCCTCGCGGACGGCTCGCCTGCGGCGGTCGCGCCGCTCACGTGGAGCTCGTCGCTCGTGGTGCTGACCCTGGTCGAGCTCGAGGACCGCCGCACCGAGGCTGCCGCCGGGGCGGACGTCCTGGTCCCCTGAGCCCGGGCCCTGCCGGAGGTCGGGCAGCCGTCAGGGAGCCAGCGCGGGAAGGTGCGGGACGTCGAACTCCCTGCGCAGGACGCGCTGGGCCGCGTACCAGCCGCCGAGCCCGTGGACACCGGGTCCCGGTGGGGTCGACGCCGAGCAGAGGTAGACCCCGTCGAGGCCCGTCGCATACGGGTCGAGGCGCGCGGTCGGGCGTGCGAGCACGCGCCACATGCTGACGGCCCCCGCCGCGATGTCCCCACCCACGTAGTTCGCGTTGTGCTCGCTCATGCGCGCCGCCGGCACGCACCGCGAGGTCACGACGACGTCGCGGAAACCGGGAGCGAAACGTTCGATCTGGGCGGTGATCGCCTCGGTGACGTCGAGCGTGGACCCGGCCGGGACGTGCGCGTACGTCCACAGCGGTCGCAGGTCGCCGACCCGCCGCGACGGATCGACCACGCTCGGGTCGCTCACGAGGACCATGGGCCGCTCGGCGTGCCGACCGGCCTCGACCGCGGCCTCCGCGGCGGCCATCTCCGCCCGGGTGCCGCCCACGTGGACCGTGCCGGCGTGCCCGACCTCGACGTTCTCCCACGGCACAGGACCGCGCAGCACGAAGTCGACCTTGGCGGCCGCGTTGCCGTAGGGGAACGCCGTGAGCGCCCGAGCCGCACGTCCGGTGAGACGGGAGCCGAACACCTCGACCACGGTGCGGGGCGTGGTGTCGAAGACGACGGCCCGGGCCGGGGGGAGGTCAGACTCGGAGCGCACGGGGTGATCGGTCACGACCTCGCCGCCGTGCGCCTCCAGGTCAGCGACCAGTGCGGTCACGATCGCCCCCGAGCCGCCGCGCGGGACGGGCCAGCCGCCCTCCGTGTGCGCGAGCGACGCGAGCAGCATCGCGACCCCTGCCGAGGCCAGCGACGGCATGGGGGCGATCCCGTGCGCGGCGACCCCCGTGAAGAGTGCGGGCGCGACGTCCCCCACGAAACGCCGGTCCCAGGCCCGGGTGCCCTGCTCGAGCACGCCGAGGCCGAACCTGGCCGCGGTCGGCACCCCGCGCGGGAGGAGCCCCGCAGGGACGCTCCGCTTGTCACCCAGGGCGGTCGCGACCGCGTGGGCCGTGTTGCGGGACAGCGAGCCGACGAGGGAGCGCCACGCGGCGCCGTCGACCCCCAGACCGTCGACCGTCCGGTCGAGGTCGCGGTAGGCGATCCCCGCACGACCACCAGGGAGAGGCTGGGCGTAGGAGACGTCCGGGACGAGCAGCTCGACGCCGCGCGAAGGCAGGTCGAACGCCTGGAAGAACGGCGACGCCCACGCCATGGGGTGCACGGCGGAACAGATGTCGTGGACCATGCCCTCGGCGAGCCCCAGGTCCAGGGTGCGGGACCCGCCTCCGACCGTGGGCTGCGCCTCCAGGACCCGCACGGACAGCCCGGCCCTGGCGCACGTCACCGCCGCGGCGAGGCCGTTGGGCCCGGATCCGACGACGACGACGTCCACCTCTGTCAGGTGACGCGCCGGGGTCACGGTGCTCAGAGCGGGCGCACCTGTTCGGCCTGCGGGCCCTTCTGGCCCTGCCCCGGCTCGTACTCGACGGCCTGCCCGTCGTCGAGGGTGCGGTAGCCGTCGTTCTGGATCGCGCTGAAGTGGACGAAGAGGTCCTGACCACCCGAGTCAGGGGTGATGAACCCGAACCCCTTCTCGGCGTTGAACCACTTGACGGTGCCCTGGGCCATGGAACGTCTCCTCGTGCGCGGCGCGCGTGCCGCGGGTCGCCCGCGGGCGACCACCGCCCTCGGTGCCTCCGAGCCTAGCCCGCGGGGTGGGCCCCGTCACCGGTAGCCGCGACGCGATCTCTGCGAGACGTGCAGGAACGGGACGGAGACGGCCGGTGGAGAGGTGTTCCGTTTCACGGCGGGGCCACGTCACGGTCCGGCCGTGCGACGGGTCAGCGACTCAGGGGGCGACGGTCAGCGCGGACTTCACGATCACGAGGACGTCGCCCTCGCGGACGTCCACCTGGGTGACCTGCTCGGCCGGGATGCCCAGGACCGCGGCGACCGCCATGGCCGTCTCCTTGCGGTCCGCGGCGTACCAGATCGAGGTGGCCGTGACGCCCGAGTCACCGGGGTAGGCCGCGAACTCGACCTTGGTGAACCCCTTGGAGTCCAGCGCCGCCTTGCCGACGCGGGACTCACCCTCCGGACCCTTGTCGTTGAGGACGCGGACGTAGGCTCCCTTGTCGGCTGCTGCCAGCAGGGCGGTGATGTCGGTCGCTGGGTCCGCCGGCGGCTCCTCGACCGGGGTCTCCTCCGTCGTGGGCTCCTCCTCGACCGGGGTCTCCTCGGTCGCGGGGTCCTCGGCGCCAGGGTCCTCGGCAGGGGCCGACACCGCCGGTGGCTTCGCGTCGGCCTCGGGCGTCCCCCCACCGAACCCGCCGGAGACCGCGTAGACGCCGCCGACCCCGACCACCGCGAAGATCCCGGCGACGAGCAGGAACGGCCAGGTCTTGCTCCACCCGCTGCGCGGAGCACGGAACACGCCGACGGGCGCGCCCTCGGGCGCGGGGACGTCGAACTCGTCAGGCGCGTAGGGGTAATCGCTCTTGCTCACGCCGACAGGGTAGCCCGTCTCGACCGGCAGGTTAAACGTCGCCGAGTCGGCGGGCGGAGCGAGCACGCTGACGCGTGGACCGCATCCGGCGCAGACGCTTGACGAGCATGGGGTCGTGAGCGAGAGCCTCCGGGGAGTCGATCAGTGCGTTGAGCGCCTGGTAGTAGCGCGTCGCCGTCATGTCGAAGAGCTCGCGGACGGCCTGCTCCTTGGCGCCCGCGTACTTCCACCACTGACGCTCGAAGGCGAGGATCTGCTGGTCGCGCTCGGAGAGGCCGGAACCGGTCCCCGTCTCCGTCCCGGCCCCGTCCAGGGACGCGACGGCGAGGTGCTCCGTGTCGGCGAACGCTTCGCTCATGGGCAGTTCCTCACTCGTCGGGGGGCGTCCGGCGCCGGCGTGCGGCGAGGACCTGGGTCCCTCCACCCTACGCGCGAACGACAGGGGTGTCATTCATCGGCTCGCGTACTCTCGCCGCGTGAACAGCTCCGCGACGCCCACCCCTGCCGACTCCCTCGACGAACCCGCGGCTCCCGTCCCGCACCGACCGCTCGACGAGATCATGGCCCCCGACTGGGCGGCCGCCCTGGCCCCCGTCGAGCCGCAGCTGCGCGCCGTGGGCGACTTCCTCCGCGCGGAGGCCGCGGCCGGGCGCCCGTACCAGCCGGCGCCGTCGGACATCCTGCGGGCCTTCCAGCGACCGCTCGCCGACGTGCGCGTCCTGATCGTCGGCCAGGACCCCTACCCCACGCCCGGCCACGCCATGGGCCTGTCGTTCTCCGTCCAGCCGCACGTGCGTCCCGTGCCGCGCTCGCTCCAGAACATCTACGCCGAGATGGCGACCGACCTCGGGATCCCGACGCCCGTGCACGGCGACCTGTCGGCGTGGAGCGACCAGGGCGTCATGCTGCTCAACAGGGTCCTGACGGTCGGCGAGGGCGACGCCGGCTCGCACCGCCGCAAGGGGTGGGAAGCCATCACCGAGGCCGCCATCCGAGCGCTCGTCGCGCGCGACCGCCCGCTCGTCGCGATCCTCTGGGGACGTGACGCCGCGACCCTCAAGCCCCTCCTGGGCAGCACGCCCGTGGTCGAGAGCGCGCACCCCAGCCCGCTCTCGGCCCGCCGCGGGTTCTTCGGGTCACGGCCCTTCTCGCGCGTCGACGAGCTCCTCGTGGCCCAGGGGGCCACCCCCGTCGACTGGTCGCTGCCGACGGCCTGAGGCGCGGTGGCGGACCGGGCCGGGGTGCGCCGTCGGGCAGGAAGTCACGCGACGCACGACGCCCGTTGTCACACAATGGACCGGTGACCACCTCGCACCCGGACGATGAGAACACGCCCCGATGGGCCAGCTACGTCGCGATCGGCGACTCGTTCACGGAAGGACTCTGGGACCCCTACCCGAACGACCCGGACCGCCAGCGCGGCTGGGCCGACCTCCTCGCCGGGCACCTGTCGACGCGACGCAGCGCCGCGGGCCAGGCCCCGCTCGAGTACGCCAACCTCGCGATCCGCGGCCGGCTCCTGCGCTCGATCCTGACCGAGCAGGTGCCGGCCGCGATCGCGCTCAAGCCCGACCTGGTGAGCCTCATCGGCGGCGGCAACGACATCCTGCGCCCCGCGGCCGACGTCAACCGTCTGGCCCGCAACCTCGAGCACGCGGTCGCCCGGCTGCGCGCCGAGGGCATCGACGTCCTCCTGGGCACGGGCTTCGACACCTCGGGGTCGCCGCTCGTGGGGCTCACGCGTGGTCGCGTGGGCGTCTACAACACCCACATCTGGTCGATCGCCCGTCGTCACGGCGCGCACGTCCTGGACCTGTGGGGCATGGCTTCGCTCCACGACTGGCGCATGTGGTCCGAGGACCGCATCCACCTCACGCCGGACGGCCACCGCCGCGTCGCGCAGGCTGCCCTCCTGGGCCTGGGTCAGGCGCCCGACGACGCCACGTGGGACGACCCGCTGTCTCCCCTCCCCCCCGTCCCCCGCCTCGACCGGGCCCGGCAGAACGCCGAGTGGGTGCGGGTGCACGTGTACCCGTGGGCGACGCGGCGGCTCCGGGGCCGGTCCTCGGGCGACCTGCGCGAGCCCAAGGTGCCGGTGCTGACGCCCGTGCAGTCGCGGTAGCGCCAACCCGCGGGGCGCGCGGCCCGGGCCGCCTGAGGGGTGCAGACGCCCACTCTGGCCTCGTGAGGCGACGACGAAGGCCGGTGTCCGGCAGCACGTGCTGCGGGACACCGGCCTTCGTGGTTCCTGACGGAGCCGCCTGTCGGGTTCGAACCGACGACCTCGTCTGGTTTCGCGACCCGCAGGATTCCGCCCGTTTTGGCTCTGTGACCTGCTCTGTTGCCGACGCTACACTGGGACACGAGCGGACACAAGAGGACCCGGGGGATGAACCGGGTTGCACGCAGATTGCACGCGGGAGGGCACGACATGGCACGCAGGGCACCCACTCGACGAGGCTGGGGAGCGATCCGCAAGCTTCCGTCAGGCCGGTTTCAGGCCTCGTACGTCGGGCCGGACCTTGTCCGACGCACCGCCCCCGACACCTTCGACGCGTCCATCGACGCCGAGGCATGGCTGGCGATCACCCGGTCGTCGATCGCGGCGGGCACGTGGCGCTCCCCTGATGACGTCCTAGCAGAGGCTGAACCCATGACGCTCGGGGAGTACGCGGAGACGTGGCTTGAGCATCGCGACCTTCGCGAGACCACTCGACGCATCTACCGTCACGCGCTCGACCGATACATCCTTCCCGCGCTCGGACGCCGGCCACTCGAAGCGGTCACCCCCGCAGACGTGTCCCGCTGGGCATCGACCGTTCGTCGGCAGACAGGCCCCACGCAGGCGGCCCACTCCTACGGGCTGCTGCGGACCATCTACAACAGTGCCGTGCGTGAGGACCTGGTCCCAGCGAGCCCGTGTCGCGTCCAGGGGGCCGGGCAGTCGCCGCGGGCCTCGGAGACCGTGACCCTCGAACCCGCCGAGCTGGCAGCGCTCGCCGACGCCGCCGAGCCGTCCCTGCGCGCACTAGTCCTTCTCGCCGGGTGGGGCGGCCTGCGCCTGGGCGAGCTCCTCGAACTACGCCGGAACGACCTCAACCTCGACGCCGGTACCGTCACCGTCCGCCGCCAGGTCCAGCACCTCCCCGGGAAGCCGCCCGCCGTGGGCGAGCCGAAGACTCAGGCGGGGCGTCGCGTCGTCCACCTACCTACGCACGTCATCAACGCGCTGAGAGACCACTTGGACGAGTACGCGGAGCCGGGGCGCACGGGCCTCGTCTTTCCGGCATCTCGGGGCGGGTGGCGTGTGCCCTCCACGACAAGGCGGTCCTTCAAGGTTGCCGCCACTGCGGTTGGTCGCCCAGATCTACGGGTGCACGACCTCCGACACACGGCCGCCGTCCTCGCTGCCCGCACCGGGGCGACCGTCGCGGAACTACAGGCGCGGCTCGGGCACGCAAGTCCTGCCGCTGCGATGCGTTACCAGCACGCGACGTCGAACCGTGACGCCGAGATCGCCGCTGCGCTCTCAGGGTTCGCGGCGGAGTAGACCGGATGGCGTGTGCTCACCACCGAGCGCGCGCCCTCTCCTTGGCGGACCGCTCGACCGGACCGGGCGCGTCTGGCATCGGCTCATACTCACGGGTTTCGATCACGTCACCGATGCCTTGTCCTGACGCCTCGCGCGGCCCGGGCATCTCGGACTCAAGGGGCAGCACCTCGATCGTCTCGACGTGCTCGCCAAGGTCAGCCCCAGTCTCAGGCGCATCGAAGCGGGAGGACTCGGCCAGGGCCTCCGCAGCGACGTCCTCGGCCGTCTCCGAGGTGTAGCTCTTCAACAGCCGCTCGGAGTTTCCGGTCTTCCATTGGCGATAGGGCACCGCCAAACAGAACGGCCCGGGCGCGTCGACGCGCCATGTCGAGCCCCAGGTGTGCACGGATCAGCACATTCCAGGCCTGGTTCACATCCGTGATCAGTTCGTCTGCGCCGTGACGGACGGCAAGGAGAGCGTTGGGTTCGACGTCTAGCGCCTGCGCGAGGAGTGCAAGCTGACTCACCCTCACCGATCGCCGTCCGTTCTCAATGCCGCTCATCGCCGGCGGGTCGATCTTCCATCCGAGCGCTCCGAGCCTAGCCACAAGTTCTGCCTGCGTGACGGCCTCTCGCTCGCGCGCCGCACGGATGTTGGCGCCTACGGCCTTGTCGAGCGCTTTCGGAGCCATCGCCTTAGGTGTTGTTGTCATGCGTCACATCATACCTGCCGTTGACGCCAAGTGACAGTGTGTGCCATGATTGTTGTTGTCAGGCACAACCGGCCTGGCGCCACCCCCAGGTTCGTTCTAGGGAGAGGGACAGGAACCCCATGCCCGCAGCAGCTCCGCCGCTCGCCATCTTCGAGAAGCAAGCCATCGCGCACGCCATGAAGAACTCGATCACGTGCGGGCGCGGTGATATCCGGCGCCTTGCCAAGAGCTTCCGGAACGACTGGCTCGCACGCCACCTGGCGGAAGACGAAGTACGTGGCACCAACGTCCTCGGGATCACCCGATCCGGGGTAGCGCGCGGCCTTTCGGACCCGACCCCGCGGGAAGCATTTCGACAGATCAGCAAGAACGACCATGCAGCAGCTCGACGCCTCGGGCTGCACCGATGAGAACCGGAAGGAACATCCTCATGACCGCAGCGTTCAACGCCGCCCGCCTCGTCTCGCTCGACGTCGCAGCCGCCCGACTCGACATCTCGCCCCGCACCCTCCGACGCCGGATCGCAGACGGCACCATGCCCGCGTACCGCGTCGGGCGGTTGATCAAGATCAACCCTGACGACCTCGGGCAGGCCGTGCGCACCATCCCGACCGCCGCCGCATAACCCATATCGCACGTACAGACCTACAGGCCGGACCCGAATGGGTTCGGCCTTCCTTATGCCCTACGACCCTAAGGAATGTCCGCGAATGACTACCAATCGCTTTCACACGACCGACCTTGAAGAGGCCCGGTACCTCCTGGCGATGCGCCTCATGAAGCTGGCCGCCGCGACCGCGTCCCGACCCTGGGCACGATCCACACGCTGAACAACGCCTTGGACCGCGTCCGTGACGATCTGCGGGGCGCCCGCGAGACCGAGCGCCGATGACGACGGCAACGATCACCGCGCGAGATGCCCGCGCGTGGAACCACGGATACGACACCGGGCACCACGTAGGCCTGTTCGAGGGCCAGCAGCACGGCTACAAGGTCGGATACACCGATGGGCACGCCGATGGCATCCCCGTCGGTCGCCTTCAGGTTGAGGACGAACTCGCGATTGCAGGCCGCCCCATCCTCGACGCCATCGCAGCCGCCACAGGGCAGCCCCTGCACCGCCTCGAGCCCTTCGAGACGCTCCAGGCGCGGCGATCGGGCGTGCCAGTCCCCAAGCCCACCAAGCCCGCCCCCAAGACCCGCCTCGCCCCCGATTGGGAACGCCATTGGCTCGCCGGCGCACCATCGTCCCGCTACCTCGAGGAGACCGCATGACCACGCCCACCCAGTACGCCAAGCACGGGGGCGTGTTCCCAAACGAAACGGAAGGCGAAGAGCACCATGGGCAAATCCGCATGGCTTACCGTCTCGCGCGTGACTACGCGGGCCGCCTGCTCCACGTCCACGGCCTCGGATGGCACTACTGGGACGGGAAGCGCTGGGGCCGAAGACCTCGGCGAGACCCGTGCCTCCCGTGCCGTCCTCGCCATCCTCAAGGCTGCGCTGACGGAGTCCCTGGGGGACGACAAGACTTGCAAGGCCGACGTCAAGGCGTGCGAGCGCAGCGGGGGAGTCGATGGCGTCCTGAGGATCGCTCGAGTCCTCGTCGAGGATTCGCCGTGACCCCGGGCGACCTCGACGCAGACCCGTTCCTCCTGAACGGCGCGAACGGGACCCTCGACCTGCGCGACCGACGCCTGCGACCGCACAACCCGGCCGACCGGCTGTCGAAGGTCACGGTCGGTGCTTACGACCCCGCCGCCGACGTCGCGACGTGGGAGCAGTTCCTTGAGAAGTCTCTTCCGGACGCGGACGAGCGCGCGTACCTGCAACGGGTCATCGGGCAGGCCGTCTACGGCGCGGTCCGGGAGCACCTCTTCCCCGTGCTCAAGGGGACCGGAGCGAACGGCAAGGGCACCGCGTACGAGACGGTCAACCACGCGCTCGGCGACTACTCGACGGTCATTAACCCTGACCTGCTCATGGTCCGTGACCGTGGCGGCGTAGGGGGTCCCGAGATGATGACGCTCCGCGGGCGCGCGGCTCGTCATCGGCTCAGAGACCGAGGAGGGCCGGAAGTTGGACGAGGCGCTCATGAAGCGGCTCACGGGCGGCGACACGCTCTCGGCGCGCAACCTCTACTCGCCCGTCGTGACATGGGAGCCGACGCACCAACTCCTGTACATCACGAACCACGAGCCTGACGTGAAGGGAAATGACCCAGCCGTATGGCGGCGAATCCGCGTCGTCCCGTTCGACGTCGTGATCCCGCCCGCAGAGCGTGACGGCGGACTCAAGGAGCGGCTCAAGTTGCACGCGGACGCGGTCCTCACGTGGGCCGTGAACGGGTTCTTCGACTACGAGGACAACGGCGGCATGAGGGAGCCCGCATCGGTCGTCCGAGCGACGGACAACTACCAGACGCGATCTGACCCTGTGAAGAGATTCATCAGCGACGAGGAGTGCATCATCCGCGGCCCCCAGTGCGCGGCCCGCACCTCGGGCCTCTACGCCGAGTGGCGGATGTGGGCCTTTCGTGACGGCGCAGGCGAGATGTCCGAGAAGGCGTTCGGTGCCGAGTTGGATCGCCTCGGCTTCTCGGCCGTCAAGAAGCGGGCCGGAATGACCCGAGAGGGCCTCGGCGTCCGTGACAGACGGCCATATGAGCCCTAGGCGCGTGAAGGGTTGTGCAGGGTCTATGTAAACCTCCCCACGGGGGGAGTGTTGGAAAGTTTGCATTTACCCTGCACAACCCTTCACACAAGTCCCTGAACTGCGCAAACACAAACCGAAGGTGAAGGGTTCGAACATGCCCACGCCGCCCATCCGCCGCAAACCCAATCAGCCCAAGTTCCGGGTTGATGAGGCCTATCACCGCTGGCCGATCACCGGGGGCGAATGCTCAGCCTGCGGCTGGCCCCTAGACCGAGCCATTGCCCGAATCGGAACACACGTCGGCTGCTACGCCACCACCAAGGAGAACCCATCATGACGTCCCTACCGCTCGCACGCGCCGAGATCATGCGCGCCGTCGATGAGCAGCTCGTCGTCGTGTCGGTCACGAAACGTCCCACCGGGCATGTCACCCGACGTACGCACCTGTCCCTCAAAGCGGGCCAGGCGTCCGTCGACCGCGCACATGCCCGAGGTGACGCCGCCGTCGTGATCCTCGCCCGCCTCGAGCAAGTCGCGACCCTGTGACCACCGCCGAGCGAGAAGCGGACCGGCGAGCACTAGAAGACCACCTCGACGACGTACGGGACGCCCGCCGCACGATCCCGTGCCGCGCCGGGACGCCCCTCGAGACCGGCCCGTGGATCTCCGACCTACTCGAGGACCAGCAAGAAGCAGCGGCCCGTTGCGCAGGTTGTCCCGCACTCGAGACGTGCCGCACATACGGGCTCAAGTACCCGACCGAAGAAGGAACCTACGGCGGCCTGACCGCCCCCCAACGGCGAGCAGAAGCCCGCCGCCAACGAAAGGAAGCAGCAGCGTGAGAACGAAGGAATCACGACCCGAAACCATCGACAAGCACGGCTCGCGACACCGTTCCGCATGCCCAATGCCCGGCGACGCAATCGAGCTCACCACGACCCGCGGATGGGCGTGGGCACGGTGCACAGGCTGCGGCCGAGTCCGCCTCGCACGCGCCACTTCGGCGGTGACCGCATGACAACCCTCGCGCCAGCCAAGTGCCGAACCTGCAAGGGCCCCACCCCCAGGCCCACCGACTGGTACTGCACGGCCCACGACCCGCTCCATCAGAAGCGCAGCCAGCCCACCCCGGCACCGGAAGAGGACGCCCTACCAACCCCGGGGCCGCTCCGAGCCAACACAGGCAGCGATCCCGGCTGGGCAACACCCACCGAGACCGACATCCCGCGCCTACTCGACATTGCCGCCCGACGCGGCATCGCGGTCTACACCCCCGACCGCTTCGGCAACCTCATCCGACGCACAACCCAGGAGACCTCATGACCAACTGCACCTGCGACTGCACCTGCGGCGCCGCACAGATCGACCAGAACACCTCCAACGCCCTCGCCGGCACCGTCCTCGGCGACGGCCTGCAAAACGCCCTCGAGCTCGCCGTCGGTGCCGCAACCGGCAGCGTCGCCCTCAACGGGACCGGCATCCCCGGATCCGTCGCGCGCGCCCTCGGCCCGAACACCACCATCGAAGGAAACTGAACATGAGCTACACCGACTTCACCGACCGCGTCGACGCTATCCTCGCGATCCCCGGCACCAGCGTCTCCAAGACGTTCCAGGACGCACGCGAGGGGTACAACCACCTGAGGGACCTCCTCGCCGAGAACGGCGGCCAGGAAGCCCTCAACGCCGCAGTCCTAACCGGGAACCACGACACCATCCGCGCGGCCCTCACCGCTCACACCCTCGCAGGCCTCACGGTCAAGGACTTCGACACTCGCAACGAGGCGGAACGAGCCACCCTCGCCGCCCTGCGCGTGGCCTACCGCAAGACCGCAGACGCGAACTACGAAGCGGTCGCCGACCACTACAACGCCACAGCCAAGACGCTCACGACCGCAGCCGCAACCATCGACATCAACGCACCCGCTGAGACGATCCTGCGCGCCCCGGCCAAGGCCATCACCGCATGGGAGCTCGCGCCCGTGCACGCACGCAACCTCGAGCAGGCAGCCGACGTCCTACACGGCGCCGCAGCCCTCACGGGCACCAAGCTCACCCACACGACGCACGAACGCCAGACAGACGAACTGCTCGCCCTCACCGTCGATCCCACATCGATCGGGATCCGCGACCTCTGGAACCTCTGGGACCAGGAAGACGCACCGCACCGTGCAGGCCGCTACGGGGCACTGGCCGCCGCCGCAGGAGTCACGCTCCGGGCCGCGGACCTCGAGGAGTTCTCGCCGCAGCGCCGACCCAAGCCATACGTCACCGAGTACATCCCAAACGGGTACGGACACCGGCCCATCCAGCTCGACCCCGAAGACCCCAACTCGCTGACACAGATCGCCTAACCGGACATCTCGGGACACAAGGGTCCGGCCTCCACTAGGGGGCCGGACCCCCTCCCCTCCCCCAAAAGGCGCGCCCTTAGGCATTGCGCCTTTCTCTCTCTGCGAGTTGAAACGATAGGCCCTTGAAACCCTGTTCCAGGCGCCTGAGGGGGCCGTGTGGGCGTTGCGGCGCCTTGCACGGGTCGTTGGGCGAGGGCGTGGACTGCGGGCGCCTGAGGGGTGTTTAGTGGGGGTCGCCATGGGGTCTAGATGGTGGCTCGACGGCTAGGGGGGCCCCGGTCGCGCCTCGGCGTGGACTCTCCCGGTTGCCCTGGCGCAACCGGAATCGGGCATGTTCGTGAACGAAAAGGAGATACGCTAATGACGGTTAAAAGGAAAGCGCCTAATGGTTTTGGCGTCCAAGGTAAAAGGCTATGGTCGGCGGTGTCCAGCGAATTCGAGTTGGCCGAGCATGAGGCCGCATTGTTGGACGAGGCGTGCAGGGTTCGGGACATGGTCGCAACTTTGCGCGCCCAGCTCGAGAAGGACGGCACGATGATCGGGTCGTCTCAGGGGCAGCGCTTGCATCCGGCTATTGCGGAGATCCGTGCACAGCAGCTCGCGCTCGCCCGCCTGCTCGCAACGCTGGACGTCCCGGCGCCGGTCGAGGATGCTCTGCCTGCGTCGAGGGGTGTTCGGGGCGTGTATCGGTCGGTGGCGTCGTGAGGCGACGGTCGGCGGGGATGCCCGGGCGCCCTGAACCGTTCGTGCCGCCGACTGGTTCGCGGTCGGTGCAGGCTGTGGCTACGCAGGCCTGGTTGGTCGCTCTCCATGGGTGGGTTGATGAGAACCCCGCTGATCGGTGGCGGGCCGCTGAGGATTTGAAGGCGCGGTCAGAGCTCGTCTTCCCGGCATTCGACCCCGACGATCTCTGAACCCTCTGGCCCCGGCCTGCCCTAGTGGCGGGTCGGGGCCTTTTCGTGTTTTCCGTGGGCTCAGCCCATGTCCTTGCACTTCTTACAGAGGGTGTTGCCGCTGCCGGTACCTGATGCGCGGTTGCGGAGGGGGATCTGGCTTCCCGGAGGACAGTCGGACTGGTTGTGGTAGACGTCCGGGTCTGAGGGGTTCGTCGAGTGGTACGCGCTGACCTTGGTCATGTCGGCTCCTTTGCCGTGGGCCTCCCCGTCGGAAGCCGTGGCGCCGACCCTAGTCCCGGCCAAACGCACACGCCCGGCCCCTGATGGACTTCACCCGTCGCGAGACCCCTGGGCCGGAAAGCGGAGGACCCCCGGTCGGCTGGGCCGAATACGGGGGTCTCCAAGATCTTGGCCTCGGCAACTTGCAAGCAGCGGTCGCACGTGGCTCTCGATGTCCGCCATGCTATCCCCATGAGCACCGAGGCGCCAAACATGGACTGGGTCGAGGCCTGGCTGACCACGGGCCGCCTGCAGAAGTACCGAAGCGCCGCGGGAGGTAGCGAGACACGGGCGCTCGCCCTATACGAGTGGAACATGGAACTGGCTAGCGCCGTGCTGCGAGACTTGGCACACCTTGAAGTTGCACTGAGGAACTCGTATGACACGCAACTCGGTTCGCTGGCCGTCTCGGGGGCAGAGTGGTTCTCCGACAAGGAGCGCTCCGCCCTCTTCCCGCCGCACCTGGTGACGGTGGGCGACCAGACCACGGATAAGAACGCCACTCCGCGGGGCAACATCAAGACCGCCTGCAAGCGCGTAGGCGAAGGCGCGCCTCGCGGCAAGGTCGTCGCGGAGGCCGACATTCGGCTTCTGGACGTACCTCACGGACGACCTCCATGAGAAGACCCTGTGGGTCCCCGCGCTTCACCATGCTTTCGCGCCGGGAGTGAACCGCAAGAGCGTCCACGATGCCCTCATCCAACTGCGCGACATGCGCAACCGGGCGGCCCATCACGAGTCGGTCTTCGACAAGAACCCCAACGGCGCTCACCGCAGAATCGTCTCTGTGGCGCGGCTGATCAACCCTGACCTGGCGTCGCACATCGGCACATCGAGCCGAGTGCTTGCTGTCTGGCGGGCGAAGCCGAAGCCCTAGCCGTGCGAACAGTCAGACGCTACGGACACTGATTGCGGGAGTGCTTGCGCACTTCGGCCCTTGCTAGGTCCCCTTCCCCAAGATTTTGCCCCCACGACCAGGCCCCTAGTGGTTCAGGCCAACACGAGTAGGCCCACTCCCGAGTCGGAGTGTGCCTGTGCTGGACCTCGGGTTCGTCGTGCACTACGAGCCCGAGGTGCCCCCGCCCGTTCGGGGGACTGTGCTAGATCACGGGACTGTCCTGGGAAGCGCTAGGACGGCTTGAAAACGCGCTGGACGACGGACGCCCACGGCCGTCCAGGAACCTCGCTGCGGGGGCTCCTGCGCGATCGTGAGGGGCCGTTCAGGCGATGCGGGTACCGACGGGTAGGTGGTCGCGGGTGAGCAGGAAGCGCCGCCGTAGGACGCGCGGACGGTGCCCTGGGGGTCTTCGAAGCGCATGAACGCCCGATCGTTGTCCGGGGCTTCACGAACCCACGTCTCGGCGTTCACAGCGCACCCCATGGTGTCGAGCCCGTGGCGAGTGCGAGGAGGAGAACCGCGATGGTCGCGAGGACTGTCGCGAGGGCCAATCCTCGGGTGACGTCACGGCGCGTCATCGGAGTGCCACGCGGCTCGAGGGCGACCAGCGGACCGCACAGGCCGCGGTGTGGAGCGCCTCGACGGCGCACGCACCGCACGATGGGCCGGTCCATGAGCCGACGATGCCGGCGAACATGAGGACGCCCGACGACGGTGCGGAACAGGTGGAGCAGCGGATACGGTTGTACATGGGGATGCCTCCTTGACTAGGTGTCTCCTCGCCCCGTAGGTGTTGACGCACCTGCGGGGCTCTTTTGTGTGGCGACGCCTGCTCGGAAGCTGTTGCACGCTTGTTGCACGTGCTGGAACGACAAAACCCCCGAGCCTGCGTCAGTGCAGGTCAGGGGTCATGTCGGTTGGAGCCGCCTGTCGGGTTCGAACCGACGACCTTTCGCTTACAAGGCGAGTGCTCTACCAGCTGAGCTAAGGCGGCACGCCACCCGAGGGCGGCGGCACCCTGAGGTGCGCGAACAGCCTACCGGGTGTGGGGCGTGCCGCCGTCGTCCGTCCCCTGGTCGGGACGGACGACGGCCGTACGCCCGGTGGGAGGGATCAGCCCTTGGCTGCCTCGATCGCAGCGGTCAGCGCCGCCGGGTCGCCCCAGTTGCCGTCCCAGCGCTCACCGTTGATCGTGATCGTCGGCGTGCCGAAGCCGCCGCTCTGCGGGTTGGCGAGATCCGGGTTCTGCGTCGCCAGGTTCGTCGCGCCCTCGACCCAGTCGCCGAACTCGTCGACCGCGTCGCCCGCGGCGATCTTGTCGGCCACGTCGGCCGGGACACCGGCGGTCTTGGCGATCTCGGCGATCTGCTGGTCGGTCAGCGTCTCCTTGTTCTCCTCGGGCTGGTTGACGAACATCGCCGAGTTGAACGCGTTGAGCTGCTCAGGAGCGTGCTCGGCGATGTACGCGGCGGCGGCGGCCGAGCGCGTCGAGAACTGCTGGGCGTTGGCCATGCGGTCGAGGATCGCGACGGGGTGCAGCACGACGTTCACGTCGCCGGCCTCACGGAGCTCGTCGAGCGAGGCGCCGTTGATCTCCTCGAACTGCCCGCAGATGGGGCACATGTAGTCGAAGTAGACGCCGACGTCGACCGCGCCGTCGGTGCTGGCACCGGCCACTCCGTCGGCGCCGATCGAGATGCCGGCGGTCTCGCTCGCCGTGCTGGGCGCCGTGACGCCGGCGAGCGGCTCGGTGACGCGGGTCTCCTTCTGCTTCATCGCGGGGATGAACACCCAGAGGAAGGCACCGATGAGGACCGCGAGGCCACCCACGAGGGCGCCGATCGTGATCGCTCGGTTGCGCTTGTCGCGCTTGGCCTGTGCCTCGCGCAGCGCGAGGGCCTCGGCACGGGCCGCGTCGCGGCGGTCGGCCTTGGTCTGACGGGAATCGTTCGTCGACATGAGAGTCCTTGGAAGTCGTGGTGGCGCGGCGCTCCGGGACGGGGCCGCACTGGTCGCGGGGGATGCGGTCCGCGCCGAGCGCGCCGGGTGCGGGTGGCACCGGGTCGCGCGGCGGTGACGAGTCGGGTGACGAGTCGTCAGGCGGCCGCGAGCGCGGTCGGTGGCCCGCGCAGCGACCGCACCGCGGCGAGCGCGAGATGGTGCAGGACCTTGGTGGCCGAGCGGACGACCTGGCGGCACTCGTCGGCGACAGGGGCGAGCGGGCGGTGCAGCAGCGCCGGGAGGTTCCAGGGACGCAGGACGCCCACGAGCCGGTCACGGACGCGCAGGGCGACGGCCGCGAGTCCGCAGCCCGCGAGCAGGAGCGCGAGGTGCGCCAGCAGCACGGGCAGGGCGAGCACGCCGACGACCGTCACGACCCGCGCGGGGTCTCCCCCGAGGGCGGCGGTCCCGGCCGGGCACTCGGCGGTCTCTCGCAGGAGTGCCAGGTGGACGCCTGCGACGCCCCAGCCCCCGGGTGCCGGCAGGCACTGGTGGACGACGCTGAAGCCGCGGTCCGCGAGGAGGGACAGGGTCCCGACGACGAGCAGGAACCCGGCGACGACGAGCGAGGTCACGGCGGAGAACCGGCGGACCGAGGTCTCCGCGGAGGCCCCGTGGACGGTGCGCGCACGCACGACCGCACGGACCGCAGCGCGTGGCGCGGCCTCGTTCGGGGGCGTTCCGGGCGACGCACCGTGTGGTGCGCCCGGTGCGGACGTCCTGGTCACGGTGTCAGCGTACTCGGCCAGTCTGGGAGTTTCCGGTGAGGCAGCGGGATCAGATGCTCGGCGGCGGTCCGGGGAACGGCGCCCACTCGATCGGTGCTCCGTCCCCGAGCGAGAAGAGCACGATCGCGGCGAGCGCGAGACCCACCACGACCAGGACGATCGCCCCGACCCTTCCCGGCGCGACGTGCACGAGGGTCGTGCGGGCCCCGAAGCGCGTCAGAGCGGAGAGCGGGCCGAACCAGGCGAGGAGCACCGCGACCGCCATCGCGAGGCACAGGACCATGGTGAAGACCCAGTCCTCGTTCGCCCCGCCCACGGACCGAGCCTCGACGGTCTGCAGAGGGGCGACGACGACCATCCCGGGCGCGAGGATCCACCACGACCCGACCGCGACGAGCAACCCTCCGCACCCGGCGACGAGCAGCGACGGGAGCGCCCCGACGGCGGCCCGCAGGGCGTACCAGGGCACGGCGACCGCGACCCGGACGCCGTCACTGCGCTGCACGCCCTTGCGCTCGCGGTGCGCGTGGAACGAGTCGGCGGCCACGCCCACGACGCGCGCGGCGACCACGAGCAGGCACAGGAGCACGAACGCGACCCCGGGATGGCTCCCGGCGAGCAGCACGAGCGGGAGCCCGAGCGCGAGCAAGGTCCCGGTCCGGTGCCGGTGGGACGGGCGGGCGTACACGTCGGTGGGCGCCGCCATGACGGGTTGACCGAACCCGTCGAACAGCGGGTCGCGCCCGGGGGGCGCGGCGACCTGCCCTCCGGGCCGCGCCACGGTGCCCGACGGCGGCCCCTCGGCGGGTCGGCCCGGTTGCGGCGGGTAGGGGGTCGTCACGGGCGGAGGCACGGCGTACCCGGGCGGGGGGACCGGGGTTCGTCCGGGCGCTGCGGCGGGGACCGGCCCCTGGAGCTGGACCGGGGAGACGCGCGGGACCACCGAGGGGGGCGGCGCCGGTGCGGGCACGGGAGCACCCGACGGGACCGCGGGCATCGCCACCGTCCGCCCGTCGTTGGCGAGGACCTGGGTCGCCGCGAGCGGCGGGATCGAAGGGGCCCCGGGGACCGGGACCGCCGAACGGGTCGCGGACACCACGCTCGTCGGCATGACGTCGACGGCCGACGCGGGGAGCGCCACGGTGGCCGCAGCACCGGCACCAGCGCTCGCGAGCCTCGGCGCGCCGGGGAACGTCGGGGTGCCGGCGGCCGCGAGCGTCGCGGCGACGGTCGCTGCAGCACCGCCTCCCGGCCCGCTGAAGGCAGGCGGGACGATCGCGGTCGCTCCCGTGGCGGGTGACGCCGTCGGGCTGTCTCCCTCGTCCGCAGCGCGCCGCAGGACCTCGGCGACCTCCGACGGCCCCAGGCGTCGCGCCGGGTCGGCCCGGAGCGCCGCCGCGAGCGCACCCGCGGTCCGCGGGCCCAGCCCTGCCAGGTCGGCCTCGCCCGTGCGGGCGCGCGCCAGGACGGCCTCGACCGGGCGCATGCCGAACGGCGGACGCCCCGTGGCGGCGAAGGCCAGCACGGCCGACCACCCCCACCAGTCGCTGTTGGCGCTCGGCGCGGCCCCTTCGAGGAGCTCGGGGGCCAGGTAGCCGGGCGTGCCCATGACCAGGCCGGTCGACGTCGCGCGGGCCTCGTCGAGCCCGTGCGCGATGCCGAAGTCGATGAGCACCGGCCCGTTCTGGGTCACCAGGACGTTGCTCGGCTTGAGGTCGCGGTGCACCACGCCCGCGCTGTGGACGGCCTCGAGCGCCTCGGCGAGCTGGTCCGCGAGCTCGAACAGGTCCCGCGCGTCGAGCGGTCCCCCGGTCGCGATCTCCTCCTCGAGGTTGGGGCCGTCGACGAGCTCGGTGACGATGAAGGCCTCCGAGCCGTCGAGCTCGACGTCGAGGATCTGCGCGACCGCCGGGTGACGCAGCCGTTGGAGGGCGACGGCCTCGCGGCGCAGGCGGTCCCGGCCCTGCGCGTCGACGTCGAGGTGCGCGTGCAGGAACTTCATCGCGACGAGGTTCCCGCCGCCGTCCTCGGCCTCGTAGACCGCGCCCATGGCGCCGGCGCCGAGCCGCGCGAGGATGCGATAGCCCCCGACCTCGCTGCCCGTCGGCAGCCCGCCACGGCGTGCGGCGCCGTTGCTCCGCGCCGGGTCGACAGATCTGCTGCTGGCCTCCTCCATGGTGTCAAGGTATCGACAAATCACGTCCGCGCCCTGCTCTCCCGTGAGCGAGCGAGACGCGGCACGGATAACCTGGGGGGAGATTCACGGACGTCCAACCGAATATCAAGGAGATCTCCATTGACTGGCAAAGACGGCTACGACCTCGTCGTGGTGTCCAACCGGCTCCCGGTCGACTTCACGGTCGACCACGAGGGACGCGTCGACTGGAAGCGCTCCCCCGGAGGACTCGTCACGGCTCTCGAGCCCGTCATGCAGAAGTCGGACGGCGCCTGGGTGGGCTGGTCCGGCGCGCCTGACCTCGAGGTCGACCCCTTCGACGCGGACGACATGCGGCTCGTGCCCGTGACCCTCTCCGCGACGGAGATCGAGCGCTACTACGAGGGCTTCTCGAACGACACGCTGTGGCCGCTCTACCACGACGTGATCGCTCCCCCCGCGTTCCACCGGCAGTGGTGGGACGCCTATCGGCGCGTCAACCAGCGCTTCGCCGACGCCGCCGCGGCCCAGGCCGACCACGGGGCGACCGTCTGGGTGCACGACTACCAGCTCCAGCTCGTGCCCCGCATGCTGCGCGAGCAGCGACCGGACCTGCGCATCGGGTTCTTCAACCACATCCCCTTCCCCCCGCTCGAGCTGTTCCAGCAGCTGCCGTGGCGCCGCCAGGTCATCGACGGGCTCCTGGGCGCGGACCTCATCGGCTTCCAGCGCGCGGGCGACGCGTCGAACTTCATCCGGGCCGTGCGCCGCCTGACCGGGTACACGACCCGCGGGCCCATCGTCACGACCCCTGCGACCGAGGACAGCCCCGCCCGCCACGTGCGCGCGGCGGCCTTCCCCATCTCGATCGACTCGCACACGTTCGACGAGCTCGCCCGCACCCCCGAGGTCCAGGCACGCTCGCGCGAGATCCGCGCAGACCTCGGGGACCCCGAGGTCATGATGCTCGGGGTCGACCGGCTCGACTACACCAAGGGCATCCGCCACCGGATCAAGGCCTACGGCGAGATCCTGCAGGACGGCCGCATCGACGTCGAGCACGTCACGCTCGTCCAGGTCGCGAGCCCGAGCCGCGAGAACGTGGGCGCCTACCAGGAGCTGCGCGAGCAGGTCGAGGCCCTCGTGGGACGCATCAACGGCGAGTACGCCGAGATCGGCCACGCCGCGATCCACTACCTGCACCACTCGTACCCGCCCGAGGAGATGGCCGCGCTCTACCTCGCGGCCGACGTCATGCTCGTCACGTCGCTGCGCGACGGCATGAACCTCGTGGCCAAGGAGTACATCGCGGCCCGCTCGGACGACCAGGGCGTGCTCGTGCTGTCCGAGTTCACGGGTGCGGCCGACGAGCTCGCGGGCGGCGCGCTGCTCGTCAACCCGCACGACATCGACGGCATGAAGGACATCATCGTCGCCGCGGCCCACATGGACCCCCGCGAGCAGCGCAAGCGCATGCGTCGGCTGCGTCGACGCGTCCTCGCGGACGACGTCTCGAAGTGGTCCGAGTCCTTCCTCGGCGTGCTGCAGGCCATGCCGTCGCGCGACGTGCCCGGCAGCCGGGAACCGGTCGAGAGGGAGGGCGCGTGACGGTGTCGACCCCCGGGACCTCGCTCGACGGCGGGCTCGAGCGCGACCTCGCCGCGTTCGCGGCGCTCGCCCCCGGCACGCCCGACGACGACGCACCGGCGGGCGGCCCCCTCCTCGTGGCGAGCGACTTCGACGGGGTGCTCGCCCCGCTCGCCGACGACCCGCTCGCGTCGCGCCCCACCCCGGAGTCGGCGGCCGCGCTCGCACGGCTCGCGGCGCTCGGGCCGGACCGCGTGCGGGTCGCGCTCGTGTCGGGTCGCCGGATCGAGGACCTCGCGCGCCTGGCCTCTCCGCCCGTGGGGGCCCTGCTCGTGGGGAGCCACGGCGCCGAGACGGGCGAGGTGCTGGCTGCCTCACCCGGCGACGGGGGCGGAGCCGTCGCCGCTGACGAGGCCGGCGCCGGCGCGCAGAGCCACGTCCGTGCGGACGGGACGACCGCCCGGGTCCACCTCGTGCCCGTCACGCTCGACGAGGCCCAGGCACTTCTCCTCTCAGGCGTCACGCGGGGGCTCGAGGAGATCGCGGCCCCGGTCGAGGGCGCCTGGGTCGAGCACAAGCCCTCGGCCGCGGTGCTGCACACCCGCCTGTCTCCCCAGCCCGCGGCCGACCAGGCCTCGGCCGCGGCCGCGCGGCTCGGAGACGAGCTGGGCGCGCACGCCATGACGGGCAAGAACGTGGTCGAGGTCGCGGTCACGAGCACCTCGAAGGGCATCGCGCTCGACGCGCTGCGCACGCGCCTGGGGTCGCCTGCGGTGCTCTATCTCGGCGACGACGTGACCGACGAGAAGGCGTTCGCCGTGCTCGGCGGGTCCGACCTCGGGATCAAGGTGGGTCCAGGAGAGACGCTCGCTCGCCGACGCGTCACCGACCCCGCTGAGGCCGCCCGTGCGCTCACGGTGCTCGCCGACCTGCTGGGCGCCTGACGACCGTTACCCGGACGTGACCGGGGTGTGACGGAGAACTCAGCAGGCGGGGGTAGGATGCCGAGCAACGATGACGTCGGACCCCCAGGGTCCCCGGGCGACCGGAAACCCTGGAGGTTCGGCTTCTTCTGTGTCACAGCAGACACGCACCACGTGAAAGCGCGGCACGTCACTACACAACGGATCGTCCGGCACGTACCTGCCGGTGGAGGGATGTACCCATCATGGCTACGGTCACTTTCGACCACGCAACGCGGCTCTACCCGGGGACCGAGCGCCCCGCGGTGGACCAGCTCAACCTGCACATCGAGGACGGCGAGTTCCTCGTCCTCGTCGGCCCCTCGGGTTGTGGCAAGTCGACCTCGCTCCGCATGCTCGCGGGCCTCGAGGACGTCAACGGCGGGCACATCTTCATCGGTGACCGCGACGTCACCGACGTGCAGCCCAAGGACCGCGACATCGCGATGGTGTTCCAGAACTACGCGCTGTACCCCCACATGTCCGTCGCGGACAACATGGGCTTCGCGCTGAAGATCGCCGGCACGCCCAAGGCGGACATCCGCCAGCGTGTCGAGGAGGCCGCGAAGATCCTCGACCTCACCGAGTACCTGGACCGCAAGCCCAAGGCGCTCTCCGGTGGTCAGCGTCAGCGTGTCGCCATGGGCCGCGCGATCGTGCGCCAGCCCCAGGTGTTCCTCATGGACGAGCCGCTGTCGAACCTCGACGCCAAGCTCCGTGTCCAGACCCGTACGCAGATCGCGTCGCTGCAGCGCCGCCTCGGCGTCACGACCGTCTACGTCACGCACGACCAGACCGAGGCCCTCACCATGGGCGACCGCATCGCGGTCCTCAAGGACGGCCTCCTGCAGCAGGTCGGCACGCCGCGCGACATGTACGACACCCCCGCCAACGTCTTCGTGGCCGGCTTCATCGGCTCGCCCGCGATGAACCTCGGCACGTTCGCCGTCACCAACGGCTTCGCCGAGGTCGGCCCGGCGCGCATCCCGCTCGAGCGCGACGTCACCGCCAAGCTCACCGACGCCGACAAGGGCAAGATCACGCTCGGCTTCCGCCCCGAGGCCCTCGAGGTCACCTCGCAGGCCAACGAGAGCGCCTTCCCCGTCGAGGTCAACATCGTCGAGGAGCTCGGCTCCGACGCGTTCGTCTACGGCACCCTCAAGGGTGACCTGGCCACCAACGCGGACATCCACTCGGGCGCCGGTGACAACCAGGTCATCGTCCGCGTCGACCCGCGCAACGTCCCCGCCAAGGGCGAGCGCATCTACGTGGCGATCCGCCCGGGCAACACGCACGTCTTCTCGACCGCGACGGGCCTGCGTCTCAGCTGACCCACAGCGGCACGGGGCGGGCTCGGCTGTGTGCCGGGTCCGCCCCTTTCGCATATCCTTCCCCGTGGCTGCGGAACGTCCGCAGCCGTGACCGACGACGGGTGCGGACCCGCGGCGACCTGCCGCACGGCGCGCACCGCAGTCCGCCGAGCCACCCCGCGCGACCGGCCACCGCGGAGAAAGGACCTGTCATGGTGCAGAACCTGCAGATCACCGCGTCAGCCCCCGACCCAGCCCTGCTCGACCTCCCCTGGGACATCCCGCTCGAGCAGTGGCCGGACGAGGTCCTCGCAGCCCTCCCCCGCGGTATCTCCCGCCACATCGTGCGCTTCGTACGCATGTCCGGTCGTGTCATCGCGATCAAGGAGATCGGCGAGTCCGTCGCGTACCGCGAGTACGAGCTCCTGCGCCAGCTCAGCCGCATGGACGTGCCGAGCGTCGTGCCCGTCGGGGTCATCACGGGCCGCTCCGACGCGAACGGCGAGCGCCTCGAGGCCGTGCTCATCACCGAGCACCTGCAGTTCTCGCTGCCCTACCGCGCGCTCTTCAGCCAAGCCCTCCAGCCGGACACGGCGACCCGGCTCATCGACGCCCTCGCCGTGCTGCTCGTGCGCCTGCACCTCATCGGCTTCTACTGGGGCGACGTGTCGCTGTCCAACACGCTCTTCCGACGCGACGCAGAGACCTTCGCCGCCTACCTCGTCGACGCGGAGACAGGAGACCTGCACCGCGAGCTGAGCCCGGGCCAGCGCAGCTACGACGTGGACCTCGCACGGACCAACATCATCGGCGAGCTCATGGACCTCTCGGCGGGCGAGCTCCTCGACGAGGACATCGACGAGATCCTCGTGGGAGACGCGCTCGTCGCACGGTACAACGAGCTCTGGGACGCCCTGACGAACGCCGAGTCGTTCGCGTCCGACGAGCGGTGGCGGGTCGCGGCGCGCATCGAACGCCTCAACAACCTGGGGTTCGACGTCGGAGAGCTCGACATCACGACGGACATCGACGGGACCACCGTCCAGATCCAGCCCAAGGTCGTCGACGCCGGGCACCACTCGCGGCGCCTCATCCGGCTCACGGGACTGGACGTGCAGGAGAACCAGGCGCGCCGGCTCCTCAACGACCTCGACTCCTACCGCGCGGCGGCCGAGCGGCAGAACGACGACGAGGAGTTCGTCGCGCACGACTGGCTCAGCGGCGTGTTCGAGCCCACGATCCAGGCCGTGCCGCGGGACCTGCGGCGCAAGCTGCAGCCCGCTGCAGCTCTTCCACGAGATCCTCGACCACCGCTGGTTCATCTCCGAGAAGGCCGGGCGCGACATCCCCATGCCCGAGGCCACGGCGTCGTACGTGGAGAGCGTGCTGCGGCACCGGCCCGACGAGAAGGCGATCCTGGGCCTGGCACCGGGCGAGGTCGACCAGCAGGAGTGAGGTCCACCGGGCGACGGAACGGGGCCGTGGCCCAGAACCTTCCCCGAGGCCTGCCTCCAGGACCCGCTCCCAGCCAGGTGCCGGGGTCAGGAATGCTCCGCGCGGGCCGCCGCGGCATCGAGGCGCCGGTAGCGCTCGCCCACGAGGGCTGTGCCGAGCGCGATGACTCCCGGCACCACGAGGGCCACCTCGAGCCCGGCGCGCAGCACGAGCGCCCCGGTCGCTGCCCCCGCACCGAGTGCCAGCACCGCAGACACCCGACGCACCCACGCCTCGCGGCCGTGAGCATCCTGGAAGTAGTCGGCCGCCAGCCCCGTGAGGGTCGAGGTGACCACGGTCGTCGTGAGGTCCTTGACCGACAGGTGACGTGCGGTCGCCGCCTGGGTGCCCATCGACAGCCCCAGCACCGCCACGATCACGAGCAGGTGCCATCCCCTGGGCTCGCCGACCAGGGAGGCCACGACGGACGCGACGAGCACGCCCGCGCCGACTCCTGCGAACAGTCCGGTGGTCGTCCGGTGCCAGCCGGCCGCGTGGTTGCGGAACGCGTAGCCGGCGACCCCGGCTCCCGCGACGTAGGCCAGGAGCGCGACGAGCGGGCCGGCCGTGGGGACGTCCTGCCCGCCGGCCAGCCCCATCCCGAGGATGAGCACGTTGCCCGTCATGTTGGCCGTGAAGACCTGGTCGAGGGCCAGGTAGCAGATGCCGTCGATGATGCCTGTCGAGAACGTCAGGACGAGGAGCAGCACCCGGTAGTGCCGGTGCACGGGGTGAGGGTCCATGTCGCGAGCATGCCCCGACAGACCGCGGCGCGCACCTGCGGGCCGCGCGCAGGAGCACCGCAGCGCCATGGGCGGGCGCAGCGCAGCGCGGTAGGCCCCTTGCCCGCCCGTGCCCCCGGCCTCGGCCTGGCGGGCCTGACCCGTGCGGGAAAGCGCGCAGGGCGCCCCGCGGCCCGCCTGGAGGCGGTCTGCGGGGCGCCCTGGGGCGGCTGGTGCGAAGGCTCAGTCCTCGGCGGCGCGCAGGCGCGCGACCTCGTAGAGCGAGATGCCGGCCGCGACGCCCGCGTTGAGCGACTCGACGTCCGAGAGGATCGGGATCGAGGCGACGACGTCGCACGTCTCTCGCACGAGGCGCGAGAGGCCCTTGCCCTCGGAGCCGACGACGAGCACGAGCGGGTCCTTGCCGAACGCGAGCTCGCCCACGGCGACGGGGCCGCCGCCGTCGAGCCCGACGATGAAGCAGCCTGCGGCCTTGTACTCGGTGAGCGTGCGCACGAGGTTGGTCGCGCGGGCCACGGGCACGCGCGCCGCCGCCCCGGCGGACACCTTCCAGGCCGAGGCCGTGACGCCGGCCGCGCGGCGCTCGGGCACCAGGACGCCGTGCGCACCGAACGCGCCCGCGGAACGCAGGACGGCGCCGAGGTTGCGCGGGTCGGTCACGCCGTCGAGCGCGACGATGAGCGGCGGCTCGCCGGCCTCGTGCGCACGGTCGAGGAGGTCCTCGGGGTCGGCGTAGTCGTAGGGCGGGACCTGGATCGCGACGCCCTGGTGCACCGAGCCGTCGGTCATGCGGTCGAGCTCGGCCTTGGTGACCTCGAGGAGGTTGTACCCGCGCCCGGAGGCGATGTTCAGGATCTCCTTGGTCCGGTCGTCGGCCTCGAGCCGCGTCGCGATGTAGACCGCGGAGACCGGGATGTACGCACGGAGGGCCTCGAGCACCGCGTTGCGGCCGTTGACGACCTCGTTGGCGCTGCTCGAGCGGGTCGTGCGCGAGGGCGTGCGGCCGCTCGGGCGGCCGCCTCGGGCAGCGCTCTTGGCGTCGTGCGAGCGAGGGCCGGTCGAGGTGGCCTCACGGCGCTCGGCCGCGACCTTGGCCTTGTGCGCCTTGTGATAGGTGCGGTCCTCGGCCTTGGGCGTCGGGCCACGGCCCTCGAGCGAGCGACGGTTCTTGCCGCCCGTGCCGGCGACGGCGCCCTTCTTGTTGCTGCTGCGGGTCGCGCCGCGTCGTTGTGAGTTTCCAGCCATGGGTCTGCCCCGTCGGTCGATGTGAATGAGTGAAGTTGTCGGTGGCGGCCCCGCGCCCTGGTGGGCGCCGTCCGGCCGTCGGGCCAGGGAGCCCGGTCAGGTGCCCTGGCGTGCAGCGAGGGACCAGCGGGCCCCGTCGCTGGAGTCCTCCACGACGACCCCGGCGGCCGCGAGGCGGTCCCGGATCGCGTCGGAGGTGGCGAAGTCGCGTGCCGCCCGTGCCTGGGCGCGGGCGTCGAGCTCGGCGGTCACGACCGCGTCGAGCGCGTGACGGTACCGGGTGTCCCCGGCGTCGGCCCACTGCTCGCCCGCGGGGTCCAGGCCCAGCACGTCGAGCATCGCGCGGAGCGAGACGAGATGGTGGCGGGCGACCGTGTCCGCGGCCGGCGAACGGTCGGCGAGCGCGGAGTTGCCCGCCCGCAGGTGCTCGTGGACCACGGCGAGCGCGGCCGGGACGTTGAGGTCGTCGTTCATGGCCGTCACGAACGCGGTCGGGAGCTCGGCCTCGCGCACGTCCGTGACCTCGACCTCACCCACGCGCTCGCTCGCCCGCTGGACGAACCCGCTGAGCCGCTCCCACGTGGCCTCGGCCTCGGTCACGGTGTCCTGGGTCCACTCGAGCATCGACCGGTACTGGACCGCGGCGAGCGCGTAGCGCAGCACGGCCGGGCTGGTCGTGGAGAGCACCTCGCGCACGAGCAGACCGTTGCCGAGCGACTTGCTCATCTTGGCGCCGCCCTGGGTGACCCAGGCCGAGTGCAGCCAGTACTGGGCGAACCCGTCACCGGCCGCACGAGACTGTGCCTGCTCGTTCTCGTGGTGCGGGAAGCGCAGGTCCAGGCCCCCGCCGTGGATGTCGAACGTGCTCCCCAGGTACCGGTGAGCCATGGCCGAGCACTCGAGGTGCCAGCCGGGCCGTCCGCGCCCGAACGGGGTGTCCCACGAGGCCGTGGCGGGCTCGCCGGGCTTGGGGGCCTTCCAGAGCGCGAAGTCGCGGGGGTCGCGCTTGAGCGAGTCCTCGACCGGGTCCGCGGGTGCGGGGGCGAGGTCCTCGAGGCGCTGGTTGGTGAGCGAGCCGTAGTCCGCCCACGAGCGGACGTCGAACCACACGTCGCCGGGTCCGGTCGTGTAGGCGTGCCCCGAGTCGACGAGGCGCTGCATGAGCTCGACCATGTCCGGCACGTGCCCCGTGGCGCGGGGCTCGTACGTCGGAGGGGTCACGCCCAGCGCGTCGTAGGCTGCGGTGAAGGCGCGCTCGTTGATCGCGGCCCACGCCCACCAGGGTTCGCCCGCGTCGACGGACTTGGCGAGGATCTTGTCGTCGATGTCCGTGACGTTGCGGATGAGGGTCACGCGCGAGCCCGTGCGACGCAGCCAGCGCACCAGGACGTCGAACGCGACGGCCGAGCGCATGTGGCCGATGTGCGGTGCCGACTGGACCGTCGCCCCACACAGGTAGATGCCGACCTCACCCTGGTTCTGGGGGATGAAGTCGCGCACGTCCCGCGTCGCGGTGTCGAACAGTCGAAGGCTCACGCCCGCAAGGTTACCGGGGCGCACCCCTCCCGGCAGAACCCGCCCCGGCGGGGGCGGCGCATCGGTGCGCGTCTTCACCCGCGCGAGCGGGTCGCGCAGGCCCGTCCTGCGAGCCGACGGCCGCGCCCGGCCCCCGCGCGACGGCGGCGCGCCCGTCGTCAGTCGCGCCAGTGGACCTTGGTCGGGGTCACGCGCACGACCACGCGGCGGTTGTCGGTGCCGTCGTCGCCCGTGTAGCGCTCGGCTCCCGTGTACTTCTGCGCGAGCGCGTGGATGAGCGAGGCAGAGGGGTCCTCCTCGATCGCGGCCTCGCCGCGCACCTCGAGGTACTGGTACGGGGCGTCGCGCGGGTAGACGAGCACGCTCAGGCGCGGGTCGCGGCGCAGGTTGTCGGTCTTGCGTCGGCCGTGGATCGTGGAGAACACGATGTCCTCGCCGTCCCGCGCGACCCACACGACCGAGGTCTGCGGGCTGCCGTCGGCCTCGAGCGTGGCGACGGTGGCGAACTCGGGGGCGTCGAGGAGCGCCTTGGCGGCGTCGGGAAGGCTCGTCATGCCGTGCTCAATCGCGCGGGGGCCGCGCGTATTCCCGCAGGTCCCCACCTTCTCAGCAGGTGGGACGCGGGCCCGACGACGGCGCTACCCGAAGTTCTTGCCCTCGCCCCGGTAGGTGGGGACCTCCTCGACGACCTGGTCGCCGCGCACGAGCTGCACGCGGTCGAAGCGCTCCATGAGCTCGCCCGCCTTGGCGTGACGGAACCAGACGCGGTCGCCCACGGCGAGCTCGCGGGCGTCGCGGCGCCCTCGGGCGACGTGCAGGGGGGTCTGGACCTCGCCGACGCCCTCGGACGACGTGAGCCGCCAGCCGGGCTCGACGACCCGGGGCACGCGCGCCGGCCCGGCGGGCCCTGAGGCCACGTAGCCTCCGGCGAACGCGGTCGCGTAGCCGGGCGCGGGGACGCGCACGACGTCGAGCCCGAAGTACGCCGAGGGGTGCGGCACGAACGAGCGGTACGCGTCGAACAGGCCGGGCACGAACAGGCCCGAGCCGGACGTCACCTCGGTCACGACGGGGTCCGCGGCAGAGGTCTCGAGCGAGCCGGTCCCCCCGGAGTTCACGAGCTCGAGCTCGTGCCCGACGGCGTCGCGCACGGCCGCGATGACCTCGCCCCGGCGGGTGGACAGGTCGGCGACCGAGGCCTTCTTGACGAGCCGCACCGCGGGGCTCGTGTCGGGCAGCCCGGCGACCTGCGCCTCGTAGAACATCAGGCCGCGGACGCGCAGGCCGGGCACCGTCCCGATCGCGAGCGCGAGCGCCGCGGCCTCCGCGGGGGTGTGGACGGGTGAGCGGCGGGTCCCGAGGTGAACCGTGAAGGGGCCGACGCCCAGCCGCAGCGAGGCGTCGATGTCGAGGCACAGCAGCACGGGCGGGGTGTCCGCCTGGGCCGCGTCGCCTGGCGTGCTCCCTGCGGCACCGCGTCCCCGGTGCCCCGAGAGGGCCGTCGCCACGAGCGCGACCTGCGCGACGTCGTCGACCATGAGGGTGATCTCGCGGCGTGCGGCCGGATCCGCCGCGAGCTCCGCGAGCGCCCGGCGGTCGACCGTCGGGTATGCGACCAGCACGTCGCGCGCGCCCTGCTCGACGAGCCACAGCGCCTCGGCCAGCGAGTACGCCATGATCCCTGCGAAGCCGAGCCGGCCCGCGCGCTCGACGAGCGAGCGCACGCGCACGGACTTGGACGCGAGGCGCACGGGCACTCCCCCGGCACGCGCCAGGAGCTCGCGGGCGTTGGCGTCGAACACGTCGAGGTCGACGACCGCGACGGGGCCCGGGACGCGCTCGGTCGCGGCGGTCAGCCGGTCGCCCAGCGTGCGCGCCTCCTCGGACGAACCGGACGATCGGGGCCTACCGGTCATGCCCTCACCGTGGGACCGGGCGGGCGGGACCTGCGTGCTGCTCTGCACGGGCGTCGACGTCATGGTAGGAAACCTACCCCTCGTGAGATAGTGCCGGTTGTGACGAGCCAGCAGGCTCCCGGTTCATGGACGAACTGGGCGCGAAACCAGACCGCTGATCCCCTGCGCCGCGCTGCCCCGCGCGACACCGACGAGCTCGCGCAGACCGTGCGCCGAGCCGCCGACGACGGCCTGCACGTCCGGGCCGTCGGCGCCGGGCACTCGTTCACGGGGGCCGCTGTCACCGACGGGCTCCTGCTGAGCCTCGACCACCTGCAGACGGTCGAGGACGTGACCCGCACGGAGACCGGGGCGCGCGTGACCGTGGGGGCGGGCATCCGCCTGCACCGGCTCAACGAGGTCCTGGCATCGGCCGGGCTCGCGATGCGCAACCTCGGCGACATCGACCGCCAGTCGATCGCCGGCGCGATCTCGACCGGCACGCACGGCACGGGCGCCGCGCTCGGCGGGCTCGCGACCCAGGTGCGCGGGGTGCGCGTGGTCGGGGCCGACGGCTCGGTCACGGAGGCGACGCCCGAGCAGGACCCCGACCTCTTCGAGGCGAGCCGCCTGGGCCTCGGCTCGACGGGCGTGCTCGCGGCCGTGACGCTCGACGTCGTCCCCGCGTTCCACCTGCGGGCCCAGGAGGAGCCATGGCCGCTCGACCGGGTCCTCGAGGAGCTGAGCACCGCCTCGGGTGGTCGCGGGGGCGGCTCGGACGCCGAGGGGCTCGAGAATGCGCACGACCACTTCGAGTTCTACTGGTTCCCGCACACGCGCCGCGCGCTCACCAAGCGCAACGACCGCCTGGGGCCCGACGACGAGGCCGCAGCCTCCCTGCGCACGGGCCGCGGTGAGCGACCGGGTGCCGTGTCCCGGGCGCGCGCCTGGGTCGACGAGGAGCTGCTGTCCAACGGGGCGTTCGAGGTCATCAACCGGCTCGCGACAGCCGTGCCGCGCGCGACGCCTCGCATCAACGCGCTCTCGGCCCGTGCGCTCGCCCCTCGCACGTACGTCGCGCCCTCGCACGAGGTGTTCGTCTCGCCGCGGCGCGTGCGCTTCCGCGAGATGGAGTACGCGGTACCGCGCGGCGAGCTCGTGAACGTGCTCGAGGAGATCGACGCCTGGGTCAGGGCTTCCGGCGAGAACGTCCCGTTCCCGGTCGAGGTCCGGTTCGCCGCCGCGGACGACGTGTGGCTGTCCACGGCCCACGGCCGCGAGAGCGCCTACGTCGCGGTCCACCAGTACCTCCGGCTCCCGCACGAGCGCTACTTCGAGGGCGTCGAGAAGATCCTCGCGGGTGCGGGCGGACGACCCCACTGGGGCAAGCTCCACACGCTGGGCGCCGAGGACCTCGCCGAGCGCTACCCGCGCTTCGCGGACTTCCGCCGGGTCCGCGCGCAGGCAGACCCGGCCGGCATGTTCGCGAACCCGTACACGGACCAGGTGTTCGGGCCGCGCTGATCGCGCGCCCGTGCACGGTGAGCGGACCTCCCGGGGCGCGCGGCGCCGTCGGGCACGGCCCTCAGCCGGAGACGACCGGTGAGACGGCGACGAGCCCGCCGGCGATCCCTACGAGGTCTCTGCGGGACCCGCCGGGCCGGGCACCGCACCGTCGGGGTGCACCACGAGCGACAGGACGTAGTCCGCGAGCGCGTGGAAGCTGCGGATCGTGGCCTCGTCGTCCTGCTGGACGAGCCACGCGATCTCGATCCCGTCGATGTACCCCGCCACGATCCGCGCGAGGAACGGCGTCTCGATCGAGTAGGTGATGCCGGCGATCTCCGAGAGCTGGTCCAGGATGCCCTGCGTCATGGCCCACGTCTGCTCGAGGTGCGCCCGCGCGACCGGGCGCAGCGCACGGTTGCGCGAGCCCGCGGTCGCGAACTCGAACGTCAGCAGCCGCATGTGGCGGCGCGGGGTGAGGCCCTGCCACAGCCCGTCGGCGGCCGCGTGCGCGATCGTGTAGAGGTCCTGCGTGGGGTCCAGGGCCATGCGGACCGGGTCCGAGGCCACGAGCGCGACGCTGTGGCCCATGGCCCGGAGCATCGCGTCCTTGTCCTCGAAGCAGTAGTGGACCGTCCCGAGCGAGATGCCGGCCTCGGCCGCGACCCCGCGCACCGTGACGGCCTCCACCCCTTCGCGGATCGCGATCGACATCGCCGCGTCGACGATCTGTGCGCGGCGCTCCTCGATGGACATGCGGCTCATCGTCGAACTCCTTCGTGACCGTCCTCGGTGGTGCGCACGGACGTCGCCCGCTGCTGTCCACCATGCCTTCAATGTCGCATATTCGCATGTGGGAGCCGTGCGAGCAGAGCGAGTCACGACCTGGACGTGGCAGGCTGGGCCGGTCGGCTCCCGTCGGAGCCCGTCCCGGCCCGAAAGGACACCAGTGGCCCGCTCGCACCGCCCGCTCTCCCTCCTCGCCGCCTGCGCGCTGCTCGTGCCCGTGCTCGCCGGGTGCGGCGGGGCCACGCAGGAGGCACCGCCGCCCGCGGCGACCTCGCAGCCCGCCGAGATCACCGACGACGCGGTCTCGGTCACGCTGACCGTCCCCGCGGGCTGGGACCGCGCAGGGCAGGACGCGCCCCTCGTCGTCCGCACCGAGAAGCCGTTCGGCGACCCGGGGTTCACGGCCAACGTGGTGGTGACGACCGAGCCTCCCGGCACCTCGACGCTCGCCGAGCAGACCGCCGCGGCCGCCGACTACCTGGCAGGGAACGCGGACTGGACCGTCGACCCCACGCAGCCAGGCCCGGTCGAGCTCGCCGGGCTTCCTGCCCACCGCTTCGGGGGCACCCGCACGGTCGACGGCGTCGAGGTCTCCCAGGTCGAGACGATCGTCGAGGTCGCGACCCCGACGGGGACCGCGTTCGTGTTCGTCACGGAGTCGTTCGCGACCCAGGACGCCGACGGCGCCGCGCAGGCCCGCGCGGTGACCGACAGCCTGGTCGTGACGCCCGTCGGGTGACGGCGGGCCGCACCTACGCCCCGAGGGCGCCGAGGGCTCCGAGCGGTGAGGTGGAACCTCGCGGGACCAGGCGGCACGGGAGCTTCTCGACCCCGGACGCCCGCTGGCCGTCGATCGCGGCGAACAGGCGTTGCGCGGCGTAGCGCCCCAGGACCTCGAGGTTGTTGTCGACGCTCGTGAGCTCGGGTCGCGCGCCGAGCGCGAACTGCTCCCAGTTGTCGAACCCGATGACCGAGACGTCGCCCGGCACGTCCCGGCCGAGCTCGCGGAGGGTGTCCAGCACGCCCCGGGCGATCTGGTCGCTCGCGGCGAAGATCGCGTCGATCGACGGGTCCTTGGCCAGGAGCATCGCCGTAGCGCTCCGCCCCCACCGCTCCGACCACTCGCCGAACAGCACGCCGTCCCCCGCGAGCTCGAGCCCCGCGGCCGAGAGCGCCGCGGCGGTGCCGGCGGCGCGGTCCTGGGCCGCAGCGTAGGTGGGGTCTCCCGAGACGTGCGCGATGCGTCGTCGCCCGCACGCGATGAGGTGCTCGACGGCGACCCGCCCGCCCGCGACGTTGTCGGGGACGATCGAGAGGTCCGCATCCTCCTGGGACGGCGCGTAGGCGTAGACCACGGGCACGGGGAGCCGCTGCCCCAACGACTGGCGCGGGTCCGTCTGGCGCCCGACGACGATCAGACCGTCGACGCGACGTGAGAGCAGGGCCTGGAGGTGGTACTGCTCGCGGATCGAGTCGCCCCGCGCGTCGCACAGGAAGACCGAGACGCGACCGGCCCCGAACGCGTCCTCGGCACCCATGAGGATGGGGATGACGAAGCGTCCCTCGAGGTCGCTCGTGAGCAGGCCGACCGTGCCGGTCCTGCCCGCGAGGAGCCCGCGGGCGAGCGCGTTGGGCTGGAACGACAGCCGCTCGGCGGCCTCCATGACCCGCGTCCTGGTCTCGGCCTTGACCTGGTCCCGCCCGTTGAGCGCCTTGGAGGCCGTGGCCACCGAGACGCCCGCGAGCCGGGCGACGTCGGTCAGCGTGACCGAGCGCTTGGCCCGGTCGACCGGCGGGGGTCCCCCCTCGTCCTCGCGCACCATCGTCCTGCTCCCTCGAGATGTCCGGGCCCCTGGTGGATCCGGAGGTCGTGACGAAACTGTAACCCCCTCAGCGGGTTGACGGCTCCCTCACTCCGCAATAGTCTCAGAAAACCTTTTCGGCGGCTTTCGCAAGAGGCTATGTGAGCGCTAACCTGCTCCCAACGGCCTCACCAAGCGGATAGATCTCGTCGCAGAGGGAGGACTGTCACAGTCGCTCGTCGTCCGTGACGTGCTTCCGAAACGGTTTCGTCGCCGTGTGCAGGACCCCCTGGACGTGCAGAGCAGCACCCGAACACCCCGGCACCACCCTCAACGAAGAGAGCTTGGAGGCTCGAATGAGCACCACACGGAAGTCGATCCGCGCAGCCCGCCCGCTGGCGGCCCTCCTCACGGTCGGCATGCTGGCCACGAGCCTGGCGGCGTGCTCGCCCGCCGACGACACCGACAGCGGGTCGGGCGGCGACACCGCCGCGAGCGACTCGCCCGAGGGCGTCGACGACGGCACGCAGCTCACGCTGTGGACCCGCGCCCCGCTGGAGAAGCAGGCCAACCTCCTGGTCGACGCCTACAACGCGAGCCACGAGAACCAGGTCTAGCTGACCATCGTGCCCAACGACGACTACGTCGCGAAGGTCGGCGCGGCGGCCGGCAGCGGGAGCCTCCCCGACCTCTTCGCCGCCGACATCGTCTACGTCCCGAACTGGACCTCCCAGGGCCTGTTCACCGACATCACCGACCGGATCGACGGTCTCCCCTACGCCGACGAGCTCGCACAGGGCCACATCGACGCCGGGACCTACGAGGACAAGGAGTACGTCCTGCCGTTCGTCCTCGACCTCTCGGTGATGTTCTGGAACAAGGACCTCTACCGCGAGGCAGGGCTCGACCCGGAGCAGCCCCCGACCACGCTCGAGGAGTTCGGCGAGCACGCCAAGGCGATCAGGCGCTGGGCAAGGACGGTGTGTCCGGCACGTACTTCGGCGGGAACTGCGGCGGCTGCACGCTCTTCACGTGGTTCCCGTCGGTCTGGGCCGGCGGCGACCAGGTCATGAGCGCCGACGGCACCGAGTCGCTGCTCGCGAGCGACACGGCCAAGGACGTCTACGCGGTCTACAAGGACATGGTCGACTCGGGCGCGATCGGTACCGGGTCCAAGGACGAGACCGGCGCGACCTGGACCGGCCCGTTCCAGGAGGGCAAGGTCGGCGTGATGCCGTACCCCGCGACCCTGCTGTCGACCGCGGCCGAGACGGTCGACGTCGGCGTCGCCCCGATCCCCGGGCCCGACGGGGGCGAGTCCACGTTCGTCGGCGGTGACGGCATCGGCATCTCCAAGGACTCGAAGAACGAGGCCGCCAGGCCTGGAACTTCCTCTCCTGGCTGACGTCCGAGGACGCGCAGGTCGAGGTCCTGGCCAAGAACAACGACGTCGTGTCGCGCGCCGACCTGGCCGACAACAAGTACGCGTCCGACGACCCGCGCCTCGTGACGATCAACGAGGTCGCCGCCAAGGGCAGCACGCCCGTCGCGATCAACTTCCAGCAGGCGTTCAACGCTCCCGACAGCCCGTGGCTGACGCTCGTCCGCGGAGCGGTGTTCGGCGACGCGAAGACCATCGACGCCGACAACGACGAGATCACGGCCGTCCTCGACCAGTAGCCAGCTCCGTCCGCCGAGGACGAGCACCGTGGTGGGTGCGCACCGTCGCACCCACCACGGTCCACCCGAGTCAGAGAGGACTCCCGTGACCACGCACACCACGGCCCCCGTGAGCACCCCGAAGCCCGCGGCCCGCACTGCCGGGCGCCGCAGCCGGCGCAGCGCTCTGCGCGGTCGGGGGGCCCAGGGCTGGCTCTACGCGATGCCCACCGCCGTCTTCGTCGGCCTCTTCTTCATCGTCCCGATCCTCCTGGTCGTGCAGATGTCGGTCTCCGACTGGCCGCTGCTCGCCGGCAACCGCGGCCCCAACTTCCCCGAGAACTTCCAGGACGTCGTCGCCAACCAGTTCTTCTGGCCCTCGATCGTCTTCACGCTGAAGTACACCGTGATCGCGACGGTCCTGCTCCTCGGCCTCGGGCTGGGGCTGGCGCTGCTGGTGCAGGAGTCGCACGCGCTGGAAGGGGTTCCTGCGCACCGCGTTCCTCGTGCCCAGCGCGCTCGGGCTGGCCTCGGCCTCGCTGCTGTTCTACGTGCTCTACTCGCCCCAGTCCGGCCCGTTCGCCCCTTCCTCGAGAAGCTCGGGCTGGTCGACGAGCCCATCTCGTTCCTCGGCACGCCCGACCGCGGCGCTGTGGTCGACGGTCTTCCTCATCGTCTGGCGCTTCGCCGGGTTCTACATGCTGCTGCTGCTCGTGGGGCTGCAGGGCATCCCCGGCGAGGTGTACGAGGCCGCCCGCATCGACGGCGCCAGCCGTCGCAGATCTTCCGCGAGCATCACGCTGCCGCTGCTGCGCCCCTCGCTCGCTCTGCACGATCCTGTGCGTCACCGGCTCGCTGCTGGCGTTCGACCAGTTCTACATCCTGACCAAGGGCGGCCCGGACAACAGCACCATCACGGTCGTCCAGCTCATCTACAACATGGCGTTCCAGGGCCAGAACGACCTGGGTCGCGCGCCGCCCTGTCGGTCCTCGTGCTCCTGGCCCTGGTCGTCATCAACGTCCTGCAGTTCCGCGGCATGCGCCAGACGGACGAGAAGTGAGGACCCCGGACATGCCCACCACGACCGAGACCCCGTCCGCTCCCGTCCCATCGTCCGCCCCGGCCGCACCCCCGGCGGCTCGGCGCCGCCGGCGGGTGGTGGACGCGCAGCCCCGACCACGACGCTCGGCGGCCTCGCCCTGCGCACCCCGTACTACGTCTTCACGGGCGGCCTCGCCCTGATCTTCCTCTTCCCGCTGATCTGGGCCGGCGTCGCCTCCGTCTCGCCGCAGGCCGGCAGCGCCAGACCGACGGCTGGGGGTTCGGGAACTACGTGACCCTCGCGGACTACCAGGCCGGGATCGGGCAGTACCTCCTGAACTCGGTCGTCGTCTCCGGCCTGACGGTCCTGTTCACCCTCGTGATCTCGCTCCTCGGCGGGTACGCGTTCGCCCGCTTCGCGTTCCCCGGCAAGAACATGCTGTTCCTGCTGACGCTCGGCGATCCTGATGGTGCCCGTACGCGACCCTGCTGATCCCGCTGTACGTGCTGCTGAACGCGCTCGGCCTGCAGAACTCGCTCGTGGGCCTCGCGCTGGTGCTGACGATGTTCCAGCTGCCGTTCGCGACCTTCATGATGCGGATCTCGTTCGAGTCCGTCCCCACGCGAGCTGGACGAGGCGGCGATGGTCGACGGGTGCACGTCGTTCGGAGCACTGCGGCGGGTGCTGCTGCCCGCGGTCAAGCCCGGGCTGATCACCGTGGGCCTGTTCGCGTTCCTCGCGGCCTGGAACGACTTCATCGCGCCGCTGATCCTCATCAACGACTCGTCCAAGCTCCCGCTCCCGCTGGCCGTGGCCAACATGCGCCAGCAGGTGCAGGGCATCGTCGACTACGGCGCCACCGAGGCGGGCGTGGTCGTCCTGGCCCTGCCGTGCGTCGTCCTCTTCCTGCTGCTCCAGCGGCACTACGTCCGCGGCTTCATGTCGGGCGCGCTCAAGGGCTGACCTCCGGTCGCCCGCGCCGTCCCGCCCCACCCATCACCTCGCCCGACCTCATGGGCATCGACCTCACCGGAGGAATTCCGTGACCACCACCACCAGCCGGTCGACCGGCGGACGACCGGTCGTCCCCAGCTCGTCGGTCCTGCGACCGCTCGGGCTCGGCGAGGTCCGGATCACGGGCGGCTTCTGGGCCGACCGCCAGGAGACGAACCGCGTAGCCACGCTGACCCACATCGAGCACTGGCTCGAGAAGGAGGGCTGGCTGGGCAACTTCGACGCCGCCGTCGAGGGGCGGCTGCCCGCGGCCCGCCGCGGGCGCGAGTTCTCCGACTCCGAGGTCTACAAGCTCCTCGAGGCCATGGCCTGGGAGCTCGGCCGGAGGCCCGACGACGAGCTGGACGCCCGCTTCCGACGCGATCGTCCGCCGCGTGGCGGCCGCGCAGGAGCCGGACGGCTACCTGAACACGATGTTCGGACGGCCGGGACAGGGGGCGCGCTACTCGGACCTCGAGTGGGGCCACGAGCTGTACTGCTTCGGCCACCTGATCCAGGCGGCGGTGGCCCGTGCACGAACGGGCGGCGACCGACGACGTCCTGGTCGACGTGGCCCGGCGTGCCGCCGACCACGTGTGCGCGACCTTCGGCCCCGACGGCCGCCAGGGGATCTGCGGGCACGCCGAGATCGAGGTCGCGCTCGCCGAGCTGGCCCGGGTCACCGGCGAGCGTCGCTACCTCGATCAGGCGGCGCTGTTCGTCGAGCGGCACGGTAACGGCACGCTGCGGGACATCGAGTTCGGTCGCTCCTACTTCCAGGACGACCTGCCGGTCCGGGAGGCGACCGTCTTCCGCGGGCACGCGGTGCGCGCCAACTACCTCGCGGCCGGTGCCGTCGACGTCGCCGTCGGACACGGGCGACCACGACCTGCTGCGCGCGGTCACGACCCAGTGGGAGAACACCGTCGCCCGGCGCACCTACATCACCGGCGGGCAGGGCTCGCACCACCAGGACGAGGCCTTCGGGGACGACTTCGTCCTGCCCCCCGACCGGGCGTACTCCGAGACCTGCGCCGGGATCGGATCGATCATGTTCAGCTGGCGCCTGCTGCTCGCCACGGGCGAGGCGCGCTACGCCGACCTGGTCGAGCGGACGCTCTTCAACGTCGTCGCGACCTCTCCGGCGCACGACGGCACGTCCTTCTACTACACGAACACCCTGCACCAGCGTGTCCCGGGGGCCGTCCCGCCCACGGACGTCGCGAGCGCGCGCGCCTCGTCGTCCCTGCGGGCGCCCTGGTTCGAGGTCTCGTGCTGCCCGCCCAACGTCGCGCGCACGTTCGCGAGCCTCGCCGCGTACGTCGCGACGGTGGACGACGACGGCCTCCAGCTGCACCAGTACGCCGACGCGGAGATCCGTACGGCGCTGCCGGACGGGACGCCCGTCGAGGTCGACGTGCACACCGACTTCCCCGACTCGGGGGTCGTGACCTTCCGCGTGCTGCGGGACACGGGGCGCGACTGGTCGTTGCGGGTGCGGGTGCCCGCATGGTCCGCCTCGGCCCGTCTGTCCTCGGGCGGTGAGACCTGGAGCGTCGAACCGGGCACCGCGGAGGTCCGACGGACCTTCCTCGCGGGCGACGAGGTGCGCCTCGAGGCTCGACGTGTCACCACGCGTCGTGGCGGCCGACGACAGGATCGACGCCGTGCGGGGCTGCGTCGCGGTCGAGCGCGGACCGGAGGTGCTGTGCGCCGAGTCCCCCGACCAGTCGGTCGACGACGTCGCCGAGCTCGTGGTCGACACCGCCGTGCCGCTCCGTGAGGAGGACGGGCTCGTGGTCGCGACCGGGCGGAGGTCTGCGACGGCGGACCGCGCGTGGCCCTACCCGGAGACCGCGGGCGCCGGTCCGGACCTCCAGAGCGGTCCCACAGGCCCGGCGGGCGAGCCGCTCGCCATCGTCCTGACGCCCTACCACGACTGGGCGAACCGCGGGCCGTCGACCATGCGCATCTGGTTGCCGACGACCTGACCCGACCCGTCCTGGGGTGCTCGCGCCAGGTCCGGGGGTCCTGGCCCCGGACCGCCCGAGCACCCCAGGACGTTCCTCACGAGCCGGACGGCCGGTCAGCCCTCGACGCGGACCACGAGCGCGGTCGCGAGCGCGGCCACGCCCTCACCCCGGCCCGTGAGCCCCAGCCCGTCGGTGGTGGTCGCGGTGAGCGTCACGGTCGCCCCTGCGGCCGCGCTCAGCGCGGCCTCCCCCTCTGCCCTGCGGGGCCCGAGGCGGGGACGGTTCCCGATCACCTGGACCGCGACGTTCCCGATCTCGAAGCCCGCGGCGCGGACACGGCGCGCGGCCTCGGCGAGCAGCGACGCCCCGCTCGCCCCGGCCCACTCGGGCGCGCTCGTCCCGAAGTTCGACCCGAGGTCGCCCAACCCGGACGCGGAGAAGAGCGCGTCCGCAGCGGCGTGCGCCGCGACGTCGGCGTCCGAGTGCCCGGCCAGTCCTCGCTCGCCCGGCCAGTGCAGTCCTGCCAGCCACAGGTCGCGTTCCTGCCCCTCGGGCGCGAAGGCGTGCACGTCGGTCCCGATCCCGGTGCGGGGCAGATTCATCGGGCGTCCTCCGTCAACAGCTTCTCGATGTAGTAGAAGTCCCGGGCGGTCGTGACCTTCATCGCGAGCTCGTGACCGGGCACCACGAAGACCTCCTCGCCCAGCGCCTCGACCAGGCTCGCGTCGTCGGTCGCGGCGGTCGCCTCGGTCCGTGCCCTGGCCGCTCCGGCCACGTGCGCACGCACGAGCAGCGCCCGGTCGAACGCCTGAGGTGTCTGCACGGCTCGGAGCAGGGTGCGCTCGGGGGTCGAGGCCACACGGTCGACGCCGTCCGGGAGACCGTGCTGCGGGTCACGCGGCGCGACGACCTTGATGGTGTCGACGACCGGCACGCCCGGGATGACCGCCTGGTGGCCTTCTCGTACGGTCTCGACGATGCGCCGGATCATGGCCGCCGGGGCGAGGGGGCGGGCGGCGTCGTGCACCACGACCACGTCGACGTCCGCGCGCGCGCGGGAGAGCCCGGCGGCCACGGACGACTGGCGCGTGGCTCCCCCCGCGACGACCACGACGGGCACGCTCACGTGCGGGTCGTGCTCGAGCACGTCCGACATCGCGGACACGAGCCCGTTCGGGGCCGTGACGACCAGCGCGTCGACCACGCCCGACGCGGTGAGGCGGCGCGCGGCGTGCAGCACGAGGGGCAGTCCACGGAGCGGGACCAGGGCTTTGGGGAGATCGAAACCGAGGCGCGTGCCGGAGCCGGCGGCGGTCAGGATGGCGAGGGTCGTCACGATGTCACGGTAGACGATCTCGGCTCGTGGACCGTCGTCGGCCCGCGACCGAGACGACCGCTCGCGGCAGGCGTCCCGCGCTGGCCGACATGGTCGGGCGTCCCGCGCGGTCCGGTGCCGCCACAGACGACGACGCACGGGCTGCGGGCAGCCCGTGCGTCGTCGGTGGTACGTGGTGAGTTCGCGGCTCAGGAAGCCAGGACCTCGTCGAGGATGGCCTCGGCCTTGTCCTCCTCGGTGTGCTCGGCCAGGGCCAGCTCCGAGACCAGGATCTGTCGAGCCTTCGCGAGCATGCGCTTCTCCCCGGCCGAGAGGCCACGGTCTGCGTCACGACGCGAGAGGTCGCGGACGACCTCTGCCACCTTGATCACGTCGCCCGAGGCCAGCTTCTCGAGATTGGCCTTGTAGCGGCGCGACCAGTTGGTCGGCTCTTCCGTGTATGGTGCGCGAAGAACCTCGAAGACCTTGTCGAGACCTTCCTGGCCGACGACGTCGCGGACGCCCACCAGGTCGACGTTGTCCGCCGGGACCTCGATCGTCAGATCGCCCTGGGCCACCTTCAGCTTCAGGTAGATCTTGTCCTCCCCGCGGATGGTGCGGGTCTTGATCTCTTCGATCTTTGCGGCACCGTGATGTGGGTAGACAACGGTCTCGCCTACTGTGAACGTCATCTGCAGATGTCCCCTTTCGCGGAGGTCGATCTTACCACGGGGGCCCCTGCGATTCCGAGCCCTCACCTGGCCCACGGGTCGCGAGAGCCCCGTGATTCCGCTGCTCGCGCCCGCCGCACCCTGGCATCCGCGTCCGTTCACCGACCGTTCACGCACCGTGCGGGCCCTGCGGCGCGCGCCGAGCCACGACGCAGGGGTCTCGCACTTCCGGCCCCGCACGGCGACCGGGCGAGCCCGCGACGCCCCGTGCGCCGGCACTTGCCGCCCGAGCGGTGCGCCCTCCAGAGCGACTAGGCTGTGGTCATGTGCGCCCGGGCGCCGAGCACCGGCCCCCACCCGTCGCACACCGAGACTGCCCGCAGCACATTGGAGCGCACGTGACCAGCACCCCGTCCCGCTTGACCACGCCTCGCCGATCGCTCGTGCTCGCGATCCCCGCGATCGTGGCGGGCGTCCTCGCCGTGTCGGCCTGCTCGCCCATCACGACGGACATCGCCTACTCGCCGTCCGACGGCGTCCGCATCAACCTCACCGACGAGGTGCGCGGGCTCAACCTGCTCATCATCTCGGCCGCCGAGGGCGAGCCCGGCACCCTGCTGGGCGGCATGGCCAACGACTCCGACGAGCCCGTCGAGATCACGGTCGCCCCCGAGGGCACCGACCCGATCGACGTGCCGCTCGAGGCCGGCGAGACCGTCTACCTGAGCGTCGACAACGGCTTCGAGGCACAGTTCGGCAACATCGACGTGGCGCCCGGCGGCACCATCTCCGTGACCCTCACGTCGAGCACGGGCGAGACCCAGACGGCAGAGGTCCCGGTCCTGAACGGTCTCCTGCCGGAGTACGAGGACTACCTGCCCTGATCCAGGGCTGCAGGCGCGGACGTCCGCGCGACGGGCGCTCGGCGCCCGCCTCCCGCGACGAACCAGACACGACGGCGGGGCCCTTCACCGGGTCCCGCCGTCGTGCTGTGCCCCTCAGCGCCAGGCGTGGGACGACCGTGCCGAAATGCCCTGTTGTGGGTGATTGCGGTCCGGTAGCATCCCGCCATCGGGATCGGCCGTCGTGGCCTCCCCCCTCGTAGAAACGGCACGCCCGTGGCTCTTGCCCGCCTCCGCCCCGCCCGCTCCCTCGCGGTCGGCGCAGTCCTCCTCACGTCGGCACTCCTCGTCTCCGGCTGCAGCGCGATCCTCGGCCCGGAAGAGGCCCAGCGCGACGAGCCGAACGGCGAGGTCACCGCAGCCTCCGACGCCGACGTGTTCTCGCTCCAGATCGGCGACTGCATCAACCAGGCCGAGTCGGACGCCGAGACCGAGGAGTTCGCGTCCCTGCCCGTCGTGCCGTGCGCCGAGCCTCACAACGGCGAGGTCTACGCAGAGCTCGAGCTCGAGGACGGCGACTTCCCCGGAGCCACCGCGGTCGAGGACCAGGCCTTGGAGCACTGCCACGGGCAGTTCGAGGCATTCGTCGGGCTGAGCTATGACGAGTCCACCCTCATCTTCTGGCCCATGTTCCCCAGCGAGCAGAGCTGGGAGCTCGAGGACGATCGCGTGGTCCAGTGCTTCGTCGGCCCCGAGTCCATGACGGAGACCGTCACCGGCACGCTCGAGGGTGCGGCGGTCTAGCACTCCCGCCCCACCCGGGGCATCGACGTCGAGGGCGGTCCGGTGACCGGCCACCCTCGACGTCGGCACACCGCGAGGTCACCCGAAGCGGCCCGAGATGTAGTCCTCCGTCGCCTGCACCGACGGCGAGGAGAACATCGTCGCCGTGTCGCCCATCTCGACGAGCTTGCCGGGCCTGCCCGTGCCCGCGATGTTGAAGAACGCCGTGCGGTCGCTCACGCGGGCGGCCTGCTGCATGTTGTGCGTGACGATCACGATCGTGTAGTCGTCCTTGAGCTCGGACATGAGGTCCTCGATCGCGAGCGTCGAGATCGGGTCGAGCGCCGAGCACGGCTCGTCCATGAGGAGCACCTGCGGACGCACCGCGATCGCACGGGCGATGCACAGGCGCTGCTGCTGACCACCGGACAGTCCGGAGCCCGGGCGGTCGAGGCGGTCCTTGACCTCGTTCCAGAGGTTCGCGCCCTGCAGCGAGGACTCGACCAGGTCGTTCGCGTCCGACTTGGAGATGCGCTTGTTGTTGAGCTTGACCCCCGCCAGGACGTTCTCCTTGATCGACATCGTCGGGAACGGGTTGGGGCGCTGGAAGACCATCCCGACCTGGCGGCGCACCGCGACCGGGTCGACGTCGGGCGCGTAGAGGTCCTGGCCGTCCATGACGGCCTTGCCCTCGACGTGCGCCCCCGGGATGACCTCGTGCATGCGGTTCAGCGTCCGCAGGAACGTCGACTTCCCGCAACCCGACGGGCCGATCAGGGCCGTGACCGAGCGCGGCTCGATCGCCATGGTCACGCCCTCCACGGCGAGGAAGTCCCCGTAGTAGACGTTGAGGTCCGAGACGTCGATTCGCTTGGACATGATGTGCTTCCTTCCGGTGGCCGGTCGCGCGAGGTGCGCGGTCCGGCTCGACTGCTGGGCTCGGCTCAGCGAGCGGTCTTGGGCGAGAACAGGCGGCTGATGAGGCGCGCGATCAGGTTGAGCAGCATGACGATCAGGATCAGGGTCAGGGCCGCGGCCCAGGCCCGGTCGATCCCCACGCCGCCCTGCTCGTACTGGCGGTAGGCGAAGACCGGGAGGGTCGCCATGCGACCGTCGAAGAGGTCCCAGTTGACCTGCGTGATGAGACCGACCGTGAGGAGCAGGGGGGCCGTCTCCCCGATGACACGGGCGATCGAGAGCATGATGCCCGTGACGATGCCCGCGATCGAGGTCCGCAGGACGACCTTGACGATCGTGAGCCACTTGGGCACGCCGAGCGCGAGCGACGCCTCGCGCAGCTCGTTGGGCACCAGGCGCAGCATCTCCTCGACCGACCGGATGACGACCGGGGTCATGAGGAGCGACAGCGCGACCGCGCCCATGATCCCCGCACGGTACGCGGGGCCGAAGATCAGCGTGAAGAGCGAGAACGCGAACAGACCCGCGACGATCGACGGGATGCCCGTCATGACGTCCACGAGGAACGTGATCCAGCGAGCCAGAGCGCCGCGCCCGTACTCGACGAGGTAGATCGCCGTGAGCAGGCCGATCGGGACCGAGATGACCGTGGCCGCGCCCGTGATGAGGAGCGTGCCGACGATCGCGTGCCAGATCCCGCCGCTCGTCATGTCGCCGTAGACACCGACCATGTCGGTCGAGAGGAACGTCGCCCCGAAGAGCGTCGCGCCACGCGTGACCACGATCCACAGGAGCGAGACGAGCGGGATCAGCGCGAGCAGGAACGCGAACGTGACGAGCGTGGTCGCGAGGCGGTCGGTGGCCCAGCGGGCGCCCTCGACGACGCGCGAGGTGATGGTGAGGCCGACGGCGTAGAGCAGGGCGCCGAGCCCCAGGACGCCGGCGATCGTCGGGGTGCCCGTGATCGCGAGGGCGGCGAACGCAACGAGCACACCACCTGCGGCGAAGGCCCACGGCGCCCAGCGAGGCAGACGCTTCTGCGTCGCGACCAGCTGGAGGGGGCCCGAGCCGTCGGGGACGCCGGGCGTGGCGGGGGTGAGGTCGGTGACCGTCATCAGTTCGCTCCCGAGAATTCCTTGCGGCGCGCGATGATCCACCGCGCGATCATGTTGACGACGAACGTGATGACGAACAGCGCGAGGCCGGTCGCGATGAGGGTGCTCACCGCGAGGCCGCTCGCCTCAGGGAACTTCGAGGCGATGTTCGCCGCGATCGTCTGCTGCTGCCCTGGCTTGAGGAGGAACAGCGAGTAGAGGAACCCGGGTGAGATGACCATGAGCACGGCCATGGTCTCGCCGAGCGCGCGGCCGAGGCCGAGCATCGAGGCGCTGATCACGCCCGAGCGGCCGAACGGCAGGACCGCCATGCGGACCATCTCCCAGCGCGTCGCACCGAGGGCCAGGGAGGCCTCCTCGTGGAGCACCGGGGTCTGGAGGAACACCTCGCGCGAGACCGCCGTGATGATCGGCAGGATCATGACCGCGAGGACGATCGAGGCCGACATGATGTTCTTGGCCGGGGCCTGGTAGCCCGCGAACAGCGGGATGAAGCCGAGGGTCCCGCTCAGCCACGTGAAGAACGGGTTGAGGATCGGGAGCAGCCACAGGGCGCCCCAGAGGCCGTACACGACGCTCGGGATGGCCGCGAGGAGGTCGATCAGGTAGCCGAGCCCCTGCGCCAGGCGCCGGGGCGCGTAGTGCGAGATGAAGAGCGCGATGCCCACCGAGACCGGGACCGCGATCGCGAGCGCCAGGATCGAGGCGAGCAACGTCCCGAACACGAGCGGACCGACGTACGCGAGCAGCGAGTCCGCCTTGAACCAGGAGATCTCCTGGAGCTCCTCGGGGCTGGCCGTCAGCGCGGGCCACGCCTCGATGACGAGGAACACGGCCACCGCGGCGAGGACCACGAGGATGAGGACCCCGGCGCCGGTCGACAGGCCGGCGAAGACCCGGCCGGCCAGGCCGCCCTTGGTCGCGGGGACCTGGGGCTCGGACCCGAGCCCGGCTCGGGTGGAGGGAGGAGAGGTGACGGCCACTGATGCTCCGATGACTGAGGTGCGGCGGTGGTAGGACGACGATCCGGGGTCACGCGCCCGTGGCGGGCCGCGCGAGGCTGACAGCCTCGACGCGACCCGCCCCTGGGTGTGCGACCGTGTGCAGGTCGTCGATCAGCTCGTGACGGTGATCGAGTCGAGCGCTGCCTGGACCTCGGTGCGCAGCGCGCTCGAGATCGGGGCGGAGCCGGCGACGGAGGCCTCGGCAGCGCGCGCCTGGCCCTCCTCGCTGGCGACGTAGGTCAGGTACGCCTTGACGTTCGCGGCATCCTCGGCCTTGTCGTAGGTGTCGCAGGCGATCGAGTAGGAGATGAGGACCAGCGGGTAGGCTCCGGCCTCGGCCGTGGTGCGGTCGATCTCGACGACGAGACGCTTGTCGGTCGCGTCCGCTGCGCGCGGCGAGGCGTCGACGACCTTGGCCGCGGCCTCGGGCGAGAACGGCACGTACTCGTCGCCGACCTTGATCGCGACCGTGCCCAGGTCACCGGCGCGCGAGGCGTCGGCGTACCCGATGGCACCCTCGGCACCCGTGACGGTGTCGACGACACCCTGGGTGCCCTGACCCGACTGACCGCCGGACAGGGGCCAGTCGCCGCTGGCCTCGTGCGGCCACGCGCCGTTCGAGGCAGCCTCGAGGTACTCCGTGAAGTTCTCCGTGGTGCCCGACTCGTCGGAGCGGTTCACGGGGATGATCGCGGTGGCGGGGAGCTCGACGCCCTCGTTCTCCGCGGCGATCGCCGGGTCGTTCCAGGTGGTGATCTCGCGGTTGAAGATCTTCGCGAGCGTCTCGGCCGAGAGCTGGAGGTGCTCGGTGTCGACACCGGGCAGGTTGTAGATCACGGCGATGGGGCTGATGTAGAGCGGTACCTCGATCGCCTCGCCACCGAAGCAGCGGTCGGTCGCGGTCGCGAGCTCGTCCTCCTTGAGGGCGGCGTCGGAACCGGCGAACTGCGTCGCGCCGGACAGGAACTGCTCGCGGCCTCCACCGGAGCCGACCGCGTCGTAGCTGACGGTCACGCCGGGGGCGATGTCGCCGAAGCCGGCGATCCAGCCGGCCACGGCCTTCTCCTGGGACGAGGCGCCGGCACCGGCGAGCGTGCCCGTGAGGTCCTCGGTCGAGCCGCTCGCTGCGCCATCGGTGGTGGCGTCGCCACCGGAGTCGGTGCTGTTCGAGCCGCACGCTGCCAACGTCAACGCGAGCATGCCGACGGCTGCTGCGGAACCTGCGCGGGTGAATCGGCTGAGCTTCACTCTCTTCTTCCATCCTGTTCAACGCGGGGGCGGCACCAGCGAGCGCCGGTGACAACAACGACGCTAAGCAGCCCGGGTGACGCGCTCCGGTTGTCCGGGTGAACGACAGATGAACAGTGCACAGACTCTTGCGGCCTGTGGATAAACCCCTGCTGGAGGGGCCGCCGCGGCCCCTCCCGGGAGCCACCGGTTGCCTCATCCAGGCAGGTCGGGAACGCTGGCAGGAACGGGTCGTCGAGCAGACCGAGCGGCCTGCACGTCGTCGGCCCATCGCTCACGGGCGTCGCAGGACCCGCACGACCCGACGGACGTCAGGAGATCTCGCGTGAGCGACGACGGCACGAGCGACCACCCGGACACCAGCGCGAGCGAGGACGAGACCACTCCGCGGTCGACCGACGCACCTGCGTCGTCCTCGACCCCGGACGCCACCCCCGGGTCGGGCTCGCCCGCGCCGGCGGGCGACAGTGCCTCGTCCCCCGCTCCCGCCCCGCCGTCGGGCAGCGAGACGCTCCAGGTGCCCGTGCCCCCGGGCGCATGTACCCCCGCGTGTTCTACCCTGCGGCCGGCCTGATCCTGCTGTTCGTCCTCCTCGCGATGGTCTTCACCGACGGGACCACGGCAGTGCTGAACACCCTCCAGGCCGACGTGATCGGGGCGTTCGGGTGGTACTACGTCCTGCTCGTGGCCGCGTTCGTCATCTTCGCGCTCTGGATGGGGCTGAGCCGCTTCGGGGACATCGTGCTGGGCAAGGACGACGACACCCCGCTCTTCCGGCTCCCCGTGTGGTTCGCGATGCTCTTCGCGACCGGTATGGGGATCGGGCTCGTCTACTGGGGGGCCGCCGAGCCGCTGACCCACTTCGCGTCCCCCAAGCCCGGGGTCACGGGGGACCCGGCGGCGCTCGCGCAGGCCGCGATGGGTCAGAGCTATCTCCACTGGGGCGTGCACGCCTGGGCCATCTACGTCGTCGCCGGGCTGGCCCTGGCGTACGCGATCCACCGCAAGGGCAGGCCCGTCTCGATCCGCTGGGCGCTCGAGCCCCTCCTCGGCGACCGCGTCAAGGGCCGCCTGGGCGACGTGGTCGACGTCGTCGCGGTGCTGGGCACGGTGTTCGGCGTCGCCACGTCGCTCGGGTTCGGGGTCCTGCAGATCGGTGCCGGGCTCGGCTTCCTGGGGATCGCCGAGCCCGGGACCGCGCTCGAGATCGGCCTGATCGTCGGGATCACGGCCGTCGCGACGTTCTCGGTGGCCTCGGGCCTCGGCCGCGGCATGAAGTGGCTGTCCAACGGCAACATGGTCCTCGCCGGCATCCTGGCCCTCACGGTGCTCGTCGTGGGCCCCACCCTGTTCCTGCTGCGCGAGTACGTCCAGTCCATGGGGTACTACCTGCAGAACGTCATCCGCCTGACGTTCGACACCACGGCCTTCCAGGGCGACGCGGGGCTCGAGTGGCAGTCGTCGTGGACCATCTTCTACTGGGGCTGGTGGATCTCGTGGGCGCCGTTCGTGGGCGTCTTCATCGCTCGCATCTCGCGCGGGCGCACCATCCGCGAGTTCGTGATGGGCACGCTCCTGGTGCCCACGCTCGTGACGTTCCTGTGGTTCTCGATCTTCGGCGGCTCGGCGCTCTACCGGCAGATCTTCGGCGACGGTGGGCTCGTCGGCCCGGGCGGCACGGTGGACACCGACACCGTGCTGTTCCAGCTCCTCGGCGACCTCCCCGCGGGCTCGGTCCTGACGGGGCTCGCGATCGTCCTCATCGGGATCTTCTTCGTGACGTCGGCCGACTCAGGGTCCTTCGTGGTCGGCATGCTGACCTCGGGCGGCGACCCGCACCCTGCGGTCTGGAACCGCATCCTGTGGGCCGTGCTGTCCGGCCTGCTGTCGATCGCCCTCCTGCTCTCAGGCGGGCTGACCGCGCTGCGCACCGCAGCGATCCTCATCGCGCTGCCGTTCTCGGTCGTCATGATCGGCATGGCGCTGTCGACCGTGATCGCGCTGCGCGAGGAGCACAGCGCGATCCTGCGCGCCGAACGGGCCCAGGCCCGCCTGGTCCTCACCCAGCACGTCACCCGACGTGTCACCGAGTCCATCTCCGAGCAGTGGGACGAGCTCTACGGCAGCGACGTCCCGGGGCCGCCCAGGCCCCCCGCCGAGCCGCGGACGCCCGAACGCCGCGGCTCCCCTCGCGGGCGGCCGCGCCGCCGGGCCGACCGCGAGGGGCCGACCGGCCCCGGCGGACCGGGGACGAGCGGGTCCGGCGCTCCCTGAGGTCGGGCGCCCCTGCGACGCCCTTCAGCAGCCGGGCCCTACGCCTCGCCGTCGGCGACCTTGTAGCCGAGCCCGCGGACCGTCAGCAGGTAGCGGGGGGTGGCGGGGTCGGGCTCGATCTTCGACCGGATGCGCTTGACGTGCACGTCCAGGGTCTTGGTGTCGCCCACGTAGTCGGCCCCCCACACGCGGTCGATGAGCTGCCCGCGCGTCAGGACGCGGCCCGCGTTGCGCAGCAGCAGCTCGAGCAGGTCGAACTCCTTGAGCGGGAACGAGACGAGCTCGCCGTGCACCGTGACCGTGTGCCGCTCGACGTCCATCTTGACCGGGCCGACCTCGAGCGCCCCGTCGTCCTCGGGCTCGCCCGCAGCGGCCTCCGCGCCGCCCTGGCGCCGCAGCACGGCGCGCACGCGCGCGAGGAGCTCGCGGAACGAGTAGGGCTTGGTCACGTAGTCGTCTGCCCCCAGCTCGAGGCCCACGACCTTGTCGATCTCCGAGTCCTTGGCCGTGAGCATGATGACGGGCACGTTGCCGCGCTGGCGCAGCTCCCGGCAGACCTCGGTGCCGCTCAGGCCGGGGAGCATCAGGTCGAGCAGCACGAGGTCAGCGCCGCCCGCGTCGTAGGCGGCCAGGGCCTCGGGGCCGGTCGCCGCCTCGACGACGTCGAAACCCTCACGGGCCAGCTGGTAGGTCAGAGGGTCGCGGTACGACTCCTCGTCCTCGACGACCAGGATGCGCGTCACGCACCCACCTCCTTGGTTCTGGGGGACGTGCCGGGGTTGGGATCGGTCTGTGGGTCGCCCGCCCGGGACGGGGTGGCGACGTCGGTCGGGGCCCGGTCCGCGGGCCCCGCGGTGCTCTGGGGCCCGCGGGCGCTCTCCGCGCCCGCGGCGCCGTCAGCGCTCGCGGTGCGGTCGACACCCTCGTCGGGGCCGTCGGCGCCCGACGACGCAGCCTCCACCGCGGTCGGGTCCGCCGCCGGGATGCGCAGGGTGAACGTCGAACCGCGGCCGGGCTCGGACCACATGGTCACCTCGCCCCCGTGGTCCGCCGCGATGTGCTTGACGATGCTCAGGCCCAGGCCCGTGCCGCCCGTGTCGCGCGAGCGCGCGGGGTCGACCCGGTAGAAACGCTCGAACACGCGCTGCTGCTCACCTTCGGAGATCCCGATGCCCTGGTCGACGACGGCGATCTCGACGAGGTCTCCCACGACGCTCACACCGACCCCGACGCGCGTGTTCTCGCCCGAGTAGGCGACCGCGTTGTCGAGCAGGTTGCGGACCGCGGTCACGAGCAGCGCGTGGTCGCCGTAGACGACCGCGTCCAGGTCCCCTCCGACCGTCAGGACGATGCCCTTGCCCTGCGCGTTGGTACGCGCCCGGTCGACGGACTCCTCGACCACGCCGCGCACGGGCACGGTCGTGACGGCCTGGAGAGCGCCGGCGACCTGGAGTCGCGAGAGCTCGATGATCTCCTGGACCAGAGCGGACAGGCGCGTGGCCTCCTGCTGCATGCGCCCCGTGAAGCGGCGGACCGCGACAGGGTCGTCCGCAGCGTCCTGGACGGTCTCGGCGAGCAGCGCCAGCGCGCCCACCGGCGTCTTGAGCTCGTGCGAGACGTTGACGACGAAGTCGCGGCGGATCGCGTCGATGCGCCGCGCCTCGGTCCGGTCCTCGGCGAGCACCAGGATGTGGTGCGGTCCGACCTGCGCGACCCGGACCTGGAGCATGACCATGCCCCGGCCGACGGGGCCGCGCGGGAGCTCGAGCTCCTCGTCGCGGATGACCCCGTCGCGCTGGACCTCCGCGATCATGTCGAGGATCGCGGCGTGCACGACCGCGTCGCCGCGCACCACGCCCAGGGCGTAGGCGGGCGGGCTGGCCCGCACGACCTCGCCCTCGCTGTCGAGGACCACGGCGGCCGAGCGCAGCACCGCGAGCACGCGCACGAGCCCTTCGTCGAGCTCGGGGGCCTCGCCGTCGGGCATGCGGTGCGTGCTGCGCTCGCTGAACCGGAACGCGAGCGTCGCGAACACGCCGACGAGCAGCCCGATGAGCCCGGCGACGAGCAGCCCGACGCCCTCCTGGATACCTTCCACGGCTCCAGCGTACGGTCGAAGACGGCCACGACCGACCGTTCCTGGCCGTTCCAGGCCGGTTCGGTCACCGCACGTCCAAGAGTTCACCTGGCGGCGTCCTGTCGTTCACCTGACCGTTCACCTCCCCGTTCACCTGGCCTGCCATGGTGGGGTTGCTGGTCACCATGAAAGGGATGCGATGCGGGAAATCTTCGAGGCCGAGCTCAAGCAGGTCGGTGACGACCTTGCCGAGATGAGTCGCTTGGTCGAGTCTGCCATCAGTCGGGCGGGGACGGCGCTGCTCACCGCAGACCTCCAGCTCGCACAGTCGGTGATCGCGTCCGACCACGCGATCGACGCGCTCGAGCGCGAGCTCGACGAACGGTGCGTGCTGCTGCTCGCGCAGCAGCAGCCGGTCGCGACCGACCTGCGCGTCGTCGTGAGCGCGCTGCGCATGAGCGCCACGCTCGAGCGCATGGGCGACCTCGCTCGTCACGTCGCCCAGGTCGCGCGCGGCCGCTACCCGGCGCACGCGATCCACCCCCTGCTGGAGGGGACGTTCGCCCAGATGCACGACGCCGCGACCCGGGTCGCGCGCCGCACCACGACGCTCCTGACGACGCGCGACCTGACGGTCGCGGCGAACGTCGAGCGTGACGACGACCTGCTGGACCACCTGCACCAGGACACGTTCGCGGCGGTGCTGGGCCCGGACTGGACGGGCACCCCGCAGGAGACGGTCGACGTGACGCTCGTGGGCCGGTACTACGAGCGGTTCGGGGACCACGGCGTCTCGATCGCCAAGCGCGTGACGTTCCTCGTCACGGGCGACTTCGCGGACGACCGCGGGCAGGCCGCGCGCGCCTAGCAAGTCCCGCCCCCTGCCCCCTTCCGCTGCCGAGCATGTGGTTGGCGTCGAGAATCTAGTGATTCTCGACGCCAACCACATGCTCGTGGTGCGTCAACCGCATGTTCGGCAGCGAGGACTCAGCCGGGCATGGTCCGTGCGAGCAGCGCGGCACCCGTCACCCCACGCGCGACGCCCGACGGCGCCGCTCCCCTCGTGAGGGGAGCGGCGCCGTCGGGCGTTCGCGTCCGAGCGACGGGTCGGTCAGCGACCCTGGTTCGCGACTGCCGCGATCGCGTCCGCAGCAGCGGCCGGGTCGAGGTACTTGCCGCCCTTGACCACGGGGACCATGTTCTCGTCCAGCTCGTAGACGAGCGGGATGCCCGTGGGCACGTTCAGGCCCGCGATGTCCTCGTCCGAGATGCCGTCGAGGTGCTTGATGATCGCGCGCAGCGAGTTGCCGTGCGCCGCGACGAGGACCGTCTTGCCGGCCTTGAGGTCGGGGACGACCTCACCCTCCCAGTAGGGCAGGGCGCGCTCGAGCACGTCCTTGAGGCACTCGGTCTGCACGACCGGAGCGTCCGCGTAGCGCGGGTCCGTGTCCTGCGAGAACTCCGAGCCCAGCTCGATCGCGGGCGGCGGCACATCGTACGAGCGGCGCCACAGCATGAACTGCTCCTCGCCGAACTCGGCGAGCGTCTGCTTCTTGTCCTTGCCCTGGAGAGCGCCGTAGTGGCGCTCGTTGAGGCGCCACGAGCGCTTCACGGGGATCCAGTGGCGGTCCGCGGAGTCCAGCGCCAGGTTCGCCGTGGTGATCGCGCGACGCAGCAGCGACGTGTGCACGACGTCCGGGAGCACGCCCGCGTCCGTCAGCAGCGTGCCACCACGCTTCGCCTCCTCGACGCCCTTCTCCGAGAGCGCGACGTCCACCCAGCCGGTGAACAGGTTCTTGGCATTCCATTCGCTCTCGCCGTGGCGGAGCAGCACGAGGGTGTAGGTCATGGTGACCATCATCCCGTACCGCGGCCGCCGTGGCAGCGCTGTCCCGGGAAATGGTCACCGAACATCTACGGAACGGGAATCCCCCGTCGTCGGGAACCGCTCGGGGCGCAGCCCGGGAATGGTGACGCGCGCCACGCGTTGCACTCGGTATGCCGATCACCGGAGAGTACGCACCGAGCCCCAACGACCGAGCACGCAAGCAGACCGAGCTCTACGAGAGCTCGGGCGGGACCAAGGGCACGACCATGAACGGGATGCCCGTCGTGATCCTGTGGACCCTGGGCGCCAAGAGCGGGAAGATCCGCAAGACCCCGCTCATGCGCGTCGAGCACGACGGCGACTACGCCGTCGTCGCCTCGCTCGGCGGAGCGCCCCAGCACCCCGTCTGGTACTACAACCTCGTAGCGGACCCGCACGTCGAGCTCCAGGACGGCCCCGAGCGCCACGACTACACGGCGCGCGAGGTCACGGGCGAGGAGAAGGCCCTGTGGTGGAAGCGCGCGGTCGAGGCGTACCCGCCGTACGCCGACTACCAGGAGCGCACCGACCGCGAGATCCCGGTGTTCGTGCTGGAACGCCAGGACTGAGCGAGCGGTCGTCGGGGGCGCCCGGCACGAGCCGTGCGCCCCCGACGAGGCGGCCCGGCGACGGTGGAGCCGGGGCGTCCACGCCGCCGACCGGCTCGCCCGTCAGCGGGGGCGCGCGGCCCGCACCTCGGCCGCCTGCGCGTACACCGACAGCATGGCCTCGGCGGTCGCGTCCCAGCCGTAGCGCTCGCTCACGCGCCGCGCGCCGGTCGCGAGCTCGGCGCGTCGTGCGTCGTCGGCCAGCAGGTCGCTCAGCGTGCGCGACCACGTCCACGGGTTGTGGTCGGGGACCAGGATCCCCGACACGCCGTCCTCGACGACCGTCCGCAGCCCGCCCACGGCCGCGGCGACCACCGGTGTGCCCGACGCCTGCGCCTCGGCCGCGACCAGTCCGAACGACTCGTTGTGCGAGGGCACCGCGACGACGTCCGCCGCGCGGTAGTAGCGCACGAGCTCCTCGCGCGGCACAGGTGGGCGCACGATCACGTGGTCGGCGACCCCCATCTGGAAGGCCAGCGCCTCGAGCTCGCGCACGGCCGTCAGGCGACCGCTCGCACCGCCCAGGACCACGAGCGTCGGCAGCGGTTCGTCGTGGTCCGCGAGGACCCCCAGCGCACGGACCAGGACGTCCGGTGCCTTGAGAGGCTGGACGCGCCCCGCGAAGAGCACGAGCCGGCCCGTCGTCGGGAGTCCCAGGGCTGCGCGCAGCGCCTCCTTGGTCTCCCCCGCAGCGGGCGGCGAGAACAGGTCCAGGTCCACCCCCGGCGGCACGACGTGCACCTTCGCCGGGTCGGCCCCGTACTCCTCGACGAGGTCCTTGAACTCCTCGGGCGTGCTCGCCACGAGCGCGTCCGCCTCCGCGACCACCTGCTCCTCGCCGATGATCCGGCCGAGCGGCTCAGGGGCGTCGCCCGGCGCGAGCGCGGCGTTCTTCACGCGAGCCATGGTGTGCATCGAGTTCACGAGGGGGACGTCCCAGCGGTCCGCCGCGAGCCAGCCCGCCTGCCCCGAGAGCCAGTAGTGCGTGTGCACCACGTCGTACCAGCCGGCGTCCCGCCGCGCCTCCGCCCGCAGCACCCCGGCCGTGAAGGCGCAGAGCTGGCCCGGCAGGTCGTTCTTGTCGAGCCCCTCGAACGGGCCCGCGACGACGTGACGCACCAGGACGCCGTCCTCTGTCTCGAGCACGGGAGGCTGGGTCGACGACGTCGCACGCGTGAAGATCTCGACCTTCGCCCCGCGCCGGGCGAGCGCCCGCGACAGCTCGGTGATGTACACGTTCATCCCGCCCGCGTCGCCCGTCCCGGGCTGGTCGAGCGGCGAGGTGTGGACCGAGAGCATCGCGATGCGCGGGGACTCCTTCACGGCGCTCAGGCCTCCACGACGCACGCGGGCACGGGCACGGCGAGCTCGTCGACGAGCACGCCCGCACCGTCCGCACGACCGATCCGCAGGACCGTGAGGTTGGACGAGTTCTGGTTCGCCACGACCACCAGGTCGGCCTCGGGTGTGCCCTCGCCCGCGGGAGCCAGCACCGCGAAGTGCCGCGGCCACGCCCCGCCGAGCGGGGTGTCGGCGAGGTGCTCGAGGACGGACCCTGCGGCGTCGGGCCCCAGGGCGTCCCTCGAGACGGCGAACGTCGAGAGCACGTCCGCCCCACGGAGCGCGACGAACAGGCGCGAGCCGTCCGCGCTCAGCGCGACGTGCGACGGGTAGTTTCGCCCCCCCTCGGGCAGCGGGGCCGAGGTGGCGGGGACCGAGCCCGCGACCTCGAACGAGCCGTCCACAGCCGGGACCAGGACGTACACGCGCGAGTCGAGCTCGGTCGCGACGAACAGGGCCGCGGGGGCGCCGTCGACACCGGTCGCGCCGGGCAGGACAGCGAAGTGGCGCGGGCCCGCACCGCCGGGGAACGTGGCGAGGACGCGCGCGGGTGCGTCACGCTCCGCCAGTGCGCGCAGGTCGCCGAGCGCGCGGGGGTAGGCGCGCAGCTCGTCCGTCCCCAGGTCGACCACGACCGGGTCCCCCGCGACCGACCCGACGAAGTGGGCGTGCGGCCCCTCCTGGCGGTCGGCGTCGGGTCCGGCGCCCTGGTGCCCGAGCCGCAGCGCCTCGGTCGGGGCGCCCGTGGCGTCGAGCGGCAGCACCGCGAACGTGCCGTCACCGTAGTTGGTGACCCACAGTGCGCCGTCGACCGCGACGACGTGGCACGGGGAGGAGCCGCCGCTGGGCGCGCTGCCCAACGGGTCGAGCCCACCGTCCGCCGCGAGGGCGAACCCGCTCACGGCACCGGGCTCGGTCTCCGCGACCGCGTACAGCCGGGTGCCGGCCGGGTCCAGCGCGAGGAAGGACGGAGACGGCGTGACCGCGACGAGTGCGGGCTCGCCCAGCTCACCCGTCGCGGCGTCGACCTCGAGACGCCAGATCCCCTCGCCGCTGCCCGCGTCGGCCCCGTCCGGGTACGTACCGAGCCACAGGGTCCGAGAGGTCGCGGCAGCCACGGGCGCCGACGAGGTAGAAGTCATGCACAGAGCCTAGTAGCACCCGGACGTGCGTCAGGGGCGCCCTGACCAGGCCTCCGCACTGCGGAGAACCGATCAGGACGCCCCTGAGGGAAGACGTCGGCGAATTCAGTTCGCCGCGTCGAATGCCTGCTGGATGTCGGCCGAGATACGGCCGCGCTCGCTCACCGTGTAGCCGTTGTTCCGGGCCCATTCACGGACCTCCGTCGCACGCGACGGACCAGAGGCAGAGGAACGTGCCTTCTTGGCAGCCGGACGAGCAGCGCCACGCGTGACCTTGCGAGCGTGACCGACCCACTTCGAGAATGCTTCACGCAATTCCTCGGCGTGCGCCGAGCTGAGGTCGATCTCGTAGGAGACGCCGTCGAGGGCGAACGTCACGGACTCGTCGGCAGACCCACCGTCGACGTCGTCGACGAGAATTACCTGAACCTTCTGTGCCACTGTGCTACCTCGCGTCTTCGAGAATTGATGCTGGTATCTCGAAGTGTGCCATTCTCAGGGAAACACGTCAAAGCGAAAGCGGCGTGTCCGGCTAGCGAGAAGTCGTCGACGATTCCTGCGCGGCCCGTTCCTGACGTTCTGCCGCATCTGCCTGGGCGTCGAGCTCTGCCATGGCAAGGCGTTCCGTGCGGTCCGAACGGATGATGGCACGCATCGCGAAAAAGAAGAGGATACCGACCCCGACCGACGGGATCAGCGCATAGACGGCCGGCCAGAAATCAGTCATGCCCGCCAGTCTACGACCGACCGGGGGGTGCCGGGTGCGTCGTCTGCGACGTACCCGGCTGCCCCGGAGCCGGCGGAGGGCTACTGAGCCGGCTTGACCAGCGGGAAGAGGATGGTCTCGCGGATGCCGTGGCCGGTCAGCGCCATGAGCAGCCGGTCCAGCCCCATGCCCATGCCGCCCGACGGGGGCATCGCGTACTCCATCGCTGTGAGGAAGTCCTCGTCGAGACGCATGGCCTCGTCGTCACCAGCGGCCGCCAGGACCGCCTGCGCCTCGAAACGCTGACGCTGGATGACCGGGTCGACCAGCTCCGAGTACGCGGTGGCCAGCTCGAAACCGCGGACGTAGAGGTCCCACTTCTCGACCTGCCCCTTGACGGTGCGGTGGTCACGGGTCAAGGGAGACGTCTCGACCGGGAAGTCACGGACGAATGTCGGTGCATACAGGTGGTCGCCCACGAGGTGCTCCCAGATCGCCTCGACGAGCTTGCCGTGACCGGCGCGCTTGGTGTCGTAGGAGATCTCGAGGCGGTCCGCGATCTTGGACAGGTGTTCCACCGGCGTTTCCGGGGTGATCTCCTCACCCAGGGCCTCGGACAGCGAGTCGTACATCTTGAGCTGGGCCCATTCACCGCCGAGGTCGTATTCCTCACCGCCCGGAAGCTCGACCACCGTGGTTCCCAAGGTGTCCAGGGCTGCGCGCTGCACCAGGTTCTGGGTCAGCTCGGCCATGGTGTTGTAGTCGCCGTACGCCTCGTACGCCTCGAGCATCGCGAATTCCGGCGAGTGCGTCGAGTCGGCTCCCTCGTTGCGGAAGTTGCGGTTGATCTCGAACACGCGCTCGACACCACCCACGACCGCACGCTTGAGGAAGAGCTCAGGGGCGATGCGCAGATAGAGCTCCATGTCGAACGCATTCATGTGCGTCGTGAACGGGCGCGCCGCCGCACCGCCGTGAATGGTCTGCAGCATGGGCGTCTCGACCTCGAGGTAGCCGCGCTCGTGGAAGTTCTCACGCAGCGATCGCACCACCCCCGCGCGCAGGCGGACCATGTCGCGCGCAGCAGGACGGGCGATGAGGTCGACGTAGCGCTGACGGACCCGGCTCTCCTCCGAGCAGCTCCTTGTGCAGCACGGGCAGCGGGCGCAGCGACTTCGCGGCGATCTTCCACTCGTCCGCGAAGATGCTCAGCTCACCGCGGCGCGAGCTGATGACGCGCCCGTGGGCGAACAGGTGGTCCCCCAGGTCCACGTCGGCCTTGAACGCGGCGAGCGACTCCTCGCCGACCACGGCCTGGCTCAGCATGACCTGGAGACGGTTGCCCTCACCGTCCTGGAGCGTGACGAAGCAGAGCTTGCCCGTGTTGCGCAGGAACACGACGCGGCCGGCGACGCCCACGACGTCGTCGGTCTCCTGGCCGCTCTCCAGGTGCTCGTAGGCCGCGCGGACCTGGGCGATCGTGTGCGTGCGCGGGACCGCGACCGGGTAGGCCTCCTCGCCCTGCGCCAGCAGGCGCTCGCGCTTCTCGCGCCGGACCCGCAGCTGCTCGGGGAGGTCGTCGGACTCGTCGACGGGCACCGGGGCGGTGGGCACGACGGGCGTCTCGTCGGAGGCGGGCACGGCAGCGGCAGCGGGATCGGGGGAGGTCACGCGTCGATTCTACCGGGGAGCACCGGGGAGGCTTCCGGCGCTCCCCCGCCGTGCGCGCGCCCGTGCGGCGGGACCGTGGCCGGGCCCCGACCGCTTGCGGTTCAGCCGATCAGGTCGAGCGCCAGGTCGAGGATGGGCGCCGAGTGCGTGAGCGCCCCGACCGACAGGTAGTCGACCCCGGTCCCGGCGACCTCGCGTGCCCGGTCGAGCGTCAGGTTGCCGGTCGCTTCGAGCTCGATCTTCGTGGGGCCGCCCGGGACGCCCTCGCGCTCGCGCACCCGGCGGACGGTGTCCGCGAGCACGGGCGTGGGCATGTTGTCGAGGAGCAGGAAGTCGGCGCCCGCGTCGAGGGCCTCCATCGCCTGGTCGGTCGTGTCGGCCTCGACCTGGATCAGGACGTCGGGGAACATGGCGCGGACGGCCTCGATCGCGCCTGCCACCGAGCCCGCGGCGACGACGTGGTTGTCCTTGACCATCGCGACGTCGTAGAGCCCCATGCGCTTGTTCGTGCCGCCGCCGGCCCGCACCGCGTACTTCTCGAGGGCGCGCAGGCCCGGGGTGGTCTTGCGCGTGTCGAGCACCTGGGCACCCGTGCCGTCGAGCTCCCGGGCCCACGCGCGGGTCGCGGTCGCGACGCCGCTCGCACGGCTCGCGAGGTTGAGGAGCGTGCGCTCGGCCGTGAGGAGGACCTGGACCGGGCCCGTGAGGGCCGCGAGGACGCGACCGCGGGTCACGGCGTCACCGTCCTGCGCGGTGAAGGTGACCGTGACGGGTGCGAGCCCAAAGCGCTCGGCGACCTGCCGGTTGACCTCTTCCACGACCACGAGGCCGGCCACGACGCCGTCGGCGCGCGCCACGAGGTGGGCGGTCCCGGTGCTCGACGGCGGCACGGTCGCCTGGGTGGTCACGTCCCGTCCGGGGGTGGGGCCGAGGTCCTCGTCGAGGGCGCGCGTGACGATGTCGGCGACCCACCGAGGGTCGAGACCGGGCTCGATGAGAGAGGGAGAGTTCACGCGCTCACGCTACCTCTGGTCGGCCGCGCGACCTCGTCCGCTCCGCGCCTCAGACGACCCGGAGCTCGCCGTCGGCGCCGAGCGTGACCTCGATCCGCCGGGCCCACGCGGGCTCGACCTCGGGGAAGTCGGTGCGGAAGTGCCCGCCCCGGCTCTCTTCGCGCAGCAGGGCCGCCTCGGTCAGCACGGTCGCGACCTGGTGGACGTTGGTCGTCTCCCACTCGGCGGTCTGCGGCACGGCGACCACGTCGGTCGCCCGGTGGGCGTCCGTGCGGACCGCCGCGAGCCTGTCCGCCGCGGTGCGCAGTCCCTCGCCGTCCCGGATCACACCGGGTCCGGCAGACGAGATCGACTGGACCCGCGAGCGGGCCGCTGCGGGCACCAGCGCGGCCTCGCCCGCCCGCTCGACGGGCTCGCCGAGCGGCAGCTCGCCCGCCGCGACGCGCGCGGTGATCTCCTGCGCGGCACGGTAGGCGAAGACCAGGCCCTCCAGGAGCGAGTTCGACGCGAGCCGGTTCGCGCCGTGCACCCCGGTGCACGCGACCTCGCCCACGGCGTAGAGGCCGTCGAGCGTCGAGCGTCCGTGCAGGTCCGTGACGATCCCGCCCGAGTGGTAGTGCTGGGCAGGCGCGACCGGGACGGGTTCCTCGGTCAGGTCGATCCCCTGCTCGAGCAGGCGCTCGGTGATCGTCGGGAACCGCTTGCGCAGGAACTCGGCGCCGAGGTGACGGGCGTCGAGCAGGACGTGGTCCGAGCCCGTGGCCGCCATCTGGCGCACGATCGCGTGCGCCACGACGTCGCGCGGCGCGAGCTCCGCCATGGGGTGGACGGCGGGCATGAACCGGTGGCCGTCGGTGTCGAGGAGGATCGCGCCCTCGCCGCGCAGGGCCTCCGAGATCAGTGGGAGCTGGCCCTTCGCGCCGAGCCCGAGCCACAGCACGGTCGGGTGGAACTGGACGAACTCGACGTCGCCGAGCGCCGCACCGGCCCGCAGCGCGGCGGCCATGCCGTCGCCCGTGGCCTGGGGCGGGTTCGTCGAGGAGCGGAAGACCTGGCCGATCCCGCCCGTCGCGAGCACCACCGCCCGGCCGAGGGCGGCACCCACGCCGTCGCGCGAGCCCTCGCCACGCACGTGCAGCGTGACGCCACACGCCCGCTCGCCGCCCGGCGCATCGGGCGAGGTGGTCAGGACGTCGAGCACGAGCGCGTTCTCGATGACCTCGATACCGGGGTCGGCGAGCACCGCCTCGAGCTGGGCGACGAGCGCCCGCGAGATCTCCGCTCCCGTGGCGTCGCCGCCCGCGTGCGCGATGCGGTCCGCGTGGTGTCCGCCCTCGCGTGTGAGCGCGATGTCCCCGCCCGGCGCGAGGTCGAAGTTCGCGCCGCGTCCCACGAGCTCGCGCACGCGCTCCGGCCCCTCGGTCACGAGGACCTCGACCGCGGCCGGGTCGCACAGCCCCCCACCCGCGGCGAGCGTGTCCTCGAGGTGCGCGGCCGGGGAGTCGGACGGGTCGAGCGCCGCGGCGATGCCGCCCTGTGCCCAGACGGTCGAGCCGGACGAGAGCTCGCCCTTGGTCACGAGCAGGACGCGCGGGACGTGCGTACGCAGCTCGAGCGCAGCGGTCAGCCCCGCGATGCCGGAGCCGACGACGATCGCGTCGGCCGTCGTCGTCCACCCCGGGGCGGGGGCCGCCAGGCGGCGGGCGAGACGGCGGGGAACCCGGCCGTCCACGCCCGGCAGGTAGCCCTGCGCAGCCTCGCCGACGGGCACCTGCGAGGCCAGCGTCACTCGACCGAGGCGGACTGGAAGGGGGCGATGGGCAGCCCGCTCGGCTCGAGGTCGAAGCCCTCGGGCACGAGGCCGGGCTCGTCGCTGACCTCGACGATGCGGTTGTCGCCGTCGACGAACACGACGTTCGGCAGGAAGTGCCGCGCCTCGTGGTCGGCGATCATGCCGTAGGCGATGAGGATGACGGTGTCCCCCGGGTGCACCAGGTGCGCGGCGGCACCGTTGATGCAGACCTTGCCCGAGCCGCGCTCGCCGGGGATCGCGTAGGTCGTCAGGCGTGAGCCGTTGGTGACGTCGACGATGTCGACCTGCTGGCCGGAGATGATGTCCGCGGCCTCGAGGAGGTCCACGTCCACGGTCACGGACCCGACGTAGTGGAGGTCCGCCTGCGTCACGGTGGCGCGGTGGATCTTCCCGATCATCATGGGTCGCTGCAAGGAAGCGGGGCGGCGCGTGCCGTCCTGCGGTCCCGTCTTCGTCACTGCGTGCCTCCTGGGCGGGCCGTGCTGGTGACGGGGGGCGCCACGTCCACGGCCAGGTTGTCGATCAGTCGGGTGGAGCCCACGCGCGCCGCCACGAGCAGCAGCGCGGGTCCCGCGTACTCCGGTTCCAGGTCGTCCACGGTAGTCGGGTCGACCAGTGCGAGGTAATCGACCACAACGCCGGGGTGCTGGTTGAGCATTCCCGAGGCCACCTCGATGGCCCCCGCCCCGCCCTGGCCGGCCGCGGCGGCCGCGGCTCCGGCACGCAGCGCGCGGCTCAGGGTCAGCGCGTCGGCCCGCTCCTGGGCCGACAGGTACGCGTTGCGCGAGGACAGGGCGAGCCCGTCGTCGTCGCGCACGATCGGCACCCCGACGACCTCGACGTCGACGTTCAGGTCGGCGACCATGCGGCGGATCGCGAGGAGCTGCTGCGCGTCCTTCTCGCCGAAGAACGCGACGTCGGGCCGGGTCAGGTGCAGGAGCTTGAGCACCACGGTCAGCACGCCGTCGAAGTGGCCGGGACGGAAGGCCCCCTCCAGGACGGTGCCGATGCGGCCGGACGTGACGCGCACGATCGGGACGCCGCCGGGGTACATCTCCTCGACCGAGGGCGCGAACACGAGGTCCACGGCCGGGCGGCCGGGTGCGGGCTCGGGGAGCCCTGCGAGGAGCGACACGTCGGCGTCCAGGTCGCGAGGGTAGCGGTCCAGGTCCTCGTCGGGCCCGAACTGCAAGGGGTTCACGAAGACCGTGACGACGACCTGCCCCGAGGGACCGACGCGCTCGCGCGCCGCCCGCACGAGCTGCAGGTGCCCGTCGTGGAGAGCGCCCATGGTCATGACGACGGCGCGCGCGGCGGCCGGCGGGGAGCTCACGGTGCCCGACGACGCGCCTCCGTCGGGCGCGTCCGCGGACGTCACCGCAGGGGTCTCCAGGGCTGCGCGCAGCGCGGCGCGCGTCTGCACGACGAGCGGCTGCGCACCGGAGGTGGACGGGGGGACAGACATCACTGACCTTCCTCGAGGACGTCGAGCAGCTCCTGGGCCTGGCGGGCGTCGATGCGCCCCGCGGCCAGGGCTCGGCTCGTGGCTCCGCGGCTGAGCTCGCGGTAGGACGCGGGCACGTCGGTCGCGGCGACGTGCGGAGCCGACTCCTGGGCCGAGGTCACGGCCAGCGCGCGCAGCACCTCGAGGTGCTCGGCGACCGTGCCCACGTCCCCGCGGGACACGGGGCCTGTCAGGGCCGAGATGGCCCCCGGACCTGCACCCCCGCCCGCGTCGGCGGACCGCGTCGCGCCGTCGAGGGCTGCCGAGAGCAACGGGGCCAGCACGCGCCCCGGCTGCTCGACGCCAGCTGCCTCGAGGGCTTGCGCGGCCTGGGCGACGAGGACCACCAGGTGGTTCGCGCCGTGCGCGAGGGCTGCGTGGTAGAGCCCGCGGGCCTCCTCCTCGACCACGACGGGCTCGCCGCCGAGCTCGACCACGAGCGCCTGCCCGATGGGCTGGACCGGAGCCGGTCCCGTGACCGCGAACGTGGTGCCCTCGAGGCGCGACAGGTCGAGCGAGGTGCCGGAGAACGTCATGGCGGGATGGATGGCGAGCGGGATCGCGCCCAGCGCGCGGGCCGGGTCCAGCACCCCGGCCCCGTACCGGCCGGACGTGTGCACGACGATCTGCCCGCCCTGCCATGCCCCGACCTCGGCGAGGCCCGCGACCAGGCCCGGGAGCGCGTCGTCGGGCACCGCGAGCAGGACGAGCTCCGACCGCCGGACGACCTCCTCGACCTCGAGCACGGGGACCCCGGGCAGCAGCATCTCGATGCGCTCGCGCGACGCCTCGGAGATGCCGCTCGCCCCGACCACCGCGTGGCCCGTCGCACGCAGCGCGCTGCCGAGCACGGCTCCGACGCGGCCCGCTCCGACGATCCCCACGCCCAGCCGCCCGGGGCGCCGACGTTCCGGCATGCTGTGGTCGGTCATCCTTCAGTCACCTGTTCCTTCACCGCTCTCGATCCGTTCGACGGCCGCCGCGACCTCGTCGCGCCGCATCCACAGCTCCGGCCCCTGGTGCGCGCGCGCCTCGCGGGCGCGCCTCGCCTGCTCGTCCATGAGGGCTCCCGCGACGTGCTCGTCGAGGTGCGGCACCGACGGCGTGACGGGCCCGGGCACCGAGTGCACGGCGAACGTCGCGACCCGCAGGCGCCGCTGCCACGGCCCCTGCTGCAGCCCCAGCGACTGCGTGCGCTCGTGCGGCACGATCTCCACCCGGCGCACCAGGCGTCCGCGCCGCAGGACCAGTGCTCGACCCGTGACCGCGAAACCGTTGCGGCGCCACGAGAGCGGGTCGAGGATCCGGGCGCGCCGCGGCGCCGTCGTGAAGTGGGCCCCTGCGTCGATCCCGGACAGGGCCTCGTCGAGCAGCGCGCGCGGGTCGGCCGTGCCGAGGTCCGGCAGGACGAGCCACACCGCGCCCAGCGCCTCGTCGCGCGTGCCGACGGGCAGCAGGACGCTGTTGTTCGTCGTGCCGTCCGAGCTCTGGCCGTAGCCCGCCACGTTGACCTCGACTCGCCACCAGTCGGCGCTGCGCCACAGGAGCCCCTGCGTGAGGCGGATCGCCTGCACGCGTCCGGGCGGGATGGTCTGCGAACGGGTCTCGAGCAGACCGTGGCGCAGCCGGATGCCGTCGGGGGAGATCGCGCTGCGGAAGTTGAACTCTCGCGTGAACCGGCCGAACAGGTAGCCGCCGACGCCCAGGACCAGCGGGAGCGCCGTGAACAGCGTCCCGATCTCACGCGTCCCGACGGCGACGCCGATCAGGCCGAGCACGGCCAGGACCAGGACGATCATGGCGACGGTGCGGATCAGCGACCAGATCAGACGGCCCGGCGGAACCTCCATGACGGGCTGCTCGGGCGCCTCGGGGGCATCGAGGAGCACGTGCCCGACGACGTCGCCCACACCGGGCGTACCGGCGCCGGCCGCGGCGGGCGGCCCGGGGACGGCGTCCCCGCGGGAAGCGTCGCCGAGAGCAGGGCTGCCGGCAGCATCTGCTGCCGGGGCCCCCGGGACGGCCGCGGGCCGCGAGGGCGTCGTGCCGAGACGCAGGCCCGCCGCCCGGGCGAGCAGCTCGGCCCGCAGGTGGTTCGCCTCGTCGAGCTTGAGGAAGCCGAGCTTGATGCCCGAGTCCGAGCCCCCCGCGACCTCGAGCTTGAGCTCGGCGAGCCCGAACAGCCGCGCGACGAGCGGCTGGACGATGTCGACGGCCTGGAGGCGGTCGAGGCGCGCCTTGCGCTGCTGCCGGAACAGGACGCCCGTGTGCAGGCGGACCGACTCGTCGTCGATCGCGTAGGTCGTCATGCGCCACGCCAGGGCCGAGTAGCCCAGGCCGATCAGGCCGATCACGAGGATCGCGCCCAGGACCTGCCACCAGCCGTCGCCGGCCAGCATGTTCTGCCCCTCGGGGAGCCCCTCGAGGGTGCGGTTGCCGACGATGACGAGCAGGACCGCGATCACGGACCACCCACGGACCACCGGGGTCACGGGGTGGACGCGGTGCCAGGTCAGGTCGGTCGGCGGAGACTCGGGCGGAGTGCTGCGCTCGGTCATAGCCCGGCCAACCGTGCCTCTCCGCGGGACGCGAGACGGTCGCGCAGGCGCTCGGCCTCGGCGGGCTCGAGCCCCTCGATCGACGCGTCGGTCGCGGGCGACGCGGTGTGCAGCTGGACCTGCGCGATGCGGAGCTTGCGGGCCAGCGGGCCGGCCTGCACGTCGACGTACTGCATGCGCCCGTAGGGCACCACCACGAGCGAGCGGAACATCACGCCCTTGCGGATCAGAAGGTCCTCGTCGCGCTCCGCATAGCCGATCGCACGGACCTGCCGAGGCACGACCAGGGCGCACCAGATGCCGATCACGAGAGCGACGGCCGGGATGATCCACAGCCACACGACGCTGAAGACCAGCGCGAAGACGGCCCCCAGGACGAACGGCACGAGGAGCGAGATCGCCACGGTGACGAGCCGCGCGGTGACGAGCCGGCTCGAGACGCCTTGCCAGGTCACCCCCGGCGGGTCGAAGGGTCCGCTGGGTGCCGTCGCCGGAACCCGGTCGACGGGATGATCGGAGGCGTGGTCGGTCATGGCCTCATCCTCCCATCCGGGGCGCACCCACCGCGTCGTCCGGCGTGCTGACGCGTCAGCCCGCGGCGTCGGCCTCCGGCTCGTGCTCGCCGGGGGCCCGCGACCGACCACCCGGGCCCGGTTCGGTGTCCTCGGGCGGGAGCTGGCAGAACTTCTCCACCACGAGCCCGACGACGGCGAGCACGAGCGCGCACGCTGCCGCGATCCCCGCAGCGATCGCCCGGTCGTGGCGCGCCTCGATCGCGAGGTCGCCGAGCACCGCGACGACCTGCGCCAGGTACCACCCGGCGAGGAGCGAGCCCGTGAGGGCGGCCGCCTTGGCCAGCACCAGCGTGCGCGCAGCCCGCAACGGGTCGAGCGACGGGCGACGGCCCTTGAGGTAGGAACGGACCGCCCACCCGGCCCAGAGCACGGCCGCGGCCAGGCCGACCAGGGCCACGTCCACGACCCACGGCACTGCGGGCAGATACGTCGCACGGCGCTCGAGCCCGACGACGACGAGCCACCCGAGGAGCGTGGTGGCGCCCGTGACGAGCAGGAGGGTCGTGACCTTGGTGCGCTGCATCAGCTCGACGGACCGCGCAGGTCAGCCGGGAAGGACATGGGCACACCCGTGATCGGTTCCTGCGTGACCGGTTGGGCCGGGACGACCGGCTGCGCCGGGTGCACGGGCTGGAAGGCGCTGGTGGGCGTCTCGTGGACCGGGCTGAACGCAGGTGCCGCGGGCTCAGGGGCCGGGGCTGGGGCCGGGCGACCGACGGGCTCGGGGGCGAACGCCCTCTGCGCCGGGAACGGGTCCTCGGACGGCCCGGCCTGCTGTGCCGGAGCCGTCAGCGCGGACCAGCTCGGCGTGACCGGGGCGTCCGAGGAGACCGCCGGTGCAGCGCCGGCGTGCCCCGGGGCACCCTGCGCCGAAGAGTCCGGATCAGGGGTGGTCGGGGGCTCCTGGGCCGACACGTCCGCCCACAGCGGAGGGACCTGCGGGTGCGGTGGTTCCTGGCCGTCCTGCGGGTGTACCGGGTGGAAGGCCGGGACGAAGGGCCCCGGCTCAGCTGCTGGGGCTGCCGGCTGCTCCTGGACGACCGGTGCGGGTGCTGGTGCGGGTGCCGGTGCCGGTGGTGCGACGGAGGCCGGCTGTTCCAGCGAGGCCCGAGGGACCTCGGCCTCCGCCGGGGCCTCGGCGGCTGCAGCCTGCGCCGGAGCGGAAGGCGCAGGAGCAGGCTCGACCGGGGCGGGCTGCGCCGGGGCGGCAGTCGGCTCGTCGACGGCGACCGGCGGCGGTGTCGCCGCCGGGGCGGGCTCGGGCTCTGCGTCCGTCAGCCAGTCCAGCGCGAGCCAGCGGATGCCGCCACGGTCCGGAGCCGTCGCGGCGAGGGTAGCGACCGGGCCGCCACCGAGCCCAGGCAGGAAGGCCTCCGGGGCGACCTGCGCCCAAGGCTCCAGGACGAACGCCCGCTCGTGAGCGCGGGGATGCGGCAGCTCGAGGTCCTCGGTGATCTCCGCGACGGTGCCGTAGACGATCAGGTCGACGTCCAGGGTCCGCGGGCCGTTGCGCTCCGCTCGCACCCGCCCGTGAGCGTTCTCCACTCCCTGGCAGGCCCTGAGCAGGGCCCGCGGGGACAGCGTGGTGCGCGCGAGCAGGATCGCGTTGAGGTAGTCGGGCTGGTCCGGGCCGCCGACGGCCGCCGTCCGCGCGAGCGGCGAGACCTCGGTGATCTCCAGGCCGGAGATCCGGTCGAGGTCGGTGACGGCGTCGCGAAGCGTCTGCTGGGCGTCGCCCAGGTTCGCACCCAGAGCGAGGACGACCGGGACGAATCCCGACGGCGCCTCGTCGAGGCGATCGGTCTCTGGTACGGGCGCCGGGACCGGCTCCTGCTCGGGTGCCGCCTGCGCCGGCGGCTCGGTAGCCGGGGTGGACGCAGCGACGAGAGCAGGCTCGGACGACGGCTCGGCCGTGACCGCGAGCGGCGTGGCGTGCGCGACCTCGACGGTCTCGCCCGAGGAGACGGGCTCCGCCGGCTCCTCGATCACCGGCTGCTCGACGTGCGCGGCGGGCACCGTCTCGACGGGCTGCACCGGTGCGCCGGCGGGCTCGACCGGGACCAGCGGCAGGGGCTCCGGCGTCAGGGGCTCGACCGGGACGGCCACCTCCTGGGCAGGCTCGACCGGCACTGCCGGAACAGTCGGTTCAGCACGCTCGGCGGGAGCCGAGGGTGCCTCCGGGACCGGGTGCGAGGTGGCCTCGACCGGCCCCGCAAGGTCCGGCCCCGCGACGGCCTCCGGCTCGTCGGCCACGATCGGTACGAGCGGCTCGGCAGGTACGCCCGGCGCCGCCGGAGCAGCCTCGGGCGCTGCGGTGCTGTGCGCCGCGGTCGGCTCGACGTCGGGTGCCTCGACAGGCACGACCTCGCTTGTCGGCTCGTCCACAGCGACCGGCCCGGGCACGACGTCCTCGACGACCTCGGGGACGTGATCCGGTGTCGCGACCGCGGCCGGAGGCTCCGCCTCGTACGAGGCCGGTGCTACGTCGTCGGGCGCGACGGGAGCGGTCTCCGGGGCCGAGGCCTCGGTGGCGACCGCAGGCTGGGCCGCGACCTCCTCGGCGGGAGCCGGCGCGCTCAGCGCGTCCTCGGGTGCGCTGTAGAACGAGTCGAGCGCCTCGACGAACTCCGCGTCGGAGATGCTGCTCGTCACGGACTCGCCCGCGGGAGCGCCGAGGGCGTCGGGGACCGCGAGGAAGCCCTGGTCCGTCGAACGGTCGGGGGCAGCCACGGGCACCGCGGGCGGGATCGACGGGGGCATCGCGACGGGCGCCTCGAGCGGCGTCCCGGCGGTGGGGCCGGGCTCGACGACCGAGACGTTGCCGAGCACCGCGGGGGTGATCGAACCGACCGGGAGGGGGACCACCCGAGCGGGTTCGGCCGCGACCACGGGCACCTTGACGCGGTCGCGGCGGATCACGACCTCGACGTCGTCGAACGGCACCGTGATGGGCGCCTGCGGCTTGTGGATCGCGACGTCGACCGCCTCGATCGACGCGTGACGCAGCGCGACCGCCGCGACGCGCTCGGCGACGGTCTCGATGAGGTCCGCGGGCGAACCGGCCAGGACCGCGACGACGTCCTCCGCGACGACCGCATAGCTCACGGTGTCCTCGAGGTGGTCCCCGGACGCTGCACGTCGCGTGTCCAGGTGCAGGACGACGTCGGCGCGGAACAGCTGACCGTCGATCCGCTCGTGCTCGAAGACACCGTGGTGACCCGTGGCGCTGAGCCCCGTGAGCCGGATCTGGTCGAGAGGGCGACCGTCGGTCCCGTGCACCGCTCCCTGGAACGCTGTGCTCACGTCGTACTCCTGTCGTCGCTGTCGTTCGTTCCGCTGCCGTGCGCCCGTCGGTCCGCCTGGTCGGGCGGGTCCTCGGGCCCAGCGGTTCTTCCCGCCGGTGTGCCGGAGGCCGCCTCGGCGAGCGTTCCTCCGGAGGCATCCTCCCCCGTCGCCCCTGCCCGAGTCCACGCCGCGGCGACCCGCACCGCGTCCGCCGAGGACCGGACCGCGTGCACGCGCACGCACCAGGCGCCCGCCGCGGCGGCGAGGGCCGTGATGGCCGCCGTCGCCCCGTCCCGGGCGAGCGGGGGTACGGGCTCGCCGTCCGGGCCCGCGAGCAGGTGCCCCAGGAACCGTTTGCGCGAGGCGCCGACGAGGACCGGGAAGCCCAGCTCCCGCAGGACGTCCAGGTGCGTCAGGAGCGGCCAGTTCGTGGAGCCCGCCTTGGAGAAGCCCAGGCCCGGGTCCAGGACGATCTGCTCGTCCCGCACACCCGCCGACCGCAGCGCCTCGACACGAGCGGCGAGCTCGTCACGGACGTCCGTCACGACGTCGTCGTACTGCTCGAGGTCGTCCATGACGTCCGCGTGCCCGCGCCAGTGCATGACCACGAACACGGCCCCGGTCCGCGCGACCACACCGGCCATGTCCGGGTCGGCGAGGCCGCCCGAGACGTCGTTGATGATGCGTGCCCCGGCCGCGACGGCCTGCTCGGCGACGAGCGCCCGCGTCGTGTCGACGCTGACGACCGCCCCCTGGGCGGAGAGCGCGGAGATCACGGGCAGGACCCGCGCCAGCTCGTCCTCCACCGGGACGCGCCCCGCACCGGGCCGCGTGGACTCGCCCCCGACGTCCAGGACGTCCGCCCCCTCCGCGAGCAGCTCCAGCCCGTGCGCGACGCCGCGCGCGGCTCGAACCACTCGCCACCGTCCGAGAAGGAGTCGGGCGTGACGTTGACGACGCCCATGACGAGCGTCCGGTCGGGCTCCCCCAGCTCGGGCAGGAGAGCGAGGGCCGTGCCGTGCTGCGTGTACCGCACCGCGTCCTGCCTACCGTCCCGAGGATCAGGCTCATGGCCTCGGCGCGGGTCGCGCCGTCGCGCATCTGGCCGCGCACCGCGGAGGTGACGGTCCGCGAGCCAGGCTTGCGCACGCCCCGCATGGACATGCACAGGTGCTCGCACTCGACGACGACGATCACGCCGCGCGGCTGCGAGGTTCTCGACGAGCGCGTCGGCGATCTGCGACGTCAGCCGCTCCTGGACCTGCGGCCGGCGCGCGAAGACCTCGACCAGGCGGGCCAGCTTGCTCAGACCCGTGATCCGACCGTCCGCGTTGGGGATGTACCCGACGTGCGCGACGCCGTGGAACGGCACCAGGTGGTGCTCGCAGGTCGAGTAGACCTCGATGTCCTTGACCAGCACCATCTCCTCGTGCCCGAGGTCGAAGATGGTGGTCAGGACGTCCGCGGGCTCCTGGCGCAGACCCGCGAAGATCTCCCGGTACGCCCGGGCGACGCGGGCCGGGGTCTCCTGCAGACCCTCGCGGTCCGGGTCCTCGCCGACGGCGAGCAGGAGCTCACGCACTGCGGCTCGGGCCCGCTCCTCGTCGTACTCGCGGGACGTCCGCCGGGGCGCGCAGCCCCTGGCGTCGGGCACCTGGGACACGTCAGACCTGCCCGTCGTCGACCACGCGGTCCGCGGGCGAGCTCGCCGATGCGCTCGGGCGGCGAGCTCGTCGGCCGCCGCGGCGGCCTCGTCCTGCGGGACCACGACCGGCTGTGCCTGCGGGTTCTTGGGCAAGGTGGCCTTCTCGGCCTCGGTCATGACCGGGGGCCGCTGGGAGACCGAGCGCTGCTCGCTGGAGAGCCAGACCTCACGCGCGTCGCGCTTGACGACGGGAGCGAAGATCTCGGCGAGCTCGGCCTGGTTCAGCGTCTCCTTCTCGAGGAGCTCGAGGACCAGGTGGTCGAGCACGTCGCGGTACTGGACGAGCACCTCCCAGGCCTCGTCGTGGGCGGACTCGACCAGGCGGCGGACCTCGTGGTCGACCGTGCCCGCGACGGACTCGGAGTAGTCGCGCGTGTGGCCCATGTCGCGGCCCATGAACGGCTCACCTGCGCCCGTGCCGAGCTTGATCGCGCCGACCCGCTCGCTCATGCCGTACTCGGTGACCATCTTCTTGGCGATCGCGGTCGCCTTCTCGATGTCGTTCGAGGCACCCGTCGTGGGGTCGTGGAACACGAGCTCCTCGGCCACGCGACCGCCCATGGCGTAGGCGAGCTGGTCGAGCAGCTCGTTGCGCGTCGTGGAGTACTTGTCCTCCATGCGGCATGACCATGGTGTATCCGAGCGCACGACCACGCGGCAGGATCGTCACCTTGGTGACGGGGTCCGTGTAGCGCATCGCAGCGGCGACCAGGGCGTGACCGCCCTCGTGGTACGCCGTGATCTTCTGCTCCTTGACGTTCATCACGCGGGTCCGCTTCTGCGGGCCGGCGATCACGCGGTCGATGGCCTCGTCGAGCGCACGGTCGTCGATGAGCTGGGCGCCCGAGCGTGCGGTGAGCAGCGCGGCCTCGTTGAGCACGTTCGCGAGGTCCGCACCGGTGAAGCCGGGGGTGCGGCGCGCGACGGCGGCCAGGTCGATCTCGGGGACGATCGGCTTGCCCTGGGCGTGCACGGCCAGGATCGCCTCGCGGCCCTTGAGGTCAGGCGCCTCGACCGCGATCTGGCGGTCGAACCGGCCCGGACGCAGGAGCGCGGGGTCGAGGATGTCGGGGCGGTTGGTCGCCGCGATGAGGATGACGTTGGTCTTGACGTCGAACCCGTCCATCTCGACGAGGAGCTGGTTCAGCGTCTGCTCGCGCTCGTCGTGCCCGCCGCCCATGCCCGCACCGCGGTGGCGGCCGACGGCGTCGATCTCGTCGACGAAGATGATGGCCGGCGAGTTCTCCTTGGCCTGCTGGAACAGGTCACGGACACGGCTCGCGCCGACGCCCACGAACATCTCGACGAAGTCCGAGCCAGAGATCGTGTAGAACGGCACGCCCGCCTCGCCGGCGACGGCGCGCGCGAGGAGTGTCTTGCCGGTCCCGGGAGGCCCGTAGAGGAGCACGCCCTTGGGGATCTTGGCGCCCACGGCCTGGAACTTGTCCGGCTCGGCGAGGAACTCCTTGATCTCGTACAGCTCCTCGACGGCCTCGTCCGCGCCGGCGACGTCGGCGAACGTGACCTGCGGCGTGTCCTTCGAGGCGAGCTTGGCCTTGGACTTGCCGAAGCCCATGACCTTGGACCCGCCGCCCTGCATGCGGGACAGCAGGAACCAGAACACGAGCCCGATGATGAGGAACGGCAGGATGAGGGAGAGGGCCGACGCGAGGAACGAGGGACGCGCGATCTCCGAGTTGTAGCCCTTGGGAGGGTTCGCCTCGGTCACGGCGTTCACCACGGCCTCGCCCTGGGGTGCGACGTAGAAGAACTCCACGCTCTTGCCCTGGGACTTGCCGTCGACCTCGTAGTTCTCGGTCAGGGTGAGCTGGACGCGCTGGTCCCCGTCGACCAGGAGGGCCTGCTCGACCTTCCCGTCCTTGAGGAGCTCGAGCCCGGTCGAGGTGTCGACACGGTGGACGCTGGGTCCGGACAGGGCCATGAAGGCGATCCCGAGGATCGCCAGACCCACCACGATCCAGACGATCGGCCCGCTGAGAATCTTCTTGATGTTCATCGGCGACGGGGACGAGCCCCCGCATCCCTCCACTCGCGCAATGGTTCCGCCAGTGAAGTTACACGCACAACCTGGCAGTTGGCTGGTCTGTTCGCCCAGGGCGTGGCTTCGAGGAGCGGCGTCCCGCGCGGGTCGCGGCCTGAGCCGCGGCTCGCCCCGCCGTGCCCGGCGGCGGGGGCGGGACCGAGGTCGTCGCCCCCGCCGCCGTCACCGGTCGGGGCTGGGGTGAGGCGTCAGGACGAGTAGACGTGCGGGGCGAGCGTGCCCACGAACGGCAGGTTGCGGTACTTCTCCGCGTAGTCCAGGCCGTAACCCACGACGAACTCGTTGGGGATGTCGAAGCCGATGTAGCGCACGTCGACCTCGGTCTTCGCGGCGTCGGGCTTGCGGAGCATCGCGGCCACCTCGACCGAGGCAGGGCCGCGGCTGCGCAGGTTCGACAGCAGCCACGAGAGCGTCAGGCCCGAGTCGATGATGTCCTCGACGATGAGCACGTGGCGCCCCGTGAGGTCCGCGTCGAGGTCCTTGAGGATGCGCACGACACCCGAGGACTTGGTGCCCGAGCCGTAGGACGAGACGGCCATCCAGTCCATCTCGACATCGTGGTGCAGGCGGCGGGCGAGGTCGGCCATGACCATGACCGCTCCCTTGAGGACGCCCACGAGGAGCAGGTCCTTGCCCGCGTAGTCGCGGTCGATCTGCTCGGCGAGCTCGTCCAGCCTCCCGCGGAGCTGCTCCTCGGTGAGGAGGATGTTCTCGAGGTCGTTGCCGACGTCGGATGAGTCCACGGGTTTCACTCCTGTGCTGGTTCTTCTGATGGGGTTCGCGCGAGCGAGGGGGGCAGCCGTTCCGGCCCCAGGAAGAGTCTCCCACGGGTGCGTGCGGCGCGAAGGTCGCCCGGGAGGTGGGCGGGCCCCTGCCCCCGCCACGCGGTGACCAGGGCATCGAGCGTCGCGACGTGGCTCGCGAAGAGCGAACCGGCGGGACTCCCGGCCTCCAGGGCTGCTGCACGCAGTGCCCGACGGCGCAGCGCGGCAGGGGCGGCTGCCAGCACCTGGGTGTCGAGCACCACAGCGACGTCCGGTCCGGTCACGGGCGGTTCGCCGCGCGTCGCGGCGGGCCTGCCGCCCGGTGAGGCCGCGTCGGTGGCGTCCGCTCCGGCCGGTTCGCGAGGTTCGTCGGGAGCGGTGACCCGGTCGCCGGGAACCGTGACCCGCGCCCGGTCGAGCAGCCTGGCCGCGAGGTCGTCGAGCAGGTCGGCGTCCTCGCGGAGCTGGTCGGCCGTCCGTGCCAGCGAGACCGCGACCCCTGGGCCGAGCACGTCCTCGAGCACCGGCAGCACCCGGGTGCGCACCTGCGAGCGCAGCGGCAGGTCGGCCGCTCCGGCCTGCGTCGGCGCGCCGGCCGCGCCGGCCGCGCCGCCGTTCGTGGGGTCCGTCCACCACGTCAGCCCGTTGGCGGAGCACACGGCCTCGGTGTCGGCGCGGCGCAGGCCCAGCAAGGGGCGCCGGTAGATCCCCCGGCCGGCCGCCATGCCCGCGAGCGAGCGCGCCCCCGACCCCCGCGCGAGACCCAGCAGCACGGTCTCGGCCTGGTCGTCGAGCGTGTGCCCCAGCAGGACCGCGGCCGCCCCCGCGCGGTGAGCGACGCCGTCGAGCAGGGCGTAGCGGGCGTGCCGCGCCGCCGCCTCGAGCCCACCACGGCTCCCGACCCGCACACGGCGCACCTCGACCGGGTCGAGGCCCAGCGCCCGGCACTGCTCTCCCGCGCGCGCCGCGACGTCGGCGCTCCCCTCCTGGAGGCCGTGGTCCACGACGACGGCACCGGCGCGCAGAGCGTCGCGCGACGCCACGAACGCCGTCGCGGCCGCGAGCGCGAGCGAGTCCGCACCGCCCGAGCAGGCCACGAGCACGAGCGAGCCGGGCGCGAGGTCGCGCAGCGCGGCACGCACCGCGCGGCGGGCTGCGGCGTCCGCTGGACGAGGTCCGACCACCTTGCGCCCCGTCAGCCGTGGACCCGGCGCACCCAGGCGCCGGGCTCCGCGATCTCGCGGGCCGAGGGCAGGGACTCCGGGCTCGTCCAGACGGCGTTGAGGCCGTCGCGCCCGACCTGCCTTTCCACGGCACGGACGAACGCCGCACCGTCGCGGTACTGCGCGAGCTTGGCGTCCATCCCGAGGAAGCGGCGCAGCACCGTGTCGAGCGTGCTGCTGCCCTGCCCGTCGCGTCGCGCCTCGAACTGGGCGCGGATGCGACGCACCGTGGGGACCGTCCGGCGCCCGACGGCGTCCATCATGACGTCCGCGTGCCCCTCGAGGAGGGCCATGACTCCCGACACCTCCTCAAGGACGGCCTTCTGGTCCTGCGTGAGCAGGCCCTCGGCCACGCCGCCTCCCTCGCCGCGGACCGCGCGCACGACGACGCGGCCCGCGGTCGCGACCTTCTCCCGCAACCGGGCGTCGGCCAGGTGCCGCGACGACTCCGAGAGCCCCACGAGCAGGTCGTGCGCGCGGGCCCGCAGGTGGTCGGCGAGCCACGGGGCCGCCGCGAACTGCAGGGCGTGCGTCTGCTCGTGGAGGCACACCCAGAGGCGGAAGTCGGCCGGGACCAGGTCCAGGTCCCGCTCGAGCTGGAGGACGTTGGGAGCGACGAGGAGGAGGCGACCGGGGCCCGGCAGCTCAGCGGCACTGTCAGCCCGACCGCCTGCGGCACTGTCAGCACCACCGCCTGCGGCACTGTCAGCACCACCGCCTGCGGCACTGTCAGCACCACCGCCTGCGGCACTGTACGGATCGAACTGGCCCAGCACCCTGCTCGACAGCGCCGCGAGCACCGCCCCCACCTGTGCCGCGCCCACCAGGGCCGTCGTCGCCGCGACCGGCTTGTCGTCCTTCCCGTTCAGCGCGTCGGCGACCCCGTCGGTCAGGCTCGCCATGACCTCGGTGTTCGCCCGCGCCCAGCGCGGTCGGTCGACCACGAACACCTGCGACAGCTCGGCAGGCTCCTCGCCCACGTCGCGCCCCGGAGCCGCGCTGCTGGGCCGGAGTGCCGACACCATGCGCGTGACACGCAGGACGTGCGGGACCGCGTCCGACGCCGCGGTCCGCAGGCCCGTGACGAGCTCCGCGAGCTCGTCACGCGACGCCAGGGGACCTGGCCGGGCCACCCGTCCGGCGATCTGCGCTGCTGCGGACCAGTCGACGAGCGGCGTGCCGAGCACGGGAGACGTCATCGCCCCACCGTAGCCGCTGCGGTCAGCCCGTCGGCCGCCCCGCACACGGCGGGCGACCCGCAGCGCGCGCTCAGTCGGCGAGCCCCCCGACGAACCCGTCCATGAGCACCCTGGCGCCGTAGGACCCTCCCTCCGGCAGCGCGTCCGCGAGGAGGACGAACACGAGCTGGCGCTCCTGCGCGGTCACGACCGTCCCGGCGAGCGAGGTCACTCCCGGCAGGCTGCCCGTCTTGGCGCGGACCAGCCCGCGCCCAGGAGACGCGAGGAAGCGGTCGTCGAGGGTCCCTGACAGACCGGCGATCGGCAGGCCGACGGCACCGGCCCGCAGGCCCGGCTGCGCGGGATCCGTCAGGAGCATGAGCGTCGCGACGAGCTGGTCCGCGGTCACGGTCGAACCGTCCCCGAGTCCCGAGCAGTCGGCGAGCACCGCGCCCTGCATGTCCACGCCGAGCCGCCCCATGCTCGCGCGGACCGCTTCCGTCGCGCCGTCGAACGTCGGGGGCAGCCCGGCGTCGATCGCGACGAGACGACCGACGACCTCGGTGATGGTGTTGTCGGAGTGCTGGAGGAAGTAGCCCACGACCTCCTCGAGCGTCGCGGACTCGACCGCCCCGAGGACCTTGGCCTCGGCCGGGGCCTCCCCACGCTCGGGGGCGCCCGTGACCGTGATGCCCACGTCGGCGAGCCGCTGCGCGAAGATCTCAGCCGCGGCGAGCGAGGGGTCGGGGCTCCGCTTGGCGTACTCCGCGTCGCTCAGCCGTGCCACGTCGACCCCGAGAGCCGTGACGGGAGCGATATAGCCTGCGGTCACGTTCCCGGGGAACACGGCCGGGCTGACCGTAGGACCCGAGAAGTACCGGTCGTCGACCACGAGCCGCACCGTCGTCGCACCCGTGAGCTGGAGCTTCCCGGCCACCTGGGCGGCAAGGTCGGCAAGCCCTGCGCGTCCGTTGACCGCGAGGGGGTCGCCCTCCCCGGCCGCGAGCATCATGTCGCCTCCGCCCACCAGGGCGATCGTCCCCGACCCGGCGTCGACCACCTTCGTGGTGAGCGTCACCTCGGGCCCGGGCGACGCGAGGGCCGCGGCGGCCGTGAAGATCTTCTGCGTCGAGGCCGGGACCATGGGCGTCCCCGCGTTGCTCTGCGCGAGCACCTCCCCCGTGATCCGGTCCATCACGACGCCGCCGACCCTGCTCCCCATCCGCGGGTCCTTGACGAGCGCGTCGAGCGAGGCCGGAGATCTCCGCGGCGTCCGGCACGGGTGCGTCCTCGTCGAGCACCTGGAGCGTCTGTGCAGGTGACGCGGTGCCCGCGGCGCCGGGAGGCGTCGGAAAGGGAGCAGCGGGCGCGACCGCGGGCGCGGTCGTGAGGATCCCCGGGACGACGTCGTACGCGTCGGCCGTCAGGTAGCCGCCCGCGAGCACCACCACGATCCCCGCAGTGATGCCCGTCCGCGCTGCCCAACCCATCTGATCCTCTTCCCTCCTGCCGGCGACCCTTCGGGTGGGACCGCTCTCCGTGCGCATTATCACTCAGGAACCGCAACGTTCCCGGGGTCCGGCCACTGCTGACCCAGGTCGTTCGTGTCACACTAGAGGGCGCATGATGGCCCGGTCTCCCCTCGAAGGTCCACGCCGCCCCCCGGGACGGCCCACCTCCACCTGGCAGGGAAACACCGGAGCCGCGTGCGCACGACAGCCGATTTTCATGACCGCCGCACCGCGACCGAGCGGGCGCGCCGGTTCAACTGGAGGAGAACAGTGGAGTTCGACGTCACGATCGAGATCCCGAAGGGCCAGCGCAACAAGTACGAGGTCGACCACGCGACAGGTCGTATCCGCCTTGACCGCATGCTGTTCACCTCGACGCGCTACCCGGACGACTACGGGTTCATCGAAGGCACCCTCGGCGAGGACGGCGACCCGCTGGACGCGCTGGTCCTGCTCGAGGAGCCCACGTTCCCCGGCTGCCTGATCCGCTGCCGCGCGCTCGGCATGTTCCGCATGCGCGACGAGGCCGGGGGCGACGACAAGGTCCTGTGCGTCCCCACGGGCGACCAGCGTGCTGCCTGGCGCCAGGACATCGACGACGTGTCGGACTTCCACCGTCTCGAGATCCAGCACTTCTTCGAGGTCTACAAGGACCTCGAGCCGGGCAAGTCCGTCGAGGGCGCCCACTGGACCGGTCGCACCGAGGCCGAGGCCGAGATCGAGCGTTCCATCCAGCGCGCGATCGACAGCGGCTACCACACGCCCGGTCACTGACCCCCGCGCCGTCGCCGCTCACCCGGCGAACGGCCGCGAACCACCACGAGGACCCGGTCTCCGCCAGGAGACCGGGTCCTCGTGCGTCCGGCCGTGACCTCCCCTGGCCGCCCTACGGCCGTCCCGCGTAAGGCATCGAGTCCTTGTACCGGACGGCGCTGATCTTGACAGGCACGCCCGCGTAGATGGCCTCGATCATCTGGCCGTTCCCGACGTACATCGCGACGTGCCAGATCGAGCCCGCGTCCCGCGGGTCGCTGCCGTAGAAGATGAGGTCGCCGGGCCGCAGCTGGTCGTACCCGATCTTGGCGACCTTCGCGTACTGCGAGCGTGAGGTCCGCGAGATGCTCACGCCCACGCTGGCCCAGGCCTGCGACGTGAGGCCCGAGCAGTCGTAGGCGGGCCCGTTGCCGCCCCACAGGTACGGCGCGCCGATCTTGGTGCGCGCCCAGTCGACCGCGCCCTGCCCCTTGGCGGCGCCCGACCCGGGCGCGGTCACGGGCGGGGTGACGGGAGGAGCGACCGGGGGCGTCACGGGCGGCGCCACCGGAGGGGTGACCGGGGGCGCGACAGGCGGGTCGGGCGTGGCCGCTGGGGGCGTGACAGGCGGAGTCACCGGAGCGCTCCCCCCGCCCGACGGCGGAGCGGGCGTCCCGGCCTCGGGCACGGAGGGCGTGGGCACGGCCAGGGCGTCCCGCTCGGCCTGTGCCTGTCGCTCGGCGGCGAGCTCACGCTCGGCGTCGAGAGCGTCCTGACGCGCACGCTCGACCTCGACGGTCGTGGCGCGCGCGGCCGCGAGATCGGCGATGAGCTCGTCGCGCCGGGTGGCCGCGGCCCGGATCGACCCCTCGATCGCCTGCTGTGCCTCCTGCGCCGCGGCGAACGTCTCCTCGGCTCGCTCCGAGGCCGCGACGCGCGCCTCCTCGGCGGCGCTCGCGCGTGCCCTCGCCGCGTCCGCGAGCGCCCGGGCGGTGCGGTGCCCGTCGGCGACGGTCTGGACCTTGCGACCCGTGAGCTTCTGGGCGCGCTCGGACTCGACGATCTGGTCGAGCCCGTCCGACTCCACGACGACCTGCAGTGCATCGAGCGACCCGCCCGACTGCCTGGACGCACGGTAGACGGCCCCCATGGCCGAGCGGGACTCGGCCTCGCCGGCCTCGGCCGTCGTGAGGGCGCTCTGCGCCGCGTCGACCTCGAGGCGTGCCGCGTCGAGCGCCGCCTGCGCGTCGGCGTAGTCCTCGGCTGCGAGCCCTGCCCGGATCCAGGCATCGTCACGCTGCTCGGCGAGCGTGGCGAGGTCGGCCTCGATCTGGGCGACCCGCGCCCCTGCGGCCTGCTCGTCCTGCTGTGCCGACCGGACGTCGTCGTCGGTCGGGGGTTCGGCCCGGACGGACGGGGTGATGCCGCCGCCGAGCGTCACGACCAGAGCGCCGACGAGCGCCGCACGGCCCGCCCGCCGAGGTGACGTGCTCCCGGGGGGCGCGCTGCGCCGTCGGGCAAGGGGGAACAGGCGCACCACGGTTCCCCGATCGGTCGACGACACACCTGCCGCGGGGCGGACGGGCGCCGCCGCGGGCGCGGCGGACGTCCAGTCTCCCCGGTGCCGTGGCCGCGCGCGAGCCGACCCCGGGTCCCTCGCCACCAGGGCGGCCCTCTCGCCGGCCCCACTGGTCTCACATGGCAAGACGCGGGTTTCGCCGGATGAGATACGGACCTACTCTCGACGACATGACCTGCCGCCGAATGTGTAGCTGACCCCCAGCGCACGTTCGCCTGCCCGCGGACCTCCTCCGGGACGAGCTGCACCCGCCGACCACGACGTCGGCAGGAGCCGGCCAGCCTCCTCCGGACGGCCCGCACCCCCGCGTGCGCACCAGTCCACCCACTGCCCCGCCGCGGACCCCGGCCAGGAACGGCCCCCTCTGCGGCTCCCCTCCCCCTTCCAGGAGCCATCATGAGCACCGAGCCCCGCTGGTCGTTCGAGACCCGCCAGATCCACGCCGGCCAGACGCCCGACCCCACCACCGGGGCCCGCGCGCTGCCGATCTACCAGACCACGTCGTTCGTCTTCCCCGACGCGGGCGTCGCGGCCGACCGCTTCGCCCTCAAGGACCTCGGTCCCATCTACACGCGCATCGGCAACCCGACCGCCGAGGTCGTCGAGAACCGCATCGCCAACCTCGAGGGCGGTGTGGGTGCACTCCTCCTCGCATCGGGCCAGGCTGCGACCACGTTCGCGATCCTCAACGTCGCCGAGGCGGGCGACCACGTCGTCGCGAGCCCGTCGCTGTACGGCGGCACGTACAACCTGCTCCAGTACTCGCTCGCCAAGCTCGGCATCGAGACCACGTGGGTCACCGACCCGCACGACCCGCAGGCCTGGCGCGACGCGGCCCGACCGAACACCAAGGCGTTCTTCGCCGAGACCATCCCCAACCCGAAGGCCGACATCCTCGACATCGAGGCCGTGGCCGCCGCTGCGCACGAGGTGGGCGTCCCGCTCATCGTCGACAACACGGTCGCGACGCCCTACCTGCTGCGCCCCATCGAGTTCGGCGCGGACATCGTCATCCACTCCGCCACCAAGTACCTCGGCGGGCACGGCTCCGCGATCGGCGGCGTGATCGTCGACTCCGGGAACTTCGACTTCTCGCAGGACCCCGAGCGGTTCGCGAGCTTCAACACCCCTGACCCCAGCTACAACGGGATCGTGTACGCCCGCGACCTGGGCGTGGACGGCATCCTGGGCGCGAACCTCGCGTACATCCTCAAGGCGCGCGTGCAGCTCCTGCGCGACCTCGGGTCGGCCATCTCACCGTTCAACGCGTTCCTCATCGCCCAGGGCATCGAGACCCTGTCCTTGCGCGTCGAGCGCCACGTCGAGAACGCCAAGACCGTCGCGGCCTGGCTCGAGTCCCGTGACGACGTCCTGTCCGTGGGCTACGCGAGCCTCCCGTCGAGCCCCTGGTACGCGAACGCCCAGAAGTACGCGCCGCGCGGTGCGGGCGCGATCGTCACGTTCGAGCTCGACGGCGGGGCCGAGGCCGGCCAGGCGTTCGTCTCGGCGCTCGCGCTCCACTCGAACGTCGCCAACATCGGCGACGTCCGCTCGCTCGTCATCCACCCGGCGTCCACGACGCACGCCCAGCTCAGCCCCGAGGAGCAGGTCACGGCCGGCGTCACGCCCGGCCTCGTCCGTCTGTCGGTGGGGATCGAGCACGTCGACGACATCCTCGCGGACCTCGAGGCGGGATTCATCGCCGCCAAGTCCGCCCAGGGAGCCGACGCCGCGGCCGCTGCCTCGGTCGTGGCGGAGTAGGGCACCGGGACCAGCGATGACGACTCTGGACGGCCGGGACGCCCCCGGTGCCCCGGCCGTACAGTGGTCGGCGATGACTCCCCCGCCCCCTTCCGCGTCCTCCCGCCCGCCCGCGCGGCGCGGGTCGGACTCGCGCGCACGGGCCAAGGCACCCGTGCCGGCCACGGCCGCGTGGCGCGAAGGGGACGACCCCGGAGCCCGCCTCTTCGCGGACGTCGGCACGTTCGACCTCGAGGCCGGGGGGCGCCTGCCGGACGTCCGCGTCGCGTACGAGACCTGGGGAACGCTCGCGCCCGACGGGTCGAACGCCGTGCTCGTCCTGCACGCCCTGACCGGCGACTCGCACGTCGTCGGGCCTGCCGGCCCGGGCCACCTGTCGGCCGGCTGGTGGGAGGCCATGGTCGGGCCGGGCGCTCCGATCGACACCGACCGCTACTTCGTGGTCGCGCCCAACGTCCTGGGTGGTTGCCAGGGCACCACGGGTCCCGCGTCGGCAGCCCCCGACGGTCGGCCGTGGGGCGGGCGCTTCCCGCGCATCACGACGCGCGACCAGGTCGCGGTCGAGATCGAGCTCGCGCGGGCGCTCGGCATCTCGTCGTGGGCGCTCGTGATCGGCGCGTCCATGGGCGGGCTGCGTGTGCTCGAGTGGGCGATCCTCGGCCCCGAGTCCGGCATCTCGGTCGAGTCGGTCGCGGTCATCGCGTCGGCCGCACAGACCTCGGGCGACCAGATCGCCTGGGCGCACCCGCAGATCGGCGCCATCCGCGCGGACCCGAAGTACCGCGGCGGCGACTACTACGACGTGCCCGACGACCAGGGACCCCACGTGGGCCTGGGCATCGCACGACAGATCGCGCACGCGACCTACCGCAGCGCACGCGAGCTCGACGAACGCTTCGGCCGGCTGCCCCAGGGTGGCGAGGACCCGTTCACGGACGGGCGCTACGCCGTCCAGTCCTATCTGGACCACCACGGCGACAAGCTCTCGCGTCGCTTCGACGCGAACTCCTACGTCGTGCTCACCGAGTCCATGCTGACGCACGACCTGGGCCGCGACCGGGGCGGCGTCGACGAGGCCCTGGGCCAGATCACGGCCCGCACGCTCGTCGTGGCCGTCGACACCGACCGCCTGTTCCTCCCCGCGGACTCGGCGCGCATCGCGCAGAAGGTCCCGGGCGCACAGCCTCTGCGGCTGCTGCACTCGGAGTTCGGGCACGACGGCTTCCTCATCGAGTTCGACCAGCTCGGGCCCATCGTCACGCAGTTCCTCGCGGAGCGCGCGCAGGTCTGAGAACGGGCTGTCCCACCCCTCGCGCGGTGCGTGACGCCGCGGCCCCGACCAGGCACGATGTCCCCATGACCGCAGACCTGACCGAGGCCACCGCCGCCCTCCACGCCCAGTGGGACCGACTGGAGAGGTGGCTCGGCTCGCTCGACGAGACCCTGGACGACGCCGTCGACCGTCCGAGCGTCCTCACGGGCTGGACCGTGGGCGAGCTCGTGTCGCACCTGGGACGCGCCATGGACGCGCTCGTGGCCGCGGGTCCCGTCGCGCCCGGCACCAACCCCTTGACGCTCGCCGAGTACCTCGGCACCTACCCCGAGCGTGCCGAGCAGATCGCCCAGGTGACCCGCGCGCTCGACGAGGAGATCGCGGCCGACCGACTCACCGCGGTCTCCGGCTACGCACGCCGCGCGTTCGCACGCCTCGACGAGCTCGCCCCGACCGAGACCGTGATCCAGGCCCGCCGCGGCCCCATCACGCTGCGCGACATGGTGGTCTCCCGGCTCATCGAGCTCGTCGTGCACGCCGACGACCTCGAGCGCAGCCTGCCGGAGGTCGCGGAGAAGGCCGTCGACCGCGGTGCCCTGGACCTCGTCGCTGCCGAGCTCCTGCGCATCGTCGTGACGCGCGGCGGATGGAGCCTCGAGGTCGTGGACCCGCGACTGTGGGTCCGGCTCGCGACGGGCCGCACCCCGTACGACACCGACGACCTGGCCCGGGCGCTCGCCCCGCTCCACACCTCGGACTCGGTCCCGGACCTGGGGCGCATGCTGCCGTTGCTCTGAAATCCACCCACCCCGGCGCGGCGGCCCCGACCGAGGGCGCGGCCGCCCCAGGCCGCCCCACTATGCTCGACCGGTGGTGAACGACGTGCGGGTGACGGTCCTGGCAGGCGGTGTGGGTGGCGCGAAGCTCGCCCACGGCATGGAGCTCGCGGGGGCCGACCTCACGGTCGTGGTCAACACGGCCGACGACGTCGAGCTGCACGGCCTCGCGATCAGCCCCGACCTCGACACCGTGACCTACACGCTCGCGGGGATCGCCGACGACGTGCGCGGGTGGGGCCTGGCCGGGGAGACCTACGCGACGCTCGAGGCCATGCGGCGCCTGGGCGAGGACACCTGGTTCACGCTGGGCGACAAGGACCTCGCGACCCACGTGGTGCGCACGGCCCGCCTGCACGCCGGGGCCACGCTGACCGAGGTCACGGCCCAGATCACGGGATCGCTCGGGGTCCGCTCGCGCCTGCTGCCCATGACGGACGACCTCGTGGCGACCGTGGTCGAGACGCCCGACGGGCCGCTCGGCTTCCAGGAGTACTTCGTCGCCCGCCAGCACCGCGACGAGGTCCGGGGCCTGACGTTCGTGGGGGCCGGGCAGGCGTCCCCGGCACCGGGCGTGCTCGACGCGGTCTCCGGCGCGGACCTGCTGGTCGTCGCGCCGTCGAACCCGTTCCTGTCGATCGAGCCGATCCTGAGCGTGCCCGGTGTCCGCGACGCCCTCGCGACCTCGACCGCCCGCCGCGTCGCGGTGAGCCCGATCGTCGGCGGCCGCGCCCTCAAGGGGCCGGCGGCGTCGGTCCTCGCGAGCCTGGGGCACGACGTCTCGGCGCTGGGCGTCGCGCGCCTGTACGCGGGGCTGGTCGACGTCATGTGCATCGACGAGGTCGACCGCGACCTCGCGCCCGCGATCGAGGACCTGGGCCTCCAGGTGCTCGTGACCGACACTGTCATGGGTGGCGCGGAGGGACGCGAACGGCTGGCACGCGCGCTCCTCACCGCGGCATCGGCATGACGCCCGACGGCGACCCGCACCGCGGGAGCGCACGTGCGGCCGGTGGGGGGCCGGCCGGCCGGCAAGTCGTCGCGGTCGTGCCGCTGCGCGACGGGTTCTCGGGCAAGTCGCGGCTCGCGGCGGTGCTCGACCCCGCGGAGCGCAGCCGCCTGATCGCGGTGCTCGCGCGGCACGTCGTCGGGACCCTGCTCGCGAGCGAGGCAGTGGAGCGGGTGCTCGTCGTGACGTCGGACCCGCGGTTCGCGTGGCGCTCGCTGGGGAGCCTCGTGCCGCCCGTGCCGCCGCCCCTGGACGACGACCCCGCTTCGTCGACGGTGACCGACGCGCCCGTCGAGGGCGACGCGCCCGGAGGCCGAGGGCGACCCGTTCCCTCGCCGGCGGCTGACGGCCCCGGCCGGCTCCAGATCGTCCTGCAGCCCGCGAGCCGCCCCGGCCTGAACGCCGCGCTCGACGTCGGTCGTGAGCTCGTGGCCGCCACCTCCGCCGCTGTCGACCGTCGCCCGGGACCCGTGCGACTCCTGGTCGCCCACGCGGACCTCCCAGCCCTCACGGTCGAGGACGTCGAGTCCTTGCTCGCCGTGGACTCGCCTGTCGTGGTCGCGACCGACCGCGCCCGCTCGGGCACCAACCTCCTGGTGCTCGACGCCGACGCGCCGTTCACGTTCCGGTTCGGCGTCGGGAGCCTCGACGCCCACCTCGCCGAGGCGGACCTGCGGGGCGTACGTGCCGCCGTCGTGCACCGGACGGGCACCGCGATGGACCTCGACACGCTCGACGACTGGGCCGAGCTGCCCGCGGACGTACGGTCGCGGGACGAGCTGTCAGAGCTGCACCGGGCCATGGACCGGGCCAGGTCTGACATCTGATCGGCCGAGGACGTTGCCAGAACGAGCCTGACCTCGAACCTCGCTGATGCTGGCCCCATCCCTCCACGTATTGAGGCGTCAGAACTGCACCGGGCGATGGGCCGGGCACGTTCTGACAACTGGTCGGGGCGCGAGCGATCACGTGACCATCGGCAGACCTGGCGCCGGCAGCGGTGCGTCCTCGCAGACGGTGGCATCACGGCACAGCCGGTGGCATCGTGGCCGCATGTCGATCGAGGTGCGGCCCGCGACGATGTTCGCCGACGTGAGGACGATGGTCGGGCCCAAGCGGCCCGATGCCAACGTGTGCTGGTGCCTGAGCTACCGCATCGGCGCGAAGGAGAACGTCGCGCTCGTGGGCACCGAGCGCGGGGCGCGCGTCGAGGAGCTCTGTCGCCAGGACCCTCCGCCGGGGGTGCTCGCGTACGAGGGGGACGAGGTCGTGGGCTGGGCCGCGGTGCACCCGCGCGCCGACACGAGCTTCGCGCGCAACCGCAAGATCCCGCACGTCGACGACCTCGACGTGTGGTCGGTGTGGTGCCTGCGCGTGCGGCCTGGGCACCGTGGTGCGGGGATCTCGCACCGGCTGCTCGAGGGCGCGGTCGCGTTCGCGCGCGAGCACGGGGCACCCGCCGTCGAGGGGTACCCGCTCGACAACGAGGGCCGCAAGATCGACCTGACCATGGCGTACGTGGGCACCAAGAAGCTCTTCGAGGACGCGGGGTTCACCCAGGCTGCGACGACCGACTCGGTGCTCAACGGGTTTCCTCGCGTGCTCATGCGGCTCGACCTGCGCTGACCCCGACGAGCTGTCAGACCTGGACCGGGCTGTCCCCCGCTTCACTTCTGACAACTGGTCCGTGCAGCGCGACGGCGACCCGACCGGTCCCTGCAGCGCGACCCAGAAGCCCGCGCGAGCGCACGCCAGACCGCGACCGACAAGTTGTCAGAACGTGGCCGGGCGATCCCCCGGCCACGTTCTGACAACCAATCCGTGAGCAAGAGTCAGCGTCCCGGCGATCACCACCCGCCGCGGTGCACCACGTCGTCGAACGGTCGCCGTGGGCGCCGCGTCGGGGACCCGCCCGACGACGCAGCACCGGTCCCGGCTCCCACCTCACCGTCCCGAGGAGCCCGGTCCGCCGCGTGCCCCACCGCGACCACCCCCGTGACCAGGAGCTCGGGCGGCACCCCGAGCTCGGTGTGCAGCGCCTCGACCTGCCCGGGCGGCACCCCGAAGAAGCATGCCCCGAGCCCCTCGTCGACGGCCGTCTGGAGCATGAGCAGCGACGCCATGCCCGCGTCGACGTGCCAGTACGGCACGTCCCACGGCGGCTCCCCCTCACCCGCGGCCTGGGATGCAGCACGTGCCTTGTCGTCCTCCGCGTACCGCGCCAGGTAGGCGTCGCGTGACGTCAGGACCACCACGAGCACCGGGGCGGTCCGCATCCCCGCGAGCCACCGGCTCTCCTTCGCGGCGCCGCCGGCACCCCCGACACGCCCACCGGTCCCACCGGCGGAGGTACCAGCGGCACCGTCTGCACCGCCACCGCCACCGCCCCCGCCCGGCTCTCCCGTCGCCACGGGCGTGGTCGCGGACCAGAAGCGCGCGACGTCGTCGGGCCGGTCGAGGACCACGAACGCCCACCCCTGCGTGAAGCCCGCGTTGGGCGCGCGCACCGCGTTGCGCAGCATGCGCTCGACCGCGCGCGGCGCGACCGGCTCCTCCGTGAATCGACGGACCATGCGGCGGCGACGGACGACGTCCTGGAACTCCATGCCGACCATGCTGCCAGCCCACGCCCACGCCGCGGGACACCCGCTGCGCGCTGCCGCACCCGCCGGAACCACGCACGGCAGCCCGTCCCCGTCCTCCCCGCGCGCCTTCCCTCCCCCGGTGCCAGGATGCGGGAGTCGCACCGTCGGCTCCCCGACCTCGCACCCGCCCGCCGCAGGAAGGCCCAGCCCGTGAGCCACGAACGCACCAGACCCGGCGCGGGGACCATCACGGTCGCCGGGCTCGCCGTCATGAACATCGTCGCGGTCGTGAGCCTGCGGGGGCTGCCCGCCGAGGCCGAGTACGGGCTCGCGTCGACCTTCTACTACCTGTTCGCCGCCCTCTTCTTCCTGGCGCCCGTCGGCCTCGTGGCCGCCGAGCTCGCGACCGGCTGGCCCGAGGAGGGCGGCATGTTCCGCTGGGTCGGCGAGGCGTTCGGGAGCCGGTGGGGGTTCCTCGCGATCCTCATGGTCTTCATCGAGGGCTGCATCTGGTTCCCCACGATCCTCACGTTCGCCGCCGTCACGCTCGCCTACGCGGGGGCCGACGCCTCGGCCGCCCAGCAGGTCTCGAGCGACAAGCTGTTCGTGCTCGCGGTGGTGCTCGGCGTGTTCTGGCTCGCGACCCTCATCGCGCTACGCGGCGTGAAGTCGTTCTCGCAGGTCGCGAAGTGGGGCGGGATCGTGGGGACGCTCGTGCCCGCCGCGGTCCTGGTCGGCCTCGCGGCCGCCTATCTCGTGGGCGGCAACACCTCGCAGGTCGAGCTCTCGTGGGGCGCGTTCGTGCCGGACCTGTCGAAGTTCTCGAACATCGTGCTCGCCGCGGGCATCTTCCTGTTCTACGCGGGCATGGAGATGAACGCGGTCCACGTGCGGTCGATCAGGAACCCGATCCGCAACTACCCGATCGCGATCCTCGTAGCCGCGCTCGGGGCCGTGGTCGTGCTCGTCCTGGGGACGCTCGCGATCGCGGTGGTCGTGCCGAAGGGGCAGATCAGCCTCACGCAGAGCCTGCTGACCGCGTTCGACACGCTGCTCGGCTGGGCGGGCGTCGGCTGGGCCGGACCCGTCCTGGCCGCGATGCTGGCCGTGGGCGTCCTCGCGGGCGTCGTAACCTGGGTCGCAGGCCCCGCGACGGGGCTGCTCTCGGTCGCGCGCGCGGGCTACCTGCCCCGGTGGTTCCACCGGACCAACCGCGCGGGCATGCCGTCGCGCATCCTGCTCGTGCAGGCCGCGATCGTCACGGCCCTGTCCGTGATGTTCGTGATCCTGCCGTCGGTCCAGGCGGCCTATCAGCTCCTGAGTCAGCTCACCGTGATCCTGTACCTGGTCGCGTACGTCCTGATGTTCGCGGCCGTGATCGCGCTGCGGTACTCGCAGCCCGACCGGCCGCGCCGCTACCACGTGCCAGGCGGCATGGTGGGTGTGTGGGTCATCGGCGGGTGCGGGCTGCTCGCGGCCACGCTCGCGCTCGTCGTGAGCTTCGTGCCACCCGCTCAGGTCGAGGTCGGCAGCCCGACGACGTACGTGGGCCTGCTCGTCGGCCTCAGCGTGGTCTTCGTCGCGCTGCCGTTCTGGGCGTACAGCGCCCGCAGGCCGTCGTGGCGCGACGAGACGCTCGACTTCGCGCCCTTCACGTGGCAGGTCGGAGCAACGGCGGGCGAGCCCCTCCCGGACGTCCGGGCACCGCGCCCCTAGGGCCTGTTTCGGATTGAGTCAGCGTTGGTTGACCCAGGCCAGGACGTCGTCGGCGATCGTGTAGGGGTCTGCGGCGGTGGTGGTCGTCTGCTCGCTGGTCGCGGGGTCGGTGCGGTCGATCTCGAATCCGCCGAACGCGCTGATGTTCTTGGAGACCGCGATGGACCAGTCGAGCTCGTCGTCGACGGGGTAGACGACGAGGAACGTGTTTGCGCTGGTATCCAGGGCGTCGATCAGGTCGATCAGATCGTTTCGGCTGGGCTGGTCGATGTGGTCGCCTCCCTCGGCGACGGCGTAGAACTCCACACGAGTCAGGATGCCAGCAATCAGGCTGCCTTCACGATCGCGGCGACCCAGTCGTCGATCGCGGCCACGGTGATGGTGGTCTCGTAGCGCAGCTGGAGCTTGTCAAACCTCGTGGCTACCGCCCGCCACCGTTTGAGCCGGTTGAACATGCACTCCACCGCGGACCGCTTCTTGTAGTCGGTGAAGTCGACCTTCGGGGGCCGCCCTCCGGCTGAGCCGCGCGCCTTGCGGCCTGCTTGCTGGTCGATCTTCTCCGGGATCGTCGCGGCGATCCCACGCCGGCGCAGCAGGGCACGGTTCCCGGCCGAGGTATAGCCACGATCGGCGCGCACCCGGTCCGGGCGGGTTCGCGGGCGCCCACCGCGCCCACCGGGTCGGTGGACCTTGACCGTGGCGAGCACGGGACCGAACTGCGGGCTGTCACCACGGTGCCCGGCCGTGACGACCATGCCCATCAACTTCTGCCCCTGCTCCGCGGCAGCGTGGATCTTCGTGGTCCACCCGCCCCGGGACCGGCCCAGCCCATGATCGGCCGGCTCGTCGCCGGGTGACTCGGCCTGCGCCTGCGGATCACGGCGTGCACCGGCGGCATGCTGATGAACCCGCGCGATCGTGGAGTCGACGTTCAGATCCCACCCGATCAGGCCGGCCTCGTCCGAGATCGTGCGCAACCGATCCACGACACGCTGCCAGGTCCCGTCGCGCTGCCAGTCCCGGAACCGACGATAGACGCTGCCCCACGGCCCGTACCGATCAGCAGGAACATCCCGCCACGGGCACCCGACCCGCACCCGGAACCGAATCCCGTCGATCTGCCTGCGCAGGAACCTTGCCCGACGCCCACGCGCCTTGACCGGCAGCAACGGCTCGAGCACCGCCCACGCCTCATCACTCAGATCATGCCGCCCCGGCCCGTCACCCACGACCCCGCAGCATGCCAAACCCCCAGGTCAAAAGCACATTCCGAAACAGGCCCTAGAGGCGCTCGGCGAGCAGCTCGACGAGCGCCTTGCCCTGCACTCCTCCGAGCTGGTCGGCCTGGGTGCGGCACGAGAACCCGTCGGCCAGGAAGATGTCGTCCGGCCCGGCGGCACGCAGCGCGGGCAGGAGCGCGTTCTCCGCGACGGCGACCGACACGTCGTAGTGGCCCTTCTCCATGCCGAAGTTCCCGGCGAGGCCGCAGCATCCGGCGAGCGTGTCGATCGTGGCGCCGGCACCGCGCAGCAGCTTCTCGTCGGCCTGGAAGCCCATGACGGAGTGCTGGTGGCAGTGCGGCTGGACGACGGCCGTGACGTCGGACAGGTCGGGGACCTTCCACCCGGTCTCGGGTGCGGGGCGCGTCTCGGGGCGCGTGAGCAGCTCGGCGACCGTGTTCGTCGCTCCCGCGACAGCCTGTGCGCGCGGGTCGTCGGGGAAGAGGTCGAGCAGGTCCGAGCGCAGCACCGCGGTGCACGACGGCTCGAGCCCGACGATCGGGATCCCGTTGACCGCGAACGGCCCCAGGACCTGGAGCAGGTTCTCGAGGCGCTTGCGGGCGCCGTCGAGCTGGCCCGTGCTGATCCAGGTCAGGCCGCAGCAGGCCTGCTGGTCGGGCACGATCACGTCGTAGCCCGCGGCGTCGAGCACGGCGACCGCGGACTGTGGCACGGACGGCGCGAGGGCGTCGCTGAACGAGTCGGTCCACAGCACGACCTGCGGCCTCCTGTGGCCCGCGGGATGACCCGGCGTCTGCCCGACGGCGAGCCCGGGCACCCCGTTCGTCGCGCCTCCCCGCTTCCACCAGGTGCGGAAGGGGACCTCGGCGAAGCGGGGCACCTCGCGGCGCGAGTCCATGCCGCCGAGCGCTGAGCACGAGCTTCGCGATCGGCCGGACGCCCAGCACGGCGTTGATGAGCCGCGGCATCATGCCCGCGAGGCGCGCCCAGCGCGGCAGCCAGCCCAGGGCGTAGTGGTTCATGGGGCGCAGCTTGCCCTGGTAGGTCCGGTGCAGGACCTCGGCCTTGTACTGGGCCATGTCGACACCTGCGGGGCAGTCGGCCGAGCACGCCTTGCATGACAGGCACAGGTCGAGCGAGTCGCGGACCTCGGGAGAGGTGAGCCCGCCCACGAGCGTGCCGTTGATCGCGTCCTGGAGCACGCGGGCGCGGCCGCGCGTGACGTCCTTCTCGTCCTTGGTCGCCTGGTACGAGGGGCACATGAACCCGCCCGACGCCGAGGAGTCCGCGCGGCACTTGCCCACACCGACGCAGCGGTGGACGGCCTGGGTCATGTCGCCGTGGTCGTGGCTGAACGAGAAGCCGCCCTTGGTCGGCAGCACGGGCAGCGCCCTGGGCCGGCGCAGGTCCGCGTCGACCGCGGCGGGCCGCACGATCACGCCCGGGTTGAGCACGTCCTGCGGGTCGAGCAGCGCCTTGATCTGCTCGAACAGCGAGATGGCCTCGGGCGAGTACATGACGGGCAGCAGCTCCGAGCGGGCGCGGCCGTCGCCGTGCTCGCCGGACAACGAGCCGCCGTACTTGGCCACGAGCTGGGCGGCCTCCGTCATGAAGGTGCGCAGCACCGAGCCCGAGGTCTCGAGCGGGATGTCGATGCGCAGGTGCACGCACCCGTCGCCGAAGTGCCCGTACGGCAGGCCGTCCACGCCGTAGCGCGCCATGAGCTCGTCGAGGTCGCGCAGGTAGGCGCCCAGCCTCTCCGGAGGGACCGCGGAGTCCTCCCACCCCGGCCACGCCTGCTCGCCCGCAGGGGTGCGCCCGGCCAGCCCGGCGCCGTCGGCCCGGATCTGCCACATGGCCGTGGCGTCGGGGCCTGCTGGCAGGATGCGCGTGGACGTCGACGCGGAGGCCGCGACGATCGCCTCGGCGTTCGCGTACGCCTCCTCGGGGGTCGCTCCCCCGACCTCGACCATCATCCAGCCGCCGCCCGGCGGCAGCTCGGGGACCGAGTCCGCGCCCTTGGCGCGGCGCACCACGTCCACGAGACGTGCGTCGAGGCCCTCGACCGCGAGCGGGCCCAGCGAGAGGAGCGCGGGGACGTCGTCGGCCGCGGTGGGCATGTCCTCGTAGGCGAGGACGACGAGCGTGGGCGCGCTCGGCATCGGCACCAGGGCGACCGTGGCCTCGAGGATCGTCACGAGCGTGCCCTCGGTGCCCACGAGGAACTTCGCGAGGTCCGAGCCGTTCTCCGGCAGCAGGTGCTCGACCGAGTAGCCCGAGACCTGACGGCCGAACCGCCCGAACTCGGTGCGGATGAGCGCCAGGTTGTCCTGGACGATCTTCGCGAGGCCCGGGACCGCGGCGAACGTCGGGTCGCCCTTGCCCGCGGTGAAGCGCCGGCCCGTGCCGTCGACCACGTCGAGCTCGACCACGTTGTCCGCGGTGCGCCCGTACGCGACCGCGTGCGGGCCGCACGCGTTGTTGCCGATCATGCCGCCGAGCGTCGCCCGGTTCTGCGTCGAGGGGTCGGGCCCGAACCGCAGGCCGTGCGGGGCCGCGGCCTTCTGGAGCGTCGACATGACCACGCCCGGCTCGATACGGGCCGTGCGGGCCTCCGGGTCGAGCGACAGGACGCGGTTGACGTGCCGCGAGAAGTCGATCACGACGCCCGGGCCGATCGAGTTGCCCGCGACCGAGGTGCCCGCGCCGCGCGCCGTGAGCGGGACGCCCAGCTCGCGCGTCACGTCGAGGGTCGCGACGACGTCGTCGGTCGAGATCGGGAAGACCACCATCTCGGGGACGACGCGGTAGTTCGAGGCGTCGGTCGAGTACTCGGCCCGGCGCCGCGTCGAGGTGTCGACGATGCCGCGCGTCGTGGTCCGCACCGCCGTCGCGACGGCCTCGCGGGCCGCGTGCGCCGCGCGCTCGGCCTCGCTGAGGGCCGCGGACCGTGCAGACTCCTCGGCGGTGGCCTCCTTCACGGCGTGGGCGTCTGCCTCCGTGGTGCGCTCTGGCGGGACGGGGGCTCCTGCGGCGTCGAGTTCAGCAGTCACGTCGGCGATTCTCCCACCACTCCCGGGAGGGGGTGACGCCCGTCCGGGGAGTGTCCCGGATCCGGGTCCGGCGCGAGATGCGCCCCGGCAGGGCGTCCGACGACGGCGCGGGTCCCGGGTGGCGGGGATGCCCGGCGGCGAGCGGACGGAGCGGACGGAAGGTCCCCGGACCCACCCTCGCCACGTGCGGGTCAGCACTCGGTGGTGCGCTGTGCCGGGTGCGCGGTGCACGTGTGCGCCGTGCTGGGCTGCGATGTGCCAGGGAGACCCTGTGCAAGCCTGCCCACCGGCTCCTGGAGTTGCCCTGCCCGGGCCGGGTCGTGCTCGCCCCCGCTCGTGGCTACCGACTTCCGTCCGCTCCGGTGGCAACCGTACTGCGGGTCGCCGCACGGTGCGCCGCGGGCGGGGCCACGTCGGTCGGGCGGCGTCGTCCTCCGACCTGCTGGGGGACGTGAGCACGGCGAGGTCGATCGGTTGTCAGAACGTGGCCGGGGTATGGCCCGGCCACGTTCTGACAACCGATCGTGGGCGTGCGAGCCGCGCCTCAGTTCCCGTCGTCCCCCTCGACGTCCGCGGTCCAGTTGACCTGCTGGATGCGCGTGTCGAGCTCGCGCAGCTCCCTCGCCAGGTCGTCGGCCTGCGCCCGGGTCGCGGGCACGTCGACACCCGACACGTACCGCAGCTCGGTGCGCGTGAACCGGTCCTGCGTGACGGAGGCAGCATCGGCGAGGTCGGTCCGCAGGCGGTGACGCAGGCGCAGCACGTCGCGGCGTGCGAGCGCTGCGGTCATGGTCAACCCCGGCTCGACCTCCGTCGCGAGGTTGGCCGCGTTGATGCGGGCGATGAGCGTCTCGAGCTGCGCCGCGAGGCGCTCGTGCTCGGCCAGCAACGCCACGGGGTCCTCGGCAGGACGGTCGCCCTCCTGGTGCCGGGCGTTGGCGACGGCCCGGCTCGCCACCTGGGCGAGCCGGCGCTGGAGGTCGGCGCGCTGTGCGAGGGCCTCGGCGAGCTTCATGGTTGATCGACTCCTGGTTCTCGGGCGGGACGGGGTGCGGTTCCGAACCTATCGCGGACGTCCGCAGGTGCGACGAGCGGGGGTCCGGGCGAGCGGAAGCAGGCCGCGCCGGTCCGCGGGTCCCCCCGTCAGATGCGGCCGACGGAGGTCTTCTCGGTCGGTCGACCCCCGTCCGCCTCGTCGCAGCCCCGCGGACCAGGAGCGATCGCTAGAGCACCAGCTCCGGCTGCAGCCTCGACGGGCTCCAGACCCGTTGCTTGTACGCGGCGTACGTCGTCGCGAGCAGCGCGACAGCGAGCACGACGAGCAGGAGCCCGACGTCGCGCGCGACCGTCGCGAGGTCCCCGCCGTAGAGGAGCTGTCGGAGCCCCTCGACCGTGTAGGACATGGGCAGGAACCTGTGCAGCGAGCGCAGCGGCTCGGGGATCGTCTGCCACGGGAACGTGCCGCCGGCGGTCACGAGCTGGACCAGCATGAGCACGAGCCCCAGGAACTGCCCCACGGCCCCCAGGTACACGTTGAGCGCCTGGAGGATCGCGACGAACGTCGCGGACGCGAGGACCAGCAGCACCGCGGTCCCCACGGCGTAGACCGGGTCGATGTCGAGCGCGAACTTCACGACCGTGAACATGAGGGCGACCTGCGCGACCCCGATCACGGCCGGAGGGATCCACCCGCCCAGCGCGGTCTGCCACGCGGGTCGACCGGCCGCGAGCGACCGGGTCGACAGCGGCCGCACGAGCAGGAACAGCACGTACGCGCCGATCCACGCCGCGAGCGACATGAAGAAGGGGGCGAGCCCGGCTCCGTACGTCTTGGCGTTGGCGATCGTGTCCTTCTTGACCTCGACGGGGTTGCCGATCGTCTTCGCGGTGTCCTCCTGCGTCTGGTCGTCGACGTCGGGGATCTTGCCCAGGCCGGCCACGAGCCCGTCGTAGAGCTCGGTCATGCCGGACAGCAGCTCGCCCGTCCCGTCGCGCAGCGTCACGCTCGACGACGCCAGCTCCGTGGCGCCGTCGGACACCTGAGCCGTCCCCGAGGCGAGCGTGCCCGCTCCGCTCGCGAGCGTCTCCGCGCCCGTGTCCAGCTCCGCCGCGCCCGAGGCGAGCTGGTCTCCCCGGACGCCGCGGTCGCGATGCCCTGCGTGAGCGCGGGCGTCGCCCCTGCGAGGGTCGCGGCTCCCGCCGCGACCTGCGCCGAGCCCGAGCTGAGCTCGTCGAGCTTCTCGGCCGCCCCCTCGACCTGGGTCGCCGCGGCGTCGACCCGAGGGGTGAGGTCGGTGATCGCCTGTGTCACCACGGGCAGGATCTGGTCCGCCTGCTCCTGGGTGAGGTCGCCCGAGGCGACGAGCCCGTCGAGCAGGGCCTTGACGTCCGCCGGGGCGTTCCCGAGCTGCGCGACGACGTCGCGCGCCGCCGTGGCCGCCTCCTGCCCGTAGCCCGCGACCTGGGCGTTGCCGTCGGCCACCTGCTGCGCACCGTCCGCCAGCTCCTGTGTCTGGGCCGGAAGGTTCGCGGTCCTGCTGCGCAGGGTGTCGAGGCCGTCCGAGAGCGTGGCCGCGCCCGAGGAGAGCCTGCCGCTCGCGGTCGCGAGCTCGTCGGCGCCGGACGCGAGCCTCGACGCGCCGCTCGAGGTCTCGCCCGCCCCGGCGGCCAGCCGGGCGGTGCCGTCGACGAGCTGCACGGTCCCGTCCGAGAGCTGCGTCGCGCCGTCGACCAGCTTCTTCGCGCCGTCGACCCCGCTCGCCAGGTTGGTGTGGATCGACGCGAAGCCCTTGAGGAACGTGTCCGCGGCCTCGGTGCCGACCTGCTCGGCGATCGAGTCGCGGACCTTGCCGACGATCGTGTCGGCGATGGTCGCGGCCAGGTAGTTGTTGGCGTCGTTGGTGATGAGGATCAGGCTCGCCTGCTGCGGCTCGAACTTGCCCGACGAGGCGAGGTCCTCGGAGAACGTCGGCCCGATGACGAGGGCCGCGTCGAAGCGCCCCGAGCGCACCCCCACCTCGGCGTCGGCCTGGCTCGTCTCGACCCACCCGAACCCGCCGTCGCCGTCGAGCAGCTGCTTGGCCACCTCGTCGCCGAAGTTGGTCTCCTCCGACGTCCCGTCGTTCGGGTCCTCGACCGTCGCGCCGCGGTCCTGGACCACGAGTGCCGCGGGGATCTCCTGGAGCTTGTCGTACGGGTTCTCGTTGGCGAACAGGTACAGGCCGGAGTAGAGCGTCGGGATGACGATCATGGCGAGGATCGCGAGCTTCGGCAGCGTCCCGGCGCTGATGCGCCGCAGCTCCGAGATGCCCAGGCGGATGGCGGTCACCGGTCGGCCTCCTTCCCGGGGGCGGGTGCGTCGGGGTCGTCCTCGCCAGGAGCCTCGGCGGCGGCCTGGTGCCTGCCGGGCTCCTCGCGGTCGAAGAGCTGGGTCGGGTCGGTCAGCTCAGCGGGCTCGGACCCCGCCTCCCGCCCGCCTCCGTCCACGGGCACCGCAGCGGGCGGCCGGGTCCGCAGCGCCTCGACGGGCGCGGCACGCAAGGCGTCGGAACCGCGGGCGGGTGCGAGGTCTGCCCCGAGGTCACGCGCCGAGGACCGGGTGCACTGGACCACGACCCCGTACCCGAGGGATGCGAGCGACTGCGCGACCTCCCACCAGCCCGAGGGTTCGCCGCGGTGCCGGTCGGGCAGTGTCAGGACGACGAACTGGACTTCCTTGCGCTCGGACGCGAGCGAGGACAGGAGCGCGGTACGCACCGTGCCGTGCAGCTCGTCGATCCGTTGACCGCGCCGGTCGAGCAGGTCGTGGGCCTCGAGCCAACGCACAGCGCGGCCCGGCAGGGACACCTGGCCGGCGAGCGAGAGCTCCTCGGCGACCACGTCACCGACCGTGAGCACCTCGTCGGGCTCCGAGATGCCCGGGACGTCGACGACGGCCGTGACGCGGCGCAGCTCGGCCGGGGAGGTCGTGGTCGAGCCGTCGTCCTCGACGAGCGTGACCGTCCCGGAGAACGGTGCGAGACGGCCCGTCGCGACGAGCGCCAGCGCGGTGTGCCCGTGCCCGGGCTCGCCCGCGAGCAGCACGCACTCGCCCGACGAGATGCTCAAGGTCGTGGCCTCGAGCATCGGCGATCGCCGACCCTCGACCTGGACGTCGTCCAACGTGATCTGCACGATCTGGTCCTCTCGTGGCGAGACCCGCCCGGATACGGCCGCGACGCGCCTCCCGTCGATCTTCCGACGGACCGCCGGGTTGCGCACCTTGTCCCTCGGCGTACCGGCGACGTCCCCCGGCCGAGGTGGCGCATCCTCGGTAGCCTGGGAAGAACAGGCGTCGAGAGGAGACTTCATGCGCGTCGTGATCGTCGGGGCGAGCGGCAACGTCGGGTCGGCCCTCCTGCGCAGGCTCGCGGACGAACCGGTCGTGACCTCGGTCGTCGGGGTCGCGAGCCGGGTGCCGCGCGCGGACGGCTCGAGCACGGTGGTCCCACCGTTCGACTCCGCCGAGTGGGTGCGGTGCGACCTGACGGACCCGGAGGACGTCGTCGTCTCGCGGCTCGAGGGGGCGTTCGTGGGCGCGGACGCCGTCGTGCATCTCGCGTGGGCGATCGATCCCGCGCACGACCGGGACGAGCTGGCGCGCGTCAACGTCGAGGGCACGCGGCGCGTCGCCGCTGCCGCGGCGCGCGCGGGGGTGGGTCACCTGGTCGTCGCGTCGTGCGCGAGCGCGTGCTCCCCCGCGTTCGACGACGTCCCCCGGGACGAGTACTGGCCCACCGCGGGTATCGCGGGGTCGGTCAGCTCGGCCCAGAAGGTCGAGGTCGAGGAGCTCCTCGACCGGTTCTCGGCCGCCCACCCAGGTGTCGTGGTGACGCGCGTGCGCGCACCGTTCACGTTCCAGCGCGACGCCGCGAGCGAGGTGTCGCGGTTGTTCTTCGGTCGGCTCCTGCCCGCGCCCCTGCGCCGCAAGGGGTTCCTGCCGACGCTCGTGTGGCCGCGCGGGATGCGGCTCCAGGTGGTCCACGCGGACGACCTCGCGGAGGCTTACCGCGCGATCCTCGTGGGTCGCCACGCAGGCACGTTCAACGTCGCCGCTCCGGACGTGCTCTCAGGGCCCGACGTCGCCGCGATCGTCTCGCAGGGAAAAGCTCCGTGAGGTCTCGCCCACGTCGCTGCGGCGCCTGGTCGCCCTGGCCTGGGCGGTGCGGGCCGTCCCGCTCGACCCGGGCTGGTTCGACGTCGCGCTCGCGGTGCCGGTGCTCGACGCGTCGAGGGCACGCAGGCTGCTGCGCTGGGCACCGGCGCACGACGCACGGTCGACCGTCACCGAGGTGGTCGACGGGCTGATCGAGGGCGCGGGGACCGAGAGCCCGCCCCTGCTGCCCCGCTGACGCGCGGCCTGAGCGGGGCCGCCGGTCGGTCGGGCGACCACCCTGCCGCCCGACCGACCTCAGGAGCCGCGGCCGAGCCCGTCAGGACTCGTAGGTCGCGTCGAGCGTGATCGTCGTACCCGTGAGCGCCTTGGAGACCGGGCACGTGGCCTTGGCCGTCTCGGCGGCCTCGAGGAAGCCTGCCTCGTCGAGGCCGTCCACCTCGCCACGGACCGTGAGCGCGATCGCGGAGATCCGGAAGCCCCCTGCGGGGTCCGGCGACAGCGTGACGTCGGCCGCGACGTCGAGCGCGAGGGGCGTGCCGCCCGCGGCGCCGATCACCCCGGAGAGCTGCATCGCGTAGCAGGACGAGTGCGCGGCGGCGATGAGCTCCTCGGGGCTCGTGACCCCGCCGGCCTCGTCGGCCGCGCGGCGCGGGAAGTCGACGTCGAACGTGGCGGTGCCGGAGCTCGTGCAGCTCGACCTGTCCGGCGCCTTCCTGGAGGGTGCCGTTCCATGCGGTGCGTGCGGTGCGGACTGCCATGATGTGGCTCCTTCGAGCGAGTGTCAGGGATGAAGGACCGTGCGTACCGACGGTAACCCCGGGGGCGGGCCGCTCGCAGGAGGGCCCGGCTCCCGTCCCGCGTGCGGGCAGCCTCTAGGGTGTCCCGGTGAGCATCGAGGAGATCATCGGCTTCGTGACGGGCGCCCTGTGCGTCTGGCTGGCCGTCCGGCAGAACGTGTGGACCTTCCCGATCGGCCTCGCGAACAACGCGGTGTACGTGGTCCTGTTCGCCTCGACGGGCCTCTACGCGGGTGCGGGGCTCCAGGTCGTGTACCTCGTGCTGGGTGCGCTCGGCTGGTACTGGTGGGTGCGCGGCGGCGAGGCGCACCGTGCGCTGACCGTGCGACCGACCCCCGCGTGGGTCTGGCCCGTCGCAGCGCTGAGCGCCGCGGCGGCGACCCTCCTGCTGGTCTGGGTCCTCTCGACGTGGACCGACTCGATCGTGCCGTTCTGGGACGCCCTGACGACCTCGACGAGCCTGGTCGCCCAGCTCATGCTGGGGCGCAAGTGGGTCGGGAGCTGGTGGGTGTGGATCGTGACCGACGTGATGCTCGTCGGCCTCTACGCGAGCCAGGGACTGTGGTTGACGGCGGCCCTCTACGTGGGCTTCATCGGCCTGTGCGTGCTGGGGCTGCGTGACTGGTCGGCCGAGCTGCGCACCGGCTCCACGACGCGCACGGCCCCGGAGCACGACGGCGCAGCGCCCCGCCCGCTCCCCGCTCCCCAGGACGCCCCGTGACGCGGTTCGCGCACGGCCTCGTGATCGGCAAGTTCTATCCCGTGCACGCGGGCCACGTGAATCTCGTGCGCACCGCGATGTCACGGTGCGAGCGGGTGACCGTCCAGGTGCTCACCTCCTCGCAGGAGTCCATCCCGGGCGAGGTCCGCGCCGGGTGGCTGCGGGCCGAGGTGCCGGGCGCGCACGTCGTCACGGGACTCGACGACGCACCGGTCGACTACGCGAGCCCCGACGCGTGGGCCGAGCACGTCAAGGTCATGGAGTCGCTCCTCGACCCCGCCGACACCCCCGTGGACGCCGTGTTCACGTCCGACCGGTACGGCGTCGAGCTGGCCCGCCGGTTCGACGCCGAGTGGGTCCAGGTCGACCCGGGCCGGGCGGTCGTCCCGGTGTCCGGGACCGCGGTCCGCGCCGACCCCGGCGCGCACTGGTGGGCGCTGCCCGCCGCGGTGCGCGCGTGGTTCGCACGTCGCGTCGTGGTGCTCGGTGCCGAGTCGACCGGTTCGACGACCCTGGCCACCGCGCTCGCCGAGCACCATCACCTGGGGCCCGTGCTCGAGTTCGGCCGCGAGTGGTCGGAGGTCCGCCCGGGCGGGCTCGAGGCGCCGTGGCACACCGCGGAGTTCGACCTCGTCGCCCGGGAGCAGGCCCGGCGTGAGGACGAGGCCGCGGCGACGACCCCGATCCCCCTGGTCGTGTGCGACACCGACGTGCTCGCGACGACGCTGTGGCACGAGCGCTACGTCGGCTCGCGGTCCGCGAGCGTCGAGGCGCTCGCCTCGACCCGCCTCCCCGACCTGTACCTCCTCACGGGCGACGAGATCCCGTTCGTCCAGGACGGGCTACGCGACGGCGAGCACGTCCGGCACGCGATGCAGGACCGCTTCCGGGAGGTCCTGGCCGGGCAGGACGTGCCGTGGCTCGAGGTGCGCGGGGACCGGGCGAGCAGGCTCGCCCAGGCGATCGACGCCGTCGGGCCGCTGCTCGCCACGCCCCGCGCCGTGGCCGCGCCCCTGACGCAGGCCGGGACCGACGCCTACTGAGCCCGGCCCGGTGCGCTGAGGTCCGCGCCGCCGGTCAGGGCGCGAGCACCACGGCCGTCCCGTACGCCACGATCTCCTGGTAGCCGTTGCCGACCTCGTCGCTGTCGTAGCGCATCGCGAGGATCGCGTTGGCGCCCTGCGCCGTGGCCACCTCGATCATGCGGGCCACGGCCTCGTCGCGCGACTGCTGGAGCTGCTTCGTCAGGCCCTTGAGCTCGCCGCCGACGATCGACTTGAGCCCCGCCCCGATCTGCGCGCCGACGTTGCGCGACCGGACGGTCAGCCCGGTCACCTCGCCCACGACCTGCTGCACGGTCCGGCCCGGGACATCGTTCATGGTGGAGACCAGCACGGTACGTCCTCCTCACGGCCGCGCGACGTGCGCGACGTCCCCTTCACCGTAGGAGGTTGCCGGGCGCCGCGCCCGGCGGGGACGGGCGCGCGACAGGACAGCGCCCGGCGGGGACGGGCGCGCGACAGGACAGCGCCCGGCGGGGGCGGGCGCGCGACAGGACAGCGCCCGGCGGGGGCGGGCGCGCGACGGGACAGCGCCCGGGCGATCGGGAGAGCGTGGAACGCTTCGTCCCACCTCGGTGGCTCGCCGAGTGGTCGCGGGCCTGCGGGGTTTGAATGGACCCATGACCGCCTCGGACTCCCCCACCGCGACCGCCGAGCCGACGCCCTGGGCGCTCCCGCCCCAGGACGTGCTGACCGAGGTCGGGTCGAGCGACGAAGGGCTCACGGCCGACCAGGCCCGGACGCGACTCACCGAGGTGGGCCCCAACCGGTTGGCCCCGCCCGCGCGCACCCCGTGGTGGCGCCGGGTCCTGTCGCAGTTCGACGACGTGCTGATCTACATCCTGCTCGTGTCGGCCGCGCTCAAGGCGATCGTGGGCGACTGGATCGACTTCACGGTGATCCTGGCGGTCGCGGTCATCAACGCTGCGATCGGGTTGATCCAGGAGGGCCGGGCGGAGAAGGCGCTCGACGGCATCCGCAGCATGCTCTCGGTCCACGCGCAGGTCCGGCGCGACGGCGCCTGGACGCAGGTCGACGCCGACGATCTGGTCCCGGGCGACGTCGTGCGGGTCCGGTCGGGCGACCGCGTGCCCGCCGACCTGCGGCTGCTGGAGGGCGTCAACCTCCGGGTCGACGAGTCGGCGCTCACGGGCGAGTCCGTGCCCGCGTCCAAGTCGAGCGATCCCGTCCCCGCCGAGGCCGGGGTGGGCGACCGGTCGAGCATGCTGTTCTCCGGCACCCTGGTCTCGGCGGGGACGGGCACGGGCGTGGTCGTCGCGACGGGTGAGACGACCGAGATCGGCCGCATCCAGACCCTGATCGCCGAGGTGGACTCGCTCGAGACCCCTCTGTCGCGCACGCTCGACGCGTTCGGCAAGAAGCTCGCAGTCCTGATCCTCGTCATGGCCGTGGTCATGGTCGTGATCGGACGCGTGGTCCACGGGTTCGACACCCCCGAGCTGATCTCAGCGGCGATCGGGTTCGCGGTCGCGGCCGTGCCGGAGGGCCTGCCGGCCCTCGTGACGATCACGCTCGCGCTGGGCGTGCAGCAGATGGCCCGACGGCGGGCGATCACGCGCCGCCTCCCGGCCGTCGAGACGCTGGGCTCGGTGACCACGATCTGCTCGGACAAGACCGGGACGCTGACCAAGAACGAGATGACGGCCCGCACGGTGCGGACCGCGGCGCACGAGTACGCGGTGACGGGGATCGGCTACGCGCCCGACGGCGAGGTCGAGCTCGACGGCTCCCCCGCCCCGCTGGCAGCGCACGCCGACCTGCGGCGGCTGGCCGAGGTCATGACGCTGTGCAACGACGCCCGGATCGTCCGGTCCGCCGCGGAGCAGGGCGGTGCGGGTTCCGCGCCGGACGGACCGGGTGGGCAGGACGACGCCCCCGGCGCGGGCGACGCACCGGGCTGGCGCCTCGTGGGCGAGCCGACCGAGGGAGCGCTGCGGACGCTCGGGCTCAAGGCCGGGTTCGACCCGTCCGGGTGGCAGCGCGTCGCGCTCGTCCCGTTCGAGTCCGAGAACAAGTACATGGCCACGCTGACCCGGGATCCCGACGGCGGCCTCCACGTCCTGGTGAAGGGTGCCCCGGACCGTGTGCTCGACCGGTGCTCGACCCAGACCGGCGCGGACGGGCGGCCCGAGCCGCTCGACCGCGACCTCTGGCACGAGCAGATCGACGCGATCGGCGCCCAGGGCCTCCGGGTCCTGGCTGCCGCGCACGCCGCGGCGGATCCCGGCCGGACGACCCTCGCCCCCGAGGACGTCGACGAAGGCCTCGAGCTGGTCGGCCTGGTCGGCATCGTCGACCCGCCCCGCCCCGAGGCGGTCGAGGCCATCGCCCAGTGCCAGGACGCCGGGATCACCGTCAAGATGATCACGGGGGACCACTCGGGCACGGCGCTCGCGATCGCCCGCGAGATGGGGATCGTGCCTGCGGACGACGCCGGGGACGGAGCACCTGCGCCCCAGGTCCTGACGGGCGCCGAGCTCGAGGCCATGAGCGCCGACGAGCTCCGCGCGGTCGTCGAGGACGTCGACGTCTACGCACGCACGAGCCCCGAGCACAAGATCCGTATCGTCTCGGCGCTCCAGTCGCGCGGGCAGGTCGTGGCCATGACGGGGGACGGCGTCAACGACGCCCCCGCGCTGACCCAGGCCGACGTCGGCGTCGCGATGGGCATCAAGGGGACCGAGGCGACCAAGGAGGCCGCCGAGGTGGTCCTCGCGGACGACAACTTCGCGACGATCGAGCGGGCCGTCGAGGAGGGGCGCCGGATCTACGACAACCTGCGCAAGTCGGTCCTCTTCCTGCTGCCGACCAACGGCGCGCAGTCGCTCGTGATCCTCGTCGCGGTCCTGCTCGGGTGGGCGCTGCCGCTCCAGCCGGTCCAGGTGCTGTGGATCAACATGGTCACCGCCGTCACGCTCTCGCTCGCGCTGGCCAACGAGCGCGCCGAGCCCGACATCATGTCCCGCGCACCGCGCGACGCCAAGGCCTCGATCCTCACCGCGGCCTACCTGCGGCGTGTCCTGCTGGTCTCGGTCCTCATCGGCGGCGCGACCATGGCTGTGTACTTCATCGAGCGAGACCAGGGCATGAGCGTCCCCGAGGCGCAGACCACGGCCGTGACGATGCTCGCGCTCGGCCAGCTCGCCTACCTGTTCAACTGCCGCTTCCTGGACCGGTCGTCCATCACGTTCGCGGTCCTGCGGGGCAACCGGGCGGTCTGGTACTCGGCGGGCGCGCTGGTCGCGCTGCAGGCCGTGTTCGTCTACGCGCCCTTCATGCACTCGTGGTTCGGCTCGGCGCCGATCGGGCTGCGCGAGTGGGGCATCACGCTCGGGCTCTCGATCGTGGTGTTCCTGCTGGTCGAGGCCGCCAAGGCGTTCGGGAGGTCGCGGACGCCCGTCGTGCCGCCGAGGTAGACGAAGGCCCCGCGCACTCTCCTGGCAGAATCGCTCCGTGACCCCCGCCGAGCAGCAGGACCTCGACCACGTCTCCTCCGCTCCCACGCGCCCCGGGCCTGCGGCCACGAACCCGTTCGACCTGGACGTCGCGGACCTGTTCCGCACGCCCGTGACCGGTGCCCCGGGCGTGGCCGGGACGAGTCGCGGCCCGACGACGTTCGCGCCGCTCGACGAGAAGCTGCGCCAGGCGTACTTCTGGGTCGTCAACCACGCGATCATCAGCCCGCACTACGACGTCGAGTTCTCGGCCGGCCCCACGGCCCCGGAGGTCTCGTTCCGCCTCGGGGACTCCCGGGCGCGCCTGAACCTGCCGAGCGACCAGTCGTACTCGAGCTTCGTGCTGCTCCCGCTGCTGACGTTCGCGGTGCGGGGCCGCTGCCTCATGGTCGGCGGCCCGGGGCGCGGCAAGACCGCGAGCGCCGTGCTCATGGGCGTCCTCGCGGGCTACCCGGTCCGGGACGTGCGGCGCGCGATGCAGCACGGGCACCCCCAGCTCACGGTCTCGGACCTGTTCGGCACGCCCCTGCCCAAGGACCTGGTGCAGGCCGACTCGCTCGCCGACGTCGACGTCGCGTGGCGCACGTGGCTGGGCATGCGCGTCAAGATCGTCGACGAGTACAACCGCATCCCGACACGCACGCAGTCGGCCCTCCTGACCGTCCTGGCCGACGGCTACGTCGAGGTGTACGACCAGGTCTACGAGACGGGGGACGCCGCCTGGTACCTCACCGCGAACGACGACGCGGGCGGCGGGACCTACCAGGTCGTCGACGCGCTGCGGGACCGGATCGACGTCGTCGTGCACGCGCTGCCCTTCAACAACCGCTTCCTGGGCGACCTGGTCGCGCGCGCCGAGCGGGGCGTGCGCCCCGAGGAGAACGTGCCCCCCGAGATCGTGTTCGACGCCGACGAGCACGACCGCCTGCACCGCGACGTGCTGGCGGTGCGCATCCCGGTCCCGGTGCGGCGACGGCTCGAGTTCTTCGCGAGCCAGCTCGAGGTCCTGGAGCGGGCCGCGTGGCAGTTCGAGTACCGCACCAAGGACACCGCGAAGCTCGCGGGGATCGACCCGCACCTCCTGGCGGCGGCCGACACGGGCCGCGACCGGCTGGGGGACATCGGCGCGCAGACGCTCAACGGGCTCTCGGTGCGGGCACTGCAGTCGCTCGTCTCGTACGCCAAGGCCATGGCGTACTTCCGCGGCGGCGCCGAGGTGGACCTCGCGGACCTGCGCGCGGTGCTCCCCTTCGTGCTGCACGACAAGCTGGTCCCCGACCTGCAGTCCGCGCCCTTCGACGACGAGGAGCGCGAGCCCCTGCGCGCCGACCGCGTCTCGTGGATCCGGGACCTGTTCGACACGGCCTGTCAGCAGTACGACGCCGCGGGGCTCGACCAGGACGACCCCGTGGCCGAGATCCTCTCGGCCGTCGAGGCGGGCCTCGAAGGGCTGGGCGAGGCCGAGGTCCTGCGGCGCACCGCGCAGATCGAGGGGCTGCTGTCCCTCTGGCAGGACGCGGTCAAGCTCCACGGGAACGTCTACGAGGACGCCCTGGTCCTGAAGTACGCGCACCAGCGGTACACGAACTACCTCGCGTGGCTGCGCTGGAGCGGTCAGTGAGCGCTCGGCCCGACGACGGCCGCGGCTCGGGCCCCGGCGACGACCATGCTGCGGGTCCTGGTCCCGGCTCGGGCACCTCGACGCGCTCGCCGTTCGCGGAGCACCTGGTGCGCGAGCGCGACCACCTCAACGCGGTGCTCGCGCGCGCGGTCGCGCTCGGCGCGGACCGGGACGACGTGGCCGCGGCCGTGCGCGAGCTGCGCCCGGTCGTGGACGGGCTCGCGCCCGCGCTCGACGAGGCCGAGCTCGCGGGGGTCGTGGACGCGCTCGTGTCCACGGCGGCGCGGTGCGTGGCGGCTCGCCGGTGGCGCGCGGACTCGGCCGAGCGGTGGGCGGTCCTCGCGCTCGCACCCCAGGTCCTTCCGTGGCTGCGCACTGCCCCGGCCGTCACGGTGGCCGCGCTCACGGACGCGGCGCGCCCGGTCGCGGCGCGCGGGGACGCGACCGGCTGGGGTCGGCGCGTGTCCGCCGCGGCCGAGGTCGCGGGGGCCGCGGCGCCCGCGGGCCCGCTGGCGCCCGAGGGGCTCGCAGCGCCCGGCTCACCGGCCGCCACGGTCCGCGACGTCGTCCTGGTCGCGGCGTGGCGCAGCGGCCTGGTCCGCTACCGGCAGGCCGCGCTGCGCGCCGCGACCTCGCTCCCCGCTCCCGTCGCCGCGGCGGCGCTCGGCCTGCCGCTGGGGACCGACGTCGGCGCGGTCCTCGAGCGGCACGCGAGCGACCCGTGGTGGTGGCCCGGGCAGGCCGCGGCCGCCTCGCGCGGCATGGCTCCCGCGGTCAGCCGGTTCGGGGGCTTCCGCGGGTTCGGCGGTCCGTGGCTCACGCTGCCGCTCGTCGTCGGGCCGCTACCCGGTGAGCCCGGCCTGCTGTGGGCCGTCCGCACGGCCCGGCCCCAGGCCGAGGACTGGACGCTCGTGTGCGACGTCCACGGGTGGGCCGCGCTGCGCGCCGTCCCGGGGGCCGACGAACGGCCTGCCCCGGGCGCGGCCGACCGCACCCCGCCCGCCGGCGTCCCCTGGCTCGACGACGTGACCGGCCAGGCCTCGATGCTCACACCCTCGACCCACCTGACGCTCGTCAGCCGCGAGCACTCGTACTCGCTCGACCTGGTGCGGGCGCCCCGATGACGGGCACCCCGTCCCTCCGCCCGACGGCGGCGGACGGCTCCGCGTCGCTCCCCCCGGCGCCCGGCACCCCGGGGCGATCCGCGCCGTCGCGGAGCGCGCTGCACGACCGCTGGCTCGCAGCCTGGCCCGAGGCCCTGGCCGCCTGGGGCACGCAGACCCGCCTGCACGCGCCCGTGCTGCACCACGGCGACGACCGGCCCCAGGGCGTCGGGTCGTTCGCGTGGTTCTCGACCGTGGACGTCGAGGTGCACATCGACCTCGACGACATCGCCGAGCGCGGGCTCGAGGACCACGCGGTCGCGGTGCTCGCGCACGAGATCGGCCACCACCTGCTGTCCCCGGGCGACCTGACGACGAGCGCCCGGATCCTCTCGCGCGTCCGCGACGGACTGGTGGACCTGGACCCGCTCGCGGGGGCCATGGCGAACCTGTGGTCCGACCTGCTGGTCAACGACCGCCTGCAGCGGCGCGCGGGACTCGACATGGCGGCGATCTTCGCAGCCCTCGGCGCAGGACGGGCACCGCTCGCCCAGATGGTCATGCGGACCGACGAGATCCTCTGGGGCCTGACCCGCGGGACGCTGACCCATCCCGACCACCCGGTGCCCGAGCGCGAGGCGAGCCTGTGCGCGCGCCTCGTGCGGGCGTACGCCAACGACCCCGTGGGGGGTGCGGGCGGGTTCGCCGCCCTGATCCGCCCGCTGCTCGTGCCCGCGTCGTCCGACGAGCTCGCCTCACCGGGCGGCCCGGCCGACGGAGCGGGTTCGGCGGCAGACGGTGCGAGCAGCGCGCCCCTCTCCGGCGGGCAGCACGGCATCCTGTGCTCGCAGTCGGAGCCCGCGGGGGCCGTGCCCGCGGGCCTCGCGACCGACCCCACGCTCGGGCGCCCCGTGCTGCACCCCGCCGTCGATCCGCGCGTGACGGGAGCGGCGCCGTCGGGCCCGGACGAGGAGGATTCGCGGAGCCTCGCGGCGGGCGACGCGACCGGCGCCGCCGACGCCCTGGGCCAGGCCATCTCGCCCGCGCACTACGACGCGGTCCTGCGGCTGCTCGGCCTCACGACGTCGAGCGCGCAGTCCGCCGCGCGCTGGTACCGCGAGCACGCCATGCGCTTCCTGGTCCCCTTCCCCGTGCGCACGGACTCCCCGGTCGACGAGGAGCTGCTCGGCGGGCACGAGCAGTGGGACCTGGGCGAGGACCTGGCCGACGTCGACTGGGCCGCGACCGTGCTGCGCTCGCCCGTGATCGTCCCGGGAGTCACGACCGTGCGCCGCGTGCACGAGCAGCAGGACGGGCACGACCCCGCGCCGCGCCCGTACGACCTGGACCTGTACCTCGACTCGTCGGGGTCCATGCCGAACCCGCAGCAGCGGCTCGCGCCCATCGCCCTGGCGGGGGCGGTCCTGGCCCTGTCGGCGCTGCGCGCCGGGGCACGCGTCCAGGCCACGACGTGGAGCGGCCCCGGGCAGATCGCGGGCACCGACGGCTTCACGCGCGACGCCGACGCGATCCTCGCGGCGATCGTCGCGCACTTCGGCGGCGGGACCTCGTTCCCCGTCCCCCTCCTCGAACGCACCCACCTGGGCGACCCCGTCACAGGAGCCCCGCCCGTGCGCACCCGGGCCGCGCACGTGTCGGTCATCTCCGACGACGGGATCAGCTCGATGTTCCTCGACCACCTGGGCGGCTGGCCGCGCGACCCGTCCGCACCGCGGGCCGCGCCCGACGACACCATCGCTGCGCGCGCCGTCCGGGCTGCCGGGGGCGGCGGCAGCCTGGTCCTGCAAGGGGGCGACGCGCTCGCCCGACGGGTCGCCGGCTGGGCTCCCGGCTACCGGACGTTCGCGGTGAGCTCGACCGAGGACCTCGTACGCTTCTCGCGCGACTTCTCCCGCACGCTGTGGACCACGAAGGGAGCGGACCGTGCCCGCTGACACCACCTCTCCCGGGCCCGTCGGTCGACGGTCCCCCCGGCCCACGGTCGAGGGTCCCGCCCTCTCCGTCCTCGTGCAGCGCCTGTCGCTCACGCCACCCGACGTGCTCGACCCCGGTGTGCACGTGCCCGCCCTGGTGGGCGACGCCGTCGACCTCCTGGCCCTGAGCGTGCCCGGCTGGTGGCAGCTCGACGCGCACGCCCGTACCGCGCTCGACCGCACGTGCGGGGCGGGGGCGCCCGTGGCCTCGCGCGCCGGGGCCGGGATCGCGGTCTGGCTCGTGCGCGCTCCCGAGCTCACGCGCCTGCCCCACCTGCGGGAGGCCGCGCCCGACGGCCCCGCTGCCTGGCTCCTCGCCGTGGTCGACGCCCTCGCGCACGAGCTCGCGCCCGTGCGCGACCCGCAGACCTGGGTCTCGTCCCCCGAGGGGCGCGAGGAGGCCGCGCGCGCCTTCCTGCGCGCGGCAGGGCTGCGCCCGGCGGGCGAGAGCGACGCGGTCTCCGAGGACCGGTGGTCCGCGGTCAGCACGGTCGAGCAGCGGCGCGTCGACCGGGAGATGGCCGAGGAGGTCCGGCGCTCGGAGGAGCTCGCGAAGGCCCTCGCGGCCAAGCGCGCGGCCGAGGCCGCCGCGCAGTACGCGAACTACTGACGACTCCCCGCCCGCTACGCGTCCCCGACCACGCGCACCGGGACGGTCCTGAACCCGGCGACCGGTGCGCTCTCGCGCTGCGCCGGTGCGGAGCGGTCGAGGACGAGCGTCCCCGCGCACAGCAGTCGCCGCACGAGAACCCGCAGCTCCAGGGTCGCCAGCCCGCGACCGGGGCACACGTGCGGGCCGGTCCCGTAGACGAGGTTGTGCGGTGCGTTCGCCTCCGGGTCGTAGACGTCCGGGTCGCCCACGACCTCCGGGTCCCGGTTGGCCCGACGCCAGTCGAGCACGACCTGCTCGCCCGCGGCGACCGGGCAGCCGCCGACGACGGCCGCGCGCGTGGCGACCCGACGGTTCGAGACGAACGGGTCGTCGATCCGCAGGATCTCGTCGATCGCAGCGTCGAGCGCGGGGTCAGGGGCATCGCGCAGGTGGCGCTGGTGCTCGGGGTGCTCGGCGAGCCAGTGCACGACGACGCCCGCGCACAGTGCGAGCGACGACAGGTCCCCTCCGGTCCAGTTGCGCAGGATCGACACGACCTCCTCGTCGGACCATGCTCGCCCGGAGGCGTCACGCTGCGCCACGAGCCGGGAGGTCACGTCGTCGCCCGCCACCGACCCTCGACGGGCCTCGAGCAGACCCCGGACGATCGCGTCGAAACGGGACGCGACCCGCGCCGTCCAGGCACGGTCGCCGGACCGGGTCGCTGCACGGTTCTCGGCGACCCAGTCGAGCAGCTCCGGTTCGAGGGCCGCCGACCAGCCGAGCCATGCCGACTGGGCGCGGACGGCGTAGAGGGCACCGAGCTCGACGGCGTCGAAGACGTCTGCCCCCGCCGCGACCACGAGCGTGTCCGCGAGCGCCTCGAGGAGCGGGGCGAGCGGTACGAGCTCGGCGGGGGTGAAGAAGGTGTCGAGCAGCCGACGCGCGGCCGCGTGCTCCGCCCCGTCGAGGCCGTTGGGCACCTGGAGGAACGCCGACGCGGCGCTCGAGAACAGCTCGGGATCACCGGCCGCCGCGACGACGTCGGCGTGCCGGTGGACGACGAGCCGTCCGGCCGTGTCCCGAACCACCTCGTCGATCACGCTCTCGTTCACCTGGAGACCCTCCGCTCGACGACCGATCTGCTGGCAGCCTAGGACGGTGCTGGACCCGCACCAGCCGATTCGGATCAAACCAGGCACGACGTCCCCTCGAGACAGGACGAAGGTCCTGAGGCTGCGGGCGTGCCGGCTCCTCGGACCGGCGGGCGGGGGCGCGCCGGCCGAGAGGCGGGGCGCCCGACCGTTCACGTACAGTGCGTCGACCAGCGACGACCTGTCCCTCTTCCGTCGAGGAGTCCCGTGCCCCCCGCCCCCGACACACCCCCGTTGCGCGACCTCCCGAGCGGCGTCCCCGACGCGCTGCTCGGCGAGTACGCACCGTTCGGCAACGTCGCGCTCGACGACGCCGAGCGCTGGCCCACGCTCACGCCCGACGGCGCCGCACGCCTCGACGCGCTGCGTCACCACCCGGCGGCACCGGTCTGGGTGCACGCGACCGGCGACCGGCTCACGGCCGACGACCTGCCCGTGCTCGCCGCGACCGCGCGCCGGCTCGCCGAGACCGCCGAAGCCGCCGGCGGCAGTGACGCCCACACCGGCACCTCCCATCCAGCGACCGGGCGCGACGTCCCCGCGTGGGTCACGGACCTCGTCGAGCGTGCGCACACGGTCGTCCCCCGCTACCGGCGCGCCCGGGACCAGCGCCGGAGCCACGCTCGCTCGCCGCTCGAGGACCTGCCCCCCGTGACCCGCGACGACCTGCGCGCCGACCTCGCATCGTTCGTGCCCGTCGACGTGGACCTGTCTCGGGTCCTCGAGGGCACGAGCTCGGGTAGCACCGGGGCGGCCGTGGTCGTCCCGCTGCACCCCGTCGCGGTCGCGGCCGACCTCGTGCTCCTGCGGCTCCTCGTCCGGGACGCCGGAGCGGCCTGGGAAGCGAGCGAGGACCGGCTGGGTCTCGTGAACCTCGTGGACCAGCGGGCCGCGTTCACGTACGCGTCGGCCATGACGGGCTTCGACGCGGCCTCGGGCCGGGCCCCGAGCCACCTCGCCGTGCCCCTCATGGCGCGCGTGAACCTCGACCCCGGCGCGTGGCGGGAGCGGGCCGACCGCTCGACGTTCCTGCGCGGGACCGACCCGCAGGTCCTCAGCAGCTCGCCCCTCCCGCTCCTGGCCCTCGCCGACCTCGACGCGCGCGAGGGGCTCGGGCTGCACCCGGTCGCGGTCGTCAGCGGGGCCGCGCACCTCACCCCGCCCGCACGGGCCCGCCTGCGGGCCGCGTGGGGGGTCCCGGTGATCGACCTGTACGGCCTGCGTGAGACGGGCGCGGTGGCCTCGCGCGCGGACGACGGCCCGTTCGTCGTCGTGCCGCGTCGTGTCTGGGTCGAGATCCTGTCCGACGACGGCACGCCGGTCCCCGACGGTTCGCCGGGCGAGGTCGTGGTCACCACGGACGAGAACCCCTACCTGCCGCTCGTGCGCTACCGCACGGGAGACCGCGCCCGGATCGTCCGTCCCCACGGCCCGGGGGGTCGGGTCGAGCTGCACGACCTCGAGGGGCGCTCGCCCGTGCGCTACCTGCACGCCGACGGGCGCTGGCTCGGTTCGGTCGACGCGACCCAGGTCCTCCAGGCGGCCGGGATCGCGGCCTGGCAGCTCCACCAGCGCGCCGACGGGACGATCGACCTGACCGTGGTGCCGGACGCGCCTGCGGGCGGGGCGCCGTCGGGCACCGGCCGGGGACGGGCAGGCGCGCCCGGACACGGGGGACCCGCCGCGAGGATCGGCCGCGCAAGCGCGCTGCGACAGTGGATCGGGCGCGACGTCGTCGTGAACGGTCACGACGCCCGCCCTCCTGGGACACGGCCGGGCACGTCGCTACTCGAGCGACGTGCCCGGCGGTCAGGCGTGAGACCCGGTCAGCCGATGTTGCCCTCCGGGCGGAACACGATCGACGAGGTGCGGTCGTTCATGGACCCGAGGCTCGTGCACAGCGGGACGCAGTTGGTCGTGGTGCCCGAGTAGCTCTCGCCGTCGTAGAGCGTCGACCAGCACCGGGCGTAGGTCGCCATGGAGCTGATGTTGTTGTTCATCAGGTAGGCCGACATCTTGGGGAACCCGTAGGTGTTGCCCGTCATGCACCCGTAGCCGCTGCTGCCGTAGAAGACCTTGGCGCCACCGGTCTGGTTGGTGTTCTTGTACGCGATGCCCAGCATCATGGAGCTGGCGGCGGCGGTCGTGACCGTGCCCGCTCTCGCCGCCTGGGGCGCGGCCGCCGCCTTGGCCGCCTGCTCGTTCGCGTAGCCCCGCAGGGCCGTGATGTCCCCCGCAAGGACGCGCGGGTCCGTCACGGGCTCCCCCGAGACCGACTCGAGCGCCTCGCCGAGCGTGTCGAAGCACGCGGTCGTGGGCGCGGGGGTCAGGGCGATGTCCTGCCCGGCCGGTGTCGGCTGCGCGATGACCGTGCAGACCTGGTCGTCGGTGGGGAATCCCTGCGACGTCAGGTCGGGACCGCTCGCGAGGGCCGGTGCCCCGCCGATCCCCCCGAGGACCAGGACGACCGCCGAGACGGCGGCCAAGCGCGTGATGCGTCGTGACATGTGGTGCTCCTTCACAGCGTGGGCCGGGAGCCTTTCGCGACCTCGCGAAGGACCGACACGTGGGTGAGGACCGACAGCGGGACAACCTCGTCCCACGCCCCCGCAGGCATCCTAAGGGCTGCCCGGACCCCTGTCCCGGTCCGTCCCCCGTGCTCACCCCCGGCACCCGGATCTGTTGCCCCGGGCCCGCGTGACGCGCGGTCGCACGGCTTCCCCTATAGCGTGCAGGCACGGTCGTCTGCACACAGCCGTCGGCGACCGCAACGGGGGAAACACCAAGCACCTTCAACGCCACCGGTCCGTACCGGGGAAATGAGTGTCGATGAAGCACCGTTCGTTGTTAGCTGCAGTCTCTGGACTGGCGGTGGTCGCGGCGTCGGCGCTGCCCGCCGCGTCCGCACCGTCCGACCCGGCCGGCTCGTCCGGCCCCACCCTCACCTCGCAGTCCGCGGAGTCGCTCGCGCTCGACCCGGGCAAGGTCGCCCCGTCGCTCGCCGAGTCCTCCGGGACCGTGACCGCGTTCGTCCAGCTCGACACCCCCTCGGGGGTCGAGCTGTCGGAGCAGGGCGCGAGCGCCGCGCAGGTCGAGGACAACCAGGCAGTCGTCGAGCAGCTCGCGGACAGCGTCGTCCCCGCGCAGACGAACGCCCGCAGCGCCCGTGCCGCGGGCGCGCCCCAGCAGGTGTCGGTCACGAGCAGGCTCGTCCCCGGCGTCGTCGTGACGGGCGATGCCGAGCAGGTCCGTGCCCTGGCAGATGACGACAAGGTCGTCACGGTCTACCGCATCATCCCCAAGTCGCCGTCCAACAAGGGCACCGACGCGTTCACGCGCGCCCTCGAGGCGTGGCAGAGCACGGGCTACACGGGGCAGGGCGTCCGGATCGGCATCATCGACACGGGCATCGACTACACGCACGCGGGCTTCGGCGGCCCGGGCACGCAGGCCGCCTACGACGAGGCGTACGGCGTCAAGGGCCAGGGTCCCGTCCCCGCCGGGACGTTCGACGACGCCAAGTACCTGGGCGGCTACGACTTCGCCGGGTACGACTACGACGCGTCGGGCCGGGTGCCGGGCACGTCCCTGGTCCCCACCCCGGACGAGAACCCCATCGACTCGCTCGACACGATCGGCTCGGGCCACGGCTCGCACGTCGCGGGCACGACGGGCGGCTACGGCGTCACCGCGGACGGCGAGACGTTCGACGGCGACTACACGACCCTCACGGACATCTCCGACTGGACGGTCGGCCCGGGCTCGGCGCCCGAGTCCGGCCTGTACGCACTCAAGGTCTTCGGCGACCTGGGCGGCTCGACCAACGTCGTGATCGACGCGCTCGAGTACGCGGCGGACCCGGACGGCGACGGCGACCTGTCGGACCGCCTCGACATCGTCAACCTGTCGCTCGGCTCGGACAACACCCCGGCCGACGACCCGGAGAACCTGTTCATCGACCAGCTCTCGCGCCTGGGCACCCTCGCGGTCGTCGCGTCGGGCAACGCGGGCGACATGACCGACGTGGGCGGCTCCCCCGGCAACTCGCGCACCTCGCTCACGGTCGCGAACTCGGTGGGCAACACCCAGACGTTCGACGGCGTCGAGGTCACGGCACCTGCCGGTGTCGCGGGTTCCTACCCGGCGCAGAACTCGCAGAGCTACGCGGGCGGCGTGGACGTGACCGCGGAGGTCGCGTTCCTGGGCGCCACGGTCAGCGGCTGCACGCCCCTGACGTCCGCGCAGGCCGCGGCCACCGCGGGCAAGATCGCGTTCCTCTTCTGGGACGACGACGACGCCTCGCGCGAGTGCGGGAGCGCGGCGCGCTTCAACAACGCGCAGGCCGCGGGCGCCGTGGGCGTCCTGCTGTCCTCCGAGCTCGACGTGTTCGCCGCGGGCATCGCGGGCAACGCGGGCATCCCGGGGGCGCAGCTCACGGGTCCGAGCCACGACGCGCTGCGTCCGGCGATCGAGGCGGGCGGCGTCGTCCTGACGCTCGGCCCGTCGTTCGCGAACTCGTCGTTCGTCGAGATCCCGGGCATCGGGGACACGCTCAACGCGGGCTCCTCGCGCGGGGTGCACGGTTCGCTGGGCATCGTGAAGCCCGACGTCGCCGCACCGGGCACGGGCATCGCGTCGGTGGCCTCGGGTCGCCTCACGCAGCCGGGCATCAAGTCCGGCACCTCGATGTCGACGCCGCACGTCGCGGGCATCGCTGCTCTGGTCAAGGAGGCCCACCCCGGCTTCAGCGCCCAGCAGGTCAAGACGGCCGTCATGAACACGGCCTCGCACGACGTGTGGACGGGCCAGGACCGTACGGGCGTGGCCTACGGACCCGAGCGCGTGGGGTCGGGCCGGGTCGACGCGGTCGACGCCGTGAAGAACTCGACGCTCGCGTACGCGTCGCAGGACCGCGAGCTCGTCTCGGTGTCCTACGGGATCGTGCCCGTGGCCGACAAGACGGTCACGGTGCGCAAGACGGTCGACGTGCAGAACACGGGCTCCGCGTCCGTGGCGTACGCCGCCGCGTTCACGACGTCCAGCACCGCGGGCGGCGCGAAGATCACGGTCTCCCCGGCGAACCTCACGGTCCCCGCAGGTCAGACCCGTACGGTCACGGTGACCCTCACGGCCGACCCGGCGACGCTCGCCAAGCAGCTCGACCCGACGTCCGACGAGTCGATCGCGGGCGTTCCGCGTGACTTCGTCGGGATGCTCACGGGGCGCCTCGTCCTGACCCCCGCGACGGGCAGCGAGCTGCGCGTCCCGGTCCAGGCGGCACCCAAGCTGGTGAGCGACCTGACGGGCAAGGACGTCACGTTCGTCGGCCAGGACCCGGCAGCCGAGCTCGACCTCGACGGCCGGGGTGTGGACGCGGGTGGCTGGACGTCGCTCGTGGCACCGTTCGAGCTCAAGGCCACCAGCCCGCGGCTCGAGGCCGACGCGGCGGAGGGTGCCTCGGCGTCGGCCGTCGCTGCGGGTGACATCCGCGCCGTCGGCTTCTCGTCGAGCGCACCGCAGCTCGCGGCCGTGGGCGCGAACCCGGCCAACGGCCGGATCGGGATCGGCATCGCCGTGGACGGCGACTGGGCCACGCTCGGGACCAACGTGATCCCGGCGGTCGAGACCGACGTGGACGGCGACGGGTCGCCCGAGTTCGAGACGACCATCGAGAAGTACAACGACTCGGACCTGACGGTCGCGATCACGTACACGCTCAAGCCGTGGACGTCCCCCGGCGGGCGTCAGTACGCGGCGGGGGCCTCGGTCCAGATCGACCCGGTCAACTCGGTGTGGGCGGACATCGACACCTCGGTGTTCGACAACAACGTCATGATCGTCCCGATCGGGATCGGCAGCCTGGGGATCGCCCCGGGCTCGGTGCCGACGTTCAGCGTCGCGACGTACTCGTACTACGCCTCGTCGCCGGACCAGGTCGTCGACCGGGTCGGACCGTTCACGGGCGACCCGTACGACCCGGCGTACTGGTTCAGCGGCGGCGGGCAGCTCCTGTACGTGGGCGCCGACGACGCACCGGTCACGGTCAACCGGTCGGCCTCGGCCACCGAGGCGGGCACGGGTGAGCTGCTCCTGCTGCACCTGCACAACGCCACGGCTGCCAAGCGCTGGCAGACCGTCGGGGTCTCGACCCTGGACGCGTCGGTCGAGCTCTCGGTCACGGCGCAGTCGCGCTGCGTGTCGGGCAAGGCGCAGGTCATGGTGCGCGCGGTCAACGACGGTGACGTCAAGGCCGACGTCGTGGTCGAGACGCCGTTCGGGACCAAGACGTTCAAGAACGTGGCGCCGGGCAAGTCCGCGTCGCAGTCGTTCAACTCGCGCGCAGTCTCGATCGACGCCGGCGCGGCGACGGTCACGGGCACCGCGGTCATCGAGGGCGTCAAGGTCACGACGCCGTTCGAGGCCGGGTACGAGGCGATCAGCTGCGGCTGACGGCTCGATCCGCCCGGGTGGGAGCGAGCGTGAGCATGGGGCCACGCTCGCTCTGACCGGAACGGGCGGGAGGTACACGGAAGGGCGCGACCCCACGGGTCGCGCCCTTCTCGTCGTCCCCGGGTCCGCTGGACACCGAGGAACCGTTCAGGACGAGCGTGGCCCCATGCTCACGCTCGTCCTGACATCTCTGCGGGCAGAGGCCGTCAGACCTTCACGCCCAGGTTCTGCATCTCGAGCACGAGCCCCTTGATCGCCGCGGCGGGCACCTGTCCCCCGCGCTCGACCAGCGCCGCGACCGACGCCGGGATCTCGGCCTCCGAGCACAGGATGAGCGGGGTGTCGGCCGCCGAGTCGGGCAGCCGACCGTGCGTGCCGCGCACGTACGACGCGTCGAGCGGGACGGTGCTCATGGCGTAGCGCAGCCCGACCTTCTTCTTGACGAGGTTGAGGCCGGCCTTGGCCTTGGCCAGGGGGTCGGCGGGGTCGAAGAACAGCTCGGCCGGGTCGTAGCCCGGCTTGCGGTGGATGTCGACGCCGCGCGCGTACTCGGGCGCGCGGGCGTCGTCGAGCCAGAAGTAGTAGGTGAACCAGGCGCCCGGCTCGGCGACGACCACGAGGTCGCCCGAGCGTGCGTGATCGAGCCCGTAGCGGGCCTGCGCCTCGCGGTCGAGGACCTCGTCGACGCCGGGCACGCTCCGCAGCAGGTCGGCGACGCGTGCGAGGCGCGACGGGTCGTCGACGTAGACGTGCGCGACCTGGTGGTCGGCGACCGCGAACGCCTTGGACGTCCACGGATCGAGCTGCTCCTTGCCGTCCTGGACGTAGACCTCGAGCAGGCCCTCGCGGCGCAGGATGCGGTTGAGGTGCACGGGCCGGCTCGCCTCGGCGATCCCGTACTCGGAGACCACGACGACCGCGATCCCGTTGTTGGCCGCGTCGTCGAGCAGCGGGGCCAGGACGGTGTCGAGCTCGGCGGCCGCGGCGTCGGCCTCGGGAGAGTCGGGGCCGAACCGCTGCAGGTCGTAGTCGAGGTGCGGCACGTAGGCCATGGTCAGCTCGGGCGAGTGCGTGCGCAGGACATGGCGGGTCGCGTCGACGATCCAGGCCGAGGACGCGATCGCAGCGGTCGGGCCCCAGTAGGTGAACAGGGGGAACTCCCCGAAGCGGCCGGTGAGCTCGTCGTGCAGCGCGGGCGGGCGGACGTACGCGTCGGGCGACTTGCGCCCGTCGGCGTGGTAGATCGGCCGAGGGGTCACGGTCACGTCGGTCGTGGCGCCCATGGCGTACCACCAGCAGACGTTGGCGGTCCGGTGGTCGGGGTTCGAGCGGCGCGCGGCCTCCCAGATCTTCTCGCCCTCGACGAGCTTGTTGTGCTGGCGCCACAGGAACACCTCGCCGAGCTCGCGGAAGTACCAGCCGTTGCCCACGGCCCCGTGCTGGGCGGGCGCGAGGCCCGTCATCATGGTCGCCTGCACGCTGCACGTGACCGCGGGCAGCACGGTCGCGAGCTGGGTCTGCCAGCCGCCCGCGGCCATCTGGCGCAGGCGGGGCATGTGGGCGAGGGCCTTCTCGGTGAGCCCGACGACGTCGAGCAGCAGCACGGGCTTCATGCGGGGACTCCTGAGGGTGCGGGGACGTTCACGGTGGCCACGGGGCAGGGAGCAGCGCCGGGGGTGAGCAGGTGGTCGGTGGCCCAGCGCAGCTCGGCGGCGATGCCGGCGACGAGCGGCTCGCCCGCCGCAGGCGACGCGGATCCGAACGCCGGCGAGTCGGGCGGCAGCACGGCCCACGTGTAGGTCTCGACGTCGAGGTGCGCCTCGTCGCCGTGGGGCGCCGCGCGCACGGCCTCGACGGCCGCGCGGAGCACGTCGGTCGTCGCGCTCAGCGGCGGCCGCGGGCTCGTGGTGCAGGGGCACGTGGAAGTGCACGCGCCACGGCCCCTCGCCGGGCAGGCCGGGCTCGCGCGTCACCGTCGCCCAGCGCGTCGGGCAGGTCGTCGACGGGCAGGACGTCGCCGCTCGGGGCGAGCTCGCGCACCTGGTGGATGTAGCGCTTCTCGACGAACTGCCCGACGGCGGCACGCGCCTCGGGCGCCGACGGCTCGGCCACGTGGAGCGCGGCCGAGGCCTGCACCTTGACCACGCGCAGCCCGGCCCCCGTGATCCGCGCGACGGCCGCGACCGGGTCCGCGAACGAGACCGCGAGGTGGCAGGTGTCGAGGCAGACCCCGATGTGGTCCCGGTCGATCGTGGGCCGCGCCTCGAGCCAGCTCACGACGTCCTCGACCGTGTCGAGCACGCAGCCGGGCTCGGGCTCGACCGCGACACGGACGACCTTGCCCGTGCGGGCCGCGAGGTCGCGCAGCCCGTCGGAGAGAGCCTCGAACGCCCGGGTCGCGATCGCGTCCTGCGCGGGCGACCAGGGCTCCCCGTCCGGCTCGCGCCACGCGAGCGGGAGCGTCGAGATCGACCCGTCCACGCCGTCGGGCAGGAGGGCCGCGAGGACCTCGGCGCACTCGAGCGTGTAGGCGAGCCGCTCGGCGTCGGCCCACGTGGGCGAGTAGACCGCGAGCTTGACGACGTCGTCGTGGAACCCGCCGTAGGGGAACGCGTTGAGCGTGTGCACCGCCAGCCCGTGCTCGTCGAGCGCGGCCCGCAGCCGGGCCATGTCGTCGGCCGCGCGCGGCGAGGCCGAGAGCCGGTGCGCGAGCGAGGCGGGCAGCCACAGCCCGACCCCGAGCACGTCGAGCCCCGCGGCCTCGCGCACGGGCCCGGCGTACCGGGCGAGCTGCTCGACCACCCCGTCGAGGTCCTCGGCGGGGTGGACGTTGGTGCAGTAGGACAGCAGCATCAGACCCGTGCCCCGCGCAGCACCGAGCTGCCCTCGAAGCTCGCGGACGCCGCAGGCGCCTCGCCCTCGACGAACCCGGGCACGGGGTCGAGCAGCAGGTTGCCGGACTGCCCGTAGAACTCGACGGGGTTGCGCCACAGGACCTTGTCGACCTCGTCGTCGGTGAAACCGGCAGCGAGCATGGCGCGCCCGGTCTTGAGCGTCTTGAGGGGGTCGGAGCGCCCCCAGTCGGCGGCCGAGTTCACCAGGACGCGCTCGGTGCCGTGCTCGAGCAGGATCGAGACCATGCGGTGCTCGTCCATCTTGGTGTCGGGGTAGACCGAGAAGCCCATCCACGCGCCGGCGTCCTTGACGAGCGCGACGTTGGTCTCGTTGAGGTGGTCGACCACGACCATCCCCGGGGCGATCCCCGACTCGCGCACCACGTCGAGAGTGCGGTGGGTCCCGACGAGCTTGTCGCGGTGCGGGGTGTGGACCATGACCGGCAGGCCCGCGTCGACCGCCATGGCGAGCTGGCGCGTGAACGCCTCGTCCTCGGCGGGCGTCATCGAGTCGTAGCCGACCTCGCCGACCGCGACCACGCCGTCCTTGGAGAGGTAGCGCGGGATCTCGTCGAGCACCTCGGTGCAGCGCGGGTCGTTCGCCTCCTTGGGGTTGAGGGCGATCGTCGCGTGGTGGCGGATCCCGAACTGCGTGGCCCGGAACCGCTCCCAGCCGAGCAGGGCGTCGAAGTAGTCGACGAACGACCCGACGGTCGTGCGGGGCTGGCCGAGCCAGAACGCGGGCTCGACGACGGCGCGCACGCCTGCGGCGTACATGACCTCGTAGTCGTCGGTCGTGCGCGAGGTCATGTGGATGTGGGGGTCGAAGATGCGCATCAGGCGTCCTTGCTGTGGTTCGCGTGAGTGGTCGGTGCGGGAACGGGGGTGAGGTCCGGCGCGATGCGCGCGACGTCGTCGGGCACGACGCGCCCCGCGGCCCGGCGCTCGGCCGCGAAGTCGCGGGCCATGCGCGCGAGCTCGTCGTCGGCGCGCTCGTCGAGCGCGGCGACCGCGTCGAGGCTCACGCCCATGAACACGAGCTTGAGCACCGCGTGGCGCCATGCGTGGTCGTCGAGGTGCGCGGCCGCGAACGGCCCGACCGCCGCAGCCACGAGGCTCTGGTCGTTGGCGCGCAGGGCGTCGGCCGCGAGCGCCGTCCCGGCGTCCGCGACGGCGGGCGGCAGGGTGCCCGCGACCGCCAGGGCGAGCGCGTCGAGCCCGCGCAGCACGCCGCGCCGCTCGGGCGTGTCACCGCGCTGGTAGGTCTCGGTCAGGCGAGCCGCGAGCGACTCGCCGTCGGCGGGCAGGGCGTCCGCGAGCGCCACGACCAGGCGGGCGCGCGCGGCGTCGTCGAGCGTCCCGTGCAGGACCCCGGCAGGGTCCAGGTCGGGGTCGAGGGACGTGCGTCCCAGTGCCCGCCCGGCGCGTGCCAGGTGCCCGACGGCGGAGCCCGGGTCCGCGGCGATCTCGCCGCAGGCCGTGGCCAGCCATGCGCTCTGCTCGTCGGTGAGCAGGCCCGCGAGGGCGTCGGGGTGGCCGGCGGCGGGGCCGCGGGCTGCGGTGCTCGTGGTGCCCGGTGCGTCGGTCAGGTCGGGGGTGGTCATCGGAGTGCCTCCTGGGGTGCGGATGCGGTGGTCGTCGGTGCGGGGTGGGTCGCGCTCCACGCCGCCCAGGCCTCGGTCATCGCGGTCATGCTGCGGTGCGCGAGCCCGGGGGCGTCGTACGAGTGGCGGGGCAGCTCGACGGCCGCGACGCCCGTGTAGCCGATCTCGCCGAGCGTGCCGAGGGCGAGCGAGAGGTCGAGCTCCCCGTCGCCGAACGGCAGGTGCTCGTGCGCGGTGGGCCGCATGTCGTCGACCTGCACGTTGAGCAGGTGCGGCGCCGCGGCGAGCAGCGCGCCGCGCACGCCGTCGGGCTCGACGACCACGCAGTGCCCCAGGTCGACCGTGACGCCGAGCTCTGCGGGCGAACCGACGTCCTCGCGCAGCCGCAGGGCGTCTCCCACGGTCTCGACGAGCATCCCGGGCTCGGGCTCGAGCGCGATGCGGACCCCGTGCTCGCGGGCGTGCGCCACGACGCGCGGCACCCGGGCGAGCAGGCGCTCCCAGCCGGCGTCCGCCGTCGTGCCCTGGGGCAGGACGCCCGAGAAGAACGACACGCACTCGGCCCGCAGGCCCGCGGCGACCTCGACGGCGCGGCACAGGAAGCGGACCCGGACGTCCGCGAGGTCCTCGTCGGGGTCGAGGAACGTCGGGTGGTGCTTGCGGAACGGGTCGAGCAGGAAGCGCGTGCCCGTCTCGACGACCACGCGCATGCCCAGGTCGTCGAGCCGCTCGCGCAGCCGCGCGACCTGCGCGTCGGCGTCGTCCGCGAACGGGTCCAGGTGCGGGTGCCCGAGCGTCAGCGCCAGCGCGCCGTAGCCCTCGTGCGCGAGCACGTCGAGCGTGACGTCGAGAGGGTGGTCGGTGAAGCCGTTGGTGCCGTACCCGAGGGTGAACGGTGGTGCGCCAGGGCTCGTCGAGGGCCTCGTGGAGGGGTTGGCCGAAGGGCTGGTCGGCGCGCTCACGACTCGCTCAGCCCCGGGTTCGGGCTCGTGCTGCGCCGGCTCCTGGCGCGCAGCGCGCGACCCACGACCTCCACGACCGCGAGGACCGCGACCGAGCCCAGGCTCCCGCCCCGCGCGGCGAGCGCTGCCTGGAGCGGCACCATCGAGCGGATGCCCGCCTTGGTCGCCGCGAACGCGTTCGCGGCGTCGGGCGCACCGACCGCCCGCGCCTGGTGCGGCAGGCACGAGGCCGCGTAGACCCCGGCCGACGCGAGCGCGGCGAGCACCGGGACGACGGCTCGGGCGCGCCGCACCGCACCGGACCGCCCGAGGGCGAGCTGCGCCGTCGGGCCTGCCGGACCACCGACCGGGGCGAGGGCTGCGGCCGGGTCGAGGCCCGCCGACGCGCTGGCGCGCAGCGACCGCAGCGCGCCGACCGCCACGGCTCCCGCGACCGCGACCGTCCCCGCGGTCACGGCCGCTGCGACGGGCGGCGTCGTGCCGTGGACCTCGCCGCGCGAGAGGACCGTCACGCCTGCGGTGTGCACCGTGAGCGCGGCCGCGGCCGGGAGCGCGGCACGGACCCTCCCGGTCCCCGCGCCCATGAGGACGTCGAGGCCGCGGCAGGCCGCCATGACGACCGGACCGGACGCGTGGTTCTTGGCGACCAGGTCGTACGTCCACACGCTCGCCGCGAGCGGGAGCGCGAGGACGAACGACCGGCGTCCTCCCCCGGCCGCCGCGAGCGTCAGGCCAGCGGCCGTGAGGCCCGTCGCGACGCCGAGCGCCTGAGCGGGCGAGATGCGTCCCGAGGGCAGCGGGCGCTCGGGACGCTCGACCGCGTCGAGCTCCCTGTCCGCGTAGTCGTTGAGCGCCATGCCGCCCGCGTACAGGCAGGCCGAGGACAGCGGCAGCAGCGCGAGCCGCCACGCCCGCACGTCCCCGGCACGCACCGTGCGGGCCGAGCCCAGCCGCCCACCCGCGGCCGCTCCGGCCAGGGTGTCCCCCACCACGGACAGGACCGCAGGAGCACGGACCAGGTCGAGGTAGTCACGCAGCGTCACGGCTCGTCGACCCCTGCCTGAGCAGCGTCCGCCTGCGCGCTCGTCCGGTGCGCCCACACGCCCAGCACGCGGGACTGCTCGGCGAACGAGTGCACGTCCGAGCCCCACGGGTCCTTGAAGAAGAATCCCATCTCCGGCACGGGGCCGGACAGGCCCGCGGCGTCGGCGAGCGCCAGCAGACGCGCCAGGTCCAGGACGAGGGGTGCCGCGAGCATCGAGTCGTACGCGCTCCACGTCGTCTGGAGCGTCAGGCGCGAGCCCAGGAAGCCCTCGACGTGGATGTGGTCCCACGCGACCTTGATGTCGCCGAGGTCCGGGACGTTGTCGATGTGCAGCGGGGTGACCGTGCTGCCCGTCAGGTCCTGGAGGCCGCGGTTCTTCGACACGAGCTTGCTCTGGACCGCGTGCGGGTCCGCGAGCGTCGCACCGTCGCCACCGCCCAGCAGGTTCGAGCCCGCCCAGGACAGGACCCGCAGGCCGCGGGCCGTGATGGCCGGTGCCAGGACCGAGCGCAGCCAGGTCTGCCCGGTCTTGCCGTCCTGGCCCGCGAACGGCACGCCGCGCTCGGCCGCGAGCGCATGCAGCGCGGGCAGGTTCATGCTCGCCGAGGGCGTGAAGCCCGCATAGGGGGCTCCCGCGAGGAGGGCCGCGTACGCGTTCACCGAGCTCGCGGGCAGGACCTCACGCTCGGGGTCCGCCAGGGCCGCGCGCAGCAGGTCCAGGTCCTCGAGCTCCGGGGCCGGGGCCGGCAGCGGCTCGGTCGAGGCGAGGTCGACGACCACGACGCGCGCCAGGCCGTGGCGATCGCGGAAGTCGACGATGTCGGCTGCGAGCGACTCGGCCGCGGCCGCCTGGGAGCCCGTGCGATGGGCCGCGTCGTAGCCGGGGCGGATGTCCGCGTCGACCGCGTCGAGCTGGGGGCGCACTGCCTCGAGGAGGCGGTACGGGATCATGCCGGCCTCGACGAGCTGCTCGGCCTTCTTGCCGAGCGGCGTGTCGCTGATGTCGTGGCCGCCCACGACGAGGTCCGCGAAGGCAGGCAGGGCGACCTCGTCGAGCGGGGCCTGCGCGGTGACGCAGCCGGTGGGGGCGGAGAGTCCCGAGGCGATCGCTGCCAGGCCGAGCGTCGCGGTCGTGGCGACCGACCCGCGCGCCCCGACGAACCAGATGCCGGTACGGCCGTGGTTCCACGTCGACTGGTGGGCTGAAAGGTGCATCGTCGCTCCTGGTCCCGTCGACCCCGGGGACCGGGGTCGATGTGGCGAGCCGAGGGCCTCGTCGCCCCCGACGGGCCTGCGAGCCCGGGACGGGCGCACTCTCGCTGCTGCGCGACGTGCTCCTGCTGGTCCGGGCCGAGGCCGTGGCCTGACCCTAACCCCCCTTTTGTCGATGGTCAATCAAAAGCCGGAGGGTTCTGCCGTCGAGTCTTGGAAATGGCGGCAAAAGAAAGGTGCCGGGAGCAACGCTGTCGCGTCACCCCCGGCACCCGGGTGCGTCACCCTCGGCGGTCAGGGCCGTCACCCCCGGCGGTCAGCCCGCCGGCGTGAAGTCCAGCTCGTCGTCCGTCACCGCGACGACCGACCACGCGTTGCCCTCCGCGTCGCTCAGCTCGTACGACGGGACCAGCACCGCCCCGCCGTCGTTCTGGTGGTGCACGGCCCAGCCCAGACGGGCCTCGGTGATCGTCACGTCGCTCACGGGCCACGAGAACGCGGCGCCCTCTCCGGCCGTCGGGGGCACCGTCGGCTCGGTCGGCTCGACGGGCGCCACCGCCGAGTCCTCCATGATGCCGACCTGCCCGTCCCGGGCGTAGGCGATCATCCCGGAGCCTGCGAACCGCGGGTCGCCCAGGCGCTCGACGGCCGCGGTCGGGCTGATGACCGAGTAGTCGCCGATCGAGACCGTGGGCGCGAGCGACCCGTAGAGCGACGAGAGCCCGGCACCGGAGTAGGTGAGGTTCCAGGCGAGCCCCGTGCGCTGCCCCTCGACGACCTGCGCCGCGGTCACCGACACGGCCCTGCCCTCCTCGTCGAACGACTCGGTCGTGAGCTCGTACCCCGCCGGGTCGACCCCGAGCGAGGTCAGGACGTCCCGCGCCGCGGCGATCGCCGCGTCGGCCGTGGGCGCCTTGCCCAGCTCCGCCTGACCGCAGCCGGCCTGGGGATCGACCTGCATCTCCTCGGTGCTCGGCGCGTCCGACCCCACGGCCGGGTCCACGAGCACGCAACCCCAGGGATCCTTGGTCGGGTCGTTGAAGGACACGCTCGCCTGACCGTCGGGCTGGAGGGTGACCCCGGGCCCCGTGCCGTCGTTCGCCCCGACGACCCACGCCCCGTACTCCTGACGCGGCTCGCCCGTCACGCCCAGCGCGGCGGCGACCCTGGCCGCAGACTCGGCCGAGAACACTCCGGCCGCGTCGAGGGCCCACGCAGGAGCCGAGCCCCCCTCGGTCCCCAGACCCGACGTGGTGAAGACCGTGCGTCCACCGAACCCACCGAACCCGGGACCGACCATCTTGCTGTCGGCCGCCATGCTCGACGACGCGCCCTGCTCGGTCGCGGGCGCCTGCAGCGTGATCGGCGCGTCCGCGGTCGAGGCCGTGGAGTCCGAGACCCCACCGCTCGCGCTCCCCAGGGCGTAACCGCCCACGCCGAACGCCAGCACGCCCGCGACCGCAGCGGCGGCCGTCAGGGGGAAACGGCGCCGCCGCCGCGCACGGTGCACGGCCAGCTCGTCGGGCAGGTCGGGGTCGGCCGTCGCCTCGCTCGTGCCCGAGGCGCCGAACGTTCCGGACAGGTGTGCACGGACCGTCTCGTCCTTGGCCGCGATGGCTCCCAGGTCAGGGGTCGCCGTCGCGGCCGGGTCGGCGTCACGCACACGCTCGTACGCCTCGTCGTGGGGCTCGGGGGGCGGTCCAGGGGTGCGGTCGTCGGTGCTCATCGGGAGCCTCCAGCTCGTCGATCCGGGGGCCCGGATCCTCTACCCCGTCTGTGTCGTCAGTGCTCGGGGTCTTGCACCGGGCGAAGCGTCGGTGCCGCCGCCCGGGCACGGACCTGCGCGACCGGCACCTCGCCCGTGTCACCCGCCCGGGCCTGCGCGGCCCATGCCTCGCGCAGCCGCGACCTGGCCCGCGACAGCGCGGCGTCGGCACCGCCCCGACTCACCCCGAGGATCTCGGCGAGCTCGTCGCCGGTGACGCCGTCCCAGGCGTTGAGCAGCAGGATGCGCCGGTCGCGGGGCGAGAGCACCCCGAGCACCCGACGGACGTGGTCGTCACCGAGCGCGAGGGACATCGGGTCGACGTCGTCGGGCTCCTCGGGGACGTCGGCCACCAGGACCGGACGCATCTTTCGCCGGTGGTTCGCGAGGACGAACCCGGCCGTGCGGTAGAGCCACGGGAGCTCGGCGTCCTCGGGCAGGTCTGCCCGGCGGCGCCACGCGGTCGCGAAGACCTCGGCCGTCAGGTCCTCGGCGTCCGGCGCGGCTCCGCCTCCCTGGGCGGGCAGGCGTCGACGGAAGTACCGGTACACCGCCGTCGTGTGCGCGGAGAACAGCGCCTCGAACCAGGCGTCGTCGCGGGGCGGGGGCGTCACAAGGGCTCCAGGTGGGATCGCCGGCATCGTCACCCTCCCTGTGTCGTCGCGGAACGATTCCTTGCACCGTGGCATGGTGCACCTCCCGGACGTGCCGTTCCTGCCACGATCATGCCTCTACCCTGGGGACATGAGCGCCCCCGACGCCGCCGTCCCGACGCCGCAGCCCACTCACCGTCCGACGAAGCGCAAGGGACGCACGGCCGGGTGGGTGGTCCTCGTCCTGTTCCTCCTGCTCGTCGTGCTCCTCGTGTGCGGCGCCCTCCTGGCGCGCGACGCGCTCGCGGCCCGCTCCTCGCTCACCGAGGCGATCGAGAAGGTCCCGGCGGTCGAGGAGGCGCTGCGCTCGGGGGACGGCGCCGCAGCAGAGGCCGCCCTCGCCGAGGTCCAGCCCCTCACGGGCGACGCGCGCAGCAGCACGGACGGACCGCTGTGGTGGCTCGCGGGACGTGCACCGTTCTTCGGCGCTGACGTCCGCGCCTTCTCGACCGCCGCCTGGGCGCTCGACCAGATCACCCAGGACGTGCTCCCGCCGCTCGCGGCCGCCGCGGCCACGGTGTCCGAGGGCGGCGTCCAGGTGCACGACGGCACGGTCGACCTCGCGCCGCTCACCGCGGCGGCGCCGCGGATCGAGTCCGCGGCGGGCACCATGTCCACGGTCGTGGACCGTGTCGACGCCCTCGACGTCGCCGACCTGCACGACGAGCTCGCCGGGCCGGTGGTCGACCTCCAGGACAAGGTCGAGACGCTCGACGGACTCGTCACGACGGCGCACCGCACCACGACGCTCCTGCCCGCCATGCTCGGCGCCGAGGGGCCGCGGACCTACCTCGTCATGGCCCTCAACAGCGCCGAGCTCCGCTCGCCGGGCGGTATCCCGGGGGCGTTCGCCGTGATCAGCACCCAGGACGGGACCATCACGCTCGACGGGCAGGCCTCGACCAGCGCCGTGGGCCCGTTCCCGGGGGGCATCCGTCCGCTGGCTCCGGCCGACGAGGAGCTCTTCGGCCTGAACATGGCCGTCTACGTGCAGGACACCGTCTTCACGCCCGACTTTCCCACGGCGGCCCGTCTGAGCGCCGACATGTGGAAGACGTCGCAGGGGCAGGAGGTCGACGGCGTGCTCACGCTCGACCCCGTGGCCCTGTCCTACCTGCTCGAGGCGACCGGGCCTGTGGACGTCGCGGGGACCACCATCGACGCGGGCAACGCCGTCTCGACGCTCCTCTCGGACGCCTACGAAGAGCTCGAGCCCGGCGAGGAGACCGACGCCTTCTTCGCGACCGTCGCGTCGTCGGTCCTGTCGACGGCCCTGTCCGGCGGCACCGACCCCGAGGCCCTGCTCAGCGGTGTCCGACGCGCATCGAGCGAGCACCGCATGCTCGTGTGGTCGGCGCACGAGGACGAGCAGGCACTGCTCACGGACACGGTCGTCTCGGGTGACATCTCGTCGTCGGATCGTGCAGCGGACACCATCGGCGTCTTCTTCAACGACGCGACCGCAGGAAAGATGGACTACTACCTCGACTCGACCGTCCAGCACGTGGCCAGCGCGTGCTCCGCAACCGGACGGACGGACACCTTCCGCGTGGACCTCACGTCCAACGCCCCGGCCGACGCCGCGACCGACCTGCCCTGGTACGTGACCGGCGGCGGGATCTCCGGCACACCTCCGGGGAACATCCGGACCGACCTGTTCCTCTACCCACCGCGCGGGGGGCGCATCGTGAACACGATCGCCGACGGGACGCTGACCGGCAGCAAGGTCGTGGACAGTCACGGCCGAGCCGTCGCGACGCTGCCGCGCGAGCTCTCTCCGGGACAGAGCACGAGCGTCACGTTCACGGTCACGAGCGACGGGACGGGTGGCGCGAGCAGCTCGTCGGACACCCGGCAGATCGACCTCTGGTCGACCCCGACCATCCACCAGGGTGGTCTTGCCACGATCGAGGTGCCGGTCTGCGGGTGACCGGCGGCGATGTCACGGCGGAGCAACAATTCTCCGAGGATTGATTTTCACCCGGACACCCGTCCATCTGGCGCTCGATAGTGGATACCCTGACAAGTCAGGGTCCATTGTCGGTACCGACGCGCACCAGAGCTTTGACCCTCCCATTCATCGACCGCCACGAACAAGACTGGTGATGACGCCATGAGCACATCAAGGACCACACTCTGGGCGCGAGGACTCGTCGTCGCAGGGCTCGTGGGTGCGACGGCTCTCGTCGGCCCCGCGGCGAACGCTTCCGTCGAGACGCCCGACCCGACCCCGACCACCGGCGACTACGTCGAGACGACGCCGCCCCCGACGATCGAGCTCACGGTCCTGCAGCCCGTGTGCGACGGCGACGTGCCCTATCTCGAGTACGACGTCGACGTGACGGGCACGCCCAACGAGACCGTCACCATCACGTGGCTCAACCCGTCGGGCGAGAACGTCGTCCAGGCCGGACTGCCCCTCTCCGGGCGTGTCCTGTGGCCCGGGGCCACCGTGAACTCCGCCGGCGAACCCACCGGATGGCCGGGATGGGTGTTCGAGGACGGTGAATGGGTCGAGGGAGGCAGCTTCGGCTGGGTCCGCCCCACGGTCGACGTCCTGTTCCAGGTCAACCCTGAGACCACGGTCTCCGTCGCCTACCCGCCGTCCAGCCCGAACTGCAACACGAACCCGCCGGGGAAGTCGACGCCTCCCCCGGGAACGACCGTGGACGGGAAGGTCACGACCGTGGCCAACGTCTCGGACACCCAGGGCGGCCTTGCGGAGACCGGTGCGACCGTCGGCAAGTTCGTCGGCATCGGCGCAGCGCTCCTGCTCGTCGGTGGCGGCCTCGTGCTCGTCGCCCGTCGCGGTCGCAAGGGCAACGCCTGACGAACCCCGCAGAGCTCGAAGGCCCCCGGTGATCATCACCGGGGGCCTTCGTGCGTGCGACGACCAGGGTCGGCGTCGCTAGGCGTCTCTAGGCCGACGGGGTCGCCCAGGTGCCCGCGTAGAGGCGCGACTCGAGGCCCTCGAAGGCCCAGCGGTCCGCGATCAGCGTGGGGCCGTTGGGCGACTCCGGGATGAACCACTGCAGCTGCTCGACCGTCATCTGCTCGGCGCCGCTCGCGTCGACGCAGCTGAGGTCGAAGCGCGTGAGGGTGCCCTTGGCGCCGTCGATCTCGACGTCGAGCGTGCTGGTCTCCTTCGACGCCCCCACCTCGAGCTTTCCGGGCCCCGGGCAGAACGCCCCCTCGGGGACGTAGGCCTGCGTCGTGTCGACCTCACCGACCGGGTCGCCGCTGAGGACGTCGAAGCTCGGGCACGCCTCACCCTCGGGGCAGCCGCCGGCACGCACCTGGGTCAAGCCCTCCGAGGGTTGAACGACCGACCAGTAGTCGGCGGCGAAGAGCGCGAGCGGGCCCACGTCCACGGTGTTCGTGTGCTGGCCCTCGTGCTCGTCGTGGCTCTCGGCGGCAGCAGGACCCGAGCCCGAGGGGTCCGTGTCCGCGGTGGCCTTGTCGGACGAGCCACCGGTGCAGGCCGATGCGAGGAGCCCTACCCCCAGGACGACCCCCGCGATCGGGACGAGGCGCGCACGGCCGGTGCGACGTCGTCGGGCGGGCCGGGGGGCATCCACGACCGCAGCCTCTGATGCGGCCGGACGAAGGATCGACTGGTGCTTGTCCACAGGGGTACTGCCTCACTCATGTAGGTCGGCCCCGGCGCGACTCACTGGGGAGAGTCGCGCCGGGGCCTCGGACGATTTCACGCTACTGATGCCGGGCCGGGACGGAGATGAGGGGAACCCACATCCTTGCCCGCGGGGTACGGGAAAACCCGTACCCCGGGTGCCGGACCCGGGCCGGGTCCGGCGACGATCTCAGGTCGTCAGCACGCACCGCTGTCGGACCAGGCGCCCCACTGCTGGGAGCCCGGTGCCTCGCCCTGGGTCCAGTACTTCGCCGTCCACGTGCGACCGGAGTGGCTGACCACCTTGCCGCCCGTGTACGTCTCGGTCGCGGACCAGGCGGGCGCGAGGCACGTCCCCGTCCCGCCGCCGGTGCTGCCACCGGTCGAGCACCGGCGACCGGTCGAGCCACCCGTGCTGCCGCCGGTCGAGCCACCCGTGCTGCCACCGGTGGGCTCGACGACCGTGACGCCCCGCGGATGGTCGTACGTCGTCGAGTACGACACGCCGCCGATCGTGACGATCACGTTGGAGAACTGCGCGATCGGCATGGTCCACTTCAGCTGGTTCGTGATGCTGCCGCCTGCGGGGATCCCGCCGAGGGGCACCGTGAACTGCGCGGTGTGGAAGTCGCCCGTGAGCCCACCGACGTTCGGCCCCGTGTGCCCCTTCGTGACCGTCGCGGTCTTCATGCCGGACCAGTCGCTCATCTCACCCGTGTCGGTCGTCCCGTACTGGAACGAGATGGTCGCCCCCGCCGGGATGTCGGTCTTCGACCTGTTGGTGAAGACGACCTTCGGGTTGATCGGGTAGTTGCTGTCCCCGAGCGCGAACTGCGTGTAGTCGATGCTCATGTCGATCGCCTGCTTCGGCATGACCCGGTCGGCGTTGGCCTTGGTGGCCCCGTAGGCAGTCGCGGCGCTCAGCTTCGAGTGCATGAGGTCGACCATGGTCTGGCCGATCTCGTACTGTCCCTTGGCCGAGTTGTAGCCGTAGTCTCCCGCGAGCTCCCAGATCATGATGCCGCCGAGACCCGTGTCCGCGACGTAGTCGGCCTTCGCACCGATCGCCTGGGTCGTGTCACCCGAGAGGAAGACCTTCTTGCTCGCGTTCCACCACCACTCGTTCTTGGTGACCGGGTCGAAGTGGTGCACGTACGAGCCCGTGACCGCCGTCGGGACCTTGTAGGAGGCCGCGTAGTCGCCCGCGATGCCCTTCTGGAGGTTGAGCGCGTGCCAGATCGGGTTCACGCCGGCCGGGACCGCGTTGCCCATGGGGTCGGAGTCGAACCAGAGGTTGTCGACGCCCTCGGCCCCGTAGCCGCACTTGCCGTTGGTGCCCGCCGGGCACGAGAACCCTGCCGGCGGGACCGCCTTGCCACCCATGCCGTCGACGCCGCCCTGGACGCCCTGGAAGCCACGGGTGTAGAAGCCGACACCGAGGTTGACCCGACCCGCGGGCATCGCACCGCGGAAGTAGTGCGCGGCCCAGTCACCGTTGAGGTAGCCCATGCCCTGGTACGCCGTGTAGACGCCCGCGGCCGTGAGCTCGGGGTCCTTACCGTCGTCGAACAGCGGTGAGTTGCCGCCGACGTGCTCGTTCCACGCTCCGTGCAGGTCGTAGGACATGAGGTTGACGTAGTCGAGGTACTGGACGACCTGGTAGGCCTCCATGCCGCGCAGCAGCCATCCCGACGACGGCGTCGCGGTCGTGAGCATGTAGTACTCGCCGTCCTCGGCGCCCGCCTTGTCGAGCTTCTCGCGGAGCGTCTTGAGCAGGTTCACGTAGCCCTGGAAGTGCTGGCCGCGCTTGGCGTCCGAGAACGCGAAGTCGTCCGGGTTGCCCGCGCCCTTGTTGGACGTGGGGTACTCGTAGTCGATGTCGATGCCGTCGAACCCGTACTGACGGATGAACGCGACCGTCGAGTCCGCGAACGTGTCGATCTTCGCCTGGGACTCGGTCATGGTGTAGAAGCCACCGGACGCGACGCGCTTGCCGTTCGCGTCGAAGTAGCCACCCGTCTCGGCCCAGCCGCCGACGGCGGGGATCACCTTGACGCCCGGGTTCGCCTTCTTGTACTTGGCGAGCAGGTTGAAGTGCCCCTGGTACGACAGGCTCGGGTCCATCTCCGCACCGGCGACACCCGGCCACGTCATGCCCGTCGCCGGGTTGCCTGCTGCCTGCGCGTTGACCGAGATCTTGTTGTCCGCACCCACGTGGGCGAACGCGTAGTTGATGTGCGAGAGCTTGTCCCAGGGGATGTCGCTCGCGAGGTAGCGCGGCTGCCCGTTGGCGCCCGTGCGCCAGCTCGAGAAGTAGCCGATCACGCGGCGGTCGAGCCCGTTGGGGAGCTTCTCCCGACCGTCGGCGTCGTAGACGTCGCAGTAGGGCACGTCGACGCCAGGGGTCTTGTACATGCCGTCGGGACGGCACGCCTCGTGGCCCGTCACCGGGGCCACGGGCGGTGTGGCCGTCCCCGTGGGGTCCGGCGTCCCCGTGGGGTCCGGCGTGCCGGTCGGGTCGGGGGTGCCGGTCGGGTCGGGGGTGCCGGTCGGGTCGGGGGTGCCGGTGGGGTCGGGGGTACCGGTGGGGTCCGGCGTGCCGCACGCGCCCTGGGACTCCCAGGGGCTCGCCGTCTCGGCGCCCGGGACGTTGCCCTGCGTCCACCACTTCGCGCGGTAGTTCACCCCGTCGTAGGACGCGGTCGCGGACCCGGTGTAGGTAGCCGTCGAGGACCACGCCGGGGCGCAGGCGGTGGCTGCCGCCGAGGACGTGGCGGTGGCCGCGACGACCATCGTCGCGAGCAGCGCTGCCGTCGTCGCGAGGGCCGCGCCGACCCGAGCGCGGTGCCCGGTGAGTTTCACGTGCATGGATCTGCCTTCGTTGTGCGGAGCGCGACACACGGTGTGCGTGAAGCGCAGGGGGCCGCTGGGCATCGCCCTGCGGGAGGAGGAGGGCCGGGCCCGGAGCCGGTCGAGCGCGGGAGAACTTCCCGCGCGACGGCCCCGGGCTCGGCAGCGGAGGAAACCGCTCCGTGGTGCCCACCGATGAAGGAGCCTCGTTCGGCGTCGGTCCTCGGCGGGGGTCGGGGGTGAGCCGGGGGCGGGGCGGGGTCGCCCGCCCCCGGCTCGGCGTCAGCAGGCGCCGAGCGCCTGCCACGGGCCGTACTGCTCGGCGCCAGGAACGTTGTTCTGCGTCCACCACTTGGCCGTGTACTTCTGGCCCGCGTGAGAGACGGTCGCGCCGCCGGAGTAGGTCGCAGAGGCGGACCAGGCCGGGGCGGTGCACGTCCCCGTGCCCGTCGTGCCGCCGGTGCTACCTGTCGTCCCGCCGGTCGTACCACCCGTCGGGTCGGTCGTGCCGCACGCGGCGACGAGCTCCCAGGGGCTTCCGGCGGTGCCGGGGGTCTCGTTCAGGGTCCACCACTTGGCCTTGTAGTTCTTGCCGCCGTGGGAGACGGTCGCACCGCCGTTGTAGGGACTGCTCGCGGACCATGCCGCCGCGCACGTCGTGCCCGTCCCGCCCGTCGGGTCGGTGCCCGTCGGGTCGGTGCCCGTCGGGTCGGTCCCGGTCGGGTCGGTCCCGGTCGGGTCACCACCGGTCGAGCCGCCCGTGACCGGTCCTGCCGGAGCCGCACGGAACTTCGTCGCGAGCCCCTTGAGCAGGGAGCCGTCCTGGTTGCCCGTGAGGTCCCACCACATGGCACCGCCGAGCTTCTTGGTGGCGATGTAGTCGCCCTTCACGGCGACGGACTTCGGGTCGTCGAAGCTCCACCACTGGTTGCCGTCGTACCGCCAGGAGGCCACGGATACCGGGTCGAAGTAGCCCGTGCCGAGGTTCTTCAGCTTGTCGTAGTCCTCGTTGCCGGCCTCCCACGTGCCGGGCCCCGCGTCGGTCGCGACGCCCCAGGGGGCCGACGACGTCGCCCCCTTCCAGCCGCGCCCGTACATCGCGAGGCCCACCGTGAGCTGCTTGGCAGGAACTCCTGCGTCGAGGTAGGCCTTGACCGCCTTGTCGACGCTGTACCGCTTGTTCGCGGGGCGCGTGTCGGTCGGGTCGTCGTACAGGTTGCCCTGGTGGCCCGTGAGGGTCTTGTTCCAGGCGCCGTGCAGGTCGTAGCCCTGGATGTTCCCGAAGTCGAGGTACTGGTAGTTCTCCGGGTCGTTCCACCCGCCCGATGCGATGTCGTCGGGGTTGGCAGGGAGGAACGCGCTGAGCTGGTAGTGCTTGCCCGTCGTGGCACCGTAGGCGTCGAGCTGGGTGCGGAACTCCTTGAGGAGCGCCTTGAAGTTCGCCTTGTCGTTGGCCACGTCGACGATGTTGCCGACCTCGCCGTTGAGCGAGCCGGGCCACTCCCAGTCGATGTCGAAGCCGTCGAACACGCCCGCTGCCGCACCGGCGCCTCCGCGGCCGTCGACGACGGGCAGGTTGCCCTTGAGGTACAGGTCGATGCACGAGGACACGAGCTTCTTGCGGCTCGCGTCGGTCGCGGCGGCCTTGGAGAAGTTCTTGGACCAGGTCCAGCCGCCGATCGAGAGCATGGCCTTGATCTGGGGGTTCTTGGCCTTGAGCTGCTTGATCTGGTTGAACGAGCCCGCGAGCGGCTGGTCCCAGGCGTCCGCCACGCCCGCGACCGAGTTGGCCGCGGTGTAGCCCATGCCGTAGTCGGCCCACGCGTCGCCTGCGCCGTCGGACCCGTTGGGGCCGGTCCCCTGAGCCTTGTTGGCCTCGAAGCACGTGAGGGTCTGGTGGTGGATGTTGCCGAACGCGTAGTTGAGGTGCGTCAGGTCGGCTGCGGCGCCGGAGTCCTGGAGCTCCTTCATCTTGAAGTCACGCCCGTACACACCCCACTGGGTGAAGTACGCGACGTTGCGGTAGCCGTTGATCGCACTGTCGCCCGAGGTGGCGGTCGAGGTGGCTGCGGGGAGGGGGGCGGCGGTCGCGGCGACGGTGCCGGCGACCAGGGTCGCGGCGAGCACGGCCGTCGCGGTCAGTCCCGCGGCCACCGTCCTCGCGCGGCCTCGTGGGGTTCTCAGTCGCATGTGTCTGCCTCACTGGGTGGGGGCTCTGTGCCCGGTGACCCCGGACGTCGTTGCCCAGGAACACCCCGACCCTAGGGAGCGCGCAGGTCCTCGGGAATCAGCGTTTCCCACATTGTTCACCTCGCGTACATACACGCGGACGCGTAGGTGTTCCCCCGTACGTACTGCCCGCCGACGTACGTACCCTCAGCGTCCGACGCGGTGCGCGAGCACCGCGAGCTCGACCCGCGAGCGCACCCCGAGCTTGCGGAAGACGCGGCCCAGGTGCACCTCGACCGTGCGGACGGAGAGATAGAGCTGGTCCGCGGCCTCACGGTTGGAGCCGCCCTGCACGACGAGGAGCGCGACGTCGAGCTCACGCTCGGTCAGCTCGTCGGACCAGCGTCCGCGCAGCTCGTCGAGCGCGTCGTCGGACACGTCGCTCTCGCGTGCGGCGAGCCGTGGCCTCCCCAGGCCCGACGACGTCGCTCCCGTCCCCGTGCCGGCTCCCCCGTGTGCCCCCGGACCGCCGGGCGGAGAGCCGGCGACACGGGCGTCGGGCGTCGCGAGTCCCTCGTCGAGGAGCGCGAGGACCCGCCCCAGCTCCTCCTGCGCCTGCCGCGCCCACGCTCGGGCGCCCGACTGCGCGAGGAGCTCGACCGCCGAGAGCAGGTGCTCGTGCGCGGCAGGCAGGTCTCCCCACCGGGTGAGAGCGCGCCCCAGGCACAGCTCGGTGCGGCCGTGCTCGAACGGTGACGCGATCCCGCGCCCCGCCGACGCGACAGCGTCACGCAGCACGACCGCGTCCTCCGAGCGCGCCAGGGCGATCTCCGCGCGGGCGAGCGTCGCGACCCGGTTCGCCGGGGAGAGGTCCTTGGCCTCCACCCTGCGCCGGGCGAGGGCGCGCTCGGCCGCGTCGGGCCGTCCCGCGAGCACCCATGCCTCGACGTCGTCCATGCCCGGCAGGTGCAGCATGTGCGCGCTGTCGCGCCGGTCGGTCTCCGCGGCGAGCTCGAGGAGGGTCGCCGCCTGGGTGTGGTGCCGCGCGAACGACGCCCCGATGGCACGGTCGACCAGGAGGCCGAGCCGGACCGGGCGCGACGTCGGGCACGAGCACGTCTCCTCGAGCGCTGTCGCGAGCGTGCCGACGCTCCCGTGCACCGCCATGTCGAGGCGCCGTGCGACCGCGACCCCCGTCCCCGCGAACGGCAGACCGACCGGGAGCCGGAAGGCCGCCTCCTCGAGCTCGCGGCGCGCCTTGGTGACGTTCCCCGACCAGAAGTGGACGAGGACCTGGGCGAGGCGCAGGTGCGCCTCGACGTACGGGGTCACGGCCCCCGACGGGTTCTCGAACCATCGCCCCCCGGAGTGCACCGGGGCGAGGTTCGCGACGGCGCTCGCGAGCGCCTGGCCGGCGACGTCGAGCGCGTCCTCGTCGGCGAGCGAGATGGCGCGGCTGACCTGAGAGTATGCCTCCTGCTCGGCGGTGAGGGCCGAGCCCGGAGCGCACGGTCCCTCCCCGCGTTCCCCGACCCCGTAGTTCGCGAGCCAGGACCGGGTGATCTCCAGGCCGCCGACGCCCTGTGTGCAGCGTCGGGCCAGGCGCTTGGCCGCGTCGAACGCCTGCGCGGCGGCGACCCCGTCGCCACGCTCGGCGTGCAGTGTCGCCGCGCTCGTCAACCCGCGCACGACGTCCCCGATCTCACAGCCCCCTGCGGCCTCGCGCGGGTTCCCGTCGCGGTCCACGCAGCACGTGCACGAGTCGTCGGTGTCCGCGAGCGCGAGGTACGGAGCGATCACGTCGTCGGGCACCTGCCCCTGGACGTGCGTGAGCGCGACGACCAGCGGACCGAGGATGCGGGCCGCGCTCACGGCCCCCTCGCAGCGGGCGGCCCGGCGCAGCCAGTCCGCGGCGTCGTGCACGTGCCCGGACTGGAGCGCAGCAGTACCCGCGAGGACGTACGCCTCCCCGCGCTCGCGGCCTGTGGCCTGGCTCGCGGCCTCGCGCGCCACCTCGTGCGCCCAGACGACGTCGCCCCGGTCGAGCAGCCGCTGCGCGAGCGACACCAGACCGGGGACCAGTGCGGCGTCCCCCGCGAGGGTCGCGAGCGCCGTGTGCCAGGTCGCGATGTCCTGCTCGTCGATCGCGGTGTGGACCGTGGCCAGGCGCAGGTGCGCAGCGGTCCTGTCCGCGAGCCGGGCCTCGCCGTGCACGAGCGACCGGACGCGGGGATCCGTGAACGCGAACCTCCCCGAGACCAGCGACAGGTGCCCCGAGAGGGGGCCTTCCAGGACCTCCTCGATGCTCAGGCCCGAGGCTGCGAGGAGGATGTCGGTGCGCTCGACGACCGCGACGGCAGCGACCAGCAGCGCGCGCCGTTCCTCGGGTGCGAGCTCGGCGAGCCGGTCACCGAGCAGTCTGCGCACCGCGGGGACCGGTGGCAACGGGTCCGGCAGGATCGCGGTCCCCGCGAGCTGCTCGGTCGAGAGCGTCCGGGCGGTCTGCGAGATCGCGGCGGCGTTCCCCGCGAGGTGCCGCGACAGCCTCGCGGCGACGTGCGGGGCCACGGAGAGCCGCTCCTCGACGAGAAGGAGGTGCAGAGCCTCGGCGGGCCCAAGCGGTGCGAGCTCGCGCACCTCGACGGGGTACGGCAGCGGGCGCTCGAACCCGCCCGGGACCGACGTCGCGAGCAGCACGAGCGACGCACGACGCTGTGCCACGAGCCCCACGACCACGGCCCGGCTGATCTCGTCGACGAGATGGAGGTCGTCCGCGAGCAGCACGACCGTCCGGTTCGGGACAGCCTCCTCGAGGTACTCGGCGAGCGCGACGGCGCCGACCTCCGGGAGATAGCCGTACTCGGGGTCCGCGACGTCGAGCGGGCGCACCAGACGGTCGGGGACGTCGTGCCCCGTCGCCTGGGCCACCTGGGAGACGATCGACCGCACCGCTCCCCCCGAGCGCTGCGGGCCGACGCTCTGCGCGACACGCAGCACGAGGGGCGGGTGGGGACCCGGCGCCTCGTGGAGCGCCTCGTGGACGAGCTCGAGCGTCGTGCTCGCTCCCATGCCGGGCTCGCCCGACCACACGAAGGCCCCGCGCCCGTCCGCGACGGCGGCCAACGCGAGATCGATCTCCGCCCTGCGCGAGGACAGCCGCTCCGGCCGGTGCTCGGCGGCCGTGCGGGACGTACGTCCCTGCGCTGAGGTCAGGAAGTCTTGCTGGCTGGCTGGCATGTCAGACCCTCCCGTCCGGGGCAACGATGGCCGGACGACTCTCAGGAATGTTAACAACCCGACGTAAAGCCAGGCATCCTGTGCTGCTACCCGTGCGTGACCTCGACGGTTTCCCCTCTGGTGGCTTGCCGCCACCTGAGACCAGGTCTAGGGTGACCTCGTCCCTCCGTCCTGACTGCCGAAAGCTCGGTACCTCAGTACGTGCACGGAACCAGAAGCAGATGAGAAGGAGGTGAGAGCGATGCAGGACGGCAGCAGTCATAGATCCCCGCACTGCGCGTTCGCACCCCTTCGTCCTGCCCGCTGACCTGAGTCAGCCTTTCCGGCGGGCCCGTCGGGACGGTCGCCAGTGCGCTCCGTGCACCGTTTCCCCCGCCGCTCCTCGACCCCGCGCTCTGTCGCGCCGTCGGGCCCGGCGTCCGGTCGGCACCGTCGAGAGCACGGCGCCGGGAAGGACCAGCATGTCGACGACGCCCCACCTCAGCACCGCACGCCCCACCACGTCCAGGGCTCACGTGCCGCACCCTCGCACAGGACGCGGCGATCACGCGCCCGCGCGGCCCAACCTCGAACGACAGTCGATCACCTTCACGATCGGCCTCTACCTGTTCATCTGCACGGCCCTGCTCGGGACCCACCTCGTGGCCTCTCGCGCGGACGGGGCTCCCGAGGCCCCGACCACCGCGGTGACCTCCTCCGAGTCGACCTCGACCACCGGTTCCGGCGCCACGCCGTCGGGCCGTGGGACCGTGCAGGAGGTGACCCCGTGACCGCCACGCCACCCCTGCTCGAGGCCCCCGGCACGCACGGGGCCCCGCTCGCACCGACCACACGCACCTCCCCCGCCCCGGGACAGCGCTTCGACCCCCGCACGCTGCGCCGCCACTGGCTCCAGGTCGCGTCCCAGGACCCCGCCGCGCTCCGGCACGCGCGCGACGAAGGGGTCGACTTCGCGGTCGCCGGCGGACGCGTCTGGGAGACCGACGAGCACGTGTACCTGCCCGTCGCCGCGACGTACCGGCAGGGAGAACGGGTCGTCCGCGAGACGCTCGTGTTCGCGCTGTCCCCCGACCGCGTCGCGACGCTGCAACCCACGAGGCACTACCCGCTCTTCGACAAGGCCATCGCGCGGATGCGGCGCACGCCGCGGCTCGTGCAGTCGTCCTACGGCGTCATGTACGCCCTCGTGTACGCGCTCAACGAGGCCGCGGAGCGTGTCATCCACCACGCGAGCGACCTGCTCGAGGAGATGTCGGACCAGATCGAGGAGGCCACGCTGGGCTACGACCGGCGCGGCCGGGAGATCGGCGTGACCGACATGCAGGGCACCATCTCGCGCATGAACCGGGCCGAGGAGATCGTCTCCAGCACGCAGGAGTCGCAGCTCTCGCTCGCACGCGCCGCACGGCACCTGCGCAGCGAGATCGCCGACACCGACCCCGTGCTGGCAGGTCTCGTCGAGACCCTCATCGCGGACATCGACGGCGTCAAGGAGCACGCGAGCTTCGAGCACGACAAGGTCCGCTACCTGCAGCAGGCGATCATGACCTCGCTCGACGTCAAGCAGAACCAGATCGTCAAGGTCTTCACGATCATCACGGCCGTCTTCCTGCCGCCGACGCTCATCACGTCGTTCTACGGCATGAACTTCACGCGCATGCCCGAGCTCGAGTGGGAAGCTCGGTTTCCCGTGGGTCGTGCTCGTGACCCTCGTGGCGGCCGTGATCCCGCTCGTCTACATCAAGCGGCGGGGCTGGCTGCGCTGACGGCTCGCGCCCCGGCGCGTGCGCCGGGGCGCCGTGTGCCCCCAGCCCGGGCCGGAGCCGGGCTGCGGGTCTTCCCCTCCTGGACGCGCCGACGCCGTCGGGACCACGACAGGCAGGTCGTGGTCGCGACGGCGTCGGGTGCGCAGGGCTCGTGTCAGGTCAGGCGCACGTGCCGACCACGCGCCACGGGCTCCAGTAGGTCTCGGTGCCGGGAGCGTTGGTGTGGACCCACCAGTTCGCCTGGTAGTTGACGCCCTGGAACGACGCGACCTGGCCGGCCGTGTAGGTGCCCGCCGTGCTCCAGCCCGCGTAGCAGCCACCCGGGGCGTCCGAGTCGACCGGGCCCGCCTCCGACGCACGGTAGACGTCCGCCGCCGTACCGACCAGCTCGTCCTCGAAGTCACCCGCGAGGTCCCACCACATCGAGCCGCCGAGGCCCTTCTCCGCGACCCACTTCGCCTTGAACTCGACAGCACGCGGGGAGTCGACGCTCCACCACTCGTCGCCGTCGTAGCGCCACGAGGAGCCGGTCTGCTCGTCGAAGTACTCGGTGCCGAAGTCTCGCAGCTCGAAGTACTGCTTGTAGCCGGGCTCGTGCGTGCCCTCGGCGACGCCGGCGGCGTGCTGCCAGACGCCGGCCTTGCCGCCGTCCTCGACGCCCGTCCAGCCACGGCCGAAGGCCGGGATGCCCAGCGTGATCTGCTGCGGGTCGACACCGCGGCTCAGGTAAAGGTCGATCCCCTGCTCGACCGAGATGTCGCCGGTGTAGGACGGGTCGTCCTTCAGGTTCGACTGGTGTCCGGCCAGGTTCGGCGACCATCCACCGTGCAGGTCGTAGCCCTGGATGTTGCCGTAGTCGAGGTAGTCGAAGATCTTCGGTGCGTCCCAGCCGGCATTGATGACCGTCGGGTTCACCGGGATGTAGGACGAGAGGAGGTACTCCTCGCCGTGCGACGCGCCGTACTCGTCGAGCTGCTTGCGGAACTCCGCGAGCAGCGCCGTGAAGTTGGCCTTGTCGTTGACCGGGTCGATGACGTTCTCGGGGTGCTGCGACCAGTCCGGCGCGCCGGGCCACTCCCAGTCGATGTCGATCCCGTCGAACACGCCCGCGGCCGCCGCAGGGCCTCCGCGGCCGTCGATGACGGGCAGGTTGCCCTCGAGGTACAGATCGACGCACGAGGACACGAACTTCTCACGGGACTCGGGCGTCGCCGCGGCCTTCGAGAAGAACTTGGACCAGGTCCAGCCACCGATCGACACGAGCACCTTGGTGTCGGGGTTGCGCTCCTTGAGCTTGCGGAGCTGGTTGAAGTTCCCGGCCAGGGCCTGGTCGTCGGTGTCTGCGACGCCGTCGATCGAGTCCGCGGCGGTGACCCCGTCGACGAAGTCCGCACCCGCGACTCCGGCGCCGTCGTTGCCGCCAGGGGCGGGCGACCCGTCCTTGTCGGAGATGAAGCACGTGAGGTCGGTCGGGTGGATGTTCGCGAACGCGTAGTTGACGTGCGTGATCTGGTCGGCCTGGCCGGACTCCTGGAAGTCCTTGACCGTGTAGCCGTAGTTCTCCGGAGCCCACGACATGAAGTAGCCGACGTTGCGGTAGCCGTTGATGTCGTTGTCGCCGTTGGGGCTGGCTGCCGCCGGGGCCACGGGGGCGGCGGTCGCGCTGCCTGCCGCGACCAGGCCGGTCGCCACGAGGGCGAGCGTCGTCGCGGACACCACGGCGCCGAGCGCGCGGCGGCGCGCCGGTGAAGGAGTGGTTCGAGATGCGTGCAAAGGGAGGCCTCTTCGTCTTCCGTGCTGCTGGCCCCGGTCCGTTCCGGAGCCCCAGATGCTGGGCTCCTCGAACCTAGCCAGGCTCACGCACGAAAGATGTACGGGTGTTCCACATGGTTCACAGCGGTCACATAAGGGATTTCCCGTAGAAAGACCACGAAGCGCCGAAACAGCACGAACGGTAGCTGTTCGCGATCTTCGGCTATGCCTCGACCAGGATCGTCACGGGCCCGTCGTTGACGAGCTCGACCTGCATGTCCGCGCCGAACACGCCCGTCGCGACCTCGACCCCCTTGGCGCGCAGCGCGGCGACCACGGCATCGACGAGCGGCTCTGCGACGTCTCCCTTGGCCGCGCCGTTCCACGACGGCCGACGGCCCTTCCTGGTGTCCGCATAGAGCGTGAACTGGCTGATCACGAGGACCGGGGCGCCCTCGTCGAGCACCGACCGCTCGTCGCGCAGGATCCGCAGCTCGGCGATCTTGCGCGCGACCAGCTCGACCTGCGCCGGCCCGTCGTCGTGCGTCACACCCACGAGCGCGACCAGGCCGGGCCGGTCCACGCGCCCCACGACCTCCCCGTCGACGCTCACGCTCGCGCGCGTGACCCGCTGCACGAGGGCCCTCACGAGGTGCGGCCCGAGGAGAACGCAGCGCGCACCTCGCCCACGGGCGCGCCCCCGCCCAGGACGGGGCTGCGGCCCACGCGGTCGAGCGCGGCGGCGTCAGCCCCGGGAAGATCGCCCGCACCGAGCGCCTCCAGCGCGGCGACGAGCACCGCGGGCCGCGGGCGCGGCGAACCGTCGAGGACCTTGAAGGCGAGCGCACGACCGTCGGGCAGCCCGACCCCGTACACGCCGTCCGCCCCGTCCTTGGCCACGAGCCCGGGGACGGCCCGCATGACGTCGGTGGCGTCGCGACCGGTCCCGCCGACCATCTCCGGGAACCCGGACATGGCGCGCGCGACCTCAGCCTCGGGCGACGCCGGATCCGCGACGGGCGCTCCGGCCAGCCGGCCGAAGGCCCGGGCCATGCCCTGCAACGTCGTCGAGAACAACGGCGCACCGCAGCCGTCCACCGTGACATGGAGCCCGGACGCGTCGTCGCCCGTGAGCTCGAGCAACGTCTCGCGGATCGCGACCTGCAGCGGGTGCGCGGGGTCGAGGTACGTCTCGGTGTCCCAGCCCGACGCGACGCACGTCGCGAGCATCGCGGCGTGCTTGCCCGAGCAGTTCTGCGTGATCGACGCGGGCCCGTTGCCCAGCTCCTGCCACGCGAACGCGGCGGGCGGGTAGACCGGCATGTCCGGGGTGTTGCGCAGCGCGGACTCGTCGAGACCCGCGCCCGTGAGGATCTCGCGCGCGCCCGCGAGGTGGAATTCCTCGGCGTTGTGGCTCGCGGCGGCCAGCGCAAGGAGGCGCGGCGGCAGCGACAGGCCGTGACGGAGCATCGCGACGGCCTGGAACGGCTTGACCGACGATCGGGGCCAGATCACGGTCGACGGGTCGCCCACCGCGAGGTCGACCTGACCCGACGCGTCGAGCGCGACCAGGTGGCCCAGGTGCACGGACTCGACCAGGTCGCCCCGGACCACCTCCGCGAGCGGAGCGGCCGAGCGCAGCACGGGGGTCACCACCCGCCCGGACGGCCGCCGCGCGACCCGCCGGAACCTCCGGAACCGCGTCCGAACCCGTACGGCTTGAGCCGCGGGCGCACGTCGACCAGGTAGATGAACGCGGGGACCAGCGCGATGAGGTTGAAGAAGCTCCCGCTCGTCAGCATCATCGGCGGCAGGCCGAGGAACCCGATCGCCGCGGCGACCCCGAGGATCGCCGACCAGATCGGCTTGGTGAGCTTTCCCTCGGCCGTGAACCCGTTCGCAGGACGCCGGAGCGCGTCGACGAGCGCGACGGCCTGGGCCGCGAACACCACGACCGCGAGGATGACGAGGACGAGCCACTGGGCTCCACCGAAGCTGATCACGCTCCGAGCCTACGGCAGGACGCGCAGCGACTCCGCGCGGGCCGCCGCGGCCACCCGCTCGTCCCACACCGCGAAGATCGCGTCGTCGTGACGCAGGGTCAGGGCCGAGGCCAGGTGGACGGCGTCGGCCCCGCGCAGCGCGTGGCCGTCGGCCCCCGCGAGGGTGCTCGCACGGTCCAGGACCTCCGGGGAGACCTCGACCAGGTGCAGCGCGGGCCACAACAGGTCCCACGTCGCGAGGGCATCAGCACGCTCGACCGCGTCGAGCGCACCCGTGCGCGCCCCCGCGGCGAGAGCCGCCCGGACCTCGGTGTCGGACAGCCGGCTCGTGGTGACCACGTCCGCCCGGTTCCAGAGCGCACTGGCCAGCTCCGAGCCCGGCTCGGCCACGCACAGCTTCACGAGCGCGCTCGCATCGAAGTAGACCAGTGCCACGGGGACCGCCCGTCAGCGTCGGATGCGGCGCACGAGGCCCGACATCGCCGACTGCTTCGCCACCGGACGTGCCGGCGGCGTGTGGACGGGGCGCTCCTCGGTGGCCGGCGTCAGGAGCCCGTCCCTGGTGAGCGAGGCGATGAGGTCCGCGCTCTCCACCGCGCTCAGCCGCGCCACGGGGATACCACGCTCGGTGATCACCACGTCCTCTCCGTCACGTGCCCGCTCGATCCACGACTTCAGCTCGGCCCGCAGGGCGCTGACGGAAACCTCCATCCCCCGAAGGTACCGGCACGTGCCCGGATTGCGTAGACCTCCACGCGATCAGATCTCACGGACCTCCGGGCGCCGCTCAGAGCTCGGTGAGCGCCTCGCGCGCCTCGCGCGGCGACATCCCCGCGGCCTCGAGCGTGTCGACGATCGGGGACCGCAGGAGCATGACGAGCGACTGGACCTGCCAGTCGCCCGCGCCCACGGTCCGGGGGTCCGCCGCGGCGGCCGTCTCCGCGAGGATCTCGCGCGCCGTGACCGGGTCCTTGCCCGCCCCGATCGCCTCGGCCAGCACCCGGGTCCCCGCCGCGTACCGGTCGATGATGGCCGCGACCGGCAGGAGGTCGTGCTCCGGTCCGGCGACGGGGCGAGACCGGCGCGCGAGGACCCGGATGCTGCGCATCGCCCGGTCGACCAGGACCGCCTTGCGCTCGAGGTCGCCCAGCTCGGTACGGTGCTTGCGCCCCACGGCGCTCACCCGGGACAGCTCCTGGGCGCTGGTCGCGGTGGCCTGCCACTCCTCGAGCGCGGGCTCGGACGCCCGGCCGCGCACGAGCGCTGCGTCCAGGTCGTCCACGTCGCCCGAGCGGAACCCCCGCGCGAGCAGCTCGAGCGTCTCGGCGAGCTCGGTGGTCGCCTCGTCCCCCAGGATGCGGGGTCGACGGCGCGGGTCCCCCGGGGTCAGCGTCGCGGCGAGCAGCGCGATCGCCCCGCCAACGAGCGCGTCCACGAGCCGACCGCCGGGACCTCCGGTCTGGGTCGCAGGCAGCCCCACGATGACGATCGCCTGCACGCCCGCCTGGGTCGCCAGGAGCGCGCCACGATCGATGAACCGTGCGACGAGCGCCGAGGTCGCGAGCACGACCGCGACCTGCCACCACCCCGAGCCGATGAAGTGGACGACCAGGTCGCCCAGCCCGACGCCGACCGCGACCCCGATCGCGAGCTCACCCACCCGGCGGACCTGCCGGTCGAGGCTGAACCCGAGACAGATCCACGCCGAGACGGGTGCGAAGAACGGGTACGGGTGACCGAACACGTAGTAGGAGATCCCGTACGCGATCCCGGCCGCGAGAGAGGCCTGGACGATGGGCCAGAACGCCGCCCGCACCCGGGAGCGCCCCTGGCGGAGCCTGGCGCGGAGCAGCAGCTGACGGAACGCCTTGCGAGCCGTCTCGACGGCCCCCGGTTCCGGCGTCGCCGTCCCGTCGGAGGCGTCCCGCGACTGCGTCATGTGCTCCTGCTCACCGGGTCCCGGCGACCCGGCAGCACCCGAGGACGGTGTGCCCGCAGGACGGCTCCGGCGCGGTCATCAGATCATGCTCCGGGGAGCGTCCTGCCCGCGGGGCGTGATCCCGCGCGCCACAGGACCGCGGGGGGCCGGGCGGTCGACCGAGACCCCCTCGCCCGGGACGACGACCTCCTGGGCGGCCGCCACGGCGCCGCCGTCGCAGTCGACGACGAGCTCGACGTCCTCGGGAGCACTGCGCTTGAGGACCGCGAGCGCGACGGGCCCGAGCTCGTGGTGCCGCGCGACCGAGGTCACGGTGCCGACCGGGCGCCCCACGGGCGGGGCTCCGTCCGCAGCGGTCTCGCCGCCGGGCAGACGGATCTCCGCACCAGCGACGGGCAGCAGGTGACCGGACCCGTCGAGGTGGAGCATGACGAGCCGGCGCGGCGGGCGACCCATGTTGTGCACGCGCGCGACCGTCTCCTGCCCGCGGTAGCACCCCTTGTTCAGATGGACCGCGGTCCGGAGCCAGTCGAGCTCGTGCGGGATCGTGCGGTTGTCCACCTCGGTCGCGAGGCGAGGACGCCAGGCCTCGACCCGCAGAGCCTCGCTCGCCCACGTCCCGGCCAGCCGCCAGCCGGCCGCCTCCCGGGACGCGACGGCGTCGGGCAGCTCGGCACGAGGCACCAGGACGAGGCGCCACGCACGGTGCGCACCGGGGTGCTCGTCGTCGGCCGGGCCGTACCGCGTGCCGCCGGGCGCGGTGCGCGGCCAGGGGTCGCGCCAGGTGACGGGCTCGCCCTCGGCGCCCTCGGCATCACGAGGCTCGCCCAGCACCGCGATCTCGTCGGTCATGTCGGTGATCTCGACGCGCAGCGCGAACTTCATGCGGTCGAGCCAGGCGGCGAGGGTCGGGGCGTGCGTCCCCTCCGTCACGAGCCACGTGGACTCGCCGTCGTCCACGACGCCCGCGGAGTGCTCGACGTGCCCCTGCGGGCTCAGGACCAGCAGCTCGGTCGAGGTCCGGGGCGCGAGCCCCAGCAGGTTCTGCGAGGTGATCGAGTTCAACCAGGTGAGGCGGTCGGGTCCCTTGACGCGCACCACGCCGTGGTGCGAGAGGTCGACGACGGCGCCGCCCGCCTCGAGCGCACGCTGCTCGCCCGTGGGGTCGCCGTAGTGCCAGGCCACACCCGCGTCCGGTCCCGAGCCCGCGACCGCACCGGGGCGAGCCAGCAGCGGGCTCGTCCGGGCGGGGGCCTCCGTCTGAGGGGCGTCTTCGGTGCCAGCAGTCACGATGGAACAACCTCCTCGGCGCCGCAGTGGGCGCGCACGTCCGTCCGGCCGCGCGGTGGCGACGGCCGTACCTCACGCGTCGGACGGGTTACAGGCGGTCCAGCTTCGCCGACGCATACGACTGCAACGGTTGACCGAAGGCCGCCAATTCCCAGACCCACATGAGCTGGCCCTGCACGTTGCCGTACAGCCGGTTCGACGCCGAGACCTCGGCGGACGTCGAGGTGCGCACCATGGCGTCGCTCGACAGGTCCACACGGCCGTTGCCGATCACGCCCAGGTACAGGGTCATGCGGCCCGACGGGTCCGCGATCATGACCTCGATCGCCGACTTGTCCTCCGGCAGGCCCTCGGGGCGCTCCGGGGACACGCGCCAGTACCCGGTCTCCGTGGACCAGATCCGCCCGGGCGCCAGATGGCCCTCGGTGCTGGGCTCGGTCGAGTCGCTCGACGGGTCGGCCTCGGGATCGGCAGGCTGGTCCGCGGTCCAGGACTCCGGCACGGTCTCCGGGACCTCCGCCTCCAGGACGCGGATCGTCGACTCGTAGCGCAGGTAGGGCCCGCCGTCGTGGTCGAACGTCACGTCCTGGACGAACGGTGTCTCGGGGATGCCCGGGTAGGCGATGACCCCCTCGCCACGCCACGAGCCCACGAGCCACGCGAGCGGATAGGCCTCGGGGGCGAGCCCTTCGGGGAACGCGAAAGCCATCTGGTGGTACCTCCGGCGGTGCCGGCCCTGGTGGACCGGTGGGTGACGACAGCGAGTACGGGACCTGGGTCCCACCGGGCGACGGACGCCCGGTGCGACGATCAGGTCAGCGCTGACCCTGGTACAGCTTGTAGACGACGAACCCTGCGAACCACGTGATGGTCACGGTCGCGGCGATCAGCAGTCCCAGGAAGATGAGCTCGAGTGCATGCGTGGACATGTCGCCGATCCTACCTTCCGGCCTCTAGGCTCGCGCACGTGACCACCGAACCCGCCCTCCCGCAGCCCACGACCGTGCCGTCCCAGCGATCCCTGGTCGTCAAGACGACCTCGGGGACCGAACGCCCCGAGGCGACCAACCAGGCGTTCACGGTCGCCGCCGCGGCCGTCGCGGCGGGGGTCGAGGTGAGCGTGTGGCTGACCGGAGAGTCGGCCTGGTTCGGGCTGCCGGGACGCGCGAGCGAGCTCGAGCTCGAGCATGCGGCGGCGCTGCCGGACCTGCTCGCGGTCGTCCTCGAGGCCGGAACCGTCACGGTCTGCACGCAGTGCGCGGTGCGGCGTGGAATCACCGAGGCAGATCTGCTGCCGGGCGTGCGGATCGCGGGGGCTGCGGTGTTCGTCGAGGAGACGCTGCGTCCCGGGGCGCAGGCGCTGGTCTACTGAGGTAGCTCGGCGGGTCTACTGAGGCGGCTCGGCGGGTCTACTGAGGCGGCTCGGCGGGCCGGGGACCTGGCGGCGCGCACGCAGGGGGACCGCAGTCCATCGGCCCACCGGCGTCGTTGTCAGAACTGAGCCGGGCGATACCTCGGCCACGTTCTGACAACTCATCGAGCCGCGCCGCGACGGATCACCAGTCCCCGAGCCTCAGCCCTCGACCCGGATCCCCAGCTCGGTAGCGAGCAGCGGAGCGAGGTCCACGAGCTGCCCCGGGCTCACCGTCGCCCCGGCAAGCCTCTCGACGCTCGTGATCCGGCGCAGCGTCGCGCCGCGCAGGTCGACGTGCACCAGGCGGGCGCTCGCGAGGACCAGGTGGTCGACGGACGTGCCTTCGAACGCGACCCGGGTGGCCTGGGCGTCCGTGAGGTCGAGCTCGTCGACCGTGCATCCGGTGAGCCGCAGGTCGCGGATCGTCGCACCCCGGAGGTTGACGTAGCCGAGCTTGCAGTCGACGAGCTCGACAGACCGCCACGCCGACTCGTAGAGCTCGGCAGACCCGATCCGCGAACCGTCCAGGACGACGTCGTGCCACACCGAGCGCGGTGCGCTGAGAACCGGTGCATCGATCCTCTCGAGCCTCGAATCGCTGAACGTCGCGGCCCGCAGGTCGGTCTGATGGAGCGAGAGCCCGACGAGGTCGCAGCGCTCGAACGTGATGTCCGACAGGTCGGCGTGGGACAGGTCCGCGCCCTCGAACCGTTCGTCGTGGCGGGGTTCCTCAGGGCCGAGCCCTGCGGCGTCGCCCGGGGTCCGGACCCCGGCACGCAGCTTCTTGATCCTGGGTCGGACGGTGGTCACGGGGCTGGGCTGTGCTGGCACCGCTCGACCCTACGCTCCGCACGCGGGCGCACAGGGGCCTCAGCAGACCACGCGGGCACCGGTCCGGCCCGGCCCGGTGCCGGCACCGGCACGAGCGACGAGCCGACCAGGACCCGTCAGCGAGCGGGCGCGAACCGGCGGATCAGCAGGTACATCTCGCACCCGAGGCACAGCCCGAACGCCGCGTTGAGGACCGCCGCGACGAGAGCGAGACCAGCGGCGACCGGCACCGCCACGAGGGACACCGTGAAGCCCAGGACCACACCGACCCCGGTGATGACGAACCCGACCCCCTGCGCGAAGCGAGGAGGACGCGGGTCCTCACGCTCCGCCGTCGGGCCCAGCCGTGGCTGGACGAGGGTCTTGAAGACCCATCCCTGCCAGGTGCCCTGCGCCCCGCGCAGCGTCCCGAGCAAGAAGCTCAGCGCGACGAACGTCAGGACCCACAGCGCGGCCTCGGACGACCCCAGGAGGAGCGTGACCGCGAGCAGCAGCGCGGTGATCCCCGCCCCGACCCGGGGGCCTCGCGGGTCGATTCCCTGCGGCGCGCTCACGGCAGGGCTGGGCTCGTGCGACATGCGGTCTCCTCGGTGGGACGGGCCGTCAGCGGGGCCTCGGGCGGGATTCTCAGCAGGACGATCGAGCTGCGCGGGACGCTCAGGCGACCGAGCCCGCCGGGACGGCGAGCGCCTCGAGCGCGTGCGCCCTGCTCACGCTGCCGCTCATGCGGGCGACCTCGCGACCGGCCGGGTCCAGGACGAGCACGGTCGGCGTGCGCAGTATGCCGAACGTTCGCACGAGGTCGTGGTGCTCGTCGACGTCCATCTCACGATGCGTCACGTCGGTGCGGGCCGCGACGACCTCGTCGAGCACCCTGGCCGTGTGCCGGCAGGGCGAGCAGAACTCCGACGAGAACTGCACGAACGTCCGGTGGTCCCCCAGCACGATCCCGTGGGCTGACCAGTCGACCGCGGCCGCGGGCCGGGCGTCCCGGAGCCGGACCACGCCCTGCCTGCGCTGCCACCACACGCCGAGGAGCACGCTCGCGCCGAGCAGCGCGAGGAGGATCACGATGCGCCAGACCATGGTTGGACCTTCCCGTCGTCCGTCCTGCGGTGCGCCCGGAGGGAGCCGGCAGGTCAGCCCACGAGGACCCGACCCACCACGAAGACCAGGATGCCTCCGACCGTCACCGGAAGCACTATGGCAGCAAGCGCCGCAGCCCTGCGCTCGAGGGCCGGCAGCTGGTCGAACAGCGCGTGCAGTGCCGCGACGAGCAGACCCGAGACCGCTCCCGTCCACAGCCCGTTGACCGTCACGACCTCGGGCAGGGCCCACGCCAGCGCGCCACCCGCAGCGATCGACGCAGCGAGCGTCAGGAGCGTGTTCCACCATCCCGGTACGGGCAGCGCAGAGACCGCCGAGGCGACGGCCAGGGTCGCCGCGCACGTCACGACGAGGGCTGCACCCGCGTCGGTACGGTCCGTCGCGATCCACCCGGCGGCGGAGACGGCGACGACGAGCCCGCTGACCGTGCCCAGCAGGGACTCGACCAACCGCGGCCGTCCGTCGCGGCGGAGCATCTCGGCGACGAACGCCAGGACGACACCCATCGCGAGCACGAACGGCAGGTTGCGCAACGAGGGCTCTCCCTCGGTCGCGGCGACCGCGGCGACCGCCCCGACCCCGGTCAGGCCGATGACCAGGCCGGACCCACCGGGAGCGGGCTGGTTGAGCAGCGACGGCCACCCGACCGCCACGAGCACGGCCAGCGCCGCGGACGCGAGGGTGAGCGGGAGAAGCCCGAAGAAGGCCGCGGCGGCGACCGCAGCGGCCACCACCGCGGTGGCGACTGCGCGTGAGGAGAGGCCCACTAGGCACCCTCTCCCTGCGTCAGGGAGCGAGCGGCACCGGGTCCGGAGAGGCTGAGCACGAACATGAGTCTCCCAGATGACACGCACCGTCGAACACGAAACAAGGTTGTAACAGCAGAAAGGCCCTGGTCACCCCGTTGACGTCTGTTCAACGCGCTACGGTAATGATTCCGGCCTTCTCGGAGGTCACTGGGAGGAGGTGCGTCGGTGGCAGAGCTGTTGATCCTGACACCGGCGACAGGTGGGTCCGTCGAGGTCCTGCCTGCGCTGGGACTGTTGTCCCACCGCGTCCGGGTGCTGCCCATGGAGCCGTCGGCTCTGGTGGACGCACCGGACGCGGACGTCCTCGCTGCTCGACGCGCGCCGTGACCTGGTCGCCGGCGCGCACCACCTGCCGGCTGCTGCGTGCCACCGGGCTCGACGGTGCCGCTCGTGCTCGTCCTCACCGAGGGCGGACTGACGGTCGTGACCGCCGAGTGGGGCGCCGACGACCTCCTGCTCGAGTACGGCCTGCCCCGCCGAGGTCGAGGCCCGGCTGCGCCTGGTCATCGAGCGGTCGGCGCACGGCCGGGCACGAGGACGCCCCGCAGGAGATCTCCGCGGGCGAGCTCGCCATCGACGCCGGCGGGTACACCGCGCGGCTGCGCGGCCGACCGCTCGACCTGACCTACAAGGAGTTCGAGCTCCTCAAGTACCTGGTGCAGCACCCGGGCCGCGTCTTCACGCGTGCTCAGCTGCTGCAGGAGGTCTGGGGCTACGACTACTACGGGGGCACGCGCACCGTCGACGTCCACGTGCGACGCCTGCGCGCCAAGCTCGGGCCCCGAGCACGAGCAGCTCATCGGCACGGTCCGCAACGTCGGCTACCGGTTCGACCCGCCCAAGGACCGGCGGGCCCAGCCTGCCGAGATGCCGGACACCGCCGAACCCGCGGACGCGGCCGCCCTCGCGGAGGACCAGGTAAGTTCGTCCGGGTGACGACCGACTCGAGCGACTTCTCCGCAGCACTCGTCGAGGGCCCGTGGCGGCACGAGTTCGTGCCGGCCAACGGCGCACGCTTCCATGTCGCCCTCGCGGGCCCGGAGTCCGTGGAGCGGTTCGAGCGCGCCGCTCGTGGTGCTGCTGCACTGCTTCCCGCAGTTCTGGTGGGCGTGGCGTCACCAGCTCGAGGCCCTCGGCGAGGCGGGCTACCGCGTCGCGGCGATGGACCTGCGGGGCACGGGCGCGTCCGACAAGCCGCCGATCGGGTACGACGCCCCGACCCGCACGCGGACGTCGCGGGCGTCGTCCGGTCGCTCGGTGCGGATCGCGCCGTCGTCGTCGGGCACGGGACCGGCGGCGGGCTCGCCTGGGCGATGGCCGCGCTCCAGCCCGCCGTGACCGCGGGCGTCGCGGCCTTCGCCGCACCGCACCCCTCGCACGTGCACGCCTCGGGTCGTCGTCTGCTCACGCCCGTCGCCCAGCGGCACCTGGCCTTCGCGCAGCTGCCCACGCTGCCCGAGCGTGCGCTGACCCGCGACGACCTGGTCGCGCGCGTCCTCGCGGACGGCGCGGCCGCGCCCCTGTCTCCGGAGGCGGTCGAGACCTACACGACCGTCATGCGCATCCCGTTCGCTGCGCACTCCGCGATGGAGGCGATCCGCTGGTCCGTGCGCTCGACGCCGCGGCCCGACGGGCGTCGCTACCGCAGCGCGCTGCGCCGCCCGCTCAACGTCCCGACCCTCCAGGTCCACGGCGGGGCGGACGGGTTCCTGCGGCGCGAGCTCACCGACGCGGACGCCGCGGCGGTCTCACGCAGCCTGCGCTTCGAGGTCCTCGAGGGGGCGGGGCACTTCCTCCCGGAGGAGGCGCCCGACGACGTCACGCGCCTCCTGCTGGACTGGTTGCCCACCACGCAGGGCTGAGTCGGGCCCAGGCGGACCACAGGAGCCCCCGAACCCCCGCTCAGTCGGTCTTGACCAGGGTTGCCGCGACCACGGGATCCGTCTCACCGATCCCGAACGACGGGCACAGGTGCGAGATGGTGCACGCCCCGCACGCTGGCCTGCGCGAGAAGCAGACCCGGCGCCCGTGGAAGATCAGGCGGTGCGAGAGCATGGTCCACTCGCGCTTCTCGATCAGCTCACCGACCTCAGTCTCGACCTTGACCGGGTCCTCCTCCGAGGTCCACTCGAGCCGGCGGACGAGACGCCCGAAGTGCGTGTCGACCGTCAGCCCCGGGATGCCGAACGCGTTGCCCAGCACGACGTTGGCCGTCTTGCGCCCGACCCCGGGCAGCGTCACCAGGTCGTCGAGCTTCTCGGGGACCTGCCCGCCGTAGCGCTCGACGAGCGCCTGACCGATCCCGATGACGGCCTGCGCCTTGGCCCGGAAGAACCCGAGCGGGCGCAGGACGTCCTCGAGGTCGAGACGGTCCGCCGCTGCGTACGCGGCGGCGTCCGGGTAGCGCGAGAAGAGCTCGGGGGTGGTGAGGTTGACCCGCTTGTCCGTCGTCTGCGCTGAGAGCACCGTCGCGATCAGGAGCTCGAGCGGCGTGGTGAAGTCGAGCTCGCACCGTGCGTCCGGGTAGGTCTCCGCCAGCTCACGGTTGGTGCGCCGCGCACGCCGGACGAGCGCGAGGCGTGACTCGCCGGAGGAACTGGCCTGAACCGGAGACGGCGTAGGCGAAGGAGAGGGAGCAGGACGCGAGGTACCACCCGAAGAGGTCACGTTGGGCAGCCTACTCGGCCCCACCCACACACCCCTCCCACAGGATCGACGCAGGCCTGTCCCAGGCGTTGGCGTCTCAAGTTGCGCGCATGAGGCAGACTTGTGGGAGGAATCACGAGTACCGGTTCGCTCGAACTCCGCCGATGCAGACGGGCACATGCCGGGAAAGTCCGCTCAACACCCGAAGGACATCGCGTGGACGACGACGTAGTGCTCTCCGCCCCCCTCTTCGCCACCATGGACCGCGAAGAGACCCGGACGCTGTTCGACTCGATGCAGCACGATCGAGCTCGCCCGTGGGGACGTACTGTTCCGCGAGGGCGAGCCCGGCGACAGGCTGTACGTGATCGCACAAGGCAAGATCAAGCTCGGCCGACGCTCGAACGACGGCCGCGAGAACCTCCTGTCCATCCTCGGGCCGGGCGAGATGTTCGGCGAGCTCTCGCTCTTCGACCCGGGCCCCCGCACGGCCACGGCGACGCTCCGTCTCCGACGCACTCCTCTACGAGCTCCGCCACGAGCAGCTCATCGAGTGGATCGAGAAGCACCCGAGCGTCGCGAAGCACCTGCTCAACGCGCTCGCCCGCCGCCTGCGCCGCACCAACGAGACCCTCGCGGACCTCGTCTTCTCCGACGTCCCGGGCCGTGTCGCCAAGGCGCTCCTGGACCTGTCGACCCGCTTCGGCGAGGAGACCGACGAAGGCGTGCGCGTCGCGCACGACCTCACCCAGGAGGAGCTCGCCCAGCTCGTCGGCGCCTCCCGCGAGACCGTGAACAAGGCACTGGCCGACTTCGCGACCCGCGGGTGGGTCCGTCGCGAGGGCCGCGCCGTCGTGCTCCTCGACGTGGACCGCCTGGAGCGCCGCGCCCGCTGAGCGCGCCGCTGCGACGACGAGAGGCCGGTCGGGCCACCCCTCACGGGGTCGGCCCGACCGGCCTCTCGTCGTGCCGGCGCCCCGTGCCGCGAACGACCGGCGGTGCGTGCTCGGGAGGTCGGGTCAGCCGGCGAGCTCCACGACCAGCTCGACCTCGACCGGGCGAGTCCAGCGGGAGCACCGCCACGCCGACCGCGCTGCGCGCGTGCACGCCCGCCTCGCCGAAGATCTCTCCGAGCACCTGGCTCGCGCCGTTGACGACGCCCGGCTGCCCCGAGAACGACGGGTCGCTCGCGACGAAGCCCACGACCTTGACGATCCTGGTCACCTGGTCGAGGTTGCCGACGAGCGCGTGCACTGCTGCGAGCGCGTTGAGCGCGCACGTACGGGCGAGCACCGCCGCGTCGGCAGCAGCGACGAGCCCGTCGCCCTCACCGACCTTGCCGGTCACCGGGAGCGCGCCGTCGACGAAGGGCAGCTGGCCCGAGGTGTAGACGTACCGGCCCGTGCGCACGGCAGGGACGTACGCGGCGACGGGCGCCGCGACGTCGGGCAGCGTGATGCCCAGCTCCGCGAGGCGGGCCGCGATGCTCGTCGCCACTACTGCCCGCTGGTCGGGCGCTTGAGGTAGGCCACGAGGCCGTTGCCGTCGGGGCCCGTGACGACCTGGACGAGCTCCCAGCCGTCGGAGCCCCACTGGTCGAGGATAGCCTTGGTGTTGTGGATGATGAGGGGGATGGTCGCGTACTCCCAGGTGGTTGCCATGCGACCGAGCGTAGCGGGGATCGCCGGTCCGGTCAGCGCACCGGGGCGTTCCTCGAGGTCCAGGATCTCGGGTCGCTCGGAGGCGCTCCGAGGCCCAGAGCCGAGCCGCCGTGCGGTCACGGATGCTCCGCATCCTGGCCCGCGGATGCTTACACAACCCGCACACCGGACAGGGGTGAGAACGCCGGAGGAGCGTCGGTGCCCTCCCGTAGGCTGGGGCCATGGCCTCCCCTGCGCGTCCCCGTCGGCATCTCAACGCCTATCAGCTCATCGCCCTGCTGCTGGCGTTCGTGCTCGTCTCGGGGGTCGGCGGGGTGCTCGGAGCGGGCCTCCTGATCCCGCTCGCGGCCGGCGCGAGCCAGCTCACGGACAGCAGCGTCCAGATCTTCGACGAGCTCCCCGACGAGCTCGAGCCCGGCCCGCTGTCGGAGCAGTCACGCGTCTTCGCGAACGACGGGACCACGCTTCTCGCGACCTTCTACATCGAGAACCGCATCGTGGTCCCCCTCGACGAGGTCTCCGAGCACATGCGAAACGCCGTGGTCGCGACCGAGGACAAGCGCTTCTACGAGCACGGCGGGGTGGACATCGAGGGCACCACGCGTGCCGCCCTCAACAACGCCACGGGCGGGTCCAAGCAGGGCGGCTCGAGCCTCACGCAGCAGTACGTGAAGAACGTGCTGATCGAGCAGGCCGTGCGCGCAGAGGACCCCATCGCGGTCGAGGCGGTCAAGGAGAGCAGCATCGAGCGCAAGGCCCGGGAGGCCAAGCTCGCGATCTCGCTCGAGAAGCGCATGACCAAGGACGAGATCCTCCAGGGATACCTGAACATCGCGCAGTTCGGCATCCGGGTCTACGGCGTCGAGACCGCAGCCCGTCAGTACTTCGGCACCCACGCTGCCGATCTCAGCATCGTCCAGGCCGCGACCATCGCCGGGGTGACCAACGCACCGGGCAAGTACGACCCGCTGTCGAACCCGGCCGAGTCGGAGAAGCGTCGGAACCTCGTGCTCGGCCGCATGCTGGAGCAGGACTTCATCACCCAGCAGGAGCACGACGAGGCCGTCGCGACCCCGCTGCCCGACACGCTCAACGTCCAGCCGACCTCGGCCGGCTGCCAGACCGCCAACGGCGCTGCGTTCTTCTGCGACTACGTCACCAAGGTCATCCTCTCGGACCCCATCTTCGGGGAGACGCAGAAGGACCGTGAGGGCCTGCTCTACCGGGGCGGTCTGGACATCGTCACCACGCTCGACCCTCGGTTGCAGAGCGCAGCCGAGGCCGAGGTCACCTCAGCCATCCCCGCATCCGACCCCAGCGGGATCGAGAACGCGCTCGTGACGGTCGAGCCCGGGACCGGACGAATCCTCGCGATGGCGCAGAACCGGCCCTACGACGCGTCGCTCGAGGCGGCTCCCGGCACCACGGCCCAGAACTACAGCGCCGACCAGGCGCACGGCTCGTCCCGCGGCTTCTCGCCCGGATCCACGTGGAAGCCGTTCCTGCTCGCCGAGTGGCTGCGCACGGGCCACACCCTCAACGAGTCGGTCAACGCGAACCGGCGCGACTGGAACGTGGGGCGTGACTTCACCTCGTCCTGCACCAAGCTCAACGTCGGCGAGAAGTGGAACCCGAACAACTCGGACGGCCAGGGCAAGGGCAGCATGAGCGTCATGGCAGCCACGGCGAACTCCGTCAACACCGCGTACGTCGACATGGCGAGCAAGCTCGACCTCTGCTCGGTCGCCAGCACCGCGAAGGCCGTGGGCTTCGCCCCGTCGCTCACCAAGGACAAGGGCGAGGTGGACGTCCGTCCCTCCATGATCATCGGTACCCAGAACTCCTCCCCGCTCCAGATGGCCGCTGCGTTCGCCACCTTCGCGAGCGGCGGCACGTACTGCGAGCCCACCGCCATCACGAGCATCGTCGACCCGAACGGCGAGGAGCTCGAGGTCCCGTCGGCCAACTGCAACCCGGGCGCTCTGGACCCGGCGGTCGCCAACACGGTCACGTACGCGCTGCAGGGCGTCATGACGCAGGGCTCCGGCCAGCGGTCCCAGCTCGCCGACCGACCGAGCGCGGGGAAGACCGGGACCGCCCAGCTCAACACGCACAACTGGTTCGTGGGCTACACGCCCCAGCTCGCCACGGCCGTCTGGATCGGCAACGCCGAGAGCGACGTCCAGATGCGCAGCAACGGACGTGGTCGCTTCTACATCAACGGCGTGGGCAAGCAGTGGTGGTTCGGCTCCGACCTGGCCGCTCCCATGTGGAAGAACTACATGACGGCAGCGCTCGAGGGCGTGCCCGTCGTGCCGTTCCCCGAGCCGGACCCCAGCTCCTCGGCAAGGTCCAGGCACCGCCCAAGACCGACGGCGGCAACGGGTCCGGGAACGACGGGACCGGCTCGGGCAACAACGGCTCCGGGAGCAGTGGCGGCAACGGGTCCGGCAGCGGCAACAACGGCGGCCAGGGCAACGGCGGCAACACCGGCGGCGGCCAGGGCAACGGGTCCGACAACGGCGGCGGCAACGGCGGCACCACCCCTCCTGAGGAGCAGGACTGACCCGGTCCCGCGTGCACCCCGCACTGGTCGGCCTCGGCGCTCTCGCCGCGGTCGGCGCCGGGGGGCTCGCCTACGCCCACGTCGAGACCAAGCTCTTCACGCTGCGTGAGGTCACGGTGCCGGTGCTCCCGCCCGGGCACGCGGACCTACGGGTCCTGCACTTCTCGGACCTGCACCTCACGCCCAGCCAGGAGCGCAAGATCGAGTGGGTCCGCTCGCTCGCCGCGCTGCGGCCGGACTTCGTGGTCGACACGGGCGACAACATGGCGCACCTCGACTCGCTCGAGCCGCTCCTCTACGCGCTCGAGCCGCTCCTGACCAGCGCTCCCGGGGCCTTCGTCATGGGATCGAACGACTACTACGCGCCCTCGCCCAAGAATCCGGCGCGCTACCTCCTTCCGGACGCGCGGATCTTCCACAAGATCGACCCACCCAAGCTCCCCGCCGCCGAGCTGGCGGCCGCGATGTCCTCGGCCGGGTGGATCGACCTCACCAACCGTCGTGACGCGGTCGACGTCGGCGGTCTGCACATCGACCTCGTCGGCGTCGACGACCCGCACCTCGACCGTGACGTCTTCCCCGCGGCACCCGAGCGGGCGTCGGGCGGCTCCGGGACGGTCGCTGCGCCGTCGGGCCTGCGGATGGGCGTGGTGCACGCACCCTACGTGCGCGTCCTCGACCAGATGCACGACGACGGCGCCGACGTCATCCTCGCCGGCCACACGCACGGCGGCCAGCTCTGCGTCCCCTTCTACGGGGCGCTCGTGACCAACTGCGACCTGGACCGCGGGCGTGCCAAGGGCCTGCACGGCTGGCCCGGAGCGCGGCCCGATGCCCCCGGCGGCGAGGGCTCGACCTGGCTCAACGTCTCAGCCGGGGCGGGCACGTCGCCCTACGCGCCGTTCCGGTTCGCATGCCGTCCGGAGGCCACGATCGTGACGCTGACCGCACGCTGAGGCAGCGGTTTCGTCCCAGGGGCAAACGTCCGCTATTCTAGGCAGGCTCCAGCGCGCAGGTTTGGCGGGACCTTTCGAGGACCCTTCGCTGATCTGACGCAACGAGAGCAATCGGGGTGTGGCGCAGCTTGGTAGCGCGCGTCGTTCGGGACGACGAGGTCGCAGGTTCGAATCCTGTCACCCCGACCAGCACGAAGGCCCGGAGTCCACTGGACTCCGGGCCTTCGTCGTTCCTGCACCGCTGCGCCCACGACGGTGCCGCTGCCCCTGGGCGGGAGGCCCGCCCTCGCCCCCGCTGCGCCGGGCCCTCTCCGGTGACACGATGAAACGGTCACGTCCTCCGACGGAGGGCCCGTCGTCCTGGGTGGGGCGCTGAGCAAGCAGAGGGTCCCCGCACCACGCACCGGAGGAGTCGTCATGGCCGAGGAGCCGATCGTCGTCGTCGGAGGTGGGCTGGCCGCCGCGAAGGCCACCGAGACGCTGCGCGCCGAGGGGTACGACGGCGACCTCGTGGTCGTCTCGAGCGAGCCGCACCGGCCCTACGAGCGCCCGCCCCTGTCCAAGGGCTACCTGCGCGGCGAGGCCGAGCGCGACGTCCTGTTCCCGCTGCCCGAGGACTGGTACACCGACCACCACGTCGACCTGCGGACGGCCACGCGGGCAGCGGCGATCGACGTCGCCGGCCACGCCCTGACCCTCATCGACGGCAGCCTCCTGCCCTACTCGCGGCTGCTCCTCGCGACGGGCTCGACGCCCCGCTCGTTCGCGGTCCCCGGTGCCGACCTCCAGGGCGTCCACTACCTGCGCACGATCGAGCACGCCGACCTGCTGGCCGCGACGCTCGAGGCCTCGGCCCGCGAGGGTGCGGGACGGCTCGCGGTCGTGGGCGACGGCTGGATCGGGATGGAGGTCGCGGCCTCGGCCCGCACCATGGGCCTCGACGTCACGGTCGTCGGACGCTCGGTGCATCCTCTCGGCAGGGTCCTGGGCCCGCTGCTCGGCGAGATGTACGGCAAGGTCCACGCAGACCACGGGGTCCACCTGCACCGCAACGCCCAGGTCGTGGGGATCACCGGCAGCGAGGGGCGGGTGACGGGCGTGGACGTCGAGGACGGGACGCACGTCGCGGCCGACGTCGTCGTGGTCGGCGTGGGCGTGACGCCCAACGTCGGGTTCGCCGAGGCCGCGGGCATCGCGCTCCGAAACCGGTCTCTCGGTGGCGGGCTCGCGGTCGACGCGACCCTGCGCACGTCCGCCCCGGACGTCTGGGCCGCGGGGGACATCGCGAGCGTCCCCTCGCAGCGCTACGGGCGCCCGCTGCGCGTCGAGCACTGGTCGGTGGCCCTCGAGACCGGACCTCACGCAGCGCGCGCCGTGCTGGGCTCGCGCGAGCCCTACGACAAGCTCCCGTACTTCTTCTCCGACCAGTACGACGTGGGCATGGAGTACCTGGGGTTCGTCGAGGACCCGGCCGAGACCGAGGTCGTCGTGAGCGGGTCGCTCGAGACGAGCGAGCTCGTCGCGTTCTGGGTCGCGGGCGACCGCGTCCAGGCCGGGATGGCCGTCAACACCTGGGAGCAGATGGAGCGGGTCGAGGAGCTCGTCCGGGCCGAGGGGCCCGTCGACCGCGAGGCCCTCGAGGCGTTCCGCGGCTGACCTGCGCGGGCACGGGCCCTCCCCCGGCCTCGTCGGCCCACCCGGTCGCATCGGTGCCGGAGCAGGCCAGCCGGCTGGGCCAGCCCAGCCCGGCCCAGCCCGGCCCAGCCCGGCCCAGCCCGGCCCAGCCCGCGCCGCCTACGGGACCGGCCGCTGCGCCTGCCCCACGTACTGGCTGAGTGGCCGGATGAGTGCGTTCGCGGCGCGCTGCTCGACGACGTGCGCGGTCCAGCCGACGACGCGCGCGGCGACGAACAGCGGCGTGAACGTCGGGGTGTCGAACCCCATGAGGTGGTAGGCGGGGCCCGTCGGGTAGTCGAGGTTCGGCAGGATGCCCTTGCGCTCGGTCATCGCGGCCTCGAGGGCGTCGTACAGCTCGTCGAGCGCGGTCGCCTCGTCGGTGCCGAGGTGCGCGACCAGGTCGTCGAGCGTCTTCTTCATGGTGGGTACGCGCGAGTCGCCGCTCTTGTAGACGCGGTGGCCGAACCCCATGATCTTGCGCTTGTCGGCCAGCGCCTCGTCGAGCCAGGCGGCTGCCCGGTCGGCGGTACCGATCTCGGCGAACGTCGCCATGACGGCCTCGTTCGCGCCGCCGTGCAGCGGACCCTTGAGCGCCCCGATCGCTCCCGTGACGGCCGAGTGCAGGTCGGAGAGGGTCGAGATGATGACGCGGGCCGTGAACGTCGAGGCGTTGAAGGAGTGCTCGGCGTACAGGACCATCGAGACCTCGAACGCGCGCACCACGCACGCGTCGGGCACCTCGCCGAACGTCATGTGGAGGAAGTTCTCGGCGTAGCCCAGGTCCTCGTCGGGGTCGATGATCTGCTGGCCGCGCCGGCGTCGCTGGTCGAGGGCCACGACCGCCGGGAGCATGGCCCACAGCCGCAGGGCCTTCGCGTGCTCGGCCTCGGGGGACGAGTCCTCGGCACTCGGGTCGTGCGCGCCCATGACCGAGACCGCGGTGCGGCACACGTCCATGGGGTGGCAGCTCGTGGGGAGCTCGAGGATCGCGTTGCGGACCTCGCCCGGCAGCGCCCGGTTCTCCCGTTCGACGGCGGTCTGCGCGGCGAGCTGCTCAGGGGTGGGCAGCTCGCCGTGCCACAGGAGGTACGCGACCTCCTCGAAGCTCTTGCGGGCCGCGAGCTCCTGGACGGGGTAGCCCCGGTAGAGCAGCGAGTTCGTGTCGGGGTTGACCTTGGAGACGGCGGTCGTGTCGACGACGACGCCCGCGAGGCCCTTGCGGATCTCCGGGCTCGGGGCCGGGGACGCAGTGCCCGGGGCGGCCGCGGGAGCCGAGGCGCCGTCGGCGGGGGTGCTGGTGGTCATGTGCTCACTCCTTCGTGATGCGGGGTCATGTGCTGCAGTACCGGGTCGTGCGTGCCGGCGAGGGCCCCAGCCCTCGCCGGCACGCACGACCCGACCGCCCTACGGCCGGTACGTGAAGATCTCGGAGTCGAAGTGGTTGTAGCCGGCATAGTCCACCAGCTCGTACAGCCGCGCCCGCGTCTGCATCTCGCCGACCACCCCGCCCTGCGTCCCGGTCTCCCGGATCACGTCCAGCGTGCGCTCCGCGGCCCCCATCGCGCTACGCAGGAGCGTCACGGGATAGATGACGATCTGCACGCCGACGGACGCCAGCTGGTCCCGCGTGAACAGCTCGGACTTGCCGAACTCGGTCATGTTGGCGAGCACGGGCACGTCGATCGCCGAGGCCACGGCCTCGAACTCGGCGAGGTCGCGCATGGCCTCGGGGAAGATCGCGTCGGCTCCCGCGTCGACGAGCGCCTTGGCCCGGTCGATCGCGACCCCCAGCCCCGTGGGGCCTTCGACACCCGCCCGGACGTCGGTGCGCGCCATGACGAGGAAGTTCGGGTCGCGCCGGGCGTCGACCGCGGCGCGGATGCGCTTGGTCGCGGTCTCGAGGTCGACCGTGGCCTTGCCGTCGAGGTGGCCGCAGCGCTTGGGGTTGACCTGGTCCTCGATGTGGCAGCCCGCGACGCCCGCGTCCTCCAGGGTCTGGACGGTGCGTGCGACGTTCATGGGCTCGCCGAAGCCCGTGTCGGCGTCGACGAGCGCAGGCAGGTCCGTCATGCGCGCGATCTGGCCCGCACGGGTCGCGACCTCGGTGAGGGTCGTGAGGCCGATGTCCGGCAGCCCGAGGTCCGCGGAGATCACGGCCCCGGAGATGTAGACGCCGTCGAAGCCCTTGTCCTGGATCAGGCGCGCGGAGAGCGGGTTGAAGGCGCCGGGGAGCTGGAGCAGCTCACCGGCTGCGAGCCGGGCGCGCAGCGCGGCTCGCTTGTCCGACGGCGTCACGTGCGAGTACAGCATCAGTTGCCTCCTGCGGGGGTCGGGTCGGCGGAGGTTCCGGGTGCAGCCTCGTCGCCGGTCGCCTCGTGCATGGTCCAGCCGGCCGGGCCGTCACCGGGACCGTCGCTCGCTCCCGCGGACGTCGCGGCCGAGGCGCGGGACGCTCCCGGGTGCGCTCCGCCGTCGGGCCCGCTGCCTGCGGTGGTCGCCGACGGGCGGCCCAGCTCGAAGATGCCCGTGGGCACCGGGACCTCGTCCAGCAGCCCGGGGCGCGCGACGACCGAGAGCTCGCGCACCTCGGCGGGAGTGAGCGACGGGAGGCGCTGCGCGAGGTCGAGGAAGCGCTCGATCTCGGCCGGGTCGAGCACGCCGTCCACGAGCAGCCGGAACTTGGCGACGTACTGCGCCCGGGCGAAGGGGCGCGCGCCGAGCGGGTGCGCGTCCGCGACGGCGATCTCACGGACGATGCGCCCGCCGTCCGTCAGCTCGATCTCGACGCGCCCGCCGAACGCCTTCTCGGCCGGGTCGACCGAGTGGTAGCGGCGCGTCCACTCGGGGTCCTCGGCCGTGGTGACCTTGCCCCACAGCGCGACCGTGTCGGCGCGGCCGGCGCGCTCGGGTGTGTAGGAGTCGACGTGGTGCCACCCGCCGTCCTGGAGCGCGACCGCGAAGATGTACGGGATGGAGTGGTCGAGCGTCTCGCGCGAGGCCGTCGGGTCGTACTTCTGCGGGTCGTTCGCGCCCGAGCCGATCACGTGGTGCGTGTGGTGGCTCGTGTGGATCACGATGCTCGCGACGTTGTCGGGGTCCGCGAGCCAGGGGTGCTCCGCGTGCAGCGCGCGCGCCAGGTCGATGAGCGCCTGCGACTGGTACTCGGCCGAGTGCTCCTTGGTGTAGGTGTCGAGGATCGCGGTCTTGGGCTCGCCAGGCGACGGGAGCACCACGTCGTAGCGTCCCTCGGGGCCGTCGAGCAGCCACGCGATCACGCCGTCCTCGCCCTCGTAGATCGGCTCGGGCGAGGTCTGCCCGCGCATCGCACGGTCCACCGCCTCGACCGCGACCTTGCCCGCGAGCGCGGGCGCGTACGCCTTCCACGTCGAGATCTGGCCCTTGCGCGACTGCCGCGTCGCGGTCGTGGTGTGCAGGGCCTGGCCGATCGCCTGGAAGATCGTCGCGGTGTCGAGCCCCAGCATGGTCCCGATCCCGGCGGCGGCCGACGGCCCCAGGTGCGCGACGTGGTCGATCTTGTGCGCATGCAGGCTGATGGCTCGCACCAGGTCAACCTGGATCTCGTAGCCCGTCGCGATGCCTCGCACGAGCGCGGCCCCGTCGCAGCCCGCGTGCTGGGCGACCGCGAGGATCGGCGGGATGTTGTCACCCGGGTGCGAGTACTCGGCCGCGAGGAACGTGTCGTGGTAGTCGAGCTCGCGCACCGCGACACCGTTGGCCCAGGCAGCCCACTCGGGGCTCGTGCGGGTCATGAGCGGGGTCCCGAAGACGGTCGCACCGGGCTGGTACGGGTGCGCGAGGGCCTGCCCGCGGGCCGCGACGGCGGGGGCGCGCGTGAGGCTCGCGGCCGCGACGGCCGCGTTGTCGATCACGCGGTTGACGATCATCTCGACGACCTCGTCCGGCACCTCGACCGGGTCGGTCGCGAGCTCGGCGAGCTTCCACGCGAGCTGGTCGGTGCGGGCGAGGTTCTCCGCGGAGCGGTGGGTCCGCAGGTGGTGGGTCGTGGGCATCGGTGCCTCCGTGGGTCCGTGGACGGTGGGTGCGTAGCGGTTCGTCGGGTGCCGTTCCTGCCCGACGGCGCCGCGCGGGCGGGAGGGACGGGTGCGGTCGGTGGGGGGGCGGGTGGGCCGAGCCGCGTCGTCAGCCGGGCGGCGGTGGCGGTGCCTCACCGAGCGCCTTGGCCGCCATGGCCGCGCTGCGCTCGATGTGCTCACGCATGGCACGCTCGGCCGCGTCCGGGTCACCGCTCGCGATGGCGCGGGCGACCGCCCGGTGCTCGTCGACGTGGTCGGTCGTCCCGACGCGTTCGCGGGCGGACAGCGAACGGTAGCGGTCGACGTGCCCACGGATCTGCCGCAGCAGCTCGGAGCACCAGCGGTTGTCGGCGAGCGCCTCGATCTGGCCGTGGAACTGGGCGCCGATGCGCAGCACCTCGTCCTCGTGGTCACGCACGGCGTCCATGAGGTCGACCAGGCGGGAGAGTCGCTCGACGTCGGCAGGGCGCGCGCGCTCGCACGCGTCCCGGGCGAGCAGGCCTTCGAGGCGGGCACGGACGTCGTAGACGCGGTGGAGGTCGGTGACCGCGAGCGGTGCGACGCGCACTCCCCCGGTGGGCTGCTCGACGACGAGCGCCTCTGCCTGGAGGAGGCGCAGGGCTTCGCGAACCGGCGTCCGGCTGACGCCGAGGCGGGCCGAGAGGACGGGCTCGGTCAGGCGCTCGTCGGCAGCGAGGGTGCCGTCGATGATGCGCTGCCGCAGGAGGTCGTAGACGGCGCGCGCTCCGGACTGCCGGCGGACGGCGGCGAGGGGCTCGTCGCGCGGCGGGGACGACGTCGTCGGGGCGCTGGGCATGCGGCCATCGTGCCACAGGCTCTGCGTACTTGTATACAACGCGGGAGGAAGGGCTCCCGCGACTCCTCTGTCATCACCCGGAGTTCCCGGTGCGACCTAGCAGCCCTCGGAGAGCGGGTCCCCGTCGAGCAGGCCGTCACCCAGCGGCGCCATACGGTCGGCCATCTCCTGGTGCCAGACCGCGAGCCCCTCGAGCACCACGGCGTGCCGCTCGACCAGGTGTCCCGGGACCGCCCCGGACCACAACGGCGGGTAGACGCTCAGGCCCGTGCCCGGAGGCAGGTCCTCGATGTCGAGCTCCCACCCGGGCCAGCGCAGGTCGGCCACGTACTCGGCGAGCCCACCGCTGACCGCCCATTCGGTGAAGGCACCCTGGCCGAACCCCAGGCAGTGCCACTCGAGGGTGTCGGGCGCGAAGTAGTGCACGTCCCCGAGCGGGCCGGGCAGACCGCCGCCGTTGACCGCGAACGTCCCACCCAGCACGTCGAACGCGACGACGAGCCTCTGGGGCGCGACAGCCCCTTCCTCGGGCGAGCCCAGGCCGTTGATCGTCGCGAGGTCAGGGAGTCCGTACCCGCCGCCACCGAGGAGCCGGAGCCAGCCGTGGTCCACCAGGACGCCGCCGGTGTAGAGGGCCAGCGCCCCGAGCGTCGAGCGCGTCGTGATCTGGAGGCGGTACAGGACCTCGGGCGCCCACTCGGGCGGCGCAAGGACCTCGACGCCCGGCCGCTGGAACATCCGGGCGAGCGTGGGCCATGCAGGATCGTCGACCTGCGTCAGATCCGAGACCGTCCTGATGCCCATGACCGGGGATCATGCCACGTCCGGCAGTGAATTCCGACACGTCGCGAAGGATCCGATACCGGATTCTCCCCATCTGCGCATCTTCTCCGTGCTCAGGGACGCTCGATCCCCGGATTTCCGGGGCAACTAGACCCCGGGGGACGTCCGTTCCGTGAGACGAACGGACCCCTCGGCCACCTGTACGGACCCGTCCGCTGAGGCCTCGCCCACCCCGTGGAGCGGGCCGGCGACCGCGTCCGCGTCCGGCGTCCCGGCCTGGCGGCGACCGGCCACGGCCGCGTACCCGAGTCCCACGACCACCGCTCCCCCGACCAGGTTGCCGAGCCCGACGAACAGCAGGTTCCGCCCGAACTGACCCCACGAGGTCATCATCTCGGGGCTGAAGAGGCCGATGCTGAACGTCGTCATGTTGGCGACCACGTGCTCGAACCCCGAGGAGATGAACGCGAAGATCGCCCAGAAGATGACGATCGCCTTGCCTGCCTCCGACCGGAGGCGGCCGCACGCCCAGATCGCGGCGCACACCAGGACGTTGCAGAGCACGCCGCGGAAGAAGAGCTGTCCACCGGTCTCGTGCGCCTTGCCCGCGAGCATCGACGCGATCATCTCGCCCGCGGCGGCGTTGGTGTGCAGGACCCCCGACTGCACGACCATCCACCCGAACAGCATGGACCCGAGCAGGTTCCCGCCGAAGCAGAACAGCAGCGTCCCGACGGCGGAGCGCACCGGGATCGTCCGCGTCACCGCTCCCTGGGTCAGGATCATCATGGCCGACGTGCTGAGCTCGGCCCCCGCGAAGACGACCAGGGTCAGCGCGACCGAGAAGACTCCGCCGGCCACGAGCCGCTCGGCCGGCGCCCCCGCCGCGAGGAACGGCCCGGCCGTGGCGACCATGAGCACCACCCCCACGCCGATGTAGGCCCCTGCGAGCATCGAGGCCACGAGGTAGCGCCACGGGTGCCGGGTGCCCTCGACCTTGGTGCGAGCTGCGCGGGACTGCTCGGACAGGTTCTCGGTGAGGGTCAGCACCCTTCGATGATCCGCCCGTTCCATCTATGCACTCCGGGAGGGTCGGCAGATGGAACGGGCGGTCTCAGCCCGGACGTGGCGCCTACCCGAACGTGAACGTGAAGACCGGCACGCCCGGGGGCACCGCGAGCTCGACCGTGCCCTCGCTCGGCGCGGCACCCTCGATCACGGGGTAGAGCGTCGGGTTCCCCGAGACCTCGATGTCGCGCTGTTCGACGACCTGCCCGTCCGCATCACGGACCGTCGCCACGACGGCGCCCTGACCGCCCAGGACGGTGAAGACGTCGGTGCCACGGTAGGCCAGCCGCACGCGGGCGCCGTCGGACACCGCGGTCGCCCCCTGGAAGTCGACGTCCCACGTCCCGCCCAGCGAGAACGTGTCGGCGGCCTGGTCCGGGGCGAGCGTGAACGCCTGCTCGCCCGCGGCATAGCGCGGCTCGCCCACGTAGTTGCCGACCTTGCCGACCGAGAGGTAGGTCTCGGGGGTCGTCGCCCCGTCGGGCGTCCCGTCCTCGACCGAGGTCGCGGCGGGCAGGCTCGCTCCGGGGTTCGCGTCCGCGAGGAGCTCGCGGATCAGCGCTTCGGTGTCGTCGTACCCGCCCTCGCCGAACCGGATGTGCCGCACGGTCCCCTCCGCGTCGATCAGGTACTGCGCGGGCCAGTAGCGGTTCCGGTACGCGGTCCAGGTCGCGTAGGAGTTGTCCTGCGCGACCGGGTACGTGACGCCCAGGTCCTCGGCCCCCGCCACGACGTTGCGCGTCTCGCGCTCGAACGCGAACTCGGGCGTGTGCACACCGATCACCTCGAACCCCTGCCCCACGTCCTCGTACTGCTCGTACCAGGCGTTGACGTGCGGGATCGCGCGCTGGCAGTTGATGCAGGAGTACGCCCAGAAGTCGACCAGGACCACCTTGCCCCGCAGGCCGTCGAGGATCAGCGGCTCGTTGCCGGGAGTGTTGAACCACGTGTCGATCCCGCGCAGCGCGGGGGCCGGGCCGCAGTCCTCGAGCTCGGGCGCGCCGTTGGAGCACTTCGACAGCTCCCGGTTCTCGTCCGTGACGATCCCGCCGAGGTCGAGCGCCTCGCGCACCGTCCCGGACGCGTCGACGCGCTCCTGGAGGCTGCCCGTGTAGTCCGGCAGCGCACGCTGGAGGTAGGCAGGCAGGTTGAACGCGAGCCCGACCGCGAGCGCGATCATGACCACGCCGCCCGCCACGCGGATCCCTCGTGCGTGACGCTGGAAGGCCTTGACCCGCTCCGCGACCCGACGGCCCGCGAGCGCGAAGACCAGCAGCGGGATCGCCGCACCCACCGCGAACGACACGGTGAGCGCGATGGTCTCCGGCCCGATGTTCCCCGTCGCGCCCGCGACCGTGATCGCCGCGAGGACCGGGCCTGCGCACGGCACGTACAGGACTCCGAGGCCCAGGCCCAGCACGAACGCCCCACGGTCCTGGCTGCGCGTCCCTCGCCGCGCACCGAGCGCCGCGATCCTCTGGAACGGCCGTTCGAGCACCTCCTCGAACCGCGGCACGATCATGCCCACGCCGATCACCGCGAGCAGCGTCAGTCCCACCCAGCGCAGGAGGTCCTGCGGCAGGCCGAGCGCCCCGAGGAGCAGCGATCCCAGCAGCGTGAACACGCTGAAGCTCACCACGAGCCCGGCGATCACGAGGTAGGGCCGCTACGAGCGGCGAGCACCCGGGCGGGCGTCGTCGCGGACACCCGTGCCGCCCCGGGCCCGACGGCGCCGCTCGCCCTCGGCGCGAGGGGCGCCGACCGGTGCGGCCGGGTCCGACGAGCCGGAGCCCACGTCCCCCGCCGGCCGGACCGTCGTGACGACCTGACCGCGCGCGCCGACCGTCACGGCGCCGGCGGCGCCCGCGAAGAGCGCCGCCGACGACGCTGCAGACCCGTCCTCCGCGGAGGGCGACCGGACCCCGACGGCGGCTCCGCCGTCGGGCACGGAGGCAGCAGCAGGCGCGGGGCCACGGGCGCCCTGCACCCCGCCCGCGAAGAAGATCACGGGAAGCATGGGGAGGATGCACGGCGAGATGCCGGTGATGAGGCCACCGAGCAGACCGATGAGGACGAGGGTTTCCATGGCCGGGGTTCGGCACGGCGTGCTCCGGGGATGGGTCGAGGACACACCGGACCACCGGCGAGAACAGGGACCCATCCACCCTCGCCCGGGCTCCGAACCCCCTCCGAGACGCCCCGCACCTGACGGGGCGACGACAACGAGGAGAGACCGATGAACGTTCGAACCCGTACCTCGTACGCCGTGGTCGGCGTCGCGACCCTGGCGATCCTGGGCCTGTCGGCCTGCAGCTCGGACTCCGGCTCGGGAGGCGACGACACGTCGAGCGCGTCCGAGACGACGACGCCCTCCGACGACATGTCCGAGGACGCCATGACCCCCGAGGTCGGCCCGGCAGCCAACCTCGTCGGCCCTGGCTGTGCCGCCTACGCCGAGCAGGTCCCGGACGGTGCTGGTTCCGTCACGGGCATGTCCACCGACCCCGTCGCGGTCGCGGCGTCCAACAACCCCCTGCTCACGACCCTCACGGCCGCGGTGAGCGGCCAGCTCAACCCCGACGTGAACCTGGTCGACACCCTCAACGGCGGCGAGTTCACGGTGTTCGCGCCGGTGGACGACGCCTTCGCGAAGATCGACCCGGCGACGATCGAGAGCCTCAAGACCGACTCCGACACGCTGACCAAGATCCTCACCTACCACGTGGTGCCCGGACAGCTGACGCCGGACCAGGTCGTCGGTGAGCACGAGACCGTCGAGGGCGGGACCGTGACCGTCACGGGCTCGGGCGACGACCTCAAGGTCAACGATGCCGCGGTGGTCTGTGGCGGGGTCATGACGCAGAACGCCACGGTCTACCTGATCGACACGGTCCTCATGCCGACCATGTGACCCCCGGACGCCGACCGTCGCGGTTGTCCCCGTGCCGCGGCGGCCGGCCCTCCTGGAGACCCACGGGGACACGGACGAGGAGCCGGTCGCTCCGGACGGGATGCCCCGAGCGACCGGCTCCTCCTCACGCACGCCCCGTCAAGGGGCGGCGGTCCTGCTGCAGCTCAGCCGTCAGCCGTTCGCCCGACGGCGTGCCCACACGAGCGCCGCACCGCCACCGACGAGCAGGAGCGCGAGGAAGCCGGCGGCACCGGCCGTGGCGCCCGTCGCGGCGAGCGACGGGCCGGTCGGCGCCTCGGCGCTCACGGGCCCGGGAGCGGCTGCGACCGGCGGGTTGGCGCACGACGCCGTGCCCTCCGGGTAACGGACCGTCGTGGAGTAGTCCGGGTTGACCTGGAACAGGACCTCGACGTCCGACCGCGTCCAGGCGTAGTTGCCGTCCGTCTCGACGTAGGTGCCGTCGGACTGACGCTCCCAACCGGGCCATGAGCGGGGCTCGTCGACCGAGGCGCCGGGCCACAGGATCCTGCCGTCGAGCGGCAGCCCCTCGACCGTGTAGTCCTCACCCTCGCCGGGGTTCAGGAACGTGATGCTCAGCGGACGGTCGCTGTCGGCCTGGTATCCCTCGGGCAGGAAGACCTCGTACCCGAGGTAGGGCGCGTCCGCCTCGCAGACCGCACCGATCTCGCCGGGAGTCAGCGCGCAGTCCTCGGCGACGCCCTCCAGGTCGAGCGCGTAGGACGCGCTCGCACCGTCCGCGGCCGGCACGTAGCCCGCGGACTCACCGAGCGCGAACCCCTTCGCGGGGTGCGCGACGATCGTGTCGCCGGTCCGCGTGTAGCTGATCTGGTCCGTGCTCTCCGGCAGGACGAGACGCTCGTCGTCCGTACCGCAGACCTCGCGGATCGTCGGAGCGACGGGAGGCACGATCGTCAGGGTCGGCTCCTCGGGCTCCGGTACCGCGGGGGTCTCGGGCTCGACCGGAGGCTGGGTCTCGTCGGCGCACTCCGGGACCTCGACGAGGTCGTCGAGGTCGTGGTGCTTGGAGCCGGTCAGAACCTTGCCCAGCGCCGACTTCGGCGGGGTGATGGTCTCCGGCCAGGCGAACGTCCCGTCCTGGCGGATCCGGTCCTGCTGGACGGCCCAGCCGTCCCCGCAGACCTCGCGGGGCAGGTCGGACGGGAAGGTGGTGTACCAGTCGGTCCCCGGCTTGTGGTCGACGAGCCTCTGAGGTCCGGAGTTCTCCCACGCAGCGGGCTTCGCGGGGTCCTTCTTCTGGTAGACGTAGATTCCGACCTCGTTGCCCGGCGTGGGCGAGGAGACGCACGGGGTGCTCTTTCCCTGCTGTGCGAAGTCGTACCTCTTGCCGTCCGCGGCACGCACGTCGATCTCCCACGAGTGGGCGACCGACGAGTCCGGGAATGCGTAGGAGGTCGAGTACGAGCGCTGGAACGTCTCGTTCTTGACGACCGTCCCGTCGACCTTCACGGTGACGGTGTTGTCCTTGGCGGAATAGGCCTTGAGCGAGATGTCGAGGCCCGTGCAGGTCGCGGAGACCTGCGGGGTGTGGGCAGAGGCGGGGGCCGCGGTGGCGACCAGTCCGCCGAGGGCGAGCAGCGAGACTGCCGTGCTCGCCAGGAGCTTCTTCACGGGTGGTGGATTCCTTCCGGGGTGATGCCGAGGTGCGACGTCGCACGCGCGACACAGGGTGGGAACGTGTCGTATTGCATCACCAATACCCAGGCTTTGACAAACCCCGGAACATATCCGGAATCGAACCAAGGAATTACCCGAGAGCGGGCATTGCGGCTGGGTTTCCGGTCGAGAATTATCCGAGATCGAGCATCAGGTCTCGAGGATCACCAAGGGGTCGCTCGTCGGCTGCGGAGAACCCCCGGCGGGCTCGAGCGTCACCGCGACCCCCGCGCTCCCGGCCGCATCGACGAGCAGGGCCGCCGAGCCGTCCCGGGCGTCGAACACCCCGGCCGACACCATGCCCTCACCCTCGACGAGCCAGAGCTGGTAGTCCTCGGCGGCACCCGCCTGCGGCAGGTCCGTGACGGAGAACAGCACGCGGCCACCCGAGACGAGCGCGCTCGCGTCCCCGCCTCCGACCATCTCGCCGCGGACGATCTCCGCAGCGGGGTCGGCGAGCATCGAGGCGACCGCGTCGGCCTGCGTCTGGAGCCTGACCTGTTCCTGCCGCGCCTGGACCGCGAGCGTCGTCGGGACCGCGACCGCCACGACCGCTGCGGCGACCGCCGCGACGACGACCCACCGGCGGGGACGCCGAGCCGCCCGGCCCGGGCGAGCGTCCGCCCGCCCTGCCTGGACCGCCGCGACCTGAGGCGTCGACGCGACGCGCTCGAGCACCTGGTCCCGGAGGGCCGCAGGCGGGGGCGTGTCGACCGTGAAGGCCGCGACCACCGCACGGTGCTCGTCGAGCTCACGGCGCGCGTCGGGGTCGGAGGCCAGCAGCCGTTCGACCACGCGGCGGTCCAGGTCGTCGACCGCGTCGAGCGCACAGGCGGCGAGCAGGTCGCGCGGGTCGTCCGTACCGGGTCCCTGCCCGTCCATGCCCGGAGCGTCCCCGTCGCCGTGCGCCGTCGACCGACGGCCCGTGCCGTCAACCACGGTCCACCCCCAGGCAGTCACGCAGGCGCACGAGCCCGTCACGGATCCGTGACTTCACGGTCGGGACAGCCGCACCCAGCTCGAGCGCGACCTCTCGGTACGTCAGCCCACCGAAGTAGGCCCTGACGACCGACTCACGCTGGGTCTCGGTGAGGCTCCCGAGGCACCGGCGCACCGCGGCCGACTCGAGCAGCTGCTCGACCTCCTCGGCCACGACGTCGTGGCCACCACCCGTGAACCTGCCGTCGACGTCCTTCTGGTCCCGTACCCGGCGGGACTGCTCGGACCGCACCCGGTCCACCGCTCGCCGTCGGGCCATCGTGACGACCCACGTCCGGGCCGAACCCCGGGAGGCGTCGAAACGCACCGCCGTCTGCCACACCTCGATCATCACCTCCTGGGTCACCTCGGCCGCGTGGTCGTGGTCGCGCAGCACCCCGAGCGCCGTGCCGAACACGGCCGGCGCCAGGGCGTCGTAGACCGGCGCGAACGCGGCCGGATCACCCCCGGCGCACGCGGCGAGCGCGGCATCGAGAGCATCGGGCTCGCTCGTCCTCACGGGTGGCACCCGACCAGTCTGCCCCAGGCTCCCCGCCGCGGCGCACGGGCGGGACGTCCGCGGGTGCACTGCATCCACGACGGCTGAGGCACCCAAGGTTCGTCGCGGACTGGCTCGCGGATGGGTCGCCGGCCGATCAGCGGCTGCCGCTACCCTCACGGGGTGACCGAGACGCCGCAGTCCACCCGGCTCCATCCCGTCTACGTCGTCGTGGCCGTGCTCTTCGTGGTGCTCGTCGCGCTCGCGCTCTGGGCCACGACCCGCGGCGACGTCCGGGCTGACGCGCAGGGGGACGAACGCGGCTCGCCTGCCGATCCTGCCCGCTCCGAGGACGCCGAGATCCGCGAGGACGTCGAGCGGGAGCTGACCGCGATCGCCGGCGTCGAGTCCGCGACCGTCGAGGTGCTCGACGAGGACTTCCTCGAGAGCCTGCCCGAGCACATCCCGGCACCCGCCGCCTCGGTGACGGTCGACCTCGAGAGCTTTCGGACCCCCGAGGACACCCAGGCGACCGTCGACGCCGTCTACGGCGTCCTCGCCGGCTCGGGGCTCAGCGGCTCGCCCACGCTCACCGTGGTCGACACGCTGCCCGGCACCGGGGCGACGCTGACGCTCGAACCCACAGGCCCGGGAGACCCCGCCGTCCACGACGCCGTGGCGTTCCTCGACGCGGGAGCCACCTCGGTCCGCCTCACGGCCGACAACGCGGCGGTCAGCGGCCGCGACCCGGCCGCGCTCCCCGGGCTGGCCGAGGTCGCGGGCACCCTCGCACGGCCGCTGGACTCCCTCTCGACCGACGGCTACGGCGCGATGTACACCTCGAGCGTCGACCCCGTACCGCCACCGCTGCCCGCCGTCCAGCTCCTCGCCGAGGCCGGGTCGCGCGACGAGACGACCCAGACCGTCTACGAGGTCAGGTCGCCCACGGGGAACCCCGTGCCGCTGCTCACCGTCTACGTCGACGGCCCGCCGACACCCGTCGCGGACTGGTTGCGCGCCTCGGGCCAGGCGGACCTCCTGGGCAGCGCGATCGCCTTCACCGTCTACGGCAGCGAGACCTCCGAGTCCGGGTTCGTCTCGGACCGCGAGCTCGTGAGCACCGACACCGCAGGAGACGAGGCCGACGCCGCGGCCGCAGCCGCCGACGGGGTCCCACCCTGCACCGGGCCGGACCTTCGCGCCGGGGTGAAAGGGTTCGACGCCGCCGCCGGGTCGCGCTTCCTCACCGTCACCGCGGAGAACGTCACCGCCGCACCGTGCGCGCTCGACGGGCGCCCCGGGCTGAGCTTCCTGCGCGCCTCGGGGACGGTCCCGGACGTCCTGTCCGAGCCGGAGATCCCCGGGCAGAGCCCGGTCCGGATCGTCGTGCCGCCCGGAGGTGTCGCGACCTCGCAGCTCCGGTGGGGCGCCATGTCGACGGCCAACGACCCCGACCAGACGACGAGCGTCCTCGTCACGACCGTGCCGGGCGCCGACGAGGCGCGCCTTCGCGTGACGGACGTCCCGGGCGCCGAGTCGGGCGTCGACATCCTCGAGGGCGCGCGCGTCGTGGTCGGCGACTGGGTCCGCGCCTCGTCCTGACCCGCGATGTCGGGACGCGCTCGGTCCGGGCTCGGTCGCACCACCGCACGGTCGCACCGACTCAGCACGCACGACGGCCGCCCTCCCAGTGGGGAGAGCGGCCGTCGGGTCGTGCCGAGGAGCGCTGTGGCTCAGAGCGCCCGGCGCGCCCGCACCGACTCGGCCAGCTCGCCGAGCAGCTCGGCCGTGGTGTCCCAGTCGATGCACTTGTCCGTCACGGACTGGCCGTAGACGAGCCCGCGCGGAGCCGGCGCCTGCGCCCCCGCCACGATGAAGCTCTCCATCATGAGGCCCGTGATGCCGGCCTCGCCCTCGGCGATGCGCGTCGCGACCTCGCGCACGACCTCGGCCTGCCGCACGTGGTCCTTGCCCGAGTTGCCGTGGCTCGCGTCGATGACCAGGCCGTGCTCGACGGCCCCGCCCAGGCCCGAGGACGCGGCCACGCGCAGGGCGGACGCGACGTCGTCGGGCCCGTAGTTGGGGCCGCTGCGGCCACCGCGCAGGATGATGTGGCAGTCCGGGTTGCCCGCGGTCTCGACCGCGGCCGCGCGACCCGCCCCGTCCGTACCGAAGAACGTGTGCTCGCTCGCCGCGGTGATGCAGCCGTCGACCGCGATCTGGATGTCGCCGTCGGTCGCGTTCTTGAAGCCGACCGGCATCGACAGGCCCGACGCGAGCTGGCGGTGCACCTGGCTCTCGACGTTGCGCGCACCGATCGCGCCCCACGAGACGGCGTCCGCGATGTACTGCGGGCTCGTGGGCTCGAGGAACTCGGTCGCCGCGGGGACACCCGCGTCGAGGACACCGAGCAGGACCTCGCGGGCGAGGTGCAGGCCGCGGTTGACGTCGTGCGTGCCGTCGAGGTCGGGGTCGTTGATGAGGCCCTTCCAACCGACCGTCGTGCGCGGCTTCTCGAAGTACACGCGCATGACGATCGCGAGGTCCTCCGACAGGTCCTTGGCCACGGCCGCGAGGCGGTGCGCGTAGTCGAGCGCGGCCTCGGGGTCGTGGACCGAGCACGGGCCGACGATCACGAGCAGGCGGTCGTCGTCCCCCGCCAGGACGTCGCGGATCTCGCGGCGCGACTGGGTGACCAGGTCACCGCGGGCCGTGCCGAGGGGAAGCTCGGCGAGCATGTCGACGGGGGCGGGCAGCGGGTCGAGGGCGCGGATGCGCAGGTCGCTCGTGGGCGCCTGCAGCTCGTACTCGGGGTGAGAGGTCACGCGTTCCATGGTGTCACCTGCGCCGGTGGCGGAGGTGACCGTCTCGGGGTGACGTTCGTCGACGGTCTCCGCAGAGACGGCGGTCGAGGTCGTGGCGGTCATGCGAGGGCTCCTGATCTGAAGGTGACTCAGACGGAGCCGTGCGGCCTGCTCTGTGTCCGGAGTCGGCCCGTCTGAATGACGAAGGGCCCGGACGCGGTCTGCGTCCAAGGCCCTGTGCTGGCTCCGGGGAAGGTTGGTCAGGCGAACGCCCGCTCGGCCCCTCCAGGAGCCAGCGTAAAGCGCCAATACCAACGAACCGTGTTCACCGGACGACCGTAGCACAGCGGTTTTGGTGCCCCACGGGGCCGTCTCAGACTCCGGGCAGGGTGCTCGCCGAAGCAGCTCCGCCGAGAAGTGAGCTGTTGCCCGTGTTCCGGTCGGATCAGGGGCAACAGCCACTTCTCGGCGTCGCACGCCGTCTACGCTCGGTCCATGCCGATCCCCGAGTTCGTCGCCGCCCTCCGCTCCCACGTCGGGACCGACCTCCTGTGGATGCCAGGGGTCTCGGGGGTCGTGATCGACGACGGCGGTCGCCTCCTCCTGGGGCAGCGTGCCGACTCGGGGCAGTGGGCGGTCATCAGCGGGATCCTCGAGCCGGGCGAGGACCCCGCCGTGGGCCTCGCGCGCGAGGTCCTCGAGGAGACCGGGGTGAGCGTCCGGGTCGACGCCCTGACCGGGGTCACGGTGACCCCGGTCGTCGAGTACCCGAACGGCGACCGCTCGCAGTACCTCGATCTGTGCTTCCTCTGCCGCCCGGTCTCCCCCGTCGCAGCAGCCGCGGCCCACGTGGCCGACGACGAGTCCCTCGCGGTCGCGTGGTTCGCCCCCGACGACCTGCCAGCCGACCTCGCCGCCTCGACGAGCGAGCGGCTCGGCCACACCCTGGGCTACCTCGCGGACCCGACCGCGGGGCCGTTCTTCGCCCGGTAGCCCGCTGCGCGGGGGCTGCCCGGCAGCCCCCGCGCCGGGACGTCCCGGTGAGTCGCGGCACCCCGCAGGTCGGGTCACGACCAGCGGAACAGCTTCACCCCGAGCGGCAGCAGCACCACGGTCCACACGGCCATGACCACGAGCTGGGACACGGGCACACCGGTCTCGAACCAGCCCGTCGTCATGGCCTGCGTCGCGGCGCCGAGGGGCGTGTACCCGCCGATCGTGCGGAGCACCTCGGGCATGATCGGCCCGGGCGTCCACATGCCCGCGAGGAAGAGCATCGGGAAGTAGAGCGTCATCCCGATCGCCGACGCCGTGCTGGCCTTGCCCGCGCGCGACGCGATGAGCATCCCGAGCGAGAACATCGACAGGATCCCCAGCAGGAAGCTCCCGACCACGATCGAGAGGTTGGCGGGCGCTGCGAGGTCGAACACCAGGCTCCCCACGAGCACCGCGAGCAGCGCCGCGACGCAGACCGTCACCAGGTTGATGACCACGTGCGCCCCGATGAGCCCCTGCGGCCTCATGGGCGTGGTCGAGAGCCTGCGCAGCACGCCCTTCTCGCGGAACGTCGCGAAGTACACCGGCATGGTCGTGAGCGCGACGGTCGCGACCGCGGTCGCGAGCGCCACGGGCACGTAGACCGCCACGGCGGTCAGCCCTCCCCAGGGTGGCGGGGCGTCGGTCATGACCTCCCGCATGCCGGGGATCGCGAAGCCCACGCCCACGAGCAGCACGGTCGGGAAGAGGAGCGCGAAGAAGACCGTCCCCGGGTCGCGGAGCAGCAGGCGGGCCTCGGTCAGGGTCAGGGTCCGCAGGCCGTGCCAGCCGGTGCCCGCGATCTTGCGGCGCCGGGGTGCTGCCACCTGCGGGTGTGTTGCGGTCTGCGTGGTCATCGCCCTGCTCCTTCGGTGCTGGACCGGTCGTCGGTCGCCGTGGGGCCCGTCGCCCCGGTGTGGTCGTACGTCCTACCCGTGACGTGCACGAACACGTCCTCGAGCGAGCGGGTCACGGTCCGGACGTCGGGCACGACGTCCACCTCGGCGAGGGCCAGCACGACGGCGGGCAGCACCCGCCGCGTCCCGGTCACCTCGATCTCGTGGCCCTCGCGCGCCACGTCCTGGACGTCCGCGAGCCCGGCGAGGATCTCGAGCACGTCGGCCTCCTCGTGGGGCTCGACCCGCAGGCGCAGCACGCGCGTGGCATCGACCGACTCGATCAGCTCGGCCGGCGAACCGGCCGCGACCACGACTCCCTGGTCGATGATGACGAGCCGGTCGCACAGCCGTTCGGCCTCGTCCATGAAGTGGGTCACGAGCAGGATCGTCACGCCGCGGTCGCGCACCCGCTCGACGAGCTCCCACGTGGCGCGGCGGGCCTGCGGGTCCAGACCCGTGGTCAGCTCGTCGAGGATCGCGACCTGCGGGTTCCCCACGAGTGCGAGCGCGATCGACAGCCGCTGCTTCTGGCCGCCCGACAACCTGGCGAACTGCTGGTCGCGGTGCGGCGTGAGGTCGAGCAGGTCCAGGAGCTCGCCCGTGTCGGCGGGCGACTCGTAGAACGACGCGTACAGCCGCAGCGCCTCGGCAACGGTCATGCGGTCGTTGAGCTCGGCCTCCTGGAGCTGGACGCCCAGGAGCTCGCGCACCGAGGCCGGGTCCTTCTGCGGGTCCCTGCCGAGGATCCGGACGGTCCCGGAGTCGGCCTGCCGGAGCCCGGCGAGGCACTCGACGGTCGTGGTCTTGCCGGCCCCGTTGGGGCCGAGGATGCCGAAGATCTCCCCCGGCCCGACGGCGAGGCTCACGTCGCGCACGGCGACGTTGCTCCCGTACGCCTTGCGGAGGGCGACGACCTCGATGGCCGGTGCGGCGCCGTCGGGCAGCGTGCGCGCCGAGCGCGACCGGGCGGTCGACGACGGGGGCGGGACGGACGGGGCGGGATGTGCGGTGGTCATGGTGCCCTCCCTGAGGGTGTGCTCGCCCACCGGGCGGCGCACCGGTGGACCGGGCGCCGTCCGTCGGACGGGATGAGCGTTGTGGTGGGTACGGCGGTCCCCGCTGTGGGGCCCGCCGCGCAGAAGGCGTCGGGGACGCCAGGGCCGTCAGGTCGTGACGGGGGCGATCGCCACGGACCGCGTGACGAGATGGAACACGAAAGCCGCTGCGGCGAGGGCCGCGAGGCCACCCACGACCGCGGTGAGGACCTGCGCGTCGGCCAGGCCGACGGCCTGGGCGAACGGCCTGCCGAAGTAGCCGCTCTGGAACGCGAGCTCGACGAGGACCACGGGGATCAGCAAGAGCGGGATCGCGAACGTCCCGCGCCACACCCCGAACCCGTAGTACCCCATGCCGATGGCCGCGCCCGAGAGCCAGTACACGCTGCAGAAGAACGCCTGCACCAGGAACGCGGTGCCGACCTGGCCACCGTCGACGTAGAGCTGGGCCCGGTCGAGCTCGGGCGACCAGCCCTGCGCCCGGAAGACGAGCCACTCCACATAGCCCAGGACCGCCGCCACGAGGGCGAACGTGAGCCCCAGGATCACGGCCGTGCACCAGGTCGAACGGATGAACGACCGGCGCGTGCCGCCCGCAGCGACGTGCACCGCGATGCTCGCGATAGGCGCGATGATGCCCATGACGAACAGGAAGAACTTCGCCGACCCGCTCACGACGCCGTCGATCACGCTGCCGTCGAGGATGTCGGTGCGCACCTCGACGTAGCCGATGATGCCCGCGATGATCAGCACGATCACCCAGAACCACGCACCGATCTGCCAGGTCCCCGCGGACATCGACCACGTCGCGGTGCGCAGCGACCGCCTCTCGGCCGTACGGCGCACCGCCGCACGCTGCGCCTCCCGGCCGGTGAGGGCCGTGGGGCCCGTCAGGTTCTCGGTCATGATCGCTCCTCTCGGGTCAGGTGCACGAACAGGTCCTGCAAGGGCACCGCGCCGAGCTCGAGGCCCGCCTCGGTCGCAGCGACCCGCTCGGCGTCGTCGAGCGTCCCGAACAGCGTGACCTGGGCCGTGCCGCCCAGGCGTTGACGAGCCAGCACGCGGCGGCCGTCGACGAACGACTCGACCGCGGCGGCGGACCCCGTGAGGCTCACGCCCCTGCTGCGGACGGACTCGACGCTCTCGGCGAGGAGCACACGGCCCTTGTCCACGATGACGACGTCCTCGAAGATCCGCTCGACCTCGTCGATCAGGTGGCTCGAGAGGATGATCGTGCGCGGGTGCTCGGTGTAGTCCTCGACGAGCGCGTCGTAGAACGCGTACCGGCTCGGCGCGTCCATGCCCAGGTAGACCTCGTCGAAGATCGTCAGCGGTGCGCGGGACGCGAGACCGATGACCGCGCCGAGCGCCGACCGCTTGCCACGCGAGAGACTCTCGGGGGTCTTGCGCAGGTCGACCTCGAACAGGTCGACCAGACGGGCCGCGAGGTCCGCGTCCCAGTGCTGGCGCATCTCGGCGTAGTACCCGAGGCTGTCCGCGACCTTGGTCGAGGTGATCGTGTCGCCGCTCTCCCGGACGAGCTGCGTGCCGGCCATGGCCCACGCGTTCTCGAACGGGTCCTCGCCGTCGACCAGGACCGTCCCGGCGTCGGGGCGGCGCATGGCGGCGATCAGCGAGAGCGCCGTCGTCTTGCCTGCGCCGTTGCGGCCGAGCAGGCCCGTGATGGTGCCGGGACGGACCTGGAGGCTCAGGCCGTCGAGCGCCGGGTGCTTCTCGCCCTTGCCGAAGCTCAGGGTCACGTCCCGCAGCTCGACGCCGAACGGCTCGGGGCGGGTGGAGGCGGTCATGAGGTCTCTCCCGTCGGGGTGGGGCGGCCCTGGGGGCCGCGGCCGAGCACGTGGTCCACGATCTCGGCGGGCGTGATGCCCAGCAGGTCGGCCTGGACCAGGGCCGGGTGCAAGACCTCGGCGAAGTAGCGGTCGCGGTGCTCGGCGAGCAGCTTCTCGCGGGCTCCGGAGGCGACGAACATGCCGACACCGCGCCGCTTGTAGAGGACTCCCTCGTCGACCAGCCCGGCGAACGCCTTGGCGGCGGTCGCGGGGTTGATGCGGAAGGTCGTCGCGTACTGGGTGGTGGACATGACCTGCTCCTCCTCGGCGAGGTCGCCGCTCAGGATCTGGGCGCGGATCTGCTGGGCGATCTGCAGGTAGATGGGTTCAGGTCGGTCGAACATGGTGCCCATCCTCTCGTCGATCGCACGTTCTGTGGTTCATTACATGAGTAATGAACCACAGAACGTTGGGTGTGCGCAAGGGGCAACGCTGCCGAGAAGTGAGCCGTGGCCCCCGATCCGGTGGAATCAGGGGCCACAGCTCACTTCTCGGCGTCGCTCGGTCGAGCGCTCACGACTCGACGACCACCGCTCCGCTCGCCGACTGCTGCTGGACCTCCTCGTCCGCAAGGCCCTCGAGCAGGTCGAGCGACGGCACGAAGAACAACGACCCCGTCAGAGCGGTCGACACCTCGAGGATCCGGTCGGTGTTGCCCTCCGGCTCGCCGATGAACATGCGGTGCAGCATGAGCTCGGTCACCGCGGGATCCTTCGCGTACGCGATGTAGTAGGTCCCGAACACCCCCGCACCCGCGTCACCGAACGGCATGTTGTCGCGCAGGATCGCGAGTTCCTCGCCGTTCTCGTCCTCGATCACGTTGAGCGCGACGTGCGAGCTGCTGGGCTTGACGTCGTCGTCGAGCTCGATGTCGTCGAGCTTGGTGCGCCCGATCGCCTTCTCCTGCTCCTCGGCGCTCAGCCCGTTCCAGGTGTCGAGGTCGTGCACGTACTTCTGCACGACGACGTAGCTCCCACCCACGAAGTCCGGCTCGTCCACCACCAGCGCGGCCTCGGGGGCCGCCCGGCCCGTCGGGTTCTCCGTCCCGTCGACGAAGCCCAGGAGGTCGCGCGAGTCGAAGTACCGGAAGCCCGTGGTCGAGTCCTCGACGACCACCGCGTCCCCCAGCGCACGCATGATCTGGCGGGCCAGCTCGAACGTCAGGTCCGCCCGGTCGGCGCGGAGGTGGAAGAGCACGTCGCCCGGGGTCGACGGGGCCGTGTGGCGTGCGCCGGCAAGTGCCCTGAGCGGGTGCAGGTGCGCGGGACGCGGCGCCCCCGCGGGACGCACACGCTCCCAGAAGCTCGACCCGAGGCCCACGACGCACGACAGCTCGGCCCGGCCCTGCCGGAACCCCACCGAGCGCACCAGACCGTTGACGTCCGAGGCCACGCCGAGCAGCGTCGCATCCGCCTCAGGACTCCCCGTGGAGCTCACCACGAGGAACTCCGCCGACGTCGTGAGCTGGTAGAGCACGGGCTGCGGCTCGGGGTCCGGCGCAGGGACGGGGGCCGGGAGCTGGGGGTTGGTCACGGGACACCTCCGCGTCGCGCCCGCCGCACGGGAGGCGCGGGTCTCCCCCGAGTCTGTCCGGCGGGCAGCGGTTCGTCGCGCGCAACGGATCGCGTGCGCAAGGACGCTGCCGCAGCAGGGCTTCTCCCCGTGCCCGCCGGACGGGGCGGCCGCGCCCGGGTGCGCACAGCCCGACGGCGCCCGCCCACCCGAAGGTGAGGGGCGTCGTCGGGCACCGCGATGCCTGGTCCGTCTCCGGACCAGCGGGGCGGGCGGGAGACCTTGGCCTCCCGCCCGTCCCGGCAGCACGAGTCAGGCCGAGGCAGCGGCCTTGCTCGTGAGGTCTGCCGCGACCAGCTCCGCGACCTGCACCGCGTTGAGCGCGGCACCCTTGCGGAGGTTGTCGTTCGAGACGAACAGCACCAGGCCGCGACCGCCCGGCACGCTCTGGTCGGTGCGGATGCGGCCCACGAACGACGGGTCGGCACCTGCGGCCTCGAGCGGGTTGGGGACGGCCGAGAGCTCGACGCCAGGGGCCGACGCGAGCAGCTCGCGCGCGCGGTCCGGAGTGATGGCCTGGCCGAACTCGGCGTGGATCGCGAGCGAGTGGCCCGTGAAGACCGGGACGCGCACGCACGTGCCCGCGACCAGGAGGTCGGGAAGACCCAGGATCTTGCGCGACTCGTTGCGGAGCTTCTTCTCCTCGTCGGTCTCCTCCTCGCCGTCGTCGACGATCGACCCGGCGAGCGGCACCACGTTGAACGCGATGTTGCGCGGGAACTTGTCCGGCGTGGGGAACGACACCGCGCTGCCCGAGTGCACCAGTCCCGTGAGGTCCTGCTCGGCCCCCGCGACCGCCTGGTCGCGCAGCTCGGCCGCACCGGCCAGGCCCGCGCCCGACACCGCCTGGTACGTCGCCACGGTCAGGCGCTCGAGACCGGCCTCGTCCGCGAGCGGCTTGAGGACCGGCATCGCGGCCATCGTGGTGCAGTTCGGGTTCGCGATGATGCCCTTGCGCGCCTCGTGGATCGCTTCCGGGTTGACCTCGGACACGACGAGCGGGACGTCCGGGTCCATGCGCCACGCCGAGGAGTTGTCGATCACGACGACGCCTGCGGCGGCATAGCGCTCGGCCTGCGCCGTGGCGGTCGCACCACCCGCGGAGAACAGGGCGATGTCGAGGCCCGACACGTCGGCCGTGGCCGCGTCCTCGACCACGACGTCCTCGCCCTTCCAGGGCAGCGTGCTGCCCGCGGAGCGGGCCGACGCGAAGTAGCGGATCTGCGCCACGGGGAAGTCACGCTCCTCGAGCAGGCGGCGCATGACGGCGCCGACCTGTCCGGTCGCCCCGACGACGCCGACGACGAGGCCGGCAGAGTTCTGGTTGCTCATGGTGCTCTCCTCGCTCAACGGCCGGTGCCGGCGTAGACGACTGCTTCGCTCTCGCCGTCCAGCTCGAACGCGGTGTGGATGGCCCGCACCGCGTCGTCGAGGCTGTCGGCCCGCGTGACGACCGAGATGCGGATCTCGGACGTCGTGATCATCTCGATGTTGATGCCTGCGTCACGCAGCGCACCGAACAGGCGTGCGGAGACGCCCGGGCTCGACTTCATGCCCGCACCGATGAGCGAGACCTTGCCGATCTGGTCGTCGTACTGGAGCGACGCGAACCCGATCTCCTCGCGCACGGCGTCCAGGGCCGTGGTCGCGAGCGCGCCGTCGTCCATGGGGAGCGTGAACGAGATGTCGGTCAGGCCCGTGGCCGCGACCGAGACGTTCTGGACGATCATGTCGATGTTCGCGCCGGCACCGGCCACGACCTCGAAGATGCGGGCGGCCGTGCCCGGGACGTCCGGGACGCCCACGACGGTGATCTTGGCCTCGCTGCGGTCGTGCGCGACGCCGGAGATGATCGGATCTTCCATGATGACCTCTGCCTCGTTGCCGGCCGGGTGGCCGGGAGCCTGCTGGGGGACGTTGGGCACGGGGCGCGCGTCGTTCGACACGATGGTCCCCGGCTTCGTCGAGAACGACGAACGGACATGGATGGGCACGTCGTAGCGGCGCGCGTACTCGACGCAGCGCAGCACCAGGACCTTGGCCCCGCTCGCCGCCATGTCGAGCATCTCCTCGTAGGAGATGCGGTCGATCTTGCGGGCCGTCGGCACGATCCGAGGGTCCGCGGTGAACACACCGTCGACGTCGGTGTAGATCTCGCACACGTCGGCACCCAGGCCGGCCGCGAGCGCGACCGCCGTGGTGTCCGAGCCGCCGCGGCCGAGAGTCGTCACGTCGTTGGTGCTCTGCGTGACGCCCTGGAACCCGGCGACGATCGCGACCGAGCCCTTCTCGACCGTCTCGCGGATGCGGTGCGGCACGACGTCGACGATGTGCGCCTTGCCGTGCACGGCGTCCGTGATCACGCCGGCCTGCTGGCCGGTGAACGACTTGGCCTTGACGCCGAGGTTGTTGATCGCCATCGCCAGCAACGACATCGAGATGCGCTCGCCGGCCGTGAGCAGGATGTCCATCTCACGCTGGGGGGGAAGGGGGGTGACCTGCTGGGCGAGATCGATGAGCTCGTCCGTCGTGTCACCCATGGCCGAGACCACGACGACCACGTCATGTCCGGCCCGCTTGGTCTCTGCGATGCGCTTCGCCACCCGCTTGATGCTCTCCGCATCAGCTACCGACGAGCCACCATATTTCTGCACGACAAGTGCCACTAGCCTGCTCCGTTACGTCGCCGGCCTCCGTCTCTCTCAACGGCCCGCCGGGTGTTTTACGAGTCGGTCGATGATAGCCCGGTGCCCGTGGACGGCGGGAGGAGGCTCAGGATGCGGGCGGGACGGGCGGAAGCGGGTCGCTGACCTGCGGGGATGCTGGCTACCGGGTGCCGAGCACGAGGTTGCGGTCGTTCTGAGCCTGAGAACGAACGCAACCTCGTTCTCGGCAGTCGCCAGCGCGTGAAGGGTCAGTGCCCGAGGCGCCCCGGCAGCTCGTCGAGCGACGTGATCCGCGCGGGCTCGTCGAACGGCCCTCGTCCGCCCCGGTCCAGGTGGACGGCCTGCAGCCCGGCCGCTCGGGCGGCGACGACGTCGAGGTCGTGCCGGTCCCCGACGTGCAGCACCTTCTCCGGCACCACTCCCAGCGCGGCGCAGACCTTCCGGTAGCTCGCCGGTGCGGGCTTGGCCACCGCGAGCCTCTCGGCCGTGAACACTGGCCCGATCCGCCCGTCCAGGCCCACGGCGCGGAGCTTGGCGTGCTGCTGATCCTCGGTCCCGTTGGTCAGGACGGCCAGCTGGACCGGCCGGGCCCGCAGCGCGGCGAGCATCGGCTCGACGTCGTGGAACGCGGTCCACGACGCCTCGTAGTGCGCGACATAGCCGGCGAAGACCTGGTCGAGGTCGTCGTCAGATCCCACATCGAGGCCCGCGAGCGGCAGGACGTCGCGCAGACGCCTGCGCCGCTGCTCAGCGAAGTCGACCTCCTTCGAGCGCCACGCCAGGAAGTGCTTCTCCTCGGCCGTGAACCACGCCGAGACCAGCGCGTCGGTGACCTGCACCCCGAGTTCGGGGAGCCACGCAGCGAGCGCCGCGCGCGCGGCCCCTTCGTGGTCGAGCAGCGTCCCGTCGAGATCGAGGACGACGGCCTGCACGGGAACGGTCACGGCCGCGATCCTAGGCGACGCCAGCGCCTGGTGCCGAGAACGAGGTTGTGGTCGGTATGACTCTGAGAACGACCGCAACCTCGTGCTCGGCGAACAACCGCGCTGGGCAGGCAGGCAAGCAGGTGGTCAGGCCGACGGCCCGGTCAGGTGCGCGGATTGGCCAGCACGAGATAGGCGTACAGGCCGAGCGCCGCGCACGCCAGCAGCAACAGGAGGAGGCCACGCCGCCGCGGCCAGGCGACGAGGACCCCGAGCGCGGCAGGCACCGTGACCATCGCCACGAAGAGTGCGAAGGCCTCGGCGGCAGGCGTCGGATCGCCGAAGCAGGCCAGGTCCGCTTCGACGAACATCCCCGTCTCGCAGTAGTAGCCGTACCCGTCCATCCCCACGTCGTAGGTGATCAGGGCGGGGAACACCGCCAGGATGTATCCCACGACCGCGACGACCACCCCGGCGACCAGCCGCCCCAGCGCCAGGCCTGGCCTCCGCGGCCGGGGCCGGGGCCGGCCGAACGGGCCGGTCACGCCGGAGGGGTCGATGCGCACCGGGTCGCGCGCCCGCTCCCCCGCCCGCGCACGAGGCGGGTCGTCGCGCGTGGCAGGCAGCTCGAGATCAGGCGAGCAGCCACCCGTCTCCGACCGGACCATGCGTCGCGGCCCTGCCTGCCAGGCCCCGGCCGGCCCCGTGCCGTCCGACCCGGCCCCCGCCCCGCTCAACCTCACTCCCCGAGGCTCGTGACGACGTCGTACCCGAGCTTGCAGATGAGCGCCCCCACCACGACCACGAACACGACCCGCACGAACCCGCTGCCCTTGGCCACGGCCATGCGCGCCCCGATGTACGCGCCCAGCAGGTTCGCGGCCCCGATCGCGAGCCCCAGCCCCCACAGCACCGCGCCGTACGGGACGAAGAAGATGAGCGCGCCCGCGTTGGTCGCGAAGTTGGCGATCTTCGCGAGCGCGGAGGCCGGCAGGAACGCGTACCCCAGGATGCTGACGAGCGAGATGACGAAGAACGTCCCCGTCCCGGGCCCGAGCAGCCCGTCGTAGAACCCGATCACGAGCCCGATCCCGGCCGCGGCCCACCGGTGCCCGTTGCCCTCCCAGCGCAGGTTCGTCGTGTGCCCGAGCCTGGGCTTGGCGATCGTGTAGACCGCCACCGCGATCAGGACCACGAGGATGATCGGCTTGAACAGCTCGGCGGGGATCTTCGACGCGAGCGCCGCGCCGCCGATCGCCCCGAACAGAGCCGCGATCGCCATGGGACCGGCGGTCCGCAGGTCGGGACCCACCCGCCGGTAGTACGTCGTCGCGCTCACGGAGGTGCCCATGATGCTCGCGAGCTTGTTCGTCGCGAGGGCCTGGACCGGGCTGATGCCCGGCACGAGCAGCAGCGCAGGGAGCTGGACGAGCCCTCCCCCGCCCACGACCGCGTCGATCCAGCCCGCGGTCAGGCCCGCGAGGACCAGGAGGGCGATCGTCAGGAGGTCGAGCTCGAGCCCGCCCGAGCCCGGCAGCACGATCCCCTCGCCCGCGGCGAGAGGCGCGTGCGCCACGAGAGGAAGCGTCGCGGCGAGGTCCCAGGTCACACGGAAGTCTTGCACGACGGCGGAGGGGGCACCCAGGTACTGGACAGAACCTTGTCCGGGTTCGTCACCACGGTCCTCGATGCCCCGTGGCGCTCAGCGAAGTGACGAGCACGGGAGCTCCCCAGGACGCATGCCTGTGACTCGTCGGTGGCCCGCGTCGTCTCACGACCGTCGCGCCGCTTCTTCTCTCCCACCCCTCACCGACGGCGACCGGCCCGCTCCTCAGGCGTCCGGGAGGTCGGCGATGCGGGACGAGATCCGCTCCAGAACACGCAGCTCGTCGGACGTCAGGTGGTCGACGAGACGACGGCGTACCGAGCGGACGTGGTGCGGAGCGGCCTGCTCGAGGATCTCGAAGCCGTGATCAGTCAGTCCGATGACGCAGCCGCGCGCGTCCGACGGGTCCGGGTGCCGCTCGACGAGGTCACGCACCTCCATCCGGTCGATGTGGTGCGACAGGCGGCTGCGGGACCACTCCATCTTGGCTGCCAGGTCCTTCAGGGCGCGGCGTCGGCCATCCCGCTCCGAGAGCGTGCTGAGCACCTCGTAGTCGGGGGCAGACAGCCCGGAGTCGGCTGCCAGGTCGCGGGCCGTACGGGCAGGCAGCACCGTGAGCAGACGACGGAAGGCCCGCCAGGCTCTCTCCTCCTCGGGGGTGAGCCACGGAACGGCCGTCGTCGGCGCATCGTGCCGAGAGCCGGCAGGCCGTCCGATGAAATTCGTTGACATGTCATCATTCTAGCCTCTAAGGTCGTTGACATGTCAACGAAGCCGCGCATCATGGTCCTCACCACCAGCACCCGGCCCGGACGCAGGGGGCGGGCGATCACCGACTGGTTCCTCGATGTCGCCTCCTCGCGTCCAGACCTCACCGTCGACGACGCCGACCTGGCCCGGATCCGGCTGCCCCTCCTCGACGAGCCCGGCGAGCCGGCATCGGGCTCCTACCACCATCGACACACCCAGCAGTGGAGCCATCGGGTCGCTGCCGCGGACGCGGTGGTCGTCATCCTCCCGGAGTACAACCACGGCATGCCGGCGACGTTCAAGAACGCAGTCGACTACCTCTCCGCCGAGTGGGCCTACAAGCCCGTCGCATTCATCAGCTACGGCAACACATCGGCGGGCACGCGTTCCCTGCAGATGGCCAAGCAGGTCACGAGCGCCCTGAAGATGATCCCGGTGGGCACGGCCATCTCGCTGCGGATCTCCGACGCTCTCCCCGAAGGAACCGTGATCGACTCGCCTGCGCTCGTCGCGAGCGCCGGCGCCCTCCTCGACGACCTCGCACGGGTGTCGAGCACCGTCCACCCTCTGTTCGCACGAACGACCAGGACCAGCAACGGTTCCGACGCCCCGCCACTCCCGGCGCCCGTGCCCGTCCCTGACGTGACGCTCACCCGGGCGACCGCCGCAGACGCGGGCGAGCTCTTGGTGCTCCAGCGCGCCTGCTGGGTGCAGGAGGCGATCGCCAACGCCTCGCTCCGACATGCGGCACTCACCGAGTCTCTCGACGACGTCATCGCGTGGGTCGCCGACTGGCAGGTCTGGGTGGTGCACCGCCACGGGCGCCTGGTCGCAGCGGTGCGTGCTCGCCGCGACGGAGCGATCTGGGAGATCGGCCGGCTGATGGTGGCCCCCGATCTCGCCGGACGCGGCCTGGGCACGTGGCTGCTGGAGCATGCCGAACGTGCCGCACCCGAGGAGGCCACGTCGATCGGCCTGTCCACGGGGAGCAGGAGCCTGCGCAACCTCGCCCTCTATCGACGGGCCGGCTACCGACCCGTCGACGAGGTCGACGGTGCCGTCCGGCTGGTCAAGAACCTGGACAACGAGAACGTCGACGGGATGCGCGACGAAGAAGCCGACAGGCGACGTAGCGACCGCGTCGACGAACCACGGGACGATCGCAAGCGTCCGGTCCGCGCCGTCGGGGCACCTGTCGACGTCGGCTGACAGGTCATGGCCGCGGTGGCAGCGGTTCGCAGGTCAGGACTGCAGCGCGTCGTACTCGGCCTCGGCCGCGACGTCGTCCTCGACGTCGAGGCGCAGGTGCGCGAGCACCATCTGCAGGACGCGCAGCGCGCTCGCGGCACGCTCTCCCCACAGGGACAGGTAGGAGAACTGCCACCACCACAGCGCCTCGAGCTCCTGGCCCGAGTCGTAGTGCTGGAGCCCCTTGGCGAGCGCCTCGGCGATGCAGGCGATGTCCCCGGACACGAACGCCTGCCCGACGACGGCGCCCAGCACGGGGTCGACGATCTCCGGGTACTCGTCGAGCCCGTCGAGGAGCTGTGCCAGCGCCTCGCGCAGCGGGTCGAGGTCGGTCTCGGGGCCGGCGTCGGGCTCGAACCGCTGGTCCGGGACGACGTCCATCATGGCGCCGAGCCGCGCACCGGCGGCCAGCAGGTCCGAGGTGGCGAGCAGCAGGAGCGGGATCGCGGCCTCGGGAGCCGCGCCCGAGGCGACCTCGGCCGTGGTGGTCAGGAACGTGCGGGCCTGCGCGGACACGGAGGCCGCGACCGACCGGAGGTCGGACCCCAGGGCCTCGCTGATCTCAACCACTGACGACTCTCCGTCCCTCGAAGGCCCGCCCCAGCGTGACCTCGTCCGCGTACTCCAAGTCTCCACCCACGGGCAGGCCGGACGCGAGGCGGGTGACCCGCAGTCCCATCGGCGACAGCATGCGCGTGAGGTAGGTGGCCGTGGCCTCGCCCTCGACGTTGGGGTCGGTCGCGAGGATGACCTCCTGCACCTCGCCGTCGGCCAGGCGGGTGAGCAGCTCGCGGATGCGCAGGTCGTCGGGGCCTACGTTGTCCATGGGGTTGATGGCCCCGCCGAGCACGTGGTACTTGCCCCGGAACTCGCGCGTGCGCTCGATCGCGACCACGTCCTTGGGCTCCTCCACGACACAGATGACCGCGGCCGAGCGTCGGGGGTCGAGGCAGATGCGGCACCGCTCGCCCTCCGCGACGTTGCCGCAGACCTCGCAGAAGCGCACCCGCAGCTTGACCTCGGTCAGCGCGTCGGCGAGCCGGCGCACGTCCGCGGCGTCTGCCGCGAGGAGGTGGAACGCGATGCGTTGGGCACTCTTGGGACCGACCCCTGGGAGTCGGCCGAGCTCGTCGATCAGGTCCTGGACCGCGCCTTCATACACGTCCCCAGCCTACGGGTCGCCGCCCACGGTCGGGTCCGCGCCGGGAGCGGGCGCTGCGCTCGCCCCTGGCCGTCCGATCAGCTCTCGTCCGCGACGATCTCCACCTCGAAGCCGTCATCGTTCTCGAGGTAGGCCGCGTAGTGGTCAGGTCCACCCGCGTACGGGTGGGCGTCGGCGAACATGAGGCTCCACCCGTGCTCGGCCGCGCGCGCCACGAGGTCGTCGACCTCGGTGCGCCGACCACCGGTGAACGCCAGGTGGTTGACCCCGGGGCGCAGGCGGTCGTGGCCCTTGCCCCGGACCGCTGGGCTCGCCTCGAGCACGATGTACGTCGCCCCGCGCAGCCAGCTCTGGCCCGTGGCCCATGTCTGGAACCGGGTGTACCCGAGCTCGTCGAGCAGCCACGCCCACGAGCTCTCCGCGGCGCCCAGGTCCTCGACCCAGAGCTCGACGTGGTGCAGCTCGCCGCGCGGACTCACGGTCAGAGCCCGGTGTCGATGGTCTCGTCGATCACGACGCCGCCCAGGAGCTGCGCGACGAGGGGTGCACCGACCAGCCCCGACGACGCCAGGTCCGGGTCGTCGTCCGAGGGCGAGTCGTCCTCGATCGAGGTCGCGACGCGGGCCGAGGACTGCCGCGCCTTCTGCTCGGCGGCCTGGCGTTCGAGCGTCTGGCGGCGGGACTCCCGGACGCCGGGCGGCGGTCCCGCGGGGGCGGGTGCGGGGGTCGGGGCGCTGGGCGCAGCGGGTGCGGTCGCGCGCAGGGTCTGCCGGTTGCCCGACGGCGCAGCTCGCCTCGTCTCCTCGGGCGGCGGTTCCGGGCCCTCGTCGAAGTCCGCGGGCGGCTCGGTCATGGACGCGCCCGCGAGCCAGGCCTCGTCCGCCGCGTTGACGACCGGAGGCTCGGCGGGGGCCACCGGGGCAGCGGCCACCGGGGCAGGACGTTCCTGGACCGCGACGCTGCTCCGCTGCTCGTGCTGCGACGCGGGCTCGCCTGGAGGGTGCAGGGCGGCCGGGCCGCTCGCCGCCGTCGGTGCCGCGACGGCGCCGACTCGGTCGGAGGTCAGGGACGTCGCCCTGGAGGGCCCGTTCCCGGCCGAGCCCGACGCGCTCGGCGCGACGCCCTGTCCACCCGGGGCCTCGTGCCCGGACACGTCGACCGGGGGCGACGACTCGGCGACGAACGGGTCGTCGTGGCGTGGCGACGGAGGCGCGGCGGGTGCCGGTGCGCCCGGTGCCGTGCCTCCGCCCTCGTCGAGGCGGGCCTCGACCCGGACCTGGAAACCGAGCGTCTGGTAGACGGCCTCCTGGACCGCTCCGGTGTGCCGGGAGGTGGAGAAGGTCCGTGCGAGGGCGGGCGTCTGGAACGCGAGGTACAGCGTGTCCGCCGTGAGCTCACCGACCTGCGCGTTGGCGCTCACGAGGGACCACGTGACGCGGCTCGAGCTGAGGGTCTGGAGAACCTCCGGCCAGCGGCGTCGCAAGGCGTCGGTGCTGAGCGCGTCGCCGTCGTTCGAGGCCTGACCGGCATCAGCACCAGCACCAGCACCAGCACCAGCACCAGGCGAAGGTGCCGGGACCTCGGGCTGGGCAGGAGCGTCCACGGTCGGCGAGACGGGCTCGGCGACCGGGGCGAGAGGAGCGGCGGACCCCTCATCGTCTGCGGGCTCGACGACGCCGGGAGCGTCCTCGGCGGCCGGGGGCACGTCGTCCGCAGGACTCTCCGCAGCGACCCGCACCGACGCCGCCGGCTCCGCGGGGGCATCGCCGACGGGCACCACGACCGGCCGGTCGTCGGTCGCCGGAGCGACCGCCTCGCTCGCGCCGACAGGTTCCTCGACCTGGGGGGCGGCCTCGGCCGGCACTGCGACCGCAGGAGCGACCGGCACAGCACCAGAGACAGCGGCTGGCGCCACCGCAGCAGGCACGGCAGGAGCGACCGGCGCAGCAGCAGGGGCAGCGGCCGGCGCCATCCCAGAGGGCGCGGCAGCCGCCACCTCCCCGCTCTTGCGCGCTTGGAGCGCCGCACGCGCGGCCGCGGCACCGCTCAACCCGTTGACGGGGGCGACCGGGGCGTCCTCCTCGACCCGCGGGCCTCGCGGCGCTGCGGCGACGAGTCCCTCGGGGCCGCCGGACCGCGGCGCGGACGCGACCGGAGCGAGGCCGCCGGTGCCCAGCCCGCCCCGCTCCAACCGGTCGATGCGGGCCGCGAGCCCCGCTGCGCCGTCGTCCACCCCGGGGAGCAGAAGACGCGCGCACAGGAGCTCGAGGTGCAGGCGCGGCGACGTGGCGCCGCTCATCTCGGTGAGCGCCGCGTTGACCAGGTCCGCCGCCCGCGAGAGCTCGGCCGCACCGAGGTGCTGTGCCTGGGCCTTCATGCGCTCGAGCTGGTCGGACGGGACGTCGCGCAGCACCGCGTCCGCAGCACCGCCCGAGACCGAGATGACGATCAGGTCGCGCAGGCGCTCGAGCAGGTCCTCGACGAAGCGGCGCGGCTCGTGCCCCGTGGTGATGATCTGCTCGACGACCCGGAAGATGCTCGCGCCGTCGCGGGCCGCGAGGGCCTCCACGACGTCGTCGAGCAGCGAGGCGTGCGTGAAGCCCAGGAGGTCCACGGCGCGCTCGTAGTCGACGTTCCCGGCCTCCGCGCCCGCGATGAGCTGGTCCATGACGGACAGCGAGTCACGCACCGAGCCGCCGCCCGAGCGCACGACGAGGGGCACGACGCCCGTGCCGATCGTCACGCCCTCCGCGGCGCAGAGCTGCTCGAGGTACGGGCCCAGGACGTCCGGCGGGACCAGACGGAAGGGGTAGTGGTGCGTGCGCGAGCGGATGGTCCCGATGACCTTGTCCGGCTCGGTCGTCGCGAAGATGAACTTCACGTGCGGCGGCGGCTCCTCGACGAGCTTGAGGAGCGCGTTGAAGCCCTGCGGCGTGACCATGTGGGCCTCGTCGAGGATGAAGATCTTGTACCGGTCCCGGGCGGGCGCGAAGGTCGCGCGCTCGCGGAGCTCGCGGGCGTCGTCGACACCGTTGTGCGAGGCCGCGTCGATCTCGATGACGTCGAGGCTGCCCGAGCCGCCACGCGCGAGCTCGATGCACGACGAGCACTCCCCGCAGGGGGTGTCGATGGGCGTCTCCTCGGTGTTGCGCGCGCAGTTCAGGGTGCGGGCGAGGATGCGCGCCGAGGTCGTCTTGCCGCAGCCACGTGGGCCCGAGAAGAGGTAGGCGTGGTTCACGCGTCCGCTGCGCAGTGCCTGCCGCAGGGGTCCGGTGACGTGGTCCTGCCCGATGACCTCGGCGAAGGTCTCTGGCCGGTAGCGGCGGTACAGGGCGGTGCTCACCCCGGCAACTCTAGACGGCGTGGCTGACAGCCCGCACAGCGGGTCCCCAGGCGTGCAGCCCGGGGCCCCGCCGCGCGCGAGCTGGCCCACCTCGGGTGGTGCGTCAGCGCCGCAGCACCTTGCGCGCGAGCCAGTTGCCGAAGAACTGGACGACCTGCACGATCACGATGATGACCACGACCGTCACGGCCGTCACGGCCCAGTTGTACCGCTGGTAGCCGTACCGGATCGCGAAGTCGCCCAGGCCGCCGCCGCCGATGTACCCGGCCATGGCCGACATGTCGATCACGGCCACGAAGATGAACGTGTAGCCCAGGATGAGCGGCGCGAGCGCCTCCGGGATGAGCACGGTCCGGATGATCCGCCACGGCGAGGCGCCCATGGCGCGCGCTGCCTCGACCACGCCCGGGTCGATGCTCACGAGGTTCTGCTCGACGATGCGCGAGGTCCCGAACGCCGTCATGACAGACAGCGGCAGGATGAACGCCTCGGTGCCGATGGTCGTCCCGACGACCGCGAGCGTCACGGGGTAGATCATCGTCAGGAAGATGATGAACGGGATGGGTCGCACGATGTTGACGAGCACGTTGAGGACGTTGAACACCACGCTGTTCGCCAGCAGGTTGCCCTTGCGCGTGCAGTAGAGCGCGAGCCCCAGGACCAGGCCGCCGAGCCCGCCCGCGAGGAGCGCGATCGAGACCATGTAGAGCGTCTCGCCGAGCGAGGACAGCAGGATCGGCCACAGGGTGGACCAGTCGCGGTTCATCGTCCGCCTCCGAACGTCCCGGGCTCGGTGCCGAGGTCACCGGGCTGGGTGCCCTGCGTGCCGGGCCTACCGAGCCCCGAGATCCCGGTGCTGCCCGTCCCGGGCCACCTCTCGCTCTGCCAGGCGTCGCGCGGGTCGGGTTCGTCGACCTGGCCCGACGGCGGAGCACCGGTCGCCCCGTCCCCCTCGCCCGACTCGTCGCTCGCCCCGGCCACGACGCGCGGGTCGTCGCGCGGGTCCGCGGCGGTCCCGAGGTCCACGACGTCGGTGGTCGCCGCGAGCTCGGTGAGGAACGCCGCGATCGTGGCGTCGTCCCCCGCGAGCTCGAGCGTGAGCGAGCCGAAGGGCCGCTCCCCGATCTCGGAGATCCCGCCGAACACCACGGAGCCGTCGAGCCCGTGCTCTCGCAGGAGCCGGGTCAGGCTCGCGCCCGAGGTCCCGTCCTCGTGGACCCCGACGGTCACGAGGCGCCCAGGGTGCCGGCGACGCAGGCGTTCGAGCGCCTCGGGGCCGGGCCGGTCGCGCAGCGCCGTCCCGACGAACTTCTTGGTCGCGGTGGCCTGCGGCGAGGAGAACACGTCGTAGACCTCGCCGACCTCGACGACCTTGCCGTGCTCCATGACCGCGACGCGGTGGCACGTCGAGCGCACGACGTCCATCTCGTGCGTGATGACGACGATCGTCACGCCGAGCTCGGCGTTGACGCGGCGCAGGAGCGCGAGCACGTCGCGCGTCGTCTCGGGGTCCAGGGCGCTCGTCGCCTCGTCCGCGAGGAGGAGCTTGGGCGACGTCGCGAGCGCTCGCGCGATCCCGACGCGCTGCTTCTGCCCGCCCGAGAGCTGCGACGGGTACGCCTTGGCCTTGTCGGAGAGCCCCACGAACTCGAGGAGCTCGGCGACGCGCGCCTCGCGCCGGGGCTTGTCCCAGCCCGCGACCTTGAGCGCGTACGCCACGTTCCCGGCGACGGTCCGCGAGGACAGCAGGTTGAACTGCTGGAAGATCATGCCGATGCTCGCGCGCACAGGGCGCAGCTCGCGCTCGGAGAGCGCGCTCACCTCGTCCCCGTCCACGACGACGCTGCCCGACGTGACGGGCTCGAGCGCGTTGATGAGCCGGACGAGCGTGCTCTTGCCCGCGCCCGAGTAGCCGATGACGCCGAAGATCTCACCCGCCCGGATGTCCAGGGTGACGCCGTCGACGGCCGCCACGGCGGACGAACCGGTCCCGAAGACCTTCGTCACGTCGCGGAAGCGGACCATCGTGTCCGAGGTGGTGCTCACGGAGGAACCTCTCGTGCAGGGGTGGGGCGACCGGGACTCCTCGTGAGAGCCGTGGGTCGACGGGGTGCGGGGGGCTGCGGCCTGGTGGCCGTGCGGCCGACGCGTGCGGACAGCTCCTATCCAACAGGCACTGTGGCCCGCGGGCGAGAGCAGCGTGCGCATCGCGCGGGGCGAGCGGGAGCACACCGGTGCCCGACGACGTCAGGTGAGTGACGCCGTCGGGCACCGGTGGCTCAGGCCGGGGCTCAGCCCTGGGCGCGGTAGTTCTCCTCGATCCCCGCGAGGATCTCCTGGAGGTCAGCAGGCGAGTTGTCCTTGATGACCGCGGTGCCGCCCGAGGCCTTCTTCTCTGCGGCGACGACCTCTTCGTTCTGCGAGAGGGCGGCGATCTTCAGGAGGGTCTCGTCGTCCTTGTCCGCAGCGCGGGCGACCCACACGTTGATGTAGGGCTCGGAGGCCGCGGAGTCGGGGTCGTCCTGGAACAGTGCGTCCTCAGGGGCCAGGCCGGCGTCCTCGAGGAAGTCGTTGTTGATGATCGCGCCGTCGACGGACTGGAGCGAGATCGCGGTCTGCGCGGCGTCGACCGGGGTGACCTTGACCTTCGAGGACGGGAGCACGTCGGCCTCGGTCGACAGCGAGCTGCCGCCGTCCTTGAGCTCGATGAGCTTTGCCTCCTGGAGGACGAGGAGCGCGCGGGCGAGGTTGGTCGCGTCGTTGGGGACAGCGATCTCGCCGCCCGCCGGGATCTCCTCGAGCGCCGTGTGCTTGGACGAGTAGAGCGCGAGCGGGTAGACCGCGGTGGCGCCGATGGGCTGGAGGTCGTCCCCGGCCTCGACGTTGTAGCCCGCGAGGAACTGCAGGTGCTGGAACTGGTTGAGGTCGATCTGGTCCTGCGCGAGTGCCGGGTTGGCCTGCTGGTAGTCGCCGAAGTCGACGATCTCGATGTTCAGGCCCTCGTCCTTGGCGACCTTCTCGAACACGGCCCACTTGTCGTCGGCCGCGCCGACCACGCCGATCTTGACGACGTCGTCGGCGCTGCTCGCCGAGGCACCGCTGTCGGCGGGGGTCGTGGCGCACGCTCCGAGCGTGAGGGCTGCGGTGGCCGCGATCGCAGCGAGGGTGAGGTTCTTGCGGAGCATGGTCTGTCCTTCCGGTGACGGGCGCCGGCGGTTGTCGCGGGGCGTCCGTGGGGGCGTCGTGGTGCTGACGGGGGTGACGGGTGGAACGTCCTCCTGCCCGACGGCGGGTCACGGGTCGCGAAGACACGTCACCGGTGGTCGGTGGTCAGGAGGGGAGGTGCGAGGCGCTTCGGCGCGGGCTCCGGTCGTCTCCGGGCTGCACTCGTGGCGGGTGGTGCGGTGCTGGGTCAGGTCAGGTCAGGTCAGGTCAGGTCAGGTCAGAGCTGACAGCACATTCGACCGGCGCCACGCAGGACGGAGCGACACGACATTCGGCAGCAGGAGGCTGCGCTGTGCGTCGTGAGCTCGGTGCTCGTGGGGCGGGTCATGGCTCCATGATGCGCACGCTCGGCGCTCCAAAACCACTGCATCGGTCGATATTCCAGATGCTGGACGGATTTTCGTCCGCATCCTGGTCGATCGGCGGAGCTTTGGGATGTTTTGCGCCTTTTCCGCCCGCGCCCTGTGGCACAGGACACACCTTGCCGTCCGAGGCGAGCGCCGTCGTCGGGCACGGCTCGCGGCGAGGCCCGGAACGGACCGCGGCCGGGTCCGGACAGGCAAGGACCCCCCGTGCACCCACCAGAGCCCACCTGCCCTTGCTGCCTTCCGGCCCTGGGGGAGTTCAGTGAGATAGTGCCGCACGAGGGGTCTGGACCCAGCCTAGCCCAGGACGGGCGGTCGTCAGAAACCGGCCCCCGGTACACCCCTCTTCGCCACCTGCTGCGGGGCCCCAGAACGGCGCCAGCCCGGGGGGCAGTGGCCCGATTCGGTCGCTGGGCGTCCGTCCGGTATTCTCGACACGCTGCCTGACGCCCCGCGTGGGTCGACGCTGCAGCACGGAGGATTCGCCTAGTGGCCTATGGCGCACGCTTGGAAAGCGTGTTGGGTTAAAAGCCCTCGGGGGTTCGAATCCCCCATCCTCCGCAGACCGAAGGGCCCGCAGCATGCGCTGCGGGCCCTTCGCCGTTCCTGGTGCTGCGGCAGACGGGGCGCCGGACGCCCGGCCTGGAGTCACCCTGTGACCGCCGCGCCCGGGGTGCGCCGTCGAGTCGTCAGCCCTCGTCGTCGAGGCTGTCGAGCAGCCGCCCCGCCATCCCGACCAGCTCGTCACGGGCCACACCGTCACCGATGAGCCGCACCGTCCCGGCAGGAGGCGCCTCGATCGACACGACCGACCGTTCCTCCCCCTCCGGGTCGGACACCACGGTCACGGCCAGGTCGCCCGAGAGCTCGGGGACCGGCTCGGGCGCCCAGTCGTCGCCCAGGTACTCGACGTCGACCCCTTCCGGGACCGCGTACACGTACAGACCAGGGCCCTGCTCCTCGGGCTGCCCCTGGACGTAGATCGAGCTCGTGGACCCCGAGAGGTCGATGTCGACGGTCTCGACGTAGCGGAAGCCCGCGGGCAGGATCGCCTCGTCGAGCTCCGATGCCGCGGTCAGCAGCAGCGATCCCTCGGCCGTCGCGCTGTCGAACGTGGGAGCGGGACCTGCGGCCGGAGCCGCCGGGGTCTCGACGGCGGTGGCGACGGGCGACGCCGACGAGGCGCATCCCGCGAGCGCCGCGACGACGAGGCCGAGGGCAAGGGGCAGCAGGGCGGTTCGAGCCGGGTGGGAGCGCACCCTCGGATGGTGCCACGATGCTGCGGCACTGGACAAAACCCTCGGAGCGAGGTCACGACGGACCTCTTCTCGTCAGGGTCGGTTCACTCCGGGTCCCGGGGCAGGACGATCCACAGCACGATGTACAGGAGGATCTGCGGTCCCGGCAGGATGCAGGACGCGACCGCGAGCACGCGGACCAGCGTCGGGCTGATGTCGAAGCGTCGGGCGAGGCCGGCGCAGACACCGGCGATCACGGCACCGCGGCGCGGTCTGGCGAGGATGTGGCTCATGTTTCGACGGTACGCCGGGGGCCGACACCCGCACATCAGGGGTTCCCCTGGTCCGTCCCTGATGCGCCCCCTCACGCACGGGCTCGGTCGTCATCCCTGCGACGGACCCGCATCCCAGTCGACCTTGACGACTTCCTGACGCCTGTCCCTCTCGTGACGGGCTGAACAGGTGTCTAGCGTGTTGAACATGCGTTCAGCACCATCGCGCACCCCGGCGGTCGACGCGGCGGGCCCCGCGCACGACCCTTCGGACCTCACGGCCCGCGCTCGCATCCGCGACGCGGCCCTGGCCCGCTTCGCGAGCGGGGGCTTCCGCGTCCTGCTGCGCACGCTCGCCGCCGACGCAGGGTGCGTGAGCGCGACGTGACGCCCGGCCCGTCCCAGGCCGGATGTGCGGGGCCTGTGGAGTTGTGCGGCACCGCAGGGCATTCAGCGCCGGGCGCTCGGCCCCCGCCCTAGACTGGCCCGCATGATCTTCAAGGCCGTCGGCGAGGGGCGCCCCTACCCCGATCACGGGTTGGTGACGCCCAAGGACTGGTCGAGCGTCCCGCCCCGGCAGGTGCGGCTCGACGAGCTCGTCACGACCAAGGGCACCTTGAACCTGGAGACGCTCCTCTCGGAGGACTCGACGTTCTACGGAGACCTCTTCGCGCACGTCGTCGAGTACCAGGGTGTCCTCTACCTCGAGGACGGTCTGCACCGGGCAGTCAGGGCGGCTCTGCAGCAACGCGCGATCCTGCACGCCCGTGTGCTCATGCTCAACGCCCCTGTGGTCGGGTAGGTTGCTGGCGTGACCACGCAGCCCGGCCCCGACACCTCCCGTACCGTCCGACGACGGCGCATGCACGAACGCCAGGCCGTGATCTTCGGGTTGCTCGTCGCCTTCCTGGTCATCACCGGCATCGGCGCGCTGGCCGTGTACACGGGCGCCGTCGACGCCCCTTTCAACAAGGGCTTCACGACGATCCAGGTCGACGACAAGCTCGCGGACGTCAAGCCCCCCTGCCTGGCCGAGGGCACGCTGCCCGTCCCCTACACCGACGTCCAGGTCCGTGTCTTCAACGGCACCGGGAAGGGCGGCCTCGGCGCGGCCAACAAGGAGATCCTCACCAAACGCGACTTCACCGTCGTCCTCCTGGGAGACCTCGAGAGCCCGGACGGCACCAACACCACGCAGAACGTCACACAGATCTCGTACGGCCTGACCGGGGTGGCGCAGGCATACACGCTCGCAGCCCACTACCCGTCCCCCGTGCTCGTCCTCGACGACCGGGCAGACGCCACGGTCGACGTGGTGCTCGGCAAGGACTTCGAGAACCTCGTCGACGAGGAGCTCGTCGGCCTCGACGGCGCCGTACCGCTCGAGAGCCGCAAGAACTGCGTCGCGGTCGAGACCCTCACGCCGCAGGCCGCCTACGTCCCCCCGGCGCCTGCCGAAGAGGTCCCTGCCGAGGAAGCCCCGGCCGAGGGCTGATGCCGGACGGCCACGCGTCGCTCCCGGGGATCGTGCTGGCCCCGTACAGGCTTCGGCGCTACTGTCTGCCCGGTCTTTGATTCGTCCCTGCTCCTGAACGGTCGCTGCAACGATGGCCTCGCTCCCCCTCCGCCCCGCGCGCGTCACCGACCCCACCGAGGTCGATCGCCTGTACGACATCTGCTTGCGGACCGGGGCCGACGGGGCCGACGCGACCGCGAGGTACCGCGACCCCCGTCTGCTCGGCGAGGTCTACCTCGGTGCCTACCTGGCGCTCGAGCCGGACCTGGCGTTCGTGGTCGACGACGGCACGGGAGCTGTCGGCTACGTGATCGGTACGGCGGACACCCGGAAGTTCGAGGCACGCTGCGAGCGCGAGTGGTGGCCGCCGCTGCGCGAGCGCTATCCCTTGGACTCCTTCTCCGCGGGGTCGGAGGACCACGGGCTGGTCGCGCAGATCCACTCACGCGGACCCGCGGAGCAGGACGTGGTGGACCTGTACCCGGCACACCTCCACGTGGACCTGCTCCCGCGGGCCCAGGGCGGAGGGAACGGTCGCCGTCTCCTCGAGACCTTCTTCGACGCGCTGCGTGCGCGCGGTGTCCCGGGCGTGCACCTGGGCGTCTCGGAGACCAACACGTCGGCGATCGGGTTCTACGAGCACCTCGGCTTCGAGCGCCTGGCCGTGCCGCAGGGCTACGTGCTGGGGCTGAAGCTCTAGCTCTCTCACGCTCCGACCGTCGGGGCACCGAACCCCTGGCAGACGGGGCACCGGACCCGCGGCTCGCCAGGCAACCTCACCGGCCTCGGGGGTGTGCCGGACCCGCGGCTCGTCGAGCACCTCCCCCCACCCGCCACGCACGAGATGCGGCCGACGGGGGTCAGGACTTCTCCCAGGCCCCCATTGGCCGCATCTCGCGGGCGGCGGGTACCCGCGCGCACCGGGTCCACCGCGCGCGGTGGCGCCAAGCGCCCCCGCGCCCCAGCGCCCCGCGCCCGCCGCGCCCGTCAGCATCAGCGGGCCGTCAGCGGTCCGCCATCTCCTCGCCACCCGGCACCGACGCGGGGCTCGCGGGCTCCTGCGACGTCCCGCGCCACCGCGCGATGTTGCGCATCACGTGATAGATCACGAGCGCAGACGCCGTACCGAGCGCGATGCCCTCGAACGTCACGTCCCCGAGGACCCAGGTGAAGTTCGCGATGCCGATGACGAGCGGCACGGCGGCCGTCGTCAGGTTGACCGGGTCCGAGAAGTCGACCTTGTTCTGCACCCAGATGCGTGCGCCCAGGATGCCGATCATGCCGTAGAGCATGGTCGTCGCCCCGCCCAGGACCCCCGCGGGGATCGTCGCGATGAGCGCGCCGAACTTCGGGGACATGCTCAGGACCAGTGCCGTCACGCCCGCGACCCAGTAGGCCGCGGTCGAGTAGACGCGCGTCGCGGCCATGACACCGATGTTCTCCGCATACGTCGTGGTGCCGGAGCCCCCGCCGATGCCCGCGAACGTCGTGGCGAGACCGTCGGCGAAGAGCGCACGGCCCGTGAGGTCGTCCAGGTTCTTGCCCGTCATGGCGGCGACCGACTTCACGTGGCCGACGTTCTCAGCCACGAGCACCAGGACGACCGGGACGAACAGGCCCAGGACGGCGACGTCGAACGTGGGGGTCACGAACTCGGGCAGGCCGAACCACGAGGCGTCGGACACCGGGGCGAAGTCGACCTCGCCCCGGATCGTCGCGACGACATAGCCGATGATCACGCCGAACAGGATCGCGAGGCGGCCGACGATGCCCTTGAAGAGCACCGTGATGAGGATGATCGAGGCGAGCGTGACGAACGCCGTCACGGGGAACACCTTGAAGTTGTTCCACGCGGCCGGCGCCAGGTTGAGGCCGATCAGCGCGACGATCGTGCCGGTCACGATGGGCGGCATGGTCACGTCGATCCACCGCGGACCGGCGAAGTGCACCACGACGCCGATGAGTGCGAGCACCAGGCCCGTGACCAGGATCCCGCCGACCGCGACGGACTGGCCGCCGGAGGCGCTCGCCGCGGTGATGGGGGCGATGAACGCGAAGCTCGACCCGAGGTAGCTGGGGAGCCGGTTGCGCGTGATGAGCAGGAACCCGATGGTCCCGATCGCCGAGAAGAACAGCGTCGTCGCGGGCGAGAAGCCGGTCAGGAGCGGGACCAGGAACGTCGCGCCGAACATCGCGACGACGTGCTGCATGCCGATCCCGATCGTGCGAGGCCAGCTCAGGCGCTCGTCGGTGCTGACCACGGCGCCGGGTTCGACGCGCTTCCCGTCTCCGTGGATCTTCCAGCCGAGTGCTGCCATGAGGGGGCTCCGATCGTGAAGTTTTGGTGAAGTGCCGAAGGGAAGGGTACTGCCCGGTACGCCTGCTCCGTCACCGAGCGGTACGCCGTGGACGGCCCCGTCCCACAGCTCCCGCGCACGCTCTCGCCCCGGACGCCCGACGGCGGAGCGCGCCTTCTCCACGAAGGTGTGCTCCGCCGTCGGGCCGCAGGGTGGGCTCAGCTCAGCTGCGGCCTGACCTCACGCGCGACGAGCTCCAGGTGGTCGAGGTCCGCGAGGTCCAGGACCTGCAGGTAGAAGCGCGTCGCGCCGGCCTCGCTCGTGGCCGCGAGCTTGTCCGCGGCCTCGGCCACGGTGCCCGCGATCCCGTTGGTCCGCAGCTCCTCGGGGTCACGACCGATCGCCGCGGCGCGACGACGGAACTCCGCCTCGTCCTTGCCCACGCAGACCACGAACGCCGCCGAGTAGATGAGGTCGTCGGGGTCGCGGCCCGCGTCCTGGCAGACCACCCGGACGTTCTCGATACGGTCGCCCAGCACGCCTGGGTCGGGGAACGCCACGTTGAACTCGGTCGCGTAGCGCGCCGCGAGCGCCGGGGTCCGGCGCGGACCGTGCCCACCGACGATCACCGGGATGCGGCTCTGCACGGGCTTGGGCAGCGCCGGCGAGTCCGTGAGCGTGTAGTGCTCGCCCGCGAAGCTGAACTTCTCCCCGACGGGCGTCTCCCACAGGCCCGTGACGACTGCGAGCTGCTCCTCGAGGATCCCGAACCGCTTGGCCGGGAACGGGATGCCGTACGCGGTGTGCTCCTGCGGGTACCAGCCTGCCCCCAGGCCCAGCTCGATACGGCCGCCCGACATCTGGTCGACCTGCGCCACCTGGATCGCGAGCACCCCGGGGTGCCGGAAGGTCGCCGAGGTGACGAGCGTGCCCAGGCGGATACGGCTGGTCTCGCGCGCGAGACCCGCGAGCGTGGTCCACGCGTCGGTCGGGCCGGGGAGCCCGTCGCCGTCGCCCATGACGAGGTAGTGGTCGGAACGGAAGAACGCGTCGAAGTCGAGCTCCTCCGAGGCGCGTGCGACCGCGAGGATGTCGTCGTAGGTGGCGCCCTGCTGAGGCTCGGTGAAGATACGGAGGTCGATCGTCATGCCGTCCACCTTGCCACGTCGCCGGGGGTGCCGAGAGCGGGCCAGGGGCCCGCGGCGGCTCAGGCGACCGGGGCCGTGAGCACCGTCACGGAGCGCCCGGGGGGCGCGGTGACCACGAGGTCGCCGTCGTCGGTCAGTGCGAGGCGGAAGCCGCCGAGCTCGCGGGAGGAGCCGGCACCCGGTGCGTCGGGAGCCTGCGGCGCGCTGCCTCCCGGTCCCTCCCCGGGCCCGTCGGCACCGGCCACCCCCTCGAACTCCGCCCCGCCGGCCGGGGCCGCGAGGTCGAGGTACTCCGTGAGGTCGCGCGACGCCTCGACGAGCTTGACGGGCCAGCTCTCGCCCGGCTCCCAGGCGGCCCCGGCGCGCAGACGCCGGCCGACGAGCACGTCGAGCGCGGGCTCGTCGGCGGTCTCGAAGCGGACGTGCCCGCCCTCGTCGACCTGCAGCCCCGTGATGCGCTGGACGTCGACGATCTCGTTGCTCGCCGCGGCGACCAGGACGTCGGCGGCGTCGAGGAGCTCCTGCGCGTCGTCGGAGTCGGCGAACGCCTCGGCGGTGTCGACCTCAGGAACAGGCCAGTCACCGCGGACCACCGCGAGCTGCTCGTCGCGCGACCCGGTGCGCGGGTAGCGGTGGGAGACGTTGACGACGACGGCCATGGGAACCTCCGGTGGTGCGTGGATCGGACTGAGGACAGCGAATCACACGTCGGCGCTCTTCCCCGCACCGCGCGGGCCGCGCACGGCACCGTAGGGTCGGGGCATGCGACTGAGCACCGTGATCCTGCCGATCTACCGCTGGTCCGAGGGCCGCGACGTCTGGCGCCGCGCGGAGGAGCTGGGGTTCCACGCGGCCTACACGTACGACCACCTGTCGTGGCGGAACTTCCGCGACGGTCCCTGGTTCGGCGCGCTGCCGACGCTCGCGGCTGCGGCTGCGGTCACCGAGCGGATCCGGCTCGGGACCCTCGTGACCTCGCCGAACTTCCGCGAGCCCGTGACGCTCGCCAAGGACCTCATGACGCTCGACGACGTGTCGGGCGGGCGCATCACGCTCGGCCTCGGGGCGGGGACCACGGGGTTCGACGCCACGGTCCTGGGCGGCGAGGGCTGGTCGGCGCGCGAGCGCGCGGACCGGCTGCGGGACTTCACTGCGTTGCTCGACCGTCTGCTGACCGAGCCCGCGGTCACGCACGACGAGGGCCACTACCGTGCGCACGAGGCCCGGACGATCCCCGGACCGGTCCAGGAGCCGCGCGTCCCGTTCGCGATCGCCGCGACGGGCCCGCGCGGCCTGCGCCTCGCGGCGCGCTACGGCCAGGCGTGGGTCACGACGGGCGACGACCGCGTCGGGACGGACGGCACCCCGGCCGCGTCACGCGCGGCCGTCGGCGCCCAGGTGGCCCGGCTCGAGGCGACGTGCGCCGACGCCGGGCGCGACCCGGGCAGCATCGAGCGCATCTTCCTGACGGGCTTCACCCCGGACCGGCCGCTCGACTCGGTCGACGCGTTCGTCGAGACCGCGGCGGCCTACCGCGACCGGGGCATCACGGAGATCGTGCTGCACTGGCCCATCGCGGACTCGCAGTTCGCGGCCGACCAGGTGACGTTCGAGAAGATCGCGACCGAGGGGCTCGCCCAGCTCGGCTGACGCGCGCGGAGCCCCGACACCTCCGGTCACCTGCGCGCCGGGTGGTGGACACTGTTCTCTGCCGCCTCGATCGAGACCGAGGCCGGCGCGTCGAGGACCGACGACCCGCACGAGCGAACCGAGGACGACCGCATGAAGAACATCCGCTGGGCGAGCGTCCTGACCGTGCTCGGGTGCGCCGTCGTGGGGCTCGTGAGCCTGTTCTCGCTGCTCCGGGGCCGCACGTGGGCGTGGTTCCCGCTGCTCGTCGCGGTCGCCGTGGGCTTCCGCGAGATCCGCTACCTCCAGCGGATCGACCATCAGCGCAACGCCCCGCGATAGTCTCGGCACCTGGCTCGCGCCGGCCCGCCGCACACCCCGGGCCCGCCCTCAGGGGCGTCCCGGAGGGGATGTCCCCCATCCGACGGGCGCCCGTCATCCTCCGGGGGGACGGGGGTCTCACCGAGGATGGTTCGGAGGGCCGATGTGCCGGCGGCCCTCCCCCGCAGAGACTGGTGGCACGCCCCGCGACAGCGAGGGCGGCCAACTTTCCCTGGGGAGGAAGCATGACCACGCAGGTCACGACCTCGGCGCCGATCCGCGTCGCACTCCGCGGCCACGACTCGACCGCGCGCCGTGCGCGCTCGTCGCAGCGCCCGGACGACTCGCGCCCCGCCTCCCTGCCCGACGACGGAGCGCCCGCCCCGCAGTCGCGTCGCCCGGGTGCGACGAGCGACCCGTCCGACCGTGCGAACGGCTGGCTCGTGGCCGGCTCGGTCCTCGTGGCCATCGCGCTGTTCTCCGCGCTCGCGCTCAGCTCGTTCGCGACCCTGGGCTGACCGGCTGACACGCCAGGACCCGCAGGACCCGCGTGACCCCGAGGTCACGCGGGTCCTGGCGCGTCACGGCCCCTCCCGCGCGGCTCAGAGCCGCGGGTCGACCGGCTCCGACTCGAGCGCCAGGACGGCGAACACTGCCTCGTGGACGCGCCACAGCGGCTCGCCCGCCACGACGCGTTCGACGGCCTCGAGACCCAGCGCGTACTCGCGCAGCGCGAGCGACTGCTTGCGCCCCAGCGACCGGTCGCGGAGCCGTTCGAGGTGGTGCTCCTGGGTGTACTCGGGCCCGTAGATGATCCGCAGGTACTCGCGGCCCCGGACCTTGAGCCCCGGCTGGACGATCCCCCGGGGCCCGCGCACGAGGTTCGCGAGCGGCTTGACGACCATCCCCTCGCCGCCCGCCTCGGTCATCTCCTCCCACCAGCGGACCCCTTCGGCGCGCGAGGCCTCGTCGGCGAGGTCGACCACGAGACGACGCGTGGGCCGGAAGAGCACCGGGTCGGCCTCGACCAGGCGGTCCGCGATCCCCAGGTGCCACAGGTGGTCACGGGTCGCGTAGGTGGCACCGGTCGCAGTGCCGGGGGCGGGCGCGACGTCCGCCGCCGGGCCATCGAGCGGGGCGGGAACGCCGTCACCGGCCGGCCCGCCGGATCCGTCCGCACCGCTCGCGAGCACCTGGAACGGTGCGAGCTGGACGCCGTCGAGCCCGTCGACGGGCCACCGGTAGCGGCGGTACGCCTCGGTGTACCTCTCGGCGTCCTCGGCCCGCGACGCCGTCCGCGCCCGCAGCCCCTCGACGTCGACGCCGCGCGCGGCGGCCGCGTCCAGCGCGTCCAGCGCGGGCGGCATGACGGCCCGGGCCGCTGCCCCGACGCTCGCGTACTGGTCACGGATGAGCTGGTCGGCCTTGGCCGACCAGGGCAGGATCTCGGCGTCGAGCAGGACCCAGTCGGCGCCCAGCTCGTCCCACACCCCGGCCCCGTCGAGGGCCTTCGCGACGCGCTCGAGGAGAGCCTCCGCCGTCGGGCCGGAGAAGAGCGGGCGACCGGTGCGCGTGTGCGCGACGCCGCGCCCGCCCGGCTGGACGTCGACCCCGAAGCGCCACGCCGAGGCCCCGTACGCCTCGCGGCACACCAGCACCACGGCGCGCGAACCCATGTGCTTCTCCTCGCACACGACCTGCTCGACGCCGTCGCTCGCGTAGGCCGCGAACGCACCGTCGGGGTGCTCGAGGTAGCCGGGGAGACGCGACGTCGCGACCGGGCTCATGGTCGGCGGCAGGTACAGCAGCGCCCGCGGGTCGACCGCGAACCGGCTCATGACCTCCAGGGCCCCCGCGGCGTTCTCCTCGGGGACCGTGATCCTGCCCCGCGTGCCCGTGACGACCGAGCGCCGGCCGAGCACGTCGGTCACGTCGAGCACGTCGGGGTCGCGCTGCCGGAGAGCCCCTTCGGCACCTGCCGCGTCGCTCCCGGCGTCGGGCAGGAACGGGCGCGCGGGCTCGTAGTAGACCTGGGCCGCGGGCACCGAGACGAGCTCCTTCTCCGGGTACCGCAGCGCAGAGAGCTTGCCGCCGAACACGCAGCCCGTGTCGAGGCACATCGTGTTGTTGACCCACTCGGCCTCGGGCGTGGGCGTGTGCCCATAGAGCACCATGGCCTGACCGCGGTACTCGTTCGCCCACGGGTAGCGCACGGGCAGCCCGAACTCGTCGGTCTCCCCCGTCGTGTCGCCGTAGAGCGCAAAGCTGCGCACCCGACCCGAGGCCCGCCCGTGGTACGACTCCTTGAGCCCCGCGTGCGCGACCACGAGCCGCCCGCCGTCGAGCACCAGGTGGGAGAGCAGGTCACGGCAGAACGTCTCGACGTCCTGGCGGAACTCCTCGGGCTCGTCGGCGAGCTGCGCGAGCGTCGTCTCCAGCCCGTGGCTGACCGTCACGTTGCGCCCCGAGAGCGCGCGCACGAGCTTGTGCTCGTGGTTGCCCGGGACCGCGAGCGCGTGGCCCGCACGGACCATGCCCATGGCGAGGCGCAGGACGCCCGGCGAGTCCGGTCCGCGGTCGACGAGGTCGCCCAGGAACACCGCGCGCCGGCCCTCGGGGTGGGCGGCGTCGACCGGGCGACCGGCCTCGTCGCGCTCGATCACGTAGCCCAGCTCGGTGAGCAGGGTCTCGAGCTCGGCGCGGCAGCCGTGCACGTCGCCGATCGCGTCGAACGGCCCGGTCTGGTCGCGGAGGTCGTTCAGCAGCGGCTCGCGGGAGATCGTGGCGTGGGCGATCTCGTCGACGCCACGCAGCACGTGGACCTTGCGGAAGCCCTCGCGGCTCAAGGACTTGAGCGACGAGCGCAGCGCCTGGCGCTGACGCTTGACGACGTGGTCGCCGAAGTCGCGGTCGGGGCGGGACCGGTTGCGCTCGATCGCGACGGACTCGGGCACGTCGAGCACGATCGCGACGGGCAGGACGTCGTGCGCCCGCGCGAGCGCGACGAGGCTCTTGCGCGCTGCGGACTGCACGTTGGTCGCATCGACGACCGTCAGGTGCCCCGCCTCGAGCCGCTTGCTCACGATCGTGTCGAGCACCTCGAACGCCGCGGCGGTGGCCGACTGGTCGTTGACGTCCCCCGACACGAGGCCTCGGCAGAAGTCCGAGGACACGGCCTCGAAGGGGGCGAAGCGCTCGCGCGCGAACGTCGACTTCCCGGACCCGGACACACCGACGAGCACCACGAGCGAGAGCTCGGGCACGGTCAGGACGCGGGGTCCCTCGTCGGTCACGCGCTGCTCCTCGGTCATGCCCTTGCCTCCGTCGATCGGGTGAACAGCGCCATCTGCGTCGGCGATCCCAGCCCGCGCGGCCCCACGTCCTCGGGCCCGACGTCGCGGAACGTGACCGCGTAGCCGTGGCGGTGCGCGACGCCACCGGCCCAGGCCTGGAGCTCGGCCCGCGTCCACTCGAACCGGTGGTCCGTGTGACGGTGGCCGTGCTCCTCGAGCGTGGGGTACAGCGCGTTGTACTCGACGTTCGGCGTCGTCACCACGACCGTGCCCGGCCGCGCCTCGGCGAACACGACGCGTTCGAGCGCGCCCAGGCGCGGCGGGTCGACGTGCTCGATCACCTCCATGAGCACCGCGGCGTCGAAACCCGCGATCCGCTCGTCGCGGTACGTGAGCGAGGACTGCACGAGCTGCACGCGCTCGCGCTCGGCGTCGCTCGCGTCCTCGAGACGCAGGCGGATCGCAGCCCGCTCGAGCTCGCGCGCGGCCACGTCGGTGCCGAGCAGCCGCGTGAAGCGGCGGTCGGCGACGAGGAGGCGCAGCAGAGCGCCCTCGCCGCACCCGAGGTCGACGACGCTGCGCGCCCCGACCTCGTGCAGGGCCGCGACCACGGCCTCGGCGCGCTGCCGGGCGAGCGTGGGCGCCCTGGTCCCGACGGCGTCGCTCCCCGCGGCGGGGACGTCGCCCTCGGCCGGGGCTTCCTCGGCCCCGGCGTCGGCATCGGCATCGGCGTCGGCGGGCAGCGGGCCGCCGTCGAGCGTCACGAGGCGGTCGGTCGCGTCCTCGACGTACCGGCGCTGGTGCGCGAGGTAGCGGTGCATGATCTGGTCGCGCTCGGGGTGCTCGGCGAGCCATCCTTCGCCCGCGCGCAGCAGCTTGTCGACCTCGTCGCCCGTGACCCAGTAGTGCTTGGCGTCGTCGAGCACGGGCAGCAGGACGTACAGGTGGTGCAGGGCGTCGGCGAGGCGCACGGTCCCGGTCAGGCGCAGGTCGACGTAGCGCGAGTCGCCCCACTCGGGCACTGTCGGGTCGAGCGGCTCGGGCGTGGCGTCGACGGTCCAACCCAGGGGCCCGAACAGGCGCTCGGCGAGCCCCGCGCCACCGCGGCAGGGCAGCGCGGGGACGTGGATCTCGAGCGGGATCGAGGAGTCCGCGAGCGCCTGCCGGGAGTCGCAGCGGCCTGTCATCGCCGTCCGGAACACCGCGCCGAGCGCGACCGCGAGCATCGAGGAGGCGGCGTAGGGGCGGTCGTTGACGTACTGGGCGAGCGAGAACGCGTCGCGTCCGCCGAACCGCTTGTTGCGCACGATCCCCACGGGGTCGACCTCGAGGAGCAGCGCGACCGTGCAGCGCGCGGTGTCGGCCTCGGGATAGAAGACGTGCGCCGTGCCGACGGGGAGGTCGAACGACTGGGCTCGGGCGGGGTGCTTGTGCAGCAGGTACCCGAGGTCGGTCGCGTCCAGGAGGGCTCCGTGCTCGACGAACCCGGCCGGCGCACCGGCGGTCGTCGTGAGGGTGACCAGCATGCTGTGCATGCTCCCACGGGGGCGCAACGGATTTAGGCTGGAGGTGGTCCGTGCGTCCGCGCGTCGCCGACGACCGCGAGCGCCGTGTCCTCGACGGACGGAGCACTCATGTCCACGACACCCCAGGTCCCGCTCGGCACCTCCGGCGAGCCGACCGGAGAGAGTCCGGGAGCCGACGAGTTCGCCGAGCGGCTGTTCGCGTCGGCGCTCGGCGCTCTCGACGTCTTCTCGGTGTACCTCGGCGACCGGCTGGGCTGGTACCGGTCCCTCGCGACGGACGGGCCCGCGACCTCGGCCGAGCTCGCGACCCGGACGGGGACGCAGGAGCGTTACGCGCGCGAGTGGCTCGAGGGGCAGGCGGTCGCGGGCGTCCTCACCGTCGCTCCCGGGCGCGAGCCCTCGGCCGAGCCCACGACCCAGCCGGACCGCTCCTCGCAGGGCGTGCCTCTGTCGTCGGGCCCTCTCGTCACGGAGGCGGCGGCCCGCCGCTACGCCCTGCCGCCCGGCCCGGCCGAGGTGCTGACGGACGAGCACAGCCTCGCGTACCTGGCGCCGCTGCCCCGGCTGTTCGCGGCCGTGGGGCGCACGTTCGACGAGCTGCTCGGCGCGTACCGCGACGGCGGCGGGGTCTCGTGGGGGCGGCTCGGGCCGGACGCGCGCGAGGCGCAGGCCGACCTCAACCGGCCGTGGTTCGAGCACGAGCTCGCGGGCGCGCTCGGCCGGGTCCCTGACCTGCACGCGATCCTGTCGCGGCCCACCGCGCGGGTCGCGGACGTGGGCTGCGGCGCCGGGTGGTCGACGGTCGCGCTCGCGCGCGCCTACCCGCAGGCCCGGTTCGACGGGTACGACGTCGACGGCCCCTCGGTCGAGATGGCGCGCGCGAACGCTGAGGCAGCGGGCGTCGCGGACCGCGTGGCGTTCCACGCCGCCGACGCCGCGGCCTTGCCCGCGGACGCCCCGCTCGACGCGGCCTTCGCGTTCGAGTGCACGCACGACATGCCGCGCCCGGTCGAGGTCCTTTCGGCGGTCCGTCGGGCCGTCCTGCCCGACGGCGCCGTGGTCGTCATGGACGAGGCCGTCGCCCAGGAGTTCACTGCGCCGGGGGACGAGGTGGAGCGGCTCATGTACGGGTTCAGCCAGTTCGTGTGCCTGCCGGACGGCCTGTCGTCGTCGCCGTCGGTCGGCACGGGCACGGTCATGCGGCCCGCGACGCTCGAGCGGTACGCGCTCGACGCCGGGTTCGAGCGCGTCGAGGTCCTGCCGATCGAGGGGTTCAGCTTCTTCCGGTTCTACCGGCTGCACCACTGAGCGCCCCTGCCGGTGTGGCAACCGCTCGACGTCGTCGAGGCCGTCCGGCACCGTGCGGGGGCGTGGGGAGTGCTGTGGGCCGGGGTGAGCTCGCCGTTCCGGTTCACGTTCGGGTGGCTGAGGCTCCTGCCGGTCTTCTAGGCCGGCCGAGCGGTCAGACCGAGGTGCCGGTGCGCGTCCGGGCTGACACGCTGGCGGGATGATCACCGAGCTGCACGTCGTCGACTGGCGCCGCCGCGTCCAGCACCTGTACGCGCACGTCCGCGACCTCGCGGTCGAGGACCCTGCGGCGGCGCACGAGTACTGGGTCGCGTCGCGCGACGACCTCCTGGCCGAGCACCCGGCGTCGCCGCTCCTGCCCGAGGACCGTGCCGCTTTCACGGGTCTCCCGGTCGGTCCGTACGACGCCGCCATGCGCTTCGAGGTGCCGCTCGTGCCCGACCCAGCGCGGGGCACGCCGGACGCCGCACGGCTCGACGTCCCCACGGGCACCGACGGCGTGGTGCCGTTCGAGCGCGTCGGGCGCCTCGACCTCCCGGGCCTGGGGTCGCTCGACGTGTGGGCGCTGCGCTCGTACGGCGGCGGGCTGTTCGTGCCGGTCAAGGACACGTCGCCTGCGACGTACGGCGGCGGACGGTACCTGCTGGACACGATCAAGGGCGCGGACCTGGGTTCCGCGCCGTCCCGTCCCGTGCCCGACGGCGACGCACCCCTGGTCGTCGACCTCAACTTCGCGTACAACCCGTCGTGCGCCTACGACCCGGCGTGGGCGTGCCCGCTCGCCCCACCGGGGAACACGCTCGCGGTCGAGCTGGCGTGCGGAGAGCTGGTGCGGGCCGCGGCGTAGCGTCCGCCCGGGCGCTGGTGACGGGTGCGCCGGGCAGGTGCGCCGGGTACGTCAGGCGCTACCCCCGGGTGTGTTTTCTCTGCCGCCACAACAATTGTGGTGGCTGCGCAGACGACGACCTCGGGAGCACCGAGGCCCGGGCGTCGCTCGGACGGGCGAGGCCGCCGCGCAACCATGCGTGCGCCGACCGGTCGCGCGACCGGCCTCGCCGGCGGTGTGAAACAGTCCTCGTCATGACCGACCCCCCGGACCCGCAGCAGCCCTCCGCTCTCTTCCTCGACCGCACAGGGATCGACGCGCTCGTCGCGGCAGGCGTGGTCGTCCCGGCTCCGGACGCGGTCTGGGTCTCGCCCCGGGCTCGGATCGCCGCCGGAGCTGTGCTCCACCCGACCGTCGTCGTCTCGTGCGACGAAGCGTCGAGCGTCGTCGTGGCCCGCGATGCCGTCCTGCACCCCGGCACCCGGATCAGCGCGACCGAGGGCGGATCGGTCCGGGTCGGGGAACGCACGATCCTCGGCCCTGGCGGCTGCACGCTCGAGGCCGACGGCGACGAGCTGCACGTCGGCGCGGACGGCCGCTATCGCATGGCGCTCCTCCTCGCCCCCGGCGCATACGGCGACGGCTGCCAGGTCCTCGGCCCGATCGAGGCCCGGGGCTGCACGCTCGAAGGCGGAGAGGCGGGCGACTCACCCGACGTCGCCTCACGTGGCGCGCTGCTCAAGGGTGCCGGTCGGGCAGCGGGGATCACGCTGGTGCGGGGTCAGGTGGTCAACGGCGCCGGGGACTTCTGGCGCGCCCCCGTCGAGGAGCAGACGGACTACCACCCGCCTCGTCCGACCGCGGGGTAGCCCCTCGCCGGCAGCACCTCAGTGCAGCAGCGTCTTCAGCCCGATGATGAGCAGGCCGAACGCCCCCGCGACCACGGTCTCGACCGTCAGCGCCCAACCCCGCACGCCGGCCCGGTGCGCCGCGAGGTGGCCGACGACCGCGAGCATCAGCACCGTGAACCACAGCGCGATCAGCGCGGCGTCCACGACGTCCAGCCCGAACACCCGCCCCACGAGGAAGACGCCGAGCGCGGGCACCCCGCCGATCAGCACCCACACCTCGTCCGACGACGCGAGCCTCAGGCGCTCGGTGATGGTGTGGTCGGTGTCGCGGAACCGCCCACCGATCGCCGACACGTACACGTGCGCTGCCCAGTACCCCACGAGCACGCCGGCCACCGCGAGCATCACGAAGTCGCTCGACGCGTCGTGCGTGCTCGAGACCGCGAGCATGAACCCCGAGACCACGGCCCCGTACAGGAAGTCGGCGGGGCCACCTCTCGCGAACCGGTCGCCCAGGTTGTCGCGCTGGGCGTGGTGGTCGACGCTCTTCCAGGAGCGCGCGGCCTGCTCGTCCGCGCCGCCCTCGGCTCGGTCGTCGGAGCCGGCTGCCCGCGTCTCGTCACCGTCAGTCATCCGCGTCGCCTCCGGGTCGCGTCGGCCTGTCGCCGCCTCTCTCGTCACTGTAGCGACGCCGTCGGGCCCGGCGCGCGGCGACAGCCGCCGACCCGCCAGCACCGCGCGCGGCGACCGACCGCCGGTCCTCCGGCGACGTGCCCACCGACCGACTGACGAGCAGCGCCCTCCCACGGCCTCGCCGCGGCATGCCCCGCCCGCTGCACGCGGTGTACCGTCCCGTTCATGAGTGCCGCACGAAGCAACACCCACGCGCAGGCGGTCGACGCGGCGATCGAGCTGTTCACCCGGAAGGGCTACGAGCAGACGACCGTCGAGGACATCGCCGACGCCGCGCAGATCAGCCGGGCCACGTTCTTCCGTCGGTTCCGCTCCAAGGAGGACGTGGTCTTCGCAGACCACGAGCTGCTCCTGGACGCCGTGGTGGTCCTCCTCGGGGAGACGCGGCCCGCCGCACGCGGCGTCACCCCGGAGGAGCTCGAGAACGTCGACCCGTACGTCGAGGTGTGCAAGGCGGCCCGGCTCGTGTTCGACCACCACGTGGGTCAGCGCGAGACCTCGGTCGCGCGGCACCGCCTCCTGCAGGACGTGCCCGCGCTGCGCGACCGCGAGCTCGTGACCACGCACCGCTACGAGCGTGCGTTCACGTCCTACCTGCGCGACACCCTGCCCGCCGACACCCGGAACTCGACCGCGTCGGTCGCGTTCGCGGCGTCGGTCGTCGCGGTGCACAACGCGATCCTGCGCCGCTGGCTGCGGGCCTCCGACCAGGACCTGCGCCCCGAGCTCGAGGAGGCGTTCGCGGACCTGCGGCGCGCGGCACGCAACCCCGCCGGCCCGACGACGGAGCCCACCGCCGCGGTCGGCTCACCGGCACGGCAGACCGACCCGGGCGAGACGGCGGGCCCGGCCGACGCCGCACCGACCCGCCGCGTCGTGGTGACGGTGCTCGACGGTGACGCCGACCCCGACGAGGTGGCCCGGGCCGTGCGCGACGCGTTGGGTGCGTGACTCGGCCGCGACTCGCCGGGCGTGTCGCAGCGGAACCACGCACTCGACGCTGGACGGCCCCGCTGAGCCACGGGAATGCACGAGTAGCATCGACGGTTGCAGCACACAGCAAGCAGTACGCACGAACGTGCTCCGGGGTCGGTGCAATTCCGAGCCGGCGGTGACAGTCCGCGACCCGCGCCCACGCGCGGTTGACCTGGTGGAACTCCAGGACCGACGGTGAAAGTCCGGATGGGAGGAAGCACGTGCGGCGCGGCCGTCCCTGGCCGGGCTGAGCACGACCGATCGTCGTGCCCACCCCCTGCCGTCCGGACCGGTCCCGCCGTGGTGAGCGCCGCCGTCGGGCAGCCCGGACAGGGCTCGACCGACCCGACGCCCGCCCTCACCCCGGAGCCGCCCGTGCCCGGGACGAGGGAACATCGATGGACCTGATCCACGCGCTCTTCGACGCGCAGCTGACGATCGGCGGGCAGCACCTGCTGTGGCGCGAGATCGTGGGCAACGGGTTCGGCCTGGCCTCCGCGCTCGGCGGCATGCGCCGCAAGATCTGGGCGTGGCCGGTCGGGATCGTCGGGAACCTCCTGCTCCTCACGGTGTTCCTCGGAGCGGTGTTCGCGACGCCCAACCCCGTCAACCTCCTCGGCCAGGCCGGGCGTCAGGTCATGTTCGTGGTCGTGTCGGTGTACGGGTGGGTCCAGTGGCGGCGGACCCGCGCGCGCCTCGACCAGGACGCGGTGGGCCCCGACGCGGACAGCCACGGGGTGTCGGTCGAGCCCCGGTGGGCCACGTGGCGGCAGAGGATCTTCCTCGTCGTGGCGCTCGTGGGCGGGACGCTCGTCCTGACCCCGATCTTCCGGATGCTCGAGTCCTACGAGCCCGTGTGGGCAGACGCCTGGATCTTCATGGGCTCGCTGCTCGCGACGTACGGCATGGCCAAGGGCTGGGTCGAGTTCTGGCTGATCTGGGTGGCCGTGGACCTGGTGGGCGTGCCCCTCCTGATCGACGCCGGCTTCTACGCGTCCGCCTTCATGTACGTGTTCTACGGGGCGTTCACGCTCGTCGGGTTCTTCGTGTGGTGGCGCATCGACCGGCGCTCCAAGGCCCCGGCGACCGCAGCGACCAGCTCCGCCACCACCCCCTGACGCCACCCCTTGCGTCCGGGCGTCTGCGGCGGATACTCGAAGGTGCGCCCCTGCTCGCGCCGGGCGCACCACTTCCGGCCCCACGACGCGAGGACGCGACGGGAAAGGCGGCTCCATCATGACCACCCGGCTCAACCCCTACCTGAACTTCCGCGACGAGGCCCGGCAGGCGATCGAGTTCTACCGTGACGTGTTCGGGGGCGAGGTGACGATCAGCACGTTCGCCGACTTCCAGGCCTCCGAGGACCCTGCCGACGCCGACAAGGTCATGCACGCCCAGCTCGAGGCCCCCGGCGGGCTGGTCCTCATGGCCGCGGACACCCCGAGCTCGATGGAGGTCCCGACCGGCGCCGGCTTCTCGATCTCGCTGAGCGGCGAGCAGGCCGACGACGCCGACCTCCGCGGCTACTGGGACAAGCTGTCGTCGAGCGGGGCCGTGACCGTGCCGCTCGAGGTCGCGCCGTGGGGCGACGCGTTCGGCATGTGCGTCGACGGGTTCGGCGTGAGCTGGCTCGTCAACATCGCGGGGCCCGCCCAGGCCTGAGCGACCGTCCGGCACGGGCCGGGCAACCGGCACGCCCGATGCGCCTGATACGCCGTCTCTTGACCTGAGACGGGATATCACGCACCATGGGGGGATCGCCCGACACCGACGTCCGGCCCGACACCGGGAGCATCCCCCATGACGATCGAGAACCCCGTCCGCCAGAACGTGACCGAGCCGGACTACGACCTCTCGCAGCCGCTCGGCATCGACTACGCCGACGCGTTCTCGGACGCGACCGACGCCGACCGGGACCTGCAGCAGCGGGTCCGCACGTTCGTCCAGGACGAGGTGCTGCCCGTGATCGACGGGTACTGGGAGCGCGCCGAGGTGCCGTTCGGCCTGGCCAAGCGCATGGGCGAGCTCGACTTCCTGCGCGACGGCGTCGACGTCCCCGGCGCTCCCCGGATCAGCCTCATGGGTGCGGGTCTCGCCGAGATGGAGATGTCGCGCGGCGACGGCTCGGTCGCGACCATCTGCGGTGTCCAGGGCGGGCTCGCGCTCCGCTCGATCCAGCTCCTCGGCTCGGACGAGCAGAAGGCCGAGTGGCTCGGCCCGCTCGCACGCGGCGAGAAGCTCGGCGCGTTCGCCCTGACCGAGCCCACGCACGGCTCGGACTCGGTCTCGCTCGAGACCACGGCCCGCCGCGAGACCCGCGACGGCGTCGAGGGCTTCGTGATCGACGGCGAGAAGAAGTGGATCGGCTTCGGGTCCTGCGGCGACATCACGGTGCTGTGGGCGCGACTGGTCGGCGAGGACGGCGACAACCAGGTGCACGGCTTCCTCGTGCCCCAGGACGCCCCGGGCTACGCGGCCACCACGATCGAGGGCAAGGTCTCGCTGCGCGCGATCTGGCAGGCCCACATCGTCCTGACCGACGTGTTCGTCCCGGCCTCGGCCATGCTGCCGGGCGGGCGGTCGTTCAAGGACACCGGCCGCGTGCTCCAGGCGACGCGCCTGGGGGTGGCGTGGTCCGCCGTCGGGCACGCGACCGCCTGCTACGAGACGGCCGTCGCCTACGCCAAGCAGCGGGTCCAGTTCGGGCGGCCGCTCGCCGCGAACCAGATGGTCCAGGAGCGCCTGACCCGCATGCTCTCGACCCTCACCCAGATGCAGCTCCTCGTCGCACAGATGACGCGTCTCGACGAGGCCGGGCACCTCTCCGGCCCGCAGGCGTCGATCGCCAAGTACACGTGCACGCGCGGCGCCCGCGAGATCGCGGCGAGCGCGCGCGACATGCTGGGCGGCAACGGCATCCTGCTCGCGAACCGCGTCGCGCGGCACTTCGCGGACATCGAGGCCCTGCACACCTACGAGGGCACGGAGAGCGTCCAGGCCCTCATCGTGGGCCGCGACATCACGGGCGTCTCGGCGTTCGTGTAGCCCTCCGCTCGCGGCGCTCCCCCGTACCGGGAGCGCCGCGCTCCCCCGTGAGGCACCGGCCTCGCACCCAGACCGCCCGGCGTCGTACCGGACTCTCCTCGTTCACCTGACACCACGGCGCCGGGCCCCTTCTTCCTCGGTTGGAGCCCACCATGAGCGATGACTCGCACGTCCCCGTCCTCCTGCACGGCGCACGCACGCCGTTCACCCGCTTCCAGGGCGCGCTCGCGTCCCTGTCGGCGAACGAGCTCGGTGCGCACGCGATCCGTGGCGCGCTCGACGCCGCGGGGGTCGAGGCGTCCGACGTCGACGCCGTGATCATGGGTCAGGTCATCCAGGCGGGCGGTGGCCAGGGCCCGGCACGCCAGGCCGCGATCGCGGCCGGGATCGGCTGGGACGTCCCCACGGTCACGATCAACAAGCTGTGCCTGTCGGGCCTGACCGCGATCATCGACGCCGCACGCCTGATCCGCACGGGTGAGGCCTCGGTCGTCGTCGCGGGCGGCCAGGAGTCCATGACGAATGCGCCGCACCTGGTGCTGGGCTCGCGCAAGGGCTTCGCGTTCGGTGACGTGACCATGGCGGACTCGCTCACGCACGACGGCCTGCGCGACCCGTTCGACGGGCAGATCATGGGCGAGGCCACGGACCGCGGCTGCACCACGCGCGGCATCGGCCGCGCCGAGCAGGACGAGTACGCGGCCCGCTCGCACACCCTCGCGGCCGCAGCCCGCACCGAGGGCCGTCTGGCAGAGGAGATCGCCCCGGTCACGGTCCCGCAGCGCAAGGGCGAGCCCGTGGTGGTCGCCGACGACGAGGGCATCCGCCCCGGCACCACGGTCGAGGGCCTCGCGGGCCTGCGCCCCGCGTTCGTCGAGGACGGCACCATCACGGCGGGCTCGTCGTCCCCGCTGTCCGACGGCGCCGCGGCCGTCGTGGTCGTCAGCAAGGCCTTCGCAGTCTCCCGCGGGCTCACGTGGTTGGCCGAGATCCGGTCGGCCGGCCAGGTCGCGGGCCCCGACAACTCGCTCCACTCCCAGCCCGCCCGCGCGATCGAGCACGCGCTCGAGCGCGAGGGCATGAAGGCCGACGAGCTCGACCTGGTCGAGATCAACGAGGCCTTCGCGGCCGTCGCGCTCCAGTCGGTCGAGGACCTGGGGATCGACCCCGCGGTCGTCAACACCGACGGCGGCGCGATCGCCCTGGGCCACCCGGTCGGCGCGTCGGGCGCACGCCTGGCCCTGCACCTGGCCCTCGCCCTCCAGCGCCGCGGGAGGCGGCGTGGGCGCCGCCTCGCTGTGCGGCGGCGGCGGCCAGGGCGACGCGCTGATCCTGCGCGCCTGAGTCTTCCTCTCGCGCCGCGCGGTGCTGCCTCACCGCGCGGCCCGGCGGTCCGTCCGGAGGTCCCCTTCGCCTCCGGCCGGGCCGCTTCGTGGTGTCGTACGCAACCCGGCGCCCGGCGCCGTCGCGCCTCCCGTGCCCGTGGCGCCGTCGTGCGACGATGAGCCCGTGCCCGAGACCTCCGCCGCCCGGCCCGCCTCGACCGGACGCCGGTTCCTCGCCTGGGCGCTGCGCTCGCCGTGGGCCCTGGTCTCGGGATTCGTGCTCGTGCACGCCTGGCTCGTCGTCGACGCCCTGACCTGGGGGTACCGGATCTCTGGCGACGTGCAGCTCTACCGGGTCTGGGCACGCGCAGGCTGGGACCGCGGGATCTGGCCCGTGCTCGACTACGACTGGGTCTACCCCGTCGGGGCGCTCGTACCGGTCGCCGCCCCCGCCTTCCTGGGGACGTCGTTCGCGGCGTACTACGCGCAGTTCCTCGTGCTGATCGTCGCGCTGAACGCGCTCGCGCTGTGGTTCCTCGCGCGCCTGCCGGGCCGGGGCCGCGTCGCGGCCTGGTGGTGGCTCGCGTTCCTCGTCGCCCTCGGCCCCATCTTCCTGGGCAGGCTCGACGGCGTCGCCGCGGCCCTCCTCGTGATCGCCCTCGCGCTCGCCGCGCGCCACCCCGCCGTGGCGACCGCGATCGCGACGTTCGGCGCCTGGGTCAAGATCGCCCCCGGGGCCGTGGTCGTGGCGCTCCTGACGACCGCAAGACGCCCGTGGCGCACGGTCGTGCTCCCGGGCGCGGCAGTCAGCGCGGTCGTCGTCGCGCTCGCCCTCGCCGGTGGGGCGGGCAAGCGGGTGCTCGGGGTGTTCGGGACCCAGGACGCGCGGGGACTCCAGTCGGAGTCGGTGTTCGCGACCCCGTTCAGCGTCCTCCGGCTGTTCGACCCCCAGTTCCGGGTCTGGATGAACCCGAACATCCGCACGCTCGAGATCTACGGCCCCGGCACCTGGGTGACAGGGCGCCTGCTCGACGTGCTGCTGCCCGTCGCGGTGCTCGTGATCGCCGCACTCTCCTGGTGGGCCGTGCGACGTCGCCCCGAGGTCCGTACCGACGTGTTCCTCCTGTCCGTGACGGCCCTGCTGCTGAGCCTCATCGTGTTCAACAAGGTGGGCTCGCCGCAGTTCGTCGCGTGGATCGGACCTCCTGTGGCCGTCGCGATCGCGCTCGCCGGGCCGGGCGCCCGCTCGGTCTGGTCGGCGCCCGCGCTCGCCGTCCTGGGCACCGCCGGCCTGACCCAGCTCCTCTACCCGGTCGCGTACGACCAGTTCATGGTCGGGGAGCCCTGGATCGTCCTGGTCGCGGCCGTGCGCAACCTCGCGCTCGTGGTCCTGCTCGTCGGGGCCGTGGTCCGGCTCGTGCGACTGGGGCTGGGAGCGGCGCGCCCGACGACCGGTCAGGCGCAGCCCGTCACCTGACGTCGCGCAGCGCGGCGCGCCGCACACGACGGAGCACGGCATCGGCTTCTCGCGGGGCCCGGCGCGAGGCGCCCCCGAAGATGCCGGCCACGACGAGCACGTCCTCCCGTCGAGCCACCCACTGCCCCCCACCCCCTGGCCAGATGTCCGGGCGGACCAGCGACATCTCGGCGCGCAGCGCGGGCGAGGCGGGCTCGATGTCGACCTCGAGCCGGGCGAGGACCATCAGGTTCGCCAGCAGATCGATCGCCACGTGCAGCACGGCCTCGACGAGATCGTCGCTCGTCGTGCGCACGAGGTACGTCGCGTCGTCGTCGCGCCCCTCGCGGGCCGCGGCGACGACCGCCGCGCCCACCTGGCGCGCCTCGGGCTCGCACGTCATCTGCCGGGCGTACCGGTGGATCTCCGGGGCGCTCCGGACCGCCGCACGCAGCTGGTGCAGACGAGCCGTCACGAGGTGGGGGTCCTGCCGTCGGATCGCGGCGGCGACCAGCGAGCTCGCGAGCCGGAACGCGGAACGCGCCGCCTGCGCACCGAGGTCCTGAGAGCGCAGCGACGCGGCCTCACCGGGGAAGCCGGTGGCCAGCGCGTCGACGGCGACCCTCGTCGACAGGGCGTCCACGACAGCCAGCCGGTCGCGAGGGAGCACCAGGTTCCAGGTGATCATGAAGTCGAGATGCCCCTTCGTGGCGGCCTCGACGAGGTCGATCGCGACCGTGTCGGCCCAGGTCCGACGCTCGACAGCACCGTCCTCGCTCGTTCCGCGTCCCATCGTTCCTCCTGCGCTCCTGCGCTTCCGCGCTCGTGTGCCTGGCGCCCGGTGAACGCGGTGCCCCGCGGGGGCACCGCCGTACCCGCCGGCCCTTCGTCCCCAGCCTGCGCGGGGCCCCGGCGGGGCGCGTCGCTCGCGAGGACCAGACCTGCCCGGGCTGCTGCTGCGTCGGTGGCATCCCGGGCTGCCACCGACGCAGGAACACCTGATAATGAGAGTGGTTCTCATTCTCTGCTACGGTGTGCGAGTTCGGCGCGCTCCCTGCGCCGCAGCCCACACCTACCGGAAGGACGGTGGGACCCGTCGGGGTCCCGTGACGCCATGACCACCACCAGACACCGCAGCCTCGCCCTCGGGATCGCCCTCGCCCTGCCCGCCGCCGTCCTCGCTGGGTGCGCCTCGGGGGACGCCTCCCCCGCCGCGTCGTCCGACGCGACCGATCACGACCACGACGAGCACGAGGAGGAGGGCGGCCACGGCACCGAGGCCGCGACCGACACCCCGCGCATCGCCCTGACCTACGACGGCGGCGTCGTCGTCCTCGACGGGACGAGCCTCGAGCAGGTCGCCGACCTCCCGGTCGACGGCTTCACGCGCATCAACCCCGCCGGCGACGACCGCCACGTGATCGTCTCCGCGGGCGACGCGTTCCGCGTCCTCGACCTCGGCACGTGGGGCGAGCCGCACGGCAACCACTCGCACTTCTACACGTCCGACCCGGCGTTCACGAAGGTCGAGTTCGCCGCGAACCACCCCGGCCACGTGGTCCGCCACGCGGGCCGCACGGTGCTGTTCAACGACGGCTCGGGGCTCGTCGAGTCGTTCGACCCGCACGACCTGGCGGACGGCGATCCGGAGACCACGACCTACACGACCCCGTCCCCGCACCACGGCGTCGCGGTCGAGCTCGAGAACGGCGACCTGCTCGTCACGGACGGCACCGAGGACGCACGATCGAGCGTCGTGGTCCTCGACAGCGGCCGCCACGAGGTCGCCCGGACCGACGCGTGCCCGGGGGTGCACGGCGAGGCCGTCGCTGCCGACGAGGCCGTGGTCGTGGGCTGCGAGGACGGCGTGGTCGTCTACGCGAACGGCGAGCTGACCAAGGTCGCGTCGCCCGACACCTATGGACGCATCGGCAACCAGGCCGGCTCGGACGAGTCGCCCGTGGTCCTGGGCGACTACAAGTCCGACCCGGACGCCGAGCTCGAGCGTCCCACCCGCGTCTCGCTCGTCGACACCGCGAGCAAGCAGATCGCCCTGGTCGACACGGGCGCGAGCTACACGTTCCGCTCGCTGGGCCGCGGCCCGCACGGCGAGGCTCTCGTCCTGGGGACCGACGGGGCGCTCCGCGTGATCGACCCGTCCTCAGGGGCGATCACGAGCACCATCGCGGTGGTCGACGCGTGGACCGAGCCCGACGACTGGCAGGCCCCGCGACCCACGCTGTTCGTGCTCGACCACACGGCCTACGTAACCGACCCCGCCACGAAGGCCGTGCACGCGGTCGACGTCGAGTCGGGGAAGGTCTACGCGAGCACCACGCTCGACGTGGTCCCCAACGAGCTGACGGGCGTCTCGGGCCTCCCCGAGTAACCCCTGCCCGACGACGGAGCCCGCCCCGGGCGACCACCTCGCGCGGTGAGGCGGTCGCCCGGGGCGGGCTGCGTCGTCGGGCATCTCGCGGGCGCGCGCCTCTGCGCATGGCAGTCCCAGCCCTTCGGCCGTACCGTCGAGGCATGCCCGACCCAGCCGACCGTCGAGGAGTGCCCGTGAAGAGCTCAGGCAAGGCCGAGGCGCCCAAGCGCCCCCCGGGCAGCCCGATGCTGATCGTGCTGATGATCATCGTGGTCCTCCCCTCCGTGCTGCTCGCCGATGCCTGGGGGGCCGGACCGGTCGGGATCATCGGCGGCCTGACGGGCATGTTCGCGCTGGTGGCCTTCATGGGCGGCCCCCTCCGGGCCGACCTCCGCGTCGCCGCGGTGATGGGCCCGCTGCTGATCTTCGCGGCAGCCGTCCCGCGCCTGGTGGCCGAGGCCTCGCGGCCCGCGGCGATCGCGCTCGTCGTGGTGCTCGTGTTCGTGGCCGCGCTGCTCCCCCTGATCGGCCCTCGCTTCGGCAACGCGGGGATGGGGCTGGGGATGGCCACGGTGTTCGGCTACGGCTACGCACCGACCGGTGGGGCCGATCATCGGCAGGTGATCGCGGCGGCCGTCGCGGGCGTCGCCGTGGCGCTCGTCCTGCGCATCCTGATGGGGATCTCGGACCCCTCCAAGCAGACCCGCGAGCAGGTCGCCGAGGTGCTCGTCGCCGACGATCCGAGCGCCGCGACCGCCACCGCGTTCAGCACCTGGCTCAGCGACGGCAGGAAGCGCTGGCTCGCAGACGCTCTCGAGGGCGCCTCGCGCTACCGCCTGGCCCTGCACACGGCAGACCTCCTGGCGGTGGGCAGCCCCGACGACGCCGCACTCCGCGAGCGGGCTCACGCGCTGGCCGAGGAGATGAAGGCCAAGCCCCGGCGGGGCGCGCAGGCCACGGCGCCGTCGCCTGCGCTCGCGGTCGCCGGGGCCCCCTTCACCGACGCCGCGCGCGCCCTGGACGCCGTCGAGCAAGCGATCCAGAAGCGCGACACCACGAAGGTCACGCTCGATCGAGACCGACGCCACCAGCTCCAGGACGCGGTGCTGCACCCCGCGGCCAGGCTGCAGTCCATCCAGGTCCGGCACGCGTTCCGCACCGCGCTCGCAGTTCTGCTGATGCTGCTCATCACGTCCGGCCTGGAACGGGGCGACCCCCTGGTCTCCACCGTGCTGCTGACCACCTTCAGCATCCTCCAGGCCAGCTGGAGCGGCACCGTGGCCAAGGCGAGGAACAAGATCATCGGCCTGGTCTGCGGCTCGCTCACGGTCGCGGTGGTCCTGCTGGTCGTCCCGTCGCGCTACCTCACCCTGGTCGCGGTCGTCGCGCTGTGCCTGGGGCTGTGGTACATCGTCACCCGCCCGGCGCTGGGCGGCGCCTTCATGGTCGTCGTCAGCGTCGGCTTCAACTCCGTGACCCGTGACCTGAACGCGGTCGACCTCCTCACGCAGTACGTGCTGCTCACCCTGAGCGCGGTGCTGGTCGGAGTGGTTATCGGTTTCGCGGTGATCCCTGGCTTCCGGCCCCCGCCTCTGCGACGACGCATCGAGACCGCGACCGAGGCCACCGCGACCGCGCTCCGTGCCTCGTCGGAGCGGACAGGGCCACAGCGACCCGAGGAGATCGCCCTGCTCCGGGACGCGGTCCGCCTGCAGGACGAGCTGGTGCCGGACCGCGAGCAGCTCGACGACAGGCAACTCGCCGAGCTCGACACCCTGCGCAACGGGTTGCGCGACCTGACCGTCCTCGCCGAGGCGGCACAGCTCGGCCGCAACGAGCTCGACCAGGTCATGCAGGCGTTGAGCCCCGACGACCAGACGGGCGGGAACGGGGCCGACGGCACGGCCCCCGAGACCTCCGGCGGGGAGTCCTCGACCCTGTGGGACCTGGCCCAGCACGCCGGCTCGGCCGAGCGGTACCTGCTGCGCACGCTGCCGGCCCACGCCTGAACCGGCGCTCTTGGCCTCGCCGTCTCGTTTCAGGAGGGGGCGAGCGCCTCGGCGAGGCGGTCCAGCAGCTCGACCTGCCCCGCGACCACGAGCTCGCGCGCCCGCGCGAGCGGCACCCACGCGACCCGGTCGAGCTCCGGGAACGACGTCGTCCGGCCCGACCGCGGCGGCCACTCCATCTCGAACGTGTTGCTCGTCGCGGCGCTCGCGTCGAAATCGGCTCGGCGGGCCCAGGCGCGCACGGTCTTGCCCGCGCGCTGCCTGATCTGCCCCAGGTCGATCTCCGGCCCCTCGGGCGGCACCGACCCGAGCTCCTCGGTGAACTCGCGGACCGCCGCGGCGTGCGGGTCCTCGTCAGGGTCGTGCTCGCCCTTGGGGATGGTCCAGGCGCGCTCGTCCTTGCGCGCCCACAGCGGACCACCCATGTGCCCGACGAGCACCTCGACCTCTCCCCCGTCACCGACCCGGTGCAGGAGGAGACCCGCGCTGCTCGGCACGACCCACGCCCTACGAGACCGGGGGGCGCGCCTGGAGCTCCGCCAGCACGGCCGGGTCCTGGACGTTCATCCACGCGATGACGTCCTGGTACGTGGCGCAGATGGTCTCCGGCTTGCCGCACGCCTCGAGCATGAAGTCCTTGGCCGCGGGATTGAACGCGTTGCCGCTCCACTGGTTGAAGTGGTTCGCCACGAGCACGGGCGCACGGTTGCCGTTGAAGGCCACGTCGTACATGTGCCGGTACGTCTCGAGGACCGCGGCGTGGATCTCGGGCGCCCGCTCGGGCTGGTTCTGCGCCTTGTTGAACTTGTACCAGAAGTTGTAGTCCATGGCCATGACGTTGCCGAGCGTCGGCGAGCTCGTCGTCTGCATCCGGAACTCCCACACGCCGTACTCCTGCTTGGGCCACGCGATGCCGCTGCCGGGGATCGAGGAGTCGTACGTCTGTCCGTGCGCCGCCCACGCCGGGGCGATCTGGTCCCAGTTGCCCTCGAGGCACGGCGTCCGACCTCCTGTGACCTCGGAGGCCGGGATCTCGAGCGGTGGCGCGTCCTGCAGGCCGTTGATCTCCTGCCAGTCGTTCCAGAACCCGAAGAACTGGTCGAGCTCGCTGTTCCAGTCGGCCGTGGTCCAGTCCCCGCCGCCGGGCGGGTTGTCGGCGCAGAAGTGCCCGTTGTAGTGCGTCCCGATCTCGTGGCCCTCCAGGTAGGCCGCGTTGAGGTCGCCCACGAGGGTCGTCACGGTGGCCGCGTCCCCGCCGAACCCGACCGACGCCTTGCCCGGCGCGTGCCCCGGACCGGTGTAGGCGTCACGGTGCTCGTCCGTCAGGAGGTAGATGCCCGTGAGGAATCCCGTGAACCGGGCGTCGACCTGGGCTGCCGCCTCACGGAACTCGGTCCAGCGGTCGTGCCACCCGGCGCCGTCGAACGAGAAGATGATGAACTGCGGCGGGTTCTCGCCGGGCGCGAGCTTCGTCAGCGGGACGTTCGACGCCGCGCGCGTGGGGGTCGGGGTAGGCGTGGGGGTCGGCTTCTCTGGTGCGGGCTCCTCCGAAGGTGAGGCGTCCCCGGTGGGACGCTCCGCCGTCGGGCCTGGATCCGTCGGACCTGGTGATCCCGTGCACCCGGCGACCAGCGCCAGTGCTGCGACCACCGCCCCCGCCCCGAGCGCCGCCCGGCGCAGAGTTCCGACAGGACGAGCAGAACGCAGTGACACGGAGAGTCCTTCCGAGCGTGGGCCGTCCCACCACGCTAGGGGAAGCGGTTCGCCCGCGCTCGGCCTGGGCGGGTGAGTCTGCTCAGGGTTCCGGGACGTCCTCGAAGACGCTCCCCGGGTTGCGCATGAGCGACGCCCGGTCGAGCGGCCACACCTTGGCGACCGCGGTGCCCACGACGTTGTCGATCGGCACGAACCCGTTCCCGGGCTTGTCGGTGTTGTAGCGCGAGTCGCCCGAGTTCTGCCGGTTGTCCCCCAGGACGAACAGCGAGTCCTCGGGCACGACGACGTCGAACGGGATCTCGCTCGGGACCGAGCCGGGCTTGATGTAGGTCTCGTCGATCGCGACGCCGTTGACCGAGATGCGGCCCTGCGCGTCGCAGCACGTCACGTGGTCGCCCGGCAGCCCGATGACCCGCTTGATGAGGTGCTCGCCGGCATCCACCGGACGGATGCCGATGAACGTCAGGAACGTCTCGCCGGCCTTGACCAGGCCTGTCGACTCCTGCTGCGGCTGGCTCGCGAGCCAGCCGCCCGGGTCCTTGAAGACCACGACGTCGCCCCGGTGGATGTCGAGGAACCGCGGGACGAACCGCGAGGCCAGGACCCTGTCGTCCTTGATGAGGGTGTTCTCCATCGACTCGCTCGGGATGACGAACGGCTGGACCACGAACGTCTTGATGAGGAACGAGATGACCAGGGCCGCGACCACGATGACGCCGACCTCGCGCGCGAAGGACCAGCGCCGGCGGGTCTTCACGGCGGCGCCGGGCGCCGGGTTGCCAGCAGTGCTGGTCGGGCCGTCGGGCCCCTCGCCGGGCTCGACGCTCGGCGCCTGGCCCGCGGGGAAGACCGACTCGACGTCGGGCGCGCCAGGGAAGGCGCCCGACGGTCTCGGCTGGTCGTCTGGGCGCTCGGCGTCGTTCGAAGTCACGGGGGACACTCTTCCACCAATGGGGCTGAGGGGCCGGTCGGGTCTCGGCGGCGGGCGCCGTGGACCGGGCGGGCCGACGTCGTGGGTGATTCCGGGAGAGCGGTCGGGGAGATGTCGTGCCCGTCGAGGGTGACGGCAGGGCACGCGCGTCCCGCACGCACCGCCACCTCCGGCAGGTGGCGTGAGGTCGCGGGGCACGCCAGCGGCACGATCCGCTCGGCCGGCGGGAATGCCCCCGCCGGGCCCACCAACGACGAAGGGCCCCGACCACTGGTCGGGACCCTTCGTGCTTGCGGTAGCGGTGAGATTCGAACTCACGGTGGACTTTCACCCACACACGCTTTCGAGGCGTGCTCCTTAGGCCACTCGGACACGCTACCCAGCCGAGAACTCCCGGCTGCAGAAGGATACCCGCTCAGGGCGTGAGGACCGAATCGGGCCGCGGCGGCCTCGCTGAGTGCGGAGTTCCTGCGCGACTCGCCGGGCGTGTCCCGCAAGAACTCCGCACTCAGCGACCGGCAGCCGCCCGCCCCCGAAACTCATATCCCCGGCTACCCCGGGTCATAGAGACCTCACAGGTTCGGACGGCTCACTGGAGGAGCTCACTTCCCCGCCACCTGGAGGTCACCCGTGACCCAGCCCCCACAGCTCGTGCTGTACCTCGTCGACCTGGTCGCCGTGCTCGTCCTGACGTTCGGCCTCTACTTCCCGCGTCACCGGCGGCGCGACCTGGTCGTCGCCTACCTGGGCGTCAACGTGGGAGTCCTGGCGGTCGCGGCGACGCTCGCGAGCAGCACGGTCGGCGCGGGCCTGGGGCTCGGCCTCTTCGGTGTCCTGTCGATCATCCGGCTGCGCTCGACCGAGCTCTCGCAGCACGAGGTCGCCTACTACTTCGCCGCCCTCGCCCTGGGACTCCTGGGCGGTCTCGGCGCGACCGCCGGCTGGCTCGGCGTCGCCGGGAGCGCCCTGATCCTGGTGGTCATGGCGGTCGCGGACCACCCGCGCCTCCTGCGCCGCCACCGCAGCCAGGTCATCATGCTCGACCGCGCCTTCCCCGACGAGGTCGGCCTCGTCGCCTACCTCGAGCAGCTCCTGGGCGCGCGGGTCCACTCGGCCTCGGTCCAGCGGCTCGACCTGGTCAACGACACGACCCTGGTCGACGTCCGCTACGAGGTCGCACGAGGCGGCGGCGTCATCGCGAGCGGCGCCGGCGCACCGTCCACGGCTGCCCTCCCGGGTGCCGCGAGCGCCGGGGAGGTGTCGGCATGACCACGCTCCTGCCCGACGGCGCCACACCCGACACCCTCGCCGCACCGCAGGCGGGGTTCGCCCCCATCTCGCTCGACGAGCTCGTCGAGTCGGCCTCGCTCCAGACCCGGGTCGACCGTAAGTACGTCCTGCACCGGGCCGAGGCGCGCGCGGTGCTCGCCGACCTGGTCGAGAGAGAGCCGGGCGTGCGGGTCCTCGACATCGACGGACGGCGCGACTTCGCGTACGAGTCGGTCTACTTCGACACCCCGGATCTCACGCAGCTACCACCTGGCAGCCCACCGGCGCCGCCGCCGGTTCAAGGTCCGCACCCGGACCTACCTGGACTCGGGCGAGGCGTGGCTCGAGGTCAAGACGCGCGCGGCCCGCGGGTCGACCGTCAAGGAGCGCGTCGAGCACGAGCCCGACGCACGGTGCGCGCTCGGCGACGGTCGCCGCTTCGTGGCCGCGACGCTCGACGGCGCCGCGATCCCCGCAGCGGCGGACCTGCCGCTCGCGGCGGGACTCGTCACGCGGTACCGGCGCACCACGCTCTTCCTCCCCGGCAGGGCGCCGCGCGCACCGGGCGGACAGGGCGCACCTGCCGCCCGCGCGACGCTCGACAGCGACCTCACGTGGCTGCTCGACGAGGGCACGCCCGCGGGTCGCACCGCGGCGGTCCCCGACCTCGTGGTCGTGGAGACCAAGACCGGGTCGACGCCGTCGTGCCTCGACCACCTCCTCTGGCGCAGCGGCCACCGGCCGCAGCGCATCTCCAAGTACGGCACGGGTCTGGCGGTCCTCCGTCCGGACCTGCCGGCCACCCCGTGGCGGCGGGTCATCCGCCGCTACGTCGAGCCCTCCCTGACCACCTCTCACGACAGGAGCACCTGATGCGACTTCGCAGACCGACCACCGTCACCACCGCGGTCCTGACCGCAACGCTCACCGCCGCCGCGCTCGTCGGTTGCACGGCTGACACCGACGAGAGCACGAGCGCCACCACGAGCGACGCCGCGTCCGCCTCCACGGCCTCTGCCGACGTCGCAGGCCTGACGCCCGAGGAGGCCATGGCCGCGAACGCCGAGCCGCACGCCGCGGGAGCCGACGACGAAGACCTCACGTGGGACGAGTCCGAGGAGGTCGCGATCACCCTCGAGGGCGACTCGGCCCAGGCCGACGGCGACGGCGTGACCGTGGACGGCTCGACCGTCACGATCACCCAGGCCGGCACATACCGCCTCACGGGCGAGCTGACCGACGGACAGGTCGTCGTGGCCTCGTCGGGCGACGGCGTGGTGCGCCTCGTGCTCGACGATGCGAGCGTCACGAGCTCGACGACCGCGGCCCTGGTCGTGGACGACGCGGCGAGCGCCGTCGTCGTTCTGGCCGAGGGCTCGACCAACCACCTCGAGGCCACGGGCGCGGCCGCCGACGCGGAGGAGGACGGCAGCACCGACGAGCCCGACGGCGCCCTGTTCTCCACCGCAGACCTGACGATCGGCGGCACGGGGTCGCTCGACGTGGTCAGCGCCTCGACCGACGGGATCGTGAGCAAGGACGGACTGGTGATCGCGGGCGGCACCCTCACGGTCGACGCTGCCGACGACGGCATCCGCGGCAAGGACTACCTGATCGTCACCGACGACGCGTCGATCACCGTCACGGCGGCGGCCGACGGCCTCAAGTCCACGAACGCCGACGACGAGACCATGGGCTACGTCGCGGTGCTCGGCGGGACGGTCGACATCACGTCGGGTGACGACGGCATCCAGGCCGAGACCGACGCGATCGTCGCCGACGCGACCGTGACGATCGCCGCGGCCGGGGGCGCGGGCGCCGAGGTGGCCGAGGACGCGTCGGCCAAGGGCATCAAGGGCGACGTGGGCGTCGTGGTCGGCGGCAGCGCTGACGTGAGCGTCGACGCCGCGGACGACGGCCTGCACTCGAACGGCGCGGTGTCGGTCTCGGGCGGCGAGATCACGCTCGCCTCGGGCGACGACGGCGTCCACGCCGACGGCGACCTCACGGTCTCGGACGGCACCCTCACGGTCACCGAGTCGGTCGAGGGCCTCGAAGGGGCGACCATCACGCTCGCGGGCGGTGACGTCGACATCACGTCGTCCGACGACGGGGTGAACGCCGCGGGCGGGACGAGCGCCACGTCGGACACCACGGGCACCACGCAGGAGGGCGCCGCACCGCAGGGCGGACCAACGGGCGACGGTGAGATGCCCGACGACCTCACTCCCCCGGCCGACGGAGAGATGCCGGCACGCCCCGACGGAGCCGCGCCGGGCGACGGCACGGCGGGCGAGCCTCCCGCGATGCCCGACGGCGAGATGCCCGACGGCGCGGCCCCCGGCGGGCAGGCAGGTGGCCGGGGCGCTGGCCCCGGTGGCGAGAGCGCCGACACCGGTGACTACTGGCTCAAGATCACGGGCGGGACCCTCGTGGTCGACGCAGGTGGAGACGGCCTGGACAGCAACGGGACGATCGAGATCACGGGCGGTACGACGGTCGTCCAGGGCCCGACGAACGCCGGCAACGGCGCGCTCGACACCGCCGGGGCGTTCACGATCTCGGGCGGCACGCTGCTCGCGGCGGGCAGCTCGGGCATGGCGGTCGCCCCGGACACCGACTCGTCGCAGGGCTGGGTCGCGGCGAACCTCGACCAGGCGGCCACGGCCGGGACCGTGGTCCACGTCCTGTCCGATGACGGCACGACCCTCGTGTCGTACGAGGTCACCAAGGACACCGAGAACATCGTCTACTCCTCGCCGGAGATCACGACGGGCGCGACGTACGTCTTCCAGACGGGCGGCTCGCTCGGCTCGCCCGACGCGACGGGCCTCTCGTCCGACGGGAGCACTGACGGTGCCACGCAGGTCGCGACGGCCACCGCGGGCGAGTTCGCGGCGGCGGCACGGGAGGCATGGGTGGCGGAGGCCGCCGACCCGGTGCCGGACGACGGCACCACCGGCTCGACCGACACCACGGGCGAGGCGACGACGAGCGGTACGTGACGCCGTCGGGCGTGCGCGGCCGTGAGCCGTAGGCACGGGACGGCCGGTCACCGGACCGACAGGACACGAGAGGGGTGCCGCACCCGAAGGTGCGGCACCCCTCTCCCGTGTCACGGAACGGCCCACGACACGGTGCCGCGGTGCAGCACGGCGGTCAGACCGCCGTCACGCAGGTCATGCCGAGCAGGGCTGACCCGCGTCCCACGCACCCCAGACGTTGCTCCCGGGCACCTCGCCACGGGTCCACCACTGGGCGGTGTGGTTGACGCCCGCACGGGAGACGACGGCGCCGCCCGTGTAGGTCGCCTCGAGCGAGAACGCCGGCGCGCACTGTGACGACCTCGACCACGGGGGCCGTGCCGCACGGGCCGATCTTCTGCCACGGGCTGCCCGAGGTCGCGGCCGGAGCCGTGCCGCGGGTCCACCACTTGGCCTTGTACTCGGCGCCGTCGTGCGAGACCACGTCACCCGAGGTGTAGACGCCCGAGCGCGAACCACGGCGCGGCGCACTGCGCGTCGACCCCGGGTCCGGGCGTCGAGACCCGCAGGGTCGAGCCGAGCGTCCCACCGAGCTCGTTCTTGTAGTCACCGCTCAGGTCCCACCACATGGCCCCGCCGTAACCCTCGACCGCGAGCCACTCGGCCTTCGCGTTGACCGAGGCCGGGTCGTCGAAGCTCCACCACTGGTCGCCGTCGTAGCGCCACGAGGCACCGATCGTCGGGTCGAAGAACGCCTTGCCGAACGTGCGCAGCTCGGCGTACGTCTTGGTGCCGACGTAGCCCTCGGCCGGCTTCCAGCCCGCGCTGCCGTCCTCGACGCCGTACCAGCCGTGGCCGTACGCCGCGAGACCCGCGTTGAGCTGCTGGGGGTCCGCCCCGGCGTTCACGTACATGCCCATGGCACCGTCGAGGCCCAGGCCCCAGTTCTCGGTGCCGTCGGGGTGCAGGTTGCCCTGGTGCCCGGTCTTGTTCGGGACCCAGCCGCCGTGGAAGTCGTAGCCCTGGACGTTGAGGAAGTCGACCGAGGCGAAGAAGCGCTTGTCGAGCCAGCCGCCCTGGCCCGCGTTCCAGCCGCCGGCCGGCGCGAACGCCGTGAGCAGGTAGTCCTCGCCGTCCTGCTCGCCCAGCGCGTCGAGCGACGAGCGGAACTCCTCCATGAGGAGCAGGAAGTTCTCCTTGTCCTCGGGGCGCGCGTTCGCGGTCTCGCCGCCCGTGACGGGCCACTCCCAGTCGATGTCGATGCCGTCGAAGATGCCGGCCGCGGCGCCCGGGCCGCCCTTGTCACCGATCTGGGGCAGGTTGCCCTTGATGTAGATGTCGAGGCACGAGTTCACGAGCCTGGTGCGCCCCTCGGCCGTCGAGGCCGCCTCGGAGAAGTTGTCCGACCAGGTCCAGCCGCCCAGCGACACGAGGATCTTGGTGTCCGGGCTGACCGCCTTGAGCTTGCGGAGCTGGTTGAAGTTGCCCGCGAGCGCCTGGCCGGGCTTGTCGGCCTTGCCGTCGACGGAGTTCTTGGCGGGGACGAGCCGCAGGAAGTCGTTCTGCGCGTCGCCCTCGCCGGGCTCCTGCGTGATGTCGCACACGAGGTCGGTCGTGACGTTGCCGAACGCGTAGTTGAGGTGGGTCAGGTCCTTGATCGCGCCCGAGGACACGAGGTTCGCGACGTGGAAGTCGCGCGTGACGGGGCTGTCGGCCATGAGGTAGCCGACGCTGCGGTAGCCGTTGATGTCGTCGGGGCCTGCGGACGTCGCAGCGGGCTTGGCAGAAGCGACGGACTGGGGCGCGACCGCCTGGGCAGCGGGGGCCACCAGGACGGATGCCGCGAGCACCGCTGCTGCGGCGATCGCCACCGGCGCGAGCCGGCGCGTGGGTGTGTCTTGCATGAAGGGCCTCGTTGCTCTCCTCCGGGCACGCCCGGAACTTTGTTCGGACGCCTCGCACATTAGCCGCGCTGAGAACCTTTGCCAAGACCCTTAACCAATAAGTTTCTTACCGGTCCCGTCGATGTCCCTTTTGCCCTATGAACAGGTGTTTGACACTCCTCGCCACCGAGGCCCGTCCGGGAGATTCACCCGGTCTCCGGGCGCACGTCGTACGCTCGAACGGTGCTATCGGAGACCCCTGACACGACCCCGACGACCGACGACGTCCTGCACCTCCTGCGCGGCAAGCGGCTGACCGCCCTGACCGGCGCGGGCATCTCGACCGACTCGGGCATCCCCGACTACCGCGGCCCCGACTCTCCCCCGCGCAACCCCATGACCTACCAGCAGTTCGTCGGGGACGAGGCGTTCCGTCGTCACTACTGGGCCCGGAACCACGTCGGCTGGCAGCGGGTGCACCGCACGCACCCCAACGGCGGGCACAAGGCCCTCGTCCGGCTCGAGGAGCGCGGCATCCTCGAAGGGATCATCACGCAGAACGTCGACCTGCTCCACGAGGACGCGGGCTCGCGCAACGTGATCGATCTGCACGGGCGCTACGACCGCGTGATCTGCCTGTCGTGCTCGCGCGTCGTCTCGCGCGAGCACCTGGCCGAACGCCTCACCGAGCTCAACCCCCACTTCCTCGAGAGCATCGGCGACCTCGAGGACGTCGAGACCGCCCCCGACGCAGACGCGGTCATCGAGTCGACCGCCCACTTCGTGCCCGCGGCCTGCGAGTTCTGCGGCGGCATGCTCAAGCCGGAGATCGTGTACTTCGGTGAGAACGTGCCGCGCGAGCGGGTCGAGCGGGCCTACGCCATGGTCGACGCCGCCGACGCGCTGCTCGTCGCGGGCTCGTCGCTGACCGTCATGAGCGGGCTGCGGTTCGTCAAGCACGCCGTGAAGACCGACAAGCCCGTCGTGATCGTCAACCGCGGCGCGACCCGGGGCGACCCGCTCGCCACGATCAAGCTCGAGGCCGGGGTGTCCGAGACCCTCGAGGAGCTCGCGGACAGGCTCTGACCTGGTGACTCACTCCTCTTCCTGGTGCCGGGTGACCGGCACGTCCTCGATCGCGGGCAGGTGGGGAACCTCGATCGTCACCGACTCGGTCGCCGGATCGAGCGCGGGGAGGATGCAGGTCTGCGGGAACTCCTCGACAGCTGAGCGACTTCGGCTTCAGGGAGCAGGTCTGCAAGGCGCTCTCGCCCGCCTCGCGGCCCGACTCCCGAAAGCTCGAGAGTCGCTGCTGGGTCTCCGGGTCGACGATCGCGAAGCCCTCGAGGTAGTCGAAGCTCCATCGCCTGCCCGACAACGAGGACGGGTGGAGGCTGATCTCCCCACCGTCTCCCGCGGCGAGCGAGAACCGCACGACGGTCCTGTCGGGAGAGGCATCGACGGAACGAACCTCCACGACGACGGATCCGGTCCGGCCACCACCCAAGGAGACGTCTCCACGGGCCGTGCCCAGCGCAGGGACGTCCTCGGCCGCTGTCAACGCCTGAGCGATGTCCTGCGCCGAGACCCGCGGCGGGGAGCCCGGCTCCTCGGCAGTCGTGTCGGAGGGGTTCCCCGACGCGTCGGGGGTCGCGGGGCCGTCCGAGCACCCGCACAGCAGCATCAGGGCGACCACCAGGCCACCCCACGCTCCCCTGGTCCTCGTGCCGTTCATCGCTTCCCCTCCTGCACCGAGTAGACGACCGTGACCCGACGATTCGCCTGCTGCCCCTCGTCCGAGGAGTTGCTCGCCACGGGCTCGGACTCGCCCTTCCCCACGGCTGCGAGCGTGACCTCGTCCCCGACGGCCGGCTCGAGCGCCGCCAGGACCGACGCCGCGCGCTGCTCGGAGAGCGTCTGGTTGTCCGTGTCGCTGCCGTCGGAGTCGGTGTGCCCGGTGACGACCACCTCGCCGGTCCCGCGGGCCGCGACGTCGGCCGCGACGTCGGCGAGCGTCGACTGCGCGCCCGCGGACAGCACCGCAGACGCCTTGTCGAACACGACGTCGGCATCCAGCGTCACCGCGACCTGCTCGACCATCTCCTCCGTCCGAGCGACCTGTCCCGCGTCGGCCGTCCGCTGCGAGAGCCCGAAGACCGTCCCTTCGGTACCCGCCGCCGCGATCCGGTCGCTCGACGGCAGCTCCGGCCATCCTTGGCCCAGCAGCACGGCCGGCTCCTCGACGACCGGAGTCAAAGCCCCGTCACCGACCGGGACCTCCGCGACGACGTCCCGTCCGATCCGGACGTCGACGGTCGTCGCACCGTCCGGCAGCTCGGGGAACAGCGCGAAGGCCACCGCGAGCTCGCCCGGCTCGGCCTGAAGATCTGCCGTCGCCGACGTGAGGGCTCGTCCGTCGACGGCGAGCGGTCGATATCCCTGCAGACCGACGACGTCCAGCAGCTCGACCGCCGAGGCCATGTTGTAGCCGTAGAGCCCCGGGCTCCTGGAGGTCGCTCGGGAAGGCGTTCGTCCCTCCGCTCCCGATGCCCTTCGTCGGCTCGGTGAGCGAGTAGTAGAGCACCGTCGCGCCCTCCAGGCGGTGGACGCCGTGCACGATCCCCCGGATCACGGGGTCGCTCCCCAGGCCGAAGGACGGATACGCGAAGGTGCCGCGCATCGGGACCTCGACGCCGTCGACGAGCACCACGCCCTGCGTGAGATCGAGCTCCTCGTCCGGAGGATCTGACGTCGACGCTGCGGCGACCGGCCCTCCGGCCAGCACCGCGACGAGCGCCACGCCCGCCGGAAGCCAGCGTGCAGACTCATGGACATCCCCCTGTCTCCGACCGACCGCCTCGTCGTCACCGACGCCCCCGCAGGACCGGTCCCCCTCGACGCCCGGACGTCCGCACGCCGAGCCGCGAGGTCCTCGCGGCTCCCGGGCAGCATCGCGCAAGCTCGCGGGGCGCGCGGGCCCCGTTCAGCAGCTGGGACCGTCAGGACGACGCCTCGGCGGCGCCGGACCGTCAGCGCTGCGTCTCGAAGAACTCCCGGATGAGGTCGCCGCACTCGACGTCGCGGATGCCGCCGACCACCTCGACGCGGTGGGGGTTCCGGCGGTCGCGCACGATGTCCCACACCGAGCCGCACGCGCCCGCCTTGGGGTCCCACGCGCCCAGCACGAGGCGCTCGACCCGCGCGAGCGTCGTGGCCCCGGCGCACATGGCGCACGGCTCGAGCGTCACGACGAGGGTGCACCCCTCGAGGCGCCACGAGCCGAGCGTCGCGGCGGCCTGGCGCAGCGCGAGCACCTCGGCGTGGGCCGTGGGGTCGCCGATCTCCTCGCGCCGGTTGCGGCCGAGGCCGAGCAGACGCCCGTCGGGCCCGACGACGAGCGCCCCGATGGGCACGTCGCCCGACGCGAGGGCGTGGGTCGCCTCGTGCAGCGCGAGCCCCATGAGCTCGTCCCAGACGGCACGGCGGGCCGCGACCGTGTCGGGCGGGAACGTGCCGGTCGCCCAGGGGAGGTCGAGCCCCGCGGGGCCGGGCGTTCCCGGGCCGGGCTCTGCGGTGGGGGCGACGTCGTCGGGGACCATGCTCCCGAGGCTACCGGGCGGTACCCTCGAACCATGCGCCTGCACGTCGCCGACCACCCGCTGGTCGCCCACAAGCTCACCGTCCTTCGCAACAAGGACACCGCCTCCCCGACCTTCCGCCTCCTGGTGGACGAGCTCGTGACCCTGCTGGCCTACGAGGCGACGCGGGACGTCCGGGTCGAGCCCCACGAGGTCCAGACCCCGGTCACCACGACGGTCGGGGTCCGCATCGCCGAGCCCCGCCCGCTCGTCGTCCCCATCCTGCGCGCCGGCCTGGGGATGCTCGAGGGCATGACCCGCCTGCTGCCCACCGCGGAGGTGGGCTTCCTGGGGATGCAGCGCGACGAGGAGACGCTCGAGGCCGTCACGTACGCCAACCGCCTCCCGGACGACCTGACGGGTCGCCACGTGTTCCTGCTCGACCCCATGCTCGCGACCGGCGGGACGCTCGTCGCGGCGATCGACTACGTGTTCGAGCGCGGCGCCCGCGACGTGACGGCAGTGTGCCTGCTCGCGGCCCCGGAGGGCATCGAGGTCCTCGAGAAGGCGATCGGCGACCGTGTCGACGTCCAGCTCGTCGTGGCCGCGGTGGACGAGCGTCTCGACGAGAAGGCGTACATCGTGCCCGGCCTGGGTGACGCGGGCGACCGCCTGTACGGGGTCGTCTGACCGAACCGTCCGTACCCACGGAGCGGGGCCGCCGGAGGACCCGGTGGCCCCGTCCTGCGCCGCGGTGCCCGACGACGTCACGTCCGTCCCATTTTTGCGTCTCACCTTGTGAGATTCTCGGCTCTCCCCCTTGGCGACCCCCGACGTCGCTGCCATGCTCACCTGGTGATCCCCTCGCTGAGCTTCCGCGGCGCCACCCGGCGCCCGAGCGTCAGCATGTCCTCCTGCGTCTGTTGTCCGGCCTGACTCGCTCAGCCCTCTGACAACCCTGCCGACCCTCGTCGGCGCCGCTCCGGCTCCCCGCCGTCGAGCGGGAAGACCCCTGGAGCCTCGCATGACCACGCTGACCCAGAAGTCCGCCCAGCCCCACGCAGCACACCGTCGCAACCACCCCGGGTTCGTCCTGTACGTCGGGGTCGACGCGGCGTCGGGCGAGCACCCGCAGGCCGAGCTCGTCGAGCTCGCCGAGGCCCTCGGCGAGCTCGCCCGTGAATGGCTGCCGGCCGCCGAGACCTACACGGCCCTGACCCTCTCCGAGCCCGCGACCGACTCGCACGAGCCGCTCGTCGACCACGGCCGGCGCAAGGTACGCGGGCGCAGCGCGGCCCGCCGCGCCGAGATCCCCACCCCGGCCCCGGACCTGGCGCCGCTCGGCGACGTCAACGCGTTCCGCGACCGCCTCGCGGCGCTCTCACCGTTCCCGCGTGTGGTGATCGACCCCGTCGGTCGGCGGGTCACGGTCGACGGCTCGGTCCAGCGCCTCACGTACAAGGAGTTCGAGCTCCTGTCGCACCTCTACCGCTCGGCGCACCGCGTCGTGACCCGCGAGGAGCTCCTGTCGACGGTCTGGGGAGCCGATGCGGTGCGCGACGGCAGCCGCACGATCGACGTCCACGTCCGACGGCTGCGCGAGAAGCTCGGCCTCCAGCACGTCATCACGACCGTCCGCGGGCTCGGCTACCGGTTCGACCCGCAGACCCACGTCGTCCTCAGCGGCTCGGGGGACGCCGCCTGAGGACTGGTGCTGCCGGGTCGGGCGCACGTGATTCCGTGGGGGGATCGGCGCGACCCGGCAGCACGGCTCCTGCGCGCGGAGCCACCCGGAGGTCACGGGCCGGTTTGGTCGGGGCGCTCGGCCAGGGTTGGATGGACCGGTTCATCCGTTCCGTCCCCGCGAGGTCGTCTCCGCCGTGCCCGTGCTCCCACCGCCCGCCCGACGCTCCGTCGGCCTCCTCGGCGCGGGCGTCGTGCTCGCGCTCCTGGCGGGGTGCACCGGAGCCACCGCGGCACCGGCTGCGCCCTCGGCCCCCGTGCGTCAACCCGTCACGACCCGCGCCGAGGCCGACGCGCTCTTCGCGGGCCTCACCTCCGCACGGAACGCCGCGAACGCGGCCCGGGACGCGGCCGCCCTCGCGCTCCTCGAGACGGGACCGAGCCTGCGCGCCTCGACGTTCGCCTACGCCGCGCAGACCGCGCAGGGCGCTGCTCCCGTCGCGCCCTACACCTCGGCCGCGGGTACTCTCGCCGCCCCGGAGCAGGGAACCGCGGACTGGTTCTACTCGCTCGAGCGCGCCGGGCGACGCAGCGGTGGGCGCCAGCACGGGCGAGTACGTCGAGTCGACGTTCTTCACGCGCACGGGCGAGGGCGCCCCCTGGCTCCTGACCTACCGCCTGACGACCGACCCGGCCGTGGCCCTGCCGCAGCCCGCGCTCGTGGGCGGCTCCGCCGTCGTGCCCGACGACGACGCCCGCGCCCGCGGAGACCTCGCACTCGAGGACGTGCTCGCCTACGCGAGCACCGGGCAGGCGGCCCCCACGCTCGACGTGACCGACGCCGACCAGCTCGCGACCGCACACACCCAGGGCTTCCCCCTGCCCGGCCTCACCCCCGACGCCGGGACCGAGCAGCGCGTGTGCACGCTCGAGGACCCCGTCCCCGCCTGGGCCTCGTCCGCCCGGGGGATCTTCGCGATGGCGTCGGTCGAGTGCACGCAGAGCGTCGCGCTCACGGGAGGGTGGACGGCTCCGACGCCCACAACCGGAACGATCGGCACGATCCCCGCCGGGACCCGCTTGTCGGGGTGGACGGTCTCGCAGTCGGTCACGGTCCTCGTCGAGGCGCACGACGACGGCACCTCCCGGGTGGTCGGGTCCCGACTGCGCCCGGTCCGGACGGACGTCACACCCGCCCCGTGACCCGGATCGCTGCACCCGCCCGGCTGCCGACGTAGGTTCGGAGCATGAGCGACTCGACCGGATCGAACCCCGTCCCGCGCGGCTGGAAGCGCCGTGGCCCGCACTTCACCGACCGGATCGCGGCGAGCAGCACCTCGCAGCCCGGCGGGCAGGGCGACGACCAGGGGCGGTGGCCGGTCGAGCCCGGCCGCTACCAGCTCGTCGCGAGCCTGGCGTGCCCGTGGGCGCACCGGTCGATCATCGTGCGGCGCCTGCTGGGGCTCGAGGGCGCGATCTCGTTGGGGATCGTCGACCCGATCCAGGACTCCCGGTCGTGGCGCTTCACGCTCGACCGCGACGGCGTCGACCCCGGGCTCGGCTCGCGCTTCCTCGCCGAGCACTACCTCGCGCGCGACCCCGAGGACGACGGCGGGGTGAGCGTCCCGGCGATCGTCGACGTCCCGTCGCGTCTGCTCGTCACGAACGACTACCCGCAGATCACGCTCGACCTGTCGACCGAGTGGACCGCGTACCACCGGCCCGGCGCCCCTGACCTGTACCCCGAGGCGTGGCGCGACGAGATCGACGACGTCGCCGAGAAGGTGTACGTCGACGTCAACAACGGGGTCTACCGGGCTGGGTTCGCGGACTCGCAGGAGAAGTACGACACGGCGTTCGGGATCCTCTTCGAGCGGCTCGACTGGTTGTCGGACCGCTTGTCGGAGCGCCGCTACCTGGTGGGCGACCACATCACCGAAGCCGACGTGCGGCTCTTCACGACGCTCGTGCGCTTCGACGCGGTCTACCACGGGCACTTCAAGACCAACCGCAACAAGATCACCGAGGACCGCGTCCTGTGGGCGTACGTGCGCGACCTGTTCCAGACGCCAGGGTTCGGCGACACCGTGAACTTCGACCACATCAAGCACCACTACTACCGCGTGCACACGCAGCTCAACCCGAGCGGGATCGTGCCTGACGGCCCCGACCTGTCCGGGTGGCTGACCCCGCACGGGCGCGAGGCGCTCGGTGGTTCACCGTTCGGCGACGGACGTGCACCCACGGCCGCGACCGACCTGGCGTCCTACCACCTGGCGCCGCTCGCCGTCCCTGCGGCCGGTGAGCCGCAGGCGGCGAGACCGCGCGCCTGAAGGGCTACTCCGCGTCCCACGTCGCACTCCCCAGGAAGGTGTGCGGCGTGAAGAGCGAGAGGTGGGAGACCGTCGCGACGTAGTTCGTGCCATGGCTCACGACGCGGTCACCCTTGGCGTAGAACTGTCCGTACTGCCAGGCGGGCAGGCACGTCTTCCCGGCGACCAGGAAGGTCCACGACGTGCCCGTGTCGGTCACGACGCGGTACGTCGCACCGGCCTCGCCCGCGTTGGGGGCCTTGACCTGGATGCTCGTCCCGGGCTGCACCGTACGGGTCGAGTCACGGACGACCGCGGCCGACCCCTCGATGTGGAACGTCACCGCCTGGGTCGAGGCCGTGTTGTCGTACACGAAGGTGACGGGCTGGTACGAGCGCTGCTCGTTGTCCTCGAACCAGCACGCGCCGACGGTAGGCGCGCCCACCGCAGGGGCGACGACGACGGGGACGTAGCGTGCGGCCTCGTAGCCGGCTGTCGCGGTGCTCGTGTACTCCTTGCCGTCGACCGTGCGCGACTGCCGGAGCTCGACCTTCCCCGCAGGGACCTCGCTCTTGCCCGTGTCCTGCGTGAACGTGGCCGTGGCCCCGGGCTCGACGACCTGGGCACCGGCGGTGCCGTACGGGGTGACCATCGCGACCTGCATGGACTCGTTCGAGAAGTTGGTCAGACGAGCCGTCAGGTGGACCGTGCGGTCGGCGACCGCGGAGCTCGCCGAGGCCTTGACCGTCCAGTCGGGCACGTAGCAGCTCACGCCTGGCACGGTGTGGCTCGCGAGCCGGGCCCCGTCGGCCAGGACCGTGAACGTCGCGCCCGCGGGACCGACGCTCGTCGTGACCTTCTCGGTCCGTCCAGCGGCCACCGTCCGGGCGAGGTCCTCACGGCCCGTCACCGTGAACGGCACGGGGAGCGTCGAGGCCGAGTTGTCGAACGTGAGCGTCACGGGTACCGACGACGAGTGCGTGTCCGGGTCGAACACGCACTGGCCGACGGCGGGTGCCGGGCTCGCGGGGACGATCGACACGTCCCCGAACGGCGCGGACCGGTTCTGCGTGAATCCCTTGCCAGGTGCTCCGACCTCGGAGACCCACCTGTGCTGGCGGAAGGTGACCTCGCCGGCCGCGACCTGGGCCCTGCCCGTGTCGATCGTGAACGAGCCCGTGGCACCCGGCGCGAGCGTCACCTTCTCCGAGTCCGCGACGTCCACCAGCCCCTCCGGAGCCAGCATCCGCACGTCCATGGCCTCGGCCGTCGTGTTCGTCAACGAACCCACCAGACGCACCGCACCACCCACGTTCTGCGCAGACACCGAGAACTCCTGCGACCACGCCGGCACATAACAGCTCTCACCCTGCACCGTGAACGACCCCGCCGAACGCCCGTCGGTCAGCACGCTCACGTCATGAGCAGCCAACCCCCGCACCAGGCCCGACGCCGTCACGCTCACCTTCTCGCCCGCACCCACCTCCGTGCGCAGCTCGTCCCGACCCACGACCCCGAACACCACCGGAAGCGTCGAAGACGAGTTGTCGAACACGAACACCACGTCGAACACCGACGACCGCGTCGCCAGATCGAACGTGCACTCACCCAACGACGGCCGCGACACCACCGGAGCAATCACCGCTCTCGCGAGCTCAACGGTCGTGGTGTGCGTGTACTTCTTGCCGTCGCTGGGAGGTTCCTCCTCGCCCGGACCCACGTCCTCGACCCAGCGGCTCTGGTGGAACGTGACCTTCCCGGCCGCGACCTGGGCCCTGCCCGTGTCGATCGTGAACGAGCCCGTGGCCCCCGGCGCGAGCGTCACCTTCTCCGAGTCCGCGACGTCCCCCAGCCCCTCCGGAGCCAGCATCCGCACGTCGAGCGGGGTCGTCGACGTGTTGGTCGCGGAACCGGTGAGGCGGACGGTGCCCCCCACGTTCTCCGTGGCGACCGTCGCGGAGGCCAGCCAGTCGCCGTCCGGGACCCGGTAGCAGTCGAGGGCCTCGAAGGCACCGGCCTCGACCTCCCGGGTGTACTCGGCCCCTGCGACCGTGGTCGCGAGCGTCAAGGTCGCCGTGCCCTCGGGGAAGCGGTACCCGTCGTCCAGTCGGAGGTCGGTCGCCGTGCCGCGGGCCAGCGAGACCATGGGCGATGCGGAACCGACGGCGTCGAGACGCACCCGGAGGTCGTCGTACGCGGTCGTGTTGGTGACGCCCGCGAGGGCGATCGAGGCCGTGCTCGCGCCGACGCCGACACACTGGGGAATCGCGCCGGCCCCCGAGGGGATCGCGTCTTCCGCACCGGCCCACGGGGAGCCGACCCGGAGCGTCGCGCTCGCGGAGTCCTGGACCGACTGCCCGCCGGAGCTCGCCGAGGCCGCGAACGTCAGGCCGGTCGTCGACGCCGCGGCCTCGCCGTCGGCGACCAGCTGCACGTCGAGCACGACGGCCGGACCGGCACTCGCGCTCGCGTCCGGCGCCGGGAGTCCACCTGCGCCGGCCACCGAGCAGCGCGCCGACGACCCGGTCGGCGCGCAGGACCAGCCAGGGGTCAGCGCGCGGGCCGAGCTCCCGGACGGGAGGTTGCCCACCGAGAACGTCAGACCGTGGGCGTCGACGTCGCCGGTGTTGCGAGCCGTGAGCCGCACCGCCGAAGCGCCGGGGTTGAGCACGTCTCCCACGGTGGGAGACGCAAGGTCAACCTCGGCACCGTAGGCCTGCACGGGCGAAGGTGCGTAGGTCTTCTTCACCGGAGCCAGGCCCTTGCCACGGACCGTCCCGCCGAAGCTGTACGTACCACCACGGGAAGCCTGCACCGTGACCACGAGCTCCTTGGTCGCTCCCGGCGCCAGCACACCGATCGAGCAGTTCACGAGCGACGTACCGTCCGCCTGCGGCACGGCCGCGCCGCACGGGAGCGCCGCGGTCTTCAGGACGGGCACCACACCACGACCGGCAACGACCGTGGAGCTCGCGACCGAGACGTTGGCGGGGAGCGTGACGTCGACGACGACCTCCTGGGCTGACGTCCCGCCGGTGTTCGACGCCGTGAGCGTCAGGTCCTCCGGGTCGCGGGGAGCCAGCTGGAGAGGCGCGAACGTCAGGTCGAGCGAGGCCGGCGCAGGGGCGACCGGGTCCGCCGGGTCCGCCGGGTCCGCCGGGTCCACCGGGGTGAGGGGTGTCGTCGGGATCGTGGCACCTGGGCTGGCCTGACCGCCTCCCGCGCTTCCCGCTGCGTCGCCGCCTGTGCCGCCGTCCGCGCCTCCGCCCGTGGTACCGCCAGGTGTCGAGCCGGCGTCCTCCCCTTCGAGGGGCCCCAGGTTGGTGGGGGACGTGGGGTCACCGGTCGGAACCGGGGGCTCGGTCGAGGGGGTCCCGGACGGTGTGTCGGAGGGCGAGGTCGACGGGTCGGGGCTCGCGCCCGCACTGGGCGGTGTGTCGGACGAGAAGCCACCGCTCAGCGCGACGACGCCTGCACCCACGGCCGCGATGGCCACGACGCCCACCGCCGCGGCGACCAACGGCGATGCCGCGATGAAGGCTGCGAGGCCTGTCGCGCCGGCCACGGCTGCCCCCGATCCGGCAGCGACGGCTCCGGTCGCGCCGGCGGCGGCTGCCGCACCCGCTCCGCCGGCGGCGGTTCCGCCCGCTGCTCCGGCAGTTGCCGCAGCTCCTCCCCCGGCCCCGACGGCGCCGCTGCCACCGGCCACGGCACCTCCGGACGTCCCTGCTGCCGTCCCGGAGGCGCCCGCTGAGGCGCCGGTGCCCGTACCGGCGCCAGTCCCCGTACCAGCGCCAGTCCCCGTACCGGCGCCAGTCCCCGTACCGGCGCCGGTCACGCCCCCGGCGACGGCGCCGCCACCGACGATCGGGAGCGTGTGCCCCACCAGCCCGAGTCCTGCGACCCCGAGCACCAGGGGCGCGATCACCGCACGCATACCGTGCGAGACGTCACCGAGCTCGAGCACGAGGCCCCGGCACTCGCCACAGTCGTCGAGGTGCGCGTCGACCTTGGCGTTCTCCCGCTTCGCGAGCCCACCTCGGACATAGGAGCCGAGCAGGGGGTTCACGACCTCGCACCCCTCGCTCGCCGCTCCCGTCAGGTGCTGCTGCAGGTAGGCCTGACGCAGCCCCTCACGCGCGCGGTAGGCGAGAGCGGAGACTCCGTTGGCCGACAGCCCGAGCAGCGGCGCGATCTGCGCCGGGTTCATCTCCTCGACCTCGGTGTACCAGAGGACGGCCTGCCACCGCTCCGGCAGGCCCTGGTAGGCCTTGGTGACGATCGACCGCTCGAAGCCCTGCAGCGTCGGGTCCTCGGTCGAGGCCATGGGACCGAACGCGGTCTCGAAGGTCTCGACGTCGTCGGTCGGCTGGGTCCGCCTGACGCCGTTCACCAGGTCGTACGAGAGGCGTCGGACGACCGTGAAGAGGTAGGCGCGGAAGGTGACGTCCGGCCCTCCGCCGGTCTGCAGGATGCCGAGCACCTTGGCGAACGCCTCGGAGACCACGTCGTCCGCGTCCGAGGACGAGTGGACGTACTGGCGCGCCACGGTCCGGGCGGCAACCGCGTGCCGCTCGTAGAGCGCACCGAACGCGGAGTAGTCGCCACCGCGCACGGCGGTGATCAGCTCGGCGTCGCTCGTCGACGCTCCGTCCGCGTACGTCTCGACCTGGGTCATTCTCTCGCCCCTGACTGCGCCTCTGCAGCTGAGGCTCCTCCCGCTCATAGTAGACGTCACGAAGCCCAGTGTTTTCAACGTCTCACGAACGATATGCGCTACTTGTCCTACCCTCGGGACGGCCGATTCCCGCGAACCGCCCGAACGGCCGAGCGGATGAATCCAAAGTGCTCGGTCGGTATCGCGTCATGAGTATCGGTCTGAGGGGTCTCATCGGTATGGACCTACGACCTGGCTACCCCCAGCCAGCCGTCGACTCGCTGCTCGCCGAGTGGCAGGCGGCGAGCATGGACTCCGTCTGGCTGCGTCCCGGCGACTGGTACCACCCTGCCGCGGAGGCGCTGGCCGAGGCGCTGACCGACGGACGCCCCACGGCCCCTGCCGCCGACCGGCTCGGTGAGGCGCGAGGGCACGTCGGCATCAGCATGGGCGAGACGATCGACGACCTCGCATGCCTGTTCAGCGCCTGGGGCGCTCAACCAGGGCTCGACACCCTGCGCGCCCTGAGCACCGGATGGGTTCGTGGCAACGAGCCGAGTCTCCTGGTCCCGCTCACGACCGACCCTCGATCTGGCCTGGCCACCCCCGAGTACCTCGTGCAGCGGCTGCGCGAGACCTACGGTGCGGGCGAGCGCAGCGGCCACCCCGCGTCCCGCACCCACTGCCTGCTGCTCGTGGACGTCGCGGTCGACCGGATCGACGGCTGGCAGAAGGTCGCGCGCGCGGCAGCGATGGGCAAGATCTTCGGCGAGGCGTTCGGCACGGGCCATCCGGTCGCGACGCTCGGCGGTGGCGTCTACGCCGCCCTGTGCGAGCGCAGCGCGGACCTCGAGCCGCTGCGCGCCGAGCTACGGCACCGGATCGAACGCACGGCGCTCTCCTACGGCGTGACCGCGGTACTCCGGCGCCCTCCGCGTGTCTGGGTCGAACCGCTCCCGACCGCTCACGCGGGAGCCGCGGCCCTGCTCCAGGCGCTCGGACGCTGAGCCCGACCCTCTCGACGGGTCCGCGAACAGGTCGCCACGCCCCCGGACGCGCCTCGACGCCCCGTCGTCCGGCGAGGGACGAGCAGGGCGTCGAGGGGGATCGCGCGGTGAGGGGACGTCGCGCGAGGGCTCGAGCCGACTCAGCGCGGAGCGTAGGTCAGGCAGTCCGCGTGGTCAGCGCCCTGGGGGCCGGCCCCGACGCGGATCGCCGACGCGTTGCACTCGAGCGCCTCGTTGTGGGCACACTCCCCGCGCTGGCACGCTCCGACGTGTGCGATGACCTTCTCGAGACCACCCTTGGCCGTGAGCGGGATGAACGTGGCGCACTCGGCCTCGCCACCGTGGGCGGCGATCGTCACGGCGCCGGCGTGGCAGCCGTGCTCGTGGTTGTATCCACAGCCGTCGATCGAACACTCGACGACCTGGGGCAACTCCATCAGGCTGCTCATGGGACTTCTCCTTGCTCGAGGGACAGGGGCGTTCGACCGTGCAATTCCTTCACGGTATTCCTCGACGCGCCCCTTGCATAGGAAGCAAGGCCTCACTCACTCTGGTGGAATTCCGCCATTTTTACGTCACGTGCACCGTGCGTAAAGGCGACGGGAATCGTCTGTGGCCCCTCGGTCCGCAGATCGCGACGTGGGTCGCGGCGACCTCAGTCCCCGCGCCCGGGGCGCCACAGGACGAGCGCGCGGGTCTCCGAGCTCTGCCCCGCGAGTGATCGCCCGGCGTCCTCCGCGCTGCCCCGCCGGACCCGTCGGCCGCGCGGGACCATGACCACGTCGCCGCTCACCCCGGCGGCGAACACTCGCCCGCCCTCGAGCCGAGCCGCGAGCGCGTCGAGCCGGGACTCGAGCCGGTCGACCTGCTCCTCGAGCGCGAGGATGCGGCGGATTCCTGCGAGGTTGACGCCCTCCTCCTGCGAGAGTCGCTGGACCTCGAGGAGCTTCGCGACATCGCGCTGGGAGTACCTGCGCCCCCGCCCCATGGTGCGGCGCGGGGTCACGAGCCCCAGCCGGTCGTACTGGCGCAGCGTCTGCGGGTGCATCCCGGCGAGCGCCGCCGCCTGCGAGATGGCGAGCACGGGGGCGTCGTCGTACGCGTTGAACGGCGTCGATGCCGTCGCCGCTCCGGACTCTCTCCTGAGCATGCGTCCTCCTCTCACCATTCTGCCCTGGGGGGTGGCACCCGACGGGGCCCGTGGGGGCCGCGTCGGGTGCGGGTCCTGCTACTCCGCCGCGCGCCCGAACAGGTCGGAGCGCACGTCGCTCTCGCCGTCCGTCGCGGCCGCGAGCTGCTCGACCGCCTCCTTGGCCGCCTTCGAGAGCTTCTGCGGAACGACGACCTGGATCGTGACGAGCAGGTCGCCCGTGGCCTTGGCGGTCTTGACGCCCTTGCCCTTGACTCGCAGCGTGCGTCCGGACGGCGTGCCCGCGGGGACCTTGACCTTGACGGGCTTGCCGTCGAGCGTCGGGACCTCGATGGTCGCGCCGAGCGCGGCCTCGGCGAAGGTCACCGGGACCGTGATCCGCAGGTTGTGCTTGTCGTCGACCGCGAACACGGGGTGCGGCGTGACGTGCACCGTGATGACCAGGTCGCCGGGTGCACCGCCCGCCACGCCCGGGCGCCCCTTGCCGCGCAGGCGGATCTTCTGGCCGTCGCGCACCCCGGCGGGGATGCGGGCCGTGACGGTGCGTCCTTCCGTCGAGACGGTGACGGTCGCACCCTCGACCGCGGGCCGGAACCCGAGCGTCGCGGACGAGTGCACGTCGGCGCCGTCCTGCGGCCGGACCGCGTTGGGGCGGAACCCGGCCTGGGCTCCCCCGCCGCCGAACATCGACCCGAGGATGTCCTCGAAGCCTCCGCCTCCGCCCGTCTGCGTGGAGTACCGCACGCGGCCTCCCCCGCCACTGCCGCCGCCACCGAACATGCCGCCGAAGATGTCCTCGAACCCGCCGGCCCCACCGGCGGGTCCGCCGGCCCCTGCGGAGAAGCGGGCGCCCCCGCCGGCCATGGCACGGATCGCGTCGTACTGCTGGCGCTGCTCGGGGTCGGACAGGACCGCGTAGGCCTCGCCGATCTCCTTGAACTTCGCCTCGGCCTTCGCGTCACCCTGGTTCTGGTCGGGGTGGTAGGTACGGGCCAGCTTGCGGTACGCCTTCTTGATCGCGGCGTCGTCGGCATCCTTGGGGACGCCCAGCGCGGCGTAGAAGTCCTTCTCGATCCAGTCCTGACCGGTCAAGGCGCCTCCTCTCGTGGTGTCACCGGCCGGTAGGCCGGTGGTCGTCTCGTCTCTGAAGTCTTGATGTTCGTTCGGTCGTTCGCTCGTCGTGTCGTTCTGTCGTACCGCGGGCCCCGGAGAACCTGCCCGCCCGGCCTGCCCGACGGCGGAGCGTCACCTTCGCGTGGAAGGTGCGCTCCGTCGTCGGGCATCCACCGGGCGTGGGTGCCCGGCCCCGGAGGACCGGGCGACCGTCCTACTCCGGCCCGACGACCGAGACGCGCGCGGCGCGCACGACCTTCTCGCCGATCCGGTAGCCCGGCTCGATGACCATGTTGACCGTCGCCGACGTGGCCTCCGGGTCCACCTGGTGCATGAGCGCCTCGTGGACGTTCGGGTCGAACTCCTCGCCCACGACGCCGTACCGCTCGATGCCGAACTTCGCGAGGCTCGCGTCGAGCTTGTCGGAGATCGCGACGAACGGACCGTCGAGCTCGCCGTGCTGGCGGGCCCGGTCGATGTCGTCGAGGACCGGCAGGAGCGCGGCCAGGACGTCCTCGACGCCCTTGACGCGCGCGGCCTCCTGGTCACGCAGCGACCGGTTGCGGTAGTTGGTGAAGCTGGCCCGCTCGCGCTGGAGAGCGTCGAGGTGGGCCGCCGCCTCGGACTGCGCAGCCAGCAGCGCTGCGTCGTCCCCGGCCTCGCCGGTGGGCTCGAAGTCGAGACCCGCGAGCGGGTCCGTCTCTGCGTCGTCCCCGGCCGAGACTCCGGCGGCCCCCTCGGGGGCAGCCTCCTTGGGCTGCCCCTCCGGGGTCACCTTGCGCTTGTCCGTGAAGTGGAAGGGCTGGTCCTCGGAGCCGAGCTCCTCGGGGCCCTGGGCGTCGCTGGTCACTTCTTGTCGTCCTCGTCCACGATCTCCGCGTCGACGATGTCCTCGTCGGGTGCGGAGGTCGCACCGGCGGCCGCAGCGGCGTCAGCGTCAGCAGCGCCCTGGTTGCCCGCAGCCTGCTCCTGCTCGGCGGCCGCGTAGAGCGCCTCGCCGATCTTCTGGCTCGAGGCCAGGAGCTTCTCGTGGGCCGACTTCACGGCCTCCGCGTCGGTGCCCTCGAGCGCCGTCTTGACCGACGCGATGTCGGCCTCGACCTCGGTGACGACCTCTGCGGGGAGCTTCTCCTTGTTCTCCGCGACGAGCTTCTCGGTCGAGTACACGAACGCCTCTGCCTGGTTGCGGTTCTCCGCCTCCTCGCGACGCTTCTTGTCCTCGGCCGCGTGCTCCTCGGCCTCCTTGACCATGCGGTCGATGTCCTCCTTCGGCAGCGCGGAGCCACCGGTGATGGTCATCTTCTGCTCCTTGCCGGTGCCGCGGTCCTTGGCGCCGACGTGGACGATGCCGTTCGCGTCGATGTCGAACGTGACCTCGATCTGCGGCAGGCCACGCGGGGCCGGGGCGATGCCCGTGAGCTCGAACGTGCCCAGCGGCTTGTTGTCCCGGGCGAACTCGCGCTCACCCTGGAAGACCTGGATCAGCACCGACGGCTGGTTGTCCTCGGCGGTCGAGAAGACCTCGCTGCGCTTGGTCGGGATGGCCGTGTTGCGCTCGATGAGCTTGGTCATCACGCCACCCTTGGTCTCGATGCCCAGGGACAGCGGGGTGACGTCGATCAGGAGGACGTCCTTGCGCTCACCCTTGATGACACCGGCCTGCAGCGCGGCACCGACGGCCACGACCTCGTCCGGGTTGACGCTCTTGTTGGGCTCCTTGCCGCCCGTGAGCTCCTTGACGACCTCGGTCACGGCGGGCATGCGGGTGGAACCACCCACGAGCACGATGTGGTCGATGTCGCTGACCGAGATGCCGGCGTCACGGATGACGGCGTGGAACGGTGCCTTGGTCCGGTCGATGAGGTCCTGCGTCATCTGCTGGAACTGAGCGCGCGTGAGCTTCTCGTCCAGGTGGATGGGGCCGTTCTCGCTCATCGAGAGGTACTGCATGGAGATGTTGGTGCTCGTCGCGGACGAGAGCTCCTTCTTCGCCTGCTCGGCCGCCTCGCGCAGACGCTGGAGCGCGATCTTGTCCTTGGACAGGTCGACGCCCGAGCTGTTCTTCACCTGCTGGATGAGGTGCTCGACGATGCGGTTGTCCCAGTCGTCGCCACCGAGGCGGTTGTCGCCCGAGGTCGCGCGGACCTGGATGGTCGAGAAGTCGTCCTCGTCCTTGCCCACCTCGAGGAGGGAGACGTCGAACGTTCCACCACCGAGGTCGAAGACGAGGATGAGCTCGTCCTCCTTGCCCTTCTCCAGGCCGTAGGCGAGAGCGGCGGCGGTGGGCTCGTTGACGATGCGCAGGACGTTGAGGCCCGCGATCTGCCCGGCGTCCTTGGTCGCCTGACGCTCGGCGTCGTTGAAGTACGCCGGGACGGTGATGACCGCGTCCGTGACGGGCTCGCCCAGGTACTCCTCGGCGTCGCGCTTCAGCTTGCCGAGCACGCGCGCGGAGATCTCCTGCGCGCTGTACTTCTTGTCGTCGATCTCGACCGACCAGTCGGTGCCCATGTGGCGCTTGACCGACGTGATGGTGCGGTCGACGTTGGTGACCGCCTGACGCTTGGCGATCTCGCCGACGAGGACCTCGCCGGTCTTCGAGAACGCGACGACCGACGGGGTCGTGCGAGCGCCCTCGGCGTTCGCGATGACGGTGGGCTCCCCACCCTCGAGGACGGCAACCACCGAGTTGGTGGTGCCCAGGTCGATTCCGACCGCTCGTGCCATGTTCGTGCCTCCGTTGTGTTGCTGTGTGCTGCTACGTGTGTGTCGTTCGAGCGGCAGCCCGTGGCGGATCACTGCCCGACGGCGCGTGGTGGCGCGCTCGCCCGGACCTTCCCCTGCCCGGTGATGGGTGTCGCCACCCGGCTGCCGGTTGAGTCGTCCTCACTCAAGTTATGCCCGACCGGACCGCTGCGCAAGCGGCGGTGGTAAGAACTTGAGTCCACTAGGCTCAACCTTGGGGATGGGTGGGGTATTCCCGGGCGAGCTCACGGTGAATCGGTCACCCGGGCGGGGACGGCACCCCACAGGGACGCGAAAGGCCTCCGGGCGGTGGAGAGCGTCAGACGTCCCCACACGGCCCGGAGGCCGTCGTCACTCTTGCGACCTCCAGAAGGTCTCGTCTCCGCTCAGGTCAGCTCGACGCTGTCCGCCTGCGGCCCGCGGTCGCTCTGGCGCACCTTGTACCGGACGCGGTCGCCCTCTTCGAGGACCTCGTCGCCGCGCACGACGGACACGTGCACGAACAGGTCGAGGCCGCCGTCGTCGGGGGTGATGAAGCCGAAGCCGCGCTCCTCGTCGTAGCGCGCGACGGTGCCCTCGCCGCCACGCACGGGCCCGTTGGAGCCGCCCGAGCGGCCGCGGTCGAAGCCGCGGTCCGCGCCCCGAGCGTTCCCCGCTCCGCGAGCGCCGCCGGCGCCGCGCGCGAGCTGCACGTTGCGGGCGTTGGGGCCCTTGTCGCCCTCGACCACGTCGTACGTCACGCGGTCGCCCTCGGAGAGCTCGGTCAGTCCCGAGCCGAGCGCGCTGACGTGGACGAAGACGTCGCCGCCACCCGAGTCGGGCGCGACGAACCCGAAGCCCTTGACCTCGTCGTACCAGGACACGGTGCCGTCCGCGCCGTCCGACGCGGGGCGCGCGGCCTCGGCCGCGAGCGGGAGCAGGTGGTCCGCCTGCGGCCCCTTCTCCCCGTCGACGACGAGGAACGCCACCCGCTGCCCCTCCGAGATGACACCGCCACCGACGATGGCCGAGCTGTGCACGAAGATCTCGCCGCGACCGTTGTCAGGGGTGACGAAGCCGTACCCCTTGGCAGGCTCGTACCAGGTGACGGTGCCGAGCATGCCCAAGGGCGCGTCGACGGCGTGGTCGCCCGTGATCCGGACGCGGCGCGCCTGCGGGCCGCGGTCTCCCTCGCCCACCTCGAACTCGACGGCCTGCCCCTCCCGGAGCAGCTTCGGTCCGTCGTCACCGACGATCTCGGATGCGTGCACGAACAGGTCCTCCGACTCGTTCCCGAGGTCGATGAAGCCGAACCCTCGGTCGGCGTCGAACCATCGAACTGTTCCCTGTGGCACTGCAAACTCCTCGTCTTGGCGAAACACTGCTGGCACCCATTGTCCACCGACTGCACGGTGGGCACACAGGGTCGGCGGTCGCCGAGGGGGCGGACGCCGATACCAGCGGCAGCGCGTCGCCGGTTCCCGGGTCGGCTACGACGTGACCGCTGGGGCGATCGGGTCGACCGCGGCCGTCGGCGTCTCCTCACACGGCACCGAGTCGGCATCGGTGTCGAGGTCAGCATCAGCATCGCTGTCGGCACCGGCCGCCCCGTCGCCGCCGCCGACCGAGGGAGCCTCCACCTCGGCGGTCACGACGCCGGACCCCGCAGCTCGTCGCCGACGCAGCAGGACGGCGAGCCCAGCACCGAGGGCACCCAGCACGAGCACGACGACGCCGGTCCCGAGCCACGGGGCGACGGCTGCGCGCGACGACGCGCCGTCCGCGGCCCCCACGGCGTCGTCCAGGCGACCGTCGTCGAGCGCTGCCCGAGCCTCGTCGACGGAGCCGTCCACGCCGAGGAGCAGTCGCCCGAGACCCGCGAGCGGGCCGCCGCCCGAGGCGGCGGCGACCGCGTCGCCCACGACCCCCACGGCCTCGGCGGCGCGCGGCAGCACGGTCGCGAGCGCCGCGTACTCCTCGGCGTCGTCCGCACCCTCGTACTGGTCCCGCAGGGCGGCCGGGTCGGGCAGGCCCGCTGCACGAGCTGCCCGCTGCACCTGCCCTGCGGACGTCGACGCGTCGGCCCCGATCGCCGCGCGGGCCGCCTCGGCGTCCTCGAACGCCCAGTCCGTCATCGCAGCACGCAGCCCGGCGGGCGGCGACCACGCACCGTCGGCCTCGTCGAGGACGACGTACGCCTCGCGGGCCGGAGCCCGCGCGTCGAGCAAGGCGGCCTCCGCGGCATCCGCGACCCACGTCCGGTACGTCGCCTCGGCCTCGGCCACCCCGCCACGCACCTCGACGAGGTCGAGGAAGCGACGCCCGTCGGTCCGGCCCGGGTGGTCGAGGCTGCCGGGCTCGTCGTACGCGCTCTCTCCCGCGTGCGCTGCCGCGACGAGCGACCCGAGGGCTTGCTCGTCCAGCCCTCCGACGAGCTCCGACATCGCGGTCCCCGCTGCCGCGTAGGCGTACTCCTCGGCGGCGTCCGCACCGTCGTCGACGTCGACCTCCTGCCAGGTGACGAGGGGCTGGGCGTCCGCCGCGTCGCGCGCGGGCGCCGGCAAGGGCTCCGCCGGGCCGCCGGTCGCGGCGGCCACGCCCTGACCGACCACCTCGGCCAACCCCTCGTACACCCACCGGTCCTCGAACCTCTCGCCGCTGAGCCACGCGTGCGAGAGCTCGTGGAACAGCAGCCCGGCGTCGAGGTCCTCGGGGATGACGATCTCGCCCGCGGCCTGGTCGAACCACGCGTACCCGAGCACGCCGGGCGACACGTCCTCGCGGATCCGCTCCAGGCTGCCGGGCCACGTCATGCCGACCGTGCGCTCGAGGACCGGCAGGCCCGCGGTGACCTGCTCGGCGACGAAGCCGCTCCACTCCGTGTCGTCGGGGAAGCTCTCCAGCACGAGCTCGCCGGCGCCCACCTCGATGGTCGTGGTCGCCGCCTGGTCGGGGTCACGCAGCGAGACGAACGCCCAGGTCCCGTAGTCGTCCGTGCTCTCGGTGGCGCGGTGCGTCCGGGTCTCGCCGTCGAGGATCGGCGTGAATCCGTCCCACGTGCTGTCGAAGTCCATCGACGTGGGCACGACGATCTCGACCACGACCTGCCCCGGGTCTCCCGTGGCGTTGACCGCGAACGTGGCGTAGCCGGGGCCCACGCGCGTGTACCCCTCTGAACGGACCGGCTCTCCCTGCACCGTGTAGGCCCACTCGACGGGCCGCTCGCGCCCGTAGCTCAGCGGCGGGAACGAGACCCGGGCCACGCTCGTCGCCGGGTCCTCGGTCGGCTCGAGCGCGACCTCCAGAGCGGAGCCACCGCTCATGGCCGAGACGTCGGTCGCCCCCGCGGGGACCGGGATCCCGTACTCGTCCCAGTAGTAGACGTACTGCCCGGTGGCGGGCTGGTCGTTGCGGATCGTCGTCGTGACCGTCACACGGACCGGGCTCGCGCCGTCGACCACGTACCGGGTGCGGGACGTCTCCGACAGCCCGTCGTCCGGGTCTGCGCTCGCGATCCCCGGAGTGCCGAGGAGGAGTGCGCACGCGACCGCTCCCCCCGATCCGGCACGGACCATCCACAGTGCGCGACCCACCCGCCCAGCAACCACCCCTGCACCGCCGTCCTCGCCGAAGCGGAAAGCCCGTCTCCCCAGGTTCGCGGGGTCCGGTCGACGACGACCGGGAACGGGACACCGGCGGGAACTGTACCGGCTCGCGAGGGCGGCTCGGGCCACCCGTCGAGAGGGCCCGCGCCGGGCCGTCGCCACCCTCCGGCGACCTCGCCCTGGCTCGCTCGGCGGGTGAGCACCACGCGCGGCTGCGCGCACCTCTGGAGGGAGGCAGTCTCACCGCCCGCGCGCCGCCAGGTCGAGCACCCGCCCCACCGTCGCGACGTACACGTCGTGGGCGTCGAGCGGCAGCTCGTTGAACCAGTCCGTCGCGATCCGGAACACCAGTGCGCGCACGAGGTGCTGAGCGAAACCCTCCGCCGGGTCGATCGTCTCGAGCAGAGACAGCGGTGCCCCCTCGAAGCAGACCGCGTCGACCGCGACGATCGCCACCGAGTACCGGACGGGTCGCCAGTAGAGCGTCAGGTCGATCACGGCGGGCGGCAGGCCGTCGGCGAACAGCACGTTGCCCGTGAGGTCGCCGTGGACGATCGTCGACGGCTCGGCGACCGACTGCCGGGCGGCGAGGAGCGCGGGGAGGTGCGGGCCGGCGTCGGGCACATCGACCGCTCCCTCACCCCAGGCGAGGCGGTCCGCACGAGCCCAGGCGTGCGTCCGCTCGTCGAGGAACCCAGGCCGCTCCACGCCGTCGAACGCCTCCGCGACGCGCCACGCCAGGTCGGCGATCTGGGCCCACCGCCCTGCGACGTGCCCGCCCGGGAGGACCGGGAACGCCGTCCAGCCGTCGACGACGAGCCTGCCCGTCCGGCTCGGCCTCGGCAGGCTCAGCCGGAGGTCGGCGCGCACCTCGGGCGCCTTCCGCCGGAGCCAGTCGATCTCGGTGGGGAGCACGTCGAGGGGCTTGAGCACCAGGTCGTCGGCGCGCCACGCGGCGCCACGCCCACCGGGAAGCCTCAGTGCGGGGCCGACGACGCCGAACTCCTCCAGGACCTCCCTCGGTGGCTGCACCGGACGACCCTACCCAGGAGCGGCCGGCGGGACGAGCATGCGGTTGGCGTGGGACGAGCATGCGGTTGGCGTCCCGGATCAGCCGTTCGACGACCACAACCGCATGCTCGGCGACGAACGCTGCACACCACCCGCCGCCGCGTCGGCCGCCTCAGGCGCTCCCCCGCGCGAGCGGCCCGGTCTGCACGTAATGTCCGGTGACGCCCCGCGCGCCGATCCCCCGTCGTCGCGCGCCGACCGCCTCTGGAGGCCCTGTGCACACGTTCGTCCACCGCTACGAGATCGACACGTCTCGGCCCACCGGCCGCGAGGTCGCCCGCGACCTGGCCCTGCGGGCCTTCCTCCCCGGCGCTGCGCTGTGGGTCGCGATCGTGGGCGTGGGCTTCCTCATCAAGGGTCCGCTCGGCAACCTGCCGGGCGAGGCCGGGATCAACCAGGCGCTCGTCGACCTGCGGACCCCGTTCCTCGACACGCTCACCGAGATGCTCTCGGCGATCGGGATGACCGAGTTCATCATCGGGGCGTGCGTGCTCGCGGTCGCCCTCGTCTGGTGGCGGACCAGGCAGTGGTGGTTCGCCCTGGTGCCCGCCCTCGCGGTGTCGCTCCAGGCGCTGATATTCCTCACGTCGTCGCTCGTCGTGGGCCGGACACGACCCGAGGTCGACATGCTCGACCACGCCCCGCCCACCTCGAGCTTCCCCAGCGGGCACACCGGCGCGTCCACCGCGTTCTACCTGACGCTCGCGCTCCTCGCGCAACGCGTGCGGAACCCGGTGCTCCGGGTCGTGCTCACGGTCCTCGCGGTGCTCGTCCCGTTCGCGGTCGGCTTCGCACGCCTGTATCGCGGTATGCACTCGCTGACCGACGTCCTCGCCGGGTTCGTCAACGGCGTCGTGTGCGCGGTCCTTGCCTGGGGGTACCTGCGCCGCAGCACGTCGCAGGTCCGGCTCTGACGGCGGAGGGAGGCGCGGACGCGCGGACAGGCGGCCGTCGGGCACGCGGGACGAGCGCGAGGACGTCGTCCTCGTGGCCTGCGAGGGCGCCGACCTGGTCGTGGACGGCCCGGAGCGGGACGCACAGAGTGAGTGGCACGACGCCACGCCGGCGCGCCGCCCACCGGCTCGTCAGGCTCTCCCGTCCGACGGGTCCGCGTCTCCCCGCAGGGATCCCGCGCCTGCCGCAGGATCTCGCCGCCTGAACAGCCGCGTCAGCGGCCCGGTGAGGAAGAGCAGGAACAGCCAGTACAGCCCGACGGCGGGCGTGACGACGCTCAGCACGAGCGCGACGAGCAGCAGGCCGATCGCGACGAGCGCCCCGCGGGCATCGAGCTGCCCGCGGGCCTCGGCCCTCTGGAGCGAGGGATCGCGGATCGCGAGGACCTCGATCAGGGCCAGGCTCCCGGTCGTGACGATCATGGTCCCGATGTACAGCGCGTTCACCGGTGCCGTGTCGGTGCCCTGGTCCGCGAGCAGCTGCGTCGTGAAGGGGATGAACACGATGCTCGCGAGCCACAGGAAGTTGATCCGGAGCATCGCCGACGAGTAGTCCTGCAGGTGCTCGAACACCCGGTGGTGCCCGGACCAGAAGCTCGCGATCACGACGAAGCTGATCCCGAACGCGAGGAAGGTCCCCCGCTCGTCCTCGAAGAGCGTGCGGAGCGGGTGCTCCTTGCCGTCGGTCACCAGGTCGACGAGCGGCAGGACGAGCAGCGTGATGGCGATGGCCACCGCGGCGTCCGTGAAGTTGACGAGCCGGTCCAGGCCTCGGGGCGTGCGGGACGTGAGCATGTCGCCTCCCGGGTCGACCTCCAGGCTAGGGCGACGGGTCGCCCGCTGCCTGCGGAGGAGGAGGTCGGCGCCGGTCGGTGCGCACGGCTGAGGTCACGCCCAGGTCACGACCACGGCGTCCGCCGAGCCGTGCCGCACCGCCGGACGTACAGTCGGCAGATGGGCCAGTCCACACGACCCCGCCAGCAGCCTCACGCCGTCAAGGCGCTCGCGCTCCTCCTGGCTTTCCTGCTCGTGTCGGCTGTCGGGGGAGTCCTCGCAGCCGGCCTCCTGCTGCCGCTCGCCGCCGGCGCGAGCGCGGTGAGCAAGGACGTCACGCAGCTGTTCGACGACCTGCCGGACGACCTGCAGCCCGGTCCTCTCTCCGAGAAGTCGCGCGTCTTCGCGAACGACGGGACGACGCTCCTCGCGACGTTCTACACCGAGAACCGCATCGTGGTGCCGCTCGACCAGGTCTCGCAGCACATGAAGAACGCCGTTGTCGCGATCGAGGACAAGCGCTTCTACGAGCACGGCGGGCTCGACCCCGAGGGCGTGAGCCGTGCCGCGATCAACAACTTCACCGGTGGCGACACCCAGGGTGGGTCGAGCCTGACGCAGCAGTACGTGAAGAACGTCCTGATCGAGCAGGCCATGCGCGACGAGGATCCCATCGCGGTCCGTGCCGCCCGTGACGACACGTTGGGCCGCAAGGCCCGCGAGGCCAAGCTCGCGATCTCGCTCGAGACGGTCATGACCAAGGACGAGATCCTGCAGGGCTACCTGAACATCGCCCAGTTCGGCATCCGGGTCTACGGCGTGGAGACCGCCTCGCTCCACTACTTCGGCAAGCATGCCTCCGAGCTCGGGATCGTCGAGGCCGCGACCATCGCCGGGGTGACGAACGCTCCGACCAGGTACGACCCGGTGACGAACCCGGCCACCTCCGAGGAGCGCCGCAACAGGGTCCTCGACAGGATGCTCCAGCAGGAGTACATCACCCAGCAGGAGCACGACGAGGCCGTCGCGACGCCGCTGCCCGCGACGCTCAACGTCCAGCCCATCTCGGCCGGGTGCCAGACGGCGGCCGGCGCGGCGTTCTTCTGCGACTACGTCACCAAGGTCATCACCTCGGACCCCACGTTCGGCGAGACCAAGAAGGATCGCCAGGCCCTGCTCTACCGCGGCGGCCTCGACATCACCACGACGCTCGACCCCCGCCTGCAGGCCGCGGCCGAGGCCAACATCACCGCTGCCGTCCCCGCCCTGGACCCGAGCGGCCTCGAGGACGCGCTCGTGACCGTGGAACCCGGTACCGGGAAGATCCTGGCGATGGCCCAGAACCGGCCCTACGACGTCGCCCGCGAACCCGCGCCCGGGACCACGGCCATCAACTACTCCGCCGACCAGCTCCACGGTTCCTCACGGGGCTTCTCCCCAGGGTCGACCTGGAAGGTGTTCACGCTGGCCGAGTGGCTGCGCTCGGGTCACACCCTCAACGACTCGGTCAACGCGAACAAGCGGACGTTCGTGCCCAACCGGGACTTCCGTGCCTCGTGCGCCCGCCTGGACCGCATCCCGTGGTCGCCCGGGAACTCCGACGGGTCGACCGACCAGGGATCGATCCCGGTCCTGCGTGCGACGTTCAACTCGGTCAACACCGCCTACGCGTCCATGGAGTCCCAGCTGGACCTGTGCGGGGTCCGGGACATGGCGTGGAACGCCGGGCTGCGCCCCTCGATCACGTCCGAGCTCAAGGGCGACGCGTCCTCGATCCACGTCATGCCCACCATGACGATCGGCACCCAGAACTCGTCCCCGCTGCAGATGGCCGCGGCCTACGCGACGTTCGCGAGCGGCGGCACGTACTGTGCGCCGATCGCGATCACGCGCGTGGTCGGGGCGGACGGCACGGACCTCCCGGTCCCCTCGGCGGACTGCACCCCGAACGCGGTGGACCCACGCATCGCGAACACCGTGACCTTCGCGCTGCAGAACGTCATGACGCAGGGGACGGCCAAGAAGTCCCAGCTCTCACGCCCGAGCGCAGGCAAGTCGGGGACCGCGAACAACAACCACCACACCTGGTTCATCGGGTACACGCCGCAGCTCGTCACGGCCGTGTGGATCGGCAACGCGGAGAACGACGTCTCGATGAGCTACATGCGCATCAACGGCCGCTACGAGAAGCGATGGTACGGCTCGACGCTCGCCGCGCCGACCTGGCGGTCCTTCATGGAGACCGCGCTCGAGGGCACACCGGTCGTGGGCTTCCCCGGCCCGGACCCCGCGATGGTCGGGCAGGCACCCGCCCCGCAGCCCAAGACCCCCAAGACCCCCAAGAACGACGCCCCGGCCGACCCGGCACCGCCCGCGGACCCCGCCCCGCCCGCGGACCCGGCCCCGCCCGCCGACCCGGCGGTCCCACCGACGCCCTAGTCTCCAGGAAACTCTCAGGGTCTCTCTCAGGGGCATCCCTGATGCCTCGCGACGGTCCTGCGCGCCAGCATGGTGCCAGCGGCTCGGAGGGGCGGCCGTGGACAGGCTCACCGCCCGTCGGCCCGCTCCGTCAGGGGCGCTGCACAGCCCAGCGCACCCACGAGAGACGAGTCCGCCATGCCATCCCCGACCAGCACCACGACGCCCCGCGGCGCGCACTCCGAGGCCGGCACCACCCACGGCGCGGCCCCGGCCGCGCAGACCATCGCGTCCGCCCGCGGCCTGGTCAAGACCTACGGCAAGGGCCCGACGGCCGTCCATGCGCTCGCGGGCGTCGACGTCGACTTCGGGCGTGGTCGCTTCACCGCGATCATGGGCCCTTCGGGCTCGGGCAAGTCCACGCTCATGCACTGCATGGCGGGGCTCGACACCCCGACGGCCGGCACGGTCGTGGTCGACGACCTGGTGGTCTCGGGCATGAACCAGCGGCAGCTCACGAAGCTGCGTCGCACCCAGCTCGGTTTCGTCTTCCAGTCGTTCAACCTCGTCCCGACGCTCACGGCCGAGGAGAACATCACGCTCCCCCTCGACATCGCGCGCAAGCCCGTGGACCGGGCGCACCTCGCGAAGGTGGTCGAGGCGGTCGGTCTCACGGACCGCCTCACCCACCGCCCGAGCGAGCTGTCCGGCGGTCAGCAGCAGCGCGTCGCGTGCGCGCGCGCCCTGGTCTCGCGCCCCGCGGTCGTGTTCGCGGACGAACCCACGGGGAACCTGGACTCGACCTCCTCGCGCGAGGTCCTGACCTTCCTGCGCGAGTCGGTCGACGACCTGGGGCAGTCGGTCGTCATGGTCACGCACGACCCCGTCGCGGCGAGCTACGCGCACCGGGTCCTCTTCCTGGCCGACGGCCGGATCGTCGACGAGGTCACGGACCCGACGCCCGACTCGGTGCTCGCCGTCCTCAGCTCGCTCTCACGCAAGAAGGCGGCCGCCTGATGCTGCGCGTCGCCCTGCGCAACGTCCGCGCGCACCTGGTGCGCCTCGGGCTCTCGATCCTCGCGGTCGTGCTCGGTGTCTCGTTCGTCGCGGGGACCTTCTCGCTGCGCGAGATGCTCTCCTCGACGTTCGACGGGATCGTGGACGCCGGGTCCTCGTTCGACGTGTACCTGCGCGGCGGCGAGGACTCCGCGGCGCTCACGCAGGAGAACGCGAGCGCGGGAGCGGTCCGCACCACGATCCCGGCGGACCTGACGGGCACGGTCCAGGGCGTCGACGGCGTCGCGCACGCCTTCGCCGACCACACCGGTCCGTTGGTGCTCGTCGGGGCGGACGGCACACCACCGCCCACCACGGGCGCACCGACGTTCGGTGTCGCGTGGCGGGTCGCAGACCCCTCGACGCCGATCGCGGACGGCGCGGCGCCGTCGGGCCCCGGGGAGATCCTGCTCGAGGCCGGCACGGCCGAGGCCAGCGGGCTCGAGGTCGGGGACTCGACCACGCTCGTCGTCGCCGGCCAGGTGACCCAGGCCACCGTGACCGGGATCGTCGACATGGGCGCCTCGATGGCCGGGGCCAGCATCGTGTTCTTCGACGAACCCACGGCCGCTGCGGCCTTCTCGCCCGACGGCATGGTCTCGACGATCTCCGTCCTGGCCGAGGACGGCGTGAGCGAGCAGGAGCTCGCCGACCGGATCACCGTCGCGCTCGACGACGCGGCCACCTCGACGGCAGCCCCCGTCGAGGCCGTCACGGGTGAGACGGCCCGCGACGAGGCCCGGGAGGACATCGCGTCGCAGCTCGGTTTCATCGAGACGTTCCTGCTGGTCTTCGCGGGGATCTCGCTGTTCGTCGGCGGGTTCATCATCGCCAACACGTTCGCGATGACGGTGCGGCAGCGGCAGCGCGAGCTCGCCCTGCTGCGCGCCGTGGGGGCGTCGCCGTCCCAGGTGTTCGCCTCGATCCTGGTCCAGGCCGCCGTCATCGGGGCGCTCGGCGGCGCGCTCGGGGTGCTCGGCGGGCTGGGGCTCGTCACGGCGCTCAAGGCGATGTTCGGGACGATGGGCATGGAGCTCGCGGGCGACATCCCGCTCGACGCGACGACCGTCGTGGTCTCGCTCGTGCTGGGCGTGGTCGTCTCGGTCGCGTCGGCGGCGCTTCCGGCCCGACGCGCGGCGCTCGTCGCACCGGTCGAAGCCATGCGCGACGACTCCCCCGCCCAGGCCGGGTCGCTCCGCGCTCGTGGCGTCGCGGGCGCTGTCGTCGCCGGTGCGGGCGTGGGCGCCGTGGTCGTCGCGGTCGTCCAGGCGGCGGCCGACGAGTCCGCGGGCACCGGGGCGCTCCTCGGTCTCGGGGCCGTCGGGGTGATCGTGGGCACGCTCCTGCTGGCGCCCGTCGTCGCGCGCGGCGTCCTGCACGTCATGTCGGCGCCGTTCGTCGCGTGGGCCAAGCCCCTCGGGACGCTGGCGCGCGGCAACGTGACGCGCAACCCGCGCCGCACCGCGAGCACTGCGAGCGCCCTCATGATCGGCATGTCGCTCGTCGGTGCGGCCTCGGTCCTGGCCGTGTCGATGCAGGCGTCGATGAAGTCCATCGTGGCCGACGAGTCGCTGGCCGACCTGGTCGTGGAGTCCGCGACGGGCACGGTCCCCTCGGGGGCCGTGAGCGACATCTCGGCGCTGCCCGAGGTCGGTGCGGCCGACTCGCTGACGGCCGACCAGTACTTCGTCGGGTCGTCCGCGGACGCCGCTGCCGACGCGTCTCCCTTGTTCGTGCTCGGGGTGGACCCGGGGGTGTTCGGCCGCACGTGGCAGACCGAGACGGTCGAGGGCAGCCTCGGCACGCTCGCCGACGGGCAGGTCAGCGTCCTCCAGGCGACCGCGGCCGACGAGGGCTGGGGACTGGGAGACGAGCTGACGCTCCGCTCCCAGCAGGGCAGCGTGGACGTCACGATCGGGTCGATCTTCGACTCGCCCGCCCTGGGCGTCCCCGTCGTCGTGCCCGACGCGGTCTTCGCCGAGCTCTCGGTCGCTCCCGCGGAGATGTCGACCATGGTGCTCGTCAAGGCGGCCGACGGCGTGACCCAGGCCGAGCTCGACGCCGCGGTCACCGCGGCCGCCGAGCCGTACATGATCGTGTCGGTCATGGACGACGATGAGTACGTCTCGGCGCTCGCGAGCCAGATCGACCAGATGCTCACGATCCTCTACGCCCTGCTCGGCCTGTCGATCGTCATCGCAGTGCTCGGCATCGTCAACACCCTGGCGCTGTCGGTGATCGAGCGGACGCGTGAGATCGGGCTCTTGCGGGCCGTGGGCCTGGGGCGGTCGCAGCTCGCCGGGACGATCGTCATCGAGTCGGTCCTCACGGCCGTGTTCGGGACGCTGCTGGGGCTCGCGGTCGGGGTGGGGCTCGCCGCGGCGATGCCGACCGTGTTCGCGAGCACCGGCTTCACGGACCTGGCGATCCCCTGGGCCGGGCTCGCGACCATGGTGGGCGTCGCGGTGCTCGTCGGCGTCCTGGCCGCGGGGTGGCCCGCGCTGCGCGCGGCGCGGCTCCCGGTGCTCGACGCCGTCACGGTCGACTGACGGTCGACTGACGGTCGACTGACGGTCGACTGAGGGTCGCCCCGCACGCCCGTCGTCGCTCCCCCGGCACCCTCGACCTGGGTGACACCCGCGGGGTGCGCCGCGCCGCACGGTGAGGTGCACCCCGCTGCCACGGCCGCAGCGGGCGGACTGGACAGCCGACACCAATGAGTCAATACTATGATCCATTGATCCAGCCGGAGGAGTGCCCATGTTCGGTCCGCCCGTCGCCGCCCTGGCCGCGGTCTGCGCCGTCTCGGCCGCTGTGCTGATCCTGGCCGGCTCCGTCCGCGTCCGTCGGCACCCGACCCGCAAGGTGCTCGACGCCGCCCTGACCCACGAGCGGACGACCTCGACCGTCGCAGGACTGCTCGCGCTGCTCGTCGTCGCCTACGCCCTCTCCCCCGTGGGCGCTGCGGACCTCACGAGCAGCACGCACACCCCCGGTCTGCTGCTCGCGGTCGCACCGCCCGCCACGGCCGTGCTCCTGCTCGCCGTCCGCGCCGTGGGCGAGCTGACCTGGCCCCGCACCCAGGGCGCGGTGCGGACCGCGACGCTCGCTCGTCGCAGCGTCCGCTCCCTGGGCGAGTGGCGCCTGACGCTCTTCCTCGTGACCGTGGCGATCTCCGCCGTCGGGCTCGTGATGTTCGGCCTGACCGCCGGCGAGGGCGGCCGCGCCGTCGACGCCCCCATCCAGGTCTCGCCCGACGGCTGGTCCACCGGGAGCTCGGGGCCGTACCCGGGCTGGCCGTACGGGGTGCCGCTGCTCGTCGCGCTGGCCGTGGTGACCCTCGCGACGCTGGGCGTCCTCAAGCTGATCTCGCGCCGGGCGGTCGTGAGCGGCGCGACCGCCGCCGAGGACGACGCGCTGCGCCGCCTCAGCGCCGCGCACGTGCTCGCGGGCGTGCAGCTCCTCGTCGGGCTGGGCACGGCCGCGGTCATGCTCCTCGCTTCGCTCGCCCTGTTCTCGGCGGACCGCAGCCCCGCCTCGTTCGTCGCCTTCGCGGTCGCCACGGCGATCGGCATCACGTCGGTCGTCGCAGGCCTCTCGGTGCTCGCGCGCCATCCTGCACCGGCCGCTCCCGCGGCGCCCCAGCCGTCGGCCGCATGAAGACCCTCACGGTCGACCTCGAAGGACCCGTCCCCGTCTACGAGCAGATCCGGAGCCAGATCACCGCGCTCGTCTCGCTCGGGACGCTGAGCCCGGGCGAGCGCCTGCCCTCGTCGCGCGACCTCGCGCGCGACCTGGGGATCTCGGTCGGGACGGTCCAGCGCGCCTACCGGGAGCTCGAGGCGACCGGAGCCGTCGTCTCGCGGCGACGCACGGGAACCGTGGTCGCCGTGCCCGAGCACCGCACCTCGGTGGCCGGCCAGCGCTCGTTCGCCGCGCTCGCGACCGAGCTCGTCGCCCACGGGCGGGCGCTCGGCATGGAGGACTCCGTGATCCTCGACGTCGTCACGGGCCTGCTCCAGCAGCACGACGGCCCCACCGGCGGCTGAGCCCGTCTTCCCCGGCCGGGCTCGGCTGCTGGTGGGGCCGTCCTGCACCCCCGGTCTCAGACCGTGAGCGGCGCCTTCGCACGCAGTGCCGCGGCGATCGACTCGCCCCACACGTACGCCTGCTCCATGTGCCCGTCGACCAGCGGCCCCGCCGCGTCCTCGACGAGGAACGACTTGAGCGGGACGAGCATCTCGTAGCCCTTGCGCGTGATGATCCTGGCGGCGGCGCGCGACGCCGAGCTCGGGATCGCGCGGCCCAGGGCGGTGCGCGTGTCGAACGTCGTGACCCAGCGCGGGCCGGTCCCCTCGGAATGGTCCGGGAGCGCGACGCACCACTCGCGGAGCCCGACGTTGCGGGCCGGCACCGTGCCGCCCGAGCGCTGGACGGCCTCGGCCCGGGTCCCCGGGCGGCTCATCGACATGGAGTGCGTCGGACCGCCCGCGACCACCAGGTCGACGTCGTCGAGGAGCGAGGGGTCCGCCACGGCGTCCGCGACGTCGACGACCTTGACGGGGACCCCCGTCGCCATGCCCGCGGCGATCTGGCGGGCGACCTTCTCACAGTTCCCGAACATCGATTCGTAGACGACGGCAGCGGTCAGGTTCTCTCCACGGTTCGTCATGCCCCCCAGCCTCGCGTCCACGCCTCTCCCCGGGCCACGGACGACGGTCCCGGGGGCCAGGGACTTTCGTCCCCTGGCCACCCTCCCTGCCCGACGGCGCCGCTCACCCGAGATCGGACGTTCCGGTCATCTAGGTGTTCTCCACATGATTGCTCGTCGAAACGATCTCGTACGTCTCTCGTCTGCCGGAGAAATGCCGTTCACCACCCGCACCAGGACGCCGTTCCGGGCACCAGGACCGCGCGACTACGTGGTTTCCCCTACGCCTGTCGACCGTTTGAAGACGGAACGAACCCTGACCTAACGTCGCACCGTTCTGGTCGAGGTGGACCGAGGCCCTGCGTCTCGCTGTCCGCCACCAAAGAAAGCGAGATGCACATGAGACGACTTCGTGCGGCAATGATCACCGCCGTCCTCGGCGCCACCGCCATCGTCGCCCCCGTGGTGCTGGCGCCCGCCGCCTCGGCACACGGCTGGGTCACCTCCCCGCCGAGCCGTCAGGACAACTGCGCGACCGGCGCCGTGTCCTTCGACTGCGGCACCCTGAAGTACGAGCCGCAGAGCGTCGAGGCCCCGCACGGCGGCACGACCTGCAGCGGCGGCAGCGCCTACGCGATCCTCGACGACAACAGCAAGCCCTGGCCCCGCACCACGGTCGGCTCGTCGGTCAAGATCCAGTGGAAGCTCACCGCGAACCACGCGACGAGCACCTGGGAGTACTTCGTCGACGGCAAGCTGCACCAGACGTACGACCAGGGTGGTGCGCAGCCGCCGAAGGACATCTCGCACACGCTGACGAACCTGCCCGCGGGCAACCACACGATCCTCGCGCGCTGGAACGTGGCGGACACGGTCAACTCGTTCTACAACTGCATCGACATCACGGTCCAGGGCGGCGGCACGACAGGCGGCACCACCGGCGGCGAGACCGGTGGCACCACCGGCGGCGAGACCGGCACGACCGGCGGCACCACGGGCGGCACGCCCGGCCAGTGCACCGACGCGGCCTGGGACACCAACGCGGTCTACACCGGCGGCACCAAGGTCTCGCTCGACGGCCAGGTCTACGAGGCCAAGTGGTGGACCAAGGGTGAGGCCCCGAGCGCAGGTGCTCAGTGGGGCCCCTGGAAGAGCCTCGGCGCCTGCTGAGACCCGATGCCCCTGAGGGGCTGACGCGCCGCACATGAAGCGCGAAGAAGTGGCGCCGCGCCAGGAATTCTCCTGGCACGGCGCCACTTCTTCGCATGCCCGATACGTAGGACCCCCTACGTGCTTTACCGGATTGTGCCTGCCTGTTCCTTTCCTTAGCGTCGAAGATGTCCGATTCGACATGAGTAGGTCGCCCGGCAATGGGGCCTACCGACTTCCATGGAGAGCGAGAAGAGAGACATGAGACGACTACGCGCGGCGATGATCGCCGCCGTCCTCGGGGTGGCCGCGATCGCGGCCCCGATCGTGGTGGCACCCAGCGCCTCGGCGCACGGGTGGATCACGTCCCCGCCCAGCCGGCAGGACAACTGCGCGACCGGTGCGGTGTCCTTCAACTGTGGAGGGGTGCAGTACGAGCCCCAGAGCGTCGAGGCCCCCAAGGGGTCCATGCAGTGCTCGGGCGGCAGCGGGTTCACCGTCCTCGACGACAACAGCAAGGCCTGGCCTCGCAAGGCCGTCGGCTCGACGGTGACGTTCCAGTGGAAGCTCACGGCAGCCCACAACACGAGCACGTGGGAGTACTTCGTCGACGGCAGGCTGCACCAGACGTTCAGCCAGGGTGGCGCACAGCCGCCGAGCAACATCTCGCACACCCTGACGAACCTGCCCTCGGGCAACCACACCGTGCTCGCCCGGTGGAACGTGTCCAACACCGTCAACGCGTTCTACAACTGCGTCGACATCACGGTCGGCGACGACCCCACGGGCAACCCGACGGGCGGCGACCCGACCGGCGGCAACCCCACGGGCGGCGACCCGACGGGCAGCACCGGCGGCACGACCGGCAACGGCACGTGCACGGACCCGGCCTGGTCGACGGGCTCGGTCTACACGGGCGGCGCCCGCGTCTCGTACAACAACACGAGGTACGAGGCCAAGTGGTGGACCACGGGCGAGAACCCGGGCACGAGCGGGCAGTGGGGGGTGTGGAAGAACCTCGGCGCCTGCTGAGGTGACGACCGTCCCGTCGACGCGCTGGAGAACGCGGCGGCGGGAGCACTACCAGGGCCCGTCCGGAGCCCGCCTGGATCAGCAGGTGGCCCCGGGCGGGCCCTCCCGCACCCCGGTTGCATGAATATGCAATCGTCTGCATATACTTGAGTCGTGTCCAAGGTACTCACTTCACTTCCGGCCGGCGAGCGCGTCGGCATCGCCTTCTCCGGGGGTCTCGACACCTCCGTCGCCGTCGCGTGGATGCGCGACAAGGGTGCGGTGCCCTGCACCTACACCGCCGACATCGGGCAGTACGACGAGCCGGACATCGACTCCGTGCCGGGCCGCGCCATGGCCTACGGTGCCGAGCTGGCCCGTCTCGTCGACTGCCGCGCAGCACTCGTGGAGGAGGGGCTGGCGGCGCTCACGTGCGGCGCGTTCCACATCCGCTCGGGCGGGCGCTCCTACTTCAACACGACCCCGCTCGGCCGCGCCGTGACCGGCACCATGCTCGTGCGGGCCATGCTCGAGGACGACGTCCAGATCTGGGGCGACGGCTCCACGTTCAAGGGCAACGACATCGAGCGGTTCTACCGCTACGGCCTGCTCGCCAACCCGAACCTGCGCATCTACAAGCCGTGGCTCGACGCCGACTTCGTCACCGAGCTCGGTGGGCGCAAGGAGATGTCGGAGTGGCTGGTCGCGCACGACCTGCCGTACCGCGACAGCACCGAGAAGGCCTACTCGACCGACGCGAACATCTGGGGGGCGACGCACGAGGCCAAGACCCTCGAGCACCTCGACACGGGCCTCGAGGACGTCGAGCCCATCATGGGCGTGCGCTTCTGGGACCCCTCGGTCGAGATCGCGACCGAGGACGTCACGATCCGCTTCGAGAAGGGCCGCCCGGTCGCGATCAACGGTCGGGAGTTCGACGACGCCGTCGCCCTGGTCATGGAGGCCAACGCGATCGGTGGCCGTCACGGGCTCGGCATGTCCGACCAGATCGAGAACCGGATCATCGAGGCCAAGAGCCGCGGCATCTACGAGGCCCCGGGCATGGCGCTGCTGTTCATCGCCTACGAGCGCCTCGTCAACGCGATCCACAACGAGGACACCGTCGCGAGCTACCACAACGACGGCCGCCGCCTGGGCCGCCTCATGTACGAGGGCCGCTGGCTCGACCCGCAGGCCCTCATGATCCGTGAGTCCCTGCAGCGCTGGGTCGGTGCTGCGATCACGGGCGAGGTGAAGCTGCGCCTGCGTCGCGGCGAGGACTACTCGATCCTCGACACCACGGGCCCCAACTTCTCCTACCACCCCGACAAGCTGTCGATGGAGCGCACGACGGACTCGGCGTTCGGTCCCACGGACCGGATCGGCCAGCTCACCATGCGCAACCTCGACATCGCCGACTCGCGCGCCAAGCTCGAGCAGTACGCGGGACTCGGCATGGTCGGCGCGCAGCACGCGGCACTGATCGGGACGGGCCAGACCGAGCTCATCGGCCAGATGCCCGAGGGCGGCGCCGAGGCCATCGCGTCGCGCGGCACGTCCTCGTCCGAGCTCGACGAGGCGCTGGACCGCGCCGCGATGGAGTTCGGGGTCGACTAGTCGTCCTGGTCGGCCCAGCCCACCGGGGGCAGGTCGCGCCCGCGCAGCTTGTCGATCTCGCGTCGTTCACGCTTCGTCGGGCGCCCTGCCCCGCGGTCGCGCACCGGCACGAACGGCACCGCCTCGCGCGGCAGCACCGGTGGGCTGTGGTCGACGTACGCCTTCGCGGCCTCGGGTGCTCCGACGCGCTTGGCAAGGAGCTGGACGACCTCGACGATCCGTTCGCGCTCGCCGCGGTAGGTCACGGTGTCGCCGACCTTGAGGCTCGCGGCGGGCTTGACCCGCGTCCCGTTGACCTTCACGTGACCGGCGCGGCACGCGGCCGTGGACACCGATCGGCTCTTGGTCAGGCGGACCGCCCAGAGCCAGCTGTCGACCCGCATGGTCACTTCCCTTCCCGACGTCGGACCACCCCAGCGTAGGCGGCTCCCGGCCCGCGCGGGACCGTTCGCCACAGCCCGACGTCGCCGCGCGCCTCTGCGGCGATTGTCGCCTTTGGGCGTGCGAAACCCGCCCGACCGTGCCACGGTGAACGGGAACCGACGCCCCCCGGCCGCACTCGCACCGTCCGGGTCGTCGCCCGGAGAAACGGAGTGGCTATGTGGATTCTGTCCTGGATCGTCATCGGCCTCATCATGGGAGCCATCGCGCGCGCGATCATGCCCGGCAGGGCCAGCGGAGGCTGGGTCGTGACCCTGATCGTCGGCGTCGTCGGGGCCTTCGTCGGTGGATTCATCGGCCGGGCGTTCGGTTCCGACCCCAACCAGGAGTTCTGGTCCTTCTCGACGTGGTTCTGGGCCTTCATCGGTTCGCTCGTCGTGCTGCTCATCTGGGGCCTGATCGCGGGCCGCAGGTCGAAGGCCTGACCCTCGCTCCGCCGTCGGACCGCTGACCGGCCCGCACGGCGCACCGCACCACCCCGGAAGGCCCGGCCCTCGACGGGCCGGGCCTTCCGGCGTCCGGCGACACGGTCCCCGCCGAAAAAACCGTGGACCGGTCCCACCCCACGGAAGGACGCTGGGACCATGACCTCCCCCACCCGGCCGACGACGGCCTGGCGCATCCTCGACGCGCCGCACCCCACGAGCCTCGACGCGCCCGAGGCGTGGGCGTACCGGGGTGTCGCCGAGGTCGAGTCAGAGGTCGATGTCGAGACCCACGGCTACGACGACCTCGCCGACGAGGCGCGCGACGTCCTCGCGGGGATGGACAGCCAGCGATACACGACCAAGCACCGTTACGTCGCGGTCCGCGCGGACGCACCCGGGACCCCGCGGCCGCAGGACGTGCTCGGCCACCTTGCCGTCGCCCTGCCGACCAGCAGCAACACGCACCTGGGCGAGCTGTCCGTGAAGGTCCGCCCGTCGGCCCGCCACCAGGGGATCGGGACCGCCCTGTGGGAGAGGGGCGAGCAGCTCCTCGTCGACGCGGGCCGGACCGTCCTGTTCACGGACACCCAGCACGGCGTCGAGCCCGCACCCGGACCGGGCGCCCTCGAGGCGCGCACGGGCGCCGGGCGCGTCCCGGCGGACGCCCCCGGGCCGCGCTTCGTCGCCGGCAGGGGCTACGCCCTCGAGCAGGTCGAGCGGCACTCGATCCTGCCGCTGCCCGTCGACGCCGGGGTGCTCGACCGGCTGCGCGCAGGAGCGGTCGAGGCGGCCGGGCCCGGCTACCGCACGATCGCGTGGGAGGACGACGTCCCCCAGGAACGGCGCGAGCAGGTCGGGGCCCTGTTCACGCGCATGAGCACTGACGCCCCCGTGGGCGGCATCGACTTCCGTGAGGACCCGTGGGACGCGCAGCGCGTGGGGGTCTGGGTCGACGACCTGCTCGGCAAGGGCCACGGGCTGCTCATGACGGTCGCCGAGCACGCCTCGTCCGGCACGCTCGCGGCGTTCTCCGTCCTCGCGTACCCCAAGGACCGCCCCACGTTCGCGTTCCAGGAGGACACGCTGGTCGTGCGCGAGCACCGCGGCCACCGCCTCGGGATGCTCGTGAAGGTCGCGAACCTGGACGAGCTCGCCGTGCGCCGTCCCGCGACCGAGCGCATCCACACCTGGAACGCCGAGGAGAACGACCACATGCTCGCGATCAACATCGACCTGGGCTTCACGCCCGCCGGCGGCTACGCGGGCTGGCAGAAGCGGGTGGGCGCGTGAGCGGCCCGACGGCGTGGCGCGTCCTGCGCGTGCCCGTCCCGGACTCGCTCGAGTCGCCCGAGGCGTGGGCCGTGCACGGGACGGTGCGGGCGGGCGACGCCGTCGACCGGGAGATCTACGGCCACACCGACCTCGCGCTCGACGCCGCGACCACGCTCGTCACCCTGACGGCCCAGCAGGAGTACAAGCAGACCGTGCGGCTCGTCGCGGTGCCCGGCCCGGGTGACGGGGATCCGGACCGGACCCCGGTGGCGAGCGACGTCGTCGGGCGGGGCATGGTGGGCCTGCCCCAGAAGGGGAACACGCACGTGGCGATCGTGTACGTCGGGGTCGATCCGGCCTACCGCGGCCGGGGCGCGGGCACCGCGCTCTGGGAGGAGGGCCTGCGCATCGCGCGCGAGGCCGGACGCACCGTGATCCTGTCGGACTCGTCGCACGCCCCGGAACCTCCTCCCGGGCCAGGGGCGCTCGAGTCCCCGACCGGGAGCGGGCGCGTGCCACTCGACGATCCGGGCACCCGCTTCGCGCTCGCTCGCGGGTTCGCGCTCGAGCAGGTGATGCGGCACTCGGCGATCTCCCTGCCTCCTCGCCAGGACGTCGTGGACAGGTTGCGCGAGGCGGCCCGCGACGCGGCCGGGGACGGGTACCGGGTGCACCTGTGGCAGGACGACGTCCCCGAGGAGTGGATCGAGGACTTCGCCGTGCTCGAGACCCGCATGAGCACCGACGCACCGTCGGGCGGGCTCGACCTCGAGGAGGACCCGTGGGACGCCGACCGCGTGCGCGCGGCCTCCCGGTCGTTCGCAGACCGCGGGCAGGGATACCTGATCGCGGTGGTCGAGCACGTGGCGTCCGGACGGCTCGCCGGCTTCTCGATGGTCGCCTACCCCCACGACCGGCCCCAGGTCGTCTTCCAGGAGGACACCCTGGTGCTGCGCGAGCACCGCGGCCACCGGCTCGGGACGCTCGTGAAGATCGCGGTGCTCGACGAGCTGGCCCGCGTGCGGCCCTCGTCGCGGCGCATCCACACGTGGAACGCGCAGGAGAACCTCCACATGCTCGCGATCAACGAGGCGCTCGGCTTCGAGGTCGCGAGCGTGGACGCGGAGTGGCAGCTGCGGTGGGCGTGAGCGGCCGGTGCACGGGCGACTCCTCGTGCGTTTTGTCGTAAATGTCTAGCCGGGGAGATGCGTGGGCCAGCAGAGTGGAGCACATGACGAGCACCGAGACCTCCCCCGGGGACACCGCCCCCGCCCCTTTCGCCGCCACGACCTGGCGTGCGGTCGACGCCCCTCCCGTCCCGCCCACGCTCGAGCACCCCGACATCTGGGCGTACCAGGCGTACAGCGAGATCGAGCACGACGTGCAGCTCGCGACCTGGGGCTGGACCGACTGGTGGGCTCCCCTGCCCGTGCTCCACGGCGCACTCCGGCACCAGGAGTACCAGCGCAAGATCCTGGTCGTCGCCCTCCCGGCGGGGGTTCCAGGGACGGCCGACGACGACGGCCCCGGCGACGGTGACGGCGGCCCGCTCAGCCACGGGACCACCCCGGCGCCCCAGGACGTGGGCGGTGCCGCGATCGTCAACCTCGCGACCGTGAGCAACACGCACCTCGCCTACGTCGCACTCCTGGTGCGTCCTGGGTTCGAGGGCCAGGGCATCGGCGACGTGCTCCTTTCCCGGGCCGAGGAGATCGCGCGCGCCGCCGACCGGACCACGGTGATCACCTTCAGCAGCCACTCCCCCGAGCCCGCCCCCGGTCCCGACGCCCTCGACTCACCGACCGGCGCGGGCCGCGTGCCCGCCGCGTCCCGGCCGGCGCGCTTCGCGCTCGGGCGGGGCTTCACGCTCGAGCAGGTCGAGCGCGCCTCGGTCCTGCGCCTCCCGGCCGACCCCACGCTGCTCGACGCCCTGGATCACGAGGCCGGCGCGGCGGCCGGGGACGGCTACCGGCTCCACACCTGGTGGGACGAGGTGCCCACCGCCTGGGAGGACCAGGTCGCCGTCCTGTGGACGCGCATGAGCACCGACATCCCCAACGCGGGCCTCGACGTCACCGAGAGCCCCTGGGACGCCGCACGCGTCCGCAGCCACCTGCGCGACCTCGCCGGACGGCACCAGCACGTGCTGATCACGGTCGCCGAGCACACCCCCACGGGCACGCTCGCAGCCTTCTCCGTGGTGCAGATGCCCGTGCCCGACGTGCCGTTCGCGTTCCAGGAGGACACGCTCGTGCTGCGCGAGCACCGCGGCCACCGGCTCGGGATGCTCGTCAAGATCGCCAACCTGCGCGCCTACGAGGAACGTCGCCCCGGCGAGCGCCGCATCAGCACGTGGAACGCCCAGGAGAACGAGCACATGCTCGCGATCAACGTCGCGCTCGGCTTCGAGCCCGTCGGGGTCTCGGCCGTCTGGCAGAAGCGCCTCGGCTGACGCTCGCGGCAGGCCCCGGACCCTGCCACCCACGGGAGGCGACGCGCGCGCCCGGCGGACGCTCCGCCGTCGGGCGTGCACGACTGTCCGGCACCGCACCTCACAACCGCTCGCACCGTGAGCCACCAGGACAATCCCGCAGGCCGCGGCCTACGGTTGTCGGGTCCGGTCAAGACCCCGGGCGACCCCCGAAGACCCCCACCGACCAGGGAGCAGCGAGACCATCGTGAGCACTGCGAGCACACCGCCGATCGACGCCACCACCACTCCCTCCTGGGCCGACCTCACGGCCCACCAGGCCACCCTGACCCCGGACCTGCGCGCATGGTTCGCCCAGGACCCAGGCCGCGCCGCACGCCTCACGTTCGACGCCGCGGACCTCCACGTCGACCTGTCGAAGAACCTCGTGACCGACGAGACGCTCGCGCTCCTCGTGCGTCTCGCACAGGACGTCGACCTCGCCGGTCGCCGCGACGCCATGTTCCGCGGCGACCACATCAACGTGACCGAGGACCGCGCCGTGCTGCACACCGCGCTGCGGCGGCCCTCCGGAGCGTCGCCGGCGCTGACGGTCGACGGCCAGGACGTGGACGCCGACGTGCACGGCGAGCTCGCCAAGGTCTACGCGTTCGCGGAGAAGGTCCGCTCGGGCGAGTGGACCGGCGTCACGGGCGAGCGCGTGCGCACGGTCGTGAACATCGGCATCGGCGGCTCGGACCTGGGCCCCGTCATGGCCTACGAGGCCCTCCTGCCCTACAAGGCCGAGGACCTCGACGTCCGGTTCGTGTCCAACATCGACCCCACCGACGTCGCCGAGAAGACCGCGGGCCTCGACCCGCGCACCACGCTGTTCATCGTCGCGTCCAAGACGTTCGGCACGCTCGAGACGCTGACCAACGCTCGCCTCGCGCGCGACTGGCTCTGGACCGAGCTCGCGGCTGTCGACGCCATCCCTGCCGACGCCGACGACGACACCCTCGCCGCCGCGGTCGGCAAGCACTTCGTCGCGGTCTCCACGGCCCTCGACAAGGTCGCCGCGTTCGGGATCGACCCCGCCAACGCGTTCGGCTTCTGGGACTGGGTCGGCGGGCGCTACTCGGTCGACTCGGCGATCGGGACGTCGCTCGCGATCGCGATCGGCCCGGCGCGCTTCGAGGAGTTCCTCGCGGGCTTCCACGCGATCGACGAGCACTTCCGCACCACCCCGATCGAGCAGAACGTGCCCGCCCTCATGGGCCTGCTCAACGTGTGGAACGTCAACTTCCTCGGGGCGCACACGCACGCGGTGCTGCCCTACGCGCAGTACCTGCACCGCTTCCCCGCGTACCTGCAGCAGCTCACCATGGAGTCCAACGGCAAGTCGGTGCGCTGGGACGGGTCCCCCGTCACGACGGAGACCGGCGAGGTCTTCTGGGGCGAGCCCGGCACCAACGGCCAGCACGCGTTCTACCAGCTCATCCACCAGGGCACGCGCCTGGTCCCCGCGGACTTCATCGCCGTCGCGAACCCCGCGCACCCGCTGGTGGACTCGTCCGCCGGGGACGTGGACGTCCACTCGCTGTTCCTCGCGAACTTCTTCGCGCAGACCAAGGCCCTCGCGTTCGGCAAGACCGCCGACGAGGTCCGCGCCGAAGGCACCGCGGAGGAGCTCGTGAGCGCCCGCGTGTTCTCGGGCAACCGCCCGACGACGTCGATCCTCGCGCCCGCGCTCACGCCCTCGGTCCTGGGCCAGCTCATCGCGCTCTACGAGCACATCACGTTCGTCCAGGGCGTCGTGTGGGGCATCGACTCGTTCGACCAGTGGGGCGTCGAGCTCGGCAAGAAGCTCGCGAACGAGATCGCTCCTGCCGTCACGGGCGACCCCGCCGCGCTGGCCGCGCAGGACCCGTCGACGCAGGCGCTCATCGGGTGGTACCTCGAGCAGCGGAGCTGACGCTCGGCCGCTGCTGCTGGTCGCCGAGCACGAGGTTGCGGTCGTTCTGACGCCCAGGACGACCGCAACCTCGTGCTCGGCACCCCTCCAGGAGCCTCAGGCCTCGCCCGGCACGTGCTCCTTGGCCTCGTCGTACCCCTCGCTCCCGGGCAGCTCGGCCGGCCCGTAGACCAGGTGGACCACGCCCGTGGGGAAGACCTCGGAGCGCAGCAGCCGCAGGGGGTAGATCGTGTCGCCCTCGTCGAAGAGTCGTTCCCCCTTGCGCGCCGCGACCGGGTGGACCAGGAGGCTCAGCTCGTCCACGAGGCCGGCCGCGAGGAGCTGGCGGACCACCGAGATCGACCCCGCGACCAGGACCTTCGCGATGCCCGGGGTCTCCTTGAGCGTGGTCACGGCCTCGACCAGGTCGCCGTCGATCCTCTCGACGTTGCGCCAGCCCAGGTCCGCGTCTCCCCGGGTCGCGACGAGCTTGCGCAGGTCGCCGAGCCGCTTGGCGAACACCGCGTCCTCCTCGCCGGCCTCCTCGCGCCCCGGCCATGCCCCCGCGAAGCTGTCGTACGTGACGCGGCCCAGCAGCAGGGTGTCGACGCCCGTGTAGTCCTCGTCGACCGCGGCCCCCATGTGCTCGTCGAAGTACGGGAAGTGCCACGTCGGGTCGATCTCGACGACGCCGTCGAGCGAGCTGAACAAGGTGGAGACGAGCTTCGCCATGATGGGGTCCCTTCGGGGGTCTGCGGTGACGTCTGCTGAGACCGGGCGACGCTGCCGAACTCATCGGTCCCTGCGTCCCGCCGTGGCACGCACCCCGGCGTGTCGCGCGCGCGGGTGCGTGCCGTCGTCGGGCCGTGGAGGCTCAGCGCCGCAGGCCGTGTGGGATCAGCGCCGCAGGCCACGTGGGCTCAGCGCCGCAGGCCCAGCGCGACCACGGCCCCCACCGTGACGTGGAGCGCGGCCAGGAGCACCGTCGCGGACGCGCTCGCCGCACCCAGCGGTCCGAGCAGGGACACCAGGAGCACGACGGCGCAGGTCACCATCCAGGTCCGCTCACCTGCGGTCCTCCCGGCCCGCGGCGTGCCGACCCGTCGGAGCAGCGCACGGACACCCCAGCCCGCGAGACCGACGAGCAGCGCGGTGACGATCACCGCGACCGGCCCGACGCGCATGTCGCCGGTCGCACCCTGCACCACGGCCTCGACGCCGAGCGCCGTCCCGGCACCCCACACGACCACCCCTGCGGCCGCGGCGAGCAGCGGCACGCTCCACCCCGGCACCCTCCTCGGGCGCCGCTGACCCGTGCGCTCGGCCGCTCCGCTCGTTGCTGTCCGGTATGCGTCCATGACGTCTCCCTCCGATCGATCGGGCCCTGGCCGGGCCCGTGCCGGCCCTCCGGCCGATGCCCCCACCGTGTCTCCCGGGCCTCCCTCGCCGGACCCTCCCGACGGCTCGCCCCCTCACGACCGACGACCTGCTCCCCCCTCCGAAAGTCGGTGGTGACGGCGTCGCACCCGTTCCTAGGGTGGCGGCATGACCAGCTACCCGAACGAAGAATGCGCCCCGCCGTACGCCCCGTCACGGGCGACGCTGACCGGGGCCGTGCTCGCCGTCGGCGCCCTCACCGCCCTGATGCTCTGGGGAGCGCTGCCGGACGAGCCCGGATCACGCGCCGCGCTGGACGTCGGCGTCGGTCTGGTCGCCGTGGCTCTCACCCCGCTCCTGTGGTGGTCACCGCGCTGGCGTCGGGGCGGCGCGGGGGCGGTGCTCGGCGACCCCGTGGTCCCGGCCCTCGTGCTCGCCGCGCTCGCGGCCCTGTCCCCCGCGGCGACGCCCGCGTCCACCGTCGCGACGCTCGAGGTCGCCCGCCGTCGGCCCCTGCGTGTCGCGGTGCTCGTCGCCGCAGCGGGCTTCGCGGGCCACGCGGTCCAGGCGCTGTGGCGCCCGACGGGCCTCCCGCTCGGCTGGTGGCTGCTGTGCGACGCCGCGGTGCACGCCGCGCTCGTCGGCTGGGGGGCGTTCGCCCAGGCCAGGGCCCAGGTCGTCGCCGACCTGCGCGAGCGGGCACGGCGGGCCGAGCGCGAGCAGGAGCTGCGCGTGCGCGAGGCCCGCGCCGCCGAGCGCACGCGGATCGCCCGGGAGATGCACGACACCCTCGCCCACCGGCTGTCGCTGCTCGCGACCGTGGCGGGGGCGCTCGAGTTCCGGCCCGACTCACCGCCCGAGGAGGTCGCCCGTGCCGCCGGTCTGGTCCGGGACGGCGTGAGCGCCGCTCTCGAGGAGCTGCGGGACGTCGTGGGCGTGCTGCGCGCAGGGCCCGACACCCTGCGTCCCGCGCCCGGGCAGGCCGACGTGGCCCGGCTCGTCGACGAGTCCCGGCTCGCGGGCATCGACGTCGACTGGGAGCTCACCGGCGACCTCGGCGCCGTCCCGTCCACCGTGCAGGCAGCGACCTTCCGGGCCGTGCAGGAAGGGCTGACCAACGCCCGGCGGCATGCTCCCGGCAGCGCGGTCCGCGTCGCGGTCGGGGTCCTACCGGGCGAGGTCCGGGTCGACGTGTCCGACGACGGGCCCGCCCCGGGGCACGTGCCCTCGCGCCAGGGGACGGGGACGGGGCTCGTGGGACTCCGCGAGCGGGCCGGGCTGCTGCGCGGCGAGGTGCTCGCCGGGCCGGATCCGGAGGGTGCCGGGTTCCGGCTCACGGTGTCGCTACCGTGGGGCTCATGACCGGACCCGTACGGATCGCCATCGTCGACGACGACGCCCTGGTGCGGTCCGGCCTGCGCATGATGCTGCACGGCACGCTGGGCATCGAGGTCGTCGGCGAGGCGGCGGACGGCGCGGAGGTCCCCGGCCTCCTCGACGCCCACCCCCTCGACGTGGTCCTCATGGACCTGCGGATGCCGCGGGTCGACGGGATCACCGCGACCGCCAGGGTGCGCGCACGGACGAACCCACCCGCCGTCGTCGTGCTCACGACGTTCGACACCGAGGACGAGGTGCTCGGGGCGCTCCGCGCCGGCGCGGTCGGCTACCTCCTCAAGGACATGCCGCCGACCAGGATCGCGGCAGCGGTCCTCGCGGCCGCGGCCGGCGAACCGGTGCTGTCGCCCGACGTCGCGAGACGGCTCATGAACTCGGCCGCCTCGGTCGGTGCATCACGGGCCCGTGCCAGGGCGTCGCTCGACCGGCTGACCGGGAGGGAGCGCGACGTCGCGCTCGCCGTCGGGCGCGGAGCGAGCAACGCCGACGTGGGGCGCGAGCTCTACCTCAGCGTGCCGACCGTCAAGGCGCACGTGTCGAGCGTCCTGGAGAAGCTGGGGCTCGAGAACAGGACGCAGCTCGCCGTGCTGGTGCGGGACGCCGGGGGCGCGTGAACCGTCACGCGGCCCGCACAGGACCCATGCCGGGGTGGCCCAGCCCGGGGCGCATGACGAGGCGGCTCAGTCGCCCGGCCACTCCCCCGTCCACTTCTGGAAGGCACGCGCCCCGCCGCGGTCGATCAGGGCCTTGACCCCGGAGAACACCGCGCCCTGGATCAGTGCGGTGATCAGGATCTCGCGCAGCGAGTACTCCGACTGCAGCGGAGTCGGTGCATCCTTGCGGTGTCCGGGAGACACCCGCTTGTAGACCTGCTTGAAGACCTGGCCGGCGATCAGGCCGCCGATGATCGAGCTGATCAGCCCGAACGGCCGGTACAGGATCTTCGCGGCCTTGCCGTCATGCTCCTCGGTGCGGTCGGGCACGTGGTCGGTCGTGGCGTCGCTCATGCTTCGACGCTAACGCCGGGGGCCGGCGGTCGCAGGACGGGCGGTGCGGAAGGCGGGTCACGAGTCCGCCGGTACCACCGCACAGCCCGCGAGGTCGAGCGCGACCCGGACCCGCTCCCCCGGTGCGGGGGCGAACGGACGGTGCGTGGCGCCGTCGGGCACGGATGTCTCCGACGGCACACCGAGCGCGACCACGCGCTGCGTGCCCGACCCCAGGTCGACGTCGACCGTGACCTCGGTGCGCCCACGCCGGAACGCGCTCCGGACGACCGTGCCGCTCGCGGACCACGGGCTGGAAGAGTTGTCAGAAGCACCCCGGTCCATGCCCCGGCCACCTTCTGACAACCGATCCGTGACGTGGGCACCGGGCACGAGCACGAGCCCCGTCGGGCCGATCGCGAGCAGCTCGCCACCCGCCGCCGCCGCGGAGTTGTCAGAACCACGCCGGCCCATACCCCGGTCACCTTCTGACAACGAATCCGCGGCAAGAGATCTGTCAGAACCAGCCCGGTCCAAACCCCGGCCACCTTCTGACAACCGATCAGCCCCACGCGTTGCCTCGAAGTCCGCCGCAGAGTCAGCCTCGGAGTCCGCCGCAGAGTCTCCCAGCGACCGCGACGACCCCACCGACCCCAGCGCCACGAACGCCTGGTACCCCAGGAACTCCGCGACCCGCCGCGACGCAGGCACGCGCCACAGGTCCTCGGGCGCCGCGACCTGGAGCAGGCGCCCTGCGTCCATGACGGCGACGCGGTCGGCCACGGTGAAGGCCTCGTCGTGGTCGTGCGTCACGAACAGCGCGGTGGTGCCGGTCGCGACGAGGGCCGCACGGAGGTCCCCCGCGAGCCGGTCCCGCAGCCCCCGGTCGAGCGCCGACAACGGCTCGTCGAGCAGCAGCAGCTGCGGCTCGGGGGCGAGCGCCCGGGCGAGCGCGACCCGCTGTCGCTCGCCACCGCTCAGGGTCGCGACCGGCCGCGCCCCGTACCCGGCGAGGCCCACGAGGTCGAGCAGCTCGACCACCCGACCAGCCGTCGCGCCCCGGCGTACCCCCGCCATCCGCAGCCCGAACGCCACGTTCCCCGCGACGTCCCGGTGCGGGAAGAGCTGCCCCTCCTGGAACATGAGCCCGAACCCGCGCCGGTGCACGGGCACGCCCGCGAGGTCGCGCCCGTCCCACGCGATGCTCCCGCCCGCGACGGGCTCGAGCCCCGCAACCGCGCGCAGGAGGCTCGACTTGCCGCAGCCGCTCGGCCCCAGCAGGGCGAGCACCTCGCCCGGTGCGAGGTCGAGGCTCACGCCGCGCACGGCCGTGGTCCCGGGGCCCTTGGAGGAGGCCGGGTCGGGGTAGTGCACGACGACGTCGCGCACCGTGAGTCCTCGGCCCGCCGTGCTCCCGGCCGGCTCGTGCGGCACGTGCGGCTCAGCCGAGCCGTCCGTCGTTCGCTCCACCACCGTGGCTCCGTCCATCAGAACTCTCCTGCCGAGCGGTCGCCGCGCAGGCGTTCCGCCACCATCATCACCGTTGCCGTGAGGACCGCGAGGACGACGCTCGCGGCCAGTGCCATGCCGTAGTTCTCCGCCCCGGGCCGGCCGATGAGCCGGAAGATGACCACGGGGAGCGTGGCCGCGTCGGGCCGGGCCAGGAACGACGTCGCCCCGAACTCGCCGAGCGACACCGCGAACGCGAACCCGATCGCGAGACCCAGGGACCGGGCCGCGATGGGGCCGTCGACCGCGGCGAACACGCGAGCGGGCGACGCCCCGAGCGTCGCTGCGGCCTCGCGCAGCCGCGGGTCGATCGCGCGCAGCACGGGCAGCACGGTCCGGACCACGAGCGGGATCGCGACGACCGCCTGCGCGACGGGCACGAGCAGGCCCGAGGTCCGCAGGTCCACGTCGATCCCGAGCGGCTTGTCGAGCGTGATGAGGAACCCGAACCCGACCGTCACGGCCGAGACGCCGAGCGGGAGCATGAAGACCGAGTCGAGCGCGCTGATCGCCCGTCGCCCCGTGCGGGACCGGGGTCGTCGCGAGACGACGAGCGCGACGAGCCCGCCGATCACGACCGCGAGCAGCGTCGCGAGCGCGGCGGTCCGCACCGAGTTGGCCGTGGCCTCCCACACGGTCACGCTCAGGGCGTTGCGTCCGCCGGTCGTGCCGAGGTTCGCGTAGTTCGCGAGGCTCCAGCCATCGGGCGTCTGGAACGAGCGCACGAGGAGGTTGAGCAGCGGCAGGGCGATCAGGCCCAGCACGACGACGGCGGTCACCGCGAGCGGGACCGCGTCGGACCGGAGCCGCAGCGGCCGGGCGGCGGACGTGGCCGCGGACAGGTTGAGCGCACGCTCGCGGCGTGCGCGGGTCCGGTTGGCGACGCTCAGCGCGGCCACGACGACGACGAGCTGCACGACCGAGAGCACGGCGGCCGCGCGCAGGTCGAGGAACTGGGTCGTCTGGATCCAGATCTCGGTCTCGATGGTCCCGTACTGCACCCCGCCCAGGACGAGCACGACGCCGAACGCGGTCGCGCAGAACAGGAACACGATCGACGCGGCCGACGCGATGGCCGGGGCGAGCGACGGCAGCGTCACGGACCGGAACGCGCGCCACGGCGAGGCGCCCAGCGCACGGGCGGCCTCCTCGGCACGCGGGTCGAGGTGCTCCCAGAGCCCGCCGACGGTCCGGACCACGACCGAGTAGTTGAAGAACACGAGGGCCAGGACGATCGCCCCGAACGTCCCGTCGAGCCGCAGGAACCCGAGCAGGCCGCCGTCGACCAGCAGGGAGCGGAACGCCACTCCGACCACGACGGTCGGCAGCACGAACGGCACGGTCACGAACGCCCGCAGGAACGTGCGTCCACGGAACCGGCACCGGTACAGGACGTACGCGCCGGGCACGCCGAGCAGCAGCGAGATCACGGTGCCGAGCACGCCCTGCCACAGCGTCAGCCCGATGATCCGCCAGGTCCGCGGCTCGGAGAACACCTCGGCGAAGCCGGAGAGATCCAGTGATCCGTCGCTCACGAACCCACGTGCGATCAGCGTCAGGACGGGCCACGCGAAGAACACCCCGAGGAACAGCAGCGGCAGCCCGGCGGCGAGCCCCCACACGAGGACCCGCCCGCCGCGCTGCACGGCCGCGGGCACGCCGCGGCTCACGGGCACGCCGCGACTGACGGGCATGGCGCTCAGCCGATCACCGTCGACGTCCACGCCTTGATCCACTCGTCACGGTGGGCCGTGATGTCGGCCGGGGCGACCTCGAAGGGCGACGGCGACAGGGGAGCGAACTCGGCCCAGCCGTCGGGCAGCTCGGTGTCCGCGTCCGCCGGGTACATGTACATGGTGTCGGCGATGTCGGCCTGGAACGCTTCGCTCACGAGGAAGTCGACGAGCTTCTCGGCCCCCTCGGGGTTCTTGGCCCCGGCGAGCACACCCGCGTACTCGACCTGGCGGAAGCACGTGTCGAGCAGTGCGCCCGTGGTGGTCTCGGTGCCGTCCTCGGTGACCGTGAACGCGGGCGACGTCGAGTAGGACAGCACGAGGGGGCGCGGGCCCTTGCCCTCGGAGCCGGAGAAGTCGACGTAGTAGGCGTCGGACCACCCGTCGGCGACCTTGACGCCGTTGTCCTTGAGCTTGCTCCAGTAGCCCTCCCAGCCGTCACCCGAGTCGGACGTGCCGTAGGCGCCGACGGTCGCGAGCAGGAACGACAGCCCGGGCGACGAGGTCGCGGGGTTGGTCACGACGAGCAGGTCCTTGTACGCGGGCTCGGTCAGGTCGTCGAGGGTCACGGGCTCGGGGATGCCCGCAGCCGAGAACCAGGCGTGGTCGACGTTGACGCAGACGTCGCCGAGGTCCACGGGGGTGAGCTCGCCGTCCCCGACGGCGTACTGGGCCGCCGAGTCGGCGAGGCCCGCGGGCGTGTAGGGCTCGAGCACGCCCTCGTCGATCGCGCGGGTCGCGAACGAGTTGTCGATGCCGAACACGACGTCGCCGAGCGGCGCGTCCTTGGTCAGGATCAGCTGGTTGACGAGCGCTCCGCCGTCGCCGGGAGCGACCTGCTTGACGGTCAGCCCGGACTCCTTCTCGAACGCGGCGAGGACGTCCTCGCTCACGTTGAAGGAGTCGTGCGTGACCAGCGTGACGGTGCTCGCCTCCGCGCTCGAGGTGTTGCCCGCGCCCGTGTCGGTCGACCCGGCACAGGCCGTGAGAGCCAGCGCGCTGAGCCCGCCGACGAGACCGAGGCCGAGCTTGTGCGCGGGGCCGCGGCGGGTACTGATGGTGTTCACGTGTCCTCCTTGGACGTCACAGGAGGGGGACCTCGCGCACGGAAGGTCCCGTGAGCGAGGCTGGAGAAGCCCGACTTCCTCCACCGGTGCTAACCGGATCAGGTTCGAGGGTCTGCGGTGGTCCGCACTCTCAGCGCCTGTTGCCCGTTGTCTCCGGGCGGTCGGCGCTCCCCTGTCGTTCACCTGCGACTTTACACCGCGGCCCGACGGCGCGGGCAGGGGTCCGGCGTGTGATCTCGCCCGGGGCGCGCCCCGCCCCGGGCGACGGCTACGGTGGGACCTGAGCTCCGCCGTCGGGCACCTTGACGACGCGCGGCGCACCCCGCCCGCCGCACCCTCACCTGGAGGTCCACATGGCCGAGAACGAGCAGACCCTCACCGAGAAGGTCACGACCGTCGCCCTGACGCTGGCCGCGGGCTGGGTCGCGCAGAAGGTCGTGAGCATCGCGTGGGCCAAGGCCACGGGGCACGACGCCCCCAAGGACCTGGACGACCCCGAGGTCAGCATCATCAGCGCGGTCACGTTCGCAGCGGCCGCAGCGGCCGCGAGCGTGTTCGCCCGCCGTTTTGCGGGCCGCGAGGCCAAGCGCGTCGTGACCCGGCTCGCCGCCCGCGCGTCCTGAGGTCGGGGTCGGGCGGCCCCGGCGGGTCCGCGCCCGCCGTGCGAGGGATGTTCCGTAGGGTGTCTCGATGCCCTCTCCCTCTGCTGCCCGACGCCGTCGCTCACCCCTCGTCGGAGGCCTCCTCGCCGTGGGGCTCGCTCTGAGCGGGTGCTCGTCGTCCGGGAGCGGCTCCGAGGTGCCGCCCACGCCGAGCGTGGCCCCGACCGCTGTCGCGCTGCCCGGCGGGACGGTCGGCAAGGCGGCCGGGTGGGTGCTCGAGGTGCTGAATGCCGACGCGTCCCCCGACGCCGCGACGCTCGAGCGCCGGTTCGCGCGGTCGTTCCTGGACCAGGTGCCCGCCGCGCAGCTCGTGCCCGTGCTGGACCAGCTCCGCGCGGACCGGCAGTGGGTGCCGGTCTCGGTCGACGTGGTCGACGCGGGCGAGACGCAGGCCGCGCTGACGATCGTCGGGGCGAGCGGGCAGTTCTTCACGATGCAGATCGGGGTCGACGCGGACAGCCGCGTCGAGACCCTGTTCTTCGGCCCGGGCGACGACCCGCACCGCGAGCCCGCGGCGAGCTGGGACGAGCTGGGCGAGCGCCTCGACGCCGTCGACGCGCAGAGCTCGCTGCTCGTGGCCCGGGTCCTGGACAACGGGACGTGCCAGGCGGTCGAGGCGGCTCCGGGCGGCTCGGACCCGGACGAGGTGCTGCCGCTCGGCTCGATCTTCAAGCTCTACGTGCTGGGCGCGGTGTCGCAGGCGGTCGAGGCCGGGACGCTGACCTGGGACGACGAGCTGACCGTGACCGACGACGTGCGGTCCCTGCCCTCGGGGCAGCTCCAGGACGCACCGACGGGCACCGCGGTCACGGTGCGCGAGGCGGCCGGGCTCATGATCTCGATCAGCGACAACACCGCGACCGACCTGCTGGTCCAGGCTGTGGGGCGTGACGCCGTCGAACGCGCGCAGGCCGCGCTGGGGCACGCGGACCCGTCGCTCAACACCCCGTTCCTCACGACGCGCGAGGCGTTCGCGATCGCCTGGGGCTCGCCGTCGCAGGCCACCGGGTGGGCGGCGGCCGGCACTGCGGGGCGGCTCGCGATGCTCGACGCACTGCCCGCCGGGCCCCTCGCCGTCGACCCCGCGGGGGTGACCGTGCCCGTGTGGCAGGACGACGTCGACTGGTTCGCGACGTCGTCGGACCTGTGCGCCGCGCACGTCTGGCTGCACGACCGCGGCGAGCAGGACCCCGTGGTCCGTGAGGTGCTCTCGACCAACCCCGGCATCGAGGTCGACACGACGGCGTGGCCCTACCTCGCGTTCAAGGGCGGCAGCGGGCCGGGCGTCCTGGCGGGCTCGTGGCTCGCGGAGGACGCCGAGGGCGACACCTACGTCGTGACGGTGCAGCTCGCGGCCACGGACCCTGCCGTGCTCGCGAACCCGACCGTGCTGGTCGACACCGCGGAGAGCGCGTTCGCGCTGCTGGAAGGGGCGGCGGGCGCGGGCTCGAGGTAGCACCTGGAACCTTGGATCGGTGCCCCCGGGCCGAGGTAGAACGTGCTGCGCGAGGTAGAACGCACCGCGCACTACCTCGCGCAGCACGTTCTACCTCGCGGTCACCTGGTGACCCAGTCACCCGGTCACCCGGTCACCCGGTCACCCGGTCACCCGGTCACGCCGTGAGCATCGCCGCCGGGTTGTCGTGCGTCAGGCGGCGCAGCACCTCGCGCTCGACGCCGCGCTTCGCGAGCATCTCGGTGAAGACGGTGGGCACGTACGCGAAGCCGTTGCCGCCGTTCTGCACCCACATCTGCTTGAGGAACACGTCGTGGCTCAGGAGCACCTGGCCCGCGAACCCCTGGTCGACGAGCCGCTGGACCGCACCCGCGGTGGTGTGCGGGTCGGGCGAGACGCCCTCCTGAGGGTAGGTGATGTCCATACCGACCATGTCGAACTCGAGCCAGACGCCCCGCTCCGCGACGGCCCGCTGGTACGCGGGGTCCTCGGCCGAGGGGTCCATGTGGCACAGCACGACCTTCTCCGGTCGCACCCCCACCTCGTCGAGCACGAGGTCGAGGATCTCGTGCGCCCGGCGCTGCCACCCCGGCAGGTGGATCTGCATCGCGACCTGCGGGTGCTCGAGCTGCGCCAGGGCCGAGGCCCGCAGCGACGCCCGCTCCCCCGCGGTGAAGTCCGGCGAGACGCCGATCTCGCCGATCACGCCCGGGCGGATGCCCGTGTCCCGCACGCCGTCGGACAGCTCGCGCGAGATCGCCGCGGCCTGCGCGTCCACGGCTTGTACCGTGATCCGCTCGCCCTCGAACTTCTCGAGGTAGGCGCCCGCCCCCATGACGACGTTGAGGCCCGTGCGGCTCGCGACGTCCGCCAGGCGCTCCGGGTTGCGTCCGATCGACTCGCTCGACGTCGCGTCCACGACGGTCCGCCCGCCGAGGGCCGCGAAGCTGCGGATCTCGGCCTCGACGGCCGCGACCGGCTTGTCGGCGATGTTGTCGGCGCAGCAGTACGGGTCCTGGCGCAGCGCCCAGGCGACCGATGCGGAGACCGGCTCGCGGACCACGGCCCGGGAGAACTCGTAGCTCGGCGCGTCGAGCACACCGGAGAGGTCGTTGAACAGGTGCTCGTGGGGCAGGGTCAGCCCCAGGTCCTGCGCGGCGACGGGTCCGGTGACCGTCTGGACGAACCCGACCGGCGTGACGTTCATCGCGGGCTCACCTCTCCTGCTTCACCACCGCCGACGGCGGCGGCCACTGCGGTGTCGGTCGTCGCCTCCGGCGACTTCCCCGACGGGATCATGCCGATCACCGCGGCGATCAGCGCGATCACGGTGCCGATGATCGTGGCGGCGTAGATCGTGTGGCCGAGCGAGGGGATCGCCGCGTCGATGAGGAGCGAGCCGACGAGCTGACCCGCGGTGGACGCGAGGCCCAGGAGGAGCAGACCCAGGCCGCGGACCAGGAGGGCCATGAGGGCGATCGAGAGCAGGCCGAGCGGGCCGCCCAGGTACATCCACCACGTGGGCGGCAGCTGGAAGTCGACGCCCGAGGTCATGGCTCGGATCGCGTAGGCGATGCCCAGGGCCGTGAACCCCACCAGGAAGTTCCAGCCGATCGAGACGAGCATCGAGCCCGTGGCGTCGGCCACGGCGGCGTTGCCCGCGGGCTGCCAGCCGGCGAGGAGTCCGCCGACGAACGGCATGATCGCGAGCGCGATCGTGTGGGGGGCCGAGAAGTTCGGCGAGATGACGATCACGGTCGCGACGATCGCGAGGATCGCGCCCCCGAGCCGGAAGACCGTGAGGGGCTGCTTGACCGAGGCCGTGACGCCCAGGCGGTCGCACACGACGCCGGAGATGACCAGTCCCGAGATGAGCGAGATCTGGAACGTCGCGACGCCCAGGACGCCGACCGTCACGCCCTCGGACAGGACGATGACCGCGCCGCACAGGCCCGCGAGGAAGTTCCACCACGGGATCGTGCGGCCCTTGATGAGGCGCGGGATCGCGAGCGCCTCGCGGCGTGTCACGGGACGCGCGAACACGATCACGAACATCAGGACCAGCCCTGTGCCGAACGAGATGAGCGCGGCCGCGTGGCCGTCCCCGATCGTCTTGCCGAGCTGACCGTTGACCGCCGCCTGCATGGGCCCCAGGGCCCCGGCCAGGACGGTCGCGAGGACGAGGAGCGCGGTCGCGGTGCTCTTGACCTTGCTGCGCTGGGTCGACGGGGTGACCGTCTGGGTGCCTCCCGAGCGGGAGGCGGTCTCCGGCGTGGTGTGCTTCATTGCTTGGCCGTGCCTTTCATCTTTCGACGGTACGTCGGATCGGAGGACCGATCGAACGGCCAGCCCTGGGTCGACGCTGAGTGGTCGGGCTGGGTGGGGTGGGGGTCGTACGGGTCGGGCTGGGAGAACCTCGGGCGAGATGACGCGGAGGACGGGCGCTACGGCGTCGGGCCCTGCACGTCGGCAGGGACCTCGTGGGCGAGCGGCAGGGACTCGATCGCCCCGTCGCGGGTGGTCGTGACGGCCGCGACGCGAGCAGCCCAACGGGCCGCCCCGACGAGGTCCTCGCCGCGCAGCAGGCCGTCGGCGAGCGCCGCGCAGAAGCTGTCGCCCGCGGCCGTGGTGTCGATCGCGTCGACGCGCACCGCAGGGACGGGGGTCGGGAGACCGTCGCGCGGGACCACGACCGAGCCGTCGGCCCCGAGGGTCACGACGACGTCGCCCGGGAAGGCGAGCCCGCGCACCATGGCCACGACGTCGGCAAGGTCGCCCGGGGCCTCGTCCGCGCCCGCGAGGGTCGCGAGCTCGAACCGGTTGGGGACCAGGACGTCGAACCTGTCACGGATCTCGGCGGGGACCGGGACCGCGGGGGCCGGGTTGAGGATGGTCGTCCCGGTCGCGAGGCGCGTGACCGCGGCGAGCGAGCCGAGGGGGGTCTCGCACTGGCACAGCACGACCTGCGCGTCCGTGACGGCACGCACCGCGGGGCCACGCGAGTCGACGAACGACTCGTCGACGTCGCCGTTGGCACCGGCCTCGATGACGATGGTCGACTCGGGCTGCTCCCAGAGGATCACGGCCGTGCCCGTGGGCTGCCCGGAGGCGGCGACCGACGTGACGTCGAGTCCCTCGGCCACGAGCCGGGCCGTGATCTCGCGCCCCGCGTCGTCGTCCCCGACGGCCCCGACCATCGCGACGCGTCGGCCGAGCCGCGCTGCGGCGACGGCCTGGTTGGCCCCCTTGCCGCCGGGCGAGCGCTTGAGCCCGGTCGCGCTGATGGTCTCGCCCGAGCGCGGAATCCGGTCGACGGTCAGCCGGACGTCCATGTTGAGGCTGCCGACGACCGTGATCTCGGGGGCAGGGGCGGGGGCGCCCCCGCTCCCGTGGTCGGCGCTCATCAGCCTGCGAGCCAGGTGATGGCCTGGCCGAAGAGCTTGCCGTAGCCGGACCACTCCATGAACTCGCGGGGGGCCCAGTGCGGGGAGATGTCGGACGCGAAGGCCAGCGTGCGGCCCTCGCCCTCGGTGCGGACGGCGACGAGCGGGCGGCCCTCGATCGTGGCGAGGACGGTCGCGTCGGCCTTGGCCGTGAGCTTCTGGTAGCCGAGCAGGATCGGCCACTCGGCGTCCAGGCCCGCGGTCACGGGGTGCTCGACCTCGGTCAGGACGCCGCCGATGCCCTCGGGCGTCTCCTCGCGGTCGTCGTACGGGAGGATCTCGACGGGCAGCACGGCCTCGACCGCGGTGCCGTGGTAGTTGGCCTTGGCCTGGAAGCCCTGGAAGCTGAGGTAGCCGCCGGCCATCATGAGGCCGCCACCGCGACGCACCCACTCGGCGAGGAGCTTGATGCGGTTCGGGAAGGGACGCCCCTCGGAGAACACGACGGGCGGCAGGAGCAGGGTGTTGGCGCCGATGTCCGAGAGCAGGACGACGTCGTACGCGTCGAGCTCCTCGAGCGTCGAGGGGAAGTCGGTCGCGACGAGGTGCGAGGGCAGGTGGGTGACCTCGTGGCCCTCGGCGGCGAGCGCCTCGAGCAGCTTGGCGCAGCCAATCTCCAGCTGGGCGTGCGGGAAGGCGTCGTAGCCCTTGTAGTCCGTCGCGGCATTGATCCACGACTCTCCGGCAAGCAGCACGCGGCTCATGCGGTTCTCCTCAAGACGGTTCGGGCTCGGCCGCACATCGGCGACGTTGCGCAATGTTGTGTTGATGTTGCGCAACAACCTAGGTGTGCGTCAGGCTCGTGTCAACCGAGGCTCCACGGGCCGGGCGCATCCCGGCGCCCCGCTCCGCGCACGCACGCGCGATCACAGGGATCGTCGGGCACGCGACGCGGCTCCGACCAGCGCAGCGATAGGCTCGGGGAGCATCCGACGGCCGGACGCACGAGCAGAGAGGCGGACACCATGACGTTGACGCAAGTTGCGCAACATGCGGGAGTCTCGACCTCGACCGCCTCGCGCTACCTGCGCGGCCAGCTCAACGTCCAGCCGGAGACCGCCGCACGCATCGACGCCGCCGTGGTCGCCCTCGACTACCGCGGAGGCGCCCCGGGACGGGCCGTGCGCGGCTCCGGGGCCCGCTCCACCCCGCCGGGCGCACCCACGGGCGGGCCGGGCGTGGTCGCCCTGGTGGTCCCCGACTTCACCAACCCGTTCTTCACGACGCTCGCCGAGGAGTGCGCCGACCTCGCGGCCTCGCGCCAGATCCCCCTCGTCGTCGCGGTCTCGGGCAAGCACGGCGAGCGCAGCGGCGGCCTCAGCCCGCTCATCGGCGGGACCGACGTCCTCGGTGGCCTCATCTACCTCGGGATGAGCCGCACCGACGAGCGCCTGGCCCGCGCGGTCGCGGACGGCCTGCCGGTCGTGGTGATCGACGAGGAGATCGACCTGGACCTCGCGGTGGACACCGTCACGGTCGACAACTACGGCGGCGCGTACCAGGCCACGAGCTACCTCGTCCAGCAGGGGCACCGCCGCATCGCGCACGTCGCGGGCCCGCCCGAGCTCTCGACGACCCAGGAGCGCAAGCGCGGCTACCTCGACGCGCTGGCGGACGCAGGGCTGACGGCCGACCCCGACCTGATCCGCCACGGCCCCTACACCGAGCAGTTCGGCGCCTCGACCTTCCCCTACCTCACCCGACCGGGCAGCGCACCCACCGCGGTGTTCGTGGGCAGCGACATCGTGGCCGTGGGCATGCTGGGCGCGGCCGAGCTCCACGGCATCCGCATCCCCGAGGACCTGTCGGTCGTGGGCTGCGACGGCATCCGCATCGGCCAGTGGCTGCGCCCGCAGCTCACGACCCTCGAGCAACCCGTCGCGGCGCTCGCGCTCTCCGCGGTCGACGCGCTCGAACGGGCCATGGCCCGCCGGGAGGCCCAGGAGTCGGCCGGCAGCGGTGGGGCGGGGCCGGGATTCGAGCCCGCTCGCACGGTCCTGCCGCTCCACCTGGTCATCCGCGGTTCGGTCGCGCCGCCGTCGGTCTGACGTCCCGCCCGTCGACGACGCGCCGCCCGCTCCTGCGCGGCACCCCGTCCGACAGTGCCCACGGACCGGTGATCCCCGGCTCGACGTCGAGGCGGCACCGACACCGACCTGGCGAGGCCGCCGGGCCACCGCGTCGAGTGGACCGCCCATGCCCCCCAGGCTCAGCGCCACCGCACTCCTCTGGTGGGGTGCAGGAATGATCGTCACCGGCGCCGTGGGGAACGTCGCGCTGCCGCGGCTCGCCTCCGAGCTCTACCACTCGTCGGGCGCCGAGATCTTGCAGACAATCCTCCTGCGCCCCGCCGCCGCTCACCCCGTCGCAGCGGTGATGGTCTCCAGGAGCGACCCGATCACGACCAGGTAGATGAGCGCGAAGAACACCGAGTGGAGACCGGTGAACAGCGACGCGTCGCGCACCTTGCCCGGGGCGCGGAAGTAGCCGACGAACTTCCGGAGGAAGCCGACCGGGTGCGCCAGGTCCCAGCTGTTGAACCGGATGTACCGGCCCAGGTAGATGCCGAACGAGACGAGCACGAGAACCACGACGACCACGACCCAGGACGCGGGTCGCTCGAACGGCTTGCGGTCGTCGGGGTAGCGCAGCACGGCATAGAACATCTGGACCAGGAAGATGTTGACCACGGTGTTGAGGACCCCGGACATCGCCAGGGTCAGGACCGCCACGATGTCGTACCAGAGCGGCACGCCCTCGCCGTCCTTGCGGTGGCTGAAGTTGAGCTCGGTCACGAGGTATCCGGCGTTGGGCAGGAGCAGGAGCCAGACGACGAGCCCGGCCCCCGCGACGGTCGCGACGACCCACGTCGGTGCCCCCGCCGCGCTGAGCATCAGGTCGCCGACGATCCAGAACGTCAGCACGAACACCGGCAGCACGGAGAGCCCGATGTTGAGCAGCATGGGCCGGTAGACCTCGGTGCGGAACAGCGGGGCCCGCAGGAGGACGAGCGCGAACGCGAAGACGTTCAGGAGGATCACGCCGAGGAACAGCAGGGTCATGGTGGGCTCTCGTGAGTCGGTGCGGACAGGGGCGTCGCGGACACGGCGCAGGCCACCACGGCTGGGGCCGCGCGGCCGGGCCGCGCGGCCGGGCCGCGGTCAGGTAGACCACCGTAGGGCCCGACGGCGCCTCCGCCAGCCCGCGCGACACGTCACCCGCGCGGCTAGCGTGGGTCGCGCGGGCATCTCGAGCTCCACCGATTCGTCCAAGGACGGGCGACCGACCCCCGGGAGTCACAGTGACGCACCACGACGAAGCATCGACGCCGCCGGCGACTCCCGGCTCCAGTCCGGACGCGACCCCGACGGCGGCCGGGGCGGCCGGTCAGGCCTCGGCCCCGCCACCGGCCGCCGCGCCCGGCGGTTCCGCGACCTTGATGCTCGCGCTCGCGACGATCGGCTTCGCGGTGAACTTCTGGGCCTGGGCGCTGATCAGCCCGCTCGGGGGGGCGTACAGCAAGGCGCTCGGCCTGTCGGCCGTGCAGCAGTCGGTCCTCGTCGCGGTCCCGGTCATCGTGGGGTCGCTCGGCCGCATCCCGGTCGGCGCACTCACGGACAGGTTCGGGGCCAGGGTCATGTTCCCGCTGGTCAGCGCCGCGACGATCGTCCCGGTCCTGTTCATCGGGTTCGTCGCGGACAGCTACGCGCTGCTCATCCTGGGCGGGTTCTTCCTGGGGCTCGGCGGCACGGCGTTCGCGGTCGGCGTGCCGTTCGTCAACGCCTGGTACCCACCGGCCAGACGGGGGACCGCGCTCGGGATCTTCGGGATCGGGATGGGCGGCACCGCGATCTCCGCGTTCACGACCGTGCGGATCACCGACGCCTGGGGCGAGAGCGCTCCGTTCGTCCTGGTCGCATGCGTCCTGGCCGTGTACGCGATCGTGTCCTGGCTCCTGGTGCGGGACTCACCGTCCCGGGTGCCCGCCGCGCACGGGAACTTCCTCGCGCGGACCTGGGCCACGTTCAAGCTGCCGGCGACCCTCCAGCTCTCGTGGCTCTATGCCGTGGGCTTCGGCGGCTTCGTGGCGTTCAGCGTCTACCTGCCCACCTTCCTGGTGAACGCGTACGGCCTGACGGCAGCAGACGCCGCCGCACGGACCGCAGGCTTCGTCGTCCTGGCGGTCGCGTGCCGCCCGATCGGCGGGACGCTCTCGGACCGGTTCGGCGGCATCCCGGTGTCGGTCGCGTGCTTCGCGATCGTGACGGTCCTCGCGGCGGTCGTCGCGTTCCAACCCGACCTCGTGCCCCTGGGCACCATCGCGTTCCTGGGGCTCGCGGTGGGGCTCGGGGCGTCGTCGGGCGCGACGTTCGAGCTCGTCGCCAAGGTCGCCCCGCAGGACAAGGTCGGGGCGGTGACCGGCCTCGTGGGGGCGGCGGGTGGCCTCGGCGGATTCATCCCCCCGCTCATCATGGGAGCGGTGTACCAGCTCAACGGCGACTACGGACTGGGCTTCGCTGCCCTCTCGGTGACGGCCCTGCTCACCCTGCTCTTCACGCTCGGTCCGGTGCGGCGGGGCACGCGCGACTGACGAGCGGCCAGGCCCGCTCGGCAGACGAGATGTGCTGCCCGTTCCTCGGACGGTCCTCGTCCGCCGTGCCGCCACGCGTGGCTCCTCGCGCGGTTCGGCGGCCTACGGTGTCCTCATGGACCCGCGCGCCGCCGATGAGTTGTCAGAAGCCCACCGGGCTCCAGACCGGCCACGTTCTGACAACATGCCTGCGCCGAGCGAGTTGTCAGAAGCCCACCGGGCCCCAGACCGGCCACGTTCTGACAGCACGCCCGAGCAGGGCGGCAAGCCGTCAGTGCGCTCGACGAGCCGTCGCCGGGACCGCTCCCCCGCCGACCACGCAGCCGCTCGGTCGGCGCACTCGGTCGAGGAGTACCTCGACCACGTCCTGGCCCTGGTCGCGCCGCTGGCTGCCGAGCAGGTCGCCCTCGACGTGCTCGCGACCGGGACCCCGGCGCGCCGCGTGCTCGCGCACGACGTCCGCTCGCTCCTCGACGTCCCGCGCTTCGACGCCTCGGCCATGGACGGGTACGCGGTCCGCAGCGCAGACCTTGCGACCGCGAGCACCACCTCCCCCGTGACGCTCCGGGTCGTGGGCGACATCGCGGCCGCACCGTCGGCGCCCGGCAGGCCCGGCTCCCGCCGACGCCCCACTCCGCCGACCGCCCTCCCGCCGTCCCTCCCAGCCCCGGCGAGGCCATCCGCATCATGACGGGAGCCCCCGTGCCCGACGGGTGCGACGCCGTCGTGCCCGTGGAGCGGACCTCGACGCGCCGCTTCGTCCCCGGTGCGGCCCTCGACGCGACCATCCAGGTCGACGCCCCGTCGCGCACCAACATCCGTCACCGCGCGGAGGACGTCGCCGTGGGCGACCTGGTCGCCGCGGCGGGCGCCCCGACGACCGCCCGGCTCGTCTCCGCGGCGGCCTCGGCGGGCCACGCGACGCTCCCGGTGCACCGCGTCCCGCGCGTCGCGGTGCTCTCGACGGGCAGCGAGCTGGTCCCGGTCGGGACCGCTCCCGGACCGGGGCAGATCCCGGACTCCAACTCGCTCCTGCTCGCGGCGTGCGTGCGTGACGCGGGAGGGGTGCCGGTGCGGGTGGGCGCAGTCCCGGACACTGCCGAGGCGCTGCGCGCGGTGCTCGACGACGTCGCGCCCCACGTGGACCTGATCGTCACCTCGGGCGGGGTGAGCGCTGGTGCGTTCGACGTCGTCAAGGAGGTCCTGTGCGGCCCCGCGGACGAGGCGGGCCCCTCCGACGTCCGGCTGGTCGCCGTCGGCATGCAGCCCGGCAAGCCGCAGGCAGCGGCGCGCTGGCGCGGTACCCCGATGCTCGGGCTGCCAGGCAACCCTGTGAGCGCGTACGTGTCGTTCCGGGCGTTCGTGCGGCCCGCGGTCCGCCGCCTCGCGGGCCACCCCGTCCCTGTCGAGCCCCTCGTCGAGCGCGTCGCCGCGGAGGGGTGGCGCTCGCCCGCGGGGCGCCAGCAGTTCCTCCCGGTGCGCTTCGTGGGGTCCGACGGCGTGGCTCCCGTCGGGCGGGGCGCCCACCACGTCTCGGCGCTGACCCGGGCCGACGCGATCGCGGTCGTGCCACCCGAGGTCGAGGCGGTTGGTCCCGGCGACACCGTGCGTGTCATGGTGATCGCATGAGCGAGTTCACGCACCTCGACGAGAGCGGCCACGCCCGCATGGTCGACGTCACCCTCAAGCAGCCCACCGTCCGCTCGGCGACCGCGACGGCCGTCGTCCGCTGCGGCCCGCACATCGTCGCGGCGCTGCGCGCGGGCGACGTCCCCAAGGGCGACGTGCTCGCGGTCGCGCGCATCGCGGGCATCCAGGGGGCCAAGAAGACGGCCGAGCTGCTGCCGCTCGCGCACATCATCGGCGTGCACGGCGCGTCCGTGGACCTCGACGTCCAGGACCACGGGGTGGAGATCAGCGCGACCGTGCGCACCGCGGACCGCACGGGGGTGGAGATGGAGGCGCTCACGGCCGTCGCGGTCGCCGGTCTGGCGGTCGTGGACATGGTCAAGGGCCTCGACAAGTCGGTCGAGCTGAGCGACGTCCGCCTCCAGGCCAAGACGGGCGGCAAGTCGGGCGACTGGGTGCGCTCGGTGTGATCGCTCCCCCGCCGGTGGCCCTCGCGTTCGACGCCGTCGTGCTCGCAGGCGGCCGCGCCCGGCGCCTGGGCACGTCCAAGCCGCAGCTCGTGGTCGACGGCGCCCGCCTGCTCGACCACGTGCTCGCCGCGACCCGCGACGCGCGGGCGACGGTCGTCGTCGGGCCTGCGGACCTGGCCTCCGACGCGTACGTCCTCACGCGCGAGGACCCACCGTTCGGCGGTCCGGTCGCGGGCACCGCGGCGGGCCTCACCGCCCTGCCCGACGGCGCCGCCCCCTGGGTCCTGCTCCTCGCCTGCGACGTCCCGCGCGCTGCGGAGGCCGTGCCGCTGCTCGTGGCGAGCGCGGTCGGCGCGGCGCAGGGGGGGCCGGGGTCGACGGCGTCCACCTCGCGACCGACGGGAAGGCCCAGTGGCTCGTGGGCCTGTACCGGCGCGAGGCGCTCGACGCCGCGGTGGCCCAGGTCGCGCAGGTGGGCCTGGACGGCGCTCCGGTCCGCCGCCTCGTCTCAGGGCTGAGACTCCTGGAGGTCGAGGACGTGGACGGCCTGAGCACCGACGTCGACACGTGGCAGGATGCGGAGACGTACGCGCACCGTCGCGCGCAGAGCAGTACTCCGAGTCACGACCTGCACGGACCATCGGGAGGCACGGCATGAGCAACCTCGAGCGTTGGGTGGACGCCCTCGTCGACGAGTTCGACCTGGACCGCGAGGCGGTGGACATCGGAGCGATCCTCGACCTGGCCCGGGACGCCGCGCACCGCGTGGAGCGGCCCGCTGCACCCTTGACGACGTTCATCGCGGGGTACGTCGCCGGGCTCTCGGCGGGCGAGGGGGCGGACCACCCCGGCCTGGACGCCATGGAGCGGGCGACCGAGCTCGCGCTCGCGTGGGACGTCGAGGCCACGCTCGACGAGGTCGTCGAGGAGACCACCGATCCCGCCGGTACCCCGGATGCGGCGAACCCGGCCGGCCCGTCGCTCGAGAGAGCCTGACGTGCCGCAGGTCCGCTACTTCGCGGGGGCCGCTGAGGCGGCCGGGATCGAGGCGGAGTCGCTCCCGGGCGCCTCGGTCGGTGAGCTCTTCGCCGCGATGACCGCGCGCCACCCCGCGCTCGCCGACGTGCTGCCGCGCTGCTCGGTGCTCGTGGGTGGTGTGCGGACGGCGGATCACGGCGTCGCGCTGGCCGACGACCAGCAGGTCGACGTGCTGCCCCCCTTCGCGGGCGGCTGACGGCCACCCGTCTTCGGCCACCCGCTGAGTGCGGAGAAGTTGTCGTCGATCACGCCTCCGGACGACAGGTTCTCCGCACTCACGGGCGGGGGCACCTAGGGCGACGGCCGCGGGAAGCTAGTGGTCCCCGCCTGCGAGCTGCGAGAACACGTGCGGCAGCAGCGGCTCGAGCACGGTCCACCCGTCCCGCACCCCGCCGGGTGACCCGGGCAGGTTCACGACGAGCGCGCGCGTCCCGTGCGCTGCGGGCGCGGTCCCGACGATCCCGCGCGAGAGCACCGCGCTGGGCACCACGGTCGCGCCCCGGCGCCGGATCGCCTCGGCGACGCCCGGCAGCTCCTGGTCGATGACCTCGGCCGTGCCCTCGGGCGTGTGGTCGCGCGGGCCGATGCCGGTCCCGCCCGTGGTGACCACGAGGCGCGCCCCCTCGACCAGTGCCGAGGTGAGGGCCGCGCGGACGGAGTCGACGCCGTCGGGCACGAGCCGCAGCGTGACGCGCTCGAAACCCCCCGTCTCCAGGAGCGAGACCAGGAGCGGTCCCGACCGGTCGGGCGACTCGCCGCGCGAGCCGCGGTCGGAGACGGTGACGACGGTGACCGGGAGGTGGGCGAGGGGGAAGCCCGTGGCGGGCCCGTCGAACGAGGTCATGAGAGCACCGTAGACAATCGTGCGGCCCGGGGCGACGAGGGTCGCTCGTCGAGCGGAAGCGACCGGACCTGGGCATACTGCGAGGCAGACGAACGTACACGCACGATCCTGCTCGCCCCAGGAGGCCGCATGTCGCAGTCCACCGTCCCAGGCCCGGGCACCGATGCCCGCGCCGAGGGCGCCGCACGCCCTGAATCCCCTGGCGGTGGCGGGGAGGACGCCCTGCTCCGGCTCGGCAAGCACCTGCGCCGCGGGGAGGTCTCCCCGGACCTCCGGCAGCTCTTCCTGAAGGGTGGCCGCGAGGGCGACGTCTTCTACCGGGACCGTTGGTCGCACGACAAGGTCGTGCGCTCGACGCACGGCGTGAACTGCACGGGCTCGTGCTCGTGGAAGGTGTACGTCAAGGACGGCATCATCACGTGGGAGACCCAGCAGACGGACTACCCGTCGGTGGGCCCGGACTCGCCCGAGTACGAGCCGCGCGGCTGTCCGCGCGGCGCGGCCTTCAGCTGGTACACCTACTCGCCGACGCGGGTCCGCTACCCGTACGTGCGAGGAGTGCTGCTGCGGGCGTTCCGGGACGCCAAGGCCCGCACGGGCGACCCCGTGCTCGCGTGGGCCGAGGTCACGGGCGATCCGGAGACGGCCCGGGCGTACAAGCAGGCGCGCGGCAAGGGCGGCCTGGTCCGGGCGTCGTGGGAGGAGGCCGCGGAGATCGTCGCGGCGGCCCACGTCCACACGATCAAGACCTACGGCCCGGACCGCATCGCAGGCTTCTCCCCCATCCCCGCGATGTCGATGGTCTCGCACGGTGTGGGCGCTCGGTTCATCTCGATGCTGGGCGGCGCGATGCTGTCGTTCTACGACTGGTACGCGGATCTCCCGGTCGCCTCGCCGCAGGTGTTCGGCGACCAGACCGACGTGCCCGAGTCGGCCGACTGGTGGAACTCGTCGTACTGCATCATGTGGGGCTCGAACATCCCCGTGACCCGCACGCCCGACGCGCACTTCATGGCCGAGGCGCGCTACCGCGGCCAGAAGGTGATCGTGGTCTCGCCCGACTACGCCGACAACACCAAGTTCGCGGACGAGTGGCTCGCGGTGCACCCGGGCACCGACGGCGCGCTGGCCCTCGCGATGGGGCACGTGATCCTCCGGGAGTTCCACGTGGAACGTCGCACGGCCCCGTTCGTCGACTACCTGCGCAGGTACACGGACTCGCCGTTCCTCGTGACGCTCACGCCGAGCCCGGCGTCGTCGGGGCCCGACGGCGCCGCTCCCGCCGCGGAGGACGTCACCTACGTCCCGGGCAAGTTCCTCACGGCGGCCGACCTCGCGGACGACGTCCTGCCCGGGGCCGCGAGCGCCGCGAACGCGGCCTTCAAGCCCGTCCTGCTCGACGCCGACGGCTCGCCCGTGATCCCGAACGGCACGCTGGGCCACCGGTTCGGCGAGGCCGACGAGGGGAAGTGGAACCTCGACCTGGAGGGCGTCGAGCCGCTGCTGTCGGTCGCGGACGGCCGCACGTCGGCCGGTCCCGTCCCGCTGACGGGGGCGGCGCCGTCGGGCCGGGACGTCGAGAGCGCGCGCGTGGACCTGCCGCGCTTCGACCTCTCCCCCGACCCCGACCAGGGCGACGACGGCATGCACACCGGCGGCGCGGGCTCGGTCACGCGCGGCGTGCCGGTGCGGCGCGTGGGCGGGCACCTGGTGACCACGGTGTTCGACCTGCTGCTCGCCCGGTACGGCGTGAACCGCGAGGACCTGGACCTGCCCGGCGAGTGGCCCAGCGGCTACGACGACGCGAACTCCCCCGGCACCCCCGCGTGGCAGGAGCAGTTCACGGGGGTCCCGGCTGCGGCGGCGGCGCGGATCGGGCGCGAGTTCGCGGACAACGCCGAGAAGTCGGGCGGGCGCTCGATGATCATCATGGGCGCGGGCGCCAACCACTGGTTCCACGCGGACACGATCTACCGGGCCATGCTCGCCCTGACGACCATGACGGGCTGCCAGGGCGTCAACGGCGGCGGGTGGGCGCACTACGTCGGGCAGGAGAAGTGCCGTCCTGTCACGGGGTGGGCCCAGTACGCGGGCGGCCTGGACTGGTCGCGGCCTCCGCGGCAGATGATCGGGACAGCGTTCTGGTACGTCGCGACCGATCAGTGGCGCTACGACGGCCTCCCCGCGGACGCGCTCGCGACCCCGCTGGGCTCGGGCATGTTCGCGGGCCGGACCACTGCAGACTGCCTGGTCGAGTCGGCGCAGCGCGGCTGGATGCCGAGCTACCCGACGTTCGACCGCAACCCGCTCGACCTCGTGGACCAGGCCGAGGCCGCGGGGGTCGCTCCCGCGGACTACGTGGTCTCCGAGCTGCGCAGCGGCGCGCTCAGGTTCGCGGTCGAGGCGCCCGACGCCCCCGAGAACTTCCCGCGCTGCGTCACGGTGTGGCGGGCCAACATCCTGGGGTCCTCGGGCAAGGGCAACGAGTACTTCCTCAAGCACCTGCTGGGGACCGACTCAGCGGTGCTCGCGGACGAGTCGGCACCGGGGCGGCGACCGCAGTCGATCGAGTGGGCCGAGGAGGGCGCGCGCGGCAAGCTCGACCTGCTCACGACGCTCGACTTCCGCATGACGAGCACCACGCTGTTCTCGGACGTCGTGCTGCCCGCGGCCACCTGGTACGAGAAGCACGACCTGTCCACCACGGACATGCACCCGTTCGTGCACTCGTTCAACCCCGCGATCAGCCCGCCGTGGCAGACCCGCACGGACTTCGACATCTTCCACACGATCGCGAAGAAGATCAGCGAGTACTCGGTCGAGCACCTGGGCGTGCGCCAGGACCTCGTGGCCGCTCCCCTGCTGCACGACACCCCGGACGCCATGTCGGTACCGCACGGCACCATCGTCGACTCGGGCGCGGGGTCGGCGTCCCGTCCCCTGGTCCCCGGTGTGACCATGCCCAAGCTCGTCGTGGTCGAGCGCGACTACCCGGCGTTCGCCGACCGCATGGCCTCGCTCGGCCCGCTCACCGAGAAGCTCGGCATGGTCACCAAGGGCGTGCAGTTCTCGCCCGGTGAGGAGGTGCGGTCCCTGGGGCAGCGGAACGGCCTCGTGCAGTCGGGTCCCGCGGCGGGCCGCCCGCGGCTCGACAAGGACACGCACGCGTGCGAGATGATCCTGGCGCTGTCCGGCACGACGAACGGCCGGCTCGCGGTCCAGGGTTTCGAGCACGTCGAGAAGCGCACGGGCGTCGAGCTCGCGGACCTCGCGCGCGACGAGCAGGGCAAGCGGGTCACGTTCCCGGACGTCCAGTCCCGCCCGACGACGGTCATCACCTCTCCCGAGTGGTCCGGCTCGGAGCACGGGGGCCGCCGGTACACCGCGTTCGCGATCAACGTCGAGCGGCTCAAGCCGTGGCACACCCTCACGGGACGCCAGCACTTCTTCCTCGACCACGACTGGATGACCGAGCTCGGCGAGCAGCTGCCGATCTTCCGGCCGCCGCTCGACATGCACCGGCTCTTCCCCGACTCCCCCGCGCTCGGCGACCGCTCCCCGAGCGGCTACCCCGGCTCGCAGGGCCAGGCCGAGGTCGCCGTGCGGTACCTGACGCCGCACTCGAAGTGGTCCATCCACTCCGAGTACCAGGACAACCTGTTCATGCTCTCGCTGTCGCGCGGCGGGCCGAACATCTGGATGTCCCCGCGCGACGCCGACAAGATCGGGGTCCGCGACAACGAGTGGATCGAGGCCTACAACCGCAACGGCGTGGTCGTGGCCCGGGCCGTCGTCTCGCACCGCATGCCCGAGGGCACGGTCTACATGCACCACGCGACCGACCGCACGATCGACGTCCCGATCGCCGAGACGTCGGGCCTGCGCGGCGGCATCCACAACTCGTTGACGCGGGTGCTGCTCAAACCGAGCCACCTCGTCGGGGGCTATGCGCAGCTGGCCTTCGCGTTCAACTACCTCGGTCCCACGGGCAACCAGCGCGACGAGGTCACGACGATCCGCCGCCGCTCGCAGGAGGTGACGTACTGATGCGTGTCATGGCTCAGATGTCGATGGTCATGAACCTCGACAAGTGCATCGGGTGCCACACGTGCTCGGTCACGTGCAAGCAGGCGTGGACGAACCGCACGGGCGTCGAGTACGTGTGGTTCAACAACGTGGAGACCCGTCCCGGCCTCGGCTACCCGCGCACCTACCAGGACCAGGAGAAGTGGCAGGGCGGCTGGGTCCGCACCAAGCGGGGCAAGCTCAAGCTCCGCGCGGGCGGGCGGGCCAAGAAGCTCGCGACGATCTTCTCCAACCCCAAGCTGCCGTCGATCCACGAGTACTACGAGCCGTGGACGTACGAGTACGACATGCTGCTCTCCTCGCCGCAGGGCCAGCACACCCCGGTCGCCAAGCCCAAGTCCCTGCTCACGGGCGAGGACATGAAGATCGAGTGGTCGGCCAACTGGGACGACGACCTGGGCGGGTCCAAGGAGACCATGCAGGACGACCCGATCCTGGCGCACATGAGCGAGCACGTCGCCTCGGAGTTCGAGCAGACCTTCATGTTCTACCTGCCGAGGATCTGCGAGCACTGCCTCAACCCGGCGTGCGTCGCGTCGTGCCCGTCGGGGGCCATGTACAAGCGCGCCGAGGACGGGATCGTCCTGGTCGACCAGGACCAGTGCCGCGGGTGGCGCATGTGCGTCACGGGCTGCCCGTACAAGAAGGTCTACTTCAACCACAAGACCGGCAAGGCCGAGAAGTGCACGCTGTGCTACCCGCGGCTCGAGGTCGGGCTGCCCACGGTCTGTTCGGAGACGTGCGTGGGGCGCCTGCGCTACCTGGGCCTGGTCCTGTACGACGCCGACCGCGTGACCGAGGCCGCGGCGGTCGAGGACGAGCACGAGCTGCTGGAGTCGCAGCGCTCGGTGTTCCTCGACCCGCACGACCCCGCGGTGATCGCCGCGGCCCGGGCCGAGGGCATCCCCGAGGACTGGATCCAGGCCGCGCAGGCCTCGCCCATCTGGGCCCTCATCCAGAAGTACCGCGTGGCCCTGCCGCTGCACCCCGAGTACCGGACCATGCCGATGGTCTGGTACATCCCGCCGCTGTCCCCCGTGGTCGACGTGGTGGGCTCGTCGGGCAACGACGGCGAGGACCCGCGCACCCTGTTCGCGGCGATCTCCAAGCTCCGCATCCCGCTCGAGTACCTCGCGGGCCTGTTCACCGCGGGCGACACGGTACCGGTCGAGCGCACGCTGCGCCGACTGGCCGCGATGCGCTCGTACATGCGCGACATCAACCTGGGCGAGGAGCCGAACGAGGCCATCGCCCGCGCGGTCGGCATGACGGGCACCGAGATCGAGGAGATGTACCGCCTGCTCGCGATCGCCAAGTACGAGGACCGCTACGTCATCCCGACCGCCCACCAGGAGATCGCGCGCGAGCTCGAGGAGATCAGCTGCTCGCTCGACTTCGACGGCGGCCCCGGCATGGGCGGCATGGGCGGCGCGGGCCCGTTCGGGTCGTCGAGCGGGACTCCCACCCCCGTCGCGGTCGAGAACTTCCACGTGCTCCAGGCCCGCCAGACGGCCGACTCCCCCAACGGGCCCTCGACGTCCGGGCGCGTCAACCTCCTCAACTGGGACGGCAACGGCCGGCCCGCGGGCCTGTTCCCGCCGGGCTCTCCGGACGACCCCGCCGGCGGTCCCTCCGACGACGGCACGGCCCGCTGATGGGTCTCTTCGGCAAGTCCTCGACGACGACCTTCCTGCCCCGCCCGACGGCGCGCACGCCCCTCCTGGAGCCCCTCGCCCCGGTCCGGGCCACGCCCGCGCAACGCCGCACGACCCACATGGCCGCCTCGCTCCTGCTCGACTACCCCGACGCCGGGACGCTCGCCGCCGCGCGCGAGGTGCGCGACGTCGTCGGGCCGCTCCCTGCCGAGGTGCGGACGCGCCTCGACGCGTTCCTCGACGACCTCGACGCGCACGAGCCCGCCGCGCTCGAGGCGCGCTACGTCGCGACCTTCGACCTCAAGCGCAAGTGCTCGATGTACCTGTCGTACTACGCCGCCGGGGACACCCGGAAGCGCGGCATGGCGCTCGTGCGGTTCGTCCAGGCCTACCGAGCGGCCGGGTGGGAGGTCGACGGCGAGGAGCTGCCCGACTACCTGCCCATGGCCCTCGAGTTCTCCGCCCGCGCCACGACCCGCGACGAGGAGCGCATCGCCGCCGGGCTGCTCGGATCGCACCGCCAGGGCATCGAGGTGCTGCGCTCGGCGCTCGCCGCGACGTCCAGCCCGTACGCGCTCGTGGTGGAGGCCGTGTGCCTGACCCTGCCGCCCCTCGACGCCGAGACCGAGCGGCGGTACCTCGAGCTCGTGACGTCCGGACCGCCGACCGAGATGGTCGGGCTCTCGGCCATGGGACCGCTCGAACCCTTCGCCCCCGCGGGGGCGCCCTCCGAGGAGGTACGACGATGACCGGTGCGAGCACGGGTGACATCCTGCTGTGGGTCGTCTTCCCCTACGTGACCTTCGCGATCTTCGTCGTCGGGTCCGTCTGGCGGTACCGGTACGACAAGTTCGGCTGGACCACGCGGTCGAGCGAGCTCTACGAGAAGAAGCTGCTGCGGCTCGGGTCACCGCTGTTCCACTTCGGGCTGCTGTTCGTCATCCTCGGGCACGTCCTGGGGCTCGTCATCCCCGAGTCGTGGACCGAGGCCGTCGGGATCGACGAGGGCGCCTACCACTTCGTCGCGACGTACATGGGCTCGCTCGCGGCCGTCGCGCTCGTCGCCGGGTTGCTCATCCTCATCTACCGGCGGCGGACCACCGGGCCGGTGTTCCTCGCGACCACGCGCATGGACAAGGTCATGTACGTGTTCCTCGCCGCGTCGATCCTGCTCGGCGCATGGGCCACGATCCAGACCCAGCTCCTCGCCGAGAACCACGGCTACAACTACCGCGAGACCATCTCGCCGTGGTTCCGGTCCCTCTGGTACTTCCAGCCCCAGCCGAACCTCATGGAAGGCGTCCCTGCGGCCTTCCAGCTGCACATCATCGCCGCGAACCTGCTGTTCATCCTGTGGCCCTTCACGCGGCTCGTGCACGCGTTCTCCGCGCCCGTGCCGTACATCTTCCGGCCCTACATCGTGTACAGGACGCGCGACGCATCCGTGGCGTCGCGCGAGCCGCGGCCGGGGTGGGACCCGTCGGAGGGACCGCGGGCGAAGCGGTAGGTCTGCGGCGTCGGCCCTGCTGTCACCGAGGAGATCTTGGCCCGGACATGATGAGCTCCGGCTCTTTCTCAGGAACTATCTGACTGTATAAGGAGTTCGTTGATAGTACGTGAGAGTCTGTGAGACATGGACGCGTCCCGTAATCCGTACACCCCCGGTGCGGGTCGCACACCACCCGCCTTGGTGGGGCGGACTTCCGAGCTTGATGCCGCAGACCTCTTGATGCGTCGCACACAGAACGGGCTCACCGGCCGCAGTCTGATGCTCTACGGGCTTCGGGGCGTCGGAAAGACGGTCCTGCTCAACGAGATGCGACGCCGGGCAGAGGCGCACGGGTGGCTCACCGCGATGATCGAGGCCAAGCAGGATCGTCGAGGAGCAGAGCAGTCACGCGCCAGGCTCGCGCGTGAGCTCACTTCTGGCGCCCGCAGTGTGCGTCCGTGGCGCGTCAGAGCCACCGACAAGGTGAGGGAAGCGCTGAGCACCATCGAGTCCTTCTCCATCAAGGCAGGTGTCGGGCCGGTCAGCGGTGACCTCCCCGTCAAGACCTCCGGACGCGCTGACTCCGGGAACATCGAGATGGATCTCGAAGACCTGGTGGCCGACGTCGTGCCGGCGCTACGCGACGAGAGCATCGGGATGGCGCTGTTCGTCGACGAGATTCAGGACCTCGACTCCTCGACGCTCACGGCACTCCTGGCGGCCCAGCACCGGGCTGCTCAGAACGACTGGCCGTTCTATGTCTTCGGGGCAGGCCTTCCTGTCGTACCCGCGGTCCTGGCCGAGGCGCGTTCGTATGCAGAGAGACAGTTCGACTACCGCAGCATCGACCGCTTGAGCCCGGCAGAGGCGCAGGAAGCGCTGGCTGGTCCAGCCGCCGCAGCAAGTGTGGACTTCCTGCCAGAGGCGCTCGCCCGGATACTCGAATCGGCTCGCGGTTATCCCTACTTCCTCCAGGTCTACGGCGACCAGGTCTGGCAGTGCGCGGCCGAATCCCCCATCCAGATGATCGATGCTGAGGTCGCGATCACGCTGGGCACCGACGAACTCGACCGGAGCCTCTTCGCGTCACGCTGGGAGCGGGCCACGCCTAAGCAGAAGCAACTCATGGCCGCGATGGCCGAAGATCCGGGCCCCAGCGCACTGCCGGACATTGTGTCCCGCATGGGCAAGAAGAAGCCCTCAGACCTGAGTGTCTTCCGTGATGAGCTCATCAAGAAGGGGCTGATCTACTCGCCCGACCGAGGCATCCTCGATTTCACGGTCCCGCTCATGGCCGACTTCATCCGACGCCACGCCAACGAGGTCTGACCCCTCAGCACCTGATCGTGGCGTCCGCCGTCCTCGTCGACGACCTCAGACAGGCCGCCTGCGCGGCACGAGCCGGATGTCCGGCAGCACGGGGGCGGGCAGCGGTCCGCCGTCGTATCCCACGACCTCCCCGAAGCGCCGGCCCGACGCCCCCGGGGCGTACCGCGTGCCGCCGTCCCCGGGCACGGGAACGTCCGCCCCGTCGCCCTGGGTGACCTCGACCTGCGCCATCCAGTCCGCGCGGGCGGCCGCGACGTCGTCGTGCGAGCGCCCCACGAAGTTCCACCACATGACGATCTCCTCGGCGAACGGCTCACCGCCGATCAGGACGGCCCGCACGGGCGCGGCGCCCGCGGAGACGGTCAGCGTCGAGCGGCCCGGCTCGACGTAGCCCAGGGAGGCCACGGGCACCGGCACGCGCTCGAACGAGGCGTCGCCCGCATCGACGAGCAGCGCGTGCTCGAACCGCGGGTCCACCGCGAGCTCGACCGACGCCCCGGCGGGCAGGTCGATCTGCGCCCCCACCAGCGGCGTGAAGACCGTCGCGGCCGACCGCAGCTCGACGCCGTCCACGCTCAGCGACCCCACGAGCACCTGGACACGCTCGCCACCCGGCCCGGTCCACGCGGGCAGGTCACCGTGGTGCTCGAAGAACGGCTCGTCCCCGAGCCGGTCACCGGGCAGCGCGACCCAGAGCTGCACGCCGTGCAGCAGCGGCGGGCGCTCGCCCGCGGGCGACTCCTCCGAGTGCGAGATGCCCCGCCCGGCTGTCATGAGGTTGAGCTCGCCCGGCCGCACGGTCTGCAGCGACCCGACCGAGTCGCGGTGCAGGATCTCGCCCTCGAACAGCCAGCTCACGGTCTGGAGCCCTGTGTGCGGGTGCGGGGGCACCTGCATGCCGTCGGAGGCCCGGACGTCGTCGGGGCCGTAGTGGTCCAGGAAGCACCATGCGCCCACGAGCGAGCGGGCGCGCTGCGGCAGGGTGCGGCGCACGTCCATGGCGCGGGTCCCGCCGAGCGGGACCTGGCGGTGGTCGAGGATCGTCACGGACGAGCCGGGGCGGCCCTCCAGCGTGCCAGGGATGCCCGACGACGGAGCGTGGCTCCCTGCGGCGCACACCTCCTCGCGGGGCCGGGTCTCGAGGTTGCTCATGGGTCGAGCGTAGGCGTGCGCACAGGCCCGAGCCCACCTGGGCGAGAAAGGCGGCGCCGGGACTCAGCGAGGCCCCCGACAGACGCCGGGGGCCTCGCTGATGACCGTGTGCCCTGTACGGTCGGCCGCAGGGGTAGGCCGTCCGGGCTCCGCGTCGACGTCGCGGCTCGACTCCTCCCCCGCGACGTACCGAAGTCCGTCCCGGTCTCCTTGGGAGGTGCCTCTCACGATCGGTCTTCCGGTCCGCTGGAGACCTGCGTCGTCACCCGCAGCTCGGGACCTTGCGGCCACGAGACGTCCCACCGTTTTCCGGTCGACCAACGGTCCCTCAGGGTTGTGGTTCCAGCGTCCTTGCCGGTCCGTCCTCCCGTGCGGGAGAGCGTCGTCGGGGCTGCCTCGTCCGTACCCGTCGGAGCCAACACTGTCGTTTCTAGTCCTGTCCCGGGGCCTGCGGCAAGACCTCTGCGCGAGGTATTTCTGACCGGGACGAGACCACAGGTTCGTCCACAGCCGGAGGCCCGGCCTACCGGAGTTACCCACAGGCTTGTGCACAGAATCTGTGGACAACTCTGTGGACGGGTCACACCCAGAAACGGGCCGTGCTCACCGCCGCGATGCGTTCGTCCACCTCCACGGACGTCACCTCGAAGCCCCCGTCGTCCACGAGCGCACCGGCCGCCCTCTCCTGCAGGACCGACGCGAGCCGGGCCACCGACGCCCGCATCCGCGAGCGAGCGATGAGGTGCAGGCCTGAGGGCTCCTCGACCTCGAGCTCGTACGGGTCCGCCGGGACCCAGCTCATGCGGTAGGCGAACGGGCCGTACTCGCGCCAGTCCTGGGCGCCGAGCACCGCCGGGACCACGTCCACCTTGCGCACGACGACCCGCAGCGCGCCGTCGTACGCCGTCTCGCCGTCGAGCACGTAGTCGACCAGACGGTCCGGGCGTTCCACGACCTCCACGACGCGCGCGCCCGGGACCACGGTCTGGAGCGATCCGAGCGCGGCGTCCGGGGTCAGCGCCTGCGCGCTGTAGAGAGTCAGGTCGACCGCGGCCGCCGGCTCCGGCGCGAGCGGCACCGCGCCGTCGACGAACAGCGTGCCCCCGACCTTGCGGGCTGCAGCCACCATCCAGCGGACGGCCCGCAGCTCCACGTCGTCAGGAAGTCCGGCGGCGAAGACGCGCGCGAGGCCGTCGCGGTGGTCGGACGCGACCGGGAGCCGGGGGCGTGACCCGTGCGGGACACGCACGGCCCACACCTCGGCGACCGACGAGGCCAGGTCCAGCGCGAGCGACTGCGGCGCCGGGACCACGAACGGCCCCACGACCTCCACACCCTCGGTGAGCCGCAGCACCCCGGGTCGACGGACGTCGTCGGGCACCACGCCGCGGAAGCGGGCCCCCGCCATGGGCCGCTCCGCCGGGCCGCTCGACGGCTCGCTGACCCACCGCGCCTCCGGGAACCAGGCGGTGGCGAGCGCCTCGATCCCCGGCCGCGCCACACCGCGCGAGCGCGGCAGCACGAGCAGATGGTCGCTGCTGTACATCTCGGGGACGGACCCCGTCAGAGGAAGCGTCATGACGTGACGCTAGACGGGGCGACGACCGCCAAGGATGCCGGGAGGTTACGGGCATGGGTCGGGCGCGGGACGCCGGGTGGCCGGCACGGCGTGCGCCGGCGGGGGCCGACGGGGGCCGACGGGGGCCGACGGGGGGTCAGGCGGGCGGGGCGCCCACGTCGTGGAGGTGGTGGACCACGTCGTGCAGGAAGTACTGCCCGAGCGTGCGGACCGTGAACACCGAGCCGTTCGACCTGCGGCCCGGACGCTCCCAGTCGTCAGGCCCGACGGCGTCGAACCGGCCCGCGACCCGGTCGCCCGCGAACGCGAGCTCGCGCGACAGCACCAGCGGGTCCTGGCTCGCGTAGTCACCCTCGACCGCGGCGGCGTCCTGGTCCCAGTTGGCGAACAGCGGGTCGTCACCCTCGAGCATCGACGCGAGCCGCACGTCGAAGATCCCGAACACGTCGCGCACGTGCGCCGCGTACTCGAGCGGCGACCACGTGCGCGCGTCCGGGCGAGCCGTCGCGTCAGGACGCTCCAGGACCTCCTGCCAGCGCAGGACCGCCGCGCGCACCGCAGGACCCACCTGGTCCGGGTCCACGCTCGACGACACGAACCCGCACTCGGGGCACGGGCGCTCGAGCACCCAGGTCCAGTCCTTGGTGTCCGGGGTGATCCCGGCGGAGTCCTGCGGGGCGGGCTGGGCGGGCGTCGTCGTCATGGACGGAATGCTAGGCCCGCGCGCAGCGAGCGTGAACCCCTGACCCTTGATCAGGCCCCGGGGGGAGGGATCTCCTCGAGGAGCAGGACGTCGAGGGGCTCCTGCATCCACTCCGCGAACGGGACGCTCTGGGTGAGGTCGAACAACGCGTCCTCGCCCGCTGCGAATGCCGCGGGCGACTCCCAGGTGATCGTGAGGACGACCCGCTCACCGTCTCCCTCGGCCCAGACGACGGCCTCGACGAGACCCGGGAGGTCCCGCGCCGCCTCGGTCACGCGCTGGAGGTACGCCACGGTCGCCCTGAGGAACTCGTCCCGGGGGCGGTGCACGACGACCTGCGTGAACATCGGCTGCCCTTCCCTGGCGTCGGTACCACGCTACGAGTACTGCGGTCCCCGGGGAAGAAGCACGCAGGGTGATCTCCGGGACGTCACCCGGTCCTGGCACCGTCACCCATCTGCTCGAGGGTCCGGCCCTTGGTCTCGGGGAGGAACCGCAGCACGAAGAACACCGCGAACGCCGAGATCGCCGCGAACGTCCCGTACGTCGCCGGCAGGCCCCACGACTCGCTCACGACGGGGAACGAGCGCGTCACGCCGTAGTTCACGAACCACTGCACGGCCGTCGCGACCGCGAGCGCCGTCGCGCGGATCGAGTTCGGGAACATCTCGCCCAGCAGGACCCAGCCGAGCGGCCCCCAGGTCAGGCCGAACGAGACCACCATGAGGTTCACGGCCACGAGCGCGGTCATGGCCCACACCTGCGGGAAGACCAGCTCACCCGAGGCGGACGTGGTCGCGTGCCCGAACGCGAAGGCCGTCACGGCGAGCGAGACCGCCATCCCGACCGACCCGGCCGCGAGCATGGGGCGGCGCCCGAACCGGTCCGCGAGCCCGATCGCGACGACCGTCACGGCGATGTTGACCGCCGCGGTCACGAGCGACATGGTCAGGGCCCGCGACTCGGTGAACCCCACCGACTCCCACAGCGACGTCGAGTAGACGAACACCGCGTTGATCCCGCTGAGCTGGATGAGCGCAGCGACCCCCAGCCCGATCCACACGATGGGCTTGAGGCCCAGGGCCGAGCCCCGGAGGTCGCGCAGCGACGTCGTGGCGTGCTCCCCGATCGAGGCCCGGATCTCGTCGACGGTCTCGTCGACCTCGCGGTCACCGACGCCTGTGAACCGCTGCAGGACACGCTTGGCCTGGTCCTCGCGGCCCTGGGACACCAGGTAGCGGGGCGACTCGGGCAGACGGAACGCGGCGAGCGCGTAGAGAGCCGCAGGGACGAGCTCGGCGAGGAACATCCATCGCCACGCCGGGATCCCGCCCCACAGCTCGTGCGCAGCGCCACCGGCAGCGCGGGCCATCGCGAGACCGGCGGCGAGCGCCACGAAGATCCCGATCGTGATGAAGAGCTGCTGGAGCCCGCCGAGCCGACCCCGTGCCCGCGCCGGTGCGACCTCCGCGATGTAGGCCGGGGCCATGACCGAGGCCGCACCGATCCCGACGCCCGCGAGCAGGCGCACGGGCAGGAGCAGAGCGACCGACGGCGCGAACGCCGCGAGCACCGCGCAGGCACCGAACAGGAGCGCCGAGAGAACCATGACCTTGACGCGCCCGAGGCGTTCCGAGACCGACCCTGCGAACCAGGCCCCCACGGCGCAGCCCAGCAACGACAGCGAGGCCACCATGCCGCGCATGCTCGCGGTCAGCTCGAAGTGCTCGCTCAGTGCGCCGACGGCCGAGTTGACGACCGAGGTGTCGAACCCGAACAGGAGCCCGCCGAGAGCCGCCGCGAGGCACGCGAGCACGACCCGGCCGGGGACGCGGGCGGAGGTGGGTGCAGGCGTGGGGCCGGGTGGCCGGGCAGCGGGAGGTTCGGGAGTCATGGTCTGTTCAGGGTCGTGGTCGTTGCGGGGGTCATGCTCGGAACACTGCCACGGGACCGGCTGTCGGGCACGGTGGTCGGGCACGGTGGTCGGGCACAGTGGTCGGGCACAGTGGTCGGGTGTGACGCGGAGCGGGTTCGGGCGCTGCGTGCTGGGAGCCGGGCAGGTGCGGTCCCGGGCCCTGATGGGTTGTCAGAAGTGAGCCGGGGTATGCCCCGGCTCACTTCTGACAACGCGTCGTCGGTCGTGCGACCTGTCAGAACCCGCCAGGCGTATACCTCGGCTCACTTCTGACAACTCGTCGGAGCACCTGGCCTCGAGTCGTCGGAGCAGGGAACGCCGGCCCCGGATGAGCCGTCGGAGCAGAAGGCGCCGGCACCGCCTCGTCAGAGCACCTGCCCCTCGAGCGCCGCCGACTCCTCGTCCGTGAACAGCCTCGACCGGATCATGAACCGCACGCCCTCGGGGGCCTCGACGCTGAACCCCGACCCCCGCCCCGGGACCACGTCGACCGTCAGGTGCGTGTGCTTCCAGTACTCGAACTGGTTGCGGCTCATCCAGAACGGCACCGTGAACGTGGGGCCGCCGGCCCGCGACGAGTCGCCGGCGAGTCCCGGTGCCCCCGCGGGCTCTGACAGCAGGTGCCCCGAGACGGCGGCCGACAGCACCGTCGCAGCTCCTCGGGGCACCACCGGCCCAGGCTCGTGCACCACGGGACCCGGCGGCACCACGAGAGCAGGGTCGTCCGACAGACCTCCGAGCGGCAGGGCGTCGGGCACGTCGGCCAGGGCCGAGTACGAGTCCCTGACCACCAGGTCCCCCAGGTGCACGTCCGCGTCCGACGTGAGGAACTCTCCCTGCGGGTAGCACATGGGCGACGAACCGTCGCAGCACCCCCCGGACTGGTGGAACATGAGCTCGCCGTACTGGACGCGCAGCCGTGCGAGGAGCTCGGCAGCGCCGTCCGTGAGGGTCACCCGTTCCGTGAGGGTCACCCGCCCGGGCGGCTCCCCTCCGGACGCAGCACCCACCTGCCCGCGCCGCGCAGCCCCCGGCGCGTCGCCCGGTGCGGTTCCCACCCCGCCCGGCACGATCCCCACCACCCCCGGTGCGATGGGCTGCGGGGCGGGCGTGACGTCGTCGGGCATGGTTCCTGCTTCCCTCGTGGCGGACGGTCCGGACGGTGCGCACCGCCACGTGCGGGGACGGGGGACTCCCCGGCCCCGCACGCGGCGGCCTGCCCCAGGCCTAGAAGAAGCCGAGCTTCGAGGCCGAGTAGCTGACCAGGAGGTTCTTGGTCTGCTGGTAGTGGTCGAGCATCATCTTGTGGTTCTCCCGACCCACTCCCGAGCCCTTGTAGCCGCCGAACGCCGCCGCCGCGGGGTACGCGTGGTAGCAGTTCGTCCACACGCGGCCCGCCTGGATCTCGCGGCCCGCCCGGTAGGCGATGTTGGCCTCGCGCGACCACACGCCCGCGCCCAGGCCGTACAGGGTGTCGTTCGCGACCGTGATCGCGTCGTCGAAGTCCGCGAAGTCCGTGACCGCGACGACGGGCCCGAAGATCTCCTCCTGGAAGATGCGCATCGAGTTCTTGCCCTCGAAGATCGTCGGCGTCACGTAGTAGCCGCCCGCGAGGTCGCCGCTCATCTCGGCGCGCGTGCCGCCCGTGAGGACCTTGGCGCCCTCGGCCTTGCCGATGTCGATGTAGCTGAGGATCTTCTCGAGCTGGTCGTTGGACGCCTGCGCGCCGATCATGGTCTCGGTGTCCAGGGGGTTGCCCTGCTTGACCGCCTTGGTCCGCTCGATCGCGTCGCCCAGGAAGGAGTCGTAGATCGACGTCTGGATGAGAGCGCGCGACGGGCACGTGCACACCTCGCCCTGGTTGAGGGCGAACATGGTGAACCCCTCGAGGGCCTTGTCGTAGAAGTCGTCCTTCTCGCGCGCCACGTCCTCGAAGAACAGGTTGGGCGACTTGCCGCCCAGCTCGAGCGTGACCGGGATGATGTTCTGGCTCGCGTACTGCATGATGAGCCGGCCCGTCGTGGTCTCGCCCGTGAACGCGATCTTGCGGATGCGCGGGCTCGACGCGAGCGGCTTGCCCGCCTCGACCCCGAACCCGTTGACCACGTTGAGGACGCCCGGGGGCAGCAGGTCCCCGATGATGTCGATCAGGAACAGGATCGACGCGGGCGTCTGCTCGGCCGGCTTGAGGACCACGCAGTTGCCCGCCGCGAGCGCGGGCGCCAGCTTCCACACGGCCATGAGGATGGGGAAGTTCCACGGGATGATCTGCCCCACCACGCCCAGCGGCTCGTGGAAGTGGTAGGCGATGGTGTCCTCGTCGATCTCGGAGATCGAGCCCTCCTGCGCCCGGATCGCGCCCGCGAAGTAGCGGAAGTGGTCGATCGCGAGCGGGATGTCCGCGGCGAGCGTCTCGCGCACGGGCTTGCCGTTCTCCCACGTCTCGGCGACCGCGATCTTCTCGAGGTTGGCCTCCATGCGGTCGGCGATCTTGTTGAGGATCACGGCGCGCTCGGTCGCCGTGGTCTTCCCCCAGGTGCGGGCGGCGCCGTGCGCGGCGTCCAGGGCACGGTCGATGTCCTCGGCCGTGCCGCGCGCGACCTCGGTGAAGGTGCGCCCCGTGACGGGGCTCGGGTTCTCGAAGTAGCGGCCGCTCGCCGGGGCGACGTACTCGCCACCGATCCAGTGGTCGTAGCGGGACCTGTACTCGGCGATCGCCCCGGGAGTACCGGGTGCTGCGTAGACGGTCATGTGCGTCTGCCTCCTTGCAGTGCTCCGTGCCGTGCGCGGCCCGCGTGGTGTCGGCTGCCTGCCGGCCGACGCGGTCCACAGCCCGTGGCGCACCGTTGCGCCGGGCTGGTCAGGACGCTACGGGCGCCAGGGTTGCAGGAGGGTTGCAGTCAACGTGTCAGAACGATCGTCGACCGGCCTCCCCGGTCGACCGCCACGCGCACACGGGCCTCAGGCCAGCGAGCGGTCCAGCAGCGCGAGGCGCGCCCGGGCCCGCGCCGCCGCAGGACTCCCCGGCACCGCCAGGGCCGCAAGCCGCCGCCACGCCCCGTGGTCGTCGGTGCCCTCGTCGCTCGCGAGCCAGCGCCCCACGGCCCCCGCGTCGCCCGACGCGAGCACCGCGCCCCGCACCTCGGCCGAGAGCTCGTCGCGCAGCTGCTCGACGCCCGGCGCGACCGACCGCGGCAGCACCGGCCCCGCGTACGCGGTGAGCGCCGCGTGCACGTCCCCCACCGCGAGCAGGTCGCGGACCGTGTCGAGGTCGGTGCGCAGGTGCCCGCCCAGCCGGTACGGTCGCGAGCCGCCCAGCAGCGGCCCGACGGCCCGCCGCAGGCGCGACACCTCGGCCCGCACCGTGACGTCCGACAGCTCGCCCGGGTGCAGCAGCACGGCCAGCTCGTCCGCGCCGAGACCCCGGGGGTGCGCCGCGAGCAGCAGGAGGATCTCGCTGTGGCGAAGGCTCAGGCGGCCCGACGGCGCAGCGTGCGTACCGCCGTCGGGCACCGTCGCGTACGTGGCCGGGCCGGGCCACCCCGCCGCTGCCCCCGGTGCCGCACGCAGGGTGCCTCCCGAGCGGCCCAGGACGTCGAGCTGCGGGGCGCTCGCGGCCCCCGCGAGCCGACCGCCGGGCGCGACGTGCTCGGCGAGCTCGCGCTCGACCGCCGCGACCGACGCCCGCACGAGCGAGAGCACGAGCCCCGACCCCGCGACCCGGCCTCCCGTGACGTCCAGGACGCCGAGGACGCGGCCCGTGTGCAGGTCGCGCACGGGCGCGGCCGCGCAGTTGAAGGACTGGACGGGGCGCGTGAAGTGCTCGGCGCCCAGGACCTGGACCGGGCGGCCCGTGGCGAGCGCCGTGCCGGGAGCGTTGGTCCCGACGCGCTCCTCGCGCCACACCGCTCCCTCGACGAACCCGATGCGCCCCACCTGGTCCCGCACGCTCGAGCTGCCCTCGACCCACAGGAGGCGGCCGGCGTCGTCGGTCATCGCGACGACCGCGCTCTCGCCCGCGAGGCCCGCGACCAGGAGGTCGCGCACGATCGGCATGGCCCGTGCGAGCGGGTGCTGCGAGCGGTAGGCGCCGAGGTCGAGATCGGTGATGGAGGTGTCCGGCCGGGGCGACTCGGGGTCCACGCCGCTGCGGGCGCTGCGGCGCCAGGACTCCGCCACGAGGGGACGGATGCCGGGCGGGAGCGCACCCGTGCTGAGGAAGGCCTCGCGGGCCTCACGGACAGACGTGGGGCGGGACGGGGCGTCGGGGCCGATCCGAGCACGGGGGCCGTCGGAGCGGGCGGGGGCACGATGGTCGGTCATGATCGCCTTCCTCCGACGTCCTTGTCGGGCCGATCGTCCGTGTCGGGTCGATCCGGGACTGCTGCCAGTGTAGGCAGCCGCACCACCGGAAAGGCTCAGGAGCCGCAGGATCCCGCGAATTAGCATTCTGACAGCGAGTGCCTATGATGTCAGCATGCCGAAGATCATCGGCGGTTCGCTCCACGAGCACCGCGCACAGACCCGTCAGAAGCTCTTCGCGGCGCTCTCGAACCTCATGATGGACCGCGGTTTCGACGCGATCTCGCTCGCGGACATCGCCGCCGCAGCGGGCGTGGGACGTACCGCGGTGTACAACCACTTCCCCGACAAGGAGTCGCTGCTCCTGGGGTTCATCACCCACGAGACCGAGCAGTACGTGGGCACCCTGGAGCGCGCGCTCGAAGGCGTCGAGGACCCCGTCGAGCAGCTCCGCACCTACATCCGCCAGCAGGCACAGCTCAAGCGCGTCTTCCACCTGGCTCCCGGCCCGGACCTCCGCACCGTGCTCTCACGTGGGACCCAGCAGCGCCTGCGCGAGCACGCCGTGATCGTCGAGGACACCTTGCGCCGCATCCTGACCGCCGGCATCGCGTGCGGCGAGTTCCCCGAGCAGGACCTGGGCACCACGGTCCAGCTCGTCAACGCGTGCCTCTCCGGCCGCCTCATCCCCGAGGATCCCGCCCAGCGCGAGCGCGCGATCGAGGCCACCGAGGCGTTCGTCCTGCGGGCCGTCGGGACCCAGGAGCTCGTGGCCGGGTGAGGTTGACACCCTGCACGAGCGGCTGCGAGCCTGCGGCGTGACCTCGACCGCCCAGAGCCCCGCGGCCCGCGCCTTCCTCGCCCCGACCCTGACGTTCGTCCTCGCGACGTTCGCCGCGTCGGGCGCGATGCTCCTCCTCCAGCCGGTCTCGGGGATCGACCCGGGCGTGCTCCCGCTGGTCCAGCTCGGCCCCGCGGTCGGCGCCGCGACCACCTTCGCGATCTTCCGCGGGCGCCTCGCGCCCCTGCTGCCCGCTGCGGTGCCTCGCCGTCAGGTCGTGGCGCACCTGATCCTGGCGCTCGCCGCGTGCCTGCTCTACGCGGGTGTGCTCGTCGCCGTGCTCCTGGTGCAGGGCGAACCGCTCGACGGTGCGGACGCCGCGGGCAGCGTGCCGTTCGTGCTCCTGCCGCTGCTGCTCCTCGTCGGTGCGGCGGGCGAGGAGATCGGGTGGCGCGGCATGCTCCAGCCGCTGCTCGAGAACCGGTTCTCGCTCCTGGTCGCGAGCATCGTGACGGGCCTCGTGTGGGGCGTGTGGCACGTGCAGATCTTCACCGCCGGACCCGTCGTGATCGTCGGCTTCCTGCTCGCGGCCGTCGCCCTGTCCGTGCTCATGGGGCACTTCGGTCGCGGGACGGTGAGGCAGCGCGTCGCGCTCGCGGCGCTCGTGCACTGGCTCGTGAACCTCGCCCTGCTGCTCACGCTCGGCGACCGACACACGACGCCCCAGGGAACGACCGCGAACGCGATCGCCGCGCTCGTGACCACGGCCGTGTTCATGACCATGTTCGCCGCGGCCCAGCGCAAGCGAGGCAAGAGCGCGCTCGTGGCACGCCGGACGCAGGACGTGGCGGCCTAGATCGTCCCGGCGGCAGCCGCCGCGGACCGCACCCGACCGCACCCGACCGCACCCGACCGCACCCGACCGCACGGCAGGGGGCTCCGCCGTCGGGCCGTCGCTGCGGCGGCGGACGACCTCCGCGCACGGCGCAGCAGGGCGCCTAGAGTTCTCCGGTGCCCCCCGCAGAACCCCCCCCCCGCTGACGCTGCCCGGACGCCGTCCGGGCCGCTCGACGAACCCGCACGCCGCGGGCTCGGCCGGTCCTTCACCAACGTCTTCACCGCGAACATCAGCTCGAGCCTGGCCGACGGGATCGCGCGAGTCGCCGCACCCCTCCTCGCGGCCCGCCTCACGGACGACCCGTTGCTCATCGCCGGCATCGCCGCCGTCGCGATGCTGCCGTGGCTGTTCTTCGCCATCCCGTCCGGGGTGCTGCTCGACCGGATCGACCGCCGCCACGCCATGGCGATCGCGAACGGCACCCGCACGCTCCTCGCGGTCACGCTCCTCACGCTCTTCGCGACGGGCACCCTGACCATCTGGTGGCTGTACGCGGTGATCTTCGCGTACGGCGCGCTCGAGACCCTCTACGACGGCGCGATCCGTGCCGTCGTCCCGGCGATCGTGCGCCGGGCCGACCTGCCGCGCGCCAACTCGCGCATCGAGGCGGGCGAGCTCGTGGTGCAGAACTTCCTCGCGGTGCCCGTGACGTCGGCGCTGTTCGCGGTCGCGGTCGTGATCCCGCTCGGGATCGGCGCACTGTCGTACGCGGTCGCGGGGGTGCTCGCGTTCTTCCTGCCCGCCGCTGCGGCCGGCGGGCACCGCGCCCACCGCGCGCGCCGCGCGCGCCGGCGCAGGCCCGACGACGCGCCCGCCACCGCGCCCGCACCCGACGACCCCGGGGCGCCCGCGCTCCCGTCCGTCCGCGCGACGTTCGCCCACCAGCTCACCGACGGCTTCCGCTTCATCATGAGCCACCCGATGCTGCGGCCCCTGTGGTTCCTCAGCATCCTGATCGCGCTGTTCTTCTCGGCGGCGATCGCGACCGACGTCCTGTTCGTGCTCGACCGCCTCGACGTGCCCGAGCAGTGGTTCGGGGTGTTCATGCTGTCGGGCGCGGTCGGGGGGATCGTCGGTGCCGTGGTCGTGAGCCCGCTCAAGGTTCGCTTCGGCGCCGGTCCCGTCATGGCCGCGGCCAACTTCGTGGGGCCCGTCGCGCTCGTCGTCATGGGCTTCTTCCCGACGATCCCGGTCGCGGTCGTGTGCTTCGCGGTGTCGTTCGGGTCGACGTCGGTGTGGAACGTCCTGGTCATGTCGCTGCGTCAGGCCGCGATCCCGGGCCACCTCCTGGGCCGCGTGCACGGGACGTGGCGCACGCTGCTCTGGGGGACCATGCCGTTGGGCTCGCTGCTGGGCGGCCTCCTGGCACGCATCGACCTCACGACACCGCTGCTCGTCGCGGGCGGGCTCACGGTCGTGGTGGCCGCGGCGGGCTACCGGTTCCTGCACGGGCTGCCCAACCCCGAGGACGTCGCGGAGCACGCGCTGCCGACGCGGTGAGGCCGCTCCTCGTGCCCAGTCCGTGAGATCTCGCGCACAGAGCATAGGTAAACCTCACCTCACTGTTGTATCGTTCCTGACGCGACGTCATGACGATGTGTCACCACACCGTGGACCCTGTGCCGGACCCCGGCGCGTACCGACGTCGTGCACGTGACACGACGAACCGCAGGAGCCCGCTGACATGACCGCTGAGACCCTTCCCGCCACCGGTGCCGCACCCGCGTCCCTGTCGCTGCGCCTGCGCGAGGGCACGCGCCCCGAGCACGAGCAGGCCGAGACCACGGGCTTCGTCGAGAAGCTCATGGGGGGCGAGCTCGACGTCGCCGCCTACACCGACCTCGCCGCTCAGCAGTACGCGATCTACGGTGCGCTCGAGCAGGCCAGCGCCCAGATCCGTGACGACGCCCAGGGTGCGACCCTCGTGTTCCACGAGCTGACCCGTACCCCCTCGATCGAGAAGGACCTCGCGTTCCTCGTCGGGTCCGACTGGGCCACGGAGATCCGCATCCTGCCCGCGACCGAGGCCTACGTGGCCCGCCTCCTCGAGGTCGGCACCTCGCTCTCCGCCTACGCCGCGCACGCCTACACGCGCTATCTGGGCGACCTGTCGGGCGGCCAGATCATCAAGCGCATGATGGAGCGTCACTACGGGCTCGGCCCTGACGGCCTCGCGTTCTACACGTTCGACGAGATCCCCAAGTCGAAGCCGTTCAAGGACGTCTACCGCGAGCGCCTCGACGCCCTGGACCTCACCGACGAGCAGCTCGCCGAGACCGTCGACGAGGCCAAGCGCGCGTTCCGCCTCAACAGTGCGCTGTTCGCGGAGCTCGGCGCGATCCACTGCTGACCGTGCGGTGAGCGGCGGTGCGGCGTCGAGAGTCCGAGGATTCTCGACGCCCGCTGCCTGTTCGGCGCCGCCGTCCGGCCCGCACGACCGCCGGCAGCGTCTCCAAGATCACAGAAGATCCCGTGGACCGGCCACCCTGCCACGGCCCTGCGTAGGTTAGCCTCAACTTACCCGGAGCCGCCTCTTCGCGTGGGCGGCCGACCCCCGCTGGAGCCTTTGTGATCTCGCACCCTGCCCGCGTCCCGTCCCTCGAGCGTCCGCGCGGCCCGCTCTCGCGCGGCCTGCGCCGCTCGTCCGTCGTGGGCGTCGCCACGCTCGCCGCGGTGCTGCTCGCGGCAGGCTGCGCTCCCCTCCCCTACGAGCCGGAGGGCCCGACGACGGCGCCCCCCGCCGAGTCGTCGGCCGCTCCCGCCGAGGCCGCCGCCCTGGACGCCTGCACGGCCCTCGAGACGGGTGAGCGCCCCACCGTCGACCCCGCGACGTTCCCCACCGGTCCGACGACCGCGACGTTCGCGGACGACGTGATCGACCCGATCGTCTCGGCGCCGACCCCGACGCTGCCCGTGACCGTGCAGTCGTTCGACGGCCGCGAGGTCACGGTCGCCGACGCCTCGCGCATCATCGCGGTGGACCTCTACGGCACGCTCGGCGAGATCGTCTACAGCCTGGGGCTGGGAGCGAACGTCGTGGGCCGCGACCTGCCGACGGGCTTCCCCGAGGCCGCCGACGTCCCCGTCGTGACCGGCGCGGGCCACGCCCTCAGCATCGAGACCATCCTGGGCCTGGACCCGAGCGTCATCCTCACCGACGCCACCCTCCTCACCGACACCGCACGCTCGCAGCTCGAGTCCTCGGGCATCCCGGTCGTGTACTTCGACGAGGCCCGCACCCTCGACGGGATCGACGACCGCATCACGGCGGTCGCGGCCACGCTCGGCGTCCCCGAGGCCGGCGCCGCGCTCGTCGAGCGCACCGACCAGCAGATCTGCGCGGCCCTCGCCGGGGTCCCCGCAGACACCGGCAACCCGCTCGTCGCGTTCCTCTACCTGCGCGGCTCCAACATCAAGATGCTGTTCGGGCCCGGCTCGGGCGCCGACGACCTGATCCGCGAGATCGGGGGCCAGGACGCGGGCACCACGATCGGTCTCACGCAGCAGTACGCGCCCGTCACGAGCGAGGCCATCATCTCGGCGGCGCCGTCGGCGTACCTCGTCATGACGGACGGCCTCGAGTCGAGCGGTGGGCTCGACGCCATGATGGCGATCCCGGGTCTGGCGCAGACGCCGGCGGGCCAGAACCAGCGCGTGATCGACATGGACGGGAGCCGGCTCCTGACGTTCGGCCCGCGGACGGGCGAGACCATCGCGTCGCTCGTCGAGGCGTTCTACGGCGTCCCGGCCCCCGACCTGACCGCGGTCACCGCGGCCGACAGCCCGGCCGACGCCGGAACGGCCGCGCCGTGACGCCGGGCTCCCACCCCGCCGGCCCGACGACGGCACGCCCCACCTCCGACACCCTCACGACCGCGCAGCGCACCGCGGACGGGACCACCACCGACCGACGCGAGCCGGGCACGCAGGTGAGCGACGCCGTCGGGCAGGGACCTGCCTCCCCGGGCGGTCGGCGCGACCGGCAGGACGCTCCCGCGTCGCCCGGGGCCGGGCGGTCCCGACGGCGCGCCGCGACCTGGCTCCTGGCCGGGCTCGGTGTCGCGCTGCTCGTGCTCACCGTGCTGTCCGGCATGACCGGCCAGGTGCCCGTGTCGCCGGCCGAGGTGCTCGGCTCGCTCATGCACCACATGGGCCTCGACATCGGCCCCATGCCCTCGCACCCGCAGGGCGAGAACACGCTGTGGGTCGTGCGCTTCCCGCGCGTGGTCCTCGCGATCCTCGTCGGTGCCGCGCTCGCCTGCTCGGGCGCGCTCATGCAGGGCGTGTTCGGCAACCCGCTCGCCGAGCCCGGCGTGATCGGTGTCTCCGCGGGCGCTGCCGTGGGCGCGTGCGCGGTCATCGTGACCGCGGGCTCGCTCGTCTCCGGGACCTGGGTCGCCGCGGCGGCCTTCCTGGGCGGGCTGATCACGACGTTCGTCGTCTACGCGCTCTCGCGCTCCGGCGGGCGCACCGAGGTCGTGACGCTCGTGCTCACCGGTATCGCGGTCAACGCGTTCGCGGGCGGGCTGCTCGCCTTCTTCACGTTCGTGGCCGACCCGGCCGCACGCGAGCAGATCGTGTTCTGGCAGCTCGGGTCGCTCGGTGGGGCGACGTGGGGATCGGTCGCCATCGTGGCGCCCATCGCGATCGTCGGCGTGGTCGGCGCGATGCTGCTGCGCCGCCAGCTGGACCTGCTGTCGCTGGGCGAGCGGGCCGCGCAGCACCTGGGCGTCGACGTCGAGAGACTGCGGCAGATCGTGATCGTGCTCGTCGCGCTGCTCGTCTCCGCGGGCGTCGCCTTCACGGGGATCATCGCGTTCGTGGGGCTCGTCGTGCCGCACCTGGTCCGCATGGTCTGCGGACCGAGCCACCGCTGGCTCATCCCCGCCTCGGCCCTCGGCGGGGCCGTGGTCCTGCTCCTCGCGGACCTGGTGTCGCGGTCGCTCGTCGCGAACGTCGAGCTGCCGCTCGGCATGATCACCTCGCTCGTGGGCGGACCGTTCTTCTTCTACCTGCTGCGCCGTACGCGCTCTCGCCAGGGAGGCTGGGCATGAGCCGCAGCCTGGTCGAGCTCGGCGCGCGCCACGAGGGCAGCAGCGTCTGGGGGTCGCTGCGCACCGCGGTCACGGGACGGCGCCGCACGTCGCGTCTGCCTTCAGCTGCTGCTGCGGGCGACGTCGTGACCGAGGCGCGCGGGGCGACGCTCTCGCTCGACGGCACCCCCGTGCTGCGCGACGTGTCGGTCACGGTACGGGCCGGCGAGGTACGGGCCCTGCTCGGCCCCAACGGCGCGGGCAAGTCCTCGCTCCTCGGAGCGCTCACGGGCGACCTGCCGCTCGACAGCGGCTCTGTCCTGGTCGACGGCGCCCCCCTGCGGTCGTGGACGCCCACCGAGCTCGCGATGCGCCGGTCCGTGCTCATGCAGCAGATCCACCTCAGCTTCCCGTTCACGTCGCTCGACGTGGTGCAGATGGGACGCGCGCCCTGGCGCGGGACGCCGCTCGAGGCTTCCGACGACGAGGTCGTGGCCGAGTCGCTCGCCGCGACCGACGTGTCCCACCTCGCCGGCCGACACTTCCCGTCCCTGTCCGGGGGCGAGAAGGCGCGCGTCGCGCTCGCGCGCGTCCTGGCCCAGCGGACCGGGCTGCTCATGCTCGACGAGCCGACCGCAGCGCTCGACCTCAAGCACCAGGAGCTCGTGCTGCAGATCGCGCGGCGCCACGCGGCGAGCGGGGGCGCCGTGGTCGTGGTGGTCCACGACCTGGGCCTCGCGTCGGCCTACGCCGACCAGGTCACGCTCATGGCTCGCGGCCGCGTGGTCGCCGACGGGGCGCCCGCCGAGGTGCTGACGGCCGAGCGGCTGAGCGAGGTCTACGACTACCCGGTCGAGGTCGTCGAGCATCCCGGTGGTGGGGCGCCGATCATCCTGCCGTCGCGCGCCCGCTCCTGACGCCCCCCGGGACGGCTCCGGCGCCTACTCCTACTCCTACTCCTACTCCTACTCCTACTCCTACGCCGAGGTAGAACGTGCTGCGCGAGGTAGAGCTCGCCGCGTTCTACCTCGGCGTAGCACGTTCTACCTCGGCCCGGACCCACCACGCGTGCCCGGTGCGGCAGCTCCGGCCGGTGACCTACAGGTTCCGGTCCGCGTACACCGCCAGGGCGTCACGGACCAGCGTCGCACCCTGCACGCCCCCGTAGTTCGCCGCGAACCGCTCGTCGGCCACGTACATCTCCCCGAGCCCGACGACATACTCCCGGACCGGCGCCCCGCCGTGGCCCGGGGTTCCCGGGACGCTGCTCAGCCACGCGACGTGGCGCCGCGCGAGCTCCTGCACCTCGGCGCTGTCCGGGGCCGCGCCAGCCGCTGCGGCGGCCGTCCAGTCCGCCCCGAGCTGCCGGGTCTGCTCCTAGTACGCCGCCTTGTCCTGCGTGGACAGCCCGCGCCACCAGGTGTCGCCCGTCCTGTACGCGTCGGCACCCCACCGCTCGGTGACTTCCGCCTCGTGCTGGGTGTGGTCGAACCCGTCGAACATCTCGTCCGCCATGAGCCGCCCACCTCCTTCCATGGTCGTGATCGTGTGCTCGACCGACGCGATCTGTCGCGCCAGCCGCTGCTGCTCGGCCCGGAGGGCGCCCAGATGAGTCCGCAGCGCCGCTGTCTGCGCGGCGGGCCCAGAGCCGTCGGACCTGTTCAGGATCTCGGCGACGGCCGGGAGGCCCACGCCGAGGTCCCGCAGGAGAAGGATCCGTTGGAGGCGGACGAGCGCCGGACCGTCGTAGTACCGGTAGCCGTTGTGCCCGACCCGGCTGGGCACGAGCAGCCCGATCGCGTCGTAGTGACGCAGCGTGCGGCTCGTGGTCCCGGCGAGGCGGGCGATCTCCTGGATCGACCAGTCGGTCGCGGTCTGCCGCGGGTGTGCGGTCATGCGCTCCTCCTTCCGGGACGGTCGAGGCGGCGGTGCGTCCACGACGCGCGCCGTGGGCTGCGGGTTCTGCACGCCTCGGGTGAGGCAGCACGATCGACCCTAGAAGTTGACGTTACGTCAAGGTCAACCCTGTGTCCGCGGACCAGTTCTCCGAAGGGCACGGGGAATGCCCGGTGCCCTGCGGACAACTGGTCCTTGCACGCACGGCGGGGGCCGCTCGTCGCGACCTCACCGCCGGACGGCGTCACTCGCCTCGCAGCGCCCGCGCGAGATCGTCGGCGCTCGACACGACCGCGAGGGCCCCTGCGTCCTCGAGCTCCCCTGGCTCGGCGTACCCCCACGAGACGCCGAGGCACCCGATGCCGTGCGTCGCAGCACCGAGCACGTCGTGCTCCCGGTCGCCGACCATGACGATCTCCTCGCGCGGCGGCAGGCCGTCCGGGACGGGACCGCCGGGCGCCACGTCCGGGGCCGCCTCGTCCGCCGAGACTGCCGGGGCCACCGAAGCCGTGCCCACCGCACCGTCGGACGCCGCCAGAGATGCGAGCGCGTGCTCGATCACGTCCGCCTTGGTGCCGCGCGATCCGTCGAGGGTCGCACCGTAGACCCCCTCGACCAGGTCGTCGATCCCGAAGTGCGCGGTGATGCGCCGCGCGTAGACCTCGGGCTTGGACGTCGCGACCGCGAGCCGGACGCCCGCGGCGCGCGCCGCCGTCAGGCACTCCACGATCCCCGGGTAGAGGGAGTTGTCGAGCATGGCGCCTGCCGCGTAGACCTCGCGGTAAGCGGCGAGCGCCTCCGGGACCCGGTCGACCGGGACGCCGTGCAGCGCGAACGTCTCGCTGAGGGGCGGGCCGACGAAGCGCCGCAGGGTCTCGTCGGCCGGGATCTCGATCCCCAGGGTCGCGTAGGCGTGCCGGACCGAGGACAGGATGCCGGGGGCCGAGTCGGTCAGCGTCCCGTCAAGGTCGAGGAGGGCCAGCCGGTAGGGAGGGTTCGCGATGGTCACGGGATCGATTCTGCCGTGCGCCCGGAAGCCACGGTCGCCGAGGCAGAGCCCTCCCGTCGAGACAGAGGGTCCGGGCCCTCCATCTCGACGCCGCCCCTCTACCTCGGCGGGTCGCTCGGCGGTGCCTGTCCACCGCGGCGCCGCGCGACCGCCCACCCCGCGACGAAGCCGAGCACCAGCAGCCCAGCCCCCAGCGAGACCAGCCCGAGGGTCTGCGTCCACGGCCTCGGCGGCACGAACGTCTCCCCCGACAACGGGGCGTACGCGAACCACCCGAACGACGCGGCACCGTACGTGCGCGACGCGAGCCACGCACCGACGCCGACGAGCAGCACCCCGCCCACGAGCCCGAGCACCTCGCCTCGACCCAGCCCGCGGGGAGGTTTCGGTACGGGCTCGGGGGAAGCGGTCATGCCGGACATCCTGGCGTGATCGCCGCGCGTCCGCAACGGCCCGCACCGGGCGTCTGCCCGCCGAAGGAGAGCCCTCCCGTCGAGACAGAGGGTCCGGGCCTCTACCTCGACGCCGGCCCTCTACCTCGGCGAGGCGGCCACGGCGGACTCCCGGTCCTCCCCGGCCTCGCCCCGGACCTCCTCCTCCCACACGAACCACTTCTCCTCGACGGCCCGTTCAACGTCGATCCCCTGCGACCGCGCGAGCAGGAGCAGGTGCGCGAGGACGTGCCCGACCTCGGCCGCGAGCGCCGCCCGTCCGCCGTCGGGCACGTCGCCTCTCCCGACGAGACACGCGGCCTCGTTCGCCCCGAGGCCATGAGATACGCCTGCGTGAGCTCGCCCATCTCCTCGGCGAGCTTGAGCACGAACCAGTCCGGGTCGCGGGCGATCCCGAACCTGCGTGCGTAGAGCGCGGACACGGCCTCGACGCGCTCGGTGAGCACCGGCAGCGTCAGGCCCGACGGCGCAGGCTCGGGCGGGGTGGTCGGCGTCCCGGTGGTCGTCGCGTCGGTCAAGCGCGCCCCTCCCCGACGAGCCCCCGGACCACGCGGTACGACAGGTGCGTCACGAGGTGGTTGCTGCTCACGGGCCCGGGCTCGACGCGCAGTCCGCCCAGGCCCTCGAGCAGCCGCTCGCCCGCCCCGAGCAGCACGGGTGCGACGTGCAGCCCGAACTCGTCGACGAGACCCGCCGCGAGATAGGCCCGCATGGTCGAGGCACCGCCCGCGATCCCGACGTGCCCGTCGCGGGACGCCGCGAGAGCCTGCGCCAGCGCGGACTCGATCCCGTCGGTCACGAAGAAGAACGTCGTCCCGCCTTCCATGACGAGGGGGTCGCGCGCGTGGTGCGTGAGCACGAACACGGGCGCACGGTACGGCGGCTCCTCTCCCCACCAGCCGCGCCAGGTCGTGTCCCACTCCCCGCGTCCGGGCGAGAACATGTTGCGTCCCATGACGAACGCGGTGGGGGCAGCGACGGCGGCGAGCGCCGCCGTGTTGGCCTCGGGTTCCTCGAACATCCACCGGTGCAACTGTTCGCCGCCCTCGCCGAGCGGGTTCTCGAGGGACTGGCGCGGTCCTGCGACGAACCCGTCGAGCGACAGCCCGACGTCGAAGGTCACCTTGTTCATCTACCTCACACCGACTTCCTGGTCCGACGGATCCCCACCCACAGTCCCACGGCGCACGTGACCGCGGCGGCCACGAAGCCCCACAGGACGGTCGTGCTCGCGAACGTCCCGCCGAACAGGGCGCGCTCGGCGTCGACCATGTAGGTCAGGGGGTTGAACTTCGACGCGGTCTGCATCCACGACGGTCCGGCCTCGAGCGGGAGCATCATGCCGGACAGGATGAGCAGCGGGAACAGCAGCGACTGCTGCACGCCCCAGAACAGCCACTCGCGGTTCTTCGCGGCGAGCGCGAGCGCGCACGACAGGGCACCGACACCCACGCCGAACAGCCCCAGGAGTGCGAGACCCGCGAGCGCGTGCAGCGGGTAGAAGGTGAACCCGAACGGGATGCAGAGGACCGCGATGAGGAGTCCCTGGACCACGAGCGGCGCGAACTCCTTGAGCGCGCGGCCCACGAGGATCGCCGACCGGTCGAGCGGCGTCGCGAGGACCCGCTCGTAGGAGCCGGTCATCATCTCGTAGAGCAGGTTCGAGCCCGTCATCGAGGTCCCGAACAGCGAGATCATGACGATCACGCCGGGCACGAACCACTGGAGCGTCGCGGCGGTCGACCCACCGGGCCCGCCCATGCCGCCGCCCACGGCACCGGTGAGCAGCGGCCCGAACAGGCCGAGGAAGATCAGCGGCTGGAGGAGCGAGAAGATGAGGGTGAAGGGGTCGCGCAGGACCAGGAGGATCTCGCGCGTGAAGACCGCCCAGGTGTCACCGAGGAACTTCGCGGCCCTCGATCGCCCGACGTCGGCGCGTCGGTCCGTCTGCTCCCGCACCCCGGTCCGTGGCGCGGTCTGCGTCGTGGTCCCGCCCGCGCCGGGTCCGCGGTGCGTCAGGCCGGTGCGCGCCGGCACGCTGCCGACCTCCGGTCCCGTCCCTGGACCGGCTCCCGCGCCGGTGCCCGTCGTCGGTTCTGTCTGCTCGTCCATCACGCCGCCTCCTCGCGCAGGCTCCGACCGGTCAGGTTGAGGAACACGTCGTCGAGGCTCGCCTGCTTGAGCCCGGCCGAGCGGACCACGAACCCTGCGACGCGCAGGGACTCGATCGCCTCGGGCAGCCGATCGGCACCGTGCGTCGTGGACAGGGTCACGGTGACGTCTCCCCCCGAACCGACGGTCGCCTGCAGCCTCTGGCCGGCGGATCCGTCGGCAGGTCCCGGGGCACCCCCTCCCACGTCGCCCACGACCCGGGAGAGGGCCGCGCGGACGCGCGTGACGTCGTCGGCCACCTGGCCCTGGGAACCGGGCGTGCCGGTGACGACGAGCGTCACGACGTCGTCCGCGTGGTCGCGCTTGAGCGCGGCGGGCGGGGCGTCGGCGACGATCGTGCCGTGGTCGATCACGACGACGCGCTCGGCCATCGAGTCGGCCTCGTCGAGGTAGTGCGTGGTCAGGACGATCGTCATCCCGTACCGCTCGCGCAACGCACCGATGTGCTCCCAGAGGTTCGCGCGGCTGTGCGGGTCGAGGCCCGTGGTGGGCTCGTCGAGGAACAGCAGCGGCGGGTGGTTCATGAGGCCGAGCGCCACGTCGAGGCGACGGCGCTGGCCTCCCGACAGGCTCTGGACCGTGCGCCTGCCGAGGCCGTCGAGCTCGAGCCCGGCGAGGAGGTCCGCGGCGCGGCGCTGGTACTCGGCGGCCGGCAGCCCGTAGAAGCGCCCCTGGTTGTGCAGCTCGTCGGCGACCCGGTAGGAGAACCCTCCCCCGTTGCCCTGACCGATGTAGCCGATGCGCGACCGGACCTCGGCGGGCTGGGTGCGGATGTCGTAGCCCGCGACCTGGGCGCGGCCCGCGGTCGGTTCGAGCAGGCTCGTGAGCATGCGCAGGGTCGTGGACTTGCCGGCGCCGTTGGGGCCGAGGAACGCGACGAGCTCACCCTCGTGGACGTCGACGTCGATGCCCTTGACCGCTTCGACCACTTCCTTCTTGCGATGGAACGTCTTGGTCAGTCCTTCGGTATGGATCATGACTCGCGCCTCTCGCGTACGGTGTACTGGAAAGAGTTTTCGCGTTAGCATACGGCGTACGGGAACCAAAGGGTCCCCGGAACTGCGCGGAAGTGGGAGGATCAGGCACCATGGCCAGCAACACCGTCGCCCCCGTCCCCTCCGACGGGGTGGACTCTGCCCGCACCCCGGACTCATCGGTCGACGCATCGCTCGACGCCGCCTCCCCCGACGCCGGCACCGACGACCTGCAGGACGTCGCGGCGGACCCGACCGACCAGATCCCGCGGCCCGACGACGTGACCCGTCGCCTCGCGCTCCTGTGGGACCCACCCGCCCCGCCGACGCGCGGACGCAAGGCGCGCCTGACCCTCGCCGAGGTCGTCGAGGCCGGGACCGCGGTGGCGCAGGAGGTCGGTCTCGAGGCGCTCTCGATGCGCCGCGTCGCCGCGCGCCTCGGCGTGGGCGCCATGTCGCTCTACACCTACGTGCCCGGGCGCACCGAGCTCGTCGACCTCATGATCGACCGGGCGTTCGGCGAGCTCGACCTGCCTCCGGCCGACGCCCCCTGGCGCGAGGGCCTGTCGCGGTACGCGCGCGAGGTCTGGCACCTCTACCAGCGCCACCCCTGGATCCTGCAGACCAACATGTGGCGCCTCCCGCTGTCCCCGCACGTGCTCGACGCCCAGGAAGCCGGCCTGCGCACCCTGATCGACACCGGGCTGCCCGCGGACCAGGTCGTCGAGATCCTGGGCCTGGTCGACGCGTTCGTGCGTGGGCTCGCCCGTGCGGCCGTCGCCGAGACGGTCGAGAACGACGTGAGCGGCATGAGCAGCGACGAGTACTGGACGTCCATGAGCAGCTTCTGGGCCGACTGGTTCGACGTCGAGCGCTACCCCGTCATGACCCGGATCTGGGAGGCGGGCGGGTTCGACACGCCCGCCGACCCGTTCGACGCGTCGCTCGACCGGCTGCTCGACGGGGTCGAGATGACGATCGACAGGGCGCGCGAGCAGGGCTGACGACCGACCCCTCGGATGCCGGGGCGCGGGCCCTGCGGGTGCCGAGCACGAGGTTGCGGCCGTTCTGGCGCCCGGAACGACCGCAACCTCGTGCTCGACCGCGCGGAACCTCGTGCTCGGCACGCGCCGGCCGGGTGAACTCCTCCCCCGACCGCGAGCCCGCGCGGGTCCGCCGCGCGCCCGGCAGCCCCGCGCGCTACGTTCCCAGGAACGAGGCCCTGCGACGCCCACGGACCCGCCGGGGGCGGGCCCCGCGAGGACGGTGGACCCCATGACCGAGCAGGACGAGTCCCTCACCGGACGCACCACCAAGATCGCCCGCCGCCTGTGGGGCCTCGCCTACCTGCGCGGCATCCTGTTCCTCGTGGTCGGCGTGGTGCTGTTCGTCGAACCCGACCGCGGCATCACGTGGCTCACGTGGCTCGTGGCCGCGATGGCCGCCCTCCAGGGGGTCCTCTTCCTGATCGAGGCCGGCCGGCAGCGCAAGAACGGCGAGGGTGGAGTGTGGCGCTGGGTCGTGGGAGGACTGGGGATCGCGGTCGGCATCACGCTCGCGGCCTGGCCCTCGGCGAGCGTCACGCTCGTGCTGCGGCTCGTGGGCATCTGGGCGCTCGTCGCGGGGCTCGTGGGGCTCGTCGGCGCGCTGCGCGCCCGCAGGACCCGCGAACCCGGCTGGGACTGGGAGCTCGCCACGGCCGCGCTGTGGGTCGTGTTCGGCATCCTGGTCCTCGTGAGCCCCGTGACCGGGCTGCAGACCATCACGGTCCTGCTGGGCCTCTACCTCGTCGTGACAGGCGTCGTGATCCTCGTGGCGGCGTTCGCGCAGAGCACGGCCGCGAAGGACGCCAAGGCCGCGCTCGCAGGGCCGGCTGCCTAGGCAGGCCCGACGGCGGCGGTCCCGGCCGGTCGACCGGCACGGCCGGGGCACCGGGCCGCCCCGCCGAGCACGAGGTTCCGTGCGGTCGAGAACGGGGTTGTGTTCGTTCTGCCCCTCAGAACGAACACAACCCCGTTCTCGGCACCCGACGGACCCGCCTCACCCGCTCACCCCGGTCGACCCCTACCACCCCTACCAGGCGTCCAGGTGCCGGTGCTCGTGCCCCGGCGGCGGCTCGTACTCGGCATGCGGCCCGGGCTGGAGGTAGGTGCGCGCGAACGCGAGCGAGGCGGCGAGGTCCTCGAAGCGCTCGGCCGCGGTCCGTGCCCGCCGGGTCGCGATCTCGACCACGACGTCGCCCTCCCACCCGCGACGGACGAGCTCGCCCAGCACCTTGTCGCACGGCTGGCCCCCGCGCCCGGGGACGAGGTGCTCGTCCGACATGGAGTCGGTCCCGTCGGCGAGGTGCACGTGCGCGAGCCGGTCGCCGAACACGTCGAGCAGGTCGAGGCTGTTCTGCCGGGCCACTGCCGCGTGCGAGAGGTCGAGCGTGACCTTGTCGTAGGGGTGGTCGGTGGGGTCCCAGCCGGGCAGGTACGCCTGGACCTCGCGCTTGCGCCCACGCCACGGGTACATGTTCTCGACCGCGATCGTCACGCCCGTCGCGGCGTTGAGCTCGCGCACGTGGTCGGCGAACCCGCGCGCGTACAGGCCCTGCCAGCGGAACGGCGGGTGCACCACGACCGTCCCCGCGCCCAGCTCGAGCGCGAGGTCCACGGTGCGCTCGAGCTTGGGTCCCGGCAGGCGACCCCACACGCGCTGGCTGACCAGGAGCGTGGGGGCGTGCACGCTGCGGATCGGGACGCCCACGTCGGCCGAGAGCTTGGCGAGGGCCTTGGCGTCCTGGGTCGTCGAGTCCGACCAGACCATGACCTCCATGCCGTCGTACCCGAGGTGGGCCGCGGCCTCGAACGCGAACGGCGCCTTGCGCGGGTACACGCTCGCGCTGGACAGCGTGACCTTGATCCGGGGCTCGTCGCCCGTGCTGGGCTCGCCCTCGCCGGATTCGCCCGTGACGGGCGGCTGGGCGTCGGGCGTCGTCGCTTCGCGCATGTCCGCCACCCTAGTCCCGACGGATGTGCGTCGTTCACAGGTCGTCCGTCGAGGCCCTGGAACTCTGGCAGGATGCTGACCGTCGCAGCCGCTCAGAGCACAGGAGGACCCTCGTGGAACGCACCGCCGTCGTCGCTCTCCCGGACGGGCTGCACGCGCGCCCCGCGGCGTTGTTCGCCGCCGAAGCAGGAAAGCAGGCTGTGCCCGTGACCATCCGCAAGGGCGACGGCGAGGCCGTCGACGCATCCTCGATCCTCGGTGTCATGACGCTGGGGGCAGGTCACGGCGACGAGGTCGTCCTGTCCACGGACACCGACGACGAGCGGGCCCTGGCCGCGCTCGAGTCTCTCGTCGCGTACCTCGAGCAGGACTCGGCCTGAGCCCTCGGTGCCTCCGTCCACGCACCTGCCCGACGCCGGCGCGCACGCCAGGTCCTCGGCGCGCCTCCCGGGGTCCCCGGAGGTGAGGCGACGACCCGGCCCGGGCTCCGCCGTCGGGCCGGCTGCACGGGCGCGCCGCTCCCCCGTACCCCGAGGGGGCGACGCGCCGTGCCCTAGATGTACTGACCAGGACCGTTGTTGACGTGAAGAGAGACCTCCGTGTCGAGTGGGAGCTGTCTAGGAACCCGGCTCTGACCAACGGAGGTCTCTCGTGTCCCACGCTAATGCTCGGCTGACGCCGGCGGGCAGGTTGATCATGGTTCGCCGTATCGCGACCGGGCGCCCGGTCGCGCATGTCGCGGCGGAGATGGGTGTCTCGCGCACGACGGCGTGGCGGTGGTGGCGCCGCTTCCAGGTCGAAGGCCGGGCGGGGTTGGTCGACCGGTCGAGCGTGGCGCGCTCTCATCCGCGCCGGACCCCGGCTTGTGTCGAGACCCGGGTACGGATCGCGCGGATGCTGACTCGTCGTGGCCCGCTCACGATCGCCAGGGTGGTCGGGGTTCCGGCATCGACCGTGGGCCGGGTCCTGGCCCGTCACCACACCCCGCGCCTGGCTGAGTGCGACCCGGTCACCGGGCAAGTCATCCGCGCCACCAGACGCTCCGCGAACCGCTACGAGCACCCCTACCCCGGGTCGTTGATCCACGTGGACGTCAAGAAGCTCGGACGCATCCCGGACGGCGGTGGCTGGCGCGCGCACGGCCGCTCAGAACAGGTCCGAGGCCGCGGGATCGGCTACGACTACGTGCACGCCGCGATTGACGACCACTCCCGGCTCGCCTATGCCGAGATCCACGCCGATGAGAAGGGCGCCACCGCGGCCAGGTTCCTGGCCCGCGCGGCAGCGTTCTACTCCGCCCACGGCATCACGATCGAACGAGTGATCAGCGACAACGCGTTCGCCTACCGCAACTCCCGCGCCTTCCACCAGAGCGCTGCCGACCTGGGCATCGTCCAGACGTTCATCCGCCCGCACTGCCCCTGGACCAACGGCAAGGTCGAGCGCCTCAACCGCACCCTGGCCACCGAGTGGGCCTACTCCCGCATCTGGTCATCCAACGCCGACCGCGCCGCCGCCTTGCCTACCTGGCTCCAGCACTACAACCTAGAACGACCCCACCTCGGCATCGGCGGCCTACGACCCATCGACCGAGTCAACAACGCAACGGGTCAGTACACCTAGAGCCCCAGTCGCTCCAGGACGGTCAGGCGCCGACGGACCGCCGCGCGCGCAGCACCCGCCGTCGGTGCGTCGAGCGCCAGGCGGGCCAGGTCGACGCACTCGCGTGACGTCGTCGACGCGAGCACCGCGGCGACGTCGCCCAGCGCGCGCGAGGTCATCGAGAGCGACGTGACGCCCAGGCCCACGAGCACCGCCGCGAGGGCCGGGTCTGCAGCCGCCTCGCCGCACACCCCGACCGGGCGACCGCTGGCCTCGCCGCCCTGGCACGCCGCGTGGATCAGGGCGAGCACGGCGGGCTGCCACGACGTCGACAAGGACGCGAGGCCACCGAGCTCGCGGTCCGCGGCCATCGTGTACTGCGTGAGGTCGTTGGTGCCGAGGCTCGCGAAGTCGGCGTGCTCGAGCAGCCAGCGCGACTGGAGGGCGGCGGCCGGGACCTCGATCATGACCCCCGCCGACGCCAGTCCGTGCGCCCGGCACGCGTCCACGAACTCGTGGGCCTCGTCGGGAGTCGCGACCATGGGGGCCATGACCCACACGTCGGCGGCCTCCGCGGCCGTCGCGAGCGCGATCGCCTCGAGCTGGCGGTCCAGGACCTGCGGGAAGCGCACCGCGGTCCGGAGCCCCCGCACGCCGAGCGCGGGGTTGGGCTCGACGGTCGCCCCGACGAACGGCAGCGGCTTGTCGACCCCCGCGTCGAGCGTGCGGACCACGACCCTGCGACCCGGGAACTCCGCGAGCACAGCCCGGTAGGCGGCGACCTGCTCGGCCAGCGCGGGCTCCTCGTCACGGCCCAGGAAAGAGAGCTCGGTGCGGAAGAGCCCCACTCCCTCGGCCCCGGCCGCAGCGGCCTCGCGCGCCTCGCGCGCGTCCGAGACGTTGGCGAGGAGCTGGACCCGGACGCCGTCGGCGGTCCGGCCTGCCCCGTCGAACGCCCGGGCGGCCGAGGGACGCTGCACGGCGCGCGCCAGGCTCGCGACGTCGTCGGGCGACGGGTCGCGCTCGACCGATCCCCGCGAGCCGTCCACGAGGACGGTCTCGCCGTCACGCAGACCGCCCGCCCCCGCGACCGCGACGATCGCCGGGATCCCCAGCGAGCGCGCGAGGATCGCCGTGTGAGAGGTGGGTCCACCACCCGTCGTGACGATCGCCGCGACCCGGTCGGGGTTGAGCGTGGCCGTGTCGGCGGGAGCGAGGTCGTCGGCCACCAGGACGAACGGGCGGTCCCGGTCGGGCACCCCGGGCGGGCACAGTCCCAGCAGCGAGGACACGATCCGGTCGCGGACGTCGCGCACGTCGCGGGCACGCCCTGCCATCACCCCGCCGAGCGCCTCCAGCCGGTCGGCGAGCGCGCTGCCCGCCTCCCAGACCGCGCGCGTCGGGGTCGAGCGACGTTCGCGCACCCGGCGCACGGCCTCCTTGAGGAGGGTCGGGTCGGCAGCCATCGCTGCCGTGACGGTCAGGACCTCCGACGCCGTCCCGCTCGCGCAGGCCGCCCGGTCCACGAGGTCCTCGCGGACCGCCCGGACGGCGGCCTCGATCGCGCCCACGACGCGCTCCAGGTCTGCGGCGTCGTCCACCTCCCCGACGGGCGGCTCGGGCACGGGCGCGGGCATCGTCGCGACGATGCCGATGCCGCGTCCGGGGCTGACGCCGACCCCGCTCAGGGCAGGGCGCGTCCCCCGGCGCGGGGCGCGGGACCGGTGGTCCGAAGGGGTGCGGAGGGCGGTGCTCATGAGCTGCTCCTGACGTCGGCGCTCGGGGGCGGGGTGCTGGGTTCGGGCGGTGTCGGGGGACGCGAGGCCGGGTCGAGCGACGGCGCCGCCGCCTCGGCGGCGCGGTCGCCGCGGGGGGTCCCGCGTCCGACGGTCTGGTCGGGTGGGGAGCCGTCCGGTGGGGAGTCTGCGGGCGGCGGGTCGTCCTCCTCGCGCCCGGGCGTCCGCAGGTTCCACCGCGTGATGACGAACCGGAAGAGGAAGTAGTAGACGACCGCGTAACCCAGCCCGATCAGGATGAGCAGCAGGGGCATGGACGCGATGCGGAAGTTCAGGAGGTAGTCGATCGCGCCGGCGGAGAACCCGAACCCGGACTTGACGCCGAGCGCGTTGACGAGCGCGAGCGAGGTGCCCGTGAGCACGGCGTGGATCGCGTACAGCGGGTAGGCGACGTAGACGAACGCGAACTCGAGCGGCTCGGTCAGGCCGGTGACGAACGCGACGAGCGCGGCCGAGCCCATGATGCCGCCGACCACCTTGCGGTGCTGCGGCTTGGAGGTGTGCACGATCGCGAGCGCGGCTGCGGGCAGCGCGAACATGAAGATCGGGAAGAAACCCGTCATGAACGTGCCCGCCGTGGGGTCACCGTGCAGGAAGCGCGCGATGTCACCGTGCCATACCGCACCGTTCTGGTCGGTGTAGTCCCCGAACTGGAGCCAGGGCATCGAGTTGAGCAGGTGGTGCAGGCCGAGGGGCACGAGGAGGCGGTTGACCGTGCCGTAGACGAAGGCCCCGATGATCGTCGAGCCCGTGACCCAGGTGCCGAGGGCCGTGAAGCCTGCCTCGAACCAGTGGTAGGCGAGCGCCCCCAGGACGGCGATCACGACCGCGGCCCCCGCCGTGACGATCGGGACGAAGCGACGGCCCCCGAAGAACGCGAGGTAGGCAGGGAGCTTGATCCGGTAGTACCGCTGGAAGAGGAGCGCGGCGACCAGGCCCATGACGATCCCGCCGAGGACCCCGTAGTCGATGAGCGGCTGCTCGGTTCCCGGGGGCGCCTCGCCGAGGATCGCGGGCGAGAGCGCGTCGCCCACGCCCTTGAACACGAGGTATCCCATGACGGCCGCGAGCCCCGTGGAGCCGTCGGCCTTCTTGGCGTACCCGACGGCCACACCGACGGCGAAGAGGAGCGGCAGGTTGTCGAAGAGCGCGTTCCCGGCCGCCCCGAGGACGTCCGCGACGTACTGCATCCATCCGATCGTCCCGGCGACCCCCTCGGACCCGAGCATGTCGGCCTGGCCGAGGCGGACCAGGACGGCGGCGGCCGGCAGGGAGGCGATGGGGAGCATGAGGGATCGCCCGACCCTCTGCAGCTGGGCGAAGCCGGGGATCCCGCGCTTCACGCGCGGTGTGTCGACGGCGGTCGTCATGGGCACTCCTCGTCGGGCGCTGGTGCCGCACCGAGGGACCACGTGCGCACCGTTGGACTGGGTCGAGCTGGCGAGATCGCGACGCAGGACCGGACGGGGAGCGCGTCGTTGCTGTGGTCCCGCTATCGTTCCGACCTTGGCGCGATAGTTGTCTGGACCACTTGCGCAAAGAGTGGTCTAGACATCATCATGTGTCAAGCCCTGGCCACCCCGGGGCACCGAGAGTGAGGACGACGTGGCAGCGACGACGCAGGCCAAAGCACCCAAGGGCGGGCACAAGTACCAAGCCGTCCGTGCCTACCTGGCCGACCTGATCGTGAGCGAGCTGGCCGTCGGCGACGCCGTCCCCTCCGAGCGCGTGCTCACCGAGAAGTTCGGCGTCTCCCGGATGACCGTCCGCCAGGCCCTCGACGCCCTCGTGGCCGACGGCGTCCTCCAGCGCGAGCAGGGGCGCGGCACCTTCGTGGCCCCGCAGCACACCGACTTCGAGATGCGGCTCACGACGTTCGGCGAGGAGGCTCGGCGCCGCGGCATGGTCCCGGGCACGCAGGTCCTCGAGAGCGGCACGACCCCCGCAGGACGGCTCGTCGCCGAGGCGCTCGGGTGCGGCGAGGACGAGCTCATGCACTACGTCGAGCGCCTGCGCTTCGCCGACGGGACCCCCATGGGCGTCGAGCGCGCGTGGGTCCCGGTCGACCTCGCTCCCGACCTGCTCGACGACGGCGTCCCCGACAGCCTCTACGACGCGCTGAAGGTCCGTGGCCACGCCCCCACGTGGGGCGAGGACACGATCCTGGCGGCCGAGGCCACGGCCCAGGAGCTCACGCTCCTCGCCATGAACGGAGGGCGCGCTGTCCTGCGGGCCCACCGGCGCACGTTCTCGGACGACGGCGCCTGCATGTACTCCCAGATGTGCTACCGCGGCGACCGGTACAGCGTCGTCGTCCCGCTGCGCGAAGCACGACCGACCATCGTCCCCCGGGTCCAGCCCGACGCCGGCGACACGGTGGACGGGGCGGGCGGCTGATGGGCGGGCCGCCCCGGGTAGGACCGACCGCACCACCGACCTCAGGAAGGATGCAGCGATGACTGCAGCAGATGCAGCACGGGCCGCCGCGATACTCGCCGGCCTCGGCGGGGTCGAGAACATCGAGGAGATCGACCCCTGCACCACGCGCCTGCGCTCTCTCGTCAAGGACCCGACCCTGGTGGACGTCGCGGCGCTGCGCGCGGCCGGGGCCTACGGCGTCATGACGACGGGCAGGGTGGTCCAGGTCGTCGTCGGGCCACAGGTCGACACCATCGCCTCGGACCTCGCCGACCTCATGTAGGACGCGACCGACCACCCCGCGCCGGGCTGACACCGCTGTCCGCCCGGCCCCATCAGCCTCGCCCGTCCACGCATCACCGCTCGACGCCCCGGCGCGCTCCGCGCGCAGCGTGAGCCCGCCCGGAGCGCCGCGCAGCGCGATGCCCGGACCACCGACCCGCCGCCGTTCCCGCACTCGAAGGAGCACCGCATGAGCAAGGCACAGCAGATCCTCCTGGGACTCGGCGGTCACGCCAACGTCCTCGACCTGGAGCCCTGCATCACGAGGCTGCGCGTCGAGGTCCAGGACCCCGGGCTCGTCGACGAGCGTCTCCTGACGACGGCGGGTGCGGTCGCGATCGTCCGGAGCGGACGTGCCGTCCAGGTGATCGTCGGTCCCGAGGCCGACACCCTCGCCTCCGACATCTCGGACCTGCGCTGATGCCCGCGCCGCTCACGCTCCTGGCCCCGGTCGCGGGGACCGTCGTGGAGCTCTCGGAGGTCGACGACCCGGTGTTCTCGGCCGGACTCGTCGGCGCGGGGCTCGCGATCGAGCCCGACCCCGCCGAGGGAGCCCTCGTCGTCGCACCCCTCAGCGGGACGATCGTCAAGGTCCACCCGCACGCGTTCGTGCTCCAGCACGAGGACGGCCGGGCCGTGCTCGTGCACCTGGGCATCAACACGGTCCAGCTCGGCGGGGCGGGGTTCACCCTCCACGCCGCGCTCGGTGACGTCGTCCGCCGCGGGGCGACGCTCGTGACGTGGGACCCCGTCGCGGTCGAGGCCGGAGGGCGTTCTGCGGTGTGCCCCGTCGTGGCCCTGGACGGCGCGCGCGACGCCATGACTCCCCTGGCCCAGGTGGGCGCATGGATCGCTCGCGGCTCCGAGCTCTTGTCCTGGCGGTGAGCCGCGCCGTCAGGCCGAGCCCGACGTCCCGGTCACGCTCGACCTGAGGGGCGCACCGAGGCGAGGCTCAACCGCGGAGAGGAAGGGTCAGCACCCGGCCTCGGGCCACCTCAGGAACATCGTCGTCCGGGCCGACCGGGGACGCGCCGTGGTCAACGACCCGCACCGGCACCCCCCAGTCCTGCTGCGCCAGGTGGCACGCGGGGAACACGTCGGGGTCGGGCGTCCCGTCGGCCAGCAGCGGCACGACGTCGCACGACGCGGCCTGCGCGGTCACGTGCAGCACTCCCTCGCCCACCTCGGGGTTCACGACGAGCTCCCGGGTCAGGTCGGTGCCCGTCCCCGCCCCCTCGAGCAGCAGCTCGGGCGGCGTCGAGCTGACCGTGAGGCGCGTCGAGGGGCCGTACCGGTCGTCGAGCTTCTGCCCGGGGGCGGGCGAGAACGGCACGTCGAGGCGCAGGGCGCCGGCCACGACCTCGGTCACGGGGCGCTGCGTGCGGTGCGCTCCGCCGTCGAGCAGCTCCCCGGCCAGCGTCGCCGGGAGCGCGACGCGGGTGATGCGGTGCGCGGCCGACTCCACGACCAGCAGGTCGATGCGCGCGCCGGCCGCCGCGGGCGCTCCTGGCGTCCACGGCTCGCCGTCCACGAGCACGACGACGTCGCTCGGCTCGGCGAGGCCCGTCGCCAGGGTCGTCACCTGGCCCGCGACCGGGTCCTGACCGACGCCCGGGTCGGAGCCCGCGGCGGCCGCCGGGACGAACCGGCGGATCGCGCCGTTGTAGGTGTCGGCGACGGCGACGCTCCCGTCGGGCAGCACGGCGACGCCGAGCGGGTGCTGGAGCAGGGCCTGGTCGGCCGCACCGTCGCGGTGACCGAAGTCGAACAGCCCCTGCCCGACGGCGGTCGCCACCTCTCCCTGCGTGGTCCCCGCGACCGGGGTCACCACGCGCAACGCCGACGTCTCCGAGTCCGCGACCCACACCCGACGGTCCGGGCCGACCGCCAGCCCGGAGGGCTGCGCGAACCATGCGTCGACGAGCGGACCGTCGAGGAGCCCCTCGTTCATGGTGCCGCCCACGAGGTCGATCGACCCCTGCTCACCGTCGAAGGCCCACAGCGAGTGGTTACCGGCCATCGCGACGAGGAACGCGCCCATCTGCTCGACCCAGGCCACGTCCCAGGGCGACGAGAGCTTCTGCAGCACCGCGCCGCCCGCGCTCTCGATCGACGCGGGCAGGCCCGCGGGCCTGGGCTGCGCCGGCACGTCCGCGCCCACGAGCACCGTGAGCCGCGACCCGAACGGCCCGTCGACCTCGGCGAGCTCCCCGCCGACGGGTGCACCACCGGCCGGGGCCACCAGCACGTTGTCCACCGCGCCCACCATGTACTGCTCGCCCGTTCCCCGCGACCGTCGTCACGTGGCCGTCTGCGAGCCGCACCCCGCGCAGCGCGTGGTTCACGGTGTCGGCGACCAGCACGTCGTAGCCGAGCAGCGACCGCAGCTCGGTCGGGACCAGGCACAGCCCGTTGGGCTCGCTGAACCGGGCGTCGTCGGGCCCGCCGTCGACGAGCCCGCGCTCGCCCGAGCCGATGCGCCGGACGAGCGTCTCGCCGTCGGGCCCGAGCTCGGCGAGCGAGTGGTGGCCCGCGTCCGCGACCAGGAGGTTGCCTCCCGGGAGCGCGATCGCCTTGGCGGGGAAGCGCAGCGTGCCCGACGTCGGGGCGGGGGGCACGTAGACGTCGTCGCTCCCCGCGGCGAGGGACCGCAACGTGCCCTTGGCGCGGTGCTCGGTCACGAGCTCGTCGACGAGCGCGGCGAGCGCGGACGCGTGCCCCTCGCCGGCCATCTGCGCGACGACGTAGCCCTCGGGGTCGATCACGACGAGCGTCGGCCAGGCCCGTGCGGTGTACGCGGACCAGGTGACGAGCTCCGGGTCGTCGAGGACCGGGTGCCGCACCTCGTAGCGCTCGACAGCGGCGGCGAGCGCGACCGGGTCGGCCTCGTGCTCGAACTTCGGGGAGTGGACGCCGATGATGACGAGGTCGTCGCGACGGGCCTCCTCGAGCTCGCGCAGCTCGTCGAGGACGTGCAGGCAGTTGACGCAGCAGAACGTCCAGAAGTCGAGGACGACGACCCGCCCGCGCAGGTCAGCGAGCGACACGTCGCGGCCGCCGGTGTTGAGCCAGCCGCGCCCGACGAGCTCGGAGGCGCGGACGCGGGGCAGGCGGGCGTGGGGGGTCGTGGAGCTCACCCGAGAATTCTGCCCCAGTCCGCGAGCCCGCCCGGCCCACCGGTGCTAGCCTCGCGGTCTCCGATCCCCCGTGGAGGCATGATGGCCGACGGCCCGGCACGCAAGGTCTCGCTCCGGACGCTGCGGGAGGAGGACCTCCCGGCGCTGTTCGAGATCCAGCGCGACGCCACGGCCCAGCACCTGGCGGCCTTCACGGACGCGACCGCCCACGACCTCGAGGCCTACGTGGCGAAGTTCCGCAGGATCCTCGCCGACGACGCGATCGTGAGCAGGGTCGTCGAGGTCGACGGCGTGCTCGTCGGCAGTGCGGCCACCTTCCCGATCGAGGGCGACACCGAGGTCACCTACTGGATCCGACGCGAATGGTGGGGCCGCGGGGTGGCGACCGCGGCACTGGCAGCCCTGCTCCAGGAGGTGCCGACGCGACCGCTCCAGGCCCGGGTCGCAGAGGACAACCACGGCTCGCTCCGGGTCCTGGAGCGCAACGGGTTCGTGCGCGTGGGCAGCGAGGAGTCGTTCGCGCCGGCACGCGACGCGACGATCACGGAGCTGATCCTCGAGCTCCCCGCCTGACGGGCCGGTCTCAGCCCGCGCCCACGTGCCCCGTCACGCGCACCACCACCGCGACCCCGTCGATCTCCGCGGGCAGCCGGTCCTGCGCCTCGGCGTCGACCACGTTGACCTGGAGACACCAGGTGTCGTCGGGCTGTTCCGCATCCTGCGCCGGCTCGGCCTGCTCGGCTCGCACGGCTGCTTCGCCGTCCCTCGCACCGGCCGGGCCGGCGGCGACGCCCGGGTCGGCAGGCCCGCGCGTCAGCCCGATCCCGGTCACACCGTCGTGCTCCGCCAGGGCGCGCTTGAGCACGGTCTTCGCTTCCCGGGCCTGTTCGAGGCTCGCCACGGCGCACCGCCCTCCCACCGTCCGGCGCGGGACGCGGGCCCGCGTCAGACCGCGAGCCGGGCGTCGAGCGCGGCGAGGACGGTGTCGATCGGGTTGACGTACGTCAGCCCGCTCCCATTCTCTCCCCCGGTCTCCGACCCGGCAAAGAGCAGGCCGAGCGCGACGCCGTCCTCGCGGTACACGAGGGAGCCCGAGTCGCCGCCGCGCGAGAAGGGCCCGGAGCCCGTGCCCTCGACCTCGATCTGGTCGTCGAAACGCAGCGCCCCGAGCCCTTCGCCGTAGCCGACCACGACGTCGTCGAGCTCGATCGCGGTGACGCGGCCCGCGGTGACCGCGGTCGTGCGGCCGATCTTGCCGACCACCTCTCCGCCCAGCGCGACGGCGGTGGTCGTGATGTGACCCACGGGGTAGTCGAGGTCGGCGTCCGTGTCGTCGAGCAGGGCGATCGCGGCATCGACCGTCGCGGTCCGCCCGGGCGCGAGGGGAACGGTCGCGGCGAGCGTCCCGACCTGGTCGGCAGGCGCGCGGCCGCCGTCGGCGGGCCCCGGCTGCACGACGGCGTCGCCCACCCTCGCGCGCGGCGAGCCGGCGAGCACGTGATAGTTCGACAGGGCGTGCAGCACGTCGGCGACCAGGACGAACGCGCCGAGCGTGCCGGCCGTGACGTCGACGTGCGCGATCGAGACGCCGGGACGCAGGGGGCGCACGCGCCCCGTCTCCCCCGCTGCCTGCGCGGTCACGACGGGCGGGCGCGGTCCGGTGCCGCCCGTCCGCACGAGCGGGCGGATCCGCCCGGTCCGGCGGACGTCCACGACCGGCCCGGCCTCCGACGCGACGCGACGCGCGATGCTCCGGGCCGCCGGGACCCCGAGCCGATAACGCACCGCGATGCCGTACCCACCGCCCTCGCGGGGGGCGAGGCCGAGCGCGAGCGTGGGAGCCCGCACGACCTGCGCGGCCTGCGCCGCAGCCGCGTCCTCGTCGGGCTCACCCGCGGCGCTGGCCGTCGCGTCCGGGCCCGCGCGCTCCGCGAGATCTCGCGCGAAGTCCGCCAGCTGCTGCTTGATCTCCCGTGCCTCGTCCCTGTCCATGCGACGAGGCTGGCACAGCCCACCGACACGCGCGCGTCGCCTTCCGGAGACGCAGACGAGAGATCTGCCGCACGACGCGCCGATACTCGCAAAACTCGCGACAGATCTCGCGTCATGAAGTCAGGGTTCACCCCTCTTGAGAGGTGTACACACTTTTCGCCGCCGCGCATCCGCGGCCCTCACCACGTGACGGGACCATGCACCTCGACCACGCCTTCCGGCCCACGACCGACGAGATCCGTTGCGCCATCCTCTGGGCCCTCGACCACGACCGTGCCGCTCTGGTCGAGCACCGGGCCTCGGCCCACCTGAGCCTGCGCAGCCCGCTGCGCCGGGCAGCGGACGCGCGCCTGGTCCGGCGCTGGCTCGAGGCCTCGGCGATCTCCTCGGTGCTGACCTGCGCCATGGCGGCCTGAGCACCGCAACACGATCACCGCAGGCGGCCCACGACGACCGACGTGGCGCCCGCAGGTCACCGGCTGACGTCGACCCACTCCGCGCCGGCCAGCTCGGCGAGCCGGTCGGGCGTGATCGCGAACGCGCTCGTCGGGCTTCCCGCGGCGGGATAGACCGTCTCGAAGCCTTGCAAGGACACGTCGCAGTACACCGTCACGGGCTCCGTGTGCCCGAACGGACCGACGCCCCCGATCGGCTGCCCCGTCAGGGCCGTGGTGCTCTCGGCGTCGAGCATGCGCGGCTTGGCCCCGAACGCCGCCTTGAACTTCACGTTGTCGACCCGGGCGTCGCCGCGCGTCACGAGCAGAAAGCTGCGCTCTCCGTCGCGCAGCGCGAGCGTCTTGGCGATCTGCCCCGGCTCGACGCCCAGCGTGTCGGCCGCCATCTGGACCGTCGCGGTGTTCCGTCCCGTGTCGAGGACCGTGAGGTCGGGGGCCCGGGCGTCGAAGAAGGCGCGGGTGCGGTCGATGCTCACGGACGGGTCTCCTCTGGTCGGACGCGCGGCGTCGGTGCGGCGCGGGGACAGGGCCATCATCACCCGCGGACGGGGACCGCGGAAGGACCTGGGCCGCGACCCGTCCGGAGCCGAGCACGAGGTTGCGGCCGTTCTGAGCCGCGGGCCGCTCAGGCGACAGGCACCGCGCCCGACGGCGGGGCCCCCACCTCCGCGACCGGCCGCGGCACGTACGTCTCGCCCGTGAGGTCCGCCCGCTCGACCCGGTCGAGCCGGAACCAGCGGATGGCCTCCCTGGTACGGCACCACGCGACGAGGTACCAGGCGTCCTCGGTGTGGGCCAGGATCACGGGCTCGACCCTCCGGGCCGACTCGTTGCCACGTCCGTCGCGGTAGCGGAGGGCCAGCACGCACGACCGGGCGAGGGACTGCTCGACCGCCCGCAGGACATGCAGGTGGGCGTGGGCGCGCGGGACGAGCCCACCCGAGGCGAGGTCCCCACCCGGGCGGGCGCCGCCGTCGGGCACGCGGGAACCACCCGAGGCGAGGTCCCCACCCGGGCGGGCGCCGCCGTCGGGCACCGGTTGCCGGGCGTCCCGGGGCCGGCCGGCCGTGTTTCCCCGGTCGATCCACACCCTCGCGGCGAGCGCCGACGCGCGCTCGCGCGCCTCGGGCCCCAGCGCGTCCCAGACCTTGCCCTGCGCGGCCGCGGCGTCGACCGCGAAGGGGCTACCGGGTGGGAGCGCGGCGAGCGCGACCGCGACAGCGACGGCCTGCTGGGGCGAGAAGTTCACGGGGGGCAGCGAGGCGGAGGGGTCGAGCACGTACCCGCCGCCCGGCCCGGCCTGCGCCCACACGGGCAGGCCGGCCTGCTGGAGAGCCGAGACGTCGCGCTTGACGGTGCGCTCGCTGACCTCGAAGAGGCGCGCCAGGCGGGCGCCCGTGGTCCCGGTGCGTCCTGCGCGGCGCAGCTCCTCGGCCGTCGCGTAGAGCCGCTCGGTCTTGTTCACGTCGCCTCCGTCCGTCCCGGGGCGTCGGTCCCGCCGAGCTCCTCGAACAATGGTGACAGACAGGTGTCACCAGGGCCGGGTGAGGCTGGGTCCATGACCACTTCAGCGCAGCACAGCAGCAACGACCAGCGGGTCCACGTCGTCCTCGTCCCGGGCTTCTGGCTCGGGGGGTGGGCGTGGGACGACGTCGTCCCCCCTCTCGAGGCCGCGGGCCTCGCACCGCACGCCGTCACCCTCCCCGGGCTCGACGACGTCACGTCCGACCGCAGCCGCGTCCCCCGGGAGGACCACGTCCAGGCCGTGCGCGACGTGATCGCGCCGCTCGACGGCGACGTGGTCCTCGTCGGGCACAGCGGCGGCGGGCCGGTGATCCACGAGGTCGTCGACCGAGACCCCTCCCGCATCCGCCGCGCGGTCTACGTCGACACGGGCCCGCTCGTCGACGGGGCCTCGCTCTCCCCCGACCTGCCCGCAGGGACGGTCGAGCTCCCGCTGCCCTCGTGGGAGGACCTCGAGGCCGCCGGGTCCAGCCTCGACGGGATCGACGAGGCCGGGCTCGCCCGGTTCCGCGCCCGGGCGGTCCCCCACCCCGCAGGCGTGGCCGGGGGCCGTGTGCGGGTGAGCGACCCGGCGAGGCTCGATGTCCCGGCGACCGTCCTCTGCACGAGCCTGCCGTCCGAGGTCCTGCGGCAGATGGCGCACCCGGGGCCTCCCCTGCACACCGAGCTCGGCGAGCTCGACGTCACGTACGTCGACCTGCCGACGGGGCACTGGCCCATGTTCTCGCGCCCGGCCGACCTCGCGGCGGAGATCGTGCGGGCGGCGCGGGCGTAGCGGCGGGTGGCCGAGAACGAGGTCGCGGCCGTCCCGAGACCCAGGACGACCGCAACCTCGTTCTCGACGCGGCGGTGGCACGCAGTGCCGGTCTACGACCCCGCAGGCACCGTGATCTCGACGAGCAGCGCATCCCCCAGGGCGCCGGGCGCGACGACGACGCCTCGCTGCCGGTAGTCCCCAGCGCGCGGTGCTGCCGGGACGACGACGAGATCCTCGGACCCCGATCCGGCCCGGACCCGCACCTCGGTACCCGCGGCCCGGACCCGGAAGACGACGCGGCGCGTCGCGCCTCCGAGCTCGAGGTCGACGGCGAGCCCGTCGGCCCTCTCGTCCAGCACGGGATCGACCACGAGCGACCCCGACTGCTCGGTGAGCCCGAGCACGCCTTGCACGAGCTGGCGCAGGTAGATCCCCGGGCCGCTCGAGTAGACGCGCCACCCGCCCCGCACGCCCACGGAACCGTCGCGGAGCTTCTCGAAGTCGCGGGCAAAGCTCGCCCGGTCGGGGAAGTCCGCGTCGCTCGAGGAGAAGTACGCGTTGCGCTGCCGGGGCAGGGCATGGGCGATGCGGGACCCGAGGTCGAACGGGCTGATGCGGAGCAGCTCGTCGAGAGCCCGCCCGCGGCCCAGCGCGGCGAGCGCCTCGACGTAGCGGATGTGCGCGTGCACGTACATGAGGCCGACCTCGCGCCCCACGTTCGCCGCCTGCTCGGCCCGCTGGAACGTGTGCGGGATGCCCTCGTCGAACGCGGCGGGACGGTCCATGAGTCGCACGCCGTCGGGGAAGAGCAGGTGCTCGACGACGAGGCGTTCGTGCTCCTCGGCCTCCTCCGGCGTGAGGATGCCCGCGAGGATCGACTGGGTCAACTTCCTGTGGCCGCTCGTCGTCGCGCAGACCGAGAACATGTACACCCTCCCGGTCGCGCTCTCGCTCTACTCGGTCGGCTCCAACGGCACCTACTACGGCCTGCTCATGGCCGGCTCGGTGCTCGTCGTGACCCCGATCCTGATCCTCTTCCTCTTCCTGCAGCGCTACTTCGTGCAGGGCATCGCCATGACCGGCATCAAGTAGGAGATTCCCCATGCCTCTCACCTTCCCCGACCCCTTCGTCTGGGGCGCCGCGACGGCCGCCCACCAGATCGAGGGCAACAACGTGAACAGCGATTGGTGGGCGCGCGAGGTCGCGCCCGGCTCGACGCTCGCCGAGCCTTCGGGCGACGCCGCGGACAGCTACCACCGGTACGCCGAGGACATCCGTCTGCTGGCCGAGTCCGGCCTCACGTCCTACCGCTTCTCGCTCGAGTGGGCACGCATCGAGCCTGCCGAGGGCATGTTCTCCCGCGCGGAGATCGACCACTACCGTCGCGTCGTGCAGTGCTGCCTCGACCACGGCGTGACGCCGTTGATCACGCTGCACCACTTCACCTCGCCCCGGTGGTTCGCCGAGGACGGTGGATGGACCGACCCGCGGTCGGTCGAGCGCTTCGCCCGCTACGTGGAGCGTGCTGCTGCCGCTGCTGGACGCCGCCTCGCACGTCTTCACCCTCAACGAGCCCAACATCCTCGCCATGATGATCACGGCGGCCAAGGGGCAGGAGCAGCTCCAGGCGGGCACCATGCACGCACCCGACCCCGTCGCGACGCAGCACCTCGTCGCGGCGCACCGCCGCGCGGTCGAGCTCGTCCGCACCGTCGGCGTGCCCGTGGGCTGGTCCGTGGCCCCGCAGCAGTTCTTCGCGGACCCCGGTGCCGAGGAGGTCCTGCGGGAGTACGCATACCCGCGCGAGACCGTCTTCCTCGAGGCCGCCCGCGGCGACGACTTCATCGGCGTCCAGGCCTACACCCGCACCCGGATCACGGTCGACGGGCCGCTCCCGGCCCCCGACGACGCCGAGAAGACCCTCACGGGGTGGGAGTACTACCCGCCCGCCATCGCAGAGGCGGCGCGCCTGGGCCACGAGATCACAGGCCTGCCCGTCCTCGTGTCGGAGAACGGTATCGCGACCGCGGACGACTCCCGTCGCATCGACTACACGCGCGACGCGCTGCGCGCGCTGCGTGCCGAGGTCGACGCTGGTCTGCCCCTGATCGGGTACCTCCACTGGTCGCTGCTCGACAACTACGAGTGGGGCTCGTTCGCGCCGACCTTCGGGCTCGTCGCCTGGGACCCGGAGACCTTCGAGCGCACGCCCAAGCCGAGCCTCGGCTGGCTCGGTGGGGTGGCACGCGGCGAGATCTCGCTCGACGACTGAGCCGGTCGGTGGCCGGCGGCCGGCCGGCTGGTCCTGCCGGCCGCCGCGTCGCGACCGACGGGGCCCAGAAGGACGGCCTCACCGGGCGCATCCGCGCGCAGCGGGTGCATCCTGGGAGGAAGGGGTTCCGCCCCGGAGCTCCCGGTCAGGGAGGAGTCGACATGTCCGGTCTCATGCTCGCCAGCAGCGTCGATGCTGCGGTCTACGTCCCCACGGGGTCGGGTCCCGCGAACTGGTTCCTGCTCTTCGGGATCGTGCTGGTCGCCGCGATCATCGTGTTCATGGTCGTCGAGCTGGTCCGCGCTGCGCGCGACCGGCACCTTCCGCCGCACCAGCGCTTGTCTCACTGACGGATGGGCGGCCCACGCCCCGCACGTGCCGCCGTCGGGCCTTCACCCGTGGGGGCGTGCCACCCGGGCGAACTCCCGCCGAGGTAGAACGCGGTGCGCGAGGTAGAACGCTATACGCACTACTTCGCGCACCACGTTCTACCTCGCGCCTCCCCGCACGCGCGGAACAGGTCGGGCCCGCACCCGGTCGGACCTCGGTCAGCCGAGCGTCGTCGGGAGTTCCGCGACGCCCTCCCCCGGGGCCGCGCCCAGCACGCGCTCCGCGAGGAACGCCTGCACCACCTGGTACCAGACGATCGAGTGCTGCGGCTGGAGCACCCAGTGGTTCTCGTCGGGGAAGTACAGGAAGCGGTGGTCGGTGGTCCCGTCCGCCGCAGCGGGCAGCCCCGATGCCGACAGCAGCTCGTACCAGAGGCGCAGGCCCTCGCCGATCGGGACGCGGTAGTCCTTGTCGCCGTGGATCACGAGCATGGGCGTCACGATGTCCGCCACGAACCGGTGCGGGGAGTGCTCGGCCGCCATCTCGGGCGTCATCTCGCGCTGCCAGTAGTAGGCCGCGTCCGTCGTCGGGCCGAACTGGTCCAACGCCCACAGGCTCGCGTGCGTGACGATCGCCTGGAACCGGTCCGTGTGGCCCGCGACCCAGTTCGCCATGTACCCGCCGAACGACCCTCCCATCGCAGCCGTGCGGGTCTCGTCGATCTCCGGCAGCGCCTCGGCCGCGTCGGTGATCGCGAGCAGGTCGGTGTACGGGGCCGCGCCCCACGAGCCCCAGCCGCGCTGCACGAAGTCCTGGCCGTAGCCCGTGGACAGCGCCGGGTCCGGGAGGAGGACCGCGTAGCCCTGGGCCACGAGGATCCACGGGTTCCAGCGCCAGCTCCACGCGTTCCACGAGCCGAGCGGGCCGCCGTGGATCCACAGGAGCAGCGGCGCAGGGTTCTCGGCGCTCGCACCGTGCGGCAGCGCGAGCCAGCCGCGGACGCGCACGTCGTCGGACGCGGCGGTCTCGACCTCGGTCAGCGTGCCGGGCAGGTCGGGGCTCTCGACCGGGCCGCGCAGCGGGGTCGCCGGGACGGGCGTGCGCTCGCCCGCGGGTGCCGCGAGGAAGGTCGCGAGCTCGATCCGCACCGGGTGCGAGGGCTCGAGGTAGCTCACGCGCTGGGCGTAGGCGGCCGAGGCGTCGGGCGCGATGCGGACGTCCGTGAACATCGCGTCGTCCGAGGTCAGTCGCGACACGGCGCCGTCGTCGCCCGTCCCGTCGGGCGTGAAGGCGACGTGGAAGACCGGGCCGCGCCCGTCGTCGTCGGCCGTGACGAGCAGGCCCGAGCCGTCGGGCAGCCACGCGGCCGAGGTGGGCCAGCGGTCCCAGCTCGCGGCGAGCGAGCGCAGGCCGTGGTTCGTCCCGTCGCCCGGGTCGCCGTCGGACCCGTCGCCCGCGCGCAGCGGGACGACCGCGAGGCTGTGCTCGGGCGCGGTCTGCGGGGTCGTGATGGTCTCGCGGACGAACACGACCCAGGCGCCGTCGGGCGAGATGACGGGCGAGGACGCCTCGGCGCCGGGCTCGTCGACGAGCGTACGACGCTCGCCCGTCGCGGTGTCGACCGCGACGAGGATCGAGCGCTCCGAGGCCCCCGGGCCGGGGACGGCCCAGGACGTGACGAGCGTGGTGCCGTCCGCGGACAGGTCCGCGGAGTGCTCACGCAGCCCGCGCCCGACGGCGGGGGTCACGTCGCGCAGCTCGACGCGCCCTGCGGGGAGCTCGGGGACGTCCACCGCGTCCTCGGTGCTGTCGGGCGCCGGGAGCGGACGGGCAGGCTCGTCGGACAGGTGGGAGAGGTCGGCGACGAACCGGTGCGTCTCGGACGGCCCCAGGTCGTGGTCCCAGTACCGCACGGGGTACCCCGTGTGGAGGATCGCGGCGACCTTCTTGTCCTTGCGGTCCTTGCGCAGCCTCGCGTCGTGGACCAGGTCGCGCGCGCTGGGCAGGACGTCGACGGAGAGCGAGAGGACCGGCGCGCTGCGCGCGACGAGCGGGGCCGAGACCCCTGCGGGCGCCGACGCCACGATGCGCGCCTCGCCCCCGCCGGCGGGCAGGAGCCACAGCGCCGAGGTCGGGTCTCCCTCGGTCGACGCCGAGGAGTCGCTGTCCGGGCGGGCCGACGTGAAGAGCAGGTCGCCCTCGGCCGTGAAGGCGGCGCCGGACTCGCCCTTGGTGCTCCGGGTCAGGCGGCGGGCCGGAGCCTCGCCGGTGGGGTCGACCTCCCACAGCGCCGAGACGTACGCCGTGCGCTTCGCGTCGAGCGTCGAGACGCTCGACACGAGCCGGCGGCCGTCCGGGGACATCACGAGGCCGCCCGTGCGGGGGATCGCGACGTACTGGTCGAGGTCGTGGAAGGGTGTGGCGCCCTGCTGGTTCGGGGCGTTCGCGGAGTCGGTGGTCACTGCACCGTCCTATCACGACCGCCCGCCTGCAGGCCCTGTCGGTGAGCGCATACTGGACCCGTGCCCAAGGTTCCCCTCCCCGCCCTGACCGTGTGCGCCGCCGTCGGGCTGCTCCTGACAGGTTGCGGGTCCGAGCCCGCGCAGGACCTCGACGACACCGTGCTCACGGGCGTGCAGGCCGCAGGCCGCGCCGACGGCGAGCTCGACCTCATCAGCACGACCCACTTCGACTGGCAGAAGGCCGTGATCGTCTGTCCCGGCGACGACGTGACCGAGGTCGCCGAGGCCGCGGGGAGCGACACCGGACCGGTCACCGGGGACTTCCCCAACACGGTCGACGTCGGCACGGGCTACCTCGTGTTCGTCAACAACAACGAGGTCGCGCACACGGCGACCCTGCGCCTGGCCCAGGCCGACGTGTGCAGCGAGGACCTCTCGATCTCCAACCGGGTCCTGAGCCCCGGGGCCGCGACGCTGCACGTCGCGCGCGGCACGGGGGACGGATGGGTCGTGACGCGCGGCTGACCGGTTCGGCCGGGCCGTGGCAGGAGGCACCGCCAGATGCCACGGGCAGTTCTCCCCATGGGATCGATACCGGCTCGTCACCGATTCTCTGAGACAGTGTGGGCGAATCCCACCCTCGATCGGAGCACCACCATGCGCGCTTCCGTGCACCGCACGATCACGGCGACCGTGCTCGCCGTCACCCTGGTCTCCCTGACCGGCTGCTCGCTCCTCCCGGGAGGCGAGCCGGCGCCGGCGGGCACGTCGAGCCAGGCCGGTGACGAGCCGGGCACGAACGCCGAGCCCGTCCCGGCGCCCAGCGTCTCACCGGTCGACCCGGACGCCGTGGTCCTCGACGAGACGCTCGACATCCCCGGTCGCCCCGGCGACACCATCCGCGTGGGCATCGAGTCGCTCACGGTGCGGGGCGACCTCACCGAGCTGCGCGTGATCTTCACACCGACCGCCGCGGCCGACGACGGCGGCGAGCGCAGCGTCTACGAGCTCACCGGAGCCACCTCGGTCGATGCCGCGCTCGTCGACCGCGAGAACCTCAAGAAGTACGTCCAGCTCGTCGACGAGAACTACGACGCGATGGGCTCGAGCATCTTCACGACGACCGCGGTCGGGGGCGAGTCGATCCGCTGGACCGCAGTCTTCGCAGGTCTCGAGGACGACGTCGCGACGCTCGACGTGCGCATCGTCGACTCGTGGCCCACGTTCGAGAACGTCCCGGTGACGCGATGAGGCCCGCACGCGCCGTGCTCGGCCTCACGGTCGCCGCTCTGCTGCTCGGCACTCTCCCCGCGTCCGCGACCATCGACGCGCCCGCCGAGTTCGACATCACGACCCTGCCCGAGCCCACCGCCGAGCAGATCGCAGAGTCCGTCTCCCACTTCACGACCGAGGGCAGCGTCCAGACGATCGACACGGTCGAGACCGAGGGCGAGGAGACCGTCATCACCCTCACCTCGGACATCCTCTTCGAGGTCGACGGCGCCGAGGTGTCCCCTGCGGCCGCAGCGGCCATCGCAGGGCTCGTCGCGAACGTGCCCGACGGCGCGACCCTCTCGGTCCACGGCCACACCGACTCGGTGGGCGACGACGCGCACAACCTCGACCTGTCGCTGCGTCGGGCCCAGGCCGTCGGTGCTGCGGTCAGCCCGACGAGGCCCGACCTGGTGCTCGACGTCCAGGGCTTCGGCGAGACGCAGCTCAAGACACCCGAGGAGGGCGACGACCCGGGGCCGGCGCGGGCTGAGAACCGTCGCGTGGAGCTGCGGTTCAAGGGCTGACGGGTTCCGGTGCCGAGCACGAGGTTGCGGTCGTTATCCGGCGGATAGCGACCGCAACCTCGTGCTCGACCGCACGAAACCCCGTGCTCGCGCGAGAAACGCTCGCACCTCCGCCCCCACCTGCCCGGCGCTCCTCAGATCACGCGCGGTGAACCGGAGCACGTCGACCCCACGCGAGGCGACGAGGCGGTTCTGACGCCGCCGGTCGTGGAACAACGCCTCCGGCGCCGCGTGCACCTCCGCGCCGTCGATCTCGGCGATCAGCCAGCGACCGCCGGGCAGCCGCCAGCCCAGGTCACCGCGGGCCAGGAACTCTCCCTCGTCGTCGGCGATCGCGACCTGCAGGTCGTCGGGCGCGGCCCCTGCGTCCTGGCAGTCGAGGCGCGCGAACGTCTCGAGCGGTGACTCGGCGCGACGGTCGCTGAGCTCCCACCACGAGTGCGTCCGCGCTACGCCCCGTCGTCCGCGAGCCTGGTCGTGCGCACGCGCGAGCCCCCGTCCGTCGAGCAGCCCCCGTTGCTGCGCGCTGTCCATCAGTGCCACCGCGTGGCGCCGGTCGAGCTCCGGGACCGCCTGGGCCAGCGCCCAGTCCGGCGTCGCCACGTACCTGCCGTCGATGAGCTGCACCGTCATCCCGTCGTCGAACTGCCGCAGCAGGACACCGTCTCGCGACCTGGTCTCGCGTGCTCCGGGCAGCGCCGCCTGAGGTGTGATCCGCCACGGGAGGCCTTGGACCCCGAGCAGGGCCAGCGCACAGGGCCCGACGGCGATGGCGTCCGGCCCGAAGGCCAGCAGACCGGCCCACGCGGCGCGCCGACGCACATGCTCCGGCACGTCCGGGCCCGCGCGACGAGAGGTCGGGACCGGGTCGGTGTCGTAGACCCCGCGCGTCACTCGAGCCCATGACCGTTGCCCGACGAGCCGCGACCGTCGAGGCGACCGGACCCCGTGCTCGTCGCACTGCGCTGCGGACACCAGTCCCTCCTGACGCCGAGCGATGTACAGGAGTGCTTCCGGGAGCGGCGACGGGGTGCGCATCGCCGCATCCCAGCAGAGGACGCGCGCGGCATGCCGCCGGATCACGGCCGGTTGTGGACAGCCCGCTTGACGGTCTGGCTGTGGACGGCTGTGGACGGCGGCCGAGAACGGGGTTCCGTGCGGTCCAGCACGAGGTTGCGGTCGTTATCCGGCGGATATCGACCGCAACCTCGTGCTCGGCCCCGAGCGAGCCGACCAGCTCAGTCCTTCGCGTCCCGCTCCGCCATCTTCGCGAGCATCTCGTTGTACTCGTCCATCTCGACGTCCCCGACCTGGTCCACGCGCCGGTCGCGCCGCCTGGCCTCGCGGTCGTCGGACCTCGACCACATGATCGCGACGATGATCGCGAGCGAGAGCGTCGGCAGCTCGCCGATCCCCCAGGCCACGCCACCACCGCGCTGCTGGTCGGCGATCGCCGTGATCCCCCAGTCGTGGCCCAGCAGCCCGAACCACTCGGGCACCAGGAGCGCCGTCCCGGTCGTGAGGGCGACGCCGAAGAACGCGTGGAACGCCATGGTCGCGAACAGCAGGAGCAGCCGCTGGGGCCAGCCGGGCCGGTGCGGCCCGGGATCGATCCCGATGAGCGCGTTCGCGAACAGGTACCCGGCGAGCGTGAAGTGCAGCAGCATCACCAGGTGCCCGACGTACGTCGTGAGCGCGAGCTCGAACGCCGGCGTGTAGTAGAAGACGATCATCGAGCCCGCGAAGTTCACGGCGGCGACGACGGGGTTCGCGAAGAACTGCCCCCACCTCGAGGTCACGAGCGCGAGCACCCACTCACGAGGCCCGCGCGAGCCGTCCTTGCGTACGGGCACGGCCCGCACGAGCAGCGTCACGGGCGCGGCGAGCACCAGGAAGATCGGCACGACCATCGCGAGGACCATGTGCTGGACCATGTGCGCGCTGAACAGCACGTGCCCGTACATCGCGGGGCCGCCGTTGGTCACCCAGAACAGGATGACGATGCCGATGCACCACGAGATCGTGCGGCCCACGGGCCACTTGTCGCCGCGCCGGGCGAGGCGCCGGACCCAGCGCAGGTAGACGACGAACGCCGCGACGCACGCGAACGCGGGCAGCAGGTCCCATCGCCACTCGGTGAACCAGCGGCCCAGGTCCGGCTCGGGGGGCAGCGGGTGGCCCGTGACGAGCTCGGCGGGCGTGGGGAGCGCGGGGGGTTCGTCGGGGATGGGCGGTGCCGTCGAGCCGAGCGCGACGGCCACACCGGACACGGCTCCCATGACGAGCAGCTCGACAGCGACGAGACGCCAGAACAGCCAGGTCGCGGCCTTCTCGGCCGCAGGAGCCACGGCCGTCCGCGCAGAGGCCGTCCCCTTCTTCTGCCCGACGGCGGAGCCGCCCGCCGTCGTCGTCCCGCCCGGGGCGGTGGTCGCCCGGGCCGTGGTCGCCCGGCCGGACGCGCCCGACGAGGAGCCCGCGTCGGCGGCCGCGACGCCGTCGGCCGTGCTCGTCGTCCTCCCCGCGCGTCGAGCGTCACCAGCACGAGCCCCGCCGCGGGCAGCGGCCGGACCCACTCCGTGGAGCCGCCGCACGACGAGCTCGCGGTGGGCGAACCCGAGCGCCCCGAGCACGACCATGAGCCCGACCTTGGCGAGGACCAGGACGCCGTAGTCGGTGCTGAGCCCGTCGATGCCACCGACCCGGATCCAGGCGTTCGCGACGCCCGAGACGGCGACCGCGACGAACGACCAGCCCGCGATCGAGGAGTAGCGCGAGACCGAGGACGCGAAGGACGTCCGGTCGAGCCCTCCGCGCAGCCGCACGATCGCCAGCACGCCGAGCCCGCCGATCCACAGGGCCGCGCCGCCGAGGTGCAGGAACATCGAGGAGATCGCGAGCTCGTGGCTCGCCGCGCCGGCCGTGTGGCCCGTGTTGGCCTGGAACGCGAGGGCCGAGATCGCGAGGAGGGCCGTCCAGAGGGCGCCCGTGGGGGTGCGGACCGCGAGCGCGCACGCCGAGGTGAGCGCCGCGATGATGACGACGCCCAGCAGGCTGCGCCCGAGCGAGATCTGGGTCACGAACGCGGCGATCTGGTCGCCGAACCCGATGCTCGAGACGGGCATGCTCGACAGCACCGAGTACCGCAGCACGGTCTGCACGACGGTCAGTACGGCCCACGTGGCCGACGCCGCTCCTGCCACGCCCAGCGCCCGACGCAGGGGCACGCCGGCGGGCAGCACGCAGGCCGCGAGCACGAGCGAGCCGATCGTGAGCGAGATCGCGAGCTCGGTGAGGACCGTGGAGACGGGCAGACCCCAGCGCGAGATCGCGCCCGGGTCGGCGAACCCCGTGAGCGCCTCGAAGGCTCCGGAGAACGCTCCGGCGGCCAGGACCGCGAGGATCGCGACGACGACCGCGGCCGGTCCCGCCGCCACCAGCCACCAGGGGTTGCGCGGGGAGTCGACGACGTCCCGGCCGGGGGTGCGCACGGCCCGGTCGGGCGCGGTTCCTGGGGTGCTGCGGGGGGCGGTAGCGGTCACCGGTCCAGGGTAGGCGGCGTGCGGCGGATCGTGGTATTCCCGCTGGTCGACCTCCCCCGGAGACGAGGAACCGGTCCCGACCGGCCGCGCACGCGTGGGGACCTCGCACCATGCACCCGCTGTGGAGAACCCCGTCGCCCATCAGGGTCCGCTGGCATACTGGGCCGGGTTCGCACGGCGCCCCTCTCCCGGGCCGGTCCCGTGACCACGTCCCCCAGCACGACCCGAGCACACGCGAAGGACCTCACCATGGCCACAGGTCACGGCAGCATCTCCACGACGGACCTGGACCGCGCGGGTCACCTGCTCAAGCGCGTCGAGCAGGTCTTCGACCAGCGCGTCGTCGGGCAGGAAGCCCTGCGCACGGCGCTGGTCAGCTCGCTCCTCGCGGGAGGCCACATCCTGCTGGAGTCCGTCCCCGGCCTCGCGAAGACCACGGCCGCCCAGACCCTCGCGTCGGCGATCAACGGCTCGTTCCGCCGCATCCAGTGCACGCCGGACCTCATGCCCAACGACATCGTGGGCACGCAGATCTACAACTACGCGACCGGGTCGTTCACCACGCAGCTCGGACCCGTGCACGCGAACCTCGTCCTGCTCGACGAGATCAACCGGTCGAGCGCCAAGACGCAGTCGGCCATGCTCGAGGCCATGCAGGAGAAGCAGACGTCGATCGGCGGCGAGAACTTCCCGCTGCCCTCACCGTTCATGGTCCTCGCCACGCAGAACCCCATCGAGGAGGAGGGCACGTACGTGCTGCCCGAGGCCCAGATGGACCGCTTCCTCATGAAGGAGGTGCTGACGTACCCGGCCCCGCAGCAGGAGCTGGAGATCCTCGACCGGATCTCGACGGGCCGCATGACGGCGCCCATCACGGCCGAGCCCGTCAGCATCGACGACGTGGTGTTCCTCCAGCGTCTGGTCGACGACGTGTACGTCGACGAGTCGATCAAGCGCTACATCGTCGACCTCATCAACACGACGCGGCTGTCGGGTCCACGTCCCGTCCCGGGACTCGACCAGCACGTGCGCGTGGGCGCGAGCCCCCGTGGCGGCATCGCGCTCATGCGCGTGGGGCAGGCTCTCGCGATCCAGGCGGGTCGCGCGTTCGTCATCCCGGACGACATCAAGGCCGTGCGCTACTCGGTGCTGCGCCACCGCCTGGTCCGTACGTTCGACGCGCTCGCGACCAACGTCGCGCCCGAGCAGCTCATCGACGCCGTGTTCGACGCGGTCCCCACCCCGTAGGGCGCGGTCCATGGCAGACGTGTCGCGACTGGCCCAGGTGCGGGCCAGGCTCGAGCTCCCGCTGGCCCGGCGGGCCTCGGGGCTGCTCGAGGGGCGGCACCGCTCCGTCCTCAAGGGGCACGGGCAGGACTTCGACGACCTCCACCTGTACGCGCCCGGGGAGGACGTGGGCGACATCGACTGGAAGTCGAGCGCCCGCGCGGGCATCCCCGTGGTCCGCCGGTTCGTGCGCGAGTCCAACGTTAACCTGGTCCTCGTCGTGGACACGGGCCGCAACATGGGCGCGACCGCGGCGAGCGGGGAGCCCAAGGCCGACGCGGTGAGCTTCTGCTGCGCGCTCGTGGCCTACCTCGCGCGCGACCGCGGCGACCGGGTCGCGCTCGTCGCGGCGGACGCCGGACGCATCGTCCAGCTCCCGCCCCGGGCCAGCACGCAGGACCTCGAGCTCCTGCTCCGCACGGTCGAGAAGCAGCTGAGCGTCGACGCGCCCGCGAGCGACCTGAACCGCGCGCTCGACCGTGCGCTCAACGCGTTCCAGCGGCGCTCGATCATGGTCGTGGTGACCGACGAGGCCCGTCCGGGCCCGGAGCACGAGCGCCTGCTGCGGCGTCTGCGCGTGCGCCACGAGGTCATGGTCGTCGCGGTCACGGACCTCTCGCCCGTCGGGGTGCCCCTCGCAGCGGGCGGTCCGGCCACCGCGCACGGGAGCCTCGGGCCGGTCGCGGACGTCGACGGCACGCTCGACCTGCCGCCGTTCCTGCGGGGCCGCGTGGACGTCGCGGAGGGCGCGGCGCAGGCCGCGCGTGCCCGGCGCGAGTCGGTCGTGGCCCTGCTGCGAACTCTCCAGGTGGAGGCCGTGAGCGTGACCGGGACCGACGACGTCGTACCCCGTTTCGTCGAGCTCCTGGGGAGGGCGAAGCGTGCCCGACGATGAGCTCTACGCCCCGGTCCTCTACAGCGGCTGGTGGGGCGCCCTCGGGGTCGCCCTGCTGCTGCTCGTCGTGGGCTGGATCGTGTTCGCCTTCCTCTCGACGCGCGCGTCGGCCGAGGAGAGGACCCAGTCTTCGGCCCCGCGGCTGCCCGTGGGACCGTACGACCCGTACGCGGGCCTGCGCGTGGAGTTCGAGGCGCACCTCGACGCGGTCGAGCAGCGCTACCTCGCGGGCGAGCTCGACGAGCGCGGGCTCCACCTGGCGCTGTCCAAGGAGGTCCGCGGTTTCGCGTCGGGCCGCCTGGGCGTGGACGCCTCGGTGCTCACGCTCTCGGAGATCGAGCGCATGACGGGCACGCAGCACCTGACGCGGCTCATCGCGCGCTACTACCGCCCGTCGTTCGCGGAGTACGACGTCGACCCGCTGGCTCGACTCGACGAGCACGGCGTCACGCCCACGGGCAAGGACTCGATCGACCGCGCCCGCACGGTGGTGAGGACGTGGTGACGCCCGCCGCCCTCACGCCCGGGCCTCAGGGGGCCTCGATCCTGTGGCCGTGGCTGCTCGCCGCGGTCGTGGTCCTGGTCGTGGCCGCAGGGGTGGCCGCCTGGTGGCTCGCGCGCCGCCGTCGGGCACGGGCGGAGTCCACCCCGGACGTCGACGCCGTCACGTGGGTCGCGAACTCGTCCTACCTCGCGCAGGTCCCGGCCTTCGCGGCATGGGTGCGCCGGTACCGGACGCTGCAGGTCGCGGGCCTCGCCGGGCTGCTCGTGGCACTCGTCGGGGTCGGCGCGGTCGCTGCGCGCCCGGTCGAGACCGACGTGGTCGTGGACCGGCTCGGGACGCGAGACATCGTGCTGTGCCTGGACGTGTCGGGCTCCATGACCGCATACGACGGCGAGATCCTCAAGGTGTACTCGGAGCTGGTGGACAACTTCGAGGGTGAGCGGATCGCGCTGTCGATCTTCAACTCGACGTCGCGCACGGTCTTCCCGCTGACCGACGACTACACGCTGGTCAAGGAGCAGCTCGCCGCGGGCGTCGCGGCGTTCGACAAGGACCCGAGCACGCTCGACTTCGCGCGCGAGGGCGACGAGAAGGACATCCTGGAGTACCTCACGTACACCGCGGGCACGCTCGCGAACGAGTCCGCGGCGAGCCTCATCGGGGACGGCCTGGCCAACTGCGCGCTGCAGTTCGACGAGGAGGCCACGGAGCGCTCGCGCTCGATCATCCTCGCGACCGACAACTACGTCGCGGGCGAGCCCATCTACACGCTCGAGCAGGCTGCCGCGCTGGTGACCTCGCGCGACATCACGCTGCACGGGATCTACGGTGGCTCGGACCTGTACGCGGGCACCCCCGAGGAGGTCGAGTACCGCGACGTGGTCGAGGCCAGCGGCGGGCTGTACTTCCTCGCGGGTGACCCCCAGGCCGTCGAGGGCATGGTCGAGGACGTCGTGGCGCAGCAGGCCGTCGAGCTCGACGCGAGCCCCGAGGTGATCGTGACGGACCTGCCGACGCTCTGGTTCCTCGTGGGCACCGCGGGCACCGCGCTCCTGCTGATCGTGGCCTGGAGGTTGCGCGAATGACCCTCCAACCGTTGATCCCCCTGTGGGCGTGGGCCCTGGTGTTCGTGCCGCTGCTCGGGCTCGCCGGGTGGCAGCTCGTGGTCGCGCTGCGAGGCGCGTCTCGAGGGCCGGGCAGTCGGCAGGGCGCACCCGCCGGCCCGCGCGGCGCCTGGGCCCGGCGCACGGCGCTCGTCGCGGTCCTCGCCGTGATCGGACTCGGCCCGTCCGTCCCCGTGACGGACCGCGACACGTCGGTCGCGAACGTCGACATGTTCTTCGTGGTCGACCGCACGGGGTCCATGGCCGCCGAGGACTTCGACGGCACGAACGAGCGCCTCGTGGGCGTGCGGCACGACATCGCGAGCCTCACGGGCGACATCCCGGGCGCCCGGTACTCGATCATCTCGTTCGACTCGCAGGCCAGCCGCCAGCTCCCGCTCACGACCGACGCGCGCGCCATCACCTCCTGGGCCGACACCTTCAAGCGCGAGATCACGCTCTACTCCAAGGGGTCGCTCACCGACCGGCCGCTCGACGAGCTGCGCGACGCGCTGCAGGGGGCCGCGGCCGAGCGCCCGTCGAACATGCGGCTCGTGTTCTTCCTGTCCGACGGCGAGCAGACCGCGGACGGCGAGCCCCGCTCGTTCGAGGAGCTCGCACCGCTCGTCGACGGCGGCGCGGTGCTGGGCTACGGCACCGCGGAGGGCGGGCGCATGAAGGAGTACCTGCCGGGTGAGGACCCGGCAGCGGCCGAGTACATCGAGGACCCGTCGCAGGCGACGATCGAGGAGTCGGACGTGCCGGACGCCCTGTCGATCATCGACGAGGAGAACCTGCGCGCCATCGCCGAGCAGCTGGGGGTCCCGTACGTGCACCGTGAGACCCCCAGCCCCACGGCGGAGCTCGTCGCGGGCGTCGACCCGCAGCAGGTCGCGGCGGACGGCAGGCGCCTCGTCACGGCCTACCGCCCGATCGTGTGGCCCTTCGCGCTCCTCGCGGCGGGTCTCCTCGGGATCGAGGCCTGGTTCGCGGGCCGGTCCGCGGCCCGCCGGGTGGGGGTGCGCGCATGAGCGGCGACGGTGCGCCCCCGCAGCAGCCCCCGTGGGGCAGCGCGAACGGGTCGGGTGGACCCCTTGGCTCACCGACCACCGGTGGCCGGCCAGCGCAGCCGGGTCCGTCGTGGGAAGGACCGTCGACCGTCCGCCCCGGCGCGCCCTACCCGCAGCCGCCTCGCGCGCAGCGTCCCGGCCTGCGCTCCCCCCAGGCCGCTGCGCTGCGCTCGAGGCGGCTGCGCCGTCGGGCACTGCTGCTCCTCCTGCCGATCCCGCTCCTGGTCGCCGCGGTCGTGCTCGGGGTCAAGCTCGCGTTCCTCCCCGTGATCGCCTCGATGGGTTCCGACGACTACGACGCGAGCGACTACTCGGGCGCCGCCGACCTGTTCGACGTCCAGAAGACCATGAACGTCGTCGACCCGTGGAAGGCCTGGTTCAACGCCGGGACCGCGCGGCACAGCAGCGGCGACGACTACACCGCGATCAACGACCTCCACCGGGCCTACGACCTCGCCGAGGGCGAGGAACCCATGGTCCGCTGCCGGATCCAGATCAACCTGTCGATCTCCTACGAGACCTCCGGGGACTACGAGAAGATCACCGCGGACGACTACATGGCGCAGAAGAAGGCGCTCGAGGAGGCACTCGCCTCCCGGGCCGCGGGCGAGGACTACGACGCGACCGTGATCGACCCCTTCGGCGACGGCAACGAGCTCACGCCCGAGCAGGTCCAGGACGACGCCACGACCTGGTACTCGTTCGCCGAGCGCTCGTTCGCGACGGCCGAGCAGGTGCGTGGCTGGCCCGGGTGCGAGGACCAGTCGGAGCAGGAGAAGGAGCAGAACGAGCAGTCGGTCCAGCGCCTGCAGGACAAGCAGCAGCAGGCACAGGACGCGCAGCCGCAGGAGCCCCAGGACCAGCAGGAGGGCGACGAGCAGGAGCAGGAGCAGCCCGAGCCGGACCAGTCCGAGGAGGAGCGGGCCGAGGCCGAGCGCCAGGAGAAGCTTCAGGAGCAGAACTCCGAGGCCCGGGACGACGAGGACCAGAGCCAGCAGGAGTACCGGAACTACTACGGGGGCGACGAGCCCGCGGGGGGTACGGGCGAGGAGCAGGGCGGCGGGGGCTCGACCAAGAACTGGTGAGCTGCGACCCTCAGTCGTCGAGCCCGTCGACCAGCAGTGTCCGGGGACCCGGACCCTCCTCGGCCAGCACGTCGTGCGGGTTGGCCAGGACGCACTTGCGCAGCGACAGGCAGCCGCAGCCGATGCAGTCGGTGAGATGGTCGCGCAGGCGCACGAGCTGTTCGATCCGCGCGTCGAGGTCCGCGTGCCACATGCGCGAGAGGCGCCGCCAGTCCTTGGCGGTCGGCGTCCTGTTCTGCGGGAGCGTCCCCAGCGCCTCACGGACCAGCGCGAGCGGGATCCCGACGCGCTGGGAGACCTTGATGAAGGAGACCCGGCGCAGCGTCTCGCGCGGGTAGCGGCGCTGGTTGCCCGGCGTGCGGCGCGCGGTGAGCAGTCCCTCGCGCTCGTAGAAGTGCAGCGCCGACACCGTGACGCCGCTGCGGCGGGCGAGCTCGCCGACCGTGAGCTCGTCGTCGGGGTGGGGCCCCTCGTCAGGCATGATTGCTCCAGGCATTCGTCACTCCGTCCATCGACGGGCCGGATGCGCTTGACCTCGACAATGGTTGAGGTTCGAGACTAGTCGAAGCGCTCGACCGAGCGCACCTGTCGCGCGACGCCCCTCCGGCCGGCGCCCACCCTGCGAGGACTCATGGAATCACCACGCCCCCTGGCGCCCGAGGCCGACGTCGCCGAGGCGATCGCCGGCCCCTCGGGCGGCGGCCTGTCCCCCGCGACCCAGCGCACGGTCATGATCGGCATGGTCGCCCTCGTGCTGCTCGGCGCGTTCGAGGCCTTGGCCGTCGCGACCGCGATGCCGACCGTCGCGCAGGCCCTCGACGGCCTGACGCTCTACGCGGTCGCGTTCGCCGGGTCGATCGCCGCGAGCGTCGTCGGGATGGTCGCGGCGGGTCGCTGGTGCGACCGGTTCGGCCCGAGCCCGTCGCTGTGGGCCGGCGTCGGCCTCTTCCTCGTCGGCCTGGTCGTCGCGGGGCTCGCACCGACCATGGAGATCTTCGTCGCGGGGCGGGTGGTGCAGGGGCTCGGCACCGGGATGTACATCGTCGCGCTGTACGTGCTCGTCGCCCGGGTGTTCCCCGAGGACCGGCGACCGTCGGTGTTCGCGGCCTTCGCCGCCGCGTGGGTCGTGCCATCGATCGTCGGCCCGGCGGTCGCGGGTCTCGTCGTCGAGCACGTGGGGTGGCGCTGGGTGTTCCTCGCCGTGCCGTTCCTCGCGGTCCCGGCCGTGCTCATGATGCGCCCGGGCCTGCGCGCCGTCGTGCAGGACCGCCGCACGACGGAGGCGGCGGACGCTGCGGACCGCGCTGGGAACGCGGCCCTCTGGTGGGCCGTGGCCGCGGCCGTGGGCATCGGGATGCTGCACTTCGCAGGCCAGCAGGAGGGCGTGCTGCTGTACGCCGGGCTCGTGGTCGCGCTCGCCCTGGTCGTGGTGAGCGTGCCGCACCTGCTCCCGCGCGGCACCGTGCGCGCGGCGCGCGGGCTGCCGTCGGTGATCGCGATCCGCGGCCTGGTCGCGGCAGCCTTCACGGGCACCGAGGTCCTGCTGCCGCTGCTCCTCTCGCACGAGCGCGGCCTGTCCCCCGCACAGGCGGGCGGCGTCCTGACGTTCGGCGCGATCGGCTGGTCGGCCGGTGCGTGGCTGCGCGGGAAGGCCCGCTGGGGGTGGCCGCACTCGCGCTTCATCCTGATCGGGTCGTTCCTCGTCGCGGGCGGGATCGCGGGCACCGCGCTCCTCGCGTGGCCCTCGGTGCCCCCGATCCTCGGCATGCTCTCGTGGACCGTCGCGGGGCTGGGGATGGGCATGGTCCACCCGACGCTCTCGGTGCTCACGCTCGCCCTGTCGCCCGAGGACCAGCAGGGCGCCAACAGCTCGGCGCTCCAGGTCTCCGACGCGCTGTCCGCGGCGATCGCTCTCGCGGTGACCGGGTCCATGCTCTGGGCCCTGCACGACCCGTTCGGTCTCCTGGCCTACGTCATCTGCTTCGGCGTGACGGTCGTGATCGCGCTGCTCGCGGCGTTCGTCGCACCGAGGACGCGGGTCCCGGCAGCCTGAACCGCGGCACCGCCCGGGCTGCCGCCCAGGCGGCTGCCGTCGCGGCGCGTCCGGCTCTAGCGACCGGGCAGCGCCGCGACGCCCTCCGCGTAGCGGTCGAGCACGATCGCGGTCAGACGGGAGTCGGGGGCGAGCGGGGCCGTGACGACGTCCGCGCCGGCCTCGAGCAGGCGGTCGTGGAAGAAGCCGGGGGCCAGCAGGTAGGCCGCGATGACCACGCGGGGCGGATCGTCCTCGCCGCCCGACGGCGCCACGGCAGCCGTGTCGGCGCCTCCCCCCGGGGCGGCGGTCGCCCCGCCCGGGACATCGGCCCCGCCGAGCGCCTCACGCGCCGCGGCGACCGCGTCACGCACCGACGGGGTCGCCATGGCGCCGAACCCGACCGTGACCGGTCCGTCGTGGTGCGCCCGCAGGTGCTCGGCGACGGCCTCGACGTCGCGCGCGGCCCCCGACCTGCTCGACCCGGCGGCCGCGAGGACGACCGCGTCGTGCGGCCGCGTCCCGGCCGCAGCGAGGCGGTCCGCGAGGATCTGCGCCAGGCGGGGGTCGGGCCCCAGCGCGCGGGCGGCGGCCGCGGCTCCGTGCTCAGGACCCCGGCCCTCGTGCTCGGGCGAGACGGCCTCGGTGATGTCGACGTTCACGTGGAAGCCCGTGGACAGCAGCAGGGGAACGACGACAGCCTGGCCGGCCTGCTCGCCCGCCTCGTCGCCCGTGGCGCGCGGGGAGACCGCCTGCGTGACGACGTCGGCCACCTCGGGCTGCTGGACGTCGACGAACGCCTCCCGGACGTCCAGGTCGGGGCGCGTCGCACGGACGTCGTCGAGCAGCGCACGGATCGCGGCCTGGCCCGCGACGTCGTTGGTCCCGTGCGAGCAGCCGACGAGCACGGGTGCACCCGTGCCGCCCGAGGTCGGGCTCCCCTCGGTCTCGCCGGAAGGGAACCCCAGGATCTCCGTGCTCATGCCAGCTCCAGTCGATAGCCACGTTTGACGACGGTCTTGACGAGGGCGCGCTCGCCCACGGCCTCGCGCAGCCGGGCCACGGCCACCTCCGCGGCGTGCGGGTCGCGCGAGTCCCCGGGCAGCGCCGTGAGGACCTGGTCGCGGGTCACGATCTCCCCGGCCCGCGAAGCGAGCAGGCGCAGGACCTCGAGCCCGCTGGGCGAGAGCGGGAGCACGCGCCCGTCGAGCACCGCGACGCGTGAGCGGATCTGCAGGATGCCCGCGACGGTCACGAGCGCGAGGGTCTCGGCGTGCTCGTAGTGCCCGACGAGCGTCCGGACCAGCGCACCGAGGCGCCCGCGGTCCGGCTGGAGGGTGGGGATCCCGCGGTGCGCGAGGGGGCGGGCCGTGATGGGTCCGACGGCTGCGGCGATCATGGCACCGCTCGCGAACCGCGCGACGACCGCGTCACCGACGCCCTCCGACTCCGCGGCCGCGAGCCACGCCTCGGCGCCAGGGGCCGAGGTGAACACGACCGCGTCGATCTCGCCGCCCGCCGCGGCGTGGACCGAGGTCCGGAGCGCCGCCTCGTCGGGCGGCGGGCCCCAGCGGTAGACGATGAGGCTCGCGACGTCCGCGCCCGCCTGCGCGAAGACCGTGTCCAGGCCGTCGGCCCCCGCACCGTGGTGCTGGACCGCGATGCGCAGCCCGTCGACGCCCTCGCCGAGCAGGACGTCCGCGATCTCTCCCGACGTCTCCGACTCCGCGACCCAGTCGGCCTGGAGCCCCGCGGCCTGGATCGCGCCGCGCGCCTTGGGGCCGCGGGCGACCAGCCGCGCGCCGCCCATGACGGCCAGGAGCTCGTCGGCCAGCCCGTGCGCGTCGGCCGCCTCGATCCACCCGCGGAACCCGATGCCCGTGGTGACGACCACGACGTCCGGCCGGTGGGCGATCAGGTCGCGCGTGCCCGCGAGGAGCGCCTCGTCGTCCTCGTTGGGCACCATGCTCAGGGCAGGCGCGTGGCGCACCTCGGCACCCCGGCGCACCAGGGCCGCGGCGAGCTCGGCCGAGCGCCGGTCGGCCGTGACGAGGACCGTGCAGCCGGCCATGACCTGGCCGAGCGCGGGGCGCTGGGGCTCGATGGCGACGGCGGGGACCGCCGGCCCCTGGACCGCTCCCGTCACCGGGCCGCCTCCGGGACGAGGGCGGGGACCAGGGTCGGGACCAACAGGTCCTCGGCCGCCACGTCGCCCACGACCACGACCGCCGGGGCGCGCACCCCGACCTGGGCCGCGCGCTCGACGAGCGTCCCGAGCGTGGCGCGTGTGACCCGCTGGTGCTCCGTGGAACCCGACTCGACGACGGCGACGGGCGTGCCGACGTCGGCCCCGGCGGTGACCGCCTGGCCCGTGATCTCGCTCAGCATCGACACACCCATGAGGATCACCAGGGTAGCCGTGCGATCGCGGACCGCGGCCAGCGCGCCCACGTCCAGACCGCCGTGGCCGTTGACGACGAGGAACGCACCGACCGTCCCACGGTGCGTGAGGGGGATGCCCGCGAGCGCCGGGACGGACAGGGCGCTGCTCACGCCGGGCACGACCTCGACCGGGACCCCGGCGGCGCGGCAGGCCAGGACCTCCTCGCCGCCGCGCCCGTACACGAACGGGTCGCCGCCCTTGAGCCGCACGACCGTGCGGCCACGCAGCGCCTGCTCGACGAGGATCGCGTTGATCTCGTGCTGCGGCACGGGGTGGTGGCCCGGGGTCTTGCCGACGTCGATGATCTCGACGCTCGCGGGGAGGTCGTCGAGGACCTGGAGGGGTCCCAGCCGGTCGACCACGACGACGTCGGCGGTCATGAGCGCACGGTAGCCGCGCAGGGTGAGCAGGTCCGTCGCGCCCGGGCCGCCGCCCACGAGGGTCACCGATCCGGTGTCAGAACGTGGCCGGGGCACGACCCGGTGTGCTTCTGACAGCTGGTCGGCGTCGCCCGCCCCCCGACCGGCCACGGAGATCGCGTCCACCGAGGGGCGGGGAGCCGGCGAGGGGCGGGGAGCCAGCGAGGGGCGGGAAGCCGGCGAAGGGCGGGGAGCCGGCGACCGGCCGGTCAGCACGCGGTCCCGTCCGCTGCGGGCACGCCCACGTGCACGACGCCGGCACGCACCTCGACGGGCCACGTCACCAGGTCCGGTCCCGCCGCGAGCACCGGGAGGAACCCCACGGGGTCGAGGCACGCCCCGGTCTCGAGCGCGAAGACCTGCTTGTACATCGGCGACGCGACGGTCGGGACGCCCCCGCGCGTGCCCACGATCCCGCGCGACATGACGTTGGTCCCGCTGAACGGGTCGAGCTGCTGGACGGCGAGCACCCGCCCGTCCGTCAGCCGGAAGAGCGCGACCTGCTGCCCGCCGACGAGCGCCGCCGCGCCCCGCTCGACCGCGAGGTCCGAGACCCGGCACACGGCCTCCCAGCCCGTCCCGGCTCCGTTCTTCGTCGCGGGCCCGGTCGAGCCTGGCCCCTCCCCCGGCGCCCACGGACCTGTCGCCCCACGCCCATCCCGTGCCCCCGGCTGCGCCACCACGGCCTCGGAACCCCATGTGCTCATGCTCATCTGCGTACCTCCAGAGTCGTCCCGGCGATCAGAACCCCGCCCGTCGCAGCGCCCTCGCGCTCGGCGGCCGTGGCCGGGCGCGGCTGACCGCGCTCGGCGACGTACGCGAGGTCGGGGTCGGCCGTCGCAGGCGCGTTGACGAAGGACCCGAACCGCTTGAGCTTCTCGGGGTCCTCCAGGACGGCGCGCCACTCGTCCTCGTACGCGTCGACATGACCGGCCATCGCGGCGTCGAGGTCAGCGGCGATCCCCAGGGAGTCCTCGAGGATCACGGCGCGGATCCCGTCGAGGCCGCCCTCGACCTCGTCGACCCACACCGACGTGCGCTGCAGGCGGTCCGCGGTGCGGATGTAGTACATGAGGAAGCGGTCGATCGTGCGGATCATGGCCTCGTCGTCGAGGTCCTCCGCGAGGAGCCTCGCGTGCCTGGGCGTGAAGCCGCCGTTCCCGCCCACGTACACGTTCCACCCCTTGTCGGTCGCGATCACGCCGACGTCCTTGCCGCGCGCCTCGGCGCACTCGCGCGCGCACCCCGAGACCCCGAGCTTGATCTTGTGCGGCGAGCGCAGCCCGCGGTACCGCAGCTCGAGCTCGACCGCCATGCCCACCGAGTCCTGCACGCCGAACCGGCACCACGTCGACCCGACGCACGACTTCACGGTCCGCAGCGACTTGCCGTACGCCTGGCCCGACTCGAAGCCGTGCTCCACGAGCCGACGCCAGATCAGCGGGAGCTGCTCGATCCGCGCACCGAACATGTCGATCCGCTGGCCGCCCGTGATCTTGGTGTAGAGCCCGAAGTCCTTCGCGACCTGCCCGATCACCAGCAGGCCCTCGGGCGTGATCTCCCCGCCCGGGATGCGCGGGACCACCGAGTAGGTGCCGTCCTTCTGCATGTTCGCCATGACGTGGTCGTTGGTGTCCTGGAGCGCGGCCTGCTCTCCCGACAGGATGTGACCGTTGCCCAGGGACGCCAGGATGGACGCGACGACCGGCTTGCAGATGTCGCAACCACGGCCGGGGCCCGCGGCCGGAAGCCCGGCCGGGGCGACGCCGTCGGGCGTCTCCGGCGCCCCCGCAGGAACGCGACCGAACCGCGCGATGATCTCGCTGAACGTGTGCAGGTCCGCGACGCGGACCGCGTCGAAGAGCTGCGCCCGCGAGAGCTCGAAGTGCTCGCACAGCGCGTTCGAGACCTCGATGCCGGCCTTCTCGAGCTCGGTCGTCGTGATCTTCTTGACCAGCGGGAGGCACGACCCGCAGCTCGTGCCGGCCTTGGTGCACGACTTGACCGCGGCGACGTCGGTGCACGCGTGCTCGGTCACGGCCGAGCGGATCGTGCCCGCGGAGACGTTGTTGCACGAGCAGACGGTCGCGTCGTCGGGCAGCTCGAGCCCCGCGGAGCCGCCACCCGACGCCCCCTCGGGCAGGAGGAACGCGCCCGGGTCGCCCGGCAGCTCGCGCCCGACCATGGGACGCAACGACGCGTACGGCGTCGCGTCGCCCACGAACACCCCGCCCAGGAGGGTCCGCGCGTCGTCGGACAGGACGAGCTTCTTGTAGACGCCCGCGACCGGGTCCGCGTAGACGAGCTCCATGGCTCCCTCGGTGCGCGCGAACGCGTCGCCGAAGCTCGCGACGTCCACGCCGCGCAGCTTGAGCCTGGTCGCCGTGTCCGCACCCGGGAACGTCGCCTCGCCGCCGAGCAGCCGGTCCGCGACGACCTCGGCCATCGCGTACCCCGGGGCCACGAGGCCCAGGCAGCGCCCCTCGATGCACGCGACCTCGCCGATCGCCCACACGTGCGGGTCGTCGGTGCGGCACGACAGGTCGACGACCGCGCCGCCGCGCTCGCCGACCGGCAGCCCTGCCCCACGGGCCAGCTCGTCACGCGGCCGGACGCCTGTCGCCATGACGACCACGTCGACGTCGAGCCGCCCGCCGTCCACGAAGTCGAGGCGGCCCACGTGACCCGTCGTCCGCGCGGGACGCATCTCCTTGGTCCCGGTGCTCACGCGCACCGCGATGCCCATGTCGTTGATGAGGCGCCCGAGCGCCTGACCGCCGCCCAGGTCGATCTGCGCGTCCATGAGGTGCGTGCCGAACTGGATGACGGTCGCCTGGGCGCCGAGCGCCTTGAGCGCACCCGCGGCCTCGAGGCCCAGGAGCCCGCCGCCGATGACCGCGCCACGCACCGGGCGGTCGTACGACGACCCGGCCCGCTCCTCGCGCTTGGCCTCGACCCAGCCGCGCAGGGCCGCGACGTCGTCGATCGTGCGGTAGACGAACACCCCCGGCAGCTCGTTGCCGGGGATGGGCGGCCGGGCAGCGCTCGAGCCCGTCGCGAGCACGAGCTCGTCGTAGTCGTGGACCCGGCCCAACCGGTCGGTGACCTGGCGTGCGTCGCGGTCGATCGAGACGACGCTGCAGTCACGGACCAGGCGCACGAGCGGGTCGTCCCACAGCGCAGGGTCGCCGAGGTTGAGCTCCTCGGGGTCGCGCGCCGAGAAGTAGGACGTGAGCGCCACGCGGTCGTAGGGGTAGCGCGGTTCCTCGGCGAAGACGGTGACCCGCCAACCGCCGGCGGTGTCACGGGCACGCAGCGCCTCGACGAGGCGCTGGGCGACCATGCCGCCGCCGACGATCACGAGGTGGCGGGGAGAGCTCGATGGTGTGGTCACGGGGGCTCCTGGGGGTGCGGTCCGGGTGTCCGGGAAGCAGCTGCTGCTCCGGACACTAGAGACGCGCGGTTTCCGCGCCGCACTCTCTCCTTTGCCCCTCCGTAACGTTCTTCTCACGCGCACCGCCGCAGGCGCGTGAGAACCCGCCAGGGCTGCGGGTCCCCGGGGCCCGCAGCCGTGACCGTGGACCTCCGGCTCAGCCCTCCCCGCGTCGACGGCGCGCCACGACGACCAGGGCTGCTCCGGCCAGCGCGAGGGCCGCCGCGAGCGCCGCGGTGCCCGCGGCCCCCGTGCTCGCGAGCGGCCCGTCGGGGTCGGCCGTCCTGCTCCCTCCGCCGTGGGTCGGGTCAGGCGTCGGGGCGCTGGTCGGGTCGGGCGTCGGGGTGGGCGTGGGCCCGACGGCGGGGACGAACGTGTTGACCACGGTGCACGTGACGTCCGCACCCGGTGAGACCTCGACCGTCACGCCCGAGACGGCGCCGCCCGTCAGGTCCAGCCGCCTGCGTCGTACCCGTCGGGGCCGCCCGACTCGGTCAGTGCGTAGCCGCCCGGGTCGACGGTCACGTGCGAGACCTCGACGCTGCCGCTCGTGCCCACGAGCGTCTCGGGCCCGTCGGCGTGGAGCGTGAAGTCGGCCGGGGCGGCGGTGCCCCCACCCGCGTTGTCGACCTCCTTGACGAGGGTCAGGTGCGGTAGCACGGCGGTGTTGGTCACGGTGCAGGTGACGTCGGTGCTCTCGGCGACGCTGACGACACCGTCGACGAGCGGTGCCTCGCCGCACTCCCACCCGGTCTGCTCGTAGCCGCCGGGACCGTCGGACTCGGCCAGCGCGTAGTCACCCGCAGGTACCGGGGCGGCGGTCACGGCAGCCCCACCGCTCGCGCCCACGATCACGCGACCGTCCGTCGGGCTCCCCGTCACGCCCCTCGCCGAGAGGACCCATGCCCCGGGAGGCGCCGACCCGCCGTCGACCGCCTTGACGAGCGTGAGCGTGCCGGAGGTCCAGTGGTTGGTCAGGAGACACCTGACGTCCTCGCCCTGCGCGACCGCGACGTGGCCGTCGACGACCGGGACCTCCCCGCCTCCGACCTCGGTGCACGCCCACGAACCAGTGCGGTAGCCCGCGGGGCCGGGGCCTTCGGCCAAGGCGAACTCGCCCGCGGGGACGAGCTGCGACGTGACCGCGACCGATCCTGACGGCCCCGAGAGGGCTGCGCCGGCAGCACCCGTCCCCGTGCGTCCCACGGCACGGAGCTCCCACGACTCGGCGGCGGCCGGACCTCCGACGACGTCCTTGACCAACGTCAGCCGACCACCCTCCCAGACGTTCTGGACGGTGCAGGTGACGTCCTGGGCGAGCGCGAGGGTGACCTGCCCGGCGTCCGTCACGGGGACCGCCGCACCGGTCGCGTCGGCGCAGGTCCAGGGCCGCGAGGAATAGCCGAGCGGGCTCCCGACCTCGAACAGCCGCCACGTCCCGGCCGTCACCGGGGCATCGGTCACCTCGGGGCTCCCGGAGAAGCCCGTGACCAGGCCGGGCGACCCCGCACCGAACAGCCGCCAGTCGTCGACCTCCGACGGCCCGCCGACGACGTCCTTGACCAGGGTGAGCCGGGGCGCGATCGCCGAGTTCGTGATGACGCACGCGACGTCGGTGCTCGCCTCGATCGTGACGACGCCCTCGGGGGTCACGTCCGCCCCCTGGCACACCCACGCCCCCGCGCGGTACCCGTCGGGACCGCCCGACTCGGAGAGCGTGTAGTCGCCCGGCGGGACGGCGACGAACGAGACGCCGGGCGAACCGCTCGGCCCGGAGAGGTCGGTGCCCGCTCCGTCGGTCGCGGCGAGCGTCCAGGCGGTGACGGGGGCGAGGCCGCCGCCCTGGTGGTTCACGAGCTTGATGAGCGTGAGGTGCTGCGTCGCGAGGGGGCTGTTCGTGAACGTGCAGGTCACGTCGTCCCCTGCTCCCACGGTGACCGTGGGGTCCTCGACGCTGGTCCCGGCCGAGCCCGTGCACGTCAGGTCCGTGAGCTCGTAGCCGAGCGGGAACGCGTCGGACTCGGTGAGGTCGTAGTCGCCCGGCGGCACGGGCACCGAGGTGACCGCGGCCTGGCCGGTGCTGCCGCTCAGCGTCGGCAGGCCCGCGCCCGCCCCGGTCGCGGAGAGCGACCACGCCTCGGCAGGTGCCCCACCCCCCGTGACCTCCTTGACCAGCGTCAGGGTGCCTCCGTCCCAGGTGTTGGTGACCGTGCAGGTCACGTCGTCACGCGTGCCGATCGTGACGACCCCGTCGGAGGCCGCCACGCCGTCGCAGACCCAGCCCCCCGCCGCGTAGCCGAGCGGGCCGCCCGACTCAGAGAGCGTGTAGTCGCCCGGCGTGACGGCCTGGTGCGTCACCGCGGGGCTTCCGCTCGCCCCTGCCAGGGGCGTGGCGCCGTCGGCCGCGAGCGTCCATGCGGAAGGGTCCGCCGCCGGGGCACCGTCAGGACCCACGACCTCCTTGACCAGCGTCAGCGACGACCCTGCGAGGGTGTTGGTCGCGGTGCACTCCACGGCGGCGTGCGTCTCCACGGTCACGCTGTAGGTCGCGCCAGGGCCGCCCGCCGGCGGGTCCACGACCAGGTCGCCCCCCGTGCACGCCCAGCCGACCAGGTCGTAGGCGTCTGGCCCCTCCTCGGTCAGCGTGTAGGTCCCGGCCGGGACCCCGGCCGCCGTGACCGCGGGCTGGCCCATGCTCCCCGAGTGCGCTGCACCCGCGGCGTCGGTCGCGACGAGCTGCCAGGCCTGCGGTGGTGCGTCGCCCACGGCGACCTCCTTGAGCAACGTGAGGGACCCGCCCGTCCACGTGTTGCCGACCACGCAGGTCACGATGTCGTCGGCGTCGAGCGTGACGGCATCCCCGGCGAGCGTGCCGCCGTCGCACGCCCACGGCCCGGGCGCGTAGCCCGGGCGCCCCGACTCGCTCAGCGTGTAGGTCCCCGCCACGACCCCCGCGCCCGTGACGGCGACCGAACCCGAGGGGCCGCTGATCGTCGTCGGGCCTGCCGCCGTGAGCGTGAAGTCCCCCGGCGCGGCCGGGCCGCCGCCCTCGTTGACCACCTCCTTGCGCAGCGTGAGCTGCGGGGCCTGCGAGGTGTTGCGGATCGTGCACGTGATGTTCTCGTCGAGGCCCACGGTCAACCGGTTCCCGACCAGGACCGCGTCGCCGCAGTCCCAGTCGCTCGGGGTGTACCCCGTGGGCCCACCCTGCTCGGAGAGCAGGTAGTCGCCGATGCGGACCGTGCGGTTCGTGACCTCGGCGGAGCCGCTCACGCCGACGAGGTTCGTGGGTCCCTGCGCCTGCAGCGTCCAGTCGGTCGGCGATGCGGTGCCGCCCACGACCTCCTTGACGAGCGTCAGCGTGGGCTCGATCGCCTCGTTGTCGACCGTGCAGGTGACCTGGCCGCCGTCGGGCACCGTGATGACGGGCGAGGGGTCGGTCGTCTCGGAGACGTCGGCGCCGCTGCACGTCCAGTCCTGGAAGCGGTAGCCACCCACCCCGCCGCTCTCGGAGATCCGGTAGCGCCCGGGCACGACCTCGAGGGACTGGACCCCGTTGAGCCCGTCACCCGTGATCTCCTGCCCCGTGTCGAGGTTGAGCGCGTGCATGGTCCACAGCTCGCGCCGCCCCTCGCTCGCACCGCTGTCGAGGTTCTCGATGCGCTTGAACAGCGAGAGCCGTGCGGTCGCCTGGGGCTCGACGACCGCCGACGACGACGTCGCCCCCGCCCCGACGACCGCCGCCAGCAGGACCATCAGACTGACCACCGCGGTACCTCGTCGCACGCTCCGCCTCCAGGTCGATCGGGCCGGGGTGCCGTGCGGGCGCAGGCAGGCTCCGAGCTTCTCCGAGGCTAGGAGAGGGGCTGCCCGCCCGCACCCGCAGCCCCCTCAGCCGTGGGCGGGCACGGGCTCGGGGGTCCGCTCGCCCGCAGGCGACGCCGCGGTCGCCGTCGCGGTCGCCGTCTCCGGCTGCTCCGGATCGGCCCTGCGGAGCCAGTCCGCGAGCCCGCACACGACGTCCTTGCAGCCGCCGCACCCGGTCGTCGCACGCGTCGCACGCGCGATGTCCGTGGTGCTGCGGGCGCCCTCGCGCCAGCTGGCGACGATGTCGCCCTTGGTCACGCCGTTGCAGCTGCAGACCGTGGTCCGGTCGGGCATGTGCGTGGGGTCCGACGCCGGAGCAGCGGCCTGCGCGACGGGTTGCAGCAGGAGGTGGGCAGGGTCCGCGGGCACGGGGACCCGGCGCGTGTAGGTCGCCGTGAGGTCGGCACCTATCTGAGGTGCGCCGACCACGGTCGCCCCCACCAGGAAGCCGCCCGCGACGACGACCTCGACGTGCCGCCCTGCGTCGGGGTCGGTCAGGCGCAGCGTCCGGTGGCTCGGGTCATGGACGCGCCGTGCGCCGCAGACACCCATCGCGACGACGTCGAGGCCCGCGGCCTTGAGGCGGACCACGTCGGTCGGGGTGGCGGGAGGCGTCTGGACGGTCGGGGTGGCCGGAGGCTGGCCGATCGGCCGGGACGGGGCGGGAGCGGCCGGCGGGGCGGCTGCGGCTGCGGCTGCGGCTGCGGCGCGAACGTGAGCGAAGGAGGTCGCGGCCGGCGACTCCTCGCCGCGAGATGCGGCCAACGGGGGTTCTGAGAGGATGCTGACCCCCGCTGGCCGCATCTCGACCGGGTCGTCCCCGGCGCTCCACCCGCCCCGCTCGACACCGAGCGCGATCCGCAGCGCCATGCTGGGCCGGGCCGCGTCGGTGAATCGGACGTGGGTTCGCGCTGCGGCCCCCGAGGTGTCAGAACCTGGCCGGGGTAGAGCCCGGCCAGGTTCTGACACCAGGCGGAGGGCGAGCAGGACAGCGAGCCGCCGCGACTGCTCCCACCCCTGTGCGATGAGCCCCGTCCCACCCTCGGGTGGCTGCGCGCAGTCACCGATCGCATACACGTCGGAGTCGTCGGGACTCGCCAGCCCGTGCCCGACGACGACGCCCCGGTCCACCGTCAGGCCCGCGGTCCGGGCAAGGGTTGCCTCGGGCACGGTCCCGCAGGCAAGCACGAGCAGGTCGGCCGGGACCTCGTCACGCGTGCCTTTCCCGGTCGGACCGGTCACGTCCGCAGGAGAGCCGGTCACCTCCGCACCGGCACGCCGCTCCGCGCCAGCAGGTCCCTCCGCAGCCGAGCCGGTCACGTCCGCGCCAGCGACCCGGGTAGCGCGCCCCGCCCCGAGGGCGCCGACTGCGCGAGGTGAGCGTCCGACGTCGGGCACGAGCCCGACCCCTGCGACCACCGCTCCCCCGCCGCCCACCTCCCGCACCACGACCTCGCGCGTGCGGACCCCGGTCCGCACGGTGATCCCGAGCTCGGCGAGCGTACGTGCGGCGGCCAGGCCCGCGTCGGGGCCGAGCTGGCGGTCCATGGGGCTCGCGCCGCCGTGGACCACGGTCACGGTGAGCCCACGTCGAGCGAGCCCGCACGCGACCTCGAGCCCCAGGACGCCCCCACCGATCACGACGGCGCGGCGCGCGTTGGCGGCCGCGGCGACGATCTCGCGTGCGTCGTCGAGCGTGCGCAAGGCGTGGGCCCCGGCGGGGAGCGTCCCACCAGGGCCCGCCCCCAGCCCCGGCACGTCCGGGACGCGTGGAGCCGACCCGGTCGCGAGCACCACGGCGTCGAACGGGAACGCCCCGTCGCTCGTGAGCACGGTGCGCGAGCCACGGTCGATCGCGATCGCGGGCGCACCGCGGTGGACCTGCGCACGCTCGTCGCTCGTCGAGGGAAGGGTCAGCGCGCCGATGTCGGCCCGGCCCGCGACGACCTCGCTCAGCAGGACACGGTTGTACGGGTCGTACTCCTCGGCGCCGAGCACCGTGACGTGCAGGGGCCGGGAGCCGTGCTCCTGGTCCGGGCCGGCCGTGGCCAGGAGGTCGGCGGCGAACCGCGACCCGACCATGCCGTTGCCCACCACGACGACCCGGAACGGCGCCGCAGGACCACCCCCACGGGCTGTCTCTCCCCAGTGGGTCTCTCTCCCGGACGAGTTGTCAGAACCAGAGCGGGCCATCACCCGGTGTGCTTCTGACAACTCAGCAGCGACATCGGTCATACGACCACCTCCTCGGAGAGCTCGTGGCCCCGAGCGAGCGGCGCCACCGCGGTCGCGCTGAAGGCCGGGTCGAGCGTCGCGGTGGACGCAGGGTCCGATTCCGTGCCCGACGCCGGGTCCCCGGCCGGGTCCCGCGCGACCGCGACCGCGCAGACCTTGAACTCGGGCATCCCGGAGATCGGGTCGGTCGCGTCGGTCGTGATCCGGTTGACGCTCCCGGCCCCGCTCCAGTGGAAGGGCATGAAGACCGTGTCGGGACGGATCTTGTCGCTCCAGCGCGCGGGCGCCCGGACCTCGCCCCGGGCCGAGGTGAGCCGCACCGGGTCCCCGTCCTGGATGCCGAGTCGGAAGCCGAGGATCGGGTGCATCTCGACGAACGGGCCGGGCACGACCCGGTCGAGCTCGGCCACGCGGCGCGTCTGCGCGCCCGACTGGTAGTGCTGGAGCACGCGGCCCGTCACCAGGTAGACGGGAGCGTCGGGGCGGACGTCGTCGCTGGGACCCGCATGGTCGACCGCGATCATGCGCGCCCGCCCGTCGGGGGTGTGGAAGCGGTCGAGGAACAGTCGCGGGGTGCCGGGGTGCGCCCCGACCCCGTCCGAGTTGTCAGAAGCGCCCCGGTCCACAGCCCTGTCTGGTTCTGACAACTGAGCGGGCACCGCAGGCACAGGCCAGAACAGCCCAGGCCCGCCCGCGGCCTCGTCCGCGTCCAGCCGCGCGTGGCTCAGGCCCGAGTAGTCCGCGACGCCTCCCGCCGAGGCCCGCGCCAGCTCGTCGAAGACCTCGGCAGGATCCACGGGGAACGCCACCGAGGACCCCAGGCGGCGCGCCAGCTCGGCGAAGACCCACAGCTCGGACCGCACGCCGTCCGGGGGCGTCACGGCCTGCCGACGGCGGATCACGCGTCCCTCGAGCGAGGTCATGGTCCCCTCCTCCTCGGCCCACTGCGTCACGGGCAGCACGACGTCGGCGCGCAGCGCCGTCTCGGACGGCACCAGGTCGCACACCACGAGCAGGTCCAGGGCGTCGAGCCGCTCGGCGACCCGTGTCGCATCCGGGGCGCTGACCAGCACGTTCGACCCGTGCACGAGCAGCGCGCGCGGCCCGCCCGGTGTCCCGAGCGCGCGCAGCAGCTCGACCGCGGGCCTGCCCGGCCCGGGCAACGACGCGGGATCCACGCCCCACACCGCGGCGACGTGGGCGCGCGCCACCGGGTCCGCGATCGGGCGGTAGCCGGGGAGCTGGTCGGCCTTCTGTCCGTGCTCCCGGCCGCCCTGCCCGTTGCCCTGCCCCGTGATCGCGCCGTACCCGGAGCCGGTCCGGCCGGGCAGACCGAGCGCGAGCGCCAGGTCGATCGCGGCCGTCACGGTCGCGGTCCCCTGGGACGACTGCTCGACGCCGCGCCCCGTCAGGACGTACGCGCCACGCCCGCCACGGGAGGGCGAGGCCGCGGCGAGCAGCCGCGCGACCCGGCGGAGCTCGTCGGCCGCGATCCCGCACACGGTCTCGGCGCGCTCGGGCCACCAGGCCGCGACCGCGCGGCGCACGTCGTCGACGCCGGACACGCGCTCGGCGAGGTACTCCTCGTCGGCGAGCCCCTCGGCCCACACGACGTGCAGGAGCGCGAGCAGCACCACGAGATCGGTGCCGGGGACGGGCTGCAGGTGGACGCCCTGGGGTGGCGTGCCCGACGCCCCACCGGCTCCAGCACCGTCCGCCGCACCACCGGGCACCCCCGCGCCCGTGAGCGCAGCCGTGGCCGACCGCCGCGGGTCCACGACCACGAGCCCGCCGCGCGAGCGCACGTCCACGAGGTGCTGGACCGAGGGCGGCATGGTCTCGGCCAGGTTCGAGCCGAGCAGCAGCACCGCGTCCGCCCCTGCGAGGTCCGCGAGCGGGAACGGCAGCCCGCGGTCCGTGCCGAACGCACGGTTCGCCCCGGCCGCGGCGCTGGCCATGCAGAAGCGTCCGTTGTAGTCGATGTTCGCGGTCCGCAGGACGGTCCGTGCGAGCTTACCGAGCGCGTACGCCTTCTCGTTGGTGAGTCCCCCGCCGCCGAAGACCGCGACCGCGTCGCGCCCCGACGCGGCCTGGATCGCCAGGATGCCGCGGGTGACCCGACCGAGCGCCTCGTCCCACGTCGCGGGCCGCAGCTCGCCGCGGGTCACGGCCCCCGCAGCGTCGACCGTGCGGTCGCGCACGAGCGGGACCGTGAGGCGGTCGGGTGCGGTGAGCAGGCCGCGCTGGTCCAGCCCTTCTGGCACAGCCCGCCCTTGTTGGTGGGGAAGTCGCGCGGCGCGACGACCACGCGGGGCGAGGCTCCGCCGTCGGGCCCACGGTCCTGCGCGGGCGTGAGCGACATGCCGCACTGCAGCGCGCAGTAGGGGCAGTGCGTGTCCGCCGCGATGCCCGACGGCGCCGCGCGACCGGGGCGGACGGCGGCGGCCCGGGCGTCGTCCGAGCCGACGACGGGGACCGCGACGGGATGGATGGCCATGCTCAGATCCCGGCCGCGGCCATGCGTGCACCCCGCCGCTGGTACACGACCCACGTGACCACGGCCATGACCGCGTACACGCCGATGAAGATCCACAGGGCCGGGACGAGCGACCCGGCCAGGTCGTTCGAGATCGCGAAGCCGCGCGGGATGAGGAACCCGCCGAACGCCCCGATCGCCCCCGCGATGCCGATGCAGCCCGCGGCCGCCTTGCGGATCCGGGTGCGGTGGGCTGCGCGCTCGCCGTCGGGCAGGGTCCCTGCGGCAGCCCGAGGCCGCGAAGACCGCGGGGATCATGCGGTAGGTCGCCCCGTTGCCGATGCCGGTCGCGACGAACAGCAGCAGGAAGGACCCGAAGAACAGCCCGAAGCTCGTGCGACTCGAGGGCCCGGATCGCTCCGAGGGCCCCGAGCGCCATGACGCCGAACGCCACGATCGTCACGCGCGCCCCGCCGACCTTGTCGGCGATCGTCCCGCCCAGCGGCCGGGACACCGAGCCCACCAGTGCGCCGAGGAACGCGATCGAGAGCGTGACCTCGGGGAACTGGTTCTTGAGCAGCGTGGGGAACGCGCCCGAGTACCCGATGAACGACCCGAACGTCCCGATGTAGAGGAACGAGATGATCCACGTGTGCCGGTTGCGGGTCGCGGCGGCGAACGAGCGGAAGTCGGCCTTGGCGTGCGTCAGGTTGTCCATGTACCGCCACGCGAGGAACGCCGCGAGCAGGATGAACGGGATCATCATGAGGCCCGCCCGCTCGAGCGCGATGCCCGCGCCGGCGACGATCACGAGCGGCACCGCGAACTGGACCGCGGCCGTCCCGAGGTTGCCGCCCGCGGCGTTGAGCCCGAGCGCCTTGCCCTTCTCCTTCTCCGGGTAGAAGAACGAGATGTTGGCCATCGAGGACGCGAAGTTGCCGCCGCCGACTCCTGCGAGCGCCGCGACGAGCAGCATCACGCCGAACGGGGTCTCGGGGTTCTGCACGACGACCGCGAGCGAGACCGTGGGCACCAGGAGCAGGAGCGCGGACACGACGGTCCAGGTGCGCCCGCCGAACAGCGGGACCGCGAACGTGTACGGGATGCGCAGGGTCGCGCCCACGAGGCTGGGGACGGCGATGAGCCAGAACTGCTGGTCCACGGTGAAGGTGAAGCCGGCCGCGCCGAGCTGCGGCACGACGATCGACCACAGGGCCCACACCGCGAACCCGAGGAACTCGGCGAAGACCGAGATCCACAGGTTGCGGGTGGCGACCCTGCGTCCGCCGTCGCGCCAGAACGTGGGGTCCTCAGGGTCCCAGTGGTCGATCCAGCGCCCGCGCCGGTGCGGGGCGCCTTGCGCCGCGGCGTCCGGCACGGCGGGGGTCCTCGCGCCCGTGCCCGACGGCGCAGCACCCGTCGCGAGCACGGGTCCGGACTGGTCGGCGGTGGGGTGGTCGGTCGTGGTCGGCGAGGGGGGACCTGCGGGGACGGACATGGCGCCTCCTGGAGCGGGGACCTGGCGCGTCGAGCGGCGCTCGACCAGTACCCGTGACGGTAGGAAGCGCGTGTTTCCCGGGGGCGAGCCGCCCGTTTCCCGTCCGTAAGGCTTTGCGCACAGCCGTCCCCGGGGGATTGTGAGAGGCCGCGCCGCCCGAAGGTCGGCGCCATGCCGAGATCGGGTCGCAGGCGTACCGCGGCAGAAACCCGGGCGTCAGGAAGGCAGCTCCGAGACGCGAGCAGGAGTCCGGCGTTTCATCCTGTCCCGTCCACGACCCGGCGGTCTAGAATCACGCCAGCCCGCGCGTCGACCACCCCTGGAGAGGGCGCACTCCGGGGACCTCGACGACGTCGGCCCGCCTCGGACCCACGTCCGACGGCTGAGACCGAGCAGAAGGACCCGCGCATGCCGCGTCAGAGAATCGCAGCACTCGGAGCAGCCCACCCCCTCCGCGCCCTCTCCGCCCTCGTCCGGCTCGCCCGGGCCGACGGCCCCGGGGGACGTCGCGAACCGCGCGACGCTCTGCCGTGTGTGCGCGTGGGACCTGGAGGAGCCTGGCTGGACCATCGACGGACCCACGCACGCGATCTGCGACTGCTGCGGGGCGGAGAGCGGGGTCGAGGACACCACTCCCGAACGGATCATCGCGTACCGGCGCCGATGGACCCGCGGTGGTCACGTCTGGTTCGACCCGTCCCGCATGCCCGAGGGCTGGTACTACGACGACGAGCTCCCTTACGACACGCAGGACCGGTGGCACGCGACGACCCTGCCGGGGTAGTCGCCGCTCAGGAGGCCGCGGGCGCCGCCCTGCCGCCCGTGGGGCCGGGACGGACGGACGGCGCCCCGACGGCGGACCTACTCGCGTCCCGGGAGGTGCCGGCGGCGGGCCGCGACGATCGCGAGGCCGAGCACGACGAACAGGATCGACACCCCCGCGAGCAGCGCGACGTCGGCACCGGTCGAGGCCAGGTCGCCGTCTGGCGTGGTCGGGACCGTCGAGCGTGGGCGTCGGGGTCGGTGCGGCGTCGGCCGTGTTCGTGACCACCACCTCGGCGGTGGAGCCGCCCGCGACCACGAGCCGGTTGGTCCCCTGCCCGTCGACCGTGATCGTGGGCGTGCCCCACGCGACACCCGGGATCCCCGGCAGCGAGATCTCCTCGAACGTGACGACCGTGCCCACCGGCAGGTCCTGGGGCCCGAGGACGAGCGTCCCGTCGGCGGGCACCTGGACGTCCTGGCTGACCGTCGTCCCGTTCACCGCGTAGGTGTAGCGCACGGTGAACACCGTGTCGTCGGGCACCTGCGCGTCGCCCGCACCCGTCAGGGCCTTGGCGATCGAGAAGCCTCCGACGGTGCTGACTAAGGTGTTCGTCACGGTCACCCCGACGATCCCGCTGTCACCGGTACCCGATCACCACGTCGCTCGGGTCGACCGTGGACCCCGACCACTCGAACGTGGCGGCGGCGAAGTCCCCGGGCTCGGCCACGAGCGCCGCCTCGGTGAAGCCGCACGTGGTCCCGACCGGGAACCAGGCCTCGTCGCTCCCGACCGTGGGCCGAGCCGTCGTACCCGCGGCGACGCTCACGGAGCCCGCGGACACCGTGGGATCGACCGCGACACCGTCGACGTAGGCCCCGGCCGAGCACTGCCAGTCGACGTCGAAGGTCCGGTCCCCCACGTAGCCGCCCGCAGGGCCGCTCACGACCTTGGTCACGTCGACCGTGCCGAGCAGCACGTTGGTGATGCCGATCGCGATGTCCTGACCGTCCTCGGTGATGGTGAACTCGTCGGTGACCTGCCCGTCGACCGTGAAGACGGGATCGGCCCACTGCCGGTCCTCGACGTCGACCGGCACGAGCTCGCCGTCCACGTCCTCGTAGACCCCGTCCAGGTTCTCGAGGATCACGCACGTGACGTCGAGCGGGAGGTTGTCGAAGACCGTGACCTCGTCGGCCTTGACGGACCACCGGGCGATGAAGATCGAGTCGTCGGCCAGCGTGCAGCGGGCCGAGCCCGTGAAGACGAGGTTCGTGAGGCCCGAGCCCGGGGCCACGTCCTTGGTCACCGTGATCGAGCCAGTCTCGGTCGGGAGTGGCGGGGCGTCGTCCTCGCACGGGAACGCGTAGTTCCACGGGTAGTTGTGGTGCTCGGTGCCCGCACCCCCATCGTGTGGTCACCGCCGACGAGGATGCGCCCGTTGGTGCTGGTGGTCGCCGTGAGGTCGATGTCCGGGCCCATGATCGACCCCATGAACTGACCGTCCTGACCGATCGACACCTGGGTGTCGCCCGTGAAGTTCCACATCAGGCTCGACGCGAAGGCCCCGAACCCGGGGAAGCCGAACGCGTCGACCCGCACGCCGTCCGCGGTGAAGTCCTGCGGCGAGAAGTCCACGGGCCCCCGGTCACGTTGACCACGACCGAGTCGCCGTCCGGGATGCCGTTGAACTGGAGCGCGGTCGCCCCGTCGAGCGTCGCCGCGTCGATCTCGAAGACCTGGAGCCCCGGGTGGGCGGGGTCGTCGGCTCCCGCCGTGAAGACCACGGTGCCGTCCGAGCGGGCCACCGTGCCGTTCGCCGCGAGTGCGGCCAGCTCGCCCGAGACGTCGATCATCTCCTGAGGGAAGACGTCCGGGTCGTACGGGGACAGTGCAGGGCCCTGCCCCATGTTCTCGATGGCTCCCGCGCCGTTCGTCAGGAGCCGGGAGTCGTCGTCGATCACGCCGCCGACGTGCACCGCGCCTCCCCCGGCGGTCCCGGCACCGACGTCGACCGCCGAGGTCGGGCCGATGGTCAGGTCGCCGCCCACGGCCAGCATGGTCGATCCGGGCGTGGGTACCGAGCCCGAGCCCGCACCCACGACGCCGACGTTGAAGATCCCCTCCCGCTCGAAGCTCGCGTCCCCGTGGACGACCATCAGGCCCTCCGACTCGGCCGCGTCCTCGTTCGCCGTGAAGTCCCCGCCGACATAGACCGCGACCGCGTTGTCCGTGAACAGCGGCGGCCCGACGGTCCCGTCCGAGTCCCCGGTCGGGCACGTCGGCAGCTGGTCGGCCGCAGCGGGGGCGACGAACGGCCCCAGGGCCGCGACCCCGAAGGTCATGACCACCCCGAGCACGAGCACCGACGTCGAGGCGACCAGCCTCCGGCGCGTGGGCGCCACCGCTCGTCCGAACCGGGAGGTCTCAACGGTCATGGCACGCCCTTCCTCGTCGCGTGGTGACAGTCTCGGGTGGAGAGGTGGACCGGGCAACCGGTAGGTGTTCGCCGGGCGGGCCGGGCCCGGCGAGGAGGCCGGGTACGACCGGCGTCTCTCCGCGCCCGACGGCGGCCCGCACCTTCACAGCGAAGGTGCGGGCCGCCGTCGGGCGCGGTCCTCTCGTCAGGCGCCCGTGCGCGTAAGCTCGAACGCCTCGAAGGTCCACCCCAGCGAGGTGTGCCGGACCAGGTCCCAGCCGGAGTCCCCGGCCAGCGCGACGATGCGCTCGGGCGTGCGGGACGGCGAGCCCGTGCCCGACAGCCGGAGCAGCAGGTGCTCGGCCTCGTGGTCCGTCGGGACCACGGTCGGGTCGGTGAGCTCCTCGACGACGAGCAGACGATCGGCGCTCGCCGCCGCCTGCGCGAGGAGCGCACGCACCTCGTCGTCGGTCCGGTAGCGCAGAGCGAGCGCGGCCACGACGAGGTCGCTGCGCTCGAAGCCGTGCTCGACCCGGACCTCGGCGCTCGCGATCTCCTCGCGCAGCACCGCGGCGGGGACGGGCGGCTCGACGACCGTGAACCGGACGTCTGCCAGCCCCTCGGTCGCGACCAGCGTCGGGGCACCGATCCCCGTCGCCGTCACGGCCCGGGCCCCCTGCCAGGAAGCGAGCGCCGGGAGCCCTCGGACCACGAACGGGAATCCGCGAGCCTCGCCGAGCTGGTCGGCGAACAGCCCGGTCGTCCTGGAGGTCGGCCCAGAGCGAGCGACCATGATGACGCGCATAGGCGCTCTGGCCGGCACACACCGCGGGACCGCAGCTCCGCGAGCGCGGCGAGCGCGCGGCCCTCGAGGCCGTCGTCGTGCTCCCCGCGAAGCTCGTCCTCGTCGAGCACGAGCTCCCCCACGGGTCCGAGCCGGACGGCCTCTCCGTCACGCAGGAGGACCTCGATCACGACCAGGTAGTCGACGAGGGCCTCGATGGCCTGGTCGGCGATCCCCAGGGCGTCGGCGAGCGCCCCGACGCGGCGCGGCGCGTCGGCCACCGCGTCGAGCAGGCCGAGCGACAGCGCGGCGCGGCTCGCGAACCACGGCACGGGCGAGAGCAGCACGTGCGGGTCCGTGGGCGCGGGACCCGAGACCTCGGCCGTGCTCACGGCCGCCGGCTGCTCGGTCCAGTAGCCCGTGACGTTCTGGTGCGACTTGGGGACCCCGCGGTCCCGCGCGAGCCAGCGGCGCAGCGGCAGCAGCGACCGGCCCTCACCCGCCGCCCAGGCGTACACGCTCCCGGGCCACCAGTCGACCGCGGTCACCGCAGTGCTCAGCGCGGAAGGTGCGTGCTCACCGATCACCGACCAGCGGACGGTGTCCCGCTCGCGCAGGTCGAGCTCCTGGACGGCCTCCGGGTGACGGACCTCGAGCACGACCTGGACCGGGGACTCGGTCGGTCGCTCCGCGAGGAAGCGGACGACGGACGGGATCGCCGTCTCGTCCCCCGCGAGCAGCACCCAGTCGATGCCCTCGGGCAGGACGACCGAGGCCTTGGGCCCCGCGATGTGCAGTGCGTCCCCGACCTGCGCCTTCTCGGCCCAGGTCGCAGCGGGGCCGTCGCCGTGGCGGACGAAGTCGAGGTCGAGCTCGCGCGCGACCGGGTCCCAGCGGCTCGGCGTGTAGTCGCGCATGCGGCGGTGCGGGGCCTCGGGCCAGTCGATGCTCTGCGCGCGCTGCACGGGCAGCGCGGACTCGATGTCCCCGCCCTCGGCGAGCACGAGCTTGACGTGGTCGTCGAAGCCCGTGCTCACCAGGGCCGGCAGGTCCAGCCCGTCGCGCTCGAAGCCCGCGAGCTCGTGGCCCGTGAGGGTCACGCGCCGCATCCGCGGGTTGAGGTCGACGACCTCCTTGACCTCGAGACGTCGCAGGACGATGGGGTGGGTGACGTGCTGGTGCTGGGCCATCGGGAGTCCTTACCCGGCGTCCGGGGTGAACATGTCCTCGACGACGTCGAGGAGCTCCATGGTGCGTACGTAGTCCGCGCGGTACGCCCAGTGCGGCAGGTCGTAGGCGTTGCCCGAGGCGAAGGCGGGCAACGCCGCGTAGACGGGGTTCTGCGCGAGCGTCGCGACGTCGCCCGACGGCGCGTTGAACGTGAACGTGAAGACCGTGGGCGCCGTGAAGACCTGGCTGACCTGCTCGGTCGAGATCTCGAACGAGTCGCCCGTGCCGAAGGCCTCGAACCCGGGGTTGTCAGCGATCACGGGGGACGGCTCGAGCCCCGCGGCCGCGAGCGTCTGCGGCAACGCAGAGGTCTCCGGCAGGGAGTACGGGGTCCCGTCCGAGGTGAGGACGACGTAGGCGACCGGGGTCGGCGGCAGCTCGATCGCGGCCGCGACCTCCGCGACGCGGGACTCGTAGGCGGCGACGAGGTCCTTCTCCTTGTCGGCGGCGTCGAACACGTCCTCCGCGAGGAACGAGAGCTGGTCCTGCCAGGTGAGGAGCGTGTTGCTGACGATCACGGTCGGGGCGATCTCGGTGAGCTGCTCGTAGGCCTGGGTCGCCTGGAAGGCCGGGAAGCCCTGCCCACCACCCACGATCAGGTCCGGCTCCTCGGCGAGGATCGCCTCGTAGTCGAACCCGTCCTCGGCCCAGGGCAGGATGACGGTGCCGTCGGCCTCGGCGTCCTTCGCCCAGCTCTCGGGGTAGTCACCGCCTCCCGGACCGGGGACCTCGGGGATCGTCGCGTGCACGGGCACGTCGAGCGCGAAGAGCGAGCCGGCGAGCGCCGAGTTGAGGACGACGACCCGCTGCGGGTCGCCCGGGATCGTGACGTCGCCCTGGTCGGTCGTGACGACCCGGTCGGGTGCGTCGCTCGGGGCGGCGGTGCCGGCGGAGCCCACGGGCTCGTCGACCGTCGTCGAGCAGCCGGCCAGCGCGACGAACGCGGCGGAGGTCGCCAGGGCAAGGAAAGGAGTTCTGAGGCGCAGCATGGGTCCTCGTGCTGTGTGGGGCTCCGCGGTGACGCAGCCGATTGGCAAGGTGGGGTCAGGCTCGGCTAGCGTAGCCTTACCTAAGTCAGTCTAGGCGCGACCAGAATGACATCCGACGCGCCAGCGCGACCAATCCAGGCAAGGAAGACCATGACCTTCGTCGAGCTCGGCCGAGCCGTCGCACGGACCAACGCCCTGCGCTTCCTGGGGCACCCGCCGCACGTGCACGACGAGCCCCACCTGGTCTACGTGATCGCCGGCAGGGGCACGCTCGCGGTCGAAGGGCACGACATCCTGCTCCAGGTCGGGCAGAGCGCGTGGATCCCCGCGGGGGTCGAGCACGGGCTCACGCTCGCGGAGGACAGCATGGTGATCGGGCCCATCCTGTCGCCCGACGCGGATCCTCCCGGAGGGCGGATCCGCGTCCTCGGGGCGAGCCCCGCGCTCGCCGAGCTCGTCATGGTCGTGCTGTGCGCTGCCCCCGAGACCGACGAGGAGCGACTACCGTTCCGCGCGGCGTTCGAGGACGTGCTGCGCTCGATCACCCAGGAGTACTTCCCGCTGACGTTCCCCGAGCACCCGGCGGCCCACGCGATCGCGGTCGAGGCAGCGAGCTTCGACGGCACCCTGGAGGCGCTCGCCGAGCGACAGTTCCTCAGCGTGCGCCACGTCCAGCGCCTCTTCGTCGAGGAGACGGGCCTGACCTTCGCCCGGTGGCGCACCAAGGCGCGCCTCAACCGGGCCATCGTCAGCCTCCGCAACGGCGAGAGCGTGCACCAGGCCGTGCACGCGGCCGGTTTCACGACACGGCACGGACTGCTCAAGGCCCTGAGCCGCGAGTGCGGCATCCCGCTCGAGCGACTCATGACCGACCCCCACGGCGAGCTCGCCGTCCGCGAGCCCGCCGCGTGAGCGCCCTCTCCCCCGCGCCCGCCGGCACGCTCGGCGACCACCTCACGGCGGACGGCACGGCGGACCCCACGGGGACCAGCACTGTCCGCGACCGTGCGCCCCTGGGGCCTCGGGCGCGGTCGACGCGGACCTGGCGCTCCAGAACCCTGGGGCTGGCGCTCTCGATCGTCCTGCTGGGCGCCGTCTGCCTCGTGAGCCTGGTGGTCGGGGCACGCGCCGTGCCCTTCGACGTGGTCCTCGACGCGCTGCGCGCCCCGGACGGCTCCGACGCCCACCTGGTCGTGACCGAGCTCCGCGTGCCACGGACGGTCCTCGGCGTCCTGGTCGGTGCCGCGCTCGGCGTGTCGGGAGCGCTGATCCAGGCGCTCACGCGCAACCCGCTCGCGGACCCCGGCATCCTCGGCGTCAACGCGGGGGCGAGCTTCGGCGTCGTGCTGGGTATCGCGGTCTTCGGCGTCACGACCATCGTGCAGTACCTGCCCTTCGCGTTCGCGGGCGCGGTCCTCGCGACCGTGGCCGTGTACGGCCTGGCCTCCCGTGGAGCGGCCGCGACCCCGCTCCGGCTCACGCTGGTCGGCATCGCGTTCGGCGCGGTGCTCACCGGGATCTCCTCGACCCTGACCCTGCTCTCGCCCGAGACGTTCGACCGCATGCGTTTCTGGGGCACGGGCAGCATCACCGACCGCCCGCCGGGGACGGTCGCGGCGATCCTGCCGTTCGTCGCGGCGGGCCTGCTGCTCGCGCTGCTGGCCGGGCGATCGCTCGACGCGGTCGCGCTGGGCGACGACCTGGCACGGTCGCTCGGCGCACGGATCGGCACGACCCGCGTCGTGACGATCGTCGCCGTGACCCTGCTCTGCGGGGCCGCGACGGCCGCCGCGGGACCGATCGGCTTCGTCGGTCTCATGGTGCCGCACACCGTGCGGTGGTTCACGGGCCCCAACCAACGATGGATCCTTGCGTTCAGCACGGTCCTCGCCCCGGTCCTCCTGCTGGGGTCGGACGTCCTCGGGCGCCTGATCGTCCGTCCCGCCGAGCTCGAGGTCGGGATCGTCACCGCACTGGTCGGAGCGCCCGTGCTCGTCGCACTCGTCCGCCGCAAGAACGTGAGGGGCCTGTGACCGCCGTCGAGCAGAAGAGCCACCGCGCTCCCGTCGCCGCGCATCCCGCTCGACGCGCTCTCGTCGTGCGCACCCCGCGCGACCTGCTCTCGTTCCGCGTTGACCGACGGACGGTCGTGGTCTGCGCGGCGCTCGTGCTCGCCCTCGTGGCGACCCTGATCGCCGCGCTGAGCCTCGGGTCGACGACCCTGCGCCCGGCAGCGGTCCTCGAGGCGCTCTTCGGTGAGACCACCCGGGCGACCCGTACCGTCGTCGTCGACTGGCGGCTGCCCCGGGCCGTGCTCGCGATCGCGTTCGGCGCCGCCCTGGGGCTGAGCGGGGCGATGTTCCAGTCGCTGACCCGCAACGCGCTGGGCAGCCCTGACGTGATCGGACTCAACATGGGCGCGTACACGGGCGTCCTGGTCGTGATGCTCCTGGGCGGAGCGGGCTGGGCGGCCGTCGCGACGGGCTCGCTCGTCGGCGGGCTCGCGACCGCGCTCCTCGTCTACGTGTTCGCGTTCCAGCGAGGGGTGCAGGGTTTCCGACTCATCATCGTGGGGATCGCTTTCAGCGCGATGCTCACCTCGGTCAACACGTGGATCCTCGTGAAGGTCGACGTCGACCTCGCGCTGAGGGCAGCGGTCTGGGGTGCCGGGACCCTCAACGGGGTCCGGTGGCCGCAGGCCTGGCCGCCGATCGCCGTCATGCTCGTGCTGTGCCTGGTCGCGGTCGTCGTCGCACCGAGGATGCGCCAGCTCGAGCTCGGCGACGACGCCGCCGCGACCCACGGCCTGGGGCTCGAGCGGTCCAAGGTCCTGCTCATCGTGGTCGGGATCGCCTTCACGGCCCTCGTGACCGCGACGGCCGGCCCCATCGCGTTCGTCGCCCTCGCCGCCCCGCAGGTAGCGCGGCGCCTCACGCGCGCCGACGGCACCGTGGGGCTCGTCTCGACCGCACTCGTGGGTGCGCTCCTGCTCAGCCTCGCCGACGTCGTGGCGCAGCACGCGATCCCCGGGCTGCCCCTACCCGTCGGTGCCGTGACCGTGAGCATCGGCGGGCTGTACCTGCTGTGGCTGCTCGCCGCCGAGACCGGGCGGTCATGACCTCTCCCACGCCCTCGCCGACACCCACCGGACAGGCTCTCGCCCCTCCTCGACCAAGGACCCCCAGATGACCCGACTGCACGGCACCGCCCTCGACGTCGGGTACGACGACCGTCGCGTCCTGGAGGGCGTCGACGTCGCGATCCCGGACGGCTCGTTCACGGTGATCGTCGGGCCGAACGCGTGCGGCAAGTCGACGCTGCTGCGCGCCCTCGCGCGCCTGCTCCGCCCGACCGACGGGTCAGCGACGCTCGACGACCGCGACGTCCACGCGTGGCACGCGCGGGAGTTCGCGCGCGTCGTCGGGCTGCTCCCCCAGACGGCGCTCGCCCCTGACGGGATCACGGTCGCGGACCTGGTCTCGCGCGGGCGCTACCCGCACCAGTCGCTCCTGTCACGCTGGTCCCGCGCCGACGAGCGGGCCGTGGCCGACGCCATGGCCGCGACCGGAGTCACGGACCTGCGCGACCGGGCCCTCGACGAGCTCTCGGGCGGGCAGCGGCAGCGCGTGTGGATCGCGATGGTCCTGGCCCAGGAGACGCAGGTCCTGCTGCTCGACGAGCCGACCACCTACCTCGACATCGCGCACCAGGTCGAGCTCCTCGACCTGGTCGCCGAGCTCCGCGCCCACGGACGCACGGTCGTGGCGGTCCTGCACGAGCTCAACCACGCGGCTCGCTACGCGACGCACCTCATCGCGATGAAGGGCGGGCGGATCGTCGCCGAGGGGGCTCCGGAGGAGATCGTCACCGAGGAGCTGGTCGAGGAGGTGTTCGGGATGCCCTGCCGCGTCATCCCGGACCCGGACACGGGCAGTCCCGTGGTCCTCCCCGGTCCAGACCGGCTCTGCGCCCGGGAGCGATGCCCGCGCGGGCGCCGGCCTGAGTTGGCCTGCTGGAGCCCGACGCCCCGGGCACCGACTCCGCAGGAGGGCCGACCCGATGCCTGCGCGAGCGGCCGTCCGGTTCACGGCCCCGTGACCCGCCGGTGCACGGCGTCGAGGTCGGCGCGCCGCACGAGCACCCCGTGCGCATCGCGCTCCCAGCACCGACCGGCCGCGTCGGAGAACGTCATCAGGACCACCTCGGCCTCGGAGGTGGCGATGCCGGTCGCGGGGATCTCGATCTCGGTGGCCTTGTCCGCGGGCACGAGCACCTCGAGGTAGCGACCGACGTACGCGGGCGACCCGGCGCCGGCCAGGGTGCGCAGCGTGACGTCGTAGACGGGGGCGTCGGAGGTGTTGATGACCCGCAGGACGCGCAGCCCGTCGTTCTGGTCGCCGTCCAGCTCGTCGTCGTCCGCGAGGACCAGGACCTCGGGAGCCTCCCTGACCCACGCGGTCACGCGCTCCGCCTGGTGCCGCTCCTCCTGGTCGAGGTGCTCGCGTCGGTACGTCTCACCTCGCCTGACCTCACGCTGTGTGGACCACACGGCCCACACCACCGCAGCGAGCGTCCCGATCGCGATGAGCGAGTTCAGGACGAACGTCAGGACCAGCTCGTTCTCGACGATCCAGGCTTCCACGAACTGATCTTGGCGCGCCGTGGTCCGGAGCGCACGGGCACGGCGGCGACGGGGGGACCGGAGGACGCCCGGTCTTCCCTCCCCCGTTCGCCGCGCCCTCGTCAGCCGACCGTGGTCAGCCCCAGACGAGCGCCTGGGCCGGGTCCTCGAGGATCTTCGCGACGTCGCTCAGGACGTAGGCCCCCAGCGCGCCGTCGACCAGACGGTGGTCGAAGCTCAGCGCGAGCTGCGTGACCCAGCGCTTCTTGATCTTGCCCTTGTGGACCCACGGCTGCTCGCGGATCGCGCCGAACGCGAGGATCGCGGCCTCGCCCGGGTTGAGGATCGGGGTGCCGGTGTCGATCCCGAACACGCCCACGTTGGTGATGGTGATGGTCCCGTCCGACATGTCGGCGGGTGTGGTGCGCCCCGCGCGGGCCGTGGCCGTGAGGTCGGACAGGCCCTGCGCGAGCCCCTTGAGGTCCAGGCGGTGCGCGTCCTTGATGTTGGGCACGACGAGCCCGCGCGGCGTGGCGGCCGCGATCCCCAGGTTCACGTAGTGCTTGTAGACGATCTCCTGGGCTGCCTCGTCCCAGCTCGCGTTGATGTCCGGGTGGCGGCGCACCGCGAGCAGCAGGGCGCGAGCCGTGATGAGCAGGGGCGTGACGCGCACGTCCTTGAACTCGCGGTCCTCGCGGAGCCTCGCGACGAGCTTCATGGTCTTGGTGACGTCGACCGTGTGGAACTCGGTCACGTGGGGGGCCGTGAAGGCGCTCTGGACCATGGCCTCGGCCGTGCGCTTGCGCACCGACTTCACGGGCACGCGCGTCTGACGGCCGTCGGGGGTCACCGAGGAACCGGTGCCCGCGTCGTTGAGCCAGGGCGAGTCGTCGCCCGCGTAGGTCGCGAGCGTGCGCGGCTCGGAGCGCGCGCTGTAGGCGAGCACGTCCTCGCGCGTGATGATCCCGCCGGGCCCGCTCGCGGGCACCGACGCGAGCTCCACACCCAGGTCGCGCGCGAGCTTGCGCACGGGGGGCTTGGCGAGCACGGTGCGTCCGGCGGTCGCTGCGGAGACCAGGGCGCGGATGGGGCCCGACGGCGCAGGTCGCGCGGGTGCGGCGGCCGCGGGTGCGGCGACGGGAGCGGCAGGCGCGGCGGCGGGAGAGGCGGGCTCCGTCGTCGGGCCGGCGGGGGACGCCGCAGCACCTCGACGCGGGCGACGCGCGCTCGCCTGCTCGGCGACGCCGTAGCCGACCAGGACCGCGCCGCTGCCCGACGCCTCCCCCGCCACCGGCTCCGCGGCCGCGGCGCCGGCCGACGGCGCACCCGACGGGTCGGTGTCGACCACGATGATCGGCACGCCGACCTCGACCGTGTCGCCCTCGGCGACGAGCAGCTCGGCGACGACGCCCGTGAAGGGCGACGGGAGCTCGACGAGCGACTTGGCCGTCTCGATCTCCACGATCGTCTGGTTCACCGTGACCTCGTCACCCACGGCGACGTGCCACTGCACGATCTCCGCCTCGGTGAGTCCTTCGCCGGCGTCAGGGAGCTTGAACTGCTCGAAGGTGGGCACTGCCTGCTCCTCGGGTGATCGTGGTGCTGTGGTCAGGGGGTACGACGGGCCGGGCGGACCGGGCCTAGAAGGCCATGGCGCGGTCGACCGCGTCCAGGACCCGGTCGAGGCTCGGCAGGTACTCGTGCTCGAGCTTGGCGACGGGGTAGGGCGTGTGGAACCCGCCCACGCGCAGCACGGGCGACTGGAGCGAGTAGAAGCACTCCTCGGTCACGCGCGCGGCGATCTCCGCGCCCGAGCCGAGGTAGGTCGCGGCCTCGTGCACCACGACGCAGCGCCCGGTCTTGCGGACCGACGCGACGACCGTGGCGGTGTCGAGCGGCGAGATGTTGCGCAGGTCGACGACCTCGATGCTCGTGCCCTCGGCAGCGGCGGCGGCCGCGACCTTGAGCGCGGTGGGGACGGTCGGGCCGTACGCGACGAGCGTCAGGTCCGTCCCCTCGCGCACCACGACCGCCGAGTTGAGGGTCGAGTCGCCCACCGGGCCGTCGAGCGCCACGTCGCCCTTGTCCCAGTAGCGGCCCTTGGGCTCGAAGAACAGCACGGGGTCCGGCGACGCGATGGCCTCGCGGATCATCGAGTAGGCGTCCTGCGGGGTCGACGGCGACACGACGCGCAGCCCGGGGGTGTGCGCGAACAGGGCCTCGGGGCTCTCGCTGTGGTGCTCGACCGCACCGATCCCACCGCCGAACGGCACGCGGATGACCACGGGGAGCTGGAGGCGCCCGCGCGAGCGGTAGTGCATCTTGGCGAGCTGGGTCGTGATCTGGTCGTAGGCCGGGAAGATGAAGCCGTCGAACTGGATCTCGCACACGGGCCGGTAGCCGCGCAGCGCGAGCCCGATCGCCGTGCCGACGATGCCCGACTCCGCGAGCGGGGTGTCGACCACGCGGTCCTCGCCGAAGCTCGGCCTGGAGACCGTCGGTCACGCGGAAGACACCGCCGAGCGGGCCGATGTCCTCGCCCATGAGCAGGACCTTGGGGTCGCTCGCGAGCGCCGCGCGCAGGCCCTCGTTGATGGCCTTGCCCAGCGTGAGGCGGGACGTGGTGGTTGCCGTGGTCGGCGCGCTCATCGTGCTCCTCCGTGCTGGTCGTGCGTGCGGGACGCGTCGTCCGTGAAAGACGCCTCGTACTCCTCGAACCACTGCCGCTCGGCCGTGACGACCGAGTGCTCGGTCGCGTAGACGTGGTCGAACATGGACTCGGTCGAGGGTCGGCCCAGACCGCGGACGAACGTCCGCAGGCGCTCGCCGAGCGCGTCGCCCTCGGCCGCGAGGTCCGCGGCCCACTGCTCGTCCCAGGCGTCCTCTGCCTCCAGGAGGAGTCGCAGGCGGTCGATGGGGTCCCGACGGCGCCACAGCGCCTCCTGCTCGGACGTCCGGTAGCGCGTGGGGTCGTCCGAGGTGGTGTGGGCACCCATGCGGTACGTGTACGCCTCGATGAACGTGGGGCCGCCACCCGAGTGGGCCCGCTCGATCGCCTCGGCCGTCGCGGCGTAGCACGCGAGGACGTCGTTGCCGTCGACGCGGACGCTCGGGACCCCGAACCCGTGCGCGCGCTGGTAGATGGGCACGCGCGACTGCTTGGTCGTGGGCTCGGAGATGGCCCACTGGTTGTTCTGGCAGAACAGCACGAGCGGCGCGTCGTTGACCGCGGCGAAGACGAGCGCCTCGCTCACGTCGCCCTGGGACGTGGCGCCGTCGCCGAAGTACGTGACGACCGCGGTGTCCTTGGTCGGGTCTCCCGTACCGACCAGGCCGTCGCGCTGGACGCCCATGGCGTACCCGGTCGCGTGCAGCGTGTGCGATCCGATCACGAGCGTGTACAGGTGGAAGTTGTGCTCCTGAGGGTCCCAACCGCCGTGGTCGACGCCGCGGAACTGGCGCAGGATGTCGGCGACGTCGACGCCGCGCGTCCAGGCGACGCCGTGCTCGCGGTAGGACGGGAAGACGTAGTCCTGCGGGGACAGTGCGCGACCCGACCCGATCTGTGCGGCCTCCTGGCCGAGCGCCTGCGGGAAGAGGCCCAGCTCGCCCTGGCGCTGGAGCGACGTGGACTCGTCGTCGAACCTGCGGGTCAGGACCATGTCGCGGTACAGGCCGCGCAGCGCGTCGGCGTCCAGGTGGGCGACACGCTCACGATAGGCCGCGTTCTCCGGGGTCTCGACCCGGACACCGGCCGGGGTCAGGAGCTGCAGGAGCTCCGCGTCGACCGGGAGACCTGCACCGGTGTCGACCTGCGGGTCAGCGGAGGACCCGACCTCGGGATCTGCTGCAACGGCGGTGTTCTGCTGGTTCACACGCTCTCCTTGGGTGCGGCCGGAGGCGGGGGCCCGGGTCGCTCGGGGGGTCGGTCCTCGGTCGTCTCCAACCGAACCTACGTTACCGTAGCTTACGCAAGCGTAGGCTACGAGCGCGTAGCTTCCTCCGCCATTGGAGGACAAACCTGGCCCGCCCGTCTTTGGAGGTTCCCTCCAACGACCCGAGGCCCTTTCCCCTGTCTCGTGGGGCACGGCGGAGCGGATCGTTGGCACAATCCGTCAGGTCCGAGGCCTCCGGTCGACCGCGTGCACGTGGGCCGTCCGGGCGCTCGGAGGACCGCGCCGGGGCGAGACCCGGCGGTGCGGGGGTCAGCCCGGGGGGTACGTCCCGGAGTAGCCGGCCTGCGCCCGCAGAGCGTCCCGTTCCCGCGTGACGGGCCAGTTCGAGAACGCGAACACCAGGAACATCACGATGTTCAGCAGGGGCACGATCCCGACGAGCACCCACCACCCCGAGTAGCCGGCCTTGCGGATGATCTGGATGTAGGCGATCAGGAAGATGATCGCGACGGCAGCCCAGATGATCAGGGCTGCAGTGCCGAAGAGCCAGCTGTACTCTTCGGGGAGCTGGTCGACCGTGGGAGTGTCCATACGGGGAGTCTTCTCCCGGCTGGTCGCTGCGGCAACCGCTACCCGGGCGGCTACCGCCAGCGGGCCGCGACCCGCAGGAACGCCTCGGTCGCCTCCTCCTCGCCCACGCTCACCCGGATGCCCTCGCCCGCGAACGGACGCACCAGCAGGCCCGCGGCCGACGCGCCCACGGCGAGCTCCGCCGTCGGGCCACCGAGGGGGAACCACACGAAGTTCGCCTGCGTCTCCGGCAGGTCCCACCCCTGGTCCCGCAGCCCCTCGACCAGGCGCTCGCGCCGGGCGACCAGGTGCTCGACGCGCTCGAGCAGCTCGTCCTTGACCGACAGCGCCGCGAGCGCCGCGCGCTGCGCGACGTGCGAGACGCCGAACGGCGTCGAGACCGCGCGGATGCCCGCCGCGAGCGCGGGCTCCGCGACCGCGTAGCCGACGCGCAGCCCCGCCAGCCCGTAGGCCTTGGACAGCGTGCGCAGCAGGACCACGTTGGGGTGGGACGCGAGGACCGCGAGGCCGTCGGGCGCCTGCGGGTCGCGCACGAACTCGAGGTACGCCTCGTCGAGGACGACCAGGACGTCGCCCGGCACGGACGCGAGGAACGCGTCGAGCTCGTCCCGGTGCACCACGGGGCCGGTCGGGTTGTTGGGCGTGCAGACCAGGACGACGCGCGTGCGGTCGCTGATCGCCGCGGCCATCGCAGGCAGGTCGAGGCGACCGTCCCGGGTCACCGGGACGCGCACCGACGTACCGCCCGCGACCGCGACCGCGATGGGGTAGGCCTCGAACGAGCGCCACGGGTAGACGACCTCGTCGCCCGCGTCCACGACGGCCGAGAGGATGTGCGCGAGCACGGCCACCGAGCCGTTGCCCACGACGACCTGCGCCGCGTCGACACCCAGGTCGGTCGCGAGCGCCTCGGTCAGGTCGGTCGCGTACATGTCCGGGTAGCGGTTGGTGTCCGCCGCCGCGTCGACGATCGCCGCGACGACCGCAGCGGGCGGCGGGTAGGGGTTCTCGTTGGACGACAGCTTGAACGCGCTCGACCCGGGCGCGAGGCGCGCGCCCGGCACGTAGGCCGGCAGGGCGGCGACGGCGGCACGCAGGGGGACACGGACCTGGGACGCTGACGCAGGTGCGGACGTGGGCACGGAGGGCGTGGGGCTGGTCACGCCACCAGGATGCCACTCCGTCCGGCAGCCCGACGGCGTCGCTCACCTCGCGGGCGGGGGCTGCGGGGGGCTGCGCGGACGCGGCCACGGGAACGCCACGAGCCGTGGGCCGACCGCGCGCCGAGGTCGGGCCGACCGCGTGTGCGGAGGACCTCTCACGGCGTGCGGTGGCAGGATGACACGCATGAGCTTCGTCATCCGCGTCATCGTCACCGGCATCGCGATCTGGCTCACGAGCCTGTTCATGAGCAGCCACTTCGAGATCGTCGGCTCCGACACCGTCGGCGGTCAGATCGTGATCGTCCTGGCCGTGGCCCTCATCTACTCGTTGGTCAACGCGATCATCAAGCCGATCGTCCAGATCATCTCGATCCCGCTCTTCATCCTCACGCTGGGCCTGTTCACTCTCGTCGTGAACGCCCTCATGCTGATGCTCACGGCGTGGATCACCGAGCAGACGGACTGGGGCATCCGCATCGAGGGCGGGTTCTGGTGGGCGCTGCTCGCCGCGCTCATCATCGGCGTCCTGAACTTCGCGATCTCCGCGGTGGTCGCGCCCAAGCCACGGGTCTGACGCGCGCGGGCGGGACCGGCGCCCGGGGTCTTCTGGAAGCGCCGCGGCGCCGCTAGGGTGCGTGCATGCGAAACGCCCCACTGGTGATCGGCGCCGTGCTCGTCGCGCTCTCCCTGACCGCCTGCGCCCCCGCCGAGGACGGCGACGAGGCGGCGGCTCCTGGCGGGTCCGCCGTGGGCGGCGCGCCGGCCGCTGACACGGCCGTCGCGGACGGCGCCGACGACACGGGCGACGCGAGCAGCACCGACGACGCGGGCGTCGTCGACGCGGGAGCGCGCGATCGCGCTCAAGCCTGGCTGGACGCGGCCGTCGTCCCGCCCGGAGCGATCCCCTCCGACGCGAGCGTCGCGGAGTTCTCGTCCTTCACGGGCTGGCCGTGCGGGCCGGTCGCGGAGCTCGAGGCGTTCTGGGCCATCCCCGGCGTCACCGTCAGCGAGACGGCCAACTGGCTGCAGGAGAACCCCACCGCGGACCTCCTCTCGACGGCGTTGGGCCCCGTTCCCGACGACCAGCAGTTCGATGGGGCCACCGTCGGATACGTTCCCGCGCCGGACTCGCAGGAGGGCGTCGTCTACACGGTCAAGCGGACGCTCGACGGCGTCGTGGTGCGCGCCGAGATCGCGGCGCTCTCCGAGTCCGCCACCTGCGACGCGCTCCCTGACGGAGCGATCCGGGGCGCGCCCGGCCAGGGCTGACCTCTCCTGGCATTGCGGGCCGTCCCGGTGTCGCGGGCACGACGCCGTCCCGACGATCCACCCACGCAGCGATCCGTCCACACAAACGATCCATCCACACAGGGGGCGCCATGGGGGCCTGGAACAGCTCGACGACCGGCCTGGTGACGTTGCCCGACGGGCGCCAGGTCCGCGGGCGAGGGCTCGCCGCCGGGCCACCGCTGGACGACGAGCCACCCGAGCTCGGCGTCTACCTGACCGGCGCCCCGCACCGTGAGGCGTGGGAGTCGTCGTGGGTCGCATGGCCGGACTTCGGCCTGCCCCGCTCGACGGCCGACGCGGTCACGGCGCTCCACGAGGCCTTCGAGCGCGCGTCGACGTCGCGCGTCGAGATCGTGTGCGACGGCGGGACGGGGCGCACCGGCACGTCGCTCGCGCTCCTCGCACGACTGGCCGGAGTCACGGCCGACGAGGCCGTCGACTGGGTGCGCGCCCACTACCGCCCGGGCGCCGTCGAGACCCCGGAGCAGGAGTTGTTCGTCGCCCGCGTCGACCTGACGCGCGCGGCCCCGCCCGGGGGCCCGACGCCGTAGCACCCGGCGAGCGCCACGGCGAGAGGCCTGATCGCCGGCCGGGCTTGGCGCCGGTCGTCCTCACCCCGCGCCCACCGCCTTACGCATCCCGTCGACCGCACGCTCGACTGCCCCGACAGGCGTCGTGGCGCGCGCGACCGCTTCGACGTCCACGTCGAGAGCGCCCCGAAAGTACCGGGCCTCGACACGCTCCCCCGACACTGCGCGTTCGAGCGCGTCGAGGTTGTCGACCAGGCCGGGATGCCCCGCCTCACGGGCTCGTTCGAGGACGTCGACGTGGAACGGCACCCCGTGCGGGAGCCCGCCTCCGGTCCCCGGGGCCCCCGGCGCGTCCAGGTCAGCGCGGACCGTGACCTGGTCCGGGCCGACGGGGTTGTCGGCGCCGTCGGTCTGGGAGATGACCTCCTGCTCGATCTCGACATGCGTGCCGCGCACCCCCGCGGGCAGGGCCATGCCCGCGAGCGGGGATCCGGCGGTCAGGACCTGCCGGACGTCGTAGCGGGGCGTCCCGCCCGGCGCCCCCGCGGCTGCTCCCGTCACGGCGGTCGCGACGGCCATCGCGACCATGCCACCCTGCGAGTGCCCCACGAGCACGACCTCCTCGTCACCCGGGATCCCCGCCTGGCGCATCGCGTTGAGCACGTGCGCAGTGCTGTCGGCGTCCTCGCCCCGCACCAGGTCGTAGTTCGACGTCATGCTGAACGGCGTCGTCGTGTTCAAGAGCTGGGTGCCGGGCACCGTCACGACCCAGGTCGCCGAGCCGCCGTCGCCCACGTACTTCTCGATCGACACCACCGAGTCCGGCAGGTCGTTGCCCTTGCCGTAGACGACGTCGATCCCGGACAGCAGGTCCTCGGCGCTGCAGGCCGCAGGCTTGGCGAACCCGGCGGGCAGGGCGGGACCGGTGAGCTCGGTCGTCGTGACGTCCTCGTCGAACAGGCCTCGGTAGGGCTGCGAGAGGCCGCGGAGCGTCCCAGCCGCGCCCTCGACGGCCGGCCGGCCGCTGAGCGCGGACAGCGGGTTCAACGGTCTCAGCGCGACGCTCACCCCCTGGACGAACTCGTCGTGGTACGCACCGGACCCCGTGAGGAGGCGCCACGGCTGGAAGCCCTGCCCGGCTGCCATGCCTTTCGCGGCGTCCACGATCCCGGCGCCCACCATCACGCCCACCCCGGCCGCAGGAACCCGCGCGAGCAAGGAGAGCACGGTCTCGACCCCCGACTCGCCCTCCTCGTAGACCCCCGCGGCCTTCGCGAGCCGGTCGATCAGCCCGTGCAGCAGCGCCTCGGACACGATCAGGGCGTCGGTGTACGCGGCGATCTCGTCGAGCAGCGCGGAGCGGGTCGCGACGACCTCGGGCGGCGCCGGCGCCCACGACGACGGAACCCCCGACCCGAGCGTGGGGTAGCACGCGGGCGCGCCGCCCACCCAGCGCACCGACGACCGCGGCGCCTCCACGAGCCCGCTGACCAGCCCGTGCGCGCGCCGCCCCTCGGCGAGCGCGGCCTCGACGCGGAGCACGGCCTCCGCCACGACCGCGGCGGCGGCGAGGAGGTCGGCGGTCTCGACGCTCGTGACCCCGCCCGAGATGACGATGCCCGCAGTCGGGTCCGGCGCCCTGCTCATCGAAGGCTCGCCTCGGCGTTCGCGGCGTCGACGGTCCGGACGTGGCGCGCGGCGGCGCCCACGGCCCGGTCCGCCGCACGGTCCGCCCGGTACAGCTCGTGGACCGCCTCGACCACGAGGTCGCGGTAGCCATCGGATGCCTTGCCCTTCCACGCGATGTCCGCGGTCCGGCGCGCCAGGGCGATGGCCTCGGCGGCGTGGTCGGCGGCGCGCCACAGCTCGGGCCGTGGATCGGTCGCGTCGAGGGACGGAGGCGGGGAGAGGGTCGACATGCCGCAGACCGTAGAGGGTCACGGACGCGCCGGGCGCGGCCCGAGCGGCCGCCTGTGGGCAACTCTCCACCAGTCGGCGCCTGTGCACGGCCTCGCTTCCGGAGGGCGGCTCGCGCAACGCTTCCTGGGGTGCGGCTCGCGCAGCGGGAGAGGTGGGGACCGGCGCCAACAGGACGACCATGACCGCCGCGGCCTCGTGCCCGCGCGTCACAGACTCCGCCCCCGGACCCCGCCCACCGCATGCCGGGCACGTGGCGGGGCGACGACGAGACGCCCGCTCCGCCGTCGGGCACCCGTGGGAGAATGGCGACCATGCCTACGGACTCCGCCGACTCCGCCGCGCCTGTGACCACCCCCCAGCGCGCCACGCTCGCCGACATCACCCCGCCCATCGCCCTGGGCCCGCTCGACGGGCGCTACCGCGGCGCCGTCGCGCCCCTGGTCGACCACCTGAGCGAGGCCGCGCTCAACCGCGAGCGCCTGCACGTCGAGGTCGAGTGGCTCATCGCCCTCACCGAGGGCCCCGTCGTCCCGGGTGCGCCCACGCTGAGCGACGCCGAGAAGGCGTACCTGCGCGCGATCGTCACCGACTTCGACGCCGCGGGCATCGCCGAGCTGGGCGAGATCGAGCGCGTCACGGTGCACGACGTCAAGGCGATCGAGTACTACATCAAGCGTCGTCTCGAGGCCGCTCCGAGCGTGCTGGGCCAGGACACGGTCCTGCCGTCGGCGGGCGAGCTGGTGCACTTCGCGTGCACGAGCGAGGACATCAACAACCTGTCGTACGCGCTCATGGTGCAGGGCGCGGTACGCGACGTGTGGCTGCCCGCCGCGACGGCCCTCGCGGACCAGCTCGCGGACATGGCGCGCGAGCACGCGGGGGTCCCGCTGCTGAGCCGCACGCACGGCCAGCCGGCGACGCCGTCCACCCTGGGCAAGGAGCTCGCGGTGCTCGCGCACCGCCTGCGCCGCCAGCTGCGCCGCATCGAGGGCGCCGAGTACCTCGGCAAGCTCAACGGCGCGACGGGCACCTACGGTGCGCACACGGTCGCGGTCCCGGGCGTCGACTGGCCGGCCGTCTCGAAGTCCTTCGTCGAGAGCCTCGGCCTCACGTGGAACCCGCTCACGACGCAGATCGAGTCGCACGACTGGCAGGCCGAGCTCTACAGCGACATGGCCCGATTCAACCGCGTCCTCCACAACCTCAGCACCGACGTGTGGACGTACATCTCGCTCGGCTTCTTCAAGCAGATCCCGGTGCCGGGCGCGACGGGGTCCTCGACCATGCCGCACAAGGTCAACCCGATCCGCTTCGAGAACGCCGAGGCGAACCTCGAGATCTCCTGCGCGCTGCTCGACACGCTCGCCTCGACGCTCGTGACCTCGCGCCTCCAGCGCGACCTCACCGACTCCACGACGCAGCGCAACATCGGCCCGGCGTTCGGCCACTCGCTGCTCGCGATCGACAACGTCTCGCGCGGCCTGCGCGCGCTCGCGGTCAACGCGGACCTGCTCGCCGCGGACCTCGACGCCAACTGGGAGGTGCTCGGCGAGCCCATCCAGTCGGCCATGCGCGCGGCGTCGGTCGCGGGCGTCCCCGGCATGGAGAACCCGTACGAGCGCCTCAAGGACCTCACGCGCGGGCACCGCCTGACCGGCGAGGAGATGCGGGAGTTCGTCCAGGGCCTCGGCCTGCCCGACGACGTCACGCGCCGCCTCACGGACCTCACCCCGGGCACCTACACGGGTATCGCGGAGCAGCTCGTGGGCGAGTACCTGGACTGAGTCGGGGTTCACGCGGGCCCGACGAGAACGGGGTTGCGGTCGCTGTCCGACGGATAGCGACCGCAACCCCGTTCTGGTCCCGCCGATGGTGCGTCAGGGGCGGAGCGGGCACCCCTCTGCCGGGTCAGGCCGTCGTCAGGTTTCCGCCGGTCGACCTCTTCGCGTGCGCGGCGGCCTGGTCGCTGATCCTGTCCACGACCCACCGGGCAGCGAGCGTGACTGCCACGACCACCAGGGCGAGCACCACGAACTCCTGCGGCTCGACCCCGTAGAACGGCCGCTCACGGGAGCCGAAGGCCCCGTACCTCCCCACCCACAGCCCCGCTCCGATCCCGAGCAGCAGCGGGAGAGCCTGGCGGGCGCGAGCGTGCAGGAGCAGCGCGAGCACCGCCGCGACGCAGAGCATGACCAGGACGCCCGAGCCCGGGCTCCAGCGTCCGAAGTGCCCGTACCGGAACGGTCCGACGAGCAGGATCCCCCAGCCCGCGGCGGCCAGCGCCCCCACTCCGACAAGACTTCGGCGGGGCACCGCCGCGTCCCCCGCCTGGGCGCGTTCGCCCAGCACGGCCACGAGCAGAACCTGGGCCGGTAGCCACCCCACCGCGTAGGAGAGCGCGAGCAGGTCGCCCTGCCAGGCAAGGAGTCCGAGCGACACCGTGGTCAGGAGCGTGGCCGTGACACCGAGGAGCCGCCCGGCCCGGTCGGCGCCGCACAGCAGGAGGACCAGCGCGACGAACCACGCTCCCCACGACACGAGCATGGGGTCGATCGCCAGCAGCTCTCCGCGCGCCTCCGGGTAGGTGCTCATCCAGGCGGCCAGTGCGACGGACTTGGTCGCGGGTACGACGAGCAGCACCGGCAGCACGACCGCGAGCGCGGCGACCGCGTCCCGCCGGCGTGCGGGCGTCGCGCCGAGGAGAAGGTTCAGCCACTCCCTCGCCGCAGCGCGCAGCAGGTCGCGGCGCTCGGCCGACGTCGGGCGAGACTGGCCGGGGCGGGCGCCGTCGAGCAGGTGGCCGAGCATCTCGGCCTCGTGCTCGCGTCGGTAGGCGAACGGGAAGAGGCTCAGGAGGCGGCGGTAGTCGCGGACGAGCACGGGTGCGACGGGCACCTCGGGCAGAGCCTCGTCGGCGGGGCCCGCGGTGTCGGGGGCGGCGGCACTCACGCGGGCACCGGCCCGGCGCTCAGGCCCGACGGCGCAGCCCCCGTCGCACGTCCGGGCGCCGCGGTCCGTGGGCTGCGCCGGGCGCCCAGCCGTTCCAGGGCACGGCGCGCCTGGGCCTCGGCCCGGAGCGCCTCGGCCTCGAGCCGCACCCCGCCGTCGGCCGTGAGCCGGTAGTACCGGCGCAGGCGCGAGTCCACGACCTCCTCGTGGTCGACCTCGACGAGCCTGGCGGCGGCGAGCCGGTCGATCGCCCCGTAGAGCGTCCCGACGCGCAACGTGATGCGCCCCTCCGAGCTGGCCTCGACGTCCTTGGCGATGCCATAGCCGTGCAGCGGTCCCGCGGCGAGCGCGGACAGGATGAGGAACGCAGGCTCCTGGAGCGGTTTCGATGCCATGCTGAGAAACATACTCTCGTCACAAATCTATAGAAGTTCGACACGCTGCCACGGCGTCGGCGAGAAGTGAGTTGATGCCCCTGTTTCGAGCGAATCAGGGGCATCAACTCACTTCTCGACGGACCCTCACGGGATAGACGTGGCGCAATCCTTCACAAGTGATAAGAACTGTGAAATTCTCTTCCATGCATCTGACCCGTACCAACGGAGGCATGGACATGACGCACCACCCGAGCGACCCGACCGCGGTCGCCCCCGCTCCCACCACCCCCTCGACCGAGGGCACCGGCCTCGGGCGCCGCGGCTTCCTCACGCTCGCGACCGCGGGCATCGCAGCCAGCACGCTGAGCGTGACGATCGGCTCCTTCTCCCCCGCCACGGCGGCGACCGCACCGGACCCGACGACGGGAGCGGCGCCGTCGGGCCCGGTGCCGCGCAAGCGCGAGCTGCGCGCCATGTGGATCTCGAGCGTCGTCAACATCGACTGGCCCTCGGCCGCGGGCCTGAGCGCGGAACAGCAGAAGGCCGAGTACCTGCACTGGCTCGACGTCGCTCAGCAGTACCGGCTCAACGCCGTGTTCGTTCAGGTCAGGCCCACGGCGGACGCGTTCTGGCCCAGCCCCTACGAGCCGTGGTCGCAGTACCTGACCGGGACCCAGGGCAAGGACCCCGGCTACGACCCGCTCGCGTTCGTCGTCGAGGAGTCGCACAAGCGCGACATCGAGATCCACGCCTGGTACAACCCGTACCGCGTCTCGATGCAAGCCGACCCCGCCCAGCTCGTCCCCGAGCACCCCGCCCGCCAGCACCCCGAGTGGGTGTGGGCCTACGGCGGCAAGCTCTACTTCGACCCGGGCCTGCCCGAGGCCCAGGAGCACATCCAGCGCGCGATCCTGCACTCGGTCGAGAACTACGACCTCGACGGCGTGCACTTCGACGACTACTTCTACCCCTACGCGGTCGCGGGGCAGACCATCCCCGACGCCCAGACCTACGCGACGCACGGCGCGGGCTTCGCGACCGTCGAGGACTGGCGCCGCCACAACGTCGACACGTTCGTGCAGTCCATCTCGCAGCGCATCAAGCAGGTCAAGCCGTGGGTCAAGTTCGGGATCAGCCCGTTCGGGATCTGGCGGAACGCCTCGACGGACCCGCGCGGCTCGGCCACGAGCGGCTCCCAGTCCTACGACATGCAGTTCGCCGACACCCGCAAGTGGGTCACCGAGGGCTGGCTCGACTACATCAACCCGCAGATCTACTGGCAGATCGGGCTCGCCGTCGCGGACTACGCGAAGCTCGTGCCGTGGTGGGCCGAGGTCGCGGCGCAGTCCGGCACGCAGCTCTTCGTGGGCGAGGCGCTCTACAAGGTCACGTCGGGCGTCTTCACCGACCCCGCCGAGATGTCGAACCACCTGACCTTCACGCAGCAGGTCGACGCCGAGGTCGCGCCCGTGCTGGGCAACGTCTACTTCTCGGCCAAGCACGTCCCCGCCGACCCGCAGGGCTCCATGACCCGGGTGCTCGAGGACCACTACCGCCACCCGGCGCTCGTGCCCGCGATGCCTCGGCTCGGGGTCGCACCGCTGCGCGATCCCGGTCCTCGCAGGGCCGGTCGGGTCCACGAGGGCGTCCGCGTGCACTGGACCGACGCGGGGGCCGCCGCGGACCCGGGCGACGTCGTTCGCGATCTACCGCGTCGAGGGCGGGCCAGCAGCATCGACATCGAGAACGCCGCGCACCTCGTCGCGACACAGCCGCACGCCGGGGACGGGTCGTGCAGGACTGGGTGGACGAGACCGCGCTCACCGGAAGCCGCTACACCTATGTGGTGACGGCGCTCGACCGGCTGTGGAACGAGTCGCGGCCGAGCCAGGTGCGCGGGTCGTCTGACCTACTCGGAGCCCGCCGAGAAGTGAGCAGATGCCCCTGATCCCGTCGGATCAGGGGGCATCTGCTCACTTCTCGGCACGACACGGTTCGCGCGGCAGTGCTGCCGGGGCAGCGACTCGCAGGCCCCTAGGATGATGCCCGCTGCGCGGTGCAGCGATCTGGACCAGGGGGAAGATCTTGACGTTCTACGGCGCAGATGTCGCTGCACTTCGTGACCTAGCCACCACGTTCGATGCCGGGGCCGAAGAGCTCGACGGCTCACGGATGGGCATCCGCGGCAAGCTGGGATCCGTCCCGTGGCACGGTCCTGGCGCCGAGAAGTACCGGGCCGACTGGCGGCACCAGCTCGAACCCGCGCTCACCAGGACGTCGACCTCGCTCCGCGAGGCGGCACGGCGCCTGCGCGCCGACGCCGACGACCAGGAGCGCACGAGCAGCGCCGACGGGGGCGGCACCTCGAGCGGGCGCCCAGGCTCGTCCCCGCCGACCACGCCGACGACCGGGGCCGCGCCGGGGACCGCGCCCGGCCGACCCGGCTTCTCGTTCTCGCTGGAAGCCGAGAACGCGCAGGACGACGCCGTCCGCAACCCCGACGGCTCGATCAGGACCCCTGCCACGATCACCAACACCACGAGCGGCTCGTTCGACGCGTCGTACGACCCGGAGACGGGCACGACCACCGTCGGCGCGGGCGGTGGTCTCTCGTCGGCGCTCGCCGTCAAGGGCGCGACCCTCGAGTTCGGCGCGTCAGGGGCCGCCGAGATCACCCGCACCATGCACTCCGAGGACGGCTTCACGACCTACGCCGGCTCCCAGAAGGGGTCGCTCACGGTCTCCGGCGGGGCCGAGGTCGAGCACGTCGGCGCCTCGGTCTCCTACGGGAACGGGTACGAGATGGCCTTCGAGACCACGGTCCCCGACGCCGTCGCCGGCGATCCCGCGTTCGATCCGCGCGGCGTCTCCCCGACCGACCCCCGGAGCATCCCGGTCGGCGGCAGCGTGACGCTCGACAGCAAGAACTTCACGAGCTCCGACTTCGCGGGCTCGTTCGAGATCTTCGCCTACGAGGAGTCGATCGGGACCTCGGAGGGGATGAGCAAGGCGGTCGAGCGGCTGGACGAGAACCACGTCCGCGTCACGACGGGCCCGACGAGCAGCCTCGACCGCTCGGGGGCCGTGGGGCTCGACCTCGACGTCATCAAGGCCATGGTGGGCAGCACCGGCTCCCACGAGACCGGCGCGATGCAGACCGCGGTGCTCGACGTCTCGACCCCCGAGGGGTCCGCCGCCTACGCGCGCTACCTCGCGGGCGGGGAGCTGCCGTCGCAGGACGGTCCGGGCGTCTCCGAGTCGGCCCTGGTCTCCCGCTGGAGCGGGACCAGCGGGTCGAGCGCAGACCTCACCCTGTTCGGTCACGAGATGTCGAAGGAGCACGTCGCGTCGGTCGGTGACAGCGTCGCGGTGACCCGACCCGACGGCTCGGTCTCGTGGTCCGGGCAGGTGGCGTTCGACGACGACTCACGACGCATGGAGTACGAGCGTGCGATGGACGCGAACGGGGTCGAGGACCCGTCGGCCTCGCGCCTCACCGTCTCGATCGACCTCGACAAGAACACCGCGGGGATCATCAACAACGGCTACCTCGACGCCTCCGGGGGCCGCGCGGAAGCCGGCCAGACGCTGCAGATCACGCTCGACGGCCACGACGAGCGCGCCCTGGCGGACCAGGCCTTCGGCAAGCTCATGACGGGCTACAACGGCGCCACCCAGGTCGTCGACATGAACGACCCGCTCGCCTCGATCGTCATGGACGGAGCGTACGGCCAGGACCCCACCCGCAAGCCCTACGACGCCGTCGTCGGAGGGCTCCTGGGGCAGACGACCGACAACAGCGTGGTCCTCGACCACCTGTCGAGGATCAGCGACGACGGACGGCTGCCCGGGAGCGTGCGCGTCGTCGGCTGACCTGCGACGGGGCCCCACCTGGGGACTCCTCCCCATGTTGCGATCCGGCGCGGTCACGTAGCGTGTCCTCGTCCAGGACTCCCTGCCGGTTGAAAGAGGTTCGCCCGTGGTCATGTACGGCGCCGACGTCGCAGCACTGCGCGACCTCGCCACGAGCCTCGACGGCGGGGCCGGCGTCCTCGACCAGGCGCGCTCGAAGGTCCGCGGCTCGTTCCACTCGGTGCCCTGGTACGGACCCGACGCCGACCAGGAGCGCGGACAGTGGGACGGCCGGCTGGAGCCGCTCCTGACGCAGACCGCCCAGTCCCTGCGGGACGCAGCGACGACCCTGCGGCGCAACGCCGACGACCAGGAGACCACGAGCGCGGCGGACACCGGGTCGTCGGGTGCGACAGGCGGAGGTTCCGGCGGCGGAGCCGGCTCGGGTGGCCCCGGCGCCGGCGCAGGCTCCTCCTCAGGGGTCGACGACGCAGAGTCTCCCGGCGGCCCGACCGTCACGCTCAAGGGGACCCAGGAGTCAGGCACGGACAACGGCTCGCTCGGTTCGCCCGCGACCGAGGGCAGCGGCGGGTCGGTCTCAGGGGGCGTGACGTACGACCCGACGACCGGGGAGACCACGGTCTCCGGCTCGGGCACGCTCGAGAACTGGTTCCAGACCACGAACGGCTCCAAGGTGACGTTCGGTCTGACCGGCGCTGCCGAGCTCACGTCGGGCGAGAAGAGCGAGGACGGGTTCACCACCTGGACGACCAGGTCCGACGTCTCGGTGGGCGTCGAGGGCGGTTTCGACAAGGGCGGCAACGGCGTGAGCGGCAGCTACACGACCGGGGTCACCTCGGAGTACGCGGTCAAGGTCCCTGACGACGCGAAGGTCACCGACCCGGGTGCCGTCAACCCGTTCGACCCCTCGACCATGCCGACCGGCTCGAGCGTCACCATGGACAGCGGGAGCTACACGGGCACCGAGCTCGAGGCCTCGTTCCGGCACATCGCCATGAAGTCGGGCCTCGAGGAGTCCGCGGGCGTGAGCAGCGTGATCGAGAAGACGGGGGACGACACGGTACGCATCACGTCCGGACCCACGGACGCGCTGAGCAACTACGGCGGGCTCGGCGTGGACTTCGAGGCCGTCAAGGTCCTGCTGGGCAACACGACCTCGCTCGACGGCGCGTCGCTCCGCAGCGCCGAGCTGGACCTCTCGACGCCCGAGGGCAGGGCCGCGTACGACACCTACCTCCTCACGGGCGAGATCCCGCAGGACGCGTCGACCGGTGTCTCGGGACTCACGACGATCGAGAAGATCGACTACAAGTCCACGACGTCGCTCGACGTCGAGACGCCCGTGGGCGGCGCGTCGTGGGACCTCGGCGAGAACTCCGGCTCCGCCGTGGTCACGACCTACCCGGACGGGTCGGCCGACCAGCAGACCACGCTGAGCTACGGGGGCCGCAGCGATGCGTTCTTCTCGCAGGCCTTCAACCCGGACGGGACCGAGAACACCGCGGGCCGCACCTACACGTACACGGTCGAGGCCGACCAGATGTCCACCCAGCTCTTCAACCAGAGCGAGTTCTCCGGCCTCGACGCGGGCGGCACGGTCAAGGAGGGAGACGTCCTGCGGCTCACGCTCACCGAGCGTCAGATGGCGACGCTCCACGCGAACGCAGTCGAGTACAGCAAGGACAGCATCGGGGTCAACCAGGTCTCCGCCTTGGCGCTCGACTACGACGGCAAGCCCGTCAGCACCTTCGACTACGCTGCGAGCCTGGCTCGTGGCCCTCGCTCGGACGGCTCGCTCGTCGAGATGCTCTTCTCCATCAACCAGGGCGCGGGCGGCGGCGGGGACCTCAAGCAGTTCCCCGGCACCATCACGCCGTCGAAGTAGTCCCCTGGGGCACCGGACGCCACGGCCCGACGGCGCCGCACGCCCTCCCACCGTCTCGCCCCGGGCCGGGGCGAGGACGGCAGGGCAGGCACCTCACGCAGGCATGACGAACCGGCCGTCGGGGTCCAGGTCACGACGCACGGTCGCGAGGTGCGCCTGGTCGGCGGGCGACCACAGGTCGAGCATGGCGGCCTCGCTCACGGCCCCGGCGAAGTTCGCCTGGGTACGACCGAGCGACCACGGCTGCACCGCCTCGAGCAGACCGCGGATCGCGGCCGGCACGGCCGTCTCGAAGAGCTCGGGGACGGGGAGACCGATCACGAAGAGCGAGAAGGCCGCGTCGCGGCCCGTCACGCTGTCGGGGCCGTGCTCACCGTCGCCGAGCGCCCCGCCCAGGTGGCGGATCTCGGCCATCATCAGCGGCGCGGTCGACTGCGGACCTGCGACGGCGAGGAGCGCCTCCGCGGTCTGCGGCGCGAACGTGTGCAGCAGGGTCGAGCCGTCGAGCACGGGCATGGGGTCGGTGGGGTCCTGGTGGACCGCTCCGATCGCCGCGTACGGCATCTCGCCGATCGAGTCCAGGATGACCGGTGCCGCGTCACGCAGAGGGGCGATGGCCTCGGCCACCTCCGCGAGAGGGCGGGTCGAGGCGACCCTGACGTTCGCGACGTACTGACCCCGCAGGGGCTCGGGCAGGAACTCGAGCGGGGGCAGACGCAGCAGCGCGATCGATGTCGTGATGTCCGAGGGGGCGGTCGCGACCCAGTCGGCGTAGGCGCGGAACATGGTCGCCGCGTCGTCACCGACCGCGAAGAAGCTGCCCCCGGTGATGGTCGCGAGGGGAAGGAGCCTGATCGTCACCGAGGTGATGATCCCCAGGCCCCACTTGCCGCCGCGCAGGGCCCGCAGCACCTCGGGGTGGTGGTCGGCGTCGACGTGGAGCAGGTCGCCGTCTCCCGTCACGACGTCCGCCGCGAGCAGGTAGTTCGACCCGAAACCCACCTCGCGGGCCAGCGGGCTCATCCCGCCGCCCAGCAGGAAGCCGACGACTCCCACGTCGGGCGACGACCCGGTGACGGCGGCCAGCCCGAGGGGCGTGACGGCGTCGAGCACGTCCTGCAACCGGTTGCCCGCGGCCACGCGGGCGGTGCGCGCGGACTCGTCGACCTCGATGCCCCGCAGGCCCGCGGTCGTGAGAGCGATACCGCCCTCGATCCCGCGGGGGAACCCGTGGCCGGTGCTGAAGACCGCGACCGGCAGACCGAACTGCTTGGCGACGCGCACGGTCGCCTGGACGTCGGCAGCGGACGCGGCATGGACGACGTAGTCGGGACGGTGCTCGACAGCGACGTTCATGCCCGCGAGCCGGGCCTCGGCGGCGTTGCCGGGCAGGACGCGGCCGGTCACGGCCTGCGTGAGGGCGTCGAGGACGACGTCCTGCGTGATCTCGTGGGTGGTCATGGGCGTTTCCCTCTCGAAGAAAGGTGGGGAGCGCGGAGCAGCGCCCCCCAGAAAGAGGGCTGGGAGCGCTTCCGGTGACAGGCCCGCGCGAGGTGCCGGGAATGTCCACCGAGGCGACGTCACGCCGCGCCCCTTCCGCCGCGCCCGCCGTGACCGCGCGCGCCATGATGAGCGAGGGCGCCCTCCCGCCCACGGACCCGAGGAGCGACGATGCCCCAGACCACGGACCAGCACCCTGACCGCGCACCGTTGCGCGGGACGCCCTCGCCCGAGCGCCGCAAGGAGCAGGGACGTGCCGCACGCACGCTCCTCCCTCGTCGCTCGACCGCCGCCTGGACGCCGCCGGCAGACCGTCGCGACCCCGTCGCCATCCTCCAGGCCCAGAACGCGAGCCGCGTCGCGTCGCTCGTCCCGATCCGCATGGGACGCATGGCCGCGATCCCCTTCTCGTTCTACCGGGGGGCGGCCGCGGTCATGGCGGCCGACCTCGGCACCGGGCCGCGCACCGACCTGACCGTCCAGCTCTGCGGAGACGCGCACCTCGCGAACTTCGGCGGGTTCGCCTCGCCCGAGCGCGCCCTGGTGTTCGACATCAACGACTTCGACGAGACGCACCGAGGCCCCTTCGAGTGGGACCTCCAGCGGCTCGTCGCGAGCCTCGAGATCGCCGGCCGTCACCGCGGCATGTCGGCCCAGGAGCGCGAGCGGATCACGCTGGCCGCGGCGCGCGGGTACCGGCAGACGCTCCGCACGTTCGCCGACCTGGGCCACCTCGACCTGTGGCACGTGCAGCTCCGCGGCGACGAGATCGTCGAGCGGTGGCAAGGATCGGTCCCGCCCGTCGTCATCGACAACCTCCGCAAGGCCCTGCGCAAGGCGCGGACCAAGGACCGGCAGAGGGCCCGACGTCGGCTCACCACCGTGCACGACGACGGCGAGCTGCGGTTCGTGAGCGACCCTCCCCTGCTCGTCCCGGTGCGCGACCTGTTCGACGACGCCGAGCGGGCGCGTCTCCTCGGGGTCGTGACCACGGCCCTCGCGACCTACGGCGACTCGCTCACGGGGGCCCGGCGCATCCTGCTCGAGCGCTACCGCCTCGTCGACCTGGCGCGGCGCGTGGTCGGGGTCGGGAGCGTCGGGACGCGCTGCTGGGTCGCGCTGCTCGTGGGCCGGGACAACGACGATCCCTTGTTCCTGCAGGTCAAGGAGGCCGAGCCGTCGGTCCTCGAGCCCTACACCTCGGCGAGCCCCTACCCGGAGAACGGGCGGCGCGTGGTCGAGGGGCAACGCCTCCTGCAGGCGACGAGCGACGCGCTCCTCGGGTGGAACACCGTGCACGGGGCCGACGACCGCCCCCACGACTACTACTTCCGCCAGCTCTGGGACTGGAAGGTCTCGGCGGACATCGAGACCATGCTCCCGGTCGCGATGGCCACCTACGCCCAGATGTGCGCGTGGGTCCTCGCGCGCGGGCACGCCCGCTCGGGCGACGCCCTCGCGATCAGCGCCTACCTCGGCAAGGGCGACGTCGCGGACCACTCGTTCACCGAGTTCGCCCGCCGCTACGCCGACCAGAACGCCCAGGACCACCAGGCGCTCCTCGACGCGATCGCCGCGGGCGACGTCGAGGCGGTCCTGGGCGTCTGACGCGGGGGACCGGGGCAGGCCGTCAGATCTGGTCGAGCCCCGGTCCTGGGCGTCTGACGCGGGGGACCGGGGCAGGCCGTCAGATCTGGTCGAGCCGACGCAGGATCGCGCCCTCGCGCAGCGCCCACGGACAGATCTCGACCTCCGCGACGCGCAGCGCCTTCATGGTCTCCTCCGCGACCACGCCGCCCGCGACGATCTGATAGGTCCGCTCGGCCGTGATCCCCGGCAGCTCGGTGCGACCCGCGGCCGGGATGCGCGCGAGGCGAGGCACCCAGTCGGACAGCTGGGAACGCTCCATGCGCCACCGCTCCTCCGGTCCCACGACCGCGACCTTCATGCCCGCGAGCCGCGCGAGCGACCGGAACGTCTTGGAGGTCGCGACCACGTGGTCGGGACGCGGCAGCGCCTTGATCTCGCCGAGCGCCTCGGCGAGCACCCCGCGCACGTGGGTGCGCAGCGCCGCGACCTGGTGCGCCGTGGGCGGGTCGTCCGGGAGGTGCTCGATCGTCATCCGGCCGGCCCCCAGAGGGACCGAGACCGCGACGTCGGGCTCCTCGTCGAGCCCCGACGCGATCTCGAGCGAGCCGCCACCGATGTCCAGGACCATGAGCCGGCCCGACGCCCACCCGTGCCAGCGCCTCGCCGCGAGGAACGTCAGCCGCGCCTCCTCGGGGCCGGAGAGGACCTCGATCGGGACCCCGACACGCTCCTCGATCGCCGCGAGCACCTCGGGACCGTTGGTCGCCTCGCGCAGCGCGGACGTCGCGAGAGCGAGAGACTCGTCGACCTCGTACTCGCGGGCCAGCGCCGCCGCCTTGTCGGCCGCCTCGAGCAGGGCCTCGACGCCCTCGGCCGAGATGGAGCCGTCGGGCAGGAGGTAGCGCATGAGGCGGACGACCGAACGGCCCGACGCGGCCGGGTCGGGCCGGGCGCCGCGCACTGCGTCCACGACGAGCATGTGGACGGTGTTGGAACCGATGTCGAGCACTCCGAGTCGCATCCGCCCACGGTAGCGGGGGGACGCCGGGGGTGACGCGCCACCGCGCCGACGGTGACGAGCCCGGCCGCCGACGGTGACCGACCCGCTCGCGGGCCCAGACCTGCCGCCCGCTCGGGAGCCCTCGCGACGGCTACGACCGGTGGTTCGCGCCCGACATCCGGCTGTTCGTCCGACCGACGAGCCGGCGCACGTGGACGTCCGAGCCGCGGACGCCGTGAACCTCGGACCGGGTGTCCCTCCGGTGGTCGTGACGCTCGCCGGCGTTGCGGTAGCGGCGCCACGTCACCCAGTAGAAGAGCGGGCCGGCGAGCAGCAGCAGAGCCACGACGACGAGCTTCAAGGCCCCTTCCTCACCGGACGAGGACTCGGCGACCACCGTGAGGGCATCCAGGGCGAGCGCGCGCATCAGGTCCCGATCATGACGAGGAGGGCTGCCACGGCCGCCACGGCCTCGACGGCGAAGGACACCGCGAACAGGCGGCGGCGGTTGACCGGGACGGAACCCATGGTCTCGCCCGTCCGGCCGTTGACCGCGACGTAGTGCAGGAGCGAGCTCCCGTTCTTACGGACCTCGTGGTACGAGTACAGCCACACCGGCAGGTAGGCGGCGACCCACCGTTGCCCCACGACCTCGAGCTGCTGGTGGTCCCACCGGAGACCGCGGTCATAGGCCTCGATCATGTCCAGGGCGCGGAACCGGGCGATCTCCTTGGTCTGCGCGACCGCAGGCCCCCGCACGTCGTCGATGTCGGTGTCGCGCCGCTCCGCGGTGAACCCCGAGAGGTAGTTGGAGTCGTAGCGCACCGCGTTCTCGACGTCGAAAGGCAGGATCGAGTTGATGACGTTGTTCGTCCGGTCACTCACGCCGTGGTCGCGCCGGTCCGCCGAGGACTCGATCGTGAGGTCGTCGACGTGCAGGTCGAACTCGCGCACGACGTCGTAGAGGTCGGCGTCGTAGCGCCGCTCGTCGCGCTCCTCGCCGTCGGCCCCCCTGACCTTCACGGTGTAGGACCGCACGAGGCGCTCCCCCTGACCCGACAGCCGGGCCTTGGTGTTGAGGTCCGCGACGAGGTACGGCATGTAGACCCCGACGACGCTCTCCGGGACGAACTCGGCCCGGAACGTCGGGTGGGCGTAGAAGCGGCGCTTGCCGACGAACTCCCGGATGCGCGTGATCGCCTCGTCCTTGGCCAGCCGGAACGGCAGCACGACGTCGGGTACCGCGCCGTTGGGCACCTGCTGGTTGACCGACAGCGTGTTGCGGCACCAGTGGCAGCGCGCCTGGGTGCCGTGCGCGGTGTCGACGACGACGTCCGCGCCGCACGCCGAGCAGCGGAACGTGAGGACCTCGTCGGTCCCCGGGACGATCGCCGCGGTCCCGGACCCGACCACGACCCCGCGCAGAGCGCCGATGTCTCCGTCGAGACCGAGATCCGCGATGGTCTGCGCGCCCGCCCACTCGTACCGGCAGAATCCGCACCGCAGGTTCCCGGTCGCGACGTTGAGCGAGATCTCGGTCGCCCCGCACCGTGAGCACTTGACGAGACCGTCGCTGGCCCCGGTGTCGGTCCGGACGACGGCGGGCCCGCCGTCCAGGGGTGCGGGCTGCCGCGGGGCCGCCGCGGGCTGAGCCGGGGCCGCCCCGGGCGGGGCGACGGGCGGCGGGGCGACAGGCGGCGGGCCCGACGACGGAGAGACCGCCTCCGGCTCGTGGACAGTCATCGTCGGCGCCTCAGAACCCGAGGACCTTGGCCTTGGCGGCGTCGTAGTCCGCCTGGGTGATGAGTCCCTGGTCGAGCATCGCCTTGAGCTGGGTGAGCTTCGCGACCGGGTCCTCGGCGGCGGGTGGTGCCGCGGGTGCCGCCGTGGCGACCGGTGCGGGAACCTGCTGGAGGGGGACGACGGGCTGCTGCAGACCGGCCATCGCACCGCCTGCGGCGTTCATCCCCATGCCGAGGATCGCCATGTTGGCACCGCCACCGGCTCCGCCCGGGTTCTCGCCCGCAGCCTGGATGCCGCGCGCGGCGGCCTGCTGGAGGAACGAGTTCCCGCGAGCCCCTGCGAGCGCGTCAGCCTTCTTGACGTCGCTCAGCAGGGCCCGCGTGTCGTCGTCGTACTCGATCGCGGCGAGCGCGACCTTGACGATCGACAGACCGCGGTAGGACGTCCACTGGTAGCCCTCCTCGACCGCACCCGCCAACGACTGCGCGAACCCGACCGAGTCGCTCTGGATCCGGGTGATCCGGTTGCCCTTGTCCGGGTCGTTGGTATAGCTCGAGAAGGCGGCCGCGAGAGATCCGACGACCTCGGTGAAGAGCTGGCTCGCGGCGTCGTTGTCGAGGTCGGAGAAGTCGAACGTCTTCGCGTCCGCGCCGAGGTAGGTGAGCGGCACGAACTGCTTGACGAAGAGGATCGGGTCGACGATGCGCAGCGTGTAGGTGCCACGCGTCACGGCACCCACCTGGGCTCCGAGGTACGCGTCGTCCCAGTAGATCTCCGACTGCGTACCGAACCGGTTGTTCGGCAGCTCCTTGAGATTCACGTAGAACCCGAGCTGCTGCGACCCGGGCTGACCGCCGAACTTGAAGCGCTCCCAGGTGGTCTTGATCAGCGGGCTCAGGAAGCCGTTGTCGGCGAAGATCGACTGGGAGTTCTGGTCGTCGGACGTGAACAGGTAACCACCCGGCTCGGCCACGAAGCCCGTGAGCGCGCCGTCCTGGAACGTCAGGAGCCCGAACCCCTCGGGCACGACGAACCGGCTGCCGTTCGTGATGATGTTGGCAGAGCCCTTGGTGTTGGCCCCGCGCCCCGCGTTCTGTCCCTGCGCGACGGCCGGGAAGAGTGCCGCGGTGGGCGCAAGGTTCGTCGGCGGCGTCAGGAAGTCCTTCCACTGGTCCGCGAGCGTGCCACCGAGGGCACCAGCAAAGGCCTTGATGAATCCCATCGAGCTCTCCGTCCGATCGGGCGGACGGAGCCGCGCGTGACCTGTCGTCGCGGCCGACGCCCTGATGCCCCCGACCGCGATCGGCACAGTATCGACTTTCGTTCTGAAACGGAACTATCGGCGAGTTCGGTGCATCTGCTCTCGCGGACCGGACCGCCGACGGTGACCGACCCGACCGCCGACGGCGACGCGCCGGATGACAGGATGGGCCCGTGACCTCCCCCGCTCCCCTCACCGAACCCCTGAAGACCGTCGGTTGGATCCACCTCGTGGACGGGAGGCTGCTCGTGGTCCGCAGCCGGGACAACGACCTGTTCTTCATGCCGGGCGGCAAGCTCGACCCCGGCGAGAGCGACGCGCAGGCCCTGGTCCGGGAGATCGAGGAGGAGCTCGGCGTGCTGCTGGACCCCGCCACGGTGAGGCCCGGCCTCGTCGCCGAGGCGCCCGGCCACGGGCTCGACGGACGGCTCGTGCGGATGCGCTGCCTGTACGCCGACCTGTTGCCCGGGTCCCCCGAGCCGGCGCCTCGTGCCGAGGTCCACGAGCTCGCGTGGGTCGGCGCCCGGGACGCTCACCGGGTACCCCCTGCCGGCCGGATCGTCCTGGAGCGGTTGGCGGCGACGGGCGAGCTCGCGGCCTGACGCCGACCGTCGCTCGGTCGAGCACGGGGTGGCGATCGGTCGAGCACGGGGTTGGGGTCGACAACCGCACCAGAACGACCGCAACCTCGTGCTCGGCACCGCGAAGGGGGTCAGCGCCCCGCGCACGCCTCGATGTCGAGCCCGTTGGTCCCGGCGCCGCGGAGCGCCTCCTCCGCGTCGGCCACCACGGCCGAGGCCTCGGCCTGGGCCGTGGCGAGCGCCGAGGCCCGCGCAGCGACGATCGCGTCGTGCAGGTCGGCATGCACGCGGCGACGCACCGAGCGGGTGAGCGCCTCGGTCTCGGTGTCGTCGACCTCGGTCCCTGCGGCGCGGCGCTCGGCCACGCGCTCGGCGACCTCGGCCGCGATCCGCCGGTCGGCGTCGTCGAGCAGCTCCACGACGGCCGTGTCGGCCGCACGCCCCAGGCGCGTCTCCTCGAAGTCCTGCGTGGCCCGGTCGACGATCCGTCGTGCCTGCCCGACGACGAGCGACCCGAGCGCGGGAGAGTGCGCCTTGAGGGAGGCCAGGTCGTAGAGCAGGACACCGTCGACGTCCGCGACGCGCGGGTCGACGTCGCGGTGCAGCGCCAGGTCGAGGACCACCATGGGCCGGTGCGGTGCCTCGTCTCCCGCGGCCTCCGCAGCACGGGACCGGGCACGGACGAGCGCGGCGGCGTCGAGCACGTGGCCCAGCGCGTCACCGGCGACACGCACGGCGTCGGCCTCGGCGGTCGGTTCGTCCCCCTCGGCGGGCCCGGCGTCACCCTCGGCGCCACAACCGGTCACCCTCGGCGCACCAGCACCAGCCGCCGCGCTACCGCCCCCGCCGGCAGCCGCCCGTCCCCGCGCCCCGCTGCACGAGACCACGAGGTCCGCGTCCTCGAGGGCCGCCACGAGGTCTGTCACAGCGACCGCGCCCCGGTCGGCCGCGAACTGCTCGGCGCGGCCCGACCCCGAGTACACGCGCACGTCCTCGCAGCCTCGCGCCCGCAGCGCGGCGAGCGACGCGCCGGCGTACGAGCCCGTCCCGATGAGCACCGTGCGGACCTGGCGCCACGGCGGGAGCTCGGCGCTCGCGAGGTCGAGCCCCAGCGACACGACCGACCGGCCGTTGCCCCCGAGCGTCGTCTCGTTGCTGATCCGCTTGGACGTCCGGGACGCGGTCTGGAACAGGAGCTCGAGCGTGGACGACGTCGCACCGCCCTCGCGGGCCTCCTCGAGCGCGCGCTTGACCTGCCCGGCGATCTCTCGCTCGCCCACGACCATCGAGTCCAGACCGGCGGCGACCTCGAAGAGATGAGCGGCGACGTCGGGCCCGGTGCGGGTCGCGAACGCCCCCACCGCCACGTCCTCCGCGACCCCCGACGCCGCGGCGACGAGCCGCGCGACCTCGTGCGACGCGTGCTGCACACCCCGCCCGTCCACCGGGGAGTCGACGTCCAGGTACACCTCGAACCGGTTGCACGTCGCGACGACGACGGCACCGGTGATCGCTTCGCAGGTCTCGACGGCGGCCCGTCCGACCGACGCGGCTCCGGTGGAGAGGAGCTCGAGGGTGGACATGTCCAGCTCGTGGTGACTTGCAGTCATCGACAGGAGAACCACAGTGCTCCGATTGAATCATTCCTCCCCGCGCACGGCAGAATCGGTTCTTGTGACGTTCACCGCGCTTTCAGACAACCACCCTCTCGTCGACGGCCGGACGACGAATTCTCCCCTCGTGCGCGCTTTGCGCGGCGACCGCCCGGAAACCACACCCGTGTGGTTCATGCGGCAGGCCGGCCGGTCCCTGCCCGAGTACCGCGAGCTGCGCCAGGGCATCGGCATGCTCGACTCGTGCCTGCGCCCGGACCTGGCGAGCGAGATCACGCTCCAGCCCGTGCGCCGCCACGGCGTGGACGCGGGGATCTTCTTCTCGGACATCGTCATCCCGCTCAAGCTCGCGGGCGTCGACGTGGACATCGTCCCGGGGGTCGGCCCGGTCATGGGCCAGGCCTACCGGACGCCCGACGACGTCGCGCGCCTCGTCGAGCACGAGCTCACCCCGGAGTCGCTCGCGCCCGTGACGGAGGCCGTCGCGCTCACGGTCGCGGCGCTCGGGTCGACGCCGCTGATCGGCTTCGCGGGCGCACCGTTCACGCTCGCGGCCTACCTGGTCGAGGGACGCCCGTCGCGCGACCACCTCGCGGCACGCACGCTGATGCACGCGGACCCCGAGTCCTGGGCCCGGCTGACGGCGTGGACCGCGCAGATCACGGGCGCGTTCCTGCGCGCACAGGTCCTGGCCGGGGCCAGCGCGGCCCAGCTGTTCGACTCGTGGGCCGGCAGCCTGTCGCTCGAGGACTACCTCGCGGGCGCCAAGCCGGGCAGCACGGTCGCGCTGTCGCAGGTCAGCGACCTGGGGGTGCCCGCGATCCACTTCGGGACGGGCACCGGGCACCTGCTGGGGGCCATGCGTGACGCGCTCACCGAGGCCGGGGTGACGCACCCGACCGTGGGCGTGGACTACCGCACCCCGCTCGACGAGGCCGCGGCGACGCTCGGGGGGTACGTGCCGGTCCAGGGCAACATCGACCCGGCCCTGCTGGCCGCGCCGTGGCCCGTGCTCGAGGCGCACGTCCTCGACGTCCTGCGCCGTGGGAGCGCTGCGCCGGGCCACGTGGTGAACCTCGGGCACGGCGTGCCGCCCGAGACCGACCCGACGGTCCTGACCCGGGTCGTCGAGCTCGTCCATTCCGTCCGGAACGTGTCGGACCAGGCGTGACCCCGGTGCGACGCCTGGTCTGACACACCCTCGCGGCGGGGGCACACTGGACGTGTGCACCCCGCTGCTGATGGATCGTCCGGCCCCTCCTCCTCCACGTTCGACGCCGTGGTCGTCGGCGCGGGCATCGCCGGCCTGACCGCCGCGCGCGCCCTGCGCCGCCGCGGACTGCGCGTCCTCGTCCTCGAGGCGGCAGACCGTCCGGGCGGACCCGTGCACGGCGACAAGCTGGGCTCGACGGGCCTGTCGGTCGACGTGGGCGCCGAGTCGTTCGCGGCCCGCGGGTCGGCTGTGGGCGACCTGGTCACGGCCCTGGGACTGACGGTCGTCGAGCCCGCCCCGATCAGCGCGTGGGGCTACGCCGCGAGCCGCGCGTTCCCGCTGCCGAAGGCCGGGATCATGGGCATCCCCGCGCACCCGTTCGCGGCCGACGTGCGCCGCGCGGTCGGCTGGCCCGGCGCGCTGCGTGCGGGCATGGACCGGATCAAGCCGCGTCGGTGGGTCGACGAGGAGAACCTCGAGACGTTCGCGCGCTCTCGCCTGGGGCGCCGTGTCGCGGAGCGTCTCGTGGCCCCGGTCGCGGCGGGCGTCCACTCGGCGCCGCTCGAACGTCTCGACGTCGACGCCGTGGCCCCGGGCCTGCGCGAGGCGTACTCCCGCGAGGGCTCGCTGACCCGTGCGGTCGCCGCGATGCGCGCGCAGGCACCGGCGGGCTCCGCGGTGCGCGGCATCGAGGGCGGCATGCACCGCCTGGTCGAGGAGCTCACGCTCGCCGTCACGGACGACGTGCCCGACGGCGCCGCTCCCGCCGCAGGGACCGGCCCGGCCGGGGTGCTGCTCGTCCGCCACGAGGTGGTCGGCCTGGACCGCGACGGCGACGAGGGGTGGAGCGTCCAGACCGAGGGCCCTCGTGGCCCGGTGACCTTCCGGGCGCCGCGGCTCCTGGTCACGACCCCCGCGGTCGTGGACCTGGTGTCTCCGCTCGCGGGCCGCACGGCCGACCCGGTCCCGGACCCCGAGCCCGGCGCGGACATCCGCCTCGTGACGCTCCTGCTGGAGGCCCCTGAGCTCGATGCTGCCCCGCGAGGCAGCGGGTTGCTGGTCGCGCCCAAGCCCCGCACCTGGTCGACGCGCGACGAGAACCACCGGGCCGGCGCGCACGACCCGGTCCAGGCCAAGGCCCTGACCCACTCGACCGCGAAGTGGCCGTGGCTGGCCGCCCGGGTGAGCGACGCCGTCGGGCCGGGGAACCACGTGGTGCGCCTGAGCTACGGGCGCATCGGCGAGACGGTCGAGCCGACCCTCGACCAGGTCGTGCGCGACGCCTCGGTGCTGCTCGGGGTCGACCTGGACGGCAAGGTGCGCGAGCACCTGTCGACGCGCTGGAACGGGTCGCTCCCCCCGCCCACGCCCGTCTACCGGCGTGAGGTCGCGGCGTTCGTCGAGCGGGTCTCGCACGTCGACGGGCTCGGCGTCACGGGCGGCTGGATCGCGGGCACGGGGCTCGCGGCGATCATCGGGCACGCCCAGGACTGCGCCGAGCAGCTCTGACCCTCGGGCGGTGCGGACGGTACGTGATGCCGTCCGCATTTCCTTTCGCAAACGTCCTGACAATTCGTCTTCTCGTTCTGACCTCCTGTCAGGTCGATGTCACTCGTGCCGCCTTTCCGCAGAATGCGGCGCCGCACCGGTTCACGCGCATTTCGACAATGCCCCCGGGCAGAGGAGACTAGGAGCGTGAGCATTCGTGTCGGAACCCGTGGCAGCGCCCTCGCGACGACCCAGACGGGACTCGTCGCACGACGCATCGAACAGCTGACCGGGCACCCGGTCGAGATCGTGCGCGTCCGCACCGAGGGCGACGTCCGCTCGGGTTCGCTCGCCTCGATGGGCGGCACCGGGGTGTTCGTGACAGCGCTGCGCGAGGCCCTGCTCGACGGCCGCTGCGACGTCGCCGTCCACTCGCTCAAGGACCTGCCGACCGCGGCGGCCGACGGACTGACCCTCGTGACCCCCGAGCGCGAGAACCCGCGCGACGCCCTGTGCGCCCGGAACGGCTGGACGCTCGAGACCCTGCCGCGCGGCGCCAAGGTCGGCACCGGGTCGCCGCGTCGCGCGGCCCAGCTCCTCGCGGTCCGCCCCGACCTCGACGTGCTCGACATCCGCGGCAACGTCGACACGCGCCTCGCGCGCGCCCTGGGTCCCGACGCGGACCTCGACGCGGTCGTGCTCGCCTACGCGGGGCTCTCGCGCCTGGGTCGGCTCGACGCGATCTCCGAGGTCATCGACGTGCGGGTCATGGCCCCCGCCCCCGGACAGGGAGCCCTGGGCGTCGAGGTCCGGACGGCGGACCTGTCTCCCCTCTCGTCGTTCGACCTCCTGCCCGACGGCGGCACGCGCCAGCCCCTCGACCTCGCCGAGGTCGTCGCGGGCCTCGACCACCTCCCGACCCGCCTCGCGGTCCTTGCCGAGCGCGCGCTGCTCGCGCGGCTCGAGGCCGGGTGCGCAGCCCCCGTCGGGGCGCACGCCGTGGTCGAGGACGACCAGCTCCACCTCTCGGCCGTCGTCGCGCGGCTCGACGGCGGGCAGGTCCTCACGCACTCGGCTCGGGTCTCGCTGCCCCCGGCCGCCGGTGCGGCCGGCCGCTCGGGCGATGCGACGGGCAAGGGGGCTCTCGCTGACGACACGACGGACGCGCTGGCCCGCGGCCTGGGCGTCGAGGTCGCCGACGCGCTCCTGGCCGGTGGGGCCGCCGAGCTCGCGCCCCTGCGCGCGACCGGCCCTGGCGGCGGCTCGCTCCCCCGGCCCGAGGCGCCCGCGCTCTGGGCCCCTGGCACGGCGCCGACGGGCGCCCCCGAAGGCGCCGACGACCTCTCGGTCGGCGGGACCGACGCCCCCGTGGGCCCGGGGCAGCACTGATGCCGGGCCGGCTGCGCGACCCCCAGCGCGGGCGCGACCTGCCGGGCGTGCCGGCACGCCCGGCCACGCCCGCCGCGGACGCCCCCTCCGAGACTCCCGCCCGCCCCGCCGCGGCGAGCGACGCCGTCGGGCCGGACGACGCTGCCTCGCCCACGGGCACCGACGCTCCCCCAGCGGACGACGCCGTCGAGCCGGACGGGGCGCCCGCTGCTGACGACCCGACCACCTCCGGCCGCGTCGGGCCGCTGACCGGGACCACCGTCCTGGTGCCACGCTCGCCCGAGCGAGCCGCGCCCCTCGCCGCGCTCTTGCGGGCGCAGGGCGCGACCGTGCTCGTGAGCCCGGCGATCGAGCGTGCCCCCATCGAGGACAACGCGTCGATGGACGCCGCCGTCGCGGACCTCGCGCGGGGCGCCTTCGCGTGGGTCGTCGTGACGAGCTTCAACGCGATCGACGAGCTCACCGCGAGCGCCGCGCGCCGCGGACAGACTCTCGCCGCGGTGGCCGGGGAAGCGTCGGCCGAGGCACCGGTGGCCGCAGGCTCCGCCGGGTCCGGGTCCGCCGGGTCCACGGGTCCTGGCACGCGCTGGGCTGCTGTCGGGCCCGCGACGCGACGCGCGCTCGAGGCCGTGGGCATCCGCGTGGACCTCGAGGCGACCGTGAACTCGGCGCGCGGTCTGCTCGCCGCGTTCGATGCGCTCACCGATCAGCTGTCAGAAGCACACCGGGCGGAACCCCGGGCCACTTCTGACAACTCGTCGGGGACCACCGCTCCGCGGCGCGTGCTCGTGCCGCAGGGCGACCTCGCCAAGCCCACCATGGCCGAGGGCCTGCGCGAGCGCGGCTGGGACGTCCACGTCGTGACCGCGTACCGGACCGTGTCGCACGCGCTCTCCCCGGAGGTCGTCGAGGCGTGGCGGGGCGGTGCGGTCGACGTGGTCGTGCTGACGTCCGGCAGCGTGGCGCGCGAGGTCGCGACACAGCTCGGCGCAGACCCTGGCGTCGCGGGGGTCGCGATCGGGGAGCCGACGGCGGAGGCCGCGCACGCGGTCGGGCTGCGGGTCGACGCCGTGGCCGAGAGGGCGACCGACGACGCGCTGGCTGCTGCTGTGCTGCGCGTCGGCGCCGAGTTGTCAGAAGCACACCGGGGTATCCCCCGGTTCAGTTCTGACAACGAATCCCTCGGCGCAAGCCTAAGGCCCACGGGAGCACCGGAGCCCACCAGCACCCCGCCACTCGCAGCGGCTCCCGCCGGCACTTCGACCCCGGAGCCCACCAGCACGCCCCGGCCGCCCCTCGACCAGCTGTCAGAAGCACACCGGGCCATACCCCGGCCCAGCTCTGACGACCCATCCCCCACAGAAGGCAGGAACCACCCGTGATCCGTCCCCGCCGCCTGCGCTCGACCCCGCAGATGCGCCGGCTCGTCGCCGAGACGCGGCTGCACGCCGCCGACCTCGTGCTCCCCCTGTTCATCAAGGAGGGCCTGACCGAGCCCAAGCCGCTCGGGTCCATGCCCGGCATCGTGCAGCACACCGAGGCGAGCCTCGCGCAGGCCGTCGCTCAGGCCGCCGCAGCCGGGGTCGGCGGCGTCATGCTGTTCGGAATCCCTGAGCACCGCGACGCGACCGGCTCGCAGGCCGACTCCCCCGACGGCATCCTCAACCGGGCCGTCCGCATCGCGCGCGACGCCGCACGGAACGCCGCTGCGGGCACCGGCCGGCCGGGCCCCGTCGTCATGGCCGACCTGTGTCTCGACGAGTTCACCGACCACGGACACTGCGGGGTCCTGAGCGCAGGCCCGGACGGCGACCTGGTCGTCGACAACGACGCGACCCTCGTCCGCTACGCCTCGATGGCCCGCGCGCTCGCCGAGGCGGGCGCGGAGGTCGTGGCGCCGTCGGGCATGATGGACGGCCAGGTCGCCGTGATCCGCGAGGCCCTCGACGACGCCGGGCACACGGGCGTGAGCATCCTGGCGTACAGCGCCAAGTACGCGAGCGCTTTCTACGGACCGTTCCGCGAGGCCGTCGACTCGACGCTCCAGGGCGATCGTCGGACCTACCAGATGGACTCCGCGAACTTCCGCGAGGGCCTGCGCGAAGCGGACCTCGACCTCGCCGAGGGCGCCGACATGGTCATGGTCAAGCCCGCGGGCTCGTACCTCGACGTGCTCGCTGCCGTGGCCGAGCGCAGCGACGTCCCCGTCGCCGCCTACCAGGTCTCGGGCGAGTACGCGATGATCGAGGCGGCGGCCGCGAACGGCTGGATCGACCGGCGCGGCGCCGTCCTGGAGTCCGTGCTCGGCATCAAGCGCGCGGGCGCCGACATCATCCTGACCTACTGGGCCCTCGAGATCGCAGAATGGATTCGGTGACACCGATGACGATCCACCCCGCCGGCTCGCCGGCGCACGCGACCACCCTCCACGACAACCACGAGGCGTTCGTGCGCGCCCAGGGCGCGATCCCCGGCGGCGTGAACTCGCCCGTGCGGGCCTACGGCTCGGTCGGCGGGGACCCCCGGTTCATCGCGAGCGCGCGCGGTGCGTACGTCACGGACGTCACGGGCCGCGAGTACGTGGACCTCGTGTGCTCGTGGGGTCCCGCGCTCCTGGGCCACGCACACCCTGCGGTCGTCGCGGCCGTGCAGGACGCCGCGGCACGCGGTCTGTCGTTCGGCGCCCCGACGCTGGGCGAGGTCGACCTCGCGGAGGAGGTCCGTCGTCGGGTCCCCGCGGCCGAGCGCGTCCGCCTGGTCTCGACGGGCACCGAGGCGACCATGACCGCGGTGCGCCTCGCGCGCGGCTTCACGGGCCGCAACCTGATCATCAAGTTCGCGGGCTGCTACCACGGGCACGTCGACTCGCTGCTCGCCGAGGCGGGCTCGGGCGTCGCGACTCTCGCTCTGCCCGGCTCGGCCGGCGTGACCGAGGCCAGCGCGGCCGAGACGCTCGTGCTGCCGTACAACGACCTCGACGCCGTGGAGCGTGCGTTCACCGAGCGCGGCTCGGAGATCGCCGCGGTCGTCACCGAGGCCGCACCGGCGAACATGGGGATCGTGCCTCCCGCGCCCGGCTTCAACGAGGGCCTGCGCCGCATCACGGCCGCGCACGGCGCGCTGCTGATCCTCGACGAGGTCCTCACGGGCTTCCGGGTGGGGCCCGCCGGATGGTGGGGCCTGGAGTCCGGCGCGGCCTCGGGCGACGTCCCCGGGTACACGCCCGACCTCTTCACGTTCGGCAAGGTGATCGGCGGCGGCATGCCCGTCGCTGCGCTGGGTGGGCCGGCCTCGATCATGGACCAGCTCGCACCTCTCGGCCCGGTCTACCAGGCGGGCACGCTCTCGGGGAACCCGGTCGCGGTCGCGGCGGGCCTCGCGACGCTGCGCCTGGCCGACGCCGCCGTGTACGCGCGCGTCGACCACGTCGCCCAGGTCGTGGGGGACGCCGCGAGCGCGGCCCTCGCCGCCGAGGGTGTCGCGCACCGCCTGCAGCGCTCGGGCAACCTGTTCTCGATCATGTTCGGCGACTTCGCCGCCGCGGCCGGTGTCCGCAACTACGCCCAGGCGCAGGCCCAGGACGCGTTCCGCTACAAGGCGTTCTTCCACGCGATGCTCGACGCCGGGGTCAACCTGCCGCCGTCGGTCTTCGAGGCGTGGTTCGTGTCCTCCGCGCACGACGACGCCGCGGTCGAGCGCATCCTCGCAGCCCTCCCGGACGGAGCGAAGGCCGCGGCGCGGGCCACGGCCTGAGTCCTGCACGCCCAGCCTGGGCGTGGGGCGAGGTCCCCTGGCGGGTGAGCGGCGCCGTCGGGCACCTTCCGCCGTGCCCGACGCCGCCGCTCACCTCGCCCCTTGCCGCGCCGTGCTGCACGGCGCGGCAGGCGGACCCCGTCGGTCGGGCGGCGCCCGACCGACGGGGTCCGGTCAGTAGCTGATCTGACCGGCTTTCTTGCCGACGCTGCGGATCTGGAAGCCGAACGCGATGAGCGAGACGCCCCACACGAGGGCCACGATCGCGAGGATCCAGACGATCGACACGACGCCCGCGCCGACGTTGAAGAGCACGAGCAGACCGAACACGAGCGACAGCAGGCCCGCGAAGACTCCCCAGCCCCAGCCGCTGCCGGGGACCTTGCGCAGCTCGATGCTCGCGATCGTCTGGAAGATCCCGAGCACCACGGCCCACAGACCGACGATCCACACGAGGACCTCGGCGGTCTTGCCGGGCCACACGAGCAGCACGACACCGACCGCGACGCTCACGAGGCCGACCGTGACGAGCGCGGCGGTGCCGCCGGTCCCCCGGCGACGGATGCCCTCGACGATCTCGAACAGCCCGTCGACGAGCGTGAAGATCGCGACGATCCAGATGAAGACGACGGCCGTGATCTCCGGCCACGCGAGCGCGACGATGCCGAAGAGGATCGCGATCACGCCGCGGATCACGGGCCAGTACCAGACCTGCTTGGCGGCGGAGGAGAAGGCGGTGAGGATCGGGTCCTGCGTTGTCATGGTGGGCTCCTGACGTCGGGTCGAGTCCCGCCAGGAACGCTGGAGCACCGTCCGTGCGGGCTGTTCGGTTCTCATCGAACACCCGAAACGGCACGATGTCGTGGCGAACGGCGCATTCGTCGCAGAGGGCGGGCCGCGCCAGGGCGGAGAGGGGCGGGCCGCGCGGCCCGGAAGGGACCTTCGCCCCCTTGACAACTCCATACCCCTCAGGGGTATCTTGGTCGAGCAGTACCCCAGAGGGGTATCTGAGCGAGCGACCACGGAGGCCCAGCATGAGCGACACGACCACCCAGCACCCGGTCGAGCCGGGCCCTGCCCCTGCCCACACCGGACCCCACGGGTACGCCTCCGACAAGGAGGCCTACCTCAAGCGCATGCGGCGCATCGAGGGTCAGGTCCGTGGGATCGCCCGCATGATCGACGAGGACGTCTACTGCATCGACATCCTCACCCAGGTCTCCGCGGTGACCAAGGCCCTCCAGGCGGTGTCCATCGGACTCGTCGAGGACCACCTCGGCCACTGCGTCGTCGACGCCGCCCGGTCCTCCGAGGCCGAGGGCACCGCGAAGGTCCGCGAGGCGTCCGAGGCCATCGCCCGTCTCGTCCGCAGCTGACACCCACCCCCTCCCAAGGAGCACCCATGAGCACCGTCACCACCCTCGGCGTCACCGGCATGACCTGTGGCAACTGCGTCTCGCACGTCACCAAGGACGTCGGCGCGGTCGCCGGCGTCGAGAACATCACGGTCGACCTCAACGTCGGCGGGGCCTCCGAGGTCACCGTGTTCTCCGACGAGCCCCTCGACGAGGCCGCGCTGCGCGAGGCCGTGGACGAGGCCGGCTACGAGGTCGCGAGCTACGAGGTCCAGCTGAACGCGCAGGCCGCGCAGTCGGCCGAGCAGGCAGCTGACCGCAAGGCGCACAGCTGCGGCTGCGGCTGCGGCACGGACTCCGCAGCGGACGCGGACGCCGCGCCCGCCCAGAAGACGTACGACCTCCAGGTCCCGAAGGCCTGACGCTCCGGGTCACCGCGGATCAGTTGTCAGAACCACGTCGGTCCATGCACCGGCCACGTTCTGACAGCTGATCCGCGCGGGACGAGCGAGGCCCCGGCGCCACGTTCGTCCTGACCGTCTCACCCGCCCGACGCCGGAGCAGCGGCCGGGCTCCCGGCCCACGCTCCGCCGTCGGGCCCCTCCCACCCCGCAGGCCGCTTGCCGACACCTCAGCACCGCCCCTCACGGCGCTGACCAGGCTGCCCGCGCCGCGCCCCCGCAGGGGCGCCCACCGTCCCCGCCCGCGACGCACGGGCCGCGACGAAGCACCCACCCGGCGGGACCCGCCGGAGGCACCACCGGACTTTCGAGGAGCACACATGACCACCCCCACCGGCCTGACCGCCGGCCCGACGTTCGTCGAGGTCGACCTCGCGATCGAGGGCATGACGTGCGCGTCGTGCGTCGCGCGCGTCGAGAAGCGGCTCAACCGCGTCGACGGCGCCCAGGCCACCGTCAACCTGCCGCTCGAGAGCGCGCACGTCGTGCTCCCTGCGGACGTGAGCGACGACGAGCTCGTCGCGGCGGTGGAGAAGGCGGGCTACCAGGCTCGGGTCACGGGCCGGCGTGCGGCGGCCCGGGCCGGCGGAGGCGCGGCGACGGCCGTGTCGCTCGGCGCGGCGACAGGCGCGGCGACAGGCGCGGCGACGGGCGCGGCGACGGGCATGGCGCCCACCGAGGTGTCCGCTCCCGACGGCGGGCCTTCGACGAACGGCGCGGGCGCACCTCGGCCCGTGACCCCGGCACCCACGACAACCCCGTCGACCGACACCTCGGCCCCCACGCGCGACCGCGGCGCCGACCTCGGCCGGCGGCTCAAGGTCGCCGCGGTCCTCACGCTGCCCGTCGTGCTGCTGTCGATGATCCCGATCCTGCAGTTCCCGGGCTGGCAGTGGGTCGTCACGGCCCTCGCGCTGCCGGTCGTGACGTGGGGCGCGTGGCCGTTCCACACCGCGGCCTTCCGCGCGGCCCGCCACGGCGCGTCGACCATGGACACGCTCGTGTCGATCGGCGTCATCGCCGCGACCCTGTGGTCGCTGTGGGCGCTGCTGCTGGGCGGCGCGGGCGAGATCGGCCTGCGCATGACCGTCTCGCTGCTGCCCTCGCGCGAGCACGGCTCCATGCCCGAGCTCTACTTCGAGGTCGCTGCCGTCGTCACGACGTTCCTCCTCGCGGGCCGCTGGTCCGAGCACCGCTCGCGCCGCAAGGCGGGCGACGCGCTGCGCTCGCTCCTCGCGATGGGCGCCAAGGACGCCGAGCGCGTCACGACCGGGCCCGACGGTCAGCGCGTGACCGAGCGCGTCCCCGTCGCGGACCTGCGCGAGGGCGACCTGTTCACGGTCCGTCCGGGCGAGAAGGTCGCGACCGACGGCGTCGTGGTCGAGGGCAGCTCCGCCGTCGACACCTCGCTCCTGACGGGCGAGCCCGTCCCCGTCGACGTGACGCCGGGCGACGACGTCACGGGCGCGACCGTCAACACCTCGGGTCACCTGCTCGTCCGCGCGACGCGCGTGGGCGAGGAGACGACGCTCGCGCAGATCGGTCGCCTCGTGAGCCAGGCGCAGACGGGCAAGGCTCCCGTGCAGCGCCTCGCGGACCGGATCTCGGCCGTGTTCGTGCCGATCGTCCTGGTCCTGGCCGTCCTCACGCTGGGCGGCTGGCTGCTCGCCGGGGCGAGCACGCAGTTCGCGTTCACGGCTGCCGTGGCCGTGCTCATCATCGCGTGCCCGTGCGCGCTGGGTCTCGCGACCCCGACCGCCCTGCTCGTCGGGACGGGCCGCGGCGCGCAGCTCGGCATCCTCATCAAGGGCCCCGAGGTGCTCGAGTCGACGCGCCGCGTCGAGGTGATCGTGCTCGACAAGACCGGCACCGTGACGCAGGGACGCATGGCCCTGGAGCGCGTGGTCACGCGCGAGGGCGAGCTCGACCTGTCGTCGGAGGCGGCGGAGCGGGCTGCCGGTTCGTCCACCGGGGGGCCCGACGGCGCCGCTCACCACGCCCTGCTCCTCGCCGGCGCGGTGGAGGCGTTGAGCGAGCACCCGATCGCGCAGGCGGTCGCGACCGCTGCGCAGCGGGTCGCGGGTCGCGAGCAGCAGGCTGCGGCAGCCGGCGCGCCCCTGACTCATGCGATGTCCCCGGATCAGTCGTCAGAAGCACACCGGGGTATCCCCCGACCCACTTCTGACAACTCGTCCGTGGCGGGGGTCGAGGGAGCAGGGGTCGAGGGCGCAGGGGTCGAGACCGGGGCCGACGGTGTCGTGATCGGCTCCGCGCAGATCTTCGACTTCGCGAGCTCTCCCGGCGGCGGGGTCAGCGGCCTGGTCCGCACCGCGCACTCGGGCCTGTCCCCCGCGGGAGGGCTCAACGCGCAGCGGGTCCTGGTCGGACGCCCGTCGTGGCTCGCCGAGCAGGGCATCACGTTCGACGCGTCGGAGCCGTCGCCCTCCGACCACGAGGCTCACCCCGGCGCTGCGGGGACCGACCTGCGCCGCGCGTTCGACGAGGCCGAGTCCACGGGCGCGACCGCCGTCGTCGTCGCCTGGAACGGCACCGCCCAGGGCGTCCTGGTCCTGCGCGACCCCGTCAAGGAGACCTCCGCCCAGGCCGTGACCGAGCTCCGCGAGCTCGGTCTGCGCCCGATCCTCCTCACGGGCGACAACGCGGGCGCAGCACGGGTCGCGGCCCGTCAGGTCGGCATCGCGGAGGAGGACGTGATCGCACAGGTCCTGCCGCAGGACAAGGTCGACGTCGTCGCGCGGCTGCGCGCCGAAGGTCGCGTGGTCGCGATGGTCGGCGACGGCGTGAACGACGCGGCAGCCCTGGCCGGGGCCGACCTCGGCCTGGCCATGGGCACGGGCACCGACGTCGCGATCGAGGCGAGCGACATCACCCTGGTCCGCGGCGACCTGCGCTCGACCGCGACCGCGATCCGGCTCTCGCGCCAGACGCTACGCATCATCAAGCAGAACCTGTTCTGGGCCTTCGCCTACAACGTCGCGGCGATCCCGCTCGCTGCGGCAGGCCTGCTCAACCCGATGATCGCGGGAGCCGCGATGGCCATGAGCTCGGTGCTCGTCGTCGGGAACTCGCTGCGGCTGCGCACGGCGGGCTGAGCGCGAGGCCCTGCGCCCCGAAAGACCCCGACTCGCCCGCCGAGCATGCGGTTGTCGTCCGATCCCGGCAGATTCTCGACAGCAACCGCATGCTCGGCGGACGACAACCGCATGCTCGGCACCTCGGGGCGTCGCAGCACGAGTCGGTCACTCTGCGGGTGGTCACTCTGCGGGCGGCCGCCCTGGACGGCGTGGCGGGCGCACGTCCCGCGGGAGCCGCCCCTCGGCATCGAGGGCCCGGCGCAGCACCATGTCGATCTGGGCGTTGACGCTCCGCAGCTCGTCCGACGCCCAGCGAGCGAGTGCGTCATGGACCGCCGGGTCGAGGCGCAGCAGGACCTGCTTCCGCTCCGCCAGGGGCCGCCGTGGCGCACCCTCGCGCCCGACGTCCGCTCCGCCGTCGGGCCCCGGCCCTCCCGCCCCCGGCGACCCGCCGGGAGCGGGCGCCGGGACCTCGGGGGTCACGAGTAGAGCGACCCGGCGTTGACGACGGGGGTCGCGCGGCTGTCGCTGCACAGCACGACGAGGAGGTTCGACACCATGGCGGCGCGGCGCTCGTCGTCGAGCGTGACGATCGACTCGGCCTCGAGGCGCTGCAGGGCGTCCTCGACCATGGACACGGCGCCCTCGACGATCCTCGACCGGGCAGCGATGATCGCCCCGGCCTGCTGGCGCTGGAGCATGGCCTGCGCGATCTCGGGCGCGTACGCGAGGTTGGAGATGCGGGCCTCGATGACCTCGACGCCCGCGACCACGACACGCGCGGCGACCTCTGCGGCGATCTCCGCCGACACGACCTCCGTCGCACCGCGCAGCGACTGCTCGCCGGCCTCGGCGTCGTCGTAGGGGTGGGACATGGCCACGTGGCGCAGCGCCGACTCTGCCTGGACGCGGACGAAGTCGGTGTAGTCCTCGACGGCGAAGCTCGCCTTCGCGGTGTCGGCCACCTGCCACACGACGATCGCCGCGATGTTGATCGGGTTGCCGTCGGCGTCGTTGACCTTGAGCTCGCTCGTCTCGAAGTTGCGGACGCGGACGGACACGCGCTTGCGCGTCGAGAGCGGCACGGTGGCGACGAGCCCGGTGCGGCGGATCGTCCCGAGGTACCGGCCGAAGAACTGGACGACGAGCGTCTGCCCCGGGTTGATGACCTTGACCGTGGTGAGCGCGAGGATGCCGAGCACGATCGCGACCACGCCGAGCAGGGTGCCGACCGGGGTGCTGGTCATGAACAGGGGGACCGACCCGCCGACAAGGACGAGGACGAGGAGGATCGCGAGACCACCTCCGCCGGCGCCGAGCGACCACGCGGGCTGCTCGGTCACGTCGACGCGCGTCCCGTCGTGCCCGACCGGCCGGCCGATCGGCTCGCCGCCCACGGACTCCTGCGGTGGGGCCGTCGTCTCGGTCATGGCTGTTCCTCTCGTCGGGCTACGGCGCCTCGCGCTCCGCATCTATCAAAGTGATATCACATTAGCGGTGGCGGACGGAAACGGGTTGCGCGGTGCCGTCGCGCGCCGAACATGCGGTTGCCGCTGCCCGAGCATGCGGTTGGCGTCGCGAATCCACGGGATTCACGACGCCAACCGCATGCTCGGGAAACAGGGGCCCTACCTGAACCGGCGCCCCTCGTCCCGGCGGTACGCCCACACAGCCAGGACCGCGAACACCGCGGTCCAGCCCAGCAGAACGACCCACGCGAGCCCGTAGGCGGGCTCGCCCGTGAGCGCCTGCACCAGCAGGTCACGGCCGGCGCGCGTCGGCGTGGCCATCGAGATCGCGTCGAGCCACGGCGGGAAGAGGAACGGCGGCAGGAACAGCCCGCCCGCGAACGCGAGCGGGAACAGGATGACCTGCACCACGGGCAGCGCGGCCTTGGCCGAGAGCGAGTACCCGATCGCGATACCCAGCAGCACGAACGGCACCGACACGAGCAGCGCGGTCCCCACGCCCGCGAGCAGCTGCGACCACGTCACGGCGGCCGCGGTCAGCAACCACCCGATGAGGATGAGCGGGACGAGCCCGAACAGCGAGAAGATCCCGCCGTTGAGGATGCGCGCGATCATGCGCGGTGCGGGGCCCGCGGGAAGCGAGCGCAGGAACGGGTCGAACGGCAGCGCCCGGTCCTCCGCGACCCCCAGCCCGTACGTGAACAGGCTCGCGGAACAGATCGCGAACAGCCCGAGCGACGCGACGGCCGTTGTCGCCGCGACGGGGTCGCCCGCGGTCTCCTTCTGCGGCACGACGAAGAAGAACATCGCGAGCGCCGGGAACAGCAGGTTCCCGAGGACCGCGATGGGCACGCGCACGGTCTCGAGGAACTGGTACTTGAGGTGGATCCAGGTGAGGGTCGCGGCGCTCGGCGGGCGACCGCTCACGCCGGGGGTCGTGGTGACTGCGTCGTAGGTGCTCATCTCGCGCTCTCCTCCTCGGAGGTCTGCGGGTCCAGGGGGCCCGACGGCGCCGCGTCCGTCGGGGTTCCCGCGTCACCGCGGGAGGGGGTCGCGTCGGGGCCGCTCGCGACCATCTGCTCGAACGCCTCCTCGAGGCTCGCGCCCCGGATCTCGAGCCCGTGGAAGGGCAGGCCCGAGGTCACGAGCGTGCGGACGAGCTCGTCGGCGTCGGCCGTGTACAGCTCGTAGCGCCAGCCGTCGGCCCCGGCCCCGGCCCCCCTGGATGACGCACCGGTGTCACCGGAACTGCCCGCTCCCCCGGCTCTGCCCTCGACGGTCCGCTCCGAACGCACCACGCCCGGCAGGTCGGTCCCCAGGTCCGCGGTGCTGCGCACGACGACGCGTCGCAGCCCCACGCGGCGCAGGATCGCGTCGAGCGTGTCGTCGGCCTTGACCACGCCCTGGTCGATCACGACGACGCGCTGCGCGAGCGCCTGCACCTCCTCGAGGTAGTGGCTCGTGAGGAGCACTGTCCCGCCGCCGGCGTGGTACTCGCGGATCGCGGCCCACAACGCCTGGCGCGCCCCGACGTCGAGCCCCGTGGTGGGCTCGTCGAGCAGCACGACCCGGGGCCGCCCCACGAGAGAGAGCGCGACGGCGAGGCGCCGCTTCTGCCCGCCGGACATGCCCCCGGTCTGGCGTCCGGCGAGCTCCGACAGCCCGAACTGCTCGAGCAGCCGACCCGTGGGCACGGGGTTCGCGTAGTGCTTGCCGACAAAGTCGACGACCTCTCGGACCTTGAGCGTCGCGGGCAGCCCGGTCTCCTGCGGCGTGAGGCCCAGCCCCTGCCGGGACGAGGCGTCGCGCGGGTTGCCGCCGAACAGGCGCACGACGCCCGAGTCGGGCTTGCGCTGCCCGCTCACGAGCGAGAGCAGCGTCGACTTCCCGGCGCCGTTGGGGCCCAGGAGGCCCACGAGCTCGCCGGGCCCGACCTCGAGGGTCACGTCGTCGAGCGCGACGACGTCGCCGAAGCGGCGGGTCACGTGCTGCGCGGACACGAGGGACACGCCAGGTGCCGAACCTCCTCGCACGGCGGGACGAGCGGTGGTCGGCGGGGCCTCCTGTCTGGCGGCTGAGTGCTGGGTGGTCACGATCCGGCTCCTCTCAGGAGCGTGCTCAGGGACTCGGTGTAGACCTCGAAGGCGCGGCGCCCCCGAGGGGTCAGGCTGATGTAGGTGGCCGGCGTGCGGCCTTCGTGGGTCTTGGTGACCGTCACGTACTCGGCGTCCTCGAGCTTGCGCAGGTGCGTCGACAGGTTGCCCGCGGTCATGTCGAGGAGCTTCTGGAGCTTGGGGAACGCGATCTGGTCGCCCGTGCCGAGGGCCGCGAGGGTCGCGACCACGCGCAGACGCGACTGGGCGTGGATGACCGGGTCGAGCTCGACGTCAGGCACGGGCGCCTCCCGCGATCCGGCGCCGGGTCCGCAGACGCAGCACCTGCTCGACGAGCGCCATGAGCAGGAACCCGCCGCCGCCCGCGGCGGCCATGACGAGGTACAGGCCTGGCTGCCCCACGATCGTCGCGGCCCCGGCGACGAGCAGGATCCACACGCCCAGGACGTACAGGCGCGTCTCCTGCCACATGGCCCCGCCGGCGAGGTACATGATCCCGACCACCAGGCACGACAGGGAGTTGCTCGCGAGCGCCATGACCTCGGGATTCGCTCCCGCCCGGGCGAGGCCGCCGAGGACCATGCTCATGGCGGCGAACGAGATGAACCAGGCCCAGCCGTAGAGCGTGCCCGAGCGGGCGCTCGTGCCGCGCAGCCCGCTCGTACGGGTCATGATGTGCACGATCGTGATGGCCACGGCCCCCACGATGAGGAACGTGAAGGCGAGGAAGGCCCAGGGCTCGGGCTGCCCGACGGCGCCACCCGCCCCGGTCGGTCCGGTCACCGTCGCTGCGGCGTCGGCCGTGCGCAGCGAGCTCACGTAGAGCGTCGTGTAGCCCAGCAGCCAGGCCAGCCCCCAGACCCCGTAGAGGACGCGGCCGTCGGGCTCGACGTCCTTGGCCCTCTCCTGCTGGGCCGCGATCAGGCGCAGGCTCTCGGCGGGGTCGAGCGGCTGGTCGTCGTCGGGCTCCTGGACGGGCCCGGCGGTCGGGTCGGGGTTCTGGTCGGGCGTCTTGGTGGGCACGGGGGCTCCTCCTGAAGTTTGTACTGCAAACTACTTTGTAGCCTGCCAGAAGATGAGGGGCGAGCGCAAGGGTCGGCCACGATCCCTCTCCTCGCTGGTTGACTGAGGCCATGACCTACCCGCCCGTACCGCTGCGGATCGAGACGGTCCGGCTCGTGCTCACCCCCCAGACCGAGGCCGACGCCGTGTGGTTCACAGAGCTCCTGAACGCACGAGGCGGGGCGCTCTTCACCGAGGCGGACGCGCTCGAGAAGATCCGCTCGATGGCCGAGACGCTCGCGACGACGGGGATCGGGTCGCTCGTGCTGCGCTCGCGCGCCGACGGCACGCCCCTGGGCTACTGCGCGCTCGTCGTGGGCCGCGGGAGCCTCGACGAACCCGAGATCGCGTACGAGATCCTGCCCCGTCACCAGGGCAACGGCTATGCGACCGAGGCGTCTCGTGCCCTGCTCGACGCCGCGTCCGCCACCGGGCGGACGCGGATCTGGTCCACCGTCCGAGCCTGGAACACGGCCTCGCTGCGCGTGCTCGACAAGCTCGGGTTCCAGCGCGACCGCTCGACGACCGACGACGCGGGCGAGCTCGTCTGGCTCGTGCGCGACCAGGGAAGGGGGACGGAGGAGCGACCGGTCCGCTCGGAGGCGGCTCAGGGCCGAGGGTCGTGCGCCGAGAAGTGAGCAGATGCCCCTGATCCGCGTGGATCAGGGGCATCTGCTCACTTCTTGGTCTCGGCAGGAGGGACCGGCTGGTCGTCAGGACGTCGCGGCGCCCGAGCTCCCGGTCCCCGGGACGCCCTCGGCGCCCGTACCGCTACCAGCCCCGCCGTCCGTTCCCGTACCGGGCAGCTGCTCGAGCTCGGTGCCTCCCGAGCCACCCGCGCCGCTCCCGCTCCCACCCGTGCCGCCACCGGTGCCCGGCGTCGGGTCCGGTGCGGGCGTGACGGGCGTGGTCGGCTCGGGCTCGGGGGCCGTGGTCGGCGGGTCGGTCGGGGCCTGGCTCGGGACGTCCGACGGGGCCGGGCTGGGCGTCGTGCCCGTGCTCGGGGAGTCCGTCGTGGTCCCGCCGGTCGTACCGTCCGTGGTGTCTCCGCCGGTACCCGCGTCGCGGGACACGACGTGGCTGATCGACGTACCCGAGCCCTCCTCGCCGCGCAGGATCTCGCTCAGCGGGCGACCGGCAATCACCTCGACCAGGGTCACGCCCACGATCAGCACCACGAAGACGCCGACGGCCGAGAGGATCAGGGTCTTGCGGCTCGGGCGACCGGTCGCCGCGTCGTCGCCGTCCTCTGCCCCGCCCGAGGCGTCGCCGTCCTGCGGGCCGTCCGTGGCGTCGTCGGGCCCGTCACCTGCCTGCGCGCCCGCTGCGGTGCGCAGGTCGTCGAGGTGCGTCCCGTCGAGGTCGTCGGGACCGAGCACCGCGGTGTCCGCGGCCTGGCCGTCCGAGCCCACGGCCGGCTGCACCGCGGTGCTCCCCGTGCCGTCTCCGGCAGAGTCGTCACCCGACGAGTGCGACCCCGCGAGCGTCGGCAGCAGGACCTTGCGGCCGTTCTTGCCGACGGGCAGGACGACGCCCGCCTGGAGGGCGGCCTTCATCTGGCGGCGGGTCTTGAGGATCGAGCGTGTATAGATGTTGTTCCCGACGACCGTCAGGACCGACGCGATGCCCGCCCCGATGATCGTCCCGGCCACGCCCAGGTACGACAGCAGGACCGTCGAGCTCACCGCAGCGAGCGCGCTCGCGACGACCTGCGTGACGGAGAGGCCTGGCGGCTTCTCGTCGGGGTCGTCGGTCGCGCGCGAGGTCGCGGAGTCGTCTCGGGCGGTCGGGCGGAGGGAGGGTGGTTGCTGAGAAGTCACGGTCCTCCCATCGTAGGAAGCCGGTCTGCAGGCCGCTCGGACACCCGTTGACCAACCGTCGAGGATCATGTGAAGACCGTGCGACAGTCGCCACCAACCGGTGCTATAACGACGAGGTGACCATTCCCCCCGGCGCCGACGCCCCCCTCGCCGAGCCGGACGCCGGCAAGCGGTCCCGCTGGGCCCCCACGACGGCCGACCGCCCTGAGACGCGCCGCCGCATCGGGGCCGAGATCTGGATCCTCCTCGGGTTGAGCCTCGGCCGGTCGGGCGTGTACGCGGTCGTCAACATCATCGCCCGGCTGACCGAGGGCACCCCGCTCGCCCAGCAGAGCACGAGCCTCAACAACAGCCAGTCACCGCGCCCGTACCTCGACCTGACCTACCAGATCCTCAGCATCGGGTTCGCGCTCATCCCCGTCGCGCTCGCGCTCTACCTGCTCTCGGCACGCGGGCGCTCGGTCACGAAGGCGATCGGGCTCGACGGCAGCCGCCCGTGGCGCGACACGGGGTGGGGTTTCGCGCTCGCCGCCGTCATCGGCATCCCGGGCCTGGGGCTGTACGTCGCCGGGCGAGCCCTGGGGATCACGGTCGAGATCAACCCCGCCAACCTCGCCGACTACTGGTGGACCGTCCCGATCCTGATCCTCGCCGCCCTCCAGAACGGCCTGCTCGAGGAGGTCATCGCGGTCGCGTACCTGTTCGAGCGCACCAAGGACCTGGGCTGGGGACGCGTGAAGTTCGTCGTGTGGAGCTCGCTGCTGCGTGGCTCATACCACCTGTACCAGGGGATCGGGCCGTTCATCGGGAACGTGGTCATGGGCGTCGTGTTCTCGTGGTTCTACACGAGCAGGTGGGGGCGCCATCGCGTGGTGCCGCTCGTGATCGCCCACACCCTGCTCGACGTCGTCGCGTTCGTCGGGTATGCCCTGTTGCCCCGCGAGTGGCTCGAGGCGCTGGGCATCGGGTAGCTGCCGGCCCCTCGGCCCCGTGGCACATCGCTGAGTGCGGAGCTCTTGCGCGACACGCCGGGCGTGTCGCGCAAGAGCTCCGCACTCAGCGGACCGTCAGACCCGCAGCGCGGCCAGCTCCTCCCGACGCCCGGCCTGGAGCACCGGGTCCGGCACGGGCAGCGAGGCCAGGAGCTGCTTGGTGTACGTGTGCTGCGGAGCGCCCAGCACCTCGGCCGACGTGCCCTCCTCGACGAGCCGGCCACGGTAGAGCACCGCGATCCGGTCGGCGAGCAGGTCCACGACAGCGAGGTCGTGGCTGATGAACAGGCACGCGAACCCCAGCTCGCGCTGAAGCTCGGCGAACAGCTCGAGCACGCGCGCCTGCACCGAGACGTCGAGCGCGGACGTGGGCTCGTCCGCGACGAGCAGCTCGGGGTCGAGCGCCAGCGCGCGGGCCAGGCTCGCGCGCTGACGCTGCCCGCCGCTCAGCTCGTGCGGGTACCGGTCGCCGTACGAGCGCGGGAGCTGGACCGACTCGAGCAGCTCGTCGACCCGGCCACGCGCGTCGCCCGCGTCTGCCGCCCGTCCGTGCACCACGAGCGGCTCGGCCACGCACTCGGCGATCGTGAGCAACGGGTTGAAGCTCGACGCGGGGTCCTGGAACACGAAGCCGATACGCGGCCGCACGGGCCGCACCTCGCGCTCCCGAGCGCCCCGCATCTCGACGCCCAGCACCGACAGCGACCCGCCCGTCACGGGGGTGAGGCCGCCGATGGCCCGGCCGATGGTCGTCTTGCCCGAGCCCGACTCGCCCACGAGCCCCAGCACCTCGCCGGGACGGATCGACAGGTCCACGCCGTCGACCGCCACGAACGCGGGCTTGCGGAAGCGGCCCGGGTACTCGATCCGCAGCCCCTGGGCCACGACCACGGGCTCGCCCTCGGCCCAGCCGTCGGCGCGCGCCTCGACCCGGGCCGCCGCGTTGACCACGCCCCCGCCGACGCGCGGGACCGCGTCCAGGAGCGCGCGCGTGTACTCGGCCTGCGGGTCCTCGAACAGCGACCGCACGTCGGCCTGCTCGACGACCTTGCCCTGGTACATCACGGCCACGCGGTCCGCGAGGTCCGCGACCACGCCCATGTTGTGCGTGATGAGCACGATCGCGGTCCCGAACTCGTCGCGGCAGCGCCGCAGCAGGTCGAGGATCTCGGCCTGGACGGTCACGTCGAGCGCGGTCGTCGGCTCGTCGGCGACGATGAGCCCGGGGTCGAGCACGAGCGCCATCGCGATGACGATGCGCTGCTTCTGTCCGCCCGAGAACTGGTGCGGGTACTTGTCGACCGCCGTCTCGGGGTCGGGGATCCCGACCCGGCGCAGCACGTCGACCGCCTGCCGTCGCCCTTCCGCACGACGCACGCGCCGGTGCGCGCGCAGCCCCTCGACGATCTGCCACCCCACGGTGAAGACGGGGTTGAGCGCGGCCGACGGCTCCTGGAAGACCATCGCGACGTCCGTGCCGCGCACGGCCCGCAGCTGGGAGCGGCTGAGGGCGACCACGTCGGCCTCGCTCGTCCCCGCCTTGTTCGCCAGCACGACGGCGCCGCGCGCCGTCGCGGTCTCCGGCAGCAGGCCGAGGATCGTCTTGGCCGTCACGGTCTTGCCGCTGCCGCTCTCGCCGACGACCGCGAGCACCTCGCCCGGGGCGACCTCGAGGTCGACCCCGTCGACCGCCAGGATCGGTCCGGCGTCGGTCGCGAACGAGACCGTGAGGTCCCGGATGGTGACGACCGCGCCCTGCCCGCGCGCCGCCGTCGGGCCGTCGCCTGCTGCCTGCTGCGCGCTCACGGGCGCACCTCGATTCCCTCGTCGCCCAGCGTCCCCGAACCTTCCAGACCGCCCAGCCCTGCCGGGCCGGCCACGAGCGAGCCTCCCGGCACGACCGACGTCTCCGCGACCTCGCCCGCACCGACGGCCGCCGCCCGGCGGCTGCGCAGGCGCGGGTCGGCCAGGTCGTTGAGGCTCTCGCCCACGAGCGTGATGCCGAGCACCGCGAGCACGATCGCGAGGCCCGGGAAGAGCGCGGTCCACCAGATGCCGCTCGTCACGTCGGACAACGACTTGTTGAGGTCGTAGCCCCACTCGGCCGCGGCCGTCGGCTCGATCCCGAAGCCCAGGAACCCGAGCCCCGCGAGCGTGAGGATCGCCTCCGACGCGTTGAGCGTCACGATGAGCGGGAGCGTGCGCGTCGCGTTGCGCAGCACGTGGCGCCCCATGATCCGGCGGTGCGGCGTGCCGATCACGCGCGCCGAGTCGATGTACGCCTCGGCCTTGATCCGCACGGTCTCCGCGCGGATCACACGGAAGTACTGCGGGATGAAGACCACGGTGATCGAGAGCGCGGCCGCGAGGATCCCGCCCCACAGCTTGGACTGGCCACCGCTGATGACGATCGCGAGCAGGATCGCGAGGAGCAGCGACGGGAACGCGTAGATCGCGTCGCACAGGACCACGAGCACGCGGTCGAGCCATCCGCCGAAGTACCCCGAGACCAGGCCCAGCAGGATGCCGATCACGATCGACGCCGCGATCGCGACCACGATCACCAGGGCTGCGGTCTGCGCGCCCCAGATCACGCGCGACAGGACGTCGTAGCCACCCACGGTCGTGCCCAGCAGGTGCTCGGCCGACGGTGGCTGCTGCGCACCGAACGCCCCGTCCGCGTTGCGGAGCTGGCTGTACCCGTAGGGCGCGATCAGCGGCGCGGCGAGGGCCGTGAGGAGGAAGAGTCCCGTGATGATCAGGCCCGCGACCAGCATGCCGCGCTGGAGCCCGACGGCCTGCCGGAGCTGGTGGACCACGGGCAGGCGGCCCCAGGAGAGTCGTCGTGCCATGTCAGTACCTCACCCTCGGGTCGATGAGCGCCGCGAGGACGTCCACGAGGAAGTTCGTGATCGCGACGATCACGGCCAGCAGGACCACGATCCCCTGGACCGCGACGAAGTCACGGGCCTGGAGGTACTGGGAGAGCATGAAGCCGAGGCCCTTCCACTCGAACGTCGTCTCGGTCAGGACCGCCCCGGCCAGGAGCATCGCGATCTGCATGCCCATGACGGTGATGATCGGGATGAGTGCCGGTCGCCACGCGTGCGTGCGGACGAGGCGACGCTCCGAGACGCCGCGCGAACGGGCCGCGTCCACGTAGTCGGTCGCGAGCGTCCCGATCACGTTGGTCCGCACGAGGCGCAGGAACACCCCCGCGGTCAGGAGGCCCAGGGCGACCCCGGGCAGGACCGCGTGCATCAGGACGTCGCCCAGGACGGCGGGGTCACCCGTGCGGATCGCGTCCACGACGTAGAAGCCCGACGGGTCCGGGAGCGCGAGCATCTGCAGCTCGGCACCGGTCGAGGCGCGGCCGGCGACCGGGAACCAGCCGAGACCGACCGAGAAGATCAGCTTGAGCAGGAGACCTGCGAAGAACACGGGGGTCGCGTAGCAGAGGATCGCGAAGACGCGCAGGAACGCGTCGGGGATCCTGTCGCGGTGGTGGGCCGCGAGCAGGCCGAGCGGGATGCCGACCAGGAACGCGATGATCAGCGCGTAGACCGCGAGCTCGAGCGTGGCCGCACCGTACGTCGTGAGGATCTCCGAGACCGGGCGGTTGTCGCTGATCGTGGTGCCGAAGTCGCCGCGCAGGATCCCGCCCAGGTACTCGAGGTACTGGACGATGATCGGGCGGTCGTAGCCGGCCGCGTGGATCCGCTCGGCGAGCTGGTCGGCCCGGAGCCGGCCGCCGAGCGCCGCGGTGATGGGGTCGCCCGTCGCGCGCATGACGAAGAAGACGGTCGTCACGAGGATGAAGACGGTCGGGATGATGAGGAGGAACCGGACCAGGACGTACCGCCCGAGCCCACCTCCTCCGGACGCCCTGGGCCGCGGGGTGGTGGGGCGTGGGCTCCTGGCGCCCGGCGGGTCGGCCGTGGTCACCTGGTCGGTCGTCGTGGTCATGTCGTCCGTTCGTCGTGGTCCGAGCCACGCTGCTCGTTCTCCTGCGGTGCTGCCGTGCTGCGGTCGTCCGGCAGGGAGCGATCACGTGGACCTGCCGCAGACCGCGGGGACCCGGGGCGGCCCGACCTTCGCTGGTCGGACCGTCCCGGGTCCCTGGGGGATCAGCTCTTCGAGAGCGCTCCGTAGCGGAACTTGAACGACGCGTCGAGCGTGTCCTCGGTCCCGGCGACGCCCGTGCCGACGACCGCGACCTGTGCGCCCTGGAGGTACGGCACGGTCGAGAGGTCTGCGGCGACCTTCTCCTGGATCTCTTCGATGAGGGCCGTGCGGGCTGCCGCGTCGGGCGTGGCGGCCTGCTGGAGGATCAGGTCGTTGACCTCCTGGTTGTCGTAGTGGTTCGCGAGGAAGTTCTCCTGGAGGAAGAACGGCGTGAGGTAGTTGTCGGCGTCCGAGTAGTCCGGGAACCAGCCGAGCTGGTAGGCGGGGTAGACGTCGGCCGTGCGGTCCTTGGCGTACTGGACCCACTCGGTGGTCTGCAGGTCGACCGTGAACAGGCCGCTCTTCTCGAGCTGGTCCTTGATGAGCGCGTACTCCTCGCCGGAGGACGGGCCGTAGTGGTCGTTGCTGTACTGCAGGTCGAGCACCACGGGGACCGTGACCCCTGCGGCCTCGAGCGTGGCCTTGGCCTTGTCGGCGTCGGCGCCGCCCTGCCCGTCGCCGTAGAGCTCCTTGAGGGGCTCGACCGCGCCGGTCAGGCCCGCGGGGACGTACGAGTACAGGGGCGTGTAGGTGCCCTTGTAGACCTGGGTCGCGATCTCCTCGCGGTCGATCAGGTCCGCGACGGCCTGGCGCACGGCGAGTGCCTTGGCAGGGTCCGCGCCCTCGGCCTTGGCACCGTAGGGCTGGGAGTCGAAGTTGAACGTGATGTAGCGGATCTCGCCGCCCGGGCCGTCGACGACCTTGACCTTGTCGTTGCCCCGGAGGTCGTCGATGTCGGTCGCGGAGAGGCTGCGGAAGGCGACGTCGATGTTGCCCTCCTGGATGTCGAGCTTCAGGTTGGAGGCGTCGGTGTAGTACTTGGTGTTGACCTTCGCCGTCTTGGCCTCGCCGAGCACACCCTGATAGTCGGGGTTGGCCTCGTAGGAGATGAGGTTGTTGAAGTCGTACGTGGTGATCGAGTACTGCCCGGCGAAGGCCTTGCCCGAGACGATGTCGGCGTCGGGCGTCAGCGCGTCGGCCGCGAACACCTCCTCGTCGACGACGGGTCCGGCGGGGCTCGACAGGATCTGCGGGAACACCTGGTCGTCGGGCGACTTGAGCGTGAAGACGACGGTCGTGTCGTCCGGGGTCGCGACGCTGTCCAGGTTGTAGAGCAGCGAGGCCGGGCCGTTCTCGTCGTTGATGGCGACCTGGCGGTCGAACGAGAACTTGACGTCGGAGGACGTGAGGTCGTGGCCGTTGGCGAACTTCAGGCCCGGCTTGAGCTTGACGGTGTACTCGGTCGGCGCGGTGAACTCGGCCGACTCCGCGATGTCCGGCTGGACGTCGGGGCTGCCGTAGGGGGTGTTGAGCAGGAACGGGAACACCTGGTTCATGACCGCGAACGACCCGTTGTCGTAGGAGCCGGCAGGGTCGAGCGTCGTGACCTTGTCGGTCGTGCCGATCGTCAGCGCGCCCCCTGCGCTCGCGTTGCTGCTGCCACCGTCCTCGTTCGTCCCGCTGCCGCTCCCGCACGCCGTGAGCGTGAACGTCACGACGGCGATGCCTGCCGTTGCGGCGAGGAGCCGCTTCCTCGAAACGGTCGTCATCCGTCACACCTCTTCTTCGGGGTCATGAGGTGGGTGCGCGGTGGCGCTCCCACGGCCTGGTGCTGTGACCAAGGTCCGTGATGTCTAACACACTGTTGTTTCGGTCAAGCACCCTGGAACGGCTCCGCGCGGCGGTTCCGGACATCTTGTTACCGGGTCGTAACCCTTGCCGCCACATGGTGAGACGGATCACACCCGTGAAGTTACCGAGGAGTACGTTCCGGTGCGTCACGGCCATTTCGTGGCGGTGGACCGCCCCTGTGCGGGCACGTGCGCTCGGGACCGCCAGCGCTGTCACCGGCGGCGTGCGCTCAGCGCCCGGACGTCCCCCGCCCGACGTCGGAGCCCGGCTCGCGCGGCCCGGTCACCTCGTCGGGAGCACGGGTCGGCGAGGGCTCCGCGCTCGCGTGCTGCCCTTCCTCGGGGCCGCCCTCGGAGGACGGCTCGACCGACGGGACCGGCGACAGCTCGGCGCCCGGCCCGTCCGGCCCGCCCGGCCCTTCCACCGTCCCCGCGAGCTCACCGCCTGTGGTGAGCTCCGCCGTCGGGCCCGGCGTCGGCGCGCTCTCCGGGGCGGGCGCCGCCGCAGCCTCCGCGACCACCGGCGCCGTGGCCCCCGCACCCAGGACCGACCCGCCCGTCACGACCACCCCTGCCGCGACCGCCCGCGCGCGCAGGTCCGCGAGCTCGCGCGCTATCGACCGGACCCCGAAGCCCGAGACCACGTGGATCGTCCCCGCGACGAACGCGTACAGGCCGAACACGACGACCGTCAGGCTCAGGACGTCGTCGGCGTCGACCGGTCGCGTGACGAGCAGCAGGCCGAACAGCGTCGAGACGATGCCGAACGTGAGCATCCACGGCCACCCCAGGTCGCGGTTGCGCACGAGCCCTGCCGCGCCGACGATCGCCGTGACCCCCAGCACCAGGACCCACACGACCAGGACGTAGTAGAGCGCGGTCACGCTGAGGTCCGGCCAGAACATGACCGCGGCACCGAAGAGCAGGTTGACGACAGCCTGCGCGAGCCACCACGTCCACCCGACCTGCCGCCGGTGCGCCAGGCCCTGGACCGCGACGAGGACGGCGTCCGCCACGAGGAAGAGCCCGAAGACCCAGCGCAGCGTCCCCAGCTCCTCGAGCGGCTGGATCATGAGCAGCAGCCCGAGCACGACCAGGAGCAGCCCGCGCACCACGGGGAGCCACCAGACGTTCTTGAACGCGTTGAGCGGCTCGGGGACCTCGACCGCGTCCTGTCCCTTGCGCCTGCTGCGGACCATGAGCCACCACCGTTCCTCGTGCGCCGTGCCCCCGACTCCGCACGAAGGACCAGGGTCCTCGGCGCGCCCGCCGGGAGGGGAGCGCTACCTGCGTTCATCCTGCTGGAGGTTGGTCACACTCGCCCGACGAACTCTGCGGAACAACAGGAGCAAGCGGGCAAATCACCCGGGAGAAAGTGGCGTAATACCGCGCCTCTCGGGACCTCCCGCCCTAGACTCGCAAGCATGTCTGCGCGTGCTCCCGACCCGGCCGGTCCTCCGGCGACGGCGGAGCCACGCCCCCAGGTCCACGAGGTCGGGTCGTTCGAGACGACCGAGCACGGGGCACCGGACCCCCGCTCGTTCCGTGCCTTCCTCGCGACCCCGCGCGCCGTCGGCGACGGGACGGACCCCACGGTCCAGATCGTCGACACCCCCGAGGCGCGCGTGCGCCACCCGAGCGACCTCGTCGGGATCGTGCTGTGCGCCCTGGGCGTCGCGCTCGTCATGTTCATGTCGGTGTACGCGCACGGCACCACCGCGGGCGTCGCCGAGGACGTCCAAGGGTTCTCCGACCTCCTCGCGAGGATCCTCTTCATCCCGGTCGCGGTCCTCGAGGGCCTCGTGACGCTCGCGATCCCCACGGCCGTCCTGATCGAGCTCGGCATCCGCAAGCTCGGACGCCAGGTCGTCGAGTCGATCGCCGCGGCCGCGATCGGCATGCTCCTGGGCATCGCCATGACCTACTCGGTGCTGACGTTCGGGTCGGCCAGACCTGATCCAGGGCCTGTCGGTCCGCATCCGCGGCGAGTGGCAGCTCAGCATCCCCGGCTACGTCGCCGCGATCAGCGGACTGCTCACCGCGGCCGGCCCCCGCACCCGGCGCCGCACGGTCGCCTGGTCCTGGAACCTGCTGTTCATCGCGCTCGGCGTCGTCCTCATCACGGCCCAGGTCTCGCTGCCGGGCGCGATCATCACGCTCCTGCTCGGCCGGATCGCCGGCAACGCCGTCCGGTGGGTGTCCGGGGTGCGCAGCGAGCGAGCCTACGGACCGCACCTGGTCGACGGCGTCCGGCGGGCCGGGTACTCGCCCACCGCCCTCGTCCGCGTGCGCGACGTGTCCCAGCCCGCAGAGCTCGCCGAGGCGGCAGAGGACCCCATCACCGAGGTCAACGCCGACGGCGAGATCACGGGTGAGGTGCACGTCGGCGTCGTGCGCATCGCCGGCACGGACGAGGACTCGGCGCTCACCGCGGACGCGCGCATCACGGGCGACCACCTGTCCGGCGCCCTGGGCGACGGGGTCAGCGAGCCCGCCGAGGCCCCGTCGGACCCCGCGGCCATCGCGCTGACCCGCTCCGGGGACAACCGCGTCTACGCGATGTTCACCGAGGACGGGGTGCGGCGCGACGTCGTGGTGCTCGACGGCGACCGGCAGGTCGTCGGCTTCATCACGCGGTTCTGGCGCTCGCTGCGCCTGCGAGGCATCGAAGGACGCGCCGCGATCTCCCTCAAGGCCGTCGCCGAGCGCACCGCGCTGCTCGCCTACGCGGCCCGCGCCGCAGGGGTCCGGACGCCGCGCCTGCTGGGCGTGGCCGAGGCCGACGACTCGATGATCCTCGTCCAGGAGCACGCGGTCGGCGCGGTCTCGCTGCGCGACCTGCCCGACGACGAGGTCACCGACGCCGTCCTCACCGAGGCCTGGCACCAGATCCAGCTCGCGCACGACGCCGGGCTCTCGCACCGCGCACTGACCTCCGACGTCATGCTCGTGAGCCGGGGAGAGCCGGGGGGCGCCTCGACGCACCCGGCGGGGACCGGCCCGGGCACGGGCCCCGCGACGGCGGCGGTCGACCTCCGCCCCGAGGGCGTCGAGGCCGGCCTCGACGACTCCGAGGTCAAGGTCTGGCTGACCGGGTGGGAGCAGGGAGACATCGCGTCGTCCGAGCTGTCGCGCCGCATGGACCTCACGCAGATGGTCGCGCTCCTCGCGCTGCGCGTGGGCGCGCAGCGCGCCGTGGCCTCGGCCGTGAGCGTGCTGCCCAACGAGGACATCGCGGCGATCGGGCCGCTCCTCCAGTCGATCGCGCTGCCCGTGAGCACGCGCGAGGAGATGCGCGCCAACAAGGAGCTGTTCAAGGACCTGCGGGCCGCTCTCGTCGAGCGCCTGCCGGAGACGGACGTCGAGCCCCAGCGCATCACGCGCTTCGGCGCCCGGACGATCATCACGCTGACCCTGACGATCGTCGCGGTGACCGTGGTCGTCACGACCATGAACTTCCAGCAGATCACCGAGGCCGTCTCCCAGGCCAACCCCTGGTGGGCCGTCGTCTCGTTCGCGCTGGGCATCCTCACCTGGTTCGGCGCGGCCCTGACGTTCGTGGCGTTCTCGCCCGTCAAGCTGCCCATGATCCGGGCGACGCTGACACAGATGGCCGGGTCGTTCGTGGCCCTCGCGGCCCCGGCCGGGATCGGCCCTGCGGCGCTCAACCTGCGCATGCTCACCAAGCGGAACGTGTCGACCCCCATGGCCGTCGCGACCGTGGCCCTGGTCCAGGTGTCGCAGTTCGTCATCACGATCCTGCTGCTGGTCGTCCTGTCGATGACGGCCCGGTCCGGCGGTCTCATCAAGCTGCCCTCGACCACCGTGCTGCTCGCGATCACGGGCGTCGCGCTCGCGGTGATCGCGACGCTGCTCGTCCCGGCCGTCCGGCGCTGGGTGCTCGCCAAGATCCGGCCCACGGTCCAGCAGGTCTGGCCGCGACTGTCGGAGATGCTCAGCCAGCCGGGACGCCTGGCCCTCGGCTTCGGCGGGAACATCATCATGACGCTCGGCTACGTGCTCGCTTTCGACGCAGCCCTCGCGGCGTTCGGCCAGGAGCTCGCGCTCGTCGACGTGGCCGTGATCTACCTGGTCGGCAACGCCGCGGGCGCGGCGGTCCCGACCCCCGGCGGCCTGGGCACGATCGAGATCGCCCTGACCGCCGGCCTGACCGCCGCGGGTATCCCGCCCGCGATCGCGACCTCCGCCACGATCCTGTTCCGCGTCGCGACCTACTGGGCCCGCATCCCGATCGGCTGGGCCGCGATGCGCTTCCTGCAGCGCAAGGGCGACCTCTAGCGCGCGGCCTCGCAGCCGCTCCGGATCACCTACCCCTGCAGCACCACCGCCGAGCCCTGTCCCCCGCCGCCGCACAGCGCGGCCGCCCCCACGGCGTCGCCGCCGAGCGCCGCGAGCCGCCGCGCGAGGTGACCGACGATGCGCGCGCCCGACGCCCCGATGGGGTGCCCGAGCGCGATGGCCCCGCCGTTCGCGTCGACGATCGCGGGGTCGACGCCCAGCAGGTCCGTCGACGCGAGGGCCACGACCGCGAAGGCCTCGTTGATCTCGACCGCGGACAGCTCGCCGACCTCGAGCCCGGCCCGGGCGCAGGCCGCGCGGATCGCGTTCGCGGGCTGCGCGTGCAGCGAGACGTCGGGACCGGCCACGAGCGCATGACCCAGGATCGCGGGCGCCGGTCAGCCCGCGCCGCTCCGCCTCCTCGTCGCTCACGAGCACGAGCGCCGCGGCGCCGTCGGAGATCTGCGAGGCGTTCCCGGCCGTGATGGTGCCGTCCTCGCGGAAGGCGGGACGCAGCCGCGCCAGGACCTCGGCCGTGGTGTCGACGCGCACGCCGTCGTCGGCCTCGACCAGGCGCCCGCCCCGCCCGGGCGTCTGGAACGGCGCGATCTCGCCCCGCAGGAAGTCGGCCGCCGCGGCTGCCCGCGCGTGCGACGACGCCGCGAACGCGTCCTGGTCCTCTCTGCTGATCCCGAGCCCCTCGCCGTGGCGCTCGGTGCTGAGCCCCATCGAGTCCCGCTCGAACGCGTCGCGCAGCCCGTCGTGCGCGAGCGTGTCCACGAGGGTCACGTCGCCGAGCTTCTGGCCCGCCCGCGACCCGACCCACGCGTGCGGTGCGAGGCTCATGGACTCCTGCCCCACGGCCACGACGACCTGGGCCTCGCCCGCGGTGATCAGCCGGTGCGCCTGCACCACGGCCTCCATGCCGGACAAGCACACCGCGTTGAGCGTCATCGCGGGCACCGAGTACGGCACGCCCGCGCCGACGGCGGCCTGCCGTGCCGGGTTCTGACCGGCCCCGCCCTGGAGCACCTGTCCGGCGAGGACGAGCTCGACGTCGTCGGGCACCAGTCCTGCGTCCGCGAGCGCCGCGCCCAGCGCGTGCGCCCCGAGCGTCGCGGCGGGCACGGCCGCGAAGGCGCCGTTGAAACGCACGAAGGGGGTGCGCGCGTACCCCACGATGACGGTCATGCTTCCTCCTGGTGTCCTGGGCGGGTCTGGGTGCGGGTGGTCGCCCCGGCCGCGGGCCGCGGTTCCTCCAGCCCGACGGCGTAGCTCGCCTCGGTCGCGTCGCGCACCTCGTCGAGGGTCACGCCGGGCGCGACGGCGCGGAGCACGAGGCCGCGGCGCGAGGCCCCGGGTGCTGCCGGTACTGCACCGGTCCCAGCTCCGAGACCCGCCCCCGATGAGTTGTCAGAAGGTGGCCGGGGAATACCCCGGCCACGTTCTGACAACGAGTCCGTGGCGGTCGGGACCCCGGGGGATGCGGGCGGCGCGAGGTCGACGACGTCGAAGACCGCGCGGTCCGTGATGATCCGGTCCACCACGCCCTCGCCCGTGAGCGGCAGCCCGCACACGTGCCGGAGCTTGGGCGACCCGTCGCGGGCCACGTGGTCCATGAGCACGACGATCCTGGGCGTGCCCGCGACCAGGTCCATGGCCCCGCCCATCCCCTTGACGAGCTTCCCGGGCACGGTCCAGTTGGCGAGGTCGCCCGTCTCGGAGACCTCGAGCGCGCCGAGGATCGCGATGTCGACGTGGCCGCCCCGGATCATGGCGAACGACGTGGCGGAGTCGAAGTAGCTCGCACCCGGCAGCGCCGTGACGGTCTGCTTGCCGGCGTTGACGAGGTCGGCGTCCTCCTCGCCCTCGACCGGGAACGGCCCGATCCCCAGCATCCCGTTCTCGCTCTGCAGCGTGATCGAGACACCGGGCGGCAGGTGGTTCGCGACGAGCGTGGGGATGCCGATCCCGAGGTTCACGTAGTCGCCGTCGTGCAGCTCGGCCGCGGCGATCGCGGCCATCTGGTCCCGGTCCCAGGTCATGTCAGGCGTCCTTTCCGGCGGGCGCGGGCGCGGGTGCGGGTGCTGTCACGGGTGCGGTCGGTCGCGCAGCGCTGCCGGCCACCGCTCCGGCACTGCCCGACCGCGCCCGCACGGTGCGCTGCTCGATGTCCTTGACCCGTGGCCGTGCGGGCACGAGCCGGTCGACGAAGATCCCGGGCGTGACCACGACGTCGGGGTCGAGGGGGTCGTCGGTCAGGATCTCGGCCTCGACGACGGTGACGCGACCGGCCGTCGCGACGAGCGGGTTGAAGTTCCGGGCCGTGAACCGGTAGGTGAGGTTGCCGTACGCGTCGGCCCGGTGCGCGTGCACCAGCGCGAGGTCGGCGACGATGCCGCGCTCGAGGACGTAGCGGCGACCGTCGAACTCCTCGACGGGCTTGCCCTCCGCGACCGGTGTCCCCACGCCCGTGGCCGTGTAGAACGCGGGGATGCCCGCACCACCCGCGCGCAGCCGCTCGGCGAGCGTGCCCTGCGGGACGAACTCGACCTCGAGGTCGCCGTCGAGGTACCGCCGCGCGAACAGCTTGTTCTCCCCCACGTAGGACGAGAGGACCTTGTCGACCTGGTCGCTCTCGAGCAGCAGACCGAGTCCCTTGCCGTCGACGCCCATGTTGTTGGACACCACGGTCAGGCCGCGCACGCCCGAGTCGCGCACGGCCTCGATGAGGTCGGCCGGGATGCCGCACAACCCGAAACCGCCCACCGCGATCGTCATCCCGTCGTGCAGCAGGCCGTCGAGCGCGGTCGAAGCGTCGGGGTATCCCTTGGCGCTCTGCGGCTCGCCCCGCGCGTCGCGTCGGTCCGGGGAGCCGTCGCTCACCGGCCGGGTTCCGTCGGTCGTCATGTCTGCCTGCTTCCTGTGCGGAGGGCGTCCGGGTCCGTGCGCCCGGTGATGTCCGGGGGCTCCTGGCTCGTCGGTGCCGCGTGCCCGAGCGGACCGGCGGCCCGTGCCGATCCGGCCACGCCTGCCTCGTCCGCCCGCCCGGCCGCGTCGGCCCGCCGCAGCACCGCCTCGGCGTGCCGGAGCGAGGGGCCGTCGATCATGACGCCGTCGTGCACGAACACGCCGTCGTGCCCGTGAGCGGCAGCCAGCAACGAACGCGCGGCCTCGACCGCGGAGGGCGGGGGCGCGTACGCGGCCCGGATCACGGGGACGTGCGACGGGTGGATGCACGCGGTCGCGGCGAAGCCGACGGCCGCGGCGTCGAGCGCCTCGTCGCGCAGACCGTCCAGGTCCTCGATCGCGAGGTGCACCGCGTCGATCGCCGCGACGCCAGCGGCCCCCGCGGCGAGCAGCACCGCGGAGCGTGCGGCCCGGGCGACGTCGCGGTAGCCCCCGTCGGGGAACCGGCTCGACGTCCCGCCGAGCGAGGCGACCAGGTCGTCGGCCCCCCACATGAGGGCCACGACGCCGGGCCGGCGGGCCAGCTCGGGCGCGGCCAGCACGCCCGCGGCCGTCTCGCACAGCGCGACCACGCGCATCCCGCCGAGGTCGAGCGGCAACCGCTCGTCGGCCTTAGGGACCATGACGGTCCGGTAGGCGGTGCGGGCGAGCGCGGCCACGTCGGCGGCGTGGTCCGGGGTCCCGACCGCGTTGACCCGCACGATCGTCCGCGCCGGGTCGAGCGGTTCGGCGAGCAGCGCCTCGCGGGCCGCGGCCTTGCGCTCGGGCGCGACCGCGTCCTCGAGGTCGAGGATCACGGCGTCGGCGCGGCCCGCGGCCTTGCGGTACCGGTCCGGCCGGTCGGCGGGGCAGAAGAGGAGCGCGGGCCCCAGGTCGAAGGTCGTCACGAGGCGTCGTCCTCCTGCCCGACGGCGCCACGCGCCCCCGCGCCCGGCTCGCCCCCGGCGGTGGTGGCGGACGCCTCGTGCGCCGCGCGCGTCCACACGAGCGCCGACCGCACGGCGCGAACCACGAGCACGCCGTCCTGGTTGTGCCCGCGGTGCTCGAACGTCACGACACCCTGCCCGGGCCGCGAGGCGGACGGCCGCTTCTGGAGGACCACGGTCGAGGAGTACAGGGTGTCGCCATGGAACATCGGGTGCGGGAACGCGACCTCGGCGAACCCGAGGTTGGCGACGATCGTGCCCTGCGTGAGCTGCGCGACCGATGCCCCGACGAGCGTCGAGAGCGTGAGCATCGAGTTCACGAGGCGCTGCCCGAACGGCTGGGTCGCGGCCCACGCGGCGTCGAGGTGGAGCGACTGCGTGTTCATGGTCAGCGTCGTGAACAGGACGTTGTCGGCCTCGGTCAGCGTGCGCCCCGGGCGGTGGACGTAGCGGACCTCGGTCTCGAGCTCGTCGTGGTAGAGCCCGCGCTGCTCGATCTCCCGCATCCTGCGCTCCTTCCTGCTGGTCTGATGTGTGTACCGGGTGCCGAGAACGAGCTTGCGGTCGTTCTGGCCGGCATACCGGCCACGACCCCGTTCTCGACCGCGCGGAACCTCGTTCTCGGCCCGGACCCGTCGTCGGTCGACGGGGCTCGGCCCGGGCCGAGCCCTCACGGCCCGGTCCGGTCATGCGCTCACGCCGTGAGCCCCAGCCCGCGCGCGATGATCATGAGCTGCACCTCCGTGGTCCCCTCCCCGATCTCGAGCACCTTGGAGTCCCGGTAGTGGCGGGCCACGGGGTTCTCGTTGAGGAACCCGTAGCCGCCGAAGATCTGTGCCGCGTCGCGCGCGTTGGCCATGGCCGCCTCGCTGCCCACGAGCTTCGCGATCGACGCCTCGACCTTGAACGGAGCGTCGTTCGCGAGCTTGGAGGCCGCGTCGTAGTAGCAGAGCCGCGCCTGGTGGACGCGGGCCGCCATGCGCGAGAGCGTGAACGCGATGTGCTGGTTCGAGCCGATGTCGCGTCCGAACACGTTGCGCGTCCGCGCGTACCGCAGCGCCTCCTCCAGGCACCCCTGGGCCGCCCCGGTGGCGAGCGCCGCGAACGCTATGCGCCCCTCGTCGAGCGCGTGCAGGAAGTTCGCGTACCCGCGCCCCTGCTCGCCCAGCAGGTTCTCGGCGGGGACCCGGACGTCGTCGAACGTCAGCGGGTGGGTGTCCGACGTGTGCCACCCGACCTTGTCGTACGCCGGGCCGACCGTGAACCCCTTCGTCCCCGACGGGACCAGGATCGAGGACAGCTCCTTCTTCACGGTCCCGTCGGCCCGCCTCTCCTCGCCCGTGACCGCGGTGACCGTGACGACGCTCGTGATGGGCGTCCCCGAGTTGGTGATGAACTGCTTGCTGCCGTCGATGACCCACACGCTGCTGCCGTCCGGCCCCGGCTCGTGCCTGGCCGTCGTGCGCGTGGCCCCCGCGTCGGAGCCCGCCTCTGCCTCGGTCAGCCCGAACGCCGCGAGCGCCCGCCCCGTGACGAGGTCCGGCAGCCACCGCTCGCGCTGCGCGGGCGTCCCGTGCCGGACGATCGGCATGATCCCCAGCCCGACGCCGGCCTCCAGCGTGACCGCGATGCTCTGGTCGACGCGCGCGAGCGCCTCGACCGCGAGGCACAGCGACAGGTAGTCCTTGCCCTGGCCCCCGTACTCGGTGGGGAACGGCAGGCCGAACAGCCCCAGGTCGCCCATCTCGCGGATGATGTCGAGCGGCAGGCGCCGCTCGGTGTCGTACTGGTACGCGGCGGGCGCGACGACGGTGTCCGCGAACTCGCGCACGGTGTCGCTGAGCTTGCGCTGCTCGTCGGTGAGCTCGGTGTTCATGGCGCTCCTGGGGTGTGGGAGGGGACGGGCACGGCCGGGGTACCGGCCTGGGGGTGCGTGGTCGGGGTGGGACGGGCGGGGGCTACCGGCTCGCCCGGCGCGACCACCCCGGGGTCGGCCCCGCCGGCGGGGGCGGGAGCGGCGTCGTCGGGCACCTGGTCGACGCGTGCGACCACCTCGTCTCGTCGCACCAGGTCCCCCGGACGGATCGTGAGGCGCACGACGCCCGCGTGCGGGGCGGTCAGCGCGTGCTCCATCTTCATGGCCTCGACCGTGACGAGGACCGCGCCCGCGGCGACGGCCTCGCCGTCCGCGACCGCGACCGTCACGACCGTGCCGGGCATGCCCGCGCGGACGTCAGGGCTCGTGGGGCCCTCGGGGCCGCCGGGTCGACCGGTCGCGCGCAGGGTGAGGAGCTCGGCGCGCGTCGGGACCGCGACCTGGACCACCCGGCCGCCGCGCGCGAGCCACACGCTCGCGTCCGCCGGGTCGACCGCGAGCTGCACGGTCTCGCCCACCCCGTCCACGGCGAACCGCCACGCGTGCCCCCCGACGGGGACCAGTGCGGCCCGACGGGTCGCCCCCGGCCCGGAGCCTGCGTCCAGGCGCACGACGGCGTCGCTCGCCTCTCCCGTCACGGTCGCCTCGCGGGCGACCCGTGTCGGGGTCGTCGTGCCGGGGGCCGCGCCAGGAGCCGTGGCTCCTGGCGCGGCGTCGACCAGGGTGAGGCTGCGTGGGCGCGGCGCGGCGTTGAGGCGCCAGCCGTCGTCGGCTCCCCACGGGCCGGTCGCCCGCGGAGCCGTACCCCGAGCGCCCGGAGCGCGCGCCGCGAGCGAGAACAGCGCGACGGCCACGAGGTCCTCCTCGGTCGCGGTCCCCGAAGGCACTCCCCCGGCCGTCACGAACCGCTCGATCAGCCCCGTGTCGAGGTCGCCGGACCGGACCTCCGGGTCCCCGAGGAGCGCCCTCAGGAAGCCGACGTTGGTGTCGACGCCCAGGACGATCGTCTCCGCGAGCAGGCGGTCGAGCCGGTCGAGCGCCTGGGCACGGTCGGCGCCGTGCGCGACGGCCTTCACGAGCAGCGGGTCGTAGTCGCCCCCGACGCGCAGCCCCTCGGTGAGGCTGGAGTCGAGGCGCCACCCCTCGCCGTCGGGCTCGGTGAGCGCGAGGACCTGGCCCGTCGCGGGCAGGAACCCACGTGCCGGGGACTCGGCGTAGACCCGGGCCTCGACCGCGTGGCCCCGCAGGACCACGTCGTCCTGCGCGAACCCCAGCGCCTCGCCTGCCGCGACGCGGAGCTGGGCCTCGACCAGGTCGAGGCCCGTGACCATCTCCGTCACGGGGTGCTCGACCTGCAGGCGCGTGTTCATCTCGATGAAGAAGAACGTGGTCGGGTCGTCGGCGCTCACGAGGAACTCGACGGTCCCGGCTCCCTCGTAGTCGACGCTGCGCGCGACCTCGCACGCGGCGGCTCCGATCCGGGCGCGCGTCGCGGCGTCGAGCAGGGGCGACGGCGCCTCCTCGACGACCTTCTGGTGGCGGCGCTGGAGCGAGCACTCACGCTCCCCCAGGTGCACGACGGCGCCCCGCGAGTCCGCGAGCACCTGCACCTCGATGTGACGTGGTCGGGCGACCAGACGCTCGACGAGCAGCGTGCCGTCGCCGAACGACCGGGTGGCGACGCGTCGGGCGCTCGCGAGCGCGGCCGGGAGGTCCTCGGCCGAGGTCACGACCTGCATGCCCTTGCCTCCGCCCCCGGCGGAGGGCTTGACCAGCAGCGGGAACCCGACGTCGCGCGCGGCCCGGGCGAGCGCCTCGTCGTCGAGCGCTCGTCCGGTCTCGGGGTCGCGTCCCGTGCTGCCCGGCACGACCGGGACCCCGCGGGCCGCGACGATCTCCTTGGCCGTGATCTTGTCGGCCATGGCCTCGAGCGCGGTGACGCTCGGCCCGACGAACACGATGCCCGCGTGGGCACAGGCCCGCGCGAGCTCGGGGTTCTCCGACAGGAAGCCGTAGCCAGGGTGGATCGCGTCGGCCCCCGTGGCGCGCGCCGCGTCGATGATCGCGGGCACGCTCAGGTACGACTCGGTCGCGGGGGCCGGGCCGATCCGCACCGCGACGTCCGCGAGCGAGACGTGGCGCGCGCCGGCGTCGGCGTCGCTGTGGACCGCGACCGAGCGGATGCCGAGGCGCCGCAGCGTGGCGATGATGCGGCACGCGATCTCGCCGCGGTTGGCGACGAGCACCGTGCTGAACGGGCGTCGCCCCGCGGACGAGTTGTCAGAGCTGGGCCGGTCCCTCGCGGCGTTGTTGTCAGAACCTGCCCGGTCCATACCCCGGCTCACTTCTGACAACTCATCCGAGGCCTGTGAGCTGTCAGAGCTGGGCCGGGGTGTACCCCGGCTCGCTTCTGACGACTGATCGGTGGTGTGCTGCGGGAGCATGGCCCTCACATCCTGAAGAGCCCGAACCGCGGGCCCTCGATCGGGGCCAGAGGCGTGCGGGCGCACACCTCGAGCGCGAGTCCCAGCACGCGGCGCGTGTCGGCGGGGTCGATGATGCCGTCGTCCCAGAGCCGGGCCGTCGCGTAGTACGGGTCGCCCTGCTCCTCGTAGCGCGAGCGGATGTCCTCGCGGAAGGCGGCCTCGTCACCCGGCGCCCACTGCTCGCCGCGCGCCGCGAGCTGGTCGGCCTTGACCGTCGCGAGCACAGACGCGGCCTGCGGGCCGCCCATGACCGAGATCCGGCTCGCGGGCCACGACCACAGGAAGCGGGGCGAGTAGGCGCGCCCGCACATCGAGTAGTTGCCGGCCCCGAACGACCCGCCGACCACGACCGTCAGCCTGGGCACGCGCGTCGTCGCGACCGCCGTGACCATCTTGGCGCCGTCCTTCGCGATCCCCCCGGCCTCGGCGTCCGTGCCGACCATGAACCCGGAGATGTTCTGAAGGAACACGAGCGGGATGCCGCGCTGGTCGCACAGCTCGACGAAGTGCGCGCCCTTGAGCGCCGACGGGCTGAACAGGACCCCGTTGTTCGCGACGATCCCCACGGGGTGCCCGTGCAGGTGCGCGAACCCCGTGACCAGGGTGTCGCCGTACTCGCGCTTGAACTCGTGGAACACGCTGCCGTCGACGAGCCGCGCGACGATCTCGCGCGCGTCGTAGGGCGCCTGGACGTCGACCGGGACCGCTCCGTACAGGCTCTCGCCCGGCCCTCCGGGGGCGTCCTGCCCGACGACGGGCGGCGCGCTCTCGCGCACGGCCCACGCGGGCGCGGGGTCGGGCGGGAGCGTCGAGACGATGCGGCGCACGATCGCGAGCGCGTGCTCGTCGTCGTCGGCGAGGTGGTCCGTGACGCCCGAGCGGCGCGCGTGCAGGTCGCCGCCGCCCAGCTCCTCGGCCGTGACGACCTCACCGATCGCTGCCTTCACGAGCGGCGGCCCACCCAGGAAGATCGTGCCCTGGTTCCGCACGATCACGGTCTCGTCGCTCATCGCCGGCACGTACGCGCCGCCCGCGGTGCACGAGCCCAGGACCGCCGCGATCTGCGGGATGCCCGCGGCCGAGAGCCGGGCCTGGTGGTAGAAGATCCGGCCGAAGTGGTCGCGGTCGGGGAAGACCTCGGCCTGGAGCGGCAGGAACGCGCCGCCCGAGTCGACCAGGTAGATGCAGGGCAGCCGGTTCTCGAGCGCGATCTCCTGCGCCCGCAGGTGCTTCTTGACCGTGAGCGGGTGGTACGTGCCGCCCTTGACGGTCGCGTCGTTGCACACGACCAGCACCCGACGCCCCTCGACCAGACCGATCCCCGCGATCACGCCCGCGCCGGGCCACTCGCCGCCGAACAGTCCTTCGGCCGCGAGCGGGGCGATCTCCAGGAACGGGCTGCCGTCGTCGAGCAGGTGCTCGACGCGCTCACGCGGCAGCAGCTTGCCGCGCGCGACGTGCCGGGCGCGCGACTGCTCGGAGCCCCCCAGGGCCGCGCGGGCAGTGCGCTCGCGCAGGCCCGCGACGAGCGCGCGCTGGGCCGCGTCGTCGGCCAGGGCCGCCGGCGAGGTGGGGTCGACGCTCGTCCCCAGGACGTCGCCCACCTCCGCCGGACGCGAGGTGCGTGCGGTCGGCAGGGTCGCGGTCACGAGGTCGCCCCCGTCCCGGGCTCGCCCGGCTCGCCCGGCTCGCCCACGAGCAGCAGCGCGAGCGCCGGGTCGGCGAGCAGCGCGCCGAGCTCGGCGAGGAAGCGGGCGCCCTGCTCGCCGTCGACCACGCGGTGGTCGAACGACAGGCTCAGCGTCAGGACGTCGCGCAGCGCGACCTGCCCCTCGTGCTCCCACGGGCGGCTGCGCACGGCCCCGACGCCCAGGATCGCCGCCTCCCCCGGGACCAGGATGGGCGTCCCGGTGTCGACACCGAACACCCCGACGTTGGTGATCGTGAGGGTCCCGCCCGTGAGCCGCTCGGGCGCGGTCCGCCCGGCGCGGGCCGTCGCGGTGAGGTCCGCGAGTGCCTCGGCGAGGCCCGTGAGCCCGAGCCGGTGCGCGTCGGGCACGTGCGGCACCACGAGGCCTCGATCGGTCGCGACCGCTATCCCCAGGTGCACCCGGGGGCTGTGGACGATCTCGGCGCTCCCGTCCGGCAGGTCCTCCCACCGGCTCGCGAGCGACGGGTGGCGCGGCAGCACCACGCACAGCGCCCGCGCGACGAGCGCCAGGACCGTGATGCGCGTCCCGCGGGCGAGCGGATGGGTGCGGAGCCGGTCGAGGAGCTCGGTGCTGGGCGTGACGTCGACCGTGAGGAAGACCGTCGCCTGAGGAGCGGTGAACGCGCTCGTGACCATCGCGGCGGCGGTGTGCTTGCGGACGCCGCGCACGGGGACGCGTGTCTCGCGGGCGTCCGTCTCGCCCGTCCAGCGCCCCGGGCCGGCACGCAGGCCCGACGACGCCGCTCCCGCCCCGTGGTCGGGTGGGCCGCCGTTCGTCGACGGCGCGTCACGGTCGCGGCGAGCATCCTGTCCTGACGGCGCAGCGACCGCGTCGCGGTCTGCGTCGGGCGGGGGGAAGCTTCCGGCGCGGCGGGCCGCCGCGCGGGCCAGCCCGGACTGGCCGAGGATGTCGCGCAACGAGGTCGGCGCGAAGCGCCCTGTCGTCCGGAGGGCGTCCTCGTCCCCGTCGGCACCGATCCCGGTGGCGTCCTGGACCGAGGTGTCGCGGTCGTCGACGTCGCCGGCCCTCGACGTGCGGCCTGCGGACCGCTCGACCCCGGTCGCCGTGCGACCCTCCGCCCCGGCCTGCGCGCAGCTCACGGCTGCCAGGACGTCCTCACGGGTCACGAGCCCCCGGGCGCCGGTCCCGACGACCCGGTCGAGGTGGACCCCGAGCAGCTTCGCGAGCCGTCGCACGGGCGGCGTGGAACGCGGTCGCTCGGCCGGGGCGGGCGTGTCCTCACCGGTCGCACCCGCACCCGCACCCGCACCCGCACCCGCACCCGCACCCGCACCCGCACCCGCACCCGCACCCGCACCCGCGATGTTCCCCGTGCCGGGGCCCGGATGCTGTCCGGGCACCGACTCGTCGGTCGAGATCGGGCTGGTGGGGGTTCCGACAGTGCTCCCGACCCCCGTTGGCCCGTTCTCGATCGCGGCGCGAGCAGGAGCACGCCGGGTACGTCGCGCGGGTCGGCCCGACCGCTCCGGCCGCGCCCCGTAGCCGACGAGGTTCGGCTGAGGCGCCTCCTCGGCGACCTCCGTGTCTCCGCCGGCCGAACTGCCCGCGGTAGCCGCGTCGTCGGGCACCCGACCCGTACCAGCGCCGGCCGACCTGCCCGCGGAAGCCGCGTCGTCGGGCCGCGTGCTCGCGGAACCGCCCGGCGAAGGCACGCCTCCCGGCGCCTCGTCGGTGACCTCGAACGTCACGAGAGGCTCCCCGACGTTGACCGTCTGCCCCGGCTCGGCGTGCAGTGCCGTGACGACCCCGGCGTAGGGCGACGGGAGGTCGACGAGCGCCTTGGCGGTCTCGACCTCCGCGATGACCTGGTTGAGCTCGACCGTGTCGCCCGCGGCGACGTGCCAGCTCACGAGGTCGGACTCGGTGAGGCCCTCGCCGAGGTCGGGCAGGCGGAACTCTCGCGCGCTCATCACCGTGCCGCCCCCTCGAACGCCTCGTACCCCGCCGACGCGTACGCCCCGCGCCCCAGGACGCGGTCCACGCCGTCGAGGATCCGGTCCAGGTCGGGGACCTGGTGGTGCTCGGCCTTGGCAGGGGGGTACGGGACGTCGTGCCCCGTGACACGGAACGGCGCGGCCTCGAGGTGGTCGAAGCAGCTCTCGGTCGCCGCCGCCGCGACCTCGGCGCCCAGCCCGGCCTGGTGCGGGGCCTCGTGCGCGACGACCAGCCGCCCCGTCTTGCGGACCGACGCCGCGACGGTCGCGTGGTCGATGGGCGAGAGCGAGCGCAGGTCCACGACCTCGATCGACACGCCCTCGTCGGCGGCCGCGACGGCCGCGTCGCGGGCCGTCGTCACGAGCGACCCGAACGTCACCAGCGTGACGTCGGTGCCGGGCACCACGACACGCGCCGCGTCCATGGGGGACGCCGAGCGGAGCTCGGCCGCCTCGTTGACCTCGCCCTTGAGGTGGTAGCGACGCTTGGGCTCGAAGAACACGACCGGGTCGTCGCACGCGATGGCCTGCTGGAGCACGGTGTACGCGTCCTGCGGGTCGGCGACGGTCACGACGCGCAGACCCGCGGTGTGCGCGAAGTACGCCTCGGGCGACTCCGAGTGGTGCTCGGCCGCCCCCAGGCCCCCGCCCACGGGGATGCGGATCGTGATCGGCAGGCGCACCGCGCCGCCCGTGCGGGCGTGCATCTTGGCGAGCTGGGACACGATCTGGTCGAACGCGACGTACACGAACCCGTCGAACTGGATCTCGCACACCGGCCGGTAGCCGCGGTACGCGAGCCCCACGGCCGTGCCCAGGATGCCCGACTCGGCGAGAGGCGTGTCGAGCACGCGGCGCGGGCCGAACTCCTTCTGCAGCCCGTCGGTCACGCGGTACACGCCACCGAGCCGGCCCACGTCCTCGCCCATGACGACGACCTTGTCGTCGCTCGCGAGCGACCGGCGCAGCCCGGCGTTGAGGGCCTTGGCGAGCGTCAGGGTGGTCATCGGGCGCCTCCGGTCGGTGCGTCGGTGGTGCCGGGGCCGTCGTCCGCGAACCCCTCCAGGTACTGCGCGTACGCGGCGCGCTCGGCCGCGAGCGCCGCGTGCGGCTCGGCGTAGACGTGGTCGAAGATCGTGAGCGGGGCCGGGTCCTCGAGCGCGATGCACCCCGCCCGCAGCTCGGCCGCGGCCCGGTCGGCGACGCCCTGGACCCGTGCCTCCTCGTCGGCGGTCAGGAGGCCGAGGCCGGTGAGGTAGGTCCGGTAGCGGGAGATCGGGTCACGACCGGTCCAGGTCTCGAGCTCCCCGGGGTCGCGGTAGCGCGTGGGGTCGTCGGCCGTGGTGTGCGGTCCCATCCGGTACGTCACTGCCTCGATGAAGGTCGCACCACCACCCGTCCGGGCGCGGTCGAGGGCCTCCTGCGTGACGGCGTGGACCGCGAGGACGTCGTTGCCGTCGACGCGCACGCCCGGGAGCCCGAACCCTGCGGCACGGTCGACGAGCGGTACGGTCGACTGGAGCGCGACAGGCTCGGAGATGGCCCACTGGTTGTTCTGGCAGAAGAACACCACGGGTGCCCCGTAGGTCGCGGCGAAGACGAACGCCTCGTTGACGTCGCCCTGGCTCATGGCGCCGTCGCCCAGGTAGGCGACCGCGACGGCGTCGGCGCCGTCGTTCTGGACGCCCATGGCGTAGCCCGTCGCGTGCAGGGTCTGGGCCCCGATGATGACCTGCGGCGTGGCCATGTTGACGGTGTACGGGTCCCAGCCCGACGCCGTGACGCCACGCCACACCCGCACCAGGTCGACGAGCGCGACGCCCCGCGTGTAGGCCACGGCGTGCTCGCGGTAGCTCGAGAACACGAAGTCGTCGGCGCGCAGCGCCCTGCCCGACCCGATCTGCGCGGCCTCCTGCCCCAGCAGCGGGGGCCAGAGCGCGAGCTCGCCCTGCCGTTGGAGGGCCGTGGCCTCGGCGTCGATGCGCCGCACCACGATCATGTCCTCGTACAGGCGGAGGGCTGGCGCGGGGTCCGCGTCGAGCCCTTCCAGCCACCGGTCGTACTGCGCCGATCCGTGGCGTGCCCCAGCCTCGTCGATCACCTGGACGACGTCGTGTGTCGTCCCGGTCTCGACCCGGTCGCCGGTGTGGTCCACCTGGCGGCCGACACGGCTGTCCACTGTGCTGGGCGTCATCGCGTCACCTCGCGTCTGCTCCCGTGCTCGTCATCGAGCAACCCCGGGGCTCGCCGTCGAGCGCCGGTTACCGCGAACGTAACCCTGCCCGGCACATGGCTCCAGTCGTTGCGAGAAGACTGTGCATTGTGACCGGCATCACCACGATAGGCTGAACAATGTGCGCAGCTACGATGCCGTCGACCTCGATCTCCTCGTCGCGCTCGCGAAGGATCCGCGCGGCACGATCGTCGCGCTGGCCGAGCGCCTGCGGCTCTCGCGGAACACGGTGCACGCGCGCATGGCCCATCTCGAGGAGGCCGGTGCGTTCCTCGACTTCGACCGGCGCATCAGCCCGGAGTTCCTGGGGCACCCGTTGACGGCGTTCATCGAGGTCGAGGTCAAGCAGAAGGAGCTGGGCCGCATCGTCGCGACGCTCGCGGAGATCCCCGAGGTGCTGCAGGCGCACGGGCGCTCGGGCACGTCGGACCTGCGCGTGCTGGTCGCGTGCCGCACCACGGACCACCTGTTCCGCATCGACGCCGCGATCCTCGCGATCGACGGCGTCGAGCGCACCGAGACCTCGCTCTCGATGGGCGAGCTCATCCCCTACCGCGTGCGGCCCCTGATCGAGCGGGCACGCAAGACCCTCTGACGGGAGCAGGCGCCGGGGTCAGCGGCTGAGGGGCCGGCGGCGGGCGTCAGGCAGCGGCGTGGTCGGTCGCGGGCCCCAGGCAGCGGCGGGGCCGGACGCGGGCCTCAGGCACCGGGGACCCCAGCCAGCGGGACCCCGCCGGCGGCGGAGTCCTTGACGAGCAGGTTCGGCTGGGCGGGAACGGCGTGCGCCGAGCAGGAGCTGCTGCCGGTCTGCCGAACATCCCCGGCACAAGCCCCCCGACCCGCCGGGCCGGCGGGCCGGCGGAGGCAGCGGGCCGGCGGAGGCAGCGGGCCGGCGGAGGCAGCGCAGCGGGCTGCGCTCCGGAACGAAGCCGCGCTCCTTCGCGACCGCCGCCCCCGCCGCCACCCCGTGGCCCTCGGCCCTCACCGCAGGTCGCGCAGGTACGCCGCCGCGCCGTCGAACGCGGCCATGCGCCGCTCGTAGTAGACCGCGAGGATCAGCAGCAGCCCACCCGCGGCGGTCAGCGTGAGCATCCACGGCCCGGCCGAGATGGCCGTCCCGAGCTGGCTCACGAACACTACGAGGATCTCGACCGGGAGCACCACGACCCCCAGGACGAACGGAGCCGCGAGGTGCAGGCGCGTCCCGACCAGCACGGCCGCGAGCGCGAGCCCGACCACGAGCACGGCCCGCCAGGTCCGCGCGTCGGTGTACGTCGCGAGGACCGAGGGGCCCAGGGTCGCGGCGATCCCGACCGCGAGCGTGCGCCACGAACCGACGAACCCGACGGGCCAGTCCACGAGGCGCGCCACCGGCGCGGGCCCGATCGCGGGCCCAGCGCCAGCAGACGTGCCCGACGACGCCACGAACGCCAGGTACCCCGCCACCAGCAGGCCCGCCCCGAGAGGCAGGGAGAACACCTCGACACGCAGCTCGCGCGGGGACCACGCGCCGATCGCGGTCGCGAGCGCGAGCCCCCACACGAACCAGGCCGGCGGCCAGCGCAGGTCCTCGGGCGCCGTCACCCGCAGCGCCTGGCGCACGGTGTGCACGACCAGCACCAGGAGCGCGACCTCGAGCGACCAGGTCAGGACGATCGCGGTCCAGCTCTCGCCGACCGCGGCCACGGGCCCGACGACGGCGAGCACCATCGCAGGTGCGGCCCACCACCGCCGTGCCGAGGGGGCGAGCGGGAGGTGAGCGACGCCGTCGGGCGCGGTGCCCGTCGCTCCTGGCCCCATGGACGCCGCAGAGACCAACCGGTGCCCCGCGAGCGCCGCGAGCGCGGCCCCGGCCGCGGACCAGGCGAGCGCCCCGAGATACGTCACCGTGGGCCCGGCGCCCCCCGGGTCCGCGACGACCCGCAGGGCGGCGGCCAGGCCCCCGACCGACGCGAGCACCGCGGCGAGCGACAGGTACGTCGCGGCGTCGCGCGCCCAGGACGTGCTGACGCGGGTGCCGCGGGCAGCGAGCCGACGCGCGACCTCGCCGCCCACGACGAGCACGAGCCCCAGGGCGAGGAGCGCGGGGTTGCGCCACGGACCGGCGTCGGGCAGGAGGACCGAGACGAGCAACGACGGCACCACGAGCAGCGCGAGGCCTGCTGCGACCAGGCGTCGCCCACCCGGTCCGCGGCGCGCGAGGGTCCCGCCGACCACGACCGCCGCGAGCGCGGGCGGCGCGGTGTACGCCTCGACGAGACCGACCCCGAGCAGGCTCAGCAACGACCACAGCGCCCCCACCCACAGCGCGGCCGCGACCCACCACGTCCAGCGACGGGCGGGTCGACCCGCCACGACCGCGGCGCCGGTCCCCAGGACCAGGAGGACGATCATCGCGGTCTCGGCCCCTGCCGAGACGCGCACCAGCGCGAGCAGGACCGCGACCGCAGCCGTGACGAGCGTGCTGACCTCGACCGCCCGACCGACCGGCTCGGTGTGCGCGTCCGCGAGCCCCCGCGCGCCGAGGAACGCCACGGTCCGCGGGACGGCCACTGCCGCGACGGCCGTGAGGGTCGCGACGAGGGGGAGCACGACGGGCGACCCGCTGCCCGGGACGAGCTCGGCGCCCAGGCACACGAGCACGACCGAGGCCGTCGGGAGCAGGAGCCCTGCTGCGATGACCCGCACGGCGCGCGTCATCCCGGGGCGTCGCGTCAGGACCAGGACGGCCTCGAGCGCGAGCATGGTCGCGGCGGCCGCGGCCGACCAGTAGCTGCGTTCCTCGAGGACCGAGGCCACGCCCAAGGCGAACGGCACCGACGTCGTGACCAGGACGGCCCACCACGAGGGGCGGTCGACGGCCCGCAGTCGCGTCACGACGATCGCCACGACCGAGGCCGTGACCGACACGACCGCGAGCGCCTCGACCCCGGCGAGCCCCGCCCAGCCGAGCGACATGCCCAGGACCAGGAGCGCGTACCCGTAGCCGAGACCCACGAGGTACGGGCGGACCGTGGGGGGCACGACCCGTCGGGCGAGCAGCAGCATCCCCAGCACGACGGCGCCGCCCAGGACCGCGGTCGGGCGTGCCGCCCAGGACACGACCGCCGCCATGCCCGTCAGGGCGAACGTCCCCGTGAGGGTGGTCATGGCCCACTGGGCTCGTTCCGACCTCGCGGACCTCGGTAGGGCCTCGGGGACGACGACCGTCGCAGATCCGGTGTCAGAACTGGGCCGGTCCCCGGACCGGCGTGCTTCTGACAACTTGTCGGTGAGCACGAGGAGCGCGAGGGCCAGGGCCGCGAGCAGCCCGAACGACGTGACCGCAGCCCACGCCGGGTGCAGCGCGACCCCCGCGAGCACGACGAGCACGACCCACGGCAGGCCGGCGCGGGCGCCCGAGCCCAGCCACGTGCCGAGACGGAGCAGCCTCAGACCGAGCAGCGCCACGGCGAGCGCGCCGACCCCGACGAGCGCTGCGGTCGTGGTCGCGTCGTCGAACACCGCGTCCCGTGCGAGCGGGACGTCGGTGAACGACCACTGCGGACCTGCCGCCCGGACCGAGGTCAGGGCGACCAGCACGCGCGCAGCCACGTACCCGACCGCGGGGAGGGTCGCGGCCCCGAAGACCGCGAACGCACCCGTCACGAGCGCTTCGCGCGAGCGCGCGGTGGCCCGCACGGCCGTCGCGGCCACGACCAGGACGGCCCCGGCCACGAGCCCGGCGACGGGGGCCAGGCCGATCGTCCACGGCCAACGCCCGACGCCGAGGAGCACCGCCGCGAGGACCGCCACCCCGCCCGTGACCCACCACCAGAGCCGCTGCCCCGTGCACCGGGCCAGGATCGCGGCCGTCACCGCACCGCCGACCATGACCAGAGCCGCGCCGCTCCACCCGGGGAGCCACGAGACCGGCGGGACCGCGAGCCCGACCAGCAGAGCGGTCGGGTACACGAGGTAGCGCGCGACCTGGAGCACGGTCGTCTCCGCGACCAGACGGGATCCGAGCCTGGCCCCCGACACGCGCGCGACCGGCAGCTCCAGGAGCGTCACGAGGCAAGCCGCGAGCATGCCGACCGCGTACACCCCGGACTCCGTCCCGAGGTCCCCGGACGCGCCGTCGGCGACCGCTCCCGCGAGGACCACGGGAACCACCGGGGCGAGGATCAGCCCGGCCGCGCTCCAGGTCCGCATGCGCACCAGGTGCCCGGCCACCAGCAGGCCGGCCGAGACCAGGGCCAGCAGCAGGCCGCGCGCGAGCGCCGTGTCCGTGCCGCCGAGCAGCCCGGCGCTCAGGAACAGCTCGACGTCGACGAGCAGCAGGACGACGCCGAGCGCGCCGATCGACTCGGCCGAGGCGCCCATGCCCCGCAGGCGCAGGAACGCGGCGGTCCCGAGCGCGAGGAGCGTCACGACGCCCGTGACGAGCGCCCGGACCGCGAGGTCGTCCGCGAGCGTGAAGAAGACGAAGACGATCGTCGCGACCGCGAGCAGCCCGGCTCCCGCGCTCGCGAGGATGGGCTGGAGGCCGACGCTCGACCGCGTCGGTGCCGGTGCCGGTGCCGCTGGCGCGGCGTACACCGGCCGCCCTGCTGCGCCCGCCACGGGCACGGAGGACTGGGGGCGGGCCAGGGGCCGGGCGCGGAGCCGCTCGTCCGCGGACCGCAGGGCGCGCAGACCCGCGGCTCGCCGGTCGAGCGCCGCGGCTGCGTCGCGCGACGCGCGCAGCACCTCGACCGCCCACGGCCCCGACAGCACGAGGCCGCACGCCTCGCACCGGGTCGACGTGAGGACGGTCCCGCACCCGGGGCACGCGTGCTGGTCGCGCAGCCGCTTCGTCGCGACCTCGACCCACTGTTCGCTCATGCGCACATCATGGCGAACTCCCAGGTCCGGCATCGACCCGTCCCGTGGGGTGTCCGTGCGGATCAGGTGAAGGGGGCGCTGGGGACCAGGTCGTCACCCGTCAGCGCGCCGTCGGCGTCCTCCGGGTCACCTTCCTTCGGGCCGGCGGGCGCGCCGCCCGTCGGCACCGTCACCGCCGCGATCGCGGTCGTGAGCGGGATCGCGAGCACGAGCCCGATCGACCCGACGAGCGTCCGGACGACCTCCTCCGCGATCTCCCCGGAGGTCAGGCTCACGCCGAGAGCCTGGTCCGACAACCAGACGGCCATGAGCAGCGGCAGAGCGGCCCCCACGTACGCGAACGCGATGGTGTAGACGGTCGAGGCGATGTGGTCCCGGCCGATCCGCATGGCCCGGGTGAACAGCTCGCGTCGCGACGCGTCGGGCGCGAGCGCACGCAGCTCCCACACGGTCGACGCCTGGGTGATCGTGACGTCGTTGAGCACGCCCATCCCGGCGAGGACGATCCCGCAGATCGCGATGCCCTGGAGGTCGATCGCGGGGGCGTAGGACGGGAGCCAGAGCGCCTCCTCGGACGTGAGCCCGGTGATGTGCGAGGTCCGGGCGCCCCACGCGGCCAGGACGGCGGTCAGCGCCAGGCCGACGAGCGTGCCGACCATGGCGGTCGACGTCCGGGCCGTGAACCCGTGGGCCACGTAGAGCACCACGAACATCACGGCCGACGACGTCACGAGGGCCACGTAGAGAGAGCTCTGGCCCGAGAGCAGCGCGGGCAGCGTGAACTGCCCGATCACGACGAGCGCGACGGCGAGGCCCGCGAGCGCCGCGAGGCCGCGCAGCCGGGCGACCGCGAGCACGAGGACCGCGTAGGCGATCGCGAGCAGGACGATCGGGATGCCGCGCTCGAAGTCCAGGAAGACGTAGGGGGTGCCGTCGTCCCCGGCCTCCTGAGCGAGGTGGAGGAGCCGCAACCGGTCGCCGACCTCGAAGCCGTGGTAGATGTACTCGGGCGGCGCGACGACCTCCGTCTGGGTCCCGTCGTCCAGGCGCACCGGGACCAGCCCGGTCTCGACCTCCCCCTCTCCTGTCACCTCGCCGGACAGGACGAAGGCCCCCTGGGCGGTCATCGGGATCTGGTCCGGGACGTCTGCGCCCCGGGGCCAGAGCGCGACGAGCCCGACGATCGTCAGCACGAGCGCGGGGACGAGCACCGCCGCGAGCACGAGCCGGACCCGTCTGCTCGCGGGGGGCGTCGGGCCGTCGCCGTGCCCGTGTCCGTGCCCGCCGTGGTCGGAACCTCGCCGTGCTCGCCTCGTGGGGTGCTGCGGGACGCTCATGGTGCCCTTCGGTCGGAGTCGGGCGGACGCCCTGGACCCGCCCACCCTAGAGAATGAGAACGGTTATCGCTAGTGCTCCGGCCTGGCGGTCACCTTCCCAGGGCACGACGCAGGCCCGGGTGCCCGACGTCGTCGGGCACCCGGGCCTGCGTGAGTGGTGCGGGGCGCAGCCCCGCGGCGCGGCGCGCCTCAGCGCGCCGCGAGGATCACTTGGTGACGGCCTTCTTCAGGAGGCTGCCTGCGCTGATCTTGACACCGAAGCCTGCGGGGATCTGGATCTCCTCGCCGGTGCGGGGGTTGCGGCCCGTGCGAGCGGCACGCTCGACGCGCTCGACCGAGAGCAGGCCGGTGACCTTGACGGCCTCGCCCTTGGCGAGCGACTCGACGAGGACTTCCTGGAACGCGTTGAGGGCGTTCTCAGCGTCGGCCTTCTTGAGGCCGGACTTCTCGGCGATGGCCGAGACGAGCTCAGACTTGTTGAGCGACATGCGGATCCCTTCATCGGTTCACGCCTCGCGGTGGGCACCGCGCGACGTTGAGGTCTCAGTTTGCCAGCCCTGAGGCGGGACTTCGTGGACAACACTAAGGAATCCGCGGGGGTTTGCGCGCGTTTCCGCGCCGCGCGCGTTCTTCTGAGCGCGGAATCTTGCCCGTTTCGTCCCGAATGTGACCAACTGAACGCCTCTGGACCCTCTGGGACGGCCCGTGCGCACAAGATCCCCACACACTCGGGAAGCCCCGGCGAGGCATCCTCACCCTCGTTCGTCGCCCCTCGGCACGCCGCTCCCTCCCCGTACGCCACGAGCCGCCCACCCCGAGGGGTGGACGGCTCTCCTGGCCGCGACGAGCGACGGGCAGCGGCTCAGCGCCCCTCGCTCTTCGCCGCACCTCCCGTTGCGCCCTTGCCGTAGCGCTGACGGAACTTCTCGACGCGCCCGGCGGTGTCCACGACACGCGCGGTGCCGGTGTAGAACGGGTGGCTCGCGCTCGAGATGTCGACGTCGACGACCGGATAGGTGTTGCCGTCGGTCCACACGATCGTCTTGTCCGGACGGCCCGGACCCGACGCGCTGGTCCCCGCGAGCGTGGACCGCGTCAGGAACGCGAAGTCGGCAGAGATGTCGCGGAACACGACCGGTCCGTACTCGGGGTGGATGTCCTTCTTCATGGGTGCTCCTCTACGACTCTCGACTGCTGGGCCCTCGACGGGTGCCGACTACCAGCTGGACTTGGTGACGCCCGGCAGCTCCCCGCGGTGCGCCATGTCGCGCAGCCGGATGCGGGAGAGGCCGAAGCGTCGGTTGTACGCGCGCGGACGACCGTCGACCACGTCGCGGTTGCGCAGGCGGGTCGCGCTCGCGTCGCGCGGCTGCTTGCGCAGCTCGGTCGCGGCGGCCTCCTTCTCGGCCTCCGAGGCGCTGGGCGACGCGATGATCTTCTTGCAGCTCGGCGCGCCGCTCGGCGTACCGGGCGACGATCGCCTCGCGCTGCTCGTTGCGCGCGATCTTGGACTTCTTGGCCATGCGGCTCCCCTTACCGTTCCTCGCGGAACGCGACGTGTGCCCGGGCGACCGGGTCGTACTTGAGCAGGGTCAGCCGGTCCGGGTCGTTCCGGCGGTTCTTGCGGGTCACGTACGTGTAACCCGTCCCTGCGGTCGAGCGCAGCCTGACCACGGGTCGCAGCTCGGTGCGTGCAGCCATCAGACCTTCTCTCCTCCGGCAGTGCTGCCGGCGACGATGCGTGCGACGACCGCGATCTCTCGACGGACGGTCGTCCTGATCCCCTGGGCGCTCACTCTCAGCCTGACACGCCGGCCCAGGAACTTCCCTCGATGGGTCACGGTGGACCCGACACTATCTATTGAGAACGATTCTCGTCAAGAGGTCCGCTCGGGGATGATGAGAACCATTCTCTGTAGAGGTTGAGCGTCCGGGGGCCCGCAGATATTCCCGGGAACCAGGAAGGCGAGACACGCCGACCCGGCGGCTCGGTCGTGAGGTCGTGCCCGCCCCCTGGCTCGGCGCGCGCACCGATGCCGTCCGACGACGAGCAAGGCCCCGGGAACCGTCGTGGGTCCCGGGGCCTTGCTCGTGGTGCTCGACGGCCGGCTCGCGCCGGCCGCCGACCGTCCGCCGGGAGCACCCCCGGCAGACGCCCCGCGGGCTAGCCGCAGCTCGTGGCCGCGTACTCGCTCTCGATCGTGGTCGTGACCTCCTTGCCGTCGACCGTGGCGGTCGCCGTCACGGTCACCGCGCCCGCCTCGATCGCGTCCTTGCGGGTCGCGAACGTCTGGCTGGCGCTCTTGCCCGGCTGGACCTGCTGGAAGGTCTTGGTGCCGAACGGCGTGGAGATCTTCACGTCGACCGGGACGTCCTCCTCGTTGACCGCGCGGACCGCGAGCTGGACGCGCGAGGCCGTGCACTGGGCCTTGGCCGTCGTGGTGACCTCGAGCTCGGGCTCGGGCTCGACCGGGTCGGCGCAGGACACCTTGGCGGAGCCCCAGTCGGCGTGGTCGTTGCCGTTGCCGTCGCCGCCGTCGGTCACGATCAGGTCGAGGTAGCGGACGCCGGTGACCGGCACGTCCAGGTCGACGGTCTTGCCGCCACCCTTGAGCACCTCGGTCTGGGCGAGCTGGGCGCCGTCACCCACGACCTTGAACTGCACCGTGCCCTTGGTGCCCTGGACGTCGTCGACGCCCACGGTCGCCGTGAACGCGTCGCACTGCGCGGCGAGAAAGACCCGGACGGACGAGTTCGCGTGCGTGCCGAGGCCCTTCTCGTGGACGACGCCGCGCAGTGTGAGCGGCTTGCCGTCCTTCTCTCCCTGCTCGCCGTTGGACAGGTCGCGCTCGACCGGTCCCCACCCGTTGGTCGTCGAGACGAACGGCAGGTCGCTGACCCAGTTCTCGCCACCGTTCGGCGGCACGACGACCCACACGGACTGGCCGGCCTCGACCGACCGCTCACCGACGGGCGCAGCCGTGGTCGTGTACGAGCCACCCGACGTGAGGGTGTAGGCGTCGGCGGTGATCTTGCCGTGCGGGGTGACCTTCCACGTCGTGGTCAGGACGCCGCCGGCCGGGAGCGTCGCCGCGGTCGAGGCGGTGGTCGCCTCGACCTCCCAGCCCTCGGGCACGTCGAGCGTCACGGCGACGTCCGCGACGGCCACGGGCTCGTGGACCGTCAGGCGTGTCGTGACGGTGCTCGCGACGTCGGGCTCGAACGCGACGGGTCCGGGGGACACCGTCAGGGACGCGCAGGCCGGGGTGGCCTCGGCCGGGCCCAGGTCCACGACGCGGAAGTCGTCGAGGATCAGGTCGGACTGGTTGCCGCCCGCGGTGAGCTTGCGCAGCCCCACCCAGGTGTCACCGCAGCCGCTCGCCACGACGTCCTCGGAGAACGTCGCGGTCGTGCGCTGCTGCCCCAGCGGGGTCGCGTGGGTCTCGACCGACGCCGGGGCGCCGCTCGCGACCGAGTCGTAGCCCGTGACCCACTGGTACTCGCCGCCGTTGCCCGACTGGTAGTCGAAGCTCACGCGGTACTGGCGCCCGGCCTCGAGCTTCACGGTGCTGGGCACCGTGCGGTAGACGAGGCCCTTGTTCTCCTCGTGCGCCTTGAGCGACCAGTCGCCGGACAGCGCGTCGTCGACGAGCTTCCCGTTCCAGCCGGCCTGCGTGTAGGGCGCGTTGCGCTTCGCGATGTGCGTGCGCGGGTCGGTCACGCCGCCCGCGTCGCCCTTGACGAACGGTCCCCAGCCCTGGGGCACGTTCTCGAAGTCCTCGAACGCGACGACCGTGCCGGTCTCGCCCTCGACGGCCGGGGCCACCGAGCGCGTGGCGGCGACGACGCGCAGGTCGTCGACCCGCACGACGGCGTCGCCCGCCGAGGCGGCGACCGTCAGCGTCGGGCGGGCGGGGCCCGTGACGTCGACGAGCACCTGCACGCGCTGGTAGTAGCGGTTGTTCTTCTCGTCGGCCGCGACCAGGTTCTTCGCGGTCGAGCGCTCGACGACGGCGCTCGCGGTCTGCGCGACGCCCTCGCCCGAGACGGTCAGGGTGGTCGAGCGGGACTTCCCGGGCTGGACCTCGACCCACGCGCTCACGGCGTAGGTCCCGGTCGAGAGCTCGCCGAGCTGCTGGCTCAGCGACGAGGCGCCCGCTCCGAGCGTCGCGACGCGCTGCCCGTTGGACAGCGTCTCGATCCCCGTGGTGCCGGTCGTCTCGTACGCGTCGAGCGTCGCGGCGTTGAAGCCGGGGTCGACGATGCCGCTCGCGGTGCCCCACGCGACGTCGTCGGCCGAGGGGGTCGTGACTCCCTGCGGGTACAGCACGTAGGGCTGGCCCGCGGTCGCCTCGACCGTGACCTTGCCGCCCGTGACCGGGACGTCCGCGACCTTCTCGCGGCCCGTCGTCGTGAGCTTGTACAGGGTCAGGCTCGTGGCCCCGGAGAACTCGTCCGTGAGCGTCCACGTGGTCGAGCCGCCGGCCGGGTTGTAGTGGTAGAGCTTGCTGCCCTCGGCGGCCTCGCCCTCGAGCCCGGGGGCGTCGGACGCGTTCCACGGCAGGAGGTAGGTGCCGCCCTGGGCGACGACGGCGTCCCCGACGAGGATCTGCCGGTCGGCCGCGGTCGTGCCGCGCGCCGAGACGTCACCCGTGAAGTCGATCCGGTCGGTGCCCCAGCGCACGATCTCCTGGTGCTGGAGGAACTTGGTCGGGACGTTGGTCGTCCAGATGTTCTTGTAGAACGCGTTCCAGTCGGTCTGCCCGGTCCAGCCCTCGAACTCGACGAGCCGCGCGTTGCCGAGCAGCGGGTGCGGGTTCCAGGTGTCCTTCTCGGCGTTGTCGATGAAGCGCACGATCTGGGAGTTCAGGCCCTTGTTCGCAGCGCCGCCGTAGTTCTCGTCCGCGGACCAGTGGCTCCACAGCGAGCTGGCCTCGAACTTGTCCGACCACTCGGTCGCGATCTGGAGGTCGTTCGCGCGGGCCGCGTCCGCGAGGGCGCGCGCCTGCCAGCCGAAGTTGTAGTAGACGTCGACGTAGAGGAGGTCGAGGTTGCCCTGGGTCTCGTCGCGCGAGCTGGCCGATGCGTGCGGCCAGGTCACCGCTGTTCACGTCGCGGCGCTGGTCGATGTAGTACGACTGGCCGAGCCAGTTCCAGCCCTTGGCCGAGGGGTCGACGAGCTCGTCCGAGAAGGCGTTCGCCTCGGCGTAGGCCTCGGTCGCGTTGATGTGGACACCGAAGTCCGCGTTCCAGTCGCCACCCTGCTCGAGCAGCGTGTTCATGTCCTCGAGGCCGCCCGCGCGCTCGTTGTAGTTGCCGCCGTAGTCGGGGTGCGCGGAGTCGTGCCCCTCGGAGCCGTAGCCCTTGAGGAGGGCCATCTGGCCCAGCCCGTCGGTCGCGAGCGAGATCCGCTTGACGTCGTCGAGCGTGCGCAGGAACGGGTGCGTGGCCTGCGAGGCGAAGTTGAACGGGATGTGGGTCACGACGCGGTCGGCGACCTGGTCGGCGCCCAGCGCCTTGGGGGCGGTGGCGCGGAAGGCGATCGCGCCGTCCTGCCAGTCGACCTTGTCGTCGCGTTGGCGTCGGCCGTCACGACGACGGTCGCGTACGGCAGCTCCTCGGTGACCGACGAGCCCTGGGCCCGGTAGGTCCACGCGCCGCTCCAGACGCCCACGCGCACGCCGCCGTCGGCCGCGCGCGCCTGGCGCTGCAGACGGTTGCCGTCCGCGGCGGCCTTGCCGCCCGCCTCGTCGTAGACGCTGTTGGTCACGATCGTGGCCGACAGCGCGCTCGTGCTCACGATCGCGTACGCGGACCCGACCGGGTTCGCGTTGACGGGGGTCTGCCCCGTGACGGACGTGAAGGTGTCGCCGACCTTGCCACGGTCGGGGCTGATGACGGCCGAGGCGACCACGGCCGACGGGTCGGCCGACGAGACCGAGAGCAGGTCGTGCCCCGGGACCTCGATGGTCCCGACGCGGAACGCCGCGGTGTCGGTCACGCCCGTGACACGGAACGTCACGGCGCTGCCCTCGACCTCGAGGCGCGTGTCGATGCTGACGCCCGCGAGGTCGGGGAACGTCAGGCGGTAGTCGCGGCTGGTCTCACCGGGCTCGCCCGCCTCGACCACGACCGCGCGGTCGGTGCCGTTGAGGCGCACCTTCGTGACGGTCGCGGTGCTGCCCGCGAGCGAGGCGCCCGACGCGCGGTCGGTGTAGCTCAGGACGCGCGGGAAGTCCGCGGCGACCTGGACGTCGAGCTGCGCCGAGCGCAGCGTGGCCGCGCCCTCGACGCTCGCCGCCGCGACCTGCTCGGCCGTCAGGCCGAGGGCCGAGAGCGACGTCGCGCTGCTCGCCGGGGTGTGGCTCGCCGCGGCTGCGGCGGGCAGCGCCGCGAACGGCACCACCACCGCGGTCGCGAGGGCCACGAGGCTGCGGGCTCGGCGCGAGGCGCCACCCGGGTGGGAACCGGCCCGAGGGCCAGGGGAATGTCGAACCATGTGCTGATCTCCTTCGATAGCAGTTCATCGGCCGTCCCCCGACCGACGGGCGTCACAGCTCTTCGACGTACTCCTCGGGCTCGCCGAGGACGGCCTCGTCCGTCAGCTCGAGGTCGTGACCGACCGCGTGCAGCTCGAGGACCGTGACGGTGTTGCTCCCCGCGCGCAGCAGCGGCGCGGGGACGTAGAGGGTGTGCTGGGGGCCGCGCTCCCAGTAGCGGCCGAGCAGCACGTCGTTGACCCAGACGAAGCCCTTGGTCCACCCGGGCAGGGTCAGGAAGGTGTCGGCGGGCTCGTCGAGGTCGAGGGCTGTCCGGGCCAGGACACCCTGCGGCCCGACGGCGTCGCGGGGCCCGCTCGGGGTGGCCTCGGCGTCGGGCTCGCCCGCGCGAGGGGCCGCCGCGGCGGTCTCGGGCACGGCGACCGAGGCGCTCGACATGCCCGCCGCCCACAGCCCGTCCACGGTCAGCAGGTCGAGCGGCAGCGACCGTGAGGTCCAGCCGTGCACGATCCGGCGCTCGACCAGGACGTCGCCCAGGATCCCCTTGTGCTCGCCGAGCCGGGGCCCGTAGTTGATGCGCCCGAGGTTCTCCACGAGGATCTCGACCCGCACGGGCACGCCGTGCCCGTGGACCGTGAGGCCCAGGTGCGAGGTCTCGCGCTCGAGGACGCCGACCTCGCGGCCGTCGACGTAGACCGTCGCCCGGTCGTGCAGGCCGAGGACCGAGAGCGTGCTGTCCCCGGGCGGGAGGACCGGGGTGGCCGTGTGGAGCACGAGCCCGGCGTTCTGGCCGAGCTGCTCGAACGTCAGCGGCGACGGAGCGACCGTAGCGGCGCCCGATGCGCGCAACGCGGGCAGGAGCGGGCGCGTGGTCACGGGCGGCAGGGTGCGCGCTTCGAGCCTGGGCGACGGCGCGATCCACCGGTCGTCCTGGGCGTCCTCGGGGATCCGGGTCCCGTGCGACGCGTGCTCGGACAGCACCTTGCGCAGCGCGAAGAACTTGGGGGTCACGCTGCCGTCCTCGGCCACCGCGGCGTCGGAGTCGTAGCTCGTGACCGTCGGCTGCAGGCGGGTCCCGTCGTGGTTGGCGCCCGCGGTGAGCCCGAAGTTCGTGCCGCCGTGCGCCATGTAGAGGCTCACGGAGCCGCCGAGGTCGAGGAGCTCGCGCACGTCGGCCGCGGCGCTGTCGGCGCCGCGCACGTGGTGCGGGTCGCCCCAGTGGTCGAACCAGCCGTTCCAGAACTCGGCGCACACGAACGGCTGCTCGCCGCGGCGGGCGGTGAGCTTGTCGAGCGCCTGCCCGGGGCGGCTGCCGAACGTGGCCGCCGCCAGCACGCCGGGGAGCGTCCCGCCGTCGAGCATGAGGTCCGTGGGGCCGTCGGCCGTGAAGAGGAGCTCGTCGATGCCGCGCTGCACGAGCGCGTCGTGGACCCACGCCATGTAGGCGTGGTCGTCGCCGAAGCTGCCGTACTCGTTCTCGACCTGGACGGCCACGACCGGTCCGCCGCGGTTCGCCTGGAGCGCGGCGATGCGGGGCAGCAGCTCGTCGAACCAGGCCGCGACCGCGGCGAGGTAGGTCTCGTCGCTGCAGCCGCAGCCGGATCCCGGGGGTCGCCGGTGAGCCATGCGGGCAGGCCGCCGTTGTCCCACTCGGCGCAGATGTACGGTCCGGGGCGCACCACGCACGTCGAGGCCCAGGTCGCCCGCGAGGCGCACGAACCGCTCGACGTCGCGCCACCCCGTGAAGTCGAACGTGCCGCGCGCGGCCTCGTGCCAGTTCCACGGGACGTAGGTGTCGACCGTGTTGAGGCCCATGGCACGCAGGCGCAGGAGGCGGTCCTCCCACAGGTCCGGGTGGACCCGGAAGTAGTGGACCGAGCCCGAGAGCATCCGGTGCGGCACACCGTCCCGCACGAGGCTCGCGCCGTCGGCGCGCAGGGTGGACGGGATCGCGCCGTCGGCGCGCAGGGTCTGGCCGCCGGCCGGGCTCGAGGCCCGGTCGGCGGGGTCGTGCTGGCTCACTTGATAGCCCCCGCTGCAAGTCCGGAGCGCCAGAAGCGCTGGAGGGAGAGGAACGCGACGATGAGCGGGACGACCGCCACGAACGCGCCGATGATGACCATGTGCCGCTCGATCTGGCCGGCCTGGACCAGGGCGTTCCAGCTCACCAGCCCGACCGTGACGGGCCGCAGGTTCTCGGAGATGAGGACCTGCGAGGGGAGCAGGAAGTTGTTCCAGATCTCGACGAACTGGAAGAGGAAGATCGTGACGAGCGCGGGGGCCATCATCTTGAGGCTGACCCCGAAGAAGATGCGGCCCTCGTTCGCGCCGTCGAGACGCGCGGCCTCGATGACCTCGTCAGGCACCGAGCTCGCGGCGAAGATGCGGCCCAGGTAGACGCCGAACGGGCTCACGATGCTCGGCAGGAGCACCGCGAAGTAGGTGTTGACGATGCCCGTCGCGGAGAACATGAGGAACAGCGGGAGCGTGAACAGCACCTTGGGGATGAGGACCGCGCCCAGGACGACGCCGAACAGCATGCCCTTGCCGCGGAACTCGTACTTGGCCAGGGCGTAGCCCGTCGCGACCGCGATGAGCGTCCCGAGCCCCGCGCCGACGATCGAGTAGAGCGCCGAGTTCGCCATCCAGATCGCGAAGATCCCGTCCTTGTACGCGAACAGGTCACCGATGTTGCCGAACAGGTCGAAGTTCGAGAACCACAGGGCGTTGCCCGCGAACGTGTACCCGGCGTCCTTGGTCGCCGCGACGAACAGCCACCACAGGGGGAACAGGAAGTACACGGCGGTCAGCGCGAGCACCGCGGTGACCGCGACGCGGCTCGTCGCCGTGGTCTCGATCGAGTCCTTGCGCAGGCCGTCCCCGGCCCCCTGCCGGGCGGAGCGCTTGCGGCGCAGGCGGTTGCCCGCGGTCTTCTCGGCCACGACGGGCACGCTGCTCGTGGTCACGAGGACCTCCTGGACGTCAGACGGAAGAAGAGGACGGACAGCACGGCCACACCGACGGCGAGGAGCACCGACTGGGCGGCGGCGTACGGGTAGTTGGCCGACTGGAGCGAGGCCTGCGCGGCCATGATCGGCGTGTAGCTCGCGTCGATCGCCCCGGTGCTCTGCTTGAGCACGAACGGCTCGTTGTAGAGCTGCGCAGAGCCGATGATCGAGAAGATCGTGGTGAGGAGGATCGCGGGCCGCACGAGCGGGATCTTGATGCTCCATGCCGTGCGCCACGGCGAGGCGCCGTCGAGCTTCGCAGCCTCGAGCACCTCGCCCGGGACCCCCTGGAGCGCGGCGTAGATGATGATCATGTTGTAGCCCGTCCAGCCCCACGTCACGACGTTGGCGACGGCCCACAGCGCGAGGTCCTGGCTGAGGAAGTTGACCTCGATCCCGAGCCACCCGAACAGCTGACCCATGGGACCGTTGGTGGGCGAGTAGAGGAACGACCACATGAGCGCCGAGACCACGGTCGGCACCGCGTAGGGCGCGAAGCTCGAGAGCCGGAAGAACCCCTTGGCCCGGGCCGAGGCCGAGTCGATCAGGAGCGCGATCCCGAGCGCGAGGACCAGCATGACGGGCACCTGGACCACGCCGAACAGGAGCACGCGCCCGATCGAGGTGAGGAACGTCGAGTCGCTCAGCGCGTACGCGTAGTTGAACAGGGGGTCGAAGATCTCCTGCGTGCCGCCGAGGCCCAGCGCGTCGCGCTGGATCCGGAACAGGCTCTTGTAGAGCGCGAAGAGGATCGGTGCGACGTACATCCCGACGAACAGCACCACGAACGGTCCGACGAACCAGATCGCGTACCGGCTGGTCCGGCTGCGCGGGCGCCTGGGCGGCGCCGCCGCCGTGCGCTTGGTCTCCACCGGCGGCGGTGCCGCCGACGTCAGGCTCGTGGTCATGGTGGGTTCCTCAGGGGGGTGCGTCGTGGTGCCCGACGACGTCACGCGCCCGGGTGCACCGGTGCTGGGTGGTGCGTGGCGTCGTCGGGCCTTGTGCTGCGGTGCTGCGGTCTGCTGCTCCGGTGGTGCTCAGGTGCCGCCCGGCGCGACCCTGCCGCCGAGGCCGGGTCGCGCCGCGCGCACGGGTCGTGCGGCCGCCAGGTCACTCGTTGACGGCGATGCCCTGCTGCTTGAGCTCGGACTCGGTCGCCTCGCGGGCGCCCGTGAGCGCGGTCGCGACGGTCGCGCCACCCTCCTTGGCGTAGGCCTGCTTCATGCCCGTGGCGAGCGTGCCGACCAGGGTGGAGACGCCGGGGCCCCAGGCCCAGTCCTCGTTGACCTGCCCCGAGGCGGTCTTGAAGACGTCGGCGACGACCTGGCCGCCGAAGTAGTCGTCACCCGTGGTGAGGAGCGAGGACTCGAGACCCGCGACCGAGGCCGGGTAGACGCCGCCACCCTCGATGAGCGCGTCGACCGAGCCCGGGTCGGTGCTGAGCCAGTTGGCCACGGTCCATGCCGCCTGCGGGTCGTCGCAGCCCTTCAGGACCGCGGAGAGGCTGCCGCCCACGTTGCCGGTCTTGGCGTCGCCGGCCGCCCACTGCGGGAGCTCGGCCACGGCCCAGTCGCCGGCCGAGGCCGCTGCGGAGTCCTTGAGGATGCCGGAGAACCAGGCCGCGCCCACGATCGTGGCGATCGAACCGTCGCCCAGGCCCGCGGACCACTCGTCGCTCCAGATGCCCGCGCCGATCAGGTCGGCGTCGATCAGGCCCTGCCAGTAGTCGGCCACGTCGAGGTTCTCGGGCGAGTCCGGCGTGATGGACCAGGCGCCGTCCTTGATCTCGTACCAGGGGGCACCTGCCTGCCAGGCGAAGCCCGAGTAGTCGTAGTCCTCGTAGGTGCCCGTGAGCTTGACGCCCGCGGCCTTGAGCTGCTCGCCCGCGGCCTGGTACTCGTCCCACGTGGTCGGCACGGCCACGCCGTTCGCCTCGAAGACCGTCTTGTTGTAGAAGAGCACCATGGGGCCCTGGTCCTGCGGGGCGCCGTAGATCTTGTCGCCCACCGAGACGCCGGCCCAGCCGGCGGGAGCGTAGAGGTCCTTGTCGGCGGAGGCGAACTCGGTGACGTCCACGACGTTGCCCTCGGCGACGAAGCTGGGAAGGGTCTCGTAGCCCACCTGGGCGAGGCACGGGGCGTTGCCCGCGGTGATCGAGTTGCGGACCTTGTCGTAGCCGCCCTTGTTGCCCGGCTCGATCTGCGTGTACTTGATCTGGATGTCGTCGTGCGCGGCGTTGAACGCCTTCGCGGCCTCGTCGTACCCGGCTGCCCAGGTCCAGACCTCGACCTCCTTGACCTTGCCGTCGCCCTCGGCCGAGCCGCTGCCGGACGTCGAGTCGGACGAGCAGGCGGTCAGGCCGCCCACCGTGAGGGTGAGGATCGACGCGACCCCGGCTGCCTTGATGATCGATGACTTCATGACTCTCCTTCTGACCACACTGTGCTGAGGATGGAGCGGCGACGGCGCCGCGGTCTGCGTGGGGCACACTCTGACACACGGTTGATATGGATCACAACCCGTGCAACAAGTTCATGCTCAGTCAGCATGAATCCGTCACTTTTGGCTGCACGTTCTGACTGTTATGGTCAACATAGATAACAGTTGGGTGACGACGACGTGGGCCAGGCAGGCCGGCGGTGTTGACGTCCACTACGCTGCGGAGCACATCCGTGGCCACGCACACCGAGGTGCCCGACGCTCCGCGACGGCCCTCCCGCCCGAAGGAGAGCACGTGGAACCACCGTCACGGTCCGAGCCGGTGCAGAGCACCACCACGGTCGCTCCCCCGCGAGGCCGCGGCCCCGCCATGGCCGACGTCGCCCGCGTCGCGGGCGTGTCCGCACAGACCGTCTCGCGCGTCCTGTCAGGGCACCCCAACGTCAACGAGACCACCCGCAACCGGGTGCGCGCCGCGGTCGAGCAGACCGGCTACCGGCGCAACAGCCTCGCCCGCGCGCTCGTGACCGGGCGCAGCAAGACCATCGGCGTCATCACGCACGAGACCGACTTCTACTCGGGCAGCGCCATGATGCTCGGCATGCAGCGCGCGGCCCGCGACGGCGGCTACTTCGTCAGCACCGCGAGCACCGCGTCGCTCTCGCCCGCGTCGATCGCGCAGGCCGTCGAGCGGCTCCTCGACCAGGGCGTCGACGGCCTGGTCATCGCCGTGCCCGTGCGCGACGACGAGTCGCTCGGCGACCTCATCCACGGGACCCCGACGGTCGTCGTGGACGGCATGCAGTCGTCGGCGACCGAGGTCGTCGCCGTCGACCAGGTCGCGGCGGGCCGCGCCGCGACCGAGCACCTCCTCGAGCTGGGCCACGAGACCGTGTGGCACCTCGCGGGCCCCGCGTCCTGGAACGACGCCAACGGACGCACGGCCGGGTGGCGCGCCGCGCTCGAGGAGGCGGGCTGCACCGAGCCGCCGGTCCTCTACGGCGACTGGAGCCCCGAGTCGGGCTACCGCAACGGCTTGGTCCTGGGCCGCCTGCCGGAGGTCACGGCGGTGTTCGTCGCGAGCGACGAGATGGCGTTCGGGCTGATCCGCGGCCTGACCGAGATGGGCCGCCGGGTACCAGAGGACGTGTCGGTCGTGGGCATGGACGACATCGCGCTCGCCGCGTACTGCGCTCCCCCGCTCACCACGGTCCGTCAGCCGTTCCACCTGACCGGCCGCCTCGCGGTCGAGCACGTGATCGCGCTCATCGCGGACCCGACGACCGTGCACGAGCCCGAGGTCGTGCTGCCCGAGCTCGCGGTGCGCCTCAGTACGGCGCCGCCGCGCTGAGCCATGGGCGGGACGAGGCCTTGGTGATCGAACGAATGGTCAAGCACGCCCTCTGGATGTCGGCTGCGTCGGCGACGACAGGCTCAGATTCAACGCGTGAGGCGCACGCGACTACTGGGCGTGCTCTCCCTTCAGTTCCCCGTCGCCACACTCGTCGTCTTCGTCATCTTCATCGTCATCATCGCTGTCGTCCCCGTCCGAACCGTTGGCCGGGGACACAGCTGCGTCAATCTGCGCCAGCCACGCGTTGAGCTCCGCAACTGCTTCGTCGAGCGTAAGGTCCATCTGCGCATCGGCCGCGGCGCGCGCATAGTCGGTCGGCCAGTGCGGGTGAGCGACCACGACGCACGGCCACGTACGCACAGCGCGACTCAGGGCCTGGGCATCGCGTGCACGCGCGACGAAGATGTCGACGACGGCTGCGCGCACGACGGCGGGGTCCTGGCCGATCTCGGCGAGGTCGCGAAGCAGCAGCAGGTCGACGACGTCGCGTGCCCTGTCATTGACCGCAGTCGGCGGGTCGTGGGGGTCAGTGCAGGCGTGGATCTTCTGCGCGACCTGGTAGCACATCGCAATGCCCACCATCGCGGTAGGGTCCGGAAGCCCGAGGCCTGCCAATGTAGGCGGCGTGAACGGTTCAGGCTCAGCGCCAGCACTACCTTCGTCAGGCGCGATCTCAACCTGGATCCTGCGCCACGTCTTCCCCCGGAGCTCGACGACGACGTCGAAGCGGCGCGGCTTGACGACGCGGGCAGGAGCTTGGATGACCTCGACGGCGTCCCGTCGCAGCGTCAGCGGGCCCCAGGGTTCGGCGAACTCGTCATCGAGCTTGGCAAGGAAGTCATCGATATCACCGCGGATGAGCCCGTCCACGTCCTTGGTCGCGCGCGTGGGCGCGCTGGGAAGCCGATGCTGCAGCAGAGTACCGCCCTTGAGCAGGAAGAGCGGCTGGCCGGTTGTGTCCAGGGCTCGCTGTAGCGCCGCGATGACAACTGTGGATGCAACGAGCCAGGCCAGGCGGCCGCCGCGGCCCCCCAGGCGCTTCTCGGCCTGCAGGAGCCAAGAGTTGAGCACTGTGACCGACGCGGGTTCCTTGTTCTTGGCAGGCAGTTCGGCAAGACCTTGGGGCAGATCAGCGCTCTGCTGTGTCACGGTTCGCCAGTCTCCTTCGCAGATCAGCGCTCTCGCTCGGGGTGACGCGCCCTGTCTCGCGGGCCGCCGTCAGGGCCTGGCGTAGAAGGTAGGTCGGGGTGCCCGTGTCGATGCACTGGGCGATCGCTGTCGCGGCTGTCACCGTCGGGATCTGTTCGAACCATCCGATCTGGTGGGTATCGAGGTCTTGGTAGTGGACCTCGATCCCGTCGGCGCCGGCACGCCGGATTCGGCAACGCCTGGGCACGGTGACGTGGATCCTGTCGGGGTTGACATCGCTGAGCCCGTAGAGATCGAGGGCGGTCTCGTGAGACAACGCGGCTTCGTCGACACCAGTCCACAGCACTGCCAGATGCAGGTCGTCGTACTCGCTCACCGGGACGACGGTCACACGGTAGACGCCATGAGCGACCTTCTCCAGGTAGCCGCGCGCGACGAGCTGCTTGAGCGCGTGCGGGCTGTGCCCTTCGCGCAGCGCGTCGACGCGGCGGATGAACCCGTGGCTGTCGAAAGCCCCTTCGAGCAGACGGTCGCGAGCGTGCGGCATGTCAAAAGGGTACCGCCAGTGGCACCCTTTTGACATCGTGTGGCGACGAGGCATCGCCAACGGGGGCTTGGCCGAGGAATGCGACACAGGTCAGCTGTCTCAAACGAGCCCGCTCTGCCGAAGGTCCACCCTCCGACCCCGGACGCGCCGGAGGCGGCCCGTCGCGTGAGCGCCCCCCTGCAGCGCTCACACCACGGGCCGCCTCCGACCCTCGCGCTCGTCACGACCCCCATCGACGACCGAGCACTCACCTGACTCAGAGGAGGAGCATCCTCCTTTGATACAGCGCATCGACGTGACCCGCATCACATTCTGACATCGGGTGTCACCACTCGCAGCGGGACGGCCCGTGCAGCGCGCAACGAGGCGCGCCGCACGGGCCGTCCGGCCGTGCTCAGCCCAGCAGCGCCTGCCCCAGGTACTCGCCCTCCGCGCACCCCGGCGGCACCGCGAACACCGCCGACCCGATCGGCGTGGTCCACTCGTTGAGCAGGTCCACCTCGTCGAGCCGCCGCTGGACCGGCACGAACTGCCGGTCGACGTCGGCCTGGAACGTCACGAACACCAGGCCCGAGCTGCTGAGCGCGCCAGGGTCCGTCGCGACGTCGGGTGCGTCGTCGTAGCTGTACGCGCGCCGCAGGAACCGGTCGGCGGGGTCGACGGTGCGCGCCCGCCGCACGTGCGCCGCGGGTCCGATCACGGTCAGCCCGTGCGGCCCGACCGCCTCGAGGTCCGGCTCGTCGTGCTCCTTCTCGCCCGTGAGCGGCGCGCCGTCCGCGAGGCGACGTCCCATGACGGCCTCGCGCGTGGAGCGGTCGACCTCGTCCCACGTGTCGAGCTCCATGCGGATGCGCCGCACGACCATCGACGTGCCGCCCGCGAGCCACCCGTCCGTGCCGTCCGACCACACGAGCGGGGCGTCCGCGACGGGGTCCACGTTCCGGGTCCCGTCGATCTGCCCCATGAGGTTGCGCATGGTCCGGCCCGCGGGCTCGCTCCCGACGGACCGCCGGAAGCCCTTCTGCAGCCACCGCACGGACGCGAAGGCCCGCGCCTCGCGCAGCAGCATCCGGACCGCGTGCGAGACCGTGACCTCGTCGTCGGCGCAGACCTGGAGCACCAGGTCGCCGTCGTTCCAGCGGTCCTCGAGCCGGTCCACGGCGAACGCCGGGAGCGGGCCCAGCCAGGCGGGCCGCCGGTCGTCGAGGCCCGCGGCCGTGAAGACCGCGGGCCCGTAGCCCACCGTGACCGTGAGGCGCGCGGGCACCTCGGCGAGCTCGGGCTCGGTGTCGGTCAGGCCCGGGCGTCCCTGGGTGAGGCGCACGACGTCGTCGGTCCAGATCCGCATGAGCCGCACGAGCGCGTCCCGGTCGGTGCCGGGGGCGAGGTGCAGCGCGACGAGCGTCAGGTACGCCTGGGGAGGCGTCTCGACGCCCGCCTGGCGCGGGCCGTGGAAGGGAACGCGCAGGTCACCGTGCAGCGCGGCCGGGGTCACGGTGCCCGACGACGCCGCTCCCGTCGCGGGGGCCGTGGCCCTCCCGGCCCACGCACCTCCCGCACCGGCGACCGCGACCGCACCCGCCGCGGCCCCGCCGACCAGGAATGCCCGGCGCGAGACCCTGGCCCGCCGGGTGGGGTCGGCGGGCGCGGGCGGCGTCGGTTCGTGGACGGAGTGCCCGCCAGAGCCCGGGCGGGGCTCCCGGTCAGCCATCGTGGCTCATGTCGTGACCCTCGTGGCCCTCGTCGTAGTCCTCCTTGGCCCCCGCGAACGTGCGGGCCGGGGCCGTGACGACGAGCGTCGAACCGTCGCTCAGCTCGAGCGTGACCTCGTACTCGGCCCCAGGTTCGACGGGCGACGAGAGCTCCATGAGCATGAGGTGGTCACCGCCGGGCTCGAGCGCGTGCTCGCCGCCCGCGGGGATCGTCAGCCCGCCCTCCTTCTCGCGCATGACCATGGCACCCGAGTCGTCGGTCGCCATCTCGTGGATCTGGACCGGGGACAGGTCGGAGGTCGCGCCGACGACCGTGACGTCCTGGTCGCCGTCGTTGTGCAGGACGGCGAAGGCCGCGGTCATGCCGGACTCGGCCGCCTTGACCCAGGGGTCGGTCGCGGTCAGGTGGTCGGCTGCCGTGCCCGTCGACGCGGTGCCGGACGAGGTGCCGGACGAGGTGCTCGGCGCGGACGCACCGGACGAGGTGTCGGTCGAGGTGGCCGAGCATCCCGCGACCGCGAGCAGCGCGAGCGTCGTGACGGCCGCGCCGAGCAGAGCCGTACGCCGCGGGCGGGCGGAAGCGGAGCGGGACGAGGGGTGGTTGGTGGTGCGTGCAGTCATGGTGGTTCCTTCGAGAGAGCCCGGCGCCGTGGCGCGCGAGGGTGGCCCGCTGCGCGGGTCGTGCGCGGTCCGGGGCAGGACGGGACGCACGACCAGCGGGGTCGCGGGATCACCCGGGCGACGAGTCGCCGGGAAGTGGGTGGGGGTCTGTCAGTCCTGCTGGCGGCGGCGCACGATGAGCACCGCGACGACGACAGCTGCCGCGGCGAGCACACCGATGCCGATGAGCAGCGGCGCGATCGAGCGGCCCTCGTCGTCGGCCTCCTCGGGCGCTGCCGAGGTGGTCGCCTCGGTCGTCGTGTCCTCGGTGGCCGACGGCGTCACGGCCGAGGGCTCCTCGCTCGCCGTGGTCGGGGCGGGCTCGGGAGCCGCCGCGACCGCGAACGAGAACGTGCCCTCGATGGGGTGGCCGTCCGAGGAGACGACGCGCCACGCGACCGTGTACGTGTCACCGGTCAGCTCGGCGGGCCACGGGAACGTCGCGGAGGTGCCCTCGATCGTGGGGCTGCCCTGCGCGACGACCGCCCCCGCAGTGTCGGTCACGACGACCTGGGGCTCGACCGCGAGCGGCTCGGTGCTGAACGTCATGGTCAGCGCAGCGGGGGCCGTGGCGAGCTGGGCGCCGTCGGCCGGGTCGGAGCTGATGATGCGGTCGTGCGCCTGGGCCGGGACCGCGCCGGCGACGCCGAGCAGCAGGGTCGCCGCGAGCGTCGCGAGGGCGGCGAGGACAGCGACCAGGAGGCGGGTCGGGTCGGCGAGCGGGGCCGGGCGCACGACGGCGGCCGCACGCGCGCGGCGATCGGTGGTGGCGGTGGACGGGTGGGACTGGTTGGTCTGCACAGACATGGGGAAGAAGCTCTCGATGAGGCGCGGCACGAGCTCGCGCAGGGGGTACCCAGGGGGGCGGCCGGCCTCGTCGATGGTCCGCGCGCGAGCGCGGACGGGGTCAGGAAGGAAGGGCGACGGGCCGGGCGAGCAGCGGTGGCCCGCGCGTCGTCGGGATCCGCAGGTGGACCGTCGTCGCGCGGGACGGCGCCACGACCGGGGTCGGGAGCCGGTGCGCGACGGGCAGCGCCGGCAGCATGTCCGTGAGCGCCGTCCGCGGGGCGAGCCACGCCAGCAGCAGGCCGAGCGCCCGCTCGCCGTGGGCGACGACCAGGGCCACGACCAAGGTCGCGAGCAGGTGCGCCAGGACCATCCACGCTCCCGCGGGCGTCTCGTGCGGGAGGTGCGCGACGCCGTCGGGCAGGAGGGGCGTGCCCGACGCGCACGCCGACACCTGAGCCGCTGCCCCGTGCCCCGCGTGCCCCGCCGCGGCGCCCGCCGCCGGGGCGCACGTGGCGCCCGCGCCGAACCCCAGGCCGTAGTGCAGCGCGACCTGGCCTGTGCCGAGGACCGCGACCAGCCGAGCGAACGTGAGGCGGAAGCGGGCCGCGAACGTCGCGCCGGCCATCGTGAACGCGGCCAGGGCCGCGAGGATCAGCGGGTCCGGGAGCGTGCCACCGCCGACGCGGTGCGCGAGCGCCGCGAGGGCGAGCACCAGGGTCGCGACGAGACCGGCGCGCGCGACGCGCAACGGACCGGCGACCTGGGTGAGCACGGGGACCACCCTAGCGGGACATGACGCGGCGTCGGATCCGGGCTCCGGTGCCCGCACGGATCCACCCCGAGCACCCGGTCCGCCCCGTCGGGGAGAGGATAGAGCGCATGACCACACGCAACAGCATCGCCATCACGAACGGCTACGTCGTCCCCGTCGCCTCCGCACCCCTGGAGAACGCGACCGTCCTCGTCGAGGACGGTGTCATCACGGCCGTGGGCCAGGACGTCGTCGTGCCCGACGGCGTCCGCACGATCGACGCCGGGGGCCGCTGGGTCCTGCCCGGCTTCGTCGAGTCGCACGGCCACATGGGCGTCATGGAGGAGGCCGAGGGCTGGGCCGGCAACGACACCAACGAGATGACCGACCCCAACGGCGCCGCGCTGCGCGCCCTGGACGCCATCAACATCGAGGACGAGGGCTTCCGCGACGCGCTCGTCGGCGGCGTGACGTCGGCCGTCATCAAGCCCGGCTCGGGCAACCCGATCGGCGGCCAGACCGTCGCGATCAAGACCTGGGGCGGGCGGACCGTCGACGAGCAGGTCATCCGCGAGGCCGTGTCGGTGAAGTCGGCGCTGGGCGAGAACCCCAAGCGCGTCTACGGCGACCAGAAGAAGCTCCCGTCGACGCGCCTCGGCGTCGCCAACGTGATCCGCACGGCGTTCGTCGACGCCCAGAACTACGTCGCCAAGCGCGACGCGGCGCAGGCCAAGGGCGAGCCGTTCGAGCGCGACCTCGCCAAGGAGACCCTGGGCCGCGTGCTCGCGGGCGAGCTCTACTGGGACCAGCACACGCACCGCGCCGACGACATCGCGACCGCGCTGCGCCTCGCGGACGAGTTCGGCTACCAGCTCGTCATCAACCACGGGACCGACGGCGCCGCGGTCGCCGACGTCCTCGCCGAGCGCGACGTCCCGGTCATCTTCGGCCCGCTGTTCACGTCGCGCTCCAAGATCGAGCTGCGCAACCGCAACATCGCGAGCCTCGGGGCGCTCGCCCGCGCCGGCGTCCGCGTCGCGATCACGACCGACCACCCCGTGGTGCCCATCAACTTCCTGGTGCACCAGGCGTCGCTCGCCGTGAAGGAGGGGCTCGACCCCGAGGTCGCGATCCAGGCGCTCACGACCAACCCGGCCGCGTTCCTGGGGCTCGACGACCGCATCGGCTCGCTGCGCCCCGGGCTCGACGGCGACGTCGTGATCTGGTCCGGCGACCCGCTCGACGTGACGTCGCGCGCCGAGAACGTGTTCGTGACCGGCACCGAGGTCTACACGTGGGACCGTGCGGCGGCCGGTGGGCGCGGAGCGGGCCGGGTCGTGGAGCGCGGCGAGCGCTTCGCGGACTGACCCGTGGGGTGGGCCGGCCCACCCGGCCCACCGGGCCCGCCCGGCCCGAGGTAGCCCGAGGTAGAACGTGCTGCGCGAGGTAGAGCGCGCTGAGCACTACATCGCGCAGTGCGTTCTACCTCGCGTCCCGCGGGGGCCGCCCCTCCCCGGTCGAGCGCACCTCAGTGGTGGAACCCCTTGCTCACGGCCTCGACCGGCATGGGCGACTCGAGGGCGTCGAGGAACGCGATCTCGGTGCGGATGTCGCCGAGCAGGCTGGCCGCCAGGTCGCGGCTCAGTCCGTTGCGCACCACGATGCGCTGGACCGTCAGGTCCTCGAGGTCCACGGGCATGGGGTACGACGGCAGGAGCCATCCCTTGGTCCGCAGCCGCTCGGACAGGTGGTAGAGCGTCCACTTGTCGGTGTAGCCCTCCTTGAGGCTCCACGCGAAGACCGGGATGTCGCTCCCGTCGTTCCACAGGTCGAACTGCGGCATCTTCGCGATCTCGCCCGACAGGTAGAGCGCGACGTCCTGCGACGCCTTCTGCACCTTGTGGTAGCCGTCGTAGCCGAGACGCAGGAAGAGGTAGTACTGGAGCAGGACCTGCGAGCCGGGCCGGGAGAAGTTGAGCGCGAACGTCGGCATGTCGCCGCCGAGGTAGCTCACCGAGAAGACGAGGTCCTCGGGCAGCGCGGCCTTGTCCCGCCAGACGACCCACCCGAGCCCGGGGTACACGAGCCCGTACTTGTGCGCGGAGGTGTTGATCGACGCCACGCGGTCGACCCGGAAGTCCCACACGAGGTCCGGCTGGAGGAACGGCGCGATCATGGCCCCCGAAGCGCCGTCGACGTGGATCGGGACGTCCAGTCCCGTCGCGGACTGGATCTCGTCGAGCGCGGCCGAGATCTTCTCGACCGGCTCGTAGGCGCCGGTGTAGGTGACCCCGAGGATCGCGACGACGCCGATCGTGTTCTCGTCCACGTACTTCTCGAGCTCGAACCCGTCGAGCACCTTGTGCTCGTCCGAGATGGGGACGTAGCGGGCCTCGACGTCCCAGTAGTTGCAGAACTTCTCCCAGCAGACCTGGACCGCGCTCGACAGGACCAGGTTCGGCTTCTCGGTCGACTTCCCCGCAGCCCGGCGCGCGTGCTGCCAGCGCCGCTTGAGCGCGAGCCCGCCCAGCATGGCGGCCTCGGAGGACCCGATGGTCGACGTCCCGATCGTGCTCGCCGGGTCCGGCGCGTTCCACAGGTCGCCGAGGATCTTCCAGCACCGGGTCTCGATCGCGGCCGTGGCCGGGTACTCGTCCTTGTCGATCATGTTCTTGTCGGCGGTCTCGGCGTTGAGCCTCTGCGCATAGGGGTCCATCCAGGTGCCGACGAACGTGGCGAGGTTGAGGCGGGCGTTGCCGTCGAGCATCGCCTCGTCGTGGACGATCTGGTAGGCCGTCTCGGGGAAGGACTCCCCTGGCGGCAGGACGTTGCGGGGGAGCTCGGTCGCCTCCCCCGGCCGGGAGAACAACGGGTTCATGGCGACGACGTCGCGCTCCTCGGACTCTGCACCACGGTTCGATCCGGACATGTTCGTCCCCTTGGCAGGCTGGAGGGCGGGTCGGTCGATCCGCCCGACCTTCCCACGGTAGGTCCGGGCCAGGACGACCGCCCGGCGAGCGGTCACGGCCACACGGGACAGGGCCGACAGGCCCGACTTTCCGCCCTTTCCCCCTCCTCGGAGCGCCTAAACGACAGGCGTTGCCAAAATGGTTGCCCCGGCGTACTGTCGAAGTGTCAGCACGTTTCGCGGGCCCGCCCGCACCCACCGAGGAGGCGACATGGACCCCCGCACCGAACGCACGACCGCAGCCCTGCGGACCGCGGTCCTCGAGCTCGCCACCGAGCACGACATCGACGACGTCACCGTCTCCCAGGTCGCCTCGCGCGCCGGGATCAACCGCGCGACCTTCTACGACCACGCGAGCAGCCCGGCCGAGCTCCTCACGGGCATCCTGCGCGCCGAGCTCGACACGATCCGCGACGAGTTCTTCGCGGCGGTCGGCGTCACGCCCGACGGCGGAGCCCCCCAGGAGGGCGCGCCCGGTCCGGGCTCGACCCGGGCGGGCGCGGACACGACCACGGCCACCGCTGCGCCCCCGGACCCCCGACGGGTCGTCGACTCCATCACCCGATCCGTCGCCGGGCACGTCGACGCGCACGCGGACATCTACGAGCGGGCTCGCGACGGCGGGCTCAGCGCCCCCTTGTTCCGGCTGCTCGCCGAGCACTTCACCGAGACGCTGCGCGCCTTCCTCGTCGGCCACCCGCACCTCATGCCGGTCTCCCACGACGCCGCACCCGCGGACGTCGAGCAGGCCGCCCATGCCTACGCGTGCTACGTCGGCCTCGGCTCGGTCGGGGCCCTCGAGGCGTGGCTCGCCACTCCCGTGCCGCGCGACCCGGAGTTCTTCCCCCGGATCGCCCGCACCTCGCTCGCCACCTGGTGGACCGCGCCGAACTGACCCGGCGGCCCATCGCTCAGGCGGGCTTCACCGCACACCGCACGCTCCGCCGTCGGGCACCCCACGAGGGCTCCCCCGACCCCGGGCACACCCGAAAGGAGGCCCCACCATGGGCCGCGTGTTCAACAAGGTAGCCATCGTCACCGGAGGAACCGGAGGCATGGGCGTCACCCACGCCAAGGCGCTCGTCGCCGAGGGCGGCAAGGTCGTCATCGCCGACCTCGACGACGCCAAGGGCGAGGCGCTCGCCGCAGAGCTCGGCGAGAACGCCGCGTACATCCACCTCGACGTGACCAAGGAGGAGGACTGGGACGCGGCCGTCGCGTTCACGCTCTCGACGTTCGGCCGCATCGACGTGCTCGTCAACAACGCCGGGATCGCGAACGGTGCCCCCATCACCGAGTTCACGCCCGACATGTGGCGCAAGATCATCGACATCAACCTCACGGGCACGTTCCTCGGCATCCACGCCGTCGCGCCGATCATGGCCCGGGCCGGGAGCGGGTCGATCATCAACATCTCCTCGGTCGAGGGCATGCGCGGCAGCGCGGGCCTGCACGGCTACGTCGCGTCCAAGTTCGGCGTCCGCGGGCTCACCAAGTCCGTGGCCCTGGACCTCGGCCCCTCGGGCGTGCGCGTCAACTCCGTCCACCCGGGCTTCATCAAGACGCCCATGACCGAGAAGATCAGCCACGACCTCCTGCCCATCCCCCTGGGACGGCCCGCCGAGCCCGAGGAGGTCTCGCAGCTCGTCCTGTTCCTCGCGAGCGACGAGTCGAGCTACTCGACGGGCTCCGAGTTCGTGATCGACGGCGGCCTCATCGCGGGAGTCCCGCACCGGTAGGCCGCCGCGCCGGCCCGTCGGGCGGGTCCGTCGGGCGGGCGGGCGAGGCGGACCCCTCGCCCGCCCGGGACTACCTCGTGCCGCGCCCGGACCTGGCGCCCGCCGACGCGCACGCGATGCACAGCCGCGCGGTCGGTAGCGCCTCCAGGCGGGCCTCCCCCACGGGACCACCGCACGACTCGCACGTCCCGTAGGTGCCGGCATCCAGCCGGGCCAGGGCTGCGTCCACCTCGACGGTCTGCTGTTCGGCGAGACGTTGCAGCGCGCCGACCTGGGCGCGCTCGAACGCGATGGTCGCGCCGTCCGGGTCGTGCTCGTCGTCGGCGTTGGAGTCCTTGGACGCCTCGACGATCCCGGCCACCTCGCCGCGCAGCGCCTCGGTACGGGCCGCGGCCTCGTCGCGCAGCGCCAGCAACCGCGCCCGCACGACGGCGTCGCGGGCCTCGGGAGCGCCCGTCACCGTGCCCCCGGGGTGTCCACGCCCACGAGCGCTCTCCGTGCGCCGTCACGGACGGGTGGGCCGTCGAGCGCGCGGGCGACCACGTGCTCGAGGGCGGCACCGGTGTCCATCTCTCGATTTCACCACGGGACGGGCGCGCGCGGGCTCTGCTCCGCGGGAGCCCGTGTGGGTCCCCCGTGCGAGGATCGGAGCGTGCCCGTCGTCGAGTCGTCCGTGACCGTCCCCGTGGGTCCTGCCACCGCTTTCGCGGTCTCGCAGACCACGGGCGACGTCCGTCTGCGCTGGGACCCGTTCATCCGCTCCCAACGGTTCCTCGACGACGCGACGGCCCCCGCCAGAGGCGTCCGGACCCTCACCCGGCACCGCGCGGGCCTGCGGATGGTGAGCGAGTACGTCTCGTACAACCCGCCGACCAACGTCGGCATGAAGATGGTCGAGGGCCCGTGGTTCTTCGCGAGCATGGCGGGCGGCTGGCGTTTCTCACCCGCTCCGGGCCGTGACGTCGGACACCCCGAACCTGCGGCGACCAGGGCCGTGTGGCGGTACAGCTTCACGTGCCGACCCGCGTGGCTCGCTCCCCTGGCCGAGCGCATCGGGTCGTGGCTCCTGAGCCGCGACATCCAGCGGCGGATCAACGGTTTCGCGCGTGGCTGCGCAGATCCAGCGGTCCTCGCAGCGGTCCGCGAGCAGACCTCACCGTCGGCCTCCCGTCCCGGGATCGCGACACCCGACCGCACCTGACCAGCAGCGCGACCCACCGTCGTCGGGCATGACAGGACTCCGTCCGGGATGGAAGAGTGGCAAACCGGTTTCGCGCGAACCGCACATCTTCCTCCCCGCGCCCCCACATCTCGAAGAGGTAGACCCATGAGCACCGCGATCTTCTACGACCGCCACGGCGGTGTCGACGTCCTGCGCGTCGGCGACGAGCCCGTGCCGGAGCCCGGTGACGGGGAGCTCGTCGTCGCCAACCGCGTGATCGGGGTCAACCCGGCCGACGTGAAGAAGCTCGCCGGACAGTTCGGCGGCGCCGGTGAGTTCCCGCAGGTGCTCGGCTTCGAGGCCGCAGGGGTCGTCGAGGCCGTGGGCGAGGGCGTCGAGGGCTTCTCGGTCGGCGACGAGGTCGTGTGGAGCGGCACGGGCGCCCAGCGCGAGAAGTCGGTCGTCCAGGCTGCCAAGACGCGAGCCAAGCCCGCCGGTGTGTCGTTCGAGCAGGCCGCGGTCCTGCCCGTCGCCGCAGCCGCCGCGTTCTCGGCGCTGGCCCAGGCCGGCGTCGGCGACAAGGACGTCGTGCTGGTCCACGGGGCGTCGGGCGGAGTGGGTTCGGCGGCCGTGCAGATCGCCAAGGCCCTCGGGGCGCGCGTCGTCGGCTCGGCCTCCGCGGCGAACCACGACTACCTGCGCGGGCTCGGCGCGACGCCCGTGGCCTACGGGCCGGGGCTCACGGAGGCGGTCCGCGCCCTGCCGGACGGGCTCTGCGAGATGACGGCCGTCATCGACCTGGTCGGGTCATCCGGAGACCGTCGCCCAGACCGTCCAGCTCCTCGGACCCGACGGCCTGACCCGTGACGGCATCCCGCGTGCCGTGACGCTCGTGGAGACCGAGGAGTCGCTCGCCGCGGGCATCGCGACCAAGACCTCCCGCAAGGGCGCGCTGCGCGAGGCGCTCGCGCTCGCCGAGGCCGGGCTGCTGACCCTGGAGATCTCGGCGCGCTTCCCGCTGACCGAGGCCGCATGGGCAGTCCAGCAGGTCGCGGACGGGCACGTGCGCGGCAAGGTCGTGCTCGAGGTCTGACGCGCGGCTCGTCGTTCTGGGTGCGGACTTCTCGTGCGACACGCCTGGCGTGTCGCACAAGGGTTCCGCACCCGGCAGCGCGCGTGGGTAGCGCATGGTTCGCTGGGACCATGCCAGACGCCTCCACGCCCGACGCCGCCGCTCGTCTCGGCGAGCTGCGTCACCTCGCCCTGGCCTTCCCCGGCGCGGAGGAGCGGGTCTCGCACGGACGCGTGACGTTCCGTGCGCGCCTGCTGTTCGCGGTCCACGGCGGCATGACCAAGGCGACGCCCACGACTCCCGCCCGGCAGTACCCGGACGCGCTGCTCGTCAAGGTGGACCCCGCCGAGGAGGCCGCGCTCGCGCAGGACCCTCGCTTCTTCGTGCCGGCCTACTACGGGCCGGCCGGGTGGCTCGGGCTGGACCTCGAGGCCGCACCGGTCGACTGGCAGGAGGTCGCCGAGCTGCTGGACATGTCCTACCGCGAGGTCGCGGGCCCCCGGCTCGTGGCCCGGCTCGACGCCGAGGGGTCGCCTGCGGGGCGTCGGAGAACCTGACCTCGCGGAAACGCTGAGTGCGGAGTAGTTGTCGTCGATGCGTCGCATCGACGACAACTACTCCGCACTCAGCGGGAGGCGGGTGGGGCGTGGCGTCAGCGCGCCCCGACCAGCTCCTCGTCGGCGGCCGAGGCCGCGGGCTTGTCGGACGCGTTGGCGGCCGACGAGTCGACGTCCGACGCGATCGTGGACTCGTTCGACTCGTCCTCGTCGTCCGTGAACAGGTCCTCGACGTTGACACCGTCGTACTGCTCGAGGTCGAGGATGCCCTCACGCTTGGCCACGACCGTCGGCACGAGCACCTGGCCCGCGACGTTGACCGCGGTGCGGCCCATGTCGAGGATCGGGTCGATCGCGAGCAGCAGGCCCACACCCGCGAGCGGCAGGCCCAGGGTCGACAGGGTCAGCGTGAGCATGACGATCGCGCCGGTCAGGCCTGCGGTCGCCGCGGAGCCCACGACGGACACGAACGCGATGAGCAGGTAGTCCGTGAAGGACAGATCGATCCCGAAGAGCTGGGCGATGAAGATCGCGGAGATCGCGGGGTAGATCGAGGCGCAACCGTCCATCTTGGTGGTCGCTGCGAGCGGCACGGCGAACGACGCGTACTCACGCGGGACGCCGAGGTTCCGCTCGGTCACGCGCTGCGTCACGGGCAGCGTGCCGATCGAGGAGCGCGACACGAACGCGAGCTGGATCGCGGGCCAGGCGCCCTTGAAATAGCTCGTGATCTTCAGGCCGTTGGTCCGCAGGATCACGGGGTAGACGACGAACAGCACGAGCGCGAGACCGATGTAGATCGCCGCGGCGAACGTCGCGAGCGGGGCCAGCAGGTCCCAACCGTACGTCGCGACCGCGTTGCCGATGAGGCCCAGCGTGCCGAGCGGCGCGAGGCGGATGATCCACCACAGGACGGTCTGGATGATCGAGAGCGCCGAGCGGTTGAAGGCGAGGAACGGGTCGGCCTTCTTGCCCGACTTGAGCGCCGCGATGCCGATGATCAGCGAGATGACGACGATCTGGAGCACGTTGAACGAGATCGACGTGCTCGCGCCGTTCACGACGCCCTCGACCTGCTCGATCTGCGTGCGCGCCCCGATGCCCAGGAAGTTGCTCGGGATGAAGCCGTTGAGGAAGTCGAGCCACGAGCCCGAGCCGCCCGGCTCGCTGCCGTCGGCCGCCGAGAGCGTCGTGTTGGCCCCGGGCTTGAGCACCAGGCCCAGGCCGATCCCGATCACCACGGACACCAGGGCAGTGATGGCGAACCAGAGGATGGTCTGGCCCGCGAGGCGCGCGGCGTTGGTGACGTTCCGCAGGTTCGCGATCGACGCGACGATCGCCGTGAAGACGAGCGGCGGGACGATCGCCTTGAGCAGCGTCACGAACGAGGAGCCGATCGTCGCGAGCGTCGTCGTGAGCCAGTTCGGGACCTCGTCAGGGGTGCCGGCGCCGGACGCGGGGCCCATCGCCAGCGCGGCCCAGCCGAGCAGCACGCCCAGCACGAGCGCGACGAGGATCTGGACCGTGAAGGACGGCGCCTTCAGGCGGCGCTTGGGCGCGGGGGCACCGTTCGCGGACTTCTCCGGCGCGGCGGGAGCCACGGCCTGCGAGGAGGAAGAGGAGGAGGGCACGGTTCTGCTTTCTTCGTCACGGGCGCGTGGGGCGCCCAGGGATCGCGAGCATCGCGAGGGGGAGGGAGTGCAGTCGTCCCGGCCCGGAGGAAGGAGGATCCCGACGTCGGGGTCGCAAAGACGCCGGCCCGTGCGGGTCGCGCGCCTCGTGCGCGGCGCAGCCGGAGCGGGTCCGTGCAGCACGGGCTCGCGGCGGGCACGCCGAGGTCAGGAGGGTGGGGAGGACTGCTGTGCGGGCCGCGGGGCCCAGCGGTTCAGTGGGTCAACAACAGAGCGCGCTGGCGACTCGTCGCAGATCGACGTCACGGCGCGCGGTGAAGTTCCACCGGTTCAGCAAGGATTCGACTCCCGTTCGGGCCGGCCCGAGGACCGGCGGTGCGGGCGATCGTCGCCCGCGGCTACCGATAGTAGCCGAGGAAGGAACGCCGTCGGACCGTCGGTGTATTCCCTGGGACGCGGCGGCGTCTCCGCAGGACCCGCTACGGAGCCTCGATACGAAGCCCGACCAGGGCGCCGGGGACGGGCGAGCGCCCGGGCCCGCCCGCCCGTACCCAACGGTGCAGCGCCTCGCTCGACGCGTCGCCGGCCAGCCGTTCGAACCAGACCGGGCCTGCCTCGACCCGGGCGGCGGGCGTGGGGCGCACGACGACCACGTCCCCGCGCTCGCACGCGTCGAGACAGTCGACCAGGGTGAGGCCCGCGTCGCCGCTCGCGGCGATCGCCTCGACCCGCGCGAGCTGGCCGCCCGGGAGCGGGTCGCCCGCGCCGAGCGTCTCGCCCACGCACAGGCGGCACACGGTCAGTCCGGGGACGGTCCTGCGAGGACGTCGCGTCGCGCTCCCGCCAGGATCCGTCCTGTCGCCCTCGACCCTGCTCTCGTTCCCTCGCACCGGCCAAAGATACCCCCATGAGGTATTGACTCCGAGCCTGGCGGGTCACAGAGACCAGACGGGCAGCCGGCGCGACAGGCTCGACCCGGGCTACTCCTCCGTGTCCGGCGCCTCGAGGAACGCCTGCATGAGCGGCCCCGCCGTGCCCGACCCGCTGTCCCCGGTCTCGACGAACACCGCGACCGCGAGGTCTCCCTGGACGGCGATCATCCAGGCGTGCGCCTGGCTGCCGTCGCCGTACTGGGCCGTGCCCGTCTTGGCCGCGACGTCCCCGGGCAGGGTCTTGAGCGCGACCGCGCTCCCGTCGGTCACGACCGAGCGCATGAGGCTGAGCAGGGTGGCGGCCTCGTCCGCGGTGAGCGACGACGGCGTCGGGGTCTCGTCGGCCGCAGCGGTCACCTCGGGACGGACCAGGACGGGCGAGACCCGCGCGCCGTGCGCGACGCTCGCGGCGAGCGTCGCCATGCCGAGCGGCGACGCCTCGACCTTGCCCTGACCGATGATCGAGGCGGCGTGCTCGGTCCCCTCGGCCGACGCGGGCACCGAGCCGAAGAACGCGGGGGCGCCCAGCTCCGACTCGACGCCCACGCCGAGGTCCACGGCCGCGTCGTGCAGGGCCTGCTGCGTGACGGCGTCGCGCTGGGAGATCATCGCGGTGTTGCACGAGTTCGCGAACGCTGTGCGGAAGGGCACCTCGCCCAGCGCCGACGTCGGGTAGCCCGGGACGTTCTGGAACTCGCGCCCGTCCACCGAGAGGGTCGGCGTGCACGACACGACCGACTCCGGGGTGAGGCCCGTGCGCAGCATCGCGAGCGCCGAGGCGACCTTGAACGTCGAGCCGGGCGCGTACTTGCCGGTCGTGGCGGTGGACGTCCCGTCGCCGCCCGGTCCGCTCGCCGCGACCAGGACGTCACCGGTCGAGGGCTCGATCGCGACGATCGCGCTCGCCGAGGGAACTGCCGACAGGACCGACTCGGCCGCGACCTGCATGTCGGTGCGGAGCGTCGTGGCGAGCGGCACGCCCGCGACGGGTTCGACCGTGAAGACGTCCGTCACGTTCTCCACGGGGTCCGGCTCGCCGTCCAGGTCGGCGTCCTCCCCCGTGTCCTCTCCTGCGCTCCCGTCCGCGACGATGCTCACGGTGATGCCCGGGTTCCCGCGGAGCTGGACGTCGTACTGTCGCTGGAGCCCGGACAGCCCGACCGTGTCCCCCGCGACGACCTTGCCCTCCGACTCCTCGACGGACTCCGCGGTCGCGTCCCCGACACGGCCCAGGATGGAGCGCGCGAACGTGCGGGTGGGTGCGAGGTCGAGCGTCCCGGGGATCACCGAGGCTCCGTCGACGGCCTGGACGGATGCGACGTCGATGCCCGCGGTGTCGTCCTGGCGGACCACGATGGCCTCGACGAACGCCTTGTCGCCCGCGCCCGCGACCTTCTGCGCGTACGCCTCGACGTCGATCCCGACCGCCGTGGCGACCTCGCGCGCGACCGCGTCCTGCCGGGCCGGGTCGAGGTTCATCTTGTCGACGCCGATCCGGTGCACGGGTCGAGGCTCGACGATCGGCGCACCGTCGCTGCCGAGGATCTGCCCGCGGTCGGCACGCACGCGCGTCACGGCCAGCCGGTCGCCGTCCGCGAGGTCGGGGACCAGGACGTCCGGCTCCCAGGCCACGGCCCACGTCGCGGGCCCGTCCTCGCCCTTCGCGGGCTCCTGGAGCACCAGGTCGACGGTCGTCTCGTACGTCCACGGCGTGGCGTCGGTGACCTCCCAGGAGTACGCGAGCGTCGCGGTGGCTGCCTTGCCCTTGTCGTCGCCCTCGGCGGCGACCTCGACATCGGCCACCGTGACCGTGTGCTCGACCTCCGCGAGGGGCTCGAGGACCGCGTCCCGGTGCGCTGCGACGTCGATGGTGGCCTGCGTGAACGTGACGTCCTCGAAGTCACCCCCGGAGATCGCGTCCGCGAGCGCCGCGGCCGCGTCGTCGGCGCTGGGCGGGTCCTCGGTGCACGCCGTCAGGACCAGCGCGAGGGCCGGGACGAGGAGGAGTGCGCCGACCCGCACCGGCACCCGCGCTCCGGCCGACCTCGTGCTCCGGCGCTGCTGCTCGAGACTCACGTGCTCCCCCTCACGGTGTGCCGGTCGGAGACCGACAGAAACGGCGATCCGGGCGTCCTCGCCCGGGAGCGAGGCTAGCCCACCCGGAGCCGGGAGTCGTCGTCGGGCATGGTCCTGCACCGCTGCGCCCCCGAGCCTCCACACGATCCCCGTCTGGGCGCCCCGGGGCGCCCAGACCGCCACGCTCAGCGCCCGGTCGAGGCCTCCCTCGCCGCCTCGCCCATCCGGCGCACGGCCTCGGTGAGCACCTCCTGGCTCGTCGCCAGGTTGAGGCGCACGTGGCCCGCTCCGCCCGGCCCGAAGTGCCTGCCGTCGTTGAGCGCGACCTTGGCCCGGTCGAGGAAGAACCGGTAGGGGTCGTCCGCGACCGACGACGCGTCGAGCCAGGCGAGGTAGGTGCCCTGGGTGGGCTCGTAGCGGACCTGGGGCAGGTGCTCCTCGAGGAGATCGCTCAGGAGCAGCTTGTTGCGCCGGATGCCGCGCAGGACCGCGTCGAGCCACACCGTGCCCTGCGTGAGCGCCGCGGCGTGCGCGATCACGGACACGTGCCCCACGCCGTGCACGACCTCCTCGGGGATGCGCCGCAGGTCGGCGGCGGCCCCGGGACCACCGACCGCGACGGCGGCCTTGAGCCCCGCGAGGTTCCAGGCCTTTGACGCCGACAGGACCGCGATCGAGTCCTCGGCCCCGGCCACGGTCACGATGGGCGTGTAGGCCACCCCGGGAGCGGTGATCGGCGCGTGGATCTCGTCGGACACGATGCGCACGCCGTGACGGCGGGCCAGGGCGGCGAGGCCCTCGAGCTCGGCGCGCGTGTGGACCGTGCCCGTGGGGTTGTGGGGGTTGCACAGCAGGTAGACCGCGCGGCGCCCGCTGCCGGGGCCGGTCCCGTTGAGGGTCGCGCCGGTCGCGTCGGCGAACGCCGCGTCGAGCGCGTCGAGGTCGAGCCGGAAGTCCGCGGTGAGCGGGGCGGTGACGATGCGGCGTCCCTCGTTCTGCGTGAACCCGAAGAAGGGCGGGTAGACGGGAGGGCTGACCACGACCGCGTCACCCGGCCCGGTGAGCACCTTGAGGATCTCCATGAGACCGAGCATCACGTCGGGCACCATGCGCGTGCCCTCGGGGTCGAACGACCAGTCCCAGCGCCGCTTCGCGAACTCGGCGAGCGCCTCGGCGTACGTGTTGCCGTAGTCGTAGCCGGTGTCGCCCGAGCGCATCGCGGCCGTCACTGCCTCGACCACGGGCGGAGCGAGCTCGACGTCCATCTCTGCGACCCACAGGGGCAGGACGTCGGGCGCGTAGGCGCGCCACTTGAGGCTGGTCCGACGGCGGAGCGCGTCCTGGGTGAGGGCGTCGAGCGGGTTGTCGGTGGCGAAGGGTGAGGTGGTCACGGATCGAGCCTACGTCGAGGCCCGCCCGCCGCCGCCAGGCGGCTCGCGGCCTGCGCCGGCCGCTCAGCCGTCCGTGCGGCGACCCGTGCCCACCCGTGCTCGCTCGAACACGCCCTTGGGCAGTGCGAGCGTCGTGGTGGGGGTCTTGGTGCGCTGAGCCGCACCCGGCTCGGGGACGGGCGCGTCGTCGTCGGGCGCGTCCGGGGCGAGACCGCGCGCGTGCGCGGGCGGCGCTCCCCCGAAGACCGCCCTGGACACCCGCAGCACCACGAACACGAGCACCGCGAGCGCGACGGCCGCGATGACGATCTTCTGCAGGACGCCCGCGTACTCCTCGACGAGGTGCCAGCTCTCACCCAACGCGTAGCCCGCACCCACGAAGATGCTGTTCCAGATGAGGCTGCCCGCGGTCGTCAGGACCACGAACTTGGGGAGCGGCATGCGGTCGACACCCGCGGGGAGCGAGATCAGGCTCCGGAAGATCGGGATCATCCGGCCGAAGAACACGGCCATGCTGCCGTGCTTGTGGAACCAGGCCTCGGTACGGTCGACGTCCTTGAGCTTGACCAGGGGCAACCAGCCGATGATCTTGCGCGTGCGCTCACGACCCACCAGGACGCCCACGTAGTAGAGCGCGATCGCGCCCACGAGCGAGCCGATCGTCGTCGCGACGATCGCCGCGAAGACGTTGAAGCTGCCCCGGCTCGCCGTGAACCCGGCCAGCGGCAGGATGACCTCGCTCGGCAGCGGCGGGAAGAGGTTCTCGAGCGCGATCGCGAGCCCTGCGCCGAACACGCCGAGTGTCTCCATGAGCGACACGGCCCACCCGGCGACACCCCCCAGGTCGGGTTCGCTCGCGGCGGCCGCGTGCACGAGGTCGGCGGGAAGGATCGAGAAGGGCATGCGCAGACTGTAGACGGCGAGGACCGGACAATTCGAACCCGGGCGTGTCACGTGTGGGGGGTGTGCAGGACCGTCGCCGAGTGCGGAGTTCTTGTGCGACACGCCGGGCGTTTCGCGCAAGAACTCCGCACTCGGCGGCAGGTGCCGGGTCAGTAGCGCCAGCGCGACATGTCCTGCTGGTACGTCCGGTAGATCAGGGGCGACAGCAGCGTCGAGGGCTTCATCTCGACCTCGGGTCCCGGGTGGTCGCCCGCGAGCGTCGCGGTCGCCCGCAGCGAGTCGAGCGTGTGGAAGCGCAGCCCCTCCGGGAGGGGCGTGGCGCCGAAGAGGCGCGCTCCGCCGTCGGGCCCGAGAGACCCGGCAGCCTCACCCTGCCCCGGCGCGGCCGGGAGCGACAGGACGAAGCCCCACTCCCCGAACGACGGCACGTTGACCGACAGCGGCACCACGGTCCGTGCCCGGCGAGCCCGCACGGACGGTCGCCGCGACCTGCCAGTAGGCGTTCGGCGTGAAGTACGACGACGTCGCCTGGGTCGCGTACACACCCCCGGGCCGCAGGTGGTTCGCGACCATGGCGTAGAACTCGGTCGAGTAGAGCTTGGCGATGCGCTCGTTCGACGGGTCGACCAGGTCGATCAGGACCGCGTCGAACGTCTGGTCGGTGGTGTCCATGAACCGGAACGCGTCGCCGTTGACGACCGTGACGCGCGGGTCGTCGAACGAGTGCTCGTTGAGCTCGCTCACCAGCCGGTCGGTCCGGGCGAGCTCGGTCACGGCGGGGTCGAGGTCCACGACCGTGACCTCCTGGACGCTCGGGTAGCGCAGGACCTCGCGCGCGAGCAGCCCGTCCCCTCCCCCGAGGATCGCCACGGACGCGGGCGCTGCGACCGACGTGAGCGCCGCGTGCGCGAGCGTCTCGTGGTACCTCGCCTCGTCGACCGACGAGAACTGGAGCTGGTCGCTCAGGTAGAGCCGGACGTCGTCGCCGAACGACGTCAGGACGAGCTTCTGGTAGGACGTCGACTCGTAGTGGACCACCGGGTCCTGGTAGAGCCGCGTGTTGATCGCGCCCTCGATCGCGCTCGACGCCGCGAAGCACACCACGAGGAACACCACCGTGACCCAGCTGAACCAGGTCCAGCGCGTGCGCCGCCCCATGCGCCGCAGCATGAACACCGCGACCAGCACGTTGAGCAGCGCGACCGCGTACGCCGTCCGCATGAGACCCAGGTACGGGAGCATGACGAACGGGAAGAGCAGCGACGCGGCGAGCGCCCCGAAGTAGTCGACCGCGAGCACCTTCGACAGCAGCCCGACCGACTCGTCGCGACCGTGCTCCTTGAGCAGCGCGACGAGCAACGGGATCTCGACGCCGATCCCCACGCCGATCGCGAGCGAGAGCAGCACGAAGACCAGCCAGTAGACCTCCGTCAGGCTGAACGCCGCGTAGAGGATCAGGACCGAGCTGCCGCCCAGGAGGGCGAGCGCGACCTCGTTGCGCACGAAGTTGAGGCCCGGGTTCGTGGCCAGGCGCGTCGCGAGGAGCGAGCCGATCCCCATGCCGAACAGCGTCAGGCCCGTCGCGACGGAGAACGCGACGACCGAGTCGCCGAACAGGTAGGACGCGGCCGTCCCGAGGATCAGCTCGTAGATGATCCCGCCGACCGCGACGAGCAGCGCCGCCGCGAACACGGTCGGCTTGTCCATGCTGCGGCCCGACGGCGGCGCGGCCTCCGCGGGCAGCGCGCCGTCCGCGGGCGGCTCGCCCTCGGCGAGCGGCGCGCTCTCCGTCTCCGTCTGCGTCTCGCGGGCCACGGTCAGGAGAGGATCGTCCCCGCGATGATGATCCCGATGGCGATGGCCAGCCCCGCGATCATGATCCCGAAGGCGGTGTTGTGCTCGTCCACGAGCTCGCGGTGCAGGTTGAGCTTGAAGAGGTAGTTGACGATCACGATCGTCAGGACGAGCAGGACGATGCCCAGGACCGAGTAGATGATCGTGGACAGGAAGGCGTCGAGGCGCAGCTGGTCGAGGATGCTCATGGTGTCTCCAGATGGGTCGCGGTGCGGTCGGTTGGTCGGTGAGGTCGGGTCGTGCTGGAGGGCTCCGGGTCGCCGGCGTGCGGGAGCGCCGGACGAAGGCGGGCCGGGCGGTACGGGCCGGGCTACTTGCCGAGGCCGCCACCACCGCCGCCGTAGACGGAGCGGCGGTAGCAGGTCTGGTCGTCGTCCTGGGAGACGACCTGGTCCGACGGCGCGGCCTGCTCGACGGTCCGCGGCGTGCAGTAGGTGTCGTTGCGCGGGCCGCACGAGCTGAAGAGCATCGTCGCGAGGACCCCGACCGCGAGGAACGCGCCCACGGCCTTGACCGAGACGTTCCGCGGCGCGATCCGCTTGCCGAAGTGGGCCTTCTGCCCCGCGACGTCCAGGACGGTGCCGTGATAGAGGTCGATGACGCGGTCGTCGAACTTCTCGAGCGAGAGCACCATGTCGTTCGTGCGCAGCTCGGCGTAGGCGACGGGCTGCCCGACCGACAGGTCGTAGGTGAACGAGCCGTCGAGCGACCGGATGGTCCCGACGCCCGCCTCGCTGACCGTGGTCCGGTAGGTCCGGCCGCTCAGCGTGACGTCGACGACCTGCCCCTTGCGCATCCGGGCGGGGTCGAGGTGCTCGGCGCTCTCGGCCGGGCGGTAGAGGGTCACGGCCTTGGTGTAGTGGTCGTACTCGACCCAGAAGTCGAGGTTCTCGTACCCGAGGACCTCCCACTCCTCCCAGTAGTACGTGACGCCGTCGCTGGGGTCCTGCTCGCCGTAGACGACGACGCCCTGCGGCAGCGAGCGCCACGGCGGCGCGCCGATCAGGTGCTTGCCGAGCGTCATGCGCGCCTTGGGTCGGGGCGCCATCAGAGCAGGGTCCGGACGGCCACACCGGTGGCGGAGAAGGTCTCGCGCAGCAGGCTGCGCGTGTCCTCCTCGAAGCTGCTCGACGACGGAGCGCGGCACGTCGTGAGGGTCAGGTAGGCGGTGCCCTCCTCCGGCCACGTGTGGACCGCGAGGTGGGACTCCGCCAGGAGCGTCGCCATGCTGAACCCCTGCGGGGCGAACCGGTGCGAGGTCTCACCGAGCGGCGTCAGCCCCGCACGGTCGACGACCTGGGAGATGCAGGTGCGGACGGTCGTCTCGTCGTCCAGGAGGACGGGGTCGCCTCCCGAGACGTCGAAGACGTAGACGAGGTTGCGGTTGACCTGATCGGTCGGCACGTGATCTCCCTGGGCTGCGGCTGGCCGGGTCACGCTAGCCGACGCCCGACGTTCCCGAAAAATACGGACGACCCCTGGGACCCGAGTTCACCCGGGCTGCTCGCCGCGCGCGGTCGCCCGCCCCGGCCTAGCGTGAGTGACCGGAGCCTCGGTGCGGATACCGGAGCCCGCTGCTCGCCCGCTCCTGCAGCACCCCGACGTACCCGCACGACTCGACCACCTGGTCCGGTGCCGGCCCCGCGCGCCACCCTCCGGACCTGCGACGACACGGAGGCGACATGACGAAGAAGCCGTTCAGCGGTCAGATCAACCTCGACGTCCGGGACTCGACCCCGGACTGGGACGCGTTCCTCCCGCCCAAGGCACCGCCGGGCTCGCCCAACGTGCTCGTCGTGCTGTACGACGACACGGGCATGGCGTCGTGGTCGCCGTACGGCGGCCGGATCAGCATGCCGACCATGGACCGCCTCGCGCGGGACGGCCTGACCTACTCGCAGTGGCACACGACGGCACTGTGCTCGCCGACGCGGTCCACGTTCCTGACGGGTCGGAACCACCACCTCAACGGCTTCGCGACGATCTCGGAGTCCTCCACGGGGTTCCCCGGGTACAACTCGCACATCCCGGCATCGAACGCCACGATGGCGCACGTCCTGCGGGACGCCGGCTGGTCGACCTTCTGGGTCGGCAAGAACCACAACGTGCCGATCGACGAGTGGACGGCGGGGGCTTCGAAGAAGAACTGGCCGCTCGCACAGGGGTACGACCGCTTCTACGGCTTCATCGGTGGGGAGACCAACAACTGGTACCCGTCGCTCGCCGAGGACAACCACTACATCGACCAGCCGTACCTGCCCGAGGACGGCTATCACCTGTCGAAGGACCTGGCGGACCAGGCGCTCAAGATGATCCGCGACGTCAAGCAGACCGAGCCCGACAAGCCCTGGTACATGTGGTTCTGCCCCGGTGCGAACCACGCCCCGCACCACGCACCGCAGGAGTACATCGACAAGTACAAGGGGAAGTTCGACGACGGCTACGAGGCCTACCGCGAGTGGGTCCTTCCGCGCATGGTCGAGCGGGGCATCCTGCCCGAGGGCACGGCGCTCACCGAGCTCAACCCCATGCCAGACGGCACCTTCTCCCCCGCGGACGAGGTGCGCCCCTGGGACTCGCTGAACGACGAGGAGAAGCACATGTTCTCCCGGATGGCGGAGGTGTTCGCCGGGTTCAGCGAGTACACCGACGCCCAGGTCGGCCGCGTGGTCGACTATCTCGAGGAGTCGGGGCAGCTCGAGAACACGATCATCGTGTACTGCGCCGACAACGGAGCCTCCGGCGAGGGCAGCCCGGACGGGTCGGTCAACGAGGGCAAGGTCTTCGGCGGGTACCCCGACGACGTGGCGCAGAACCTCACCATGGTCGACAAGCTGGGCACGCCCGACACCTACAACCACTATCCGACCGGGTGGGCGGCCGCGTTCTCGACGCCGTACAAGATGTTCAAGCGCTACACCTACCAGGGCGGTGTCGCCGATCCCCTGGTCATCCACTGGCCAGCGGGCATCGCGGCCAAGGGCGAGGTCCGCCACCAGTACCACCACTCGACCGACATCGTGCCCACGATCCTCGAGGCCTGCGGCGTCGAGTTCCCGAGCACCTACAACGGTGTCGAGCAGACCCCGCTCTCCGGGGTCTCCATGGTGCCGTCCTTCGGAGCCGCTCCCGACGCGCCGACGAACAAGCAGACGCAGTACTACGAGATGTTCGGCCAGCGAGGGATCTGGCACGAAGGCTGGAAGGCCGTCACGGTGCACGGTCCGGTGAGCGGCAAGGGGCACTTCGAGGACGACGTCTGGGAGCTCTACCACACCGAGGTCGACCGGTCGGAGTCTCGTGACCTCGCGGCGGAGCACCCCGAGAAGCTCGAGGAGCTCAAGGCCCTGTGGCTCGAGGAGGCCAGGAAGAACGACGTCCTGCCCCTCAACGACCTGCAGATCATCGGCAACCCCCAGGACTTCGAGACCTTCGTCGCCATGGAGTTCCACCAGCCCGCACCACCGAGCGGTCGGTTCGTCTACTACCCCGGCACGTCCGAGGTGCCCGAGCGCTCGGCGGCCAACACGCACGGCGTCTCCTACAAGGTCGCGGCCGAGGTCGAGCTCACGCCCGACTCGCAGGGCGTGATCTTCGCCCACGGGTCGCGCTTCGGCGGGCACGCGCTCGTGATCAAGGACGGCCAGGTGCACTACGTGTACAACTTCCTGGGCATCCCGCCCGAGGACCGTGTCTCCGCCCCCGTACCGACCTCGGGCAAGCACATCATCGGCGTCGAGTTCATCAAGGAGGGCATGGGCGACAACCGCGAGGGCATCGGCCCGGTCAAGCTCTACATCGACGACCAGCAGGTCGGCGAGAAGCGCATCCGGACGATCCTGGGTCACTTCTCGCTCTGCGGCGAGGGCCTGACGATCGGGCGCGACAGCGCGGACCCCGTCTCGTCGCTCTACGGCTACGGCTTCGACTTCACGGGGGGCGAGATCGCCCGGGTCGTCTTCGACATCGCCGACGACGCCTACCTCGACCTCGAGGCGCACCTGGCCGCGGCCATGTCGCGCGACTGACTCCACCGAGCGCCCGGGGCCATCGGCACGACGCCGACCGCCCCGGGCGTCCCTGTTCCCGACCCCGCGAAGGAGCTCCGATGACCGCCCCGCCGGGGCACCCGCCCGCACGCTCGGCTGCGCCCAGGGTCGACCTCTTCCCCACGCTGCGCGGGTATCGCGCGGCCTGGCTGCGCCGCGACGTCGTGGGCGGGCTCTCGGCGGGCGCCGTCGTCGTGCCGCAGGCCATGGCCTACGCGACCATCGCGAACCTGCCCGTGAGCTTCGGCCTGTACACGTGCATGGTGCCGCTCGTCGTGTACGCGCTGCTCGGCGGCTCGCGGACCCTGAGCATGAGCACCACGTCGACGATCGCGACCCTGTCGGCCTCGACGCTGCTCGCTGCCGGGGTCGCGGCCGGCTCGGACGACCCCGCCCGCGCCGTGTCGACCCTCACGCTCCTCGTGGGCGCCCTGCTCCTCCTCACCCGGCTGCTCCGGCTGGGGTCGCTCGTCGAGAACATCTCGCAGGCCACGCTCGTGGGGATCAAGGCGGGCGTGGGCGCGACCGTCGCCGCAGCGCAGCTCCCCCACCTGCTCGGGGTGCCCGTCGACCCGGACGCGACCGGGTTCTTCCGTGCCCTGGGGTCTGCGCTCGGCAGGCTCGAGCAGGCCGTGCCCGCGACCGTCGCACTCTCGCTCGGGAGCATCCTGGTGCTCCTGGTGCTCGGCCGTGTCGCACCCCGGGTCCCGGCGCCGCTCGTCGTCGTGGCGGCGGGCATCCTGCTCGTGGCCTTCGCGGGGCTCACGGACCACGGCGTCGAGGTCATCGAACCGATCCCGCCCGGGCTCCCGGTGCCCGTGCTGCCGGACCTGGCGCTCGTCGGCCCCTTGCTCGCGGGGGCGAGCGCGATCGCGATCATGGCGTTCCTCGAGACCGTGGCGGTGGGCCGAGGCGTCCGACGACCCGACGAGCCGCAGATCTCCCCCGACCAGGAGCTCCTCGCCAACGGGGTCGCGGCCGTGGTCGGTGCGTTCTTCCGTGCCATGCCCCCGGCCGGTGGCTTCTCCCAGACCGCGGTCAGCCTGCGGGCCGGTGCCCGGAGCCAGGCCGCGGGGCTCGTGACCGCGGCCCTCGCGGTCCTGGTCGCGCTGTTCCTGGCCCCCGTGCTCGACGACCTGCCGCAGGCGACGCTCGGCGCGATGGTGGTCGTCGCGACCGTGAGCCTCATCAAGGTCGGCGACTTCGTGGTCCTGTGGCGGATCAACCGCGTCGAGTTCGCCGTCGCGGTCGTCACGACGGGGATCGGTCTCGTCGCCGGGCTGCTGCCTGCGGTCGGCGTCGGCGTCGGCCTCACGCTGCTGCTCGTGCTGCGCGAGCTCGACCGGCCGCGCGTCGTTCCGCTCGTCCGGATGCCGCAGGGAGGCTGGGCTCCTGTCGATCGCGGGTCCACCGCGGGGGACGACCCCGAGGAGGACGCTGCCGTGGCCCGCGAGGTCGCCCGCGAGGCAGCGCTCGAGTCGGGCATCACCCCGGGCCTCCTGCTCCTGCACCTCGACGCGGGCCTCTACACCGCGAACACCCGGCCCACTGTCGAGCGCATCCTCGCCCTGGCCCGTGCCAGCAGCCCGACGCCGCGCGCCGTCGTGCTGGAGTCCGGCGCCCAGCGCGGCGTCACCTCGACCGTGCTCGACGGTCTCGCGGACCTCGACCGGCAGCTCGCCGGGATCGGCTGCACGCTCCTGCTCGCACGGGTCCCCCGCGCGACGGCCGACCGCGCCATGGCTTCGCCCTGGTTCGCCGCGCTCGTGGCCGACGGACGGCTCCTGCCGAGCGTGGACGCCGCGGTCACGGCGGTCCAGGACCTGCCCGCTACGCCCCGGTGATCAGCGCGTCGAGGCGCCGGATCGGGTCCCAGGCGCCGTCCTCGCTGTTGGCGACGACCGCGAGCGTCACGCCGGGCTCGTTGTCTCGCCCGGGGTAGAACCGCACGATCGCGCTGGCCCCCGTGTTGATGCCGTCCTTGGAGAACGACCGGACCGTCCCGTCCGCGGTCGTCTCGATCTCGAGGCCGAACGCGTGGTGCAGCGCCGCCGTCTCGCCGGGCCCAGCGCCCGCGACCTCGTGGTGCAGGGCCTGCGGGGTCAGGAACGCGGACGTGAGGTCGGGTGGGAGCAGCTCGCCCGCGCGGACGGCGTCGAGGAAGCGGACGAGGTCGGCCGCGGTGACGTGCGCACCGCCGTCGGGCGAGCCGACCGGCGGGTAGCTGTAGATGTTCTGCCGCCAGCCCACGATCGCAGGTGCGTCGCCTCTCCCCGCCCGAGCGGCGCTGTCGGTCACGCCGCCGTCGGGCACGGGAGCATGGACGGGCTCCCAGCCCTCCGCGACGTCCGGGACCGCGTCGCGCATGTCGAAGAAGCCCGACGACGTCATGCCCGCCCGCGCGAAGACGTGCTCGCGGACGTAGTCGCGGTAGGTGGCGCCCGTGGCGTGCTCGAGTGCCAGGCCCGCCAGGACGTAGCCGACGTTGCAGTAGCGGCACCCCTCGCCCACAGGGAACGTCGGGGTCTTGTGGACGAACTGCGGCAGGAAGTCCGCGGTCTGCGTGACCGAGTAGTTCGGCGTGTCGACCCACAGGGCCTCGTAGGACTCGCCCGCCTCCTCGTCGGCGTCGTCCGCGATGCCCGAGGTGTGCGTGAGCAGGTGCCGCAGCGTCACCTCGCGAGGGATGGCCGTGCCGTCGAGGTCGACGTGGTCGTGGATCGAGGCATCCAGGTCGAGCGTCCCCACGGCGACCTGCTGGAGGACCGCGACCGACGTGAAGAGCTTGGTGACCGAGGCGACGTCGAAGCGCGTCGAGACCTGCACGGGCACGTTCCAGCGCCGCGAGGCCACGCCGTAGGCGCCCTCGAAGAGGGTCCCGCCGTCCTGGGCCACGAGCACGACCCCCGAGAGCTCGTCCCGCGCGGCGGCCTGCCGGAAGTGGTCGTCGAGCGCGGAGAAGGATGCCGGGGTGAGGGTCATGCCCTCGACGGTAGGCCCGCCGGGCAGGGGCGGGCCAGGGCAATTCCCGCTCGTTCGAGGCGTGGCAGGATCGACGGATGGACCTCGAGGACTTTCTGGACCACGTGAACCGCGGCGAGCTCATCGAGGGTGGGTCCGAGCAGCACACCTTCATGCACGGGGCCGCGCAGGAAGCCCTGCGGGTCGTCGCCGAGCTCAACTCCGGGTACCGCGCCCCGGACGAGGTGCGCGCGCTGCTCTCCCGGCTGACGGGGACGGTCGTGGACGAGTCGGTCACCGTCTTCCCGCCGTTCTTCAGCGAGTTCGGCAAGAACCTGACCCTGGGCAAGGACGTGTTCGTCAACAGCGGGTGCCGCTTCCAGGACACCGGCGGCATCACGATCGGGGACGGGACCCTGGTCGGGCACGGGTGCACCCTGACGACCCTGAACCACGCCGTCGACCCTGCCCGCCGGGCGGACATGCTCCCGGCCCCCGTCAGGATCGGGCGCAAGGTCCGGCTCGGCGCAGCGGTGACGGTGGTCCCCGGTGTGACCATCGGGGACGGGGCGGTCGTCGGCGCCGGGGCAGTCGTGACCAAGGACGTCCCGGCCGACACGATCGTCGCGGGGGTTCCCGCCCGGGTCGTCCGCGCCACCGGTTTCGACTCCTCGCTCGGCTGAGGCGACGCCCTCACCCAGGGTGTCCTCGGTCCTTCCGGTGCACGCACTGGGCCCGCCGTCCTAGGGTGGGGCCGTGCGCCCCCGCCTCGTCGCTGCCTTCGCTACCGCCGCCGCCGTCGGTGCGCTCGGGTCCGCGTGCGGGGTGATCCCCGGCACCGACGCGGCGCCCACGCCCACCGAGCCGCTGGGTCCCGCTGCGGTCTACCGAAACGTCGGGACGGGCGGCAACGACGCCCTGCTCGAGGGTGTCGTGACGATCGTCGACGGCTGTCTCTACGTCGACGGGCCGGAGGAGGTGGGACGGTACGTCCCCTACTTCCCCGTCACCGACACCACGTGGGAGGAAGACGCCCTGGTCTGGAACGGTGGGCGCTACATCGACGGCGACCGGATCTCGCTCGCGGGTGGAGAGAGGGGTCAGGCGGGCTGACCGATGCCGTGGCCCCGGAGGGCTGCGACGACTCGCAGGCCTGGGTCGTCGCCCAGCAACGATGAACCGCAGATTCCTGGACCGAACCGTTCGAAGGAGAACCATGATGCCCCGTCCCCGCCTCGGCGTGATCGTCCCGCGCGACCTGCCGATCGCCGACCTGCTCCCGTTCGCCCTGCGCGCCGAGGAGATCGGCCTCGACGAGATCTGGGTGGTCGAGGACTGCTTCTTCCGGGGCGGTGTTGCGCAGGCCGCGACGATCCTGGCCCGGACGCAGGCGATCCGGGTGGGCATCGGCATCCTGCCTGCCGCGGTCCGCAGCCCGGCCATGACCGCGCTCGAGGCGGGGACGCTCGCCGAGCTTCATCCCGGGCGGCTGCTGCTGGGGATCGGGCACGGGATGCCCGAGTGGATGCGCCAGATCGGCGTGTGGCCCAAGAGCCCGCTGACCCTGCTCGAGGAGACCACGAGCGCGGTCCGCGCCCTCCTGCACGGCGAGCGCCTCAGCGTCGACGGGCGCTACGTACAGCTCGATGATGTTGCGTTGTACAGCCCTCCGGCCGTCGCGCCCCCCGTCCTCAACGGGGTGCGCGGACCGCGGTCCCTGGAGGTCGCGGGCCGTGTCGCCGACGGCACGATCCTGGACATGCCCGTGACCCCCGAGTACCTGGCGACGGTCCGCGCGGCGGTCGAGCGCGGCCGGGCCGCAGCCGGGACGAGCGCCCCGCCCGAGCACACGCTCGTCGCGTTCAGCCTCGCCGTGGTGCACGACGACGTCGCGACCGCCCGCGAGATCGTCCGGCCCGCACTGGCCACGTTCGGCGCCGCGGACTGGACCGCGCAGATCGACCCGCTCCCGTTCGCGGCCGCGTTCCGGGAGCTGCGCGACTCGACGTCGACACCGCAGGAGTTCTCCCGGGCACTGCCCGACGCGTGGGTCGACCAGCTCGCGATCGTCGGGCCCCCCGACGTGGTCCGCGCCCGGTTGTCAGCGCTCGAGGCCAACGGGGTCAGCAGCGTGGTGGTCGTCCCCACGAGCCCCGACGCCGAGCGGCCGGACGACCCGTTCGCGGCGCTCGACGCGCTGGCCCGGGTGGTCCAGTCCGCCGAGAAGTGAGTTGATGCCCCTGATCCGCACGGATCAGGGGCATCAACTCACTTCTCGGCAGAGCCAGTCAGGCCGGGCTGTCGCTCACCGCTCAATGGATCAGGTCTCGCCAGTTCGCGGGCACGCGGCTCGCGGGCCCCGGGGTCGTCTGGTCCTCGGGGTGCGCGAGCGGGGGCGCGAGCTCGGGCCCGTCGAACGCCTGCGCCGTGACGTAGTCCCAGTACCAGTCCTCGCCCGGCTCGTAGCTGCGCATGAGCCGGTGCCCGGTCCGGGCGAAGTGCGCGGTCGCGTGCTGCGACGGCGACGAGTCGCAGCACCCCACGTGGCCGCACTCCGCGCACCGACGCAGGTGCACCCACCAACCGGCGGCCTGCTCGCACTCGACGCAGCCCGGACCGCTCGGCGGCGTGGTCAGGTCGAGGGACTCCTCGAGGCTGGGCGGGCCACCGCTCTCGGCCGCTGTCACACCTGGGCCCCGACGCTCCGGACGACGGGCTCCCAGTCCTTGGGATCGAGCGGCTCGGCGGGCTCGGCGGCTGCCCATCCGCGGGCGGCCTCGATGGTCGACGAGAGCAGCTCGTAGAGCGCGTCGTCGGCGTCCCGGGACCCCGCCTCGGCGATCCCCTGGACGGCCGCCGCGACGATGCTCGGCGCTGCGTCTCGGGCGAACCGCGCGGGGCGCAGTCGTGACCCCTTGCAGAACGACTCGGCCCACGCCGCTGTGCGCGGCACCTTCTCGAGCGCCTCGACCGAGGCCGGGGTCCGGGTGCCGGGCTCGCGGTCCTCGAGCTGGTCGAGCATGCGCTCGCCCGCGATGATCGCGACCGCGAGGACGTCCTGACGGTCGCTCGGGGCGACGGGCAGCGCGGTCTGCGCGGCGCGCAGGGCGATCCACACGCTCCAGCGCGGGTCGTCGCTGCGCAGCCCGATCACGGACGGGATGAGCAGGGCCAGGCGGGGCCGGGCCGTGTCGCTCGTGAGGTCGTTGACCGCGCGCGCGAGCATCGCGACGAGCGGGTGCGTGCACTGGGGATGGTCGCTCCAGCGTTCGCCGGCCAGGTACGACGCGAGCTCCATGAAGCACGCGCCCTTCTTCGGGTTGCGGTGCTTGCCGCGTCCTAGCATCGGTAGCACGTCGTACGTCGATGTCACGAGGGCACCTCCATCAAGGGGTCCGGTCCATTCCAGTCTGCGACCGCCTCCCGGAGTTGGCAACGGGTGGGATCGTCCTCCCGGACGGCCCGACGCCGGAGCACCCGTCGGGCAGCTCGGCCCGCCCCAGCGGGGCGGGCGGGCACTTCGTCCCGAACCCTCCTAAGGCACCTCAGACGACCTCAGGTGAGATGCGCCGTCGGGCCTGAGGTGGTGCGTGCCCAGAACCTGCCCGGTCGACCGATACGCCGCGCTCGCGCCTCAGCACCAGAGTGAGGGTCAGGCGGACGCCAGGTCTGCCGGAACGGGGAGCATCATGAACGAGTTCAACGGCCCGTCTCTCGAGACGGACTTCCGTTACCACCAGCAGCTGGTCCACGCGGACTTCGCACCCGGGGAGAACGTCCTCCTGCGGTGGCTCCGCAGCCACGTCGGTAGTCAGCACGCGAGCACCACGGGTCAGGGCGGATGACGGAGTCCTCCTCCGGACGGGTGAGCCGGGGACGACGACCGCCCTCGGCACCACCCAGCACACCGTTCGCGGACGGTCCGGAGGAGGACTTGGTCACACCGGGCGCGGAGTATCAGGAAACTTCGTGGCAGCCGTCTGTGGCCACTGCAAGGATGGGCGGTATGCCGCGCCCCTCCCAGGCTCACTTCGTCGCACGACACCACCAGCTCGACGTGATCGCCGGAGCGGTGAGCCGCGCTGCCGCCGGGGACCCGGGCGCGATCCTGCTCGGAGCGGACGCCGGGGTCGGCAAGTCCCGCCTCCTCGTCCGGGCAGCCGAGCTCGCGCGAGACGCCGGCGCGACCGTGGTCGTGAGCCACTGCGTGGACCTGGGCGACGTCGGGCTCCCCTACCTGCCGTTCACCGAGGCGCTGTCCGAGCTCCGCGCGGCCCACGAGGTGGTCGACCGGACCATCGGCGGTCGCCCAGCACTGGGTCGGCTGCTCGACGCGGGCCCCTCGGCCCTCGAGGGCAACGGTGAGGACCAGGCCGGGCGCCTCCAGCTCTTCGAGGCCATCACCGCCGCGATCACGGCCCCCGGACGCCCTGGGGCACCCCTCGTCCTCGTGATCGAGGACCTGCACTGGGCCGACCCGTCAACACGCGACGTCCTGCGCTTCGTCCTCGCGAGGCTGCGCGCCGAGCACCTGCTCGTGGTCGCGAGCTACCGCGCCGACGACCTCCATCGCCGCCACCCGCTGCGCCCCGTGCTCGCCGAGCTGCGCCGGCACCCACGCGTCGAGCACCTCGACCTGGCTCCGTTCACCCCCGCCGAGCTCAAGCAGTTCACGACCGCGGTCGCGGGCAAGGCCCTGCCCAAGCACGACTTCGAACGGGTCATGAACCGCTCGGAGGGCAACGCCTACTTCGCCGAGGAGCTCGTCGAGGCAGGGCCCCAGGCGGACGCCCTGCCCTGGTCCCTCGCCGACGTGCTGCACGCGCGCCTCGAACAGCTCGAGCCGGACGTCCAGCAGCTCGCCCGCATCGCGTCGCTGTCGGGACGCGTGGTCGCCGAGCCCTTGCTGCGCGCCGTCGTCGGGCAGGACCTGGGCGTGTTCTCGCTCGGCGGGCTCCGCGCCCCGGGCGCGCCCGCCACGAGGGCGGCCTGCGACCAGGCGTTCGACGCGACGCTCCGCGAGGCCGTGGCCCACCACGTGCTGACGATCGAGTCGGGCCGGATCGCGTTCCGCCACGCCCTGCTGGCCGAGGCCATCTCGGCCGACCTCCTGCCCGGCGAGCTCGCCGCGCTGCACCGCGCCTATCTCGCCGCCCTGACCGAGGACCCGTCGCTGGGCTCCCCCGCACAGAGGGCCCATCACGCTCTCTCGGCGCACGAGACCACGACCGCGCTGGTCGCCTCGCGCGAGGCGGCCCGCCGAGCGGCGCGCGTCCTGGCCCCCGCCGAGGAGCTGCGGCACCTCGAGCAGGTACTGCGCCTGTGGGACGCGGTCCCCGACGCCTCGGAGCTGCTGGGAGAGGACCGGGTCGACGTGGCCGTCGCGGCTGCCGCCGCGGCGAGCCGTGCAGGAGAGCCCGACCGGGCCGTCGCGATCGCGCGCAAGGTCGTCGAGTCGACCGCGGCCGACCCGCTGCGCCAGGCCTCGCTGCGCCACGTGCTCTCGCTGCACCTGCTGGGGATCGAGCGCGTCGAGGAGGTCATCGAGCACACGGCCGCCGCGCTCGAGGTCCTGCCGACCGAACCCCCGTCGCGCGACCGGGCCTGGACCCTCGCCACCCGTGCCCGCGCCGCGATGAACCTGGACCGCGTCGACATGGACGTGGTCGCGCAGGAGACGGCCGAGGAGGCCATCGCGGTCGCCCGGGCGATCGACGCCCCGGACGTCGAGGCCGACGCGCTCACGACGCTCGCGGTCCTCGAGGTCGACGACGCAGACCGCGCGGCCTCGCTCCTCGCGACGGCCCGCGAGCGCGCGCAGGCCGCGGGCGACCTCCTGACCGAGATGCGGTGCTGGTACAACATCGCGGCCAACCGGTACTACTCGGGCGACCTGGGCCAGGCCCTCGTCGAGGCGCACACGGGCCTCGAGCACGCGGTCGCCGCGGGCCTCGGATGGAACGGGTACGGGGTCGAGCTACGCCTGTTCGGCGAGCTCGTCCGTTACGCGACGGGCGACCTGCGTCCACCGCCCTCGTCGCCCGAGCCACCGCCGCCCAGCGCGGTCGCCGCGCTCTCGGCCGTCCAGCTCTACGCGGCCGTCGCCCGCGGCGACGAGGACGTGACCGAGCGGGCTCGCGCGCTGCGCCCCGAGTGGCAGCGGGACGGTCAGATCGCGCTCATCGCGGGCGGCTGCATGATCGACGCGCTCGTCTGGTCGGCGCACCGCGACGAGGCCCTCACGCTCGCGCAGGAGCTCATCGTCTACCTGGGGCGCACCTGGAGCGACTACTTCCTGGGCCGGATCTGGATCTCGGCCCTCGCCCTGGCCGCGCTGGCGGACACCGCCGAGGCGCGCCGTCTCGGCGGGGCCGGCACGGCTGACCTGCAGTCGCACGGCGACGCGCTGCTCGCCGAGGCAGAGACCACCGCGCTGCGCGGCCGGCCGCGCGGGGGCCGGCTCGGACCCGAGGGGGTCGCCTGGCTCGTGCGAGCCCGGGCGGAGCACAGCCGTCTCACCGGGACCGACGACCCGGCGCTCTGGGCAGAGGCGACCAGCGCGTTCGACTACGGCTACCGCTACGAGGTCGCCCGGTCCCGCTGGCGGTGGGCGCAGGCGCTGCTGGGCGTGGGTGACCGCGAGGGCGCCGCCACGCAGGCCGGGCTTGCGCTCGAGGAGGCGGAGGACATGGGCGCGGGGCCGCTCACGAGCGCCCTGCGCGACCTGGCGCGGCGCGGGCGCCTGGACCTGCCAGGGCTGCGTCGAGGAACTACGACGGTCCTGACCGACCGCGAGGAGGAGGTCCTGCTGCTCGTCGCCCAGGGCCTCACGAACCGGCAGATCGGCGAGCGCCTGTTCATCAGCGGCAAGACCGTGAGCGTCCACGTCTCGAACGTGCTCGCCAAGCTCGGGGCGTCCGGGCGCACCGAGGCCGTCTCGATCGCGCACCAGCGGGGGCTGATCGAGGTCTGAGCGCGGGTGTGGTTCGCTGGACGCCATGAGCGCCCCAGCACCCGGAACCCTCGTCCTGCTGCGCCACGGCGAGAGCGTCTACAACGCCGAGAACCGGTTCACGGGGCTCCTCGACGTGGACCTCTCCGACCGCGGCGTCCACGAGGCCGAGCTCGCAGGCGCTCAGCTCGCCGCAGCGTGCGCGCACGACCCGTCGCTCGTGCCGCACCGCGTCCTCACGTCACCGCTCGTGCGCGCCTCCGCGACCGCGGCGATCGTCGCCGCCGCCCTGCCCGGCCCGCCGCCGCTCGTGCCCGAGTGGCGCCTGATCGAGCGCCACTACGGGGCGTTCACCGACGACCTGCGCGAGTCCGTCCGGGCCGAGTACGGCGAGACGGCCTACTGGGAGTACCGCCGGTCGTTCGACCACCGGCCCCCGCCCGTCGAGGAGGGCAGCGAGGCCGCGGCCCGCGTCGCGGACACGTTCGGTCGCCTGCCCGACGCCGCCCGCTCGGGCATGCGCCGCGACACGGAGTCGCTCGCCGACGTGGTCCACCGGCTCGAACCCCTGTGGGAGGCGACGCGCGAGGCTCTGGATCGCGGCGAGAACCTGCTGGTCGTGGGCCACGGCAACTCGTTGCGGGCGTTCGTCATGCTCGTCGACCGCCTCACGGCCCCCGAGGTCCAGGTGCTCAACATCCCCACGGGGATCCCGCTCGTCTACCGCTTCGAGCGCCAGGTGCCCGACGGCGGAGCGCACCCGGGCGGGGAGGCCCGCCCGGGTGTGTCGCTGGTCCCGGTGCACCGCGGCGGCCGCTACCTCGACGCAGACCGCGCCGAGGCGGCCCTGGCCGACCTGGAGCAGCGCGGCGGGACGTGAGGGGCCCTCGGCGTTCGGTCGTTCAGTGCCAGGCGAAGGACCGGTCGACGACGCAGCGCCTCCAGGCATCGGGGTCGACGCCGAGCTTCTCGGGGGCCCCGGCGCCCATCTCCGTGACCACGACGACGCCTTGCCCCCGGAGATCGAGGCAGGTCGACATCAGGTCCGTGCCCGGCGCGGCCTCGGCAAGTGCGATCACCACGGCGTCCTCGGGGGTCTCGCTCCCCAGATCGGTCACGCCGGTGCCGCCGACCTCCCTCGTCTGCGGGTCGAACGTCAGCTCGCGCGCGGCGTCCTGGTACCCACCGGTCGTGACGGTCTCGTTGCTGCTCGTGACCGCGAGCGTCGCCCGGAAGGGCGACCCGTCGCCCGGGAGGTCGGCCTGGGCCACGTACAGCTCGAATCCCGCACCTGCTACCGGAAGTGTCGGGACGGCGACCGACGTGATCTCACGGTCCTCCGGTCCGGCGATAGGCTCCCAGGTCGCCAGATAGGTCGTCCTGCCGGCCCACCCGCCGCTCGGTTCGGTGAGCCCCACCAGGAGATCCGTGCCCGAGGGTCCCGCGAGCACGACCGAGCCGACCTCGTCGAGGACGACGTGCGTCGGCGCGGCTCCCTCGCGGAGGCGTTCGAGCTCGCCCTCGTCCCCCACGACCAGCTGGACGTTCTGCGTCTCGACGGGCGCGTACCCGAGGTCGGCCATCTCCTGCATGTGGGCGGGGTCCTGAGGGTCCTGCGTCGGCTCGACGACCTCGCCGCTCAACGGATCGACCTCGATGGTCTCGGGGCCTCCTGCACTGACCTCGACCGTCGAGACGACCAGGAACCGGTCGCCGTGCGCGCCGGTCTCGATCCCCGTGTCGAGCACGACGGTCCCGTCCGGGAGCTCGTAGGTCGCCGCCTCGGCCACGGCAATGATCCCCGGTGCCACCTCCTGGTGCACCACCTCGGTGCTCAGCGTCTCGTACCCCCCCGCTGCGGGGGCCAGCTCGTGCACGACCTCGCCCGGCAGGCCCGTCGCGACCCCGACCCCCACCACGGCGACCGCCGTGAAGGCTGCGGCGCCGGTCAGGACCCGGCGCGTCGTGGCCTTGCGCCGGCTGGTCGCCAGGACCACGGGCAGGTCGAGCGTCGACGGGGGGACCGCGTCCGCCGCGGCGTGCAACCGGTCGAAGAAGTCGTCGGTCGGGACCTTCATGAGATGCCACCCTTCCCGGGCGAGTCGTCGAGGATCGTGCGGAGACGGGCCAGAGCCCGGGATGCGGTCGACTTCACGGTGCCGACCGGTAGACCGAGCTCGGTCGAGACCTCGGTCTCCGAGAGGTCGAGCAGGTGTCGCATGACGACGACACGGCGCTGCTTGAGCGGGAGCTGGAGCAGGGCTCGGACGACGAGGTCCCGGTCGTCCACGCCGGCCGGAGCCGTTCTCACCGGGCCGCCGCCTCTCGGTGCGCCCGCGAGCTCCTCGACGTGCCCCTGGAGGTCCTCGGGCCCGGACAGCACCTCGCGCCGGGTCCGGCGCCAGGTGTCGACCCGCAGGTTCGCGAGGATGCGACGCGCGTAGACGAGCGGGTCTCCGTCGCGAGCCCTGGACCAGGCTCGGTAGGTGCGTTCGAACGTCTGCTGCGTGAGCTCCTCGGCGCGGTGCTGGTCGCCGCACAGCAGGTACGCCATGCGGTGCAGCGGGCCCACGGCCTGCTCCATGAAGACCGTGAACTCGGCGTTCCGGGTCGCGTGCAGCACCACGTCCTGCGAGACGTCGCCACCGTCGAAGTCCGGGTCGAGCGGATCCGGTGCGTCGCCGTCGGGCGCTCGTCGCGGGCCGTCTATCGTGCCGCCGCCCCCCACGAGCGGCAGGACCGCCGTCATGACAACACCCCCGCAGGCGCGGGGCGCACCGGGTACGAGCCCCCGCCGGGAAGACCTGCCGACCGGGACTCGACCAGCTCGACCTCCCGCACCAGGGCGTCCCGCACGTGCCGGGTCAGGAGCGCACGCTGCTCGGGGGTGAGCCTGCCCGTCCTGCCGGCCGCCTCGGATCCTTCCGACGAGCCGTGCTCCAGCCGGTCCAGCGCCACGACGCGGTCGAGGAGCCTCAGCACCTCGACCCGGCCTGCACGACCGGTCACGTGCGCGGCCACGACCCGGTCCGCGAGCGCCCGCTGGGCGTCGAGCACGCCGAAGCGCGCCCCGTCCAGCACGACCCTGCCCAGCGGCCTGCGCACGACCAGCCACCCCCTGTCGTCGTCGGTGGGCACGACCCGCGCTCCGCGTACGGCGACGTGCCGCGGCGCGATCGACCACCGGACGATGATGGCGCACACGGGCAGCGCGACCGCGAGCAGGACCATGCCGAGCACCGGTTGGGGTGAGGACCAGGCCAGGCCGGCCGCGAGGAGCGATGCCCCCACGCTTCCGACCACGACCACGACCCCGACCGACCCCGCCGGCCCGCCGTCCGAGAGATCCCGCAGCCGCCCCCTGACGGCTCGAGACCTCGCAGAGGCGGGTCCGGACGACGTGCTGCTGCCCCCTGCGGCCCGCGCGCCGGACGTGCTCGGCGGGGGTCGGTTCGTTGTCCTCACGAACGGAACACGCACCTCCTCCCCCGAAGGTTCCCCCCGGGTGGGTTCCAGTTCTCCTCCCGGGTTCTCACAGGCTCCGCCGAGGCACTTCCCACGGCCCGTACACATAACCTACGCATCCGTAAGTTACGGTGTAGTAGTGAACACCTTGGCAAAGCAGCCCTGGCTGAGTCGGTACTCCCCAGGGGTTCCCGCTACCGTCGACGTCCCCGACGAGCCCGTGACCGCGGCGCTCGCCCGAGCCGCTGCGCGCTGGCCGGACCGGCCCGCGGTCGACTTCTTCGGCGCGACGATCACGTACGCGCAGCTCGCGCGGCGGGTGGACCGCGCTGCGAGCGCGCTGTCCACGCTCGGCGTCGGTCCGGGCGACCGCGTCGCACTCGTCCTGCCGAACTCCACGTCGCACGTCGTCGCGTTCAACGCCGTGCTGCGGCTCGGGGCGATCGTGGTCGAGCACAATCCCACGTACTCGTCGAGCGAGCTGGCCCACCAGCTCGCCGACTCGGGCGCGACCGTGGCTCTCGTCTGGCAGAAGGCGGTCCCCACGGTGCTGGCCGCGCAGGCCGACACCGCGCTGCGAACCGTCGTGTCGGTCGACATCGCCCGCGACCTGCCCCTCGGAAAGCGCCTCGCGCTGCGCCTGCCCGTCAAGGCCGCGCGCGCCCAGCGGGAGGCCATGCGCGGGCCGGAGTCCGCAGGGGTGCCGGACTGGCACCGCCTCGTCGCCGCCGCCGGGCCGCTCGACCCGTCGACCCCCCAGCCCGCAGCGGACGACGTCGCTCTCCTGCAGTACACGGGCGGCACCACGGGCACGCCAAAGGGTGCGGTCCTCACGCACCGCAACCTCGTCGCGAACACCGTCCAGGGACAGGCCTGGGCATCGTTCCGCGAGGGCGAGGAGACGGTCTACGGCGTCCTGCCCTTCTTCCACGCGTTCGGGCTGACGTTCTGCCTCACGCTCACGGTGCGCATCGGGGCGACCCTCGTCGCCTTCCCCAAGTTCGACGCCACCTCGGTCCTGGCCGCACAGAGGCGCCGTCCGGCCACGTTCATCCCGGGGGTCTCGCCGATCTTCGACCGCATCGCGGCTGCGGCGGCCGCGGCCCGCGCGGCCGGCAAGCCCGTGGACATGCGCTCGATCCGGCTCTCGTTCGCGGGGGCGATGCCCATCAGCCCGGCGACGGCCCGCACCTGGGAGGAGACGACCGGCGGTCTGCTCATCGAGGGCTACGGCATGACGGAGACGTCCCCCGTGGCGCTCGGCAACCCCGTCTCGGCCGACCGGCGCCCCGGGACGCTGGGCCTGCCGTTCCCGAGCACCGACATCCGGGTCGTCGACCAGGACGACCCGACCAAGGACGTCGAGCCCGACGAGCACGGCGTGGTCCGCGGCGAGCTGCTCATCCATGGACCGCAGGTCTTCCAGGGCTACTGGAACCGCCCCGAGGAGACGGCCCACCAGCTCCTCGAGGGAGGCTGGCTCCGCACGGGCGACGTCGTGACCGTGGACGCGGACGGCGTGGTCACCCTGGTCGACCGCATCAAGGAGATGATCATCACGGGCGGGTTCAAGATCTACCCGTCGCAGGTCGAGGACCACCTGCGCCTCATGCCCGGCATCCGGGACGTCGCGGTCGTGGGCCTGCCGGGTGAGGGGTCGGACGAGCGCGTGGCGGCCGCCGTGGTGCTCGACGAGGACCAGGGCACCACGAGCGGGCTCCCGCTCGACCTCGCGGCCGTGCGTGCCTGGGGCGAGCAGAAGCTCGCACGCTACGCCCTGCCCAAGCACCTGTTCGTCGTGCCGGACCTGCCGCGCTCGCAGATCGGCAAGGTGCTGCGCCGCGTGGTCCGCGAGAACGTGCTGGGCAAGCCGACCGACGGCGACGGCTCCCACCCGACGGGCGGCGCGGCCCCGACCGCCTGACGGCCGTCATCTCCGTAGGGCTCGAGGCGCCTCCCGGTCCGGGAGGCGCCTCGAGCCGTCTCCGGGGGCAGCAGGGGCCGCCCCGGCGCGGGCTCCGGTCGTCCTCAGCGCTCGAGCAGGTCGCGCACGTGCGCCGCGATGTCGTCTCGCACGAGCCGCATGCGTTCCATGCCCTCGATGCCGCGCAGCGACGGCTCGTCGGTGTCCCAGACGACGACGGCCGTCCCGTCGTCGGTCGTCACCTGGGCGTCGCGCCCGAGGACGACGACGACGTCCGCCGCGGCGACCAGGTCCGGGGTGAGGGGCTGGGGGTGCTCGCCCGACAGGTCGACGCCGACCTCGGCCAGCGCCTCGACCGAGAGCGCGTTGAGGCTCGAGCCCGGCGAGGTGCCCGCCGAGTCGACCTGGACGTCGGGCGCGATCTGCCGCGCGAGCCCCGCGGCCATCTGCGACTTGCCACCGTTCTTGACGCACACGAACAGGACGGATCGGGGCGCGCTCATCGGGGGTCCTCCTGCTCGTCGGCCGACCGGCCGTGGGCCGTACCGGTCGCGAATCCCAGGCTACCGGCGGGGGCGCCGAACGTGACGAGCACGGGCTCCGCAGCCGCCGGGGACGTGCCGCAGCACGCGACCTCGGCGACCTCGCCGGACACCGGGTCGAGCGCGAGGTCGCTCGAGCAGACCCCGGTCGCGGGCAGGTCGAGCTGGACCAGGTCCGCGGCCTCCCGGTCGCCCGCGAGCGCCGCGGCGATCGAGCGCACCTGCTCGTAGCCCGTCGCGAGGAGGAACGTCGGCGCCCGGCCGTAGCTCTTCATGCCCACGACGTAGAAGCCCGTGTCGGGGTGGGCCAGCAGCGCCTCGCCGTGCGGTGGGACCGTCCCGCACGAGTGGTGGTTCGGGTCGATCAGGTCGGCGAGCGCGCGCGGCGACTCGACCACCGGGTCCAGGTCGAGCCGGACCTCGCGCAGCATGTCGAGGTCGGGTCGGAAGCCGGTCGCGCCCACGACCGTGTCGACCTCGAGGTCGAGCTCTCCGTCGCGCGTGGTGCCCTGGACCCGGACGGGGCCGGGCGCGGTCGGCACGTCGGACGTGCCTGCGGCGCCGACGTCCCACGTCCCACCCGAGGGCCCGACCGGCTCGATCCGTTCGATCGAGGTGCGCGTCGCCAGCGTGACGAGCCCCGACTCGACGGCGTCACGCAGCCGGGTGCCCAGCAGCCCGCGCGCGGGCAGCTCGTCGTCGGTCCCGCCACCGTAGAGTCGACGCGGGGACCCACCACGGACGGCCCAGGCGATGCGGGTGCCGGGCTCGTCGCGAGCGAGCTCGACGAGGCTCAGGAGCGTGTTCGCGGCCGAGTGCCCCATCCCGACGACGAGCGTCCGGCGGCCCGCGAAGAGCGCTCGGTCGGCGCCCAGCACGTCGGGCAGCGGCCCCGTCACGACGGACGACCCGACCTCGCCGAAGGCGGGCAGCCCGCCCGTGCCGACGGGGTTCGGCTGCCCCCACGTGCCGGACGCGTCGAGGACCGCACGGGCGCGCACGTGGTGCGTGGCGCCGTCGGGCCCCTGGACGCGGACCCGGTACGCGAGCCGCTCCCGCCCGAGCGAACGCGTCTTGTCCGCACTCTCGCGCGAGATCGCGACCACGCGCGACGACGTCCGCAGGCGGGCCGCGATCTGCGGCGTCTCGGCGAGCGGGGTCAGGTAGCGCTCGACGAGCTCGGCTCCCGTGGGCAGCGCGTCGGGTTCCGGGGCGGTCCACCCCGTCGCCTCGAGGAGGCGGCGCGCGGCGGCGTCGACGTCGTAGCGCCACGGCGAGAACAGACGCACGTGGCCCCATGCGGCGACCGCGGACCCCGCCGACGCGCCGGCCTCCAGGACCAGGGGTTCGATCCCCCGCTCGAGCAGGTGCGCGGCGGCGGCGAGCCCCACCGGTCCAGCTCCCACGACGACGACGGGCAGCTCCTCGTGAACGGCCATGGTCTCTCCTTCCTCGGGCGACCCACCGGCACCAGGCGCAGGGATCGACACACTTCGATGCCTCAACGTATCGAAGATTATCGATGCGTGGCAAGATGTGGGCATGACGACCTCGATCGCGCCCACCGACTCCCCGGCCGCGGCGTGCTGCGGACCGGACGAGACCGAGGGCGCCACGACGCGCGGCACGTCGGCAGGCCCGACCGACGTCGAGCACCTCGCCCGGACCTTCAAGGCGCTCGGCGACCCGACGCGCGTCCGCCTGCTCGCGATCGTCGCAGCCTCGACGGGCGGCGAGGCGTGCGTGTGCGACCTCGTGGAACCCGTAGGGCTCAGCCAGCCCACCGTGAGCCACCACCTCAAGATCCTCGTGGACGCCGGCCTGCTGCGCCGCGAGAAGCGTGGGGTCTGGGCGTACTACGCACTGGTCCCGAGCGCAGGCGAGGGCGCCGCGCGCGACCTCCTGGGGATCACGGCACCGCGCGGACCGTCTGTAACCTAGGGGTTGCACTCAAGGTTCTTCATGTGCAACTCTGAAGTTGCACATGAATCCTTCGAGAGGAACGACCATGACGTCCATCGACCAGCAGGCTGTCATCGACCCCGAGAAGTTCCAGGTGACGCGCACCGTCCACGTCCACGCGACCCCCGACCGCGTCTGGGCAGCGCTGACGCGCGACGACCTCATCGCGCAGTGGTTCGGCCAGAGGGCCTCCCTGCCCGACCTGCGCGTGGGCGGCGAAGGCGTGTTCGGCTTCGACGGGTTCGGCGAGTTCGCCGTCCGCATCGACGAGTACGACGAGCCTGCGGCGTTCGCCTTCACGTGGACCAACCAGCCCAGCACTCCCCTGCGCGACGACAACTCGACCCAGGTCCGCTTCACCCTCGCCCCCGACGGGCCGGGGACGCTGCTCAGCGTCGTCGAGTCCGGGTTCGACCACCTCGGCGACGGATCCGCCCACGCCATGGAGAGCAACCGTTCGGGGTGGACCGGCGAGCTCGACGAGCTCGTCGCGTTCCTCGAGAGCGCCCACCAGACCGTCCCCGACGGACGGACGGCATGAGCACCCCGACGCTGGCCCCCGTGTTCGCCGCGCTCGCCGACGACACCAGGTGGCAGCTGCTCCAGGAGCTCGGGCAGGCGGACCTCTCGGCCTCCGCGCTGGCGTCGCGCCTGCCCATCTCCCGGCAGGCGATCGCCAAGCACCTCGCGGTGCTCGCCGAGGCCGGGCTCGTCGAGCCCGTGCGGGTCGGGCGCGAGGTGCGCTACCAGGCCCTCGGGTCGCGCCTCACCGAGACGGCCCGAGCCCTCGACGCGATCGGCGCCACGTGGGAGCGACGCCTCGACACGATCCGCAGGATCGCCGAAGCGCCGTAGCCCGCCTGTGGTGCGGCGCGCTCCCCGGGCACAGCCGGGGCGCGGGCCGCACCGCCGTCACCACGAGGCGTCGTCGTCCCTGCGCCCGGCCCGCGCTCACGTCAGTCCTCCGGGCCCCCCTCGGGGAGCGCCGTGACCGTGACCTGACGGATGCGCCGGTCCTCGACCGCGCTCACGGTCAACCGGTACCCAGGCACGTCGACGGCGTCTCCGACCACCCCCAGACGACCCAGGCGAGCGATGACGTACCCGGCGACGGTCTCGTACGGGCCGTCGGCGAGCCGGATGCCGCTCTCGTCGGCGAACGCCTCGAGCGTGAGGCCCGCGTCGAAGCTCCCCCGGGCCAGGGGCTCGTGGGCGAGGTCGTACTCGTCGCGGATGTCTCCGACGAGCTCCTCGACCAGGTCCTCGAGCGTGACGATTCCGTCCGTGCCCCCGTACTCGTCGACGACGATCGCGAGGTGGACCCCGGTCCGCCGCATGAGCGAGAGCGAGGGCAGCAGCTGGTTCGTGCCGGGCAGCTCGAGCACCGCCCGGGTCACGTCGCGCACGGTCCGCGGCACGCCCGTCGGGGCGTCGTCGTGAGCGTCGAGGAGGTCGCGCACGTGCAGGAACCCGACGACGTCGTCGAAGTCCTCCCCCGTGACCGGGTAGCGCGAGTAGGGCTGGGTCCGCACGACCGCGGCCGCCTCGACGAGCGGGAGGTCGGCGGACAGGAAGACGACCTCGCCGCGTGGCCGCATGGTCTCGACGACCGACCGCCCGGCCGCCGAGAACACGTCGGTGAGGATCTTCCGCTCGTCCTCGGGCAACGCCTCGTGCGCGATCACGAGGTCGCGCAGCTCCTCCTCGCTCATCTCCTCGCTCCGCGCGGTCGGGTTGCCGCCCAGCAGCCGCACCACCAGGTCGGTCGACCGGGACAGCAACCAGATGACCGGCCGCATCGCGGTCGCGAACCGGTCGAGCGGAGGCCCGACGACGAGCGCGACCTGGGCGGACCGCTGGAGCGCGATGCGCTTGGGGACCAGCTCCCCCAGCACGAGCGACAGGTAGGAGATCACGAGCGTCAACGCCACGAGCGAGACCGTCGAGGCGAGCCCGGTGGGCAGCCCGAGGGACTCGAGCGCCGGGACGAAGTCGGGGGCGAGCGTCGACGCACCGTAGGCCGCGGACAGGAAGCCGGCCACGGTCACACCGATCTGGACCGCGGCGAGGAACCTGTTGGGGTCGCGGGCCACCCCGGCGACCCGCTCTCCCCGCGCCCCCTGCTGCTCGAGCTGCTTGATCTGCGAGTCCCGGAGCGAGACCAGGGCGAACTCGGTCCCGGCGAAGACACCGCCGACCAGCACGAACACGAGCACCAGCCCGACGTTGAGCCAGGTTCCGGAGTCCATGGACCGTCCCTCTCAGCTCGTGGATGGGTGGACGAGCACGTGGTACTGCACAACGAAGCCCGGGGTCGCGGAGTTCCTTCCCGGGCTCGACGGGCGAAGCGCGACGAGAAGGCGCGGTCCGGACCGGTGGGCCCCCGTGACCTAGGCTCGCCGGGTGAGGACCGTGCGCACCTGGCCGACGCTGGGCGCAGCCCTGACCTACCTCGGCACCTCGTTCGGCACGTACCTCAAGGCGATCCTGCTGCTCCAGGGCGTGAGCGTCCTGGTCGTCTTCCCGGCCCTCGCGTGGCTGTTCGAGCTCGCGCTCGACCAGGCCGGCGTCGAGGCCGTCACGCAGCAGACTCTCGGCAGAGTCCTGCGCTCACCCGTTGCCGACCTCCTGATCCTCCTCATCGGCGCCCTCGCATGCCTCGTGGTGCTGGTCCAGGTGGGGGCGCTGCTCGTGATCGCCCACCGGCTCGCGCACCGCGAGCCGGTCACGGTCCGGACGGTCGCCCGCGACCTGCTCGCGGCGGCGCGCAAGCTCCTGAGTCCGCAGGTCCTGCTGTTCGTGCCGTACTTCTTCGTGGTCCTGCCGCTGGGCAACGTGGGGGCCGTGGCGACGGTCGTGCGCGGGATCCGCATCCCGCGGTTCGTCGTGGGGTCGCTGCTCGAGACCGACGCGGGCACCTGGCTCTACTACGGCTTCCTCGCCATGGTGCTCTACCTCAACCTGCGACTGGTCCTCACGCTCGCGGTGTTCGTGACGAGCGACGCGTCGGTCGCGGCCTCGATGGCGACGAGCTGGCGCCTGACGCGCTGGCACACGTGGCGCTTCGTGGTGCTGTTCGGCGTCGTGCTCGCGGTCGCGGCGACGTTCCTCGTGGGGGTCGTGAACGTGGGCCTGGCCCCGACGCGCTTCACGGACCGCGTCGCGCCCGACGTGTCCCCGCTCGTCGCAGGCTTCTCGCTCGCCGCGGTCCAGATCGCGGTGTTCGTCGTCACGGGGTTCGTCGCGGCGATGCTCGCCCAGGTCGTGGTGGTCGCGCTGGGGGTGCGCCAGGGCGAGGGGCCCGACGGCGGAGCGATCCACTCCGCGCCCGCCGAGCCGGTCGCGGCCCGGCTGCACGGACCGCGATGGGTGCGCGTCGTCGTCGGGATCGCGGGCGTCGTCGCCCTCGCGGTCCTGTCGGTCTACAACACCTCGGTCATGACGGACATCGGCCGGCGCAGCGAGACGGGCGTGATCGCCCATCGCGGGTACCCGTCGCGAGGGGTCGAGAACACGATCCCCTCGCTCGAGGCCACCGCCGCGGCCCGCCCTGCCTACGTCGAGATCGACGTGCAGCAGGCGGGTGACGGCGGGATCGTCGTCGTCCACGACACGAACCTCGAGCGCCTCGCCGGGATCGACCGGGACGTCCACGACCTGACGACCGCCGAGCTCACCGCGACGACGGTCCGCGCCCGAGGGCACGAGGCCCTGATCCCGACGCTCGACGCGTTCGTCGACCGTGCGCAGGAGCTCGGCGTCCCGCTCCTCGTCGAGATCAAGCCCCACGGCCACGAGTCCCCCGGGTACGTCGAGGACGTCGTCGCGCTGCTCCGGGCCAAGGGCGTGGCCGGCACGTACCTCGTGCAGTCGCTCGACAAGGGCGTCGTCGAGCAGGTCGAGGCCCTGGCGCCGGAGATCGGGACGGGCTACGTGCTCCCCGTGAACCTGGGGCGGCTGCCCACGACGACCGCGGACTTCGTCGCGGTCGAGGAGTCGTCCTTCACGCCCTCGCTGCTCGCCGAGGCGCACGCGGCGGGCAAGCAGGTCTTCGTCTGGACGGTCGACGAGCCCGCCGCGATGCGCGGCTACGTGCGCGAAGGGGTCGACGGGATCATCACCGACCTGCCGACGCGGGCCGCGCACGAGCGGGACGCCGTCGCCGCCGACACCACGCTGTCCTCGCGCCTGGAGGACGCGGTCCACGGGATCCTGTCGTGGTGAGCGGCGGGACGACCGTCAGTCCTGGGCGCGCACCACCATGACGGGCCCGGTCGCGTGGTGCAGCACCGACTGGCTGACCGAGCCCAGGACCGGTCCCGTCAGCAGGCCGTGGCCCCGCGAGCCGAGCACGACGAGCCCGGCACCGCCCTGCGCCTGGTCCAGGAGCACGGAGGCCGCAGCCCCCCGGCAGGCCCAGGTCTCGACCGGGACCTCGGGTGCCGTCTCGCGCACGGGGTCACCCGCACAGTCGAGGGCGACGTCGGTCTCCTCCTCCCCGAGGACGATCGGCGGCAGGCAGAAGCCGCCCGCGAAGACCGGGTCGTAGGCGGGTTGCGGGCAGGCGTGGACCACGTGCAGCGGCGCCCTGCGCAGACGCGCCTCGTGGGCCGCCCGGACCAGGGCTTCCCGGCTGGTGCTCGAACCGTCGATCCCGACGACGATCGGTCGGACCGGCGGGATGGTCCACGCCGGTGTCGTTCGTGCCTGGTATCGCAGGCCTGCTGCTCCGGAAGGCGGCGTGAGGCGGGCGTCCGGCCCGCAACCTCCCCCCGGGGGCCCTCCATCTCGTGCTCGGCGGGGCCCGGCCGGTGCCGGGCCCCGCTCGTGGCCCGTCGGCGCCTGAGCCAGAACACCTAGCGCGTCCTGCGCCGCCGCGAGGCACCCAGGAGACCCGCACCGGCACCGAGCGTGGCCAGCGCCGCCACCGCGGTGGCGGCCGCTCCGGTGCCCGTCACGGCCAGGGAATCGTCGCCCGAGGACCCTGCCGCCGTGGTCGGACGCACCGGCTGCTCTCGCTCTGCGCTCGGCTCGGCCACGACAGTCGTCACGACGGCCGGGGTCCCGACCTCGGGCGTGGGCGTGGGCTCCGGGTCGGGCGTCGGGTCAGGCGTCGGCTCCGGGTCGGGCGTCGGGTCAGGCGTCGGCTCCGGGTCAGGCGTCGGCTCCGGGTCAGGCGTCGGGTCCGGGTCAGGCGTCGGGTCAGGCGTCGGCTCCTCCGGCACGCAGAACTGCCAGTCCTTCTCGTCGACCCCGCCCCGGCCCGAGTTGTCCTCACCGAAGTGGTAGTCGTACCCGTTGGACTCGGTCCAGGTGATGCACATGCCGGGCTCGAGCCCGAAGTACGACCACGGGATGAAGGTCTTCCCGATCAGCTCGCGGTGGCTGTCGATGCTGACGTTCTGCGCACCGGGGACGTTGATGTTGACGTAGCCGTTCGCGGGGATCTGGTCGTCGAAGTGCAGGCCGTCGGCCTCCCACCAGAACGGGCGGTAGACGCCGTCGTCCCGGTAGCCCGGGGTCACGACGGTCCGGTCGCCGGCAGCCACGCACGTATCGCAGCCGTCGGCCGCGACGTCGGCGGCCACGTCGGGCACGACGGTCTCCTCCGCGGCGACCGATTCCTCGGCGCCGACCGTCCCGTCGGTCGTGACGGCCTCGGCGGTCGCACCATCGACGTCGGCGGGGTCCGCGGCAGAGTCTGCGGCGGTGTCCGCAGCAGACTCTGCGGCGTCACCGGCGGTCGTCCCGTCGCCCGCGGCATCGGGCACCTCGTCGGAGGCGCCGACGCCGGGGGCGGCCTCCGCCGTCGGGCCGTCCACCGGGAGCTGCGCGTCGTCCGCCCCGTCGTCGGCGCCCGAGGGGTCCTCGGTGACGACGGGCGTGGGGCCGGTCGTGTCCTGCGGGACGGCCTGCGCGGCGACAGGCACGGTCGTGAGCAGCAGTGCCAGGGCTGCTGCCGGGATGGTCGAGCTGGTCATCGTTGCTCCTTTTCTCAGGGTGCGAGCTGGTCCACTGGTTGGGCTGTGGATGAGCGGGCCGCACGGTACGTTGGCCGACGGGTGGGCCCGCGGCGGCGTCGTGGACCTCGAGGTCCACGGGTCGGGGTGCAGCTCGATCACAGCGCTCCGAGGCCTGTGCTCAGACGCCTCAGAACGGCTTCCGAGCACCGGGCGGGCGGCCGAGCAGCACGTCGCCGACCCGTGGTGAGCTGTGCCGTGCTGCCGGGTGAGTCCCGGGGCTCTCGCCCCGGCCCGGATCTCCCGGTCAGGCGCCGACGGACGCGCTGTCGATGTGCCGCACGTGGTTCCACCCGACGTCACGCGAGGTGGCCGCCAGGTAGCAGGCGCGGACGAACGCGAGCTGGAGGAACATGTCGTAGGCGAGCTCGGGCAGCACCATCGACGCGAGCGCACGCGCACGCGGTCCCGCCTCCCAGACCGTCACGAGCCGCTCGGCGACGAGCACCAGGCCCACCGCGAGCCAGAACGGGACGAACCGGAACGACCCCGCCGCCACCGTGAGCGCGGTGAGGACGACGAGGCTCGCGAGCATGAGCGTCCCGAGCGCGATCATCGCCTGCTGCCCCACGTACCGAGCCGTGACCCGGGTGACCCCGTAGGCGCGGAGGTTGTCGAGCATCCCCTTGTACCAGCGCACGCGTTGACGGTGCAGGTCTCGAGCAGTCGGCATGAGCTCGGTCGTGCACGACATGCTCGTCGGCGAGGCGAGCTCGTAGCCGAGGGTGCGCAGCGCGAGCGTCAGCTCCGAGTCCTCGGTGATGGCGCCCGGGTCGTAGGCGGCCCCCGGGGGACCGGGCAGCCGTGTCCCGCGGTGCCGCGCCACGTCGGCGAGCGCTGCGGTCCGGATGAGTGCGGCCGTCCCCGTGAGCACCGCGGTCCGCCCGGTCACGTCGATCTGCACCGAGTAGCGCTCGTACTCGTCGGCCTGGAGCTGTTCGAGCAGCGAGTGCGGAGGCGTGCCACGGAAGACCCCGCCCACCGCGCCCAGCTCCGGACGTTCGTCGAGCAGGGCGAGCCCTTCCTCGACGAACGTCGGGGCGATCGAGGTGTCGGCGTCGAGCACCAGGACGTTCTCCGCCTCCACAGCGGCGAGCGCCTGGTTGAGGGCGCCCGCCTTGCGACCGGTGTTGCCCACGGTCTCCATGACGTCGGCACCCAGCGACCGTGCGACCTCGACCGTGCGGTCGGTGCTGTCGTCGGACACGACGAGCACGCGGTCGACGGGACGGGTCTGGGCCCGCAACGACGCCAGCGTGCCGGGCAGCGCCTCGGCCTCGTCGTGCGCCGGGACCACGGCGACGACGCGCGGAGCCACCCGGCTCATGGCTGCGAGGCGTGCCGCCTACGCAGCACGCGCGCGATCGTCACGAGGGCGAGGCCCGCCACCACCAGAGTCCAGGCACCCACCACGGCGAACCCGGTCGCCATCGCGCCTGTGGCTGCGAGCGCCGTCCCCGCCTGGGTCGTACCGAGCTGATACATGGTTTCCTCCTCCATCGGCTGTCGGCGGAACCACCATCCCTTCGCGGGGGCCACGCTCAGGCGGCCTCGGCCGAGCTCTGAGCAGGCAGGGGCGACAAGGTGAGCACCCCGCGCCGGCCCGCTGGGTGCTGCTGGCGCGCGTCGTGAGGACCGGCTCGACGCCCGGGGCGTCGGCTGTCGATGCGTGGGTCGTGCCGGGGCGGAAGGCTCCCGAAGAGGACTAGATCAGTCCCGCGATCTCGTCGCGCGAACCCACCCCGAGCTTGCGGAAGATCCGGTAGACGTGGTTGTCGACCGTCCTCTCGCTGACCACGAGACGTTCAGCCACGTCGCGGTTGCTCAGCCCGTCCGCGACGAGCCGAGCCACCTCCAGCTCTCTAGGCGTGAGCTCCTCGGTGGGCTTGAGCGCGGCGAGCAGCAGGTCCAGCTCCTCACCGGTGGTCGACACCCGGTCCCGCAGCCGGGCCGACTCCTCCGTCACCCGCGCGGACTGCCCGTCCGCCCGCAGGATGCCGATGGCCGCGACGTGGGCTCTGACGGCGAAGGTGGTCAGTCGGCATGCGAGGAGCTCGTCGACCGCACGCAGGAGATCCTCGACGGACTGGGCGGCCGCCGCCTGCAGGTAGCGCCCGAGCGCAGGGAGGACCGCCCCCTGCGCGTCGACGGCGAGACGCGCGACCCGCTCGGTGCGGACGTCGTCCCGCCACAGGTCCAGGAGGATCGCAGCGTCGAACGTGGCTGCCAGGACGTTGCCGCGGTCGGCGAGCGACGCGACCTGGTCCCACGCCGTGCGCGCGACCCCCCGGGCGTCCTGACCAGACCTGAGGGCGAGGGCCACGGCGAACGGGGCCGGGCGCCCGAGCGGCGTGAACGCCGCCTCGAGCTGCATGGACTCGAGCTGGGCGACGAGCGACTGCGCGCTGGGGACGTTCCTCTCGAGGAGCGACAGGGCGGAGGCAAGGGTCAGGAGGCCGACCCGTGTCGTCGGTCTCAGCGGTGCCGGGACGCTGAGCGCGAAGACGCTCGTCAGGTGCTCGCGCAGGGCCGTCAGCCGCCCCTGCAGGAAGAGCCCGAGCGCGACCACGTAGCCCTGCGGCTCGATCTGACCCGGCTCGAGCGTGCCGCGCGCCTCGTCGAGGAGGCGCATCGACCGGTCGGTCGCCGCCACGACCTCGCCCGCGAGCAGCTGAGCCTGGGGTACCAGTGATGCGGTGTCCTGCCGGGGCGACGTCTCGGGCAGCGACGCTGCGGAGAACTCGTGCCAGGCGTCGACGACCCGGCCGCGGGCGAGGAGCGACTCGCCACGGACGAGCCGGACCACGTCGTCGACCTGGGCCAGGATCCCTCCCGGGGCCACAGGTGTGCCGGCGGCGACCCGAGGGGGTGTGGCGGCAGGCCCTCGCTCCGGAGGACCGGCACGACCTCCCTCCTCAGGGCGCGTGTCTCCAGGCTGCTCGTCGACGCCCGCGACGCCCGCGACGCCCACGACGAGCCGGACGTGCTGGGCGACCGCGTCGAAGAGCGAGGCCTCACGTTCCTCGGCGGAGGCGGCGAGCCGGGAGAGCGTCGTCAGCGCGCGTGCCGGCTCGTGGAGCACGAAAGCCTGGTACCCCGCCTCCCAGGCCCGGACGAACTCGACGTACCGGCTGGGCTCGGCCCCGTCCTCCTGTCGCGACTCGTCGAGGACCTCGCTGATCAGGGCCGCCGGAGCCCCTTCGGCCACGAGGGAGTCCAGGTACAGCACGGTGTTACGGCTCGTCGGCTGGTGCCGCCACGTGTCGCGGGTGACGAGGAGGCGGGTCGCCTCGCGCTCCCGCAGGATCCGGCCGAGGATCGCCGAGGACTCGGGCGACGACGACCACCGCATGGGCGACCCCAGCACGGGGCGCCGGAACTCCAGGGCCACGTCGTCGCGTCCCGGGTCCACCATGGATCCGATCGCGTCCACGGCGCGGACCCCTCGCGCGTCGTGCCCGATGTGCCGGAGGTGCTCGGCGAGCAGCGGCGGGAACAGGACGACGAGGGATCGATCCTCCTCCTCGACGAAGCGCACGAGCCCGTGGTCGTCGAGCGCGACCACGGTCGACCAGGGCAGCAACCTGCGGACCGTCTTGACCTCCGTGGGGCCGAGGACCGAGAGGATCCTCAACCCGTCCTGCTCCTCGTCCCGCAGTCCGGCGAGCAGGCGCCCGATCGGCACGGCCAGCGCCGGGGTCCACAGGTCACGCCGGGACGCCCACCCTGCCGGTTCCTTCGTCAGGTGCCCCGCTCGGCGAGCCTCGAGCACGATCGAGCGCGCGAGGCCCGGCAAGCCGCCGGAGAGCGCATACACGCGGCCCGCCACGTCCGAGTGCACCTGAGCGCCGAGCAGCTCGGACGTCAGCCGGTGGACCTCCTCGAACGGGAGGACGGGCATCCACAGCACCGTGGCATCGCGCCCGGCCAGGACCCGCTCGACCGGCCCGGTCCCCGGGAACGGGGGGCGTACCGTCGCCACGACGCTCGCGCGCCGACGCGCGACGGCCGTGGCGATCACCGCTGCCGATGCGTCGTCCAGGGCCTCGACGTCGTCGAGCAGGAAGAGCGCTCGTCCGCCCGAGGCGGCCCTGAGGACCGAGTCGACCGCGGTCGCCATCGCACCCGACGGCCCGACCGGTCCCGTGAGGAGGCCGGCGAGGGCGAGCGACTCGAGCGGGCGTTCGCTTCCCGCGCCGAGACCGGGCACCGACACGACGTTCCAGCTGCGGTCGTCCGCGACGTCCCGCAGCTGCGCGAGGAGCGTGGAGCGCCCCGACCCCGGGAGACCGACCACGGAGACGGACGTCCCGTCCTCGACGGCCTGGCGGAGGGCGTCGAGGACGGGCGCGCGAGGGGTGGGTGCGCTCATCGATCCACCATAGGGAGCGACGTGAGAGCCTGCCTGCGGAGCAGCGTGCGGCGCAGCGCGCACGTCGTACCGCTCATGGCCGCCGGTGCTCAGCCGTCACCGGCCGAGTGCCTCAGCCTCGGACACCGTCGAGGAATCGGATCGCCCGCTCGGTGAGGAGCCGGGCCGCGTGCTCGTCGTACGACGGCAGGCTCGCGTCGGCGAACAGGTGCTGGTCGCCCGGGTAGAGGAAGAGCTCGGCCTCGCCCGGCGCCGCCTCGACCAGGGCACGCGCGGCGTCGAGGTCTCCCTCGTCCACGAAGTACGGGTCGGCGTCCATGCCGTGGACCTGCACGGGCACGCCGAGCGGCCACCCGCCGTCGCTGAACTCGGACGTGGGCACGCACGAGGAGAAGAGCAGCGCGCCCTGGGCTCCCTCGCGGGTCTGGGCCAGCATCTGCGCGGGCACCACGCCGAGCGAGAACCCCGCGAGGACGAGCTCCTCGGGCAGACCGTCGGCCACGGCCACGCCGCGCGCGAGGATCGTGTCGAACCCGATCTCCCCCACGTAGGCCATGCCGCTCTCGATGTCGGGGAACGTCCTGCCCTCGTAGAGGTCCGGCAGGTAGACGGTGTGCCCGGCCTCGCGGATCGTCTCGGCGAACGCCTCGACCCCGGGCGTGAGTCCCAACGAGTGGTGGAAGAGCAGTACCTCGGCCATGTGCGGGTTCCTTCCGGTCGCGGGCGCCGGGGCGGCGCCGCCTCCCCGATCATCGCGCAGTGCACCCGCACGCGCCGGGTGCCGGTCAGCGACCGACCGTCACCGGCCCCAGACGCCTCAGCAGCGCGAGGCGGCTCGCGGTCCGCTCGACGTCGAGCGCCACGCCCTCCTCGCCGCGCCGTCGGAGCGTCTCGTCGGGGTCCTGGTGGGCCAGGACGTGCAGCGGCACGTCGCGGTCGCACAGCACGTCGACGAGGTTCGCGAACCGCTGCCCCGTGTCGGGGGCCTGCACGCCCAGGGCGGGGACGCCGTCGAGCACCACCTTCCCGAAGCGTTCCGCGAGCTGCAGGACGTCCGAGACCGCGGTGCGCCCCGCGCACCAGTGAGCGAACCCGAGCCACACGGCGTCCTCCCGGACGGCGAGCACCGGGTGCTCGCGCGAGCCGATGCGGACCGTCGTCGCCTCGGACGGGCCGGGGCGCTCGAGCCCCACGCCCGCGAGCCGGGCGTCCGTGGCGGGCCACACGAACGAGCCGCCCCGGAAGCCGGCCACGTCCTCGCTGGGTGCTCGCCGGTGATCGAGGTGCCCGCCGACCTCGACGACGTCGAGCCTCGCCGTGAGCAGGTCGATCGTCGGGACGAACAGGTGGTGGTACGCGGGGCTGGGCATGAGGCCCGACGGCGGGTAGTTCGACGTCAGGACCACGCGCACGCCCCGCTCGTCGAGCGTCCGCACGGCGCGCGCGACGAGCATGGCGTCGCCCGCGTCGTGCACGTGGAACTCGTCGAAGCAGACCAGGTCGGCGTCACCGACGATCGCGTCGAGCGCGGCGTCGATCGACCCGCGGTGGAAGCGTTCACCGTGCAGGCGCCGCAGGAAGTCATGGAAGTGCACGCGCACCGCGCGGGGGCCGAGGCGGCGCGAGCCGTGAGCGCTGCCGGTGGCGGGCCGCTCCACGGTCGTGTGGAACACGTCCATGAGCCAGGTCTTGCCCCGGCCCACGGGGCCCCAGAGGTAGAGGCCGGTCAGCCGGTCCGGGGCAGGCTCGGTGAGCAGGGTCGCCAGGGTGTCGAGGGCCGTGACCGCGGGGACCTGGCCGGGATCGAGGGAGAAGCCGCGTCGCGCGGCGTCCTGCCCGACGGCGTCGCGCACCGAGCGCGACACGTCGCCCTCGTCGGGGGCCGGGGGACGCGTCGGGGTGCCGGCCGCGTGGACGCTCGGGTCGTCCGCCGCCAGCTCCTCGTCCACGCGTCGAGGGTACGCGAGGTTCCTGGGCCCCTGGACGCAGCACGGACCGGTTGTCAGAAGTGAGCCGGGTGGAACCCCGGGGCACTTCTGACAACCGGTCCGTGGTGGCGCTGCTCGCGCGCCGGCGGTGAGCCTACGGCCCGAACGTCAGGCGAGTGCCTTGGCCTTGAGCGACGCGAACTCCTCGGGCGTGATGGTGCCGGCGTCGAGGAGCGACTTGGCCGTGGCGATCTGGTCCGTCGGCGACTGACCACCCGTCGCGACCTCACGGATGTAGGAGTCGGCCTGTGCCTTGGCCGCACTGGCCGCGGCGAGCTGCCGCTCGGTCATGCCCTTGCCTCGGGCGATGACGTAGATCAACGCCGTGAGGAACGGGAAGATCACCAGCGCGATGATCCACAACGCCTTCCACCACCCGTTGAGCGTGTGGTCACGGAAGAGGTCCCCGAGGATCTGGAAGAGCACCATCAGGTAGGCGATGAAGACGAAGGACCAGATGAGCAGCCAGAAGAAGTCCCAGAAATCCATGTCAAGCCCCGTTCGGAGTGCCGTCAGCGCTCGCGGCGCGCGAGGACGCTGACGTCAGGCTACTGAGGGGGCCATGTGTGCGCGCGGTGAAGAGAGGCTGATTCCGGGTGAACTCGCGCAGACCCGCAGAGTCCGTCGCATGCAGGACTTTCCCCTCCACGTCCGGGCCGACCACGAAACCCACGCGGGGCGGTCCGAGGACGAGCATGCGATTGTCGTCAAGAATCGGACGAACCCCGACGACACCCGCATGCTCGACGCCGCCCTCCGAGCAGCGGGGAGCGCTGCGCCTCAGCCCTGCGTCTCGCGAGCGACGAGGAGCACCGTGGACCACGAGACCGCCGGCAGCTCGATCGTCAGGACACCGCCCTCGACAGACAGGTCCTCCCGGGCGACGGGCACCACGCGGTCCGGCTCGTCGGCCGTGTTGGCGTCGTACGGGTCGTCGCTCGTGAGCGTCGAGGCCTCGGCCACCACGAGCGCCCCGAAGGCGGCCAGGTCCACGTCGACCGTGACGGGCTGCGTGGGGTTGCGGTTGACCAGGAACACGGCGAGCCTCCCGGCCTCCTCGTCCCACGTCGCGACCGCGTCGACCGAGGGGACGTCGCCGTGCTGCGCGGTCGGGAACGTCGGTGAGACGGGCTCGACGCGCAGGACCGTCCCCTGCGCGAGCGCCGACGCCTGCGCGAACGGGTAGAAGATCGTCTGGCGCCACGCCCGCCCACCGGGCTCGGTCATGATCGGCGCGATGACGTTGACGAGCTGCGCCTGGCTGGCCGAGGTCACGCGGTCGCTGTGCCGCAGCAGCGAGACGAGCATGTTGCCGACCACGACCGCGTCGGCCGCCGAGTACCGGTCCTCCAGGAGCACCGGACCCACGGGCCAGTCCGCACCCTGCGGGGGGACCGACGCTGCGCGGGACTGGTACCAGACGTTCCACTCGTCGAACGAGAGGTCGATCTGCTTGTCCGACTTCTTGACGGCCTTCACGTGGTCCGCAGTCGCCACGACCGAGTCGACGAACCTGTCCATGTCCACCACGGAGCCCAGGAACGAGTCCAGGTCGTCGCCCTTGATCTCGTAGTACCGGTGGACAGAGATGTAGTCGACCTCGTCGTAGGTCTCGGTCAGGACGACGCGCTCCCACTCGCCGAACGTGGGCAGGTCGGGAGCCGACGAGCCGCACGCGACGAGCTCGAGGCGGTCGTCCACGAGGCGCATCGCACGGGCCGTCTCCGACGCGAGGCGCCCGTACTCGGAGGCCGTCTTGTGCCCCACCTGCCACGGGCCGTCCATCTCGTTGCCCAGGCACCACATCGTGATCCCGAACGGCTCGTCAGCGCCGTTCGCACGGCGCTGCTCGGAGAGCGCCGTACCGCCCGCGATGTTCGTGTACTCGAGCAGGTCGAGGGCCTCCTGGACGCCGCGGGTCCCGAGGTTCACGGCCATCATGGGCTCGATCCGGGCCTTGTCCGCCCAGCGGAGGAACTCGTGGAGCCCGAACGTGTTGGGCTCGAGCGTGTGCCACGCCAGGTCGAGCCGCGCGGGACGGTCCTCGACCGGGCCCACCCCGTCCTCCCACCGGTAGCCCGAGACGAAGTTCCCGCCGGGGTACCGGACGGTCGAGACCCCGAGCTCGCGGACCAGGTCCAGGACGTCCCCACGGAAGCCGTCGGCGTCCGCCGTCACGTGGCCCGGCTCGTAGATCCCGGTGTAGACGCAGCGCCCCAGGTGCTCGACGAACGAGCCGAACGTGCGGCGCGAGACGGGAGCGACCCGGAAGTCGGGGTTGAGGACCATTCGGCCGGCGAGCATAGGAGGAACTCCGTTCGGAGACGAGGGTGGGGCAGAGGGGTTCAGGGGTGGGAGCCGCCCGGCCGATCGATCAGGGACGCGGCGCGGGAGGCACCGACGTGCTGGCGCGGATCACGAGCTCGACCGCGACCTCATGGACCTTCCCGGGGGTCGGCCGCCGACCCGCGATCTGCTCGAGCAGCAGGTCCACGCAGAGCCGGCCGACCTGGTCGAAGTGCTGGCGGACGGTCGTCAGGGGCGGCCAGACGTACTCGGCCACGTCGATGTCGTCGAAGCCTGCGACGGACACGTCTCCGGGGATCGAGATGCCCCGCTCCTGGAAGGCTCGCATGAGCCCCAGCGCCATCTGGTCGTTGGCGCAGAGGATCGCGGTGATCTCGTCCGGGATCCGGTCGGCGAGGACCGCCCCCAGGCGGTAACCCGAGGCCGGGGTCCAGTCGCCGTGGTAGACCGGCGGGACGGGGGCGCCGTTCGCCACGAGCGCGGCCTCCCACGCGTCTCGGCGGACGCGGGTCGCGTTGGCGTTGGGCGGGCCGGCGAGGTGCCACACGGTCTTGTGCCCGAGCCGGAGCAGGTGCTCGACGGCCTTGGTCACGCCGCTCGCCTGGTCCGTCATGACGAGCGGGTAGGACGTCTCGAGGACGTCGTCGGTCACGACCACGGGCACCCCCGGTGCGAACATCACCGACGAGCGTTCGAGGATCTCGCTCTCGACCACGATCAGCCCGTCGACGTTCTGCGCGGCGAGCTGGGCCATGGCCGCACTCACGCCGCCCGCCGTCGGGCTGTCGAGCGAGATGAGGTTGGTCGAGTACCCGTGCGCCTTGGCAGCGAGCGCGAGCGCCTCGACCGTCTTGACGTCGCCGAAGCGCGAGAGCGAGAAGGCCACGACGCCGATCGCGCCGAAGCGTCCCGTGGTCAGGGCCCTGGCTGCGGCGTTGGGCCGGTAGCCGACCGAGCGCATGGCCTCGAGGACCTTGGTGCGCGTGGTCGCCTCGACGTTGGGCGAGCCGTTCGAGACGCGCGAGACCGTCTGGGGCGAGACGCCCGCGACCGCTGCGACGTCGACCATGGTCGGCACCCTGCCGTGCCTCGTCGCGGGGGAATCGGTCATGGGGGTCGCACTCCTTCGTTCCGGACCTGTGGGCAGAACTGTAGCCGATGTCACGGTTGCGCAACCATTCGCCGAGTTCCGTAGCGCCCACTCGCCTTCTGTGCACGCCGAGGAAGCGGCTTGACCGCTCGGATCTGACGTGTGATGCTGAACGCCAAGCGCATGGTTGCGCAAACATGCTTGCCCGAATCGAGGAAGATGACGATGACGTCCGTGACGACGAGCGCTCCGCCCCGCAAGACCCGGCGCGCCAAGGCTCCACCCGAACGACGAGAGTGGACCGGGCTCGCGTTCGTCCTCCCCTTCCTCGCGGTGTTCGTCTTCGCGATCGTCGCCCCGCTCTTCTACGCGGTCTACCTCTCGTTCTTCCAGGACCGGCTCGTGGGCGGCTCGTTCTTCGCCGGCTTCGCGAACTACGCCCAGGCGCTGACCGACCCGCTGCTGCACGTGGGCCTCGGTCGCGTGCTCCTGTTCTTCGCGGTCCAGGTCCCGATCATGCTCGGCCTCGGGCTCTTCGCGGCCCTCGCGATCGACTCGGGCCGCCTCCGGGCCAAGGGCGCCTTCCGCATCACGCTCTTCCTCCCCTACGCGGTCCCCTCGGTCGTCGCGGCCCTCATGTGGGGCTACATGTACGGCAACGAGTTCGGGCTCATCCGCCAGATCGGCGACGCGATCGGCGTCGCGACCCCGGACCTGCTGTCCGCGTCGTGGGTCCTGGTCGCGATCGGCAACATCGTCACGTGGTCGTTCGTGGGCTACAACATGCTGATCCTCTACTCGTCGCTGCGCTCGATCCCGACCGAGCTCTACGAGGCCGCGGAGATCGACGGCGCCGGCGCGATCCGCACCGCGTTCTCGATCAAGCTCCCCGCGCTGCGCCCCGCGCTCCTGCTGACCACGATCTTCTCGGTCATCGGGTCGTTCCAGCTCTTCAACGAGCCCAACGTCCTGCGGGCACTGGCCCCCACGACCATCAGCAGCTACTTCACGCCCAACATGTACGCGTACAACCTGGCGTTCAACGGCCAGCAGTACAACTACTCGGCCGCCGTGGCGATCATCGTCGGCGCGGTCACCGTCGTCGTCGCAGCCCTCGCGCAACGACTGAGCCGAGCAGGAGAGAAGTGATGACGCAGACCAGCACCGTGCAGGCCTCGCCGGAGGCCCCGGTCAAGAAGGCACGCACCGGCCGCCGCCGCCCCGCCTCCTCGTCCCGTGCGCGCACCTCGCCCACCCTGTCCATCCTCATGACGCTCATGCTGCTCTACGCCGTGGTGCCGCTGCTCTGGCTCGTCATCAACAGCACCAAGACCAACGGCGGGCTCTTCAACTCGTTCGGCCTGTGGTTCGCGGACGACTTCGCGCTCGCCGAGAACCTCACCAAGCTGTTCTCCTACCAGGGCGGCATCTACTCGAACTGGCTCCTGAACACCGTGCTCTACGCGGGCGTCGGTGGGGTCGGGGCCACGATCCTCGCCACGCTCGGCGGCTACGGGCTCGCGAAGTTCTCGTTCCCCGGTCGCAAGTGGGTCCTCGCGGGCGTGATCGGGGCCATGACGGTACCGCTCACGGCCCTCGCGGTCCCGACGTTCCTGATGTTCTCCCGCCTCGGGCTGGTCAACACGGCCTGGGCCGTGATCATCCCCGCGCTCGCGAGCCCGTTCGGCCTGTACCTCATGTACGTCTACTCGCAGGACTCGGTGCCCGAGTCGCTGCTCGAGGCGGCACGCCTCGACGGCGCGAGCGAGCTGCGGACGTTCCTCTCGGTCTCGCTGCGGCTCCTGACCCCGGGCTTCATCACCGTGCTGCTCTTCACGGTCGTCGCGACCTGGAACAACTACTTCCTGCCGCTCATCATGCTCACCGACCCCAAGCTCTACCCGCTCACGGTCGGCCTGAACCAGTGGAGCGCGCAGGCGGGCTCGTCCGGAGCGAGCGAACCGGTCTACAACCTCGTGCTCACCGGGTCGCTCGTCGCGATCGTCCCGCTGATCATCGTCTTCCTCTTCCTCCAGAGGTACTGGCAGTCCGGCCTCGCGGCCGGTGCGGTCAAGCAGTAGCACCACCCCCACGTCGGCTCCCCGACGGACCCCTCTCCACACCGAAGTGAAAGGTAGTCACCCCATGAGGATCACCCGCGCCCGCGGAGCCGCGGTCACCGCTGCAGCACTCACCCTCACGCTCACGCTCGCCGCCTGCTCGGGCGGCAGCGACGGCGGCAGCTCGGACGGCGGTGGTGGTGGCGACGTCACGGCAGCCGACATCGACGCGGCGCTCGACGCCGAGGGCACCACGACCCTGCAGTACTGGAGCTGGGTCCCGAACCTCCAGCCCACGGTCGACCTGTGGAACGAGGCCCACCCGAACATCCAGGTCGAGCTGACCAACGCCGGGCAGTCGGCCGACCAGTACACCAAGCTGCAGAACGCGATCAAGGCGGGCTCGGGCGCACCGGACCTCGCCCAGATCGAGTACTTCGCGCTCCCCCAGTTCGCACTGGGCGAGTCGCTCGTCAGCCTCGACGACGTCGGCCTGTCCGACCTCGAGTCCGACTTCACGGCCTCCGCGTGGGAGCAGGTCGCCGCAGGCGACGGGCACTTCGCGTTCCCCCAGGACACGGGCCCCATGGTCATGTTCTACCGGGCCGACATCCTCGAGCGTCTGGGCGTCGAGGCACCGACGACGTGGGACGAGTTCCTCACGGTCGCGCGTGCCATCAAGGCGGACAACCCCGAGAACTTCATCGCGTCGATCGACCCGGGTGACGCGGGCGGCGTGGACTCGCTGATCTGGCAGGCCGAGGGCCGTCCGTTCTCGGTTGAGGGCACGGACGTCAACATCTCGTTCGGGGACGAGGGCACGCAGAAGTTCGCCGAGCTCTGGGACACCCTGATCTCCGAGAAGCTCGTCGACGTCGCGGGCGGCTGGAACGACGCGTTCTGGCGCTCTCTCGACTCGGGCCGCTACGCCATGTGGATGACGGGCGCCTGGGCTCCGGGCTCGCTCGAGACCAACGTCCCTTCCACGGCAGGCAGCTGGAAGGCCGCGACCATGCCCGTGTGGGAGGCCGGCACCCCGGCCAACGCCGAGAACGGCGGATCGGGCACGGCAGTCCTCGCGAAGAGCGAGAACAAGGCGGCGGCCCTCGCCTTCGCCCGCTGGCTCAGCACGGACTCCGAGGCCGTCCAGGCCCAGGTCGACGCCGGTCTGTTCCCCTCGACGAGCTCGATCATGGCCGACACCGACTTCCTCGGGGCCACGTCCGACTTCTTCGGCGGCCAGGCCGTCAACGAGGTCTTCGTCCAGGCGTCCAAGGACGTCAGCTCGGGCTGGCAGTACCTGCCCTTCCAGGTCTACGCGAACTCGGTCTTCGGTGACACCGCGGGCCAGGCGTTCAGCAACGCGACGCCCATCACCGACGGCCTGACCGCCTGGCAGGACCAGATCACCACGTACGGCAACGGGCAGGGATTCAAGGTCACGAACGACTGACCTGCCCGGTGGGCCGGGCAGGCAGCCCGGCCCACCGACCCGACGCCGGCGTGCGCAGCACGACGCACGCCGGCGTCCCCTTCCGGGGCGCGAGAGACGCCGCCCCGGTCGACGAGAGATCGAGGAGCATCCCATGTCATCGACCCCCACACCGCACCGTTGGTTGCGGTGGCCCGAGGACCGCGCGACGCCGCGCCTCGGCTTCGGAGCGGACTACAACCCGGAGCAGTGGCCCCGCGAGGTGTGGGCCGAGGACGTGCGGCTCATGCGGGCCGCCGGGGTCAACATCGTCTCGGTCGCGATCTTCTCGTGGGCCCGGCTCCAGCCGACGGCCGACACCTGGGACTTCGCCTGGCTCGACGAGATCATGGACCTCCTGCACGCGAACGGCATCGCGGTGGACCTCGCGACCGCGACCGCCTCCCCGCCCCCGTGGCTCACGACGGCCCACCCCGAGATCCTGCCCGTCACCGCGAACGGCGAGACCCTCTGGCCCGGAGCCCGCCAGCACTGGCGCCCCACCTCCCCCGTGTTCCGCGAGCACGCGCTGCGCCTCGTGCGCACCCTGGCCGAGCGCTACGGCGACCACCCGGCGCTCACCGCGTGGCACGTGTCGAACGAGCTGGGCTGCCACAACGTCTACGACTTCAGCGACGACGCGGCCGGTGCGTTCCGCGACTGGCTGCGGGAGCGGTACAGCACGCTCGACGAGCTCAACCACGCCTGGGGCACCGCGTTCTGGTCGCAGCGCTACAGCGGGTGGGACCAGATCCTCCCCCCGCGCCTCGCGGCCTCGCACCCCAACCCCACGCAGCAGCTCGACTTCAAGCGCTTCTCGTCCGACGCGCTCAAGGAGTACCTGCGTGCCGAGCGCGACGTCCTGCGTGACCTGACCCCCGACGTCCCGGTCACCACGAACTTCATGGTCATGGGCGAGACCAAGGGCATGGACTACACCGACTGGGCCGACGAGATCGACTTCGTGTCGAACGACCACTACGTCCTTCCCGGTGTCCAGGCCCATGACGAGCTGTCGTTCTCCGCGAACCTCACGGGCCACATCGCGGGCGGTCTGCCCTGGTTCCTCATGGAGCACTCGACGAGCGCCGTGAACTGGCAGCCGATCAACGTCGCGAAGAAGCCCGGCGACCTGGTGCGCGACTCCCTGACCCACGTCGCCCACGGCGCCGACGCCGTCTGCTTCTTCCAGTGGCGCCAGTCCCGCGCGGGCGCGGAGAAGTACCACTCGGGCATGGTCCCGCACGCCGGCGAGGACAGCGAGGTGCACCGCACGGTGCGCGAGCTCGGTGCGACGCTCGGCGCGCTGGCCGAGATCGCGGGCTCGGAGCAGGTCCCCGCGCGTGCCGCGATCCTGTTCGACTGGGAGTCCTGGTGGACGAGCGAGCTCGACTCGCACCCCAACAACTCCTTGCGGTACCGCCAGGAGGCCCTCGACTGGTACTCGGCGTTCCTCGCGGCGGGCGTGCGCGCCGACGTCGTCCCGGCACGCTCGGGCTTCTCCGGGTACGACGTCGTCGTCGCCCCCGTGCTGCACGTCGTCCCGGGCGCGCTCGCCGAGCGGCTCCAGGCCTTCGTCGAGGCCGGTGGCCACCTGGTGACGACCTACTTCTCGGGCATCGTCGACCAGAACGACCACATCCACCTGGGCGGCTACCCGGGCGCACTCACCGACCTCCTGGGCATCCGGGTCGAGGAGTTCGCCCCGCTGCTCGAGGGCGAGACGGTCCTGCTCGACGACGGCAACGAGGGCTCGCTGTGGTCCGAGCCGATCACGGTCACCGACTCCTCGGTCGAGGTCCTCGCCTGGTACAAGACCGGCGAGCAGGGCGGGCGTCCCGCCATCACACGCCGACCCGTCGGCTCGGGCTCCGCGACCTACGTCTCGACGCGCCTGGGTACGGGCCTCGAGCCGCTCGTGCGCTCGCTCCTCGACGACGCTCACGTCCCGGGCGACCTGCCCGCCACCGTCCGCGGCAAGGTCGAGCTCGCGGTCCGCGGGACCGACGAGCACGAGTTCTGGTTCCTCATCAACCGGACGGCCGAGCAGGTGGACGTCGACGGCGTCACGGGGGACGTGCTCGTCGGCCGACGCTCGGGCGGTGCACCGGACGCGACCGTCGTCCTGGCCCCGCGCGGCGTGGCCGTCCTGCGCCGCCCGAAGGACTGAGGGCACCTCACCGACCAGCACGACCGCACGACCAGCACCACCAGCACGACCCCCAGCGTCCACGGACCGGCGCCCGCCGCACGACGGCAGGCGTCGGCCCGTGGCGTGCACGTCGCCAGGTTCGCAGAGAAGCGAGAGAGAGGCAGTTCAAGGATGAACACAGGAGCATCGAGGAGGTGGCTCGCCGCACTGAGCGTCGCCGCCGTGACCCTGAGCTGTGGTGCGCTGAGCGCCACGGCCCAGGCTGCGCCGTCGGGCGGTGTGCTCGCCACGGGCGTGGCCGCGGCCGCGGACACAGGCGCCGCCGCCGTACCCGGCGTGACCGTGCGCCCCGACCCGAGCTACGCCGGCAAGGCGTTCGAGGGATGGGGGACGAGCCTCGTCTGGTTCGCCAACGCGACGGGCGACTACCCCGACGAGGTGCGCGACAAGCTCGCGGACATGGTGTTCGGTGACGAGGGGCTCAACCTCAACATCGCGCGCTACAACGTGGGCGGCGGGCACGCACCCGACGTCACGGACTACCTGCGCGCGGGCGGCGCCGTCGAGGGGTGGTGGAACGCCCCCGAGGGCACGACCCGCACCGACGTCGACTGGTGGGACCCCGAGGACCCGGCCGACTGGAACGAGGACGCCGACGCGACCCAGCGCTGGTGGGTCGACCGCATCAAGGACGACGTCGACACGTGGGAGACGTTCAGCAACTCCCCGCCGTACTTCATGACGCCCAACGGCTACGTCTCGGGCAGCTTCAACGCGACCGACGACCAGCTCAAGACCGAGAGCATCGACGACTTCGCGGCGTACATGGTGGGCGTGACCGAGCGCCTCGAGAAGGCGCACGGGATCGAGGTCGGCACGATCGACCCGTTCAACGAGCCCAACACCAACTACTGGCGGACCACGCTGAACTCCGCGGGCGAGCCCACGGGCGGGCGCCAGGAGGGCGCCCACATGGGCCCCGCGCTCCAGCAGAAGGTCATCACCGCGCTCGACGCCGCGCTCGAGGGCGCCGACACCTCGGCCGGCATCGCGGCCATGGACGAGACCAACCCCGGGACGTTCACGACCAACTGGAACTCGTACCCTGCCGACGTCAAGGCCAAGGTCGACCAGCTCAACGTCCACACGTACGGCACGGGTCAGCGCACCGCGGTGCGCGACATCGCCAAGGGCGAGGGCAAGCGCCTGTGGATGAGCGAGGTCGGCGGGTCCTGGAGCAGCACGGGGCAGGACTTCGTGAGCATGGAGTCCGGTCTGGGCAGCGCCCAGCACATCGCGGACGACCTGCGCGAGCTCGAGCCCTCGGCGTGGGTGTTCTGGCAGCCCGTCGAGGACTACACCAACATGGCGCCGGGCGGCGAGAGCGCCGAGGGCGCGAACTGGGGCGAGATCCAGATCCCCTTCGACTGCACCGCCGAGGACACGCTCGAGACGTGCCCCATCTACACCAACACCAAGTACCAGACGACGCAGAACTTCACGCACTTCATCGCCCCTGGTGACCACCTGGTCGGCGTCGACGACACCAACAGCACGGCGGCCGTGGCCGCCTCGGGCGACGCGGCGACCGTGGTCCACGTCAACAGCACGACGGCGGAGCGCGCCGTCACGCTCGACCTGTCGGGCTTCGGCAGCATCGAGGCGGGAGCGACCGTCACGCCGTTCGTCACGAGCACCGCGGGAACCCTCGTCGAGGGCGCTCCGGTCGCCGTGGAATCGGGTACCGCCACGCTGACCGTCCCCGCGGAGTCCGTCACGACGTTCGTGGTCGACGGCGTCGCGGGGGTCGCGCAGGACGCCGCCCTGGTCCAGGACGGCCACGTCTACCGCCTCCAGGGCGTCCAGTCCGGCAAGTCCCTCGCCCCCGCGGCGAGCGGCTCGGGCGTCGTGATCCGCACGGACGACGCGGCCGCCTCGGCCCAGGTCTGGGAGCTCACACCGCTCGGCGCCCCCGAGGGCTCCGGGTCGCACACGACGCGCTACGCCGTGACGTCCGCGGCGAACGGCAAGCAGCTCGCGGTCGTCCCCGACGGCACGGCCGTCCTGGTCGACGCGTCGGAGCAGCCCGCCACGACCGCTCAGTGGATCCTGTCGACGACGGGCGACCGGACGTACACGCTCGTCAACGCCGCGAGCGGGCGCGTGCTCGAGGTCGGCGGACAGTCCTCGACCGACGGCGCTCCCGTGTCCACGTACACCGCGAACTCTGGCCAGAACCAGCGCTGGCGCCTGACCGACGAGACCGTGCTCGGCACGACCCCGGTCGAGGCGTTCACCGTGCCCGGCACCGTCCCGGCGCTGCCGACCACGGTCGTGCCCGTCTACCGTGACGGCGCGCGCGGCACCCTGCCCGTGACGTGGGACCTCCCGGCCGAGTCGGCCTGGGACGAGGCCGGGACCGTCGAGGTCCAGGGCACCGTCACGACTCCCGGTGGACCCGTGACCGCCACGGCCGAGGTCGTGGTCGACACCCTGACCACGACGCTGCCGGCTCGCGCCAAGGCCTACGCGGGCGGCACGCCCGTCCTGCCCGCCACGGTCCCCGCGCTCACCGCGGGTGGCCGCCAGGTCGAGCGCCCCGTGACCTGGGAGAGCGCCCCCGCGGGTGCGTTCGCCGAGGTCGGCGTCGTCGAGCTCGCCGGGACGGCCGACTCCGGGCTGGGCGAGGTCCTGCCCGCCACGGTCCGCGTCCAGGTCACGGCAGCCGTCGACGACGGGGCGACGTCCGCTCCCGGGACGACCGCCTCGGCGACCTTCACCGAGCCGGGCTACTCGGCCTCGGGGATCGTCAACGGCAACACCACGGACAAGGCATGGTCCAACTGGAAGTCCTCCGACAAGAACACGACCGACTCCCTCACGGTCACGCTCCCCGCGGACCGCGACGTGACGCACGTCGTCACGACGTTCTACCGTGACGGCTCGACCGCGAGCTGGGCCCAGAGCCTTCGGGTCCAGGCCCTGGTCGACGGTGCCTGGAAGGACGTGAGCGAGTCGGTCGCGGTCAGCGGAGACACGAGCCGCGCCCCCGTGGTCGACGTCCCGGTGGACGTGCGCACCTCGGCAGTGCGGGTCGTGATGACCGCGCGCCCCAACACGCACATGGTCGTGAGCGAGGTGCAGGTGCTCGCCAAGGCACCGGGCACCTCCTCGGACGCGGCGCTGTCCGGCCTCACGGTCGACGGCGAGGCCGTCGCCGGGTTCGACCCCGCGACGACGAGCTACCAGGTGCTCACCGAGGCCGGGGCGACGCCCGTCGTGGCCGCGGTCGCGGCCGACCCGTACGCCACGGTCGCCGTGAGGCAGCCCGGGGAGGTCACGGCCGGTTCCACCGCGACCGCCACGGTCGACGTGACGGCCGAGGACGGGACGACGTCGACCACGACGATCGCGTTCGTGACCCAGGTGGACCTGGGGGTCGAGTCGAGCGTGCGCGCCCAGTGCACCGGACGCACCGCGACCCTGTCCGTCCGAGCCGTCAACACCAGCGACGTCCCCCTCGACGTCGTCGTCACCACGCCTCTCGGCACCAAGACCTTCCAGGGCGTCGCCCCCGGAAAGTCCGCCAGCCAGACCTTCTCCGCCCGCGCCCAGACCCTGACCGCAGGCACCACCACCGTCACCGCCACCCGCACCGACGGCACCACCCACACCCAGCGGATCGACCACCCGGCCACCACCTGCTGACCCCACCCCACCCATCCAGCACGGCGCGCCACCCACCCCGGGCGGCGCGCCGTGCGCACACCCGCCTCGTGTCCCTCCGACACACCCCCGGCGCCACCGGTGCACTCGTGGGATGCTCGACGACATGCCCGCCGTGCCCGATTCACCCCATCTAGACCGCGACGCGGAGCGGGCCCCGAGGAATACTGAAGCGGTGACCGAGGCCCAGGCGATCTTCGAGCTGGTCGAGGCAGGGCTCGGCTCCCCGACCGCCGACGAGTCCTTCGACCGCTTCGCCCGGCTCGCCATGCGCCAGCTCGGCGTCCCGACCGCCGCGGTGTCGCTCGTCCTCGCCGACGAGCAGGTCTACCCCGGCGCCCACGGCCTCCCGGAGGACATCCAGGCGAGCCGGCGGATGCCCCTGACCCACTCGTTCTGCCAGCACGTGACGAACGACCGCGAGCCGCTCGTCGTCCCCGACACCCGCAAGGACAGCCGGGTCTGGGACAACCCCGCGATCCCCGACTTCGGCGTCCTGGCCTACGCGGGATTCCCCATCCTCGACCAGCGCGGCCGCGTCGTCGGGACCCTGTGCGCCATGGACGACGAGCCGCACGACTGGACCGAGTCGGACCTCGCGACCCTCGCCGACCTCACGGCCGCCTGCACGTCCGAGCTGCGGCTGCGCATCGCGCACGAGCGGGCCACCCGGATGCAGAACCTCGCCATCCAGGCCACGCGACGCAACCGCCTGCTCCTCATGCTCAGCGAGGCGTTCGCGGACGCCACCTCGGTCCAGGACGTCGGCGAGACGCTCGCGTACGTCGCCTCCTCGGCGATCGGGGCCCGGTACGCGGGGCTCGCGGTCGTCGACCCGTCGCGCAAGAGCCTGACGTACACGAGCATGGACCACCTCGAGCCCGGGCTCGCCCCTTCCTACCGCTACGCGCGGATCGACGACCCGGACCGGGTCGTGTCGTACGTGGCGCGCACCCAGGAAGCCCTCTTCTTCCGCGACCAGGCGGACATCCTGGCGTCCTTCCCGGCGGTCTCGGACGCGATCGACGACGGCGTCGGCTCACGCGCGCTCCTGCCCGTGATCTCCGGCACCTCCCTCCTCGCGGTCATCTTCCTCGCGTGGGAGCACGGCAAGGTCGCCGACGACGAGTCCTTGTCCCGGGCCGGCCTCGCAGGCTTCGTCGCGCACGCGCTCGAACGCGTCCGGCTGCTCGAGGAGCGCCGGGACGCCGCGACCACGCTCCAGGCCGCGATACTCACCGAGCTCCCCGACATCCCGCACCTCGAGCTGGCCTCGACCTACTCGCCCGCGACGCTCACCGACCAGGTCGGTGGGGACTGGTACGACGCCGTGGTGCACGACGAGGACGCCTCGGTCCTCATGATCGGCGACGTGACCGGCCACGACATGCGCGCCGCAGCCGAGATGGGCCAGCTCCGCTCGATGCTGCGCACGTTCGCCTGGAGCCACGACGAGTCACCGTCCGCGCTGCTCCGGCTGCTCGACCGCGCGAACTCCGGGCTCGCGCTCCACGCGAGCGGGACCGCGGTCGTGGCACGGCTCGACCGTCGCGGGGACTTCTTCGACCTGTCCTGGTCGAACGCCGGGCACCCTCCGCCCCTGGTCCTCCGTGCGGACGGGAGCGTCGAGATGCTCGACGCCCGGCCGGACATGATGCTCGGGTTCGTCCCCAACGCCCCGCGCAGCGACCACACGACCCACCTGGGACCGGGTGACACCTTGCTGCTCTACACCGACGGCCTGATCGAACGACGCGGCGTCGCCCAGAGCACGCGGCTCGCGGGCCTGGCCCAGGCACTCGTCGCGCTGCGCCACGGCTCGACCCTCGCGCTGCCCAACGCCCTGGTCCAGCGCCTGGTCGGCAGCGACCAGCGCGACGACATCGCCGTCCTCGCAGTGCGGGTCCGTGCCGCGGTGGACTCGCACCCCACGCCCGCGTGCCCCACCCGCGTCTCCCGTGGCGTCGAGCACACGACAGCCGCCATCTCGCCGGCCCGCCGCTGGGTCGACGACATCCTCGAGAGCTGCGGCATCAGCCGCGACCAGCGTCGCACGATCATGCTGCTCGCGAGCGAGACGCTCACCAACGCCGTGCAGCACGCGGTGGGGCCGCTCGAAGCGGTCGTCGAGGTCAGCAACACTCTCGTCCGGGTCGGTGTCCGTGACGGGTCGCCCGACGAACCGACGCTCCACGACCCCGCACCGCACGAGACAGGAGGTCGGGGCGTCCAGTTCCTCGACCGGTTCGCGGACCGCTGGTTCGTCGAGCACCGTGCTGCGGACGGTCCGGGAAAGACCGTGTGGTTCGAGCTCGCACGTGACGACGCCCTCTCCCCTGAACGTGTCGGCGGGTCGCGCTAACGTGGAACACGGCGCGCACAGCGGCGCGCCACGAGAGGACACCATGACCGAACGCACAGCGACCGTCGCGGACGAGGACCTCGGGGAGCTGCTGGACCAGTACCGGTCCCAGCTCACTGGCTACTGCTACCGCCTGCTCGGCTCGTCCTTCGAGGCCGACGACGCGGTCCAGGACACCATGGTCCGCGCCTGGCGGTCCTACGACCGTTTCGAGGGACGTTCCGCGCTGCGCTCCTGGCTCTACCGGATCGCGACCAACGTCTGCTTCGACCACCTCGCGCAGCGCAAGCGGCGCGAGAGACCCATGGGGCTGGGCGCCGCGCAGTCCGCCGAGGAGCGGAACCTGGGCGAGCAGCTCTCGGAGGAGACGTGGGTCGAGCCCATCCCTGACGACCGCGTGCTCCCTCGGGACGGGGACCCCGCGGACGTCGCCGTGGGGCGCGAGTCCATCCGGCTCGCGTTCGTCGCGGCCCTGCAGTACCTGCCACCCAAGCAGCGGGCGGTCCTCATCCTCCGCGAGGTCCTGCGCTGGCAGGCGTCAGAGGTCGCCGAGCTCCTCGAGACGTCGGTGCCGTCGGTCAACAGCGCACTCCAGCGGGCGCGCGCGACGCTCTCGGCCCAGGCGCACTACGGTTCGGGACAGGGGGCCGACGGCGCCAACCTCCCCACCGTCCCGGCCGACGACGAGAAGAACGAGCTCCTCGAGAAGTACCTCGACGCGTTCGAGCGCTACGACATGCCCGCCCTCGTCGCGCTGCTCCACGACGAGGCCACGCTCTCGATGCCTCCGTACGCGCTGTGGATGCAGGGGCCCGTCGAGATCGAGAAGTGGATGGTCGGTCCCGGCGCAGAGTGCCGCGGCTCACGCCTGGTGCCGGTGCAGGCCAACGGGACGTTCGGGTTCGGCCAGTACCGGGTGTCCCCGGACGGCGGCTACGACGCCTGGGCCCTGCAGGTCATCGACACCGTGGACGGCAAGGTCACGGGCATCAACGCGTTCCTCGACGTCGAGGCCTGGTACCCGTTGTTCGGGCTGCCGCTCCGTCTGGACGCCTGAGACCTCACGCACGGCGGGGCGGGCCGGCGAACCGGCCCACCCCGCCGACCACCTCCCAGGACCAGGTCAGTCGAACGTCTCGAGGAGCAGCCGGCGCTCCGCGTCGGTGAGGTTCGTCGCGATGAGCTCGCCGTGCAGGCCGTGGAACCGCTCGCCCACTCGGTCCAGGTTCCCGTCCTCGGTCACGGCGAACAGCGCGGAGGTGCCCTCGGTGACCTGCGCGCGGATGCGGTCCAGCTGGTCCTTGTTGAGCCCCACGGCCTCCATGGACTTGTGGATCGCACCGAGCGCCGCACCGGCCGCGACACCGATCACGGGCACGAAGAAGAGCGCCCCGAACAGGAGCCCCCAGAACGCACCCCAGCCCGTGCCGCGCCACTCGTCCTCGTGCGTGTGGCGCGTGGTGGGCTTCTTCGCGCCCTCGGGCCAGGTCACGATCGCGCGGTCCACGATCTTGATGAGACCTTCCGAGGCCGCGTCCCGCAGGACCCCGGACGCCACCTCGGCGCCCCCGGGGGTGTCGAACGACCAGACGGTGAAAGTTGCCATGATTCCTCCTCAGGCGAGCAGCTTGGCCTTGGCGGCAGCGAACTCGGCGTCGTCGAGGACACCTGCTGCCTTGAGCTGACCGAGCTTCTCGAGCTGGGCCAGGAGGTCGTTCTCGCCGCCAGCGGGCGCCGGGGGCTGCTGGGCGGCCTGCGCCTGGGCGGCCTGCGCTGGGCGGCCTGCGCCGCGTACATCTGCTGCTGCTCGGCCTGCTGCTGAGCCTGGTACTGCTGGGTCTCTGCCTGCTGCTCGGCCTTGCCCTGCTGGTGCCGCTGGACGGCACCGGCAGTGGCAGAGGCCGTCCCGGCGATGACCGCGGTGCGTGCCATGGTCCCCAGGAGTCCGGGGCGTCCTACGCGTCGTAGTGGCATGGTGTTCTCCGTTCGTCGTGCAGTCCGTGTGCGTGCTGTGCGGGGATGAGCGGTGCAACGTGGCTCGCGTCGGTTCAGACGAGCTCCGCGAGCTCGACGATCTCGTTGACGACCTCGGCCGGGATCCGCTCCTGGGCGATCACCGCGGCGCCTGCGCCCCGCACCGCTCCCACGAACTGGCGGGCCCAGGTGTGCTCGACGATCAGCACGAGTGCCGACGTCCCGGGCTCGAGGTTCGCGGCGACGTCGTCGATGTCCTCCTGCCCGGCGAGACCGGAGCTGCCGAGCTGGGTCTCGGTGATGTCGAGCTCGTCTCCGAGGTCCTCGACCTCGACGACGTCGACCTCGCCGTTCACGCCCTTGCGGACGACGGTGAGGTCGAGGAGCGAGACGACGTCGGACCCCAGGAGCTCGACGATCGCCACCTTGACCGCGTCGGGGACGCGTTCCTCGGGGAAGGCGATCGCGACGAACTCGACCGGACCGAAGGTGGTTGAGGGCATGTGTGGCACTCCTTGCTGCTGGGCGGGGTCAGGGCAGGTGGGACGCCGAGGCGGAAGCGCGCTCGGCCTCGTCGCCGTGGACGACGAGCGCCCACAGCACGAACAGCCCCAGGACGATCGTGACGAGGGACCACCACGGGCTGGCGGGCAGGGCGACGAACTGGGTCAGGACGTTGAGCACGACCAGCACGATCGCGACGAGGCGCGCCCACCCTCGGCCGGAGAGCACCGAGAAGCCCACGATCACGAGCAGGATCCCGACCACGAGGTGGACCCATCCCCAGGTCGACACGTCGAGGACGACGATCCCCTGCTCTCCCAGCCCGACGAGCTTCTCCGGGGAGAACGCCGCGACCAGTCCGCTGATCGCGTTGAACAGCCCGAGCACCAGCAGGACGATGCCCGCGAACCACACCCAACCGACCCATGCCGTGACCTGCGAGGACCGTGCCATGTCGTCTCCTTTGCGCGCGCGTGCTGGTGGCGCCGCGCGACGACGACGTCGGACGGGAGCCCCCAGGGGAAGTCCTGCACCCTGATCGTGGCACCGACGGCGGTTCACGGCATCCGCTGCGCAAAGGGCCTCGCCGCACCACTATGGGTCCATGGAACTGGGATTCACGGGTGGGATCGCCATGGTCGTTCTGCTCGGTGTCGTCGGCCAGGTCGCGGCCAAGGCGCTCAAGGTGCCGTCGATCCTCCTGCTGCTCGCGCTGGGGCTGGTCGCCGGGCCCGTGACGGGTCTGGTCGACCCGGACGCGCTGCTGGGCAAGGACCTGTTCCCGCTGGTCTCGATGGCCGTGGGCATCCTGCTGTTCGAGGAGTCGCTCAAGCTCGACATGGCCCGGCTCAAGGGCGGGGCGCGGCGCCCGGTCGCGCTCCTGGTGACGGTCGGCGCGGTCCTGACCGGCATCGGCGCCACGGCCATCTGCTGGTGGGTCCTCGACCTGCCGCTGTCGCGGGCCGCCGTGATCGGGGCGATCCTCATCGTGTCGGGCCCGACCGTCGTCGGGCCGTTGCTCGCGATCATCCGTCCCAAGCAGCCGCTCGAGTCGGTGCTCGCGTTCGAGGGGATCTTCATCGACCCGATCGGCGCGACGGTCGCGCTCGCCATGGCGAACGTCGCGCTCCACGCCGCACCCGAGCACCTGGGGGCGACGGCGTTCTCCGGGATCCTCACGGGAGCCGTCGCCGCGGCCGTCTACGTCGTGGCCGTGCGCTGGGGCAGGGTGCCCGCCGCGGCCGAGGTCTCGCTCGCGTTCGCCACGGCGCTGGCCACGTACGCGATCGCCGAGGCGTTCCACGAGGAGGCCGGGCTGTTCGCGACGACCACGCTCGGTATCGCCCTGGCCAACCAGCGGTGGGCCCGGATCGAGCCCCTGCACGAGTTCGGCAGCCACGTCGGCCTCCTGCTCATCGGCACGCTCTTCATCCTGCTCACGGCCCGGGTGGACCTCGACGCGCTCGCCACGTACGCGCTCTCGACGCTCGCGATCGTGGCGCTGCTCGTCCTGGTGCTGCGCCCGCTCGTCGCGTCGATCGCGACCACGGGAAGCGTCCTGTCGAGCCGAGAACGCGTCATGGTCGGCTGGATGGCGCCGCGCGGGATCGTCGCCGCCTCGACCGCGTCCGTCTTCGCGCTGCGGTTCGAGCAGGACGGTCAGCCGTTCGAGCAGCTCGTGCCGGTCGTGTTCGGCGTCATCCTCCTGACCGCGGTGATCTACGGGCTCACGGGGCCGTGGGTCGCCGCGCGCCTGGGTGTTCGGTCCGAGGGGCCCGAGCACCTGGACGACGACGGGGTACCGATCGCCCAGGTCCAGGCCCGCGGGTGACCTGACCGGGCGGGGTACGCACGGCCTCCGCTCGCGCACCTTCCTGCCCGACGGCGTGGGCTCGCCTCGTGCGACCCTGCGTTCGCTACGTTCGGCCCATGACGAGCGACGCGACCACCCCGGCGGCACCCGCCGGTCCGCCCTCCCCGCCGCCCTCGGCCACCGCGGCGACCGCACCGCGCGACTTCGTCGCGCTCGCCCCCGACGACCCGCGCAAGCCCCCTCGCTGGCTCCCCCGCGCCCTGCTCATGATCGTGGTCACGGTCTTCGTCGGCATCTTCGTCTGGTACGCGCTCGGCACCCTCAAGAGCCTGGGCGTCAACATCCTCATCGCGTTCTTCATCGCGCTCGCGCTCGAGCCGATCGTGGTCTGGCTGGTGCGCCACGGGTGGAAGCGCGGCGGAGCCGCGGCCACCGCGCTGCTGGGCGGCCTGGTCGTCGTGACAGGCATCTTCGCGCTCTTCGGCAACCTGTTCGTCCAGCAGCTCGTCCAGCTCGTCCAGTCGATCCCGGCGCTCTACACGGACATCCAGGAGTTCGTCCAGGAGCGGTTCGACATCGACATGCCCAGCTCGGACGACCTGCTCAAGCAGGGGTTCAACGAGTTCGGCGAGGACGTCGCGTCCGGTGCGCTCGTGGTCGGACGACGATCGTCGGAGGCATCTTCGCGTTCCTCACGATCATGCTCGTCACGTACTACCTCCTGGCCGCAGGACCCAAGTTCCGTGCCGCGATCTGCCGGTGGCTGACCCCGAACCGTCAGCAGGAGGTCCTGCGGCTCTGGGAGATCACTCAGGTCAAGGTCTCGGACTTCATCAACTCGCGCATCGTCCTCGCCGCGCTGTCGAGCGTCTTCACGTTCGTCTTCCTGCTGATCCTCGGCACCGACTACGCCCTGCCGCTCTCGGTGTTCGTGGGCGTCGTGTCCCAGTTCGTCCCGACGATCGGGACGTACATCGGCGGCGCGCTGCCCGTGATCGTCGCGCTCACGTCGCAGGGGCTGCCTCAGGCCCTTGCCGTCCTGATCTTCATCGTGGCCTACCAGCAGCTCGAGAACCTCTACTTCTCGCCCAAGGTCTCGGCCCGCGCCCTCGAGATGAATCCCGCGGTGTCGTTCGTCGTCGTCCTGGCGTTCGGGGCCGTGTTCGGTGCGCTGGGCGCGTTCCTCTCGCTCCCGATCGCCGCGACGATCCAGGCCGTCGCCAACACCTACCTCCAGCGCCACGAGCTCGTCGACTCGCACATGCTGCACGACCCTGGTCACGGGAAGGACAAGCCGACCGACGACGACGGGGAGGGCGACAGCGGAGTCGCGCGACGCCGTCGGGCCAACAAGAAGGCCGCACGCGACGCCGCGCGCACGGTGGACGAGCGGCACGCCGACGGCATCGAGTAGCACTCGTACAGGACGGGCCGCTCCCCCCGAGGGGAGCGGCCCGTCCTGCCGTCCGGCTAGGAGTTCGCCCGGCGCCGGCGGACCGTCACGAGCGTCCCGCCGAGGAGGACCAGGAGCAGCGCCCCCGTGAGGATCGCGGCGACGTCCGCTCCGGTGACCGGCAGGCTCGACGGCGGAGCCGCGGAGACGGGCGGGACCTTGTGCGTCGTCGTGCACGAGACGCACCCGCCACCCGGGCCCGGCGTCGCGACGTTGGTGACCGTCACGCCGTGAGCGCTCGACGAGAGCTTGACCTGGTAGGAGATCGCGACCGTCGCGCCCGCGGTCGCGAGGTCCGGTACCGCCCAGGTCAGCGTCGTCCCGGAGAGGGTGGCCCCCGGCGGCGGCGAGACCAGGGTCCCGTACGCCAGGACCTTCGACAGGTCGTCCCTGACCACGGCCCCGCTGACCAACGCGTCGGTCGTGCTCGTCACGGTCAGCGTGTAGGTGATGACGCTGCCCGCCTCGACGGTCGAGCCCGTCACCGGGTCGCTCGTCTTGGCGAGCGTCCACGCGGGCGTGACGTGCGACGTCGTGCGGCAGTCGACCTCGGGGTCCACGACCGCGAGTGCCGCAGGTGCGGCCGCCACGGCGGCAGCCGAGACGTCGGCCGCGAGGGTGGTCGCGTCCGTGACGAGGGCCGACACCGACGGCGCCACCTCCGGCTCGGGCTCCGGCTCGGGCTCGGGCTCGACGCACGGCTCGGCCCCGGGGGCCGTGACGACGTTGGTGAGCGTGACACCGTATGCGCCGTCGGCGACCTTGACCTGGTAGGTGATCGTCTCGGTGTCTTCCAGGTCCCCGATGGTCCAGGTCAACGTCGTGCCGGCGAGCGACGCCGCCCCGGACGACGCGTCGATGCTTCCCTCGACGAAGGTCGCGTTGTTCAGCACCTGCGAGAGGTCGTCCGTGACGACGACCTGCGGGTCGATGCCCTCGCCCACCTTGGTCGCGGTCACCGTGTAGGTGATGACGTCGCCCGGCAGGACGGTCGCGCCGCTGCCCGGGTCGCTCGACTTCACGACCGTGAACGGTGCCGGGACGTCGTCGTTGACGATCGTGCAGACGATCGTCTGCCCGACGCCGACCTGGACCGTCCCGTCCGTCACGGTCACGGGCGTGGCGGCTCCGCCGTCGATGCCGGGGATCTCGCACGTCCAGTCCGACGCCTCGTATCCGGCCGGGCCGCCCGTCTCGGAGAGCGCATAGTCACCGACCTCGACGTCCGCGCCCGTGACTGCGGAGTCACCGCTCACGCCGCTGAGCGGCGTCGGTCCGTCGGCCTCGAGCGTCCAGTCGGTGGGTTCCGCCGAGCCCCCGTCGTCGTTGACGACCTCCTTGACGAGGGTCAGTGACGGCTGCTGGGCAGTGTTGAGGATCGTGCAGGTGACGTCGTCGCCCAGTGCGACGCTCACCGTCGACCCCTCGAACGTCCCCCCCGTGCAGGTCCACGCGCCGGCCGTGTATCCCGCCGGGCCCTCCTCCGAGAGCTCGTAGTCACCGATCGCGACGGGGACCGAGGTCACGGCGTCCGACCCCGACGCACCCGAGACGCCCGTCGTCGGCCCAGCCGCGGTCAGCGTCCAGTCGGACGGCTCGTACGTCCCGCCGGTCGTCCCGTTGTCGACCTCCTTGACGAGGGTCAGCGTGGGCTGCTGAGCCGTGTTCGTGATGGTGCACGTCACGTCGGCGTCGAGCGCGACGGTCACGGTGTCGCCCTCGAGCTCCCCGCCCGTGCACGACCACGTGCTCGCGGCGTACCCGGCGGTCTCCGTCTCGGAGAGCACGTAGTTCCCGGCGAAGACCTCGACCGCGGACACCCCACCCTCGCTCGTCGGGTCACCGTTGCCGGAGACCGTCGGCTGATCCGTGATGTCGTCCGGTGTCGCGGTGAGCGTCCAGTCGGCGGGGACCGCGGTAGATCCCGTGGACCCGTTGTCGACCTCCTTTACCAGGGTCAGACGCCCCGGGACGTCGGCGTTCACGAACGTGCAGGACGCGGTGTCGAGCGCAAGGAGCGAGAAGGTCAGCCCGAGGGACGCCCCGGACGTGGACAAGCACTGGGCACTCTCCTGCTCGTACCCCGTCAGCGTGCTCGACTCGCTGACCGTGTACGTCACGCCCGGGCGGACCGTGATCGGTGTGGCGACATCGGCCCCCTCGACCGACTGAGCGGGCACCACGACACCGTCCGGAACACCGCCGACCGGGGTCACGTTGAGCTTCCAGTCACTGGGCACCGCGGAACCGCCGAACCGGTTCTCGACGATCTTCCGCACGTCGATCGTCGCCGCCTGGTTCACGGCAGTGCAGCGGATCCACCGGCCCAGCGGCACCGTGACGCCGCCGTTCAGACCGTCGGAGAAGCCGGGGATGACCGAGCCGTCGTCGGCGAGCTCGACGCACAGCCAGGTCCCCGTGGAGCCGTCGATGATGACCGCGTTGGGTCCCCTGACCTGGGCGTAGTTGGGGTCACCGCCCGACTCCGCCAGGGGATAGACGACGTTCGGCGACACCTGTGCCGTCGCCGTGTCCGAACCGGCGACACCGCTCGGACCGGGTTCCGCACCGCTCGGCGCCACCGCGTCGAGCGTCCACTCGGTGGGCGCCGCATCGCCGCCCTGGACCGTCTTGTCGAGCGTCAGCTTGCTGCCGCAGTCGAGCGTGTTCCTGATCGTGGCGGTGTTGGCCCCGGCGACCAGGGTCGGGGAGTACGGCAGCTCCTCGCTGATCTCGGCGTCGTTGAACTCCACCAGGTCGCTCTCGACGGGCGAGCACTGGGTCAGTCCGATGGTCGTCGACTCGGTGATCTCGGGCGTCTGGCCCTCTTGGAGACCAGTGCGTGGGACACCCCACCCCTGCGACGTACCTGCGATCGCCGCCGATGCGTCGAGTCCTGCCGGCTGGGCGCCGTTCGCGTACGTCGTGCCGTTCACGACCCATTCCTTGGAGAGGGTCAGGGACGCGACCGGGTTGGGCGCCCGGTTGTAGACCGTGCAGGTCACCGCGGTGGTCGGGTCCACGGGGACCGTGAAACCGGTCGCACCGCTGTTCGTCGCGGTCACGGTGTCGCCCGTCACGATGTCGGTGCAGAACGCGTTCGCACCGTCCACCTGCTGCAGGGTGAAGCCGGACTGCTGCGTCTCCATGACGCCGACCACCCCGGACGACGTCGACGAGGGGTACGAGAGGTCGAAGTTCGCGGCCCCCGTCCCCGCCGTCGTCGTGACCGTGGACGGGTCCTCGACCGTCACGTCCCCGGACTGGGTCTCGGCGGTGAACTCCCACCCGCCCGCGGGCTCTGCGCCCTCGATGGACCCGGCCGGCGCGCTCGACGGCACGACCTGCTTGATGACGGAGACCGAGCCTTCGCAGTTGCCGAGCGCGAGCGCACGGAGCTGGTTCCCGGCATCCTCGTAGTCCGCGGTCTGGAAGTAGTCCGTGCCCGCGAGCTCGCCGGAGATCGCTCGCAGGTTGAGCCCGCTACCGGCGGTGTCGATGCCGTCCCCGACACCGAACGCGACCATGTGCGTCCCCTGTCCCTTGACGGCGTTGGCGCTGAACACCCCGTTCTCGACCTCACGCAGACGGGTGAAGTTCCCGGGGCCCTCCTGGTTGCCGTAGAAGGTCGGGTTCCCGTCGGTCAGGACGATCGCGACGTCGTAGGTGGCCGCGCTCGTCGCGACCTGGTAGATGCCGCGGTCCCAGTTGGTGCCGCCGCCGGCCGTGTAGCTGTTGATCCGGTCCTTCACGAGCTGGGCGCTGTCGTCCGTCGAGACGGGGGTCGGGGCCAGGTTGGGGTTGCCCGTCGCGGGGGCGAGCGAGCTGAACGTGAACAGACCCATGTTGGACGGCGTACCCGTCAGGGCGTCGACGAACCGGTTCGCCGCCTGCTTGAGCTGTGGCAGGTCGCCCGCGACCGACCCGGAGAGGTCGAGGACGAGCGCCACGTCGATCCCGCACTGGGCGGGGAAGGTCGGGTTCTCCCGCGAGGTCTGCCAGATGCCACCGGACGCCACGTTGTTCGTGTTGCCGGTGGCGAGCATGAACGAGCCCTCGGAGGTGTAGGTCGTGCCGTTGCGGAGCTGCGTCCCGGTGCGGAACTCGTACGGGGTCACGGTCGAACCGCTGCTCCCCGTCCCCAGGTCGGGGTTGGTGTACCAGTTCGTCGGGGCACCGGTCTGGACGACCCAGAACCGACGGTCGCGGTTCTCCCCACCGATCTGCGTGTTCGGCACGACGAACGAGCAGTCGCCGTCGGCGTCGGACACGCACGTGGCCCACGTGTCGGCGACCGGTGTCGTGGGAGCGCCTGTGCCGTTGTAGAGCTGGAGGGTGACCCCGGCCAACGGTCCGACCGCGACCAGGCTGGCACGGTCACCGCCCACCTTGACCGTGATGACGGCGTTGTTGCCCGTCGCCGGAGGGACCAGGAAGGGGGTGACGCCGGGTCCCTCGGCCTCGTCCGGCGTCTCAGTCGCCACCGCGTCGGGCATGGGAGGACCCTGCACCTCGGCCGGGTCCGGCGCGTCCGTCGTCTCCGCCGGGGCGGGCTCGGCCGGGGCGGGCTCGGCCGGCGGCGCGGCGGGTCCGTCACCGGGCGAGGGGCTCTCCGTCGCGGGCGGCTCGCCCGTCGGGTCCGGGACCGTGAGGTCTGCGGGGTCGGTCGGAGACTCCGTCCACTCCGGCGTGGCTGGGTCCGCCGCCGTGCCCGCGCTGCTCGACTCCGGCGCGGGTGCAGGTTCCGCACCCGCCGGGCTCACCGCACCGATCACGAGCAGGGAAGCGACAGCCAGGGAAGCCGTGATCCCCGACAGCCCATGTCGTGTCCTGAAGGTGGCAGAGCGGGTGGTCGGTGCACGTCGCATTACGGTCCCCTTGTGGCCAGAGAGTCTCGCTGGTGAGCCAAGCCGTCTCGCTGAAGGCCGCAGCAGCTGCGGTGCGGCCCGCGATCAGAGTGACACCGAGTGCCGCCCTCGGCAACCTTTGGACGCACCTCTCACCCGGGCGAACTCGGCGCAGCACGTCCTGCGCGCGGTCGCGGACGGCTTCGGTCTGCCCGACGACGCTCGGCTGACGCCGCACCCGCGGCGGACCAGGAGCGTGCCGTGTGCGGCGCCGTCGAGCCTGTGCTCCCCGGGTTCCCGTGGCACGACCGATCCGCGCGCCCGTGGCACGACCGATCCGCGCGCCCGTGGCACGATGGACAGATGATCCGACCCCTGCTCGTCGGAGTGCACCCAGGCCAGCACCCGGACATCGTCCAGCGCGCCGCCGGCTTCGCCCATGCGCTGGGCACGACGCTCGTGTGCGTGTGGGTGGACGCCGGGCCCGTGGCGGACGACGGCGCCGGGGAGCACCGGCTGACGACCGAGCTCGACAATGCGCTGCGCGGGACGGGCGTCACGTGGAGCCTCGTGGTCGCGGGCGACGGCGACGTGGCCCGGCAGCTCGACGAGGCCGCCGTGGCGCACGACGCCGCGATCGTCGTGGTCGGCGCTCACCGCTCGGGGGCCGACGGATGGCGCAACGAGGCCCTCGGCGGCTCGGTCGCCGGTCGGCTCTCGCACCTGCAGCACCGGCCTGTGGTCGTGCTGCCAGTGCTGCCGCCACCCAGCCAGGACAGCACCGAGGACTGAAGCCCCCGCTGGCGACGTCGGGCGCGTGCTCGCGCTGCGACTCGCCGGGTGTGCCGCAGCACGATCATGCACTCGAGGGCCGAGGCCCCGAAGCGCCCGGCCTCCCGGGACATCCGCCCCTGCCGCCCGGGACACCTCCCACCCCACGCTCGTCGTGTCAACCATCCACGGCCGCCTTCGGGCTCGGCCCGACACGCAGGGGTTCCACCATGACCGCACGACCGACAGCACCCATCCCGACCGACACCACCCTCGACCGCCCCGTCCGCACGTCCCGCGCCTGGGCGTGGACCGGCGTCGCGGCCGGCGTCCTGGGCATCGTCTCGATCCAGGCCTCCATGGCTCTCGGCGCGAACTGGGAGCAGACCGCAGGCGACGCCGACGCGATCGTCGCCGACCTCGCGGGCAAGACGTCCACGCTGCTCGTCTTCCACACCGCGACCGTCCTGGTCGCGATCCTCGTCCTGATCTTCGCGGCGGGACTCAAGCGACGCCTCGACGTCCAGGCCCCTGCGGGCAGCCTCCTGCCGACGGTCGCGGGCTCGGGGCTGGTCCTGACGTCGGTCGCGGCGCTCATGGGATCGGGGCTCGACACCCAGTTCATGTTCGGCTTCGCCGACCTCGACCTGATCGTGCCCGAGTCGGGTGCGTTCTACGCCGACTGGACCGCGACCATCCCGTGGTTGTGGGTCGGCGCGGGCCTGACCGCGGTCGCCGTGGCCGTGGCGTCGCTGCGGCACGGCGCGGCGCCGCGCTGGATCGGCGTCGTGAGCCTGCTCCTGGGCGGCCTCACGCTGCTCGTGGGCATCTCGCCGCTGCAGTACATGGCAGGGTTCGTGGGTCCGCTGTGGCTCACGGTCGCCGCGCTGGGCTTCGCGCTCGGCGACCGCCGCTGACCTGCCCGACGACGGAGCCCACCACCGTGGACCCGTCACCACCCCATGGCCCGCCTTCTCGGGCCGCCCGGCCGGTTCCGTCCCCCTCGTCGGGGGCGGGGCCCGGTCGTGGCCGTGCGGACGACGGCACGGGAGGTTGGGCGGGCGCGGGTGGAATCGCTCCCGGCCTCTGTCGCGCGGCTGGTCCCGCCCCCTACCGTGGCGCTGTGGGCCCAGTCGCAGGGGACGAACCACCGGAGCACTCCGGCGATGCCGTCGCGCCCGCGGGCGGCGTGCGCCCCTCGGTGTTCAGCCGCGCGAGCCTGGGCACAGGCGGCCTGCCCCGCACGGCCCTCGCGATCGCGATCACCGCCTGGCTCCTGGGGGTCTCCGCGCTCGTCCTGCAACTCACCTCCGGCGTGGACCTGCTGCTCGGCGACCTGCTCTTCGTGGTCGTGGACGCCATGGTCGCGCTCGTCTACGGCACGGTCGGCGCGGTCATCCTGTCGCGGCGGCGGCACGTCGTGGGCTGGCTCGTCTCGCTCGCGGGGATCGGCGGCGGGCTGGCGGCGCTCGGCGGCGCGTGGCGCAGCTTCGCAAGCACGCACCCCGGCCTGCCGCCGCTCGAGCCGCTCGCGGCGGCGTACGGGATGGCGTGGGTCCCGGGGACGATCGGGCTGTTCGTGCTCGTGCCGTGGTTCGTGCGCGACCGCCCGCTGTCCGTGGGGGCGTGGCTCGGCGTCGCGGGTGGCGCGGCCTCCATCTTGTTCTTCCTGCTCGCCCCGATCGACGACCCGCGGCCCGCGATCGTCGGCGTCGTCGTCATGGGCCTCGTGACCGCGGGCGCGACCTGGTGGCGCCACCGGCGCGGGCCGCTCGAAGAGCGCCGGGGCCTGGGCCTCCTCGCTCTGGGGACCGCGATCATGGCGCTGTCCTTCGTCCCGCTGCTCGGGACCTGGGCGTCGCCCGACGTGCTCCTCGCACTGCCCCTCGCCCACCTCGCGTGCCAGGCCCTGTTCCCGGCCGCGCTGCTCGTCTCGGTCCTGCGCAACCGGCTCTGGGGCCTGGACCTCGCGCTGAGCCGTGCGACGATCGGCGCGCTCCTGACCCTCGCGCTGGTCGTCGTCTACGTCGCGCTCGTCGTCGCCGTGACGGCACTCGTGGGCAACCGGCCGCTCGCCCAGGCGCTCGCCGCGGTCGGGGTCGTGCTCGCGGTCCAGCCCGCCCGGACCTGGCTCCGGCGGCGCGTCCGCGCACTCGTGTACGGCGAGACGACCGATCCCGGGCGGGCCGTGCTGCGCATGGGACGCCAGCTCGGCGTCGCCGCGACGGCCGAGGAGCTGTTGCACGGTCTGGTCGTCTCGACGGGCGAGTCGCTCAAGCTGGAGTCCGTGACCCTCACGAGCCGGGGCGCACGGCCCGACCGCCAGGCGCCGGCGACAGTCGAGGCCTCGTGGGGGCGCCCGACCTCGACCCACGTGACCCACGTACCCGTCGAGCACGGCGGCCAGGTCCTCGGCGACCTCGCCGTGACGCCCCGCGCCGGCGAGCGCCTCGACGCACGCACCCGGGACGCGCTCGCCCAGCTCGTGCCGGTCGTCGCAGCGGGCCTCGCCCTGGCGACCGGCGCGCGCGACCTCGAACAGGCCAAGGACGCCGTGACCAGGGCGCGCCTCGCCGAACGGCGACTGGTCCGCCGCGAGCTGCACGACGGCGTCGGGCCGTGGTTGAGCGGGCTGCGGCTCGGGCTGCAGGGCGCGCGCAACACCCTCGACACGGACCCGGCCGCCGCGGCCGCCGTCCTTGAGGCGCTCCAACGGGAGGTCGAGCAGCGAGTCGGGGACGTGCGCACGCTCTCGCGCGGCCTCCTCCCGCCCGCGCTCGACGAGGCAGGGCTCGAGGCCGCGCTGCACGACCTCGCCGACCATCACGACGCGAGCGGGTTCACGGTCGAGCTCCTGTGCGGGCCGTGCGACGACCTCGACACGCGCATCGCCGCCGCGGCGTACGCGATCACGAGCGAGGCGGTCATCAACGCCTCTCGGCACAGTGGCGCGGCGGGCTGCCGGGTCGAGGTCGCCGCGCACCCGCGCGGCATCCCCGAGCCGGGGACGCACCTGGTCGTGACGTGCGACGACGCGGGCTCCGGCGTCGGGCCCGACGCACGCGCCGGCGTCGGGACGCGGTCCATGCGGGAGCGCGCCGAGGAGCTCGGTGGGACTCTGGAGATCCTCTCGCTCGCGCCGGGCACGCGCGTGCGGGCCGTCCTCCCCCGGAAGGTCGTCCTGTGAGCGTCATCCGCGTGGCCCTCGTCGACGACCACCCCGTGTTTCGCATCGGGATGGCGGCGCTGCTCGACTCGCTCGACGGCGTGAGCGTCGTGGCCCAGGCCGCGAGCGCCGCCGAGGCCCGCGACGTCCTGGGCACGCCCGAGGACCTGGACCTGGTCGTCATGGACCTCGACCTGGGCGACGGGTCCGGCGTCGAGCTCACGCGGGACCTCGCGCACGCCCGGCCGGACGTGCCCGTGCTCGTCATGACCATGCACGAGGACGACGACTCGGTCGCGGCGTGCCTGCGTGCCGGGGCCCGCGGGTACCTCGTGAAGTCGGCGTCGCCGCCCGAGGTCGAGCGGGCCGTGCGCGCCGTCGCGAACGGCGAGCTGATCCTCGCGCCCGGGGTCGCGGCGCGGGCCGTGGCGAACGTGCTGGGCGGCGGGCCGCGGGCGGCCGTGCCGTTCCCGCAGCTCACCGACCGGGAGCGCGAGGTGCTCGCGCTCGTCGCCGCGGGGCTGGACAACACCGCGATCTCCCGGCGGCTGACCCTGAGCGCCAAGACGGTCCGCAACTACGTCGCGGGCGTGCTCGCCAAGCTGGCGCTGCGCGACCGTGCGGCGGCGATCGTCGCGGCCCGCGAGGCGGGCCTGGTCCCGGACCCCCGCCGCTGAGTGCGGAGTAGTTGTCGTCAATCGGCGCGATCAGCGACAACTACTCCGCACTCACGGGGCCTCGACGTGCCAGAACGTGTCGGCCGACCATTCGTAGCGGAGGATCGGCGAGCTCGCATCGCCTTCCCCGAACAGCGGGACGTCCCGGGACAGGCGTCTCCCGACGAGCCGCAGCAGTCCGCACAGCCGGTCGATCCCCACCTGGCCCTGGAGCTCGCGCAGGTCGACCTCGAACGCGATCTCGTCGACCGCGTGCGGGAAGACGTCCCGCTGAGTGCATGATTGCGCTGCGACTCGCCGGGCGTTTCGCAGCGCAACCATGCACTCGGCGCCCAAGAACCCAGCCCGACGCCGGAGCGCGACCTCACGCGCGAAGACGAGTTCCGGCGTCGGGCAGGAAAAGCGGACAGAGGCTGACCGCTACCGTGCGTAGCGTCGAGGACATGGACACGACGACGAGCTCCACGATCCGCCCCTTCCGCCTCGAGATCCCCCAGGCGGACCTCGACGACCTGGCCGAACGTCTCGCGCGGACCCGGTTCCCCGCCCCCCTGCCGGGCGACGGCTGGGACACGGGAGTCCCGGTCTCCTACCTGCGCGAGGTCGTCGAGCACTGGCGAACCCGCTACGACTGGCGCGCGCAGGAGGCCGCCATCAACGCCTATCCGCAGTTCCTCACCGAGATCGACGGGCAGCGGGTCCACTTCCTGCACGTCCGCTCGCCCGAGCCCGACGCGCTCCCCCTGCTGCTCACGCACGGCTGGCCGGGGTCGTTCGCCGAGTTCCTCGACGTGATCGGGCCGCTCACGGACCCGCGCGCGCACGGCGGTGACCCCGCGCAGGCCTTCCACGTCGTGATCCCCTCGCTCCCGGGCTTCGGGTTCTCGGGGCCCACCGCGGCCGGCTGGAACAGCGCGCGCATCGCGGTCGCGTGGGCCGAGCTCATGCGCCGGCTCGGCTACGTGCGGTACGGCGTGCAGGGTGGCGACGTCGGCGCGAACGTCTCGCCCGAGGTCGCGCGCGCGACCGGGAGCGATGGCGCCACGGGACCGGTCGTGGGCGTGCACCTCAACGGCAACATCGGGATGCCGTTCCACGAGCTGGGCGAGGACGAGCTCGCGAGCCTCACCGACCTCGAGCGCGACCGCCTGAGCCGGATCGGGCGCTTCATGACCGAGGAGCTCGGCTACGTCTCGATCCAGGGCACGCGGCCCGGGCTGGTCGGCGCGGCGCTCACCGACTCGCCCGTCGGGCAGCTCGCGTGGATCCTCGACAAGCTCAAGGCGTGGACGTTCCCCGCGGACGCCTTGCCGCACGAGGTGCTCGGCTGGGACCGGATGCTCACCGACGTGATGATCTACTGGCTGACCGGCACGGCCGGGTCGTCGGCATACATGGCGTACGCGAGCGAGAGCGCGTGGGACGCCCCCAAGCCTCCGACCGGGGTCCCCACAGCCGTCGTCGTGTTCGCGCACGACGTCGGCATCCGCCGGTACGCCGAGGCCCAGCACCGGATCACGCGGTGGACCGACGTCGAGGGCCGCGGGGGACACTTCGCGGCGATGGAGGAGCCGGAGTCGTTCGTCGCGGACGTGCGGGAGTTCTTCGACACGGTCCGCTGAGCGGCAGCCGGTCGCCCGGCTTCCGTCGAGTGCATGATTCGGCTGCGACTCGCCGGGCGTGTCGCAGCGCGATCATGCACTCGACGGCACAAGAACCCGGCCCGACGCCGGAGCGCTCCTTCCGCGTCGAGGGTGCGCTCCGGCGTCGGGCCGGGAGCCCGTCACGGGTGGACGAGGATCTTCACCGCGGTCTCGTTGCGGTGGATCAGGGTGTCGAAGCCCTCGGTGACGAGGTCCTCGAGCGGGATCTTCGCCGTGATGAACGGCGCGAGGTCCACCTTGCCCTCCTGGACGAGCTTGATCGTCTCGGCGTGGTCGCGCACGTAGGCGATGGTCCCGCGCAGGTCGATCTCCTTGAGGACGAGCTTCTGCATGTCGACCGCGGCAGGCTTGCCCCAGATCGACACGACCACGATCACGCCCGCGGGGCGGACCGCGTCGAAGAGCTGGTCGAGGACCGCGTTGACGCTCGTGCACTCGAAGGCCACGTCGACGCCGCGGCCGTCCGTGATCTCGCGGACGCGGGCGATGAGGTTGTCCTGCGTGGGGTCGACGACGTGGTCGGCGACGTGCGTCTCGCGGGCCTTGGTCTTCCGGGCCTCGGAGACCTCGGACATGATGACCGTGACGCCGCGCGCCTTGAGCACCGCGGCCGTGAGCAACCCGATGGGGCCCGCACCGCCGACGAGCGCGACGTCGCCGGCCTTGGCGCCCGAACGGACGACCGCGTGGTGGCCGACCGAGAGCGGCTCGATGAGCGCGGCCTGGTCGAGCGGGATGTCGCCCACGGGGTGGACCCAGCGCCGGTCGACGACGACCTTCTCGGAGAGCCCGCCACCGCCGCCGGCCAGGCCGATGAAGCCCATCTTGACGCACAGGTGGTAGTTGCCGGCCTCGCACTGCGCGCACTCGCCGCACACGAAGTAGGGCTCGACGACCACGGACTCGCCGATCGTCAGGTCGTCGACGCCCTCGCCCAGCGCGGTCACGGTCCCGGAGAACTCGTGGCCCATGGTCACGGGGATCTCCTCGTGCGACAGGGGGTGCGGGCGGCCCTTGGCCGGCGTGAAGATGGGGCCGTCGAGGTATTCGTGCAGGTCCGAACCGCAGATCCCGCACCAGGCGATGTCGATCGCGACCGCGCCCGGCCGCAGCTCGGGAGCCGGGACGTCCTCGATGCGGATGTCTTCTCGTCCGTGGAAACGTGCAGCCTTCATGATCCTCGCCACGCCTTCTCTCGTTGGTCGCTGGGTTCCTGACAGGCGAACCCGGACGGGTCGCCTCGATGCCCGGGGCAACTTCCACCTTAGGCACGTGACCTGCGGAAGAGCCCGGCCAAAGGTCCCGAATCGGATGTGACACATCCCTCCTCACGGCGTCAGATCAGAGACCTCCGCAGCGGGGCGTCGGGGCGTCGGTCCGGTCGGGTCGCGGGGCGCGTCGTCCGTGGACCGGCCCGCGTGGGCGGTCGCCGGTACGTTGGAGCAATGACGGACCCGGCGACGCCCGCTCCCCTGCGCGACACCCAGCTCCCCGGCCACGGTGGCCTGCTGCTGCTCGACTCCGCGTCGCAGTACTTCCGTGCGTTCTTCGGGGTGCCGGACTCGGTCAAGGCCCCCGACGGCACGCCCGTCAACGCCGTGCGCGGCTTCCTCGACACCATCGCGGTGCTCGTCACCGAGCGTCGGCCCGCGCGCCTCGTGGCCTGCTGGGACGACGACTGGCGCCCCGCGTTCCGCGTCGACGCGATCCCGTCCTACAAGGCCCACCGGGTCGCGACCGAGGTACCCGGGACCACGGGCGTCGAGGAGGTCCCCGAGACACTGACGGTCCAGGTCCCCGTCATCGTCGAGGTCCTCGCGGCCCTCGGCGTCGCACGCGTCGGCTGTCCCGGCTACGAGGCCGACGACGTGATCGGCACGCTCGTCGAGCGCGAGGCGGTCCGGCGGCGCGCCCTGCGCGAGGCGGGCGAAGACCCCGGGGGGCGCGGCGGCGTCGGGCCTGATGCCGGGCCTGTCGAGGTCGTCACGGGAGACCGCGACCTGTTCCAGCTCGTCGACGACGACGTGCCCGTGCGCGTGCTGTACACCGCCCGCGGTCTCAAGAAGCTCGACATCGTGGACGTCGAGCGCCTGGCCGAGCGCTACGGCGTGACCTCGGGCCAGGCGTACGCGGACATGGCCGCGCTGCGCGGCGACCCGAGCGACGGCCTGCCGGGCGTCGCGGGCATCGGCGAGAAGACGGCCGCGGGGCTGCTCGCCCGCTACGGCGACCTCGCGGGCATCCTGCGTGCGCGCGACGAGGGCGACCCCGGTCTGAGCCCCACGCAGCGCCGTCGCCTCACCGAGGCCGCGGACTACCTGGACGTCGCCCCGCTCGTGGTCCAGGTCGCGCGCGACGCACCCCTGCCCCCCGTGCCCGACGCCGTCCCGTCCGCTCCCGCGGACGCTGCGGCCCTCGACGCGCTCGCCTCGCGCTGGGGACTGCGGTCGAGCGTGGACCGGGTCCTGGAGGCGTTCGCGTCGGTGCGGTGAGCGGCGTTCGCGTCGGTGCGCTGAGCGGCGTTCGCGTCGACCAGCGGCTTCCTGCCGCTCAGGTCCGCGGGCGTCGGCGGCGACGCGGCCTGCGCTCCTCGCCACACATCCCCCCGAGGAACGCCCGCACGACGATCACCACGTAGGTCAGCAGCGCGAGCACGCAGACCACCGTGACGAGCTGCCACGGCTTGATCATGTCCATCGTTCCTCCTGCCCGGCACCCGTGGTGCCGGGTGCTCCCGTCGCGCCTCGGTGCGCCTCGGTGCGCCTCGGTGCGCCTGGTCGAGCCTCCCACACCTCTGGTCAGTCCTCGGGATGTCCTGTATGTTCCCGCAAGGAAGGCTGCAACGTTACGCAACCTTGCAGAAGTCACACCGTCGTGACTCTCGGCGGTCCCCCCTTGACGAAGGAAGATCATGCGATCAACGACGTTCGCACGGTGGAGACGACCCCTCGCTCTCCTCCTCGGCCTCGGGCTCCTGGGCCCGCTCGCCGTCACCTCGGCGGCCACGTCGGCCGTCGGCGCCACCGGCGAGGCCTCGACCACGGTCTACTACCCGACCCGCTCGGGCTGGGCGACGACCAACGTCCACTACGCCGCCACGGGCGGCACGTGGACCACGGTTCCCGGCGTCGCCATGACGCCGGCGTGCGACGGATGGCTCAGCCGGACCATCCCGCTCGGGACGGCCACCGGAGCACAGGTCACGTTCAACAACGGGTCGGGGACCTGGGACAACAACGGCGGCCGCAACTACACGGTCGGTTCGGGCATCGTGGTCGTCAAGGACGGTGCCGTCGCGACCGGGACGTCTCCCTGCGGCACCACGCCGGACCCCGAGCCCACGCCCACCCCCACGCCGACCGAGACCCCCGCGGGCTCCGCGACCCTCTACTACTCGACGACGTGGACCGCCCCGAAGATCCACTTCAACACCACGACCGCGGCCTGGACCACGGCGCCGGGCAAGGCCATGGAGGCCGCCTGCACGGGGTGGTTCCGGTTCACGATCGACCTGGGAGCCGCCACGGGCGGCAAGGTCGTCTTCACCAACGGCTCGGGCACCTGGGACAACAACGGTGGCAAGGACTACGCCTACGGCCCCGGGATCTCGACCGTGAAGAACGGTGCCCTCACGGCGAACGCCACGGACCCCTGCCCGCCCGTCGTCCCCGAGGTGCCCGACACCACGGCCCCGTCGGTCCCCTCGGGCCTTGCCGTGACCGGCACGGGCATCGGCCTCACCGCGACCTGGACCGCCTCGACCGACGACAAAGCGGTCGCGGGCTACACCGTGACCCGCACGGGTGGCGCGGGCACCGTGACACGTGACGTCACGGGCACCTCCGCGACCGACGCGAACCTCCTCGAGAACACGGCGTACTCGTACGCCGTGACCGCGTTCGACGCGGCGGGCAACCGCTCCGCCGCGAGCGCGACCGTCTCGAGGACGACCGGCGCCAAGCCGACCACGCCCCCCGCCACGAAGGGTGAGCCGCTGGGCGGGGACCCGCGCGAGGACTCGATCTACTTCGTCATGACCGCGCGCTTCAACGACGGCGACGCGACCAACAACCGTGGCGGCTCGATGCACGTGAAGTCGGGCAACGCCGCGAACGACGACCCCATGTTCCGGGGCGACTTCGAGGGCATCGTCGACAAGCTCGACTACATCAAGGGCCTCGGGTTCTCGGCGATCTGGATCACGCCCGTCGTGCTCAACCGCTCCGACTACGACTTCCACGGCTACCACGGGTGGGACTTCTACCGTGTGGACCCGCGTCTGGAGTCCGAGGGCGCAAGCTACCAGGACCTGATCGACGCAGCGCACGCCAAGGGCATCAAGATCTACCAGGACGTCGTGTACAACCACTCGTCCCGCTGGGGCGCTGAAGGTCTGTTCACCCCGACCGTGTACGGCGCTCGCGACGCGCAGTGGAGCTGGTACTACGACGAGCCCGTCGCGGGCAAGGAGTACGACCCGCTCGAGGAGGACGCAGACGGCTCGACGTACAACGGTGACCTGTGGTCCTCGACGCAGCCCGCGGGCCAGAGCTGTGCCCGTTGGGGCGTCCCGGTCGGCTACTCGGCCGAGGGCTTCCGGACGTACAGCTGCCAGTGGCCCAACGCGACGTCGGGCATGTTCCCGTCGAACCTCTACCACCCCTGCTGGATCGGGAACTGGGAGGGCAAGGACGCCCAGGACTGCTGGATCCACGAGGACCTCGCGGACTTCAACACCGAGAACGAGCAGGTGCAGGACTACCTGATCGGCGCGTACAACAAGTACATCGACATGGGCGTCGACGGTTTCCGGATCGACACCGCGGTCCACGTCCCCCGCGTCACGTGGAACCGGGTCTTCCTGCCCGCGATCCAGGAGCACGCGGTCGCGACGCACGGCGAGAAGGGCAAGGACTTCTACGTGTTCGGCGAGGTCGCGCAGTTCGTGCACGACAAGTGGAACCGTGGGTCCGTGAACCACTCGGCACCGTTCTACACGTGGGACGAGCGCAGGGAGTACTCGCTCGACGACGTCGTCGCCGCGGCCGAGCAGTTCCAGTACGAGAACCTCATGGGGCCGGCGAACCAGCCGACCAGCACCAACGCGACCCTGGTCGGGAACTCGTACCACGCGCCCGACCACTCCAAGGCGTCGGGCATGAACATCATCGACATGCGCATGCACATGAACTTCGACGACGCCTCGAACGCGTTCTGGTCCGGCAAGGACTCCGACGACGTCACGAACGACGCGACGTACAACGCGGTCTACGTGGACAGCCACGACTACGGGCCGGGCAAGTCCCAGACCCGGTTCGCCGGGGGCACCGACGCGTGGGCCGAGAACATGAGCCTCATGTGGACGTTCCGCGGCATCCCGACGCTCTACTACGGCTCGGAGATCGAGTTCCAGGCGGGCAAGAAGATCGACTGCGGCCCGACGTGCCCGCTCGCGACGACCGGACGCGCCTACTACGGCGACCACCTGGAGGGGACGGTCGTGGCGAGCGACTTCGGGGTCGTCTCGTCGGCCACCGGGGCGGTCGCGACGACGCTCCAGCAGCCGCTGGTCAAGCACGTCCAGCGCCTCAACCAGATCCGTCGGGCGGTCCCGGCGCTCCAGAAGGGGCAGTACTCGACCGAGGGCGTCTCCGGTGGGATCGCGTACAAGAAGCGGTTCACCGAGGGTTCGGTGGACTCGTTCGTCCTGGTCACGGTGAGCGGTTCGGCGACGTTCTCGGGGATCCCGAACGGCACCTACGTGGACGCCGTGACGGGTGACCGCAAGGTCGTCACCGGCGGCTCGCTCGCGGTGTCCGTCAGCGGCAAGGGCAACATGCGCGCCTACGTGCTCGAGCTGCCGGGCAACCCGGCACCGGGCAAGGTCGGTGAGGCAGGTCCGTACCTGAAGTAGCGGCCGTCGAGCGGGTGCCGCCTCGTGGGCGGCACCCGCTCTTCGTATGCTCCGCCGCGGCGCCGTGCGGTTGACAACGCTGTCATCGGTGCAGGATCGTTCTTCACGACGCTGCACCGTCGCACCCTCTCACCTGATCTGGAGCTCCCATGCCGCACCGGTCCCCCCACGTCCTCGTCGTCGGCGAAGCCCTCATCGACGAGGTCCGACGCGCGGACGGCACGACCGACGAGCACCCCGGCGGCAGCCCCGCCAACGTCGCGCTGACGCTCGGGCGCCTCGGCCGCGAGACGCGCCTCGCGGCGCACCTGGGTCAGGACGCGCACGGCGAGACGGTGCGGGCGTGGCTCGCCGGGTCGGGCGTCACGCTCACCCCGGGGTCGGACGGCGCAGCCGCCACGAGCGTGGCGCGAGCGGTCCTCGACGCGTCGGGGGCCGCGACGTACGACTTCGCGATCACCTGGGACGTGGCCCCCGGGACCCGTGCCGACGACGCGACGATCGCCGTGCACACCGGGTCGATCGCCGCCGTGCTTGAGCCCGGTGCGAGCGCGGTCCACGACCTGGTGCTCGCAGCACGCAAGCGCTCGACCATCACGTACGACCCCAACGCCCGGCCCAGCCTCATGGGGACGGCCGAGTCCGCGCTCGCCCGGATCGAGCCGCTCGTCGCGGCCGCCGACGTCGTCAAGGTGAGCGACGAGGACGTCGAGTGGCTCCGTCCCGGCGCCGACCCGGTCGAGGTCGCCCGGACGTGGGCTGCGCGGGGGCCCGCGATCGTGGTCGTGACGTTCGGCGGCGAGGGAGCGGTCGCGGTGTGCCCTGCGGGCGAGGTCCGCGTCGCCGCACCACGCGTCGAGGTCGTCGACACGGTCGGCGCCGGCGACACCTTCATGGGGGCGCTCATCGACGGGCTCTGGGAGCGGGACCTCCTCGGCGGCGACCGCCGCGATGCGCTGCGGGCGATCGACCTCGCGTCGCTGACCGAGGTGCTCGAGCGGTGCGTCGCGGCAGCGGCGATCACGGTCTCGCGCGCGGGCGCGAACCCGCCCCGGCGTGCGGAGCTCGTGGGGCGCTGAGGGCCTTCCCCCTGGACAGGCCGCCCCGTCGACCCGAGGATCTCCCCATGGATCCTGAGCAGCTCGTCGCCTATGTCCGGACCCACCGAGACGGCGTCGTCGCGACGCTCGGCCCGGGCGGGAGCCCTCAGGCGGCCTACCTCGCGCTCACGGCGACCGACCAGGGCGAACTGGTCTTCGATGCCCGCGAGAGCTCGCGAAAGATCGCGAACCTGCGCCGCGACCCTCGCATCGCCGTGACGGTCGGAGGGGCCGACGGCACCACGCTCCAGTGCGAGGGGGTCGCCGACCTGCCGGAGGGGACTGACCGGGAACGGTGCGGCGCTGCGTACGCCGCGACCTTCCCCGAGTTCGCGGGCTCGCTCGAGCAGGACGGGATCGTGCTGGTCCGCGTCCGGCTGACGTGGAGCCGGTTCGGCGACCACCGGGAGTGAACGGCTGCGTCGGCCGGGCGTCGCCATCACCCCCGGCGGGCGTCGCCATCACCGTCCGTGCCCTGCACGGTCACCCCCGGCACGACATCACGCCGCCCCGATCGCCTCCTCGACGCCCAGCTCGAGCAGCAGCCGCCGCCGGAAGTCTCCGAACCCCGGCACCCCACGCCGTCGCGGCCGGTCGAACGGCACCTCGAGCTCGACCCCGACCTTCCCGTCCTGGAGCACGGCCACGCGGTCGGCGAGCAGGATCGCCTCATCGACGTCGTGCGTCACGAGCAGCACGGCGGGCTGGTGCTCGTGGCACAGCTCTGCCACGAGCGCCTGCATCCTGATGCGGGTCAGGGCGTCGAGCGCCGCGAACGGCTCGTCGAGCAGGAGCAGGCGCGGGTTGCGCACGAGGGCCCGGGCGAGCGCGACGCGCTGCGCCTCTCCTCCGGAGAGCGTCGTGGGCCAGGCGGCCTCACGGCCCCCGAGGCCCACCTCGGCGAGCGCAGCCGAGGCTGCCGCGCGCCGGTCGCGCGTGGAGCGCTGCCCGAGGATCACGTTGGACCCGACTCGCTTCGACGCGACGAGCCGCGGCTCCTGGAACACCACGGTCCGCTCGGCGGGGGCCTCGACGGTCCCGGTGTCGTGCTCCTCGAGTCCCGCGAGGATGCGCAGCAGCGTCGTCTTGCCGCTGCCGCTGGCCCCGAGCAGCGCGACGAACTCGCCGGGCCGCAGCGTCAGGGAGAAGCTCTCGAGGATGGTCCGGTCGCCGTACGACTTCCCGACGTTCTCGACCACCACGGTCGAAGCCGCAGTGTCCTGCACGGTCCGGACGCTCATGGCTTTCTCCCGAGTCGCTTGTAGGGCAGCAGGACGCGTTCGAGGAGCCGCACGACCAGGTCGACCGACAGCCCCCACACCGCGTAGATCAGCACGCACACGACGAGCACGTCCATCTGGAAGTACTGCTGCGCCGAGACCATGAGGAACCCGATGCCGCGCGGCGCGTTGGACATCTCCGCGACGATCAGCGCGAGCAGCGACACCGACAGCGAGACGCGCAGCCCCACGAGGACCGACGGGATGGCCTCGGGCAGGATCACGTGCCGCACGAGCCCCAGCCCGCGCAGCCCGAACACCTTGCCGGCCTCGAGGATCTTGCGGTCGACGTTGCGCACGCCGCTGTGGGTGTTGAGGTAGAGCGGGAACAGCGCGGCGGCCGCGATGATGATGATCTTGGGCCGTTCGTCGATCCCGAACCAGAGGATGAGCAGCGGCGCGATCGCGAGGAACGGGATGGTCCGCAGCATCTGGAGCGTGGGGTCGAGGAGCTGGTCGCCCAGGCGGAACAGCCCCGCGACGACGCCGAGCGTGAGCCCCAGGAGCCCGCCGACAGCGAAGCCCACGGCCACGCGCCCGAGCGAGACCGACAGGTTCTCCCAGAGCACGCCCGTGCTGACGAGCTCGACGAACGCGGCGGCGACCTGCCAGGGCGCGGGGAACTGCTTCTCGTCGATCCACCCCTGGGCCGAGCCGAGGAACCAGAGCGCGAGGATCGCGGTGGGCACCGAGGCGCGCAGCAGGACGTCGCGCGGCGAGCGCCGCTTCCTGCCCGACGACGTCGCACCGGTCCGCACCCCGGCCGCCCCCGGGGCGGTCGCCGGCACCGTGCCCGCGACTGTCGCTGCACGCACCGGGGACGCCTCCGCGCGGGCGCGCGACGTCGTCATGCCGGTGGTCACTCGACACCCCACGTGCTGACGTCGAACGCCTTCGGGGCGGCGCCGGAGCCGACGAGGAAGTCGAGCGTCGACTGCACGGTCTCGAGCCCGTCCGGGTCGATCGCCTGCGTGCCGTACTGCCAGAGCTCGGCCTCCTTGACGACCTCGACGGGCGAGCCCGTGGCCTCGAAGACCCACTGGGCGTAGGCGTCGTGGTCGGCCTCGATCTTGGCGACGCCGGCCTCGGTGACCTCCCAGACCGCCGCGGCGAGGTCGGGGTTCGCCTCGTAGGTCTCGCGCGAGGTGAGCGAGACGCTCGTCGCGAGCAGGTCGGGGTCGTCGACGCTCGCCTTGGACAGGACCGGGAAGTCGTTCTGCAGGCGCCAGATCCCGGCGGTGGTCGCGGGCACCGGCACGGCGTCGATGTCGCCGCGCTGGAGCGCGGGCAGGGCGTCGGCGAACAGGAGGTTGACGAGCTCGACGTCGCCCAGGACCCCGGCGCGCTCGAGGACCGCGCGGCCGTACTTGTCGAAGTTGGAGCCGAACTGGAGCCCGACCTTCTTGCCCGCGAGCTGGTCGATCGTCGTGACGCCGCCGGTCTTGGTGAGGAACCAGATGTCGGACGACGGCTTGGCGATGACGAGCGCCGGGACGTCGAGGCCGCTCGCCCTGGCCTGCGTCGCGGGGGTGTCACCGATGAAGCCGACCTGGATGTCGCCCGTCTGGAGGGCCTGGACCACGGGCGGCCCGTTGTTGAACCCGACGAACCCCTCGTACTCGTACCCGTGCTCCGCGAGGATCGCGTCGGCGACCCCGGTCTCGACCGCGTACCCGAACGGCCCGGTCGCGACGGGTGCCTTGCCCGCCACGCCGTTCCAGGGGCCGCCCGTCGTGAGGGGTGCGAGCTCGGCGCCCGCGCTCGCACCGTCGCCCGACGGCGTCGCGGCCTCGGACGTGGAGCAGGCCGCGAGCGCGGCGACGAGGGCGACGGACGCCAGGGCGGCGAAGGTGCGGTTCCGGCTCATGAGGGGGCTCCTTGGAGGTGGGTCGTGGTGCTGTCGGAGTGGGTGTGGTCGGGGTGGAGGTCGGGCTGTGCCGGGGCGAGCGCGGCCGCGCGGTGGTAGTCGACGTCGGAGGACAGGACGGTCGGAGCCGGCACGACGGCCGGCACGTCGACCAGCACGCCCCCGGTCTCGGTCGGCGCGTCGGCCACGGCGCTCTCCCCGGCACGAGAGCTGCTCCCCCGCGGCGCCCGCCGCCACCCGACCCGGTCCCGGTAGAGGCCCAGGAGGTCACGGTCGAGCAGGTCGGCCTCGTCGAGGAAGGGCGAGCCTGCGGGCTCGGGCGTGCGCGACGGGGACACGAAGATCGCGTCCTCGGGGCAGTACGCCTCGCACTGGAAGCAGGTCTGGCAGTCCGAGTGCCGCGCGATCGTCGGCACCCCGCCGTCGACGGACTCGAAGACGTTGGTCGGGCAGATCCGCACGCAGATGTCGCACGACGTGCAGCGCGCGGCGTTGAGGATCTCGATCACGACGCCTCCTCGGTCCGGGTCGGTCGGGTGGTCCGGCCGGGGGCACCGGCTGCGCCCGTGCTGCCGGGCGCCCCGGCGCCCCTGCTGCCCGGGTAGGGCGCCCCGGCGGCGCCCGTCACGGGCGGCTCCGGGTCCGGCAGCACCCACAGGTCGCGCAGCCCTCCCGTGAGCAGGCGCCGGGCCTGCTGCGGGTCGGTGTCGGGGAAGTCGGTCCGCGTGTGCATGCCGCGGGTCTCCGTGCGGTGCAGCGCGGCGCGGTTGGCCCAGCGCGCCATCGCGAGCATCCCCGCGGTCTCGCGCGTGCGGATCGCCGTGGCGCCCCGCACGTCCGGAGGTACGAGCTCGGCGCCCGCGCGGTCCCACAGGTCGTCGAGCGTGTCGAGCGACCGCACGAGCCCCTGGTGGTGACGGAAGACCGACTTGTCGATCGGGAGCATCTCGTCGCGGACCGCGGCCGTGATCTCGCGCCATGCCCCCTCCCCGGCCGGGGTCGACCGTGGGAGGTGCGCTCCGTCGTCGGGCCGCAGACCCACCGTGCCCGTGGGCTCGAGGCGCTGCCCGCACGACGGGCCGCGGTCCGCGGCCAGGGTGGCCGCCGCCCTGCCCGACCACGTGCCAGACGCCACGGCCCACGCCAGGTTGGGTCCCCCCGCGCCGGTCGCCGCACCGACCACGCGGTCGCGCGCCGCGACGTCGCCCGCCGCGAACAGGCCCGGGACGCCGGTCCACGCGTCGCGGTCGAGCACGTGGACCCCGCCCGTGCCACGCACCGTGCCCTCCTGGACCCAGTCCATGGGGAAGCGCTCGGTGAACGGGTCGACCCCCAGCTTGTCCGTGACCATGAAGAAGTTGGGCATGGCCGCCCGCAGGGTCGGGCGGACCTCGGGTGGGAACTGGGTGAACTGGGCCGTGATCGTGCCGCGCAGCGAGGCGCCGAGCAGCTCGGCGCGGCTCTTGTGCAGGTTCTCGTAGGCGATGGGCACACCCTCGTGGTCCCAGTAGGAGGCCGTGACGAAGAAGCCGTTCTTGTCCATCGAGGTCCCGAACGGGACCATGCCGTAGAAGTTGGAGAACTCCATGCTCGACAGGTGCGCGCCCACCTCGGCGGCCATCAGGTGGCCGTCGCCCGTGTTGACGTCGCCGCCCAGGGAGTGGGACTTCCAGGTGGTGCCGCCCGTCGCGAGCACGACGGCGCCGCTCGCCACCCGCCAGGCGCGTCCGGTCTGGCGCTGGTAGCCCTGGGCGCCCGAGACGACACCCGCGCCGTCGACCAGGAGCTCGAGCGCGGGGCTGTGGTCGAGGACCGTGACTCCGTTCTTCTTGACCTTGCCGCGCAGGAAGCGCAGGTAGTCGGGCGACGATCCCGAGAAGGACCGCTCGCCGGGGCGGCGCGCGAAGGGGTTCGGGGCGGGTGCGGGACCGCCGGCTCCGCCGCGGGCTCCGCCGGCTGCCGGGCGCGAGCGGCGCGTGCGCTCGTACCCCCAGCCGTCGATCAGCGCGGTGCGGTGCCAGGCCTCGTCGAGCACGTCGTTGGTCCAGTCGCGGTCGGTGAGGTAGCCGCCCTGCTCCTCGCGCGGCGTGATCTCCTCGTCGCGGCGGTCGGCGTCCGGCGGGACGAGCCAGTGCCCGACGCCGGCCGTCGCCGCGACGCCGCTCGTGCCGCAGTAGCCCTTGTCGACCAGGACGACGCTCGCCCCCTGCTCGGTCGCGGCGATCGCGGACCACGTCGCGGCCGGGCCGCCGCCGATCACGAGGACGTCGGCGTGCAGGAGCAGGTGCTCGGCCGAGTCCTCGACGAGCGTGGGACGGGGGGCGCGCCGGGGCGCTCGGGGCCGGGGGGACGGTGGGCCGGAGGGTGCTGTGAGCGCGGTGGGCGCTGTGGCGTGCACGGTGGCGGGTGCGGAAGAGGGCACAACCATGAGGGTCGCTTTCGGGGGCCGCGACGTGGTCGCGGGTGCACGGGGCGCCGGTGGGGTCGGCGCGGGGGCTGTGTCGTCGGGTCAGACGGGACGACAGCAACAGCCCGGCGCGGCGGCGCGGAGCGCGCGGTGCGTCAGCTCGGTGTGCATGAGAGCGACGGTAGCTGAACTAGACCGAAACGGTCCAGATTGGGTTGGTGGCTGAGACAAGGTTGCGCAGTGTGAACGCGCGAACCGCCGCCGGTGACGGCTCGTCACCCCCGGCAGGCGCGTGCATCACCCACGATGCTCGGCTTCTCCCCCGCCGCGCAGCTCGACCTCGTCACCGAAGGGGCGCGTGACCCAGGCCTCCGAGCTCCCCACGAGGCGCGCGACGTCGTCGGGCAGCGCGCCCGACGCGATGTCCGCGATGGTGACCTGCTCCAGGACCGAACGCATCGCGACCCTCAGCGCGACCCACGTCTGCTGGAGTGCGGCCGCGGACGGCGCGTACGACGTGTCCTCGGGCTGGACCCCCGCGATGTTCGCGAGCGGGCCGTCGATCGCGCGGATGACGTCTGCGACCGCGATCCGCGCCGGGTCCGCCGCGAGATGGAAGCCCCCCTCCGCACCGCGCCGACTCTCGACCAGCCCCGACCTGCGCAGCTGGTTGAGGATGCCCAGGAGGAACGACCCCGGGATACCCTGCGCCTTCCCGACCCGGTCGGCGGTCACGAAACCCTCGTCGTAGGCGACAGCGAGCTCCACGCACGCACGGACGGCGTAGTCGATCTTGGCGGTGATGCGCATGGGCACAGTATGCCGACGCCATGTTTCCGATCCCGCAGGAATATCGGGTGAAGTGACGCGCACGACGCCCCAGCCGTCGGTTCGGCGACCGGGCCCTTCCTGTGCGAGGGTGCAGCGGTGACTTCGTACCGGGTGAGCCTCGTCGTCGGGCTGCTGCGTCCAGGCGCGTCCCCGGAAGCCGTGCTCCCGGCAGCCGCCGCTGCGGCGCGCGAGCGGACCGAGGTCGAGGCCTACGACCTGGGGATCGTGAGCGGCGAGGCCCGCGTCACGGTGCGCTACCTCGCCGAGGACGACGACGAGGCCGCCGAGACCGCCCGCGCCGTGCGGTCTGCGGCGGGGGCGCTCGTCGAGGTGAGCGGCGCGGTCTTCTCGCGGCGCTACGGTCCCCGGTGGCATCCCGTGCCTGGCGGCATCCACCGCTGACCCGGGCGCCCGCCCCGCCCCACGCGCGTGCCGCCCCGCCTTCTCACGGGGCGGACGGCGAACAGACCGGCCCCGGGCTCGGACGCGCTCCACGCGGGGAGACCGTAGGTTGGACACATGCTTGCCGCCTACGTGACGCACTTCGACCAGCAGGACCCGCTCGCAGGACTGACCGTGGGAGACCTGCCCGCACCCGAGGCGCCGGAGAACTGGTCCGTGGTGGACGTCCGGGCCGCGAGCCTCAACCACCACGACCTGTGGTCGCTGCGTGGCATCGGGCTCCGGGCAGAGCAGCTGCCCATGATCCTCGGCACCGACGCCGCAGGCATCGCGCCCGACGGGACCGAGGTCGTGGTCCACGGCGTGATCGGCGCCGACGGACACGGCGTGGGCCCTTCCGAGTCCCGCACGCTCCTGTCGGAGAAGTACGCGGGGACGCTCGCCGAGCAGGTCGCCGTCCCCACGAAGAACCTGGTCCCCAAGCCGCCCGAGCTCACCTTCGTCGAGGCTGCCTGCCTCCCGACGGCGTGGCTCACCGCCTACCGCATGCTCTTCACGGTCGCAGGGCTCGCACCGGGCGACCGGGTGCTCGTGCAAGGAGCAGGCGGCGGCGTCGCGAGCGCGGCGACGCGCCTCGCGAGCGCGGCAGGCGTCGAGGTGTTCGTGACCTCTCGCTCGTCGGCCAAGCGGGCCCGGGCGCTGCGGCACGGAGCCACCGCGGTCTTCGAGCCCGGTGCACGCCTGCCCGCGCGGGTCGATGCCGTGATCGAGACCGTCGGTCAGGCCACCTGGTCGCACTCGATGCGTTCGGTCCGACCGGGCGGGACGGTCGTCGTCGCGGGGGCCACCTCCGGGGACGCGAGCCCCGCCGAGCTCTCGCGGATCTTCTTCCAGGAGATCACGGTGCGCGGCGTCACGATGGGTTCACGCGAGGACCTCGCGGCCCTGCTGCGGTTCCTCGCCCGCACCGACGTGCGCCCCGTGATCGACCAGGTCCTTCCCCTGGCCCAGGCCGCGGCCGGCCTCGCGCGGCTCGATGCCGGGGAGCAGTACGGAAAGATCGTGCTGACGACATGAGCGACGAGGCCGGGACCACGGGCGGCGGCACGAGTGCGACGCCGCCCGGCAGCGCGGGCGACGGCGAACGCGGGGAAGCGCGACCGAGCGAGGCTGAGCAGACGGCGGCCCGGGCGGGCAGCGCTGGGACGACGGCGGCCGCCGGTACCGCTCCCAGGGCTCGCGGCACCGGCCTTGCCGGGGCGGTCGGTGACCAGGCATGGACAGGATCGGCGCGCGTCGCCGCGGTCCGACGCCGCACCCGTGCGGTCAGCTCTCGGACGGTCTCCTTGGGCGCGCTCCGCCAGGCGGCGGAGATCGTCGCCTCACCTTCCGCCGCCCTGGCCGGCGCCGCAGGCGCGGGCGCAGGCACGGGCGCGGGCGCGGGCGCGGGCGCGGGCGCACGGAAGCCGCGCTTCCGGCCGCAGCGGGGGCGGTGGCAGGAGGACGTCCTCGGGCCCGACTACCGGCAGCTCACCCTCCAGCTCACGCCCGACGACGAGGGCGAGGTGGTCGCGACCCTGGTCCGCTACGACCCCCCGACCGAGGAGGCCGTCCGCCCAGCGCGTGCAGTCCTGTACGTGCACGGGTGGAGCGACTACTTCTTCCAGACCGAGCTCGCCGAGTACTGGCACGGTCAGGGTGCGGCCTTCTATGCCGTCGACCTGCGCAAGTACGGTCGCAGCCTGCGCTCACACCAGACCCCCGGCTACATGGAGCACCTCTCCGAGTACGACGAGGACATCGAGACCGCACTCGCGACGATCCACGCCGAGCTCGGGGCGCATGCCGTCGTGATGCTGCTGGGCCACTCGACGGGTGGGCTGACGGGCGTGCTCTGGGCGAACAGGAACCCTGGACGACTCCGCGGGCTCGTCCTCAACAGCCCGTGGCTCGAGCTCCAGGGCTCGTCGACGGTGCGCACCGTGTCTGCGCCGGCGATCCGACAGCTCGCACGCTTTCAGCCCAAGGCGCCTCTGCCGAACATCGACGCGGGCTACTACGCCAGGACGCTGCGTGACCTCGAGAGCGGCGGGTGGGAGTTCAACCCCGAGTGGCGCCCCGTGCCGTCCTTCCCGGTCCGCGCAGGATGGCTCCGAGGGATCATCGAGGGTCATGCGACGGTCGCGGCGGGTCTTGCCGTGAGCTGCCCGATCATCGTCCTCACGTCCGACCGGACCATCATCAGCCCACGCTGGAGCGAAGACATGCGCCAGGCGGACATCGTGCTCGACGTCGAGCTTCTCGCCCGACGAGCTCCACACCTCGGTCCCGTGGTGACGATCGCACGGATTGCCGGCGGGATACATGACCTCACGTTGTCGGGCCCCGCTCCGCGGGCACACTACTACCGCGAGATCACGAGGTGGCTCGCGGGATACGGATGGAGCTGAGCGGCCTCTGTGCCACTCAGCCCACGCGGTGCTCGGCAGGAGATCGAGCCACGGTCGCTCCGGGACGGCGGAAGCGGGCCTGTCCGTTGCGGGAACGCCGAAATACGGAGGTGCCCCGGGCACGGGGTGCTCGGGGCATGTGGACATGCCAAAGGCCCACCCCGTGTGGGGTGGGCCTTTGGTGAATGGTTGTCCGGCGGCGACCTACTCTCCCACCCCGTCTCCAGGGCAGTACCATCGGCGCAGAGAGGCTTAGCTTCCGGGTTCGGAATGGGACCGGGCGTTTCCCTCTCGCTATGACCGCCGTAACTCTATGGAGATGTTCGGGACCCCCGTGTTACGTGGGGGTGTGCCCGTATCTCGGGAACCGCACAGTGGACGCGTAGCAAAAAGTTTGTGTGTTATCAAGTTGTCGGCTTATTAGTACCGGTCAGCTTCGGCAGTCTTTAGTCCTGCCTTCCACATCCGGCCTATCTACCCAGTGGTCTAGCTGGGAGCCTCTCCCCCTTGCGGGGATGGAAACCTCATCTTGAAGCAGGCTTCCCGCTTAGATGCTTTCAGCGGTTATCCCTTCCGAACGTAGCTAACCAGCCGTGCTCCTGGCGGAACAACTGGCACACCAGAGGTTCGTCCGTCCCGGTCCTCTCGTACTAGGGACAGCCCTTCTCAAGTTTCCTGCGCGCGCAGCGGATAGGGACCGAACTGTCTCACGACGTTCTAAACCCAGCTCGCGTACCGCTTTAATGGGCGAACAGCCCAACCCTTGGGACCTACTCCAGCCCCAGGATGCGACGAGCCGACATCGAGGTGCCAAACCATGCCGTCGATATGGACTCTTGGGCAAGATCAGCCTGTTATCCCCGGGGTACCTTTTATCCGTTGAGCGACGGCGCTTCCACAAGCCACCGCCGGATCACTAGTTCCGACTTTCGTCCCTGCTCGACCTGTCAGTCTCACAGTCAAGCTCCCTTGTGCACTTGCACTCGACACCTGATTGCCAACCAGGCTGAGGGAACCTTTGAGCGCCTCCGTTACATTTTAGGAGGCAACCGCCCCAGTTAAACTACCCACCAGGCACTGTCCCTGATCCGGATTACGGACCGAGGTTAGATATCCAGAGCGACCAGAGTGGTATTTCAACGTTGACTCCACACACACTGGCGTGCATGCTTCACAGTCTCCCACCTATCCTACACAAGCCGCACCGAACACCAATACCAAGCTATAGTAAAGGTCCCGGGGTCTTTCCGTCCTGCTGCGCGTAACGAGCATCTTTACTCGTAGTGCAATTTCGCCGAGTTCGCGGTTGAGACAGCGGAGAAGTCGTTACGCCATTCGTGCAGGTCGGAACTTACCCGACAAGGAATTTCGCTACCTTAGGATGGTTATAGTTACCACCGCCGTTTACTGGGGCTTAAATTCTGAGCTTCGCTCCGAAGAGCTGACCCGTCCTCTTAACCTTCCAGCACCGGGCAGGCGTCAGTCCGTATACATCGTCTTGCGACTTCGCACGGACCTGTGTTTTTAGTAAACAGTCGCTTCTCCCTGGTCTCTGCGGCCGTCAACGCTCGGGAAGCAAGTTCCGTCACGCATCGGGCCCCCCTTCTCCCGAAGTTACGGGGGCATTTTGCCGAGTTCCTTAACCACGATTCTCTCGATCGCCTTAGTATTCTCTACCTGACCACCTGAGTCGGTTTAGGGTACGGGCGGCTAGAACCTCGCGCCGAGGCTTTTCTTGACAGCATAGGATCACCCAATTCGCGCATACGCGCTATCTATCAGTTCTCAGGCTATGTGAACAGCGGATTTGCCTACTGTTCGCCCTACAACCTTGGACACGGTCAACCATCGCCGTGCTGGGCTACCTTCCTGCGTCACCCCTGTTAATACGCTTACCTAGTACCGGTTCGGGTCGCGCGCCGCTCTCGCGATGCCTCCCGAAGGAGACGGTGCGAGTTAAGGGCGCTTAGCATCACCGGGTTCGGTATGGGCGGTTCTTCGCCGGTAGGAGAATATCAACTCCTTGTCCATCGACTACGCCTGTCGGCCTCGCCTTAGGTCCCGACTTACCCAGGGCGGATTAGCCTGGCCCTGGAACCCTTGGTCATTCGGCGGACGGGTTTCTCACCCGTCTTTCGCTACTCATGCCTGCATTCTCACTCGTGTAGGCTCCACCGCTGGGTTACCCCGCGACTTCACTGCCCACACGACGCTCCCCTACCCATCCACACGCCTGGACCACGAAGGCCTAGCGTTTGTGTGAATGCCACAGCTTCGGCGGTGTACTTGAGCCCCGCTACATTGTCGGCGCGGAATCACTTGACCAGTGAGCTATTACGCACTCTTTCAAGGGTGGCTGCTTCTAAGCCAACCTCCTGGTTGTCTGTGCAACTCCACATCCTTTCCCACTTAGCACACGCTTAGGGGCCTTAGCTGGTGGTCTGGGCTGTTTCCCTCTCGACTATGGAGCTTATCCCCCACAGTCTCACTCCCGCGCTCTCACTTACCGGCATTCGGAGTTTGGCTGACGTCAGTAACCTTGTAGGGCCCATCGGCCATCCAGTAGCTCTACCTCCGGCAAGAAACACGCGAGGCTGCACCTAAATGCATTTCGGGGAGAACCAGCTATCACGAAGTTTGATTGGCCTTTCACCCCTAACCACAGGTCATCCCCCAGGTTTTCAACCCTGGTGGGTTCGGTCCTCCACGTAGTCTTACCCACGCTTCAACCTGCCCATGGCTAGATCACTTCGCTTCGGGTCTAGACCCAGCGACTCATTCGCCCTATTCAGACTCGCTTTCGCTACGGCTTCCCCACACGGGTTAACCTTGCCACTGAGCACTAACTCGCAGGCTCATTCTTCAAAAGGCACGCTGTCACCCCTGCTAGGGAGGCTCCAACGGATTGTAGGCACACGGTTTCAGGTACTATTTCACTCCCCTCCCGGGGTACTTTTCACCTTTCCCTCACGGTACTGGTCCGCTATCGGTCACTAGGTAGTATTTAGGCTTAGCAAGTGGTCTTGCCGGATTCACACGGGATTTCTCGGGCCCCGTGCTACTTGGGATCCCCTTCGGGAGGCCACGTCATTTCGTCTACGGGGGTTACACCCTCTGCGCCGGGCCTTTCAATGCCCTTCGACTATAACGTGACTTTCTGACTCCCTGACCAGGTACCAGCCCGGTCTGAAAGGTCCCACAACCCCGCCCATGCAACGCCTGGTAGCTATCACACATGAACGGTTTGGCCTGTTCCGCTTTCGCTCGCCACTACTCACGGAATATCTCTTCCTGTCGGTACTGAGATGTTTCACTTCCCGACGTTCCCTCCACACACCCTATATATTCAGGTGCGGGTCACTGGACATGACTCCAGCGGGGTTTCCCCATTCGGAGATCCTCGGATCACGGTTCGTTTGCCAACTCCCCGAGGCTTATCGCAGGCTACAACGTCCTTCATCGGCTCCTAGTGCCAAGGCATCCACCCTGTGCCCTTAAAAACTTGACAACAAAAAATTGCAGAGAACAAAGATGAATCTTTGATCTTACAAAGATGCTCGCGTCCACTGTGCAGTTCTCAAGCTACGGACGATCCCACCCGCTCCCACGGCCTACCAACACAACGGTCGGCGGTTCACCCAGGAGACGCGATGGCCCGTTCAGAGCGACCCCACCCATGCGGGCGGTTCCCTCAGGACCCAACAGTGTGCTTGGCAAACCCCATCCCCCGTACCCGCGATGTTCCACCACCCACACGAAGTGGACAGGTACTGACACGAACCGTCTTGGACGAAGCTCTTCGTTAATGTTCCACCCTTGAGCAACCATCCACCCACACGTTCGGTGAGCGCCATGGCCTCTGCACAACCAACCCAGTGGGCCGGCTGTGAGTGATGCTCCTTAGAAAGGAGGTGATCCAGCCGCACCTTCCGGTACGGCTACCTTGTTACGACTTAGTCCCAATCGCCAGTCCCACCTTCGACAGCTCCCTCCACAAGGGTTGGGCCACCGGCTTCGGGTGTTACCGACTTTCGTGACTTGACGGGCGGTGTGTACAAGGCCCGGGAACGTATTCACCGCAGCGTTGCTGATCTGCGATTACTAGCGACTCCGACTTCATGGGGTCGAGTTGCAGACCCCAATCCGAACTGAGACCGGCTTTTTGGGATTCGCTCCACCTCGCGGTATCGCAGCCCTTTGTACCGGCCATTGTAGCATGCGTGAAGCCCAAGACATAAGGGGCATGATGATTTGACGTCATCCCCACCTTCCTCCGAGTTGACCCCGGCAGTCTCTTATGAGTCCCCACCATGACGTGCTGGCAACATAAGACGAGGGTTGCGCTCGTTGCGGGACTTAACCCAACATCTCACGACACGAGCTGACGACAACCATGCACCACCTGTACACCGACCTTGCGGGGCAACCATCTCTGGAAGTTTCCGGTGTATGTCAAGCCTTGGTAAGGTTCTTCGCGTTGCATCGAATTAATCCGCATGCTCCGCCGCTTGTGCGGGCCCCCGTCAATTCCTTTGAGTTTTAGCCTTGCGGCCGTACTCCCCAGGCGGGGCACTTAATGCGTTTGCTGCGGCACGGAACTCGTGGAATGAGCCCCACACCTAGTGCCCAACGTTTACGGCATGGACTACCAGGGTATCTAATCCTGTTCGCTCCCCATGCTTTCGCTCCTCAGCGTCAGTTGCGGCCCAGTGACCTGCCTTCGCCATCGGTGTTCCTCCTGATATCTGCGCATTCCACCGCTACACCAGGAATTCCAGTCACCCCTACCGCACTCTAGTCTGCCCGTACCCGATGCAAGCTCAAGGTTGAGCCTTGAGTTTTCACACCAGACGCGACAAACCGCCTACGAGCTCTTTACGCCCAATAATTCCGGACAACGCTTGCGCCCTACGTATTACCGCGGCTGCTGGCACGTAGTTAGCCGGCGCTTCTTCTGCAGGTACCGTCACTTGCGCTTCTTCCCTGCTGAAAGAGGTTTACAACCCGAAGGCCTTCATCCCTCACGCGGCGTCGCTGCATCAGGCTTGCGCCCATTGTGCAATATTCCCCACTGCTGCCTCCCGTAGGAGTCTGGGCCGTGTCTCAGTCCCAGTGTGGCCGGTCGCCCTCTCAGGCCGGCTACCCGTCGTCGCCTTGGTAGGCCATTACCCCACCAACAAGCTGATAGGCCGCGAGTCCATCCCAGACCGATAAATCTTTCCAGACACACCCCATGCAGGGGCATCTCATATCCAGTATTAGACCTCGTTTCCAAGGCTTATCCCAGAGTCTGGGGCAGGTTACTCACGTGTTACTCACCCGTTCGCCACTGATCAGACCAGCAAGCTGGCCATCACCGTTCGACTTGCATGTGTTAAGCACGCCGCCAGCGTTCGTCCTGAGCCAGGATCAAACTCTCCGTAAATGTTTGCTATCAACCCCCGAAGAGGCTAACAACCATACGAAGCGGACCCGAAGGTCCATAATCATGGCTACAAACCGAAAACATGACGTTTTCAATTCATACCAAATAAGAAGTCTCAACACGACCACACAACACACACCGAAGGTGCACACCATGCGCCCATGCAGGACAATTGGCATTAACTATCAAGCACACTGTTGAGTTCTCAAGCAACCGACACGCACCGACTCCAACCCGTCTCCTGGCCTTCACTCGGGGCAACTTCTTAATCTTATCAGACTCTCCGGGGCTTTCCAACTTCATGATTTCCCATGAAGCGAGCCTTCCGAGCCGGCCACATTCCCTACTCCTCAAGGATACGGATGTCCTCAGAAGTCTTCAGGAGGTTTGGCTCACCCGGGGGATCCAGCCACTTCGCGGCGGCTCCGAGGAGCTTCGCAGTGGTGTCTGTTCCTCCCTGCCGGGCTGACTCAGAGAACATTACTTGCGGAGCGCTCCCTGGTCAAACCCGCTCCGGGTGACCCCTGTCACCGCGCCTGACGTGCTCCGATCCGGGCGCGGGAGCGGCGGGTGCGCTCCGGCGTCGGGCCTTGCGGGCGAGGGGCAGGACGGCGTTGCGCGCGATCTTCCGGCGAACGCGACGCGGAGTCCTCCTCCGCTGACTCTCGACGCCCAGTTCCCACGTGGTTGCCACGGCCCATGCCGGAGGCGACTACGGTCGGCACAGGCTGCCGGCCGTGCGCGGGCGAACCCGTGCGCGGCCGACCATCCCCGCCGTGCCCCATGGGCTCCGCTTCCGCCCTGCCACTTCACTCCCCGAGGAGACTCCTTGATCCGCGTCCTCGTTCCCTGCACGGTGCAGGAGGAACACCTGCCTCGAGCGCTCGCCGTCTACCAGGAGCTCGTCGCCGCCACCCGACGGGAGACCGGCTGCCTGTCGTACGAGCTCCTGCAGCGCGAGGACGAGCCGACCTCGCTGCTCCTCACCGAGGAGTGGGAGTCCCACGACCATCTGAGAGCTCACACGCAGACCGAGCACTTCGTCCGTCTCGTGGCGGAGCTGGAGTCACTCGAGGTGGCCGAACCCGCAGTGTTCTTCCGACGCATCCGGGACTGCCCCGGATTTAGTTGACTCGCGGGGTTGAGTGGTTCAGGCCGCGAGGGCCAGGGTCTGGCGTTCGAACTCTACCGGGGTGAGTCTGCCGAGTCGTTCTTGGCGTCGTCGTCGGTGGTAGGTCTTCTCGATCCAGGTCACGATTGCCAGGCGTAGCTCGTCACGTGTCGTCCAGCGGTGACGGTTCAGGACGTTCTTCTGGAGTAGCGCGAAGAACGATCTCCATTGCGGCATTGTCGCCTGCTGCTGCGACTCGGCCCATCGATCCGCGCAGCCCGGCCGCGGTCAGGGCATCGACGTAGGCGTGCGATCGAAATTGAGATCCTCTGTCCGAGTGCACGATCGTCGACTCGGGCGTGCGGGCTGTGATCGCGTTGGCCAGTGCGTTCACGGCGAGCGAGGACGTCATGCGTGAGTCGATCGAGTAGCCGACGATCTTGTTCGAGTGCACGTCCTTGATCGCGCACAAGTACAGCCGGCCCTCGTCAGTCCAGTGCTCGGTGATGTCGGTCAGCCAGACCTGATCGAGGCCCTCGGCGGCGAAATCACGGTTCACGAGGTCGTCGTGGACCGCCGGTCCGGGACGCTTGGCACCGCGGCGACGTCGGTGGATCGTCGAGACGATCGCTTGCCCGTGACACAGCCGGGCGACCTTGTTGCGGCCGGCGGCCATACCAGCGTCGTTGAGTTCGTCGGAGATGAACCGGTACCCGAACTCCGGGTCGTCGTGATGGACCCGCAGGGCTGCGTGGATCACGTAGGCGTCCTCGATGTCGCGGCGGGTGACCGGGGCGGCCCGCCACTTGTAGAAGGCCTGCTTGGAGAAGCCCAGCACCCTGCAAGTCACCGCGACGGGAACACCGTCGTCGGCAAGGTCAAGGACCAGCGGGTACGTCATTTTGGGGGCAGCTCGCGGGCGAAGTACGCAGCAGCCCGGCGCAGGATCTCGTTCTCCTGCTCGAGGGCCCGGTTGCGCTTCTTCAGCTCACGCAACGCTTCAGACTCCGACGCGGTCACGCCGGGACGTTTGCCGTCCTCGACATCGGCGATCTTCAACCAGCGCTGCAGACACGACTCGGACACACCGAAGTCCTTCGCGACCTGCCGGATCGGCAGCTCGCCCTTCCGGGCGATCGCGACCACGTCATCACGGAACTCTCTCGGGAACGCTTTAGGCACGATGAACATCCTTCCAGCAAGGACCACAGTCCTCACAGGTCAGGAGTCAACCGAATCCGGGGCAGTCCCGGGGCAGTCCCGCCCGTCTACTTCTGCGACCCTGCTAGTCCCTGGCAGCGGGGCACGAATGAGAACACGAACGGGCTCCTGCGTCAGTACTTCCCCAAGGGCACCGACCTTCGCCGATTCACATCCGCCGACCTCATCGCCGTCGCCGCCGAACTCAACACCCGGCCCCGCAAGACGCTGGGCTGGCAGACACCAGCCCAGCGTCTCCGCGAACTCATCACATCGCCGATGTGATGCCCCCTCACATCAGGCTAGGCATCAATGCCATAGCCAGGTTTAGCCACCGCCACTTTCACCGCTCGAGCGAAGACGGGTACCGAGATCTGGCCACCGTCATCGGCAGGCGCGTCCTCAAGTTCGCCAGCCAACCTCTGGAAGAACGCCTCTGCGGCGAAGGCGCTCCATACCTCAGGTGTGTCGTAGGCCGAGTCACGCAGGTCCCACAAGGCACCCACAAGCTCGTCCTTCGTGCGGGCCGCATCGAGCCTCTGCAGCGCAATCGAGAGTCCGTCCATGCGCCGATCGTAGAGCTGAGCGTCGGTCACATGACCTTCGATGCCTACCCCTACGATCGTGATGGGACACTGCGCTACACACACCGTGTTGCGACGACCGCTAGAACTCGCCCTGGTGGTGTTCGGGGCTGGGTCTTCAGAGGCGTTGGCGGGCTGGGCGCTGGTGGGTTCTTGAGGGGTGACCGGTAGCCGGCGTTGGCCGGGGCATGTGGACATGCCAAAGGCCCACCCCGTGTGGGGTGGGCCTTTGGTGAATGGTTGTCCGGCGGCGTCCTACTCTCCCACACCGTCTCCGGTGCAGTACCATCGGCGCTGAGGGCTTAGCTTCCGGGTTCGGAATGGGACCGGGCGTTTCCCTCTCGCTATGACCGCCGTAACTCTATGGAGATGTTCGGGACCCCCGTGTTACGTGGGGGTGTGCCCGTCTCTCGGGAACCGCACAGTGGACGCGTAGCAAAAAGTTTGATGTGTTGTGAAGTTGTCGGCTTATTAGTACCGGTCAGCTTCGGCAGTCTTTAGTCCTGCTTCCACATCCGGCCTATCTACCCAGTGGTCTAGCTGGGAGCCTCTCCCCCTTGCGGGGATGGAAACCTCATCTTGAAGCAGGCTTCCCGCTTAGATGCTTTCAGCGGTTATCCCTTCCGAACGTAGCCAACCAGCCGTGCTCCTGGCGGAACAACTGGCACACCAGAGGTTCGTCCGTCCCGGTCCTCTCGTACTAGGGACAGCCCTTCTCAAGTTTCCTGCGCGCGCAGCGGATAGGGACCGAACTGTCTCACGACGTTCTAAACCCAGCTCGCGTACCGCTTTAATGGGCGAACAGCCCAACCCTTGGGACCTACTCCAGCCCCAGGATGCGACGAGCCGACATCGAGGTGCCAAACCATGCCGTCGATATGGACTCTTGGGCAAGATCAGCCTGTTATCCCCGGGGTACCTTTTATCCGTTGAGCGACGGCGCTTCCACAAGCCACCGCCGGATCACTAGTTCCGACTTTCGTCCCTGCTCGACCTGTCAGTCTCACAGTCAAGCTCCCTTGTGCACTTGCACTCGACACCTGATTGCCAACCAGGCTGAGGGAACCTTTGAGCGCCTCCGTTACATTTTAGGAGGCAACCGCCCCAGTTAAACTACCCACCAGGCACTGTCCCTGATCCGGATCACGGACCGAGGTTAGACATCCAGAGCGACCAGAGTGGTATTTCAACGTTGACTCCACCGACACTGGCGTGCCGGCTTCACAGTCTCCCACCTATCCTACACAAGCCGCACCGAACACCAATACCAAGCTATAGTAAAGGTCCCGGGGTCTTTCCGTCCTGCTGCGCGTAACGAGCATCTTTACTCGTAGTGCAATTTCGCCGAGTTCGCGGTTGAGACAGCGGAGAAGTCGTTACGCCATTCGTGCAGGTCGGAACTTACCCGACAAGGAATTTCGCTACCTTAGGATGGTTATAGTTACCACCGCCGTTTACTGGGGCTTAAATTCTGAGCTTCGCCCGAAGGCTGACCCGTCCTCTTAACCTTCCAGCACCGGGCAGGCGTCAGTCCGTATACATCGTCTTGCGACTTCGCACGGACCTGTGTTTTTAGTAAACAGTCGCTTCTCCCTGGTCTCTGCGGCCGTCAACGCTCCCCCAGCAAGTGGGGTCACGCATCAGGCCCCCCTTCTCCCGAAGTTACGGGGGCATTTTGCCGAGTTCCTTAACCACGATTCTCTCGATCGCCTTAGTATTCTCTACCTGACCACCTGAGTCGGTTTAGGGTACGGGCGGCTAGAACCTCGCGCCGAGGCTTTTCTTGGCAGCATAGGATCACCCAATTCCCGCATACGCGGTCTCTATCAGCTCTCAGGCTATGTGAACAGCGGATTTGCCTACTGTTCGCCCTACAACCTTGGACATGGTCAACCATCGCCACGCTGGGCTACCTTCCTGCGTCACCCCTGTTAATACGCTTACCTACTACCGGTTCGGGTCGCGCGCCGCTCCCGCGATGCCTCCCGAAGGAGACGGTGCGAGTTCGGGCGCTTAGCATCACCGGGCTCGGTATGGGCGGTTCTTCGCCGGTACGGGAATATCAACTCGTTGTCCATCGACTACGCCTGTCGGCCTCGCCTTAGGTCCCGACTTACCCAGGGCGGATTAGCCTGGCCCTGGAACCCTTGGTCATTCGGCGGACGGGTTTCTCACCCGTCTTTCGCTACTCATGCCTGCATTCTCACTCGTGTAGGCTCCACCGCTGGGTTACCCCGCGACTTCACTGCCCACACGACGCTCCCCTACCCATCCACACGCCTGGACCACGAAGGCCTAGCGCTTGTGTGAATGCCACAGCTTCGGCGGTGTGCTTGAGCCCCGCTACATTGTCGGCGCGGAATCACTTGACCAGTGAGCTATTACGCACTCTTTCAAGGGTGGCTGCTTCTAAGCCAACCTCCTGGTTGTCTGTGCAACTCCACATCCTTTCCCACTTAGCACACGCTTAGGGGCCTTAGCTGGTGGTCTGGGCTGTTTCCCTCTCGACTACGGAGCTTATCCCCCGCAGTCTCACTGCCGCGCTCTCACTTACCGGCATTCGGAGTTTGGCTGACGTCAGTAACCTTGTAGGGCCCATCGGCCATCCAGTAGCTCTACCTCCGGCAAGAAACACGCGACGCTGCACCTAAATGCATTTCGGGGAGAACCAGCTATCACGAAGTTTGATTGGCCTTTCACCCCTAACCACAGGTCATCCCCCAGGTTTTCAACCCTGGTGGGTTCGGTCCTCCACGCGGTCTTACCCGCGCTTCAACCTGCCCATGGCTAGATCACTTCGCTTCGGGTCTAGACCCAGCGACTCATTCGCCCTATTCGGACTCGCTTTCGCTACGGCTTCCCCACACGGGTTAACCTCGCCACGTACCACTAACTCGCAGGCTCATTCTTCAAAAGGCACGCCGTCACCCCTGCTAGGGAGGCTCCAACGGATTGTAGGCACACGGTTTCAGGTACTATTTCACTCCCCTCCCGGGGTACTTTTCACCTTTCCCTCACGGTACTTGTCCGCTATCGGTCACTAGGTAGTATTTAGGCTTAGCAAGTGGTCTTGCCAGATTCACACGGGATTTCTCGGGCCCCGTGCTACTTGGGATCCCCTTCGGGAGGCCACGCCATTTCGTCTACGGGGGTCACACCCTCTGTGCCGGGCCTTTCAATGCCCTTCGACTATGACACGACTTTCTGACTCCCTGCCAGGTACCAGCCCGGTCTGAAAGGTCCCACAACCCCGCCCACGCAACGCCTGCCGGCTATCACACATGAACGGTTTGGCCTCATCCGCTTTCGCTCGCCACTACTCACGGAATATCTCTTCCTGTCGGTACTGAGATGTTTCACTTCCCGACGTTCCCTCCACACACCCTATATATTCAGGTGCGGGTCACTGGACATGACTCCGGCGGGGTTTCCCCATTCGGACATCCTCGGATCACGGTTCGTTTGCCAACTCCCCGAGGCTTATCGCAGGCTACAACGTCCTTCTTCGGCTCCTAGTGCCAAGGCATCCACCCTGTGCCCTTAAAAACTTGACAACAAAAAATTGCAGAGAACAAAGATGAATCTTTGATCTTACAAAGATGCTCGCGTCCACTGTGCAGTTCTCAAGCTACGGACGATCCCACCCGCTACCCACGGCCTACCAACACAACGGTCGGCGGTTCACCCAGGAGACCGCGATGGCCCGACTCTCAGAGCAGACCCGCCACCCAATGCGGCGCCGGTTCCCTCAGGACCCAACAGTGTGCTTGGCAAACCCCATCCCCCGTACCCGCGATGTTCCACCACCCACCCGAAGTGGACAGGTACTGACACGAACCGTCTTGGACGAAGCTCTTCGTTAATGTTCCACCCTTGAGCAACCATCCACCCACACGTTCGGTGAGCGCCATGGCCTCTGCCACAACCAACCCAGTGGGCCGGCTGTGAGTGATGCTCCTTAGAAAGGAGGTGATCCAGCCGCACCTTCCGGTACGGCTACCTTGTTACGACTTAGTCCCAATCGCCAGTCCCACCTTCGACGGCTCCCTCCCACAAGGGTTGGGCCACCGGCTTCGGGTGTTACCGACTTTCGTGACTTGACGGGCGGTGTGTACAAGGCCCGGGAACGTATTCACCGCAGCGTTGCTGATCTGCGATTACTAGCGACTCCGACTTCATGGGGTCGAGTTGCAGACCCCAATCCGAACTGAGACCGGCTTTTTGGGATTCGCTCCACCTCGCGGTATCGCAGCCCTTTGTACCGGCCATTGTAGCATGCGTGAAGCCCAAGACATAAGGGGCATGATGATTTGACGTCATCCCCACCTTCCTCCGAGTTGACCCCGGCAGTCTCCTATGAGTCCCCACCATAACGCGCTGGCAACATAGGACGAGGGTTGCGCTCGTTGCGGGACTTAACCCAACATCTCACGACACGAGCTGACGACAACCATGCACCACCTGTACACCGACCTTGCGGGGCAACCATCTCTGGAAGTTTCCGGTGTATGTCAAGCCTTGGTAAGGTTCTTCGCGTTGCATCGAATTAATCCGCATGCTCCGCCGCTTGTGCGGGCCCCCGTCAATTCCTTTGAGTTTTAGCCTTGCGGCCGTACTCCCCAGGCGGGGCACTTAATGCGTTTGCTGCGGCACGGAACTCGTGGAATGAGCCCCACACCTAGTGCCCAACGTTTACGGCATGGACTACCAGGGTATCTAATCCTGTTCGCTCCCCATGCTTTCGCTCCTCAGCGTCAGTTGCGGCCCAGTGACCTGCCTTCGCCATCGGTGTTCCTCCTGATATCTGCGCATTCCACCGCTACACCAGGAATTCCAGTCACCCCTACCGCACTCTAGTCTGCCCGTACCCGATGCAAGCTCAAGGTTGAGCCTTGAGTTTTCACACCAGACGCGACAAACCGCCTACGAGCTCTTTACGCCCAATAATTCCGGACAACGCTTGCGCCCTACGTATTACCGCGGCTGCTGGCACGTAGTTAGCCGGCGCTTCTTCTGCAGGTACCGTCACTTGCGCTTCTTCCCTGCTGAAAGAGGTTTACAACCCGAAGGCCTTCATCCCTCACGCGGCGTCGCTGCATCAGGCTTGCGCCCATTGTGCAATATTCCCCACTGCTGCCTCCCGTAGGAGTCTGGGCCGTGTCTCAGTCCCAGTGTGGCCGGTCGCCCTCTCAGGCCGGCTACCCGTCGTCGCCTTGGTAGGCCATTACCCCACCAACAAGCTGATAGGCCGCGAGTCCATCCCAGACCGATAAATCTTTCCAGACACTCCCCATGCAGGGGCATCTCATATCCAGTATTAGACCTCGTTTCCAAGGCTTATCCCAGAGTCTGGGGCAGGTTACTCACGTGTTACTCACCCGTTCGCCACTGATCAGACCAGCAAGCTGGCCATCACCGTTCGACTTGCATGTGTTAAGCACGCCGCCAGCGTTCGTCCTGAGCCAGGATCAAACTCTCCGTAAATGTTTGCTATCAACCCCCGAAGAGGCTAACAACCATACGAAGCGGACCCGAAGGTCCATAATCATGGCTACAAACCGAAAACATGACGTTTTCAATTCATACCAAATAAGAAGTCTCAACACGACCACACAACACACACCGAAGGTGCACACCATGCGCCCATGCAGGACAATTGGCATTAACTATCAAGCACACTGTTGAGTTCTCAAGCAACCGACACGCACCGACTCCAACCCGTCTCCAGGCCTTCACTCGGGGCAACTTCTTAAGTCTACCAGACCGGCCTCTTCGTTTCAAACCCGGGCGAACCGGGTCAAAACTGGAAGATCGGCTCCGTCGTCCGTCCTGGAGGCGCGAGGCGACCAGTTCAAGATCTCGGATTCCAACCCCGGGAACAGCCACTTCGCGGCGGCTCCGAGGAGCTTCGCAGTGGTGTCTGTTTCTCCCTGCCGGGCTGACTTCGAGAACATTACGGGGACGTGAACCCCCAGGTCAAACCCGCTCGGGGTGACCCCGGTCACCGCGCTCGGTGCCTCGCTCACGTGCGACCGCGCACTGGTACCTCTCCCCCATCTCACGTACCGCGTCACGCAGCTCCTGGGGCCCGACCACCTCGAACGGCACGTCGAACATCCCGACCCAGGCCGCGAGCCCGCGCCAGGACCACGAGCCGGCGACCAGGCGGGACCGGTCAGGGCCGATCGCCTCGATGACGCCCTGGTCTCCGATCCAGGGTGCGAGAGCGTCGGCCCGCGCGTCGAGCACCACCTCGCCCTCGACGGGCCACCGGGGACGGGAGAAGACGTGCGCGACGTACGTGGCGACGTCGGGCTCCTCGTCCGTGCCCTTCCGCCCGCCCCCAGCCCGAGAGCCCGCACCCGCGGGCACCGCCGGGAGCGCGCGCGGCGCGAACCGCGGCCCCGTCGGGCTCCTGGGCGTCATGCGGTCCACGCGGAACGTCCGCCAGTCCTCGCGCTCGAGGTCCCACGCGACCAGGTACCAGCGTCCTCCCCACGTCACGAGGTGGTGGGGCTCGACCCGCCGCGGGGGGCGGAAGGCCGCGTCGCCCGCGCCGAGGAGCGGCGAGGACCCCCCGTCGTAGTCGAAGCGCAGCACCTCGCGCGCCCGCACCGCGCTCCCCACCGCGACGAGCACGGCCTGGTCCACGGTCGGCCTCGCCTCGTCCCGCGCGGACCGGACCGCGGTCACCTCGAGCGCGTCGATCCGTCCGCGCAGCCGCGCGGGCATGACCTGGCGGATCGTCGCGAGCGCACGGCGCGCAGGTTCCTCGATCCCGCCCACCTGGGTCGTCTGGAGGGCGACCGCGACGGCGACGGCCTGCTCGTCGTCGAACAGCAGGGGCGGGAGGTCGGCACCGGCGTCGAGGCGGTACCCGCCGTCGGGCCCCTTGGTCGCCCGCACGGGATAGCCGAGCTCGCGCAACCGGTCGACGTCGCGCCGCACCGTGCGCGGGCTGACGCGCAAGCGGTCGGCGAGGGCCTCCCCAGGCCAGTCCCGACGGGCCTGGAGCAGGGAGAGCAGGGCGAGGAGCCGGGCCGAGGTCTCGAGCATGCTCCCAGCGTCGCACGAGGTAGCGGACAGAACCTGACCGCTACCCCGGACAGGGTGGAGTCATCACCCACTCCTGGAGGACACCGTGATCCACACCCGCTCCCTCACGAAGGACTTCGTCGTGAGCCGCCACGAGACCGTGCACGCCGTGCGCGGGATCTCGCTCGACATCGAGCCGGGCGAGCTCGTCGCCGTCCTGGGCCCCAACGGGGCCGGCAAGACCACGACCCTGCGCATGCTCACGACGCTCATCGCGCCCACCTCAGGCAGCGCGAGCGTCGCGGGGTACGACGTCGTCACGCAGCCCGCCCAGGTGCGTCACCACATCGGGTACGTCGGGCAGGGCAACGCCGCGGGCCACAACCAGCGGGCCGTCGACGAGCTCGTGACGCAGGGCGTCGTCTACGGCCTCGACCGCAGGTCCGCGCGACGCCGCGCCGACGAGCTGTTCGAGGCGCTCGACCTGACCTCGCTGCGCACGCGCAAGGTCGCGGACCTCTCGGGCGGTCAGCGTCGCCGCCTCGACGTCGCGATGGGCCTGGTCCACGCGCCCTCGCTCTTGTTCCTCGACGAGCCCTCGACCGGGCTCGACCCGCACAACCGCGCCAACCTGTGGGAGCACGTCCTGCGCATGCGGGCCGACGCGCTCACCCGGGCAGGCGATCCCATGACGATCGTCCTGACGACGCACTACCTCGACGAGGCCGACACCATGGCCGAGCGCGTCGTGGTCGTCGACCACGGCGAGGTCATCGCGGACGACACCGCGGAGGCGCTCAAGACGAACCTCGCCGGGGACCGCGTGGTCCTCGAGACGACGGTGCCCGACGACGGCGCTCGCCTCGCGCAGCTCGTCTCCCGAGCCGACGGGGTCCGGGAGGTCGAGACCGGCGAGTCCCCCGCGCACGGCACCCAGGTCACGGCACGGGTCACGGACGGTCCCGCGCTGCTCCCCGCCCTGCTGCGCGCGGCCGACCACGCCGGCATCCCGGTCGCGACGGCTCAGGTGCACCGCCCGACGCTCGACGACGTGTTCCTCGCGCTGACCGGGCGCAGCCTTCGCGAGTCGGGCGCAGCAGACAGGGCAAACACCTCGGGCGCAGCAGACAGGGCCAAGCACCTCGGGCGCAGCAGACCACGTCTCCGCACGGACCAGCGAGAGCTCCGCGCTCTCCGGGAAGGACGCAGCATGAGCACCGTCGACACCACGACCTCTCCCGCCCCGTCCGGCGGCGAGCCCGCCGGTCCCCGTCGGGCAGGCCCGGCCGGGAGCCGCCCCGACGCGCGCGCCCGCGGCCGGCTCACGCACCTGGCCCGTGACACGGGCATCGTCCTGGTGCGCGAGCTGCGGCCGCTGCTCCACGACCCCTTCTCGGTCGTGTTCGGCCTGGTCCAGCCGCTCGTGTTCCTCGCGCTGTTCGGGCCGCTGCTCGTCGGCACGCTCAGCGGGCAGGACGGGGGCGCGGCCGGGACGCTGGGCGGCAGCGTGTGGCAGTGGTTCGTGCCGTCGATCCTCGTGATGACGACGCTGTTCGGCACCTCGACCACGGGTGCGAACCTCCAGCAGGAGCTCAACACAGGGGCTCATGAGCGCATGCTCGTCTCGCCGCTGTCCCGACCGTCGCTGCTCGTGGGGCGCGCACTCAAGGAGATGGTGCCGATCGCGGCGCAGTCGGTCGTGGTCGTCCTCGTGATGCTGCCGTTCGGGTTCGACCTCTACCCCGTCGGCGCGGTGCTCGGGCTGCTCATGCTCGCGATCTTCGGCGTCGGGATCGGGTCGCTCAGCTACGCCCTGGCGCTCGCGGTGCGCAAGCAGGAGTGGATGTTCTGGCTCGTGCAGCAGACGCTGCTCTTCCCGCTCATGATCCTGTCCGGGATGCTGCTGCCCCTCGAGACCGGGCCGGGATGGATGCGGGCCGCTGCTCACCTCAACCCCCTGACCTACCTGGTCGACGCCGAGCGCTCGCTGTTCGCGGGCGACCTGACCTCTTCGGCCGCCGCCTGGGGCTGGGTGGCCGCGGTGGTGACCGCCGCTGCAGGGCTGGCCGTGGGGATCCGGACCATGGTGCGCAGCACGGACTGAGCCGCTCGTGTCAGGCGTACTGCTCGCGGAACGCGTCCGTGAGCGTGGGCCCGCCGTCACCCAGACGCCACACGCTCCACCCGTCGGCCGTCGCGGTCCCCGACACCGCGATCGCCGCCGCGTCCGGGTGACGGAAGCGGGCGCCGTCGGTCAGCTCGATGAAGCCGTCCGGGTACAGGACCGCCTCGAAGCGCTGCCCGCGACGCGGGCGCGACCAGACGAGCGAGACCGGGGTGCCGAACGACCGCGCGAGCGCGTGGAGGTCGGGGTCGTCGTCCGGGTCGTCGTCGAGGGGCGACGCGGACGCGGGCGGCGGGGACGGCACCAGGTCCTGACCCAGCGGGTCGATCGTGCTCAGGGCGTCCACCACCGGGACGTTCGCGGGCGGCTGGTAGGACAACGGGTCGTACGCGGGCTCCTCGGCCTGGTACGACTCGCGCGTCAGCACCGACTCGCGCGTCCGGATCGACTCGCGGGTCCTGATGGACTCGCGCGTCAGGATCGAGGAGCGGCTGGGCGTGCGTGAGGACAGGGCGTCGTCGGGCGGGCTGGAGTACGCCGACGACGACGAGTAGCGCCCCTGCTCCGACGCCTCGTCCAGCGGAGGGCTCGCCAGCAGCGGGACGGGTGGGACCGTGGGCGGCTCGGGCAGCAGGCTGGGCACCGGGTCGGGGACGACGGGCGGGACGCTCAGCGCGAGGTCCGGGGCGGCCGGAGGTGCGGGCACGGGGGTACCGGGGGCGCCGGGGCGAGCGGTTCGAGGACGGGCTCGAGGCGTCCCGTCTCGACCATCGAGCCTGCGGTCGAGCCGTAGACCGTGTCCGCGACGGAGAGGTCGGTGCCGCGGCGACGGTCCGCGCGCGAGCGCTGCGTGACGATCGGCAGCTTGCCCGTCAGCGCGCGGCCCACCGCGACGCCCTCCGCGAAGTCGGCCGTGGCCGCCGCGGACCGGGTACCGACCTCGGGGCGGGGCGGGGCCGCCGGGACCGTCGAGCGGGACCGACGCTCGGGGACGAGGGGCGAGACGTCGACGAACCGGCGGCCGTCCGCCCCGTGCATGACACCGAGCTTGAGGACCGAGACCGACGACCCCGGCTGGCGCAGGAAGTCGAGGGCGTCCACGATCCCGTCCTCCGCGCTCGAGCAGATGACGATCAGGCGGGCCCCCGTGGCGCGCGACGTCGCCTGCGAGCGGGTCAGCGGGACGTTGTCGTAGAACGTCGAGACGTCCTGCTGGAAGCGCCCGGCGCCGCCGGCGTAGCGGCTCGCGAGCTCGGCGCGCGTGAGCTGGCCGGCCCGGCCCGCATGGTTCATGGCCCGGGTGAGCGTCTCCTCGGTGAGCTCGGCGACGACCTCGATGACGACGGGCAGCCCGGCCGCGTCCAGGGCCAGGAGATGCGGCTCCTCGACCGACGAGCCCTGCCGCACGGGGAAGATCTGCTCACCGAGCAGACCGTCCAGGTGACCGTCGACCACGCGCTGCGCGACCGTGCCGAACCCCCCACCCGCCGGCTGCGACGGGCGGACGAGAACTGGACGCTCGGCGTCCACCTCGAAGAGGGGCATCGTGGTCTCCTGCGACTTGTGACACGGCTCGTGGTCCAGCCTCGAACGCTGCCCGGGACGGCGGCGTTGCCGCATAGCCTACGACGCCCGTGAGTGCACCCCGTAAACGCCCGTTTCACCCTGTGGGACGAAGGCGGCGCACGACGCTCAGTCGCGCGCGAGGCGCTCCTCGACGCGCTCGACCTTGCCCGTCAGCTCCCCCGTCCGACCTGGGCGGATGTCCGCCTTGAGGACGAGCGACACCCGGTGCCCGCCCGCGCCGACGGCCTCGGTCGCGCGCTTGACCACGTCCATGACTTCGTCCCATTCGCCCTCGATCTCGGTGAACATCGACGTCGTCCTGTTCGGCAGCCCCGAGGCACGGACGATGCGGACGGCCTCGGCGACGGAGTCCGTGACGGACTCGCCGGCACCGAGCGGGGCGACGGAGAAAGCGAAGATGGCCATGCGTCCATCATGCCGCGTCCGGGGACGCGCCGTAGCGTGGTCGCATGGTCACACGACGCAGCACGCAGACGGTCGGGGACGACGCGGTCGTGGCCGCGACGGGCCAGCCCCGGGCAGCCTGGTTCGAGCTCCTCGACGCGCAGGGCGCGACCGGGTGGACGCACACCCGGATCGCGACCTGGCTCGTCGAGGACCAGGGGGTCGACGCGTGGTGGGCGCAGTCGCTCACGGTCGCCTACGAGCAGGAGCGCGGGATGCGCGAGCCCGGGCAGCGGGCCGACGGGACGTTCGACGTCTCGGTCACCAGGACCGTGGACGCGGCGCCCGCGGCGGTCTACGCCCTCGTGTCCGACGACGGCGCTCGCGCCACGTGGTTGGGTCCCGCCCTGGCGGACGTCGGGGTCGCGGGTGACCTGGACGTCGTCGGGCGGACGATCGACCGGTCGGTGCGCCTGCGCTGGCCCACCGAGGCCGTGGGTGGGGCGACCGGTCGCGCGCGCCGGGTGCTCCTGACCTTCGACGCGGCGAACCCGGGCGTGGCCGGCGGGCCCCGGACCCGGGTCACGGTGAGCTACTCGGGGGTGCCGACGGTCGACGAGGTCCCGCCGCTCAAGGAGTTCTGGAAGGGCCGGCTCGACGCGCTCGCGGCACTCGTCTGACGGGCTCCGGCGCCGGCGGCGGGGCCGGCTCACCACCACGCGGGTACCGCGCGCCGTCGGGCAGGCCGCAGGCCCTCGGGTGCGGGCTCACCGCGCCGGGCGTCCCCCGCTGCACGTAGCGTGGGCCTCATGCGAATCGGAGCACACGTCGACCAGGCCGACGCCGTCAACCAGGCACGCGCGATCGGCGCCGACCAGGTCCAGGTCTTCCTGGGCGACCCGCAGGGCTGGAAGGGCGCCGAGTTCACCTACCCGGGCGGGGCCGAGGCCCTGCGCGCCGACGCCGCGGCCGCGGATCTGGACATCTACGTGCACGCGCCCTACGTCGTCAACGTCGCGAGCACCAACAACCGCATCCGTATCCCGAGCCGCAAGTCGCTCCAGAAGATCGTCGACGGCGCGGCAGAGATCGGTGCCAAGGGCGTGATCGTGCACGGCGGCCACGTGACCGCGAACGACGAGGTCGAGGTCGGCTACGACAACTGGCGCAAGGCGATCGACGCGCTCGACGCCAAGGTCCCCGTCCTGATCGAGAACACCGCGGGCGGGGCCAGGTCGATGGCCCGCACGATCGAGAGCATCGGGCGGCTGTGGGACGCGATCGGGGCCGCGGAGGGCGGCGACCAGGTCGGGTTCACGCTCGACACGTGCCACGCCTGGGCGGGCGGGATCGACCTGACCACCGCCGCGGACCGGGTCCGGGCCGTGACGGGTCGGATCGACCTGGTGCACGCGAACGACAGCCGCGACACGTTCGACTCGGGGGCGGACCGCCACGCGCACTTCGGCGACGGCCTCATCCCGCCCGACGAGCTCGTCGCGGTCATCGCGTCTGCCGGGGCGCCCGTGATCTGCGAGACGCACGGCGACATGGGCCCGGACATCGCCTGGTTGCGCTCGCGCCTGGGCTGAGCGGCCCGACGGCGCAGCTCGCCCCGGTCGGCCGGGTGCGGTGGGCGGGTGGTGCGCCGAAGCAACCGCTCCGTCGTCGAGCATGCGGTGGGCGTTGCCCGAGCATGCGGTTGACGTCCGTTTCCGGGTCGAAACGAACGCCAACCGCATGCTCGGCACCAGCTCGGCACCGGCTCGGCACCGGCACCGCCGGCCAGCGAGAGGTCAGCCCGTGTTCTGCAGGCCCGCCGCGACGCCGTTGACCGTGAGCAGCAGCAGGTGCTGCAGACCGTCCTTGTACTGGCCCTCGGCACCCGAGCGCAGGCCGCGCAGCGCGCGCAGCTGGAGGAGCGAGAGCGCGTCGACGTACGGGCTGCGCAGCTGGACCGCGCGGCCCAGGACACGGCGGCCGGCCAGCGGCCACTCGCTGCCCGAGATCTTGAGGACCCACTCGCGCGTCAGGCGAAGCTCCTCGAGGATCTTCTCGGCCAGGTCGTCGCGGTCGCCGAGCGCGAGGTAGCGCTCCGCGATCCGCTCGTCGGCCTTGGCGAGCGACATCTCGACGTTGTCGATGAGCGTCGCGAACAGCGGCCAGTCGCGGTGCGCCTCACGCAGCCGCTCGAGGTCGCCGAACTCGCGGAGCGAGGTGCCCAGGCCGTACCAGCCGGCGAGGTTGATGCGGGCCTGCGACCACGAGAAGACCCACGGGATGGCGCGCAGGTCCTCGAGCGACTCGACCGACAGTCCGCGGCGGGCCGGGCGCGAGCCGATCGGCAGCAGGCCGACCTCCTCGAGCGGGGTCACCTCGGAGAACCACTGCGGGAACCCTTCGCTGCGGACCAGCGCGTGGAAGTGCTCGCGCGACGACGCGTCGAGCGCGGTGGCCACGTCGGCGAAGCGCGCGGTGGCCTCGGCGTTGCGGCGCTCGACCGACGGCGCCGAGGCGAGCAGCGTCGCGGCCGCGACCTGCTCGATGTGCCGGGCGGCGATCGTCGCGTCGCCGTAGCGGGCCGTGATGACCTCGCCCTGCTCGGTCAGCTTGAAGCGGCCGTCGACCGAGCCCGGGGGCTGGGCAAGGACGGCGCGGTTCGCGGGGCCTCCGCCACGCCCGAGCGCCCCACCACGACCGTGGAACAGCGTCAGGTTGATCTCGTGGCGCTGCGCCCATTCGGCGATGCGGCTCTGCGCGGAGTGCAGCGCGAGCGTGGCCGAGACCGGGCCGACGTCCTTGGAGGAGTCCGAGTAGCCGAGCATGACCTCGACCTTGCGGCCGTTCTCGGCGAGCCGGCGCTGGACCTGGGGCAGCTCGAGCGAGGCCTCGAGGATCTCGACGCTCGCCTCGAGGTCGGCGAAGGTCTCGAACAGGGGGATCGCGTCGATCACCGGGGCGTCGTCCGCGCCGTCGAACGCGTGCTCGGCGAGCTGGTAGACCGCAGCCAGGTGCTCGGGCTTCTGCGTGAACGAGACGATGTAGCGGCGCGCGGCGCGGATGCCGTAGCGCTGCTGGATCGAGCCGATCGCGCGGTAGGTGTCGAGGACCTCGCGCGTGCGGTCGGACAGCTGACCGTGCACGCCGTGCTCCGCGATCTCCGCGAGGGCTGCCTCGTGGACCTGCGAGTGCTGGCGGACCTCGAGCTCGGCCAGGTGGAACCCGAAGGTCTGGACCTGCCACACGAGCTGCTGCAGGTCGCCGTAGGCCGCGCGGGGCGCGCCCGCCGCGATGAGCGAGTCCTGGACGACCTTGAGGTCCGCCTCGAGCTGCTCGGGCGTCTGGTAGGCGAGGTCGGCGTCGCGCAGGCGCGTCGCCGCGACGCGGCGCGCCACGACGAGCATGACCGCGCGGTGCGGCTCGCTGGGCGACTCGGACGCGGCCTCGGCCGTGATGGCCTCGGAGAGCTGACGCTGCTTCTGCCACAGCGAGCGCAGGCCGTCGGACGCGGGCGTGCCCTGCTCGTCGAGCGTGAGCGTGCGCCCGATCCGCTGGGCCGCCTGCTCGAGGGCCCGGAGCGCGTGGTCGGCCGCGATGGCCGCGGCCTGACGCGTGGTCTCGGCCGTGACGTTCGGGTTGCCGTCGCGGTCGCCGCCGATCCAGGTGCCCAGGCGCACGAACGGTGCGGCGAGCGGACGGTCGTGGCCGGCCTTGTCGGCAAGGAGCCAGTCGTCGAGGCGGCGGTAGACGGTGGGGAACACCGAGAAGAGGGTCGCGTCGAACACGCTCATCGCGGTGCGGACCTCGTCGATCGGGGTGGGCTTCGCGGCGCGGATCGGGGACGTGCGCCACAGGCCGTCGATCTCGGCGAGGAGCCTGCGCTCGTTCTCCGCGAGCGACGCGCCGCCTGCCGGCAGGTCGTCGCGCTCGGTCAGCAGCGCGGACAGGCGACGGATCGAGGCGGACACCGCCCGACGGCGGGCCTCGGTCGGGTGGGCCGTGAGGACAGGGCGGAACTCGAGCCGCTGGAGCCGGGCGAGCGCCTCGGCGTGACCGACCTCGTCCGCGAGCTGCGTGAAGGCCTCGGGCAGCGTGTCGTCGACCACGGACGGGGCCAGCTCGGCCTCGCGCTCGTGCAGGACGCGCACCCGGTGGTGCTCCTCGGCGAGGTTCGCCAGGTGGAAGTAGACCGTGAACGCACGGGCGACCTGTTCGGCGCGCTCGTGGCTGAAGCTCTCGACGAGGCGCTCGGCCTCCTCGAGCGCGGCGTCGGCGTGCTCGCCGTACGCGCGGATCGAGAGCTCGCGCAGGTGCTCGACGTCGTCGAGCAGCGCGGGATCCCCCGTCTCCGTCAGGACCGTGCCGAGCAGTCGGCCGAGGAGGCGGACGTCGTCACGCAGCGGCGCCGGGACCTCGTGCCGGGCGCCCGTGCGGCCGTTGCCGTCGGTGGATTCGGGGGGAAGGTTGTCGCTCACAGGTCGGAAGCCTAAGTGCTCCCGGTCCCGGCGCGTCCACGCGTCTGCCTGGTGGGCGGTCCGGGGCGGCCTGCGAGGAGCTCCCGGACTGCGGGTGCGCGGCCCGTGGAGCGGTCGGTTCCCCGGGCAGCGCGACGCCCGGGCGAGGAGACCTCGCCCGGGCGCGTGACGTCGTCGGGCCGGGGTGCGACGGCCCTACTCTCCCCGTTCCGGGTCAGTCCGTGTACGCGCCCTGCCACACCGTGTCGAACGGCGCGTGCGAGCTCACGCGCGCCTCGATCGCCTCGGTGACCATCTGCTTCGCGACGCCCACGGCGCGCTCGACGTCGTTGCCCTTGGCGAGCTCCGCGGTGATGGCCGCAGCGAACGTGCAGCCCGCGCCGCTCACGCGCTCCTCGCCCACCTTGGGGACCGAGAAGACCGTGATCTCCTGACCGTCGAACAGCACGTCGACCGCGTCCGGGCCGGGCAGCTCGACGCCGCCCTTGACGACCACGAAGTCCGGGCCCAGCGCGTGGATGCGCTCGGCGGCCTCGACCAGGTCGTCGACCGACTCGATCCTCTCCATGCCGGACAGGATCTTGGCCTCGAACACGTTGGGCGTGATGACCGTGGCGAACGGCAGGATCTTCTCGCGCAGCGCGGTGTCGGTGTCGAGGGCCGCGCCCGGCTCCTGGCCCTTGCAGATCAGGACCGGGTCGAGGACCACGTGGTGCCAGCGCTGGCTCGCGAGCGACTCGGCCACCACGTCGATCGTCGCAGGCGTGCCGAGCATGCCGATCTTCACGACGTCGAGGTCGTACGTGCTGGTCGCGGCCTCGAACTGGTCCGCGATGACCTGCGGCTCGACCGGCACGAACCGGTGGCCCCAGTCGTTCTTCGGGTCGAACGACACGATGCACGTCAGGGTCCCGACGCCGTAGACGCCCAGCTCCTGGAACGTCTTGAGGTCGGCCTGGATGCCGGCTCCCCCGGTGGCTTCCGATCCGGCGATGACGTACGCGAGGTTGACCATGGTGCTGCCTGTGTCCTTCGGGAAAGGTGTGGTGGGCCCGGGCCGAGCCCCCGGGAAAGCCTACGCCGCGCCGGCCCGTCGGCACCCGTTCACCTCCCCGGCCGCACCACCTCGGCCTCGTACGCGAGGATCACGAGCTGGACGCGGTTCGTGAGCCCCACCTTGGTCAGCAGCGAGCGCACGTGGCTCTTGACGGTCGCCTCCGAGAGGAAGAGCTCGTCCCCGATCTCCTTGTTGGACAGGCCGCGCACGACGGCCAGGAGCACCTCCCGCTCGCGCGGGGTCGCGAGCTCGAGCCCCGACGCACCGCCGGGAGCGCTCGCGACGCCCGAGCCCGCGTGCCAGTCGGAGAGCTCGACGTACCGCTCGATGATCCGGCGCGTGACACCGGGGTCGAGCAGGCTGTCGCCCGCCCGCACGCGGTGGACCGCGCTCACGAGCGACTCGGGGTCGGCGTCCTTGAGCAGGAACCCCGCAGCCCCGGCCCGCAGCGCGCCGTAGACGTACTCGTCGTCGTCGAACGTCGTCAGGACGAGCGTGCGCACGCCCGCGAGCGCCGGGTCGGCGGAGATCTGGGCCGCCGCGTCGATCCCGTTGAGGTGGGGCATGCGCACGTCCATGAGGACGACGTCGGGCAGCAGGGCGCGGGCCATGCGGACGCCCTGGACGCCGTCGGCGGCCTCGCCCACGACCGTGATGTCGGGCTCGTTGTCGAGGATCATGCGCAGGCCCAGGCGGATGGTCGCCTGGTCGTCGACCACGACGACGCGCACGGGCCTGCTGAACGGGCGGCTCTCCGCGACGACGTGCAGGGTGGCGGGGGCCGGTGGGCGCCCGTCCTCCGGGCGGGGGAACGGGACGGGGCTGTGGCTCATGGGGTCTCCCGTGGCAGGACGGCCTGGACGCGCCAGCCGCCGCTCTGGTCGGGTCCTGCGGACAGCGTGCCGCCGCAGGACAGGGCTCGTTCGCGCATGTTCAGCAGGCCGTTGCCGCCGTGCAGGTCGGGGTTGTCGGGCAGGGGCGGCCCGGGGTCGCGGACGGCCACGCGCACGTACCCGGGCGTCGCGACGACCTCGAGGCGCAGGCGCGGGGCGAGCGAGTGCAGCAGCACGTTCGTCAGCCCCTCCTGGGCGATGCGCACGACGGCGAGGCTCACCTCGGGCCGCAGGTCGCCCAGGTCGTCGGGCAGGTCGAGCTCGACCTCCCGGCCGGCCTCGGTCAGGCGCGCGGCCGCGGCCCGGACGTCGTCGAGCGCGGGGGCGGGGGCGAGCTCGAGCGCCTCCCCGGTCTCGCGGCGCAGCACGTGCACGACCGAGCGCATCGAGGTCAGCGCCTTCTTGCCCTCCTCGGCGATCCAGGTGACAGCCTCAGCCGGTGCCTGGGGCTGGTTGGGCGCGACGCGGTCCGCGGCCTGCGCCCGGACGACGATCGCGGACATGTGGTGCGCGACGACGTCGTGCAGCTCGCGCGCGATGCGCGTGCGCTCGGCGTGCACGGCCTGCTGGGCGAGCACCCCCTGCAGGGCCGTGAGCTCCTCGTTGCGCTCGCGCAGGGCCTCGCCCGTCACGGCGATGCGCCGCACCATCCACCCGAGCGCCACGGCCGCGAGCGCCAGGGAGACCGTGGTGAGGATCCCCGAGGGCGAGGACATGCTCATGAGCTCCCAGTACCCGTACCAGTGCAGGCTGCTCATGTGCAGCGACCAGCCCGACAGGACGACACCGATCGCCGCGAGCGGAGGGGGGACCGCCCCCTCGCGGGTCGCGCCGAAGCCCGCGACGAGGAGCGGGACGAGATGGAACTGGTTGCTCAGGGCGTCGTCCTGGAAGAGCGGGTAGAACACCACGGTGCCCCAGAAGACCCCACCAGGCGCGGCCCTCCTCAGGGCCAGCGTCAGGACGAGCCAGGCCCCGGTCCACCAGTACGACCGGATGTCCCGGGGCATCCAGTAGTCCCCCTGGTACATGAACCAGACTCCGCCGAACCAGACCAGCCCGACCGCGAGCGCGACGAGGAGGTCCTGGGCCCACACGGGCGCTCGGCGGGTGGGCTGCACGCTCCCACCGTAGCCAGGGAGGTCGTCGCGGCGAGTCCGCCCTGGGGCTGGTGTCCGACGGCGGCGTGTCCGTCCCGGGGACGAACGCACCCGGGTGCGACGCGCCCTGCGGCGAGGGCCACGACGGCACTGGGGGGCGATGCCCCGGGCAGGGGCGCGCGGCGAGGGTCGAGACATGACCTTCGACGTCCCTCCCCCTCCCCCTCCTCCCGTCGGCGCCCCCCTGGCTCGGCCGGCCGCTGCGGCGCCGCCGAGCACCGTGCCCTCACCCTCGCCGCCGGCGTTCGACTCGCTCGTGCCAGGCCCGGGCGCCCCGGGCCCACGACCTGCGCGACGTGGCGGGCCGCGAGCCCGGTCGGGTCGGGCGTGGCCGTCCGGCCGCTCGTCGGCGGGCTCGGCTCGTCGGCGCCGGACTCCCGCGGACCGCGTGTACGCCGCGGTGGTCGTCGCCGCGCTCGTCGCGGGCGGGGTCTCGGCGTACCGGCTGCTGGTCCCCGACGCCCCGTCGTCCGGGGCCGTCTCCGGGGCGGGACGTGGCGCAGGAGCGGACCCGGTCAGGACCGGGGAGGCGGACCGGTCGCAGGCCGAGGCACCCGCGACCGGCCTCGACCCCGAGCTGCTCCGCCGGTTCGAGCAGGCGCAGGCGCTCGCGGCCGAGGACGGGATCGAGCTGACCCTCGTCTCGGGGTGGCGGTCGGCCGAGGAGCAGGCGCGGGTCGTGGAGGACGTGGTCCGCAAGCGCGGCTCGCTCGAGGAGGCCAAGAGATGGGTCCTGCCGCCCGAGGCCTCGGCGCACGTGGCGGGCACGGCGATCGACGTCGGGGCGACCGACGGCGCGCTCTGGCTCGGCGAGCACGGCGCGGAGCTGGGCCTGTGCCGGACCTACGCGAACGAGATGTGGCACTTCGAGGCCGTCATCGAGCCCGGCGGGACGTGTCCCGAGATGCACGAGGACTCGCGCGCGGGGTGGGAGTGAGGCGGCTCAGCCCGGTCGGCACGCGCGCCGGGGACCCGCGAGGTCAGGAGGCGTCGGGGCGTCCAGACCCCTCGGTCGGCGCGGGGCGCCCCTCGCCCGTCGGTGCGGCCTCCTCGGACGCGGCCGCGAGCGCGGTGAGCGTCTCGGGAGCAGCCAGCATCTCGGGCGCGCTGCGCACCAGGAGCCACACGGGCAGGATCGCGATGCACAGCAACGGCAGGACGCCCACGTCCCCCACGACCGCGACCGCGACGAACAGCGCGACCCACCCGTCGCGTCCCACGGCCAGCACGACCCCGAGCACCCCGCTCGCGATCGAGAGACCGAGCGGGATCCCCGGCAGCGCGGCGTTGACCGTGACGCCGGCCGCTACCCCGATGAACACCGCGGGGAAGATCCGCCCTCCCCGGAAGCCTGCGGCCGCGGCGACCACGAGCGCGACGAGCTTGATCGCGAAGATGAGCACCAGGTTCCACGTCGAGAGGTCCGCACGCTGCTGGACGAGCTCGAACGACTGCTCGGACCCCTTGAACAGCGTGAGCGGCCCGCCGATCGCCCCCAGGACGCCCAGCACCACGCCGCCGAGCGTCACGTAGAGCACGGGGTTGCGCATCGAGTGGAAGAACCGGTGCACGTGCGGGAACGCGAGGACCCCGAGCAGCGCCAGGCCCGCCGCGGCGGTCGCGATCAGGAGGGAGATCCCCACGTCGCCGATATCCGGGATGCCGAGGTCGGGCAGGTCCATCGCGGCGAACGGGCGCCCGAACGCGTCCATGGTGATGGCCCCCGCACCGGCCGAGACGAGCGGCAGGAACAACCGGTCGAACAGCGGGCCCCCGCTGCGGAAGCCCGCGACGACCCCGGTGAACACGAGTGCGGCCGCGACCGGGGTGCCGAACAGCGCCCCGATCGTCGCCGACGCCGCGAGCATCACGACGAGGTCGGTGGGGACCTTGGGCCACAGCCGCGCGACGACGGCCACGAGCAGCGCGGTGTTGATCGCGATGATCGGGTTCTCCGGGCCCAGGCTCACGCCGCCGGCCAGCCCCAGGACCGTGACGATCACGAGGCTCGGCAGGACGTGCAGCGGCAGCGGGGGCGCGATGAGCTCGGTCGTCGCCGAGTCGCGACCTCCGTGCCCCGGCACGAGCCACACGACCAGGCCCACGAGCAGCCCCGCGCCGGTCAGCATCGCGAAGATCCACCAGCGCGCGTCGGGGTCCACGCCCAGCGCGCCCGGCAGGTCCGTCCACAGGACGTCCTCGACCGCTGCGGACGCCTTGTCGAGCGCCCACAGCACGACCGCCGCGACGATCCCGATCAGCACGGCCGGGAGCGAGAGCTCGAGCAGCGTGCGGAGCGCGGGGGCGTCGGGCGGGCCCGGTGCAGCGGGCGCCGTCGGAGGGGGCGTGGCTGACGCGTCGTCGTCCCGGTCGGGCATGCGCCCAGCGTGGCACGCAGGGCGCGAGCGCGCCCGAGGAGGCCCTGCGGCGCCCGGGGCGGGGATCGGGAGGCCCGACGACGGCGCATCAGCCCCCGGGCTGAACCCGCCCCGCGCGGACCGCACCCACGGGCCGAGGTGGGAGCCGCCGTCGGGCCGATGTCCCTCCCCCCTGCCCCTTGGGAGGGTCGAGACGTGACCCTCCGCAACGACGCGCGCACCGCGCAGAGCCGTCGGCCGTCGTGGGCGGCGCCCTGGCCCGACGCGGCGACCCGCGCAGCGGCCGCCCCCGCCGCCCCGCCGACCGGCCGGCGCCGCGCACGCCTCGTGACCTACGGGCTCGTCCTCGCTCTCCTGCTCACCGCCGCCGCCGAGGCCGAGCTGTGGCCGTTCACGGCGTACCGACTCTTCAGCGAGGTGCGCACGGGTACGACGGTGAGCCTCGACCTGGTGGCCGCGACCGCCGAGGGGGACGTCGTCGTGCGGCCGGCCGACCGCGCCGCCCCCCTCGCCACCACGACCCGCCAGTACCAAGACCTTGCGGGCGCCGCGCCCGACCGGCGTCGGGAGATGGTGACGGCCTGGCTGGGGCTGGCCGGGATCGACCCCCGGGCCGTGCGCTCGGTGCGGCTCGAGCGCACCGTGCGGACCCTGCCCGCGGGGGCCGACCAGTGGGTCGAGCGGTCCCGCGAGACGGTCCTGGACGTCACACCGTGAGCGGCGGCGCCGGGTCGTCGCTGCGCCGGGCCGCGCTCGCCGTCGACCGGGCGCTGCTCGCCCCCGGCCCCGCGCACCGGCTGCTCGAGGTCCGCACGCTGCTCGCGCTCGTGATCGGTCTGCGCCTGGCCACGCGCGACTGGACCGCGATCGCCCGCCGCCCCGCGGCGCTCACCGACCACGGCAACGTCATGGGCTGGCTGGCCCTGACCCCGCCCGCGTGGCTGCTCGTCGCGGTCCAGGTCGCGGGGCTCACGGGCGTCGCGCTCGTCGTCGCGCACCGCAGGGGGCGTGCCGGGTTCGTGCTCGCGTGGTGCGCCTACACCGCGCTCACCGCCCTGTGGGGCAGCTCGGGCAAGGTGCTGCACAACGACGTCCTGACCGTCACGGTCGCGGTCGCGCTGCTGCTCACCACCGAGCCACCACGCCCCGCGCGCACCACGCTGCGTGGCTCGGCCTGGGGATGGCCACCGCGGGCCGCCCTCGCGACGCTCGCCACGGTGTACTTCCTGACCGGCGCGCAGAAGCTGCGGCACAGCGGCACCGAGTGGGTCTTCAGCGACAACATGTCCTGGGTGCTGCGCCAGGGAGCGGGCGGGTCCCCGTTCGGCGCCCGGTGGGTCCAGACCGTCGCGGACCAGCCCGTGCTCACGCAGGCCCTCGCGGGCGGGGCGCTCGCGCTCGAGCTCACGGCGCCCCTGTGGCTCGCGATCCGGGTCACGCGGATCCCGTTCGTGCTCGCGGTCGCCGCGATGCACGGCAGCATCTGGGCGTTCCTCGGGCTGGACTACTCGGCGTGGGTCCTGACGGCGGCCGCGGTCGCGGTGCCCCTCGCGCTGCGGCCCGACCGGCGGCTGCTCGGTGGTGCGCTCGGGCGGGGGGCCGGGGACCGGGGGGGCCGACTCCCCCGTGCCCGGGGCACCCCACGACGAGAAGCGACGGACGGGGGTCACGGTGCGTCCGTGACCCCCGTCCGCCGCTTCTCGTGGTGCGTGCGGTGGGGCATCTGGTGGTGCGTGCTTCTGGTCGGCGGGTCGCTCAGCTCGTGCGACGCAGCCGGGCCCCGAGCGCGTAGGCCCCGACGACCGTCGCCGCAGCGACCAGGACGACGTCCTTGAGCACGTACTGCCCCAGGAGCGTCATGCCCGAGCCGAACAGCTCGTCGAAGAACAGGACCGTCGGGGCGAGGATGCCCACGAACGCGCCGGCCATGACCACGAGCCCCGCGCGCAGCAGGTACCCCGTGACGAGCGTGATCCCGATGAAGCACTCGACGACCGCCGTGCCGATCACGGCGACCGAGCCGTGGACCAGCCCGAGGGTCAGGGTGTCGATCGTGCGCTCGGCGACGACCTCGGCCGGGCTGGCCCCGGGGAAGAACTTCAGGATCCCGAACCCGAGGAAGACCAGTCCGAGCGAGACCCGCAGCGCCGGGACGGACCAGCGGGTCAGGAGGCGAGCGAGGGCGTCGACGGCGTCGCTCAGGTGGGTGGAGACGGAGCCTCGGCGGGAGATCGCCGGGCCGTCGACGGAGAGGGTGGACATGGACGTGCCTTTCTGGATGTGGTGGGTTGTCGGCGCCTCGTCGTCGGGCGCACATCCAGAAGGAGACCGCGGACCGGGTGAGTGATGCGGGTCACACCGCGTTTTCACCCGGTCGGCGCGGCTACTGGCCGAACATCTGCGCGAACGAGGGCACGCCGTCGAACATGCCCGTCGTGGTGCGCGGGTCGCGGGCCGCGACCGTGCCCGCGAGCTCCTTGGCCGCCCTGCGGATGCGGGCCGGGAGCGGGCCCGCGCCGTCCGTGCTGTCACCCTCGGCGGCCCAGTCGTCCGTGGCCGCGAACACCGACGTCGTCGCGACGTCCGCGTGCAGGTAGGTGAACAGCGGGCGCATCGAGTACTCGACGGCCAGGGAGTGACGCGACGTGCCGCCCGTCGCGCCCAGCAGCACGGGCATGCCCTGGAGCGAGTCCTTGTCGAGGATGTCGACGAAGGACTTGAAGAGCCCCGAGTAGGTGGTCGTGAACAGCGGTGTGACCAGGACGAGCGCGTCGGCGCCCGTGACCTTCTCGATGACTTCGGCGAGGTCGCCGCTCGCGAAGCCCGTGAGCATCGCGTCGGTGATGGCGTGGGCGACGTCGCGCAGCTCGACCGTCGTGACCTCGGCGGTCACGCCCAGGTCGCCGAGCTCGGCCACCGTGGCGGCGGAGAGACGGTCGGCGAGCAGGCGGGTCGAGGACGGCTGGCCGAGGCCGGCGGAGATCGCGACGATCTGGCGAGCGGTCATGAGGTGGTGCTCCTGGTTCGTGAGGGTTCTTCGAGTGTGCCGCACGATGCGTGCGGCGGGTGGTGCGAGGTGCTCTCGAGGCCGGTGGTGCTGAGGAGCCGGGCCGCCCCTGGCCACGAGGGCGGCCCGGCCGCCCGGGGTCTCCCCCGGGCGGGCGTCCGGTCAGAGACCGAACGCGGAGCCCTTGCGGGCGGTGTCCGCGGTGCCCTCGACGGCCTCGGCGGCTGCGATGTCGTCCTCTGCGGTCTTGCCCGTCCAGTGGTCGGCGGCCGCGACGACCTGCTCCGCGATCGTGCCCTCGGCACGGGCCTTCGCGACGCGCTGGGCGTGGCTCGGCGGGTCGCTCGGGACGTGGGCGGGGCGCTTGGCCTCCATCTCCTTGCGGAGCACGGGGACGACCTCGCCCGCCAGCAGGTCGATCTGCTCGAGGACCGTCTTGAGCGGCAGGCCCGCGTGGTCCATGAGGAAGAGCTGACGCTGGTAGTCGCCGACGTGCTCGCGCATGGCGCCGTAGCGGTCGATGACCTCCTGCGGGCTGCCCACCGTCAGCGGGGTCTGCGCGGAGAAGTCCTCGAGCGACGGACCGTGCCCGTAGACGGGCGCGTTGTCGAAGTAGGGCCGGAACTCGCGCACGGCGTCCTGCGAGTTCTTGCGCATGAAGACCTGGCCGCCGAGCCCGACGATCGCCTGGTCCGCCTGGCCGTGCCCGTAGTGCTCGAAGCGCTGGCGGTAGTACTGGACCATCTGCTTCGTGTGGCTGATGGGCCAGAAGATGTTGTTGTGGAAGAAGCCGTCGCCGTAGTAGGCGGCCTGCTCGGCGATCTCCGGCGTGCGGATCGAGCCGTGCCAGACGAAGGGCGCGACGCCGTCGAGCGGGCGCGGCGTGGCCGTGAAGCCCTGGAGCGGCGTGCGGTACTTGCCCTGCCAGTCCACGACCTCCTCCTCCCAGAGGCGGCGCAGCAGCGCGTAGTTCTCGATCGCGAGGTTGACGCCCTCACGGATGTCCTTGCCGAACCACGGGTAGACGGGGCCCGTGTTGCCGCGACCCATCATGAGGTCCATGCGGCCGTCCGAGATGACCTGGAGCATCGCGTAGTCCTCGGCGATCTTCACCGGGTCGTTCGTGGTGATGAGCGTCGTGGAGGTCGACAGGATGATGTTCTTCGTCTGCCCGGCGAGGTAGCCGAGCATCGTCGTGGGGGACGAAGGGACGAACGGGGGGTTGTGGTGCTCACCCGTGGCGAACACGTCGAGGCCGGCCTCGTCCGCGTGCTTGGCGATGGTGAGCATGGACCGCACGCGCTCGGTGTCGTTGGGCGTGCGACCGGTGACGGGGTCGGTGGTGACGTCGCCGACGGTGAAGATTCCGAACTGCATGGGGGTTGCTCCCTCGTCCTACAAGTTGATGCATTTGCATGTACTTGGAGGAGAACCGGGAGGCTGCCGGTGTTATTCCCCGGGGGTCGGGGTGTCGTGGGTCACGTGCCGCGGACTCGTCATCGATCAGTTGTCAGAGCTGGGCCGGGGTATGCCCCGGCCCAGCTCTGACAACAGATCGGGTGCGTCGGCGGACTCCCCTACGCCCCGCGCGGCGCGTACATGATGACCGCGACGCCCACGAGGCACAGCAGGGCACCGGTCACGTCCCAGCGGTCGGGCCGGAAGCCGTCGACCGCCATGCCCCACACGAGCGAGCCCGCGACGAACACGCCCCCGTACGCCGCGAGTATCCGCCCGAAGCTCGCGTCGGGCTGGAGGGTCGCGAAGAACCCGTAGAGCCCCAGCGCGACGATCCCCGCTCCGATCCACACCCACCCCTTGTGCTCGCGGACGCCCTGCCAGATCAGCCACGCACCACCGATCTCGAAGAGCGCGGCAGCGCCGAAGAGCAGGATCGAGCGCAGGACGGTCATGGGGTCTCCTCGGCACGGTCGGGTGCGCCGCGGGGGCACCGGTCGGCGCACCCCATCATCGCGCGCGCCGGCCGCCCGAGGGCGCCTCGGGGTCGCCGCGAGGGCGCGCCACGGGGCCCCCGCGAGCCCCCGCCCTGGCGCTCCGCACAGCCCCCTCACAGGGACCCGGGCCAGACTGGCCCGAGCCCCATCTCCCCGAGGACCGGAGACCCGATGCCCGACACCACGCGCCCCGCTGCGACCGTCCGTCGCGCCCGCTTCATCGACGTGCCCGGTGTGGCCCGGCTGCTCACGACCGACCACCCCGTGGTCGACCTCGACGGGGACGGGCGCCCGGACGCCCCTGTGGACCCTGAGCAGCTCTCGTCCGCGACCCGCCTGGTCCTGGGCCACGGGATCCTCGAGCAGGGCGAGATCTGGGTCGCCGAGGACGCCGACGGTCTCCTCGCCACGACCGTGTGGCTGCCGCCCGAGGTCCCCGCGTTCGAGGACGAGCTCCGCGAGGTCCTGGTCCGCGAGGTCGGCGTCGACCCGCTCGACGAGCCGGCCGACGACGAGCCGGTCCGCCTCGCGACCCGCCAGGCGCTCGGCATCGCGCAGTCCGCGATCGCCGACGCGCTCGACGCCGTCCGCCCGCGCCTCGTCCTCGTCGCGTCTGCCGTGGCCCCCGACGTCACCGGTGCGGAACGGATCGACGCGCTGCGCAGGCTCGTCGACGCGCCCGCGAGCGCCCGGCACGCCCCGGACGGTTCGCCCGCCGTGGGCCCGCTGTTCACCGCGATCGTCGATCCGGCGAGGGTCGAGGGGATGCGCTCGATCGGGTTCGTCGAGCACCGCAGCATCGGGCTCGAGCCGCACGGGACCCTGTGGATCGGCGTGCGCGCCTGAGGCCCCCCGCGGACCGGCCTACGCGACCGCCGCCACCGCGAGCGCCCCGGCGACCACGGTCAGGGGCGCGAGGACGAGCCCTTGGCGCACGAGCGGCCACCAGCCGACCTCCCGGAAGCCCATCCAGTGCCGTGAGCACTGGACCCACCAGAGCACGGTCGCGACCGAGGCCCACGGCGTGACGAGCGGACCGGCGTCGACCCCGACGAGGAGCGCCGCGAGCCGCGCGGGGTCGCCCGCTGCTGCGGGCTCGAGCGCGAGGTAGGCGGGCAGGTTGTTGACCGCGTTGGCCGCGACCGCTCCCGCCCCGGCGACCTGGAGCAGGTCACCGGTCCCGTTCCCGGTCCCGGCGAACCGGGCGAGCAGGTCACCGAGCCCGTGGACCTGCCAGGCCTCGACCGCGACGAAGAGCGAGGCGAGGACCAGCACCGTCCGCCACGGCACGAGCTCCCCGACGGGGGCGACGAGGTCGCGTCGGCGCACGAGCGTCACGGTGAGCAGCGTCGCGGCCCCCGCCAGCGCGACGAGCGCCACAGGCAGCCCGACGGCGAAGCACACGCCGAGCGCGACCGTCACCAGCGCGGCGAGCGGCAGGAGCACGGGGTCCCGCTCGGCGGTCGGCGCGGTGGCGTCGAACGTCCCGCGCAGGTCCCGGTGATGGGCCACGAGCAGGTAGAGGACGGTCACGACGATCACGACCAGCGCGGGCAGCCACATGGTCGCCGTGTAGGAGGTGCCGGGCTCGAGCCGTGCGAGCCGGTGGGCCGCGAGCAGGTTCGTCAGGTTGGAGACGGGCAGCAGCAGGGACGCGGTGTTGGCGAGCGCGAGGACCGTGAGCGCGAAGGGCAGCGGCCTGCTCCCGGTGCGCCGCGCGAGGGTCAGGACCACGGGCGTGACGAGCACGGCCGTGGTGTCGAGCGAGAGCACGATCGTGCACGCGCACGCGAGGAGCACCACGAGGCCCCACAGGCGCAGCCGGCTGCCTCGAGCGAGCCGGACGGCCCAGGAGGCCGCGGCGTCGAACAGGCCGGCGGCCGCGCACATCTCCGCGACGACGGTGATCGCGACGAGGAACAGCAGGATCGGCCCGACCCGTCCGGCGAGCCCTCTCGCCGCGTCGAGCGGGAGCCACCCGACGGCGACGACGAGCACGGCCGCCACCACGGCGACCGTCCACAGCGGCACCCGCAACCGAGGACCGACCACCCCGACCCCCCTCCCTGCCTGCACCCCTCGTCGAGCGCCCCGCACGCGGGCGCCACCACCCGGCGAGCGGCTCGGTCACTATCGCACGCACCACGCCTTCTGCTCTGGGCGTCGGGGCTTTCGCGCCCGGCCCGCAGCAGGCAGAGTCGGGGGTATGACGGACGGGACGCGGTTGCTGGTGCTGGGCGGGACGGAGTTCGTGGGTCGGGCGGTCGTCGACGACGCCCTGGCCCGCGGCTGGGACGTCACGGTGTTCCACCGGGGCACGCGCGACGCCCCGCCCGGGGTGCGGGACCTGCGCGGCGACCGCTCCGCCGTCGGGGGCCTGGACGCCCTGGCCGAGGGCGAGTGGGACGTCGCGGTCGACACGTGGTCGTGGGCCCCGAGCGCGGTGCGCGACGCCGCACGCCTGCTCGACGACCGCGTGGGCCGGTACGTGTACGTGTCGAGCCGGTCGGTCTACACGTACCCGACGGGCGCAGGCCTCGGCGAGGACGCGCCCGTCGTGGAGGCATCCCCCGACGACGGCGCCGACGTCGACTACGCGCGGGCCAAGCGCGGCGGCGAGCTGGCGGTCGAGGAGTCGTTCGGGCACCGCGCGATCCTCGCGCGCGCGGGTCTGGTCCTGGGGCCGTGGGAGAACGTCGGGCGCCTGCCGTGGTGGCTGCAGCGCGTCGCGCGGGGCGGGACCGTGCTCGCACCGGGGCCGCGTGACCTCCCCCTGCAGTACGTGGACGCGCGCGACCTCGCAGCGTTCGCGCTCGACGCGACCGTGCAGGGCCTGAGCGGGCCGTTCAACGTCGTGAGCCCGAGCGGGCACGCGACCATGGGCGAGCTGCTCGACGCGTGCGTGGCTGCGACCGGCTCCGGCGCCGAGCTGCGCTGGACCGCGCCCGACGTGATCGAGGCCGCAGGCATCGCGCCCTGGACCGAGCTGCCCGTCTGGCTCCCGCCGGGCGAGCTGCACGACACCCTGCACCGTGGCGACGTGTCGCGCGCGGTCGCGGCGGGGCTGCGCAACCGGCCCGTCGAGGAGACGGTCGCGGACACGTGGGCGTGGTTGCAGACCCAGCCCGACGGCGGAGCCCCCCAGCGCGCGGACCGCCCCCGGGTGGGGCTCGCCCCGGACAAGGAGGCGCGGGCGCTCGAGGGGTGAGGTCCCGTGGGCGGCGGCCTCGTGACACCTCAGGCCTGGGGCGCCGTCAGGATCCCGTGCTCGGCACCGGAGCCTCGGCCGGCGTGATCGCTTCCCGGGCGGGCCGCTTGCGGTCGCGGACGACGAGCACCACGAGGGTCACGGCCGCGAGGAGGTAGAGGATCGGGATGAGGAAGTTCGCAGCGAGCATGGCACCCGCGTCGGACGGGTGGACCCCGGCCAGGAACGTCGAGAAGTCCCAGAGCGCGTGCAGCGCCATGGCGACCACGATCGCGCCCGTCCCGCGGCGGGCCAGGTAGAGGCCCGTCCCGGCGAGGGCCGCGAAGAAGATCTGGATGACGGCACCCGGCTCGTTCAGGAGCAGGTTGGTCAGGTGGAAGGCACCGAACCACAGCGTCGTCCACAGGATCGCCATGCCCTCGGAACGGTCGCCCTGGCGCATCGCGCGCAGGACGACACCGCGGAACAGCGTCTCCTCGGTGAACCCGACGAGCAGGCTCGCGAGCAGGACCGCGAGCAGGTGCCCGGGGTCGAACAGCGACCAGTCCAGCCCGACGAGGTGCAGGACCGCGACGAGGACCATCACGGCGGGCAGGATCCACAGGAACCAGCTCATCGGCAGGCGGCGAGCGTCCCGGAAGACGTGGTCCCAGCGCGCCCAGACGAGGAAGGCGACGAGCCAGACGGCCCCCGCCCCGAGCGGCAGGACGACCGAGCGCATCGTGGACCCGGCCGTGTCGAAGAAGTCCTCGTACCCGATGCCCGAGAACCGCATGAGGCCGATGACGACCACGCAGTAGACGACGAACACGACCGCCGCGGCGGGGACCGACGGCGCGACGCGCCAGCGGGACGAGAGATCGGCACGTGAGGACATGTTGCTCCGTTCAGGACGGGCGCGGCCGACGTGTCGTGCCCGTCGACAATTGTCCGCCGTCGAGGGCCCTTCTCGGTCCGACAGGCCGTGGGCGCTCCGGCCACTCTCTGCCCCGTGGCGGTGCGCCCGGCCCGTCGCGCGTCGCCGCGAGCACAGGTTCCCGTCATCGTGTTGGTATCCTTACCGACGGTGCGTCGGCAAGGTGTCGGGGTGCCCGGAAGGAGCACCATGTTTCTCGCGTGGCGCGAACTGTCGTTCGCGCGCTCACGATTCGTCCTGATGGGAGGAGTCGTCGCCCTCGTGGCACTGCTCGTCGTCCTCCTGTCCGGCCTCTCCTCAGGCCTCGTCAACGACGGCGTCTCAGGGCTCAAGAAGCTGCCCGTGACAGCCTTCGCGTTCGCCGAGGACAGCTCGGTGGACTCGGCGTTCTCCCGCAGCACGGTCGACAGCACTCAGGTGGACCGCTGGGAGGCCCGTGACGACGTCGAGCACGCCTCGCTGTTCGGGAACCAGCTCGTCAACGCCGAGGGTCAGGGCGGAGAGGCCGTCGACCTCGCGCTCTTCGGCGTCGAGCCCACGTCCTTCGTCGCGCCCTCCACGGACGACCTCCTGACCGGGGACGTCCTGGGCGACCCGCACGGGATCGTCGTCAGCGAGACCGTCACCGAGCTCGGGCTCGGCGTCGGCGACACCGTGACGATCGAGCGGCTCGGTACCGAGCTCACGATCGTCGGCGTGCTCGAGGGGCAGCACACGTTCGGCCACGTCGACGTCGCGTACGTTCCCCTCACGACCTGGCAGGAGATCCACGCCGGCACCGTGCCCGGCGGCGAGACCCGCCCCGAGGCGTACCAGGAGGCGACCGCCGTCGCGCTCGCCCCGACCGACGGGGCGGACATCGACCTGGCGGCAGGCGACGCCGAGGCGGGAACGATGTCGGTGTCCCTGACCGGGTCGTTCGACGGGTCGCCCGGCTACGCGGCCGAGACCCTCACGCTCAACCTCATCCAGGTCTTCCTCTACGCGATCTCCGCCCTCGTCGTGGGAGCCTTCTTCACGGTCTTGACGATCCAGCGCAAGCACGAGATCGCCGTGGCGCGCGCCATGGGCGCCTCGACCTCCTACCTGGTCCGGGACGCCCTCGGGCAGGCCGCCGTGCTCCTCGTCGTGTCCACCGCTGTCGGCATGGCCGCGGGTGTGGGGTTCGGCGCACTCCTCACGTCGACCCCCATGCCCTTCGCCCTCGAGGCCGGGCCGCTCGCACTCGCCGCGGCGCTCCTCGTCGGCCTCGGTCTCGTCGGCGCAGCCGCGTCGGTAGGCCGCATCTCCCACGTCGATCCCCTCGCGGCACTCGGAGGCCAACGATGACGCACCCCACCCAGCAGCTCGCCGCGACCTCGGCCCCGACACGGACCGGCCTCGAGCTCGACGACGTCTCGCTCAACCTCGGCGACGGGGACTCGACGGTCCTCGCGCTCGACCACGTCCACCTCACGGTGCCCCCGGGCGAGCTGCTCGCCGTCCTCGGCCCCTCGGGCGCCGGCAAGTCCAGCCTGCTCGCGGTCGCCGGGGCGCTGACCCGGCCGAGCCAGGGTGCGGTCCGCATCGACGGCGCCGACGTCTCGGCCCTCGGCGGTGCCCGCCAGGCGCAGCTGCGACGCGAGCGCATCGGGTTCGTGTTCCAGTCCGGGAACCTGCTGCCCGCGCTCACTGCCGTCGACCAGCTCCGGTTCGCCCTGCACGTCGCGGGGCGCAAGGACACCGGGCGCGACCCCCTGACCCTGCTCGAGCAGGTCGGCATGGGCCACAAGGCGGGACGGCGCCCGCACGAGCTGTCGGGCGGCGAGCGGCAGCGCGTGGGCATCGCCCGTGCACTGGTGACTGCCCCCGCGCTGCTCCTCGTCGACGAGCCGACGGCCGCGCTCGACCGTGCACGCAGCCACGAGATCGTCCGGCTCCTCGCAGCCGAGACGCACGAGCACGGTGTCGCGACCGTCATGGTGACCCACGACCACGACGTCCTCGAGCACTGCGACCGCGTGGTGCAGATGGAGGATGGGAGACTGTCCGTCTGATCTGCCGCTCCCGGCCCGCAACGGGGCCGGGAGCCCGTCCCTGAGGAGAGTTCGTGCCGCGCATCAGCGCACCCACCGTCGCCGAGCACCGTGCCGCTCAGCAGCGCGTCCTCCTCGACGCCGCCCGCTCGCTCCTCGCGGAGACGGGCAGGCCTCCCACGTTCACGGCGCTCGCCGAGCGTGCCGGCCTGGCCAGGCCGAGCGTCTACCAGTACTTCCGGTCCGCGGACGACCTGCTGCGCGCCATGGTCGAGGACGTCTTCCCCCGCTGGTCGGCCACGGTCGCACGTGCCATGGACGAGGCGCCCGACGCCCGCTCACGGGTCATGGCCTACCTGTGGGCGAACCTCGAGCTCGTCGCCCAGGGAGAGCACGCGCTCGCGACGGCCCTCGCGAACGCCGGCCCGCCGAGCGCCGTCATGGAGGGCTCGCGTGCCATGCACGACGAGCTGCTCAAACCGCTCGGCGACGCCCTGGAGACGCTCGGCGCGCGGGACGTGGCACGGTCCGCGACGCTGATCAACGCGGTCGTGAACTCGGCGTCACGCATGATCGAGGCAGGCGAGCCGTTCGACGACGTGTGGGCGAGCGTCGAGGACCTCGTGACGCCGTTCGTCGACGGGCTGGACGAGCGCGCTACCGGGGCCCCTCAGGGCTTCAGGTAGTCGAAGATCAGCGTCGTGCTCGTGCCCGCGACCTCGGGGCGCACGCTCAGCGTGCTCGCGACCAGGTCCCGCAGCGCGGAGGAATCACGCACCGCGACGTGCACCATGAAGTCCCGGTCACCCGTCACGAAGTAGATGCCCTCGACGTTCGGCAGGCCTGCGAGGTAGTCGCGGAACGCTGTGAGCCCCGAGCGGGCGTGCGAGTGCAGGCGGATCGCGATGAGTGCCTGGAGGCTGCGCCCCATGGCGGCAGGGTCCACCTCGGTGCGGAACCCCTGGATGACCCCGCGATCCTGGAGCGAGCGGATGCGCGCGTGGCACGTCGACGGCGCGATCCCCACGGCGTCCGCGACGGCCTTGTTCGTGGCCCGCGCGTCGGCCTCGAGGAGCGTGAGGATGCGTCGGTCGGTCTCGTCGAGGACCGCGGCCTGGACGTGGGCCGCACCGGCCCGAACTTCGTTCGGCATGCTCGCCCTTTCGCTCCATAACGACAGAAGGATGTTCGCCGGACCGATCAGTTCCCGAAGATCAGACCGCCTGCCTTGAACCGTACCGAAGATCCCTCCAACATTGACCGTGAGGCGCAACCCGTCTCCCACGACCCGGCCTCAGCATCCTCGAGGCCGGGTCGAATTCGTCCCAGGGCAAAGGAGCCCCGATGACCACCACGTCCCGCACCACCACGCCCGGTGCACGCACTCCCCGCACGGCAGTCGTCGTCGGCGCCGGCATGGTGGGTCTCGCGACCGCCTGGCACCTGCAGGAGCGGGGCGTCGCCGTCACGGTCCTGGACCGCGACGGAGTCGCCGCCGGCTCGTCGTGGGGCAACGCCGGCTGGCTCACGCCCGGCATGGCCATGCCGCTCGCCGACCCCACGCTGTGGACCTACGCCCCCAAGGCGCTGCTCGACCCGGCCGCTCCCCTGCACGTCCCGGCGCGGCTCGACCCGCGGCTGTGGTCCTTCCTCGCCCGGTTCGCGGCGCACGCGACCCAGCGCGCGTGGGACCGCGCCATGGCGGCGCTCACCCCGATCGACCGGCTCGCGCTCGACGCTTTCGACGAGCTCAGCGCGCACGGCGTCGCCGCCCGCTCGACGCCCGGTCCGTTCGTCATCGGGTTCGAGGACGAGAGGCAGGCCGCGCCGTTCCTCCACGAGATCGCCCAGGTCGAGGCCGCGGGGCAGGTGGTCCCAGTGCGGCGCATCGACCGGCCCGACGGCGCCGCGCACCTTTCCGGTCCGTCGCACGGGCGCAGGTCGAGCGCCGGGGGCGAGCGACGCCGTCGGGCATGCCATCCGGGCGCAGGCCGAGCACCCGGCGCGAGCGACGCCGTCGGGCGTCCTGCGCAGCTCACCGACCGCGTGCGCGCGGTCTACGCCCTCGAGGGCCAGCGGTTCATCGAGCCCGGGCCGTTCGTCGGCGCACTGGGCGACGCGGTCCGCGCGCGCGGCGGTCTCATCGTGACCGACGCGGCCGTCACCGGGCTGCGTGCCCGGGAAGGGCGCGGCGTCCAGGTGCTCGTGGACGGTCGGGCTCCCGTGGTCGCGGACGTCGCGGTCCTCGCGACCGGCGCCTGGCTGCCCGGTCTCGCGCGACCGCTCGGCGTGCGCACGCTCGTCCAGGCCGGGCGCGGCTACTCGTTCACGGTCAAGACCGACGTGCCCGTCGAGCAGCCGATCTACCTGCCGTCGCGCCGCGTCGCGTGCACGCCCTACCAGGGGCGGTTCCGCATCGCCGGGACCATGGAGTTCCGCGGCCCCGACGAGCCGTTCCAGCCGCGGCGCATCGACGCGATCCTCGCGTCGGTGCGCGACCTGTTCCAGGGGGTCGACCTCGACGACCGGCACGACGAGTGGGTCGGGTCCCGGCCCGTGACCCCGGACGGGCTGCCGCTGGTCGGGGCGACCCGGGCCCCCGGCGTCTACGTCGCGGGCGGGCACGGGATGTGGGGCATCGTGCTCGGGCCCGCGACGGGCAGGCTGCTCGCCGAGCAGATCGTGACGGGGACGGTGCCGCAGGAGATCAGGGCGTTCGACCCGCTGCGGTGAGGTGGCGTGGGCGTGGGCGTCCGGCCGGGGTGCCCACCCGGCAACCCGGCCACCGGTCGCCGAGAAGTGAGTTGATGCCCCTGGATCGCGCGGATCAGGGGCGACTGCTCACTTCTCGGCGAGTGCGGCCGGCTCGCGCGCCACGTCCGCCGGCGCCGCGTCGACCCTGATGGCCTCGAGGTAGTCCGCGATCGCGTCGCGGTTCCTCGTGAGCGTGCCGATCCGCTCGGTCATCCGGGCCAGCTCAGCCTCGAGCAACGCGATCTTGTCCGGGTAGGCGTTCTGCAGGTGGATCTCGCGGGGCTGGTTGAGGCACGGCAGCAGCTCGGCGATGATCCGCGTCGGGAAGCCCACCTCCAGCAGGCCCCGGATCTGGAGCACCCGGTCGACGAGGTGCTCGCCGTACTCGCGGTAGCCGTTCTCCTCGCGCTGCGGGGTCAGGAGCCCCTGCTCCTCGTAGTACCGCAGCAGGCGTGTGGCCGTGCCGGTGCGGCGGGACAGCTCGCCGATGCGCATGTGGTGCACCCCTCTCGCGGGTCGGGCTTGACCTTCACACCCATGTCAGACATTCATGCTAACCCTATGACCACGTGCATCACTCCGACCGAGCCGTCGACCGACGCTCCCCTGGCCCTTGCAGAGACGGCGGCGCCCCCGAGAGCACCTGCGCCGGCGTCGCCCCGGGCGACCACGCCCCCCGACCGGACCGGCGCACCCGCGGACGCTCCGCCGTCGGGCCCCCGCTTCCCCCTGCTGCCCCTGCTCGCCCTGGCCGCGACCGGGTTCGTCACGCTCCTCACGGAGGTGCTGCCCGCCGGGGTGCTGCCCGCGCTCAGCGCCGACCTCGGGGTCTCGGCGAGCGCCGCAGGGCAGACCGTCACGGTCTTCGCGATCGGGGCGATCGTCGCCGCGATCCCCCTCAGCCGCGCGACTGCCCGCTGGCCCCGGCGCCGCCTGCTGCTCACGACGATCGCAGGGTTCGCGGTCGCGAACACCGTGACGGCCGTGTCGTCGAGCTACGCGCTCACGCTCGGCGCGCGCTTCGCGGCGGGTCTCGTCGCAGGGCTGACCTGGGCCCTGCTCGCCGGGTACGCACGGCGCCTCGCCTCACCGGAGCAGGCGGGGCGGGCGCTCGCGATCGCGATGGGCGGGGCGCCCCTCGCGCTGGCCCTCGGCGTCCCGGCGGGGACGGCACTGGGTGCGACCGTCGGGTGGCGCTGGGCGTTCGGCGCCATGACGATCCTCAGCCTCGGGCTGGCCGCGTGGGTGCGCTGGGGCGTACGGGACTTCCCGGGCGAGCCGCGCGGGACGCAGGTGCCGATCGGGCGGGCGCTGCGGCTGCCCGGCGTCGCGCCGGTCGTGCTGGTGACGGGCCTGACGGTCCTGGCCTACAACGTGTTCTCGACCTACGTCGCGGTGTTCCTCGAGGACGTCGGGCTCGGCGCGCAGACCGGGGTGCTGCTCGCGGTGCTCGGCGCGACGTCGTTCGCGAGCCTCGTCGTGATCGGTGCCCTGATCGACACGCACCTGCGCGTCATGACGGTCCTCGCCGCCTCGCTCCTGGGGCTCGCGGGCCTGACGCTCGCGGTCGCGGCGGGCTCCCCCGGCGCGGTCTACGCCGCGGTCGCTGCGCTGGGCTTCGCGTTCGGTGGCAGCGGGACCTTGTTCCAGACCGCGCTCGCGCGGGCTGCGGGCCCCGCGGCCGACGTCGCGCAGTCCGCGTTCGTCACCTCGTGGAACGGTGCCCTCGCGCTCGGCGGGATCGTGGGCGGCGTGGTGCTGGGTGCGGGCGGGTCCGGAGCGCTGCCGTGGGCGACGGTAGTGCTGGCGGCGCCGGTCGTGGGGATCGTGCTGGGGGCTCGGCGGCACGCGTTCCCGGGCGGCACGGTGGGCGCTGGGGGCGTGCGGCCTGCCGAGAAGTGAGTAGATGCCCCTGATCCGCGGGGATCAGTGGCATCTACTCACTTCTCGGCGACGGCGACGGGCGCGGGTGCGGCAGCTACGGCAGGTGCGTCAGGCCCAGCCGCAGGGCGCAGCAGCTCAGCCGTTGAACGCGTCCGGGTCCGGCCCGATCCGGCCGTCGGTCCGATCGAGCCCGTCGATCGCCGCGACCTGCTCGGCCGACAGCTCGAAGCCCAGCACGTCGAGGTTCGCCGCGATGCGCTCGGGCGTGACCGACTTGGGGATCGCGACGGTCCCGGCCTGCAGGTGCCAGCGGAGCACGACCTGCGCGGGCGTCACGCCGTGCGCGTCGGCGATCGCCCCCAGGACCGGGTCGCCCAGCACCGTGCCCTGGCCCAGCGGGCTCCACGCCTCGGTCACGATCCCGAGCTCGCGGTGGCGCTCGCGCAGGGCGCGCTGCGCGAACGCCGGGTGCAGCTCGACCTGGTTCACGGCCGGCGTCACGCCCGTGGCCGCGATGATCGCGTCGAGGTGCGCGGGCTGGAAGTTCGAGACCCCGATCTCGCCGACGAGCCCGGCCTCTTGCAGCGCGACGAGCCCCTCCCACGCCTCGACGTACCGGCCCAGGCCTGGTGCGGGCCAGTGGATCAGGTACAGATCGAGGCGGTCGAGCCCGAGGCAGCTCGAGGCTCTTCTCGTACGCGGGGCGCACGGCCTCGCGCGACAGCGAGTCGATCCACAGCTTGCTCGTCACGAAGACCTCGTCACGGGGCAGGCCCGACGCCGCGATGCCCGCGCCGACGCCCGCCTCGTTGCCGTAGACCGCAGCGGTGTCGATGCTGCGGTAGCCCGCGTCCAGGGCGAGCGAGACGGCCTGGGCGGTCTCGCCGTCGGGCACCTGGAAGACGCCGAAGCCGAGCTGCGGGATGCTCGTCCCGCCGCGCAGTGCGACCGCGGGGACGGTGGTGGTGCTGGTCATGGTTTCTCCTGAGGGTGATGGTGGGACAGCGGGTCAGGCCGCGGGGACGGTGGTGAGCGGGACCGGGGCGGACGTCACGGCCGTGCGCCGCTCCTGGAGCGTCGCGACGCCCAGCGCCACGACCGCGAGCAGCGTGAGCGCGGCGCCCGCCCACAGGGGCGAGGTGAAGCCGAGCCCGGCCGCGATGGCCAGGCCTCCGATCCACGCGCCCAGCGCGTTGCCCACGTTGAACGCGGCGATGTTGGCGCCGGACGCCATGGTCGGGGCGGCCTGCGCGTGGCCCATGATGCGCATCTGGAGGCCGGGGACGGTCGCGAACCCGAACGCCCCCATGAGGAACAGCGAGACCAGGGTCATGGCCTGGCTCGTCGCGGTGAGCGCGAAGACCGCGAGGATCACGGTCAGCACGGCGAGGATCACGAGCAGGCTCGTGGTCAGGTACCGGTCCGCGGCCTTGCCGCCCAGGAAGTTGCCGACGAACAGCCCCACCCCGAACAGCACGAGCAGCCAGGGCACGCTCGTGGTCGCGAACCCGCCGACCTCGGTGACCGTGAAGGCGATGTAGGTGAACGCGCCGAACATGCCGCCGAACCCGAGCACGGTCACGAGGATGGACCACCAGACCTGCGGGTTGCGGAAGGCCGCGAGCTCGGTCCGCAGGGACGGGGTGCCCGACGGCGTCGCTCCCGCCAGGAGGGCGGGGTCGCCCGCCGCGGGGGGCGTCGAGGCGGCGCGGGCGGTGCCGAGCGCCGTGCGCGCCGGACGCCCGGCGCGTGGACGGCACGAGCAGCAGGATCCCGACGAGCGCGACCACGCCGATGGCCGTGATGGCCCAGAACGTGGAGCGCCAGCCGTACTGCTGGCCGAGGAACGTCCCGAACGGCACGCCCAGGACGTTGGCGGTCGTGAGGCCCGCGAACATCATCGCGATGGCGCCCGCACGCTTGGAGGGGGCGACCATGTCGGCCGCGACGACCGCGCCGATCCCGAAGAACGCGCCGTGGCACAGCGCCGCGAGGATGCGTCCGGCGAGCAGCAGCTCGTAGGTGGGGGCGAGGGCCGAGACCAGGTTCCCGGCGATGAACAGGATCATGAGGCTGCCGAGGACCGTCTTGCGGTCGAGGCGGATCACGGCGGCCGTGAGGCCGATCGCGCCGACGGCGACCGCGAGCGCGTAGCCCGAGATGAGGTAGCCGGCGACGGCCTCGGTCACACCGAACTCGGTGGCGACCTCCGGCAGGAGACCCATGATGACGAACTCGGTGAGCCCGATCCCGAAGCCCCCGACGGCGAGGGCGAGAAGACCCAGCGGCATGCGCTGCTCCTTGTCTGTGTCAGGCACCGCGCGCCGCAGCGTGTGTGCAACAACCGGCGCGCGCAGTAGTTGCAGGCGCCTCCTAAATAGTTGCACGCGCCGGTAGTTCACACAAGCGGTATAGTTGAGAGCGACGTCACGACAGGCACAGGAGGCACGCATGGGCATCGGGGACGACGCGGTCGAGATCCGCTCGCAGGGCTGGCGCACGCTCGCCGCGCTCCACGGCATCCTCGACACCGCGCTCGAACGAGCGCTCCAGGCCGGCCACGGGCTCTCGGTCGTCGAGTACACCGTGCTCGACGCGCTCTCGCGCCAGGACGGCTGGCACATGCGCATGCAGCAGCTCGCCCGCGCCGCGGCCCTGAGCAGCAGCGCCACGACCCGCCTGGTCAACCGTCTCGAGGACCGCGGCCTGCTCACGCGCATCCTGTGCCAGGACGACCGCCGCGGCATCTACACCGAGCTGACCCCGCAGGGCGAGCGGCTCCTGCGCCAGGCCCGGCCCACGCACGACGCGGCCCTCGAGGAGGCGCTCGACGAGGCCTGCCAGGTCGAGGAGCTCGCGCCCCTCGTCGCGGCCCTGCACGAGCTGCCGGCCGAGCCGTCGGCGCGCACGGCCCCCGTGGGCGCGACGGTCTGACCCCTCGGCGCGCACCCGGCGGCTGACCCCGCGAGCTCCGCGCGACGGGCAGCCTGACAATCGGCAGCCGATCTGGGACCCTCGTCCCCATGGGGGACATCGCGACGACGCCGGCAGCTCACCACGACGTGGACGATCTCTCGACGCTCGACCCCGCGGACACCCCGCCGTTCGGACCGTACGCGCGGTGGTCGCGGCGGGTCGTGGCGTTCCTGCTCGACAACGCGATCCTGGCCGGGCTCATGTTCGTCGCCGTCGGCCCCGGCCTCGCGCCGAGCATGCTCCCCGGTCTCGACAACGACGGGAGCCTCGGCCTCGCGGTCGACGACCTCCGCTGGACCGAGAGCGCGTGGATGCTCGGCGCGGTGATCGCGATGACGGTGCTCCAGGCCTACACCGGCGCGACGCCCGGCAAGCGGGCGGTGGGAATCGTCGTCGTCAACCGCGACTCGGGGCGACCGGTCGGACTGGTGACGACGGTCCTGCGCTGGCTCGCGCACTTCCTCGACGCGATCCTCTGCATCGGCTACCTCCGTCCGCTCTGGGACGAGGAGCGGCGCACGTTCGCCGACAGCCTCCTGTCGACGGTCGTCGTGCAGTCTCGCTCCCCCGCGCCGCACCCCTGGATCGTGCCCCTCGTGCGAGCAGGGCGACCTGGCGCGCAGGTCGTCACCGCGAGCGCAGCCGTCCTGTGCACCGCGGGAGCACTGTTCGCGGTGGGCCCCACCTCGTCCATGAGCGGCAACTTCGCGTCGTCGGCCATGTGCACCTCCTGGGACCCGGCGACGCGCCCCGGCGTGCCGCAGCTGAGCGAGGCGACCTTCACCTCGACCGGCACGGGCACCATCTCCCGCTGGGGCGTGACCCACGTCCTGCCGCCCACGGGCGAAGGGTCGGAGATCACCCTCGACTGGGACGGCCCCCTCCCCCTCGACGCCGACGTGTCGCTCGAGGCCGTCCTCACGAGCCCGGACGGCAGCCGCCTCGAGTACTCGACGCCGCTCGACACCGGCGCCACAGGCTTCGGTGCGGATCCGACGAGCCCAGGAACGATCGAGATCCCCGCGAACGACCTCCGGGGCATCGACGCGGGGTGGAGCTGGAGCGCGCAGATGCGCGTCGACGGTGTCGCGATCCCGGGCTGTGGCGGCCGCGTGCCCTTCTGACCCTCGCGCCTCCACCGGTCGCCCTGCGCCGTCACCGCTTCGCCGAGCCGAACCCCCCGGCCCGCCCTAGGGTGTGGGCCATGAGCCCCCTCGCCCTGTTCGAGGTCTCCCTCGACTGCCCTGTCCCTCGAGACCTCGCGGAGTTCTACCGCCGCCTGCTCGGCTGGGAGTACGTGCCGGGCCACGAGACGTCGGACCCGGACGGCGACGAGTGGCTCGCGATCGTGCCGCCCGGCCCCGGCCCACGGCTTGCTTTCCAGCGGTCGGACGCCGAGGTCGCCGCCCTGGCGGACGGGTGCGCGGGTCCACTTCGACGTCGCGGTCCCGGACCTGGACGCGGGCCACGCGCTCGCGGTCGCGGCCGGTGCCCGGCCGCTGACCGGTACCCCCGCCGAGGAGGGCCACGCCGACGACCCGTTCCGCGTCTACGCGGACCCCGTGGGGCACCCGTTCTGCCTGACGCTGGTCGCGGCGCCCCCGCCTGCTGCTCCGACCGCGCCCGTTGCAGCAGCCGAGGAGGCGACGCGATGAACGCCAAGAAGATCGGCCTGGTCCTGCTGCTCGTGGCGCCCATGGTCGCGCTCATGCTCTCGCCGTGGAAGCACGACGGCACGCTCGTCTACCTCGGGATGCTGCCCGCGGGAGTGGGCCTGCTCGTGGGCCGGGGCCCCGCGCTCGTGGCCGGGCCGCTCACGGCGGTCTGCATGGCGATCGGCGTCTCGCTGAGCGACTGGCCCCTCGCGGGGGCCCTCTTCATGGCGGCCCTCGGGGCGTGCGTGGGCCTGTCCGCGGTCAAGGGGTGGCACGGGATCGGCGGTTTCGTCGGCCCGCAGACGGCGTTCGCCCTCATCGGCGGACCGCTCGTTGCCCTGCCCTCGGGCACGGTCGGCGCCTCGGCGTCGGCCGGGGCGCTCTGCGGCCATGGCCGGCTGGGTCGCGTTCGGCGGGCTGTGGACCGCGATGATCGGCGGGGTCCTCACGCGGGGCATGCACCTGCCGGGTCCCAAGGCCGTCCCGCAACGCGCCGCGACGTACTTCGCGGTCGCGCTCGCGATCCTCACGGGCGTGGCGACGTACGTCGCGATGGGCTGGATCGACTCGCCGAACTCCTGGTGGTTGCTGCTCACGCTGTTCGTGATCGTCCAGCCGTACTTCGCGGCCACGCTCTCGCGCACTGCCGCGCGGGTCGGCGGGACGCTCGCGGGCGCGGTGCTCGCCGGGCCTGGTCGCGCACTTGCTCAGCGGTTCCCCGGGCATCCTGTCTGCCGTGGCGCTCGTGCTCACGGGAGCGGCCGCGTGGGCCTACCTCAAGCGCCCGTACTGGGTCTTCACGCTCTTCCTCACGCCCGCGGTGATCCTGCAGACCTCGGGCGGCAAGGACGTGCTGCTCTCGGCCGACCTCGAGCGCGCCCTCTTCACGGCCGCGGCGGCCGTGGTCGCGGTCGCAGTCCTCGCGGTGGGGCACGGGATCCTCTCGGCCCGCACACGCACCACGGCTTGACGGCCGTCACGGGGCTCACCGGTCACCGCCCGCCCGCCGTCGGCCAACGCGCGCCGTCCCGGCCGGTCCGCCCTACTGTGACCGTATGACGGCTCGGCGGATCGCCCTGGCGCTGGTGCTCGTCGCTCCGGCGGTCGGCCTGCTGCTCTCTCCGTGGCGCCCTGACGGCACGCTCGTCTACCTCGGGATGCTCCCCGCCGGGTTGGGGCTGCTGGTGGACCGTCGCGCTGCCCTGACCGCGAGCCTCCTGACCCCCGCGAGCATGCTCGCGGCCACGGCGCTGCGGGACCTGCCGCTCGGCGCAGCCCTCTTCATGCTCGTGCTCGGTGCCGCGGTGGGCCTCTCCGCGGCAGTCGGGTGGCACGGGATCGGGAGCCTCGTGGGTCCGCTGGCCGCATTCGCGCTGCTCGGGACGCCGCTCGTAGCGCTGCCGTCGGGCACGGTGAGCGCTGTGAGCTCGCCCGCGGCGGTCGCCACCATGACAGGGCTCGTCGCGTTCGGCGGCTTGTGGACGACGTTCGTGGGCGGCGTCCTGGCGCGGAACGTGCGCGGCATCGGCCCTCGGCCGGTCCCGCGCCCCGCGTCGGCGTACTTCGGCCTGACCCTGGGGATCCTGGCCGGTCTCATCACCTACACGGTCGACGACTGGACCGACGCCCGGAACCGGTGGTGGCTGCTGCTCACGGTCTTCGTGATGATCCAGCCGTACTTCACCGGGACGCTCCGGCGCGCGGGCGCCCGCGTGGTCGACGTCCTGGCCGGAACGGTGCTCGCTGCGATCGTCGCGCACACGCTCGACGAGCTCCCCGTGGTGCTCGTCGTGGTCGCGCTCGCCCTGACGGGGTGCGCGGTGCGTGCTCTGCTGCGGAGCCCGTTCTGGGTCGTGCCGCTCTTCCTGACACCCGCGGTGGTGCTCCTGACGTCGGGCGGCGAGGACGTCCTGGTCGCGGCGGACGTCGAGCACGCGGCGTTCATCGTGGCTGCCTCGTTGGCGACGGTCCCGATCCTCGTGATGGGCCGGCGCATCATGGCCGCCGCTCCGCTGGTCCCCACCTGACGGGCACGCCGTCGGTGGCCGCCGGGAACGCGGCCGGCCCGACGGCGCCGCTCACCCCGCCAGCGCGACGTCCGGTCCCGCGAGGACCAGCAGGACCGCGCACACCGCCGCGACGGCCATGCTCAGCGCGAACGGCAGGCGGCTCGTGGTCCGTCGCACGGCGACCACGCCCGCGGACACCGCGAGCACGACCGCGACTGCTCCGGCCACCCACGCGACCGCGGTCGGCGGTCCGGGCGGCCCGAGCACCACGACCCCGACCGCCGTGACGAGCACCGCCGGCGCCAGCACGCTGGCCCCCGTCCGACCGAGCCGGTGCGGCAGCCCCCGGACCCCGGTCGCCCGGTCGTCCTCGAGGTCGGGCAGCGTGTTCGCGACGTGCGCCCCGACGCCCAGGAGCGCGGTCGCGGTCATGGCCCAGGGGGCGGCGACCCGTTCGCCGGGCGAGGCGAGCACCACGAACAGCGGCAGGAGCCCGAACGAGACCGCGTACGGAGCCCAGGACCACACGGTCGACTTGAGCCACGCGTTGTAGGACCACGCGCTCGCGACGGCCACGAGGTGCACCAGGCCCGCGACGAGCCCGGTCGCGAGCGACAGCACCACGCACGCCGCCGCCGCGGCGAGCGCGGCCGCGTGCACCTGCCGCACCGAGACCAGCCCCGCGACGACGGGCTTGTCCGCCCGATCGACAGCCAGGTCGCGGCGCGCGTCGAGCCAGTCGTTGGACCACCCGACCGAGAGCTGTCCGGACAGGACCGCGGCGGTGACGAGCGCCGTCGTGCCTGCGCCCGACCCGACGCCCACGGCGAAGAAGCCCGCGAGGACCGTGACCACGGCCGTGGGCCCCGCATGGCTCGCGAGCGCGAGCCCCCGCAGCGTCGTCGTCGCTGCTCGCGTCTTCACGGTGCCTCCACCCGCCCGACGCTAGCAACGCGCGGGCCGCGCGTCCTCGTGACACGATGCGTGGATGTCGCGGTTGCTCGCGGTCGCACCGGTCCTGCCGGGCCCCGCACACCCTCAGGGCAAGATCACGGACACGATCGGGCCCCTGCTGACCCGCTCGCCCGCGACGCGCGCCGTGCTCCGCAGGCTTCACGCCGGGAGCGGCGTCCGGACGCGCCACACGGCCCTGGCCCTCGACGAGTACGCGGGGCTCACGTCGTTCGGCGCGGCCAACGACCACTTCATCCGCGTCGGCACGGACCTCGCCGAGGAGGCCTGCCGGACGGCGCTCGACGCCGCGGGCGTCGACCCCGGCGAGGTCGACTTCCTGCTCTTCACCTCGGTCACCGGGATCGCGGCGCCCTCGATCGACGCGCAGCTCGTGACGCGGCTCGGGCTGCGCACCGACGTCAAGCGGCTGCCGTCGTTCGGGCTCGGCTGCGTCGCGGGCGCCGCGGGGATCGCGCGCGTGCACGACTACCTCGCCGGTCACCCGCAGGACGTGGCCCTGCTCGTGTCGGTCGAGCTGTGCTCGCTCACGCTCCAGCACGGGGACGACTCCATGGCGAACCTGGTCTCGACCGGGCTGTTCGGCGACGGCGCGGCGGCCGTCGTCATGGTCGGGGACGCGCACCCGGCGGCAGGCACGCCCACCCTGCCCGACGGCGCCACGCAGGACCCGAGGGCACGTGGCACCCGGGCGACGCGCGTCACGGGAGCAGGCGCGATGCCCCGAGGTGTCGAGGTCGTCGACACCCGCAGCCGCCTCTACCCCGAGACCGCCGACCACCTGGGCTGGACGATCCGCGACAGCGGGTTCGGGATCGTGCTGTCCGCGGGCCTGCCCGAGGTCATCGCGGCCCACCTCGCGGGCGACGTGAAGTCGCTCCTCGTCGAGCACGACCTGACGACCGAGGACGTCGGGACCTGGGTCGTGCACGCGGGCGGGCCCCGCATCCTCGACGTCGTACGGGACTCCCTGGGGCTCGACGAGGCCGACCTGAGGCACAGCCGGGACTCGCTCGCCGCCGTCGGGAACCTGTCGTCCTCCTCGGTGCTGCACGTGCTCGCCGCGACGCTCGACGCCCAGGACCGCGTGGCCCCGGGCGAGGGCGCCGGGCAGCACGGCGTCCTCATGGCGTTCGGCCCCGGGGTCTCCGCCGAGCTCGTGCTCCTGCGCCGGGCCACGTCACCGCTGGGGGGTTGATGCTCGCCTTCTTCTACGTCGTGCTCGGGGCGACCGCGCTCGAACGCCGCGCCGAGCTCGTCGTCTCGGCGCGCAACGCGAGGTGGTCGTTCGCGCGCGGCGGCATCGAGACGGGCCGCGGTCACTTCCCCGCGATGGTCGCCCTGCACACAGGTCTGCTCGTCGCGTGCGTGGTCGAGGTCAACGTCGCGGACCGGCCGTTCATCCCCTGGGTCGGGTGGCCGGCGTTCGTGCTCGTGCTCGCGAGCCAGGCGCTGCGCTGGTGGTGCATCGCGTCGCTCGGGCCGCGCTGGAACACGCGCGTGATCGTGGTCCCCGGGCTGCCGTGGGTCGACAAGGGCCCGTACCGCTGGATCGCCCGGCACCCCGGGCAGCGCTGGTTCCGGCATCCCAACTACCTCGCGGTCGTCGTCGAGGGCTTCGCGCTCCCGCTCGTCCACTCGTGCTGGACCACCGCGCTCGTGTTCACGGTGCTCAACGCCGTGCTGCTGCTGCGGTTCCGGCTCCCCGCCGAGGAGCGTGCGCTCGACGCGCTGCCGCACGCGTGAGGACGGGATGCTCGTGAGACGGATGCTCGTGCGGCTGGCGGCCCGGCGGCGGACACCTCCGCGGCGGACGTCCCTGCGACGGACACGGTCGGCCGGGGCGGGGACCGGGGCGGGTGCCCCCCTGAGGTCCAGGTCGGGCGCACCATGACCGACACCGACGTCCTGGTCGTGGGCGGCGGCCCGGTCGGCCTCGCCGCCGCGATCGAGGCACGGCTCGCGGGCTACGACGTCGTCGTGGTCGAGCCGCGCGACGGTCCCGTCGACAAGGCGTGCGGCGAGGGGCTCATGCCCGGTGCGCTGCGCGCCCTCCAGGCCCTCGACGTCGACCCCGACGGCCACGTCCTGCGCGGCATCAGCTACCGCGACGCGCGCCGTCACGCCGACCACCTCTTCACCGAGGGCGAGGGCAGGGGCGTGCGCCGCACCACGCTGCACGCCGCGCTCGCCGAGCGCGCCGCCGCACTGGGTGCCACGACCGTCCACGGCCGGGTCGAGCAGATCGACGAGAGGGCCGACTCGGTGACGGCGGCCGGGATCAGCGCGCGCTGGCTCCTGGGCTGCGACGGGCTCCACTCGACCGTGCGACGCCTCGCGGGGCTCGAGGTGGGCGCCGATGCTCACGCGCACGAGTCCCTCCTGGCGCGCGCGCACCACGACCCCGACGGCACAAAGACCTCCCCCGGCGGGCCGAGCGCTCGTTCTGCCGGGCTGGGCGGGCCGGGGGGCGGGGGTCCCGGTCCGGGCGGTCTGCCGACCCCGCGTGCCGCCGCTCTGCCTACTCCGCGTGCCGCTGCTCTGCCTACTCCGCGTGCCGCCGCCATACCCACCGAGCTCGGCGGCACCGCCCCACCCGTCCGCCCCGGGCCCGACCCGCGGCGCCGCTTCGGCCTGCGCCGCCACTTCCAGGTGCCCGCATGGACGGACCTGGTCGAGGTCCACTGGGGAGACCGCGTCGAGGCGTACGTGACGCCCGTGGCGCCGGACGTCGTCGGGATCGCGATGCTGGGTCCCACCGGGACCCACTTCGACGAGGCCCTCGCGGGGTTCGCCGAGCTGAGCGAGCGCCTGCGGGACGCCGAGCCCCTGGGGCCGGTCCGGGGTGCCGGCCCGCTCAGGCAGCGGTCCCGACGACGCAGCACCGGCCGGGTGCGTCTCGTCGGGGACGCCTCGGGGTACGTCGACGCCCTGACGGGCGAAGGGCTGCGGGTCGGGCTCGCGCAGGCGAGCGCCGCCGTCGGGCACCTGGACGATCCCGACGCCTACGAACGCGACTGGACCCGCGTGACCCGCGACTACCGCGTGCTGACCTCGGGGCTCGTCACCTGGGCGACCTCGCCTGCCCGGCGCGCGATCGTGCCGCTCGCGGCGCACGCGCCCTGGCTCTACGGGAGGGTCGTGGAACGGCTCGCGCGCTGACCGGGGACGCCCGGGTCCTACTCCTTGAGCTCGAAGAAGATCGCGTGGGTCGCGGTCGGCCCGGTGTTCTCACCCACGTGCACCTGGTCCGGCAACCAGCGCGTCTCGCCCGGTCCGAGCACGACCTCCATGACGCGGTCCCCCGCCGAGATGCGCCGCTCGAACCCGCTCAGGGTGTACATGAGGCTGTCGGGGTGATGGTGCGGGTGCGTCCGGGTGCCCGGCACGTCGCGGTACTCCAGCACCCGGACCCGCTCGTTCTCGAAGATGGTCCGGTAGTGGTCCGGGTCGGTGACGGTCGGGTCGTCAGCTCCTGCGTTCTGGTCCTGTCCCATGCTCGCCTCGGAAGGTCGAGGCCCGCCGCCGTCGGCAGGCGTTCCTTCGAGCATCCCACCGGGGACCCGCGTCGCATCCTGGCCGGTGCGCCGCTGCGCCGACGAGCACGGCAGGGCCCGACGACCGCAGCGGCGCGTCCACATGGGACGCGGGAGCCGTCAGCGGTCCGTGAGACCGTTCTTGCGCGCCCAGGCGACTGCCTCGGAGCGCGTCGAGACGCCGAGCTTGCGGTAGATGCTGCGCAGCTGGGACTTGACCGTGTTGCGCGTGACGAACAGGCGCGCGGCAACCTGCTCGAGCGTCGCGTCCTCCGACAGGTTCGCCAGGACGACGAGCTCGCGCCGGGACAGCACGACCTCGTCCTCGACCTGTGGTGGCTCGGGTGCCACTCGCTCGGTGATGGACATGGTTCCTCCGCTCCGCAGGCCGTCCGCGGGTCCACGTCGCGGTCGGGCCAGTGCTGTCTATATGGGAAGAGACGGCTGGATCCAGGATCATGACGCGACTTCCCGACACCTCGTTCGGGGAGCGGGTCGGCAGCCCGGGAGCGAACGGTCGCCAGGAGCCCTCACGCCGCGCGGCGCAGCCCCCGCACGACCGCGAGCAGACAGCCCGCGCACAGCAGCGCGACCACGGCGAGGAGCACCGTGTAGCCCGCGAGCGCCGTCGCGCCGGCCAGGACCACAGGGAGCAGGAAGCCCACGTAGGACAGGCTGTAGTAGACGCCCGTGAGCCCGGCGAGGTCCGTCGGGGTCGCGATGGTCTGCACCTCGATCAGGCCCGCGACCACGCAGATCCCGTACGCGGCCCCGAGCGTCACCGCGGCGAGCCCGCCGAGCACAGGAGACAGCACCGTGCCGTTGGCCGCGGCGAGGATCATCCCGACCAGCATCAGGACCATGCCCACGACGATCGCGCGCCCGCCCGTGCGGAGGTCGATCACCTTGACGAGCGGCTGGACCGCAGCGCCCGTACCCAGCGTCAGGACGGTCAGGAGCGTCGCGTACGCGAGCGACAGGTCGCCCGTCTGCTCGGTCACGAGCTGCGGCATGACCGCGTACGCGATCCCGGCCGCCCCGAAGATCCACGGCGCGGCAGGCACGACGACCCGCACGAACCGGCGGTGGTGCGCAGCCGGGACCCGCAGGTCCGCCAGGAGCGACGTCGTCGAGCGATGTCCCCCGATCGTCTCGGTCGCGGTCGCGAGCAGCGCGAGCGCGAGCAGGCTCAGCACCACGTGGCTGACGTAGGGCGTGATCGTGGGCCACGGTCCCCACTGTGCGAGCACCCCCGAGACCCCGGCGCCGACCCCGAACCCCAGGGTGAGCGAGAGGGACGGACGTCGCGCGCCAGCGGTCGTGTCGGCGACCAGGTCGAACGGGGCGCTCGACAGCTCCTTGACCCAGCTCGTGCCGACCGACATCGCGACTCCGACGCTCAGTCCCGCGAGGAGGCGTCCCAGGCAGATCACGAGCTCGCTGCCGAACCCGAGCGCCAGCAGGACGCTGGCACCGATCCCGCCCAGGACCCCGACGACGGCGAGCGGCTTGCGCCCGTACCTGTCGGACAGCGGCCCGGCCACCAGGAGCCCGGGCACGAGCCCCACGACGTACATGCCGAGGAACAGGTCGACCGTGACCACGGAGTAGTTCCCGAGGTCCCGGTACATGTGCAGGAGGGGCGTGAAGTGGTTGCCACCCCAGGCCATGACGACGAGGGCCGGTGCGACACGCAGCCAGCCGGGGAGCACGCGAAGGCGGTTCATGTTCTTTCTCGAGGGACGACGAAGCGGGTGGAACGGGTCGTGCGGGTGGTCGGCAGGACGTCAGCCGTAGTTGCCCCGCTGGACGTGCGCGCGCAGCGCGGCCTCGTAGGCGTCCGCGTCCCCGGCGCGAGCGAGCGCCGCGAGCTCGCGGTGGTCTGCCAGGAGGCGCGTGGGCGACGTCGCGTCGCGGCGCACCGCGCGGTGCGTGAGGAGCTCGAGACGCGGACCGAGCTGTGTGAAGAGGTCCTCGATCACGTCGTTGTCCCCTGCCCGGATGACCCGGGAGTGGAAGGCGAAGTCCGCCTGCGAGAACGCGAGCAGGTCGCCGTCGTGCTCGGCGACCACCTGCTGGGCGACGAGGTCGTCGAGGTCGCGAGAGACGCCGTCGGGCAGGGGCTGCCCACCCAGGGCGCGGATCGCGGACGACTCGAGCATGATCCTGACGGCCAGGAGGTCCGCGACCTCCTTGTCCGGCACCGAGGCGACCACCGCCCCGCGCTTGGGGAAGAGCGTCAGCAGGCGGCACGTCTGGAGCTGGAGGAACGCCTCGCGGACCGGGGTGCGGCTGATGCCGAGCTCGTCGGCCACCTCCCCCTCCGTCAGGAGCGCCCCGGGCGCGATCTCCCCGGTGATGATCGAGGCTGAGACCGCGGCGAACGCACGCTCGACCGCACTGGGGGCCAGGTCCTCAGGCTTCTTGCGGGGCGACATCTTTCGACGATAACACCTTAGATGCAAGGGGTGGTCCCGGGCGCCCGTGCAACGGTGTGGTCACGGGTCCGCGCGCCCCGTCGCCCACCCCTGCCCCGGCGCATAGCCTCGTGCGACCAGCCGACCCGACCGGATGGAGCACCCGTGCAGAAGACCGGCAACGACCCCGACGAGTACCTCGCCACCGTCCCCGAACGATTCCGCGCCGACGCCCTCCGGCTCGACGCCGCGATCTCGGAGGTGATGGCGGGCCGGTCCCGGGTCCTGTGGGAAGGGGTCTTCTGGGGCGGGACCGACCAGAAGATCATCGGGTACGGCGACCTGCTCCAGGCCCGCCCCCGCGGCGGGAGCGTCGAGTGGTTCGCCGTTGGGCTCGCGGTCCAGCAGAACTACCTCAGCGTGTACGTCAACGCCGTCGAGGACGGGCAGTACGTCGCCCAGAAGTACGCCGACACCCTGGGGCGCGCCAAGATCGGCAGCTCGAGCGTCGGGTTGAAGGCGCTCGCGGACATCGACCTCGAGGCGCTGCTGCGCCTCGTGCGGATCGCGCGGGACCAGACGGCGTAGCGCGGCGCGGGCGGGTACCAGCCCTGCCGAGAAGTGAGTAGATGCCCCTGGATCCGGCGATCCAGGGGCATCTACTCACTTCTCGGCAGGGGCGGTCGCGCTCCGCAGCCCGCGCAGCGCTACCGCTCCGCGGCCGGTGCGTGCATCTCGACGCTGATCTGGCTCGCGTCGAGCACCTTGAGCGTCTCGTCCATGGCCCCCGAGCTGTAGGTGCCGTGGTCGCGCACGTGCAGCAGCTCCTCGCGCTGCGCGGCCAGCACCGCGAGCCGCAGCTCGCGGTACTGCCGGTGCTGCTCGTCGGCCTCGGTGGCCTCGCGGTCCACGAGGTCGTCGTGCGCGATCTCCTGGCGCACGCGCTCGATCGTCTCGGGCGCATAGGGCGTCCCGTCGGGGCGCACGAGCCCGGGGGCGTCGATCACCTCGGAGGCCACACGCGACAGCTCGCCCAGGAGCGCGAGCCGCTCGTCGCTCTCGGTCGAGGTGTCGACCGTCAGGTCGAGCCTGCGCACGACCCACGGGAGCGTGCCGCCCTGGACGAGCAGCGTCCCGGCCGCGACGAAGAACGCGATGAGGATGAGCAGCGCACGGTGCGGGGTGTCGGCCGGGAGCGACTGCGCTGCGGCCAGCGTGACGACACCGCGCATGCCCGCCCACACGAGCAGCACGCCCTCGCGGCGGCCGAGCGGTTCCTGCGCCAGGTAGTCGATGTCTGCGATGCGGCGCGTGAGGAACGTCTGGACGCGAGCCATGCGGGACTGGAACCGTGGGTCGTCGGCCGCGAGAGGCTCGGCCCCCGGCCCGCCACCGGCCCCGGCCCGGTCGCCAGGCCCACCCAGGCCCGGGACGCCCGCGCCGCCCGGCCCACCGGGGCCGCGGCGCGCTCGGCGCTTCCGCCGTCCCGAGCCGTGCTCACGATCCTCGAGCGTCGGCAGCTCGCCGCGCTCGAGCTTCTCGGTCACGGCCGAGAGCTTCTCGCGGACCTCGGGGTTGCGCCGGTTGGAGCGCTTCATGAGCCACAGCAGCACCGCGACGAACACCGACCGCAGCGCGATCACCACGACCGCTGCCGTGAGCGCGAGCCCCGCGGCCGTCCACAGGCTGCCGTGCTCCTCGCGGACCTCCTCGACGAGCCCGAACACCTCGAGGCCCATGAGCAGGAAGACCCCGCTCTCGAGCAGGAGCTCGACGGTCCGCCAGTTGGCCTTCTCGGCGATCCGGTCCTGCGGGCTCAGGTGCTTGGGCGCGCCGAGCCCCGTGACGATGCCGGCCGTGACGACCGCGACCAGGCCCGAGGCGCCCAGGTGCTCCGAGGGCAGGAACGCGATGAACGGCACGACGAACGAGATGGCCGTGTTGGACGTCGCCTCCCGGACGCGCGAGCGCAGCCAGAGGTTGGCCTTGCCGACGACGAACCCGATCGCCACGGCGACCGCGACCGCGTAGACGAAGTCGCCCGCGACCTGCCCGACCGAGACCGTCGCGGCCGTGGCCGCGATGGCCGAGCGCAGCAGCACCAGGGCCGAAGCGTCGTTGAGCAGACTCTCGCCCTCGAGCACCGTGACGACGCGCGGCGAGACCCCGGCCTTCTTGACGATCGAGGTCGCGACCGCGTCGGTGGGGCTGATGATCGCGCCGAGCGCGATGCCCGTCGCGAGCCCGATCCCCGGGATGAGCAGGTGGAAGAGGAAGCCCAGGACCACGGCGCTGATGACCACGAGAACCACGGACAGCCCGCTGATCGCCTTGAGATCTCGTCGGAAGTCCATCGCGGGCATGCTGACCGACGCCGAGTACAGCAGCGGGGGCAGCACGCCGGCCAGGATCCACTCGGGGTCGACCTCGACGGCCGAGACCGCGGGCAGGAACGACACCGCGACGCCCAGGAGCACGAGGATCAGCGGGGCAGCGACCCCCAGGCGCGGCGCGAGGGCGGTCACGCCGACCACCGCCAGGACGCCGGCGATCAGGTAGGGGGCAAACTCCATGGGCATCTCGTCTCGCTCGGGGAACTACTTCCTATCAGACGAAGCATCGGCCGGAGCGGGTGCTACGCGTCGTGCGAGACCCACTCCGCGGCCTGGTCGCGCGCGGTGCGCAGCATCGCGGTGGCCTCGTCCTGGTTGACGCGGGCGAGCGCGAGGGCGCCCAGCAGCAGCGAGAGCAGCATGCGGGTGCGCTGCGCGACGACCTCGTCCGCGAGCGCCGGGGTCGCGGCGCGCAGGGCACCGGAGAGGGCGTCGGTGAGCTCGGCCCGGTAGGCGTCGACCACGGCGCGCAGCGCCTCGTCGTGCCCGGCGGGTCCGGTCGCGGCGTCGACCAGGAGGCAGCCGCGTCGCGGGGAGTTCGCGGGAAGCTGCCCGACGGCGGAGGCCAGGCCGTCGAAGTACGTCACCACGGCGGCGCCCGCCTCGCGCGGGCCGGCGCTCTCCTGCGCTGCGGAGACCAGGACGCGCAGGCGGGGGCGGATCACGGTGTCGAGGTAGTCCTCGACGGCCGCGTCGAACAGCCCGCGCTTGGAGCCGAACGCGTGGTAGAGGCTCGACCTGTTCAGCCCGGTGGCGCGCTCGAGGTCCGGGAGAGATGCTCCCCGCAGGCCCTGGTCCCAGAACACGTCCCGGGCAGCCTGCACCACCGTGGTGGTGTCGAACGACTGCGACCTGCCCACGTGAACCACCTCACCTTCCGCGTCTCGTATTGCACCGACCGGTACACAACTGTACCGTCGAATAGTAGATCGAGCAGTTCACAATACCGTTCCCGCTGACAGCGGCAGGCGCGAGAGCCCGCCCCCCACCCTGAAGGACACCTCCCATGACCGCGACAGCACTGGTCTTCGCCGGCATCGCCGCGCTGATCCACGTCTACATCTTCGTGCTCGAGTCCGTGTCCTGGACGTCCCCCCGGACCCGGGCGACGTTCGGCACCACCGAGCAGGAAGCCCGGGCCACCAAGGAGCTCGCGTTCAACCAGGGCTTCTACAACCTGTTCCTCGCGATCATCACGGCGATCGGGATCGTCGTGATCGCGACGGGGAGCACAGGCGTGGGCGCGGCACTCGTGCTGAGCGCGACAGGCTCGATGGTTCTCGCAGGGCTCGTGCTGATCGTCTCGTCGCCCGCCAAGGCGCGCGCCGCGCTCGTCCAGCTCGTCCCGCCCGCGATCGCGGTCGTGCTCCTCGTGATCGCCCTGGTGTCCTGACCGCGCGCCGACCCGCGCCCACCGCCCCCTCCCGCCCGCCCAGCGCCCGCCGCACCGGCCCACCCGGCCGAGGCTGCGCCGTCGGGCATGCCCCCCAGAACGACGACCGAAGGACCGAGAGACCCTCATGACCTCCTCCACGCAGATCCAGCTCGTCGCCCGCCCCACCGGCTGGCCCACGCACGACGACTTCCGCACCGTCCAGGTCGAGCTCGGAGAGCTCGCCCCCGGCCAGGTGCGGGTCCGGAACGAGTTCGTGTCCGTCGACCCGTACATGCGCGGGCGCATGAACGACGTGAAGTCGTACACCCCGCCCTACGCGCTGGGCGAGACCATGACGGGCGGCGCCGTCGGGCGCGTCGAGGCCTCGACGGCCGAGGGCTTCGCGGTCGGCGACGTCGTGCTGCACCAGCTCGGATGGCGCGACGTGTCCCAGGCCGACGCCGCCGCGTTCCGCGTCGTCCCCGAGATCCCGGGCGTCCCGCTGTCCGCCTACCTGGGCATCCTGGGCATGACGGGGCTCACGGCCTACGTCGGGCTGCTCGAGATCGCGGGCCTGCGCGAGGGCGACACCGTGTTCGTCTCCGGCGCGGCCGGAGCCGTGGGCACCGCCGCGGGCCAGATCGCGCGCCTCAAGGGCGCGGGGCGCGTCGTCGGATCGGCGGGAACCCCCGAGAAGGTCGCGCTCCTGACCGAGCGCTACGGCTACGACGCGGCGTTCAGCTACAAGGACGGGCCGGTCGCCGACCAGCTCGCCGTGGCCGCGCCCGACGGGATCGACCTGTACTTCGACAACGTCGGCGGCGAGCACCTCGAGGCCGCGCTGGGCGCGTTCAACGACTTCGGCCGCGCGGCCCTGTGCGGCGCGATCTCGCAGTACAACGAGACCGAGCCCGCGGTGGGCCCGCGGAACATGGGCAACATGGTGACGCGCAGCCTCATGCTCAAGGGCTTCACGATCGGCAACCACCTCGAGCACTTCCCCGCGTTCTCGCGCGACATGGGCGCCTGGCTCCAGGCGGGCGAGGTCGTGTTCGACGAGACCGTGGTCGACGGGATCGAGAGCTCGGTCGACGCGTTCCTCGATCTCATGCGGGGTGCGAACACGGGCAAGATGGTCGTGCGGGTCTGAGGTTCTCCGGCCGGCCTCGTGCCGGCCCGGCCCGGGGCCGGGTACACCTAGAACGCCACCGAGTGCGTCCTGAGCGCGGCCTCGTCGCGTGCGGGCCGGGCACCCGCGGGCCCGGGGGGCAGTTCGGTCGAGGAGGTCGCCCGTCGCACGCGTCGGCGGACCGTAGGCCGGGACGAGGGGCTGGTCAAGCCGTTCGTGGAAGCTCTCGCGGGCTGGGATGGGGGGTGCGCTCACCCAGGAACGCGAAGGCCACGATCGCGAGTCCCACGTAGAGCGGCACGAGCAGCAGAACGTCTGGGCTCGCCAGGTCGACCTCGACCCCCGTACCGCGCGCCGAGAGCACGACCCGGTTGACCGTGAGGAAGGCCAGGTGCGCGCCGACGCACGTCCACACGCTCCCGGTCCGGCTCGCCTCGCGCGCGTAAGCGAGCATGAGACCGAACACCACGAGCAGCATGGCGTACGAGACCGGCTCCTCCCCCGGCGGGACGACGCCCCACGGGAACGGCTCGACCCCCAGCAGGCGCGTGAGCCCTGCGCCCACGACGACCGACGTCGAGGCCGCCGCAAGGAACAGGGCCGTCGTGACCACGATCGCGACCCAGCGCGCATACCGGGACCGAAGCGTCGAGAGCACGTAACCACGGAGCGAGATCTCCTCCGGCACGGCTTCGTAGAGCAGCGCGACCAGCGCGTTGGTCACGAGGAAGAGCAGCAGGTCTCCGGCCACGACCGCACGCCAGGTCACCCACCCCGCTGCCGTCGCACCGCCCAGGACGACCAGGGCCGCAGCCAGGACGACGCCGAACCCCAGCACCGCCGTCCGGACCGCGGTGAGCGGGCCGACGAACCCGATGCCGCGCAGCGGACGGCCGTCGACCCGGCGGCGGAGGACCAGGATCGTCGGGACGACCAGCAACGTCACGAGCAGCGCGGGGACGAGGCGGGCGAGGAACCCGTCCAGTCCCCAGAGCTCCGCCGCCGCGATGCCGACTGCCACCGAGGCGCCGAGCCCGATCCCCATGACGGCGGCGCCGAGCACCGCGCGGGCGAGCGCGTGCGGTAGTGGCGGTTCGGTGGAGACGGACGAGGCCCGGCGGGCGGGCGTGGGTGGTTCTCGTCGGCCCGCCGCGGGAGGCGTGCCGCGTGCGGCCACCGGGTCCGCGGCGTCGGTCGGTCGGGGGGGCCCGGTGCTGGGCGTGGTGGGATCCGCGTCGTCGGGGGCCATCGGTCCATCCTGCCGTCGGGCCGGCGCGCCACGCCAGGGCCGCCTCAGGGGCGACCCGCGTCCCTCCCCCGCAGGAGGGAGAGGTGGTCCGTCGCGGGCCGGTGCCGCTCGGGATGCCGGAGCCGCAAGAATCGTCGACATGGTCACCGCCACCCCGCACACCGAGCCCGTCCCCCCGGCCCTGTCCCACGGGGGCACCGCCACGACCCCCGGCCGCCACGGCCTCCCCGGCGGGGCGGGCTCGACGGACGGGACCGCAGGCCGGCGCCCCTGGATCTTCCCGGCGGTGCTCGCGCTGCTCGTGGGGCTGCTCACGGTCTACACCCCGATGTACATGTCGTACGACGCCACCGGGCTCTGGGGCGACGACCTGGCCACGTGGCCGAGCATGAGCCCCGTCGTGTACCTGGGGATTCTCAGCGCGATCCTCGGGGTCCTCGTCTCCCGCCGTGCGACCACCGTGGCCTGCCTGCTCGCGACGTGGCCCTTCCTGCTCGTCCCCGTCCTCGGGATGTTCGTCTGGTCGTGGTGGCTCGCGCTCCTCGCGATCGCGGTGGCCGCCGCCTACGACGGCATCCGACGAGCCGCCCTCCCGCTCGGCCTGACGCTGCTCGTCGCGGCCGGATACTGCGCCTTCCCGGTCGTCGCGCTCCTGCCGATCGGCCCCGTGACCTCGGGGTCCGATCGCGGGGACGGAGCGATCATCTTCGTCCTCTACGCCATAGCCAGCATCGCGGCCGTGTCCATCAGCGCCGCGGTCGGCGCGAGCCACCGCGCCGCGGTGCGCGGCGCCGCCGCCGCCCAGGCCTCCGAGCAGGCCTTCGCGGTCGAGACCGTCGCCTCGGAGCGGGCCCGGATCGCGCACGACCTGCACGACGTCGTCGCGCACCACATCTCGCTCGTCGCGGTCCGCGCGGAGTCGGCCCCGTACGTGCACCCGTCGATGGACCCCGAGTCCAGGGTCGTGCTCGCGGAGATCGCCGACGACGCCCGGCATGCGCTGGGCGAGCTGCGGCAGGTGCTCGCGGTGCTCCAGCGCACCGAGGGCGCCGACCGAGCCCCGCAACCCGGGGCCGCGGACATCACGGCGCTCGTGGACGCGGCCCGCTCGGCCGGGCAGGCCGTGACGGTCGTCGGCGTGGTGCCGGTGCTGCCGTCGGCCCAGGGGCTCGTGCTCTACCGCGCGGTCCAGGAGTCGCTCACCAACGCGCGCCGCCACGCGCCGGGGCAGCCGGTGACGGTGACGCTGACGCGCGGGACGGACGCGACGCCGTCGGGCACGGACCAGTTGTCAGAACTGAGCCGGGCGATACCCCGGGCCACTTCTGACAACAAGTCCCCGCTGGCGGGCTCCCACCAACCCACCGGTGCGTCCGACGCCGCAGCCGACACCGCTCCCCCTGAGCCCACCAGCACCACCGGCACCCCCGCTAGCGCCGACCCCACCGGCACCTCCGGCGCCGACAGCACCACCGGCACCCACAGCGCCTCGGCCACGCTGACCGCCCGCATCTCCAACCCCCTGGTCCCCCGCACCTCGCCCGCCGCCCCCGGCCGCGGGCTGCTCGGGATGCGCGAGCGCGTCGAGTCGATCGGTGGCTCGCTCACCGCGGGCGAGGAGGACGGCTCGTTCGTCGTCGAGGTCTCGCTGCCGGTCCACGCACCGGAGCACGTCGGCGCCCCGGAGCTGCACAATGACCACGCCTACGACGCTCGCCACATCGAGCGACGCGTCCGCGCCCGACATGCCCCACGGGACCGTCGCACCCGACGGGACCGACGCGTGACCCGCGTCGTGGTCGCCGACGACCAGCCCGTGGTCCGCTACGGCTTCGCCGCGATCCTCGACGCGGCCGACGACATCGAGGTCGTCCGCTCGGCCGGGAACGGCGCCGAGCTGCTCGATGTCGTCGCGGCCCACCGGCCCGACGTCGCGGTCGTGGACGTGCGCATGCCCGTCATGGACGGGATCGCCGCGACGGCCGAGATCTGCGCGCGCCACCCGGGCACGAGCGTCCTGATCCTCACGACGTTCGACCTCGACGAGTACGTGTTCGACGCGCTCCAGGCCGGGGCCTCGGGCTTCCTGCTCAAGGACACCCCGGCACCGCGCCTGGTCGAGGGTGTGCGTCTCGTCGCCGAGGGCTCGATGCTCCTGGGACCGACCATCACGCGCCGCCTCGTCGGCGACTTCGCGCAGCGCACGACCCGGGCCGCCCCGGGGATCGAGAACCTCACGGTCCGCGAGCGCGAGGTGCTGCTCACGGTCGCCCGCGGGCTGTCGAACGCGGAGATCGGTGCTGAGCTGTTCATCACCGAGCAGACCGTGAAGTCGCACGTCTCGGAGGTGCTGCGCAAGCTCGCGTGCCGCGACCGGGTGCAGCTCGTGATCGCAGCGTACGAGTCGGGGCTGGTCGGGCTCTCGGAACGCGCCTGACCTTTGCGCTGCACGGGCCCGCGCCCTGGTGCGGGGGACGGCCCGCGCGGATACTGGCCGGATGCGCCGCGTGTCCCCGAGCAGGTCGCGGGTCGCCGTCCTCGCGGGCGGCGGTCTGCTCCTCGGCGCACTGAGCGGGTGCGTCGCGGGCAACCCGCCGCCCCCGTCCGCCACCTCGGTCGGGGCGCCCGCGCCCTCGGGGGGCAGCACCGCACCGACCCCCACCCCCTCGAAGCGCTCGCCCCCGGCGCCGCAGGCCCTTCCCGAGCCGACCACCGCGTCACCGGAACGCGGCGTGCCCGAGTTCAGCGCCGCCGTCGGGCCGGTCACTCCCGAGCTCGCAGAGCGCATGACGCCCACGTCGTGGCGCGAGGGCTGCCCCGTCGCGCTCGCCGACCTGCGCTACCTGACCGTGTCCCACCGGACGTTCGAAGGGGGTGTCGCGACGGGCGAGCTCGTCGTGCACGCCGACGTCGCGGACGGTGTCGTCGAGGTGTTCCACGACCTGTTCGACACGGGCTACCCGATCCGGTCGATGCGGCTCGTCGACGACTTCGGGGGCGACGACGACGCCTCGATGGCTGCCGACAACACCTCGGCGTTCAACTGCCGCCCGGTCGCGGGCACGGACCGGTGGTCCGAGCACGCGTACGGCCGCGCCCTGGACCTCAACCCGGTCGAGAACCCGTGGGTCTCGGGCGTCGCGGTCGAGCCGCCTGCAGGAGCCGAGTTCGCGTCGCGCCCTGCGGTCGCAGGCGTGATCGCGCCCGACGACGCCACGGTCCGCGCGTTTCTGGCCGCCGGGTGGCAGTGGGGCGGGTACTGGACCGGGCCGGTCGACCATCAGCACTTCTCGACGACCGGGACATGACGTCCTCACGGGCACTCGATCGTCCCTGCGCCCGGACCGTGCAGAAGGCCGGCCGCCCGACGATGCACGCACATCGGCAGATGGCTCTTACGATGAGCCGTGAGTTCCGACTGGTTCGACCTGGCCACCCAGGGCACCGAGAGCGGTGAGCTGGCCCGGTCGATCGACTGGTCCGCCACCTCGATCGGCGCGCCCGACACCTGGCCCAAGACCCTGCGCGCCGCCGTGCGGCTGTGCTTCAGCACGCGCTTCCCCATCTTCATCGCCTGGGGCCCCGAGCTCCTGATGATCTACAACGACGGCTACCGTCCCATGCTCGGCGAGGACAAGCACCCGTCCGCGATGGGCTCGCCGGCGAGCATCGTGTGGGCCGAGATCTGGCCCGACATCGAGCCGTTGTTCGACTCGGTCCTCGCCACGGGCATCCCCACGTGGTCCAAGGACCAGCCCCTCCTCATGAACCGCTCGGGGTACGACGAGGAGACGGCCTTCACGTTCTCCTACAGCCCGCTGCGCGACGAGGAGGGCACGATCTGCGGCGTCATGGACGTCGCGACCGAGACCACCGACCACGTGGTCGACGCCCGGCGCCTCCAGACCCTCGGCACGCTGACCGCTGCGCTCCAGCGGCTGCAGGGCGACGTGGACGAGCTCGCGGCCGCGACGGCGGCCGTGCTCGGACGCAGCCAGGACGTGACCCGCGCAGACCTCTACCTGGACAGCTCGGCCGGGCTCGTGCCCTTCGCCTCGACGCACGAGCGGCACGACGAGTCGGTCCCACCGCACGTCCTGCGCGAGGTCGCCGACCGGCGCCGGCTCGACCACGTCGGCAGTGCTCTGGTCGCTCCCCTCGCGGCGACGCGCGACCGGGTCGCCGCGGGCGTGATCGTCCTCGAGGGCAACCCGCACCGGCCCGACGACGACGCCCAGCGCTCGTTCCTCCAGCTCGTGGCATCCGCGGTGGGCACGGCGCTGAGCAGCACGCTCGCCCAGATCCGCCAGGTCGACGAGCTGCGCACGGTCGCCAACGCGCTCCAGGACGCGATGCTCCCCGACGACCCGACTGCCCCCGGCTGGCACACCCGCTACCGCCCGGCAGATGACAGCCTGCTCATCGGTGGCGACTGGTACGACGTCGTCGACCTGTCGGACGGGCGGTTCGGCCTGGTCGTCGGCGACTGCGTGGGCAAGGGCCTGCGTGCTGCCGCCGTCATGGGTCAGCTCCGCAGCGCGAGCCGCGCCCTGCTCCTCGAGAACCTCGGTCCGGCCGCGACGCTCGAGGGCCTGGACCGCTTCGCCCGGACGCTGCCCGGGGCCGAGCTCGCGACCGTCCTGTGCGCGATCGTCGACGAGAACGCCCGGACCATCACCTACTCGGCCGCAGGTCACCTGCCGCCGCTCGTCGTCAACAAGGCCGAGACGTGCTGGCTCAACGACGGTCGGGGAACGCCACTCGCGCTCACCATACTTCCTCGCCAGGAGGCCACCGCGGAGCTCGACAGCGGTGACGCCGTGATCCTCTACACCGACGGGCTGGTCGAGCGTCGCGGCGAGCACCTCTCGGAGGGCCTGCGGCGGCTCGCGGACGTCGCGCTCGCGATCCGCGAGGAGCGCCCCGCGGCCGACCTCCCGGACGCGCTGCTCGCCGAGCTCCTCTCCGGCGGAGCGCGCGACGACGTCGCGCTGCTCCTCTACGAGGTCCCCTGACGCCGCAGCTGCGCGAGCCGCACGCGCGTCTCAGGCCAGGCCGGCGTCGTGCACGCAGATCGCGACCTGCACGCGGTTCTCGGCCCCGAGCTTGTCGAGCACCCGCCCCACGTGGGTCTTGACGGTCGCGACGCTCAGGAACAGCGCCGCGGCGATGTCCGCGTTGGACAGCCCGGACCCGATCGCGACCGCGACCTCCCGCTCACGCTCGGTCAGGCGCGACAGGCGCTCGCGCGCGGAGGCCGCGCGGTCGTCGGCCGGCGCCCGCGCGACCGCGGCGATGAGCTGCTGCGTGACCGACGGCGACAGCATCGAGCGCCCCTCGGCGACGAGGCGGACCGCCGCGACCAGCTCGGCGGGCGGGGTGTCCTTGAGCAGGAACCCGGCCGCGCCCAGCCGGAGCGCGGACAGCACCATGTCGTCGGCGTCGAACGTCGTGAGCACGATGACCTTGAGCCCCGGGTCCGCAGCGCGCGCGATCTCCAGGGCCGCGAGGCCGTCGCGGCGCGGCATCCGGATGTCCATGAGGACGACGTCGGGCCGGGCGCGCGCGATCTCCGCGACCGCCGCGACGCCGTCGGCGGCCTCACCCACGATCTCGATCGACCGGTCGCCGCCCAGGATGAGGCGCAGCCCGGCACGCACCAGGGTCTCGTCGTCGACCAGGACGACCCGCAGGGGTACCAGATCGGGGGTCTCGGGGGTCACGTCCACGGGAGCCACGCTCTCACGACGAAGGACCCGGCCCCGTCGGGCGCGGCACGGAGCTCGCCGCCCGTGAGGCGGGCGCGCTCGGCGAGCCCGGTCAGCCCCAGGCCCGACGGCGGCGCACCCGACGCGCGCGAGGCGGCACCGTCGTCGGGCACGCGGACAGTGCAGGCATTGACGAGCGGGTTGGTGACCCGCAGCACGAGCCCCTCCCCCGGCTCCCCCGAGATCTCGACGCGCACGGGCGCTGCGGGAGCGTGCTTGCGCGCGTTCGTGAGCGACTCCTGGAGGATCCGGTACGCGCTCCGGCTCGTCTGCTCTGGCAGGTCCGAGAGCCGCTCGGCCGTCGCGGGGGCGATCTCGCAGCCGACATCGGCGTCGCCACCACCGAGGCCGCGGACCTCGTCCAGCAGGTCGGGCAGGGCGTCGAGCGTCGGCTGAGGGCGCTCGGGCACGCCCGCCGGGACGTCGGTCTCGCGCAGGACACCCAGGACCTCGCGCAGCTCGGTCATCGCGAGGTGCGCGTTGTCCTGGATCACGGCCGCGGCCGCCGACGTCTCCTCCCGCGTGAGGTCCGTGCGGTACGCGAGCGCCCCGGAGTGCATCGCGACGAGCGAGATGCGGTGCGCCAGGACGTCGTGCATCTCGCGGGCGATGCGCGTGCGCTCGGTCGTCCGCGCCTGGTCGAGCCTCGCGGCCTGCTCTCGCTCGGCCGTCTCGGCACGCTCGCGCAGCGAGACCAGGAGGTCGCGACGGTTGCCGATCGAGACACCGATCGCCACGAGCAGACCGTAGACGAGCACCGAGAGCACCACGAGGACCGCACCCCACCACGGGAGGTCGAGCGTCGGGTGCAGGGCCTCGAACGCGAGCGTCGACGCCAACCACACAATCCCGACCGCAGCGATCTCCTGCCAGCGGCGGCGCGTCGCGAGCGAGACCAGCACGATGCAGACCGCACCGAGCGCGAAGCCCGAGAACCCCGAGAGTGCCGCGAGGATCAGGGCGATCGTCAGGGGCGCGTGCCGGCTGAACGGCATCAGGACGATCGCGACGACGCCCAGGAAGAGGTCGAGCAGCACGACGAGCCCCTGACGGGCGGTCGGCTCGACCGGGATGTCCGAGAGCACGAGCCCGAAGGTCAGGAACCCTGCCCCCAGCGCAACGGCCAGGCGCCAGAGGATGCCCCAGGCGGAGCGGGGGACGTACGTGTCGGTCGGCATGCCGCGAGACTATGCGCGCGGCATGCCGGGGCACATCGGCAGTCGGGACGACCCTGCGTCAGACCAAAGGATCAGCCCTGAGCGGGCGGCCCCTGCGGTGAGTGCGGAGCTCTTGCGCGACACGCCGGGCGTTTCGCGCAAGAGCTCCGCACTCGGCGCGCGATCGTCAGCTCTCGCCGTTCGCCGCACGGTAGGCGGTCAGGACGGCCTTGGGCAGGCGGCCCTTGGGGCTCACGGTGTGGCCGTTCGCGAGTGCCCACGCGCGGATCGCCGCGGTCGTCTCGCCCGGCAGCAGGTAGGCGGTGCTCTTGGGCGCCGCAGCGGTGGCAGGCGCCGGCTCGGCAGCGGGCTTCGCCTCGGGGACCTCAGCCTCGGCAATGGGCTTCGCCTCGGCGACCTCAGCCTCGGGCTCGGCGACCTGCTCGGCAGGTTCGACGGCATGGGGCGTCTCGAGGGCGGGCTCTGCGGCCTGCTCGGCCACTCCCGCGGCCACCGGCTCGGGCGACTCGGGCGACTCGGGCGACTCGGGCGACTCGGGCGCAGTCTCAGGCTCTGCGGCAGCAGCCTCTTCGACCACGTCGACCTCGGCCACCACGACGGCATTGTCGGCCTCGGTGGCCTCGCTGGGCTCCACCTCGGCGACGGGCTCGTCGATCGGCGCAGCGGGCGCGGACTCATCGACCGGCGCGGCCGACTTGTCGGCCTCGGGCTCGACGAGAACGTCGGCCGCTGCGGGCTTCGCCTCCTCGACCTCGACGGCCGCAACCGGCTCGGCAGGCTCGGCCTCGACGACCTCGACGACCTCGACGACCTCGACGACCTCGACGACAGCCTCTGCCTTCGGGGCTTCCTCTCGCTCGAGGACCGCGATGGCGACCGGCGTCGCCGCGGGCTCGGCGACCGCAGCGGGAGCGCGCGTCTCGACAGGTGCCGGCTCGACGGCCGGTGCGTCGGGGGTCTTCTGAGCGACGTCGAACAGCGACGCGACGCTCACCACCGGTGCGTCCTCCGCCTTCTTCCGACGACCCTTGAACCAGCTCAGCAGACCCATGACGACCTCTCCGCGAACGATGCCCACACCGACCGATGTGCGCGCGTCAACTCTTTCACATCTCGGACGAAGGCCCCGCGAGCGCCCATGTCCTCCGGGCCCGTCGTCTCGACAACTCGCTCGACCCGGCCCCCCGGGTCGCGATGTACTGGATCGAGCACGCCCCGCACCGTCGATCGACCACGTCCCCCGCAACCCGCCAGGAGCCGCATGCCCCCCACCACCGCGCACCCCGCCGCCGCCGACCGCGAGCGCCTCGGCCTGCACGCGGACTGCGAGAGCTGCTTCGGGCTGTGCTGCGTGGCGCTGGCGTTCACGCGCTCGGCCGACTTCCCGATCGACAAGGACGCGGGCGACCCGTGCCGGAACCTGCGTCCCGACCACAGCTGCGGGATCCACCCCGAGCTGCGTGAGCGCGGGTTCGTCGGCTGCACGGTCTACGACTGCTTCGGCGCGGGCCAGAAGATCTCGCGCTCGACCTTCGCGGGCCAGGACTGGCGCGAGCACCCGGAGGTGCGGTCGTCGATGTTCGCGCTGCTGCCCGTGCTGCGCCACGTCCACGAGCTGCTCTGGTACCTCACCGAGGCCCAGGCGCTGACGCTGGGCCACGACGAGTCGCTCGCGGCGGAGCTCGCCCGAGCCGTCGAGCGGATCGACCTCCTCTCGACCGGCTCACCGGACGAGCTGCTCGCCCTGGATCTCGGGGCGCTGCGCGACGGCGTGAACCCCCTCCTGGTGCGCGCGAGCGAGGCGGCCCGTGCCCGCTCGGTGCACCAGCCGCGGGGCAGGCGCGCGGACCGCCGGGGTGCGGACCTGATCGGGCGGCGGTTGGCGGGCGCGGACCTGCGGGGCGCGAGCCTGCGCGGCGCGCTGCTCGTGGGGGCGGACCTGCGGGGCGCGGACCTGCGCAGCGCCGACCTCGTCGGGGCGGACCTGCGCGGGGCGGACCTCTCGGGGGCCGACCTCACCGACGCGCTCTTCCTCACCCAGGTCCAGGTCGACGCCGCGCGGGGCGACGCGGCCACGCGGCTCCCCGCGGGCCTGACCCGCCCGGCGCACTGGGGCGCACCGCCCGTGGCGAGGTCGCGCTCCCGGCGCGCGTGACGTCGTCGGGCAGGAGGGCGGCCCGACGGCGCAGCGGCGCCCCCGGCGAGTCGCCTCACCGGGGGCGCCGCTCCCGTCAGACCCGGCGTCCTCGCGTGCTGCGGACCAGCACGTAGCCTGCCGCGATCAGGAGGCTCGCGAGCAGGGCCACGGGCGCCCCGTCCGCGCCGGTCGAGGCCAGGCCACCCCCGGGCGGAATCGAGTCCGCCAGGAGGTTCGGGGTCGCACCCGGCGTCGGTGCGCAGCTGCGCCTCGGGCGTCCCGACGCTGGCCGCCGAGGCCATCACGGGTGCCGCGAGCGCAGTCGCTCCCGCGAACCGTGCCGAGACCGTCGCGACCTCGGTCACCGGCGCCGCGCCGGAGGCGCTGCGGGCCGTGCCCCACGTGTTGACGACCTCGACCGGCAGGCAGACGTCGTCTCCCGGCGGCAGGCGGAACTCGACCGAGGTCGGGGCGGCGGCCTCGGGATCGGTCACCGTCCCCTCGCCGTCGACGATCACCTGGACCTCGTCGGCCCCGCCGTACGTCGTCTCGGTCAGGGTGCATGCGGCGCCGACGGGAAGATCGGTGAACACCGCGACCCAGTCGGTCGCTGCCGACGCCGTCCGGGTCGGTCCACCGGGGACCAGGACGGGGACGGTCTCGCCGTCGACGTCCTGCGTGCACACGAGCAGGAACTCGAACTCGTCACCCTGGTGCTGCGGCGCCCCGGAGCCCGAGAGCCGCTTGACCACGCGGACCTCACCCACGTCGAACGTGTTGGTCACGGTGACCTCGGCGGACTCTCCCGCCTCGACGACGACCGGTTCGCCGTCGCCGCTCACGACCGTGCTCGTCGCGCCGCCCGTGAGGGTCTCGGTCACCGCGCACTCGGCGCCGACCGGGAGCCCGTCGTAGGTCGCGGGCGCGTCGGGGCTCAGGGCCCGCGATGCTCCACCCGGGATCTCGATCTCCGTCCCGGCGAGCGTGCACAGGAGCGTGACCTCGAACGGTCCGGAGCCGTAGAGCTCGGCGCCCTCACCGGTCACCTCCTTGGTGACCACGAGCGACCCCAGGTCGAACGTGTTCGTCACGGTCACCTCGACCGGCACGCCACGACCCGACCGTCACCTCACCCGGCGACACGTCGACCGACGTCGCTCCGCCGTCGTCCGTCTCGGTCACGGCGCACACCGCGCCGCTCGCGAGGTTCTCGACCGTCGCCTCGAGCGGCTGGTCGCCGCCGACGACGACGGTGCCGTCGTAGACGACCCGTGACCCGCTCGCGTCGTCGAGCGTGCAGACGAGCGAGAGGGTGAAGGGGCCGGTGCCGAAGCCCGCTCCCTCCCCGTCGACCACCTTGCTCAGCTCGACCTCACCCACGTCGAACGTGTTCGTGACGAGCACCGCGGTGGTCGTGGTCCCGTCCGAGTCGGGCAGGAGCGTCACGTCGGTCGTGGTCCCGTCGGTCGTCGCGGGCTCCCCCTCGCCCTGGGTCACGGAGACCGTGGTCGACGGCGCACCGGCGGTCCCCGTCTCGGTCACCGTGCACTGGGCCTGGGCCGGGAGACCGGTCAGCTCCACCTGGCCCGCCGCCGGGATCTCCAGGACCATCGGGGTGTCCAGGCCGTAGCCCTCTGCGTAGACCTCCTCGCCGAGGAAGGTGCACTGCACCTCGACCGTGAACGGGCCGTACGCGACGGGCTCACCGTCCTGGTCGACCGCTGCGGAGTCGACGGTCTTGGCGATCACGAGACCGGCCAGGTCGTAGCGGTTGGTCGCGATGACCACCGGCAGCGTCTGGTCGTCGCGCCCCACGGTGACCGTCGTCGCGTCGAAGTCGGTGGGCAGGGCTGCGGCCTCGTCCTCCTCGACCGTGCACTCCGAGCCCCACGGGATGTCCTCGACCGTCTGCGGGGCGCCCTCGACCAGGGTCAGGTTCCCCCGGTCCCCGAGCGGCACCTCGGTCTCGAGACGCGTCCCCACGCCCGACGTGCACACGAGGCGGACGGAGAACGACTCGGGTGCGAAGTGCGCGCCCTCGCCCGTCACCTCCTTGACCACGCTGACCGAGCCGGTCGCGAGCGCGACGCCGACCTTGTTGCCCTCGGTCGCGGCGATCCAGGTCTGGGTGTCGCCGTCGATCGTCTGTGCCGTCCCACCGATCGAGTTCCACGCGATGGTGTCCGGCCCCTCGGCCGGCGAGATCGCCGGCGTGGTGGTCCAGAAGTCGATGGCGACCTCGTCGAGGGGGTCGAACAAGGCGTCCGGCGGGAACACGACAGCGGTCATGATGCCGGTGACCCGGTCCAGGATCTCCGGCCCCTCGGTCCCGGTCATGTCGATCCAGTCACCGGGTACGCACTCCGCCTGGACGACGCACGGCTCGGGGTCGAACGTGTAGAACCGGACCATGTAGGAGCCCTCGGGCGCCCCGACCAGCTCGCTCCTGCCTTCGAGCAAGGGGCGCCACTGCGATCCGCGCGGCAGCGGGTTGCCCGCGCCCGTGTCCCCGGGTGTCGGCAGCTTGTCGACCACGAGGAGCTGGTTCATGGGGAGGTTGCCCGTGTTCTTGTAGTGCAGGCGCCACACCTCGTCCGACGCCGGCTTGGTGATCGGCACGCACGGGTAGGCGTAGAAGCCGTCGTCGTCGGCCACGCACTCGCCCTCGCCGGTCGAGCTGAACGTGCCGAGCTCGGTGTCCTCGGCGCGCACCAGCTTCTCCGAACGCAGGGTGCCCGCCTTGGCGACCGTCACGGTCGTCGACGCCTGGCACTCGCCCGTCGTGGGGTCGAGCGTGGTCACGCACTGGTCCCACGGCCGTTCGCCCGTGACGCCGACCGTGTTGACGACCGCCGTCCCGCCAGCCAGCCCCGGACGGAGCATGAGCTGCACCGTGACGGTATAGGTCTGCCCGACCTCGAGGACCGTTCCCGGGGGGAACGTGAAGCGGAGCTGCTCGACGTCGCCCTGCACCGCGACCGCGACCTCGGAGGGGTCGGTCGGCATGGCGGGCCCGCTCGCCGGGTCGGGAGCGTCGCCCGCGAGCGCGTACGCGTACGCGCCCTCACCGCCCGGGTGGGCGTCCGGGTCGAACACGAGCTGGGGTCCATCGGCGTCGCTCGGCAGGTGGTCGGTGACGACCGGGTCGACGATCGGCACCTGTCCGGTGTTCGTCACCTCGAGCGTGTAGGGGAACGAGGCGCCAGGAGCCTGCGAGCCTCCGGCCTCGGCACCGTTGGCCTTCTTCACGACCTGCACCGCGTTGCTCAGGTGCTGGTAGAGGATCGAGGCGTCGGCATCGTCCGTAGCGGTGATCGGGAGGTCGCCGACGCGGTCGGCGCCCTCGACGACCCCCTGGACCGAGTTGCTCGCGACCCCGGCCGCGGTCTCGCCCGGCGCCGGGGCGTTGCCCGCCATGTCGGACAGCACCGGACCGCCCGTGCGCAGCTCGGTGCGGCGCTCGACCTGGAGCGGCACCGACTGCGTCGGGGTCGCCGGGTTCTCCCAGATGGCACCGTCGGCCCGCGTGAACGTGAAGCGGAGCCCCTGCACCTGGGCCGGGGACACGCCGTCGGGCAGCGTCACGTCCGCCGCGGTGGTCGGTGCTCCCTCGACCCAGCTCCCGCCCGTGACCGTGACCCCGGTCGGGTCGCTGCCGAACGTGCCGCCGACGAACGCGTCCACCTGGACGCGGTCGATCGGCGCGGTCAGGCCGAACGCGGGCCCGAATCCCTCGAAGTCGTACTGGTTCCAGAACTGCGGGTCGACGTCCGTGAGCACCATGCGGTCGGCTCGCGACGCACCGCCCGGGGTACCCGTGAGCGTCAGGGTGACCGGACCGGTGCCCGGCTCCACGACGACGTCGGGCGTGAACGTCTTGGTCGTCTCGAGCGAGATGCCCTGCGGGACGAGCGCGATGCTCGCGTCGTCGTCCGCGGTCGGTTCCGCCCCGGCGACGTTCCCTCCCAGGTCGGTCACGGACGCCTCGGTGCGGTTGCGCACTGGCGAGTCGGCGACGGTCACCGGGTCGGTCGTCCCGCGGACCTCGGCGCGCAGCCGGGTGTCGAGGACGAGCACCGAGGTCGCCCCGGCGTCGATGCGGCCCGTGTGGGTCACGAACATCCCGACGACGTCGGCCAGCTCGTCCGCCCCGAACCCGAGCACCTCCTCACGGGTGTACGCGGTCGAGGTCCCCCCTTCACGGATCAGCGTGACGGACGTGCTCGTCGCGCCGGTCGGGACGGAGATCGTCACGACGTCCTTGACGTCGAACACGCGGAACGGGTTGTCGGCGGGGGCGTCGGAGGCGGGCTCCACGATCCTCAGCTCGTCGACCTTGGCCGCCGTGGCGTTCGTCGCCTCGATGCGCACTCGACCCGAGGGATAGCTCTCCGCCGGCGTGCCCGCGACCGGGACGCCCAGCGGCCCGCCGCTCCACGACTTGGTCACGTCGACGTTGAGCGGGACGTCGATGATCGTGACGACGTCCGAGTCGGTGTCCGTCCACGACCTGGGAACCGTCGGTGAAACCCGAGACGCGAGCCGTGTTGAGGACCTGGCCAGCACCCGCCTGGTTGTAGATCGTGCCCGCGGTGCTGCCGAGGGCCGGCGACCCGTCGCTGCGCTTGGTGTCGCGGACCTCGAACGTGAGGTCGATGGTCCGGTCGTTGCCGAAGGATCGGGACACGCCGTCGCCGGGCTGCGGGAGCGCGGGGTTGCCCGCGACCTTCTCGGCGCGGGTCGGCGACTCGATCACCACGAGCCGGACCGAGGTCGTGGACGCCTGCTCGTCGGCGGTCAGCGTGACCCCGGGGAACGTGCCGTCGCACGCCGTCGCCGACGCCGTGCAGGGGTCGTTCGTCGCGGCGACCCACGCCGCGCCGTTCCACAGCTCGACGCGCTCGACCGCGTCGTAGGTCATGAGCGGGTCGGTCGTGGGCGTGATCGGCTTGACCGCCACGAGGTCGAACGCGTCGAAGACCGACGCCGCGACGGCCGTGGTCTCCGGGTCTGCCACGTCGGAGACCACGACCTGGTCGAGGCCCGAGTAGCCGCCCGTCGACCAGTGCAGCCGCGCGTCGATCTGGTCCCCGGAGCGGGCGATCACGGTCTTGCCGCCGCCCTCGACGGACTCCAGGAACTCCTTCTCGACCAGGTCGCCGGTGCCCGGGGTGACCGGGACCAGCTCGATCGTCGGGCAGGGCGAGGGCACCACGGCCGAACCCGACACGTCACCGACCGACGCCTGCGCCGACGCGCAGTTCTCGATCGTCTGCGAGACGTTCTCGAGCGGCGTGCCGTCGCGCTGCGGGTCGCGCAGCTCGGCCGTGAAGTTCGGCTGGACGCTCGTCCCGGGCGGGAAGCCCTCGGGGTTCTCGTAGTCGAACTGGAGCCCCTGGATGTCGTCCTTCAGGTCGTCGGGGATGGGGATGTTCACGATCTGCGGACCCACGAGGTTCTCGCCGCCGGGCAGCACGACCCAGTCGGTGCCGTCCCAGTAGCGGATCGTGAGGGTCGCGCCCGCGGGGATCGCGGTCTGCGAGATGCTCTTGGCGTCGAACGCGTTCCACCAGGGGTCGGGCGAGGGGTTCGGCGGGACGACGCTCGGGTCCTGCACCACGAGGTGCGTCGCGTCGGTGGTCGAGTCGGGGAAGGGCTTGATCTGGGTGGGGAGCTGGACCGTGGCGACCTCGCCGGGACGCGCGAGGATCTGCGCGGGGCTGATCTGCTTGGACACGTCGACCGCCAGGCGGTCGACGTACGTCGTCAGGGTGTCCTCGGCGGTGGCCGTCCCGGTGCTGCCGCCGTCGGCGACCGTCACGAGGATCTCGTTGTCGTGAGCCAGCTCCTCGACGTCCTGGTCGGGGTCGGTGTCGACCGTGAAGGGCACCGTGGCCTGCGCACCGACGACGATGTCCCCCGTGAACTCGACGACGAACCCCGTCACGACCTTGCCGGGGGGCGGCTGCGGCAACGTGTTGGGCGCCGAGGCCGTCAGGGTCTCGGTCGTGCCGTCGTCGTACGTGAAGGTCACGGTCGCGGCCGTGGCGTCGGCGGGCCACACGACGCCTGCCCCCTGGCCGTCGGTGCCGAAGCCCGTGAAGGTCAGGCCGTTCTCGAACGGGTTGGACGCCGCACCCGGACCTGGCTCGGCGATCGTGAGGGACTCGACGGGCGTCCCGCTGTTGGTCCCGGTGAGGGTCACGGTGCTGGGGTCTCCCGCGCTGACCTGGTCCGGGGAGAACGTCTTCCCGGCAGTCGCCGACAGGTCGGCGGGGACCATCTGGTACGTGGCGCTCGCCGGGTCCGAGGTGGCGGCCTCGGGCCCCAGCGCCACCCCCGAGGACGTCGTGTTGGTGACCGTCAGCGGGTCGTCGAGGTCGGCGACGTTCTCCCGCTGCTCGAGCTCGAGGGGCACCTGCGCGGCCGACCGGGGATCGTGGTGCCCGTCGAGCTGCTGAACGTGAGGCGGACGCCCTGGACGTCCTCCGGTGCGACCGAGTCCGGCAGCGTGGGCGTGGCCCCGACGGGACCGGCGACCCAGGCCGAACCGTCCCAGACCTCGACCTGGACCTGGTCCGCGCCCGCTGGGAACGTCACTGCCCCGAAGCCCGTGAAGGCGAGGTGCTCGAACGGGTTGGGGGTCGCGGTGGGGTCGGACGGGTCGGTGATCGTGATCGAGTCGACCGCCGTGTTGGACGTGCTCGTCGCGCCGAGGGTCGCGGTGAGGGCAGTGCCAGGGACCGCCGGGGCCGACGCGGGATCGATCGACTTGGTCGCGGTGGTCGCGAGGTCCAGAGGCACGGTGGGGGTCACGGTCGCGTTCCCGGTGGCCGGGTCGGTGTTGGTGCCGTCCGCGGTCGCGGTGTTGACGATCGGCACGCCGCTCGCCGAGTAGGGCAGGTCGGGGTCGACCTGGACGGTGACCGTGACGATCGCCGTGGACGCGGCGGGCATCCTGATGGAACCGACCGGGTCCGTGAGGGGGTTGGTGAAGACGACGCCGACCTGGTTCCCGTCGACGGTCACGTCACCGGTGGTGGTGCCGCCCAGCGTCGGGGTCCCCACGACGATCAGCCCGTCGGGGACCTGGTCGCTCAGGGTCGCGTTGGTGCAGCCCGCCCCGAACGTGGTGCACCCGATCTCGATCGTGTACGTGAAGGTCTGCCCCGGCACGACCTCGGTGACCGAGGCCGACTTCTTGACCGTCAGGAATCCCTGCTCCTCCGCGGCGGCTGTCGACACGGGTACCGCGACGAGCGGCAGTGCCACCACGACGGCCGCCACCGAGCCCCAGATCTTGTCCCACATCGACTTCCGGCGGTGTCGCGCCTGCGCCATGTCCTACTCCTCGTCGTGACGATCGTCCGCATCGACGGTGGCACGTGCGTGCACTTTCTGCTCGACGAAAAGCGGGTGAACGCGCCGACGGCCCGACGGCCTGACGGCGCAGCCGCGCCCTCTGCGCGCACGTCGTCACCTTCGTCAGGGAACCAGGACGACCCGCGTGCCCGACGCGGTCCTCGCCTCCCAGGCGGCCCCGACCTCGCGCAGGGGGACCGTGACGACGTCGACCGCGGGCCGTACCTGCGGCAGCAGCGTCGCGAGCTCGGTGATCGCAGCGAACATGCCCTCGGGCGACACGGAGCCCTGCCCGCTCCCACTGACCTGCACGTTCGTCTTGCGCAGGGTCGCTGCGGGCAGCGTGATCGTGGGACCAGCGGTCGCGCCGACGTGCACCCAGCGCAGCAGGTGGGCGGGATCGCTCCGGGAGCCCGCCACGGCCGCGAGCGCCTGCTCGGTCGGGGCTCCCCAGACGTAGTCGACGACCACGTCGACGTCGGCGGCCTCGTGCGCGAGCTGTTCGGCGACGTCGGCGTCCCCGAGCCGCACGACCGCGTCGGCCCCCAGGCGACGCACGACCCCGAGCGAGGCGACGTCCCGCCCCGCACCCACGACACGGCGGGCCCCCAGGTGCCGTGCGAGCTGCACGGCCAGACGCCCCGCGTTGCCCGTCGCGCCCAGCACCAGGACGCTCTCCCCCGGCTGCAGGTCGGCGCGGTGCCGCAGCGCGAGCCACGCGGACATCGCGGGATTCATGGCCGCGGCGACCGTGACGTCGTCGAGCCCGGCAGGCAGGTCGACGAGACGTCCGGCAGGGACGGCGACGAGCTCGGCCATGCTCCCGTGCGGCGCGTGGAGGCCCGCGAAGAACACCCGACGACCGTCCTCTGTGCGGCCCACGCCGTCGAACCCGGGGACGAGCGGCAGCACGCCGTCGCTCGTGTAGTGCGTGCCTACGGCACCGGACCGGACGCGCGGATGCAGCCCGGCGGCCAGGACGTGCACCAGGACCTCTCCGGGACCGGGCACGGGGTCGGGCACCTCGGTGTACTGCGGGGGCCGGTCGAACGATGTGACGAGGGCTGCGTGCACGGCGGGTCCTCACTCTCTGGTCGTGCCGGACGGTCGGTGCCCGCCGGTCGGCGGGAGCGAGCAGGTCGCCCGTCAGACGGGCGCGGGCGGGACGAGCGGCGGAGCCGGTACCTGGCCCGTCACGACCCACTCGCCGGGGCGGTCGCGCAGCGCCTCGCCGATGGCCGCGACGACCGCCGACCTCACGTGCGGCTCGTTCGTGGGCGCGTGCCAGTAGCGGACGTGGACGGTCGTCCGGGCGGGCTCGACCGAGACCGTCAGGAACTCCGGGGCGGGCCGCTTGTGGACGCCGCGCGCCGCACTGACCGCGTGCAGGACGCTGGTCGCGACCTCGTCGGGCAGCGCGTCGCCGAGCCGCACCTCGACCGTGGCGCGGCGTGCGCCCAGCACCGAGTGGTTGACGAGCGGGGCCGCGAGCACCGCGGCGTTGGGCAGGTGGACCTCGCGCCCGTCGACCGTGCGGATGACGACCGACCGGCCGTTGAGCTCCTTGACGACGCCCGTCCAGTCCATCGACTCGATCTCGTCGCCCAGGCGCACGGGCATGCGGGTCTGGAGGATGATCGCGGCGCCGAAGTTGTCCGCGATCCCCCGCAGCGCGAGGACGGCGACGATCACGACGACGATCACCGCGCCGAGGATCGGCTCGGTACGGAAGCCCAGGAACGCCAGCGCCAGCCCGATCCCCACGAGGAGCAGGAAGTAGTGCACCACGCGGGTCGTGACCGCGAGGAGCTGCGGCGAGAGCCCCTTGGTGCGGGCGCCGATCGCAAGGATCGCCTTGCGGGACAGGCGCGACAGGATCCAGGCGCCGAGCACCGCGAGCACCGCGAACAGGACGTCCCACCCGGTGATGTCGCTGCCGGAGAACCAGCTCGTCACGGTGTCGATCACGCGGCTCCTCCCGGGGCGTCGGGGCGCGGTGTCCGCCCTGCCCCACGGGCCCGACGGCGGCACGCGCCACGTCGATGCTCGCACCGTGGGAGGGGCTCGGCATCCGGACCGGGACCCGGGGACCCGCCCCGCAGGACCGAGGGGGCCCGCGGGGCAAGATCATCCCTCCGGGGGACAACTCCCCATTGCGCATCGTCCGCCCACCACGGAGAGTGGAGAGGTGGCCCCACGCCATACCACCCCACCATCCTTGAGGGAGCCCTCTTCGTGCGTCTCGTCCGCGGTATCGCCGTCCTGTCCGTCGCCTCCGTCGGGGTCCTCGGCCTCGCCGCCTGCTCGTCCGGCACGGACGCACCCGCCTCCTCGTCCTCCGCCTCGTCCGGATCGGACGAGGCCCCCGCCAAGGAGGCCTCGTCGGACCTCACGGCCGAGAACTTCGTCCAGCGCATCACCGACGCACAGCTCGCGGCGGGCAGCGTCTCGATGACGACCACGACCGAGGTCCAGGGCACGAGCATGGACATGGTGGGCGACATCGTGTTCACGGACGGGTCGCAGAACCTCGCCATGACCATGACGGTCCCTGGCTCGGGCGAGATGCAGGTCCGGTTCATCGACGGCATCTTCTACATGAACATGGGCGAGCTCAGCCAGAACAAGTTCGTCGCGATCGACCCCGCGGACGAGTCCAACCCCATGGCGTCGTCGTTCGAGGGCCTGACCGAGCAGATGGACCCCTCCGCGAGCGTCGAGGCGCTCGAGGGCGCGATCACCAGCGTCGAGAAGGAGGGCGAGCCGGTCGACGTCGACGGCGTCAAGGCCCAGCAGTACACGGTCGTGGTCGACACGACCAAGCTCACGGGTTCGATCAAGGAGCAGGCCGACGCCGCGGGCACGGCCCTCCCCGAGACCCTGACCTACCAGTACTGGATCGACGCCGACGACCTCATGCGCAAGGTCGTCATGGACGTCATGGGCACGAACGTGGAGATGACGTTCTCCAGCTGGGGCGAGGACCTCGAGGTCGTCGCCCCGTCGGCCGACGAGATCTCGACCGAGCCGCTCTTCTGACCCGAGCGTCTCCCGAGGCCCTGGGACTCGGCTGTCGCGCGCACCCGATCGCGCTCGTCTCCGTTGTGCGCACGTAGCGTGGATGTGGCCGCTGTAGTCGCTTGTGCAAGCCCGTGGGGCTCCGGTCTTTGACTGCCAGAGCCCCACGGCCCCTACTTGTCAAGAGTCAACGAACCCGTTGGATGGTGGCGCGTGAGACGCCGACGAGTTCAGCGACGTCGCCGCTGGTGTGTTCACCGGCGGTGTGGAGGGCCAGGACGTGGCGTTGTTGGGCGGGGGTGAGTTTCGACATCCTCCCGCGCATGCGGCAGTGGCTTCGAAGACCCGGTAGTCCATGACCACCGGGCACGTGGTCACGGTCGGTGGGCCTGTCTAGCTGTGAATGAGTTGGCTGACGCGCTGTTGGCTGATGCCGAGGGCGCGGGCGCTGTCGGCCTGGCTGATGCCGTCGTGGGTCATCTTTCGGATGGCTTCGCGGCGCATGGCTGCGGCGGCGGCGACGGCTGCGCGGGCTTCGGCTTCGCGTTCGGCGGCGACGGTCCATAGCTCACGAGCTGCTTCGGGGAGTTCGATCTCCAGTTCCACGGACACGGTCTCGGGCTCGATATCGAGGTAGAGGCCAATCACCTCTTGGGCAACGTCGCGGGCTTCTGACAGGGTGCGTGCCTGACCGGCGGTGTCGAGTTCGGGAACGTAGACGAACCACCACCGGCCGTCTCGGCGCACCTGTGCTTGATAGGTCGTGCTGCTCATGATGCTTGCTCCTTTCATCGCCAGTTCTGCGGGGCCTGGTCGAGCTTCCTGATCAGTTGTCCAACGATCCCGGCCGAGACCTCGCCGTGGCGAGGGATGGACGCCTTCTGGCTCTCGTCCGGCAGCCCCCACAACTCGTGGCTCCCCTTGCCGTCGCGCAGAAGTACCCAGCCGTTGGCCTTGAGGGCCTTGATCACGTCACGGTACTTCTGTGGCTTCGGCACGATTCTACTCTACCCCCCTCTTGTTCTTCACGTGAAGGGGGGACTAGTAACTGCCGTACGTGTCTGGGGCGGGGGCCAATCGGGACCCGACGGCGGTGCGCCGGCGCGTAGCGCGGTCGGGCCGGTCAGTCCGTAGGACGGCGGCGCATCTGCTTGGTCGTGGTGCGCTGCTTCTTCGCCGCGAGGCGACGCTCCTGCGAGCCGCGCGTGGGGCGCGTCGCTCGCCGCTGGCGCGCGGGCGGGGCGAGGCCCTCGGCGACGAGCGCCGCGAGCCGGGTGCGCGCTGCCGCACGGTTGCGGAGCTGCTCGCGGTGCTCGGAGGCCACGACCGTGAGCACTCCGCCGACGAGCCGCTTGTCGAGGCGCTCGAGCAGGCGGGACCGCTGCGAGTCGTTCAGGACCACGGACGCGGCGACGTCCCACGAGAGCTCGACGCGCGAGTCCGTGGTGTTGACGCCCTGGCCGCCCGGGCCCGAGGCGCGCGAGAACCGCCACGCGAGCTCGCCCTCGGGGATCGTCAGGGCAGGGCTCACGGCCAGACCTCGGTGCGGGGCGACGGACACCAGACCATCATCCCGGCTCGGGCGGGCGGGTCCACACCGAGTACGGCACACCGGTCCTGGCGGGCCCCGGTACGTCGTGGATTCCTGGACGTGCGTCCCAGCCCTACGATATGGCGCGGGTGCCACCGTCGGCCCCCACCAGCACCAGCTAGGAGCACCATCGTGCATCTGTCCCGCGGCGTCGCCGCACTCTCCATCGCGTCGGTCATGACCCTCACCCTCGGCGCATGCTCGGGCGACACCGAGCCCGTCGCCAGCCCGCCTGCGAGCAGCCCCGCGCCCGCCCCGGAACCCACGCCGACCGAGGAGCCCTCGGACGAGCTCACGGTCGAGAACGTGGTCGAGCGCCTCACGGCCGCGCACCGCGCTGCGGGCAGCGTGTCGCTGTCGACGGCGGTCACGATGGACGACCTCCTGGTCGGGCTCACCGCCGACGTCGCCTTCCTCGACGGTGCGCAGGACGTCCGGCTCGTGTACGACGTGCCGGACACCATCCAGATCGACGTCCGTCGGGTCGCCGCCACCTACTACGTGGGCGCGGGCGAGGCGAGCGGCAACCTGTTCAACACGATCGACATCGCCGACCCTGCGAGCGAGACCGCTCCCCTGGGACTGATCGCCGCCGCGCTCGACCCCACGCAGAGCCTCGTCTCGCTCGCGCCCGGGATCACCGGCCTCGAGAAGAGCGGTGACCCCGTGGTCGTCGACGGTGTCGAGACCCAGCCCTACGCCCTCACCGTGGACGTCACGAAGCTCGACACGGCCGCCCAGGAGATCATCGTCGGCGACGACGGCGTCCTGCCCACGACCATGACCGTCCAGCTCTGGGTCGGTGCGGACGACCTGATGCGCAAGCACGTCACGATCGTCGGTGCGCAGAACCTGGAGATCGCCTACACGGCCTGGGGAACGGCTCCTGCGGTGGTCGCGCCGGCCCCCGAGCAGGTGTCGGCAGAGCAGGTCTTCTGATCCGTCGTCCCCTCGCCCTCGCCGGTCGGCCGGGGCGAGGGGACGCACGACGCGAGCGCCGTCGTCGCGCAGGAGCGTCCTGCCCGACGGCGCCGCTCGCCTCAGGCGCTCGCCGCGCCCACGCGCCCCTCGGCACGGTCACGGATCCCGCGCAGCATGCCGGCGCTCATGACGAAGCTCACGGGCTGGACGGGCTCGACGATCGCGCCCGCCCACCAGCGCGTGTAGCCGTAGCGCTCGCGCACGATCAGGCGCGTGCCGCCGCCGGGGGAGGGGCGCAGCACGAACGACCAGCTGAAGTCGTACGGGGGGCGCGGACGCGCTCGACCGGGACGGCGCCGCGCAGCACCAGGTGACGCTCGGGGACCATCGCGGCGACTCGCAGCCCGAGCTCGGGATGGAGCCGGACGTCGTCGCCCACCGCGAGGCGCTGCCACTGGGGGTCGATCCGGTCGGCGTTCTGGATGTCGCAGCCGACGAGGTTCTCGAGCCACTCGTAGCTGTAGAAGCCACCCCTGCCCTGGCCGAGCTGGACGAGCCAGCGCCACACCTCGCGCGGCGGGGCGTCGATGCTGACCGCTCGGGTCGAGACGGCCTCGGCCTGCGGGACGATCTCGTCGCCCGGGAGCACGTCGGACGGCTCGCCGTCCCTGGTCCCCCAGGTCATGGTCAGGCGCCGGGTCAGGAGCAGGGCGCCGATCACGGCCGCTGCTGCGGCCGTCCTTCTGACGAGCGGACTCATGGCAGTCCTCCTTCGGCGCGGGACCTCGAACCGTCTCGATCGTCCCATCTCAGCGGGCCCTTGGCGGCGCTTGTGACGGATTGCACAAGCATGCCGGGGTCGCCGAGGCCGGCGCACGTGGAAGCGGCCGTCAGGCGATCCCGCCGTTGGCGTACAGGACCTGACCGTTGACCCAGCGCGCGGGGCCGGCGAGGAACGAGACGACCTCGGCGATGTCGTCGGGGATCCCCAGACGTTCGAGGGGCGCGGCCTTCGCCAGGCCCGCGACCTGCTCGTCCGACTTTCCGTCGAGGAACAGCGGGGTCGCCGTGGGGCCGGGCGCCACGGCGTTGACCGTGACGTCGCGCCCGCGCATCTCCTTGGCCACGACGAGCGTGGCCGCGTCGACGGCCCCCTTGGTCGCGGCGTAGGCGCTGTAGGTCGGGAACGCGAGGCGCGTGACCGACGACGAGAAGCTGACGATCGCCCCACCCTCCCGGACTCGGCGCGCGGCCTCGCGCAGGACGACGAACGTCCCGCGCACGTTCGTCCGCACCATGCGGTCGAAGTCGTCGAGGTCGAGCTCGACGAGGGGCGCGAGGAGCATGACACCGGCCGTGTGCACCACGACGTCGGCTCCCCCGTGCTCGGACTCGGCGTGCGCGAAGAGCGCGGCGACCTGCTGCTCGTCGGCCACGTCTGCCTGGAAGGCCGTCGCGGCGCCGCCCGCGGAGCGGATCGTCGTGACGACCTCGTCCGCCCGGGCCTTGTTGCCCGCATAGGCGACGACGACCGTCTGGCCGTCCTGGGCCAGGCGCTCGGCGACCGCTCGGCCGATGCCGCCCGAGGCTCCGGTGACGATCGCAACGCGGTTCGTCGGGTGGACTTCCGGATTAATGGACATGCAATCCATATAACGCTGGATATGGACAGTGTGTCAATATGTAGGTCGACGGAAGGTGGACACAGTGGCGAACGAGGAACCCGCCAAGCGGCGAGGGCGCGGGCGACGCCCCAGCGACGAGGTCCGTCAGGAGATCCTCGCGGCGGCCGGGGACCTGCTGCTGCGCGAGGGCATGGCGGCCTTCACGATCGAGAAGGTCGCGACGCTCGCGGGGGCGAGCCGCATGACGATCTACAAGTGGTGGCCCTCCAAGGGAGCGCTCGCGTTCGACGGATACCGCGCGACCGTCGAGCCCACGCTCGCCTTCCCCGACACGGGTGACCTCACGGCCGACCTGCGCACGCAGCTCCACGCGTTCGTCCGCCTGCTCACCGAGACCCCGGCGGGCAGGGTCATGGCCGAGCTGATCGGGCAGGCGCAGACGGACCCCGAGCTGCGCGCCTCGCTGCTCGAGCACTACACCGTGCCGCGGCGGGAACGTGCGGCCGAGGTCATGCGGCGCGCGCAGGAGCGTGGCCAGATGCGCGCGGACGCCGACCCGCAGGTCGTCGTCGACCAGCTCTGGGGCGCCTGCTACCACCGGCTGCTCACGCCCGACCACCCGCTCACGGTCGACTTCGCGGACGCGCTCGTCGACAACGTGCTGCGGGGCGTCGCGGCGTAGGGCGGGCTGCCGGCCGTGGCGGCCGGGCGCGTCAGACCACCCGGCCGAACGCGAGGAAGTGGGGGCTCGCGCAGATCATGGCCGGGTCGGTCTCGAGCAGGCGGGCCGCACGGATCGCGGACCCGAGCAGTGGCTCGGCCTGGTCGAGCGGCAGGTTGTCGAGCGCGGGTGCGCTGGGACCCTCGACCCCGTAGACCATGACCCGCCCAGTCCCGCGTCCGCGAGCTCGCCGGACAGCTCCTCGGGGTGGTGGAAGTATGCGGTCGTGAAGCCCGAGCGCGGGTCGTGCAGGCCGGTCGTCAGGGCCCTGCGCAGGGAGGGCTCGGACTCCTCGGAGACCTCCCCCAGGGCCGCGAGCTCGAGCAGGCCCGCGTAGCGGCTGATCGCAGCCGCGACCACGAGTCCCCCGGGCCGTGCGACGCGCACGGCCTCGCGCAGCGCGAGCACCCGGTCAGGGCGCTCGGTCAGGTGGTAGAGCGGTCCGAGGAGGAGCACGACGTCGGCCGACGCGTCGTCGAAGGGCAGGGCCCGCGCGTCGCCGACCTGCGCCCGGACTCCCGGGATCTCGCCCGCCTGGGCGACGTGCGAGGGCACGGGGTCGATCAGGTCGACCGTGTGGCCGGCCTCGGCGAGCCAGCGCGCGTGCACGCCCGTGGCGCCGCCGACGTCGACGACGCGCACCGGGGCCGCCGGGAGGAGACGGCTCGAGGAGCTCGCGCGTGCGCAGCAGCTCCAGACGGCCGTGGGCGGTGCGCTGGAGCCGCGCGTCCTCCTCGTAGCGGTCGGAGTAGAAGTCGAGGATCGCGGGGTCCAGTGCGGGGCCGGTGCTCACACGGACATCCTGCCGGGATCGCGGGGCGCTGTCCACGGTCGTCCGCCCCTCGGTCCCGCCGGCGCGACGGCCCGGTCACGTGAGGTGGTCGAAGTCCCCGCGCACCCAGGCCGCGTGCCGGTCGGCCGAGCGCCGCACGACCGCGCGCGCGTCGACCGGGATCACGCCCTCGAAGTTGTTGTAGAGCCGGTCGAACGCGAAGCGCTCGACGTGCGTCGCGACCCGGTCCACGACGGCCGCCGACAACGGGATCCGGTTGGGGTAGCTGCGCATGAAGCTCACCGAGGTGCGGTCCGGGTTGGCGAAGATCGTGTCCCCGCTGAGCAGGACCCCGCGCCCCTCGGCTCCCGCGGCCCAGTGCGACCACCGCGCTGCCGGGGAAGTGCCCGCCGGGCTGGCTCAGGGTCACGCCCGGCAGGACCTCGCGGTCGCCCGACCAGGTCTCGATCACCGGGTCGGGGCGGGCGACCCATCCCGCGTCGGCCTCGGCCACGAGGACCGGCACGCCGCCGAGCGCCCGGCTCCACTCGACCTGGACGCCGAACATGTGCGGGTGGCTCGCGACGACCGCGACGACCTCGCCCAGCGCGCGCACCTGCCGCACGGCCTCGTCGTCGAGGTACCCGACCGGGTCCCACAGCAGCATCCCGGCCGGGGTACGCACGATCTTGGACTCCTGCCCGATCCCCACGCCCGGGTGCCCGTCGAGCGCGAACAGGTCGGGCTCGAGCTCGGTCACCGAGACCTCGTGCCCCTCGGCCGCGAGCTCCTCGAGCGTCGTCCACGCCTGGCCGTCCGCGGGCACCCACTGGCGCTCGTCGGCGCAGATCGCGCACACCTCGGGCCGTTCGGCGTGCTCCACGGCGCACGTCCGGCAGATCCACCACGTCATCGGGGTCGTCCTCTCCGTCGTCGGTCCGGCAGGCAGCCGGAGCGAGCACGACCCATGCAACACCCACCCACCGACACCCGCGAGCTGCGTCGTCAGAGCCGGCCCGGGCTATGGCCCGGGCCGGCTCTGACAACTCGTCGGGGGGCGCGAGGAGCAGGGCCTCACCGGCTCCGCAGCGCCACGGCACCGCGAGGGTCAGCGGCTCAGCACCTCGGCATCGCGAGGCTCGTCGCCGTCCGCCGTCGCACCACCGTCCGGCGGCACGTCCTGCCCGCGCAGCGGGTACGCCCAGAAGCAGAGCCACGCGAGCCCGGACACGACGAACGGCACGCCGCCCATGAGGACGCGGATGCCGGTCGACACGGTCTCCGGCTGGTCGGCCACCGCGAGCCCCGCGTCGTAGCCCGACGTCGTGAGCACCACCGCGATCACGACGGCCTGGACGATGACCGAGCCGCGCACCACGAACCCGTTGACCCCGAAGTACATGCCCTCGCGGCGCAACCCGGTGCGGCGCTCGTCGTCGTCGATCACCTGGCCCAGCGCGACCTCGAGGAGCTGCAGCATGCCCGCGACCCCGATGCCCACGAGAGCCGCGACGGCCATCGCTCCCGGCAGCGAGCCCGGGACCATGAAGAGCCCCACGGCCACGCCGTACACCGCGACCGACCACAGCAGCGCGTTGCGCGGCCCGACCTTGCGCACGACCCACGACCAGCCGACGATCGCCGGGATCGCGGCCACGAAGATCGGCGCGAGCACGAGGGTCGCGTCCGCCTCGGCCCCGCCGAGCACGTAGCGCACGTAGAACGGCACCGAGGCCAGCAGGATCGCGGTCGTCGACTGCAGCAGCAGCGACCCCAGGACGTAGGTCACGAACGCCCTGTTCGCGAAGGTGTACCGCAGCTGGTCCTTGAGGGGCAGCGCGGCCTCGCGCGCCTTGACCGCCGCCTCGTCGACGGGTCGCTCGACCATGCCCACGAGCGACCACAGGTAGAACCCGAGGCACAGAGCGCCGAGCACGAGCGCCATGCCGACCCAGCCGAGAGCAGACCCGTAGAGCAACGGTGCGGCCGCGGTGCCCAGGATCATCCCGACCAGGCCGAAGATCTGGCGGGGCGTGTTGCCCCGGGCGCGCTCCGCCGTCGTGCGGAAGATCTCCGGGAACAGCGCCGAGGTGTTGAGGACGACCACGACGTACGCCACGTCGTAGACCGCGACCACGACGAGGAACCAGACCAGCAGGCCCCGCGCGCTCAGGTCGGGTGGCATCCACACGAGCGAGAACGCCGCGACGAGCGGGATGATCCCCAGACCGATCCACGGGACGCGGCGGCCCCAGCGCGTGCGGTGCCGGTCGGAGGCCGCGCCGACGAGCGGGTTGAGGACCGCGTTGAGGATGCCGTGGGCGATCATCGCGCCCGCGACCCAGCCCGCGGGGAGCTTGAGGTGGTCGACGTAGAAGAACACGACGAACGCGGAGAACGTCTGCGCCATGAGGTTCGCGGGGAACGCCGAGGCGCCGTAGGCGAGCGTCCGGGCGCGCGTGGGCAGCCCGGTGAGCCGGCGGTCGCGCAGCGTGGTCAGGGCGCTCATCGTGCACCCCCGACGGCGTCGCTCACCCGTGCGGCCGGGGCGCCCGAGGCGTCGCGCAGCCGAGGCGGGCGGCCCTGTTGCACGTCGCGCAGGTCGCGCCAGCCCACGCGCACGATCCCTTCCTCGGCGAGCGTCGCCGCGACGTCGGGATCGGCCAGGAGCCGACGCTCGAACCCGCGCTTGGCGACGGCGAAGTCCGCGACGTCGCCGAGCTCGTCGTCGTCGAGCATGGGGTGCAGGAAGAACTCGGTGACCCCGGGCTCGGTCGCGCGCACCAGGTCCAGGAACGCGGCCTTCATCGAGGCGTAGTCCTCCTCCTCGGCCGTCCCCTCCCCCAGCAGCTCGAACGGGTGGGTCAGCAGGTGGTCGAGGATCACGACCCCCGCGGCGTCGGCCGCGGCCGTGGCCTGGTCGAGCACCCCCTGGTAGGCGTCGGGCATGCCCATGCCGCCGATCGTGCGCGGGAGGCGGAAGGGCAGGCCGTGGCGCGCCGCGAGCTCGAAGACCTGCGGCAGGAACGTGCGCCCCGTCTCGACGCCGTAGACCGAGCCCATGTGGTTGTCGAGGTGCGTGACGTCCATGCCCGCGGCGAGCGCGGCGTCGAGCTGCGCGGCGAGCTCGGCCGCGACGTCCTCCTCGCTCGCCTGCTCCTCGACCGTCCGGCAGTCGGCCGGGAAGTACCCGGCCGCGTCCACGAGCGTGGTCCCGACGCCCGTGAGGGGGCGCCAGCGGTAGCTCGTCCACTCGCTCGTGAGCACGAGGTGGACGCCGAGGTCCAGGTCGGTGCGGCTCGCGGCGAACGCGAGCGCCTCGGGTGCCCACGGGCACGGCACCATGACGGTCGTCGAGTCCAGGTGGCCGTCGACGAGAAGCTGGGTGATGGCGCGGTTCGCGGCCCGGCACATCCCGAAGTCGTCGGCGTTGAGGATGAGCGCCCGCGAGCCCGGCGGGAGGCCGAGGCGGACGACGAGGTCAGAAGGTGCGGGCATCGTCGGGTTCCTGGGAGGTGAGGTCGGAGTCGGGGTGCGCGGCGTCGTCGGGCACGTCGCCCGACTCGGCCGCCCGGCGGACCGCGGCCGAGAAGGCCTGGTCGCGGAGGGTGTCCCGCGCCAGGGCGGCCGCGCCGAGCAGGACCGCGTCGGCCGCGACCCTGCTGGGCTCGACCACGATCGGCAGGATGCCGACCCTGTCGGCGAGGTACGCCTGGACGCGGCGCAGGACCGCCTCCTCGGAGGCCACGCCCGCGAGGAAGATCTTCTGCGGCTCGAGCAGGAGCGAGATCGAGGCGATCAGCACCGCCAGGCGCCCGGAGAGCTCGTCCACGACCGCGACCGCGCGCTCGTCCCCGCCCGCCGCGAGGTCGAGGACCTCGTGGGGAGCCAGGTCGGCGGGCAGGCCCGCGTCCTTCGCGGACGTCGCGAGCGATGCGGCGCCGATGCTCTCCGCACCGAGCGCGCGGCCCGGCTGAGGCATGAACGCGACCTCGCCGGCACCGCCGGACGCGCCGCGGTAGAGCTTGCCGTCGATGACGATCCCGGCGCCGACCCCGATCCCGAGGCGGAGCAGGACGAACGAGCTCAGGTCCTTGCCCGCGCCCGAGCGCTGCTCGGCGATCGCGGCGAGGTTGACGTCGTTCTCGAGCAGGACGGGGCAGCCGAGGCCTTCTTCGAGGGCGGCGTGCAGCGAGGGCCCACCCTTCTCGAGGCCCGGGACGCGGCGCACCAGGGCGTGGTCGAGGTCGACGATCGCGGGGAGCCCGACGACGGCGCACCGGATCGCGACGGACGCGGCCCCCACGTCCTGGCCCACCGCGGCGACGCAGTGGGCGGCGAGCTTCTCGACGACGCTCGCGCGGGCCGCGGGATCCTTGGCCGACAGCGGCTGCTCGGCGCGGGCGCGGACCCGTCCGACGAGGTCGACCAGCGCGACCCGGACGCGCACGTGGCCGATGTCGACCGCGAGCGCGTACCCGTGCTCCGGGTCGACCCGGTAGAGCGTGGCCGCGGGGCCGCGGCGCTCGTGGTCGAGCCCGGCCTCCTCGACGACACCCTGCTCGACGAAGGTGCGCAGCGTGTGCGCCACGGTCGTCTTGGACAGGCCCGTGGCCGCGACGATCTCGGGTCTGCCGAGGGTGTCGTGCGCGTCGAGCACATCGAGGACGGCCCGGGCGTTGATCTCCCGGAGCAGTCGCTGGTCTCCTGCAAGAAGCATGTCTACCGATCTCCGTTGACGGTCGTTCCCCTGGGACATGAGTAGGTCGGAAGGTTACCTACCGAGCGAGAGTACATCGGGGGTGTTTCGGGCGCGCGTCGAGCCGGAACCGCCGTCTCGGTGCGGCTCACGCCCCGGACGCGCTCTCCCCTCCCGCCCGGTTCTCCGCGGCTCTCGGGGTGAACCCCGAGCCGGAGATGGGGGGAATGCCCGATGTCCTCGATGTCTCCGGCGGCCTAGCCTCGATCGTGGTGGGCCCCGCTGGGGGGTGGGGCCCACCGAGCAGACCTCCCGCCGGCACGAGGCGGGCACCGACCGACACCACGCTCGACGACAGGGGCACGACATGCACGCCACACACCGACGGCTCGCCACGGCAGGACTCGTCGTCGTCGCGGCGCTCGCCCTCGGGGCATGCGGGTTCGGGCCCCGCACGACGGCCACCGACACCTACACCGAGGACGCCGGGATCACCTCGGTCCGCCTCGACCTCGAGGCCGGGTCCGTCACGCTCCGCGGGTCCGAGGAAGCGGCCGCGCTGTCGATCGAGCGGTCCGTCGACTACGTGGGCGAGCACCCCGCGAGCCGGACGCACCGCATCGAGGACGGCGTCCTGGTGCTCGCGGGCTGCGGCCGCCACTGCTCCGCGAGCTACACCGTCGACCTGCCTGCCGGGCTGCCCGTCACAGGAGAGACGTCGCACGGGAGCATCGACCTGGACCGGACCGGGGCGGTCGACGTCCGGACGAGCAACGGGTCCATCACGCTCGTCGGGGTCGACGCCCGGGTCCTCGCGCGGACCTCGAACGGGAAGATCACCGGGACCGGGCTCGGCGGCGCCGAGGGGGTCGAGGTCGAGTCCTCCAACGGGTCGATCGAGCTCACGCTCGCGACCCCGCAGGACGTCCGTGCGACGACCGACAACGGCTCGGTGCAGCTCAGGGTCCCCGAGGGCAGCTACCGGGTGAGCGCGTCCACGGACCTCGGTGGCACCGACGTCTCCGTGCCTGACGACCCCGACGGCGAGTTCCACCTCGACGCGCAGTCGTCGAACGGGCGGGTCACGGTCGCTCGGGGCTGAGGTGCTGCGTGGCGCGGTCGGTCGGCCCTACCGGACGCTCGCTCGCGGGGTGCGTGACGCCGTCGGCCCGCGGGAGATACCTGCCGCCCGACGACGCCGCTCCCCTTCTGCGCGATGCCTCACCCCTGCGTGACCCACGCGGGGCGGCGCGCGTCGTCGACGCGCACGACCACGTCCGCGACCTGCTCGGGCGCCGTCTCCGCGCGGTACCGCGCGTACGCGGGCAGCATCCAGGCGTCCGCGGGTGGCGTGCGCCGAGCGATCGTCGCGTCCTGGAGCGCGAGGTGGACGGTCAGGTCGACGTCGAGCCCGTGCCCGACCGACAGCGAACCGTCGAGCAGCACGAGCAGGCCCGGGGGCGCCTCGACGTAGCCGGCACGGGTCGAGCGCGAGGTAACGGGGTCGCGCAGGCTCGGCAGGTAGTGCCCTTCGCCCGCAGGCCCGACGGCGGACAGCACCTCCCGGTTCAGCGCGCCGACGTCGATCCACTCGTCGAGCAGGGCGTCCGGGTCCTCGTGGCCGTGCTCGAGCCGGACCGAGGCGGGCCGCAGGAAGTCACGCACGGAGATGCGGGCCGTCGGGCGGCCCGCGACGCGCAGAGGCTCGACGAGCAGGTCGGCGAGCGTCTCCGGGTGCGTCGAGGGATGGCCGTCGACGAGCACGCGCAGTGCCCCGTCCGCGCGGGGCCGCTCCGCGACGAGCGTGGCGACCCGCGCGACCAGGACCTCGGGGCTGACCGGCTCGACGCGCATCGCGTCAGGATGTCACGGCACGGGGACGGCTCGGGCGCGCTCCCGTGCCGAGGCGCAGGGTGGTACCGGGCAGCCGCCCGATGACCGGGGCGGCGGACGGGCCGCCAGAACGTGGGCCGGTGGTGAGCCCGGGCCGCAGACCAGTTGTCAGAACGTGGCCGGTGGTGAGCCCGGGCCACCTCTGACAACTCAGCGACGACAGTGCAGTCGATCCACGGACGGCAAGGCCACGGATCAGTTGTCAGAACGTGGCCGGGGTATCGCCCGGCCACGTTCTGACAACTCATCTGCGGTGGTGGTCGTAGAGCGCAATTCGGGAGCGCGTCTCGAGGAGCACCGCACCACTCGCACGCTCGTGCCCCGGAATGCACAAGGCCCCGTCCACAGTGCTGTGGACGGGGCCTCGTGGGCAGGAAGGGCGGGAAGATCAGCCGACGCGGACGAACGTCGGATTGTTCTGCCAGATCTTGCTGTACTTGACCGTGCTGCCCGGGGTCGTGGCCTCGATCTGCATGCCGTTGCCGGCGTAGATCGCGACGTGACCAGGGGTCCAGATGATGTCGCCGGGGCGCGCCTCGGAGGCCGAGACGGCCGTGCCCGCGTTGCGCTGCGCACCGGACTGATGCGGGAGCGAGACGCCGAGCTGTCCGTACACGTACTTGACCAGGCCCGAGCAGTCGAAGCCGCTGGGCGAGGAGCCGCCGTAGACGTAGGGGACGCCCACGTACTTCATGGCGATGTCGACGACCGACGAGCCGGAGGCTGCAGGCGCAGGGGCGGCGGCCTGGGCCGTCGCCGTCGCGGCGGGCGCCGCACGCTCGACCGTGCGCGAGGCCGCGGCGGCACGCTGCGGCGCAGGAGCAGGCGCAGGGGCCGGCTCGGGCTCCGGCTCCGGAGCGGGGGTCACGGCGACGGGAGCCTGCTCGATCACGAGCGCCGCGTCGGCAGCGACCGTGACGACGGGGCTGGTCTGCAGGGCCTCGCGGGCCTGGGCGGTGACGGCGGCGAGGTCGACCGTGCCGACCGACGTCTTCGCCTGGTCGGTCGCGGGGGCCGCGTTCGCCGGAACGGTGAAGACCGAGATCAGCAGGCCGGACGAGGCCGCGACGACGGCGCTGCGGCGGGCGACCGAGCTGACGCTCGACGCGGCCGAACGCCCGAGGAACGTCAAGGGGGTGATGGGGCGGTGCGCAGCACGGTGGCGCGCGGAAGCACGTGAGGTCACGAGTGTTCTCCTGGACGCCTGAGAGGTCAGCTGTCGGGTTCGGGTCGGAGAAGCTCACCCGGCCGTGCGGACCGAGGTCCGTGCGGCTTCACCCCAAGGACACCGTCTCCGGTGCCCACAAGAATGGGTCCCCCACCCCTGTCATGGGTGTAGTTCGTGGCCTCGGGAGGTGACAGGGTTCGGCGTCCACCCGAGGGCTCCGGCGAGAGGGTTCTCTGCGAAGCAGAATCGACGGTACATGGCAAGGCAGCGATTGTCACAGTGAGGTAACGAACTCCGCGAGTCGGACATCGATCGCTTTCGGCGACGAACTGCACCTTCCGTGAGAGGGCGCGCGCCGCCGTCGGGCACCGTGGGCCGTCCCGCCTCAGGCGGGCTTGGTCGCCTTGCCGTCCAACCACAAGGTGTCCGACTCGTCCCGGTGCGTACCGGTCGACCCGACGTGCTTGCTGTCGATCGTGGGCCCCTTCTTGATGACGTGGACGAGCGCCATCGCGTGGCCGCGACCCAGACCGTAGTCCTCCTTGAGCCACTCCACGATCACGCCGGCCTTGACCGACGGGTCGTCGAAACCCTTCTCCTGCGCGATCGTCAGGAGCTCGCGCGGGGTGAGCCCCGTCTTGTCCTCGATGGTGTCCAGGTACGCCTGAAAAGACATGGGGTCCTCGGTTCTCTCGGTCCAGCAGGTGCGGTCGAGGGGTCAGACCGCACCGACCAGCAGAACTCATCGGTCAGGACGGTGCACCCTCTGGTCGATGTCGCACGTGCCGCGCGACCCAGCCGCGCTGCGCGGCCAGGACCCCCGCCTGGAAACGGCTCGTCGCACCGAGCACCTGGAAGAGCGTCGCCACGTGCCTGCGGCACGTGCGGACGCTGATGCCGAGGCGACCGGCGATGACCTCGTCCGTGAGCCCCGCGCTCAGCCCCGACAGGATCGAGACCTGCACCGTCGTCAGCACCGACAGACCCCCGTCCTGCGGCGCCCCGACGATCTCCGCCAGCTCCCTGTCGACCATGCTGCCCCCTTCTCCCGGCGTTCGGGAGTGTAGCCAGGGTGGGCCGCTACCGACCGGTAGCGTTCGCGTCGGCGCGGCGAGCGGGCCGTCGGGTCCCTACCGCCCGAGCAGCCCATCGATCTCGGCCATCTCAGCCGTCTGCACGTCGACCATCTGCTGCGCGAGGGTCTGCAGGTCGGTGTACCCACCGTCCGCGATCTCGCCCTGCGTCATCGCGATCGCGCCCTCGTGGTGCGAGTGCATGAGCTCGAGGAACGTCTTCTCGGCCTCTGCCACCGCTGTCGCGTCCCCCGCGCTCGCGTCCGCGAGACGTTCGAGCGACCCCATCTGGTCGCCCGTCAGCATGCCGTTCGCGACGTGCACCGAGTGCATCTGCATGAGGTCGTCCTGCCCCCACGCGTCGGCCCAGCCGCGCATGATCCCGATCTCCTCGGCCTGCCCGTCGAGGATCCGCTGCGCTAGGTCGCGCGTCGCGTCGCTCACGCCGTCGACGGCCAGGATGATCTCGCTCATCTCGACGGCCTGCTCGTGGTGCGGGGTCATCATCGCGAGGAAGTGCAGGTCCGTGTCGTTCGCCTCGGCCGGCGCCGCCCCCTCCGAGTCGGCCGACGAGGCCGGCGCCTCCGCCTGGGGTGCATCCCCTCCGGTCGAGCACCCCGCGAGGGCTGCTGTCACGACGAGCGCGGTGAGGACGGCGGGCAGCTTCTTCATGAGGACTCCGGTGTGTCTCGGGATCGCCGGGGCACGCGGGCGCCGGTGCGGCGAGCGTCCGAGCAGCGTAGGTGCCGAGTCTGGGAGTCGGCTGTGCCTCGCGAGGCGAGCCCCGCGGGACCGCGGCCCGACGGCGGCACGCGCGTGGCGCCGTCGGGCTGCGGTTGCGGACGTGGTGGGCCTAGGGCCTGTTTCGGAATGTGCTTTTGACCTGGGGGTTTGGCATGCTGCGGGGTCGTGGGTGACGGGCCGGGGCGGCATGATCTGAGTGATGAGGCGTGGGCGGTGCTCGAGCCGTTGCTGCCGGTCAAGGCGCGTGGGCGTCGGGCAAGGTTCCTGCGCAGGCAGATCGACGGGATTCGGTTCCGGGTGCGGGTCGGGTGCCCGTGGCGGGATGTTCCTGCTGATCGGTACGGGCCGTGGGGCAGCGTCTATCGTCGGTTCCGGGACTGGCAGCGCGACGGGACCTGGCAGCGTGTCGTGGATCGGTTGCGCACGATCTCGGACGAGGCCGGCCTGATCGGGTGGGATCTGAACGTCGACTCCACGATCGCGCGGGTTCATCAGCATGCCGCCGGTGCACGCCGTGATCCGCAGGCGCAGGCCGAGTCACCCGGCGACGAGCCGGCCGATCATGGGCTGGGCCGGTCCCGGGGCGGGTGGACCACGAAGATCCACGCTGCCGCGGAGCAGGGGCAGAAGTTGATGGGCATGGTCGTCACGGCCGGGCACCGTGGTGACAGCCCGCAGTTCGGTCCCGTGCTCGCCACGGTCAAGGTCCACCGACCCGGTGGGCGCGGTGGGCGCCCGCGAACCCGCCCGGACCGGGTGCGCGCCGATCGTGGCTATACCTCGGCCGGGAACCGTGCCCTGCTGCGCCGGCGTGGGATCGCCGCGACGATCCCGGAGAAGATCGACCAGCAAGCAGGCCGCAAGGCGCGCGGCTCGCCGGAGGGCGGCCCCCGAAGGTCGACTTCACCGACTACAAGAAGCGGTCCGCGGTGGAGTGCATGTTCAACCGGCTCAAACGGTGGCGGGCGGTAGCCACGAGGTTTGACAAGCTCCAGCTGCGCTACGAGACCACCATCACCGTGGCCGCGATCGACGACTGGGTCGCCGCGATCGTGAAGGCAGCCTGATTGCTGGCATCCTGACTCGTGTGGAGTTCTACGCCGTCGCCGAGGGAGGCGACCACATCGACCAGCCCAGCCGAAACGATCTGATCGACCTGATCGACGCCCTGGATACCAGCGCAAACACGTTCCTCGTCGTCTACCCCGTCGACGACGAGCTCGACTGGTCCATCGCGGTCTCCAAGAACATCAGCGCGTTCGGCGGATTCGAGATCGACCGCACCGACCCCGCGACCAGCGAGCAGACGACCACCACCGCCGCAGACCCCTACACGATCGCCGACGACGTCCTGGCCTGGGTCAACCAACGCTGACTCAATCCGAAACAGGCCCTAGGGCCTGTCCTGTGAATGTTCTCGGCATGTGTCCGGCAATGTCTGGGTTGTGGGTGTTGGGCGTGGTGAGCTGACGGATGCGGCATGGGCGCGGATCGAGCCGTTGTTGCCGGTCGCAACGGGTCGTGGTGGGCGCTGGCGTGATCATCGGCAGGTGATCAACGCGATCTTGTGGCGGTTGCGCACTGGGGCGCCATGGCGGGACGTACCGGCCAAGTACGGGCCGTGGAAGACGGCCCACGAACGGTTGCGGCTGTGGACCGCGGACGGCACGTGGGAGACAATCTTGGACCATGTGCGGGTCAAGGACGACTCGATCGGGAAGATCGAGTGGACCTTCTCGATCGACTCGACGAACGTCCGGGTTCACCAGCATGGCGCCGGTGCCCGGAAAAAAGGGGCTGCAAGACCGACTGGGTCGAAGACCTCGCGGTCACTGATGAGGCGCTCGGCAGGTCGCGGGGAGGCCTGACCTCCAAGATCCACCTCGCGGTCGACGGTCGCGGGCTACCGATGAGCGTGATCCTCACACCCGGGCAGGCCGGGGACAACCCCCAGCTGCTGCCCCTGCTGGACCAGGTCCACGTCAAGCGCGAGGGGCCCGGGCGACCCCGCAAGCGACCCGACCGGGTCCTGGCCGACAAGGCCTACTCCAGCCCGGCGACCCGCCGGGCGCTGCGCGCACGCGGCATCGCGTTCACCAGCCCCGAGAAGAAGGACCACGCTGCCAACCGCCAACGCAAGGGCTCAGCCGGAGGCCGCCCTCCCGCCTTCGCCCCCCAGACCTACGCCAGCCGCAACGTCGTCGAACGCTGCTTCAACCGCCTCAAACAATTCCGCGCACTGGCCACCCGCTACACCAAACGCGCCGCCTACTACCGCGCCGAACTCACCATCGCCGCCATCATCCTCTGGCTCCGCGAACCACAGGCCTCGCCCTAGGAGGGTTCCACTGGTTCGATACCGGCGCTTCGCTCAGAGGCGTTCTCACCAGGCGCGGTGATGTGATCGGCGCGACGGCGCGCTGACCTGCAGGTTCGTTCGGTCGTGAGTTTGGCAGCAGCAGGGTCCCAGGACCAGGATGCAAGTCGCCAAACGCACAAACTGGACGACTGGGACCCTGCTTGATCACTTATGGTGCCACCCTCGACGTGCCCGCCCACACCCTGACGGTCGTGACCCGATGGATCGCGGCCCATCGCCGCGCCCGCGACATCCGTCCCTGGCAGCGCGCCGCGACCGCGCGCACCCAAGCACTGCTCGTGCTGCGCTGGTTCAAGGACGCGACCCGCGTGCACCTGCTCGCTCGGGACGCGGGCATCTCGCTGGCGACGGCCTACCGGTACCTGCACGAGGCGATCGACGTCGTCGCCGACAAGGCACCCGACCTGCACGACGTCCTGGCCACCGCCCGCACCGAGCAGTGGCCGTTCGTGGCCCTGGACGGCACGCTCGTGCCGATCGCGCAGCTGCACGGACCGCGCAACCCGACCGGCGCCGAGTCCTGGTACTCCGGAAAGCACCACCGTCACGGCGCCAACATCCAGGTGCTATGCGACCCGACCGGCTACCCCGTGTGGGTCTCGGCGGCGAGCCCCGGGTCCACGCACGACATCACCGCGGCCCGCAGGTTCGTCCTGCCCGCGCTCTACCCCGCGGCCGCCGCCGGGACACCGACCCTGACCGACAAGGGCTACCAAGGCGCCGGTATCGGGATCCGGCACCCGCGCCGCCTCACGAGGGCCGCTCACGTCGATGACCTGTCCCGCGACAAGATCCTCATCTCCCTGCGAGCCGTTGCCGAACGCGGCAACGCACTGCTGAAGAACACCTGGCGAGCCCTACGCCTGATCACCCTCGACCCGAACCGCACCACCGAGATCACCGCAGCAGCCCTCGTCCTGCTCCACCTTCAACGAGGAACCGCCAAATCAGCCTGGTGAGAACACCTCTCAGTCGAATAGGGGGGCCATAATCGCGACAAGCCACCACCCGACTAGCACGACGAGCGGCCCACAGGCAATGGTAAGTACAAACACTCGTCGAGCTCCTCGCGATGTAAAGCCGACCACCCCCGCGAGTAGTACAAATGATCCGATCGCCAAGCTCGCGACGATCCAGTTGTACACGAAGAGGATCAGACAAGCGATGGCGAGGACTAGAGAAATCGCCACGGCCGCGAGAACGCGGCCGTCGTCCGATTCATTCGTCGGCGAGACGGAATCTGGTGATTTCGAGGGGGGCAGCATGACTCAGTTGAAGAGGACGTAGTTGGTGTGGAGCAGGTTGTTGCACGCGCCGCTCTTGGATTGAGTTCGCGACCAGGTATTGCCGCCGCCCGGGTAGCCCACGACCATCGTCTTCGTGTGATTGGTGTAGGTCGTCCCACCGCCAGGGCACGGGAAGGCGGTGTTGGCGAATGAAGCAACAGTATTGGCCGATGCCTGCGGGGTACATCCCCAAGGACTGCTGGTGTTGTACCCCGTCCGGTACCAACCGGTTCCGGCGTACGCGTACGTGCTGTGCTGAGGGTTGGTTGAGGTGATACACGTCCCGGTCGTGGTCCACTGGAGACCCGCGAAGGTTTGTGACACGACGATGAACAGTGGGTCGCGGTACTGGTTCGTCAGCGACTGGTAGAACGTTCCAGCGGCCCGGGCCACCTTGGCCTGTTGCAACGCGTCGAGGCTCTCTCTCGTATCAAAGAACGTGACGATGGTCTTGGCAGGGACATCGGACACGGGGTACGTGGCTACCAAGTACTCGGATTCGCAGGTCGCCGGATCAAGCGACAGTTGAACACCGATCGTGACCGTCCCGGAGCTCGTGCGCTCTGAGCCGCCCGATGACGACTCGACGCACTCTCCTGACGCATTCCGGTAACCGGAGTCCGTGACGCTTGTGGCCTCGGGTAGAGCTGAGCGGTCAAACGACGGATTAGCGATCGTGCGGTCATCATCTATCGGGCCTTGTGCCCCCGCAGGAAGCCCTCCTCCCACGAGCAGGGCAAATCCCCCAAGTACTGACCACGCGCTCCGAGCCAACATCTCGACGCCCCCTCATTGCGGCACAACTGGTGGTGATCTGGTACCGCGGACACTAGCAGTCGCCCAAGATCACGCAAGCGGGATCGGTGATATACAGGCTCATCGCAGTTGAGGGTGTAGCGCTGGGGGGCTGAGTAGGTCGGGGACGGGTCGAGGTCCCTCGATGATGGAAGTTCTCACACTGCCCATCTGGAAGACCTCGACGTGCCTGAACTTCTCTTCGATGTTCCTGATCTGACGACCTTCGCGCGGCTGGACGAGCTCGGCCTCGTCGTGGTCGGGCAGCGCCCGTTGATCACCTGACGGATGATCACGCCAGCGCCCGCCACGGCCCGTCGCGACCGGCAACAACGACTCGATCCGCGCCCACGCCACATCCGTCAACTCACCACGACCCACAACCACAACCACAACCACAACCCACAACCACAACCACAACCACAACCAGGACATTACCGGACACACACCAACAACATTCACAGGACACGACCTAGGTGTTGTGGTTCATGAGGTTGGTGACACGGGCCGGGGCGTGAGCAAGGGGTAGGCCCCGAAGGCAGGATGGAAGTACCTCTACATCCGCCCGCCGGAAGGACCTACCCCTCATGCCCCACGCTAATGCCCCGTTGACTCCTGCTGGAAGACGGCGCCTGGTCGAGCGCTGTCGGACACGTCCGGTTGCTCACGTCGCGGCAGAGGCCGGCATCTCCAGGGCCTGCTTGACCAAGTGGAAGCGCCGGTTCGAGGAACTCGGCGAAGTCGGCTTGGCGGATCGGTCCTCGGCCCCGCACCGTTCCCCGACCCAGACCCCGGACGAGGTCGTGGACCTGATCGAGTCCTGGCGGCGAGAGCGCAAGTGGACGGCCCGCCAGATCCACCGCGAGCTGAGCGCGCACGGGCACCAGGTCTCTATCACCACGATCGGGCGCTGGTTCGTGCGGTTGGGGATCAACCGTCGCCGCGACCTGGACCCCGACGGATCCTCCAACAGGGTCGTCGGCAAGATCACTGCCCGGTTCCCCGGCCACATGATCCACCTCGACGTGAAGAAGGTCGGACGCATCCCCGACGGCGGCGGATGGCGCGCTCACGGACGCGGATCACCAGGCGCGAAGGCCGCAGCCCGCACCAAGACCCGTGGCACACGAACCGGCTACGTCTACCTGCACTGCGCGATCGACGGGTACTCCCGCCTGGCCTACACCGAGCACCTGGCCGATGAGAAGGCCGCAACGACCATCGGATTCTGGGCCCGCGCCCGGGCCTTCTTCACCGCGCACGGCATCACCAGAGTCGTGCGCGTGATCACCGACAACGGCGCCAACTACAAGGCCGCAGCGTTCCACCGGACCATCACCGCGACCGCATCACGCCACCAACGCATCCGGCCCTACACGCCCCGCCACAACGGCAAGATCGAACGCTACAACCGGATCCTGGCCGAAGAGTTCCTCTACTCACGCCTCTGGACCTCCGAAGCACAACGCGCCGAAGCCCTCAAGACCTGGAACATCCACTACAACTACCATCGCGACCACACCGCCATCGGGAACCAACCACCAGCCTCACGACTCCCAGCCAACGTCACCAACCTCATGAGCCAGAACACCTAGGCCCTCAGCGGGCGTCGCACGTCAGACGGGCCCCGAGCGTGGCCGCAGCGATCACGCCGGCCGCCGCGACGAAGACGATGTCCTTGAGCACGTACTGCCCCATGAGCGTCATGCCGTCACCGAACAGCTCGCCGGCGAACAGCACCACGGGCGACATCATGCCGACCAGCGCGACCGCGAGCACGACGAGACCTGCTTGCAGCCACCGCCCCGTCAGGAGCGTCAGCCCGATGAACGTCTCGACGACCGCCGTCAGGAGCACGGCCCCCAGGCCCTCGACGACGCCGAACGTCAGCGCGCCGACCGTCTGCGTCACGATCTCCTCCGCGGGGCTCGCCCCGGGGAAGAGCTTGAGGACCCCGAAGCCGAGGAACACCAGGCCCAGCGTGATCCGGAGTGCCGGGATCGACCACCGGGCGAGGTGGACCGCCAGGGCGGTGATCGCGGACTCGGAACGGCGCGCGAACCCCTGCCGCGCGGGTGCGTCACTGGGGAGCGTCTGCGGGGTCGACACGTCGGTCTCCGTGCTGGGCATCTGTTCTCTTCGTCGAGAGCGCACAGACGACGAGGCGCTCTGCGGAGAAAGCCCCCTGACGTCCGCATGGATGATGAGCCGCCGAGCGTAGCCACCGCGGATGAGGGCCAGATGAGGCCGGTCGAGAGCTCGGCCCGCGACGGGGTTGCGAAGCGGTCACGGTTCCGAGGGTGTCCTCGCCGTGCGCGGGACGGCGCTGCCAGGATCGCTCCATGTCGTCGAACCCGGGGCCGATGCCGCCGCTGTCACCCGCCGAGCTCGCGCCCCGGCGCCGCGGGTGGGGACCCTTCCTGGCGTGGCTGTTCGGCGCCGTGGGCCTCGGTCTGGCTGCGGCGTGCGTCTGGGGAGCGGTCACGGTCCTGGGGCCGTACCTGTCGCATGACCCGCCCGAGCTCATCGACAACCCCCCGATGATCGCAGCGCTGGCCGAGCCCTGTGCGGCCGTCCAGGCTGCTGCCGCAGAGGTCGACGTGTCGGCGCCGGGGACTGAGCAGGCGACGCAGCTCGCCGACGTGGTCGTCGCGATCGACGGCCTCGCCGCCTCGGTCGGGGCGCTGCCTGCCGACCTGGTCGACGGCGACCTCCCGACCCGGTACTGGGTGATCGACTGGGAGACCCTCGGGGCGCGCATCACGGACTACTCGGTGGCGCTCACGAACGGGGCACAGGTCGAGCTCGACACCCCGGTCACGGCGGACGGTTTCACCATTGTGACGCGCATGGACGTCGCCGCTCCGCTCGGGTGCGGTGTCCCCGCCGTCCTCGTGGCCCTGGACCCGACACCGCCCCCGGCGCCGTCGATCGAGGGCTGAGGCCGATGCCCGCCGCTCGCACCTGGACCGAGGCACCCTCTGACTTGAGGAGTTGCTAAACTCACCAAGTCCCCAGGAGGTCCTGTGCCCACCACCGCCACCACGGCGCCGCTCTACGCGATCAAGGCCGAGCTCTTCCGCTCGCTCGCGCACCCCACCCGCATCCAGGCCCTCGAGGTGCTCAGCGCCGCGCCCGACCACGAGGCCCCCGTGGCCGACCTGCTCGCCGCGACCGGCGTCGAGGCCTCGGTCCTGTCCCAGCACCTGGCGGTCCTCAAGCGCGCCGGTGTCGTGACGTCCTCGCGCACGGGCAACACCGTCGTCTACCGGCTGAGCCGCCCGCTCGTCGCCGAGCTGCTCGTCGTGGCACGCGCCTTCCTGCGCGAGACCCTCGACGCGTCCGGCCGACAGCTCGCCGCCGCGGACGAGCTGCCTCCGCTCCAGGGGGCGAGCGAACGGACCGGGCAGTGAGCCGGGCGGGCCGCTCGGTACGCGACCTCCTGCCGTCCCGCGCCGACGTCGACCTCCGACCGCGGACGCTGCGCGCCGACCTGCTCGCGGGCATCACGGTCGGCGTGGTGGCCCTGCCGCTCGCCCTCGCGTTCGGCGTGAGCGCCGGGGTAGGGCCCGGCCCGGGCCTCGTGACGGCCGTGGTCGCGGGCATCGTGGCCGCGGTGCTCGGCGGCTCGCGCGTCCAGGTCAGCGGGCCGACGGGCGCGATGGCCGTGGTCCTGGCCCCGATCGTCGCCCAGCACGGCCCCGCGGCGGTACCGCTCGTCGCGATCCTCGCGGGCGTCGTCGTGCTCCTGGCCGGGGTGACGCGTCTCGGCCGCGTCGTGACCTTCATCCCGTGGCCCGTGGTCGAGGGGTTCACGGCCGGGATCGCCGCGATCATCTTCCTCCAGCAGGTGCCGGCGGCCCTGGGTGTCACGGGCGCGGTGGGCGGCAACCCGCTGCGTGTGGCCATCGACTCCGCCGTCGCCGCGTCCGGGGACGGCCCGACAGTCCTGTGGACCCTCGGCACCGTCGCCCTCGTGGCCGTCGTGATGCTGGTCCTGCCCCGCGTCGCGCCGGCACTGCCCGCCTCGCTCGTCGCGGTCGTGCTCGCCACCGTGGTCGCCCAGCTCGTCGGCGCCCCCGTCGCGCGCATCGGAGCGCTGCCCGACTCCCTGCCCCTGCCGTCCGTGCCGCACCTCGACGCCGGGATGCTGCGGTCGCTGATCGGCCCCGCGGTCGCGGTCGCGGCGCTCGCCGCGATCGAGTCCCTCCTCTCGGCCCGCGTCGCCGCGGCCATGCCGTCCCCCGAGCCGGCCGGGCGGCGCGGGGCGACCGGGAGCGCGATCGTGCCCGACGACGCGACGCACCGCTACGACCCCGACCGGGAGCTCGTGGGCCAGGGGCTCGCGTCGATCGCGAGCGGAGCGTTCGGCGGCATGCCCGCGACCGGGGCCATCGCCCGCACCGCGGTCAACGTGCGCGCCGGGGCCCGCACGCGGCTCGCGGCCGTCGTGCACTCGGTCGTGATCCTGGGCGTCATCTACCTCGCGACCGGTCCCGTCTCCGCCATCCCGCTCGCCGCGCTGTCCGGGGTCCTCATGGTCACCGCGGTGCGGATGGTCTCGGTCTCGACCCTCCGGGCCGTACTGACCTCGACGCGCGCGGACGCCGTGGTGCTCGTCGTGACCGCGGTCGTGACCGTCGCGGTCGACCTCATCGAGGCCGTGCAGATCGGGCTGCTCGTCGCGGCGTTCTTCGCGCTGCGCTCGGTCGCGCAGGCTGCCGCGGTCCATCGCGAGCCCCTCCCGGGGCCGGCGCAGCCGGGCGACGAGCACATCGCGCTCTACCGGCTCGACGGCGCCATGTTCTTCGGTGCCGCGGACCGCATCCACGCGCAGATCCGCGACGACCAGGACGCCCTGGTCGTCGTCCTGCGGCTCTCGCACCTGCGCCTGGTCGACGCGACGGGTGCCCACGCGCTCGGTGAGCTCGTCGCGGACCTCGAACGCTCGGGCGTCACGGTCCTGGTCAAGGGCATCCAGCCCGCCCACCTGCCCGTGCTCACGCGCGTCGGCGTCCTCGACGAGCTGCGCCACGAGAAGCACCTGTTCGCCGACCTCCCGCCCGCGATCGAGCACGCGCGCTCGCACGTCGCGCGGGCTCAGGCGGGGGTCGGGGCCGTGACCCGGCCCCCGGGCCCTGCCGCGGTCGCGGCTCCCGGGGACGCCCTCAGCGGTTGACGTCGAGCGTCAGCACGACCGTGACCGTGTCGCCCAGCTCGACGTCCTCGGCCGCGCGGATCCGGTCCTTGAGCGGGACGACGTAGAGCCCGTCCTTGGCGAACAGCGACGTGGTCCACGTCGTCGCCCCGATCCGGGCCGAGACGGGGATCATGCCCCAGCCGTAGGTCACGAGCGACGCGACCTCGCGGATACGGGCGCTCTCCGCATCGGGCACGGACACGAAGTGGAAGGGCGCGGGTCCACGCCAGTGCCACACCTCGCCGACGGCCTCGATCTCCATCTGCCCAGCATCACCCCTGCGCGCGGAGCCCGCCGCACCGACGCCCGGGCGGGCACGTGTCGACGCGCGCCCGCAGGCACGAAGGCTGGCAGGCTCTGCCTCCATGACGCCCGACCTCGCCATGCTGCGCGACCTCGTCGAGTCGACACCGGAGATCCGGCGGTGGCCGGGGGACGGGGCCTCGGAGAGCTGGGTACGGGCGGCCGAGGCCCGGGTCGGGCTGCTCCCGGCGTCGTACCGCTGGTGGCTCACGGAGGCCCGCGCGGGCCGCATCGGTCACGTGGACGTCGCGTCGCTCGCGGACCCGGAGCACGTCGCGGAGGCGGACGACGCCCTCACGGCCGGGTGGCGCCTCACCGGCGACAGGTTGTGCTTCGCGAGCGAGCCCGACGGCGCGGAGACCTTCTCCTTCGCGCTCGACCGGACCAGCGCAAGCGGTGAGCACCCCGTCGTGCGCGTCGACGGCACCGACGGGTCCGAGGAGGTCGTCGCCGAGACGTTCGCGGGGTTCGTGTCCGTGCAGGTGGCCCTGCTGCGCGGCCTGGGTGACGGACCGAACCCCGTGGTCGCCGAGCTCTGGCGCTCGACGCCGGGCGTGCTGCGCCCCGACGGGATCACGGTCCACGGCCCGCACCGCTTCTCCGAGGTCAACGCAGCGCACGACGTGCCGCACCTCGCACCCCACTGGATGCTGGTCGGTGAGGACGGCGAGGGGGCGGGTCTGTTCGTGCGGCGTCACGGCCGCGACCGGACGAGCGTCCACCGCCTCGACCTCGCGGCGTTCGCGAGGTCACGCCCCGGCGAGGGCGGGTCGCGCATCGAGGCCGAGGGCGAGCTCCTCACGACCGACCTGCTCGGCCTCCTCGGGGGCGACTCCGCCGCCTGAGGGCGCCGCGCGGGACAGGTCGGTCGCCGTCGGGCCGACTGACCGCCGCCTAGCGTCTCGTCGCGGCCGCCACACCTCGCTCGAACGCGCCCGCGAGCGCCGCGCGCACCGCATCCGGCTCGGCGGGCACGCACCGTGACGCCACGGTCGCGGCCAGCTCGGCGAGGTAGGGCAGCAGCGCGTCGAGCTCGGGGGTGGCCGCGTCGAGCTCGCCGGCGGGCACCACGACGGTCGCCGTGATCCGTCGCCGGGCCCGCGAGAAGCGCACGTCCCGCACCCCCGCCTGGCCTGTCGAGGGGGTGATCGAGCCGCCGAGCGCGAGCATCACGTCGAGCTCGTCGAGCCCGGGGACCTCGACCGCAGCACACTCCGCCTGGAGCGCCCGCCGCAGGCCGATCGCCGCGGCGAGGTCGCGCTCGGAGCCGCCCAGGACGTTGCGCTGTGTAAGGATCACCGGTCGCCCCCGGGCGGTGCGAGGTCGGGAACGTTCTGGTCGAGCAGGTCCGCGAAGGTCGCCGCGAGGACGTACCGCTCCCCCGTGTCGTGGTCGGACGTCACGACCGGCCCGTCGTCCGTGACGACGAGCGGGTTTCCCGACCCGTCGAACCCGATCACGAGGCCTTCCTCCGCGACGTCCCAGCCGTCCCTGCGAAAGGTGCGCGTCAAGGTCGCGACGTCGGTGTCCTCGAGCAGCGGGGCGTTGCGCAGCCCGTGGACGGGGACACCCACGAAGCAGCCGCCGTGCCGCCCGACGAGCTCCACGTAGCCCGGGTCGAGAGCTACCCCGAGGCCGCGCACGGCCTCCTCGAGCTGGGCGCGCGTCGCGGGCTCGCCCGCACCGTAGAGGGCGACGGCCGCGTCGAGCCGGGCCAGGAGGTCGGGTGGGAGGGCCATGCCGGCCACGGTAGCCGCGGGGTGGGACACCCTGCCCGACGGCGCCACGCACGCAGGTGCGTGTGTCACCGGCGAGCGTGACGATGAGGCGACACGTCCCGCCCCTGACCCGCGAGGTGCACCATGACCAGGTTCGTCGTCGACGCCGGCACCGCCCTGCGACTCGTCGCAGAGGATGCCCAGGTCCCGGACGCCCACGAGCTGCTCGCCCCGACGCTCCTGCGGTCGCAGACCCTGTCGGCGCTGCACGAGGCCGTGCACCGGGGCGACCTCCCGGCCGAGGTCGGGCGCGAGCACCTGGCGCGCGTCGGCCGCCTCCCGGTCAGGTTGTTCGGGGACGCCGTGCTGCGCCGCACGTCGTGGAAGGTCGCCGACGAGCTGGGCCTGGCCTCGACGTACGACGCCGAGTACGTGGCCCTCGCCCGGCTCCGGGGCATCGCGCTCGTGACCGCGGACGCCGACCTGGCCCGCGCAGTGGTGGGGGTGATCGAGACGGCGCCGTACGAGGCACTGCTCGACGCGGGGGCGTGAGCGGCGCGTCGTCCGGCGGGGTAGTCGAAAAGGCCAGGTAGTGTCGCTCTCTTCGGCGAGCCGGTCCCGCTGGAGTCGTGAAGGAGAGCCATGCTCCCGGACACCGATGCCGCTGCAGCCGCCACCACGATCTCGACCCTGTTCTCCGGGGTGGCCGCCCACACCGTCGACCGCGGATGCGGTCGTTGTTTCAGCGACGAGGAGAGCGCGCTGCTCTGCACGCCGGACGCACCGCTGCCGGACGACCTGGTGCTGCGGGTCGCCGAGAAGGACCCACTCCACTGGGCCGACCAGTCGGCAATCGTCCGCCGCGTCCTCCCCCAGCTGGTCGTCCTGCTCGTCGACGGCGTCGACCTCGACGCCCGGTGGTGCGCCAGAGGCCTGGCCGCAGCCCGGTGGTCCACCTGGCCCGCTGACGAGAGCGAGGCCGTCGAGGCCTTCCTCAATGCCTGGTGGACGCACACCCTGAGATCGGGCGCGTCGTTCGAGCGGGTCGCCGAAGTCTTCATGAGCTGCGCGATCGCGAGCCTGCTCGTCGATCCCTGGCTCGCGACCTGGGACGAGGAGGCCGCGAGGAGCAGCGTCGTCCGCGAGCGCCGCGACAGCTGTGTCGAGGACTGGCGGGAGGACCTCGACCGGGTCGCGTCGCCCTTCCCCTGCTGGTGGGGCACCGACGAGAGCGAGGAGAGAGCCGCTGAGACCTTGCAGTCCTGGATGGGCTGCGCCGAGCGACCCGTTCGCTGACGAGCCTCAGGGGCTCGGTGCCCCCAAGCGGTCGAGCGCGGCGATGCTCGCCTCGACGATCTGCGCCTGCGCGTCGGCGCGGCTCGTGGTCGGCTGCCCGTCTCCCGGTTGCTCGCCGTAGTCGGCGAAGAAGGCGTGGACGCCCCCTGGGACCTCGACGAAGTCGGCGGTGGCGGGCAGGTCGGCGCGGGACGCCTCGATCTTGTCGGGCGTCGTCAGGCCGTCGCGCGATCCCCACACCGAGGTCGCCTCGACGTCGGCCGCGCTCATGTCGCCCGACGGGTACGAGGCGTGCAGGAGCAGGCCGGTGACCTCGTCGTCGTGCGCCGCGGCGAACGACGAGGCGACGACGCCGCCCAGCGAGTGACCGCCCACCGCCCAGGTGTCGACCTCGTCGAACGCTGCCATCGCCGACGCCGACTGGTTCGGTGACGTGAAGGCGATGCCCAGCGGCTCCTTGAGCGCCACGACCAGGTACCCGGCCTCGGCGAGCGGGCGCAGCACGGCGGCGGTCGCACGCACGTCCACCCGGGCACCGGGCGAGTAGACCAGGCCGGTCGTCGCCGCACCGTCCTGCGGGACGAACGCGATCCAGCCCGCCTCGTCACGGACCTCGACCGAGCCGTCGCTCTCGAGTGCCGCGAGCGCGGGCGCCGTCGCGGGGAAGGGCCGGAGCCACACGACGGCCGCCGCCAGGACGACCAGGAGGGCGATCCCGACACCACCGGCGACCCCACGCAGGACACGGCGAGCCCGCGGTCGCCGTGGCAACGGACCACGATCACGTCGGCGGGCACCCAGGAGGGCCGCCACGAGCACGAGCAGACCCGCGACCACGCTCGCTCCGAGGACCGCAGCGAGCGCCCAGTGCTGGTGGCGCACGGTGTCGCCGGTCGTCGCGACGACCCAGACGGGCGCGGCGACCAGCGCGACCCCCAGGACGACGAGCAGCAACCGCCCGACGGTCGTGGCAGGAGTCGCCCTGGGCGGGACGGGCGGATCTGCCTCGGTACCGGATGCCGCGCTCGACGTGTTCACGGGTGCTCCGTACTGCTCGACGACGCCCACAGGGGCTGGGCGTCCGTCACGCTAGCAGCAGCGGGCTCGGCGACGAGGTCGCCGTCGTCGCGGTGCGCGCGCGGGAGGGCGCCTCCTCTGGACACACTGGTCCGGGCGCGCGCGATGAGTTCCGGGAACGCCCAGGGTCTACCCCGACGACAGCACGAGACGGGCCGCGAGCAGACCGGGCCGCTCGACCGACCGAGAGGCTCCGCCATGACCGACATCGAGACCCGCACGCTCGAGGCGCCGGGTGCGACCGTGACCTACGACGTCCGCGGCGACCTGAGCGCCGCCACCGCCGAGGTGCCCGCGCTGCTGCTCATCGGCTCGCCCATGGGGGCCGACGGGTTCGGCACGCTCGCCTCGCACTTCACCGACCGACCGGTCGTCACGTACGACCCCCGCGGGGTCTCGCGCAGCGTCCGGCCCGACCCAGGGGCGCCCGTCCGCCCCGAGGACCACGCCGACGACCTGCACCGCGTGATCGACGCCCTGGGCACCGGGCCCGTCGACATCATGGCGAGCAGCGGTGGGGCGATCAACGCGCTCGCCCTCGTGGCCGAGCACCCCGAGCATGTACGGACCCTCGTGGCCCACGAGCCGCCGTCGGGCCCTGCGCTGCCCGACCGCGACGCCGCGCTCGCCGCGGTCCAGGCCGTGGCGGAGACCTACCGGACCCAGGGGTTCGGTGCCGGCATGGCGCGGTTCATCAGCCTGACGAGCTGGGAGGGGCCCTTCCCCGACGACGTCACCGAGCTCCCCGTGCCGGACCCGGCCGCGTTCGGCTTCCCGGCCGAGGACGACGGGTCGCGCGACGACCCGCTGCTGGGTCAGAACCTCATCTCGTGCACCCACTACGAGCCCGCCTACGACGCGCTCACCTCGGCCACGACCCGCGTGGTCCTCGCCGCGGGCGACGAGTCGGGTCAGCAGATGGCCGCACGCGCAGCGCGAGCCATCGCCAAGAGCCTCGGCTCCGAGGCGGTCGCGTTCCCGAGCGGGCACGGCGGCTTCCTGGGCGACGAGTACGGGATGCCGGGCGACCCCGCGGGCTTCGCTGCGGCGCTGCGGACCGTGCTCGACGGCGACGGGCCGCGCTGAGGACCTCTCGGAGGGCGGCGGGCCCCGCGAGGTGAGCCCGCCGCTCGGGTGAGCACCGTCGTCGGGCACCCTGCGTCCCCCAGATGCCAGCAGCGGCGACCGCGAGGACCATGGCCGCATGACGAACCTGCTGACCGCCGACCCGCCGCCCGACACCCTGGCTCGACGCATCGGGCGCATCGCGCTCGGGCTGAGCCTGGTCTTCGCCGGGATCGGGCACCTGACGTTCTCGCGCGAGGAGTTCCAGGCCCAGGTCCCCGACTGGTTCCCCGTGAACGAGGACGTGACGGTCCTCGCGTCGGGGGCCGTCGAGATCGCGCTCGGTTCGTCGCTCGTCGTGCTCTCGCGCCGCCGGGTCGCGGTGGGGCTCGTCGCGGCGGCGTTCTTCGTCGTGATCTTCCCCGGGAACATCGGGCAGTGGCTCGAGCACAAGGACGGGTTCGGGCTCGACACGGACGCCAAGCGGTTCGGCCGCCTGTTCTTCCAGCCCGTGCTCGTCGCGTGGGCGCTGTGGTCGACGGGCGCGTTCAAGGCGCTGCGCACGCCGCGGGACTGAGGAGACCTACCGGTGCGACGCAGCGTCCCCCGACACCGCGGGCGTGCCCAGCGCGGCGTCGACGAGCGTCTCCGCCGCGGCGCGAGCACGGGCTGCCACCGCGGGATCGCCGGAGATCGCGGCGGTCGTCTGCGCTCCCTCGGCGAGGATGACGAGCTGCCCCGCGAGCGCCGCCGGTGCTCCGGCGTCGGCGGCCAGGCGCGCGACGAACCGCTCGAACGAGGCCTTGTGCGTCCGGACCGCGTCGGCGACCGCGGGGTGGGTCGTCCCCAGCTCGCCGAACGCGTTGATGAAGGCGCAGCCGCGGAAGTCGTCGGCGCAGAACCAGTCGGCGAGGTAGTCGTAGATCGCGAGGAGCCGGGCGCGCGGGTCCGGCTCGCCCTCGACGCGCTCGGTGATCCCCCGCTCCCACTGCTCGTGCTTGCGCGCGAGCACGGCCAGGACGATGTCGTCCTTCGAAGGAAACGTCGCGTACAGGCGCCGCAGGGACACGCCCGACTCGCGGCGCAGCTCGTCCATGCCGACGGCCGCGTAGCCCTTGGCGTAGTAGAGCCGGTCGGCAGCGTCGACGATCTTCTCCCGGGCTTCCTCTGCAGTCATGCCCACATCCTACTTGCACCGAGAACGATCGTTCTCTAGAGTCAGGACCAGCGGTGAGAACGATCGTTCTCACGCTCCATCGTGAAGGGACGCATCATGGGCACCATCACCTCCGGCACCGAGAACAGCACCCCCGTCGAGCTCTACTACGAGGACCACGGGACGGGGCAGGCCGTCGTCCTCGTCCACGGCTACCCGCTCGACGGGAACAGCTGGGAGCGCCAGTCCCGCGTCCTGCTCGACGCCGGGTACCGCGTCATCACCTACGACCGCCGCGGGTTCGGCCGGTCCAGCAAGGTCGGGACGGGCTACGACTACGACACGTTCGCGGCCGACCTCGACGCCGTCCTCGAGACCCTCGACCTGCGCGACGTGATCCTCGTCGGCTTCTCCATGGGCACGGGCGAGCTCGCCCGCTACGTCACGAACCACGGCCACGACCGCGTGGCCAAGCTCGCGTTCCTCGCCTCGCTCGAGCCCTTCCTCGTCCAGCGCGACGACAACCCCACGGGCGTCCCGCAGGAGGTGTTCGACGGGATCGCCGAGACCGCCCGCGCCGACCGCTTCGCCTGGTTCACGCAGTTCTACGGCGACTTCTACAACCTCGACGAGAACCTCGGCGAGCGCATCTCCCAGGAGGTCGTCACCGCGAGCTGGAACACCGCGACCGGCTCGGCCCCCGTCGCCGCCTACGCGGTGGTGCCCACCTGGATCGAGGACTTCCGCGACGACGTCGCGGCCGTCCGGGCGAGCGGCAAGCCCGCGCTCATCCTGCACGGCACGGCCGACCGCATCCTGCCCATCGACTCGACGGGGCGTCCGTTCCACGCGGCCTTCCCCGAGGCCGACTACGTCGAGGTCGACGGCGCACCGCACGGTCTGCTCTGGACCCACGCGGAGGACGTCAACCGGGCGCTGCTCGCGTTCGTCCAGAAGTAGCCGTCGCCCCGCGCGGCGCACCGGGCCCCGGTGCGCCGCGTCGGCCTGCCGGGCCCGGCGACCGCCGCGCTACACCGTCGCGGGGAACGCCTTGCGCGCGACCACGACGACGACGAGCCCCACGAGCACCAGCGCCGCTCCCACGAACGGCAGCCACCCGAACCCGTGCCCCGCGAGCACCGCGCCGCCGAGGGCCGCTCCCCCACCGATCCCGATGTTCGCGGTCGAGTTCACGAGCGCTCCCACGACGTCGGGCGACGCGCCGTGCGTCCGGATCGCGGCCGTCTGGAAGATCGACGCCACGCCACCGAACCCCGCCCCCCACACCGCAGCGGCCACGAGCACCGGTGCGAGGGCGGGGAACGCGAGGCCCAGCGCACACAGGCCCAGCGTCAGCGTCGACAGGACCACGAGGACCGTCCTGCGCGGCCGACGGTCGAGCGAGATGCCCGCGTACCAGGTCCCGACCAGCCCCAGCGCGCCCAGCCCGAGCAGCACGGGTCCCACGCCCGCGACCGAGAGCCCGGCGGCCAGGAGCAGCACCGACACGTAGGTGTAGACCGTGAACTGCCCCAGGTAGACGAGCGCGTTCGCGGTCGAGACCACCGCGAGGCGCGACCGTCGGGCTGCCTGCCCGTGATCGTCTCGCTGCGCGCCGCCTCCGCCCGCGACGGCCGGCAGGAGCAGCGCGACCAGCACCGTGGTGAGCGCGCAGACCCCGGCGAGGACCGCGAACGCGGTCCTCCAGCCCACGGCCGCGCCCAGCGAGGTCGACAGCGGCACGCCGAACACGAATCCCGCCGACGCCCCTGCGGTCACGAGCGCGAGCGCCCGTCCCGTGAACAAGGGCTGCACGAGCCGCGCGCCGTACCCGATGCTCACCGAGAAGAACAGGGCGTGCGCGATCCCTCCGACGGCTCGCCCCGCCGCGACGACCGCGAACGACGGCGCCACCGCGACGAGGGCGTTGCTCACGGTGTACGCGACGAGTGTCCCGAGCAGCAGGCCCTTGCGGGGCAGGCGCACGGTCGCGAGCGTCAGGGGCACCGCGAGCGCGGCGACCATGAACGCGTAGACCGTCACGAGCAGGCCGGCGGTCGACTCCGTGACGTCCAGCTCGTCGCTCATCAGCGGCAGCAGGCCGACCGGGAGCAGCTCGGTCGTCACGGCGAGGAAGGTCGCGAGCATGAGCGCGAGGATCCCCCCGGCGGCGTCGCGCACGGTCCCCGGGCGCCAGCCGGGCCGGGTGGTCGGCGCAGCATCGGTCACCCAGGCATCTTGGCACGCCACGTCCCCCTCCTCGCCACGCGCTGCGGGGACGGGGCACGCGAGGGCCGCGCCTAAGGTGAGGAGCAGGACCCGAAGGGACGGGAGGCGCTCATGACCGAGGCCGTCCTGCTCACGCTGCCCTTCCGCGACCGCTGGCTCGTGCAGAACAGCCCAGCCAGGCGCGTCCCGAGCCACGGGGTCGACCTCCTGGGCGAACGGTACGCGATCGACTTCGTGGGCGTCGACGAGCGGCACCGCACGGCCGCGGTGCGCGACTGGCGCACGCTCTTCGCGACCGAGCCGCCCGAGCGCTTCGTCGCGTTCGGCCGCCCGATCCTCGCGCCTGCGGCCGGTGTCGTGGTCCAGGTGCACGACGGCGAGGAGGACCACGCGGCCCGGCGGTCTCAGCCGGCCCTGGTGCCCTACGCGCTCGGGGCCGCGGGGAGGCTGCGCGGGGGCGTGCACGCGGTGGCGGGGAACCACGTGACGATCGCACTCCCCCGGATCCGGGCGTTCGTGTCGCTCGTGCACCTGCGGCGCGGGTCGCTGCGGGTACGGGTCGGCGAGCAGGTGAGGACCGGGCAACCGATCGCCGAGTGCGGGAACTCGGGGAACTCGACCCAGCCTCACGTGCACGTGCAGGTCGCCGACAGCCTCGACCTCACGGGCGCCCAGGGCGTCCCCGTCGCGTTCCGCGACTTCCGCGAGTGGGGCCGCGGCCGGGGCGAGCCCCTCGACCGGGTGACGGGCCTGCCGGGCGAACGCTCCGTCGTCGAACCCCTGGCACCGGCCGGGACCTGAGCACCCGGCGGACGCTCCTCGCGGGCAGAGCCCGGCGGGCACCCACCCGTCAGCGCGCCGAGTACTCCGCGTCGCTCACGTGCTCGAGCCACGTCGTGGTGGCCGCGGGGTCATCGGCGTTCTCGAGCATCGCGAGGTGCTCCATGAAGTCGTCCGCGGTCGCACCGTGCCAGTGCTCCTCGCCCGGCGGGCAGTAGACCGTCTCGCCGGGGCGCACCTCGACGACGGCCTGCCCACGGGACTGGACGAGCGCCACGCCCGACACCACGTGCAGGGTCTGTCCCCTGGCGTGCGAGTGCCACGCGGTCCGCGCCCCCGGCGCGAAGCGTACGAGCGCGACGACCATGCGCTGCGAGGGGTCCTGCGGCAGCGCGATCGGGTCGAGCCACACGTCGCCCGTGAACTGCTCGGGCGGGTTCTTGGTGGTCGCGGGCTTGGTCAGCTTCTGCATCAGAGGTCCTTCTCGGTGGGGGATGTGGCGGGCCGCAGGGTTCCGTGCCCCGGCGAACCGTCGCGGCCGTCGGAGTCGCTCACGTCCACGGCCTGCGTCGCGGCCCACGACGCGAGGAGCTTGAGGCCGTCGTCGGACGGCGACCCGGGGACCGCGGTGTAGACGTTGAGCTGCAGGCCGGCGTCCGCGGGCAGCTCCAGCGCCTCGTAGTCGAGCTCGAGCCGGCCGACCACGGGGTGGTGGAAGACCTTGGTGCCCGTCCGGTGGAGCCGCACGTCGTGCGACGCCCAGAGACGACGGAAGTCCTCGCTGCGGGTCGACAGCTCCCCGACCAGCGCGGTGAGCGCCGAGTCGAACGGGTTCTTGCCGGCCTCGGCCCGCAGGATCGCGACCGCGTCGTGCGCGATCCGGTCGTACCGGTCGCCCCAGAACTCGCGTGCGGTGTCCGGATCGAGGAACTGGAACCGGGCCGTGTTGACGGGCTTGTTCGCGATCCGCTCGGGCGAGTCGTAGATCGGCGCGTACAGGGCTCTGCCCAGGGAGTTCGTGCCCAGCACGTCGAGCCGCCCGTTGCGCACGAACGCCGGCGCGCCGTCCATCGCGTCGAGGATCCGTTGGACGGCGGGCCGCAGGACCGGGGCCGGGGCGCGTCGGGCGCGCGACCGCGCGGCACCCGACGCGTTGGCGGCTCGCGCCAGGTCGAACAGGTGGCGGTGCTCGGCCTCGTCGAGCTGGAGCGCCTGGGCCAGGGCCTCGAGCACCTCCTCGGACACCCCGCCGAGGCTCCCGCGCTCGAGCCGCGTGTAGTAGTCGACGCTCACCCCCGCGAGCATCGCGACCTCCTCGCGGCGCAGGCCGGGGACCCGACGGTTGGTGCCGTACGCGGGCAGACCGGCGCGGTCCGGGGTGATCCGGGCGCGGCGCGTCGTGAGGAAGTCGCGGGTCTCGGCCTTCAGGTCCATGCCTACGACGGTACGTCCAGGGTCGGGTCGCGGGGAGGTACTGGCGGTACCCGGGTGCGGGCGCGGGACCACCGGGCCCTCGTGAGCCGGGTACCGGCAGGGCCTGCCACATCCGGCCAAGCGTCCCTAGCGTGGGTAGCCCCGAACCCCCACCGAGAGGCACGACCACCTCATGCGAGCAACGTTCATGTACGGCCCGGGCGACGTCCGCGTCGAGCAGGTTCCGGACCCGGTCCTCCAGGCTCCGACCGACGCGATCGTCCGGGTCACCCTGGCCTGCGTGTGCGGGTCCGACCTGCACCCGTACCACTCGATGCCCGCGAGCGCCGAGGGCGTCCCCATGGGGCACGAGTTCATCGGCATCGTCGAGCAGGTCGGCGACGACGTGACCGGTCTGACCGAGGGCGACCTGGTCGTCTCCCCCTTCGCGTTCTCCGACGACACGTGCGTCTTCTGCCGCGAGGGCGTCCACACCTCGTGCGTGCACGGCGGGTTCTACGCCGCCGGAGGTGTGGGCGGGGCGCAGGCCGAGAAGGTCCGCGTGCCGCAGGCGCAGGGCACGCTCGTGAAAGATCCCGTCCGACGTCGACCCGGCGCTCCTGCCCTCGCTGCTGACGCTCTCGGACGTCTACCTGACGGGGTACCACGCAGCGCACCAGGGCAAGGTCGGTCCCGGCAAGACCGTGACCGTGATCGGTGACGGCGCGGTCGGGCTGTCCGCGGTGCTGGCCTCCAAGCAGCTCGGCGCGGACAGGATCGTCCTCATGGGTCGGCACACGGCCCGCACGGACCTGGGTCGGCGCTTCGGCGCGACCGACGTCGTGGCCGAGCGCGGCGCCGAGGGCATCGCGAAGGTCCTCGAGCTGACCGGGCGGCGAGGGCTCTCACGTGGTGCTCGAGGCCGTCGGGCACATGCCCGCGTACGAGCAGGCCTACGGCGTGGTCCGACCAGGAGGCGTCGTGTCCCGCGTCGGGGTCCCTCAGTACGAGGACGCCCCGGTGGGGTTCGGGTCGCTGTTCGGCAAGAACGCGACGCTGACCGGGGGACCCGCCCCGGTGCGCGCCTACATCGAGGCGGCGATCCCGCAGGTCCTCGCGGGAGAGATCGACCCCGGCCAGGTGTTCGACGCCGAGGTCTCGCTCGACGACGTCGCCGAGGCCTATCGCCTCATGGACACGCGCGAGGCTCTGAAGGTGATCGTGCGGCCGTGAGCCGCGGACCGGGTCCTTCGGGTCGCTGAGTCTCTCAGGGCTGCTGCGCGCTGGATCGCGTGGCGGCCCTGCGGGCACCGCAGGACCCACGGACCAGGTTCGCCGTCGGCCCGACGGCGTCGGGCCGTTCCCTGGTCGGCCCACCCAGGGCCCGGCTCACCGCGCCACGTCGTACGTCAGGCGCAGCGCGCCCGTCTCCGTCGGCTCGGACACCGTCAGGCGCCAGCTCGACGGGGGCAGGCCGTCGTCGAACAGCCGCTCTCCCCCGCCCGAGATCTCGGGGCACAGCATGAGGCTCAGGCGGTCGAGCCGCCCTGCGGCCACGAGCTGGCGCAGGATCGACGCGCTCGACATGACCCACACGTCACCGCCGGCCTGCTCCTGAAGGTGCGCGACGACGTCGGGCGGGCTCTGCGCGGTCACGCGTGCCCCGGACCACCCCGCCTCGGTGAGCGTGCGCGAGAAGACGATCTTCTCGACGTCGTCCAGCCAGCGCGAGAACTCCCGGCTGCGCGGGTCCGCGGACTCGTCGCCCGCGACCGCAGGCCAGTAGGAGCGGAACCCCTCGTAGTTCGTGCGGCCGAGCAGGACCGTGGTGCTGGTCCGCATCAGGTCCTCCAGGAGGCCGAACGCCGCGTCGCTCACGGCGTGCGGGGCCACCCATCCCATGTCGTCCTCGCCGCCCGGGCCGTGGATGCGGCCGTCGAGCGAGACGGAGACGTTGCCGACGACGGTGCGGGAGCTCGGGGCCATGGTGCGGATGCGCGAGCTCTGAACGGCTGCAAGGCTCCGAGACATGTCACGATCCAAGCCAGCCTCCCCCGCCATCGTCCGGCAGCAGCAGGTCTTGCGAGGCAGCCTGCCGTTCCACGACACCCAGGACTTCGACGACACCAGTCGAGGACTTCTCGGCCGACGCACCCCGAACGCGGTGACCGCCGAGGACGGCCGCGTCGTCTGGGACAACGACACCTACGACTTCCTCCAGGGCGAGGCCCCGGACACCGTCAACCCGAGCCTGTGGCGCCAGTCCCGGCTCGTCGCGACGCAGGGCCTGTTCGAGGTCGTCGAGGGCATCTACCAGGTCCGCGGCTTCGACCTGTCCAACGTCACCTTCATCGAGGGCGAGACCGGCGTGATCGTGCTGGACCCTCTCATCTCGACGGAGACGGCCGCCGCGGCGCTCGCGCTGTACCGCGAGCACCGCGGGGAGCGTCCCGTCACGGGCGTCATCTACACCCACTCGCACGTCGACCACTTCGGCGGGGTCAAGGGGGTCACGACCCAGGAGGACGTCGACGCCGGACGCGTTCCGGTCCTCGCTCCCGAGGGGTTCACCGAGCACGCCGTCTCGGAGAACGTCTACGCGGGCACTGCCATGGGGCGCAGGTCGGGCTACATGTACGGTGCAGCGCTCGCGCGCGGCCCGCAGGGTCAGGTCGGGGCCGGGCTCGGGCAGACGACGTCGACGGGCACCATCACCCTCATCGCCCCGACCGTGGACATCACCACGACCGGCGAGGAGAAGACGGTCGACGGCGTCCGGATGATCTTCCAGATGGCCCCCGACACCGAGGCGCCGTCCGAGATGCTCGTCTACTTCCCGGACCACCGCGCGCTGTGCGCGGCCGAGGACGCGACGCACAACCTGCACAACCTGCTGACGCTGCGCGGCGCCGTCGTACGTGACCCGCACGCCTGGGCGCACTACCTCACCGAGTCGATCGAGCTCTTCGGCGACGACCTCGAGGTCGTCTTCGCGTCCCACCACTGGCCCACGTGGGGCAACGAACGGATCCTCGAGTTCCTGAACATCCAGCGCGACCTCTACGCGTACCTGCACGACCAGACCCTGAGGCTTCTCAACCAGGGCCTGACCGGGATCGAGATCGCCGAGGTGCTCACGCTCCCCCCGGCGCTCGAGGAGGCCTGGAGCGCACGCGGCTACTACGGCTCCGTGAGCCACAACGTCAAGGCCATCTACCAGCGGTACATGGGCTGGTACGACGGGAACCCCGCGCACCTGTGGCAGCACCCGCCGGTCGAGGCGGGCAAGCGGTACGTCGAGCTGGGCGGTGGCGCGGACGCCGTGGTCGCCACGGCGCAGACCGCGTTCGACGCGGGGGACTACCGCTGGGTCGCGGAGCTCCTGAACCACGTCGTCTTCGCCGAGCCGGACCACGCCGGGGCACGCGAGCTTCTCGCCGACACCTACGAGCAGCTCGGGTACGGGGCGGAGAACGGGACCTGGCGCAACGTCTACCTCTCGGGCGTGACCGAGCTGCTCGACGGCCCGTTCGGCACGCCCACGGTCACGGGGTCGGCCGACATGGTCGCCCAGCTCTCCCCGGAGATGCTCTTCGACGCCCTCGCGATCCAGGTCGACGGGCCGCGGGCGTGGGACGAGAAGCTGTCGATCGACGTCGTGCTGACGGACGTCGACGAGCACTACCGTCTGCGGCTCGCCAACGGGGTGCTCTCCTACAACACGGCGGTCCAGAAGAGCCCGGCCGACCTCACGCTCACCGGGACCAGGCGCGCGTTACCGATCCTGGCGAGCGGGAACGTCACACCGGCCACGCTCGCCCAGGCAGGTATCGAGCTGACCGGTGACGCGACCGTCCTGGGCCGCCTCGCGTCGCTGCTGGACCCGGGAGACACGGGCTTCGCGATCGTCACCCCGTAGTGCCGAGCGCCGGGCTCGTTCCTTGGTGAGCGAGCCTGGCACCCGCGCGCCTGCGTCGGGCACCATGGGCGGACCCTGGGATCGTCGGTGACCTACGTCGTCGGGGCTGAGCGTCCGACCCAGCTACGATGGGTCCCTCTGCCCTGCCGAGCTGGAGCGTTCGTCGCGTGATCTCCACCCTTCTCGTCGCTCACCCGTGGTTCTCCCCCGTGGTCCTCGCCGTGCTCGTGCTCGGCGGGCCGGTGGCGGGGCGCTGGCTGTACTGGCGGCCGCGCGCCGCGTGGACGGTGTTCGCGGCGTCGCTGCTGCCGATCGTGCTGCTGACGCTCGTCCCGACGAGCCGGGAGGTCCTCGAACGGTGCGCCGTCTCCTGGTACCTGCCGACGTTCGGCCGGGTCGAACTCATGGCCAACGTGATCCTGTTCGTCCCACCGGTCCTGCTCGCGGCCGTCGCGAGCCACCGCCCCGCCGTGGTGTTGGTCGGGGGCGTCATCGGTTCCGCCGCGATCGAGGCGGTGCAGGCGCTGGCCCCCGGGCTCGGGCGCTCGTGCGACACCAACGACTGGCTCTCGAACTCGATCGGCGCGGTGATCGGCGCGGCCCTGGCATGGACCGCGATCTGGGCCGCACGACGGTGGCCGCGACGGATCCGTCGGTGAGGCGCGTCGTTTCCGAGCGGCGCCGGGTGCGGGCCGTCCGCTCCTGATCGGGCGTCGGCCTGGGCCGGGGACCCGGCGTCGTGCGTGTCGGGTCGAGCGCGCGTAGCGTCGAGGGCACAAGCCGTCGTACCGACACAGGAAGGGTGCTCATGGCACGCAAGAAGTCGTGGAGCGAGTTCAGCAGCGGCAAGAAGGCACTGATGGTGGTGGCCTCGATCGTGCAGATCTCGCTCACGGTCGCGGGCTACCGCGACCTGGCCAAGCGCTCCGACGACGAGGTCGAGGGCTCGAAGCTCGCATGGGGCGTGGCGATGCTCGCGAACTGGGTGGGTCCGATCGCCTACTTCGCCAAGGGGCGCAAGGGGCTGGGGCTCAACAGCTGAGTCGTTGGGCGCCAGCAGCAGGGAGGTTCTCCGCTTCCCGCCCCGGCGAGAAGCGTGGTGTGCACGTTCGCCATCCACTCGTCGACGTCTCGCGGGACGCGCCGATCGGTTGACGTCGACGAGCACACTGGTCGGGCTGCACGTCGACACGTGTCGACGTGCAGCGCAGATTGCACGGACACGCCGCCGCACCTTGCACGATTCCGGACGTGTCACTGGGTTGGGAAAGGTCGGTGGCGCGCCACGCGTTGCGACCATGTCCGGGGACGGGGCGGCGTTTCCGGGGCGACCCCGGCCGGTCAGAGTGCCATCGTCCGAGGCGTGCGCCCGACGACGTCGGCCGGCACCGCGCGGCGGACTGCACTCGGAACGGCGGGCAAGAGGCACGCTTGACATCACCGCTGCTCCCCGATGAGGTCCGTCAGAAGACCCGGGTACAGCGAGTGAGCGAGTCCGAGCCGTGGGAACTCCTCGACGCCGACGAATCGCAGGTCGTCATGTTCGTCGGGCGCCTCGTTGATGATGCGGCCGGACCACTCGGTGACGAGATGAGCTTCGAGCACCATGTCGTCCGACTCGATCCGGAACAGTACCGCCGGCTCGACAAGGGCCTCGATACCGAGCTCCTCGCGCAACTCACGAACCAGGGCAACGACCGTGCTCTCACCTGGCTCGACGTGACCACCCGGAAGATCCCACACGCCCGGATACCAGCGACGCGACGCAGACCGAAGCCCCAGCAACACAGCCCCACCTCGGTAGAGCACACCTACGACAACCCGATGCTCGTAACCCACGTGCGCATGCTAGCCCTCAGGCTGCGAACAGCAGGGTGCACGGTCTAGGGCCTGTTTCGGAATGTACTTTTGACCTGGGGGTTTGGCATGCTGCGGGGTCGTGGGTGACGGGCCGGGGCGGCATGATCTGAGTGATGAGGCGTGGGCGGTGCTCGAGCCGTTGCTGCCGGTCAAGGCGCGTGGGCGTCGGGCAAGGTTCCTGCGCAGGCAGATCGACGGGATTCGGTTCCGGGTGCGGGTCGGGTGCCCGTGGCGGGATGTTCCTGCTGATCGGTACGGGCCGTGGGGCAGCGTCTATCGTCGGTTCCGGGACTGGCAGCGCGACGGGACCTGGCAGCGTGTCGTGGATCGGTTGCGCACGATCTCGGACGAGGCCGGCCTGATCGGGTGGGATCTGAACGTCGACTCCACGATCGCGCGGGTTCATCAGCATGCCGCCGGTGCACGCCGTGATCCGCAGGCGCAGGCCGAGTCACCCGGCGACGAGCCGGCCGATCATGGGCTGGGCCGGTCCCGGGGCGGGTGGACCACGAAGATCCACGCTGCCGCGGAGCAGGGGCAGAAGTTGATGGGCATGGTCGTCACGGCCGGGCACCGTGGTGACAGCCCGCAGTTCGGTCCCGTGCTCGCCACGGTCAAGGTCCACCGACCCGGTGGGCGCGGTGGGCGCCCGCGAACCCGCCCGGACCGGGTGCGCGCCGATCGTGGCTATACCTCGGCCGGGAACCGTGCCCTGCTGCGCCGGCGTGGGATCGCCGCGACGATCCCGGAGAAGATCGACCAGCAAGCAGGCCGCAAGGCGCGCGGCTCAGCCGGAGGGCGGCCCCCGAAGGTCGACTTCACCGACTACAAGAAGCGGTCCGCGGTGGAGTGCATGTTCAACCGGCTCAAACGGTGGCGGGCGGTAGCCACGAGGTTTGACAGCTCCAGCTGCGCTACGAGACCACCATCACCGTGGCCGCGATCGACGACTGGGTCGCCGCGATCGTGAAGGCAGCCTGATTGCTGGCATCCTGACTCGTGTGGAGTTCTACGCCGTCGCCGAGGGAGGCGACCACATCGACCAGCCCAGCCGAAACGATCTGATCGACCTGATCGACGCCCTGGATACCAGCGCAAACACGTTCCTCGTCGTCTACCCCGTCGACGACGAGCTCGACTGGTCCATCGCGGTCTCCAAGAACATCAGCGCGTTCGGCGGATTCGAGATCGACCGCACCGACCCCGCGACCAGCGAGCAGACGACCACCACCGCCGCAGACCCCTACACGATCGCCGACGACGTCCTGGCCTGGGTCAACCAACGCTGACTCAATCCGAAACAGGCC
>CAWAIO010000002.1:0-554333 GCA_963782165.1 uncultured Actinomycetota bacterium
GGATCGGGGGCGCCGGCCGCGAGGTCGACCCCGAGGCCCACCACGAGCTCGCGCGCACCGCTGCCGAGCAGAGCGCCGTGCTGCTGCGCAACGAGGACCGCGTCCTGCCGCTCGCCGCGGGCACCCGGGTCGCGGTCGTGGGCGACTTCGCGTCCACGCCGCGCTACCAGGGGGCCGGGTCCTCGGTCGTCAACCCGACCCGTCTCACGACGGCGCTCGACGCGCTCGCCGGCTCCGACCTCGAGGTCGTCGCGACGGCGCAGGGCTTCACGCGCGGCGGGGCGTCGGACCCGACCCTCGTCGCCGAGGCCGTCGACGCGGCCCGGTCGGCCGACGTCGTCCTGCTCTACCTGGGGCTCGACGAGATCAGCGAGTCCGAGGGTCAGGACCGCGCGCACCTGCGTCTTCCCTCGAGCCAGGTCGAGCTCCTGGCGCGGATCTCGTCGGTCACGAGCCGGATCGTCGTCGTCCTCAGTGCAGGTTCGGTCGTCGAGGTGCCCTGGCTCTCGCAGTGCTCGGCCCTGGTCCACGGCTACCTCGGCGGGCAGGGCGGTGCCGAGGCGGTGGTCCGGGTGCTGACCGGTGCGGTGAACCCGTCCGGGCGCCTCGCCGAGACGTATCCCGTCCGTCTCGAGGACACCCCGACGTACCGCTACTACCCGGGTGAAGGGGTCGATGCCGAGTACCGCGAGGGACCGTACGTGGGCTACCGCTACTACTCGAGCGTCGGTGCGCCGGTGGCCTTCCCGTTCGGGTTCGGGCCGAGCTATACGACGTTCGCGTACGCCGACCTCGAGGTCGACGCCGAGGGCGTGACGTTCACCCTGACCAACACGGGGGACGTCGCGGGAGCCGAGGTCGCGCAGCTGTACGTGGGGCGGCGGGGGACCGACGGCGTGCATCGCCCCGTGCGTGAGCTCAAGGGCTTCGCGAAGGTCCACCTCGAGCCGGGGGAGTCGCAGCGTGTGCGCATCGCGTTCGACCGGTTCACCTTCCGGCACTTCTCGACCGCGACAGGAACCTGGGAGTCCGAGGGCGGCACGTGGTCGCTCGAGGTCGGGTCCGACGTCGAGACCGTGCTGCTCTCGGCCGAGCACGTCCTGACGGGGACAGCCCCCGGGGCCACGGTCCCGGCCGTGCCACAGCAGTACCGGACCGGTGAGATCACCGACGTGCCCGACGACGCGTTCGCCTCCCTCCTGGGCAGCCCGCTGGCTGCGCGGGGTCGGGCGACCGGACCGCTGGGGATCAACAGCCCCCTGTCTGACCTGGAGCACGCGCGCAGCCCCCTGGCCCGACTCGCGTACCGCGAGCTGGCACGACGGATCGCTCGCGCCGAGGCCAAGGGAACCCCCGACCTGTAGAGCCGACGGTCACCGCGGTCGTGCCGGCACCGATCCGTTCTGGCCGCCTGCGTCAGGGCCCACTACGGCAGTCGGTCAGTGGCCCGCCGGTCGCAGCGCCGTCTCTACCGCAGCGGTGACTGACGAGAGTACGGGCGCGTCGGGATCGACCGTGATCCGGTGGAGGAGCAGGCCGTCGCAGGACGCCATCAGGAGCAGGGTTCCGGCCTCGGCCGCCGGCCCGCCGATCCTCACCAGGAGCTGGCGTACCCAGTCCTCGAAGACTGCGCGCTGGTGCAGCAGAGGGACGATGGCGTCCTTGTCGAGCGCGTCGAGGAACAGTGCGTATCGGGCGCGGGTGCGCGCCGCCAGCGGCCCGGACTGCACCTCGATCAACTGCACGAGCATCCGAGAGAGATCCTCTGCCGTCCGGATCTCCTCGGGGGCGCCGCCGTCCTGGCGCTCGCTCTCCGCGATCCACTCGATGACCCCGGCGACCAGAGCGGCGCGGGTGCGGAAGTGATTCGACGTCGACCCCGGCGGGAGCCCGGCCGCTGCATCGACCCGGCCGTGTGTCAGGGCTCGCACGCCGCCGGTGCCGACGAGCCGCACCGCGGCATCAAGGGCTCGTCGCCGCGTCTCGTTCATGATCTCCAGGTTAGGGGACTATGAATCTAGTGGTCGACGATCCACAATGGAACTACGACCATAGTGGGTCGAGGTGGTGGAGGAGGCTCCTCATGGACGCGCCGGGATCTCGGGACACGACGGCCGGGGACGCCTGGTCCCCGCCGCTTCCGGAGGCGGCAGGGTTCGAGCACGCGATGGTCGAGACGACGGGTCTGCGCACGCACGTCGCCTCGATCGGGGCCGGTGACCCGGTCGTGATGCTGCACGGCTTTCCGGAGCACTGGTGGCAGTGGCGCCTCATCGCGCCGGCGATCGCTGCGCACGGCTACCGGGTGATCTGCCCGGATCTGCGGGGGTCGGGCTGGACCGGAGCCGCGGATCCGCGCTTCGGGCCGGAGTCGCAGCTCGACGACGTCGTCGCCGTGCTCGATGCTCTCGGGGTCGCCCGGGCGCACTTCGTCTGCCACGACATGGGTGCCATCTCGGGCATGCAGCTCTCCTACCGCAGCCCGGAACGGGTGCGCACGATGCTGCAGCTCGCCGTCCCTCCGGGGTTCATGGAGTTCACTCCGAACGTGATGCCCGCGTTCGCGCACATGCCCGCGCTGCTGATGCACCGCCGGGGCCGCTCGCTGCGCTACCTCTTCAGCCCGCGGTACGTGGCCCGGCCGTTGACGGAGGACGCGATCGAGGCGTACCTGCGCGTGCACGAGCGACGTGAGGTCGAGCGAGCGGTCACGGCGCTGTACCGCGGCATGGTCATCCCGGTGTCGATGCGCCTCCTGCGTGGCGTGTACAAGCGGGTGCGGCTGCAGCCGCCTACCCTGACCGCCTTCGGCCGTCGAGACGGACCGTTCGTGGAGCCGACCGTCCGGCGCATCTGCCGGGACCACGAACGGCGCGCCGACAGGTTCGAGCTCGCCTTCATCGACGACGCAGCGCACTTCGTCACGGACGACGCGCCAGACGCAGTCGTCGCGCTCGCGCTGGACTGGTTCGAGCGGGGCGCGGCCGAGCCCGCCAGCGTGGGGGGCCCGCGCATCACGAACGGAAGCTGAAGCCGGTCTCGATCTGTCGAGGCACCACGGTGGTGCCGATCAGCGCTCAGGAGCGCGAGGAGCTTCTCGCGGGGCACGACGATGCGACGTCCGACGCGCAGGTGGGGGATCTCGCCGGCGTCGAGGGCCTTGTCCAGGGTGCGCTTGTCGACGTCGAGGATGCGGGCGGTCTCGGCCCTGGTGATGGTGGCTCGCCGGCTCGCGCGCAGCTCGTCGAGGGTGCTGATCGCGCGGGGCTCGGTGGCGGTCTCAGGTACCTGGCTCTGTGTGCTCGTACTCACCGCCTGTGCGGTGATGTGCCGTACAGCACCTGGCTGTTTCGGGGTGCATCTGGATGGCTACTTGAAACGGTAGTCACATCGGTAGTCACATTTGGCCCCTCTGAGAGGGGGCAAATGGAGTGTCTCCGCAGGTCACGGGCCTGACGTAGAGGTGCCCCGGGTGGGATTCGAACCCACACTGGATCGGGTTTGAGCCGAACGCCTCTGCCGGTTGGGCTACCGGGGCATCGACCGTCAGGGGACCTCGAGGGGCCCGCTGCGGTGCGTGGACCATCGAACCACAGAACCGGGACGAAACGAGAATCACACCCGTCCAGCGGGGCGCCTGGGGTGTTCTCCCACTACGATGAGGGACGTGAGTGACGACAACGCGCAGCCCGATGCCACGGCACCGCTCGACCTGCCCCCCCTGATCCAGCCCGAACCGAGCGCCGTGGCCGAGGCCGCGCCCGCGCCGTCGGGCGCCCGTCCTGCGCGTCGAGCGGTCGTCGCCGAGGACGAGGCCCTGATCCGCATGGACGTCGTCGAGACGCTCCGCGAGGCAGGTTTCGACGTCGTCGGGGAGGCGGGCGACGGTGAGACTGCGGTCAAGCTGGCCCTCGAGCTCAAGCCGGACGTCGTCGTCATGGACGTCAAGATGCCCGAGCTGGACGGCATCTCGGCCGCCGAGCGGATCGGCAAGGCGCACGTCGCGCCCGTCGTCCTCCTGACGGCCTTCTCCCAGACGGAGCTCGTCGAGCGTGCGCGCGACGCAGGAGCCATGGCGTACGTCGTCAAGCCGTTCAGCCCCTCGGACCTGCTGCCTGCCGTGGAGATCGCGATCTCCCGCTACTCGCAGATCAGCGCCCTCGAGTCCGAGGTCGCGGACCTGGCCGAGCGCTTCGAGACCCGCAAGCGCGTCGACCGCGCCAAGGGCCTGCTCATGACCAAGATGGGGCTGTCGGAGCCCGAGTCGTTCCGGTGGATCCAGAAGACCTCGATGGACCGTCGCCTCACCATGCGCGAGGTCGCGGACGCCGTGATCGAGCAGGTCGGCGGCGCCTGATCAGGCATGCTCTTCGCCCGGGACCGCCTGTGAACTGCCCCTTTGTTCGGGACGCTCAACAAGGCTATCGTCATGGACAGGTGTCCAGTTCGACGAACCGGGCACTCACGAAGCATCAGTCGATCGATGACCGGGGGCGCTCGTCGGTGGCAGGTAGCTCGTCTGTCACCGGGGTGCTCCGAGGTCGGAGGATCCTATGAGGAGGTTCCACGTGCGTGCAGCAGTTGTGGTCAGGCCTGCGGTCGGCGACGACCTTCCTGGCGTCGCCGTGCTGTGTGCCGAGGCGCGTCGTGAGTCCGCCGCGGGTCCTCAGGTCTGCCTCTCGGACGAGTCCAAGCTCGTCCGCCAGCTGAGCGTCCTCCTCGCGGTCCCCGGTGGATCGATTCTCGTTGCCTTCCAGGACGACGTCCCCGTCGGGTTCCTCCTCGCCCGCGCCCTCGAGCCGAACATCTTCAACGACGAGCCGAGCCTCTACATCGAGGCCCTCTACGTCTCGCAGGACGCACGCCGTCGTGGGGTCGGGCACGCGCTGCTCACCGCGACCGCCGAGCTCGCGGCCCAGAACGGTGCGGTCGACGTCTTCTCCGTGCCCATCCCGGGCTCGCGCGGCGTCCAGCGCTTCCTCGCCCGGCTCGGGTTCGCGCCGGCCGCCGGTCACCGTGTGGTGTCCACGTCGGTGCTCCAGCGCCGGCTGGCGGCGGACTCGGGCACCTCGCGTCGCGGGACCCGCGGCCTCGAGGACCTCATTGCCCGCCGTCGCAAGGCCCGGACCGAGGGACAGACCGGCCCGGTCGACCTGCGTGCCTTCCAGGAGGACCTCCGCGAGTCGACGGTCCCGCTCGTGAGCGAGCCGGCGGCCCGCTGACGCAGACGCCCCGACGAGAGAGGCCCGGCGCGAAGGACGACCTTCGCGCCGGGCCTCTTCTCGTCGCCCGTGTCAGCGGCCCTCGAGCACCATGCACGTGAGACGGGCCGTGCAGACGCGTCGGGACTCGTCGTCGACCACGATGATCTCGTAGCTCGCGGTCGTCCGCCCCAGGTGCAGAGCCGTCGCGACGCCGTGCACCGATCCCGAGCGCACCCCGCGGTGGTGGGTGGCGTTGATCTCGATGCCCACGGCCGCGCGCCCCTCGCCCGCGTGGATCTGCGCCGCGATCGACCCGAGGGTCTCGGCGAGGACCACCGAGGCACCGCCGTGCAGGAGCCCCGCCGGCTGGGTGTTGCCCGCGACCGGCATGCTGCCGGTGACGCGGTCGGGGGCGACCGCGACGAGTGTGATGCCCATGCGTTCGATGAGGGTGCCCGCGGTGCTTGCCCGCAGCGCGGCGAACGCCGTGTCGTCGGGGGAGGAGGTCGGGCTCTCGGCTCCGTGCGTGTCAGTCATAGCGGATAGGTTTGCACTCGTGACCACCACTGCGCGACCTCGCCTCCTGCTGATCGACGGACACTCGATGGCCTACCGGGCCTATTTCGCTCTGCCGGTCGAGAAGTTCTCGACGACCACGGGGCAGTCGACGAACGCCGTCTTCGGGTTCACGTCGATGCTGACGAACCTGCTGCGCGACGAGAAGCCGACGCACGTCGCGGTCGCGTTCGACGCCGGTCGCGCCTCGTTCCGCACCGAGGTCCTGCCGACGTACAAGGGCACGCGCGACGCGAGCCCCGAGCCCTTCAAGGGGCAGGTCCCGCTCATCAAGGACATCCTCGCGACGCTCAACATCCCGGTCCTGCAGAAGGAGAACTACGAGGCGGACGACATCTTCGCGACCCTCGCCACCCAGGCCGCCGCGGCCGGCATGGAGGTCCTGGTCTGCTCGGGGGACCGTGACTCGTTCCAGCTCGTCACGGAGGACGTGACGGTGCTCTACCCCAAGGTGGGCGTCTCGACCCTGGCACGCATGACCCCGGACGCCGTCCTCGAGAAGTACGGGGTCCCCCCCGAGCGCTACCCGGACCTCGCGGCCCTCGTCGGTGAGACGAGCGACAACCTTCCGGGCATCCCGGGCGTGGGCCCCAAGACGGCCGCCAAGTGGATCAACGCTTACGACGGACTGGACGGCGTGCTCGAGTCGGCGGACAAGATCACGGGCAAGGCGGGTGAGAACCTGCGGGCCAACCTCGACCAGGTGCGGCTCAACCGGCAGCTCAACGCCCTGCTCACGGACATGGAGCTCCCGCTGGGGCCCGACGACCTGCTGGTCCAGCCGTGGGACCGCGAGGCCATGCACCGCGTGTTCGACGCCCTGGAGTTCACGGCTCTGCGCGAGCGCCTGTTCGCGCTCGCCCCGGAGGGCGAGGAGGACGTCGAGGAGGGCTTCGACGTCTCGCTCGCCGTGCTCGGGCAGGGCGAGCTCGGCGGCTGGCTCACGGCCCGCAAGGAGCGCCCCGTGGGCCTCGTGGTCGCGGGCAAGGCCGCCCCGGTGGGCGGGGACGCATGGTCGCTCGCTGTCGCGGACGACGGCGCCGCAGCGGTCGCGGTCGACCTCGCCGACGTCGCGGTCGTCGACGAGCAGGCGCTCTGGCGGCGTGGCTCGCGGACGCCGAGGCGCCCAAGGTCGTGCACGGCGCCAAGGCCACGTGGCACGAGCTCGCGGCACGCGGCTTCGACCTGCAGGGCGTGGTCTTCGACACCGAGCTCGCGGCCTACCTGTGCCACCCGGACCAGCGCGGCTACGACCTGGGCGACCTCGCGATCCGCCACCTCAAGCGTGAGCTGCGCGTGGAGGCGGTCGACGACGAACCCCAGGGCGCGCTCGACCTGTCGCTCGACGGCTCGGGTGAGGACAAGAGGGACGCCGTGCGCGCCGCGGGAGTCCTCGACCTCTCCGAGGTGCTGGTGGGCGAGCTGCGGGACCGTGGCGCGGACCACCTGCTCAAGGACCTCGAGCTGCCGCTCGTCGACGTGCTCGCCCGCATGGAGTCGCGCGGCATCGCCGCGGACGTCGAGTACCTCACCGAGCTCGAGAAGCACTTCAGCGAGCTCGTCGCGACGGCCGCGACCGAGGCCTACGACGTGATCGGGCGCGAGGTGAACCTGGGGTCGCCCAAGCAGCTCCAGGAGGTCCTGTTCGACCAGCTGGGCATGCCCAAGACCAAGAAGATCAAGACGGGGTACACCACGGACGCCGCGGCGCTCGCGGACCTGTTCGCCAAGACGGGCCACCCGTTCCTCGAGCACCTGCTCGCGCACCGCGACGCCACGCGCCTGCGCCAGACGGTCGAGGGGCTGCTCAAGTCGGTCGCTCCGGACGGGCGCATCCACACGACGTTCCAGCAGACGATCGCGGCGACCGGACGGCTCAGCTCGACCGACCCGAACCTGCAGAACATCCCCATCCGTACCGAGGCCGGGCGCCGGATCCGCCGGGCGTTCGTCGTCGGCGAGGGCTACGAAACCCTGCTGACCGCCGACTACAGCCAGATCGAGATGCGCATCATGGCGCACCTGTCGGGCGACGAGGGCCTCATCGAGGCGTTCCGGTCGGGCGAGGACCTGCACAGCTACGTGGGCTCGCGCGTGTTCGACGTGCCGACCGACCAGGTCACCCCCGCCATGCGCTCCAAGATCAAGGCCATGTCCTACGGCCTGGCCTACGGGCTGTCCTCGTTCGGCCTCTCGCAGCAGCTCAACATCTCGGTGGGCGAGGCCGCGGGCCTCATGGAGGACTACTTCAAGCGCTTCGGCGGCGTGCGCGACTACCTCACGGGAGTCGTCGACGAGGCCCGGGTCACGGGCTACACCGCGACCATCCTGGGCCGCCGCCGCTACCTGCCGGACCTCACGAGCGACAACCGCCAGCGCCGCGACATGGCCGAGCGCATGGCGCTCAACGCCCCCATCCAGGGCAGCGCCGCAGACATCATCAAGGTCGCGATGCTGGGCGTCCAGCGGGCGATCGACGAGCAGGACCTGCGCTCGCGCCTGCTGCTGCAGGTCCACGACGAGCTCGTGGTCGAGGTCGCACCGGGGGAGCGAGACGCCGTCGAGGAGCTCCTGCGCCGCGAGATGGGCGCCGCAGCCGAGCTCTCGGTGCCGCTCGACGTCTCGGTGGGCGCAGGGCGCACCTGGCACGACGCCGGCCACTGACACCCGGTCCGCCGTCGGCGGGGAGAGCGCAGGGCCGTCCGCCGTCAGCGGGCGGCCCTCCGTCGTCGGAGGCTCAGGACCGCGTGAAGCGCGAGCCGCCGTACTTCTTGTGGACGGCCTGACGGCTCACCCCGAGGATCGTCGCGATCGCCGCCCAGGGGATCCCGCGGGACCGTGCACGACGGACGACGAGGGCCTCGCGCCGGTCGGCCTCGACCCGGAGATCCCGGAGCGCCGCGAGCGCGCGCAGCGGGTCGTCGTCGTCGGCCGCACGGACGAGCATCGTCATGTCGGGCTCCTTCATCATTTCCTCCGGTCGCGAGCCTCGAGGGCCCAGGCGGCGAGCAGTCGCCACCTTGTCAACATAGGTTGACGTCTGACGGCTCGTCAACCCTGGTTGACGACCCGTCGATGTGACAGCTGCCCGTGGGTCAGCCTGCGCTGCGGGTCCGGAAGATCGCGGTACCGGGCAGGTAGGCGCCACGCACCGGCCCCCAGCCGCCCCAGACCTCCTGGTTGTCGGCCGGCCACTCGGGCTCCACGACGTCCTCGATCAGGAGTCCGGCGGCGACGACCTCGCGCACATGGTCGCCGAACGTGCGGTGGTACTCGGCGTAGGCGACGCGCCCGGAGGTGTCGGTCTCGACGTAGGGGCGACGGTCGAAGTACGAGCGGTTCGCCGTCAGTCCGTGCGCGCTCGGGTCGTCGGGGAAGGCCCAGCGCAGCGGATGGGTCACCGAGAAGACCCACGAGCCCCCGGGGCGCAGGACGCGAGCGACCTCGCGATGGATCGCCCCGGCGTCGGGCACGAACGGGATGGCGCCGAACGACGTGAAGGCGACGTCGAAGCTCGCGTCGGCGAACGGCAGCCGCCTGGCGTCGGCCTGGACCAGCGGCACCGGGACCCCGGTCGAAGAGCTGAGCGCGGCGCCCCTGTCCAGCATGCCGCCCGACAGGTCGGTCGCGACGACCTCGACACCGCGTGCGGCGAGCCAGCGTGAGCACTGTGCGGCCCCCGCGCCGACCTCGAGCACGCGCCGCCCGCTCAGGTCCCCCAGGAGGTGTGCGTCGGCCTCGCGAAGCCCTTCGGGGCACCAGCAGAAGTCGACCGCCCCGAGGAAGTCACCGTGCTCGTCGAGGTACTCCTCGGCGTTGGCGTCCCACCAGGTGCGACCTGCGGCGCCGCCCTGCTCCGCCGGGACGTCCCGGTACCCGACCGATCCGATCGTCTCATCCGTCATGCATCTATCGTCTCGCGCCGAGGGGCGTGCGTCAGCATCGGCCCGGGCGATCGATAGGGTGGGGGCTGGTCGGTCGAGCGATGGCGCTGGTCCGCCTTCCGACGATCACTCATCACGAGACGAGGTTCGAGTTGCGCATCGGTCTGCTCACAGGTGGCGGGGACTGCCCCGGTTTGAACGCGGCCATCAGGGCTGTCGTCAAGCAGGGGATGGGCGAGTACGGACACACGATCATCGGGTTCCGGAACGGCTGGAAGGGTGTCGTCGACGGCGACATCATCCCGCTCGGGCGCCAGGACATCCGCAACGTGCTCCCGGTCGGCGGGACCCTCCTCGGCACGGCGCGCTTCCACCCGCACGCGTCCGACGGCGGGATCGACGCGGTCCTGGCCACGGTCGAGGCCGAGCGCCTCGATGCGATGATCTGCATCGGTGGCGACGGCACGCTGCACGCGGCGAGCAAGGTCGCAGACGCCGGGGTGAACATCGTCGCGATCCCCAAGACGATCGACAACGACGTGGAGGGCACCGACCTCTCGATCGGCTTCCACACCGCTGTCAACATCGCGACCGAGGCCATCGACCGGGTGCACACGACCGCGGAGAGCCACAACCGTGTCATGGTGGTCGAGGTCATGGGCCGGCACGCGGGCTGGATCGCGGTGAACGCGGGCATCGCCGGTGGTGCCGAGGTGGTGCTCGCCCCCGAGGACCCGTTCGACATGGACGCCATCGAGAAGTTCCTGCGTCACCGCCACCGGGCTCACGCCAACTTCTCGATCGTGGTCGTCGCCGAGGGTGCGGTGCCGCGCGAGGGAAGCAGCATGAACTTCACGCAGGAGCTCGGCAAGTACGGCGAGATCATCGCGGGGTCGATCGGCGAGCGCGTCTCGGCGGAGATCGCCCGGCGCACGGGGTTCGACACGCGCCTGACCGTCCTCGGGCACGTCCAGCGTGGTGGCGAGCCGACGCCGACGGACCGCATCCTCGGCAGCCGGTTCGGCGTGGCGGCGGTGGACGCCATCTCACGTGGCGAGTCGAAGGTCATGACCGCACTGCGCGGGGAGAGCGTCGTCCTGGTGCCCCTCGACGAGATCGCCGGCAAGGTCAAGCACGTCCCGGCGGAGCTGCTGCGGGTCGCGCACGCGCTGTCCTGACGGGCGCACATGCGCTGCACGACGACCGCCCGTGGCAGCACGGGCGGTCGTCGTGCGTCGTCGAGCGGTTGCTCTCCCTCGCTCGAGGGTGACCGCGAGAGCCTCCCTTTGACCCCTGCGCCTTTCCGTCGATAAGATGTCTGACGGTGCAGTGCGCCTACCGCCCTACCTCCTGCCTGAGACGTGACGCCGATCGATCCGTGTCCGTCGTGGTGGGACCGTTCCGTGCTCGGAGCGGAGGTCACCGGTGGTGACCACCACAGCAGCATCCCTATCCGAACTACTTCCTGTCCGCATCGGAGCATCGAACTCAATGACCATCTCCACCCCCGCGAAGTCCGCACCTCAGGTTGCCATCAACGACATCGGCACCGAAGAGGACTTCCTTGCCGCCATCGACGCCACCATCAAGTACTTCAATGACGGTGACATTGTCGAAGGCACGATCGTCAAGGTCGACCGCGACGAGGTTCTCCTCGACATCGGCTACAAGACCGAGGGCGTCATCCCCTCCCGCGAGCTGTCCATCAAGCACGACGTGGACCCCGGGGACGTCGTCAAGGTCGGTGACGCAGTCGAGGCCCTCGTCCTCCAGAAGGAGGACAAGGAAGGTCGCCTGATCCTCTCCAAGAAGCGCGCTCAGTACGAGCGTGCCTGGGGCACGATCGAGAAGATCAAGGAAGAGGACGGCGTCGTCACCGGCACCGTCATCGAGGTCGTCAAGGGCGGCCTCATCCTCGACATCGGCCTGCGCGGCTTCCTGCCCGCGTCGCTGGTGGAGATGCGTCGCGTCCGCGACCTCCAGCCGTACGTCGGCAAGGAGATCGAGGCGAAGATCATCGAGCTCGACAAGAACCGCAACAACGTCGTCCTGTCGCGTCGTGCGTGGCTCGAGCAGACGCAGTCCGAGGTTCGCTCGACCTTCCTGCAGACGCTGCAGAAGGGCCAGGTCCGCCCCGGTGTCGTCTCCTCGATCGTCAACTTCGGTGCGTTCGTGGACCTCGGCGGCGTCGACGGTCTCGTGCACGTCTCCGAGCTGTCCTGGAAGCACATCGACCACCCCTCCGAGGTCGTCGAGGTGGGCCAGGAGGTCACGGTCGAGGTCCTGGACGTCGACTTCGACCGCGAGCGTGTCTCCCTGTCGCTGAAGGCGACGCAGGAGGACCCGTGGCAGACCTTCGCTCGTACGCACGCCATCGGTCAGGTCGTGCCGGGCAAGGTCACGAAGCTCGTCCCGTTCGGCGCGTTCGTCCGCGTCGAGGACGGCATCGAGGGCCTCGTGCACATCTCCGAGCTGGCTGTCCGCCACGTCGAGCTGCCCGAGCAGGTCGTCAACGTCGGTGACGAGGTCTTCGTCAAGGTCATCGACATCGACCTCGAGCGTCGTCGTATCTCGCTGTCGCTCAAGCAGGCCAACGAGGGCGTGGACCCGGAGTCGGACGACTTCGACCCCGCGCTGTACGGCATGGCTGCCGAGTACGACGAGCAGGGGAACTACAAGTACCCCGAGGGCTTCGACCCCGAGACCAACGAGTGGCTCGAGGGCTTCGAGGCTCAGCGCGAGACGTGGGAGTCGCAGTACGCGAAGGCCCACGAGCGCTGGGAGGCTCACCGCAAGCAGGTCGCCGAGGCTCTCAAGGCCGACGACGAGGCCGTCACCTCGGGCGAGTCCACCAGCTCTGCAGCGACCTACTCCTCGACCCCGGTCCAGGACGAGGCCGCCGGCACGCTGGCCTCGGACGAGGCGCTCGCCGCTCTGCGCGAGAAGCTCACGGGTAACTGATCTCCTCCTGGCCTCGCGGCCAGGGTGATCTTCTGACAGGACCCGCCACCTTCGGGTGGCGGGTCCTGTCGCGTCATGAGGGTCGAGCACCGCACGCCAGGCCTAGGGTGTGACGATGCCGTGGACCACCCAGAGCACCAGCACCGTGTACGAGAACCCGTGGATCAGGGTCCGGGAGGACCAGGTCGTCCGGCCGGACGGGGCGCCCGGAATCTACGGGGTGGTCGAGATGCGGTGGCCGTCGGTCTTCGTCGTGGCCCTGACCGACGCCGACGAGGTCGTGCTCGTGACCCAGCACCGGTACGCGACCGGAACCGTCTCGATCGAGCTACCGGCCGGTGCGACCGACGGCGAGGACCCTTTGGTCGCGGCCCGGCGCGAGCTCCTCGAGGAGACCGGGCTCCAGGCCGGCGAGTGGGTGCACGTGGGAGGCATGGACGCCCTCAACGGGGTGGCGAAGGCTCCGGAGCACGTGTTCGTGGCTCGAGGGCTGACGGGTTTCCCGCCCGCGCCGGGCTCGGGCGGTTCCGACCCCTCCGACCCCTCCGACGCCTCGGACTCCTCCGGACGCGAAGGGCACGGGCGCGCCCCCTCGGCCGACCAGGCCGAGGAGGGGATCTCCCGCGTCGAGGCCCTGCCCTTCGGTCAGGTCCTGAGGATGGTCGCCGAGGGAACCATCCGTGACGGCGAGACCATCGCGGCGCTCGCGCTGGCCGGGCTGTGGCTCGGCCGGTTCACGTGAGCATCCGGGCGGTGACCCTGGCAGGGCCTCAGGCGACCACGTTCTCCTCGCGTGCGGCGACCGTGAGTCCGTCCGGACGGGTGGTCCCGGTCACGCCGTCGGGCCCGGAGGTGTTGGCGTCCGTCGCGAACTGCGTCCGGTACAGCTCGGCGTAGAGCCCGCCGTGGGCCAGGAGCTCGGCATGGGTCCCGGTGCTCACGACGCGTCCCTGGTCCAGCACGACGATCATGTCCGCCTGCCGGACGGTGGAGAGCCGGTGCGCGATCACGAGCGAGGTCCGCCCCTGCAGCGCCGCGTCCAGGGCGAGCTGGACGGCGGCCTCCGACTCGGAGTCGAGGTGCGCGGTCGCCTCGTCCAGGACGACGAGCGAGGGCGCCTTGAGGAACAGGCGGGCGATGGCCAGACGCTGGCGCTCGCCACCGGAGAGGCGGTAGCCCCGGTCCCCGACCACGGTCTCGAGGCCTGCCGGGAGCGACTCGACCAGTTCGGCGACGTGGGCCTGCCGCAGAGCGGTCCACAGCTCGGCGTCCGTGGCCGCGGGCTTCGCGTACCGGAGGTTGCCGGCGATGGTGTCGTGGAACAGGTGCGCCTCCTGGGAGACGACGCCCACGGTGTCCTGCAGCGAACGCTGGGTCACGTCGCGCAGGTCGCGGCCCGCGATGCGCACGGATCCGCTCGTCGGGTCGTACATCCGCGTGACGAGCTGCGAGATCGTGGTCTTGCCCGCCCCCGAGGGACCGACGACCGCGACCATCGCGCCCGCGGGCACGGCGAACAAGACATCGGTGAGGGTGTCGGTCGTCGGGTCGGAGGACTCGGTCGCCACGGCCTCGAGCGAGGCGAGCGAGACGTCTGCGGCGCCCGGGTAGCGGAAGGTGACGTGCTCGAGGGCGAGCGTCGCACCGTGGCGAGCGACGTCGTCGGACAGGTCTCCAGCGTCCGGGGCGTCAGTGACGGACGGCTCGAGGTCGAGCACCTCGAGCACGCGCTCGAAGCTGACGAGCGCCGTCATGACGTCCACCTGCACGTTGGACAGCGCCGTGAGCGGGCCGTAGAGGCGTGCGAGGTACGCGGTCAGTGCCACGACCACGCCGACCGTGAGCGTCCCCCGGATGGCCATGACCCCACCCAGGCCGTAGACGATCGCGACGGCGACCGAGGCGACGGTCGTCAGCGCCACACGGAAGACCGTCGCGTACATGGCCGAGGTCACGCCGATGTCGCGCACACGTCCGGCCTGCTCGGCGTAGGTCGCCGACTCCTGCTCGGGGCGGCCGAAGATCTTCACGAGGTGGGCGCCCGCGACGTTGAAGCGTTCGTTCATCATCTGCGCGGCGTCGGCGTTGAGGGCGTAGCTCTCGCGCGTGATGCCCGCGAGCCTGCGGCCGACCCAGCGTGCGGGCAGGACGAAGACGGGCAGGAGCGCGAGCGCGATGAGGGTCAGCTCCCACGACATGGAGAGCATCGCCGCGAGCACGAACACCACGGTCAGCAGGTTCGAGAAGACGTTGGACAGCGTCGAGGTGAAGGCCTGCTGGGCTCCGAGGACGTCCCCGTTGAGTCGCTGGACCAGGGCCCCGGTGCGGGTGCGGCTGAAGAAGGCGAGCGGCATGCGTTGGACGTGGTCGAACACCGCGGTCCGCAGGTCGAAGATGAGACCCTCGCCCACGCGAGCCGAGTACCAGCGCTCGCCGACGCTCAGGACCCCCGAGACGAGGGCGAGGAGGGCGACGACGAGGGCGATCCGCACGACCACGTCGATCCGGCCTGCGGTGATGCCGTCGTCGATGAGCGCCTTGAAGAGGAGCGGGGTCACCGCGCCCGCCGCGGCGTTGAGCGCGATGAGCACGAGGAACACGGCGAGCTGCGCCTTGTACGGGCGGGCGAAGCCGAGGATCCGCCGGACGGTCCCGCGGTGCAGGCGCTGCTTGGTGATCGAGGAGTCCTGGCGGAAGGTGCGCATGCCGGAGCCGCCGCCGAAGGGTGAGGGGAAGGACACGTGGCCTCCAGAGGGTCGGAGGGAGCGGCGGAGGGGGGCCTCGACGCCGGTAGTGAGCCTACCTCACCATGAGTTGGTTCACAAGAGGCCTTGCGGCGGCTAGTCTCATGCCTGTGACGACAGACTTCGACGCCGAGAACGCCGAGTTCCTCACCCTCCTGCACGCCGCGATGCGCAGCGTGCGGCGCGAGGCGGGGGAGCGGCTGGGGCGCGCCCGGACGACCCCGGGGCAGTACCGTATGCTGCGCGCGCTCGCGCACAGCGACGGTCCCCAGCGTCCCAGCGCCCTCGCGGGCATGCTCGACGTCGCGCCCCGCTCCGTGACGTCCAAGGTCGACGACGCCGAGGCGGCGGGCCTCGTGCGCAGGCTCCCCGACCCGACGGACCGCCGGGCCACGCTCGTCGAGCTCACCGAGGCGGGACGCGAGACGCTCGCGCAGGTCGCCGCCGAGCGTGAGACGAGCGCAGGGACCCTCCTGGCTCGCCTGAGCGAGGACGACCGGCACGAGCTGCTGCGGCTGCTGCGTGATGTGGCCGGTGAGGCGGACGGGGCCTCGGGGCGTGCGCACCGGCCATGACTGGCAGGATGGACCCATGTTTCGCGTAGGCCTGACCGGCGGGATCGCAGCAGGAAAGTCCGTGGCCCTCGACCGCTTCGCCGAGCTCGGGGCGTGCGTCATCGACTCCGACGTGCTCGCGCGTGACGCGGTCGCACCCGGGACCGTAGGCCTCGCCGAGGTCGTCGAGGCGTTCGGTGAGGCCGTGCTCGCACCCGACGGCACGCTCGACCGTGCTCGCCTGGCGGCGATCGTCTTCGGCGACGACGCGGCGCGGGCCAGGCTCAACGCGATCGTGCATCCCGAGGTGCGCCGCCTGTCGGCCGAGCGCGAGGCGCTCGTCGCCGCACGCGACCCTCGCGCCGTCGTCGTGCACGCGATCCCCCTGCTCGTCGAGACCGGGCAGGCCGAGTCGTTCCACCTCGTGGCCGTGGTCGTCGCTCCCGAGGACCTCCGCGTCCGACGCCTCGCCGAGTCCCGCGGCATGAGCGAGGAGGAGGCGCGCGCACGCATCGCGGCGCAGGCCACGGACGAGGAACGGCTCGCTGCGGCCGACGTGACACTCGACGGCAGCGGACCCCCCGAGGCGCTGCGAGCCGAGGTCGACGCGCTGTGGGACCGGATCGTCCAGGAGACCGCCGAGGAGCTCGCGTGACGATCCTGCTCTCGGGGTTCGAGCCGTTCGACGGCGCCTCGATCAACGCCTCCTGGCAGGCGGTGAGCGCGCTGCGCGACGCGTGGGACGGTGACGAGCCGCTCGTCGCCGTGGAGCTGCCCTGCACGTTCGACGGGGCGTGGCCCGCGCTCGGGGCCGCGATCGAGCGGTTCGAGCCTCGGGTCGTGATCGCGGTCGGGCTCGCGGGCGGCACGAGCGCGGTCCGCCTCGAACGCGTCGCGATCAACGTGATCGACGCACGGATCCCGGACAACGCAGGCTCCGCCCCGGTGGACGAGCCGGTCGTGCCGGGCGGGCCCGCGGCCTGGTTCACGGGTCTCCCGCTCAAGCCGAGCCTGGTCGCGGTGCGCGAGGCAGGTATCCCGGTCGAGGTGTCCAGCACCGCGGGGACCTATGTCTGCAACGCGACGTTCTCGGCGCTCATGCACTGGTCGTCGGGGCGGGAGGGGGTGCGTGCGGGGTTCGTGCACGTGCCCGACGACGAGTCCCTGCCGCTCGCCTCGACCGTCGCGGCCCTCGGGGTCGTCATCGAGACGGCTCGGGCGGACCTCGACGGGACGCTCGGGGCAGGCGATGACGCGGTGCGGGTCTCGGCGGGCGCCGAGCACTGACGGCGGCCGCGCGGGCGAAACCGTCGCTCCGTCGCGGCGGGCCGGCGGTGCTGGCGCGCACCGCGCCGACGGTCGTGCCGCGGGCCCCAGGTGATCCCTGGGGCCCGCGGTGCATCAGGCGCTGATCGGCGGGGCGTCGGTCAGCTCGTGGCTCGACGACGGGCCATCATGACGAGGCCGGCACCGGCGCCGAGGAGCGCGACGGAGATCGCGACGACGAGTGCGGTCCGCGCACCCGTGCTCGCCAGCCCGCTCTCCTCGCTCGGCTCAGCAGCTGCCGGGGGAGCTGCGGAACCCGTCGTGCCGGAGGTCGGTGTCTCGCCGGGTGCTGCGACCGTCTCGGCGGGTGTGGTGGTCTCGTCCTCCGAGGGGGCGCTCTCGGAGGGCGAGGGGGCCGGTGTCTCCTCGGCGTCCGGGCCCTCCGGGGGCGTGGTCACGTCCGGGGCCGGGGGAACGACGAGGGGCGTCGGCGGCTCGGGGTCGCACCCGAGCGACGTCAGGCCGATCCACGGGTAGTTGTGGTGCTCGAGCCCGCTGCCGCCGTTCCCGCCGAAGGTCAGGTCACCGCCGACCCAGAGCCGACCGTTGGTGTTGGTGCTCTGGACGACCTTGACCGACGACTTCGGGGCGAGGATCGATCCGACGGTCTGGCTGTTGCCGGAGATGGCGAGCGACGTGGCGTCGGGGAAGTTCCACAGGATGCGGGGTGCCCACGACCCCAGGGTGGTGAAGGTGTCGATCCGCTGGTCGATCGACTCCGCGGCCGTGTGGACCATCGCGAAGTCGACGGTGCTGCCCGAGACGTTCACGACGATCGGGGCCGTGGCGCCGACGTTCGCGAAGACGAGCGTGCCGTTCGTCTTCTTCAGCTCCTGGGCCGACAGGGAGAACACCTGCGTGGCGCTCGCCCCGTCGCCCGTGAGAGACGCGTAGGCGCCCGTGGCCGTGAGCGAACCCGTCGGTGCGAGCGCCGCGAGGTCGGCCGAGGTCGTGCTGAGCAGAGCGCTCGTGGCTCGGGCGACCGGCGCGGGCGCGGAGCTGTTCGGCTTCCGGGCGCCGCCGTTGAGCTCCATGGTCCCCTCGATCGAGCGCGCGGACGTGACGTTGCCGCCCTTCGCGATGCCGTGCCCGACGTCGATGCGGCCGCTCGACACCGAGACGCCGGCGCCCGCGACGATCATGTCGCTCCCGCCCGGCGGGACGATCTGCGACCCACCGCCTGCGCGACCGAAGTTCATCAGTCCACCCGTACCGATGTCGATCGTTCCGCCGGCGAGGAGCATGCCCTCGGACTCGGCAGCGCCCGCGCGGGCCGCGTAGTCGCCTCCGACGAAGACCGCGACGCCCTCGTCGGTGAAGGCGGGCCCGCCGGTCGTGATCCCCGGCAGGGTGCTCGACGGCGTGCACAGGGGGGTGGTGGTCAGGGGGGCGGCGACGGCAGCCGGTGCGCCGGCGACACCGATCAGTCCGGTGGCCAGCGCGCCCGTGGCGAGCGCGCTGAGGAGTGAACGCCGGGCGGGCCGGCGCGTCGTGCTGAGGAACATCGATGACTCCGGGGTGGGGGTGGAGAACTTAAAAGTAAGTTCTGTGTACGAATCCAGCTCGGATGAATCCGTCGACGACCGTTTTGTCGGGGATGGCACGAGCGAGCAAGGATTACGGGCACCCTAGGGCGCGCTCCGGCGACACGCCAAATCTCCTGTCGGGTGAAAGTCCGGGTGCTTGCTGCGGGGCCGCCGGGGCCGCAGCGCGAGGTCGTCGGGCCGGGTGTCGGTGGTTCGCCGTACCGTGGAGGCATGCGACCCGTCACCGATCTTCAGCGCACCGTCGCCCCCTTCGAGGTCATCTCCGAGTACACGCCCTCGGGCGACCAGCCGACGGCGATCGCCGAGCTCTCCGAGCGCCTGCGGGCGGGGGAGAAGGACGTCGTGCTGCTCGGCGCGACCGGTACGGGCAAGTCCGCGACGACGGCATGGCTGATCGAGGAGCTGCAGCGCCCGACGCTCGTCATGGCGCCGAACAAGACCTTGGCCGCGCAGCTCGCCACCGAGTTCCGCGAGCTGCTGCCCAACAACGCGGTCGAGTACTTCGTGTCCTACTACGACTACTACCAGCCCGAGGCGTACATCGCGCAGACGGACACCTACATCGAGAAGGACTCGTCGATCAACGACGAGGTCGAGCGCCTGCGGCACTCCGCGACGTCGTCGTTGCTGACCCGTCGGGACGTCGTGGTCGTGGCGTCGGTGTCGTGCATCTACGGCCTGGGTACGCCGCAGGAGTACGTCGACCGCATGGTCCGTCTCGACGTCGGCGACCAGGTCGAGCGCGACGTGATGCTCCGCCAGTTCGTCACCATGCAGTACACGCGCAACGACATGGCCTTCACGCGCGGCACGTTCCGGGTCCGGGGAGACACGGTCGAGATCATCCCGGTCTACGAGGAGCTCGCGATCCGTATCGAGTTCTTCGGCGACGAGATCGAGGCCATCCATCTCCTGCACCCGCTCACGGGAGAGGTCGTGCGCTCCGAGCGGAGCGTGAACCTCTTCCCGGCCACGCACTACGTCGCCGGCCCGGAGCGCATGGAGCGCGCGATCACCTCGATCGAGTCCGAGCTCGAGCAGCGGCTGGCCGAGCTCGAGCGGCAGAACAAGCTGCTCGAGGCCCAGCGCCTGCGCATGCGCACCACCTACGACATCGAGATGATGCGCCAGATCGGCTCGTGCTCCGGGATCGAGAACTACTCGCGGCACATCGACGGCCGCGAGGCCGGGACGGCGCCGCACACGCTCCTCGACTACTTCCCCGAGGACTTCCTCCTCGTGATCGACGAGTCGCACGTGACCGTGCCCCAGATCGGCGCCATGTTCGAGGGCGACATGTCGCGCAAGCGCAACCTCGTCGACCACGGGTTCCGCCTGCCCAGCGCCATGGACAACCGACCGTTGCGCTGGGAGGAGTTCGTCGAGCGGATCGGGCAGACCGTCTACCTGTCCGCGACCCCGGGCAAGTACGAGCTCTCGATGTCGGACGGGGTCGTCGAGCAGATCATCCGGCCCACGGGGCTGGTCGACCCGGAGATCGTGGTCAAGCCGACCACGGGCCAGATCGACGACCTGCTCCACGAGATCCGTGAACGTGTCGAGCGCAACGAGCGCGTGCTGGTCACGACGCTCACCAAGAAGATGTCCGAGGACCTCACCGACTACTTCCTGGAGCGGGACGTGCGTGTCCGCTACCTGCACTCGGAGGTGGACACCCTGCGCCGGGTCGAGCTGCTGCGTGAGCTGCGCCTCGGCGAGTACGACGTCCTGGTCGGGATCAACCTGCTCCGCGAGGGGCTGGACCTGCCGGAGGTCTCGCTCGTCGCGATCCTGGACGCGGACAAGGAGGGCTTCCTGCGATCGGGGACCTCGCTCATCCAGACGATCGGGCGCGCGGCCCGCAACGTCTCGGGTCAGGTGCACATGTACGCGGACAAGATCACCCCGGCCATGGCGCAGGCGATCGAAGAGACCACCCGCCGCCGTGAGAAGCAGGTGGCGTACAACCTCGAGCACGGGGTGGATCCCACGCCCCTGCGCAAGAAGATCGCCGACGTCACGGACATGCTGGCGCGCGAGGACATCGACACGCAGGAGCTCCTCGCGGGTGGCTACCGCCAGCCGGGCAAGGGGAAGGCCCCCGTACCGGGCGGGGCCACGGCGGGTGCTGCCACCAACCGGCTCGCCGGGGTGGCTGCGGGCGAGCTCGCCGACCTCATCCAGGAGCTGAGCGACCAGATGCACGGGGCGGCCGCGGAGCTCCAGTTCGAGCTCGCGGCGCGCCTGCGCGACGAGATCTCGGGTCTCAAGAAGGAGCTGCGTCAGATGCACTCCGCGACCGCCTGACGAGCTCCGCGTGCCGACGCCGGGAGCCTGCCCGGTTCGAGGCTCGGGATGACCTCGTCGCCCGCGGCGGTTGTGGAAGCCGTGGGCGACTCGCGGCTGCGATGGCCTATGCTTGCTCGGTTGAAGGGGAGTATTCCCGAACACGGTGATGTCGTCATCACGGTCGACGCAATCGTCGGCCCGGTGTCACCGGTCCAGCACGGCCACCTCTCGCGACCGCCCTCGGGCAGGTCGGTGGCCGCACACGGGCGGAAGAGACCTTCGGTACTCAGTGCTACGTACCGGAGGTATGTGTGATGGATGTTCCTGTCTGGATGTGGGTCGCGACGATCGGCATCATCGTCGCGATGCTGGCCTTCGACTTCGTGGGTCACGTCCGCACCCCTCACGCCCCCACGCTCAAGGAAGCCTCGTGGTGGTCGGCCGGCTATGTCGGCATCGCGATCCTCTTCGGCATCGGGGTCTGGGCCTACTTCGGCTCGGTCTACGGCGGCGAGTACTTCGCCGGCTACATCACCGAGAAGAGCCTGTCGGTCGACAACCTCTTCGTCTTCGTCCTGATCATGACGAGCTTCCGGGTGCCTCGGCTGTACCAGCAGAAGGTCCTGCTGATCGGCATCACCATCGCGCTGGTCCTGCGCACGATCTTCATCTTCCTGGGCGCCGCGCTCATCGAGAACTTCAGCTGGGTCTTCTACATCTTCGGGGCCTTCCTCATCTACACGGCCTACGCGCAGATCAAGAGCGCGCGGTCGCACGACGAAGAGGAGTACCAGGAGAACGCGGTCCTGCGCCTCACGCGCCGCCTCTTCCCGACGACGGACGCGTACGTCGAGGACAAGATGTTCACGACGATCTCCGGCAAGCGCTACATCACGCCCATGCTCATCGTGATGATCGCCATCGGCAGCGCCGACCTGCTCTTCGCGGTCGACTCGATCCCCGCCATCTTCGGCCTGACGCAGGAGACCTTCCTGGTCTTCGCGGCCAACGCCTTCTCGCTCCTGGGCCTGCGCCAGCTCTACTTCCTCATCGACGGTCTGCTCGACCGTCTCGTCTACCTCGCGTGGGGTCTGGCGGCGATCCTCGGCTTCATCGGGATCAAGCTCCTCATCCACGCGATGCACACCAACGAGATCCCGTTCATCAACGGCGGTGAGCACATCACCTTCGTGCCGGAGATCTCGACCGCCGTCTCGCTCAGCTTCATCGTGGTGACCCTCGCGATCACGACGGTCGCGAGCCTCGCGAAGGACCGTAGCGACCGTCGTCGCCTGGAGAAGGAAACCTACTGATGCAGCACGAGCTCCCGTTCTGGTTCGAGGCGGCGTCCCTGACGTCCCTCGTCGTCCTCCTGCTCGTCGACCTGGTGATCGTGGGCAGACGCCCGCACGTGCCGTCGATGAAGGAGAGCGGCCTGTGGGTGGCGTTCTACGTCGTCCTGGCACTGGTCTTCGGTGGGCTCGTCGCACTCGTCGGGGGGAGCGCCCCGGCGGTCGAGTTCTACGCGGGCTGGCTCACCGAGTACAGCCTGTCGGTGGACAACCTCTTCGTGTTCGTCATCATCATGACCAGGTTCGCCGTGCCACGGGAGCACCAGCAGAAGGTCCTCATGGTGGGGATCATCGTGGCGCTCGTGCTGCGCGGTGCCTTCATCCTGGCGGGCGCGGCGATCATCGCGCAGTTCGTGTGGGTGTTCTACCTGTTCGGCGCGTTCCTGATCTACACCGCGATCAAGCTGGTCGCGGGCGGGGACGAGCCGGAGGAGTACCAGGAGAACCGGTTGATCCGCTCGCTGCGGCGGGTGCTTCCCCTGTCGCAGACGTACGACGGCGGCAGGCTGCGGACCGTGGTCGACGGCAAGAGGCTCTTCACGCCCATGCTCATCGTGTTCCTCGCGATCGGCAGCACGGACCTGCTGTTCGCGTTCGACTCGATCCCGGCGATCTTCGGTCTGACGCAGGACCCGTTCATCGTGTTCACGACGAACGTGTTCGCGCTCATGGGGCTGCGCCAGCTGTACTTCCTGCTGGGAGGCCTCCTGGAGCGCCTGGTCTACCTGCCGATCGGCCTGGCGGTGATCCTGGGCTTCATCGGGGTCAAGCTGATCCTCGAGGCCTTGCACGAGAACACGCTGCCGTTCATCAACGGCGGGCATCACATCGAGGCCGTTCCCACGGTCCCGATCTGGCTCTCGCTCGTGGTGATCGTCGGGGCCCTCGGCGTGACGACGGTCGCGAGCCTGCTGCGCACGCGCGGCCAGGACAAGGCCGAGACGGTGTCCGACGACGTCGACATGACTTCCTAGCCCAGCTCGCCTGGGCGCACCTCGGCTCGGTACGCGACGGCCCGCCTCTCCCTCGGGGAGGCGGGCCGTCGCGCTGCGTCGCGCTGCCCGGCGGGGCAGGGCACCCTGGGTCAGACGCGGTCGGACCAGGGGCCGAACACGGGTACCCAGGGACGGATCGTGCGACGCGTGATGACGTTCTCCCGGGCGAACGGGTCGGCGTCGAGCGTCGCCGCCACGCCGGCCTCGTCGGTGGCCTGGACCACGAGGAGCGCTCCTGCGGGGTTGGCGACGTCCTGGGCGAGGGGACCGGACGCGAGCAGCGTGCCCTCCTCGAGCAGGCCGCTCAGGAAGGCGCGGTGCTCGGGGCGGAACGCGTCGAGGACGGCAGGCTGGTCGGCGTACGTATAGGTCACGGCGAAGATCGGCATGTCGCTCATTCAAGCACCTCGCGGGGCACGGTCCGCCCGTGGTCCGCTGCTACCAGCCTCGTTCACGCCACTCCCCGAGGTGGGGGCGCTCGGCGCCGAGCGTCGTGTCCGCGCCGTGACCCGCGTACACCCAGGTCGTGTCGTCGAACCTGTCGAACAGCTTCGCGGTGACGTCGGCGTAGAGGAGCGCGAAGCGGTCCGGGTCGTTCGACGTGCTCCCGACCCCGCCCGGGAAGAGCGAGTCACCCGTGAACAGGTGCGCGCGACCGGCGACGGCTCCTGGTGCGCTCACGTGCTCAGGTTCACGATAGACGAGCGTGATCGACCCCGGGGTGTGCCCGCGCAGGGCGATGACCTCGAACGTGAGGTGCCCGACGACGAGCGTGTCGCCGTCGTGCAACGGACGTGAGATCGCGGCGCCCGTCGACTCGGCGATGGCGACCGCATCGGGAGCGCCCGCCGCGAGCGGAGCGCCGGTGGCGGTGCCGAGCGAGGCGAGCGCGCGCGTGTGGTCGAGGTGCCGGTGCGTCGTGACGACCAGATCGAGGCGGGCGGACGGGGAACCCTCGCGGACGAGGTCGAGAAGACGATCCGGCTCGGCGGCCGCGTCGACCAGGAGCTGGGCCCCGCTCCTCCGGCAGGTCAGCAGGTAGGCGTTGTTGTCGGACGGTCCGACGGCGACCTTGCGGACCTCGAGCTCGTCGAGGACCCGCAGGTCGCTCGGGCCTCCGACCGTGACGTCTCCGGTGTATCCCACGGGATCTCCTCGCTGTGCGTCGCTTCTCCGGCGACCGGTTCGCCGGTGTGACGAGCCTCTTGTCGAGAGTCTGGCACGGTGGGCGACCCGTGCCCTCGTCCCGTCCGGACGGTTGCTCTGCCGGGCTGCGGACCCGCCCGCCGGGATCTTCAGGCCGACGCGTTCGGAACCTGGTCGAACAGGTGTGCGAATGTCAGGGGCGAGGCATACGATGCTTCGGTGAGTAATCGCCTCGTCATCGCCGGTGCCCGTGAGCACAACCTCCGCAACGTCGACCTCGACCTGCCGAGGGACCAGCTCATCGTCTTCACGGGGCTGTCGGGGTCCGGCAAGTCCTCTCTCGCGTTCGACACGATCTTTGCGGAAGGGCAGCGCCGTTACGTCGAGTCGTTGTCCGCCTACGCTCGTCAGTTCCTGGGGCAGATGGACAAGCCGGACGTCGACTTCATCGAAGGGCTCTCTCCCGCGGTCTCGATCGACCAGAAGTCGACCAACCGCAACCCGCGCTCGACGGTCGGGACCATCACCGAGGTCTACGACTACCTCCGCCTGCTGTTCGCGCGTGCCGGGACCCAGCACTGCCCGGTGTGCGGGGAGAAGGTCCAGGCCCAGACGCCGCAGCAGATCGTCGACCGGCTTCTCGAGCTGCCGGAGGGGACCCGCTACCAGGTCCTGGCTCCCGTCGTGCGCGGCCGCAAGGGCGAGTACAGCGAGCTCTTCAAGGAGCTCCAGTCCAAGGGGTTCGCCCGCGCCCGCGTCGACGGAGAGGTCGTCCAGCTCACGGACCCGCCCGCGCTCGAGAAGAAGCTCAAGCACGACATCGAGGTCGTGATCGACCGGCTCGTCTCGCGCGAGGGCGTCCAGCGACGGCTCACGGACTCCGTGGAGACCGCGCTCGGGCTCGCAGGGGGACTCGTCGTCGTCGAGCTCGTCGATGCGGACGCCGACGACCCGCAGCGTGAGCGCCGGTTCTCCGAGAAGCGTGCGTGCCCCAACGACCACGAGCTCACGCTCGACGAGATCGAGCCGCGCACCTTCTCGTTCAACGCCCCCTACGGGGCGTGCCCGGAGTGCACGGGCATCGGGTTCCGTCTCGAGGTGGACCCGGACCTCGTGATCCCGGACGACGAGAAGTCGCTCGCCGAGGGAGCGGTCGCCCCCTGGGCCCAGATCTCCTCCGAGTACTTCAACCGCGTCCTGACGGCGCTCGCCTCGGACCTGGGCTTCTCCATGGACGTACCCTGGCGCGCACTGCCGCAGCGCGCGCAGCAGGCCGTCCTCTACGGCCAGAACCACGAGGTCCACGTCCGCTACAAGAACCGCTGGGGCCGTGAGCGCCAGTACTCGACCGGCTTCGAGGGCGTCGTGACCTTCCTGGAGCGCCGTCACGGCGAGACCGAGTCGGAGTGGTCCAAGGAGAAGTACGAGGCGTACATGCGCGAGACGCCGTGCCCCGTCTGCGAGGGCACGCGCCTCAAGCCCGAGGTCCTGGCGGTGAAGGTCGGCGACAAGTCGATCGCCGAGGTCTGCCGTCTGCCCTTGCGCGAGGCTGCGGCGTTCCTCGGTTCGCTCGAGCTCGGCACGCGCCAGAAGGCCATCGCGACCGAGGTGCTCAAGGAGATCGACGCGCGCCTGGGCTTCCTGCTCGACGTGGGCCTCGACTACCTCTCGCTCGAGCGACCGGCCGGGACCCTCTCGGGCGGTGAGGCCCAGCGCATCCGGCTCGCGACGCAGATCGGCTCGGGACTCGTCGGTGTCCTGTACGTCCTCGACGAGCCGAGCATCGGCCTGCACCAGCGGGACAACCGGCGACTCATCGACACGCTCACCCGGCTTCGCGACCTCGGCAACACGCTCATCGTCGTCGAGCATGACGAAGACACCATCCGGGCGGCGGACTGGATCGTGGACATCGGCCCCGGCGCGGGTGAGCACGGTGGGCGCGTGATCCACTCCGGTGACTACGCGGGACTTCTCGAGGCCCCCGAGTCCGTCACGGGCGCGTACCTCGCCGGGCGCCGCAGCATCCCGTTGCCGGCGACGCGTCGGCCCGTGGACAAGAGCCGTCAGATGACGGTCATCGGTGCGCGCGAGCACAACCTCGAGGGCATCGACGTGAGCTTCCCGCTCGGTACCCTGACCGCAGTCACGGGCGTCTCGGGCTCGGGCAAGTCCACCCTCGTGAACTCGATCCTCTACACCGTGCTCGCGAACGAGCTCAACGGGGCGCGCCAGGTCGCCGGTCGGCACCGGCGCATCACGGGGCTCGAGAACCTCGACAAGGTGGTCCACGTCGACCAGGGGCCCATCGGGCGCACGCCCCGGTCCAACCCCGCGACGTACACGGGCGTCTGGGACCACGTCCGCAAGCTCTTCGCGGAGACGAGCGAGGCCAAGGTGCGGGGCTACACGCCCGGCCGGTTCTCGTTCAACGTCAAGGGCGGACGCTGCGAGGCGTGCTCGGGCGACGGGACCATCAAGATCGAGATGAACTTCCTTCCGGACGTCTACGTCCCGTGCGAGGTCTGCCACGGTGCGCGCTACAACCGCGAGACGCTCGAGGTGCACTTCAAGGGCAAGACCGTCGCCGACGTGCTCGACATGCCCATCGAGGAGGCGTCGGAGTTCTTCGCAGCGGTCCCCACGATCTCCCGGCACCTCAAGACGCTCTCCGAGGTCGGTCTGGGGTATGTGCGCCTGGGGCAGCCGGCGCCCACGCTCTCCGGCGGCGAGGCGCAGCGCGTCAAGCTGGCCAGCGAGCTGCAGAAGCGTTCGACGGGACGCACCATCTACGTCCTGGACGAGCCCACGACGGGACTGCACTTCGAGGACATCCGCAAGCTCCTCGCGGTGCTCCAGTCGCTCGTGGACAAGGGGAACTCCGTGCTCGTCATCGAGCACAACCTGGACGTCATCAAGAACGCCGACTGGGTCATCGACATGGGACCCGAGGGCGGCTCGGGCGGAGGCCGGGTCGTCGCCGAGGGCACTCCCGAGCAGGTCGCGGCCGTCGCCGCGAGCCACACGGGCCGCTTCCTCGCCGAGGTGCTCCAGGGGGACCCGATCCCCGTCGCTCCGCTGCCCAAGAAGACCGCGGCGGCGAAGGCGCCCGCTGCCAAGTCACCCCGGAAGACCCCGGTGCGCAAGGCCACGTCGGCAGCAGCCTCCAAGTCGGCGGTCGGCGCACCCGACGACGACGCACGCGAGAGCGCCTGACGGGCATCGTCGGGCTCACGTCGACGAGGCACCCGGCCCTGGGCCGGGTGCCCCTGACCGGCCTCGCCGTGCCCGACGCACGTCGGGTGGCGCGTGCAGGCGAACCTGCGCGAGGGCGAGGCGGTCAGGTGAGCCGGGTGCAGGCGGTCGGGGACGACCGCCAGGTCAGCTCGGCGTCAAGCAGGTCGTGTCGTACCGAAGGACGGTCGGGTTGCGTCGGCGCGCCGCGACCCGACACGGACGGTCAGGCCGCGTGCGTGCGCAGCGGGGCGGGTTCGAGCAGCACCGGGAAGTTCACGGACCGGGCCAGGAAGCAATGGTCGTGGGCGCGGCGATGGACCTCGGCGACGGCCTCGTCGGTGACCTGCGGTCCGTCGTCGACGACGACGTGCGGGTGCAGCGTGACGTCGGTGAACTGGCCAGCCCCCGCCGACTCGACGCGCATGGTGCCGGTGGCCTCGTCCGAGTACTCGCGCACCACGATCCCCGCAGTCGACGCGAGGTGCAGGAACCACAGCATGTGGCACTGCGAGAGGCTGGCGACGAACAGCTCCTCGGGGCTGTAACGGCCGGGGTCTCCACGGAACGCCGGGTCGGCGGACCCGGGGATGGTCGGACGACCCGCGAGGTCTATCTCGTGGTCGCGGCTGTACGCGGTGTAGGTCGTGGTTCCGGTCTGGCCTGCGCCGGTCCAGCGGACCGTCGCGGCGTAGGAGTGAAGGGCGCCCATGCGGTCACCCTAGCGGCCCGGACCCTCTCGTGTGTGACGGGCGTCACGGTGGGCGGGTGGGTGTCGCGCGGCGCCCGGGCTGTGGGTGGGCTGACCTAGGCTGACGGACATGGCAGATCCGTCCTCGTACCGCCCCGCCCCGGGGGAGATCCCCACGTCGCCCGGTGTCTACCGGTTCCGCGACGAGCACGGTCGTGTGATCTACGTGGGCAAGGCCAAGAACCTGCGGGCACGCCTCGGGAGCTACTTCCAGGACCTGACCAACCTCCATTACCGCACCCAGACCATGGTGACCACGGCAGCGTCGGTCGAGTGGACGGTCGTCGGGACGGAGGTCGAGGCGCTCGCGCTCGAGTACTCGTGGATCAAGGAGTTCGACCCGCGCTTCAACGTCAAGTACCGGGACGACAAGTCCTATCCCTACCTGGCGGTGACGTTGGGCGAGGAGTTTCCCCGCGCGCAGGTCATGCGTGGTGCCAAGCGACCAGGGACCCGGTACTTCGGCCCCTACGGGCATGCCTGGGCGATCCGCGAGACCCTCGACCTCCTGCTGCGGGTCTTCCCGGTGCGCACGTGCTCCGCAGGAGTCTTCAAGCGGGCCCAGCAGACCGGGCGCCCGTGCCTGCTCGGCTACATCGACAAGTGCTCGGCGCCGTGCGTGGGACGCATCAGCCCCGAGGACCATCACGCGCTCGCGGAGGACTTCTGCGACTTCATGGCCGGTGACACGGCCAAGTTCATCCGCCGGGTCGAGGCGAAGATGAAAGAGGCCGCTGCCGCGATGGAGTACGAGCAGGCAGCCCGCCTGCGCGACGACATGATCGCGCTCGAGCGCGCCATGGAGAAGAACGCCGTGGTGCTCGGCGACGCGACGGACGCGGACATCTTCGCCCTGGCCGGCGACGAGCTCGAGGCCGCCGTCCAGGTCTTCCACGTCCGCGGCGGGCGCATCCGTGGTCAGCGCGGCTGGATCGTCGAGAAGGTCGAGGACGTGACGGACGCCGAGCTCGTCGAGCACCTCCTCCAGCAGGTCTACGGCTCGGTCGACGAGTCGTTCGGGCGACTCGTCGACGCCGTCGTCGAGCGTCGTGCCTCGCGAGGTGCTCGTGCCGGTCCTGCCGCCGGACACCGACCAGGTGGTGTCCTGGCTCACGGGGCTCCGCGGCGCCAAGGTCGACGTGCGGGTGCCCCAGCGCGGCGACAAGCGCGAGCTCGCCGCCACGGTGCACAAGAACGCGGAGCACGCCCTCGCGCTGCACCGCACGCGCCGAGCCGGGGACCTGACCACGCGCAGCCAGGCGTTGCGCGAGATCCAGGAGGCCCTGGGCCTGGAGACCGCACCGCTGCGCATCGAGTGCTACGACGTGTCCACGACGCAGGGAACCCATCAGGTCGCGTCGATGGTCGTGTTCGAGGACGGGCTCGCACGCAAGAGCGAGTACCGGCACTTCGCCATCCGCGGGCCCGAGGGGCTGGGCGCCCGCGACGACACCGCCGCGATGCACGAGGTCATCACGCGCCGATTCAAGCGCTATCTCGCGGACCGTTCGCAGGCGAGCGACGTGGAGATGGACCTGGGTGCCGACGACGACACCGCACAGGACGCGGACGCCGTGGCCGCCGGCTACGTCCCGCGGTCGGGCGAGGTCGGTGCCGACGCCCCGGCGGGCCGCGCAGCGCGCTTCGCGTACCCGCCCAACCTGGTCGTGGTCGACGGCGGCCCACCTCAGGTCGCGGCGGCCGCCCGGGCGCTCGCCGAGCTCGGGATCGACGACGTCGCGCTGTGCGGGCTCGCGAAGCGCCTCGAGGAGGTCTGGCTGCCCGGCGAGGACTATCCCGTGATCCTGCAGCGCAGCTCCGAGGGCCTCTACCTGCTCCAGCGCGTGCGCGACGAGGCCCACCGGTTCGCGATCTCCTACCACCGCAAGAAGCGCGGCAAGGCCATGACCGTCTCGGTCCTGGACGACGTTCCCGGACTCGGGCCCGCGCGCAAGAAGTCCCTCCTCACGCACTTCGGCTCGCTCAAGCGGCTGCGGGCCGCGTCGGCCGAGGAGATCGCGACGGTGCCCGGCATGGGGGCCGCGACGGCCGCAGCCGTCGTCGCTGCGCTCGGCCCCGACCCGCAGGCGCCCTCGCCCGCTCCCGAGGGGACGGGCGCGTCGACCGTCGCGCAGGCCACGGCCACCGCGGCCACGGCCACCGCGGCCACGGACACGGACACGGCGAGCAGCGGCGCCGTCGAGCCCGAGGCGCGGGCCGGGGCGGACACGCCCGGGACGCCTCCCACGACGAGCGGGGCCGTCCCCGCATGACCGGCTGGCATGCTGGGAGCATGAGCACCGAACCCTCGCCGACGACCGTCCCCCAGGGAATCCCCGCGATCGAGGCGACCACCCCGGCGCCCGAGCGCTCGGACGCCGAGGTCCTCGTCATCACCGGCATGTCCGGGGCAGGGCGTACGCGTGCTGCTGCGGTCCTCGAGGACCTCGACTGGTACGTCGTGGACAACATGCCGCCCAAGATGCTCGTGCCGCTCGTGGACATGATGACGCGCGCGGGATCGAGCGTGCAGCGCATCGCCGCGGTCGTCGACGTCCGCGGCGGCGGGTTCTTCACCGACCTGCTCGACGTCCTCAAGCACCTGCGGGACGCCGGCGTCTTCTACCGCATCCTGTTCCTCGACGCGTCCGACGAGGTGCTCGTCCGACGCTACGAGCAGGTCCGTCGTCCGCACCCCCTCCAGGGAGGGGGCCGGATCCTCGACGGGATCGCCGAGGAGCGACGCCTCGTCGCGAGCGTCGAGGAGCGCGCCGACGTCGTCATCGACACCTCGGAGCTCAACGTCCACGACCTGGCGCGGGAGGTCCGCGCCGCCGTGGCCGAGGGCACCCCGGACGCGCTGCGGATCAACATCGTCTCGTTCGGCTTCAAGTACGGGATCCCGCTCGACGCAGACCACGTCGTCGACATGCGGTTTCTCGCGAACCCCTACTGGATCACCGAGCTGCGCCACCTGACCGGCCGTGACAAGCCCGTCCGCGACTACGTGCTGGCGCGTCCGGGGGCCCTCGAGTTCATCGACCGGTACGTGAGCGCGCTCGAGCCCGTCCTGGCGGGATATCTCGCCGAGGAGAAGCGCTACGTGACGATCGCCGTCGGCTGCACGGGCGGCAAGCACCGCTCGGTCGCCGTCTCGGAGGAGCTCGCCACGAAGCTCCGGGCGCAGGGACAGCGCGTGACCGTGACCGCCCGAGACCTCGGCAAGGAGTAGGCGTGTCGCTCATCAACCCCGCGGTCGTGGCACTCGGCGGAGGCCACGGGCTCTCGGCGACCCTGTCGTCGCTGCGGCTCATGACGGACCGGATCACCGCGGTCGTGACCGTCGCAGACGACGGTGGTTCCTCCGGCAGGCTCCGCTCCGAGCTCGGCGTGCTGCCCCCGGGAGACCTCCGGATGGCGCTCGCAGCCCTGTGCGACGACTCCGAGTGGGGGCGTACGTGGAGCGCCGTCCTGCAGCACCGCTTCTCGTCGAGCGGTGACCTGGACCAGCACGCTGTCGGGAACCTGCTCATCGTGGCCCTCTGGGAGCTGCCTGGAGGACCCCGTGGCCGGGCTCGACTGGGTCGGCAAGCTGCTCGGGGCCCGGGGCAGGGTGCTGCCCATGGCTGCCGTGCCGCTCGGCATCGAGGCGGACGTGCGCACCGGCGACGGGCTCTCGACGATCGTGGGTCAGAGTCAGGTCGCTGTGACGCACGAGCGGATCGAGCAGCTGCGCCTGGTCCCGCCGGACCCGCCCGCGTGCCCCGAGGCGGTCGAGGCGGTGCGGTCCGCGGACTGGGTGATCCTCGGCCCGGGCTCCTGGTACTCCTCGGTGATGCCTCACCTGCTCGTCCCCGACCTCGCGCACGCGCTGCACGAGACCGCGGCCCGGCGCTGCGTCGTGCTCAACCTCTCGAGCGACGCCGGCGAGACCTACGGGCTGACGGCGACCGACCACCTGGAGGCGCTGCACAAGCACGCGCCCGGGCTGCGGATCGACGCCGTGGTCGCCGACCCGAGCGCGGTCGAGGACATCGGTCTGCTGGCCGACGAGTCGGCGCGCATGGGCGCACGCCTCCTGCTCAGGCAGGTCGGTCGATCGGACGGGACCCCGCGGCACGACGCGCTGCGTCTCGCCGCGGCCCTGCGGGACGTCTTCGACGGGTTCCTCGGCGACGTGGGGACGACGACGCACTGACGGTCCACGCTCGTGGGGGAGTGCGGTCACGATCGTTGCCCGTTGATGGGAGGATGTCGCCATGGCGTTGACGGCACAGGTGAAGGACGAGCTCGCGCGACTCAAGGTGGACAAGACCTCCTGCCGCAAGGCGGAGGTCTCGGCCATGCTGCGATTCTCCGGCGGGTTGCACATCATCTCCGGTCGCATCGTGATCGAGGCCGAGGTGGACACGGCGATCGCCGCGCGCCGGCTCCGGCAGACGATCAGCGACGTGTACGGGCACACGAGCGAGCTGATCGTGGTCTCGGCAGGCGGTCTGCGCCGGGGAAGTCGCTACGTGGTGCGGGTCGTCAAGGACGGTGAGTCGCTCGCCCGGCAGACGGGCCTGCTGGACAACCGCGGCAGGCCCGTGCGCGGACTGCCTCCGCAGGTGGTGTCCGCAGGGGTCGGCGAGGCCGAGGCGGCGTGGCGGGGCGCGTTCCTCGCGCACGGCTCGCTGACCGAGCCGGGTCGTTCGTCGGCGCTCGAGGTCACGTGCCCCGGGCCTGAGGCCGCGCTCGCCCTGGTCGGCGCCGCCCGACGACTGGGCATCTCCGCCAAGGCGCGCGAGGTCCGCGGGGTGGACCGGGTCGTCATCCGCGACGGTGACGCCATCAGCGCGATGCTCACACGGCTGGGTGCCCACGAGACCGTCGTCGTCTGGGAGGAGAGGCGCCAGCGGCGCGAGGTGCGCGGCACGGCCAACCGTCTGGCGAACTTCGACGACGCCAACCTCCGTCGCTCGGCCCGCGCAGCAGTCGCGGCCGGCGCCCGCGTCGAGCGGGCCTTCGAGATCCTGGGACCCGACCTGCCCGACCACCTGCGCGAGGCCGGCGAGCTGCGCCTCGCGCACAAGCAGGCGTCGCTCGAGGAGCTGGGTCAGCTGGCCGTGCCGCCGCTGACCAAGGACGCCGTCGCGGGCCGTATCCGGCGCCTCCTCTCGACGGCCGACAAGCGTGCTGCGGAGCTGGGCATCCCCGACACCGAGGCCGGCCTGAGCCCCGACCTGCTCGACGTCTGACCGATCGGCCCTCGGGTCGACGAGGGGTGCGCGCCGCACGGCGCGCACCCCTCGTCGTGTCTCGCGAGGTGGTCCGACCGGGAGCGAGGTCCGGTCGCTGCCACGGTGCCGGTGTGACGTCCGTCTCTGACCTTGATCACCTTCCCACGCTTCGTGCAAGGCCGTCTCAGATCAGGCGTCAGGTCACGTGTCGGGCCGTTTTGGGTATAGGCTCGGGGATGTCAGGTGACAAAGACGTGCTCCTTCACTGAGGTCTTCGGGACCCCGTTGAGTCGCAGCTGTCGCTGAGGCCCTCCGATTTCCCGGATATCGCGCCGTCAGGCATTCAGCGGGGGAGTACTTCGCCGTTCACCACCTACGTACGCCGTAGTACGTGATCGTTCGGCATCAACCGTGTGCGTCGGGAACACCGGCGCGCCCTGAGGAGGGCATTGTGACCATCCGCGTCGGTATCAACGGCTTCGGTCGTATCGGACGTAACTTCTTCCGCGCCATCATTGCATCGGGGGCAGACATCGAGATCGTGGGTGTCAACGACCTCACGGACAACAAGACGCTCGCGCACCTGCTGAAGTACGACACCGTCCTGGGTCGTTTCCCGCTGAGCGTCGACTTCGACGACGACAACATCATCGTCGACGGCAAGGCCATCCGCGCCCTCGAAGAGCGCGACCCGGCGAACCTGCCCTGGGGCGAGCTCGGTGCCGACATCGTCATCGAGTCGACCGGCTTCTTCACCGACGCGACCAAGGCGAAGGCTCACATCGAGGCCGGCGCCAAGAAGGTCATCATCTCCGCTCCGGCGAAGAACGAGGACGGCACGTTCGTCGTCGGCGTGAACCACGAGCAGTACGACCCCGCGACGCAGCACATCATCTCCAACGCGTCGTGCACCACGAACTGCCTCGCCCCGATGGCCAAGGCCCTCAACGACGCGATCGGCATCGAGCGCGGTCTCATGACCACGATCCACGCGTACACGGGTGACCAGAACCTGCAGGACGGCCCCCACAAGGACCTGCGTCGTGCCCGTGCGGCCGCGCAGAACATCGTCCCCACCTCGACCGGTGCGGCCAAGGCCGTCGCCCTCGTGCTCCCCGAGCTCAAGGGCAAGCTCGACGGCTTCGCGATGCGCGTCCCCGTCATCACGGGCTCGGCCACCGACCTCACCTTCACCGCCTCGAAGGAGGTCACGGTCGAGCAGGTCAACGCCGCGGTCAAGGCTGCTGCCGAGGGCCCGCTCAAGGGTGTTCTCAAGTACGTCGACGACGACATCGTCTCGTCGGACATCGTCACGGACCCGCACACCTCGATCTTCGACTCGAAGCTCACCAAGGTGAGCGGCGACCTGGTCAAGGTCGTCGCCTGGTACGACAACGAGTGGGGCTACTCCGAGCTCGCTCGTCTCGCTCACGCAGTACGTGGGTGCTCGTCTCTGATCTCCGTCCTTCGTGACGTGAGGTGAATTCTGCGTCCGCGTGCGTGGCCGGCCCGGTTGGCCGCCCATGCACGCGGACGCAGTCATGTGTGACGTGACCTGTTTCGACCCTGTTCAGACCAGGAGTGTGCTCATGAAGACCATCGACTCCCTCGGCGACCTGCGCGGCAAGCGCGTGCTCGTCCGCTCGGACTTCAACGTCCCCCTCGACGGGACGACCATCACGGACGACGGCCGCATCCGCGCCGCGCTCCCCACGCTCAAGCGTCTGACCGACGCCGGTGCGAAGGTCGTCGTGACCGCGCACCTCGGGCGTCCCAAGGGTGAGCCGGACGCCAAGTACTCCCTCGCCCCCGTCGCGGCCCGCCTCGGTGAGCTCCTCGGCGCCCCGGTGACGCTCGCGCAGGACACCGTCGGCGAGTCCGCCAAGGCCACGGTCGCCGCGCTCGGCGACGGCGAGGTCGCGCTGCTCGAGAACATCCGGTTCGACCCGCGTGAGACCTCGAAGGTCGACGCGGAGCGCGAGTCGCTCGCTGCCGACCTCGCGTCGCTCGCCGACGCGTACGTCTCGGACGGTTTCGGCGTCGTGCACCGCAAGCAGGCCTCGGTCTACGACATCGCCAAGGTGCTGCCGTCCGCGGTCGGCGAGCTCGTCCTCAAGGAGGTCGACTCCTTGAAGAAGGCGACCGAGGACCCCGCGCGCCCCTACGTCGTCGTGCTCGGCGGCTCGAAGGTCTCCGACAAGCTCGGTGTCATCGCCAACCTGCTGACCAAGGCGGACCGCCTGCTCATCGGTGGCGGCATGGTCTTCACGTTCCTCGCCGCCAAGGGCTACTCGGTGGGCAACTCGCTCCTCGAGGCGGACCAGATCGAGACGGTCAAGGGCTACCTCGCGGACGCCGAGAAGGCGGGCGTGGAGATCGTCCTGCCGACCGACATCCTCGCCGCCGACTCGTTCGCCGCCGACTCGCCCTACGAGGTCGTGCCTGCGGACGCGATCCCGGACGGCAAGATCGGCCTGGACATCGGCCCCGAGTCGCAGAAGCTGTTCGCGAGCAAGATCGTCGACGCCAAGACGGTCGTCTGGAACGGCCCGGCCGGCGTCTTCGAGTTCGAGGCGTTCTCGGGCGGCACGCGTGCCGTCGCGCAGGCCCTGGTCGACGCGACCGCGAACGGTGCGTTCACGATCGTCGGCGGCGGCGACTCCGCCGCAGCCGTGCGCATCCTCGGCTTCGACGAGGCCGGCTTCAGCCACATCTCGACCGGTGGCGGCGCGAGCCTGGAGTTCCTCGAGGGCAAGTCCCTCCCGGGGCTCGCAGTCCTCGAGGCCTGACCCCCACCACCGCAGCCTCACGGCTCACAGAAGGTAGACACACCATGACTGATGCACGTACCCCGCTCATCGCGGGCAACTGGAAGATGAACCTGGACCACCAGGAGGCCATCCACACGGTCCAGAAGCTCGCCTGGGCCCTCAAGGACGCCAAGCACGACTTCTCGGCCGTCGAGGTCACGGTGCTCGCGCCGTTCACGGACCTGCGCAGCGTGCAGACGCTCGTCGACGCGGACAAGCTCGAGCTGACCTACGGCGCGCAGGACGTCTCGCAGCACGTCTCGGGCGCCTACACGGGCGAGATCTCGCCCGTGTTCCTGAGCCAAGCTGGGCGTGACCTACGTCGCGATCGGCCACTCGGAGCGCCGTCAGTACCACGGCGAGGACGACGCGCTCGTCAACGCCAAGTCGAAGGCCGCTCTGGCCCACGGCCTGATCCCGATCATCTGCGTCGGCGAGGCGCTCGAGATCCGCAAGGCCGGTGAGCAGGTCTCGTACACGCTCGCGCAGGTCGACGGCGCTCTCGAGGGCCTCTCTGCCGAGGACGCCGCCAAGGTCGTCATCGCGTACGAGCCCGTCTGGGCCATCGGCACGGGCGAGGTCGCCACCCCGCAGGACGCGCAGGAGGTCGCGGGCGCGATCCGCGCTCGTCTCGCGGAGCTCTACTCGCGGCGAGGTCGCCGACGCCGTGCGCGTCCTGTACGGCGGTTCGGTGAAGTCCTCGACGATCGCCGAGCTCATGGCGGAGCAGGACGTCGACGGTGCACTGGTCGGTGGCGCGAGCCTCGACCCCGAGGAGTTCGCGAAGATCGCGCGCTTCCAGTCGCACCAGACCGGGGCCTGATTCCCCTCGCTGCCGGGTCGCGCCGCACGCGCGACCCGGCAGCGCGGCCACCGCTGGTGCGGTGGCCGGAGCCGACCGTACGAGCGCCGGTTCCCCGCACGACCGGGCGACGTGGCCCGCAGTGCGGAACGGTTCGTCGGAACGGCCCCTCGTCACCTACCCTTGTCCTCTGTGCCGCACCTGCACCCGCAGGTCGGTCCAGGACACCCGTGCGGTCCCTCTCGACTTCTCGACGTGGACCCAAAGAGCCAAGGACGTACTCGTGGACGCGCTGCGCATCATTCTTCAGATCCTGCTGGTCATCACCAGCGGCTTCTTGACCCTGCTCGTGCTCATGCACAAGGGCAAGGGCGGCGGCCTCTCGGACATGTTCGGTGGCGGTATCTCGAGCAGCGCCGGCAGCTCCGGCGTGGCTGAGCGCAACCTGAACCGCATCACGATCACGTTCGCGCTCACCTGGACCGTCGTGATCATCCTCCTGGGGCTCATCCAGAAGGTCAGCTGACCCTCGCCGCTCCGGCGGCAGGGCAAGTGGAACGGCCGGCTCACGGTCCGGTCGGAAGTCGGGGGAGTGAAGTCGTGGCTGGTGGCAGTGCTATCAGGGGGTCTCGCGTCGGGGCAGGCCCGCTCGGAGAGACGGAACGGGGCGACATCGCCCCGCGCATCTGGGTCTCCTACTGGTGCGCCAACGGGCACGAGACGCGCCCCAGCTTCTCCTCCGAGGTGGAGATCGTCAGGCGCCTGAGACCTGGGACTGCCCGCGCTGCGGTCTGCCCGGGGGCCAGGACCAGGCGAACCCGCCGAGCGCGCTGCGCAACGAGCCCTACAAGACGCACCTCGCGTACGTGAAGGAGCGCCGCAGCGACGAGGACGGCGTGGCACTCCTCGACGAGGCGCTCGCCGCGCTGCGCGCGCGTCGTAGCCGCCGGTAGCCCTGCCGGTGCGTGGCGGGCGCGACGCGCGCCCCTGCAGTGACCGGAAGATGCCCGTCCGGTCGCCGGCGCGCGTCGTCATGCGCAGCACAGCACAGCGGGGCCCGTCCGGTCGTCGGACGGGCCCCGCCGTGCGTGGGGATAGGGGGCGCCCCCGGTGAGCTGGACGGGACCGCCGGGCCGCGCCCGACGGTCCCGGACCTCAGGACGAGGTGCTGCTCGCGGCCAGGTCGACCAGCCACAGCGTCCGCTGCGTACCGATCGCCCCTGCGGCCGGCGTGGTCTCGACGGGATCCCCGGCCAGGGCGGACGCCACGGCTGGAGCCTTCTCGGCGCCTGCGGCGACGACCCAGACCTCCTGCGCGGCCTGGATCGCGGAGAACGTCAGCGACACGCGCTCGGACGGCGGCTTGGGGGAGTCGTGGACTCCCGTCGTGGCCCCCTGGGCCGCGAGCCCGGCGTTGCCCGGGAAGAGCGACGCGACGTGCCCGTCCGGCCCCATGCCCAGCAGGAGGACGTCGAACGCGAGATGCGCGGCGCCGTCGGGCGTGAAGCGGGAGAGCTCCTCGGCGTAGAGCGCCGCCGACTCCTCGGGGGACCCGACGCCCTCGCCCGGCGCTGCCATGGCGTGCACGTTCTGCGCAGGCAGGGTCGGCGAGGTGGTCGAGGAGCGCCTCCCGCGCTTGCGTCTCGTTGCGCTCGGGGTCGCCGGCGGGCAGGAAGCGCTCGTCGCCCCACCAGACGTGCACGCCGGTCCAGTCGACCGCGTCGCGCACGGGGTGCGCCGCGACGGCAGCGAGCGAACGGATCCCGACCGTCCCGCCCGTGAGGACCAGGTGCACGGGCGTCCGCACGGACTGGATGTCGAGGATGCGCGTCAGCAGGCGCGAGGCGACGGCCTCGGCGAGCACGCTCGCGTCGGGGTGCACGACGACGAGGCGCGCCCCGTGCGCGCGGGTCCCGGTCTCCACGTCGGTCGTCATTCGCCGATCCTTGCCAGGCCCTTGGTGAGGACCTCGCCGTAGACCTCGTCCGGGTCCAGCCGGCGCAGCTCCTCGGTGAGGCACTCCTCGAGCTGGCGCAGCGGCAGCGAGATGCGACGGTCCGGCTGTCCTGGCTGCGTCAGGGTCACGATCCGACCGTCGGGTCGGGACAGCACGATGGCACCGCCCTTGCGCTCGAGGGTCACCTTCGTGATCCCCTCGACCCCGCGGCGGCGGACGAGGCGGACCGGGCACCGGAGCTGCTGGGCCAGCCAGGCGGCGAGGATGTCGACCGAGGGGTGGTGCTCCTCGCCCTCCACCTCGACGGCCGTCACGGACTCGTAGGGCGGCTGGTCGAGCGCGGCCGCGATGAGACCGCGCCACAGCGTGACGCGGGTCCACGCCAGGTCGGTGTCGCCCGGGTGGTGGCTCTTGCTCAGGTGCTGGAGCGTCTGGAGCGACTTGCCCGCGTTGACCGCGTCCGTGATGCGGCGATGGGCCATCTGCCCGACCGGGTCCACCGACGGGTTGTCGGGCGTCTCGCGGGGCCACCAGGCCACGATCGGGGCGTCGGGGAGCAGGAGCGGCATGACGAGGGTGTCGGTGTGGGCGACGAGCGGGCCCGAGGGCCGCAGGATGATGACCTCGCTGGCCCCGGCGTCGCCGCCGATGCGGATCTGGGCGTCGAGGCGCGCCGTCGAGCGCTTGTTGGCCGGTGCGACGACCACGACGCGGCAGGGGTGCTCACGTGCAGGCGCCGTTCGCTGCGGCGACCGCGTCCTCGACGTCGGCCTCCTCGGCCAGGACCACGAGGGTCAGGACGCGACCGAGCGCGACCGCACCGCCCTCGTCGCGCAGCTTCACGAGGCGCTTGTTGACCGCATTGGTCGTCGTCTCGGGGAGATCGATGATCATGAGGTGGTGCTCCAGTTCGAGGTCCGGGCGGGGATCCGGGGCGGGCGGGCGGTCGGCGCGGTCACGGACGCCGCCACGTGCGACCGTCGCGCGCCATCATGTCGTCGGCGGAGGCAGGTCCCCACGTACCGGACCGGTACGGCTCCGGGGCTGCCCTTGGACTCCCAGAACGCCGTGATCGGGTCGAGGATCTTCCAGGAGAGCTCGACCTCCTCGTGGCTCGGGAAGAGCGGCGGGTCGCCCAGGAGGACGTCGAGGATGAGGCGCTCGTAGGCCTCGGGGGAGGACTCGGTGAAGGCGTGGCCGTAGCCGAAGTCCATGGTGACGTCGCGGACCTCCATCGCGGTGCCGGGGACCTTCGCCCCGAACCGGATGGTCACGCCCTCGTCGGGCTGGACGCGGATCACGAGCGCGTTCTTGCCGAGCTCGGACGTCGCCGAGGACTCGAACGGCAGGTGCGGGGCCGACTTGAAGACGACCGCGATCTCCGTGACGCGTCGGCCCAGGCGCTTGCCGGTGCGCAGGTAGAACGGCACCCCGGCCCAGCGGCGGTTGTCGATGTCGACCCGGATCGCGGCGAACGTCTCGGTCGTGGACTCGGGCGAGATGCCGTCCTCCTCGAGGTACCCGACGACCTCCTCGCCACCCTGCCACCCGGCCGAGTACTGGCCGCGCGAGGTGTGGCGGCCCAGGTCGCGCGGGAGACGCACGGCCGAGAGCACCTTGAGCTTCTCGGCGCGCAGAGACTCCGCGTCGAACGAGACGGGCTCCTCCATCGCGGTGAGCGCGAGCAGCTGGACGAGGTGGTTCTGGATGACGTCGCGCGCCGCGCCGATCCCGTCGTAGTACCCCGCGCGGCCACCGATGCCGATGTCCTCGGCCATGGTGATCTGCACGTGGTCGACGTAGTTCGCGTTCCAGATGGGCTCGTAGAGCTGGTTGGCGAACCGCAGCGCCAGCATGTTCTGGACGGTCTCCTTGCCCAGGTAGTGGTCGATGCGGAAGACCGAGTCCGGGGAGAAGACCTTGGAGACGACGTCGTTGAGCTCGCGCGCGCTGGTCAGGTCGTGGCCGAACGGCTTCTCGATGACCACGCGACGCCAGGCGTCCTCGCTCGAGCGGGAGAGCCCGGAGCGCGGCGAGCTGCTCGCAGACCAGGGGGAACGCGCTCGGGGGGACCGAGAGGTAGAACGCGTGGTTGCCGCCGGTGCCGCGCTCCTTGTCGAGCTCCTCGACCGTGGTCGCGCAGGCGCTCGAACGCCTGCTCGTCGTCGAACTCGCCCTGGACGAACCGGATGCCCTCGGCGAGCTGCTTCCAGGTCGCCTCACGGAACGGGGTGCGCGCGTACTGCTCGACGGCGTCACGCACGACCTTGGCGAAGTCCTGGTCCTCCCAGTCGCGGCGGGCGAAGCCCGTGAGCGCGAAGCCGGGCGGCAGGAGGCCGCGGTTGGCGAGGTCGTACACGGCGGGCATGAGCTTCTTGCGGGCGAGGTCGCCCGTGACGCCGAAGATCACGAGTCCGCTGGGCCCGGCGATGCGGGGGAGTCGAAGGTCACGCGGGTCGCGCAGCGGGTTGTGCTCTGCGCTGATCTTTGCCGGTCTCAACTGATGTCACCGTTCTCGTCGGCGTGGGCTGGAATGGTCGAAAGGTCCGTCCTGCGGACCGGGGTAGAGCCTAGGCGTTGGGCGGGGCGGGGCTGCGGGGCGTCCACGCCCGTGGGGGTGGAGCCGGCAGCCGCGCTCCCCGCACCCCCGGCGCGCCGGGGGTGTGCCCGCGTCATGCGGGTGCGCCGCCGGCCCGGGCGAGACCGTCCGCGACGGTCTGGAGGAGATCCGTCCAGCTGGTCTCGAACTTCTCGACGCCCTCGACCTCGAGCCGCTCCGTCACCTCGGCGAGCGAGACACCGAACGACTCGACGGTCTCGAGGACCGAGCGTGAGGCCGTGTACGTGCCCGCCACGGTGTTCCCCAGGACGACGCCGTGGTCGGCGAACGCGTCGAGGGTCGCCTGGGGCATGGTGTTGACCACGTCGGGAGCGATGAGCTCGTCGACGTAGAGGGTGTCGCGGTACTCGGGGTTCTTGACGCCCGTCGATGCCCACAGGGGGCGCTGGGGGTGTGCGCCGGTCGCGGCGAGAGCGCGCCAGCGGTCGCTCTGGAGGACCTGCTCGTAGGCCTCGTACGCGAGCCGCGCGTTGGCGATCGCGGTGCGCCCGCGCAGGTCGAGCGCCTCGGGGGAGCCGATCGCGGTGAGCGCGGCGTCGACCGCCGCGTCCACGCGCGAGACGAAGAACGACGCGACCGACGCGATGCGCGTCACGTCGTGTCCGGCCTCGCGCGCCTGCTCGACCCCGGACAGGAACGCGTCCATGACCCGGCGGTACCGCTCGAGCGAGAAGATCAGCGTCACGTTGACGCTGATGCCCTGGGCCAGAGTGCGTTCGATCGCGTCGAGGCCCTCGACCGTGGCGGGGATCTTGATGAGGACGTTGGGGCGCCCGACCGTCTGCCACAGGCGCACGGCGGTCGCGACGGTCGCGTCGGTGTCGTGCGCCAGGCGGGGATCGACCTCGATCGAGACGCGGCCGTCGACGCCGTCGGTCGCGTCGTAGACGGGCCGCAGGACGTCCGCCGCGGCGCGCACGTCGTCGGTGGTGATGCGCTCGACCGCGGACTCGACGTCCGTGCCGGCCGCGGCCAGCTCGGCGAGCTGGGCGTCGTAGGCGTCGCCCTTCGAGAGAGCGCCCGCGAAGATCGTGGGGTTCGTCGTGACCCCGACGACGGCGCGCGAGCCGATCAGGTCGGCGAGTCCGCCGCTGCGCAGGCGTTCTCGGGAGAGGTCGTCCAACCAGATGGAGACACCCGCCTCCGACAGCCGCGGACGGGTGCTGGTGCTGCGCTGTGGTGCACGGACACGATTCTCCCTCTCGTCGTCTGGCGGCCGTCCTCACGGACGTCCCAGGAGGGGGCAGACGTGAGCCGCCCCCTCCTGGAATCTACGGATGGTCAGCGCTGGTCGCCAGTGCCACCGACCGAGGGGATGGCCTCGCCGCCGGGCGCGGCGCCCGTGCGGGCCGCCACGATGGACTCCTTGGCGGCCGAGGCGACGGCCTCGGACGTGATCCCGAACTCGCGGTAGAGGATCTTGTAGTCCGCGGACGCACCGTAGTGCTCGAGGCTCACCGAGCGGCCGGCGTCGCCGACCAGGTCGCGCCAGCCCTGGGCGATGCCCGCCTCGACCGAGACTCGGGCCTTGACGGCGGCCGGGAGCACGCTCTCGCGGTACTCGGGGCTCTGCGCGTCGAACCACTCGCGGCTGGGCAGCGAGACCACGCGGGCCGCGATGCCGTCGGCGGCGAGCTGCTCGCGCGCCTCGACCGCGAGCTGGACCTCGGAGCCCGTGCCGATGAGGATCACGTCGGGCGTGCCCTCGGTGTCGAGCAGCACGTAGCCGCCCTTCGCGGTGCCCGAGGCGTCCGCGAAGCCGTCCGTGCCGCGCGGGAACGTCGGGACGTTCTGACGGGTCAGGATGAGGCCCGCCGGGCGGTCGTCGTGCTCGAGGATCGTGCGCCAGGCCCACGCGGTCTCGTTGGCGTCCGCGGGGCGGACGACGTCGAGGCCCGGGATCGCGCGCAGTGCGGCGAAGTGCTCGACGGGCTGGTGCGTCGGGCCGTCCTCGCCCAGGCCGATCGAGTCGTGCGTCCACACGAACGTCGACGGGATCTCCATGAGCGCCGCGAGACGGACCGCGGGGCGCATGTAGTCGGAGAACGTGAGGAACGTGCCGCCGTAGGCGCGCGTGCCACCGTGCAGCACGATGCCGTTGAGGATCGAGCCCATGGCGTGCTCTCGGATGCCGAAGTGCAGCGTGCGGCCGTACTCGTGGCCCGGGAACTTCTTGGTCGCGTGCTCGGCCGGGACGAACGAGGGCTCGCCGTCCATGGTCGTGTTGTTCGACCCCGCGAGGTCGGCCGAGCCGCCCCACAGCTCGGGCAGGGTGTCGGCCAGGGCCGAGAGGACCTTGCCCGAGGCTGCGCGCGTCGCGACGTCCTTGCCGGCCTCGAACGTGGGGAGCGACTCGGTCCAGCCGGCCGGGCAGCTCGCGGGCCGTGAGGCGCTCGAGGAGGGCCTTGCCCTCCGGGTTCGCGATCTTCCAGGCCTCGAACGCGGTGTCCCAGCGCTCGCGGCAGCTCGGCACCGACGCTCGCCGACGGCGCGCGTGTAGGCGAGGACCTCGGGGTCGACGTCGAACGACGCTCGAGGGTCGAGGCCGAGCACGACCTTGAGGCCGCGGATCTCGTCGGCGCCCATGGCCGGAGCCGTGGATGCCACCGGTGTTCTGCTTGGTGGGCGAGGGCCAGCCGATGATCGTGCGCAGCGCGATGATCGAGGGCTTGCCGGTCTCGGCCTGGGCGGCCGCGAGCGCGGCGGCGAGCGCGTCGGACGTCCTCCGCGTAGCCCGTCGCCGCCCTGGGTCCAGTCGACGCGCTGGGTGTGCCAGCCGTAGGCCGCGTAGCGCGCCAGGACGTCCTCGGTGAACGCGATGTCGGTGTCGTCCTCGATCGAGATCTTGTTGTCGTCCCAGATCACGATGAGGTTGCCGAGCTGCTGGTGGCCGGCGAGCGACGAGGCCTCGGAGGTCACGCCCTCCTGCAGGTCGCCGTCGGACGCGATGACGTAGACGTGGTGGTCGAACGGGCTACTCGCCCGGCGCGGCGTCGCGGGTCGAGCAGGCCGCGCTCCCGGCGGGCGGCCATCGCCATGCCGACGGAGGACGCGAGGCCCTGGCCGAGCGGGCCGGTCGTGATCTCGACACCGGCGGTGTGCCGGTACTCGGGGTGGCCGGGGGTCTTGGAGCCCCAGGTGCGCAGCGCCTCGATGTCCTCGATCTCCAGGCCGTAGCCGGCGAGGAAGAGCTGGAGGTAGATCGTCAGCGAGGAGTGGCCGGCGGAGAGCACGAAGCGGTCGCGACCGAGCCAGTGCGGGTCGGCCGGGTCGTGGCGCATGACCTTCTGGAAGAGCAGGTACGCAGCGGGGGCGAGCGAGATCGCCGTCCCGGGGTGGCCGTTGCCGACCTTCTCGACGGCGTCGGCGGCGAGAGCCTTGATGGTCTTGACAGCCTGGTCGTCGAGCTCGGACCACTCGAGGGGCTGGTTGGCAGGATCGAACGCGTTCACCGGACCTCTTTCCCGTCCGGAGTCTGCGCCCCGGATCTTCGTCGATTCAACTCGGATCAACCGTTGAACTATTCCTTCGCGCGCACCCGGTGACTCACAGGGGGACCGAGGGCGGAGCGGCGGACCGGCCGGTCGCGGCGGCGCGCACCGCGGGGTCAGGTCGCCTCGGGGTCGCACCGGAGCACCGGCCGTCGGTTGCTCCGCCCAGCCTATACGTGCGCCCCGCGCGGGCACGTCGCGCGACCATCTCGTGGATTTCGGTCGGATCTCACACTTTCGTTCGGGCGAGCAGGGCGGCGGTGAGAGGGCGGGCGACGTAGCATGGGACGGATGTCCAGCGGGTCGGAGCAGACACGCACCGGCTGCCGGACGACGCCCCCCAGCATTCCTCGCCAGAACGGAACACCGAAGCGCGTGCACACCACGAGCCAGGCACCGATCGACGAGACGGGTCTCCCGTCTCGCCCTGCCGCGACCTCCCCGGTCGCCGGGCAGGCCCGGGTCTCCACGGACGGCCGAGCCGTCGCGGGGGTCCGCAGCACGATCGGCGCGTACGTCGCCCTGACGAAGCCGCGCATCATCGAGCTCCTGCTCGTGACGACGCTGCCCACCATGATCCTGGCCCAGGGTGGCCTCCCGGACCTGTGGCTCGTCGTGAAGACCCTCGTCGGGGGGCACGCTCGCCGCCGCGTCGGCCAACGTCTTCAACTGCTACATCGACCGTGACATCGACGAGCTCATGAACCGCACCAAGCGGCGCCCGCTCGTCACGGGGGAGGTCACCCCGCGCGCGGCGCTGGTCTTCGCGACCGCGCTCGGCGTCATCGCGCTCGTCTGGTTCGCGCTGGCTCGTCAACGCCCCCTCGGCCTGGCTCACGTTCGCGGCCATCGCGATCTACGTCGTCGGCTACACGATGATCCTCAAGCGCCGCACGCCCGCAGAACATCGTGTGGGGCGGCATCGCGGGCTGCATGCCGGTCTTCATCGGCTGGTCGGCGGTCACCGGCTCGCTGAGCTGGGCCGCGGTCGCGCTGTTCGGCGTCATCTTCTTCTGGACGCCGCCGCACTACTGGCCGCTGTCGATCAAGTTCAAGAAGGACTACGCCAACGCGGGCGTGCCGATGCTGCCGGTCGTCGCGGACAACCGCAAGGTCGCGCGCGAGATGATCGGCTACACCGTGGCGATGATCGCCTCTCGCTCGCGCTGTGGTGGCTCGCCCCCATGACGTGGGTCTACGGCGTGGTCGCGATCGGGCTCGGCGCCTGGTTCCTGGCCCTGTGCATCACCATGCTGCGCCGGGCCAACGACCCGACCAAGGGCAAGCTCGGGGCCATGAAGGTGTTCCACGCCTCGATCACGTACCTGACGCTGCTGTTCGTCGCCGTCGCGGTCGACGTCTTCCTCCCCTTCTGACGGCCTGGCCGGGACGCACGGGATGACCGTCCGACGAGCGGCCGGCGCGCGATGACGCGCGTCGCCGCCGGGGAGCCCGCGCTCGTCGTCGGGCCCCCGAGCGGTCCCCCCGACCCGGAGACCACCCCTCCCGCTCCGCCGCTGCCCGCCGCGCTCGAGCGCGCGGTGCGCGAGTACCTCGCGCACCTCACGGTCGAGCGCGGGCTCTCCCCGAACACGGTCGCGGCCTACCGGCGCGACCTGGCCCGCTACGCCGCGTACCTCGCGACGCGCGGCCGCACCGAGCCCGCCGAGGTGAGCGCGGCGGACGTCGCGGAGTACGTCACCACGGTCCGCACGGGGTCCGACGGCGCCGCCCTCCTCTCGCCGTCGTCCACGGCCCGGTCCGTGGCCGCGGTCCGCGGGTGGCACCGCTTCTGCGCGCTCGAGGGGCACACCGGCACCGACCCGTCGGCCGAGGTGCGTCCGCCCGCACAGGGCAAGCGGCTGCCCAAGGCCATCTCCACCGACGAGGTCGAGGCGATCCTCGAGGCCGCCGGGGCGGGGGAGGGGCCGGGGCCGCTGCGCGACCGTGCGCTGCTCGAGCTCGTCTACTCCACGGGGGCCCGCATCTCCGAGGCCGTGAGCCTCGACGTCGACGACCTGGACCTGGAGACGGGGGCCGTGCGCCTGTTCGGCAAGGGCGGCAAGGAGCGCGTCGTGCCCGTGGGGTCGTACGCGGTGCGCGCGCTCGACGCCTACCTCGTGCGCTCGCGTCCCGCGCTGGCCGCCACGGGCCGCGGCACGCCCGCGGTCTTCCTCAACACGCGCGGTGCCCGGCTGAGCCGCCAGAGCGCGTGGGCCGTCCTGCGGACCGCGGCCGAGCGCGCCGGGCTCGAGCACCCCGAGCGCATCTCGCCGCACACCCTGCGGCACTCGTTCGCGACCCACCTGCTCGCGGGCGGCGCAGACGTGCGCGTGGTCCAGGAGCTGCTGGGGCACGCCTCGGTGACGACGACCCAGATCTACACGCTCGTGACCCGGGACACCCTGCGCGAGGTGTACGCCTCGGCGCACCCGCGCGCGCTCGGCTGACACCCGGCCGGGGTGCGCCGGATCGCGCCACTCCGGCGCGTGCTCGCGTCCTCGCGGGGGCGCTGGGGTAGCGTGGCGGACGTGAGCAGCCAGGCCCCGAGCGAGACACAGGACGCCACCGAACCGTTCGACGCGCGCGTCGGTGCGGGACCCGGGGTCGTCGACGGCAGTGCGGACGTCGCGCCCGACAGCTTCCCGCGGGTCGATCCCGTGGGGCGCACGGTCCCCGACTTCCCCGTCCCGGAGGTGCTCCCCACGCACGGCCCCGGCCGCATCATCGCCATGTGCAACCAGAAGGGCGGGGTCGGCAAGACGACCACGACCATCAACCTGGGCGCCGCGCTGGCCGAGTACGGCCGCCGGGTGCTCCTGGTGGACTTCGACCCGCAGGGCGCCGCCTCGGTGGGCCTGGGCGTGAACCCGCACGAGCTCGACCGCACGGTCTACAACCTGCTCATGGAGCGTGGTGCGGACATCCGCGAGGTCATCGTCCCCACGAACGTCGAGAACCTGGACGTGCTCCCCGCGAACATCGACCTGTCGGCGGCCGAGGTCCAGCTCGTGGGCGAGGTCGCGCGCGAGTCGGTCCTGGCGCGGGTCCTGCGCCCCGTGCTCGACGACTACGACGTGATCCTCGTCGACTGCCAGCCTTCGCTGGGCCTGCTCACGGTCAACGCGCTCACGGCCGCGCACGGCGTGCTCATCCCGCTCGAGTGCGAGTTCTTCGCGCTGCGCGGCGTGGCGCTGCTCGTCGAGACCATCGAGAAGGTGCGGGACCGCCTCAACCCGCGCCTCGAGATCGACGGCATCCTCGCGACCATGTTCGACTCGCGCACGCTGCACTCGCGCGAGGTCGTGGCCCGCGTGCACGAGGCCTTCGGCGACAAGCTGCTGCACACCGTGATCGGGCGCACCGTGAAGTTCCCGGACGCCTCCGTGGCCGCCGAGCCCATCACGGTGTACGCCCCGACCCACCCGGGGGCGACCGCGTACCGTCAGCTCGCCCGCGAGCTGGTCGCCCGTGGCGACGCTGCCTGACACCGTGCAGGCAGCCGCCCCGGTGGCCCCCCTGGAGCCGCCGGCCCCCGCACCGCCCAGCACGGACCGGTACGGCAACCCGGCCTTCGAGGTGCACCTCGAGAACTTCTCGGGCCCGTTCGACCTCCTCCTCTCGCTCATCGCCAAGCACAAGCTCGACATCACCGAGATCGCGCTCGCGCAGGTGACCGACGAGTTCATCGCCTACATCCGCACGGCCGAGCGCCACGCGCGAGAGGCCGAGGCGGCCGAGCGCGCCCAGGCGGACTCCCGAGGGCCCGACGACGGCGCGCCCGCAGGTCCCTCGGCCCGCCGTCGGCGGGGGCGCGGTGGGCACCCCGGCTGGGACCTGGGCACCGCGAGCGAGTTCCTGCTCGTGGCCGCCACGCTCCTGGACCTCAAGGCCGCGCGCCTGCTGCCCACGGGTGACGTCGAGAGCGCCGAGGACCTCGAGCTCCTCGAGGCCCGCGACCTGCTGTTCGCCCGTCTGCTGCAGTACCGCGCGTACAAGCAGGTCTCGGCGGTGATCGCCGAGCGGCTCGCGACCGAGGGTCGGCGCTTCCCGCGCGTCGTCCAGCTCGAGCCCCACCTCGCGGCCCTGCTGCCCGAGCTCGTGTGGAAGCTCGGGCCCGACCAGCTCGCGGCGCTCGCGGCCAAGGCACTCGAGCCCAAGGCGCCGCCGCCCGGGGTCTCGCTGACCCACCTGCACGCGCCCGCGGTGAGCGTGCGCGAGCAGGCGGGGATCGTCGTCGGGCTCCTGCGGCGGGACGGCGCCGCGTCCTTCCGCACGCTCGTCGCCGACGCGGGCGAGACGATCGTCGTCGTCGCGCGCTTCCTGGCGCTGCTCGAGCTGTTCCGCGAGGGGCTCGTCGCGTTCGAGCAGGTCGAGGCGCTCGGCGAGCTCACGGTCCGGTGGACCGGTACCGCGGGGGACGAGGGCGTCGACGCGCGCAGCGGGTCGCTCGACGTCGTGCTCGACGAGGTGGGCGGCGAGTTCGACGAGCTCGACGAGCAGACCGGGGCGGCCGGTGCCGTCCGCCCGACCCACGACAGCGGTGACGATGCCCGGCAGGCCCGCGACGGGGCCGTACCGGAGCACGACCGGACCAGAGCATGAGCGAGGAGAGCATGACGTACGACACCGTCGACAGCTCGGCCGCCCCCTCGGGCGACCAGGACGACGACCACGCGGGAGCCGGCTCCCCGAGCGCCGCGGCCCCCGGTACGGAGGCCGACGAGTCGACGCTCGACCTCGCCCACGTCCCGGGCGGGGCGCTCGCGGCCCTCGAGGCCGTCCTCATGGTCGCCGACGAGCCGATCCCCGCGGTGCAGCTCGCCACGGCGCTCGGTCTCCCGCAGCGCGAGGTCGAGGACCTGCTCGCCGAGCTGTCCGCCGAGTACCGCGGCGAGCTCGGCGGTCGCCCGCGCGGGTTCGAGCTGCGCCAGGCCGGTGGCGGGTGGCGGGTCTACTCGGCACCGGTGTTCGCCGACGTCGTCGGGCGCTTCCTGCTCGAGGGCCAGACCGCGCGCCTGACGCAGGCCGCTTTGGAGACCCTCGCCGTCATCGCGTACCGTCAACCGGTCACGCGCGGCCAGATCTCGGCCGTGCGCGGCGTGAACGTGGACGGCGTCGTACGGACGCTGACGACCCGCGGGCTCGTCGCGGAGGTCGGCCAGGATCCCTCGACGGGTGCGGTCCTGTACGGAACCACGGGATACTTCATGGAGCGCATGGGCTTCTCGTCGCTCGACGAGCTCCCCGCCCTCGCGCCGCACCTGCCGGACGTCGACTCCATCCTCGACGCCGCAGACAGCACACCCGGAGCGTCCGAGGGTGGGAGCGACCGCGCACAGCCGCGGTCGCCGGCCCTGCCCGACGACGCTCGACCCAGCACGAACGACGAAGGAACATCATGAGCAGCGCACGCGAGGGTGGCCGTCCGGCCGCCCGAGGACAGCGGTCCGAGAACACCTCGGGCACCGGTCGACCGGGCAGTGGTCGCGCGGGCGGTGGGCGGTCCGCAGGTCAGCGTTCCTCGGCCCCCCGCAGCGGGGCCGGCCGCGGGTGGGCCGGTGACGCGCAGGCGGGCAAGAGCAAGCCCCCGCGTCGCCCGGTCGCGCCCAAGGGCCCCCAGCCGGACGTGCACGTCGCCGACGGCGTGCGCCTCCAGAAGGTGCTCGCGACCGCGGGCCTGGGCTCGCGCCGCGCGTGCGAGGACCTGATCGCCGCGGGCCGCGTCGAGGTCGACGGCGTCCTGGTGCGCGAGCTCGGCGTGCGCGTCGACCCCGAGAAGGCCGTGATCCACGTCGACGGCATGCGCATCCAGCTCGACCAGTCCCTCGTGACGATCGCGCTCAACAAGCCGCTGGGCGTCGTCTCGACGATGCACGACCCCGAGGGGCGCCCCGCCCTCACGCAGTTCGTCGCGACGCGCCCCGAGCGCCTCTTCCACGTCGGTCGCCTCGACGCCGACAGCGAGGGCCTGCTGCTCCTGACGAACGACGGCGAGCTCGCCAACCGGCTCTCGCACCCCAAGTACGAGGTCTCCAAGACCTACCTCGTGTCGGTCGAGGGCCGCGTCGCGGGGAACATCGCGAACAAGCTGCTCCACGGCGTCGAGCTCGAGGACGGTCCCGCCAAGGTCGACCGCTACCGCGTGGTCGACACGACCCCGCAGGCCAGCATGGTCGAGGTCGTCCTCCACGAGGGACGTCACCGCATCGTGCGCCGCATGTTCGAGGAGCTCGGCCACCCTGTGACCCGGCTCGTGCGCACCCGCATCGGGTCGATCCACCTGGGCAACCTGCGTCCTGGCGCCACCCGCGTCCTGGGCCGCACCGAGCTCGGCACCCTCATGAGCGAGGTCGGGCTCTAGCGAGCCGGCAGCGCCCCGGGTACCGCGTCCGCCGCGGGCCCGGGGGCCGGCCCTCTCTCGACCCGACCCTCCCGTACGAAGGAGTACCCATGCCCGTCCGGGCCATCCGGGGCGCCACGCAGCTCGACGTCGACGAGCGTGAGCACCTCTTCGAGCGCACGCGCGAGCTCGTGCAGTCCGTCCTCGACGCCAACGAGGTCGACACCGCGTCGCTCATCTCGATCTTCTTCACCTGCACCCCCGACCTCGTGGCCGACTTCCCGGCCGCCGCAGCCCGCGAGATGGGGCTCGGCGACGTGCCGCTCATGTGCGCGGTCGAGATCGGCGTCCCCGACGCGCTGCCCCGCGTCGTGCGCCTCATGGCGCACGCCGAGCTCGACGTGCCGCGGTCCGACGTCCAGCACGTCTACCTGCACGGGGCCACGTCGCTGCGCAAGGACCTGGCCCAGTGAGCGGCGGTCACGGGCTGGTCGTCGCGATCGACGGCCCCTCGGGGTCGGGCAAGTCGAGCGTCTCGCGCGCCGTCGCCCGCCGCCTCGGCACGGCCTACCTGGACACCGGTGCGATGTACCGCGCCGCGACCTGGTGGTGCCTCGAGGAGCACGTGGACCTCACCGACCAGGCCGCAGTGGCCGCGGCCGTCGAGGTCATGCCGCTCGTCATGGGCATCGACCCCGCCGCGCCGAGCGTGCACGTCGACGGGACGGACGTGGGCGAGGCGATCCGGACCACGGAGATCTCCACGGCCGTGAGCGCGGTCGCGACCAACCTCGCGGTGCGCGCGGAGCTGCGCCGCCTGCAGCGCGCGATCATCGCCGCGGAGTCCTCGGGGTCCGCTGCCGAGGACGCCGAGAGCTTCTCCGGCGGACGCGGCATCGTCGCCGAGGGGCGCGACATCACGACCGTCGTGGCCCCGGACGCGGACGTCCGCATCCTGCTGACCGCGAGCGAGGAGGCTCGCCTCGCGCGCCGTTCGCTCGAGGTCCACGGTGCGGCCGACGCTGCGGCCGTCGAGGCGACCAAGGACCAGGTCCTGCGCCGCGACCGCGACGACTCGACGGTCTCGCAGTTCCACGTCGCGGCCGACGGCGTCGTGACGGTCGACTCGTCCGACCTCGACTTCGAGCAGACGATCCAGGCCGTGCTCGACGTCGTCGAGCACGCCACCGCCGTGGACGCCACGGACTCCGCAGCCGCAGGGGGCGAGGGGCCCGCTCGGTGAGCACCCCGCACGTCCCCTCTCCCGCCGGGCCCGCCTGGTCCCGCTGGGTGGGGCGCTTCCTCGCGCGCGTGATCTGGGACACCCGGGTGGTCGGGGCGGACCTCGTCCCTGCCACCGGGCCCGTGCTCCTCGCGGCCAACCACACGGGGCTCGTCGACGGGCCGCTCGTGCTGGGCGTCGCGCCCCGCCCTCTGCACGTCCTCGTCAAGGAGGAGATGTTCGTCGGGCCCGTGGGGTGGGTCCTGCGCGCGGCGGGGCAGATCCCCGTCGACCGGACCGGCGGGCGCGCAGCCCTCGTGACGGCGCTCGCGGTCCTGCGCCGCGACGGGGGAGTGGGCGTGTTCCCCGAGGGCAACCGCGGGCGCGGCGACGCGACCTCGGCGCGCGCGGGCGTGGCCTGGCTCGCGCTCAACGGCCACGCACCCGTCGTGCCCGTCGCGGTGCTGGGCACGCGCCGCACGGGCGACCGGCTGAGCCGGGTCCCGGGGTTCCGCCGCCGCCTGTACGTCGAGTTCGGAGCGCCCGTCGTCGTCGAGAGGCCCGACGGCGTGCGCGGCAAGGCCGCCCTGGACGCAGCGAACGAGCAGATCCGGTCGGCGCTCGCGACGCTCGTGACGGCCGCCGTGGACCGCTCGGGCATCGCGCTGCCGGTCGACGGGCTCGAGCGCCCCGGACGCGGAGACGCCCCGTCCACGTGACGTCGTGCACTCCGGGCGTGTCGCGCGGGCTCCTCGTTCGGAGAACTGCCCGGTTGCTGGGAGAATGGTCCCCATGACCACACCCGACCACGCACAGCCCGATGCCCAGGCATCCCTCGACGAGGTGTCGCAGACCCCCGGTGAGACGATCGACCAGGCGAGCGACGTCGTCGGGCAGCCTGAAGAGACCACCGATCCGTTCGTCCCCGTCGAGGGCGACGAGCAGGACGACGACAGCCGTGAGCGCTCGCTGCGCGCCGGCCTCGCCGACTACGAGCTCGGCGACGAGGACCTCGCGCTCCTGTCCGCCGACGGCGAGGACCTGGACGGCGAAGCCCCTCCGGCGCCCCTGCCCGTCCTCGCGATCGTCGGACGCCCCAACGTGGGCAAGTCCACGCTCGTCAACCGCATCCTCGGCCGCCGCGAGGCCGTGACCGAGGACAAGCCCGGCGTCACGCGCGACCGCGTCTCCTACCCGGCCGAGTGGGCCGGGCGCCAGTTCACGCTCGTCGACACGGGTGGCTGGGAGGTCGACGTCGCCGGCATCGAGGCGCGCGTCGCCGAGCAGGCCGAGGTCGCGATCGCGCTCGCGGACGCCGTCGTGTTCGTCGTCGACGCGACCGTCGGCCCCACGGCCACGGACGAGCGCGTCGTGAAGCTGCTCCGCAAGTCGGGCAAGCCCGTCGTGCTGTGCGCCAACAAGGTCGACGGCGCGCGCGGGGAGTCCGACGCGACGGAGCTGTGGAGCCTGGGCCTCGGCGAGCCCCACCCCGTCTCGGCCCTGCACGGCCGCGGCACGGGAGACCTGCTCGACGCCGCCATGAAGGCCCTGCCGCTCGTGTCCGAGCACGCGGTCGTCCTGCCCTCGGGCCCGCGCCGCGTCGCGCTCGTCGGACGCCCCAACGTCGGCAAGTCCTCGCTGCTGAACAAGGTCGCGGGCTCGGAGCGCGTCGTCGTCGACTCGGTCGCCGGCACCACGCGCGACCCGGTCGACGAGCTCGTGCTCCTCAAGGGCATCCCGTGGTGGTTCGTCGACACCGCCGGCATCCGTCGCCGCGTGCACCAGACCAAGGGCGCCGACTTCTACGCTTCGCTGCGCACCCAGGCGGCGATCGAGAAGGCCGAGATCGCGGTCGTGCTCGTGGACGCCTCGGTACCGCTCACCGAGCAGGACACGCGCGTGATCTCCCAGGTCGTCGACGCGGGCCGCGCGCTCGTCATCGCGTACAACAAGTGGGACCTCATGGACGAGGACCGTCGTCCGTTCCTCGAGCGCGAGATCGAGCAGGACCTCGTCCAGGTCCAGTGGGCCCCGCGCGTCAACGTGTCGGCCCGCACCGGCTGGCACACCGACCGCCTGGTGCCCGCGCTCGAGCGCTCGCTCGAGTCCTGGGACAAGCGCATCCCCACCGGACGCCTCAACGCGTTCCTGGGCGAGCTCGTCGCAGCCCACCCGCACCCGCTGCGTGGTGGCAAGCAGCCGCGCATCCTGTTCGCGACCCAGGCGTCCACGCGCCCGCCGCGCTTCGTGATCTTCGCGACGGGCTTCCTCGAGGCCGGTTACCGCCGCTTCATTGAGCGTCGCCTGCGCGAGACCTTCGGGTTCGACGGCACGCCCATCGAGATCTCGGTGCGCGTGCGCGAGAAGCGCAAGCGCTGACGTCGACCTGCGGGGCCCCGGCGGGGCTCCTCCCGGGCGCGTGAGGCGTCGAGCGATCCACGGGAGGGCCGTGCGTGCCGGAAGGCGCGCACGGCCCTCCTGGGCGTTGCGGGGCGCTCAGATGCGCCCCTCGGGAGCAAGGGGCCAGTCGCGACGGGCGCACCGGGGCGGGGCTTGCGCTGGGTGCGGCCTGACCGGCCGCTGAGACCCGGCTGTCGGCGTGATGGGCGACGGCTCGGTACACGCTGTGCGGACCGTGGGAGCGCACCGAGAACGCGTGATCCAGGCCACTCACCAGCGACGATGCACGGAGCACGCCCAAAGTGGGGTATTGTTTCTCTCGGCCCTGAAGGGCTGGTGAAGCCCTCCGGGGCTCACGGGCTGTGGCGCAGCTTGGTAGCGCACTTGACTGGGGGTCAAGGGGTCGCAGGTTCAAATCCTGTCAGCCCGACAGTGAGAGGCTAGGAATCACAACGATTCCTAGCCTCTCGTCGTATCCCGGGAGGGTCGAGGTACACACAGAGGTACACACTGTTGCAGCTGCTCTCCCGAGATCGTCACTGCTCGCGCCTTCCGAACGTCGCGGGGTCAACAGGGCGCTTGGCTCGAGGCAGGTTCTCGACGACGAGAAGGTACGACTCGGTCACCAGGTCTTCCACGAGCTGCTCTGGCAGGTTCCCACCGGGATGCAGGGTGACCCAGTGCTGCTTGTTCATGTGGTAGCCGGGGGTGATGTCCTCGTGCTGTTCGCGAAGAGCCTTGCCGTCCTCTGGAGCGGCCTTGACGATCACTATCGGTTCCCCGGTGATCTCGGTCAGCAGCATGAACACCTTGTCCCGCACCTTGTACACGTCCCAGTCGGGGCCGAAGGGGTGCTCGAGCTCCGCCCCGGGAAGCTCTTCCACGCGTTCCCCGGCGTACTGCTGCAGCGTGTCGTCGTCCACCTGTTCTCCAAGATCGAAGTTCGACGTGAAGTACGTGCCATGGTACGTACTTGGTATGACCGACGGAGGTCGCGATGCGCAAGGGTAGGCCCAACGACCCGGAACGACGCGCGCGCATCCTGCGAGCCACGCTCGAGGTGATCCGGGCGGACGGTGTGCATGCCGCCTCCTACCGGCGCATCGCCGCGCAGGCGGGTGTCGGGCTCGGGTCGATGACGTACTACTTCCCCGACATCGAGGGCCTGATCGTCGAGGCGTTCGGAACGCTCCGTGGGGAGCTGGAACCGCAGTTCGCCGGACCACTGCGCAACGCTGCGACGGTGGACGGCGTCGTGGAGGCGCTCGTGTCGGCGACCGTCGGCGCGACGAGCCCAAGCGCGTCGGACGTGCGCCTCTACACCGAGCTGCACCACTACGCGGCCCGTAGTCCACTCGCCGCCGATCTCGTCCGAGCATTGCACGAGGAGTCGCTGACGGTGCTCCGAAGTCGCCTGTCGGACGACGCGGCACGAGCTGTGGATGCGCTGATCTGGGGGTGGTGGAACTACCGCTCGTTCCACCACGACGTGCCCCTCGACCAAGACATGGTCCGCCGCGCCTACCGGGCGCTCCTCGACCTCCCGACGATCCTCGCCCCACCTCGACAGGAGCCCCACCATGTCTGACACCATGCGCGCGATCCGACTTAGCGGACCCGTCCCATCCGACGAGCTCGCCGTCTCGTACGTGCCGATCCCCGACCTCGACCCCGGACAGGTGCGTATCCGTGTGAGAGCGTTCGGCGTCAACGAGTCCGAGGTCACGAGCCGCATGGGCGAGTCCGGACCCGACTTCAGCTTCCCCCGGATCCTCGGCATCGAAGCCGTCGGCGTCGTCGACGCGGTGGGCGACGGCGTCGACATGATCCCTGGGCAGAAGGTCGCCACGATGATGGGAGGTCTTGGCCGCTCCATCGACGGCGGCTACGCGGAGTACACCGTCGTCGACGCGGCGAACGTCATCCCGTTCGAGACGGACCTGGGGTGGGACGTCGTCGGTGCGCTCCCCGAGATGCTGCAGACCGCGCACGGCTCGCTCACCACCGGGCTTCAGCTGCAGCCCGATCAGAGCGTCCTCATCCACGGCGGCACCTCTACCGTCGGGCTCACGGCGATCGCCATCGCACACCAGCTCGGCGCCGACGTCATCGCAACCACGCGCAACCCGGCCCGGTTCGACCTCCTCACGCAGGTGGGCGCCGCTCACGCCGTGCTTGACGACGACGCCCTCGCGGACGCGGTCCGCGCGATCGCACCCGGTGGCCTCGACGCGGCCCTCGAGCTGGTCAGCGCCACCGCGCTCCCCGCCGTGCTCTCCCTGGTCCACCCTGGTGGGACCGGCTGCTTCGTCGGCGCACTCGACGGCCGATGGACCATCAGTGACTTCTCCCCGTTCACCATCCCCACCGGCGTGCACCTCACCAGCTATGCCGGTGGTGCCCTCGACCTCCCCGCAGATGCCTTGGACCGGTACCTTCGCGCGATCGAGGCCGGCACGTTGAACATCGTCATCGCCGACGTCTACGAAGGGCTCGACCAGGTCGGTCGAGCGCACCACGACCTCGAGTCCGGCCACCACCCCGGCAAGCGCGTCGTCGTCCTGCCCGCCACCTGACCTGCCACCACCCATCTGCCCAAGGGCCCACGGCAGGCGGCGAGTACCGGGCGTCGGAGAGCGACGCGGAGAAGGCGGATGCGGCGGTCCGAGAGCTGGCGCTGCTCCGACGGCGCAGAGCTTCTCCGACGAGACCGCAGGTGGTGTGAACGGTCGTCACCTCCCGGTCGTTGGGCGCCCGCGGATCGGCGGAGAATCCTTGACGGACGTCGATTCCATTGCGTCCGCCGTCCGCCGTCCGCCGTCCGCCGTCCGCCGTCCGCCGTCCGCCGTCCGCCGTCCGCCGTCCGCCGTCCGCCGTCCGCCGTCCGCCGTCCGCCGTCCGCCGTCCGCCGCGTCGTCGGCCCCCGGGTCGATTCGGCCGGGTTGTGTAGTCTCGGGCCACACACCGTCACGAGGGGGAGCGTTCATGCGAGGAAGCAAGGCGGCCGGGGCTTCGGCCCTGGTGCTGGTGGCGTTGATGATGGCTGGCTGCAGCAGCGAGAGCAGCGCTCTTCCCGAGCCCACGGTTGAGGCGGTCCAGGTGGACGCACCCGGGGGCGACGCTGCTGCGTGCGCGGCCGTCTCCGACGTGCAGACGATCGTGGAGAACGCGGACATCGCGCTGAGCGAGGGGCGCATGGCCGTCCAGGAGCAGCAGGGCTGGTACGAGGTCGCGACACGCGCACTCCACCGCGTCCCCGCGAGCAGTGACAGTGCTGTCAGCCAGGGGGTCGCCGGCCTGCAGGCCGCCGTCCCCGCGGTCGAGCTCTGGACCAGGACCGAACCCGCCGTCATCAGGTCTGACGCCTGGTACGACGCCCTCGACGCCCTGGTCGAGCCGTGCCTTGCGGTCGAGGCCGAGCTGTTCACGTCCGTGTTCACCGGCGGCTGAGACAGCCGTCGGCCCGTCGTCAGCCTGCGGGCCGTCTCCCACTGCCGGAACCCGTCAGCCATCTGCGGCGCGTGCGTGTGGTGGTCACGGCGCGCCCGTGACCCCGGGACCGGTGGTCACCGGGCGCGGTGCGGCTGCGCGCGCGCGGCGCGGTGCGATGGCGGCCGGCGCTGGGCGACGCCCACGACCGTCGTGAGCCGGTCCTCCCGGTCCTCCCGGTCACCTTTCGCCGGGCAGCGATCGAGGCGGGCGCTGCCGACCGGTGGTGAGCCGCGCCGACCACCTCTCCCAGGGCGGGCTGTCGGCCCAGTTCACGGCAAGCGTGTGCCACGCGAGCCGGAAGCGTCGGCGCACGGCGGACAGGGACTCGAAGGTGCGCCCTGAGACGCCGACCACGAGTCGAGGATCGTGGCGGACGCGAGCGGTGCTGCCGAGCTGGAAGCTGAGGTCGGTGTCGTCGTGCACGAGCGCGTCGCGACGGTGGACGCGGCTGCGCACCTCGAGCCAGGCGTCGCGGCGGATCGCCATGTTGGATCCCCACAGCGGGACGTTGCCGACGGCGGCGTGCATCCCTCCGTAGTAGCCCCAGAGGTAGAAGGTCCGGGCGAGGCGACCTCGGACCGCGGGGAGGTCGTAGAAGAAGCCCGAGCCGGTGAGGGCCGTCAGCCCGGGGTCCTCGGCGAAGGCCGCGTGCACCCGTTCGAGCCAGTCCTGTGGGGGCAGGGTGTCTGCGTCGCACCGCACGATCACGTCGGTCCTGGCCGCGTCGTACCCGGCGGCCGCGGCGGCCGCGATGCCTGGGTGAGTCTCGGAGACCACACGCGCGCCCGCACGGCGCGCCACGGCCGCGCTGTCGTCCAAGGAAGCGTTGTCCACCACGATCACCTCCGACGGAGGCCGGGTCTGCCGACCGATCGCCGACAGGCAGCACTCCAGGAAACGGGCGTCGTCCTTGACGGGGATCACGACCGTCAGGTCGGTCTTTCCGCGCGGGGCCACGCGGCTCACGGGCGCCTCACCAGGAGGAACCCCGCGAGCAGGGCGCCGACCCCGCCTGCGGCGAGATCGCCGAGCGTGTCCAGGTAGCCGACGTTGATCGACCCGTCGACGAACGTGGCGCCGAACCACTCGCCCACCTCCCACAGCAGGGCGAGCAGGACGCCGAGCGCCGTCGCCGTCACCACGCCCCCGAGGCGTGGACGGGACAGACCGGACCCGTCGTGGCGCGCGCCTGCGCCTGTCCGTCGGGCGAGGATCGGGCCGGGGACGGGAAGTGCCCCCACGGACACGAGCACGGCGTAGGCGAGGACCGTGAGGACGCCCGTCGCCACCAGGTGCACGGCGAGATCGAGCCAGGAGACCTGGGCGTAGAGGTCGAGCAGGCTGATCCAGGCTGCGGCCGACAGCGTCAGGCCGATCACGGGGTCGATCGGCCCCTCGAGACCGATGGCTCGCGGCAGCACGGTGCCGAGCAGCACCAGGGCCAGGAGCGCGATCCCGACCGGACCGTAGAGCAGTCCGCCCACCGGAATCGCGATCGCTGCGAGGGTCCGCACGACGTCACCCACGACGGTCGGCGTCGTGCTGCGTCTGCGGATCTCGCCGGTGGTCATCGAACAAACCTAGCGACGCGGACGGTGGCTCGCGCAGGGGGAGCCGTCGTCCGGACGCGGCGAGACCTTGGCCGGACGCCCGGGCCGCGCTACGAGAGTGCAGGCCCAGGGGGCGCCCCTAGAGATCCCGCGGGTCGTCCGTGACGTCGGTGATGGCGACGTGGACCGCCACGGCGTCGGCCTGGGGAGCGAGGTCGCCGAGGACGTCCCGCAGCCGAGAGGACGCGGCGCGGCGGACGGCGGCGGCCAGCGGGAGGAGAGGGGCGTCGAACGCAGCGATGATCTCGATCGTGACGTCCACGAGCTGGTCGCGCCCGTCGGTCGAGCAGGTGATCGTGAGCGGTGCGGCGTCCTGTACCGCGGCGACGGCCTCGCGGAGCGTCGCGACCACGACGTCGGCCGCGACGAAGTACTCCACCGGGCCGGCGGGGGTGGCCGTGCTCCCCCGGACCGGGGCCGAGGGGCGGAACGAGGACAACGCCCTGAGCAGGGCGTTCTCCCGCACGACGGTCCACCCTCGGTCGGTGTGGCGCCGGAGTGCCTGCGTGGCGCGCTCCAGGACGGCTTCGTCGCTCATCGCCATCCCTCCATGGTCTCGGCGAGCGTGGACCGGGCCCGGTGGAGGAGCCCCCGGACGGCGTCGTTGCTCGTGCCGAGGATCAGGGCGATCTCGGCGTAGTGCAGCCCCTCGATCTCGCGCAGCAACCAGCACGATCTCTGCAACGGTGGCAGACCGAGCAGGGCCATGTCGAGTGCCTCGACGAGCGCGGTGTCCACGGCGTCCTGGTCCGGTCGGCGCGACGCGGTCTCGACGAGGTCGTCGGGCAGGGGACCAGGCTGCAGCGCAGCTCGGCTCCGGTGCCGATAGGCCTGGCGGGTGGCGATCCCGAAGAGCCAGGTGCGCGGGGTGGACTCCGCGCGGAAGTCGGCGAACCCTGTCCACGCGGCCACCAGGGTGTCCTGGAGGCAGTCGGCAGCGACCTCAGGATCGTGGACCATCCGCAGGACGTATCGGTAGAGCGCGGGGCCGTGCCGGTCGACGAGCAGGGTGAACGCGTCGCGGTCACGGAGAGCGGCCCTGCGCGCGAGCACCAGGTCCGAGACCGTTCCCGGGTCGTCGCCCGCACCGAGGGGTTCCACCTGTTCGACGATATCGATCCCCGGCGGACTCGCCATCCATGCGGCCAGTGTGACGCAGATCACACCGGTGGGGCGTGACGTATCTGCCGCCCGCCGGCACTCACCGCAGAACGTCCCGGACCGCCCGGTCGGGCGGCCGGTCCGAGAACGAGGAGCTGACGATGAGCGAGCAGAGCACCCCCACCACGGGAACCCCGGCGGGGGGAACCGCAGCACGACCCCGGGACGACGGGCCCGGCCGACCGGCGCGCGAGAGCTCGGAGCACGTCTCGGCGCTGGCCTCCGAGCACGGCACCACGACGATCGCGGACCAGGTCGTCGCCAAGATCGCAGGTATCGCGACCCGCAACGTCCAGGGCGTCTACGCGGTGGGCGGGGGAGCGGCCCGGGCGTTCGGCGCCATCCGGGAGTACATCCCCGGCAGCGGCAGCGACACCACCTCCGGCGTCCACGTCGAGGTCGGCGAGCGCCAGGCCGCCGTCGACCTGGACCTGGTCGCCGACTACGGGGTCTCGATCGCCGACCTGGCCCAGGCGGTCCGGCGCAGCGTGATCGCGTCGATCGAACGTATGACCGGCCTCGAGGTCACCGAGGTCAACATCGACGTCAGCGACGTCCATCTGCCCGACGACGACGCTGACCCGAGCGCCGGGCGGTCGTCGTCGCGGGAGCAGACCTCGGCGGGTGGCGAGGGTGAGGAAGGGGGCGGGCGCGTGCGATGAGCACCTCGTCAGGGGAGTCCTCCGGGACTCCGCCGCCGGGCCGGGGAGCGGATCACGACGTTCCGACGCCCCTGGACGTCGCGGCCGCGTTCGAGGCTCCCCCGGGGGTGCGTGACACGAGCGGCGCCCCGCGCGCCGCCGTCGCCGTCGCCGACGAAGGGGACCGTGCCGATCTGGGAGACCTCGCGGACCGGGTGGTGGCAGCGGTGCTCGCCGTGCCGGGCGTCGTGCGCCTGCACTCCGGAGCGTTCGGCGAGGTCGCCACCTACCTGCCCGGTCGCGCCGTCACGGGGGTGCGGCTCCGGCCCGACGGGGCAGAGGTGCACCTCGTGGTCTCGTCCGATCGTCCCGTCCCGGAGGTCGCGGGTGACGCCCACGAGGCCGTCCGTGTCCTGGTCCCGGGGCCGGTCCACGTCTTCATCGAGGACGTCGACCTTCCCCCGACATCGCCCGCGCCCTGACCGGGCGCCGTCCAAGGAGAACACATGTCTGTGTCCACGACCGGTCTGTTCACCGGCGTCCTGCTCGCCATCGCCGCGATCCTCGGGGGCTTCTGGGGATTCGTCCTCGCAGTCGTCCTCGGAGCCGTCGGGTGGGTGGTCGCGGCCCAGATCGAGGGCCGGATCGACCTCGGCGCCGCCTTCCGTGGCCGGCGTCATGTCTGACCCGGCGCGCGGCGGCGACGTCCTCCTCGACGACCCGCGGCCCGGGGCTCGTACCGAGCTGGTCGACGCCGCGGACCGGGGAGTGCTGCGGGTCGCCGACCGCGTGGTCGACAAGGTCGCCCGTGCCGCGGTGCTCGGCGTCGCGGGTGTCGCCCCCGCCGCGGCCACGGCCGGGACGGTGGGCAGAGCGCTGGGCCGGACCTATCCCCAGGTCGTGTGCTCGCGCTCCGGTGACCGCGCCCGTGTCCTCCTCGAGATCGCCTTGATCTGGCCTCAGCCTGCTGCCCGCGTCGCCCGTGAGGTGTGCGAGGCAGTGACCGGACAGCTCCTCGCCCTCGCCGGGGTGCACGTCGACGAGGTCCGTACGACCGTGTCTCGTATCGTCGACCCGGCCGACGTCGCCGGGCAGACCAGGGAGCAGAGAGTCCGATGACCGCACCCACCGCACCATCGACGCAGCACGTCCCGGCACCGGCCAGGGCGCCCCGGGCCGGGCTCGCGCTGACCTCGTGGTCCTTCGTCCTGGCGATCGTCCTGCTCGCCGTCGCGGTGCTCGCCGGACAGGCGTCGTTCGTGGCGTTGCGCGGCACCGGCACCAGCTGGTTCGCCTCGCTCGCCGACTCGCTGGACGGCCTGCAGCCCGCACCGTGGGTGGGGGTGGCAGGTGCGGTGCTCGCCCTGCTCGGCCTCTGGCTGGTGTGGCAGTCCGTTCGTCCCCGTCCACGGACGACCCGGCGGATCTCCGCCACGAGCGGCGTCCACGTACGCTCGGGCGACGTCGCCCGCTGGGTGAACGCGACCGCCCGGGACGTACCAGGGGTCCTGGACACCAGCACGTCCGTCGCCCGCACCGCGGTACGGGTCACGGTCCGCTCGACCGGCTCCCCGGACATCCTCGACGACGTGCGCACCGAGGTCTCCCACCAGCTCTCGGCGTTCCAGCAACCCCCGCGCCTGATCGTGCGGGCCGGCGACGGGCGACGACCATGAACCGCACCGTGCTGCGGCTCGACCGCGCTCTGCTCGCCCTGGCCGGCCTCGTGCTCGTGGTCGTCGGCGTCGCCGCCCTGCTGTGGGCGACGGGAACCCTGGCCGAGCTCTTCGACGGTGTCCCTGACGCGCTCGACACGACGGCCACCCAGGATGCTGCGGCTCAGCCGTGGTGGCCCGCTGCGACCGGGGCGCTGGCGGTCGTCCTGGGAGTCGTCTCCCTGTGGTGGATGCTCGCCCACCTGCCGGCCCGCTCGATCTCCGAGCAGGACCTGCCCGGATCGACCCGCACCATGCGCCTGCGGATCTCCCGAGATGCCGTGGCGAACGCGACGGCCCACGCGGCTCAGCAGATCCCTTCCGTCCACCGAGCGACCGCCACCTTGCACGACGAGGGGCCCGACCTCGTCCTGAGCCTGGTCGTCACCGTCGACCCGGCGACCGACCTGCCGGCGCTCGCCGCCCGGCTGGACCGCCTCCTTGCCGACACCGCGACCGTCCTGCCCGACGACAGGCTCCGCTCCCGCACCACGATCAGGATCAGGAGCAGCCGCCGCCCAGACCGTGCGCCTCGCGTGGCCTGACCGCCAGGGCGCAGCGCGCCTTCGCGGTGTGTCGCCGCGTGAGGGGTCCAGGCAGACGACGTCCTGGCCGGGGCGTCTACCCTTGAGTCCCGTGAAGGTCACCATCACGACGCTCCAGATGCTCCGGCCGCTCGCGGCCACGCCGCGAGCCCTGCCCGACGAGGTGCGCCTCGAGCGGACCGTGGGCGTCGCTCCCGAGTACGCCCGCTTCCTCTATGGCCTGGTGGGCGGCCCGTGGTTCTGGACCGAGCGGCTCGGCTGGACGCGTGAGCAGTGGGTCGAGGAGCTCGAGGTGCCGGGGACCGAGTTCTGGGTCCTCTACGGCGAGGGCGGTCCCTGGGGCTACGTCCATCTCCAGCCCCTCGTCGACGCGAGCGGGACGCACGTCGAGATCCGCTACTTCGGCCTGACCGAGCGGGCGATCGGCCGCGGCCTGGGCGGCCGGCTCCTCGAGCACGGCATCGCGGCCGCCTGGTCGCTCGCCGAGCGTGCCGACCTCCCGCCGACAGCCCGCGTCTGGGTCCACACCTGCACGCTCGACGGTCCCGCGGCGCTCGCGAACTACCGGGCGCGGGGCCTGGTGGTCTGCGGGACCGAGCAGACCGACGAGGACGTGCCCGACGAACCCTTCGGCTCCTGGGTCTCGACAGGCGGCCCGGCTCCGGCCGGCGCCCGGCCGATCGGGTAGCGCGTCCGTCGGGGCGTCGAGGTCGGGCGTTCAACCGGTCCCGTCCGCGGAGGCGATCTCCGCCTGACGTGCGGCCCAGTCCGAAGCACTGAGCAGGCACTGGACGAGGCGGTCGTCGTCGGTCCTCTCGATCCCGGTGGCCCGGTCGAGGTGCTCGCGGACGTCAACGCAGACCTCCCTGGGCGCGGGGCGGGACTCCCCGGCGAGGTCTGCCTCGGCAACGGCGCCCTCGATCGCGCGCTGGACAGCCAGGCGCTGCGCCCGTGCGACGCCCTGGGGGCCGTCGTTCGGGAAGGCGGTCGGGGTCTCGTCGGTGACGAGGGCCGGGCAGTCGCCCAGGCAGCCGTCCGCGCCGTACCCGTTGCGGTAGGCGCTGATCGAGTAGAAGCCACCGAACGCGGGGATGGTGCCGTCGACGCTGCTGAGCGAGAGGACGTCGAGAGGCAGGCCTGCCGCGTCCTCGATCCGCGAACCGGGCAGGACCACCGAGGAGACGAGGGTGCCGTCCGCGGCGGGGAAGAGGTCCCAGGAGATCAGGCGCCGCTCGTCCCGGCCGGGTGTCCCGCCGACGAGCGCCTCGGCGGGGAGTCCCAGGCCGACGATGATCTGGCGGTCGCCGCTGGGCGAGGTCGCCGAGGCTGCGGTCGCGTCCGAGCTCAGCAGCAGCGTTCCGGCGACGTTCCCTGCGCGCAGCTCGCGGAGGTCGGCGTCGTCCCCCTCGTAGACCGCGTTGACGGCTCGACCCTGCGCACTGAGCCTGCTGACGACGAGGAGTCGTGTGCCGGCTGTCCAGCCGGGCATCCTGGTGTCGACGACCAGCCCACCGCCGGCGCGCGCGGACGTCCTCGGGTCGGCGGGTACCTCGATCCCGGGCGCGAGCTGCGTCGAGGACGCAGGCGCGATCGTGGCGATCCCGACGTGCGGCAAGGTCAGGGCGCCCAGGGCGATCAGTGCCCCGCACGTGACGGACACCAGGGCGACCCGCGCCGAGCGCCTGCGCGCGCGACGCTTGACCAGGGCGAGAGGGGGTCGGCCGGACATGTGCCCGACGGGGATCGCTTCGTCGGCGAGAGCGCGGAGGTCCGCTGCGAAGTCGTCGTCGTCAGTCATGGCGTGCTCCCTCCGTCGGGGTGGTCGTGCTGGTCAGCTCTGCGCGGAGCCGGGCGAGCCCCCGCGAGGCGTTGGACTTCACCGTTCCGTGTGGTAGGCCCAGCTCGTGGGCGACCTCGGCCTCGGACAGGTCGAGCAGGTGGCGCAGGACGACCACGCGTCTCTGCTTGACCGGCAGGAGCAGCAAGGCGCGCACGAGCTCGTCACGCACGGTGATCTCGGCGGTGCGGTCCGGGACCACGTCCGAGGGGCGGCCCTCGGGCTCGAGCAGAACCTCACGCCGGGTGCGTCTCCACGTGTCGATCTTGAGGTTCGTCAGGATCTTTCGCGCGTAGACGAAGGGGTCGCCGTCCCGCGCGCGTGCCCAGGACCGATATGTCCGTTCGAGCGTGGCCTGGCACAGCTCCTCGGCCCGGTGGTGGTCGCCGCTGATCAGGAACGCGATCCGTTCCAGACGGCCGCCGTGCGTCTCCACGAAGTCGACGAACTCCGCGTCGCGGTTCACCTTCCCGGCAGCCAAGTACCGGTCCGTGGCGCCGCTCGCCCACAGGATCTCGTCCTCCGTCACGCCCGCCTCAGTGCTCGTCATCTGACCCGCGACATCCCTGCATACCCTTCCACCACGCACGGGCCCACCGATCGGTTCCCTCCCGGCTCGATCGGGTTCGAGTGTTCTTCGCAGGGCGCGTTCGCCCGAGCACGTGTCCGCGGCCGCGTCGTCAGCCTCGACCTCTCGACCGGATCGCCTCGTGGCGTCTGGTCGGCGTCGTCCACGCGCACACCTCCTGGAGGGTGCCAGGCGCCCGACGGCGGCGCGCGAGCACGACTGTCGGGCCGCGGCCCGCGCGACGAGCCTTCGCGATCAGGCATCGGGCCGCCCAGGTCGCGCACCTGGCACGGACCACGGGCCGACCCGCCGCGCACGAGACCTTCGCGGTCCTTAGGCTGGTCCCAGCGATCCGGCGACGGTCACCGGAGGTCGCCCGCTCGAGCGGACGAGGCACCTGAGCCGAGGTGGGCACATGGGCACCGCACCGCAGGAGACGGCCCCCGCGGCGACGGGGAACCGGCGGCTCATGCTGCTGCTCGCTGCCGCGATGTTCGTCCTGGTCGTCGACACGTCGCTCATGAACGTGTCCATCTCCGCGGTCGTGGACGACCTGGGCACCACGGCGAGCGGGGTGCAGTCCGCGATCGCCCTCGAGGCGCTCGTCTCCGCGGCCTTCATCCTGATCAACAGCAAGGTGGGCGACCTGATCGGCCGCAAGCGGGCCTACGTCCTGGGGCTGCTCGCGTACGCGACCGGCGCGCTGGCCATGACGCTCGCCCAGAGCCTCACGGCGATCGTCGTGTTCTGGGCGGTCGTCGGCGGGCTGGGCGCGTCCCTGCTGCTCCCTGCGATGCAGTCGCTGATCCACGGCAACTTCTCGGGCACCGACCAGAAGAAGGCGTATGCGCTCGTCGGGGCCTCGGCCGCGATCGCCGCGGCGGTCGGCCCTCTCCTCGGCGGGTTCGTCACGACCTACTTGTCGTGGCGGGTGGGATTCGCGCTCGAGGTGGTCATCATCGCGGTCGTCCTGAGCCAGATCGGCCTGGTCCGGGACGTCCCGTTCACGGGCTCCCGGCAGGTCGACGTCGTGGGTGCTCTGCTGTCGGTGATCGGCATGGGAGGCGTGGTGCTCGGGATCCTCGTCTGGCAGGAGGGCGGCGAGCTCGTGGGCGTGCTCCTGGCGGTCGGGGTCGTCGCGCTCGTCCTCCTCGCCGTGTGGCTGGTCCGGCGCAAGCGCGCGCACCGGGTGCCGCTCCTCGATCCGGACCTCTTCCGTCACCCGCACTTCACCACGGGCGTGGCAGGGCAGATGCTCCAGCAGATCACGCTGGGCGGGGCGATGATCGCGCTCCCGCTCTTCTTCCAGATGACCCTCGAGTACGACGCCCTGCAGGCAGGGCTGTCGCTCGCGCCGCTGTCGCTCACGATGTTCGCGGCAGCGGTCGTGGCGGGCAGGCGGTCGGGTGCGCGTCGTCCTGCGGCGATCATCCGCACGGGCTTCCTCCTGGCGAGCATCGGGATCGCGCTCGTGGTCCCCTTCGTCCCCCGCGTGGACAGCGGGTGGTACCTCGTCCTCCCGCTCGCGATCACCGGCTGCGGACTGGGCCTGCTGGTGTCGCAGCTCAACAACTACACCCTCGCGCCCGTCGAGGAGGAGCGTGTCAGCGAGGCGGCGGGCGTCAACTCGGCCGCGGGGTCGTTCGGCCTGTCGTTCGGTCTCGCCATGGCCGGGGGCATCATGCTCGCCTCGCTCTCGCTGGGGTTCACGCAGATGACACAGAGCAGCGAGGTCATCCCGGCCGCCGAGCAGCAGCAGATCGCTGACGCGCTCGAGGAGGACGCGGAGGTCATGAGCACGTCCAGGCTCGCGGAGCAGATCACAGGGCAGCCCCCGGAGATCGAGGCCGCGGTGCTGGACATCAACGACCGCGCCCGCGACCGGTCGCTCCAGGTGGCCCTGCTCGTCCCGCTCCTGGCCGGGCTGCTCGGGCTGGCCAACTCGTTCCGCATGCTGCGTCTGCCGGACCAGACGCCCAGGTCCTCGCTCGACGGGCTCGATCTGGGCTGATCGGTCGGCCTCGCCTGCGTGCAGGACGACGTGGAGGCGCCACGTTCCACAGGGTTCTCAGAGGTCAGCTGCTTGCGGGACGTGCGGGTCGGGTCGATGTGCTCGCCCCTGTCGTGACGGTGCCGTTCGAGCCGTCGACCCTGACGATGCTGCCGTCGGGGATCGTGGCTGTCGCGCCGACGACGCCCAGCACCGCGGGGATGCGGCGCTCGCGGGCCACGATCGCCGCGTGGGACAGCACACCCCCGGTCTCGGTGACGACGCCCGCGGCCATCCGGAGCAAGGGCGTCCATGCAGGATCCGTGAACGGGCAGACGAGGACGTCACCAGGGCGCACGCGGGAGAAGTCGGACGGGTCGCGGACGATCCGCGCGGGTCCGGTCGCCGCACCACGGCTTCCCGGCGTGCCTGTCAGGGATCCGGGTCCCGGCTCCTCCGCCGGTAGGGCGGGGCCAGGGGACCATGACGGAAGGGCCGCGGTGACGGGTCTGGCCTGCAGGATCCAGAGGTTCCCGCTGGCCAGGGCCCACTCGATGTCCTGTGCCCGACCGAGCGCCCCGACGACGCGCTGCCCCAGACGGGCGAGGCGCCGGGCGGTCGCGTCGTCGAGCACGGGACGGTCCTGGTCCTGTGTGCTCACCGCCCTCGCGACGGCCCCCGGGCCCCGGCGGTCGAGCCGGGTCTCCTTGCGCCCGACGGTATGTTCGACCGTCCCCTCGGCCCGGACCCGGTAGGAGTCCGGGGTGACCGTGCCCTCGACGACGCTGGGCCCGAGCCCCCAGGAGGCCTCGATCTCGGACACGCTGCCCGGTCCGGCGGGGGCGAACAGGACCCCGGAGGCGTCAGCGTCCACGAGGCGCTGGACCAGGACGGCCATGGTGCTGTCCTCCGGAGCTTCTTGCGCACCGTCCCGGCGGTAGGCGGTCGCCCGAGGCGAGTGCAACGAGGCCCAGCAGGCGCGCACGGCGTGCGCGACGGCGTCGGGACCCTGGACCGCGAGGACCGACACGTGCTGTCCCGCAGCCGACGCCTGGGCCGTGTCCTCTCCGGACGCCGACGAGCGCACGGCGACCGGCGGGTCGCCCAGCGCTCGCAGACCCTGAGCCAGGGACTCGACGAGAGGGCGGGGGAGCGGGACGTCGACGTCCGACCGCCCGGGCCCAGCGGCGGGACCTGGGCCCACGAGCTCGTGCACGTCGAAGGGGACCACGAATCCGTCGGGCACGGCGAATCCCGCGCGCACGAGCGTCCCGAGCGTGCCCGCCTTGCCGCCGCAGGTCTCGCGCGTCGCCTCCGGGAGGGGGATGAGCACACTGGCCGCCTTCAACAGATTGTTGACAACAATGTGTTGATTGTTCAGGATCGTCGCATGTCACGCAAGAATGACCTGGCCGGCGCACGGCACGAGACCGCGGGGGCCGACCAGGATCTGGCGCGCCGCGAGCATGACGCGCGCACCCACCTCCTGGGACTCGGTGCGGACACGCTCGCCGACCGCCCGTGGCAGCCCGGCCCCGTGCCGCCGTCGGCCGTGGACCTCGCGCGCTTCGCGCTCTGGCGCTCGTCCGAGCTGGCTCCGTCCGACCTGCTCAGCGCGCTCGCGCTCCTGCCCGCCGCCCGGGCGGAGGTGGCCGGGCTCGAGGACGCGCTGCTGTTCACGGCCCGCAGCGCGGGCCTGACCTGGGGCCAGATCGCCGACGCGATGGGATTCAACTCGCCGCAGGCGTGCCAGCAGCACTACCAGCGGCTCGCGGCCAAGCAGGAGGAGCGCTCGTGACGAAGGTCTCGCCCGTCGACCTGCTCGTCCTGCACGCCGTGCGCGTGGTCGGGTTCGCCGACGTCCCGACGCTCGCTCGCCGGTTCGCCACCGAGCCGGACGAGACGCATGATCTGCTCGAGGACGCCGAGGCGCGCGGGTGGGTCCAGCGGTCGGCCTTCGCGGACCTCGCGGGATGGTCGCTCACGGTCGCGGGGCGCGCCGAGAACGAGCGGCAGCTCGCGGCCGAGCTCTCGCGGACAGGGCGCGTCGAGGACGTGAGGGAGGTCCACCACGACTTCCTCCCGCTCAACGTGCGGCTGCAGCAGGCCTGCACGGCCTGGCAGCTGCGGCCCGCGCCCGGCGACCGACTTGCCGCCAACGACCACTCCGACCCGGCGTGGGACGCCGAGGTGCTGGGCGAGCTCGCTGCGCTCGACCGCGCGCTCGCACCGCTCGTGCGACGGCTCGGCGACGTGCTCTCCCGGTTCCGCGGCTACGACGTGAGGTTCGCCGCCGGGCTCCACCGGGTGCGGGCAGGCGACTGCGGCTGGGTCGACCGTACCGACGTCGACTCGTGCCACCGGGTGTGGTTCGAGCTCCACGAGGATCTCGTCGCGACGCTCGGCATCGATCGCGCCGCCGGGGTCTGAGGTGATCGAGGCGTGAGGTGCCGTGGACGCTCGCCGGGCACCTCGCACACGGCGGCCGAGGTGGAGGGGGGCGCGACGGGGGCCGGGTGAGCGTCTCGCGCGGCACCGCGATCGGGACGGCGGCCCTCTCGACACGCTAGACCGGCGCGAGGGGACTCGCAGCTCACGCGACGTCCGGGGCCCCCAGCGGCGACTCGGCCCGTCGTGGCGGACGGTGGACGGATCCAGATCGGTTCCACCGAGGAGGTTCGAGATGTATCTGCACGTGCAGCGACTGATCAACGACATCGTGGCCGACGAGCCGGACCCGGCAGCCGCGAACGCGCTCCAGGAAGGGCTGGGAGGGCAGTTCGGGGAGATGCGGACGATGATGCAGTACCTCTTCCAGAGCATCAACTTCCGAGGACCGACGGGCAAGCCCTACCGCGACCTGCTCCAGGGGATCGGAACAGAGGAGATCAGCCACGTCGAGCTGATCGGCACCACGATCGCCCGTCTCCTCGACGGGTCGCCCCGCTACAACGGGAAGAAGACCGATCCCTTGGACACCCCCGGGGCCGGTGGGAAGACGCCTCTGGACCTGGCGCTCGGGGAGGGCAACATCCACCACTACCTGGTCGCGGCCCAGGGTGCCCTGCCCGTCGACGCGGCCGGCAACCCGTGGAGCGGGAGCTACGTCTACAACTCGGGCAACCTCGTCCTGGACCTCCTCTACAACCTCATGCTCGAGTCGACCGGCCGTCTCCAGAAGTGTCGGATCTACGAGATGACCGACAACAAGACCGCCCGGTCGACGATCTCCTACCTGATCGTGCGCGACCAGGCGCACGAGAACGCCTACGCCCGGGCGCTGGAGACGCTCGGGGTGGACTGGGGCAAGCTTCTGCCGATCCCCTCGACGAACGCGGAGAAGTTTCCCGAGGTCAAGAAGCTCGTCGACCTGGGGCTCCAGTCCAAGCAGTACACGTTCGACCTCGAGGGGGCCTCGGAGGCCGGGCGCATCTTCCAGGGCATGTCGCCCTCGAACGACGGGACCGAGCTCGACGCGACCGAGCAGGCACCGCCCGGCATGCCGTCGACCATCGCGCGGGAGCGGTACGAGGAGTTCTCACCAGGCCTCGACCCCGAGCTCCTCGCCCTCATCCAGGCCACCGCGGACCTGGAGATGGCCGACGCCGCCGACCCGCTGTACGCGCCGACCACGAAGGCGTAGCCCGCCGGCGACGTGGCGCGGCTCACGGCCGTTCACGCTGCGAGGCCCCGGCCCCGCGGCCACGATGGAGGAAGCGCGCCGCGCTGAAGGAAGCCGAAGGAACGAGCATCGAGGAGGACTGCATGGCTGCCGAGAAGGGCCTGCCGGAGTACACCGTCCCGTCGCTGACGCTGGAGGAGGGGGGGAAGGTCGCGGCCATCCTGCAGGAGCGTCTGCACGCTCTGAACGATCTGGCGCTGACCCTCAAGCACATCCACTGGAACGTGGTGGGACCGCACTTCATCGCGGTCCACGAGATGATCGATCCGCAGGTCGACGCCGTCCGCGAGATGGTGGACAGCACGGCCGAGCGCATCGCCACGTTGGGCGTCCCGCCGCGCGGCACGCCGGGTGCTCTTGTCGCCGAGCGCACCTGGGAGGACTACAGCCTGGGCCGCGCGTCGACGATCGCCCATCTCGGTGCCCTCGACGAGGTCTACCGGGGTGTCATCGCCGACCACCGCAAGGCTGCAGCCGACACCGAGGACCTCGACACCGTGACCAACGACCTCCTGGTCGGTCACCTGCGCGAGCTCGAGCTGTCCCACTGGTTCGTCCGCGCGCACCTCGAGTCCTCGGGCGGTGAGCTCTCGACCTCGGGGGCGTCGACCGAGACCGGTGCCGCACGCAAGGCGGAGGCCGCGGCCAAGAAGGAAGCCTGAACCACGCGGCAGACCCCGGCCCTCCCGCCCGCCTTGCGGGCAGGGGGGCCGGGGTCGTCGTGCGAGCGGAGGCGACGAGGTCGTGCGCTCCTGCGCGAACGCCGTGATCTCGACCGTCACCGCGCGGGCGCGGGACGTGGGTCCTGCGCCGACCCATCCGCTGCCTGCCCGGCCGCCGCGTGCCGTCGCGTCGGCCACCAGAACGCGCGTCCTTCGAGCGCGGACAGCGCCGGGACCAGCAGCGGTGCCATGAGGAACGCCGCGACGACGATCCCGACCGCGACCCCGAACCCCAGCTCGGCCAGGTTCGCGATGCCCGTGAGCATGAGCGAGGCGAACGTGCAGGCCAGGATGATCCCGGCCGCCGCTGCCGTGGGCGCGTCGTGCGTGATCGCGAGGCGTGCGGCCACGCGCGGGCTCGCGCCGGCGCGGTACTCCTCGTGCATGCGCGCGGCGATCAGGATGTTGTAGTCGGTGCCGATCGCGACGACGAACAGGTACAGCACGATCGGTATCGAGAAGTCGATGCCCGCGTAGCCCAGTGCGTGCAGGTAGAGCAGCACGACCGCCCCGAGGGTCGCGGTGAAGGTCAGTGCCACGCACACGAGCAGGTTGACGGCCCCCAGCAGCGCGGTCAGGAGCAGGCCGAGGATCACCACGATGATGACCGCGGCGATCGGGAACACGCGCCCGGTGTCCGCGCGGAGCTGGTCGCGCACGTCCACGAACGCCGACGTCTGCCCACCCACGTAGACCTCGGCCCCCGGGACCGAGCCGTGCGCGGCGTCGCGCAACGGCCCCTCGACCGTCGCCATGGCCGCGTCGGAGTACGGGTCGTCCGCGAGAACGACGGTCACCAGCGCGGCCGTGCCGTCGGTCGTGGCCGAGGGCGGGGCGACGCTCGAGATCCCCGGCACCGCGGCGAGGTTCGTCGCGAGCGTGGTCAGCGCGGTCGGGTCGAGCGGGGCCGAGCCCACGACGTAGACCTGCGTGGGACTCAGGGCGCCGGCAGGGAAGGACGCGTCGAGCGTCGTGTAGGCCTGGCGCGAGGCGGTGCTCGCGGGGAGCTCGTCGAGGGTGTCGTAGGTGGCCTTGTACCCGGAGGCGAACAGCGTCAGGATCACGAGCGCCACCCCCACGCCGAGCGCGGGCACGACGGGGCGGCGGGCCGTGAACTGTCCGACCGCGGCGAACGGGCTGCGCGCGGGCTCGCGGCCGGGGCCGAGCGGCCAGAACAACGACCGGCCGAGCAGCGCGAACAGCGCGGGGATCAGCGTCAGCGCGGTGAGCAGCATGACCGCAACGGCCACGATCAGCCCCGGTGCCAGCGTGCTCAAGGACTCGAGCCGTGCGAACAGCAGCGCCGCGAACGCGCCGATCACGGTCAGTGCCGACGAGGCCACGACGCGGCCCACGACGCCCACGGAAGCCTCGAGGGCCTCGCGGTGCGTCTCGCCGCGGCGCAGGTGCTCGCGATAGCGGAACAGGATGAACACGATGTAGTCCGTCCCGATCCCGAACAGGACCACCACGAGGATGGGCTGCAGGGTGTCGCTCACCTGGAAGTCGAGCAGGTCGGCCAGCAGGGCCGTGAGGCCCGTGACGACCGAGAGCACCACACCGATCACCACGATCGGGATCACCGCGACCAGGGGGCTGCGGAAGACGAGTCCCAGGAGCAGCACGATGAGCAGCACGGTCGCGATCGTGATGGTCCGCTCGGCGCTCGCGTAGGCCGAGGTCGTGTCGACCTGGATCGCGGCGTTGCCCGTCAACGCGCTCGTGAGCCCGCTCCCCGCGAGCGCCTCGTCGGACGCGGTCCGCAGCGCCGGGACGGCGTCGTCGACGGCCTCGTCGCCCGGTTGGCCGTCGAACGCGACCGACAGCGCCGCGGTCAGCCCGTCCGTCGAGAGGGACTGCGGCGTCTCCTGCACCGAGACCACGCCGGGGATCGCGTCGGCGCCCAGCGTGGTCGCGAGGCCCGCGACGGTGGTCTGGTCCGCGGCCGTCAGCACCGCGCCGTCGTCGCGGACGACGACCAGGCTGCCGGTCGCTCCGGACTGCGCCGGGAAGTTCTCGTCACCGGCGTCCTGCGCCTTGACGGACTCGAACGTGCTCGGCAGGAAGGACTGCTGGTTGCCCGTGGTGTAGTCGTCGAGGCTCGGCGCGAACGCGATGACGGCGGCCGCCAGGAGGATCCACGTGCCGATGACGCGCCACGGGTGAGCGATCACGGTCCGAGCGATGCTGGCGAACATGCGTGTGCCTTCCCCTCGGGAGGATCCCGGGTACTCGACCTCTCCAGGGTGGCACCGGCCGAGGGGCACGACAACCGGGGGAGCCCGAGGGTTGGCCGCCCGCGGGTCAGGGGCCGGCGGGGGTCTCGAGGAGTGCCGCGCGGATCGCCTCGACGCCGACCCTGACCTCGTCGAAGCTTGTGGACAGCGGCGACAGGCCGAGCCGCAGACCGTCGGGTCGCCGGAAGTCCGGGACGACGCCCTGCCGCCACAGCCGAGGGAGCACGTGCTCGAAGGCCCTGTGGTCGATCGTCACGTGGCTGCCGCGCCGGTCCGCGTCGCGCGGCGAGGCGACGGTGACCCCGATCGGGACCAGCAGCTCGTCCACGAGGTCGAGCGCGAGCCCGGTGAGCCGGACCGACTTGGCCCGTACGCGCTCCATCCCGGCGTCGGCGAGCAGGTCGAGCATGTCCTGCATCGCGAGCATCCCGACGACGGCGGGCGTCCCGCTGAGGAACCGCCGCACGCCCGGGTGCGGTGCGTACTCGGGGCCCATCTCGAACGGCGCGTCGCTGCCCATCCAGCCCTGGATCGGCTGGGTCAGGCTCGCCTGCAGGTCCGTGCGCACGTAGCCGAACGCAGGGGACCCGGGGCCGCCGTTCAGGTACTTGTAGGTACAGCCCGCGGCGAGGTCCACGCCCCAGGCGTCGAGCTCGACGGGGACGGCCCCCGCCGAGTGGCACAGGTCCCACAGCACGAGCGCCCCGGCGTCGTGGGCGACGCGCGTGATCGTCGCGGCGTCCGCGAGGTGCCCGGAGCGGTAGGCGACGTGGCTGAGCAGCACGAGCGCGGTGCGCGGCCCGACGGCGTCCGCGACCTGCTCGGCGGTCACGCCTCCGTCGTGGGCGGGCGAGATCCAGCGCAGGGTCGCGCCCCGCTCGGCCGCGACGCCCTGCAGGACGAAGCGGTCGGTCGGGAAGTTCCCGCTGTCGAGCACGATCTCGGTGCGGTCCGGGCGGGCGGCGAGCGCCGCGCGCACGAGCTTGTAGAGGATGACGGTCGTCGAGTCGCCCACGAACGTCTGGCCGGGCGCGGCCCCGAGCACGGTCGCCCCGATCCGGTCGCCGACACGCAGCGGCAGCTCGTACCAGGATTCGTCCCAACCACGGATCAGGCGGGCTCCCCACTCCTCGGTCGCGAAGCGCGCCAGGCGGTCGACGCTCGCGCGTGCCGGGCGCCCGAGCGAGTTCCCGTCGAGGTAGGCCACGACGTCGTCGGACGCGACGAACGCGTCCCGGAAGGGCGCGAGCGGGTCCGAGGCGTCGAGCAGGGCGGCGCGCTGCGCGGGAGTGCTCGTGCGCGCCTGCGGGGAGGTGGCGGGGGAATCGGTGGTCACGGGAGGGTCCTCCGGGGGGTCTCGAGGGAGGGCCCGGGGGAGCCGGGCCGGTCGGTGAGGTCGTCGGTGGTACGGACCGTCGCGCGTGCGAGCCAGGCGACGAGGTCCTCGGGGGAGGTGTCCGGACCGGGGGCCTCGCCGGGGACGTAGGTGAACGCTGTCCCCGTCGAGGTCGACGTCAGAGCGTGCAGCAGGTCGTCGGCGCTGAGGCCCGCGGCACCCAGCGCGCGCAGCTCGCGCGGGTCGATCCCGGCCGGGAGCGGGCCGTTGCCCTGGTCGGTGCCGTACACGACCCTCCCGCCGGCGGCGGCGAACCGCGCCAGGTTGTCGAGAGCGACGTCCTGCTCGCGGGTCGGGCTCGCCCAGCCGTGGACGTCGAGCGTGCTGATCCACTGCTGCGTGAGGGCCATGGCGTGGACCAGGTCGTCGGGCAGGCGCTCGCTGAACGGCGCGTGGGCCAGCCGGTCGATGCCGGCCTCGTGCGCGCGCCGGGCCTGCCCCGCGCCCTCGACGTGCGCGACGACGGTCCGCCCCCGTGCGTGTGCGCGGGCGACGACCGCGCCGAGGGTCTCGTCGTCGAGCTCCGGCCCCGCGTCCGGGTGCAGCACGACCTTGAGGAAGCTCGCGCCCGCCGCCACCTGCCGGTCGACCGCGGCCGCCGCCCGCTCGGGGTCCGCGACCTCCTCGACCGCGCCGCGAGGCGCCCAGGCCCGGTCGGACGGGTAACCGCCCGGAGCCGTGAGGAAGGCCCCGGCATAGCGGACGACGGGCAGGCCCGGGGTGCCGGCCAGGCCCGCGGGGACCCGCGGGTCGCCGCCCAGGTCGTCGACCGCGGCCAGCCCGCCCCGGCGCAGGGCCGCGGGGTCCACCAGTGCCAGGTGGACGTGCGCGTCGGTCAGCCCGGGCAGCACAGTGCCCGGCAGGTGGAGGCCCGGCGCCGGGTCTGCACCCGGCGCGGACCGCAGCCCGCGCGCGGTGGCGACGAGCGCCGTCGGGCCCGACCATCCCGCGCCCCGCTCCCAGCGGGCGTCGACGGTGAGCCCGACGGCGCTCGCGGTGCCGGCTCCGCCGGTCCCCGCACTGCCCTCCGTCACCGTCGTCCTATCTCTGTACGGACCGCGAAGAGCTCGGGGAAGAACGTCAGGTCGAGGGCCTTCTCGAGGAAGCCCACGCCGCTCGACCCGCCCGTGCCGCGCTTGGTCCCGATGATGCGCAGCACGGTCTTCATGTGCCGGAAGCGCCAGAGCTGGAAGTTGTCCTCGAGGTCGACGAGCTCCTCGCAGCTCTCGTAGGCGAGCCAGTTGCCCTCGGGGTCGTCGTAGACGGCACGGAAGGTCTCGACGAGGTCCTCGTCCAGGGTGTGCGCCTGGGTCACGTCCCGCTCGAGGACCCTCGCAGGAACGTCGTGGCCATGGCGCGCGAGGTAGCGCAGGAACTCGTCGTAGACGCTCGTCTCGTGCAGGAGCCGGTCGAGCTCTGCGCGGGCTGCGGGCTCGGCGTCGAACACCGTCAGCATGCGCGCGTTCTTGTTGCCCAGCAGGAACTCGACCGCGCGGTACTGCCAGGACTGGAAGCCCGACGAGCTGCCCAGGAAGCCCCGGAACTGCGCGTACTCGCTCGGGGTGAGCGTCGCCAGGACCGACCACTGCTCGGTCAGCGTCCGCTGGACGTGCTTGACCCGGGCGATGCGCTTGAGCGCGGACTGCAGGTCGTCGGCCGCGATGAGCTCGCGCGCCGAGGCCAGCTCGTGCAGGACCAGCTTGAGCCACAGCTCGGTCGTCTGGTGCTGGACGATGAAGAGCATCTCGTCGTGGTGGACGGGAGTGCTGACCGGGACCTGGGCGTCCAGGAGCGTGTCCAGGTGCAGGTACGAGCCGTAGGTCATGCGGTCGCGCAGGTCGGTCACGATGCTCGGCTCGAGGGGGCGCTCGTTGCTCGACGACGGCGTTGTCATGGATCGAGACTAGGGCGCCCGCGGCGCTCGCGGCAGGGTTTCGTGCCGCGAGCGGTGCGGACGTAGGGTCGCCGGGTGACGACCGGACCAGGACGAGCGACGAGCACCGAGGTCGCGTTCCTCGACGACCTCGCGAGCGACGCACCCTCGCGCGCCGGGTTGCTGCGCGCACTGCGCGACGTGACGGGCGCCCCCGGCCAGGACGTGTTCTCGGCCTCCGCCGACCAGATCCTCACGCTCGCCGAGGCCGACCCCGACCGGCACGTGCTGGTCGTCCGACGAGACGGCCAGGTCGCCGGGGTCGGTGTCCTGCACCCGGACGGCGCGTCCGGTGAGATGCTCGACCGGCTCGACGGTGCCCCACCGCAGGACGTCGTGGTCTTCCGTGGCTTCCTCGTCGACCAGCACCACCAGGGGGTCGGGGTCGGGTCCTCGGTCGCCGCGACGCTCCCAGAGCTCGTGGCGCGTCTGGCCGAGCGGCTCGGCAGAGATCCGTTCACGACGGTCGTCCTCGTCGTCGACGCGGACAACGCTGCCGGCCTGCGCGCCTATGCCCGCGCGGGATTCGTCGACCGTGGCGCCTACCTCGACGCGGACGGCAGGACGCAGCACGTCATGGCGCTCGCGGTCGTCTAGGCAACGCTCGGGCCGTCGCCGTCGCCGTCGCCGTCGCCGTCGGCGTCGGCGTCGCCGTCCTCCCGGCCCAGTCGGCGCGCGGCGCGGCGGCGTGACGGTGCTCACGCGAGGCCCCTTCGTGGAGCGCATCCGGTACGCCTGTCTTAACCTGCACCCAGGGTCGGGCAGACGCCGTAGGAACCGTGACGGGAGCGCCTCATGGCACGAGCAGTGGTGACCGGGGTCGGTGCGGTGACACCGCTGTCATCGACCGCGCCAGGGACGTGGGGCGCACTGCTCCGCGGCGAGCAGGGGGTCGGTGCCCTCGACGACGCGTGGGCGCGGGAGCTGCCCGTGCGTATCGCGGCCCGCGTGGACGATGCGTTCGCCGAGACTCTGGGCGTGCGGATCGCACGACGCACCGACCGTGCCGAGCAGCTCGCGCTCGTCGCGGGGCGCGAGGCCTGGGAGGACGCGGGCCGCCCCGACGTCGACCCCACGCGCCTCGCGGTGGCTGTCGGTTCGGCGAACGGCGGGATCGCCACGACCCTCGAGCAGAGCCGCGTGCTCGCGACGCAGGGTCACCGACGGGTCTCGCCGCACGCGGTGACCATGCTCATGGCCAACGGGCCTGCGGCCTGGCTCTCGATCGACCTGGGTGCCCGGGCCGGCGCGCGGGCCCCTGTCAGTGCGTGCGCGGCCGGGCTCGAGGCGATCGTCATGGGCCGCGAGATGATCCTCGCGGGCACGGCCGACGTGGTCGTGTGCGGGGGAGTCGAGGCAGGCGTCCAGGAGTTCTCGATCGCCGCGTTCGCCCAGGCCCGGGCGATGTCGACGCGCAACGACGAGCCGGGACGGGCATCGCGCCCGTTCGACGCGGCGCGCGACGGGTTCGTCATGGGCGAGGGCGCGTCGATCGTCGTCCTGGAGAGCGAGGAGCACGCCCGAGCCCGCGGCGCGCGGATCCTGGGCGCCGTCTCCGGAGCCGCGCTCACCTCGGACGCGTTCGACATCGTGGGTGGCGACCCCGACAACCAGGCGCGCACCATCTCGCTCGCGCTGCGCTCGGCGGGTCTGACACCCGGCGACCTGGGCCTGGTCCACGCGCACGCCACCTCGACGCCCGTCGGCGACCTCAACGAGGCGGCCGCGCTGCGGGCCGCGCTGTCCGAGCCCCCGCCCGTGACCTCGACCAAGGGAGCCACCGGGCATCTGCTGGGCGCCTCGGGGTCGCTCGGGGTCGTCGCAGCGCTCCTCGCGCTGCGCGACGGGCTCGTACCGCCCACGCTCAACGTCGACGAGCTCGACCCGGCGATCGATCTCGACGTGGTGCACGGTGCAGCGCGCCCGACGACGGCGCGCCACGCCCTGGTCGACGCGTTCGGGTTCGGCGGCCACAGCGCGAGCGTCGTCGTCTCGCGCGACTGAGCAGCGGTCCACCCCGCCTCAGCCGCGGCGTCCCTTGCGCGCCCGGCCGCGCCGCGGCTGCGGCCGCTGGCCTCGGGGGCGCGGTGCAGCGACGAGCTCGGTGGGCACAGGGGACGACGACCCTGCCGAGGTCTCTGCCGCAGGGGCGCTGAGGGCTGAGACGTCGGACACGGGTGTCCGGGCCGCGCCGGACCCGTCCCGGTCGCCCGACGTCACGAGTCGCCCGATCACGAGCTGCTGCCCGAGCCCCCACAGCGATGACGTGGCCCAGTACAGGACCACGCCGACGGGGAAGCCCACGGCCACCACGGCCGAGACCGCGGGCAGCACGAACGCGAGCATGCCCTGCTGCCGCGCGAGCGGGCTCGTGGGGGCGGTGGGCGGGTTGTCGCGTGCGCTGAGCCGCTGCGTGAGGACCTGTGCGGCGTACATGAGCACGATCAGGACGGCGGGTACCAGGACCCCGGCCGGCCCGCCGGGACCTCCCAACGCGGCGGTCAGAGTCCCGGACAGCGGGGCGCCGAGGAGGGTGGCGGCGTCGGCCTGCCGGACCAGGTCGCCCGTGAGAGCACCGACGGGCGCCTGACGGCCGATGCCCGAGAGCACCGAGTACAGCGCGAACAGGATCGGGGCCTGGACGAGCAGCGGCAGGCAGCCCGCGAGCGGGTTCGCCCCGGTGCGGGCCATGAGCTCCTGCTGCTCGCGCCGGGCCGCGTCACGGCTCGGCGCATCGGTCCTGCCACGGTACTTCTCCTGGATGCGGCGGATCTCGGGCGAGGCCATGCGCAGGGCGCGCATGCCCCGGACCTGGGTCACGACGAGCGGGACGAGCAACAGCTTGACGACCACGACGAGGCCGACGATCGCGAGGCTCCACCCGGCGCCGCCGGTGGGGTCGAGGCCCAGGGCGGTCAGGGCGCTGTGGAGGTGGACGAGGATCCAGGCGACCACGACCTGGAGCGGGTGGACGAGTGTGGCGAGGGCATGGCTGAGGGTGTCGACGACGGGCACGGCGGACTCCTGCGGGCTGGAGGGGAGGGGGAGCGTGGAGGCTCCCGCGCCGCGTCCGCAGCACCCGGGCCGGTGGACGGCTCGGGCTGAGGGTCAGGCGGTGCGCGGGAGCGCGAGGGCTCCCGGTGCTCGTGGCCGCGGCCGTCCGGGCGTGGTGGGGCTGTGCTGGCGGACCGGTGCCGGCAGCGGCAGCGGCTCGGCCGCGACGGGGACCGTGAGGAGCAGCAGGACCGCCACGGCGAGGCACGCGAGCGCGACGCCCAGGGCGCCCGCGGTCGCGGCGAGGGTCGCGGCACCGAGCAGGGAGAGCACGGCACCGAGCGACGTGGTCCCCAGCGAGTGCCCGACGGCGAGCGCCAGCACGAGCACGAGCGGCACCGTCGCGAGGGTCCGGGCCGCGGTCGCGGCGGTCAGGTGGTCGTAGCGCTCACGCGCCTGGGCGGTCTGCACGTCTCCACCTCGACCCTCGTGACCTGGCGGGTGCCGTCCCGCGCGTCCGCCCAGACTAGCGTCCCCGGTGGTGCTCGGCTGCCGAGCCGCGGCGGTCGGCGTCCGGGCCCGGACCTCCCGTGCTCCGATGTCGCACCGGTCGTTCCCGTGCGATGCTCGCACAGACCGCCGACGTCCAGGAACGCTCAGGTCCTCGGACGACGGTCGGTTCCAGCGCTGTACACGCACCGCCGTACGGAGGATGCGTGCTCCAGTCCCGGGAGCAGGGAGCCCCCGGGCCGTCCTGCGGGAGGTCTCGTGTCCGAGCTGGTGATCGACAGCGGCGACACCGTCTGGGTGCTCGTCTCGGCGGCCCTCGTCCTGTTCATGATGCCGGGGCTCGCGCTGTTCTACGCGGGCCTGGTCCGGCGCGGCAACGTGCTCGCCATCATGCAGCAGAACCTGGTGCCCATCGCCGTGATCAGCCTGACGTGGGTCCTGGTGGGGTACAGCATCGCGTTCAGCGACGACATCGGGAACGGGTTCATGGGCGACCTCGGGCTGTTCGGGCTCACGGGGCTCGACACGGCCCCGACTCCCGCGCTGCACGCCGTCGACGGGGACGTGGCCATCCCGACGCTCGCGTTCGTGGCCTTCCAGATGATGTTCGCGATCATCACCCCCGCGCTCCTGACCGGCGCGACCGTGGGGCGGCTCAAGACCGTCGGCTGGGTCGTCACGCTCGCGCTGTGGTCGGTGCTCGTCTACCCGTTCGTCGCGCACTGGCTGTTCAACCCCGACGGCTGGCTCGTCGGGATCGGCGCCCAGGACTGGGCCGGTGGGATCGTGGTGCACGCCGCGGCCGGGGCCGCTGCGCTCGCAGTCCTCGTGGTCGTGGGGCGCCGTCAGGGCTGGCCGCGGGCCGGGTCGGTCCCGCACTCGATCCCGCTCGCCGTCGCGGGTGCCGGGATCCTGTGGTTCGGCTGGTTCGGCTTCAACGGGGGCGGCTCGCTGCAGGGCGACGGCGTGGCGGCCCAGGCGCTGCTCAACACGCACGTCGCGGGGGCCGCGGCCATGGGGGCGTGGCTGCTCATGGAGCGGGCGCGCACGGGCAAGGGGACCGTGATCGGGGCTGTCACGGGAGGTGTCGCCGGGCTCGCGACGATCACGCCGTGCGCGGGCTACGTGAGCACGCTCGCGGCGCTCGTCATCGGCCTCGCCGCCGGGGTCGTGTGCACGTTCGCGCTCGGGCTCAAGAAGATCTTCAGGTTCGACGACGCCCTGGACGTCATCGCCGTGCACTTCGTGGGCGGCATCCTCGGTTCGCTCCTGCTGGGGCTCTTCGGGTCGCACGCGATCAACGCCGCCGGGGTCGACGGTCTGTTCTACGGGGGAGGCGCGGACCTCCTGGTCGCCCAGCTCGTCGCGCTGGTCGTGGTGATCGCGTTCTCGTTCGTCGTGACGCTGCTGATCGCGCTCGCGGTCCAGAAGACCGTCGGGCTCAAGCTGGCCCCGGGGCACGAGTTCGGGATGGACGAGGTCGAGCAGGGAGCGAACGCCTACACGCTGGGTCAGGTCCCGGGGCTGTCGGCAGCTGGTTCGGCAGGGAAGGCGGGGGACTCCGGGACGGTCGCCGCGTCCGAGCACCCGGCCCCGGGGGAATCCGGACGGCTCACGCCGACGGGGACGGGCGCGAGTGGCGGGGTCGTCCTCACGGCGACCTTCGACTCGGCGGACCTGGACACCCTCACGACCTCGCTCGAGGCGGCAGGAGCGTGGGCCATCCAGGTCACCGAGGTGAACGAGGCGGTCGCCGGGGCCCCCTCGCTCCGCTTCCGCGAGTCCTCGGAGCAGACCCGCTTCGCGCGTCGCCTGCGGATCGAGCTCTGCGTGGCGCAGGACAGTGCCCCGTCGGTCGTCGACCTCCTGGCGCGCCAGACCGTGGGGCTGCGCACCCCCCTGGTCCACACGCTCGTCGAGGCCACTGGGCGCTGACGCGCCCGCGCGCAGGCGGGGCGAGCGGCCGGGGCACAATGTCCCCGTGGACCCGGACCCGATCGCCCGCCTGCTCGCCTCCCCGCCCGACCTCCCGGTCCGCCACCACCTGAGCGAGCTCGTCGACGCGGTGCGCACGCACGGCGTCGCGGTGCTCCAGGCCCCGCCCGGCACGGGCAAGACGACCCTCGTCCCGCCGGCGCTCGCGGGCACGGGCGTGGCGTCGGCGGCCCGCGACGGCGCCGGGCGGACGGGCCGCGGCTCGCGTGCCGGGACGGCCCGCGTGGTCGTGACCCAGCCGCGGCGGATCGCGGCCCGTGCCGCGGCGCGCCGCCTCGCCCACCTGCTGGGCGAGCCGGTGGGCCGAACGGTCGGCTTCTCGGTGCGCGGCGAGTCGCGCACGGGTCCCGAGACCCGCGTCGAGGTGGTCACGACGGGTGTGCTCCTACGTCGTCTGCAGCGCGACCCGGAGCTGCCCGGGGTCGACGTCGTGGTCCTCGACGAGGTCCACGAGCGTCACCTCGACGCGGACCTGACCCTGGCGCTGCTCGTCGACGTCCGGGCGACCCTGCGCCCCGACCTGGCCCTCGTCGCGATGTCCGCGACGATCGAGGCCGAGCGCACCGCGACCCTGCTGGGTGACGGGTCGCCGGCCCCTGTCGTCGTCGCCGACGGCAGCCTCTTCCCGGTCAAGGAGGTGTGGGCCCCTGCGCCCGGGCCGCGGCTCGACGAGCGGGGCGTCCCGCGGGCCTTCCTCGACCACGTCGCGGCGACCGTGCGGCGTGCGCTGGTCGAGCAGCCGGGCGACGTGCTGGTCTTCGTGCCGGGAGCGGGGGAGGTCGACGGCGTCGCGCGCCGGCTCGCGGGCGTCCAGGCCGACGTGCGGCCGCTGCACGGGAGGCTGCCCGCACGCGAGCAGGACCTGGCGCTGACCCCCGGCCCGCGCCGTCGGGTCGTGGTCTCCACGGCCGTCGCGGAGTCCTCGCTCACGGTGCCCGGGGTGCGCGTGGTCGTCGACGCGGGGCTCTCGCGCGAGCCGCGCACGGACCACCGTCGGGGCCTCGCGGGCCTGGTGACGGTGCGTGTGAGCCGGGCGGCTGCCGAGCAGCGCGCGGGGCGTGCCGGGCGTGAGGGGCCGGGCGCGGTCTACCGGTGCTGGTCGCCGGGCGAGCACGCCCAGCTCGTGGCGCACCCCGTCCCGGAGATCCTGACCGCGGACCTGGTGGCGTTCGCGCTCGAGCTCGCGTGCTGGGGGAGTCCCGACGGTTCCGGCCTCGCGCTCCTGGACCCCCCTCCCGCGGCCGCGATGGCGGTCGCGCGCGCGACCCTCGAGTCGCTCGGCGCGGTCGACCACGACGGGGCCGTCACGAGCCGAGGGCGCGAGATCGCGCGCGTCCCGGCGGACCCGCGGCTCGCGCGCGCCCTGCTGGACGCGAGCGACGTCGTCGGGCCGCGGCTCGCCGCCGAGGTGGTCGCCCTCCTGTCCGACGACGTGCGCGCCCCCGGGGCGGACCTCGTCGCAGCCCTGCGGGACGCGCGCCGCGGTGGTCCCACGAGCGGGCCCTGGCGGTCCCAGGTCGAGCGGCTCCAGGGCCTGCTGCCCGCACGCGGCGCGGGCCGCGGGCGCACGGACCTGAGCCTCGACCTCGCCGTGGGGCTCGTGGTCGCGCTCGCGCACCCGGACCGGGTCGCGCGCCGGCGCCCGAACGGGGCCACGTACCTCATGGCGTCGGGCACCGGCGCCGCGCTCCGCCCGGCTCCCCGCTCGCGGGCTACGACTGGCTTGCGGTCGCCGACGCCGACCGCGGCACGGGCCGACGCGACGCGACGATCCGCTCGGCCGCACCGATCGACGAGGACCTCGCCTACGAGGCGGCGTCCGCGGCGCTGCGCGAGGACGAGCACGTGACCTGGACGGGCGGACGGATCCAGGCCCGGCGCACCACGCGGCTGGGCGCGATCGAGATCGCCTCGCAGCGGATCGCCGACCCGCCCGCCGACCAGGTCGTCGCGGCGCTGCGGACCGGGCTCGAGCGCGATGGCCTGGACGTCCTGCCGTGGCGCGAGCCCGCGCACGAGCTGCGCCGCCGCCTCGCCTTCCTGCACCGCGCCCTGGGAGCCCCCTGGCCCGACGTGACCGACGACGCGCTCCTCGCGAGCCTCGACGCGTGGCTCGGGCCCGACCTCGCGCGGGTCCGCACGGCCGCCGACCTCCAGCGCCTCGACCTGACCAGCGCGCTGCGCAGGCTGCTGCCCTGGCCCGCCGCGGGCCGGCTCGACGAGCTCGCCCCGGTGCGGGTGGACCTTCCCGGCGGCAGGAACGCGCGCCTGGACTACACGGGCGACCAGCCGGTGCTCGCGGTCAAGGTCCAGGACGCGTTCGGCTGGCGCGCCACGCCGCGCATCGCCGACGGCCGGGTGCCTGTGCTGCTGCACCTGCTGTCCCCGGCCCGTCGGCCCGCGGCGATCACCGCGGACCTCGAGTCGTTCTGGCGCACCGGGTACGCCCAGGTCCGCGCCGAGCTGCGTCGGCGCTACCCCAAGCACGACTGGCCCGAGGACCCGGGCGCGTGAGCCGGAGCGCGTCCAGACGTGAGGACCCGCGGCCGGTGCCCGTTCCTGAGGGCGGTCCGATGCCCGCCCGGCGGTCCCCGGAGTAGTCTGAGAGAGCGCGAGCGCAAGGAGGGCACCATGTCCGGACCGGGCGAACCCAGACCCGTCGGGAACGTGCTCTGGCTCGCGCTCGGCTCGTTCGTCCTGGCCGTGCTCCTCGTCGCGACCGGCGCCCCGGTCCTGCCGTTCCTGCTGCTCCTCCTCGCGGTGCTCTTCGCGGTCGTCGGCGGCACCCGCTATGTGCGGGCCCGGCACGCACCCCGCCACCACGGGCCGCCGCGCGACGCGCCCCCCGGCCGGGCCCAGGCGGCCCTCACCGAGGAGGAACCGTGGGACTGCTGACCTACACCAGCAACACCTCGCTCGACGGCTACGTCGCCGACACGTCCGGCTCGTTCGCCTTCAGCTTCCCCGACGAGGAGGTGCTCGCGTTCATCAACGACCTCGAGCGCCCCGTCGGGACCTACCTGTTCGGACGCCGGCTCTACCAGGTCATGGCCGTCTGGGACGACCCGGCGATGCTCGACGACCCGTCGCCCGGGACGCGCGACTTCGCGGCCCTGTGGCGCGAGACGGACAAGGTCGTCTACTCGACCTCGCTCACCGAGCTCGGCCCCCCGCACCCGCCTCGAGCGGACCTTCGACCCGTCGGCGGTCCGCGACCTCGTGGAAGGCGCCGACGCCGAGGTCGGCCTCGGGGGCCCGACCCTCGCCGCCGCGGCGCTCGCGGCCGGGCTCGTCGACGAGGTCCGGCTCCTGGTGCGCCCGGTCCTGCTCGGCGGGGGGCTCGCGAGCCTCCCCCTCGGTGTGCGGACGGATCTCGAGCTCGTCGACGAGCGACGCTTCGCGAGCGGGGTCGTGCACGTGCACTACCGCGTGCGCCGCTGAACCGGGCGAGGCGGGGGGACGGGGACGCGCCGGCACCCCTGGACGGGCAGCCGCGGCCGGTCCCCTGAGAGGGTGGTGCCATGCGTGCACACCCCGAGGCCCGGACCGAGCGACCCCACGACCTGGAGGACCTCCAGCACCGCATCGCGCGCATGGACACCCAGGAGGTCGTCGACGAGCTGGGGCGGCTGGGCGACGAGCGGCGCGCGGTCGCGTTCCGCCTGCTGCCCAAGGGCCGGGCGGTCGAGGTGTTCGAGGATCTCGACCCGGCGATCCAGGCCGAGCTCGTCGAGGCGCTGCGGGCCGACTCGACCGCGGAGATCTTCGCGGCGCTCGATCCCGACGACCGGGCCTCGCTGCTCGACGAGCTGCCCGCCGGTGTCGCTGCCCGGCTCCTGGAGGGGCTCGGGCCCGACGAACGGGCCCTGACGACCGCGCTGCTCGGGTATCCCGAGGACAGCGCGGGTCGGCGCATGTCCCCCCGGGTCGCCTCGGTGCGCCGCGGCACCACGGTCGAGGGCGCGCTCGACGCGCTGCGCCGGGCGGGGGACGACGTCGAGACCATCTACACCGTGCCCGTCCTGGGCCCGGGGCGCGTCGTGGAGGGCGTGGTCTCGCTGCGCCGGCTGCTCGTGAGCGACCCCGGCACCCCGGTCGAGGACGTCATGTCCCCGGCCGTGACGGTCGAGGCCACCGACGACCAGGAGCACGCCGCGAACGTCGTGCGCGACGGCGGGTACGTCGCGGTGCCCGTGGTCGACCACGAGGACCGGCTCCTGGGGGTCCTCACGGTCGACGACGCGATGCGCATCCTCGAGGCCGAGGACGACGAGGACTCGGCACGCGTGGGCGGGTCCGAGCCCCTGCGCCGCCCGTACCTGTCGGTCTCGGTCCTCGGGCTCGTGCGCTCGCGCGTGGTCTGGCTCCTGCTGCTGATCGTCGCGGCCAGCCTGACGGTCGGCGTCCAGAGCTACTTCGAGGCCGAGCTCGACACGGTCGTCGCACTGGCCCTGTTCATCCCGCTGCTCATCGGCACGGGCGGCAACGCGGGCTCGCAGGCCGCCACGACCGTGGTCCGCGCACTGGCCGTGGGGGACATCCGGCGCGGGGACCTGCTGCGCGTCGTGGGCCGCGAGATGCTCACGGGCCTGCTGCTCGGCACGGTGCTCGCCGCGGTCGGGTTCGGCCCCGCGGCCTGGGTCGCGGGCGTCTCGATCGCCCAGGTCCTCGCCATCACGGTCGTGGGGGTGTGCGTGCTCGCCACGACCGTCGGGTCGAGCATCCCGATCCTCGCGCGCCGCGTGGGCATCGACCCCGCGATCGTCGCGGCCCCCTTCATCTCGACGTTCGTCGACACCCTGGGCCTGATCATCTACTTCTCGGTCGCCAAGGTGGTCCTGGGCATCTAGCCCGGACGGCCGCTCGCGCGGCGTGGCCCCAGCGCGAGGCGAGCGGTGCCGTCGGGCCTGCTGCCTTCCTGATGCCGAGCGCGGCCCGCGCGGATACGTTCACCCGTGAGGCGCGCGCGGCGCCTCCGGGAGAGAGGCGGGCGCATGCCGCACAGCACCAGTGCACGTACGGCGACCACGCGGACACCGGTCCTCTTCGCGTCCCTCCAGGGGTACCGCGGGGCCTGGCTGCGCGGCGACGTGGTCGCAGGGCTGACGGTGTGGGCCGTGCTCGTGCCCGAGTCGCTCGCGTACGCGACGATCGCGGGGGTCTCGCCCGTCGTCGGGCTCTACGCGGCTGTGCCCTCGCTGATCCTCTACGCGGCGTTCGGCAGCTCGCGGCACCTGATCGTGGGGCCCATGTCCGCGACCGCGGCGCTGTCCGCGAGCGTGGTCGCGGCGTTCCGCCCGGGCGACGACGCGACGTTCGTCGCGCTGACGACCGCGATCGCGCTCGTGACCGGTGTGCTGTGCCTGGTCGCGGGCATCGCCCGGCTCGGCTTCCTGGCCTCGTTCATCTCCGAGCCCGTGCTCAAGGGCTTCATCGTGGGCCTGGCCCTGACGATCGTCATCGGTCAGGTGCCCGCGCTGCTGGGCGTCGACAAGGGCGAGGGCAACTTCTTCGAGAAGCTCTGGGCGATACTCACCGAGCTCGGCACCGCGCACCCGCTGACCGTGGTGCTCGGCGTGGCCTCGCTCGCCGCGGTCCTGGCCATCAAGCGCTGGCTGCCCAAGGTGCCGGGCTCGCTCGTCGTGGTCGCGCTCGGGATCGTGCTCGTCCTGGTGCTCGGGCTCGACGACGACGGCGTCGACGTCGTTGGCCCCATCCAGGCGGGCCTGCCCGCGCTCGGTCTGCCCACGGGCATCGACTGGAACACCTACACCGACCTGATCGGCCCGGCCGCAGGCGTCATGCTCGTGGGCTTCGCCGAGGCCCTGGGCGCGGCCAAGACCTATGCGGCGCGCGAGGGCTACGACATCGACGCCGACCGCGAGCTGATCGGCATGGGCGCCGCGAACCTCGGCTCGGGCCTCGCATCCGGGATGGTCGTCAACGGCAGTCTGTCCAAGACAGCCGTCAACGGCGGCGCAGGGGCCCGGAGCGAGGTCTCGGGCCTGGTCGCGTCGGCCCTGACCGTCCTGACGCTGCTGTTCCTCACGCCCGTGTTCGAGTCGCTGCCCGAGGCCACGCTCGCGGCAGTCGTCATCGCGGCGGTGATCGAGCTCGTCGACGTCAAGGCCCTGCGCCGCCTGTTCGGCCTCGCGACCCCGCGCACCAAGGACCTCTACGGAGGGGCGGCCCGCCACGACTTCTGGGCGGCGCTCGCGGCCATGGTCGGCGTGCTGGTGCTCGACACGTTCCCGGGCCTCGTGCTCGGGATCGTGCTGTCCCTGTTCCTGCTGCTCGGGCGGGCCTCGCGCCCGCACGTGGCGGTGCTCGTGCGCAGCGCGGACGGCATCTGGGTCGACCGTGCGCGCCGGGCAGCCACGGGCAAGGACGGAAGGACGGGGGTGGACGGGGTGCTCGTGGTGCGCGTCGAGTCGGGCCTCTTCTTCGCCAACGCCGACACGGTGCGCGCGGCTGTGCGTCGCCTGGCCGCCGACGCCTCTCCCCGGGTGGTGGTCCTGGACGCCGAGACGGTGCCGTTCGTGGACGTGGAGGCCGCCGACATGCTCGGGACCCTCCGCCGCGACCTGGACCGCGTCGGTGCCCGCCTGGTGCTGGCGCGGGACGTGGGCCAGGTGCGCGACGTGCTGCGCGGCGCCGTCGGGCCGGACGAGCTGCCTCCCACCTACCCGGACGTCGAGACCGCGGTGGCCGCGGCGCTCGCGGACGGCACGGCGGGCGACGCGCCCGCGGGAGCGCCCGCCTCCTGAGGCCCGACGGCGCCGCTCACCTGGCGGGATGGGGATCCTTCCCGCGCGGTGCGAGGGGCGCGGCACTACGGTCGGGGTGACCGGTGCGGGCGGGCGCTGCCCGAGACGGCCGAAACGGTCCGGACCGGACGCGTGCGCCCGGGTCGAGAGCAGGACCACGAACGCGGCGCGGCGTCCCGGCGCCCACCGCACGACGAGAGGAAGTGCCGTGGGCGCAGCCATCGGTCAGTCCCTGCCCATCGCAGTGGGTGTTCTGATCAGCCCCATGCCGATCGTGGCGGTCGTGCTGATGCTCGTCAGCAGGAAGGCCACGGCGAACGGGTTCTCGTTCCTGCTGGGGTGGATCGTCGGGATCGCGGTGCTGGGGTCGATCGTGCTGTTCGTCGCCGGGGCCGCGACCCCCTCGGAGTCCGGGCCGCCCGCGTGGGCCAGCGTCGTCAAGATCGTCCTGGGTGCCCTGCTGCTGCTGCTCGCGATCAAGCAGTGGCGCGGGCGCCCGCGCGCGGGCGCGACACCGGAGACGCCGCGGTGGATGAGCGCGATCGACGCCTTCACACCCGTCAGGGCGTTCGGGCTCGCGGTCCTGCTCGGCGCGGTCAACCCCAAGAACCTCCTCCTCGTGGTCTCGGGGGCCGCGGCCATCGCTGCGGCGACGTCCGACACCGGTGAGCAGCTCGGGGCCCTCGCAGTCTTCGTGGCCGTGGCGAGCATCGGGGTCGCGGCCCCTGTGGTGATCTACCTCGCGATGGGCGCGCGTGCCGCGACCATGCTCGAGGAGCTCAAGACCTGGATGATCCAGAACAACGCGGTCATCATGGCCGTGCTGCTCCTGGTGCTGGGCGCCAAGGTGGTCGGCGACGGGATCACGGCGCTGTGAGCGGGCAGGCGTACGGCCAGGGGCGCGAGCACGTGGCCGCTGCCGGTCCGGGCCCGGAGATCGATCCTGCCGATCCCGTCGAGGCCGCGCTGGCGCGGCTGCGGGCGGGCGGTCACCGTGTGACCGAGGCGCGGCGGGCCGTCCTCGAGGTCCTGGCCACGGGCGAGGGCCACCCGAGCGCGGACGAGCTCTCGGCCCGGGTCCAGGACCGGCACCCCGGTATCCACCGTGCGACGATCTACCGGACCGTGGACCGGCTCACGACCCTGGGCGTCGTGACGCACGTGCACATCGGTGGAGGGGCCACGGCCTACCACCTGGCCCCGGGCGAGCCTTCCCGGGAGCACCTGCACGCGATCTGCAGCTCGTGCGGACGCATCATCGACCTGCCTGGTGACCTGCTCGACCCGGTCACGACCTGGCTCGCGACGGCGGCCGACTTCACGCTCGCCCCGGCGCACGTGGCGTTGTCCGGGGTCTGCGGGACGTGCCGCGCCTAGGCAGGGCGCAGGCCTGGGGCCGAGGGAGGGGAGGGCGACGGGCGAGGTGCGGGCCGCTCTCGGCAGCGCGTCCGTGGAGCTCCTGCGCGATCCCGCCCCGAAAAGCCCTTGCCGTGGCCCGGGGGGCTGAGGCTACTGTGGTGATCGTCCGGTCAGGAGGCCGGCGTCGCACGGGGCAGCCCGGACGTCACCGCTCCTGACCCGTTCTCATGAGGTGCCGCCCCGGCGGTCCGCACGAGCTGACGCACACGAGACCGCGCCACAGTGGTAGCGCGGCGAGCCAGGCACATGAACCTGGTCACGACGGGGAACCGCGGTGTGCGTGGAGTTCCCAAGTCGCCCGGACTGCAGTCGGGCGGCTACCCCTGGAGAGGCATGTGCCAAGGACGGCGACGGGACGCACCAGCGTCCCGTGGGGCGGGTTCGATTCCCGCCCTCTCCGCACGCAGCGCGAGCGCTCGTGACGTCGAGGACCTCGACGCCACGGGACGCAGACGGGAGTCGGTCGATGAGCGAGGTCCTCATCTACAACCTGGGCGGCGGGCAGGTCCTGGGCCGCGTCTCGCTGGGCCACGCGATCCGCATGCTCCACCGCCGGGTCGCCGCGGTACGCGAGGCCGTCGAGGGTGAGACCTTCGGCCCCTACCAGCGTCCCGTCTCGGTCGAGCTGGTCCGATACGTCCACACCCGCTGGGTCTACGAACGCACGGGACGGGTGCCCTACTCGCGTGCGGCACTCCTGCGCCGGGACCGGCACCGCTGCGGCTACTGCGGGGCCCCGGCCACGACCATGGACCACGTGGTGCCCCGGTGCCAGGGTGGCCCCACGACCTGGATGAACGCGGTGGCGGCCTGCGAGGCGTGCAACAGCGCCAAGGCCGGGCGGACGCCCCTCGAGGCGGGCATGACGCTGCGCTCGCGCCCCTTCGAGCCCGTGCTCGCGGACATCTACCCGCACGGCAGGGTCTAGCCCTCAGGGCTGCGGGGCGTTCTCCACGCGGATCGTGCCGTCCTCCTCCAGGACGAGGCGGTGCGGGTCCCCCTCCGCGAGGTCCAGGGCGTGCTCGAACGCGAGCCGTGGCACGTCGAGCGCCCAGTCGGGCAGGAACCGGTGCGTGCGCAACGCCTGCAGGATGGGGCCGGGCGGGATACGACGGGACGTCAGGTCGGACACGGCTCCAGGATCCCACGGTCACGCCCCCGTCCGGATCGCCTCGTTGCATAGTTGCATCACTGCGCAAGCAAGCAGGATGATGGGACCATGCTCACCGCCCTGTCCCACCCGGTCTACCGGCGCCTGTTCACCGCCCAGGTCGTCGCGCTCGCCGGGACGGGGATCGCGACCGTGGCCCTCGGCCTGCTCGCCTACGACCTCGCAGGGCCGCGCGCGGGCGCGGTGCTCGGGACCGTCCTCACGGTCAAGATGATCGCCTACGTGGTGCTGGCCCCGCTCGCCGCGGCCCTCCTCGCCCGGGCGCCGCGCCGCGTGGTGCTCGTCGGGGCGGACCTCGTGCGCCTGGGCGTCGCGCTCGCGCTGCCGTTCGTGGGCGAGGTCTGGCAGGTGCTGGTCCTGGTCGTGGTCCTGCAGTGCGCCTCGGCCACGTTCACCCCCACGTTCCAGTCCGTGCTGCCCGACGTCCTGCCCGACGAGCGCGACTACACCTCCGCCCTGTCGCTCTCGCGCCTGGCGTACGACCTCGAGGCCGTCGCGTCTCCGGCGCTCGCAGCCGTCCTCCTGCTGGTCCTGACCCCGTCCCAGCTGTTCTGGGGGACGGCGGTGGGGTTCGGGGCCTCGGCGCTGCTCGTCCTCTCGGTCGTGCTCCCGCGGCGGGCGCACGAGGCCGCGGGCGGCACCTCGGGGCCGGAGGGCTCGTTCGGGTGGCGTCTGCGCCGGGGTGCGGTGCTGTTCGTGCGCACGCCGGCCCTGCGCCCTGTGCTCGCGCTCGACCTGGCGGTCGCGGCGGGGGTCTCGTTCGTGCTCGTCCAGAGCGTCGTGGTCGCGCGGGTGGGGCTGGGGCTCGGGCCCGACGGTGTCGCGGTCCTCCTGGCGGTGTGCGGCCTCGGGTCGGTGGTCGCCGCGCTCACGCTGCCCCGGCTGCTGCGCGCGGTGCCCGAACGGCGCGTCATGCTCGGGGGAGCCGTCCTCGTGACGGTGGGCTGCGCCGTCGTGCCCCTGGTCCTCGCCCTCCCGCAGCGCGGCGCACTGGTCGGGGTGGTCCTCGCATGGGCGGCGGTCGGCGCAGGTTGGTCCGCGGTCGAGACGCCTGTGGGACGCGTGGTGCGCCGGTCGGTGGGCCCCGACGACCTGCACGCCGCGTTCGCCGCGCAGTTCTCGCTGTCCCACGCCTGCTGGTTGCTGACCTACCCGCTCGCGGGCCTGCTGGGGGCGTTCAGCCTGTCCTGGGCCGCGGGCGTGCTCGCCCTGGTCGCGGCCGCGGCGACCCTGGCTGCGCGGGCGCTGTGGCCGATAGCCCGCGCGGGGAGCGGCGCGCCGCGGCCGGACGCGGCACCTGCTGCGCGAGCGCGGGCCCAGGTGGGAGCATGAGGGGGATGGCCACCACACAGCGCGACGTCCGCCCCGCCGCCCCTCCCGAGGCCGACCTCGACCGGGCGGTCCAGGTGCTGCGCCTGCTCGCCGACCGCACGCGCCTGGCCGTGCTGCAGATGCTGACCGGCACCGAGATGTCGGTCACGGCCATCGCCGAGGCCCTCGACCGGCCCGTCCCCGCGGTCTCCCAGCACCTCGCCAAGCTCCGGGCGGGCCACCTGGTGACCTCGCGGCGCGAGGGCACGAGCGTCTACTACGCGCAGGCCACCGAGCACGTGGGGGCGCTCGTGACGAACGTGCTGCACCACACCGAGCACACCCTCTACCCGCTGCCGCCGCACCACGCCGCCGAGGGCTGAGGCGTGCGCCGGGGGCCCGGCGCGTGGTGCCGCCGACCGGGGGGATGCCGAGGGGGTGGCGGTTGTCGAGGCCGCAGGGGCTAGGGTGGGGGTTCCAGGAGTCAGGAAGCGGCCCCTCGACACTTTCGTGCTGAGAGCGAGACCCCATGACGACCGAACGAACCCCCCGCCGCCGTCGGCGTGACCCCCTGGCCGAGGCGCTGAGCATCGGCCGCGCGCACCCCACCGCGCAGTACCGCGTGGACCTGCGCACGGGGGAGTGGTGGTGGTCCGACGAGATGTACCTGCTGCACGGGCTCGCGCCGGGATCGGTCGCGCCCACGTCGGCCCTCCTTGCCTCGCACAAGCACCCCGACGACCGTGACACCGTCCTGCGCGAGCTCGCGATGCTGCGGACCACTGGGCGTCCCTTCAGCTGCAGCCACCGGATCGTCGACGCCCGGGGCCGCACCAGGACGGTCACCGTCACGGGTCAGGGACGCCGCGACGCCTCGGGGGCCGTGGTGGAAGTCGTGGGCCTGGTCGTGGACAGCACCGCGGCCCACGAGGACGTGCTGCGCCGGGAGGTGACCCGTCAGGTGGCGGTGGGCCTCGCGGACCGTGCCGTCGTCGACCAGGCCAAGGGCATGCTCATGGCCACGCACGGGCTGGACTCCGACGGGGCCCTGGACCTGCTCGTGGTGCACGCGAGCGAGAGCAGCCGTCGCCTGCCCGACGTGGCCCGCGAGCTGCTCGACGCCCTGGTCGCCGCGGGCGGCCTGGGCGAGGACGCGAAGGACCGTGCCGACGCGTGCCTCGCGGCGCTCGAGCCAGGCAGCATCACCCGCGTGGGCGGGGCGCAGCTCTTCCGGCGCAAGGGAGTGGCCGCGGGCTGAGCCGGCGCCCGCGCCGCGGCGCCCCGGGCCGTGCAGCGGCCGCCGCGGCGCCCCGCGCCCTAGTCGGCGTTGGGGCGCTGGGGCAGGACCCGGGTCTCGACGACCTGGCGCGCGAGGTCGTAGAGCTTGACGTTGGAGTCCTGCGAGACGCGGCTCAGGACCGCGAACGCGCGCTGCGCCGAGAGCTGGTAGCGCTCCATGAGGATCCCTTGGGCCTGCCCGATCACGGTGCGGGTCTGCACCGCGCTCGTGAGCTGCTCCTCGGTGCGGGCCGCGGTCAGCGCGGCTGCGGCGACCGCGGCGAACGTCGAGACCATCGAGAGCGTCGTGGCGGGGAACGCGGCCACCGACCGCGAGTAGAGGTTGAGGGCGCCGTGCGAGGTCTCGCTCGTGAAGAGCTGCACGCACAGCATCGAGCGCACGCCCAGCTCGTCCTGAGCCTGGTCGGCCCAGCGCTGCCAGCGCGGTTCCGCGGCGAGGTCGTCGGTGCGCACCAGGTCGGTCTCGCGGATCGCGTCCAGGCACGGCCCCTCGTTCAGGGCGTACTGGAGCTCGTCGCCGCGCCGGGCGAGCGCGTGCGAGGCCGCCGGGGTCTCGATCTGCCCCTTGCGGGTCACGAGCGAGATCCCGGCCGCGTCGCAGCCGTCGACCATGGCGACCGCGAGCTCGACGATCCGGTCGAGGGTCTCCTGGAGGCTCGGTTCCTCGGCCAGGGCGCGGGCGGCCGCCGCGACGGAGGACTCGACGGCCGAGGCCGGGCTCACCCCGGTGCCGTACTCGACCGTCGAGGGGGCGGTGGTGCCAGTTGTCTGCTGCAGCTCCTGCGTCATCCTGCGTACCCGTTCGTGCTCGGGGGTGTCCGGTGCCCGGAGCACGATCGCTCCGGTCCTCCACCTCTCGAGGACTACGCTACGCGCCCGCGCGCCAAACCCGTGCGTCGGGTACGGGTGCGCAGGGCGCCCGTGCGGGGCCGGTTCAGGTGTCCTCCGGGCCACCGGCACCCTGGGTCTCGGTCACGGTGACGAGCCCGCGCTCGATCGCGGTCACCAGGTCGGAGAGGCGCACGATCCCCACGAGCTCGGCTCCCACCATCACGGGCAGGCGCAGCAGGGCGTGGCGCTCCATGATCCGTACGGCCTCCCGGGCAGGGTCCTGGGGGCTCAGGACCACGAGGTCCTCGGTGCACAGGCCGCCCACGGAGTGGTCGGGGGAGGCGTCGGCCGCCAGGGCGCGCACGATGCTACGGTCCGTGAGGATGCCCACGACGTCACCGTCGTCGAGCACGACCGCGTCGCCCGCGTCCTCCTCGATCATCGCGCGCGCCACGCTCGCGACGGTCGCGCTCTGCTCGACCGTGCAGAACGTCGTGGACATGAGCTGGGCGATGGTCGTGGGCATCGTCGGCCTCCGAGGACCCCTGCGGTGCGGTGCGTCCGGGCCTCTTCTCGACCCGCGTCCAGGCTAGCCCGAGACCGCCGCCACGGCCGGGCAGGGCGGCGGCGCCTCAGAAGACGGGCTTGCCGCCAGTGACCCCCAGCACGGTCCCCGAGACGTAGCCCGCGTCGGTGGGCGAGGCCAGGAAGACGAAGGCCGGGGCGACCTCCGCGGGCTGCCCGGCACGGCCCAGCGGGGTGTCCGTACCGAACGCCTCGATCTTCTCGGGCGGCTGGGTCGCGGGCTGCAACGGGGTCCAGATCGGCCCCGGGGCCACGGCGTTGACGCGGATCCCCCGCCCGCCGACCTCCGCGGCGAGGTTGACCGTGAAGTTGTTGATCGCCGCCTTGGTGGACGCGTAGTCGAGCAGCGACGTCGAGGGCTGGTAGGCCTGGATCGAGGAGACGTTGATGATCGAGCTCCCCTCGCCCAGGTGCTCGAGCGCGGCCTGCGTGACCCAGAACAGGGCGTAGAGGTTGGTCTTGAGCACGCGGTCCAGGTCGTCCGTGGTCACGTCCGCGATCGACGAGCGGCGCGCCATCTGGAAGCCCGCGTTGTTGACGAGCACGTCCAGGCCGCCCAGGCGGGCGACCGCGTCGGCCACGGTGGCGCGCGCCACCTGCTCCTCGCGCAGGTCCCCGGGCAGCAGCACGACCTCGCGGCCGGCCTCGCGCACCCAGCGCGCCGTCTCCTCGGCGTCCGCCTGCTCCGCGGGCAGGTAGCCGATCGCGACGTCGGCGCCCTCGCGCGCGAACGCGATCGCGACGGCGCGCCCGATCCCCGAGTCGCCGCCCGTGATCAGGGCACGCAGCCCCGCGAGGCGGCCCGACCCTCGGTAGGAGGCCTCCCCGTGGTCGGGAAGCGGCTCCATCGGTGCGGTGAGCCCCGGGGGCTCCTGCTGCTGGGCGGGGAAGGCGGGGGCGTCGTCGGGCATGGTGTTCCTCCGTCGGGGTGTCGAGAGACGCGTCGGACCGGTCCCTGCCCACGCTAGGTCGGCGCTCGCGGGCTCGCAGCGGATGCGTACGCACCCGCCCCGCGACTGGTGGCAGGATGAGCACCTGCCGGGAGCGACGGGGCGCCCGCACAGGTGACGAGGTGGCCACGACCATGACCGACGACGGCTCTGCGGACCAGGACCGCACCCCGATCCGCGACGTCGACGTGCTAGTCGTCGGCTCAGGCTTCGGCGGGTCCGTCGCGGCCCTGCGGCTGACCGAGAAGGGCTACCGGGTCGCGGTCCTCGAGGCCGGGCGCCGCTTCGCCGACAAGGACTTCGCCGCGACCTCCTGGCGCCTGCGCGACTTCCTGTGGGCGCCGCGCCTCGGTTGCCTCGGCATCCAGCGCGTGCACCGTCTGCGGGACGTGCTCGTCCTGGCCGGTGCCGGGGTGGGCGGCGGGTCCCTCGTCTACGCCAACACGCTCTACGAGCCGCTCGACGCGTTCTACACCGACCCCTCCTGGGGCCACCTGACCGACTGGAAGGCCGAGCTCGCGCCCTACTACGACCAGGCCCGGCGCATGCTCGGCGTCGTCACCTACGCAGGGCGCACGCCCGCCGACGAGGCCATGGCCCAGGTCGCGCGCGAGATGGGCGTCGAGGACACGTTCACGCCCGCCCCCGTGGGCGTGCTGTTCGGCGAACCCGGGGTCCGGGTGCCGGACCCGTTCTTCGGCGGCGCGGGCCCCGACCGGCGAGGGTGCCTCGAGTGCGGGCAGTGCATGACCGGATGCCGCCACGGCGCCAAGAACACGCTCGTCAAGAACTACCTGCACCTCGCGGAGGCAGCAGGAGCGAGGATCCACCCCCTGACGACGGTGACCCGCATCGCCCCGCTGGCCGACGGCGGCTACGAGGTCACCTCGCGGCGCACCGACCGACCGTTCGCCCGGCCCGCCCGGTGGACGGCCCGGCACGTCGTGCTCGCCGCGGGCGCCCACGGGACCCAGCGGCTCCTGCACGCCCAGCGCGACGCCGGCACCCTGCCCCACCTCTCCGAGCGCCTCGGCATGCTCACCCGCACCAACTCCGAGGCCCTGCTGGGCGCCACGGCGGACCGGCACCCGACGGGCGAGCCGGCACCCGACTACACGCGCGGCGTCGCGATCACCTCCTCGTTCCACCCCGACGCCCACACCCACGTCGAACCCGTGCGCTACGGCCGCGGCTCGAACGCCATGGCCCTCCTGCAGACCGTCCTCGTCACGCCCCGGGGCGCTCGCGGCCCGCGCGGAGGGAGCGAGGGCCGCGAGCCCGACGACGGAGCCCGCGCCGGCAGCGCGCCGTCGCCGGGGGAGTGGGTGCGCGAGCTGTGGGCCCAGCGTCGCCGGCTGCCCGCCATGCTCGACCTGCGCGGCTGGTCCGAGCGCACCGTGATCGCCCTGGTCATGCAGAGCCACGACAACTCGCTGACGACGTACACGCGGCGCACGTGGACGGGTCGGCGCCGCATGACCTCGCGCCAGGGGCACGGCGCCCCGAACCCCGGCTGGATCCCCGCGGCGCACGAGGCGGCCAGGCGCCTGGCCCGGGTCATGGGCGGAGAACCCGGGGGCAGCATCGGTGAACCGTTCGGGATGCCGCTCACGGCCCACTTCCTGGGCGGGTGCGCGATCGGCGACTCACCCGGGTCCGGGGTGGTCGACGCGTACCAGCGCGTGTTCGGCCACCCCGGGCTGCACGTCCTGGACGGGGCCGCAGTGAGCGCGAACCTGGGCGTCAACCCGTCGCTGACGATCACGGCCCAGGCCGAGCGGGCTGTCGCGATGTGGCCCCGGCGCGACGAGGAAGACCCTCGTCCCCCGCTCGGCAGCGCCTACCGGCGCGTGGCCCCGGTCGAGCCGCTGCGGCCCGCCGTGCCCGCCGGTGCCCCCGGTGCGCTGCGTCTGCCCGTGGTGCGCGTCACGCACGGCAGGTCGGCCTGAACCGGGGGAGAAGTGCCCCTGCCCCACGGGCGGGCAATGAGATAGAACGCCTGTTCGAAGGAATCGGGGGCTTTCGATGCATCGCTCGAACAGATGTTCGATCTCCCGGTGACGCGGGTGACGAAGGCCTCGAACTCTTGTTCGAACAGGGCCGGTGGGCCAGCGGCTGCGACTCAGCCGAGAGGCTCGATCTCCACGTCCACCACGAGCGCCCGATGGTCCGAGAGCCCCGTGTCGACCGAACGCCCCGGTGACGTCGGACGGACCGCGCCGTCCGCCAGGACGTGATCGATCTGCAACGTCGGGTGCGCGACCGGGTAGGACCGGGCCACCACCAGCGGGCTCCACCCCGTGACCGCCGCCGGGATCTCCGAGCGCAGGTTCATGTCGCCCAGCAGCACCAGGGGGCGCGGAGCGTCCGCAAGACCCGCCACCACGTGATCGAGCTGCTGCTCGCCCCAGCCGTCCAGAAAGCTCAGGTGCGTCGCGACCACGGTCAACGGACCCTGCGGGGTCAGGACGACCGCTGCGAGAGCCGTCCGGGGCTCGTCCAGGCGCCACCGCGGCCGGCGCACGTCGTTCCCCCGCGGGAGCGGGCGCCACCACGGCCGACGAGGAAGCGGCAGGACCCGCCACTCGTGCACCGGGAAGCGCGAGAGCAGCGCCACACCGTACTGGGCGCGCCCCCCGGAGCCCCGCCGGTCGATCGTCGCCGCGAACCGGTGGTCGACCGCACCCATGGCCTCCGCAGCGACGCGAGCGAGATCCACGTGCCCCGAGCGTCGCTGGTTGCGATCCACCTCCTGCAACGCCAGAACGTCCGCACCCAGGTCTGCCACCGCACGCGCGAACCTGTCGACGTCCACCAGGTCGTCGACGGTGGACCGCCCGTGCAGGATGTTGAAGGTCGCCAGTCGCATCCCACAGATTCTCCTCCCACCACGGCGCGCGGCACGCCGGGCCGCGCTGCCCTAGGCTCGATCCATGGCGAAGTACTTCGACGTGCACCCCGTCGACCCCCAGCCCCGCGCGATCGACCAGATCGTCACGCTCCTGCGCGACGACGCCCTCATCGCCTACCCCACCGACTCCTGCTACGCGCTCGGCGCGCGGCTCGACTCCCACAGCGCCACGGAACGCATCCGCGACATCCGCCACCTCGGCGACAAGCACCACTTCACGCTCGTGTGCGCCGACTTCGCGCAGCTCGGACAGCTCGTCAAGATCGACAACGCCGCCTTCCGCGCCATCAAGGCGTCCACGCCCGGCAGCTACACCTTCATCCTGCCCGCGACCTCGGAAGTCCCCAGGCGCCTCGCGCACCCCAAGAAGAAGACCGTCGGCGTCCGCATCCCCGACCACGCCGTGACCCAGGCCATCCTGCGCGCCCTGGGCGAACCCCTCCTGTCGAGCACGCTCCTGCTCCCCGGCGAGGACGAACCCATGACCCAGGGGTGGGAGATCAAGGAGGCGCTCGACCACCAGGTCGACGCCGTCGTCGACTCCGGCGACTGCGGCACCGAACCCACCACCGTCGTCGACTTCTCCTCCGGCGTCGCCGAGGTCGTCCGCGTCGGCGCAGGAGACCCCTCACGCTTCGAGTAGCACCCGCCCCCCGCACCCCGTGTGTGACCGGCACAGCACGGACCACCCAGCGCAACCCCGCCCACCAGCCCTAGCATCGACACCATGAGCAGCCAGGGCCTCACCCACTCCCAGCACAAGATGACCGACGCCGGCGTCCACCCCACCGCGATCGACGTCTTCAGCCGCTTCTACGCACTCCTCCAGGACGGCGCCACCGGCACCGTCCCCGAAGCCGACATCGAACCCCTCACCGACGTCACCCACCGCGAGCACCTCGACGTCACCCCCCAGGACGCCGCCGACGCCTTCTCCCGCACCGTCCTCATCAAGCTCAACGGAGGCCTCGGCACCTCCATGGGCATGGATCGCGCCAAGTCGCTCCTCACCGTGCGCCACACGGGCGGCACCGACGGCGCCGACGCCACCCCGCTGACCTTCCTCGACATCATCGCCCGCCAGGTCCGCGCCGCCCGCGCCGCCACCGGCGCCCGGCTCCCCCTGCTCTTCATGAACAGCTTCCGCACCCGCGACGACACCCTCGCGGCGCTCGCGGCCTACCCCGACCTCGCGGTCGACGGGCTGCCCCTGGACTTCCTGCAGAACCGTGAGCCCAAGCTGCGCGCGGACGACCTCGAGCCCGTCGAGTGGCCCGCGGACCCGGAGCTCGAGTGGTGCCCGCCCGGGCACGGCGACCTGTACACGGCCCTCGTGGCGTCGGGAGCGCTCCAGGCCCTGCTGGACGCCGGCTACCTGTACGCGAGCGTGTCCAACTCGGACAACCTCGGGGCTGCTCCGGATGCGGCGATGGCCGGCTGGTTCGCGGCGTCCGGAGCTCCGTTCGCCGCAGAGGTGGCGCGCAGGACGCCCGCGGACCGCAAGGGAGGCCATCTCGTCGTGCGGCGCTCGGACGGTCGTCTGGTGCTGCGTGAGACCGCGCAGACCCCCGAGGAGGACCTGGCGGCCGCGGGGGACATCGAGCGTCACAAGTACTTCAACACCAACAACCTGTGGCTCGACCTGCGGGCGCTGGCGGCCGAGCTCGAACGGACCGGGGGAGTCCTCGAGCTGCCGCTCATCGTCAACCCCAAGACCGTCGACCCGACCGACCCGTCGTCGACGCCCGTGATCCAGATGGAGTCGGCCATGGGGGCTGCGATCGAGGTCTTCGAGGGCTCGACCGTGATCGAGGTCGACCGCAGCCGGTTCCTGCCCGTCAAGGCGACGAGCGACCTGCTGCTGCTCCGCTCGGACGTCTACGAGCTCGCCGAGGACTTCACGCTCCGGGCCCGGGTCGAGGCGCCGCTGATCGACCTCGACAGCGCGCACTACAAGCTCGTGGGCGACTTCGACGCGCGGTTCGCGCAGGGGGTGCCGTCGCTGCGGGGAGCGACCGGGCTCGCGGTGCGAGGCGACTGGACGTTCGGCCGGGACGTCGTGGTCGAGGGGGATGCGGTCCTGGTCGATGCCGGGGCGCCGTCCAGCGTCCCGGACGGAGCGCGCGTGGGGCCTACGGGGGTCGTCGCCTACGTGTGACACGGGGTGCGCGCGCGCCGTGAAGCGGTGCGGCCACGCCCTGTCCGGGACCGGGGTCGGTCCTCTTCTCGGACAGGGCGTGCGGTCGTCACGTCCCCCAAGGGGCGTCCTGGTCGTCGCTCGGGGTCGACGCGACGGCCGGCGTCAGCGGCTTCACGCTGTCACAGTTCCATGACAACACGCCTTGTCATGGAACAGTGACAAGCCGTGTTGTCATGGTGCTACGACCCTGCCCGGCGGAGGTGGTCCGCCGGAGTCGCGGGGGATCGAGGGCGACCCGCTTCGACCTCGCTCAGGCCGGGACGTCGACGACCCGGCGATCCCCCACGGCGGGCGAGAGGGTCCCGCTGGACGCCGACGCGAGGTCGGCCTCGAGCGGCACGAGCTGCGCGGGCGGGACGAGCAGGCGGAAGGATGCGCGGGCGGCGTAGTCGGCGCCCTCGAGCACCGCGCCGCGGGTCGCGCACCACTCGTGCAGGACGTTGCCGATCCTGCCGGCCTCCGCGTGCGGGACCTCCACGGCGACCTCGACCATGATCTCGCGACGCAGGATCGGGGCGAGGTCTAGCGTCTCGCTCACGGCGTTCGAGTAGGCGCGGACGAGGCCTCCGGCCCCGAGCAGGACGCCGCCGAAGTAGCGCGTGACGACCGCGACGACGTCGGTCACGTGGCGGTGCCGCAGGACCTCGAGCATGGGGATGCCGGCCGTGCCCGAGGGCTCGCCGTCGTCGCTCGATCGCTGCTGGTCCGCGTGCGTCCCCACGACGAGCGCGGTGCAGTGGTGCCGTGCGTCCCAGTGCTCCTTGCGGACGCGCGCGATGACGGCCTCGGCGGCTGCGACCGTCGTGACAGGGTGCAGGAGCGTGATGAACCGGGACTTCTTGACCAGGAGCTCGTGCTCGACGGGGCGTGCGAGGGTCGAGGGGAGCGGCGGTTCGTCGACGGCGGAGCCGGAGGAGCGGCGTGGGGAGGTCATCGTCGACCAGCGTAGCCAACCTGGACTTCCCGTTGGGCACGTCAAGGTTAGAGGGCATAACCTTGATTCAAGGATGTCCAAGGAAAGGTTGTCGATGACGGACGCGGCCACAGCGAGCAGCACGACGGACGAGCCGGACTGGCCGCGCCACACGAGCGAGGTGCGTCCCTGGCGTTCGATGACCCGAGGTCCGCGCGAGGACCGGATGCTGCGCGAGGTCGCGGTCTCGCTGCCGCCGCTGATCGCCGAGGTCGCCTACGTGCCGACCGCCGAGGACGCCGCGCACATCGAGCGCGCAGCCGTGGACATCACGCGGCTCGACGCGGTCCACGGTCCGGTCCTGTCGTCCTTCGCCACGTTCCTGCTGCGCACCGAGGCCGTGGCCTCGTCGCGGATCGAGCGGCACGACGCGAGCCTCGCCGACCTGGCCAAGGCCACGATCGGTGTGCGCGCTAGCAAGGACGCGCAGGTCACGGTCGCGGCGGCCCGGGCCGTGTCGCGGCTGGTCGACGCGGCCGGCAGCTCGGGGGCGATCGGGCTCGACGACGTCCTCGCGGCCCACCGGACGCTGCTCAAGGACGACCCCCTGGACGGACCTGCGGCGGGGGCTCTCCGCACCGTGCAGAACTGGATCGGCGGGTCCGACTACTCGCCCCGTGGAGCCGTGCACGTCCCGCCGCCACCCGAGCTCGTGCCCGCGTACATGGAGGACCTGGTCGCATTCCTGGGGCGCGACGACCTCCCTGCCGTGGCCCAGGCCGCGATCGCGCACGCCCAGTTCGAGTCGGTCCACCCGTTCACGGACGGCAACGGCCGCATCGGACGCGCCCTGATCGGCGCGGTGTGGCGTCGACGGGGGCTTGCGCCGACGCTCGTCGTCCCGGTTGCCTCAGCCATGCTCGCCGACACGGGGGAGTACTTCGCGCGGGTCAACGCCTATCGGGAAGGGCAGGCCGCGCAGTTCGTGCGCTACCTCGCCGTGAGCGCGTCGAGGGCTGCGCAGGAGGCGCGTGTCTCCGCCGACAACCTCGCGGAGCTGCCGGGGCTGTGGCGGGCCGAGGTGCGCCCGCGAGCGGGCTCGGCCGCGGCGTCGATCCTCGACGCGCTCCTGGACCACCCCGTGCTGGACGGGGATCTCGCGCGGCAGGTCGCAGGGACGTCCGGGGCGGCGGCCTACGAGGCGCTGGGGCGTCTCACGGAGGCGGGCGTGCTCTCACGGATCTCGACGTCGCAGCGGCACGGGGTCTGGGCGGCCACGGAGGTGCTGGGCGAGATCGACGACCTCACGCGGCGGCTGCGCGAGGTGTGACCCGACCGGCGGCGGCCTGTGACACGCCGGGCGCTAGGGCAAAAATAGTGTGCCAAGCGGATAGAGTGGCTACATGGTCACAGACGCCGCCGACTCACCCCACGACGCCTCGACAGGCGGGTCGGGCCCGTCCGCCCAGGAAGAGGCCCACGACGCCGGCCCGTCGGGCGGTGAGACCGCGCAGGCGCTCGCCCCGCGCTACCCGCGACCGCCCGTCACACGCGACGAGGCGGAGTGGGTGTGGCGCGAGCTCTCGGTCGCCGCGATGTACGCCTCGACCAAGCCGGAGATGGTGCGTCTGGCCGTCATCGTGGGGCTGACCCGTGCGACGGGCGCCCGGTACTCGGACTTGCTGCGCTGCACGGTCGACTCCCTCGACCTGGGGCCCACGGGCGCCCAGGCGGGGGAGGGGCGCGTCGTCGTGCAGCACGGTAAGCACCGCACGGTGCGCGAGCACCGCCTCGAGCCGGGTGTCGTCCTGGTCCTGCGCCGCTGGATGGACGTCCGGGAGGACCTCTGCTCCGAGCTCGAGGGGTCGATCCCGCGAGCGCTGCTCCTGACCGTGCACCACACGCACGACAACGGCGTCACGGTCGCCAGCGGGCTGCCCATCACCAAGCAGGGCCTCGTGCTGTCGTGGCGCAGGTTCGTGCAGCGGACCAACGCGCGGTACGGCGGCGTGCGGCCGCCGCTCCCGACGCGCTTCGAGCAGGTGCGCCGGGCCTGGCACGCGGACTCGGAGGTTCTGGGTGCGCCCCTGGAGCCGGTGGGGGAGTAGGGCTCCGCTGACCCTAGGGGCCCGACGGCGCAGCTCAGGTCGTGCGGTCGTCGTCCGCAGGAGAGCGGGGCGGCTCGGCGGCGAGCTCCTGGAAGACGGTGATCTGCAGGCCCGCGGGCGCATCGAGCCGCGCGTTGAGCGAGTTCCAGGGCGTACGGACCGGCGGGGCGACGAGCTGCGCTCCGCCGTCGACGAGGGTCGTCGTGACGGCGGCGGCGTCGGACACCTCGAACGCGACACGCAGCGGGGGAGCGACCTGCCGCCCCACCTCGACGTCGTCGATCATGCGCTTCTGCGCGGGGGTGGCGATCTCCAGCGTGGCGCGCCCCGCGTCGAGGATCGCGACACGGGCGTCCCCCTCGCCCGTGAAGGCTGCCTCCTGGGGGAGCCCGAGCAGGTCGCGGTAGAAGGTGAGCGCGGCATCGTAGTCCTCGGCCTCGACGACGAGGCGGAGCTGCCGCACGGGCGGGGTATCGGGTCGATCGGTCATGCGACCACGCTAGGCCGCACTCTGCCCCATTGCTTGTTCGAAGCAAAATAGTGTGCCAAGCGTAGAGAACGCATCGACCCACCAAAAATCTCCGACTCACCACCAAGCCCAGACAGGCGGGGCGGGCGCCGGCAGACGAAGTGCCCCCGGCCGAAGACCGGGGGCACTTCGTCGATCGAGCCGACCGGTACGCGGTCGGGGGAGTCAGGCCTCGTTCTTGGCTGCGGACTCGGCCTTGCGGGCTGCACCACGTTCGGTCGACGCGCCGGACGTCGAGAGCTCGCCGCCCGAGGACTCGAGGTGCGCGCGGACGAACCAGTGGAACAGCTCGAGGTCGTGCAGGTGCCCCACCAGGAGGTCGTTGGTCACGGTGTCGACCGTCTCCGTGTCGGCCGCAGCCTTGCGGTGAGAGGCGATCACCCCCTGGTAGACCTCGTCGAGCGCGCCCAGGTGGGCGATCGTCGAGGCTCGTCCCAGGTGGTAGTCCTCCCAGGTGCGCTCGGCGACGATCGCGCCCGGCGTGCCACGCGGCGGTACCCCGAGGGTCGCGATGCGCTCGGCCGTCGCGTCGACCATGGCACGGACGGCGTCCACCTGAGGGTCGATCATCTCGTGCACCGCGATGAAGTGCGGGCCCACGACGTTCCAGTGGATGTGCTTGAGGGTGAGGGCGAGGTCGTTCAGCGAGTGCAGACGCTCCTGCAGGATCGCCGCGACGTCCTTGCCCTCCTGGAGCGTGAGCGACGGGACGGTGTAGTCCGGCAGGTCCTTGTGGGCAGCCATGTGGTCCTCCTCGAGTCGGGGTGCAGGGTGGGCGACGTGCGCCTCGTCCCATCCTGGCCCGGTACCCCTGTGCTCGCAGGTCCAGCAATCACCCTCGACGCCACCAGGTCTCCGGGACCACGAGGACGACGAGAGCACACAGCGCCAGCGCCGCCACGACGGTCCGGACCCCGCTGCCCTCGAGCCCCGAGGCGGCAAACGTGACGAGCGCGAGACCCTGGCAGACTCCCTGGACCGCAGCGGCGCGACGCAGGTCGAGCGCGAGCACGCTCCGCTCGACCGCGCCGGTCGAGGGGACGCGCGCCACCCACCAGGAGGCACGGAGCACGAGGTGCACCAGCGGGAGGAGGGCGAACACCACCGGGTCGAACGCCGACGAGGCCCCGAGGAGCGCGGCGCCTCCCGCGAAGACGACCGCGTGGGGGACAGGAGGCCGAGGGAACCGGGTGACCACCACCGCGAGCGCGAGTCCGATCGCCACACTTCCGACCAGCGACGGGAGCAGTCTGTGCACGGTCAGCGTGCCGAACGCGAACGTGGCGCCGAGCAGGACGGCCCAGATCGCCGTCCCCGGGACGGTCGGTCCGGTGCCCACCTCCGTCGAGGGTCGGGCCGCTGCAGGAGCCGGGCGAACCGGACGGAGTGCGCTCATCGGGACGTCCCTTGCGTGGCATGTCGTTGCTGACGGGCTGCGAGCTCGAGCGCGGTCCGTGACGATCGGGCCGAGCGACCAGCCGCTCCCGGGTCGTCGCCCCCGACGGGTGGCAGCCATCTGACCACGAGGATCCCTTCCCGCCGCAGGCTGTCGAGGCGCTGCTCACGCTCGATGTGCGTGATGCGCCAGGCGAGAGCGACCCCTGGGTCACCTCGCGGGACCTCGACCGTGGGCAGGACGTCGATCGCCACCACCGCATGGCCCGTGCCCCGCCAGATCTGGGCGATCGAGGCGCTCTCGTCGTCGAGGAACGTCGAGAACATGTACACCAGTGCGCCCGCCGGGATCTGCGGGGGGCGCATGCGGCGACCGGGGTCTCCGACGGGGTGGGCGAGCCCGAGGGCGTGGACGATCCGGCGGAGCTGACGCTTGCCTGCCGCCGGCGGCAGGGGACGCCGGACCCACCCGAGGTCTTCGAAGCCGACCCGGTCTCCGCCGTCGAGCGCGGCCTGCGCGACCGAGGCCGCGGCGTTGCGTGCGACGTCGAGAGACGTCGCACGGTCCATGGGGAGCGGACCGTTTCCGCGCCAGGTCGTGACGTCCGGCCCGACCTCGTCGCGGGAGTCGAGCACGAGGACGACCGTCGCCTCCGCCGTCGCCTGGGTACGCCGCACGTAGAGGGTCTCGAGTCCTGGAGACCGCCGGGCGGTGGCACGCCAGTCGATGCGTCGGAGCCGGTCTCCCGGCGCGAACGGATGGATGTCGCGCAGCTCGGTGCCGTCGCCGAGCCGGCGGGTCGTGTGCGGTCCCGTGAGACCGACGAGCTGGTGCGGCAGCGGTAGCCGACCGAGCGGCTGGGCTGTCGGCAGCACGAGGATCCCGGGCGCCTGCACGTCGTCGGGCCGCGACTCGAAGCCGCCCTCGACACCCGCCGCGACATGGTCGACGCGGAACGTCCGGTGCGGGCCGGTGCGTGCCGAGTGGGTCGTGAGACCGAAGGTCCTGGTCCCGTCCACGAGGACCGTGACGTCCGCGTCGGCGTTCCCCGGGCTGGTGACGCGCAGGCGGACGGGAGCGGCGCCGTCGGGCACGTCGAGGCGCAACCGTGCGCGAAGCTCTCCCGGACCCGCCCCGTCCGCGTCTGCCGGGACGAACGTCGCCGTGACGGCTCCGCCTCGCGGGCGAGCGGTCCAGGCCCACACCGCACTGAGCAACGCCGGTGCCCCGAGGACCCCGATGTCCCCGCGACCCGCGACGAGACCGGTGATCAGGAGGGCCAGGCCCAGCACGACCCCGGCCGCGAGACTCGTCGTCTGCAGCCAGCCCGTCGGAGCGCCGTCCCCTGCGCGCGCCGTCATCGCGCTGCGCTGGCGACCGTCGCAGGGCCAGGGACGCGGTCGAGGATGCCCCGGACGATCGACTGCGGCTGCGCGTTCGACGCCCAGGCCGTGGGGGTCAGCGTGAGCCGGTGCGCGAGCACGGGGACCGCAACGCGCTTGACGTCCTCGGGGAGCACATAGTCGCGGCCGTCGAGCGCCGCGACGGCGCGCGCCAGCAGGACGAGGGTCTGCGAGCCACGCGGCGAGGCGCCGACCTCGAGCTGGGAGTCGGCGCGGGTCGCGGCCACGAGGTCGACGCAGTAGGTGACCACGTCAGGGTCGACGTCGGTCGCCTCGACCCCGGCCTGCATCGCGAGGACCGTACCGGCATCGACGACCTGGCGGACCACGGCCTGCTCCTGTCGGCGGTCGAGCCTGCGGCGCAGGACCTCGCGCTCCTCGTCGCGGTCCGGGTAGCCGACCGCGAGCCGCACCATGAAGCGGTCGAGCTGGGCCTCGGGCAGCGGGTAGGTGCCCTCGTACTCGACGGGGTTGGACGTGGCGAGGACGTGGAACGGGAGCTGCAGCGGGTAGGTGCTGCCCTCGATGGACACCTGGCGCTCGGCCATGGCCTCGAGCAGCGCGGACTGCGTCTTGGGCGCGGTGCGGTTGATCTCGTCGGCCAGGAAGAGCCCGGTGAAGACCGGCCCGGGCCGGAACACGAACTCGGTCGTGGCCGGGTCGTAGACCGAGGATCCCGTGATGTCGGCGGGCAGGAGGTCGGGCGTGCACTGGAGCCGCGCGAAGTCGAGCCCGAGCGCCGTGGCGAGGCTGCGGGCCGCGAGGGTCTTCCCGAGCCCGGGCACGTCCTCGAACAGCACGTGCCCGCCCGCGAGGATCGCGGCGAGCGCGAGCTCGAGCGGGTCCCGCATCCCGACGACGGCCGTGCCGACCTCGTCGAGGATGCGGCGGCCGAGCGCGGCCACCTCGGGGACGCTGAGCGCGGGGGCAGGGGAGTCCGTCATCGGGTTCGCCTCTCGGTGGTGGTCGTGGTGGTGCTGGTGCGTGCGTCGTGGTCCGTACCGGTGGTGTTTCCGTCGGTCGCGCGGCCGTCCGTCCCGCGGCGCTGCGCGGCGGGGCCTCGTCCTGGGCCCGCGGAGATGCCGCTCACGTCCTCGACCGCCGTGACCCAGGACCTCAGGACCGGCATGGTCGGTGGGCGGAGGTCGGTCGTCATCTGCTGGTGGACCTTCGGCCCGAGCAGCTCGGCGGCCGCGCGCTGCTGAGCGAGGTCCGTGCTGCGCAGGTCGACACCCTGGTCGGCCAGCGCCCTGGCCGCGAGCGCCAGAACGCGCTTGTGTGCGCGTTCGCTGACTCGTCCGTCGTTGCCGTGCATGGCCCAGGTGAGCTCGGAGAGGTCGCGTCGGGCGCCGTGGCGGTTGCGGTCGGGCAGGGCGTGGTGCTCGGGGTCGTCGCCGGGTCGTGTGCGTCGGTACAGGACGGTGAGGACGAGGGCGCCGGCGGTGAGGACGAGGGCGTGGGGCGGATCGAGCCCGACGACGGCGAGGGCGGTGCCGGTGATGAGGACGAGCCCGGCTTCGAGAAGGAGGCGTCTGCCGGTGGTGGGGCGTCGGCTCATGGGGTCGTGGCCTGTCCGGTGTCGTGGGGAGCGGTTCGGGTCCGGGTCGGGCTCGCGGCGGGTCCTGGTGGTGGCGCGAAGGCGATGGCGAGCCGTTCGAGGCAGTCGCGCGCTGTCTGGACGTCGTGGTCGGCGACGGGATGGTTCGTGAAGCGGGCGCCCTGGTAGAGGCGGAGGAGGGTCGTGACGGCGTCGGGGTCGGCGGGGGTGGCGTCGAGGACGGTGGTGGTGAACTCGGTGGGGGTCTGGGCGGGGTTCCTGCGGTGGCCGGTGTCGGCGGTCGCGTCCTCGAGGGCGATCCAGGCGGCGGTGACGGCGTCGCGGGGGCTGCGGGCGGTGTCGAGGAGGTGGCGGGCGTGCTGGACACCGCGGCGCAGGGCGGGGAGCTGGACCTCGGGGGTGGGGGCGGCGGCGACGGCGTCTCCCGCGGCGACGTGGTCGTGGTGGGCCTCACCGGGCTCGGCGGGCCTCGTGTTGCGGCGGCGCAGGTAAAGGATCGCGACGACGATGAGGACGGCGGCGACGGCGACGGCGAGGTAGGTCGTGTAGTCGCCGATGGACATCCCGGCGGTCTGGCCGTCGAGCCCTGGGGGCAGGGTCTCGACGTAGGTGGGGCCGTCGATCGGGACGGGGGCTGCGGGGGGTGGGACGGCTGAGTCGTCGGGGGGCAGGAACCATGCGGGGCGGTCGTAGCTCCAGCGGGACCCGGCGGCGGCGCCGACGAGGACGAGAGCGATCAGGACGACGACACCCCCCGGTCGTGTCCGGTCGCTCATGCGGGTCGGTTCCTCTCGGCGTGGAGGCCGGCTGCGGCGGCGGTGAGGAAGGCGGAGGGGTCGTCGTCGAGCCCTCGGCCCATGGTGGAGAGTCCGACGGGGGTGGCGCGGAGCGCGTCGAGGAGCGTGGGGTCGACGTCGACGTGGGTGAGTCGGTGGGGCCCGTGGGGGGCGGCGAGCCGGGCGGCCTGCTCACCGATGCGTGCGGTGAGCGTGGGTCCCCACCCGGGGAGGCCTTCGATCTCGGGGGACGGGCGGGGCACGACGATGTCGGAGGCCGCGAGCGCCACGCGTCCGTAGGCGGTCAGGGAGTGGTGGGAGATGCCGAGGTGGCGGTCGCGGGGGTCGGCGCCGGAGACGCGCAGGGAGGCGACGGGCAGGGCGCCGAGGGTGGCGGCGGCGTTGAGGGCTTCGCCGGCGGCGACTCCGGAGAAGCCCCATCGGGTGCCGGTGCCGAGGTTGCCGGGGCCCTGGGCGACGACGGTGAGGTCGGCGCCGGTGACGTGGCGGGCGGCGAGGAGGCCGGTGTGGACGGTGACGGCTTCGTGGTCACCGCCGTAGGCCTGCCCGACGGTGAGGCAGGTGTGGATCCAGCCGGCGTCGCGGAGCCCGGAGACGGTGCGGGAGAACGCGGCGGGCAGGGCGCCGCCGTCGGTCATGACGTAGGCGATGCGGGGGGCTGGGCGTCCGGCTCGGGCTGCGGCGAGGCGTGCACCGGCGACGATCGCGGGCAGGGCGGAGTGCAGGTCGGCCACGACGACGGGCATGCCGGCGAGGTCGTCGGCGTCGCGCAGGGTGTCGTGGTGGGGGGACTCCTGCTCGTCGACGCCCAGCACGAGGGCCTGCAGGGGGGTGTAGCGGGCCTTGACGAGGTGGCCGGGGCCTGCGGGCGGGTCGGTGGGGAGCGCGTCGGGCAGGGCGACGACGAGCGCGTACCCGCCGGTGCCGAGCCCGCGGGCGAGGGCGGAGACGTTGAGGAGCACGCGGTCGCCGACCCGGGGGTCGCCCACGAGCTGCGGGTAGGCGAGCGCGCGCACCGTCCGGGGGCGTTCCTGGTCGCCCGGTCCCGCGGTCGCGGGCAGCGGTTCGTCGAGCTCGACGGTCAGTTCTTGCGCGCCCTGCCAGTCTCGGCCGCGCGACATCACCCTTGCAGATCGCCACGTCATCACACGGGTGAGGCTACCGTTCGTTAGCGTGGGTGCCGATGCCTGATCAGACGAGCCAACCAGTCAACCCTGCGACGAGGCTGTTGAACCTCGTGATCGCCCTCGTGAACACGAGCGTGTCGATGACGAAGCAGCAGATCCGCACGAGCGTGGCGGGGTACGCCGACGCGCCCTCGCCCGAGGCGTTCGAGCGCATGTTCGAGCGCGACAAGGACTCCTTGCGCGATCTGGGGATCCCGATCGTGACGGTCGACGCCGGGGGCCACAGCGACGAGGTCGGGTACCGGATCGACCAGGACGCGTACGCGCTGCCCGCGGTGGACCTGACCCCGGCCGAGTTCGGGGTGCTGTCGCTGGCCGCCCAGTTCTGGCAGGACAAGACGTTGCGGACGGACATCTCCCGGGCGCTGACGAAGCTGCGGGCTGCGGGGGCGGGGGAGATCGCGAACGACGCCGTGGCGGGCCTGGCCCCTCGGGTGCGGGCCGTGGGCGACGCGTACGGCCCGCTGCTCGACGCGATCGAGGCGCTGCCGCGCGGTGTCGTTCACGTACCGGGCGGCGTCCACCGGCGAGGTACGCACGCGCACGGTCGAGCCGTGGCGCATCGCGGCACGCGGGGCGGCTGGTACCTGCTGGGCTTCGACCGCGAGCGCCATGCGCCGCGTGCGTTCCGGTTGAGCCGCATCGAGGGCAGGGTGCGCCTGCTGGGGCGTGGCGGGGCGTACGACGATCCCCGAGGGGGTGGACGTCGACGCACTGCTGGGTGCGCGGGCTGGGCGAGAGCACGAGGCGCGCCTGGCGATCGGTCCGGAGCGGGCCGAGGCGTTGCGTGCGCGGGCGGCGCAGCGACGGGGACGGCACGGGTGAGGGCGCGGGGCCTCGGCAGGACGGGCGCGACGTCGTCCGCGTGCCGTACACGAACCCGCACACTCGCGGACGAGATCGCGGGGTACGGTGACGCGGTCGTGGTGCTCGAGCCCGCCCGAGCTGCGCGACGCCGTCGTGCGCCGGTTGCGCGCCGCCACGCGCCTGGGTCCCGCGGTGACGGGACCGCCCCCTTCCCCGACCGTCCGGTCCGTCGACCGGGACGGGACGAGCACGACGACGACCGAGGAGCAGCGTGGCTGAGCGTGCGGACGACCGGCTGCTGCGCCTGCTGGGCATCGTCAGCCTACCTGGACGGGGCGGGGGGTGTCCCGTCGAGGAGCTCGCCGTCCCGGTTCGGGGTCACGACCCGCCAGATCGTGGAGGACGTCGACGCCCTGTGGGTGTCCGGCACCCCAGGGTACTGGCCTGACGACCTCATCGACTTCGACGCGGACTCGCTCGAGCGCGGCGTCGTGCGCCTGACCGAGGCGCGCGGCATGACCCGGCCCCTGCGCCTGGGCACCCGCGAGGCGGTCGCGCTCATCGCCGCGCTGCGCGCGATGGGGGAGACGGGCGCGGTCCGGCTCGACCGGGCGCGCTCCGACGTCGTCGCCTCGGCCTGGACAAGCTCACCGGCGCGACGGGCGAGGCCGCCGCAGCCCTGGACGTGCGCCTGCCCGCCGACGGGGACCCCGCGGTCGTGGCGGCCGTGTCCTCGGCGCTGGCGAACCGGCACCGGCTGCGGATCCGGTACGTGACGAGCGCCGACGTCGTCAGCGAGCGGGAGGTCGACCCCGTGCCGGCTGCACACCCAGGACGACCTGGTCCTACCTCCTGGCGTGGTGCTACCGCGCGCAGGGCCAGCGAACGTTCCGCGTGGACCGGCTCCTGGCCGCGACCGAGCTCGACGTGCCCGCCCCGAGCACGACCTGCCGACCGAGGTCGACTTCACGCCCATCGGGCGGACGCGCCACTGGCCACGATCACGTTCGCGAGCCCCGCGCCGCTGGGTCGCCGAGCAGGTCCCGGTCGAGAAGGTCCGCAACCTGCCCGACGGCGAGTTCGAGGTCGTCGCTGCGCGTGACCAACCCCGCGTGGCTGCGCCGGCTCCTGCTCCAGCACGCGCGCCACGTGCTGGCCGTCACGCCCCAGGACGTGGCGGACGACGTCGCGCAGGCTGCGAGCGCCGCCCTGGCCGCGTACGGGGAACGTGCCGACGACGGCGGCGCGGTCGACGATGAGCCGGCCCCGACCCCGGGCGCGCCGTCCGCGAACTAGGCTGGTCTGCATGTGGTTCACCATCTGGTCGGTCCTGGTCGTCGGCACGCTCGTCGGCGCGTTCTTCCTGGGTCGTGACCTGTGGCGCAAGGCCAAGGCGCTCCTGCGGCAGATGTCGGAGTCGCGCAGGTCATGGACGGCTTCGCCCGGCGCACCGACGAGCTGACCGCCGCGACGGCCGCCGCGCAGCCCAGCACGGCGCCCACCCTGTTCGACGACCCGGCGCTGCTGCACGAGCGCGTGGAGGCGCTGCGCGCCGAGCGCGCAGAGCGCCGGTCCGAGCGCAGGACCCGCAACAAAGTGACGTGGGACCGCTGGCGCCGATTCACGCGTAGGATCTGCGACAACAAGACTCGCGTCCGACTCCAAGGAGCCATCATGGGCATGCTGAAGCCCTGGCACATCATCGTTCTTGTCGTCGTCGTCCTGCTGCTTTTCGGGGCGAAGCGACTTCCCGACCTGGCCCGCAGCGTCGGCCAGTCGCTCAAGATCTTCAAGAGCGAGGTCAAGGACCTGCGCGACGACGACAAGCCCGCGGAGCCTGCCGTCAAGGATGACGACGCCCCCAAGGCCTGACCCGTGTCCAGCTCGACCAAGACGTCCGAAGGGCGCATGCCGCTGCGCGAGCATCTGCTCGAGATCCGCAAGCGACTCTTCCTGGTCTCGTGCGGCCTGGTCGCCGGCGCGATCCTGGGGTGGTTCCTGTACCAGCCGCTCCTGGACGTGTTGCAGGCCCCGCTCGAGAAGGCTGCCGCGGAGCAGGGCAAGGTCATCAACCTGAACTTCTCGGGCATGGCGACCGCGCTGGACATGAAGATCAAGGTCTCCCTGTTCCTCGGGGTCATCGTGTCGTGCCCGTGGTGGCTGTACCAGCTGTGGGCGTTCATCACCCCGGGGCTCACGTCGAAGGAACGCTGCTACGCCATGGGCTTCCTGGGGGCATCGGTGCCGCTGTTCCTCGGCGGGGCGTTCCTCGCGTGGTGGGTCCTGCCGCACGCGGTCGACATCTTGGCGGGCTTCGTGCCGGAGGGCGCGACGAACCTGACCGACGCACAGGGGTACCTGAGCTTCGTGATGCGGCTGGTCCTGGCGTTCGGGCTCGCGTTCGTGCTGCCCGTGGTCCTGGTCGCCCTGAACTTCGCGGGGCTGGTGCGGGCCACCGCCCTGTTCGCCGGGTGGCGCTGGGCCGTGCTCATCGCGTTCGTGTTCGCAGCGGTCATGACCCCCACGCCGGACGCGCTCACGATGATCCTCGTGGCCCTGCCGATCTGCCTGCTGTACTTCGGTGCCGTCGGCATCGCTTTCCTGCGCGACCGCAGCACGGACAAGCGCAACGCCGCAGCCCTCGCCGGTGCCGAGGCACCTCCGCGCCCGGCCCGCCTCGGTGTCGTCGTCAACCCGACGGCCGACCGTGGGCGCGGCCGGGGCGACGGCGCCCGCACGCTCGAGCTCCTGCGCCAGGCCGGGCACGACGTCCTGGACCTCAGCGCCCCCAACGCACCCCTCGCGCTCGAGAACGCCCGCGACGCGGTCGCGGGACAAGGGCTCGCCGGGCAGGGGGGCCCGCTCGACGCGCTCGTCGTCGTCGGCGGGGACGGCATGGTCCACCTCGGCGTCAACGCGGTCGCCGGGACGGGGGTCCCGCTCGGGATCGTCGCGGCCGGGACCGGCAACGACTTCGCCTCGGCCCTCGGCCTGCCCGTGCACGCTGTCGACGCGGCCGTCACCCTGCTCCTCGAGGCCCTGGGCGCGCGCGCCGCCGGCACGGGTGGGACACGCGCGGTGGACGCCGCCCGCGCCGAGCCCCTCGACCCGCACCTGGCCCCCCGGCCCGGGCGCGAGCGCTGGTTCTGCGGCGTCCTGTCCGCGGGCCTCGACGCCGCGGTCAACGCGCGCGCCAACGCCCTGACCTGGCCGCGCGGCAGCGCCAAGTACGTGCGCGCCGTCGCGAGCGAGCTCGCGCGCTTCCGCCCCTACGGGTACCGCATCACGGCGCACCTCGCACCGCCGACGACGCCACGGCCCCCTTCGTGTGGGAGTCGCCCGGGACCGTGGTCGCCGTGGCCAACGGGCCACGCTTCGGCGGCGGCGTCCGGGTCGCCCCGGACGCTTCGATCGACGACGGCCTGCTCGACCTCGTGACCGCCGGCCCCCTGACACGCCTCGGCATCGCCCGCGTCTTCCCGGGCATGTACCGCGGCAAGCACGTGCACCACCCGGCCGTCGACCTCCACCAGGCACGCTCGGTCGTCCTGGAGGCCGCCGACACCGGAGGCCCGCCCCCGCCCGCGTTCGCGGACGGAGAACGGATCTCTCGCCTGCCCGTGCGCGTCACGGTCGTCCCCGGCGCCCTCCTGGTCCTGGACCACCGCGACCACGGCCCCACGCCCGGCTGAGCGAGGAGCAGCGGGAGCGAGGGACCGCGGTCGAGCGGAGACCGCGCCCCGGCGATCCCTGACGGCAAGCCGTCACCGGCGGACCGTAGGGTGGAGGCATGACCGCAGCACCCCGCTCCGCCGGGACCGACGAGACCCAGAGCCCCGCGGAACGCTACGCGGCATCGCGCGCGCGCCAGGCCGCCTCCCGCACCCAGCTCGCCGCCTTCCGCGAGGTCGTCGGCTTCCCGTTCGACGACTTCCAGGTCCGCGCCTGCCAGGCCCTCGAGGAAGGGCGGGGCGTGCTCGTGGCCGCCCCCACGGGCGCAGGCAAGACCGTGGTGGGGGAGTTCGCGGTCCACCTGGCCCTGGCGGGAGGCCGCAAGGCGTTCTACACCACGCCCATCAAGGCCCTGTCCAACCAGAAGTACGCGGACCTCGCGCGCCGCCACGGCGCCGAGCAGGTCGGGCTCCTCACGGGCGACACGTCGATCAACGGCGACGCCCCGATCGTCGTCATGACGACCGAGGTCCTGCGCAACATGCTCTACGCGGGATCGCGTGCCCTGGACGGGCTCGCGTTCGTCGTCATGGACGAGGTCCACTACCTCGCCGACCGGTTCCGCGGCCCCGTCTGGGAAGAGGTCATCATCCACCTCTCCGACGACGTGCAGCTCGTGTCCCTGTCCGCGACCGTGTCCAACGCCGAGGAGTTCGGCGACTGGCTCGAGATGGTCCGCGGCGACACCGCCGTGATCGTCAGCGAGCGCCGACCCGTCCCGCTGTGGCAGCACGTCCTGGTGGTTCGCGTGACCGGGGCTCTCGCACCCCGGGGGAGGCGCTGCGCCCGGGCACGGGGGCCGAGCTGATCGACCTGTACGCGGGGCACGTGGATCCCACCGACCCCGGGATCAACCCGCCCATCAACCCGGACCTGCTCGCGGCGTTCCGCAGCGGGGCCCGCGACGGGGGTTACCCGGGACGTGGCGGGGGACGAGGGGACCGCGGGTACCGTGGCCGGGGCGGGCGTCCCGGCGGGTCGGGCGGCTACGGGAACCGGGAGGGGGCGGGGCGCCGGACGCCGCCGCGGTTCGCGGTCGTCGACGCGCTGGACGCCGACGGGCTGCTGCCCGCGATCTTCTTCATCTTCTCGCGCGCAGGGTGCGAGGCCGCGGTGACCCAGTGCCTGGCCGCCGGCCTGCGCCTGACCACACCCGGCCAGGAGGCGCAGATCCGTGCCGTGGTCGAGGAGCGCAGCGCGACCCTGCCTGCCGAGGACCTCGACGTCCTGGGGTACTGGACGTGGAGCGAGTCGCTCGCGCGCGGCATCGCGGCCCACCACGCCGGGATGCTGCCCATCTTCAAGGAGATCGTCGAGGACCTGTTCAGCCGGGGCCTGGTCAAGGTCGTGTTCGCGACCGAGACCCTGGCCCTGGGCATCAACATGCCCGCGCGTTCGGTCGTGCTCGAGAAGCTGGTCAAGTGGGACGGCACCTCGCACGTCGACATGACCCCGGGGGAGTACACCCAGCTCACGGGGCGCGCGGGGCGCCGGGGCATCGACGTCGAGGGGCACGCCGTCGTCGTCGACCACCCGGGGCTGGACCCCGTGGCCCTCGCTGGCCTGGCGTCCAAGCGCCTGTACCCGCTCAAGTCCTCGTTCCGGCCCACCTACAACATGGCCGTCAACCTCGTGGCGCAGGTCGGACGCGAGCGGGCCCGTGACGTCCTGGAGACGTCGTTCGCCCAGTTCCAGGCCGACCGCGGGGTGGTGGGACTGGCCAAGCAGGCCCAGGCCCACGCCGAGGCCCTCGAGGGCTACGCCAAGGCCATGACGTGCGACCGCGGCGACTTCTCCGAGTACGCCCGGATCCGGCGCGCGATCGCGACCCGCGAGGCGGACCTGTCGAAGTCCGCGCAGCGCGCCCGCCGCGCCCAGGTCGTCGCGGACTTCGAGAACCTGCGCGTCGGGGACGTCGTCGAGCTGCCCTCGGGTCGCCGCGCCGGGTACGTCGTGGTCCTCGACCCCGGCAAGGACGGCGGGTTCGACGGCCCGCGTCCCACAGTCCTGACCGAGGACAAGCAGGTCAAGAAGCTCACGGTCGCCGACGCCCCCTCGGGCATCCGCACGGTCGGCAAGGTCCGCATCCCCAAGACGTTCAACCCGCGCGTTCCCGCGGCTCGCCGCGACCTGGCCTCGTCGCTGCGCAACGCGCTCGGCGCGTTCGTCGACGTCCCCGGTGCACCCACCCGCGGCGGCGGCCCCCGGGTACGGTCCGCGGCAGCCGACGACAAGGAGCTCACCCGCCTGCGGGCCGCTCTGCGTGCGCACCCGTGCCACGACTGCCCCGAGCGCGAGGACCACGCCCGCTGGGCCGAACGGTGGGCCAAGCTCAAGAAGGAGCACGACGCCCTCGTGCGTCGCGTCGAGGGGCGCACCGGGTCGATCGCCCGGGTCTTCGACCGCATCTGCGACATCCTGACCCGGCTCGGGTACCTCGAGATCGACGCGCACCCGGCAGGCGGTGGCCCCCTCCTGGACCGCGACGCCGTCGACGACCCCGAGAGCACCGGTGCTCTCGGCCAGGAACGGGCCGTCGCACCCCGCCCGGGGGCCGGGCGCCGGCCCGCCCCCGAGGTCAAGGTCACCGACGCGGGCAACTGGTTGCGACGGCTCTACGCCGAGAACGACCTCCTCCTGGCCGAGTGCCTGCGCCGCGGTGTCTGGGACGAGCTCGACCCCGCCGGGCTCGCCGCGGTCGTCTCGACCCTGGTGTTCTCCGCCCGACGGGAGGAACCGGGCGAGCCCTACGTCCCCGGTGGACCCGACGGCAAGCTCGCCCGCGCTCTGGACGGCACGGTCGTGGTGTGGTCCGAGGTCGACGACCTCGAGGAGGCGCACCACATCGACGCGAGCGGCACGCTCGACCTGGGGCTCGTCGCTGCCGTGCACCGGTGGGCCAACGGCCGCAGCCTCGACGCCGTCCTGCGCGGGTCGGAGCTCGCCGCTGGTGACTTCGTGCGCTGGTGCAAGCAGATCATCGACGTCCTCGACCAGCTCGCGACCGCGGCTCCCACGCCCGCCCTGCGCAAGACCGCGATCCGTGCGATCGGGGCCGTCCGGCGGGGGGTCGTGGCCTACTCGAGCGTGTGACCTTGTCGTCACGCGGGCCGCGAGCGCCCTCCGACGAGGCGCGAGGGGCACCTGGTGGCCTATCGTGTGGTTTCGTGGCCTCCACCCTGTACCGCAACGGTGTCATTCATTCCTCGACCGACCCCTTCGCCGAGGCGATGCTCGTCGACGGCGGGGTGATCACCTGGATCGGCGCGAACGACACGGCCGCAGGGCTCGCTGCCCGCGCCGACCGGGTCGTCGACCTCGACGGGGCCCTGGTGGCGCCCGGGTTCGTCGACTCCCACGTCCACGTGCTGGAGACGGGCCTGGCCCTGGCGGGGGTGGACCTGTCCGCGAGCGCCGGCGTCACGTCCCTGGCGGGAGCGCTCGAGGCACTGCGCGCGGCGGTCGCCGCGCGCCCGGCGGTCCAGGCCGACGACGTGCTGCTCGCGTTCGGGTGGGACGAGCAGGAGTGGCCCGAGCACAGGGCGCCCACGCGCGAGGAGCTCGACGCGGCCTGCGGGGGAGCGCTCGTGTATGCGGCCCGGGTGGACGTGCACTCCGCGGTCGTCTCGACGTCTCTCGCTCGCAGGGCTGGGCTCGAGGGGCAGCGCGGATGGACGGAGACCGGGTGGGTCACCGAGGACGCGCACCACAGCGCCCGGGACGCCGCGCGCGACCTGAGCCCCGAGCGTCGCACGGCCCTGTACCGCACGGCTCTGGACGCGGCCGCGCGCCGGGGCATCGTGTCCCTGCACGAGAACAGCGCGCCCTCGATCGACACGCGCGAAGGGCTCCGCGAGCTCATGGCGCTCACCGCGGACCCGGCCGGTGCCCTGCCGCACCTGGTCGCCTACCGCGGCGAGCTGTGCGCCACACCGGACGAAGCCCGGGCGCTGCTCGCGGACCTGCCCGGGCTCGCGGGGATCGCGGGCGACCTGAACGTCGACGGGTCGCTCGGCTCGCGCACCGCGGCCCTGCGCCACCGGTACGCCGACCTGACGGGGGCGCCGGGGGAGGCGGGTCCGGACGGGCGCGGCAACCAGTACCTGAGTGCCGAGCAGATCGCGGCGCACCTGTCGGCGGTCGCCGCGGCCGGTACCCAGGGCGGGTTCCACGTCATCGGCGACCGGGCCATGGACGCGTTCCTCGTGGGGCTGCGTGCAGCGGCCGACGCCGACGGGGCCGCTGCGCACCGCCGTGCCGCGCACCGCGTGGAGCACGCCTTGTTCGTCGACACCAACGCGTTGTCCACGCTCCTGCTGTTCGGGGTCTCCTTGAGCATCCAGCCCGTGTTCGACTCCGCGTGGGGTGGCCCGGACGGCATGTACGCCTCGCGTCTGGGGCCCACGCGCGTCGCCGGCCTGTCCCCGTTCGCCGACCTCGCGGGGGCCGGTGTCCCGCTCGCGTTCGGGTCCGACTCGCCCGTGACGCCCCTGGACCCGTGGTCGGCGGTCCGTGCGGCCATGTCCCACGCGGACCCTGACCAGCGCATCTCCGCGCGGGCGGCCTTCCGGGCGCACACGCGCGGTGGCTGGCGCATCGCCGGCCTGGACCACACGGGTGCCGGCCAGCTGCGCGTGGGGTCCCCGGCCCACCTCGCGGTGTGGCGTGCCGAGCACCTCGCGGTGCAGGGCACGGGCACCACGGTCTCCTCGTGGAGCACCGACGCGCGCTCCGGGACCCCCTTGCTGCCGGACCTGACCGACGGCGCCCCTGACCCGACGTGCCTGCAGACCGTGCGCGACGGCGTCGTGCTGTTCGACACGTTCGACTGAGTCGTTCGAGGTCCTCACGGGGCTACGGGGCGGTCGGACGTCCGACGGGCGCCCGTTCGGATTGACACCACCGTGAGGACGGGTAAGTTCGTTGACGTGTTCCGGCCTTCAGCGCCGCGGGGGAGCGAGCCACCATCTCACCGTTCGTCCCGTGTGCCTGATGCGCATCGGCTCGACCCGCGCGTTCAGTAGACAACACGGCCTCACCGGTGGCGGTGCGACGTGGTCCGAAGGACGCGCGGGTCGGCCCACATCCACCGGCTGACCTGCAGGTGCGTGGCGTAGTCTGCACGGGTGTCGACCCGTGAGCCGAGCCGCTGGCTGCTGATCCTTCTCGCCGCCGGTGGTGGTCTCCTGACCAACGCCGCCTTCCCCGACCGCGGGTGGTGGCCCCTCGCCTTCGTGGGCGTCGCAGCCTTCTTCCTGGCTCTGCGCCGCGACGGTGCCTGGTGGAACGCTCTGGTCGGACTCGTCTGGGGCCTGGCATTCTTCCTCCCGCACATCCAGTGGGCACAGATCGCGACCGACACCGTCCCGTGGCTCGCCCTGACTGTCCTGGAGGCCGTGTTCCTGGCGCTGCTGGGCGCGATGTGGACGTGGGTGCGTCGCATCGGGTTCGTGGGCCGCAACCTGGCCTGGCAGGTCGTCACGTTCTCGGTCCTGTGGGTCGCGGTCGAGCAGTGGCGCTCGGAGTTCCCGTTCGGCGGGTTCCCCTGGGGCCGGCTCGCGTTCTCCCAGGTCGACTCCCTGCTGGGGCGCACGGCCTGGCTCGGCGGGGGACTGCTCGTCTCGCTGCTCACGGCCGCGATCGGCGTCCTGCTGGCCGTGTTCCTGCTCGAGTCGCGCCGCCTCAAGGTCCTGCCCGCCCTGTGCTCGCTCGCGACCGCGGCCGTGCTGCTGGGGGTGGGGCTCGTCGTCCCGCTCGACGTGCGCGCCGAGACCGGGACGCTCGCGATCGGGGCGGTCCAGGGCAACGTCGACGAACCCGGGCTCGGGTCCTTCGCCAACCGTGGCGTGGTCCTGCAGAACCATGTCGACGGGACCCTCGCGCTGCTCGACGAGGTCGAGCCCGGCGAGCTGGACGTGGTCCTGTGGCCCGAGAACGGCTCCGACCTGGACCCCCAGACCACGCCCGACGTCGCCGTGGACATCGATGAGGCCGCGAGCGCCGTCGGCGCCCCGATCCTCGTGGGCGCCCAGGAGTTCCCCGAGTCGGGCGGGCGGTACAACGTGTCGTTGCTGTGGGTTCCCGGCGAGGGGGTCGTCGACCGGTACGCCAAGCAGCACCCCGCCCCGTTCGGGGAGTACATCCCGATGCGCAGCTTCGTGCGGATCTTCTCCGACCAGGTCGACCGGGTGACCACGGACATGATCGCGGGCGACGAGGTCGCCGTGATCGACCTGCCCTCCGAGCGGCTCGGTCGCACCGTGCGGCTCGGCAACGTCATCTGCTTCGAGGTGGCCTACGAGGAGCTGGTCCGCGACGCCGTGAACGCGGGAGCCGAGCTCCTGGTCGTCCCCACCAACAACGCCTCGTTCGGGTACAGCGCCGAGTCGACCCAGCAGCTGGCCATGTCGCGTCTGCGGGCGATCGAGACCGGTCGCGCGACCGTGCAGATCTCGACCGTCGGGGTCAGCGGCATCATCGCCCCGAACGGTGCCCTGCTCCAGAGCACCGAGCTCTTCACGCCCGACCAGCTGATCGCCACGCTTCCCCTGCGGGACTCCCTGACCCCGGCCGTGCGCGCCGGTTACTGGCCCGGGTGGATCGCCGGGGGACTGACGGTCCTGCTCGTGGTCGCCGGAGTCGTGTCGCACGTCCGGCGAGCGCCGGCCGCGAGCACCACGGGCGGCACCAAGCGCCCGGCGGCGAAGAAGACCGCACGCCGGTAGGCGCGCTGGGGGGCGCAGGGCCGGCCCGTGCCCGACGACGGCACGCGCCTCCGGCGAGATGCTCACCCGCGGAGCATCCCGCCGTCGGGCCCGCCCGGTGCGGCGGAGCCGGGAGCGTCTGCGCCAGTGACCGTGACGAGTGCAGCGCCCGGTGTGCGCTGAGTTGTCAGAGGTGGCCCGGACTCGAGTCCGGGCCACCTCTGACAACTCGGTACTTCTGACGCTGGAACGTCGAAGGGCCCGGAACTCCGAGGAGTTCCGGGCCCTTCGAGGCAGTCGATCAGGCGCTGCGACGCAGCTTGCCAGCGCGCAGGAGGCCGAGGCGCTCGTCGAGCAGCTCCTCGAGCTCCTTGATGGTGCGACGCTCCAGCAGCATGTCCCAGTGGGTGCGGGCAGGCTTACCGGCCTTGGGCTCGGGGCGCTCCGCGTCACGCAGGAGGGCCTCCTCGCCACAACGACACTCCCAGACCGCCGGCACCTCGGCCTCGGTCGAGAACGGCAGGATGATCGTGTGCCCGTTGGGGCAGTCGTAGTGAGCCTGGAAGCGGGGGGCGAAGTCGACGCCCGCGTCGGACTCCATGCTCTTCGCACCGATGCTCATTCCACGTAGGGACCGGTCGGCCATGGTGTCCTCCAAGGGGTAGCGGCAGGGTTGTCTATGGGGGTCAACGTCCGGCCGGCTGCGAGTGTTCCGGTCGGACGTGAAGGTCCGGTGAAGCAGGAGGCGCGCCGAACCCACCCGTCGAGGCTGCCCAGCAGACCGTGCGCATCGGGTGGGACACGCACTCCCGCGAGACCACCGACCAGGTTTCCGGTTTTCGCGGGCGGGCGCAACTTCAAGCGCCGAATCACGGTGTGACGTTGCTCCGGCGCGGTACCCCAGAGCAGCTCACGGGTGCGCGGCGGCCTCGCCCTGGCCGGTGCGCCGAGACGGCGCGGCGCGCCCCGAGGATCGCGTCTGGCCTGTCCGGATAGTCGTCAATGCCACGATCGCGGTACGGTTCGTCGTGTGAGGCACCAGGCAGACGGCGAGCGGCGGGCGGTCGACCATGGCGACCGTTGAGGCCTACGAGACGACCGCCGGACGGCGGTACATGGTTCGCTACCGCACCCCCGAGCGCAAGCAGACCAAGAAGCGCGGCTTCAGGACCAAGCGCAGCGCCGAGGCCTTCGCCTCCTCGCTCGAGGTGTCGATGCTCCGAGGCGAGTTCATCGACCCTGCTGCGGCCCGGTCGACGGTCCTCGAGCTCGGGGGAGCGTGGCTCCAGCGCCAGACGCACCTCAAGCCCTCGACGGCACGCGCGATCGAGAGCTCGTGGAGACTGCACGTCACGCCCCGGTGGGGGAGCGTCCCGGTCGCCGAGATCCGGCGCACCGCGGTCCAGGCATGGGTCTCCGAGCTCAGCGCCGCCTACAGCCCCACGACCGTGGCGCGCGCGCACGGCGCCCTGGCCTCGTTGCTCGACGACGCGGTCGACGACCGGCGCATCCTCACCAACCCGGCCCGCGGCGTGAACCTGCCGCGCAAGGTCCGCCGCGAGCACACCTACCTCGACCACCGGCAGGTCGCTGCGCTGGCCGCGGCCGCCGGTCGGCACGAGACGCTGGTCCTGGTCTTCGCGTACTGCGGACTGCGCTGGGGCGAGGCCGCCGGCCTGCGCGTCCGAGACCTCGACATGCTCCGCCACCGGTTGCGCGTCAACCAGAACGCGGTCGAGGTCGGTGCGGACATCGTGATCGGCACCCCCAAGACGCACGAGCGACGCTCGGTCCCCTTCCCGGCGTTCCTCTCGATGAGGCTCGCGGCGGCGTGCGAGGGCAAGGGGCGCGACGACGTCGTCTTCCACGGCGACCGCGGCGACTACCTCAAGCGCTCGAAGTCCGGCACCGGGTGGTTCTGGCGCGCGGCTCGCGACGCGGGCATCGACGACCACCTGACCCCGCACGACCTGCGGCACACCGCGGCGAGCCTCGCGGTGTCGGCCGGGGCGAACGTCAAGGCGGTCCAGCGCATGCTGGGACACGCCTCCGCGAGCATGACACTCGACGTCTATGCGGACCTCTTCGACAACGATCTCGACGGCGTCGCGGTCGCCCTGGAGTCCGCGAGACTGCGAGCGGTCTCGCCTGGCTAGTGCCCGCGGTGTGCCCACCGGGCATGCGCTCGGCGCCCGCGAGTCCGTGAGAATGGCGGAATTGCAACGTTCCAACGGGGGAGGGGCGCCTGCGCCCCGTGGGTATAGAACTCACGGGGTAGGCACATCCGGGTCACAACGGACATCGTTCATCGGGCGGCGATCTGCGCAGATCGCACCGGAGGCGGATCTCGCACCGACGCTCTCAGGGCCTCCTGGTGAAGTCTGTCGTCATCAAGACACTTCGCCACACTTCGGATTGGGCGACACATGAGTGCTCCGCCCGTGTGGATCGAGCGGGCGGGCCGGGGAGCGGCGGGCGGTCGGCACGTAGGATGCGCGACTCGCGGAGCGTTCCGACCCACCCGGTCTGTTGCTGCTCGGTAGGGTCGAGCGACAGGGCACCGCTCGGGGGGAGCGGCGCCGACGATCGACGAAGGGGTCTCCCGGTGAGCAGCTCTCCTGGTCCGATGGACGTCACGTTCTCCGCTCCGATCGGAGTGAGCGTGCGCGGTGACGTGTGGTCGTGCGTCGAGGTGCCCAGCTCGGTCGAGCTGTTGGGAACTGGGAAGGCCGTCCGGGTGGTCGCCACCGTGGACGGTCACGACCTGACGGCCGGACTGATGCCGACCGGGTCCGGCGGCCACATGCTCTCGATCAGCGCCGCGCTGCGCAAGAAGCTCGGAAAGGACGTGGGAGATACCGTCACCGTTCACCTGACGGAACGGTTGACGTGACCTTCGGAGTGCTTTTCTCTTCCGGTCGGTCGCGCGGCACGGCTGCCGTGGCACGCGACCGACGAAAAAGGGCAGGAGTCCTCCGGGAATTCAGCTCCAGAAGGTGATCAGCGCGTCGGCCAGGGTCATTCCTTGGGCATATCCCGCTCGAGCAGCCAAGGGGCGCAGAGCCGGGTCCATCGCGTTGGCGCCGAACAGGTGCTCGGAAGCGCTGTCCGGGACGATCGTCTCCACCTCGCTGCCCAGCGCCCGAAGCTCGGTCACCTGCGCGGCGAGCTGCAGACCCCAACCCGGCGGTGTGAACGACCGGCCGCCGAACGGTGACAGCACCAGCACGCGATCGTGCCCGGCAGCCAGGTCGGCGTTCTCGTTGCGCCGGTAGCCGCCGTCGATGTACCGCCGTTCTCCGATCCGGTAGGGCAGACCGCTCGAACAGCTCGCGGCGACGGCATCTGCCAGATCGACGCCGCTGAGGTGGTCGAAGACGACCGGCTCACCGGACTCGGCGTCGACGGCCGTGAGGAGCGCCTTTCGCTGCGGCCAGTGCTGGCTCGACAGCCGAGAAGCGACGGTGGCGCGCCACTGAGCGTGCCAGGACCGATCCGATGCCGCTTCGCGGTCGAGGGCTGCTGCGCCCACCTTTCGTCGCAGGTCAGCAGCGTCGTCGGCGGAAGCGATGAGAGCGTTCATCCGCTCCAGGTGGTCCACGACCGCGCGGTTCGCGGTACGTCCTCGGTCCCCACCACGGGCGCCGTTCGGACGTGGGGGAGCAGCGGCAAGGATCGCGGCGAGCAGGTCGCCCGGTGTCGCGCCGGCCAGCTGGGCGGCGGCGGTCGAGCCGGCCGACGTCCCGACGGTCAGGTCGGGGGCGGTCACGTCCAGTCCTGCATCGAACAGACCGGCGATGACGCCGATCAACCAGGCGTTACCTGTGGACCCGCCGCCGCCGAGGACGAGAGCCCGCTCGCCGACAGGGAGCCGCGACAGGCTCTGGTCGGAGTTCGAGGCGTCGGGGGCCGAGGAGAAATCAGGTGAGATGCTCATGGGAGTCACCTTTCGCAAAGTGCTGGGCGAGCGCTCCCTACGACGACCAGCTCAGTCGCGCGATCGTGGACTGCAGGGGAGAGCCCGTTACGGGTACGGCGTGCACGGGTCTCACCTCCTCGACGACGGGTCACGATCAAGGCGACGCTAGCACGCCGCACGCGCGGCCGACCAAGGAAATCCTCCGCGGACTGCTCCGCGCCGCAGGCTGCCGATTCGCCGACTAACCGCGGCATGCCCAGGGCGGCTGCCTCGATACCTTCCGACCTGATCATTCCTCGCCATTGCCGTGCGGAGCTTCATGCCTCGCTCCAGGGCATTTCGTCATCGATTCTCCGAGCGAGGACGAAATGAAGAACCTCGGCGACGCGAGCGGGTGCACCGCCGGTCATGATCGAGCAGATCTGGAGAAGCGCGCGACGGCGTCCGTCAGTAGCGTCGAACCTGACGACAGACCCACCGAGAAGGGGAACCACGATGACCGGCACCACGAAGTCGACCAAGACCGCCAAGGCCTACGAAGGATTCTCGACCGAGGAGCGCGCGGCGATGAAGGAGCGCGCCAAGGAGCTCAAGGCGTCCGCGAACCGGGCCGAGGCGGAGAAGGCTCAGCTCGAGAAGATCGCGGAGCTGTCCGAGCCGGATCGCTCCATGGCCTCTCGGCTCCACGAGCTCGTGGCCGAGCACGCGCCCTCGCTCGCACCGAAGACCTGGTACGGGATGCCCGGGTGGGCCAAGGACGGCAAGATCCTGTGCTTCTTCCAGCCTGCGGAGAAGTTCGGCGCACGCTACCCGACGTTCGGCTTCAACGACGTGGCCCAGCTCGACGACGGCACGCTGTGGCCCGTCGCGTACGCCCTCACGGAGCTGACGGCGGAGAACGAGGCGACGATCGTCGAGCTCGTGAAGCGGGCGGCCGGCTGACCGACGCGGCAGCAGACGCCTCGCAGGCCCGAGCCTCATAAATGGCCTCTGACCTGCAAGGATGCTGGTTTTTTGGGCGTGAGATCCGGGGGAGTGGCGGGGCGGAGGTCTCCTGCCAGCGTCGCTCCGAGCGTCTGGCAGGATGCTCACCGTGCCGCTCGACATCCTGCTGGTCGCCGTCTCGCAGCGAGGCACGAGCTCTCGCCGCCGCACGCTGAGGACCTTGGCGGGCACCTGCGACACCGAGGGCGAACTGGTCCGACTGGCCGCGACGAGCGGGCGGCCGTTGTTGGCGAAGATCGACCCGTACGGAGGTCTCGTGCTGACCCCGTCGGAGGTGGACCAGCTGGTCGCCGAGCTGCGATCTCTCGACGGGGCTGCACGTGGAACCGCACGACGCGCCTGGTCGGGTCCACAGATCGTTGGAACGACGCCTCTTCCAGCCCTTCTCGACCCCACCCCGCTACGCCGATAATGTACATTATGTCATTATGGTCGAACTGGGCCCCCTCTCGAGCGCTCAGGCGAGCCGCACCGGAGGCCCCGGACGACCCCACGGAGGCGCGTACCGCTCGGTGGACCCGTCGAGTGCATCAGGATCACTTGCCGTCGGCTCTCTCCTTCACGTGAGCGTCGAGCAGCGGCGCGCAGCAGCCTCTGGAGTCGACGATGAGCTCAGGACCGTTCACGGCCACGCCGCCGGCCAGGTCGACGATCACCCGGCGTCCGGCCTCGCCTGGAGGCTCTCTGGCGCCAGCCGCCCGCCGGGTCGCGGTCCGGTGCGTGCGGGCGATCCTCGTGACGATGCTCCTGGTGGCGACGCTCGTCGTCGCGACCCTGGCCACTGCACTCAGTGCGATCGTCGCGATCCTCGCGACCCCCTGGTTGATCTACCGGTTGCGGTTCAGCCCCGCGCCCGACCGGTCCCCCTCGGGCACTGGCGCCTTGCTGGACGCTCGACCCGGGCGAGGCGACGACGCGGCCGTCGCTGCGCCGTCGGGCACCTGAGGGCGCGGTCGCCCGCACCTCTTTCGCGACAGCACCACTTGCGGTAGCCTTCTTCAATTGGGACATACAAGACAAACCATTGTGTTTGTCACAACACCATGCTCTGGGGGTCGAGCGCGCGCATCGGCTTCCTTCCTTCGAGGGTGTGTCAGAGGCGCCCCCTATGCTCCGGATGTCCTATGTCATCCCGTTCCCAGGAGCCGCACGGTGGTCGCACCTCCCCGCCTACGTCGCGTCACCGTCGACGAGGCCGTCGCCACGTACCTCTCGTCGGTGTCTGCCGAGACGGTCAGGGGGGTCCTCTCCCCCACGACCCAGCGCAACTACGAGCGCGACCTGCGTGAGCTCGCCGTGCTCGCCGGACCGGAGACGATCCTCGACGACATCACCGGCGAGGACATCGACGACTTCCTCCTGCGCTACCAGATCACCCCTGACGGCCGGTACGCGGACCCACGGACGAAACCCGACGGTCCCGGGCGGTCGGCGGCGACCGTGAACCGCTTCCGGCAGTCGATCTCCCGCTTCTTCACGCACGCTGCACGCGACGGGTGGGTCCAGGCCGATCCGATGCAGTGGGCCTCTCCCCCGGCCAGGCTCCGTGGAGGCCTGCGCGTCGCGCGGACGGCGCTGTCGGCGACGGCAGCCCAGGCGCTCCTTGTCACCGCGAGCACCAAGCCCCGCGGGCCGGGGCCCGGTTCGGTCTCTGGCCTGGAGACCGCGTCTCCTCCACCGCGTGCCGACCACGACCTCGCGCTGCGCGACCGCCTCATCATCGCGCTCCTGCTCATCCTCGGGCCGCGCGTCTCGGAGGTCGCGCGCGCGGACGTCGACGACTTCGTGCGCGAGCCCGACCAGACCCGCTGGCGCATCAAGGGCAAGGGCGGTGCGGTCCGCACGGTCAGCCTGTCGGAGCCGCTGTCGCGCGCGCTCGAGGAGTATCTCGCCGGCCTGCGCCCCCAGCTGCTCGCCCGGCGACCAGGCGACCCCGACGCGACCCGTGCCCTCCTGCTCACCTGGCGGGGGCGACGCATCGACGCGCAGGCGATCCGCGCACTCCTCAACCGGTGCACCGCCCGCATGCCTGACGAGTACCGGCGCGCTGCCACACCACACGCCCTGCGGCACACGACCGCGACGCTCCTGGTCGCCCAGGGATGGGACGTCAAGGTCATCGCCGAGCTGCTGGGCCACGCATCGATCGCGACCACGGGCGTCTACCTCGACCGGATCGAGGGCGAGCTCGCCGCAGCGATCCGGTCCCACCCGCTCTCGACGGGTCTACCTGCGGAGATGGGAAGCGAGTCCCAGCCAGAAAGGGACAGAACAGATGAAATCAACCCGGCACGTCCCTGACATCGCGGAGGGCGCGAGGGGGACGACCAACGTCACCCCTTTTCTCCGGGTGCTCTCGGCCTCCTGAGGCTACGGTGAGCAGGTGCGCCCCTCGAAGACGTCTCCCGCCCAGCTTGCCCGAACGGTGATGGCCCGCGCGGCGATTCTCACGGTCGCGGTCCCCATGACGGTGGCCACGGGCCTCGTGATCGCCGACGCCATCCGCAAGCGGCGCGTCACGGACCCCAGCCGCTTCCCCCGATCGGCCCCGGCCGAGGGCCGGATCGGCGAGACGGAGACCACGATCTTCACCTATGGCGACGACCTCTATCGCGAGATGCTCGCCGCCATCCGCGGGGCTCGGCGTCGCATCATGCTCGAGACGTACATCTGGAAGGGGGACGAGCTCGGGCAGGACTTCAAGGACGCCCTGATCGAGGCCAGCGCACGCGGGGTCGAGGTCTTCGTCATCTACGACGGCTTCGCGAATCTCGTGGTCCCCCGCGAGTTCCTGACGTTCCCCTCCCCCATCCACGTCATCCGGTACCCCGTCTTCCGCCCTGGCGTCCTGGTGCTCAACGTCCGCAAGTCCGGGCGTGACCACCGCAAGATCCTCGTGGTCGACGACGAGATCGGGTTCGTGGGCGGGTACAACATCGGCTCGATGTACGCGACCCAGTGGCGTGACACCCACATCCGGCTCGACGGTCCGTCCACCTGGGAGCTGCGCAACGCCTTCGTGGACTTCTGGAACTCGAACAGGAAGTCGCACCAACCACTTCTCGAGGACCCCGGTTCACGTCTGTGGCTCCCCGAGCTCCGCGCGGCACGCAACGCGCCTGCGCACCTCGTCTTCCCGATCCGCGGCATCTACCTCGACGCGATCGACAGGGCCTCGGACCACATCTACATCACGCAGGCCTACTTCATTCCCGACCGCGAGATCCTCGACGCCCTCCTCATGGCGGCGCAACGAGGTGTGGACGTCAGGGTCCTCGTGCCCGAGCGTTCGAACCACGTCGTCGCCGACTGGCTCTCCCGCGGCCTCTACACGACCCTCTTGCGGGGAGGGGTCACGATCTGGCTCTACAAGGACGCCATGGTCCACGCCAAGACCGCGACGATCGACGGCCGCTGGACGACGATCGGGACCGCGAACATCGACCGCCTCAGCCTGACGGGCAACTACGAGGTCAACCTCGAGATCGTCGACGCCGGGATCGCCGGCCAGATGGAGAAGGTCTTCGACGTCGACCTCAGCAACTGCCGCGAGCTGACACTGACGGAGTGGTCGAACAGGTCGATCGTCGCCAAGCTGGGCGAGGTCGCGCTGACACCGCTGCGCCCGCTGCTGTAGGAGAGCTCGAAGAAGCTCACTCCCTCGCCGCGTCCGCGATCTCCTCCTCTGGGCGCGGCGGGACGGTCTCGTCGATCTCGATGACAGGCACCTCGTCGAACTCCGGGTGCTCGCGCAGGAGCTCCTGCGCGACGGCCTCCGGATCACGGTGGGACTGCTGCTCGGTCATGCTCGGCTCCTCGGGGTGACGTCGAGGTGCTGGCCCACCTCGAGCGGACGGTAGTCGTAGGTCCCGCCGGTGCGCCCCACCCCGAACAGGCGGTGGACCAGGCCGAGCCCGGCGGACGAGAGGATCGCGTCGTGGATCGGGACCACGGTCCACGGGTCGAGCGACCGCACGACGTCGATGCCTTCCGACACCTTCATCCACGGCGCCGACACCGGAGCGAGCAGCACGTCCAGACGCCGGTCCGTCAGGGGCGGGCTGAGCGAGTCCCCCGGGTGATAGACGCTCGCACCGTCGGCCGAGAACAGGTAGGTGACGTTCGCGACCCGTGGGATGTCGGGATGGATCAGCGCGTGCTGACCGCCTCCCACCAGTACGGCGAACGGGCCCAGGTTCAGGACGTCGCCCGGCTCGACGACCCGGAACCTCAGGCCGTCGGGCGCCTTGCCCAGCAGGTCGAACACTGCCTGCGGACCGATCAACGCCAGGTCGACATGCTCCTCGAGCGCCTCGTGGACCGCCTCGACGTCGAGGTGGTCCGGGTGGGCGTGCGTCACGAGGAGCGTCCCGGGGTCGACGAGCGCGGACGAGGTGTCGGCGAACGTCCCTGGATCGATCGTGAGCGTTGTCCCGCCGTGGTCGAGCGCGACGCAGGAGTGGCCGTGGAACGTGAGGCGCATGAGCTTCCTTGGGTCGGGGGCGACGTCCTGCTTCCAGTGTGCCGTGAGCGCTCGCGTGCGTCGCGAGGTGGCGCAGGAGCGCTGCTCACCGCGGAGAGACGCACCGGTGCGTCGTCGTCGGGCGCCCGCTCCCCCGACGACGGAGCGGGCCGGGTCGGCAGCGCATCGCTGCCGACCCGGCCCGCGGCCGCTCGCCGGTTCAGACGACGACCAGGACCAGGTCTCCGCCCTCGAGCTGCTGGACCGCGCCGATCGCGACGCGCTGCACCGTGCCCCCGACGGGGGTCGTGATCGCGGCCTCCATCTTCATGGCCTCGACGGTCGCGACGGTCTGCCCGACCTCGACGACCTCGCCCTCCTGGACCACGGGCGTCACCGCTCCCGCGAACGGCGCGGCGATCTGCCCGGGGGTGCCGGGGTCGGCCTTCTCGGCGAGAGAGGAGTCGACCTCGATCGACCGGTCACGCACCTGGAGCGGACGCAGCTGACCGTTGAGGGAGAACATCACCGTCCGGCGTCCGCGCTCGTCGGGCTCACCGACGGCCTCGAGCCCCACCAGGAGCTTGACCCCCCGATCGAGGGAGACCTCGACCTCCTCGCCGGGCGTCAGGCCGTAGAGGTACGCCTGGGTGTCCAGCACCGACACGTCGCCGTACGCGGCGCGTGACGCCTCGTACTCCTTGGTGGGGCCGGCGAACAGCAGGTGGTTGAGGCGGTTGCGCCGCGCGTCCGAGTCACCGTCGAGGTCCGCCTGGTCCTCGACAGTGAGGGGCGTGACGGCATTGCGCACGACCCTGCCCGCGAGGGCCTTGCTGCGGAACGGCTCGGGCCACCCACCGGGCGGGTCACCCAGCTCGCCGCCCAGGAACGCGATGACCGAGTCCGGGATGTCGAAGTCCTGCGGGTTCTCGGCGAAGTCGGCCGGGTCTGCGCCGCGCGCCACGAGCTGCAGCGCCAGGTCGCCCACGACCTTGGACGACGGGGTCACCTTCACGAGCCGGCCGAGGATGCGGTCGGCCGCGGCGTAGGTCGCCTCGATCTGCTCGAACCGGTCCCCCAGGCCGAGCGCGATGGCCTGCTGGCGCAGGTTCGAGAGCTGACCGCCAGGGATCTCGTGCTCGTACACGCGTCCGGTCGGGCTCGACAGTCCCGACTCGAACGGCGCGTACAGGCGGCGCACGGCCTCCCAGTAGGGCTCGAGGTCGCACACCGCGCGCAGCGAGAGGCCCGTGTCGCGGTCGGTGTGCTCGAGCCCTGCGACCAGGGCGGACATCGACGGCTGGCTCGTGGTGCCGGCCATCGCGGCGCTCGCGACGTCGACCGCGTCGACTCCCGCGGCGACCGCGGCCATGAGGGTCGCCATCTGCCCGCCCGAGGTGTCGTGCGTGTGCAGGTGCACGGGCAGGTCGAAGCGCTCACGGAGGGCCGTGACGAGACGGGCGGCGGCCGCAGGGCGCAGCAGGCCGGCCATGTCCTTGATCGCCAGCACGTGCGCCCCGGCGTCGACGATGCGGTCGGCGAGCTCGAGGTAGTAGTCCAGCGTGTACAGGGACTCGGCCGGGTCGAGCAGGTTGCCGGTGTAGCACAGTGCGACCTCGGCGACCGCGGTTCCCGTCGCCCGCACCGCGTCGATCGCGGGGCGCATCTGCTCGACGTCGTTGAGCGCGTCGAAGATGCGGAAGATGTCGACTCCCGTGGCCGCGGCCTCACGGACGAACGCCTCGGTCACCTCGGTGGGGTACGGCGTGTATCCCACGGTGTTGCGGCCGCGCAGCAGCATCTGCAGCGCGACGTTGGGCATCGCCTCGCGCAGCGCCGCGAGCCGGGCCCACGGGTCCTCGCCGAGGAAGCGCAGCGCGACGTCGTACGTGGCCCCGCCCCACGCCTCGACCGACAGGAGCTGCGGTGTCATGCGCGCCACGTAGGGGGCGACCGTGACCAGGTCGTGCGTGCGGACGCGCGTCGCGAGCAGCGACTGGTGGGCGTCACGGAACGTCGTGTCGGTGACCTTGACCGCGGTCTCGGCGCGCAGCGCGCGGGCGAAGCCCTCGGGCCCGAGCTCCAGGAGCTGCTGCCGGCTGCCCGGCACGGGTGCGATCGACAGGTCGATCGCGGGGAGCTTGGCGGCGGGGTCGATCCCGCCGGGGCCCGTCCCGTGCGGACGGTTGACGGTCACGTCGCCCAGATAGCTCAGGAGCTTGGTGCCACGGTCCGCGCTCTCGCGTGCGGCGAGCAGCTCGGGGCGCTCGTCGATGAACGAGGTCGACAGGTTGCCCGCGATGAACTCGGCGTCCGACAGGACGGCCTGCAGGAACGGGATGTTGGTGCGGATCCCGCGGATGCGGAACTCGGCGAGCGCGCGGCGCGCTCGCCGCACGGCCGTCGGGTAGTCGCGCCCTCGGCACGTGAGCTTGACCAGCATCGAGTCGAAGTGGCCCGAGATCTCCGACCCGGCGGTCGCCGTCGCGCCGTCGAGCCGCACGCCGGCGCCGCCGGGCGAGCGGTAGGCCACGATCCGGCCCGTGTCGGGACGGAAACCGTTCGCGGGGTCCTCGGTCGTGATCCGCGACTGAAGAGCCGCGCCGTTGACGTGGACGTCCTCCTGACGGATCCCCAGGTCCTCGAGCGACTCCCCCGCAGCGATGCGCATCTGCGAGGAGACCAGGTCGATGTCCGTGACCTCCTCGGTCACGGTGTGCTCGACCTGGATCCGGGGGTTCATCTCGATGAAGACGTGCTGCCCCGCGCGCTCCCCCACGGTGTCGAGCAGGAACTCGACCGTCCCGGCGTTCTGGTACCCGATCGACCGTGCGAACTTCACGGCGTCGGCGCACAGTGCTTCGCGGACCGCGGGGTCCAGGTTGGGCGCGGGCGCGATCTCGATGACCTTCTGGTGGCGCCGCTGGACCGAGCAGTCACGTTCGTAGAGGTGCACGACGTTGCCCTGGCCGTCGGCCAGGATCTGCACCTCGATGTGCCGTGGGCGCAGGACGGCCTGCTCGAGGAACATGGTCGGGTCGCCGAACGCGCCGTCGGCCTCGCGCATCGCGGCGGCCAGCGCCTCGGGCAGGTCCTCACGGCGGTCGACGCGGCGCATGCCGCGCCCGCCACCGCCCGCGACGGCCTTGGCGAAGATGGGGAAGCCGATCTCGTCGGCGGCCGCGATGAGCTCGTCGATGTCCGACGACGGCTCGCTCGACGCCAGGACCGGGATCCCGGCCTCGCGCGCTGCCTTGAGCGCCCGGACCTTGTTGCCCGCGAGCTCGAGGACCTCGGCGGGCGGTCCGACGAACGTGATGCCCGCGTCCTTGCAGGCCCGGGCCAGGTCCGGGTTCTCCGAGAGGAAGCCGTAGCCGGGGTAGATCGCATCGGCGCCCGCGTCCTTGGCGACGCGCACGATCTCCTCGATGTCGAGGTACGCCCGGACGGGGTGACCCTCCTCGCCGATCCGGTACGCCTCGTCGGCCTTCAGCCGGTGCTCGGAGTTTCGATCCTCGTAGGGGAAGACGGCCACCGTCCGGGAGCCGAGCTCGTACGCAGCGCGAAACGCCCGGACCGCGATCTCCGCGCGGTTGGCGACCAGAACTTTCGAGAACACCAAGTACCCCATCCGTCATCGTGGGTCGGGTACGGGACCGTCGCGAGAAGAGGTCCACGCACCCGCTCGTCACGGGTGTCGCTCCGGCGTGCGCCGGGACACCCACAGGCGATCTTCGCACGGGTTCTTCACGGTTCGGGCAACAGAACCTCGCGAGCGACCGCGAATGTGGCCCGTGACACGCGGCGAGCCCCGCCCTACGGAGGTAGGGCGGGGCTCGCCGAAGGGCGGTGGGAACGGGGTTCAGCCTGCGGACCGTGCCCGACGGCGCAGCGCCAGCTCGTCCTGCGTAGGACCGCTCGGCGCGTCGTCGGTGTCTGCGAGCGACTCGGTGGGCATCTCGCTGAGCGTGCCCTCGACCTCGCGCCAGACCCGGCCGACGGCGATGCCGAACACTCCCTGCCCGCCCTGGACGAGGTCGACGACCTCGTCCGGCGACGTGCACTCGTAGACGCTCGCTCCGTCGCTCATGAGCGTGATCTGCGCGAGGTCCTCGACGCCGCGCTCGCGCAGGTGGTCGACGGCCGTGCGGATCTGCTGCAGGGAGACCCCCGTGTCCAGGAGTCGCTTGACGATCTTCAGGACGAGGATGTCGCGGAAGCCGTAGAGGCGGTGCGTCCCCGAGCCGCTGGCGGGTCGGACGGTCGGCTCGACCAGTCCCGTGCGCGCCCAGTAGTCGAGCTGTCGATAGGTGATGCCGGCGACCCGGCACGCCGTGGGCCCGCGGTACCCCGTGTTCGTGTCGTGCTCGGTGATGTCCTCACCGAACAGCAGGCCCTGTGCCGCATGGGGAACGGGAGCACCCGGCTCCGCGCTGGCTCCACCGCTGCTGTTCACTGTGCCTCCAAGGGTGATGTGGACTCCACGCTAGGCCCGTGACCGGGGGCCGTCAACGACTGACCCGCTGAAGCCGAAGCGTGTCGCGGATGACTCCGAGGCCCTCAACGCTCCCCCGGGCCATGACCGCTACCTCCGGCCTCACGTCGCGATCGAGTGTCCACATTATGCGTTTGTATAACTATTGTCTCAGGTAGAGCATGAAAGTTACACGTCCCTTTCGTGGCTTTCAGGCGTTTCTCCTTCCTCTGGAGGGCCGAAGTCCTCGGGCGTCACGTGATCCAGGAAATCCCGGAACCGCTCCATCTCCCGCTGCTGCTCGCCGTCGACGAGCTCGACACCGGCCAGCGCCACGATCTCCGCCGAGCACAGGACGGGACTCCCTGTACGCACCGCGACAGCGATGGCGTCCGACGCCCGCGCGTCGACGCGCACCCCGGTTCCCAGGACCATCTCGGCGTAGAAGATCCCGTCGTCGAGCGCCACGATCTCGACGCGCTCGAGCTCGACGCGCAGTGCGTCCAGGACGTTCCTCAGGAGATCGTGGGTCATGGGCCGGGGGGCGCTCAGATGCGCCTGAGCCATCGCGATCGCACTCGCCTCGCGCGGCCCGATGATGATCGGCACCACGAGCTCGGCCGCCGGATCGAGGAGGAGGACGACGATCTCCTGCCCTGCGCCCTGCTGCTGGCGCACGCCGAGGACCTCCACGGGAACCATCGGCACCTTGTCGCTCACGTCTCCACCGTACGACGCGCGGCCCGCCCCGTCAGGAGCAGGGCCGGTCCGTGGCCCGGACGCACTGCGCCCCCGGTACGTGTGGACGTACCGGGGGCGCAGACGAACGGTGTCTCAGTTCGTGAGGTCGCCCACTCCCTGGCGGACCCAGACGGTGTGCAGCTTGGCGAAGAGCTCGCCGACCTCACCGGCCAGTGCGCTGGCGTGGGCGCGCGCTGAAGCGCTCTGCTGACTCCGCCACGGCGCGACGACCTGCTCGACCAGGCCCACGTGGCGATCGGCCGAGGTGCGCAGGAGACGCAGGTGGCGCGGCTCGATACCGTACTCGGACAGCGCGGCCGCGAGCTGGACGACCTCGAGCGACCAGGCGTCCAGCTGCCCACCGGGGGCCTGACGAAGCACGCCCGCGGAGATGAGCGCCTCGACGAGAGAGACGTCCACCTCGGCGGTCGAGGCCAGGCTCGCGACGGTGTACTTCTGCCGCGTCTGCGCGCGCTCGGGCTCGCCCCCGCTCGTGGCGAGCCGGGGTGCGGGGTTCTCCACGACGTCGCCCTCGTCGAGGGCGGCCAGGTTCTCCTTGATGACCTTGAGCGGGAGGTAGCGGTCCCGCTGCTCGAGCAGCACGTACCGCAGGCGCTCGACGTCGGCCGGGCTGTACTGCCGGTAGCCGGACGGGGTCCGCTCAGGATCGATCAGCCCCTGCTCCTCGAGAAAGCGCAGCTTGGAGTGACTGACCCCTGGGAACTCCGTGCGCAGAGCGCGCAGCACGTCGGAGATTCGCATGGTCGCGCGCCGCGAGATCCCGTGAGGCCATCTCGCGACGGAGTCCTCGGCCTCGTGGTCCGCCAGGGCTCGTGCGGCGTGCGCACCGGCCCCGCCGAACCGGTCGTCGTGTCCCCAGGGGGAACGTGCCGGTTGGTTCACGGGTGCTCTGCCGCGCCTTCCGCCGGGCCCGCGGGCCCGTCCAGGACCGGGCTGGCGTAGAAAGTCATGCGGTACTTGCCGATCTGGACCTCGTCCCCGGTCACCAGGCCCACCGCGTCCACGCGGTTACGGTTCACGTAGGTCCCGTTGAGGGAGCCGATGTCACGCACGACGAACTGTCCGCCCTCACGCACGAACTCGGCGTGCTTGCGCGAGACCGTGACGTCGTCGAGGAAGATGTCAGCGTGCTCGCTACGGCCCGCGACGACCCGGTCGGCGTCCAGCAGGAAGCGCGAGCCGACGGCAGGACCGCGCTGCATGACGAGCAGCGCAGAATGGCGCGGCAGTGCCGAGATGGCGGTCTGTTCCTCAGCGGTGAGGCTGCCCGGCTGCAGGCCGTCGTCGATCGGAAGCTCGATTCGTCCGAACGTGACGGTCGTATCGCTGCCTCCCCGGCGCGGCTCCGCAGATTCACCTGGAGTGGTCATCTCGCCTCCTCGGGAGTTTTTACGCATTCAGAGCAAAATGCCTTGGGGGGAAGTTACTACACCTACCGGTCCCTCGAGCACAGGGAACACGGCGAGGCGGAGAATGTCCTCCAACGCGACCAACCTACCCCGACGGACGGGTCCGAGAGAAGAATCCGTGCATGTCAGGAGGCATGACGAGGGGTCAGCTGCCGTCCTCGGCGGGGACCGGGGTCGCGAACCGCGGGGCCTGCGGCTCACGCGTCGCGTCGATCGTCACGAGCTCCTCCTGGGTGATCGTCGGTACCGCACCGGCGGTCCGGACCGTGGCCATGGCCCCACCAGGGATCTCGAGTGCCGTCTCGAGCGTCGACGGGTCGCCGATCACGGTCCACCGGTAGGGCGAGGTGATCCTCTGGCCGTCGACGACGATCCCGCCGTCCCTGTCCTCGAAGTAGCTGCTAGTGACGAGGCGGACGCCGTTGACCTCGACGACCTCGGCTCCCGCGTTGCGCAGCTCCTCGAGGATGTTGAACATCTTGGGAGCCGTGAGCGGCTGGCCGGGCTCGACGATCGACAGCTTGATCCCCGGGCCCTCGGCGGGCAGCCGGCCAGAGAGGATCCCCTGGGTCTCGGACTGCTTCTGCGCCAGCTCGAGGGCCGCCTGCTGCTGACCCGAACCCGACTTGAGCTCGTCTCGCGTCGACTGGAGCGTCGCGACCCGCTCCTCGAGCTCGTTCGCGCGCTGCGTGACCTCGTCGAGAATGCGCACCAGGTCGCTCTGCCTCAACGACGAGAGCTGCTGTTCCTGCGTCTGGCTCACCTGGACGGCGAGCGCGAAACCGAGCAGCGCGCACAGGAGACCTGCGAGCAGCTTGGAGCGCGTGAGCTGGGGACGCATCGCGTGCCCGAGTCTGGACCACCCTCCTGGAGCGTCTGCGGGGGGCGACGTGGCCGCCTCGTGGCGACCGTGCGCCGTCGGACGCGGGGCGGGCCGCGGCTCGACCGGGGCGTCCTGCCCGACGACGTCTCCCCCGCCCGGTGCTGCGGCCTCAGCGGCCTCGGCCGGCGCACTGGGCGTCCCCAGCGCGGCAGGGGCCACCTCGGTGGCGCCTGTTGCCGTCGGTGCCTCGTGGGCAGCGTGGTCCGGGTCGACAGACGTACCCGCGGGGGCCCGTCCTGCGTCGTCGGCGGCCCCCTCCGGGGCCGGGGCCGGAACCGCTGGATCGGCGTCCGGCAGCCGGCCGATCGCACCGGGGTCGTCGGTCGCGGCGTCTGCGCGGTCGTCGTCCTGCGGCGCGGCGGACGCACCGACGACCGCGACGGGCGTCTCGGGCTCGATCGCTCCGACAGGCGCGGGAGCCTCGTCCGGTCCGGCGGGGGCGTCGGGATCGATCGCGCCCGACGCCGCCGCCTCGTCCGTGGTGGGCGAGGGCTCGGACTCTTCTGCCACGGTGTCGCCCTGCGGGTCTGCGGTGTCGCCCTGCGGGGTCTCGTCGACCGGGGTGTCCTCGGGCAGTGCTGCGTCGTCAGGCACCGGCTGCTGAGCCATCGCGGGCCTACGCCTTGAACAGGTGCCGGCGGATGGCGGCAGCGTTGGAGAAGATGCGGATGCCGAGGACGACGACGACGCCCGTCGAGAGCTGCGTGCCCACCCCGAGCTGGTCGCCGAGGAACACGATGAGTGCCGCCACGACGACGTTGGACAGGAACGAGACAAGGAACACCTTGTCGTCGAACAGCCCGTCGAGCATGGCGCGCAGGCCGCCGAAGAGAGCGTCCAGCGCGGCGACCACCGCGATGGGCAGGTAGGGCTGGAGCGCTACGGGCACGGTGGGCTGGAGAACGAGCCCCGCCACGACACCCAGGACCAGTCCGACGACTGCGATCATTCCGTGCTCTCCTGCTCTGCGGGTGAACTGTCGGTGCCCGAGGGCTCGTCGCCCCCGGTTGCCGTGGAGTCTACGGCGTGCGCGTAGTACAGGCGCTGAACCCCGTTCCCGGGGAGCGAGAGCTTGCTCTGCGCGACGCGGCTCTGCTGGATGCCCCAGGCCTGGCTGATGGTCATCAGATAGTCCTGTGCCGCCGACCGGGCGAACGTGGTCTCGAGGGTGTCCGGATCGCCGATCGCCTCGACGCGGTACGGGCCGATCAGCGGCTGGAGGTCCACGAGGATCGCCTCGCCCGCGCTGCGCACGGCGCTGAGCGGGGTCAGGCGCTGGCCGTTGATCGCGATCGCCTCCGCTCCCGAGGCCCAGAGGCCGTTGACGACGTGCTGGAGGTCCATGTCCTGGACCTTCTTCTGGAACGAGTCCTCGTCGGACGCGCCGAGCCCCGCCGGTGCGTCCTTGAGCGTCACGACGATCCCCGGCCCTGTCACGGCGATCGAGCCGTTGGCCACGCCGTCGACCTTGAGCGACTCCAGGAGGGCGGGGTCGACGTCGGAGAGCGCGATGTTCTGGAGGGCCTCGGTCTCCTCACTGAGGGCCGTGGCGCGTGCAGCGAGCTCGTCGACGGCCGCCCGTCGGTCGGTGATCTCGTTCTCGAGGACCTGCCGGGCGATGATGGCGGACCCCTGGGGAGCCCTGAGGTCGACCGTGGCCGCCGTCGTGACGAAGCCCAGCAGGACGCCCAGCGTCACGACGAGGAGCCAGGCACGCGGGCCCTTCGATCCTTGCTCGCCGCTCTCGCGGCGCGCGGCGGCCTCGGCGTAGCCGGGGTCGAGGGGGCGGTCCATGACCTCGGTCAGCAGGGTCATCGAGGCGTCGACCCGTGGGGGTCGGCGAGATGCGGGCGCGTCGTTGCGGGGAGCGTGGGTCATCCTGCGGCCGTGTCCTGGGGGTCGGAGCGGTGGCTCGGGGCGAGGAGCTGGCGGGTCTGGCGGGTCTGGCGGACGTACTGGAACCCGGCGAGCCAGTAGAGACCGACTCCCCACCAGGTGAACGCCCAACCGATGATCGAGGCCGTTGCCCCCAGCGCACCGGGACTCTCGGCCAGCAGGAGGAGCGGGAAGGCGTAGAGCAGCGCGAACGTCGCGGCCTTGCCCACGAAGCTCACGGGCAACGGTCCGTACCCGTGGCGCGTGAGCGCCGGCAGCAGGGCGAGCAGCGTCAGGTCCCTGGCCACGATGACGAGCACCAGCCACAGGGGCACGACGTCGCGCCAGGCGAGGCCGAGGAGGGTCACGAAGATGAAGAGCCGGTCGGCTGCCGGGTCGAGCATCTGCCCGAGCTTGGTGACCTGGTCCAGTCGCCGGGCGAGGACGCCGTCGAGCCAGTCCGAGGCCCCGGAGAACGCGAGGACCGCGAGCGCCCAGGCGTCGTCGCCGCGGACGATGAGGACGGCGAAGAGGGGGACGAGGGCGAGCCGGAGGAAGCTGATGGCGTTGGGGATGGTGAGGATGCGCGAGCTGACCTCTTGCCCTGGTGCCACGCCCACCGTCCGTTGCTCACTGCGTCTTGCGCATCGCTTGTCGGTTGTCATCCTACGGGTGGTCATCCTAGGGGCGTGGGGGCGGGTTGGTGAGGCATTTGCTGTGGCGCCCGGGGTGTTCTTCCGGGTTTGACCTGTTTTGTGTGGGACGTGGCGTGTGTGACAGCTGTCCCCCGGAACTCCGCACGGGCGCGGGGCGTTGTCCGTGTGCTGGTCGGCCCGCGTCCCACGGTCGGCACGGCCCTCCGGAGGCTTGTGGTGGAGGTCACCGGGTTCCCGACCCCTGCCGGGGACGGGTGTCGCGTAGACTGGCAGCACAATCTGGAGTTCGTCGCTGTTCCCGCGTGTTCGTGTGAGTGTGGCCTGCCGCTTCGTTGCGCGGGCGAGTCACGGTGTGTGTTCGGGAGTGCGGCCAGTGGAGAGCCGACTTGGCAACCACGCGTAACTCCCACCCTCAGCGAAACGGTTGAACACATCTCTATGTCTCTTGACACCTCTGCGCCCATGCACGCCCTCGACCAGGTCGAGGCCGCCCAGACGCCGGCTCCCGCCGAGCAGTCGGGCCCCACGTTCGCGGACCTCGGTCTGCCCTCGAACATCCTCCAGGCCGTGACGGACCTGGGCTTCACCATTCCTTCCGCCATCCAGGAGCGGGCGATCCCGGCGCTGCTCTCGGGGCGTGACATCACGGGCGTCGCCCAGACCGGCACGGGCAAGACGGCGGCGTTCGGTCTGCCGATGCTGGCCGCGATCGACCCGAACCTGGGCCGTGTCCAGGGCCTGGTCCTGGCACCGACGCGTGAGCTCGCGATGCAGGTCGCCGAGGCGATCGAGTCGTTCGCCAAGCACGTGCCGGGCATCGAGGTCGTCGCGGTCTACGGTGGCTCCCCCTACCAGCCTCAGCAGCGTGCGCTGCAGCGTGGCGCCCAGATCGTCGTCGGGACCCCTGGCCGCGTGATGGACCACCTGGAGCGTCGCAGCCTGGTGCTGGACGACATCCGATACCTGGTCCTGGACGAGGCCGACGAGATGCTGCGCATGGGCTTCGCCGAGGACGTCGAGAAGATCTTCGGCCAGGCTCCGCGCGAGCGTCAGGTCGCCCTGTTCTCCGCGACGATGCCGGCCCCGATCCGTCGCGTGGCCGCTCAGCACCTGAACGACCCGGTCGAGATCGCGGTCACCCGCCAGTCCTCGACGGTGACCTCGGTGCGTCAGACGTACTCGGTGGTGCCGTTCCGTCACAAGACCGGTGCCCTGGTGCGCGTGCTCGCGACCTCGGACGCCGACGCGGCGATCGTGTTCACCCGTACCCGTGGCGCGGCCGAGGAGGTCGGCTCGGCTCTCGTCGAGCGCGGCATCTCGGCGGCCACGATCTCGGGTGACGTGGCGCAGAAGGACCGCGAGAAGATCGTCGAGCGTCTGCGCTCGGGTGCGCTGGACGTGCTGGTCGCGACGGACGTCGCGGCGCGCGGCCTGGACGTGGACCGCATCGGTCTGGTCGTGAACTTCGACCTGCCGGGCGAGCCCGAGGCGTACGTGCACCGCATCGGTCGTACGGGCCGTGCCGGGCGCACGGGCGAGGCCCTGAGCTTCGTGACCCCGGGCGAGCGCAACCGTCTGAAGTTCATCGAGAAGACGATCCGCGCGACGCTCGAGGAGGTCGACGTGCCCTCCCCCGCGGACGTGTCCGCGCACAAGGCGCGCCGCATCCTGGGTCAGGTCGCCGAGCGCCAGGCTGCCGGTCGCCTGTCGATGTACCGCGACCTGGTCGCGGCGTACGTCGCCGAGTCGGACGTGGACCCCGTCGACCTGGCGGCCGTGCTGGTCGCGCTGTCGGTCGGTGACGACGGCCCCAAGGCCCGCGAGGAGCAGGAGCTCTTCGAGGCGCAGCGTGCCGAGGCCAAGAACGCCCGTCGCGAGCGTGAGTCGCGCCCGTACGGCGACCGTGACTCGCGCGGCCCGCGCGAGGGTGGTCGTGGCGGTGAGCGTGGCATTCGCCGCGACGCCGTGGGCACCCGGTACCGTCTGGCCGTCGGGCACACGCACGGGGCCCAGCCGTCCGGCATCGTCGGTGCTCTGACGAACGAGGGCGGCCTCAACGGCAAGGACCTCGGCAAGATCGACATCTTCCCGAGCTTCTCCCTGGTGGACATCGCGACGCCGCTCGACTCGGCCACGATCGACCGCATCTCGCGTGCTCGTGTCGCGGGCAAGTCGCTGCGCATCCAGGTCGACCAGGGCGCCCCGCAGGGTGCCCGTGCCCCTCGCGCCGGTGGTTCGGCTCCCCGTTCGGGCGGCTACTCGGGCCATGGCCCGGCCGGTCGTTACGACGAGCGTCCCGAGCGTGGCGGCGAGCGCAAGGCTCCCCGTTACCGCACGGGTGAGCGCTGATCTCCTCCTCGGCCTGACCTCGGGCCGCTGAGCACGACGTGAGGGCCCCCAGAACCTGACGGTTCTGGGGGCCCTCACGCGTTGCCGGGGCCCGGGCTCGGGCCGACGCTCGGGGGCGGGCCGGCAGGATGCCCGACGGCGCCGCGTCAGTCCTCGGGCGCCTCGCCCAGGGCCTGGGCGAGGGCCGCGAGGCGAGCGGCTTCGTTCTCGCTGCGTCGCGCCCCGTCCGCGCGCTGGATGCCCATGACCGCGAGCGCCTTGCCGTCCGAGAGGTCCAGGCGCACCCAGGGGTCACCGGGGCCGAAACGCACGGAGACGACCTCGGCCCAGTCCAGGCGGCGGGTGAAGACGATGTTGTGGACCGTGAGCTGTTCGGGGGTGACGGTGGCCCGGACCTGCCCCAGGCGCCACAGGATCAGTGCGCAGAATGCCCCGACCCCGATCGTGGCGGCCTTGTTCCACCCGGAACCGGTCCCGGGGCCCGTGGCGACCAGGGCGACGAACGTGCACCCGGCCAGGATCACGACCGCGGCCGTGTAGGCGACCGCGGTGCCCCAGCGGGGCCGGAAGGGGGCGTAGGGGTCGCCGGGAAGGTCCCCGGCGGCCGGTGCGACGTGGCTGCTCACGTCTCCATCCTGCCCCGTGCGCGGGGCAGGGTCGATGCCCTGGACGGGGGCACCTGCGTCCACCCCGTGACCTCGCCGCAGGACGCGGGTGCGGGGTGAGGGACCATGGGTCGTGCCCACCACCCGCGCCCTGCGCTCCGACGACGCTCCCGCCCTGGCCGACCTGCTGCGCGCCAACCGGGCGTTCCTCGCCCCGTTCGAGCCCGAGCGCCCCGAGGAGTGGTTCACGCTCGCGGGCCAGCAGGCGAGCGTCGCTGCGGCGCTCGCGCAGGAACGTGCGGGGGGCGTCGCGGCCCGGGTCGTGGTGAGCGAGGCCGGGCGGGTCGTGGGCTGGATCATCGCCTCGGGGATCGTGCGGGGAGCCTTGCGCTCGTGCGCGCTGGGCTACTGGGTCGACGAGGCGCACAACGGGCGGGGCCTGGCGACCGCGGCCGTGGGCGAGATGGTCGATCACGCGTTCGGGCCGCTGGGGCTGCACCGCGTGCAGGCCGAGACGCTCGTGCACAACACCGCCTCCCAGCGGGTGCTCGAACGCAACGGGTTCACCCGGTACGGACTGGCCCCCGGCTACCTGCGGATCGCGGGCCGCTGGCAGGACCACGCCATGTACCAGGTGCTCGCGAGCGACGAGCGCCCTGGACGATGAGGCGGGACGACGTCGCCCGGTGACCCCGCGAGCCTCGCGGGGTCACCGGGCGACGTGACCGGTCAGGGGCTCGTACGTCTCAGAGGCGGCAGGCGTGGATCGAGGTCACGAGGATCGCGCGTGCCCCGACCTCGTAGAGGGCGTCCATGAGCTTGTTCGTCTGGTCGCGGCGCACCATGGCGCGCACGGCTGCCCAGTCGCGGTCGTGCAGCGGGGAGACCGTCGGGGACTCCAGGCCGGGCGTGAGGGCCACCGCGGCCTCGACGAGGTGCGCGGGCACGTCGTAGTCCATCAGGACGTACTGACGGGCCGTGAGGACGCCCAGGAGCCGGCGCGTGAGCGTCTCCAGGCCTGCGGAGACTGCGTCGTCGCTCACCGAGGCCGGGCGGATCAGGACGGCCTCGGACTTCAGGATCGGGTCGCCGAAGACCTCCAGGCCCGCTCCGCGCAGGGTCGTGCCCGTGGAGACGACGTCCGCGACGACGTCCGCGATGCCGAGCTGGACGGCGGACTCGACCGCGCCGTCCAGGTGCACGACCGAGGCCGTGACGCCGTGGGCGCGCAGGTGGTTCTCCACCAGGACCTCGTAGGACGTGGCCACGCGCAGGCCCTCGACCTGGTCGAGGGAGGTGATGGTGCCCACGGGGGCCGCGTAACGGAACGTGGAGCCCGCGAAGCCGAGCTGCATGTGCTCGACGGCGTCGGCCCCCGAGTCGAGCAGCAGGTCGCGGCCCGTGATGCCGGCGTCGACCGTGCCGGTGCCCACGTAGACCGCGATGTCGCGCGGGCGCAGGAAGAAGAACTCGACGTCGTTGTCCGGGTCCGCGAGCACGAGCTCACGGGTGTCGCGGCGCTGGCGGTAGCCGGCCTCGCGGAGCATGTCGACGGCGGGCTCGGACAGGGAGCCCTTGTTGGGGACGGCGATGCGGAGCACGAGATCCTCGCGTTTCTTGGGGAGGTCGGGGAACGGGGCGGTCGGGACGACCGATCACCCGGTCGGTGCGCGGGCGACGGCCGGCGCGGGGACGGACGGTGGACGACTGCGGACGACGGACATGCGTGAGGGAAGCGACCCGGGTGCCTGAGCCCCCGTGCGCCTCCCCCTGGACCCGGACCTGGCCGGGCTCACAGATGCTTGTACACGTCCTGCAGGGTCAGGCCCTTGGCCAGGAGCAGCACCTGCACGTGGTACAGGAGCTGGGAGACCTCCTCGGCCGTCTTGTCGTCACCCTCGTACTCGGCCGCCATCCATACCTCGGCGGCCTCCTCGACGATCTTCTTGCCGATCGCATGGACACCGGCATCCAGCTCCGCGACCGTGCCGGAACCGGCGGGTCGGGTGGTGGCCTTCTCGGTGAGCTCGGCGAACAGCCCTTCGAACGTCTTCACCCGACCAGGGTAGTCGCCCGGTGACCGGCGGGCCCAACCGTCCCGCCCACCGGTCACCGGGCGGCCCGCGACCGGCCGGCGGGCCCGTCGACGACCCGCCGGACGAACCTCAGAGGTCGCGCAGCGCGACGACGGTCGCGATCGCCGCCTCCACGGCCTCGGCCCCCTTGTCCTCGCGCGAGCCCGGCAGCCCCGCACGGTCCAGCGCCTGCTGCTCGTCGTCGCACGTGAGGACCCCGAAGCCCACCGGGACGCCCGTGCGCACCGAGACGTCCGTCAGGCCCGTGGTCGCGGCCGAGCACACGTACTCGAAGTGCGGGGTCCCTCCGCGGATGACGACCCCGAGCGCGATCACCGCGTCCGCGCCGCGCTCGGCTGCCCGTGCCGCGGCCACGGGCAGCTCGAACGAGCCAGGGACCCGGACCTCCTTGACGTGCGTGACGTTCGCGGCCGCGAGCGCCCGGCGGGCTCCTGCGAGGAGGCCGTCCATGACCTCGGTGTGCCAGCTGGCGGCGACCACGGTGATCCGTAGCCCGGTGCCGTCGACGGTGATCTGGGGTGCTCCTGCGCCGCTCATCTGTCGCTCTCCTCGGTGGTGGGTGTGGTGGGTGTGGTGGGTGTGGTGGGGGCGGGCCCGGTGCCCTGCTCGGGCGTGATCTCCAGGGTGTCCAGGAGGTGGCCCATCGCGACCTTCTTGGTCATCAGGTACCCGTGGTTGTGCTCGCCGTGCCCGACCTCGAGCCGGTGGGCGTCCACGACGTCGATACCGTGCGCCGCCAGGCCCGTGACCTTGGCCGGGTTGTTCGTCAGCAGCGTGACGCGGTCCAGGCCCAGGTCGGTGAGGATCGCGGCCGCGGCCCCGTACTCGCGCCGGTCCACGGGCCAGCCGAGCTCGAGGTTGGCCTGCACGGTGTCGAAGCCCGCGTCCTGGAGCTCGTAGGCGCCGATCTTGGCGAGCAGGCCGATCCCACGGCCCTCGTGCCCGCGCAGGTACACCACGGCCCCGCCCTGGGCGGCCACACGCTCCATGGAGGCCTGCAGCTGGGGGCCGCAGTCGCAGCGCAGCGACCCGAACGCGTCCCCGGTCAGGCACTCGGAGTGCACGCGCACGAGCGGGGTCGTGCCCGCGGCGCCCGTCGCCGGGTCGGGCGCGCCTCCTCCCCCGGCGGGCACCGCCACGGGCACCAGGGCCACGTGCTCGGCCCCCGTGCGCAGGTCGCGATAGCCGTGGACGCGGAAGTGGCCGTGCGCGGTGGGCAGGTCCGCGACGCTCGTGGCCTGCACGCGCGGCGTGGTCCCCGGTCCGGTCTCCTGCTCGGGCACCACGGGGTCGTGCTCGCGGCGCCACGCGATGAGGTCCGCGATGGTGATCAGGACCAGGCCCGCCTCCGCGGCGGCGTGCGCGGCGTCGTCGAGCCGCATCATGGTGCCGTCGTCGTTGACGAGCTCGGCGATCCCCCCGACCTCGCCCACCCCGGCCAGACGCACCAGGTCGACGGCGGCCTCGGTGTGCCCGGCACGGTGCAGGACCCCGCCGGGCACGGCCCGCAGGGGCAGGACGTGCCCGGGACGGATGAGGTCGACCGATCCCGAGGCCGGGTCGGCCAGGACGTGCAGGGTCCGGGCCCGGTCGGCCGCCGAGATGCCCGTGGTCACGCCCGTGGCCGCGTCCACGGTGACCGTGTACGCCGTGCGTCGCGGGTCCTGGCTGTGGGGGACCATGAGAGGCAGGTCCAGGGCGTCGGCGCGCGCGGCCGGCATGGGCGCGCACAGGTAGCCCGAGGAGTGGCGGATCGTCCACGCGACCCACTCGGGGGTCACGCTGCGGGCCGCGAAGATCACGTCGGCCTCGTTCTCACGGTCCGGGGAGTCGGCGACCAGGACGGGGCGTCCCGCGCGGATCGCGTCCAGCGCCTCCTCGATCGTGCCGGTGCGCACGGGGTCCACGTGCGGGCCCGCGACAGGGACAGCAGGGACGGCGGGTTCGGCGGCGCGGTGGCTTCCCGGGACGGTGTTCATGGCGGTGCTCATTCCTGTGCTGCGCTCGTGCCGAGCAGGTCGGCGGCGGTCGAGGGGGTCCCCGCACCCGGGGCGCCGTCCCCGTGGGGCGCGCGGGCGCCGAGCAGGCGCTCGACGTACTTCGCGATCACGTCGACCTCGAGGTTGACCCGGTCCCCCGGCACGAGCGATCCCAGGATCGTGGCCTCGAGCGTGGTGGGGATCAGGGAGACCCCGAACGTCGAGGGGCCCACGTGCGTCACGGTCAGGGAGACGCCGCTGACCGTGATCGAGCCCTTCTCCGCGACGTAGCGGGTCAGACCCGCGGGCGCGGACAGGACCAGGTCGTCCCACCGCGCGCCGGGCGTGCGGCTCACCAGCTCGCCGACGCCGTCGACGTGGCCCTGGACGATGTGCCCGCCCAGACGCGTGTCGGCGCGCACGGCCCGCTCGAGGTTCACGGGCGAGCCCGCGGCCAGGTCGCCGAGCGCGGTGCGGCGCAGCGACTCGGGCATCACGTCGGCCGTGAACGTGCCGTCCTGCCCTACACCCGTCACGGTCAGGCACACGCCGTTGACCGCGATCGAGTCGCCCAGGTGCGCGTCCGAGGTGGCCAGGGGTCCGTGCACGGTCAGTACCGCGTCGGACTCCTGTCCGCCCGGGAACGCGATCTCGCGGACCGTACCGATCTCTTCGACGATTCCGGTGAACATCAGCTCTCCTGTTCGGGGGTGGTGCGGGGGACGGTGCTCGGCAGACGTGCGGACACGGGGGGCGAGGCGCGGGCCACGACCAGGACGTCCTCGCCCAGGCGGCGCACGTCGTGCGTGACGAAGCGGGGAGCGCCCGCGAGCGTGGTCACGCCCAGGTCGCCCACCGACCCCAGGCCCGCCCCCAGCAGCACGGGCGCCAGGTAGGCGTGGATCTCGTCGACGACCCCGGCCACGAGGAACGCGGTCGCCAGGCCGGGCCCGCCCTCGACCAGGACGTGACGCACCTCGCGCGCGCCCAGGTCGGCCAGCACGGCCCGCACGTCGCGCGTGCGCAGGTGCAGCACCGGCCCACCGCCGTCGGCGGTCCAGGCCCCGCCCGGCGCGAGCCGCACGTGCGCAGGAAGGTCACGGAGCCCGACGACGACTCTCACCGGTTGATGGTCAGCAAGCCCGGGCTCCAGCCCGACCACCCCACCAGCGACTCTCACCGGTTGATGGTCAGCAAGCCCGGGCTCCAGCCCGACCACCCGCTCGCCGCCGGGGGCGGCGCTCGCGGGCGAGGCGACGGTGGTGCGCGCCGTGAGAGACGGGTCGTCGGCCACGACCGTGCCGGTGCCCACGAGGATCGCGTCGACCTGCGCGCGCACCCGGTGGGCGTGCTCGCGCGCGGCCGGTCCGGTGATCCACTGCGAGGTGCCGTCCGCCGCGGCGACGCGCCCGTCCAGGGTCGAGGCGAGCTTGAGGGTCACGTACGGGCTCCCTCGGCGCACCGCGACCAGCCACGGGCCGAGCAGCCGTTCGCCCTCGGCCTCGCGCAGCCCCGCGGCGACGCGGACGCCGGCCGCGCGCAGTCGCTCGCCTCCCCCGGTGGCGACGGGGTTCGGGTCGCCCACGGCGTAGACGACCTCGGCCACGCCCGCGTCCAGCAGCGCCTGCGCGCACGGCCCGGTGCGCCCGGTGTGGTTGCACGGCTCGAGCGTGACCACGGCCGTCGCGCCGCGCACGTCCACGCCGCGCGCACGTGCGTCGGCCAGGGCCGCGGCCTCGGCGTGCGCGGTGCCCGCTCCCTGGTGGAAGCCCTCCGCGAGCAGCGCCCGGGGTGCGTCGTCCACGGGGCCGCGCGCGGCGGCGTCGGGCAGGGAGTCCAGCGGGCGGGGCGCGGGCCCCAGCACGACACAGCCCACGCGCGGGTTGGGGCCGTGCGCCGGACCGCGCGCGGCCAGCTCGAGCGCGCGCACCATCGCGGCGTCGATCGTCAGGGTGGGCCTGGCGCCCATACGTCCTCCTCCCGGTGAGCACGACGCTCCGGGGTGAGGGGTGGCGGACGCCGCGGGACCCGAGGGTCCACGGACGTCACGGCACCACGGCACAGGGCTCCGCCCCGCGCCGCCACGTACTTCCTCCCATCCGGACTTTCACCGTCGGTCCTGGAGTTCCACCAGGTCAACCACGCCGAGGCGCGGGTCGCGGACTGTCACCGCCGGCTCGGAATTACACCGACCCCGGAGCACGTGTGTGCGTACTGCTCATGCTGTCGAGCCCGGACCTCGCCCACCGAAGGTGCGCGCCGGGCCCGGCTTCTCGTCTCCACCCAGCATGCCACACCGGCGTCGGGCGGCGGGCACGCGGGCCGGCCCGTCCCGCGGGCTGGACCGATGTGAACGACGTCAGTGCGCGTGGCCCTCCGCGAGCGCCCGCAGGGCCGCGATCTCCTCGGGGATGTTCTCCGCCCCGTAGACCGCCGAGCCCGCGACGAACACGTTGGCGCCGGCCTCGGCCGCGCGCTCGATCGTGGCGCGCGAGACGCCGCCGTCGACCTGGATCCACACGTCGAGGCCGGCCTCGGAGACGGCGTCGCGGATGCGGCGGATCTTGGGCAGCGTGCCCTCGAGGAAGGGCTGCCCGCCGAAGCCCGGCTCGACCGTCATGACCAGGAGCATGTCGAACTCGGGCAGCAGGTCCAGGAACGGCTCGACCGACGTGGTGGGGCGCAGCGCGAGGCCCGCGCGCGAGCCCAGGCGGCGCAGCTCGCGTGCCAGGCGCACGGGGGCCGTGGCGGCCTCGGCGTGGAAGGTGACGGACGCGGCGCCGGCCTCGGCGTAGCCGGGGGCCCAGCGGTCCGGGTCGGCGATCATCAGGTGCGCGTCGATCGGCACCGGGCGACACCTGGGCCAGGCGTTCGAAGACCGGCAGCCCCAGGGTCAGGTTGGGCACGAAGTGGTTGTCCATCACGTCGACGTGCGCGTAGTCGGCGGTCGCGATCGCGCCCAGGTCGCGCTCGAGGTTCGCGAAGTCGGCGGACAGGATGCTGGGGGCGATGAGTGCGGACATGGGCACCAGCCTAGAGGGCGCCCGCTGCGCGTGCGGAGACGCGGAAGGGCCGGTCCGGGTGGCCCTCACCACCCGGACCGGCCGGGGACGCCAGCGCTCAGGCCCGACGGCGCAGCAGCGTCAGGTGCATCGCGTCGGTCCCGTGGACGTGCGGCCAGCAGCTGCACGTCGGTGCGGTCCGCGAGGGGGATGTCGTCCCCGGCGACCTGCCGCACGGCCGCGGCCGCGTCGAGCACCTCGACGTCGTCGCGCCCGGCCAGGACGTCCTTGACCACGAGCTGGGTCTCCGCCAGGTGCGGGGAGCACGTGACGTACCCGACGACGCCGCCCGGGCGCACCGCGTCCAGGGCCGAGCCGAGCAGCTCGCGCTGCAGCGTCGTGAGGGTCGCGATGTCGCCGGGGGTGCGGCGCCAGCGCGACTCGGGGCGCCGGCGCAGCGCCCCCAGACCGGTGCAGGGCGCGTCGACCAGGACGCGGTCGTACGCGCCGGGCTCCTCGACCCCCACCCGGCGCCCGTCGCCGACCTGCACGCGCTCGACCGCGTCCGCGGGCACGGCCGCGAGCGCCTGCTCGACCAGGCGGGCCCGGTGCGGGGCGAGCTCGTTCGCGACGATGCGCGCGCCCTGCTCGCCCGCGAGGGACGCCAGGAGCGCGGCCTTGCCGCCGGGGCCGGCGCACAGGTCGAGCCAGCGCTCGTCGGGGTTGGCGGGGCCGTCGGAGGTCTCGGCCCCCGGACCGCCGGCGCCCGTGCGTCCTGCCGGCTGCGTGGGCGTGGCCGCGAACGCGAGCGTCACGAGCTGGCTGCCCTCGTCCTGGACGCCTGCGGCCCCGTGGCGGACCGCGGGGATAGCGGCCGGGTCCGAGCCGGACAGGACCAGGGCCGTGGGCGCCCAGCGCCCGGGCGACGTGGTGGCGTCCCCGCGCACGTCGTGCGTGACCTCGCGCGCGAGGCGCTCGCGGCCGACCAGGCCGGGGCGCGCCACGAGCGTCACCCGGGGTGCGGTGTTGTCGGCCTCGAGCAGCTCGGCCAGGTCGTCGGCCGAGCGCCCCGTGCCGACCAGGGCCTCGCGCATGGCGCGCGCGATCCACACGGGGTGGGACTGGGTGATCGCGAGGCGCGTGACGTCGTCGGGCGCGTCCGCGGAGATGGCCTCGAGCCACTCCTCGAGGGTCGAGCGTGAGATCTTGCGCAGGACCGCGTTGACGAACTGGGCGCTGCCCGCCCCGGCGCGGGCGCGGGCCAGGCCCACGGTCTCCGAGACGGCCGCGTGCTGGGCCACGCGCATGCCCAGGAGCTGGTGGGCACCCAGGCGCAGGAGGTCGAGCACGTTCGGGTCGACCTGGTCGAGCGGGCGGTCCACGCAGCGGGAGATGATCGCGTCGTAGCGCCCGCGCAGGCGCAGGGTGCCGTAGGCGAGCTCGGTCGCGAAGGCCGCGTCGCGCCCGCGGATGCCGCGCACACGCAGCAGGGGCGGCAGGACGAGGTTCGCGTAGGCGTCGGAGGACGCGACCTCCTGCAGGACGTCGAACGCGACGTTGCGCGCGGGGTCGCTCACCTTGGCGCGCTGGGAGGGAGCCGACTCCGACCGCTGGCCCGCGCCCCGGGCGCGGGCAGCGCCCCGCTCGCGCCCCTGGGCGTCGCGCCGGTCGCCGCCGGACCGGTCGGGTCCGGTGCCCCCGCCGCGCTGGGGGCTTCCGGGGGTGCGTGCCTCGCCGCTCATGCGTGGTCCTTCGTGTCGTCGGGGGTCCCCAGGACGACGTGGTCGTCCAGGCGGGCGCCGCGGGCCCAGTCGGTCGCGGCCATGTGCTTCTTGCCCACGGGGGCGACCTCGCCGAGCGCGACCGCGTGCGTGCCGGTTCCCACGAGGACCTCGCGCTTGGTGGTGCGCAGCTCGCCGGGTGCCAGGTCCGCCACCTCGGGGCGCGGCGTGACAGGTCCGAGGCCCAGTCGGGCGCCGCCCGGCAGCGTGGTCCAGGCGCCGGGGGCGGGCGTGCAGCCACGCACCTGACGGTCGATCGCGAGCGCCGGGTGGGTCCAGCGCACGTGCGCGTCCTCGGGGGTCAGCTTCGCGGCCGTGCTGATGCCCTCGGCGGGCTGGGCGACCGGGGAGGCGGCGCCGTCCTCGATCGCGTCGAGGGTGGCCACGAGCAGGCCGGCTCCCGAGGTCGCGAGCCGTGCCAGGAGGTCACCCGCGGTGTCGCGGGGACGGATGGTCTCGGTCATGGTGCCCAGCACGGGCCCCGTGTCCAGCCCTTCCTCGATGAGGAACGTCGTGGCGCCGGTGACCTCGTCGCCTGCGATGATCGCGCGCTGCACCGGGGCTGCGCCGCGCCAGGCGGGAAGCACCGAGAAGTGCAGGTTGACCCAGCCGTTGGGGGGCACGTCGAGCACCTCGCGGCGCAGGATCTGCCCGTAGGCGACGACGGGCGCGCAGTCGATCTCCAGGGCCTGGAGCCGGGCGACGAACTCCTGCCCACGGGGCAGGTCGGTGATGACCGGGATCCCGGCCGCCTCGGCTCGGACCCGGACGGGGCTGGGGGTCAGCCTGCGCCCGCGGCCCGACGGCGCGTCGGCACGGGTGAGGACGGCGACCACCTCGTGCCGGGAGTCGATCAGGGCATCGAGGGCCGGGACGGCCGCTTCCGGGGTTCCGGCGAAGAGCACACGCATGGGGCGAGTCTAGGCGGTGCACCCCTGCAGGCAGGGACGACGGCGCCCTGCGGGCGGGCCTCACCGGGCGACACGCGGGGCCCGGTGAGCCGTCAGCGCCCGGTCCGGGGCAGGGCGCCGATCAGGCCGCGGCGACCTGGACGCCGAGCTCTCGCAGCCTCGCGCGCAGCCCCGCGACGTGCTCGAAGCGCAGCGTCCGGAACCCCAGCTCTCCGGCGGTCGTGACGTTCGCCACGGAGTCGTCGACGAAGAGCGTGCGCGCGGGGTCCAGGGCGAAGCGCTCCGCCGCGACCTCGAAGATGCGCGGGTCCGGCTTGATCAGCCCCACGCGCCCCGAGACCAGGACGTCCTCCATGAGCCCGACCGCCGGGGCGGCGGGCTCGGCCTCGTGGAACATCTCCGCGGACCAGTTCGTCAGCCCGTACAGCCGGACGCCGAGGGCATGCAGCTCACGTACGACCTCCTCGGTGCCGGGCACGGGACCCACGAGGCTCGCCGCGAAGTTCTCGGTGTACACGTCGAGCGTGCTCACGTGCTCGGGGTGGTGCTCGGCGAGCTCGCGGCGGGCGTCCGTCCAGGACCGGCCCGCGTCCTGGCGCGCGTTGAAGGTGGGGAAGTCGACGGCGTCGAAGAACGCCTCGACGTCGGCACGGGCCATGCGTCCCTCGTAGGCCGCGTACGGGTCCCACGTCACCAGGACGTTGCCGAAGTCGAAGAGCACGGTGTCGATCGCGGGGGCGGACGCACTCTCCCCGGGGGTGCCGCTCGGGGGCGCGGGCGCGGTGGGGTTCACAGCATCTCCTTGGGGTCGAGCTGGACGCGGACGGTTCCACCCTCTCGCTTCGCCGAGCGCACCGCGAGGGAGGCCGAGAGCTCGCGCGCGAGCCGGCGCCCCTCGCGCAGCGGCACGCGCACGATCGTGCGCACGGGGGGCTGCAACGACGGGTCGCGGGCGGGCCCGCCGCGCGCGGGGCGGGCCGCGGGCTCGGCGACCTCCACGGGACCGAGCGTCGTCGAGGAGTCCGCGAGGCCCACGCGGGCCACCACCGCGTCCACGGCCGTCCGGTCCCCCGTGACCGCCGCGACCCGTACCGCGGGCGGCAGGTCGAGCTCGCGGCGCTCGGCCAGCTCGCGGTCCGCGAACCCGGCCGGGTCCCAGCGCACCAGGGCGTTGGTGGGCCCGGGGGCCGCGTCCCCCACGAGCAGCACCTGGCCACCCTCGCGGGCCGACCGCACCAGGCCCGCGGCAGCGAGCCAGCGGTGCAGGGCGTCCTGGGCGACCGCGAGCCCCACGTGCGCGGTGCTCAGCGCCGCATCGAGCAGCAGCGCGGCGGCGTAGCCGCCCTCGGCCACGGGCTCGGCCCCCGGGGTCGCCACGACCACGGCGGGGCGCGGCCCGACGGCGGCGATCACCCCGCCCGGGGCGCTCGCCCCCGAGACGCGCACCGCCACGCCCGGGAAGGCCCGCCCGAGCTCCTCGGCCGTGCGACCCGACCCGACGCGCACCGAGCGCAGGCCCGTCCAGTGGCACTCGTCGCACGACCACGCCCCGGCCAGTGCCCCGCACCACGCGCACTGCGGCGGTGCCCCGGGCCCGGGCAGCATGAGCGGCCCGTGGCACGTGCCGCAGTGCGCGGCCGTGCGGCAGCGCGCGCACGCCACCACGGGCATGTACCCGGCGCGCGGGACCTGGACCAGCACCGGGCCCGCGCCCAGCGCGTCCCGCACGGCACGCCACGCCGCGCTCGGCAGGCGCGCGGCGGCCCCTGCCCCCTCCGACGCGAGCTCGACCGACGTCAGCGCCCGCACCCGCGGGGCCCGCGCGCGCAGCACCTCGCGCGGCGCCGCGACCTCCCGGGCCCAGCCCGACGCGAGCAGCGCCTGGGCCTGCACCGTGCGGCTGACCGAGCCGAGCAGGAACGCGGCCCCCTCCAGCTCGCTGCGCAGCGCGAGGACCTCACGCGCGTGCGGGTAGGGCGAGCGGGGCTCGGCGAGGGTCTCCTCGCCGTCGTTCCAGCACGCCACGAGGCCCAGGTCCTGGACGGGCGCGAACGCTGCGGCCCGCGTGCCGATCACGATCGGTACCTCGCCCCGCAGCGCCGCGAGGAAGCTGCGGTAGCGCGGCGAGGGGCCCTCGTCCGCGGTGAGCCGCACGAACTGCCCGTCCTGGCGCGCCGTGCGGGCCGTGTAGCCGGCGAGCTCGAGCGCGCGCGCCATCTGGTCGACGTCCCGCGCGTCCGGCAGCACGACGAGCGCCCCGCGCCCGCCCGTCACGGTCGCGCGCACGGCCTCGGCCAGGGCCAGTGCCCAGTGCTGGACGGCCTGCGCCGGGTCCTCGTCGCCTGCCCCGCGTCCGCCCGCGGCCCGGGCGCCCTGGACGGGCATCCGTCGGCCACGCGGCCCGGCAGGGCCGTCCAGACCGCGCGCGGGCCCGACCCGCCGACCAGGTGGTCAGGAACGCGGCCCCGCCGCGATAGGGGGCCCACTCGGAGGGGCGCGCCGCTGCGGGCGGCCGGTGCGCCGCGGCGGGCGTCCCGGCGCCCGCGGTGCTCGTGGGGACCGCCTCCGAGGCGCTCGCGGACCCGGCGTCGTCGAGGCCCGGGGCCGGGGGCTCGGCGTTCCCTGCTCGCCGCCCGACGACGCCGCCGCCTCCGCCCGTGCGTGACGCGGCGGGATCGCCAGGCGCAGGACGTCCGAGAGGGTGCCCGCGTAGTGGTCGGCGACCGTGCGGCACAGCTGCGCGACGTGCGGGGTGAGCACCCGCTCGGGGAGACGAGGCCTTGAGCGGCACGAGGCGGCCGTCGTGGTCGCTGTGCTCGGCACGGGCCAGGACGAACCCGTCCACCTCCTGGGGCCCGAACCGCGCCTTGACGCGGACGCCGGGCTGGGCGCCCGCCGCCATCGCGGCCGGGACCAGGTAGTCGAACGTGCGGTCCAGGTGGTGCGGGGACAGGTCGAGGACCACGCGGGCCACGGGCAGGTCGCTCGAGATCTCGAGCGACCCCACCGGGCGCGCCCCCTTGCCCGGGGACCGCGCAGCGCGCGGCGCCTCGGGCGGCGGGGAGCAGCGTCGCAGCTGCTCGCCCGCGTCCCCGGCGGTGTCCTGCGCTGGTCATCGCCCTATCTCAGCACGCGCCACCCACACCGGGCGAACCGCGCGACGTGGCTCAGACCGCAGCCTGAGCGCGGTCGACGCGGTCCGTGCGCTCCCACGTGAAGTCGGGCAGCTCGCGACCGAAGTGCCCGTAGGCCGCGGTCTGCGGAGTAGATGGGGCGCAGCAGGTCGAGGTCCGCGATGATCGCGGCCGGGCGCAGGTCGAAGACCTCGTCGATCGCGGCACGTGATGCGCTCGACCGGGACCGTCTCGGTGCCGAACGTCTCGACGTACAGGCCCACGGGGTGCGCCTTGCCGATCGCGTACGCGACCTGGACCTCGCAGCGGCGCGCGAGCCCGGCCGCGACGACGTTCTTGGCGACCCAGCGCATGGCATAGGCGGCCGAGCGGTCGACCTTCGACGGGTCCTTGCCCGAGAACGCGCCGCCGCCGTGCCGGGCCATGCCGCCGTAGGTGTCGACGATGATCTTGCGGCCCGTGAGCCCCGCGTCGCCCTGGGGGCCGCCGATCACGAACTTGCCGGTCGGGTTCACGAGCAGGCGGAAGTCCGCGACGTCCAGGTCGAGCCCTTCGACGACGGGGGCGACGACGAGCTCGGCGACCTCGTGCGCGCAGCGTCTCCTGCAGGACGTCCTCGTCGTGCTGGGTCGAGAGCACCACGGTGTCGAGCGCGGACCGCACGGTCGCCCTCGTAGCCGATGGTGACCTGCGTCTTGCCGTCGGGGCGCAGGCCCGGCAGCGACCCGTCCTTGCGCACGAGCGGCCAGCCGCTCGGCGAGGCGGTGCGCGAGGAAGATCGGCAGCGGCAGGAGCGTGAGGGCGTCTCGTCGCGACGCGTAGCCGAACATCAGGCCCTGGTCGCCGGCGCCCTGGGCGTCGAGCGGGTCAGCGAGATGCTCGGGCCCGAGGAGTCGTCCCGCATCTCGAGGCCTTGTCGACGCCCTGCGCGATGTCGGGCGACTGCTGGCCGATCGAGACCGAGACGCCGCACGAGTCGCCGTCGAAGCCGATGGCGGAGGACGTGTAGCCGATCCCCCGCACGACGTCGCGGACGATCTGCGGGATCTCGACGTAGGCCTCGGTCGTGACCTCTCCCGCGACGTGCACGAGGCCGGTGGTGACCATGGTCTCGACCGCCACGCGTGACGACGGGTCCTGCTCCAGGAGCGCGTCGAGGATGGCGTCGGACGATCTGATCGCAGACCTTGTCCGGGTGACCCTCGGTCACGGACTCGGACGTGAACAGGCGCAGGTCGTCGCTCATGCGCATCCAGCCTACTGTCTCGCACAGGCGAACACGGCATCCGATCCTGAGACGTGAAGGAGATCTCAGTCCGTGGTCACGGCGAGCGGCAGCGAGAGCTTGACGACGGCGTCCCAGACCGCGTCCGCCACCTCGCGCTTGGACCCCGACGCCTGCGCCGACGACCTCTCCCGCGCCGTCGAGCGATCGTGACCTCGTTGCTGTCGGTGCCGAACCCCCGTCCGGCGCCGACCGGCGTTGACCGCGATCAGGTCGGCGCCCTTGCGCCGCGCCTTGGCGCGGCCGTGGTCCAGCACGCTGCCGGACTCGTCGCCCGTCTCGGCCGCGAACCCACCACGACCTGCCCGGGTCGCAGGCGCTCGTGCGCCAGCTCGGCCAGGATGTCGGGGTTCTCGACGAGCTCGATCGGGCGCGGGCGCCTGGCCCGGCACCTTCTTGATCTTGGCGCCCGGGGTGCTCGCGGGCCGGAAGTCGGCGACCGCGGCGGCCATCACCACGACGTCGGCGCTCGGCGCCGCGGCACGCACCGCGTCCCGCAGCTCGGCGGTGGACTCGACCCGCGACCACGACGGTCCTCGATCCCGCGCACGGACTCGAGCTGGTCGGTCACGTGGGCGAGGTTCGCCGCCGACCAGCGTCACGTCGCGCGCCGCGCGTCCTGCGGCCGCCGCGCGAGCGCGACGCCCTGGCGCCCGCTGGAGCGGTTGCCGATGAACCGCACCGGGTCGATGGGTTCGCGCGTGCCGCCCGCGGAGACGACCACGTGCCGGCCGGCCAGGTCCTGCGCCGGTCCCGCCGGCTCGACCAGCGCGGTCGGCGACCAGCGCAGGCGCTCGCGGGCGATGTCCTCCGGCTCGGGCAGGCGGCCGGGGCCGGTGTCCTTGCCCGTGAGCCGGCCCGCAGGCGGGCTCGATGACGTGGACGCCGCGCTCGCGCAGCGTCGCCACGTTCGGCCACGGTCGCGGGGTGCTCCCACATCTCGGTGTGCATCGCCGGGGCCATGACCACCGGGCAGCGCGCCGCCAGCAGGGTGGAGGTCAGCAGGTCGTCGGCGCGGCCGACGGCCGCGCGCGCGAGGAGGTCGGCGGTCGCGGGGGCGACGATCACGAGGTCCGCGCCCTTGCCGAGCGCGACGTGCGCACCTGCGGGACGTCGTCGAACACCTCGGTGCTGACCTGCTCGCCCGAGAGCGCCTCGAACGTGGGCGCACCCACGAACGCGCAGCGCGGAGGCGGTGGGGACGACCCGCACGGCGTGCCCCTGCTCACGCAGCAGGCGCAGCAGGAGGACGGCCTTGTAGGCGGCGATTCCCCCGCTGACACCCAGCAGGATCCTCATCGGTACGAGCCCTCCCTCGCGCCCACGCCTCGCACGGAACGTCCACCCGCCCGGAGGCGGTCGACGGTCAGGGAGCCGGGACGTCCACGGTCTCGATGGTGAGCAGGCCCTGGTTGATCTCGCGCATCGCGATCGACAGCGGCTTCTCCTGGTTGCGGGTCTCGACGAGCGGGCCCACGTTCTCCAGCAGGCCCTCGTTGAGCTGCGAGTAGTACGCGTTGATCTGGCGAGCACGCTTGGCGGCGTAGATCACGAGCGCGTACTTGGAGTCGGCGCGCTCGAGCAGCTTGTCGATGGGCGGGTCGGTGATGCCCTCGGGGGCGGCGATGGTTCCGGACACAGTCTCACTCCGTGAGTCAGGGGGACCTGCGACGGTCTGTCAGGGCCGGTGCAGGATGGATGGTTCAGGTCCGACGTGCGGACCTTGTACAGCTGGGTCGATCACGAGGTTGCGCGCGCTCAGCACGCACGCGCCTGACGACCAGTCTACTGGGCAGGCACAAGTCGTCGGGGCGGCCGGTCGTCCTGCGCGCCGGGCCGACCTGGTGCGCGCACCGCACCACCGCTCAGGCGACGGGCTTGAGTCCCATGGCCTCGACGAGCGCGTCGGTCGCCCGGTGCACCTCGTCGTTGACGATCACGACGTCGAACTCCTGCTCGGCGGCCAGCTCGACGCGTGCGGTCGCCAGCCGGCGCTCGCGCTCCTCGGGGCCCTCCGTGCCGCGTCCGACGAGGCGGCGCTCGAGCTCCTCCCAGCTGGGCGGGGCGAGGAACACGAACCGCGCCTCCGGCATCGAGGCACGGACCTGGCGCGCCCCCTGGAGATCGATCTCCAGCAGGGCGGGCACGCCTGCCGCGAGCTTCTCCTCGACCGGACGTCGCGGGGTGCCGTACCGGTTGCGCCCGTGCACCACGGCCCACTCGAGCATCTCGCCCTCCGCGACCAGGCGGTCGAACTCCTCGGCCGAGACGAAGTGGTAGTGGACGCCGTCCACCTCGCCCGGCCGCGCGTCCGGGTGGTCGCGGACACGGAGAGCCAGACCTGCGGGTAGCGGGCCCGGATGTCGGCGGACACGGTCCCCTTCCCGACGGCGGTCGGGCCCGCGAGGACGGTCAGCCGGGCAGGGTGCTGTGGTGCGGCGGGTGACGAGGCAACCGGCGCAGCGGGTGAAGCGGAAATGTCAGCCAAACCTCTCGATGAGCGCCGCGGACTGGTGGGGTCCCAGCCCGCGGACGCGACGCGTCTCGGCGATCCCGATCTCTTCCATGATCGCCCGGGCCTTAACCTTACCTACGCCAGGGAGCGACTCCAGCAGCGCGACGACGCGCAGCTTGCCGATCACGTCGTCCGTGCGGCCCTGCTCGATCACCTCGGCGAGCGAGCCCTGGGAGTACTTCAACCGGTTCTTGACCTCGGCGCGAGCTCGGCGTGCCTCGGCCGCCTTCTCGAGTTCGCCGCGCGCTGCTCGGGGGTCAGGGATGGTAGTGCCACGCAAGTCACCTACTTGTCCTCAGACGGATGGGCCCACACGTGCACCGGGGCCGCCGACCGGATCACGAGCCCCGGTGGCGACCTCGACACCTTCGAAACTAGTCACACCTGGCAGGTCAGGCAACGCTCACACGCCCTGAGCAGCGAACTTCCTGACGATCTTCTCCCTGGTCGCAGGCTCGACGCCGCACGCGTCGAGGTACCCGTCGATGCTCCCGAACTCCTGCTCGGCGAGCGCCCACGCTCCCTGCAGGTACTCGGGCTCGACGCCCAGCAGCGGCGTCAGCGCCTCCTTGTCGAGTCCGGGGATCGGGGGGATCACGGCCGCCATGCCCTCGACCGCGGCGGCGCTCGCGAGGTACTCGTCGAGCCGGTCCGCGTCGCTCACGCCGCAGAGGTACTGGACCAGGGCGACGATCCACCCCGTGCGGTCCTTGCCCGCCGAGCAGTGCACGACGACCGCGCCGTCGGCCTCCGCGACGTCCCGCAGGGCCTGTCCCACGGTCCGACGGATCCCGGGGTCCGTGACGAACGTCGCATAGACGCCGTGCATCATGGCACGGGCCAGAGCCTGCGGATCCTTCGAGCCGATCAGCTGTCCGATCATCGCGGCCGTGTCGGCAGACCGCTCCTCGGTGTCCTCGGCGTGGACCGCGGCGTCGGGGGCTCCGTCGCTCGAGGCGCGCAACGCGTGCCCGACGCCGGCCCCCGGGTCCATCCGCCGGGGCACCACGCGCGTGGTCGCCGGGACGACGTCCTGCCCGTCGCGCTCGACCTCGTCCTCCCCGCGCAGGTCGAGGTCGACGGTCACACCGAGGGCCTCGAGCGCCGCCACGCCCTGGGGCGTCAGGCGAGACAGGCCGGCGGTGCGCAGCAGGACGCCGGTGCGCAACGGCTCGGTGGCGCCGACGGGTACGGCACGGCCGCCCACGTCGCGCGCGTTCCAGGTCCCGGGGATGTCGAGAGCCCCGGGGTCGTCCGTCCGGGCGTGAGCAGCGAGAGAGGAGGTCATGGGGCGAGTCTGTCAGGTGGCGTCAAGAGCCGCCCCACGGTCGGTCGAGAGCCGCCGCATGTCCGAGGAGGCGCCCACCGGGATCGGTGGACGCCCCCTCGGACGTGCGCGAGCGTGCTGCCGTTCAGCCGCGCAGTGCGTCGGCCGCCTCGCGCGAGGCCGCCCGTGCCGCCGCGAGGAGCGAGGCCGCGTCGGGTCCGGCCGCGAGCACGCCGCGCGACGACGACGCCAGCACCTGCCGACGGGCGTCGCCGAACACCGCGGCGAGCTCGGCAGCGCCCGCGCCCTGCGCGCCGACCCCGGGGGCCAGGAGCGGACCGTTGACTGCCGCCAGGTCCACCCCGGTGTTGCGCGCCGCGTCACCGATGGTCGCTCCCACGACGAGGCCGATCGACCCAGCGGGTCCGACGCCCGCGTTGAGGGCGGCCGCCTCCGCCGCGAGTGCCGCGCAGCGACCGCCAGCGGACGTCGGCCCCGGCGCCCGTGCGGGCGTGCTGGACCGAGGCGCCCTCCGGGTTGGAGGTCAGGCACAGCACGAACAGCCCGCGCCCCGTGGCGAGCGCGGCCTCGACGGCCGGTGCCAGCGAGCCGAAGCCCAGGTACGGCGAGACGGTCAGCGCGTCGCCCGCGAGCGGCGAGCCGTCGCGCAGGTAGGCGTCGGCGTAGCCGGCCATGGTCGACCCGATGTCGCCGCGCTTGGCGTCGACGATCGCTCAGCGTCCCGTGCCGGCCCCGTGGCCGCCGCGGCGGCCAGGACCTCCTCGAGCACCGCGACGCCCGCGGAGCCGTGCCGCTCGAACAGCGCCGACTGCGGCTTGAGCGCAGCGACCGTGCCCGCCCACGGCCTCCACGACCCGCAGGCGCGAACTCGCGCAGCCCCGTGGCGTCGTCGGGCAGGCCCCACGCCGCGAGCAGGCCCGGGTGCGGGTCGATGCCCACGCACAGCGGCCCGTGGGCGTCCATGGCCGCGGCGAGCCGCGCCCCGAAGGGCGCGACGGGCCGGGGTCACGGCGGCGCCGTCACGCGTCCGCCGCCGGCGTGACGCGCGGCCGTGCGCCGCCGTCGTGCTCCTGCAGGCTGGCCACACGTCGAACGGACCCGCGAGCACGGCCTCGATGCCCTGGACCGCGGCGCGAGCTGCTGGGCGGTCGTGACGATCGGCTTGTCCGCGGCGGTCGTGGCAGCGCGGATCTCGTAGCCGTCGGCGCGCGCGCCCTGGCCGGACGGGCGTGTTGACGACCATGTCGACCTTGCCCTCGGTGATGAGGTCGACGATCGTCGGCTCGCCGTCCGCGCCGCGGCCCGAGGAGTACTTGCGCACCACGCGTGGCCGGGATGCCGTTGCGGCGCAGGACGCCCGCGGTGCCCTCGGTCGCGAGGATCTCGAAGCCCGAGCTCCGCGAGGCGCTTGATCGGGAAGACGATCGAGCGCTTGTCGCGGTCCGCGACCGAGACGAACGACCGAGCCCGACGGTCGGCAGGCCGCCGAACGCCGCCGCCTGGGACTTGGCGAACGCGCGTCGGGAAGTCGCACGTCGAAGCCCATGACCTCGCCCGTCGAGCGCATCTCCGGCCCGAGGACCGTGTCCACGACGATGCCGTCGGTCGTGCGGAACCGCTTGAACGGCAGCACGGCCTCCTTGACCGCGATGGGCGCGTCGAGGTCGAGCGACGCCGCCGTCGCCCTCCGCGGGCAGGATGCCGCTCGCGCGCAGGTCCGCGATGGTGTCGCCCGACCATGACGCGGGCCGCAGCCTTGGCCAGGGAGACGCCCGTGGCCTTGGAGACGAACGGCACCGTGCGCGACGCACGCGGGTTGGCCTCCAGGACGTACAGGACGTCGCGAGACCAGCGCGTACTGCACGTTGAGCAGGCCGCGCACGCCCGACGCCCTTGGCGATGGCCTCGGTCGAGCGGCGGATGCGCTCGATCTCGGCCTCGCTCAGCGAGACCGGGGGCAGCACGCAGGCCGAGTCGCCCGAGTGGATGCCGGCCTCCTCGATGTGCTCCATGACGCCGCCGAGGAACATCTCGGTGCCGTCGTACAGCGCGTCGACGTCGATCTCCATCGCGTCGTCGAGGAAGCGGTCGATGAGCAGCGGCGCGGGCAGCGAGCCCGTCGTGGTGCGGTCGTCGGTCGCGGCGGCGTGCAGCGCACGCTCGACGTAGCCCGTGAGCTGCTCGCTCGCGTAGACGATCTCCATGCCGCGCCCACCGAGCACGTAGGACGGGCGCACGAGCACCGGGTAGCCGATGCCGTCGGCGATCTCCTGGGCCTCGGCCAGCGACGTCGCCGTGCCGAACGCCGGGGCGGGCAGGCCCGCCGTCGGCCAGGACGCGGCCGAACACGCCGCGGTCCTCGGCGGCGTCGATCGCCTCGGGCGAGGTGCCGAGGATGGGCAGGCCCGCGTCGGCCAGGCGCTGCGCGAGGCTCAGCGGGGTCTGGCCGCCGAGCTGCACGATGATGCCCGCGACGGGGCCGGCGGCGAGCTCGGCCTGGTAGACCTCGAGGACGTCCTCGAACGTGAGCGGCTCGAAGTAGAGGCGGTCCGAGGTGTCGTAGTCCGTCGAGACGGTCTCCGGGTTGCAGTTGACCATGACGGTCTCGTACTCGTCCTTGAGCGCGAGGGTCGGCGTGCACGCACGAGTAGTCGAACTCGATGCCCTGGCCGATGCGGTTGGGGCCCGAGCCGAGGATGAGGACCGCCGGGCGCTCGCGCGGTGCGACCTCGGTCTCGAGGTCGTAGGACGAGTAGTGGTACGGCGTCTTGGCGGCGAACTCGGCCGCGCACGTGTCGACCGTCTTGTAGACCGGGCGCACGCCGAGCGCGTAGCGGACCTCGCGGACCGTCGACTCCCCCGCCGCACCCATGCCGCGCAGCTTCGCGATCTGCGGGTCCGACAGCCCGTGGCGCTTGGCGTCAGCAGCACGTCGCGCGTGAGCGCGTCGGCCGAGGCGACCGACTCGGCGACCTCGTTGACGAGCTGGATCTGGTCCAGGAACCACGGGTCGATCTTGGTCGCGCTCGAAGACCTGCTCGAGGCTCGCGCCGGCGCGCAGCGCCTGCTGCGTCGCGACCAGGCGGCCCTCGGTCGGCCGTGCGATCTCCGCCAGGAGCTCGTCGAGCGCCTCGCCCGAGACGGGCTCGCCGTCCCAGTGGAAGACCGAGCCGGCCTTGTCGATCGACCGCATGGCCTTGCCGAGCGCCTCGGTGAAGTTGCGGCCCATGGCCATGGCCTCGCCGACCGACTTCATGGTCGTCGTAGAGCGTCGGGTCCGCGGCCGGGAACTTCTCGAACGCGAAGCGCGGGACCTTGACCACGACGTAGTCGAGCGTGGGCTCGAACGACGCGGGCGTGACCTGCGTGATGTCGTTGGGGATCTCGTCGAGCGTGTAGCCCGACCGCGAGCTTCGCGGCGATCTTCGCGATCGGGAACCCCGTCGCCTTGGACGCCAGCGCCGAGGAGCGCGAGACGCGCGGGTTCATCTCGATGACGATGATGCGGCCCGTGTCGGGGTGCACCGCGAACTGGATGTTGCAGCCGCCCGTGTCGACGCCGACCTCGCGGATGACCGCGATGCCGATGTCGCGCAGCCTCTGGAACTCGCGGTCCGTGAGCGTGAGCGCCGGGGCGACCGTGACCGAGTCGCCCGTGTGCACGCCGACCGGGTCGACGTTCTCGATCGAGCAGACGACGACCACGTTGTCCGCGCGTGTCGCGCATGAGCTCGAGCTCGTACTCCTTCCAGCCGAGGATCGACTCCTCGAGGAGCACCTCGGTCGTGGGCGAGTAGTGCAGGCCCTGGCCCACGATGCGGCGCAGGTCCTGCTCGTCGTAGGCGATGCCCGAGCCGAGCCCGCCCATGGTGAAGGACGGGCGCACGACCATGGGGTAGCCGAGCGAGCCGGCGGCCGCGATGGCCTCGTCGATCGTGTGGATGATCTCCGAGCGGGCGCTCTCGCCGCCGCACTTCTCGACGACCTCCTTGAACTGCTGGCGGTCCTCGCCCTTCTCGATCGCGGCGATGTTCGCTCCGATGAGCTCGACGTCGTACTGCTCGAGGACGCCGGCCTCGTCGAGCGCGATCGCAGCGTTGAGGGCCGTCTGGCCGCCGAGGGTCGGCAGCAGCGCGTCGGGGCGCTCCTTGGCGATGATCGTCGTCGAGGACCTCGGTCGTGATGGGCTCGACGTAGGTCGCGTCGGCGAACTCGGGGTCGGTCATGATCGTGGCCGGGTTCGAGTTGACGAGGATGACCCGCAGGCCCTCCTCCTTCAGGACGCGGCAGGCCTGCGTGCCCGAGTAGTCGAACTCGCACGCCTGACCGATGACGATCGGCCCGGAGCCGATGACCAGGACGCTGGAGATGTCAGTTCGGCGAGGCACGGCTCAGATCTCACTTTCGGAGGACGGGGTGACCGGTGCGGCGTTCGTCGCGGAGCCGGAGGCCCCTGCGGAGTCGCGCATCAGGTCGAGGAAGCGGTCGAAGAGGTAGGCGGCGTCGTGCGGGCCCGCGGCGGCCTCGGGGTGGTACTGCACCGAGAAGGCCGGGCAGGTCGAGGCACGCGAGCCCCTCGACGACCTGGTCGTTGAGACCGACGTGCGAGACGACGACGCGGCCGTAGCGCCCGCCGTCGTGCGGGGCGACGGACTCCCCGTCGCGCGGGGCGTCGACGGCGAAGCCGTGGTTGTGCGCCGTGACCTCGACCTTGCCCGTGGTGCGGTCGAGCACCGGCTGGTTGATGCCGCGGTGGCCGTAGCCCAGCTTGTAGGTGCCGTAGCCGAGCGCGCGGCCCAGGATCTGGTTGCCGAAGCAGATGCCGAAGTACGGGATGCCGCGGTCGAGGACCGCGCGCAGCAGCTCGACCTCGGTCGTCGCCGCGCCCGGGTCGCCCGGGCCGTTGGAGAAGAACACGCCGTCGGGCGCGAGCGCGACGATCTGGTCGATCGTGGTCGTGCTCGGCACGACGTGCACCCGCACGCCGCGCTCGGCGAGGCGCTGGGGCGTCATGGCCTTGATGCCCAGGTCGACCGCGACGACCGTCGCGACCGGCTCCTGACCGGCGTGCTCGCCCGAGGGCTCGACGACGTACGCCTCGGGCGTGCTGACCTCGCGGGCCAGGTCCGCACCCGTCATGGCCGGGGCCGAGCGGACGAGCTCGACGAGCTCCTCCGTGGGACGCGGGTAGCCGCCGCGACGCAGGTCCTCGCCCGAGAAGATGCCCGCACGCATGGCGCCGAGCTCGCGCAGGTGGCGCGTGAGCGCGCGCGTGTCGATCGAGCTGATGCCCACGACGCCCTGCGCCGCGAGGTCCTCGTCGAGCGAGCGCGTCGCGCGCCAGTTCGAGGCACGGCGCGCGGGGTCGCGCACCACGTAGCCGCTGACCCAGATGCGGGTCGACTCGGCGTCCTCGTCGTTGACACCCGTGTTCCCGATGTGCGGAGCCGTCATGACGACGATCTGCCGGTGGTAGGAGGGGTCGGTCAGCGTCTCCTGGTAGCCGGTCATGCCGGTGTTGAAGACGATCTCGCCGAACGTCGTGCCGCGGGCGCCGTAGGCCAGGCCCGGTAGGGTCGTGCCGTCCTCGAGGACCAGGACAGCGGTCCGGTCGTCGGCCTGGGCGTCCGTGCTGGGGGTCGAGATGCTCACTGCTGCGGCTCCTTCGAGTCGTCGTTCGGTGCGCTGTCGGCGGCGGGAAGAAGCTCGCGGACTGCGTTCAGGAGGGTGGCACGGTCGGCGGTCTGCTGGGTCCGCAGTCCAGTATCCAAGCGTGTGGCGGGCGCGCCGCCGGCGGCCGGGACTGTCCAGGTCAGCACGACGAGGCCGTCCTTGCCCACGTACTTGCCCGCCATCCCGGGGGCCAGCGAGACGGCCTCGAGGGCGCTCGCGGCCAGGAAGAGGTCCGGTGGCGCCCTGGCGGGAGACCAGGACCCCGGTGCGGTGCACGGTCACGGTCGCGTTCGACCGGAAGCCGAGGCGGTGCGCCCCGACGCGGGCGAGCCAGTCCCCCGCGAGCGTGCTGGAGACGTAGACCGCGGTCACGGGGCCGGCCAGGACCTCGCCCAGGTCGCCCTCGGGGACGGCCGGCGGGGCGGGGACGGTCTGGGCCGTGCGGGTCGTCAGGCGCCTGAGGCCCACGAAGACGACCGCGAGCAGGACCAGGCCGATGACGACCCAGATGCCGACCGCGACGGGAAGGGGGAGGTTCACGAGCGGACCCCCACGACCTGCTCGACGGGTGCGCCGTCCAGGACGGTCGCACGCCCGCGCAGGAAGGTCGCGACGACCCGTCCCGGCAGCTCGGACCCCTGGAAGGGCGTGTTGGTGCTCGCGGTGGCCTGCGTCCGAGCCGTCGACCACGCGCCGGGCGGCCGGGTCGACCAGGGCCACGTTGGCGGGCTCGCCGACCTCGAGAGGGCGACCCTGCGCCGTCGGGCCCTCGTCGATGCGGCCGATGCGCGCGGGCGCGGCCGACAGGACGCGCGCGACGTCCGCCCAGGTCATGCGGCCAGAGTCGACCATGGTCTCCTGGACGACGCTCAGCGCCGTCTCCAGGCCCGTCATGCCGAACGCGGCCGCGGCCCACTCGCAGTCCTTGTCCTCGCGCGTGTGCGGGGCGTGGTCGGTCGCGACGATGTCGATCGTGCCGTCGGCCAGGCCCTGGCGCACGGCCTCGACGTCCGCGGCGGTGCGCAGCGGCGGGTTGACCTTGAACGTCGGGTCGTAGTCGCGCGCGAGCTCGTCGGTGAGGATGAGGTGGTGCGGGGTGACCTCGGCCGTCACGTCGATCCCGCGGCCCTTGGCCCAGCGGATGATCTCGACCGAGCCGGCCGTGGACAGGTGGCACACGTGCAGGCGCGAGCCCACGTGCTCGGCGAGCAGCACGTCGCGCGCGATGATCGCCTCCTCGGCGACCGCGGGCCAGCCCGCGAGGCCGAGCTCGGCCGACACGACGCCCTCGTTCATCTGGGCGCCCTCCGTGAGGCGCGGCTCCTGCGCGTGCTGGGCCACGACGCCGTCGAACGCCTTGACGTACTCCAGCGCGCGGCGCATCAGGACGGGGTCGCAGACGCACTTGCCGTCGTCCGAGAACACCCGCACGCGCGCGGCCGAGTCCGCCATGGCGCCGATCTCTGCGAGATGGTGGCCTTCGAGGCCCACGCTGACCGCGCCGACCGGGTGGACATCGACCCAGCCCGCGTCGCGCCCGATCCGCCACACCTGCTCGACCACGCCCGCGGTGTCCGCGACGGGGGTCGTGTTGGCCATGGCGTGCACGGCCGTGAAGCCGCCCACCGCCGCGGCGCGCGTGCCCGAGACGATGGTCTCGGCGTCCTCGCGGCCCGGCTCGCGCAGGTGCGTGTGCAGGTCGACGAGGCCGGGCAGGGCGACGAGGCCGGTCGCGTCGACGGCGGTCTCACCGTCCGCGACGGGGCTGCCCGTCGCACGGACCTCGGTGATGACACCGCCGGCCAGGACCAGGTCGACCGGGGCCGCGCCCAGCGGCGCCGCGCCCTGCAGGACGTAGGTGGTGGTTGGTGGTCTGCTCGCTCATTCGAGTCCAGCCCTTTCCGTGGAAGCGTCGCCCGCGAGGAGCAGGTAGAGGACGGCCATGCGCACCGCGACCCCGTTGGCGACCTGCTCGACGATCACCGCACGCGGTGAGTCGGCTGCCTCCGCCGAGATCTCCAGGCCACGGTTCATGGGGCCTGGGTGCATGACGATGGTGTGGTCGGGCAGGAGCGCCAGGCGGCGCCCGTCGAGCCCGAAGTTGCGCGTGTACTCGAGCGGGTTGGGGAAGAACGCTCCCCCGCCTGCTCCCGAGCCGCTCATGCGCTCGCGCTGCACGCGGAGCATCATGACGGCGTCCGGGGCGGTCTCCGCGAGGACCTCGTCGAGGTGGTAGGAGACGTCGCACGGCCAGGTCTCGACACCCACGGGCACGAGCGTGGGCGGGGCCACCAGGGTGACGTCGCGCGCCGAGCGTGTGCAGCAGGTGGACGTTGGAGCGGGCCACGCGCGAGTGCAGCACGTCGCCGACGATCGCGACCCGCAGGCCCGCGAGGTCCTGGCCGGTGGGGTCGCCGGCGATCGAGGCCCCCGCGGCGCCGCGCCCCACCAGGTGGCGGCGCATGGTGAACGCGTCGAGCAGCGCCTGCGTGGGGTGCTGGTGCATCCCGTCGCCCGCGTTGACGACCGCCGAGTCGACCCAGCCGGCGTGCGCGAGCGTGTGCGGTGCGCCTGATGCCTGGTGGCGGATCACGACCGCGTCGGCGCCCATGGCCTGCAGGGTCAGGGCCGTGTCCTTGAGGGACTCGCCCTTGGAGACGCTCGACCCCTTGGCCGAGAAGTTGATGACGTCGGCCGAGAGCCGCTTGGCCGCGGTCTCGAACGAGATCCGCGTGCGTGTGGAGTCCTCGAAGAACAGGTTGACGACCGTGCGGCCGCGCAGCGTCGGGAGCTTCTTGATCTCGCGCGACTGCGTAGCGGCCATCTGGGCGGCCGTGTCGAGGATGCGGATCGCGTCGGCGCGCGAGAGGTCCGCGGTGGACAGCAGGTGCTTCATCGGGTGGCCTCGCTGGAGGTGGTGGGCCGCTGGCTGATGAGGACCGCGTCGGTCGCGGGCTCGTCCGTGGCGGCGCCGTCCGTCGGGCCGTCGGTCTCGACGAGGCGCACGCTCACGCGCTCGGAGAGGGACGTGGGCAGGTTCTTGCCCACGTAGTCGGGGCGGATCGGCAGCTCGCGGTGCCCGCGGTCGACCAGCGCGGCGAGCTGGACCGCGCGGGGCCGGCCGATGTCGCTCAGGGCGTCGAGCGCCGCGCGGATGGTGCGACCGGAGAACAGCACGTCGTCGACCAGGACGACGACCTTGCCGTCGATCCCGGAGGCCGGCAGGCGGGTCGCTCCGATGGTGCGGACCGGGTGCTTGTGCAGGTCGTCGCGGTACATGGTGACGTCGAGCTCACCCACGATGCTCGCGGTGTCGAGACCCGGCTCGATCGTCGCGAGTCGCTCGGCGAGCCGCGCGGCCAGGGGGACGCCTCGGGTGGGGATGCCCAGGAGGACCACGCCGTGCGCGCCCTTGTTACGCTCGACGATCTCGTGGGCGATACGGGTCAGCGCCCGTGCGATCTCGGTCTCGCCGAGAACGGTGGTTACGCCGGCCGAGGTGTCCTCGGGGGTGACGGGTGGAACGGAAGATGGTACGGCAGGCCCAGAACTCATTTCTGGCGACCCCCTTCCCCGCCTCACTGGACGGGCCTTAAAGGAAATCTGACTCCTTCACCCTACCGCCCGACGGGGAGGGTCCTCGGCGCTTCTCACGGGGTGGGCAGGCGTCGTTGGTCACAGTGCGACGGCCGTCGTGGCGAGGGGCCCGGTGACAGCGCCGCGCGTCCGCGCAGGGGCCGACCAGCCGGGCCCCGGACGCACGGACGCCGGCCCCACCGCGAGGGCGGGGCCGGCGTCCAGGGGCACGACGTGCCACCGAGATGGCGTGAGGCGCTGCCGGTCGACCTGGCTCAGGCCAGGATCGTCGGCTTCATCTCCTCGATGCGAGCCAGCAGGCCGTTGACGAAGCTCGGCGAGTCGTCCGTCGAGAGCTCACGGGCGAGGTCGACGGCCTCGTCGATCGCGACGGCGTCGGGGACGTCGTCGTTGTAGAGGATCTCCCAGCTGCCGATGCGCAGGAGCGCGCGGTCGACCGCGGGCATGCGCTCGAGGGTCCACCCGTGCGAGTAGGTCTCGAGCAGCTCGTCGATCCGCTCGCGGTACGCCAGGACTCCCTCGACGAGGTCCACGGTGTACTGCGGCAGGGGCGTCTGGCTGCCCGAGTCGACGATCCGGTCGGCGAGGAGGGTCTGCGGGTCCAGCTGGCGCTGCTCGGCCTCGAAGAGGACGTCGAGCGCGCGCTTGCGTGCCTTGGTTCGTGCACCCACGTCAGTCGTTCACGCGCCCCAGGTAGGAGCCGTCGCGGGTGTCGACCTTGACCTTGGTGCCCTGCTCCAGGAACAGCGGGACCTGGATCTGTGCGCCGGTCTCGAGCGTCGCGGGCTTGGTGCCACCGGTGGAGCGGTCGCCCTGCAGGCCCGGCTCGGTGTAGGTGATCTCGAGGACGACCGACGGGGGCAGCTCGACGTAGAGCGGCACGCCCTCGTTGGTCGCGACGAGCGCGCTCTGGCTCTCGAGCATGTAGTCCGCGGCGTCGCCGACGGTCGCGGCAGGAACCGTGATCTGGTCGTACGTGGACGTGTCCATGAAGACGAAGTCCTCGCCGTCCTTGTACAGGTACTGCATGTCGCGCTTGTCGACGTTCGCGGTCTCGATCTTGAGGCCGGCGTTGAAGGTCTTGTCGACGGTCTTGCCGGACAGGACGTTCTTCATCTTGGTGCGAACGAAGGCGCCACCCTTGCCGGGCTTGACGTGCTGGAACTCGATGATCGTCCACAGCTGGCCGTCGAGCTTGAGCACGGTGCCGTTCTTGATGTCGTTGGTCGTCGCCACGTTCGGTCTTCCTGTCGCGTTGTCATGGGCTGCCGTCGGGGTGTCTCGCGGTGGGAGCCACGTGCGATCCACTGATGCGCACACGTTCGGGTGCGCGCCCTGGCGGTAGCGGGCCTCTCCTGGCGGGCTCCCCGCGCCGTCAGCAGCGTTCGAGCGCTGCAGCGTTCCCGGGGGCCGCGAAAGGCCCGGTCCAGTCTACCGGAGGAGACCAAGGATCGCTGCGCCGAGGATTCCGGTCGCTCCGGCCCAGATCATCGAGGCCAGCGTGCCGATCATGAAGCGCTCGGCCGCGACGGGGTGGTCGCGCAGCTCGGGGTAGCGCCCCAGGCCCTTGATCGCCACCACGAACGCGACCCCTGCGGGGTAGCCGGCGAGCAGGCAGCCCGTGATCGCGAGGCGCTCGAGGATCCCGATCCAGGTGCCGCCCCGCAGGGTCTGCACGGCTTCCTCACCGAGGGGCCCGCCAGGATCCGACGGCGCCGCGCCGGTCGCGGGGTCGGGTGCGGCGGGCGGGGCGGCCGGGGCCGACAGGGACGACGCGGGTGGCCCGGCAGGCACGCCGCCGGTCGGCGGCGGCGGCGGGGGGACGGGAGCAGCGCTCGACGCCGTGGCCGCCCCTGCGGCCGGAGCGACGCGGCCGGGCGGCGGAGGGACGGGGCCAGGGTCATGGGCCGGAGGGGCCTCCCCCTCGATCTCCGAGCGCCGGGCTGCGGCCCGCAGGACCCACGGGGTCACGAGCATCCCGCCCAGCACGCTGAGCACGAGGGTCGCGACCACGACCCCCGCCACGGCCATCCCTGATGCGAAGCTCACGCGTCTGCCTCCTGCAGGAGTCTGGTCACGACCGGCCGGACGGCCGCTTCCTCGAACCACAGGCTCGCGCGCAGGCGTTGGCTCACGGCCTGCTCGCTGATCCCGAGGTCCCGGGCCACATCCTTCTGGGTGCCACCCACACGCGCGAGCGCGTCGACAGCCTCCCACCCCGCAGGGGTTCGGCGCGCACCGACCGCGAGCAGGAGCCGCAGGAGCGCCTCGACCTCGCCGGCCGCGGCGGGATCCGGCCCTTCGACCGCCAACGGGACGGGGCTGCCGCGGGTCTTGGCCCGCTCGACCGCAGCGCGGGCGTGCACGAATGCCGATCCGGACGCCTCGCGGGAGGCCTGGGGCAGACGCCCGTCAGGGCCGGGCAGCACCTGACCGATGCCGAGGCCCGTGCTCCAGCCTCCCCACCTGCCCAGCGCGAGGACGATCTCCACGACGAGCGCGGCGTCGTCGAGCACTGCCTGCACCTCGTCGCCGACGGTCCGGTCGAAGGCGATGACGACCCCCGTGCGGTCCTCGTAGGGCGCGAGGCGCTCGAGCAGGTCCGGCACGAGGTCTCCCCGGCGGGTGCTGGCTCTCTGGTCCACGGTCAGGACGAACATCCCTCCACGGTAGACCCTTGACCCATGATCCTCAAGGTCTGGATCTTGATTCACCCGTATCAAGCCTCCAGGCTTGATGCTGCGAGATCTAGGCCGCGAGCCGCGCCACGATCGCCAGGACCGCGAGGCGGTACGAGTCGAACCCGAACCCGGCCACGGTGCCCGTCGCCACCCCGCCGATCACCGAGTTGTGGCGGAACTCCTCGCGTGCCGCGGGGTTGCTCAGGTGCACCTCGACGAGCAGCAGACCCGCCTTGGTCACCTGCGCGGCCGCATCCCGCAGAGCGTACGAGTAGTGCGTGAACGCCGCAGGGTTGAGGACCACGTGCGCCCCGTCGTCGACCGCGCCGTGCAACCAGCCGACCAGCTCCGACTCGTCGTCCGTCTGGCGGACCTGGACCTCGAGGTCGTTCTCCGCGCCCCACCGCTCCCCCGCCGCGACGAGGTCGGCATAGGACGCCGCCCCGTAGACGTCGGGCTCGCGGACGCCCAGGCGACCGAGGTTGGGACCGTTGAGGATGAGGACGCGAGTCATGCGCCCGAGCCTAGCGGGGTGGGCCTCCTCCGCGGGGTGGGCGTCCAGCGGCCCGCTCACGCCGTTCACCCTCGCGCCCGCCGGACGGTCTACGATGCGCGCGTGCCAGATCACCAGAACGTGACCCCCGCCACACCCGGCCACGGGTCCGTCGACTCACCCGTACCGGGCGCCGCAACCTCTTCTCCCGCCGTCGGCAGACGCCAGGTCCTCGCCTGGTCCCTGTGGGACTGGGGCTCGGCCGCGTTCAACGCCGTCGTCACGACGTTCGTCTTCACGCGCTGGATCACGAGCGACGCGTTCGTCGAGGCGGGAGCTGCCGACCCCGACGCGGTCATGGCCGACCACACCGCCTGGCTCGGGTGGGGCCTGACGATCGCCGGCGCGCTCATCGCGCTGCTCGCCCCCGCGCTCGGGGCGCTCGCGGACGCCTCGGGGCGGCGCAAGGTGTGGCTCGGCGTCAACACCGCGGCGACCGTCGCGGCCATGGTCGCCATGTTCTTCGTGCAGCCCGTCCCCGGTTCGCTGTCCGACGCCGTGATCCTGGGCGTCGTGCTCCTCTCGGCGGGCAACGTGTTCTTCGAGCTGGCCTCGGTCGCGTACAACGCCCTGCTGCTCGACATCTCCACGCCGCGCACGATCGGGCGCATCAGCGGCATCGGCTGGGGCGCCGGGTACGTGGGCGGGATCGTGCTGCTGCTCGTGCTGTTCGTGGGCTTCATCAACCCGGAGGTGGGCTGGTTCGGGATCACGGGCGAGGGTGGCATGGACATCCGGGTGAGCGTCCTGCTCTCTGCCGTGTGGTTCGCGGTGTTCGCGATCCCCGTGCTCCTGGCCGTCCCCGAGACGCCGCGCCCGGGCGGTGCCGCGCCCATCGGCGTGGTGGGCGCGTACCGCAAGCTCGGGCGCGACCTGGTCCACCTGTGGCGCACGCGTCGATCGACGCTCGGCTACCTCGTCGCGAGCGCGGTCTACCGTGACGGCCTGGCGGGCGTCTTCACGTTCGGGGCGGTGATCGCCTCCGGCACGTTCGGCTTCAGCGCGAGCGAGGTCATCGTGTTCGCGATCGCCGCGAACGTCGTCGCGGGGCTCTCGACGATCGCGGCCGGCTGGCTCGACGACCGCATCGGCCCGCGCCGCGTGATCCTGGGCTCGCTCGTGGGCCTCGTGATCTCCGGCACGGCCGTCTTCGTCCAGCACGACGGCGGCGCGAACGTCTTCTGGGTCTGGGGGCTGCTGCTGTGCGCGTTCGTCGGCCCGGCCCAGTCCGCGAGCCGCGCCCTGCTGGGCCGCATCAGCGACGAGGGGCGCGAGGCCGAGGCGTTCGGCCTGTACGCGACCACGGGTCGTGCGGCGAGCTTCCTCGCGCCGATGGCGTTCGCGACCATGGTCGCCGTGTCGGGCGAGCAGTTCTGGGGCATCCTGGGGATCGTGGCCGTGATCCTCGTCGGGCTGGTGCTCATGCTGTTCGTGCGCTTCCCGGTCGGCGACGGGGTCAACGGCGGCAAGGACCTCGTGACGGCGCCCGCGAGCGCCACGAGGACGGCACGCACGGAGGACCGAGGATGACGAGGGACCAGCCATGACGGAGCCTCTCCGCAGGACGGGCGCCCAGGGCCGCCGCGAGGCCGCCGCACCGGGCACGCACCCGGGCGCAGGGCTGTCCTGGGAGCCGGACCGGCTGCTGGCCGGTTTCGAGGCCGCGACGCTCGCCACGGGCGGCCCCCCGCCTGGTGCGCGCGCGGGCCTGCTGTCGCTCGTGCCTGCTCTGCCGGGCCGGGGCGCGAGCGGCCGGGAGTCCGCTGGGGGGCTCATCGGGCCTGACGCCGATGCCGGGCCGGCGGTGGTCCCCGAACCCGGCCCGCCGCCCGTGGCCACGCTCGTGCGCCGCACGTGCGAGGAACCGGAGGCCGGTGGCCCGCGGGGTGCGTTCCTGCACGTGCACGGCTACAACGACTACTTCTTCCAGGAGCACCTGGCACGGGCCGTCGAGGACGCGGGCTACGCGTTCTTCGCCGTGGACCTGCGGGCTGCGGGCCGTTCGCTGCGCCCCGGGCAGGTCCCGCACTTCGTCGAGGACCTGCGTGAGCCCGCCACGGACCTGTCGGTCGCGGTCGCGGCCGTCCGCGGGCTGCACCCGGGTCTTCCCGTGGCGGTCCACGCGCACTCGACGGGGGGCCTGGTGGCACCGTTGTGGGCGCACGCGCACCGTCGCCGGCACCTGGTGGACGCGCTCGTGCTGGACTCGCCGTTCCTCGACCTCAACTCGAGCTGGCTGAACCGGACGATCGCGACCAGGGTGCTCGACGCCGTCGGGCCGTGGTCTCCCCTGGCGGTGCTCAGCGCCGCTCCCTCCGCGTACGCGACCCACCTGCTCGCGGCCAACGGGGGGCGCTGGGAGTTCGACCCGGAGCTCAAGCGTCCCGACGGGGTCCCGGTCCGGGCCGGCTGGTTGCGGGCCGTGCGCCAGGGGCAGGCACGCCTCGCGCGCGGGCTCGACGTCGCGTGCCCGGTGCTGGTGGCCCACTCGGCCGCCTCGGGCCCGGACGATCTGGCGAACCCTCTGCTCGACGAGCAGGACACGGTCCTGGACGTCGAGCAGATCGCGCGCCTCGCCCCGCGCGTGGGTGCCGACGTGACGATCCGCTCGGTCGAGGGTGGGGTGCACGACCTGACGCTCTCCGCGGACGGTCCGCGCGAGGAGTACCTGTCGGCGATGCTGACCTGGCTCGAGGACCAGTGGCGTCACCTGGGCCGCCCGGGGCACCACGGACGCGTCTCGGGTCCTGCCCGATGAGCCGCGCGGACCGGCGCGGCGGTCGCCCCGGCGCATGGCGTCACCCCTACCTGGACTCACTCACGGGGTTCGTCGCGCTCGCGCACCGCGGGTTCTCGCTCGACGGGCTCGAGAACTCGCTCGCGGCGTTCGCCGCCGCTCGCGAGCTGGGGTTCGGGTACGTCGAGACGGACGCGCACGCGACGTCCGACGGCGTCGCGGTGGCCCTGCACGACGCGAGCCTGGACCGCACGACCGACGGCACGGGGCTGGTCGCGGACCTGCCCTGGGAGCGGGTGCGCGGCGCACGGATCGGGGGTGTCGAGCCGGTCCCGCTGCTGGAGGACGTGCTGGGGACCTGGCCGGACCTGCGGGTCAACGTCGACGTCAAGGCGGACTCCGCCGTCGGACCGGTCGCGGCGGCGATCGAGCGCACCCGAGCGCACGATCGCGTGTGCGTCGCCTCGTTCTCCCCGGCGCGCAGGCGACGGACGGTCGAGCGCCTGACCCGGCCCGTGGCGACGTCGACGGGCACGAGCGAGGTCGCGACGTTCCTGCTCGCGGCCCGGGCCGGGGCCCCGCGGGCACCGTTCGGGTCGCTCGCGTCCTGGGCGCTGCGGGGGGCCGACTGCCTGCAGGTACCCGAGCGCCAGGGACCGCTCACGGTCGTGGACGCCCGGACGGTCGCGGCCGCGCACGCCGCGGGCCGCCAGGTGCACGTGTGGACGATCAACGACCCTCTCGAGATGGGACGGCTGGTCGACCTGGGGGTCGACGGGATCGTGACGGACCGCGCAGACCTGCTGCGCGAGGTCCTCCTCGCGCGGGGGCGCTGGGCCTGAGGCCCGCCCTGAGCGAGCCGCGTCCGGGACGCACGACGGCCCGTCCCCACCGGTGGGGACGGGCCGTTCGCCGACGCGGTGCACCCTCACGGGGCCCGACGGCGTCGCGTCAGAGGGCGATCGGCCCGCCGCGGGGAGCGTCGATCGCGATCTCGGCGTACGCGGCCGCGAGGAGCGCCGGGTCCGGCCCCTCCAGGCGCGAGGGCTTGCCGATCCCGTCGAGGACCACGAAGCGCAGCAGGTCGCCGCGGGACTTCTTGTCGCGGCGCATGGCTGACAGGAGCTGCTCCCAGCGGTCCCCGCGGTACGTCAGGGGCAGCCCGAGGCTGCCGAGGATCGCGCGGTGCCTGTCCACGGTCGCGTCGTCGAGGCGTCCCGCGAGGCGCGAGAGCTCGGCCGCGAAGACCATACCGACCGACACGGCCGCGCCGTGGCGCCACGCGTAGCGCTCTGTGAGCTCGACCGCGTGGCCCAGGGTGTGACCGTAGTTGAGGATCTCGCGCAGGCCCGCCTCCTTGAGGTCCTCCCCCACGACGCGCGCCTTGACCGCCACCGAGCGTTCGATGAGCTCGACGACGACCGCCCACGTCGACGCGGGCACGGTGGCCCCGCCCCAGTTCTTGAGCTCGTCGATGTTCTCCTCGACGAGCTCGAGGATCCGTGGGTCGGCGATGAAGCCGGTCTTGACGATCTCCGCGAGCCCGGCGACGAAGTCGAACCTGGGCAGCGACTCGAGCGAGGCGACGTCGCACAGCACGCCCGCGGGCGGGTGGAAAGCACCCACGAGGTTCTTGCCCTCGGCCGTGTTGATGCCCGTCTTGCCGCCCACGGCCGCATCCACCATGGCCAGCAGCGTCGTGGGCACGTGCACGACCTTGATCCCGCGCAGCCACGTCGCCGCGACGAAGCCCGCGAGGTCCGTCGTGGCTCCCCCGCCGACCGAGACGATCGCGTCGCTGCGCGTGAAGTCCGCCTGCCCCAGGACCTGCCACAGGAACGCGGCGACCTGCGCGGTCTTGGCCTCCTCGGCGTCGGGGACCTCGGCGATGTACGCCTCGTAGCCCACCGCGAGAAGGTCCTCGCGGACCGTGTCCGCCGAGGTGGCGAGCGCGGCCGGGTGGATCACGAGCACCCGGCGGACGTCCGGCCCGAGCATCGAGGGCAGCTCGCCCAGGAGGTGCCTGCCGATGAGGACGTCGTAGGGCTGGTCGCCCTCCACCCGGACGCGGGCGGGCGTTGCCGGCCGTCCCTGCGCGTCCTGCGGTGCTGCGCTGACGGTCTCCTGCTGGTCGGTCACTGCTCGCTCCTCGTGGTGTCGGCGCGTGCCGCGGAGGGCACCTGGCCGAGTGCTGTCTCGATCTCGTGGGCCACCTGGCCCGGGGTGCGGGCATCCGTCAGGACCCGCAGCGTGGCGAGCCGCTCGTAGACAGGACGCCGCCCGTCCATGAGCGCCTGCCACTTGGCGCGCGGGTTGCCGAGCAGCAGCGGACGCGCCTGGTTGAACCCGACGCGGGGCCCCGCGTGGGCCAGGGAGACGTCGAGGAAGACCACGACCCCTCCGGCGGCCGCGTAGGCCTCGAGCGCCGCCTGGGTGTACTCGTCGAGGACTGCGCCGCCGCCGAGGGCGAGCACGCCGTCGTGGACCGCGAGGGCCTGGGTCACGGCCTCGCGCTCGAGCGCTCGGAAGCGCGGTTCGCCGTCCTCGAGGAAGACGTCCGCGACGGACTTGCCCGCGACGACCTCCACGTCGGTGTCGGTGTCGCGCGCGGCCAGCCCGAGGCGTTCGGACAGCACCCCCGCGACCGTGGACTTGCCGCAGCCGGGAGGGCCGATCAGGACGACCCGGGGGCCGGTGCTCGACGTCATCTCAGCGCAACAGCTCGGGCACGGAGGACAGGTAGCCCTCGACGTTGCGGCGGACCTCGACGACCGAGTCGCCGCCGAACTTCTCCAGCACGGCCTCCGCGAGGACGAGCGCGACCATGGCCTCGGCCACGACCGCCGCGGGCGGCACCGCGCACACGTCCGAGCGCTGGTGCTGGGCCTTGGCGGGCTCTCCCGTCGCGACGTCGACCGTCGCCAGGGCCCGGGGGACTGTCGAGATGGGCTTCATGGCCGCGCGCACGCGCAGGACCTCGCCGTTGGACATGCCCCCCTCGACGCCCCCCGCGCGGTTGCTCAGGCGGTGCAGGTGGCCGTCCTCGCCGCGCACGATCTCGTCGTGGGCCTGCGACCCGCGCCGGCGCGCGGTGCGGAAGCCGTCGCCGACCTCGACGCCCTTGATGGCCTGGATGCCCATGAGCACGGCCGCGAGGCGTGCGTCGAGCCGCCGGTCCGACTGCACGTAGGTGCCGAGCCCCGACGGGACGCCGTAGGCCAGGACCTCGACCACACCACCCAGGGTGTCGCCCGCCTTCTGGCACTCGTCGATCTCCGCGACCATCGCGGCCGAGCTCGCGGGGTCGAAGCAGCGCACCGGGTCCGCGTCGAGGCGCTCGACGTCCTGGGGCTGCGGGAGGGGTGCGTCCTCGGGGACGTCGACCGTGCCGATGCCCACGACGTGCGAGACCAGGCGGATCCCCACGGCCTGCTCGAGGAACTTGGCCGCGGCCGTGCCGAGCGCGACACGGGTCGCGGTCTCGCGCGCCGAGGCACGCTCCAGGACGGGGCGCGCGTCGTCGAACGCGTACTTGCGCATGCCGATCAGGTCCGCGTGCCCGGGGCGCGGGCGCGTGAGCGGGCGGTTGCGTGCGATCTCGCGGACGTCCCCGGTGCCGGCGTCGATCAGCAGCGCCTCGGCGGGCACGGGGTCCGCGCTCATGACGTCGACCCACTTGGGCCACTCGGTGTTGGCGATCTCGATCGCGAGCGGGCCGCCCTGCGTGAGGCCGAGACGCAGACCCGCGAGGATGCGGACCTCGTCCTGCTCGAACTTCATGCGCGCACCGCGCCCGTAGCCCAGACGGCGGCGCGCGAGCGCGTCCTGCACGTCCTTCGTCACGAGCTCGACCCCTGCGGGCAGCCCTTCCAGGATGCCGACCAGCGCCGGACCGTGCGACTCACCCGATGTCAACCAACGAAGCATGAGCAGAATCCTCCCACGCCGCACGCGCCCGCCCCGAACCCGCCCGCAGTGCGGACCGGTGGGCCGACCGGTCCGCACCGCGGGCGCGGCCTGTGGACGACGCCCGCGGGGCTCCTCGGCGCTGCGCTAGGTTCGCCGGGTGACGAACGCAGGGGGCGGGGGTCCGGCCGTCGCGCCGGGACAGGACAGAGCGAGCACGGTGATGCACGGCGACCACGAGGCACCGAGGCCTCGGGTCCCGGTGTGGCGTCGGGCCGCCGACGAGGTCGGCGCGCACCGCGCCGCCACCTGGGCCGTGGGCGTCCCCGTGACGGTCCTGACTCTCGCGGGGGCCGTGCACGTCGGCCATCCGCCGGCCTCGCTGCCCGCGACGGCCTTCCTCGCGGCCGTGGGCTCGGCCCTCGCGCTGATCGACGTGCGCACGCACCGCCTGCCGAACGCGCTCGTCCTGCCGGCGTACCCGGTGCTGGCCGTCCTGCTGGGAGCGGCGAGCCTCCTCGGGCCCGACGACGGCGCACCGGTCCGGGCCCTGGCCGGCGGCATGGTCCTCTACGGTGCCTACTTCCTCCTGGCCCTCGCCCCGTCGGGGCTCGGGTTCGGGGACGTCAAGCTCGCGGGACTGCTCGGCGCCTACCTCGCATGGTTCGGCTGGTCCGAGCTCGTGGTCGGCGCGAGCGCGGCCTTCCTCCTGGGCGGCCTGGCGTCCGTCGCCCTGCTCGCCACGCGGCGCGCAGGACGACGGACACTGATCCCGTTCGGCCCGTTCATGCTGACGGGCGCCGCCCTCGGGGCGCTCTGGGGAGCAGGCGTCGTGAGCCAGGCGTTGCTGACCGGCTGAGTCAAGGGGCCCCGGCGACGCTCGGGGCGAGCGCCTCCTCGAGGGCTGCGGCCATCGCGGCCAGCGGCGCGACCTGACCCGTCATGAGGCGCACCTGCTCGGCCGCCTGGTGCAGGAGCATGCGCTCGCCGCCCACGACCCTGTCCTCCCGGTCCGGCGTCCCGGCCGACCAGGCGCGGGAGAGCGCCGTCGGGCGGGGGTCGTAGACCACGTCGAGCAGGACGCCTCGCGGGGCGGCGCCCCCCGCCGCGGCGTGCGCGGTGAGCGCCTCCGCGACCGGGTCTGCCGCGCGCGAGGGCAGGGTCGACACGACCACGTCGACGTCGCGCACGCGCGCGCTCGCCGGGTCCAGCACCTCGAAGCGCGGGGTCACACCCATCCGGTGCGCGGCCCGCTGGAGGCCACCCGTGCGGCCGAGCGAACGCACCAGCACGGTCGGGGACGTGCAGCCCAGCTCGGCGAGCGCCGCCAGTGTCGAGGCGGCCGTCGCCCCGGCCCCCAGCACGACGGCGGACGCGACCGGCCGCTCCCCCGGGCCGCTGCCCAGCCCCTCGCGCAGTGCCGCGACCAGGCCGTGGACGTCCGTGTTGGCCCCGACCAGGGTCCGTCCGGAGCCCGTGGGCTGGAACAGGACCGTGTTGACGGCCCCCACGACCTCGGCGAGCGGCTCGACGTGGTCGAGCAGCTCGAACACGACCTGCTTGAGCGGCATGGTCAGGCTCAGGCCCGCCCACGCGTCGTCGAGACCGACCACGAAGCCGGGCAGCTGCTCCTCGGTCACGTCGATCGCGGTGTACTCCCACCCGTCCAGCCCCAGGGCGCGGTACGCGGCCGAGTGCAGGACGGGTGAGAGCGAGTGGGCCACGGGGTGGCCCAGGACGGCGGCGCGGTGCACGTCGCTCACCGTCACGGGTTCTCCTTCTCCCACGCGCGCAGCTCGGCGACATACTTCTCGTGCTCGGCGTTCGTGGACGAGAACTTGGTCTCTCCAGTGTCGAGGTTCACCGCGACCCAGAAGAGCCAGTCCCCGGGCTCCGGGTTGAGCACGGCCTCGATCGAGGCCTTGCCCGGCGAGGCGATGGGGCCTGGCGGCAGCCCCTTGTGCTGATAGGTGTTGTACACGTTGGAGGCATCAGCCATGTCGGGCTTCGTGATCGTCGTCCCAGGACGCCCCAACCCGAACGCGACCGCCGCATCGATCTGAAGGACCATGTCTCGTTCGAGCCTGTTCTCGATCGCCCGTGCCATCTTGGGGCGGTCCGCGTCGGCCTTGGCCTCACGCTCGACCAGCGACGCCTTGATGATGACCGTCTGCCGGTCCGCGGGCGCGACCCCCAGCGCGTCGAGGTTGCTCACGGTCGCCGCGACCATGTTGGCCACGATGGTCTCGGGCGTGTCGTCGGGCTCGAGCAGGTAGGTCGACGGGAAGAACCAGCCCTCGAAGTTGCCGCCGGCCTCGGCCGGGAGGCCCACCGCGGCAGGATCTGCCATGGCGGCCTCGAACTCCTCGACCGGTTTCCCGGTCACCGACACGGCACGATCGATGACCTGTGCCTTGGTGAACCCCTCGGGGATCGTCAGCTTCGTCTCGTTCTTGCTCTCCTTGGAGAGCAGGAGCGCCACGGCAGCCGAGCCCTTCATCTCGGTGAGCATGGTGAAGTTGCCCGGCTGGATCTTGCTCGCCTCGGGGTTGGCCTTGTAGGCGTCCGTGAACGCCTTGACCGACTTCACCACCCCGGCGTCGACGAGCGTCTGCCCGATGACCGCACCGGTCGATCCCGGCTCGATCGTCACGTCGACCGGGTCGACACCCTGACCCTCGTAGTCCGACGCGGCGAACGGGTTCTCGAAGCCCAGCAGGCTCGACGCGTTCGAGACCAGGTAGTACCCGGCCCCGCCGACGAGCAGGAGCGCCACCACCACGATGAGGGTGCGACGACGCCGACGCTGGGCGCGCTTCTTCGCGGCCCTGCGGTCCCTGCCACCCGAGCGGGACGCCCGGGTCGGTTGCTCGTGCTGCACCGGCGGGCGTTCGAATAGGTCGGTCACGGGAGATTGCCTCCTGACGAGTGCGTGCGCGGCGGTCCTTGCCACGTCACGACGATCAACTTTCTACGTACTCTCCAGCGCGCGCCCCCGCGCTCCGCTCACGGTCCAGAGCGGTCTGGAGGATGATAACCGCCGCTGCCTGGTCCACGACAGAGCGCTGCTTGCGCCCGGCGCGACCCGAAGCCCTCAGCGCCTGGTGGGCGCTGACGGTCGTCATCCGTTCGTCGACGAGGTGCACCGGGACGGGTGCGATGGCACGGGCCACCAGTCCAGCGTACGCACGTGCCCCCTGGGTGGCGGCACCTTCTGCCCCGGAAAGATGGCGAGGGAGCCCGATGTACACCACACGTGCACCTCGTTCCTCCACTTCCGCCGCGATCCGGGCGACGTCGCTCGGCAGGGGCGAGGCGGCGTCGTCGGGCGCCGGAACTGCGGTCTTGAGGTCGCGCGCGAGGGTCTCGACGGGCGTCGCGATCAGTCCGTCGGGGTCGCTCGTGGCGAGCCCGACGCGGACGCTGCCCACGTCGACGCCCAGGCGGGCGCCCCTCGGGAGAGGGACGCCCGCCTGGTGCTCGTCGAACGTCACCCGGTCGCCGCTCAGAGCGCCGAGGCGACGTCGTCGCGGATGCCCGCGAGGGCGGCCGGGAGCGCGGACACGTCGGTGCCGCCCCCCTGGGCCATGTCGTCCTTGCCCCCGCCGCCGCCACCGAGCACGCCCGACGCCTTCTTCGCGAGGGCGCCGGCCCGCAGGCCCGCCTCGCGCGCCGGCGCGTTGGTGACGATGACGACCTGGGGGCGCCCCTTGCTCACGCCGCCGACCGCGACGACGCTCGGCGCGGAGTCCGCGAGGCGTCCACGCACGTCGAGCGCGAGCGCACGCAGGTCGTCGGCCGAGGCGACCTCGCCCGCGTCGTGCACCACGACGCGCGTGGTGCCCACGGTCTCCGCACCGGCCGCGAGGTTCGAGGCCGCGGCCAGGAGCTGGGCCTGGCGCAGCGCACCGAGCTCCTTCTCCGCGTCGCGCAGGCGCGAGACGAGCGAGCTCACCCGGTCCGGCAGCTCCTCGGTGCGCACGTTGAGCAGGCCCGTGAGCTGCCCCACCAGGGCGTGCTCCTTGGCCTGGAAGCCGTAGGCACCGTCGCCGACCAGGGCGTCGACACGGCGCACGCCCGAACCGATCGAGGACTCGCCGAGCAGCGTGACCAGGCCGAGCTGGCCGGACTGCTTGACGTGCGTGCCCGCGCACAGCTCGCGCGACCAGTCGCCGCCGATCGAGACGACGCGCACCTGGTCGCCGTACTTCTCGCCGAACAGCGCCATGGCGCCCAGGGCCCTGGCCTCGGCGATGGGCATGACCTTGTCCGTGACCTCGAGGTTCTCGGCGAGCTGGGTGTTGACGCGCTCCTCGACCTCGGACAGGACCCCCGCGGGCACGGCGCTCGAGGCGCGGAAGTCGAAGCGGATGCGGCTCGGCGCGTTCTCCGAGCCGGCCTGCGTCGCGTCCTTGCCCAGGGCCTCCTGGATGGACTTGTGGATCATGTGCGTCGCGGTGTGAGCGCGGCTGATCGCCTTGCGGCGCGCCGTGTCGATCTGCGCGGTGCCGGGGTCCCCCAGCGCCACGACGCCCTCGACGAGGCGCCCGCGGTGGACCGAGAAGCCCTTGATGGGGCGCTGCACGTCGTCGACCTCGATGGTCGCGCCGCCGTCGAGCACGATCGTCCCGTGGTCGGCGAGCTGGCCACCGGCCTCGGCGTAGAACGGCGTGCGGTCGAGCACGACCTCGACGTCGGCCGGGGCCGTCGCGGCCGGGGAGGGCACGCCGTCGACCATGAGGCCCACGACGTTGACCGACGCCGTGGCGTCGGTGTAGCCGAGGAACTCCACGGGGCGCGCGAGCTCGCTCTGCAGCGCCTCGTAGGCCGCAGTGTCCACCCCGCCCGTGCGCTTGGCGAGCGCGTCGGCGCGAGCACGCGTGCGCTGCTCCTGCATGAGGGCGCGGAACGCCTTCTCGTCGACCTGGACACCCTGCTCGGCGGCCATCTCGAGCGTGAGGTCGATGGGGAAGCCGTAGGTGTCGTGCAGGGCGAACGCCTGGTCGCCGGGCAGGACGGGCGTGCCGCCCGCCCCCGCCGTGGTCTTGGCGGCCGCGACCGCAGTGTCCAGAATCGTGGTGCCCGAGGTCAGGGTGCGGCGGAACGCCTCCTCCTCGGCGTAGGCGATCTGGGAGATGCGCTCGAAGTCTGTCCCGACCTCCGGGTAGGAGGCCTGCATGGCGTCGCGCGAGACCGGGAACAGCTGGGGCAGCGAGGGGTCCTCGACGCCCAGCAGGCGCATGGCGCGCACCGAGCGGCGCAGCAGGCGGCGCAGGACGTAGCCGCGGCCCTCGTTCGAGGGGCGCACGCCGTCGCTGATGATCATGAGGGCCGAGCGCACGTGGTCGGCGACCACGCGCATGCGCACGTCGTCGTCCTGGTTCGCGCCGTACTGCTTGCCTGAGAGCTTCTGCACCGCCTCGATGACGGGGAAGACCTCGTCGATCTCGTACATGTTGTCGACTCCCTGCAGGACGAGCGCGAGGCGCTCGAGGCCCATGCCGGTGTCGATGTTCTTCTTCGTGAGCTCGCCCAGGATGGGGAAGGACTCCTTGGTCCCGCCATCGCCGCGCTCGTACTGCATGAAGACGAGGTTCCAGATCTCCAGGAACCGGTCGCCCGCGAGGTCGATCGCGGGGCCGCCGTCGGGGCCGTAGGCCGGGCCGCGGTCGTAGAAGATCTCGGAGCACGGGCCGGCGGGTCCACGGGCACCCGTGGACCAGTAGTTGGGTCCTCATGCCCAGGCCCTGGATGCGCTCGTCCGGCAGCCCGGCGATCTTCTTCCAGAGCTGGCGCGCCTCGTCGTCCTCGTGGAAGACGGTCACCCAGATCTTGTCCCGGGTCGATGCCGTACCCGCCCTCGTCCTGCGACCGCGTGATGAGGTCCCAGGCGTAGGTGATGGCACCCTCCTTGAAGTAGTCCCCGAACGAGAAGTTGCCGTTCATCTGGAAGAACGTGCCGTGGCGCGTGGTCTTGCCCACGTCCTCGATGTCGAGCGTGCGCACGCACTTCTGCACGCTCGTCGCGCGCTTCCAGGGCGCGGTCTGCTCGCCCGTCATGTACGGGATGAACGGCACCATGCCCGCGATGGTGAACAGGGTCGACGGGTCCGGCGAGATCAGCGACGCGGAGGGCACGACGGTGTGGTCCTGGGCGGCGAAGTAGTCGAGCCAACGCTTGCGGATCTCGGCGGTACGCATGATGTCCTTCGGAGGTCGGTGATGGAACGGGCCGGGGCGCGCCGCTGGGCGGCCGACACCGGCTAGAACAAGTATGTTCCCGCCGTGCTTCCCTCCCGGACCGTGCGCGCTGCGCGACGGGCGGGAGTCGGCCGGCGAGAGTGGTCCGGCGGGTGGATCAGTAGAACGAGTACCCCAGGAGGTCCTCGTCCTCGTCGAGGTCGGGGCTACCCGTCCGCTCGCGCCGGGCGGCGCGGGCCGCGCGCACGTCGTCGGGGTGCGGCTGGCCCTCCGCGAGCAGGGCCGCGAGCAGCTCGGCCTCGCGAGCGTCGCGCGCGGTGCGGAACTCCTCGCGGAACACCGCGACGAACCCCGTCGCCTTCTCCCCGAGCGCGTTGACCTGGTCGGTCGCCTGGTCGACGAGCGAGGCGGGCGCGTAGCGCGCGATCACCTGGCGTCCCTTGACCACCACGACGACCGTGATGGCGACGCCGACCCCGACCCAGAAGACCCGTCGCATCAGCGACCGGCCCGCGGGCCCGAGCGCCCCGAGGCGCGAGCGAAGGCCTGGCGCACACCGTAGGTGAACGCCGCGACCTTGACGAGCGGGGCCCCGAAGGTCGCCGCGTACAGACCCGTGAGCGCCGACACGTTCTCGCTGACCTGGGCTGCGGACGTCGTGATCGTGTCGACCTTGACGAGCTGGCTGTTCGTGGTCGCGACCGTGGTCGCGGCCTCGTCGAGGATCGGCACCGAGTGGTCCGTGACCTCCTTGATGCTCGACGCGGGCCTCGTCGAGGACCCGGCCGAGCTTGACCAGAGGCACCGCGAGGACCCCGACCAGCAGCACGAATGCGATGGCGGCGATCAGCCCGGCCACATCTCCTACGGACATCTCCTGCTCCTCCTTCGATGGCGCGACGCGACGAGCGGCACGCCTCGCGAAACCTTACCCGCGACGCACGAACGCCCCGCTCCCCGTCGAAGCGGTGAGCGAGGCGTTCGTGCACGGCACGCGGCAGAGACCGCGCAGGAGGATCAGCGAGCGTAGTACTCGACGACGAGCTGGACCTCGCAGGTCACGGGGACCTCGACGCGCTTGGGGCGACGCACCAGGACGGCGCTCAGCTTCTCGAGCTGGACGTCGAGGTAGGCCGGGACGGCCGGCAGGACGTCGCGGTGCGCGCCGGCAGCGGCGACCTGGAACGGCATGGTGGCCTGGCTCTTCGGCTTGACCTGGATCGTCTGGCCCGGCTTCACGCGTGAACGAGGGGCGGTCGACGATCTTGCCGTCGACGAGGATGTGGCGGTGCGCCGACGGCCTGGCGTGCCTGCAGGATGGTGCGGGCGAAGCCGGAGCGCAGCACGAGCGCGTCGAGACGCATCTCGAGGTTCTCGACCAGGGCCTCACCGGTCAGACCGGCGTCCTTGCGGGCGTCCTCGTAGGCACGGGCCATCTGCTTCTCGCGGAGCGCGTACTGGGCGCGCAGACGCTGCTTCTCGCGCAGACGGACCGCGTAGTCCGACTCGGTGCGGCGACGGGCGCGGCCGTGCTCACCGGGCGGGTAGGGACGCTTCTCGAAGTGCTTGACGGCCTTGGGCGTGAGCGCGAGGCCCAGCGCGCGGCTCAGGCGCACCTGGCGGCGCGAACGGGTCACTGAAGACACAGTGTGTTCCTGTCCTGTCGTGTTCTTGACGTCACACCCGTGCGGATTGCCGGGTGCGGGACCAGCCGATGAGCCACCGCCGCGATCCGTGAGGATGTCGACTCCCCTCGACCTGGATCGAGGGTGTCCTGCGGGGCTGCGGGGCCGAGGTCCCAGGTGGCCGTCCCTGCCCTGACGGGCCGAGACAACCTGAGAAGTCTACCGCACGGGGCACGGGGGCCGGTCCGCGGGCCTCTTCCGCGGCCCGCTCGCCCGGAGGGCGGGGGGTCCTCGCCTCGCGCGCGGCGTCAGTCGCCCAGGATCTGCCGGATGCGCTCGAGCCGCTCGGTCACCGAGCGCTCGAACCCGCGGTCCGTCGGGGTGTAGTAGCGGGTGCCCGGCAGGACGTCCGGGCAGGTACTGCTGGCGCGCGACCGCGTGCGGGGCGTCGTGCGCGTACTGGTACCCCTTGCCGTGCCCCAGCTCCTTGGCCCCCGCGTAGTGCGCGTCGCGCAGGTGCGCGGGCACCGTGCCGACCTTGCCGGCCCGCACGTCCGCGAGCGCCGCGTCGATCCCGAGGTAGGCCGCGTTGGACTTGGGGGCCGTCGCCAGGTGCACGACGGCCTCGGCGAGGATGATCCGGGCCTCGGGCATGCCGATGAGCGCGACGGCCTGGGCCGCGGCGACCGCGGTCTGCAGGGCGCTGGGGTCGGCCATGCCGACGTCCTCGGCGGCGGAGATGACGATGCGCCGGGCGATGAACCGGGGGTCCTCCCCCGCGGCGATCATGCGCGCGAGGTAGTGCAGGGACGCGTCGACGTCGGAGCCGCGCATGGACTTGATGAAGGCGCTCGATGACGTCGTAGTGCTGGTCGCCGTCGCGGTCGTAGCGGACCGCGGCGACGTCGATCGCGCGCTCCATGGTCTCGAGGTCGACGACCACAGGTCCGTGTGCCGCCGCCGGGGCGGGCGTCTCGTCGGGCTCGGACTCGTCGCCCGCCGCGTCCCGCGCGTCCTCCTCCCCCGGGTCGGCCGCCCTGCCCGGCCCGACGGCGTCGCCCGGCTCGGGCGTGCCGTCGTCGGGACCCGCGGTGGGCACCGGAGACTCCGGCACCTCCGAGAGCGCGGCGCCCGCGGCGGCCTCGAGGATCGTCAGGGCCTTGCGGGCGTCGCCGCCCGCGAGGCGCAGCAGGTGCTCCTCGGCCTCCTCCGCGAGCGCGACGGCCCCGCCCAGCCCGCGCTCGTCGACCACGCGCGCGACGCACCAGGGCACGGACGTCGCCCGATGTCGAGGGGCTGGAGGGTCAGCAGCAGCGAGCGCGACAGCAGCGGCGAGTTGACCGAGAAGCTCGGGTTCTCCGTGGTGGCCGCCACGAGCGTGACCCAGCGGTTCTCCACGCTGGGCAGCAGCGCGTCCTGCTGGGACTTGGAGAAGCGGTGGACCTCGTCGATGAACAGGACGGTCTCGCTCGCCGCCCGTGGCCAGCCGGCGCCGGGCGTCGTCGATGACCTGGCGCACGTCCTTGACGCCCGCGGTGACGGCCGAGAGCTCGACGAAGCGCCGGCCCGAGGTCGAGGCGATGAGGTAGGCGAGGGTCGTCTTGCCCGTGCCGGGCGGGCCCCACAGGATGACCGAGCCCGGGGCCGCGCGCGAGGCGCCGGCGTCCGTCCACGGCTCGATCAGGCGGCGCAGCGGCGAGCCGGCGACCAGCAGGTGCTCCTGCCCGGCCACCTCCTCGAGGGCCGCAGGGCGCATGCGCACAGCGAGGGGCGAGCCCGGCCCCGGGCGGGGTGTCCCCTGGGTGCCGGAGGTCGCGGCGTCGAACAGGTCCATCCCGGGAAGCATGCCTCGAGCCTACGCACCGCCACCCACACGCACCGACCGGCGTGTGCCGGCGCGCGCCCTCGCGCTGTCCCCGGTCGCGTGCCGTCGCGCACCGTGGGAGCGGTCCGCTCACATCCTGCACGACCCGGCGCGGTCGCGGCCGAGGTGCCATGCTGGCCGGGTGTTCGAGAGCCTGGGGCGCACCGTCGCCCACCGTCCCCGCCTGACCGTCGCCGTCTGGATCGTGCTGACCGTCCTCGGCTTCGCGCTCGCCGTCGTGGGGGTCCACGGCGAGAGCCTGTTCGACCGCCTGACGTCGGGCGAGCCCGCGGTCCCGGGCTCGCAGAGCGAGCGCGGCACGCAGATCCTGACCGAGCAGGACACGACGGGCGAGGAGATCTCGTTGCTCGTGAGCGGCGTCGACCCGGCCGACCCTGCGGTCGCCGAGGCCATGGACCCCGTGCACCAGCAGCTCGCCGCGATCACCGGGGTCGCGACGGTCGTCGACCCGTTCGTGATCCCCGGGGGGATCGAGACGGCGGCCGCCCAGTCCCTCGTCGCGGCCGACGGCGACGGGTTCCTGGTCGTCGGTCACGCTCGAGGCGGGCCTCGACGAGGAGACCACGGCCGCCGCGGCGAGCGACGTCGTCGAACGGCTCGAGGCCGTGCCCGAGGACCTGGCCGAGGCCGCCCCGGGCGCGACCGGGCTCGTCTCGAGCAACGACCTGATCGTCGAGGCCATCACGTCCCAGGTCGAGAAGGACCTCACCACGGGCGAGATGATCGCCCTGCCCATCGCCCTGCTCGTCATGGTGCTCGTGTTCGGCGGGTTCCTCGCGGCCGCGATGCCCATGGCCGGGGCCATCGCCTCGATCGGCGCGGGTCTGGGCGTCCTGCTGGCGCTGTCCTACCCGCTCACGATCGACGCGGCGGTCGTCAACGTCGTGACCCTGCTGGGCCTGGGCCTCTCGATCGACTACGGGCTGCTGATCGTCTCGCGCTTCCGCGAGGAGCTGCACCGCCTCGTCGACGAGCGGGACCCCTCGCCGGCCGGGACGCCGGTCCCCGCGGCGCGGGCCGAGGTCACGACCGCAGTCGTGCGCACCATGGCCACCGCGGGCCGCACCGTCGCCTTCTCCGCGCTGACCGTCGCCATCTCCATCGCGGGGCTGATGGTCTTCGAGCCTGACATCCTGCGCGCGATCGGCGCGGCAGGGCTCGCGATCATCCTGATCGCCGTGGCTACCGCCTTGACGCTCGTGCCCGCGCTGCTCACCCTCGCCGGGCACCGCCTGGTGGCCCCCAGCATCCTCAGCCGCGTCCCCGGCCTGCGGGCCGTCCTGGCGCGCACGGCCGACGTCCAGTCCGACGAAGGCGTGTTCTCCCGTCTGACCGGGCGCGTCCAGCGTCACCCGGTGTGGGTCATGCTCGGCACCGTGGCCGTCCTGATCGTCCTGGCGCTGCCCGTCCTGGGGCTGCAGATGCGCAACTCGGGTATCGAGCTCCTGCCCCAGAGCTCTCCCCAGCGCGAGTTCGTCGACGAGGTCACCGCCCAGTTCCCCGCGTCCGAGAGCCCCGACCTGCGCATCGTGACCGACTCCACGCCCGAGCAGGCCCAGGCCTGGGCCGAGGAGATCGCGGGGCTCGAGCACGTCGAACGGGTCGACCCGGCGGCCCCCGTTGGCCCCGACCACGCGGTCGTCGGGGTCCATGTCGACACCGACGACGCGGGCGGCCCCGAGGCAGTGGCCGTCGTGGACGAGGTCCGGGCTCTGGACCCCGGCTTCGACTTCTACGTCACGGGCCAGGCGGCCGGGCAGGTCGACTTCCGGGCGGCGCTCGCGGACCGGGTGTGGTGGGCCGTGGGCATCGTGGTGGTGGCGACGTTCGTGCTGCTGTTCCTCATGACGGGATCGGTGCTCATCCCGGTCAAGGCGCTCCTGACGAACGCCCTGTCCCTGGCCGCGTCGCTCGGCGTCCTGGTGTGGGTGTTCCAGGAAGGGCACCTGGAGGGGGTGCTGGACTTCACCTCGGCGGGCGGGATCGAGACGTACGTCGTCGCCCTCGTGATCGCGTTCGCGTTCGGCCTGGCGATGGACTACGAGGTGTTCCTGCTCTCGCGCATCAAGGAGCTGCACGACGCCGGCCTGTCGAACGACGAGGCCGTGCGCCTGGGGCTGCAGCGGTCCGGGCGCATCATCACCTCGGCCGCGGCCATCATCATCGTGGTCTTCGCGGGCTTCGTGTTCGGTGAGCTCCTCGTCATCAAGGAGGTCGGGTTCGCGCTGGCCGTGGCCGTCTTCATCGACGCGACGATCGTGCGGATCCTGCTGGTGCCGGCCACCATGACGCTCCTGGGCCGGGCCAACTGGTGGGCGCCCAAGCCTCTGGAGCGCCTGTACGAGCGTTTCTCGATCACGCACTGAGCCGACCCTCCCCCGCTCCGTTGAGTGCGGAGTTCTTGTGCGACACGCCCGGCGTGTCGCACAAGAACTCCGCACTCAACGGCGGGCGGCTCAGTGGCGGCTCTCGAACTCCTGCACCACGGCGTAGCCCAGCCGGGTGTAGACGCGGCGGGCGGCGTCGTTGTCGGCGTACATGCCCAGGGTCACCCAGTCCGCCTCCGCGAGCCCGGCCCGGGTCACGACGGCCGTGGTGGCCGCGGCGATGCCGTGCCCGCGCCATGCCGGGTCGGTCGCGATGCTGCCCAGTGCCCAGGGCGTGCCCGGTTCAACCTGCCGGGCACCGACGACGCCGCGCAGCGCGCCGTCCGGGTCGCGCCAGCCCCACCAGCGGGCCCACGGGTCCTCGGGGCTCATCTCCGCGAGCGGGTTCGCGACGTCCAGGCAGGCCTGCACCTCGGCCGCGGCCGACGGCCCGGTCAGCGCCTCGACCCGCTCCTCGCCCGGCTGGGTCGGCGGGGCCTCGCGCGTGGCGAGGAAGTCCCAGCTCGACACCGACCGCCCCTCGCCGTCGCGCAGGACGGACGGCAGGTCCTGGGCAGCGACGCGCTCGCCCAGGAGGTCGAGCGTCCCGCGGGGCAGGCCCGCGCTGACCACACGGTCGCCGAGCGCACCCGAGCCCACGACGCGGGCCAGCAGGTCCGCCGTCGCCCCGGCCGACCCCACGCCCCACAGGCCGACGGCCTGCGCGGGGCGAGCGGCGCCGTCGGGCCCCTCGATCCCGTCCGCCGGGGCCGCGAGCGCCACGCTCAGCACGCACGCCTGCTCGTCCTGCCACACCCCGCGCACGTCCCACTCCGCGAGGTCCGTCAGGACAAAGGGGTGGGAGGCCCACCGGTCCGTCAGACCGGTCGAGCCTCCCAGCGTCCTTGCCAGCGTGCGGGTGTCCGGGGCGCTCACGCCTTCCCGGTGACGGCAGGAGCGGCGTCGGTGTCTGCAACGGCGTCCGGTGCGGGCGCCGCCTTGGGCTTGGCGTCGACGCCCGCCTCCTTGCGCTGCTGCGCCGTGATGGGCGCGGGTGCCTGCGTCAGCGGGTCGAACCCGCCGCCCGACTTGGGGAACGCGATGACGTCGCGGATGGACTCCGACTTCGTCAGCAGCGCCACGATGCGGTCCCAGCCGAACGCGATGCCGCCGTGCGGCGGGGCGCCGAACGCGAAGGCGTCGAGCAGGAAGCCGAACTTCTCCTGCGCCTCCTCCTCGCCGATGCCCATGACCGCGAACACGCGCTCCTGGACGTCGCGGCGGTGGATACGGATCGAGCCGCCACCGATCTCGTTGCCGTTGCACACGATGTCGTACGCGTAGGCGAGCGCCTCGCCCGGGTTCTGCTCGAACGTGTCGATCCACTCGGGCGTGGGCGAGGTGAACGCGTGGTGCACCGCGGTCCAGGCCGAGTTGCCCAGTGCGACGTCGCCCTCGTCGGCGGCCTCGCCCGTGGGCTTGAACAGCGGGGCGTCGACGATCCAGACGAACGCCCAGGCGTCCTCGTCGATCTGGCCCGTGCGCTTCGCGATCTCCTGACGGGCCGCGCCCAGCAGGGCGCGCGACTCGTTGGTACGGCCCGCGGCGAAGAACACCGCGTCGCCCGGCTGCGCGCCGGTCGCGTCGCGCAGGCCCTCGCGCTCGGCCTCCGAGAGGTTCTTGGCGACCGGGCCCGCGAGCGTGCCGTCCTCCTGGAACGTCACGTACGCCAGGCCCTTGGCCCCGCGCTGCTTGGCCCACTCCTGCCAGGCGTCGAACTGGCGGCGCGGCTGCGAGGCCCCGCCCGCCATGACGACGGCGCCCACGTACTCGGCCTGGAAGACGCGGAACGGGGTGTCCTTGAAGTAGTCCGTGAGCTCGACGAGCGGGTTGCCGAAGCGCAGGTCCGGCTTGTCCGACCCGTACAGGCGCATCGCGTCGTGGAACGTCATGCGCGGGATGGGCGTGGGGATCTTGTACCCGATGAGGTCCCACAGCGCGACGAGGATCTTCTCGCCGAGCGCGATCACGTCGTCCTGCTCGACGAAGCTCATCTCGACGTCGAGCTGCGTGAACTCGGGCTGGCGGTCCGCGCGGAAGTCCTCGTCGCGGTAGCAGCGGGCGATCTGGTAGTAGCGCTCCATGCCCGCAGACCATGAGCAGCTGCTTGAACAGCTGCGGGGACTGCGGCAGGGCGTACCAGGAGCCCGGGCGCCAGACGCGCGGGCACCAGGAAGTCGCGGGCGCCCTCCGGGGTCGAGCGGGTCAGGGTCGGGGTCTCGATCTCGACGAAGTCCTGCGCGTCGAGCACGCGGCGCGCGGCCTGGTTGGCCTTGGCGCGCAGGCGCAGGGCGTGGGCCGGGGTGGGGCGGCGCAGGTCCAGGTAGCGGTGCTTGAGGCGCGCCTCCTCACCGATGACCTCGGTGCCCTCGAGGGCCGTGGAGACCTGGAAGGGCAGCGGCGCGGACTCGTTGAGCACGACGACGTCGCTCGCCACGACCTCGATCTCACCCGTGGGGAGGTTCTTGTTCTCGTTGCCCTCGGGGCGCCGGGAGACCTCGCCGGTGACCTGGAGCACGAACTCGGCGCGCAGCGGGTGCGCGATCGCCTCGTCGCGGATGACGACCTGGGCGATGCCCGAGGCGTCACGCAGGTCGATGAAGGCCACCCCACCGTGATCGCGGCGACGGTCGACCCAACCGGTGAGGGTGACGGTCTGACCGATCTGCTCGGCCCGCAGGGAGCCGGCTGTATGGGTGCGAAGCACGGGGAGTCCTTCCGGAACATGCCGGGGCGCACAGTGGCGTCCCGGGATGGGAGTGGGGAGTGCGCAGACGACGCACGCGGACGAGTCTAGTCTGTGGGCGGACCACGTTCGCAGGGGACACAGCCTGGGAGGCACGCATGGCCAGACGGATCGCGACCACGGACCGGATCGGGCGCGACGAGCTCGTCGCGTTCCTGCGCGCCAACAGGCGAGCCGTGCTCCTCACCCGGCGGGCGAGCGGGGCACCCCAGATGAGCCCCGTCGCGTACGGGGTCGACGGCGAGGGGCGCGTCGTGGTCTCGACCTATCCCGACCGGGCCAAGGCCGTGAACCTGCGGCGCGACCCCGCCGCCTCGCTGTGCGTCCTGGGCGAGGACTTCGACGACGCCTGGGTCCAGGTCGACGGCACCGCCGAGGTGATCGACCTGCCCGACTCGGTCGAGCCCCTCGTCGAGTACTACCGCTCGATCGCCGGGGAGCATCCCGACTGGGACGAGTACCGCCAGGCCATGGTCGCGCAGGGCAAGTCGCTGCTGCGCGTGACGATCACCGGCTGGGGCCCCGTGGCCACGGGCGGGTTCCCGGCACGGCTCACGCAGGACTGAGCGCGGGCGTCCGCTGGGACGTCTCGTTCAGCGGACGAGCGCCGGGCGCGCCCTCCGTACGCCCGCGCTAGAAGAGCAGCTGCTCGGCGCTCGCGGACGCGCTCGTGCCTGTGCGTGCCGGCGCTCTGCCGCTGCCCCGGTGCTGCGCCACCAGACTCCCGGCCGGGTAGTCACCCTCGTCGGGCCGCGCCCTCTCGCCAGGAGACTCGGGGTGCCAGGCGGTCCGGGCGTGGCCCGACGTGCGCGCCTGGTCGCGGTGCCCGGCGCTCGCGAAGCCGCGCTCGACGAGCAGCGGGCGCACCCGGTCCCACAGCCAGTCCCGGTACGCGCGGCTCGCGTACGACCCGCCCGCGTAGACGCGTTCGTAGCCCGCGACCCGCTCGGGGTGGTCGCGGCGCAGCCAGGCCATGAACCACTCGCGCGTGCCGGGCTTGAGGAACAGCGGGAGGACCGTGGCGCCGGTCGCGCCAGCCTCGTGGACCGTGTCGAGCAGGCGCGTGAGGTGGTCGGTCGAGTCGGTGAGCCACGGCAGGACCGGGGCGATCATGACCCCGCACGGCAGCCCGGCCGCCCGGGCGGCGCGGACGAGGTCGAGGCGGGCGCGCGGCGTGGGCGTCCCCGGCTCGACGGCCTGCTGGAGGTCCTCGTCGACGAACGCCAAGGAGACCCCGATGCCCACGTCCACGCTCTGTGCCGCCTGCGTCAGGCGCGGGAGGTCGCGGCGCAGGAGCGTGCCCTTGGTGAGGATCGAGAACGGCGTGCGCGAGGCTTCGAGCGCATCGATGATCCCGGGCATGAGCCGATAGCGACCCTCGGCGCGCTGGTACGGGTCGGTGTTGGTGCCGAGCGCGACCGGCTCCCCCGTCCACGACGGCTTGGCGAGCTCGGTGCGCAGCACGTCGGCGACGTTCACCTTGACGACGATCTGGTTGTCGAAGTCCTCGCCGGGGTTCATGTCGAGGTAGCGGTGCGAGGGGCGCGCGAAGCAGTAGGAGCAGGCATGGGAACAGCCGCGGTAGGGGTTGATCGTCCAGGTGAACGGCATCCGGGACTCCCCCGGCACCTTGGACAGCGCGCTCTTGGCGGCCACCTCGTGGAAGGTGACACCGGCGAACTCGGGCGTGCGCACGGTCCGCACCAGCCCAGCCGTGCGCGAGAGCCCGGGCAGGGCGCCGTCGTCTGCCGCGATCGCCTGCCCGTCCCACCTCATGACACCATTCGAACACATGTTCGACCGGGCTGTCGAAGTGACCCGCGGGCGTGGCGCCAGGGCGGTCGGGCTAGCCGAGGCCGACCGCCCGCACCCACCGGTCGACCAGGGGTCCGGCGTCGGCGACCTCCTCGCCGCGCACGGCGAGCCCGGCCCCCAGGACCGCGTCGGGAGCGAGCTGCGAGTAGACGTCGGGTGCCCGCCCGAGGCCGCTCATGGCATGCGTCGTGACCGGCAGGATCGTGGCGCCCGGGAGCGAGACGCCGTCGAGGAACGTCGACATGATCAGGGGCGGGCGCACGTTCCAGATCGGGCTCGCGAGGATCACCGTCCCGTAGCCGGACACGTCCGGCAGCGGGTCGGCGATCTGGGGGCGCGCGTCCGTCTCCTGCTCGCGCAGGTTGCGCGCCACGGTCTCGTCGTAGGAGTGCGGGTAGGGGTCGGCGGCCGCGATGCGGTAGAGGTCGCAGCCGGTGCGGTCGGCGATCATGGTCGCCAGCACCTCGGTGTTGCCGACCTCGATGTCCCGGCGCGCTCGATACCAGTAGTTCTCCCCGGGCCGGGAGAAGTACGCCAGCAGGACGCCGCCCTCCGTCGGGCTCACCGCGCCGGGCCGGGGCGCGGTCGTCGGGCCGGGGGCGCCGGGCCCCGTCCGCTCCACGCGTGCGCCGGACCCTCCGGACCCGGCGCACGAGGCGGCGACCAGGACGGCAGCCCCGGTGACCGCGACGCGCAGCAGGTCACGGCGCGAGACCGCGGCGGCCGTCACGCGCCCGCCGCCCGGTCGGCGGCGGGCGTGACGCCGGATCCGGCGTCCCGGGTCGCCGCGAGCGAGGCCAGCAGCGCGAGGGCGTCGGCGGCCGGGCTCCCCGGGGCCGCGCTGTACGCCACCAGGGCCAGGCCCGGCTCCTGGGCGAGCTCCATGACGTCGTAGTCGAGGGCCAGGACCCCGATCTCCGGGTGATGCAGGCGCTTGAGGCCCGCCCGGTGCACCCGGACGTCACGCGTGGCCCACAGGTCCCGGAACCGCTCGGAGCGCGTCGAGAGCTCACCCACCAGGTCGCTGAGCGCCTTGTCGTACGGGTTGCGTCCCGCCGCACCGTGCAGCGCGGCGACCGAGGCCCGCGAGACGTCGTCCCAGTCGACGTAGAAGCGCCGGGCCGCAGGGTCGAGGAACGCGAACCGGGCAGTGTTGGGAGCGGTGCCGGTCGCACGCGCGAAGTCGTGGACCGGTGCGTGCAGCTCACGGGCCAGCGCGTTGGTCGCGACGATGGCACCGCGGCTGTCCGTCACGTACGCCGGGGTCGCGGTCATCGAGTCCAGGACACGCTGCACGGACACCGGGACCGTCACCGCACGCGTCACCGCCCGGCGCTTGCGGGCAGGCTGCCCGGCCGTGCGCGCCAGGTGGCGCAGGTGCAGCGTCTCGGCCTCGTCCAGGCGCAACGCCGCGGCAAGGGCGTCGAGCACCGCGTCCGATGCCCCCGCGAGGTCGCCACGCTCGAGCCGCGCGTAGTACTCCGACGACACTCCCGCGAGCACCGCGACCTCGTCCCGCCGCAGCCCCGGGACCCGACGCCGACCCGTGCTCGGCGGCAGGCCCACGTCGGCCGGCGTCAGCCGGGCGCGGCGGCTGGCCAGGAAGTCGCGTACCTCGTCTCGATGATCCATGCCATCGACCCTACGAGCGTCCCACCGACCTAGCCACGCACTGGCAGTACACCTCTCCGCAGGGCATTCCTCCCCGTCCCGGGTGATGGTGGAGTGGAGGCGAGGCGCCGCCGACCGGCGGACCGGTACGGCGGACGAAGGGACCCAGACATGCGAGCGACGTACCTGTACGGAACGGGCGACATCCGGGTCGACGAGGTTCCGGACCCCGGGCTCCAGGAGCCTGGCGACGCGCTCGTGCGCGTCGTCCGGGCGTGCGTGTGCGGATCGGACCTGCACCGCTACCACGACTATGCGGGCGAGCCCCGTCCCATGGGCCACGAGCTGCTCGGGGTCGTCGAGGAGGTCGGTGCCGAGGTGACCACCGTGCGTCCCGGGGACTTCGTGATCTGCCCGTTCGGCATCCAGGACAACACGTGCGTCTACTGCCGCGAAGGCATGCAGACCTCCTGCGTCCACGGGCACTTCTTCGGCACCGGCGGAGTCGGCGGTGCGCAGGCCGAGGCCGTGCGCATCCCCCTCGCCGACGGCACCCTCGTCAAGACCGGCACGGCGCTCGCGGACACCGACGAGGCGATGCTGAACTCGCTGCTGACGCTGTCCGACGTGTTCCTCACCGGGCACCACGCCGCGCACAGGGGCCGGGTGGGCCCAGGCCGGACCGTGACGGTGATCGGGGACGGTGCCGTCGGGCTGTCCGCAGTCCTCGCCTCGCGACGGCTCGGCGCCGAGCGGGTCGTCCTCATGGGACGCCACACCGACCGCACCGACCTGGGCGTCGAGCTCGGCGCGACCGACGTGGTGCCCGAGCGCGGCGAGGAGGGCGTGGCCAGGGTCCGCGACCTGACCGACGGGCAGGGCACCCACGTCGTGATCGAGGCCGTCGGGCACGTGCCCGCCTACCAGCAGGCGTACGGGGTCGTGCGGGTCGGCGGCGTCATCTCCCGCGTCGGGGTCCCGCAGTACGAGGACGCCCCCGTGGGGTGGGGTTCGCTGTTCGGGCGCAACATCACCCTGACGGGCGGGCCCGCCCCGGTGCGGGCCTACATCGAGGAGGTCCTGCCCGACGTGCTCGCCGGACGCATCGATCCCGGCCGCGTGTTCGACCGCGTCCTCCCGCTCGACCAGGTCGCCGAGGCCTACCGCGCCATGGACGCGCGCGAGGCCCTCAAGGTCGCGCTCGTGCCGTGAGCCGCACCCCGTCCCCTCCCACCGGCGAGCAGCAGCGCTCCCCGCCGGTACGGCCTGCCACGCGCGCCCCTCGGCGCGCCGGCCACCATCCTCTCCGACCGCAGCACCAGCACCGATCAAGGAGCACCCCATGAGCACCCACTCGACCCCCGCCCTCACCCTGAACAACGGCGTCACGATGCCCGCCCTGGGCTTCGGCGTCTTCCAGACGCCGCCCGACGAGACGGTGGCCTCGGTCCGCACGGCCCTCGAGACCGGGTACCGGCTCGTGGACACCGCCGCGGCGTACGGCAACGAGCGCGAGGTCGGCCGCGCGCTCGCCGCGTCGGGCCTCGACCGCAGCGAGGTGTTCGTCGAGACCAAGGTCTGGATCAGCGACTACGGCTACGACACGACCCTGCACGCGTTCGACAAGTCCGCGGGCAAGCTCGGCCTCGAGCAGATCGACCTGCTCCTGCTGCACCAGCCCCTGCCATCCAGGTTCGACCTCACGCTCGAGGCCTATCGCGCCCTGGAGACGCTCCTCGCGGACGGCAAGGTCCGCGCGATCGGCGTGAGCAACTTCATGCCCGAGCACCTCGACCGCCTCCTGGAGACCGCGAGCGTCGTCCCGGCCGTCAACCAGGTCGAGGTCCACCCGTACTTCCAGCAACGCGACCTCCAGGCCGTGGACGCGACCCACGACGTCCTGACCCAGGCCTGGTCCCCCATCGGCGGCATCACGTCCTACCGCGAGGGCGGCGCACGCACGTTCGACGACCCCGAGATCCTCGCGATCGCCCGCGCCCACGACAAGACCGCCGCGCAGGTCATGCTGCGCTGGCACCTGCAGGAAGGCCGCTCCGCGATCCCCAAGTCCACCAAGCCGGCTCGCATCGCCGAGAACTTCGACGTGACCGACTTCGCGTTGACCGACACCGAGCTCGCCGCGATCGACGCGCTCGACCAGGGGGTGCGCCGCGGCCCCGACCCCGCCGACATCACCCTCGAGAGCTTCGGCGCCCCGATCCCCGAGGCCTGACCATCGGCCGGGCACCCGCCCGCACGCGTGAGGCCCGGCAGAGAACCCCTGCCGGGCCTCACGCGCGTCCACCCGGGTCAGCGCCCGGACGCCAGGCTCACTCCCCCGCAGGCACGACCCGCGGCCACAGGTCCTCCTCGGCCGGGGTCCACACCGCCGGGTCAGCGGCGACCTGCTCGCCCGAGCGGATGTCCTTGACCTGGTGCGCCACGACCTCCCCGTCCGCGCCGATCCCCGCGGGGAACCACACGAACGGAATGCCGCGACGGTCCGCGAACTTGATCTGCTTGCCGAACTTCGCCGCGCTCGGCGCGACCTCGACCGGGATGCCGCGCGCACGCAGCGCGAACGCGACCGCGTCGGAGGCGGGACGCGTCTCCTCGCTCGTGACCGCGACCACGACCGCGCTCGGCACCGACCGCGTCGAGCGGACCAGGCCCGCGCTCAGCAGCCGCGAGACCAGGCGCGAGACCCCGATCGAGAGCCCCACGCCCGGGTAGGTGTTCGCGCCGTCCGAGGCCAGGGTGTCGTACCGCCCGCCCGAGCAGATCGACCCGAGCTGCTCGTGCCCCACCAGCACCGTCTCGTAGACCGAGCCCGTGTAGTAGTCCAGTCCGCGCGCGATCTTGAGGTCCGCGACCACGACGCCCGGCGCGCGCACGGCCGCCGCGTCGATCAGCGCCGACAGCTCGCGCAACCCCTCCTCGAGCAGCTCCGAGGTCACGCCGTGCTCCGAAGCGAGCGCCCGCACCCGCTCCGCGACGCTCGCGTCCGAGCCGGAGATCGCCGCGAGCGCGAGGCACGCGCCCGCCTGCTCGGGCGTCGCGCCCGTCTCAGCGACGAGCAGCGCCCCGACCTTGTCCGGCCCGATCTTGTCGAGCTTGTCGATGCTGCGCAGCACGCCCTCGACGTCGTCCAGCCCCAGCCCGCGGTAGAAGCCCTCGGCGACCTTGCGGTTGTTCACCAGGATGCGCACCTCAGGGACACCGATCGATCGCAGCTCGCCCAGCGCCTCGGCCATGACCAGCGGCAGCTCGACCTCGAAGTGGTAGGGCAGATCACCCGCACCCACGACGTCGATGTCCGCCTGCACGAACTCACGGAACCGCCCGTCCTGGGGACGCTCGCCGCGCCACACCTTCTGGATCTGGTGACGCTTGAACGGGAACGCCAGGTGACCGGCGTTCTCCAGCACGTAGCGCGCGAACGGCACCGTCAGGTCGAAGTGCAGGCCGAGCTGCTTGTCGCCCTTGGCCGACTGCCCCTCAGCGCCCCCCTGGGAACCCTCCTCCTGGAGCCGGCGCAGCACGTACACCTCCTTGGAGGTCTCGCCCTTGCGCAGCAGCTGGTCCAGGGGCTCGACGGCTCGCGTCTCGATCCCCGCGAAACCATGGAGCTCGAACGTGCGACGCAGCGTGTCGAGCACGTGCTGCTCCACGACGCGTCCAGCAGGGAGCCATTCGGGGAAACCGGAGAGAGGTGTAGGTCGGGCCATGGGACCCGATCTTTCCAGACTCCCGGACCGGACGAGCAATCCGCTCACAGACCGCGCAGGTACGGGTTGGTCCGGCGCTCGCGGCCGATCGTGGTCAGGGGCCCGTGGCCCGGGACCACCTGGAGGACGTCGTCGAGGTGCCCGACGACGTCGCGCAGGGTTTGCTGCATCGTCTCGCCGTCGCCGCCGGGCAGGTCGGTGCGCCCCACCGACCCGGCGAAGAGGACGTCCCCCGTGAGCACGACCCCGGCCGGGTCGGTGGGGGCCCCGTCCGCTCCGGGGGCGACGGGCAGGTACAGCGTCGAGCCCTGGGTGTGACCGGGCGCGTGCCAGGCGTCGACGAGGATGCCGTCCAGGTCGAGCCGGACGGGCGGGTCGGTCGCGACCTGTCCGTCCGCCGGGTCGACGCCCGGCGTAGGGGCTGTCCCGAACGTCCTGACCTCGGCGGGCTCCCGGTAGTCCTCGAGGCGGGCACCTTGCTGCGCGAGCGCGGCGGCCAGGGTCGAGGCGCGCTCCCCGGTGGCGGGAGGCGCGTCCTCGATCGTGCCGAGGGGGTCGGGAAGGCGGTAGGCGTCGCGGGCGTGGATCCACAGCGGCACCCCGTACGTCTCGCACAGCTCAGCGGCGTCCCACGTGTGGTCCGCGTGCCCGTGCGTGGCCAGGACCGCGCGCGGCTCGAGCCCCTGCTCGCGCACGAGCTCCACGACGCCCGGGACGACCCCGGCACCGGCGTCGACGATCACGCAGGGGCGCGCGACGCCGTCGGGCAGCGATCCCTCGAGGCGGGGGACGACGAGCGTGCAGTTGGTGCCGAACACGGGGGCCACCACGAGGAAGAGGTCCATGTGACGACACTAGCGACCCGCACAAAGGGGGCACCTGATACCGGACCGTGACCTGAAAGGCGACACGACACGGCGCCAGAACGCTCCCGGTGCCTAGACTGTCCTCTGAAACCGTGGATCACCCGTGCACAGAACGCGCCCTCGCGCCCGCACGCGGAGCGGCCCGTGACGTGAGACGAAGGAGTTGGGGTGACGACGAGCAAGCGCGAACGCGAGCGTGCCCGCCGCCGCGAGGAGAAGTGGACCCAGCGCCAGGCGCAGGCCCGCGCCCGCACGCAGCGGACGTGGACCGTCGTCGGCGCGGTCGCCGCGCTCGCCGTCGTGGGCGGTGTCGTCGTGCTGGCGCTCTCCGCGAACTCGGACGCCGACGCGACCGACAAGACCTTCACGCTCCCGTCGCCCGCCGCCGCCGAGGACCGCGAGTGGACGGGCGAGCTGCGCACGAGCGCGGGCGACATCGAGCTCACGCTCGACGGTCAGGCCGCGCCCCAGACGGTCGCGAGCTTCGTCTCGCTCGCCCAGGGCGGGTTCTTCGACGGCACGGACTGCCACCGCCTGACGACCTCGGGGATCTTCGTCCTGCAGTGCGGGGACCCCACGGGCACCGGGACCGGGGGGCCGGGCTACACGTTCGGCCCCGTCGAGAACGCACCCGAGGACGGGTTCTTCCCCGCCGGCACCATCGGCATGGCTCGTGCCCAGACCACGGACTCCCACGGCAGCCAGTTCTTCCTCGTGTACGAGGACACCACCTTGCCGACCGACACCGGTGGGTACACAGTTTTCGGCAAGATCACATCCGGCTTGGACGTCGTCCGAGCAGTCGCTGACGCGGGGACAGCGGACGGGGCCCCTGACGGCTCCCCCGCGACCCCGGTCACCATCGAAGGAGTTGAGACCCAGTGAGCGAGAGCACCGAGAACCACGCGAACTCTCCGGCGCAGGCATCCGAGGAGGCCACCGCAACGGAGCAGGTCGAGGTGCCGGCGGTCGCTGAACCGGCCGAGGGCGCCGAGGCACCCGCCGCCACGGAGGCCGTCGAGACCGACGCCACCGTGGCAGCAGCCGACGAGGCCACCTCCGTCGAGGAGGTCGCGCCCGTCGCGGACGAGGCTCCTTCCGAAGCCACGGCCGACGCCGAGGTCACCGAGGCAGCACCCGCGGCGGACGAGACGGAAGCCGCACCGGCCCCCGCGCCCGACGCACCGGAAGCCGCACCGGCCCCCAAGCCCAGCCCTGCACCCAAGCCGAGCGCCGTCCCGGTGCCGCGGCCCCCGCGCCCTGGCGCCCCGGCTGCTGCGGCCCCCGCCGCCACGTCGATCGCACCGGCCGCGGCCGCAGCGGTCATCCCTGACGACAGCGCCGCCGCGAAGGCCGCGGCCGGGTTCGGTCGCGTCGACGAGGACGGCACGGTCTACGTGACCGAGTCTGCGGGCGAGCGCAGCGTCGGGCAGTTCCCCGGGGTCACCCCCGAGGAGGCGCTCGCGCTCTACGTGCGCCGGTACCTGGACCTGCAGGCCAAGGTCGCGCTCTTCGAGGCACGGCTGACCGGTACGGACCTGTCCGTCAAGGAGATCGACTCGACGCTCGCCAAGCTCGGCGAGGAGACCGCCGAGCCCTCGGCCGTCGGCGACCTGGACGGACTGCGCGCGCACGTCGAGTCGCTGCGTGCGGTCGCGGCTGCCCGCCGTGCCGCAGCTCGAGGCCGAGCGCAACGCCGCCAAGGAGGCGGCGCTCGCCGCCCGCACCGAGATCATCGAGGCAGCCGAGAAGATCGCCTCGACGGACCCGGCACGCATCCAGTGGCGTCCCGCGGGCGAGGAGCTGCGCAAGCTGCTCGACCAGTGGAAGGACGCCCAGCGCAACGGGCCCAGGATCGACCGGGCCAGCGAGGAAGCGCTGTGGAAGCGCTTCAGCCACGCCCGCACGGCCTTCGACCGTGAGCGCCGGCACTACTTCGCCGAGCTCGAGCAGCGCAACTCCTCCGCGAAGGAGGTCAAGGAGAAGCTCGTGCAGCGGGCCGAGGCCCTGCAGAACAGCACGGACTGGGGCGCGACGGCCGGCGCGTTCCGCGACCTCATGACCGAGTGGAAGGCCGCCGGACGCGCCAACCGCCGCGACGACGACGCGCTGTGGGCACGCTTCCGTGCGGCGCAGGACGCGTTCTTCGAGGCCCGGGACGCGCTCAACGCCGCCACGGACGCCGAGTACGCGGAGAACCTGGTCGTCAAGGAAGCCTTGCTGGAGCAGGCCGAGAAGCTCGTCCCCGTGACGGACCTCGCACAGGCCAAGACGGCTCTGCGGGACATCCAGGAGAAGTGGGAGGACGCCGGCAAGGTTCCTCGCGCCGACGTCCAGCGCGTCGAGGCTCGCCTGCGTGCGGTCGAGACCGCGGTCCGCGACGCCGAGCAGTCCCAGTGGTCGCGCTCCAACCCTGAGACGCGTGCACGCGCCGAGGGCGCGGCCGCCCAGCTCGAGTCCGCGATCGCAGGCCTCGAGGAGGACCTGGCCGCTGCGACCGCCAAGGGCGACAAGCGCAAGATCGCCGAGATCGAGTCCTCGATCGCGGCTCGCCGCGCCTGGCTCGAGCAGGTCGTGAAGGCCGCCGAGGACTCCCGCGGCTGATTCCTGCACCACCCGAGGGGCCTGGCCGGGCCTGTGGACGACGAGAGTTTCCACAGGTCCGACCGGGCCCCTCGCGCGTGTCCGGACGGGGCGCCAGGCTGTCTCCATGTCCACCGGTACCGCTCCCCCCGCCCTCACGCCCGCCCCACGGGACGCCGCGCCCGAGGGAGCCCGCCTCCCGGCGGACCTCGCCATGGCAGTCAGCGTGCTGCCCGCCCCAGAGCTCGTGCGGCCGGCTCACGTCGGCGGCGACGTCGCGTTCGCAGACCTGCTCCGCTCGGGGGCGCTGGTGCGGGTCCGCGGCGAGGTCGCCGTCCGCCCGACGACGCCGATCACCCCCGCGGTCCGTGCGGCCTCCCTGGCCCACCTCGCGCCCGAGCGCACCGTGATCGGCGGCCTGAGCGCCGCGTGGGTGCACTGTGAGACGCCTGCTCCCTCGACCGTCGAGGTGATCCATCCGCTCGGCGTCCACCGCCCGCCTCCGCTCCCCGGTCGCGCCCCGCGGCAGAGCGCCCTCCTGCGGACCGAGGTCGTGCCGCTCGGGGACGTCCTGGTGACGACCGTCGAACGCACGGCCCTGGACCTCGCGTGCCTGCACGACCCGCAGACCAGCGCTCCCGTCCTGCACGCGCTCGTGACACGGTGCGGGCTGGACCTCGGCGCGGTCCAGGCCGCGCTCGACCTACGGTCTCGGCGCACCGGTGCGCCCAAGGCGCGACGTGTCCTGGACATGCTCGCCGGACGCGAGCTGGCCGCGCCCGCAGGCGGCGAGCCCGGCCCCCGTCTACCGTGAACAGATGCCTCGTTCCACGACCCCGGCGGTCGAGCTCGACGTCGACGGACGCACCGTGCGCGTCACGAGCCCGGACCGTGTGGTCTTCCCCGGCCGCGGGCTCACCAAGCTCGACGTCGTCAGGTACTTCCAGTCGGTCGGCCCCGGGATCCTCGCGGCGCTGCGCGAACGGCCCACGACGCTCGAACGCTGGCCCAAAGGCGTGTTCGAGGGGGCCCGCCTCAGCACGCGCACCGACAGCAGCGGCGACGCGTTCTTCCAGAAGCGGCTGCCCCAGGGCGCACCGGACTACGTCGAGACCGCCCGGATCGCGTTCCCCAGCGGCCGTACGGCTGACGAGGTGCGCCCCACCGAGCTCGCGGTCGTTCTCTGGGCTGCGAACCTCGGCACCCTCACGTTCCATCCGTGGCCGGTCACGGGCGCTGACGTCGAGGCTCCCGACCAGCTCCGCATCGACCTCGATCCCCAGCCCGGGACCGACTACTCGGACGCGGCCAGGGTCGCGCCTCACCTTCGCGAGGTGCTCACCGAGCTGGGGCTCGAGGGATTCCCCAAGACGTCGGGCGGGCGCGGTCTGCACGTGTTCGTCCCCGTCACGCCGGACTGGGGCTTCGTCGACGCGCGCCGGGCGACTATCGCGATCGGGCGCGAGCTCGAACGACGCCTGCCGGACCAGGTCACCACGAAGTGGTGGAAGGAGGAGCGAGGCGAGAAGATCTTCGTCGACTACAACCAGATGGCCCGCGACCGCACGATCGCCTCGGCCTACTCGATCCGTGCCAACGCCCGCGCCACGGTGTCGGCTCCCCTGCGCTGGGACGAGGTGCCCGACGTGGGGCCCGACGACTTCGACGTCCTGACCATGCCGGCGCGCTTCGCCGAGGTCGGCGACCTGCACGCACGCCTCGACGCCACGAGCCCGGGCGAGCGGTACTCGCTCGAGGCCGCGCTCGAGCTCGCGGCGCGTGACGAGCGCGACCACGGGCTGGGCGACCTGCCCTATCCGCCCGAGTATCCCAAGATGGCGGGCGAGCCCAAGCGGGTCCAGCCCAGCAAGGACGCCTCGCGGCACAGCCAGGACGGTGCGGACGAGGAGGGGTCTCAGACAGCGCCTGGAGCGCCCGGCAGCAGCTCGTCGAGCCGGTAGCTCACGGGCTCCTCGAGCTGCTCGTAGGTGCACGAGCCGGGCTCCCGGTCCGTGCGCCAGCGCCGGAGCTGGACCGTGTGCCGGAACCGGGACCCCTCCATGTGGTCATAGGCCACCTCGAGGACCTTCTCGACGCGCAGCGGCACGAACGACAGGTCCTTGGTGCCGCTCCACCGCGACTGCGCGCCGGGCATGCGTCCGGACCCGGGGCTCTCCCACCCCGCCCAGGGGTGCTCGGCGGCCTCGTGGCTCCCGGGGTCCAGCACGAGAGGGGCCAGCTCGGCCACGAGCTCGGCCCGTCGTGCCATGGGGAACGACGCCGCCACACCGACGAACTGCAGCGCTCCCGTGTCGTCGTACAGGCCCAGCAGCAGCGAGCCCACGAGCGGGTCCTCGGGGGTCGAGGACTTGTGCAGCCGGTACCCCGCGAGCACCACGTCCGCCGTGCGTTCGTGCTTGACCTTGAGCATGACCCGCTTGTTGGGCTGGTAGGGCGCGGCGAGCGGTTTCGCGACGACCCCGTCGAGGCCTGCGCCCTCGAAGACCGCGAACCACTCCTGAGCCACGGCACGATCCGTCGTGCGGGGGGTCAGGTGCACGTGCGGGCCGTCGAGCCCCAGCCCCGCGAGGCAGCTCCTGGCGCCGGCTCAGCGGCTCCTGCGTGACGTCGTCGTCCCCCAGCGCCAGCAGGTCGAACACCACGAGGCTCGCCGGCGTCTCGGCGGCCAGGCGGGCCACGCGCGAGGCCGCGGGGTGGATGCGCTGCTGGAGCGCCTCGAAGTCCAGCCTGCCGTCCTGGGCGAGCACGATCTCGCCGTCGACCACGCATCGCTCGGGCAGCGCGTCGAGCACGCCCGCGACGACGTCCGGGAAGTAGCGCTCCATGGGCTTGGCACTGCGGCTGTCGAGGCGGACCTCGTCGCCGTCACGGTAGACGATGGCGCGGAAGCCGTCCCACTTGGGCTCGAACACGAGCCCGCCGTCGACCGCGGCGGGGTCCGGGACGCCCGAGACCGACTTTGCGAGCATGGGCAGCGTGGGCGGGAGCACGGGCAGGTCCATCCCCCGATGCTGCCACCGGGGGCACCGCGGCACCCGTCGAGCGGGCCCCTCGCCCGGACGACGAACGCCCCACGTGCGCGACGTCGTCGGGCACGTGGGGCGTTCGGGTGCGCCCGGGGTCAGGCCGGCAGCTGCGGCTGCTCGGCCGCCTTGGAGCCCGTGATGCGGTAGACGTCGAACACGCCGTCGATCTTGCGGACCGCGGACAGGACCGTGGCCAGGTGCCCGGGCTCGGCCATCTCGAAGACGAACCGGGACATCGCGACCCGGTCGTTCGACGTGGAGACCGTCGCGGACAGGATGTTGACGTGGTGGTCGGACAGGACGCGTGTCACGTCCGAGAGCAGACGCGAACGGTCGAGTGCCTCGACCTGGATCTGGACCAGGAAGAGCGCGTTGCTGCCCGTGGTCCAGTCGACGTCGACGATGCGCTCGGGCTGGTTGCGCAGCCCGACGACGTTGGCGCAGTCCGCGCGGTGGACGCTGACGCCCTGCCCGCGCGTGATGAAGCCGATGATCTCGTCGCCCGGCACCGGGGTGCAGCACTTGGCGAGCTTGACCCAGACGTCGTCCACGCCCTTGACGACCACGCCCGGGTCGCCCGTGCGCGGGCGGCGCGCGGTGTGCCCGGGGCGCGCGACCTCCGCGAGGTCCTCGGACGCGCCGTCCTCGCCGCCCATGGCGTGCACGAGCTTCTGCACGACGCTCGCAGCCGAGACCTGTCCCTCGCCGATCGCGGCGTACAGCGCCGAGACGTCCGGGTAGCGCATCTCGTTGGCGAGCGCGACGAGCGACTCGTGCGCTGAGCAGGCGCTGGATCGGCAGGTTCTGCTTGCGCATCGCCTTGGCGATCGCGGTCCTTGCCGTGCTCGACGGCCTCCTCGCGGCGCTCCTTGGAGAACCACTGCCGGATCTTGTTGCGTGCACGGGGGCTGTTGACGAACGCGAGCCAGTCCCGGCTGGGACCCGCGGTCTCCGACTTGGACGTGAGGACGTCGACGACGTCGCCGTTCTCGAGCGTCGAGTCGAGCGGCACCAGACGACCGTTGACCCGCGCGCCCATGGTGCGGTGCCCGACCTCGGTGTGCACGGCGTAGGCGAAGTCGACCGGGGTCGACCCTGCGGGCAGCGCGATGACGTCACCCTTGGGCGTGAAGACGTAGACCTCCGCGCCGCCGATCTCGAAGCGCAGCGAGTCCAGGAACTCCGAGGGGTCCGCCGTCTCGCGCTGCCAGTCGACGAGCTGGCGCAGCCAGGCCATGTCGTTCTGCGCGGGCTCAGGGGCCCCGCTGGCCTTGGCGATCTCCTTGTACTTCCAGTGCGCCGCGACGCCGTACTCCGCGCGGCGGTGCATGTCGTGCGTGCGGATCTGGATCTCGACGGGCTTGCCGCCCGGGCCGATCACCGTGGTGTGCAGCGACTGGTACATGTTGAACTTGGGCATCGCGATGTAGTCCTTGAACCGGCCCGGCACCGGGTTCCATCGCGCGTGCAGCGCACCGAGCGCCGCATAGCAGTCGCGCACCGTGTCCACGAGGACGCGTGCGCCGACCAGGTCGTAGATCTCTGCGAAGTCGTGCCCCCGCACGATCATCTTCTGGTAGATCGAGTAGTAGTGCTTGGGGCGGCCGGTCACGGTCGCCTTGATCTTGGCGGTGCGCAGGTCTGCCGTGACCTGCTCGCGGACCACGGCGAGGTACTCCTCGCGCGCCGGGGCACGCTCGGCGACCAGGTGGACGATCTCCTCGTACACCTTGGGGTAGAGGGTCGCGAACGACAGGTCCTCGAGCTCCCACTTGATGGTGTTCATACCCAGGCGGTGGGCCAGGGGTGCGTAGATCTCGAGAGTCTCGCGCGCCTTGCGCTCGGCCGAGGAGGACGGCACGAACTTCCAGGTGCGGGCGTTGTGCAGGCGGTCGGCGAGCTTGATGACCAGCACACGGATGTCGCGGGCCATGGCCACGACCATCTTGCGCACGGTCTCGGCCTGGGCCGCGTCGCCGTAGGTCACCTTGTCGAGCTTGGTGACGCCGTCGACGAGCATCGCGATCTCTTCGCCGTACTCCTCGGTGAGGCGCTCGAGCGAGTACTCGGTGTCCTCGACCGTGTCGTGGAGCAGCGCGGCGGCCAGCGTCGCGCCGTCGAAGCCGAGGTCCGCGAGGATCGTGGCGACCGCGACCGGGTGGGTGATGTACGGGTCGCCGCTCTTGCGCATCTGGCCGCGGTGGGCCTTCTCCGCAGTCGCGTAGGCCCGCTCGATCACCGAGAGGTCGGACTTGGGGTGGTTGGTCCGTACCGCCTGCAGCACCGGTTCGAGGGCGGGCGTGCCGCCCTGGCTCCCCCGCACACCGAACCGTACGAGGCGCGAGCGTACGCGCGCCGCCGAGGACGGCCCGCTCTCACCGGACGATCGACCCGTCCGTGTCTCTTCGCTCATGCGTGCCTCCTCTCCCTGGTCGCCGGAGAATCTCGACGTCCGTCGGAGTGGCAATCCTACGACTCCACGCGCAGCAGCGTGTCGACCTGGTGTCCCGCGAGCCTCGCGCGACCGCCGAGACCGTCGAGCTCGAGGAGGAACGCGACCCCCACCACGACGCCTCCGCAGCGCTCGACCAGCTCGACCCCCGCCGCGGCGGTGCCGCCCGTGGCCAGGACGTCGTCGACGATCAGGACCCGGGCACCCTGGGGAAGGGTGCCCGTGCGCAGCTCGATCGACGCCGTGCCGTACTCGAGGTCGTAGGTCACGGTCTCGGTGGGCGGCGGGAGCTTGCCGGCCTTGCGCAGCGGCAGGAAGCCGACGCCGAGGCGTGTGGCCAGCGGTGCGCCGATCAGGAAGCCGCGGGCCTCGAGACCGGCGACGAGGTCGACACCCCCCGCGGCGAATGCCGCGAGGGAGTCGACCACGTCGCCCAGCGCCCTGCCGTCGGCGAGCAGACCGGTGATGTCACGGAACGTGACGCCGGGCTGGGGGTAGTCCGGGACGTCGCGGATCAGTCCGAGGACCTCGGCCGCGCGCTCGGACCCCAGGCCCGTCAGTCCGACGGGCAGGATGCTGTGGGTGCTCATGAGAGGTCAGTGCCCCCGCTTGCGTCGCGGCTGCGCCTTGACGCCCTGGTGCGATCCCGGCTGGAGCTGGCCCGTGGCCTGGACCCCGGCCGCGGCGAGCTGGGCGTCGCGCGAGGTGCCCCCCGTGCCCTCGGCCGCCTCGGCGACGAGCGCGGCGCGCTTGTCCAGGACCTTCTGGGTGTGCTCCTTGATGGCGGGCTCGCGCTCACGCAGCGAGACCTCCAGGGGCGTGGCCAGGAAGATCGAGGAATAGGCACCCACGGCCATGCCGACGAACAGCGCGAGCGCGATGTCGCGCAGCGTGCCGGCACCGAGCAGGAACGCGCCGATGAACAGGATGGCGCTGACCGGCAGCAGGGCCACGACCGAGGTGTTGATCGACCGGACGAGCGTCTGGTTGACCGCGAGGTTGGCACGCTCGGCGTAGGTGCTGCGGGTCTGGTCGAGGATGCCGCTCGTGTTCTCCCGGACCTTGTCGAAGACCACCACCGTGTCGTAGATCGAGTACCCGAGGATGGTCAGGAAGCCGATCACGGTCGCCGGGGTGACCTCCCAACCGATCGCCGCGTAGATCCCGACCGTGATGATGAGGTCGTGGAAGAGCGCGATGAGCGCGGCTGCGGCCATGCGCCAGTTGCGGAAGTAGATCGTCATGACCACGCCCACCAGCGCGAGGAAGACGATCAGGCCCGTGATGGCCTTCTGCGAGACGTCCTTGCCCCAGCTGGGGCCGATGAACGCGGTCGTGACGTCGTTCTCGGTCACGTCGTAGGCACCGGCGAGCGCGTCCCGGACCTCGGTGACCTCGTCCGCGGTCAGGCGGTCGGTCTGGACGCGGATGGCGCTGCCGCCGACCGTCGTGACGCGCGGCACCTCGTCAGAGGCGACCTCGGACACGGCGTCGATCGCGGGCTGCTGGCTCGTGTCGCTGACGTTCGAGACGACGAACTCGGAGCCGCCGCGGAAGTCGATGCCGAGGTTGAAGCCCTTGGTGAGCAGGACCCCGAACGACAGGAGGACCATGACGATCGCGACGATGTAGAAACGGCGGCGGTTGCCGACGATCTGGTAGGACTTGCGCCCCGTGTAGAGGTCGTTGCCCCACTGGGCGAATCCCTGCGCCATCAGAGGTTCTCCTCGTTCTTGTCGCCCTCGGTCGAGGAGTCGGTGGTGGTGGCATCGGACTCTGCCGCGCGTCGCGCGGCGGCGCGGCGCTCGGCGATCGTCTGCCGGGTCCCCTCGCCCGCGGTGGCGGTGCCGACGCTCGCGCCGACCTTCTCGCGCGTGGGGCTGCCGAAGGGTTCGTCGCTCGACGTGTCGCTCGTGGGGGCGTCCTGGGTGTCGGCGGTGCCCGGTCGGGCGACCCGTCCACGCCCGGCGTACCGGGGGTTCGCACCGAGCCGGCGCGGGTCGAGACCCGAGGCCGGGTGCCCGTTCGCGAAGAACTTGGTGCGCGCGAGCAGCTGCATGACCGGGTGCGTGAACATGAAGACGACGATCAGGTCGATCAGCGTCGTCAGACCCAGCGTGAACGCGAAGCCGCGCACACCGCCCACGGCGAGGAAGTACAGCACGACCGCGGCGAGGAAGTTGACCGCGTCCGAGGCCAGGATGGTGCGCCGTGCGCGGTCCCAGCCCTTCTCGACGGCCGAGTTCAGGGTGCGTCCGTCGCGCAGCTCGTCGCGGATACGTTCGAAGTACACGATGAACGAGTCCGCGGTGATGCCGATCGCGACGATGATGCCCGCGACTCCGGGCAGGGAGAGCCGGTACCCGATCGTCCAGGACAGCAGCAGGATCACCCCGAAGGTGAGCACGGCCGCGATGCCGAGCGAGGCGACCGTGACCAGGCCGAGGGCCCGGTACTGGAAGAGCGAGTAGATGACGACCAGCAGCAGGCCGATCGCGCCGGCGATGAGGCCCTTCTCGAGCTGCTCGCTGCCGAGCGTCGCGGAGATCTGCTGCTCGCTCTGGACCTCGAAGGTCAGCGGGAGCGAACCGAAGTTGAGCTGGTTGGCCAGCAGTGCGGCGCTCTCACGGGTGAAGTTGCCGGAGATCTCGGCCTTGCCGTCCTGGATCGCGACGTTGGCCGTCGGGGCGGAGATGACGAGCCCGTCGAGGACCATGGCGAACGCGTTCTGCGGGGCGGGCAGCGCGACCAGGCGCGTGGTCATGTCGCGGAAGGCCGTGGTGCCCTCGGCGTTGAACTCGATGTTGACGACCCACTGGCCGGTGCTGACGCCCTGGGCCGTGGTGCCGAGGCCCGAGCTCGCGTTGGAGATCTCGGTGCCCTCGATCTCGACCGGGCCCAGGATGTACTTGACCGTGCCGTCGTCCGCGCACGTGACCAGGGGGGCGTTGGCGTCGTCGCCGGTGCCGCCGGTCAGGTTCTTGGGGTCGGTGCAGTCGAGCGCGTCGAACTGGGCCTGGATCTCCGGGGTGATCTGGGCCAGGTCGCTGGGGCTCGTGGGGGTCACGGGCGCCGCGGGCTCGGTGGGCTCGGTGGGCTCCTCGGCCGGCGTCTCGGAGACCACCGGGGTGGGTGCTCCGTACGTCAGGACCGGGCGGAACCGCATCTGCGCCGACTTGCGCACGAGGTCGAGCGTCTCGTCGCTCGGGGTGCCGGGCAGCCCGACGACGATGTTCTTGCCCTGGCTGGTGATCTCTGCCTCGGCGACTCCCGAGGAGTCGACACGCTGGCGGATCACGTTGATCGCCTGCTGGATCGTCTCGTCGGTGACCTGGCCCTCGGAGGCGATCGGCGTCAGGATGATCTGCGTGCCGCCCTCCAGGTCGAGGGCGAGTCCGGGCGTGGTGCTCGCGTCCGACCACTTGGTGCCGGCGAAGATCGACGCGAACAACGCGACGATCAGTACAGCGAGGATCACCAGGGTGCGTACGGGCCTGGCGCGTCGTGTGTTGGAGGTGGCCAACTATCCGTCTCTTCTCGTGCGCGCGACATCGAGCGTGCGATGACGCGGATCGACGTCGCGCCCCGGGATCGGGGCGCGACGTGTGTCACTTGCTGTCGGTGCCGTCGTCCCGCTTGTCCCCCGGCTTGTCCGTCAGTCCGGACAGGTCGTCCGGGACGTCGAGCACCTCGTCGACCGTCGAGGTCTGGTCGGCGTCTCCCAGGACCGAGCTGTCCTCGTCGGACTCGTCGTCCTCTGCCGGGTCCTCGGCGACGGGCGGCTCGACGAGCTTGGCGATCGCTGCCCGCAGCCAGCGGGACTGGTTGCCGGGGGTGGACTCGATCGTGATGATGTCCTTCTCCTCGTCGACCGCGACGATGGTGCCGAACAGGCCCGAGCCGGTCATGACCTCCTGGCCGGGGGCCAGGTTGGTCCGGAAGGCGGCTGCTTCCTTCTGGGCCTTGCGCGACCGGCTGGTCATGAGGAACATCGCGCCTGCGGCGAGGGCGAGGATGAGGATGAGGCTGAAGTCCATGACGGGGTAACCGATTCCTGTTCTGTGCTGGGATCTGCGCGGCAGTCTAGGCGCACGCGTACGGATCACCAACGAACCGTACGACCGTGGAGTTCCGCCGCTCAGACTCCCCCAGTCTAGGCCCCGGTGTCGAACAGGGTTCGCCCCGTCCGCCCGGAGCCGTTCCGTCCGCTCGTGGGGCCGCCAGGGCCGCGCGGTACGAGGGGGTCGGGGGGCGTGAGTCCCAGGTGCGCCCAGGCGGCAGCGGTCGCGACGCGACCGCGCGGGGTGCGCCCGATCAGCCCCTCGCGCACGAGGAAGGGCTCGACCACGGTCTCGACCGTCTCGGCCTCCTCGCCCACGGTCACGGCCAGGGTGCTCAGCCCCACGGGGCCGCCGTTGAAGCGCGTGCACAGCGCGCCGAGCACGGCCCGGTCGAGCCGGTCCATGCCGAGCTGGTCGACCTCGTAGACCTCGAGCGCCGCCCGGGCGGCGCGCAGGTCCAGCGACCCGTCGCCGCGCACCTGTGCCCAGTCGCGCACGCGGCGCAGCAGGCGGTTGGCGATGCGGGGGGTCCCGCGCGAGCGGCCGGCGATCTCGTGGGCTGCGTCGGCGTCGAGCCGGACGCCGAGCAGCCCGGCCGAGCGGACGCAGGACGCGCTGGAGCTCGTCGGGCGAGTAGAAGTCGAGGTGCCCGGTGAACCCGAACCGGTCGCGCAGCGGTGCGGGCAGCAACCCGGCACGCGTGGTGGCCCCCACGACCGTGAACGGCGGCAGGGCCAGCGGGATCGCGCTGGCCCCGGCGCCCTTGCCCACGACCACGTCGACCCGGAAGTCCTCCATGGCGACGTAGAGCAGCTCCTCGGCAGGGCGCGCGAGCCGGTGGATCTCGTCGATGAACAGGACCTCGCCCTCCTCGAGGGAGGACAGGACCGCGGCGAGGTCCCCCGCGTGCTGGATAGCGGGGCCCGACGTCACCCGCAGCGACGCGCCGAGCTCGGCCGCGATGATCATGGCGAGGGTCGTCTTGCCGAGCCCGGGAGGACCCGAGAGCAGGACGTGGTCCGGGGTCGCTCCGCGGGCGAGCGCGGCCTGCAGGACCAGGGAGAGCTGGTCGCGCACGACGAGCTGGCCGACGAACTCCTCGAGCCGCCGGGGGCGCAGCGCGGCCTCGGCCGCGCGCTCGAGGTCGTCCGCGGCCGGCGCCACGATCCGCTCGGACGTGAACGGTTCCTCGCCCTCGGCGTAGCCGACGCGGTCGAAGTCACCCACGGGGGCCGCCCAGGACGCGCAGCGAGGCCCGCAGGGCGCCCGCGATCTCGTCGGGGGCGACGACCTCGACGCCGGCCTGGGTCAGCACCGTGGCGAGCGCGTCCTCGGCGGCCTTGGGGTTCCAGCCGAGCCCCACGAGCGCCTGGACGACCTGGTCGCGCTGGTCGTCGACCACGGCGCCGGTGCCTCCGGCTGCGTCACCCGTGCCGTCGCCGGTGCCCGTGGGGGCACCGAGCCGGTCGCCGAGCTCGAGCACGATGCGCTGGGCGCCCTTGCGCCCGATGCCCGGCACACGCATGAGCGCGGCGATGTCCTCGGCGGCGACGGCGCGGCGCAGCGCGTCGGGCGTGTGGACCGCGAGCATCGCCAGCGCCAGGCGCGGACCGACGCCGCTGAACGGTCTGCACGGCCTCGAACACCGCGCGCTCGTCGTCGTCGGCGAACCCGAACAGGGTGAACGAGTCCTCGCGCACGACCATGCTCGTGGACAGGCGGGCGGGCTCGCCCACGCGCAGGGTGGCCAGCGTCGCGGGGGTGGCGTGCACGAGGTACCCCACGGCTCCCCCGGCGCCGCCCACCTCGATGACAGCGCGGTCCAGGCGGACGTTCGCCACCGTTCCCGACAGCGAAGCGATCACTGTGCCTCCATGCATCCTCGCGGGTCCCGGTCGCGCACGACCGGCCCCGAACACCTGTACGAACCTGCGGTCACTCTAGCAACGGGCGGGTGGGCGCCCGGGCGAGCCTCGCCGTCGGGCCCCTCGCCGCGCTCCCACGATGCCCGGAGAATGCGCGGGAACACCTGGCGCCCCCTAGCGGCGCGGGCCGCGAGCGGCCTGCTCGGCCGCGGCCCACGCCCGCTGGGCCGGGGTGAGCTGGTGGCGGTCCCCGCCCTGCAGCGCACCGGCGGGGCGCCACAGGTGGCAGATCGCGAGCGCCAGGGCGTCGGCCGCGTCGGCGGGCTTGGGCAGCTCGGCCAGGCCCAGGATGCGCGCGACCATGCGCTGGACCTGGATCTTGTCCGCCCGGCCCGTAGCCGGTCACGGCGGCCTTGACCTCGCTGGGGGTGTGCAGCGCGACGGGCACCCCCCGGCGGGCCGCGGCGACCATCGCGAGGCCCGCGACCTGGGCGGTGCCCATGACGGTGCTCACGTTGTGCTGGGCGAAGACGCGCTCGACGGCGACGACGTCCGGGACGTGCTCGTCCAGCCAGGCGTCCAGGCGCTCGGAGATCGCGAGCAGGCGCAGGTCGACCGACATGTCCGGGGGCTCGGAGCGGAGGACCCCGACCGCGACCATCTGCGCGCGCCGCCCGGGCAGCGAGTCCACGACGCCCACGCCGCAGCGGGTCAGGCCTGGGTCCACTCCGAGCACGCGCACGGCGCTCACCTTCTCACGCGCCGCCCACGACGAAGGGCTCCCACGCGAGCGGTCGCGCGGGAGCCCTGCGTCACACAGGGTGGGTCAGTCGTCGTTCTCGAGCTCGGCCATGACCTCGTCGCTCGCGTCGAAGTTCGCGTAGACGTTCTGCACGTCGTCGCTGTCCTCGAGCGCGTCGATCAGGCGCAGGATCTTGCGGGCGCCCTCGGCGTCGACCTCGACCTCCATGGAGGGGTGGAAGACCACGTCCGCGGAGTCGTACTCGATGCCGGCGTCCTGCAGGGCGGTACGGACCGCGACCAGGTCGGTGGCCTCGGTGAGGACCTCGAACGTGTCGCCCTCGTCGGTGACCTCCTCGGCCCCCGGCCTCCAGGACGGCCTCCATGACGTCGTCCTCGGTGGTGCCCTCCCTTGGGGACCACGATCACGCCCTTGCGGGAGAACAGGTAGGACACCGAGCCCGGGTCGGCGAGCTGGCCGCCGTTGCGGGTGAACGCGATGCGGACCTCCGCGGCGGCACGGTTCTTGTTGTCCGTGAGGCACTCGACCAGGACGGCGATGCCGCCCGTGCCGTAGCCCTCGTACATGATCGTCTGGTAGTCGACGCCGCCGGCTTCCTGGCCCGAGCCGCGCTTGAGGGCGCGGTCGATGTTGTCGTTGGGGACCGAGGACTTCTTGGCCTTCTGGACGGCGTCGAAGAGCGTGGGGTTACCCGCGAGGTCGCCGCCACCCGTGCGCGCCGCGACCTCGATGTTCTTGATGAGCTTGGCGAACAGCTTGCCGCGCTTGGCGTCGATCACGGCCTTCTTGTGCTTGGTCGTGGCCCACTTGGAGTGTCCTGACATGCCCCTGTCTACTCCTTCACGATTCGCGACGAAGCAGGCTCGCGTCCGCACCGCGACACACGCGCATCGCCCGTGATCTCGGGGTGGAAGGAGGTGGCGAGCAACGTTCCCTGACGTACTGCGACGATTCTACCTGCGTCTTCACCCCCGCCCGCGGCGGGTGCCGCGCCGGGCGCAGCGGGCACGGGCGCGCCCCGGTGGCGCGTGCGCGCCAGGACCTGGACCCCGGGCCCGGCCTCCTCGACCCACGGCGCCCGGATGAACGCGGCGGGCACGGGCCCGCCCGGCACCCCCGTCATCTCCACGGACGACTCGAACGAGTCGACCTGACGGCCGAACGCGTTGCGGCGCACCGTGACGTCCAGGCCACCGAGGGTCTGCTGGTCGTGGGTCGCCCCCAGCACCCGGTCCGCGAGCAGGATCATGCCCGCGCACGAGCCGTACACGGGCAGGCCCGCCGCGATCGCCGCCCGCAGCGGGTCGGACAGCTCGAAGATCCGCAGCAGCTTGTCGATCGTCGTCGACTCCCCGCCGGGGAGCACGAGGCCGTCGAGCGCGGCGAGCTCGGTGGGGCGCCGCACGGCGACGGGACGCGCCCCGGCCACCTCGAGGGCGGCCACGTGCTCACGGACGTCGCCCTGCAGGGCGAGGACTCCAATGACCGGTTTCACGATCGCCCATGGTACGCGCCGCCCGCCGCTCGGTGCGGGGGAGCCCGACGACGGCGCTCGCGGCCGGGGCCGGGTGCGGCCTGCTACTCGGTGGCCTCGCCGAGGTGGCGGGTCCGTCCGTCCCACCCGTCGAGCAAGGGTTCGAGGAGGTCGGGCAGCCCGGCGGGGAAGACCTCGATGGTGACCTCGCGCAGCTCGGGCAGGGCCCACCAGCGCATCTCGTCGACAACGTCGTGCTCGATCTCGGTCCAGCCCTCGCGCGTCAGCGGCACGGCGGCCTGGGGGCCGGTGATGCGCGCGAGGTAGAAGACCTCGTCCTGGCGGCAGCGTTCGCGGTAGAAGTCGAAGACGGCCGAGCGGGTCCACACGGGGCCCTGCAGGTCGGCGGGGTCCAGGCGCAGGCCCGTCTCCTCGAGGACCTCGCGCACGGCGGCGTCGCGGTCGCCCTCGCCGGGCTCGATCCCGCCGCCGACCGTGAACCACCAGGACCGCTCAGGCTGGTCGGTGTCGTGGCCGCGGGCGAGCAGGACGCGTCCGGCGTCGTCGAGCAGCAGGACGCGCGCCCCGCGCCGGTGGCGCATGCCGTCGGCGCCCAGGACCCAGTCGGGTCCGAGCGCGGTGGGCGGCACCTGTTCCGCGGGGTCGGCGGGCACCACCGGGGCGGACGCGAGGGGCGCGTCCGCCCCGGTCGGGGCGTGGCCGGTGGGCCGGCCCGGCGTGCCGGTCATCGTGGCATCACCGGACGAGCGGCACGACGGGAGTCACCAGCCGCGCTCGGCGAACTGGATCGAGCGCGCCGGCTCGTCGACGTTGATGCCGACCATGGCCTCGCCCAGGCCGCGCGAGACGTCCGCGATCACGGCCGGGTCGTCGTGGAACGTGGTGGCCTTGACGATCGCCGCGGCCCGCTGGGCGGGGTTGCCGGACTTGAAGATGCCCGAGCCGACGAACACGCCCTCCGCGCCGAGCTGCATCATCATCGCGGCGTCGGCCGGGGTCGCGATGCCGCCCGCGGTGAACATGACCACGGGCAGCTTGCCCGTGGCGGCGACCTCCTTGACGAGCTCGTACGGGGCCTGGAGCTCCTTGGCCGCGACGAACAGCTCGTCCTCGGGCAGGGAGGTCAGGCGGCGGATCTCGCCGCGGATGGTGCGCATGTGCGTGGTCGCGTTGGACACGTCGCCCGTGCCGGCCTCGCCCTTGGAACGGATCATGGCCGCACCCTCGGTGATGCGCCGCAGCGCCTCGCCCAGGTTGGTCGCCCCGCACACGAACGGCGCGTCGAACGCCCACTTGTCGATGTGGTTGGCGTAGTCGGCCGGGGTCAGGACCTCGGACTCGTCGATGTAGTCGACGCCGAGCGCCTGCAGCACCTGGGCCTCGACGAAGTGGCCGATGCGCGCCTTGGCCATGACGGGGATCGAGACCGCGGCGATGATGCCGTCGATCATGTCGGGGTCGCTCATGCGCGAGACCCCACCCTGGGCGCGGATGTCGGCCGGGACGCGCTCGAGGGCCATGACGGCCACCGCGCCCGCGTCCTCGGCGATCTTGGCCTGCTCGGGCGTGACGACGTCCATGATGACGCCGCCCTTGAGCATCTCGGCCATGCCGCGCTTGACCTTGGCCGAGCCGACGACGTCGCCGGTCACCTGGGGGCTGTTCTCGCCGGAATTCTCCACGGACACCGCGAAACCTCACATCTTCACGTTGGGACGCACGAGCAGGGGTCACGCTCGCACCGCCGACATGCTTGCACGTCACCACCCAGTCTACGAAGGTCCGCCCACCCCTCGGGCAGCCTCGAACCCCGCCGACAGGTCAGGGGTTGCGGTCGAGCGCGGGCGGCCAGGCGTCGTCGAGCTCGACCGTGACCGGCATGGGCGCGTGCCCGGCCAGCGAGAACGCCCGGGCGTACCAGGTGCGGCGCAGGCGCTGGGTCTGGGCCACGGCCTCGTTGTGGAAGCGGCGCGCGATCTGCGCCCGGTACCAGGCCCCGGCCAGCGCCGCGAGCAGCTCGGACCCCACGGGCGAGGCACGGATCTCCCGCACCTCCTCGGGATCCTCCAGCGCCGCGCGCAACGTCGCCGACAGGTCGCTCTCCGCACGCGCCCGCTCGCTGCCCACCCCCGCCAGCAGGCGAGGGGCGCGCTCGGGCGAGCCGGCGCCGTCGGGCCCGGTGACGGACCCGGGCGAAGCCACCAGCTCAGCCAGGCCCGGGACCACGGACGCGACCTCGCGCGTGCGCAGGTCGTCGTCCAGCACCTCGTACGCCGCCTCCGCGACCAGCACCGAGCTCGCCGGGTCCAGCTCCCCCGCCCCCGCCAGGTCCAGCGCCGCCGACGCCCGCCGCTCCAGCTGCGCGTCCAACGCCAGGCGCGAGGCCATGACCTTGCGGTGCAACCGGTCCAGGCGCGAGGCCGCCACCCACAGGGCCCACCCCGCCACCAGGACCACGGCCACCACGATGATGGCGATCTCCGACCACGTCACGACGGGTTCCTCTCCTGCTCAGGACGGGGCCACAGCCCCAACCGGCGACCGCCACGCAACGACGCAGGGTCCTCGTGCACCGGGATCACCGCGTCCGAGGCCGCCAACGCCATCTCGTACACCGCGAGCACCTCGGCCGTCACCGTCGACCAGTCGAACCGGCGCACGAACGAGATCGCCCGCTCGCAGTACCGCTCCCGGCCCGCCGGGTCCGCCAGGACCCGCAGCACCGTGTCCGCCAACGCGACCGAGTCCCCCACCGGGAACAACGCCCCCGCCTGCCCCTCGTCCAGCACCCGCCGAAAAGCCCCCAGGTCCGAGGCGACCACGCACGCCCCCGCGCTCATCGCCTCCACCAGCACGATCCCGAAGCTCTCCCCACCCGTCTGCGGCGCGATGTACACGTCCACCGACGACAGCAGCGACGCCTTCTCCTCGTCCGAGATCGACCCCAGGAACTCCACGGCGCTCGCGGACTCCCCCAACGCCTCGAGCGCGTCCGCGCGGCCCTGGTCCCCGCGGCCCGCGATCAGGAAACGGGCCCCCGGGACCGCCTCGAGGATGCGCGGGATCGCGGCCGTCAGGACCGGCAGGCCCTTGCGCGGCTCGTCCAGGCGCCCCAGGAACGCGATGGTCGGCGCCTCCGGGGTCCCCTGCCACGTCGCCGACGGCGCGGCGTCCGCGAACGTGTCGACGTAGACGCCGTTGGGGATCACGACCGCGTCGCCCCCCATGTGCTCCACGAGAGTGCGCCGGGCGTCCTCCGAGACCGCGATGCGCGCCGAGATCTTCTCCAGGCTCTGACGCACCAGCGGGTAGACCACCTGCAGCGCGCGCGAACGGATCAACGCCGTGTGGAACGTCGCCACGATCGGCCCCTGCGCGATCCACAGCGCCAGCATGCTCAACGACGGCGTGACGGGCTCGTGCAGGTGCAGCACGTCGAACTGGCCTGCGTCCAACCACCGGCGCACCCGCGCGGCAGTGACCGGCCCGAACGTCATGCGCGCCACCGACCCGTTGTACTTGACCGGCACGGCCCGACCCGCGGACGTGATGTAGTCCGGGATGGGCGTGTCCTCGTCCGCCGGGGCCAGCACCGACACCTCGTGCCCCTGCGCCATGAGCGCCTCCGCCAGGTCCCGGATGTGGAACTGCACCCCACCCGGAACGTCGAACGAGTACGGGCACACGATCCCGATCTTCAGGCTCATGCCGAGCCCACCGCCCCTCCACCAGTCGCGCCCTGCGCGTCGTTCGCCCGGGTCCGGGCGTACCGGTCCGGGTCCAGGTCCGCCACGAACACCTTCTGCAGCATGTGCCAGTCCTCCGGGTCCGCGGCGATGGCCTCCGCGAGCTGGTCGACCCACGCCTGCGTCACCGCCGCGACCCGCTCGCTGCGCGGCACCCCCTGGGGCACCACGACCTGTGGGAAGAACCGGATGACGATCCCCCACGGGGTCCCCGCCGCCCGACGCCGAGGACCCGTCAACCGCTCGTACCGGATCGACGCCGTCAACAACGGCGCCCCCGTCGAGACCGCCAGCGCCGCCGGCCCCGCAGCCACCCGGGCCCGCTCGCCGAACAGGTCCACCTCCACGCCCCGCGCCGTGAGGTCACGGTCCGCGAGCAACGGGATGAGCTTGCCCGGCCCCCGCGCCCCGCGCATGAGCTCACGGAACACGTCGCCGTCGCCCAACGCCAGGATCTCGATCCCCAACGAGTTGCGGAACGCCAAGAACTCCTGGAACAGCTCCTCGGGCTTGAGCCGCTCCGCGACCGTCAGCACAGGCGCGATGTGGGGTGTCGCGTACGCGCCCGCCAGGTCCCAGTTGCCTATGTGCCCCAGCGCCACGACCGGAGTCACCCCCTGCGACGTGAACTGCAGGCAGTTCTCGTAGCCCTCCAGGCGCACCCGCGCCTCGATCTGCGCAGGCGACGACGCCGGCAGGGTGAACGCCTCACGGTAGTAGCGCATGTACGAGCGCATACCAGAGCGGCTCAACCGGCGCAGCCCCCGCGCGTCCAGCTCCGGCCGCACCCGCGCCAGGTTCCGCTCCAGCTGGGCCACCCCACCACGACGCGTCGCCCACGCCACGTCCGCGATCACCGTGAACAGCCCCCGCAGCACAGGCTCCGGCACCTTGTGCGCGTTGCGCCACGCGAACGTGAACGCCTTGTCCGCACTCACCCCCACCTCAGACACCCCCCTCGGACGCCGCAGCGTCCCCCGCCGAGGCGACCCCGGCGGCAGCCACCGCCTGACGACGCACCGTCGCCATGCGCTGCACCACCGTCACGGCGCTCGCGGCCGCGAGGAGCCCCAGGACCACCACGAGGACCGCCACGGGCAGCCCCAGGCCCACCAGGCCGGCCGCCACGAGCGTCACGACCAGCCGGTCGGCACGCTCCGCGATCCCGACCGCGGCCGTCATCCCCAGCCCTTCGGCCCGAGCCCGCGCGTACGGGACCACCGACCCCAGGACCAGGCACGCGAGCCCCGCCGTGATGCCCCACGTGTTCTCCGTGCGCACGAACCACACGATCAGACCCGTGAAGATCGCGGCGTCGGCCAGCCGGTCCAGCGTCGAGTCCAGGAACGCCCCCCACGGGCCCGAACGCCCCGACTGCCGCGCCATCACACCATCCAGTGCATCCGAGAACGCGAAGACCATGATCGCCATGGTCCCCGCGAACAGGTGCCCCGTGGGGAACAGCCACAGCGCGGAGGCCACCACACCCACCGTCCCCACGATCGTCACCGCGTCCGGGGAGACCCCTCTCCGCAGCAGGAAGGCCGCGATCGGCGTGAACAAGCGCGTCACGACGGCGCGTAGTCGCCCGAACATCTAGCTCTCCTCGAGTGTGGGCGCCGTAGGAGGCGCCGGGTCGTCGTTCGCCGGGTCCGTGCCGGGTGCGCCATGAGCCCCCCAGGCCGCCGCGAGCCGCGCGCGGGTGTCGCCCAGCAGCTCAGGAACGGCCTTGGTGTGCGCCACGATAGGCAGGAAGTTCGCATCCCCCGACCAGCGCGGCACGACGTGCTGGTGCAGGTGCGCCGCGATGCCGGCTCCCGCGACCGCCCCCTGGTTCATGCCCAGGTTGAAGCCGTCAGGACCCGACACCGCGCGCGTCACCCGCATCGCCTGCTGCGACAGGCGCGCCAGCTCGTCGGTCTCCTCGGGGGTCAGCTCCGTGTAGTCCGACACGTGCCGGTACGGGCACACCATCAGGTGGCCCGGGTTGTACGGGTACAGGTTGAGCACCACGAAGCACCACGTGCCCCGCGCCACGACCAACCCGTCCTCGTCGGACAGCGCAGGGATCCGGCAGAAGGGGCACGACGACGACCGGTCGTCGACCGGCTTGTCCTGACCGCCGATGTAGACCATCCGGTGCGGCGTCCACAACCGGTCCATCCCGTCGTCGAACCGAGGATGCCCCTCCGGACCTTCCACGGTGAACCCCGACCCCGTCCCTGCGCCGTCCGACGTCACGCGTCAGACCTGGCTGCGCTCGCGGACCGCAGACACGATCCGCTCGATGGCCTCGGCCACGGGTACACCGTTGTCCTGGCGTCCGTCGCGGTACCGGAACGACACGGCACCGGCCTCGACGTCCTCACCGCCGGCGATGAGGACGAACGGAACCTTCTCCTTGGACGCGTTGCGGATCTTCTTGGCGAACCGGTCGTCGGAGAGGTCGAGCTCAGCGCGGATGCCGCGGGCCTTGAGTGCGGTGACGACGTCCTTGAGGTAGTCGTCGAACGCCTCGGCCACCGGGACGGCGAGCACCTGGACGGGCGCCAGCCAGGCCGGGAAGAGCCCCGCGTAGTGCTCGATGAGCACTCCCATGAATCGCTCGATCGAGCCGAACTTGGCCGAGTGGATCATCACCGGCTGCTGCTTGGTGCCGTCTGCCGCCGTGTACTCCAGGCCGAAGCCCTTCGGCTGGTTGAAGTCGTACTGCACCGTGCCCATCTGCCACGTACGGCCGATCGCGTCCTTGGCCTGGACCGAGATCTTGGGGCCGTAGAAGGCGGCGCCGCCCGGGTCTGCGACGAGCTCGAGACCCGACTCGACCGCGACCTTCTCCAGCACCGCGGTGGCCTTGGCCCAGTCCTCGTCGGTGCCGACGAACTTGTCGGGCTTGGAGTCGTCCCGCGTCGACAGCTCCAGGTAGAAGTCGTCGAGGCCGAAGTCGGTGAGCACCGAGAGCATGAAGTTCAGCAGGTGCTTGACCTCGTCCGGAGCCTGCTCGGGCGTGACGTAGGAGTGCGAGTCGTCCTGGGTCAGACCGCGCACGCGCGTCAGGCCCTGGACGACGCCGGACTTCTCGTACCGGTACACGGTGCCGAACTCGAACAACCGGATCGGCAGCTCGCGGTACGAGCGCCCACGGCTCGAGAAGATCAGGTTGTGCATGGGGCAGTTCATCGCCTTGAGGCGGTAGCGCCCGTGGTCACCGACCTCTTCGAGGTCGAGCGCCGGGAACATCGTGTCCGAGTAGTACGGCAGGTGGCCCGAGGTGAAGAAGAGCTCTTCCTTGGTGATGTGCGGGGTACCGACGTAGGAGAAGCCCTCCTCGATGTGGCGCTGGCGGACGTAGTCCTCCATGACCCGCTTGATCACGCCGCCCTTGGGGTGGAACAGGGGCAGAGCCGAGCCGACCTGGTCGTTGAACGAGAAGAGGTCCATCTCGGCGCCGATGCGGCGGTGGTCACGACGCTCGGCCTCGGCGAGGCGCTCGGTGTACGCGCGCAGCTCGTCCTTGGTGGGCCACGCCGTGCCGTAGACGCGCTGGAGCTGCGGGTTCTTCTCGCTGCCGCGCCAGTAGGCGGCCGCGCTGCGCATGAGCTGGAAGCCGTTGCCGATGAGGCGCGTGCTGGGCAGGTGCGGGCCGCGGCACAGGTCCTTCCAGGCCACCGTTCCGTCGCGCCGGACGTTGTCGTAGATGGTGAGCTCGCCGGCACCGACCTCGACGGACACGCCCTCCCCCGCTGCGTCGTCGGTCGAGCCGGCCCCCTTGAGGCCGATCAGCTCGAGCTTGTAGGGCTCGTTCGCGAGCTCGGCGCGAGCCTCGTCGTCGGTGACGACGCGACGCTTGAACGTCTGCCCGTCCTTGATGATGCGCGCCATGACCTTGTCGAGGGCCTTGAGGTCCTCGGGGGTGAACGGGGTCTCGACGTCGAAGTCGTAGTAGAACCCGTCACGGACGGGCGGGCCGATGCCGAGCTTGGCGTCAGGGTTGACCTGCTGCACGGCCTGGGCGAGGACGTGCGCGGCCGAGTGGCGCAGCACGTCGAGCCCGTCGGGCGAGTCGATGGTCACGCCCTCGACCTCGTCGCCCTCGGCGACGAGGGTGTCGAGGTCCTTGAGCTCACCGTTCACGCGGAGGACGACGACCTCGCGGCGGCCCGAGAACAGGTCCGCGCCGGTCGTCCCCGTCTCCACCGTGGTCCGTTCCCCGTCGAGAGTGATGGACAAAGGTGACGATACGACGTCTGACACGGTGCGCGCTCCTAGCAGCTCAACAGGGCATTCGAAAGGGCGCCGCCAGACGGCGGCGCCCTCCGATGTTACCGACCTCGGCCGGTACCGTGCGTACCTCGACCGGTCAGTCGTTCGCTTCCTTGGCCTTCTCGGCCAGCGCGTCCACGTGCCCGTCGACCGAGTCGGGCGCCACGCTCTTGATCTTCTCGGCGACGTCGTCGATCTTGTCGTCGGTCAGGAACTCCTTGGCCTTGCCGAGCAGGCTGCCCAGACCCTCCTTGGCCTCGCCGGCGGCGGCCGCAGCCTTGTCCTTCGCCTCGTCGATTCCCATGTTCGGCTCCTCGCTTCGCGTCCGGCAGTGAGGCTCCTGCCCCACCACAGGGAAAACTACCGCCGCTCCACGGATCCTTCCTGGGCAGGACACGCCCGGTCGGGCCGAGATCACCCGACGACCCCCTCGTCTGGGCTGGTCGGTGAGCGTCGGTACGGAGGTCGTGTGGAGTCATGTCGGCGCTTGGCACACTATTTTTCACCGAGAATGGTGTTGTCCGCAAAGTGTGAGATGTCCGACTCGGGCCTTCCGTGCCGCCCGCTGCCCCTCTCCGCACGGTTCGCGGCCGTGCATCGCGTGGCCTGCTCCCTGCTCCCCCCGTCCACGTCGTGGTCGCCGGCGGGCGCGGCGCTCCCGCTCCCCTGCTCTGCCGCTCTGGGCGTTACCCGCGTCCCTGATCGGCGCAAGCCAGGGTCTGGTCGCCGACTGCAGGGAGGCCTACGGTCGCTCGCGTCCCGCCCCACGTCCGAGCGGGCCCGACGGCGCCACGCGCGTGACGCCGTCGGCTCCCCCGGGCCCTCCGCTCAGGTGCGGCGCGCGTCCGCGCGATGCTGCGCCTCGTCCGCGACGGCGCGCAACCGTTCGACGTGGGCCGACCAGTCCTGCGCCGACAGAGGCGGGAGGTTGTCGTTGTCCGCTCGGAGCCCCGCGCTCCCGTCGGTGAGCTCACGCAGGATGTCCGCGTGGCCGGCGTGGCGCTGCAGGTCGCCCGTGACGTGCACCATGACGTGGCGCAGAGTGATCCCGGACCGGTCGTCAGGCCACCAGGGCACCCGGCCGGTCGCATCCAGGTCCAGGGTCTCGATCGTCTCGTCGGCGAATGCCCAGACGCGGCGGTACAGGTCCACGATCGAACCGATCGACTCGTCGGCCGTCGCCCACATGTCGGCGTTGTCCTCCCCGTCGACCGCGTCCTCGGTCATCCAGGGGACGTCGCCGGCCGTGGGCCATGAGCGCCCGAACGTCTGCCCGAAGTAGCCGAACTCGACCCCCGCAGCGTGCTTGACGAGGCCGAGCAGGTTGGTCCCCGTGGGTGTCCAGGGCCAGCGTGCAGCGCGTTCGTCGAGCCCCTCGACCTTCCAGACGAGCGCGTCGCGCGCGGCCTGGAGGTACCGGTGCAGGGTGGCCTTGTGATCCGCGGTCCGCTCGCCGTCGCTCATCCGTCGAGTCTGCTGCCCGGCTCACGACGGGGCAAGGCCAGGGATCGGCGCGGGCTCGCACCCAGCCTCTGCGGCCGTCGCCAGCCGCTGCGCAACCGGCCCCGGAGGCACCGGGGCCGGTCCCGGTACCGGCACGACCTCCCAGGCGAGCCCGTTCGGTCGTAGGTTCGACAGCACGGCGTGCTCCGGTCCACGGATCGAGGCGCGACACGCACGTCCCACTGACCGACCGACGCGAGGAGCGAGCACCATGACGGAACCGACGACGGCGGTCTGGACCGCCCAGGAGCTGGACAGGATCGGCCAGGCCGAGGAGCTGCAGGTCTCCCCCGCGCGGCCGGACGGGACCCTGCGGCCGTACGTGACGATCTGGGTCGTGCGGGTGGGTGACGACATCTACGTGCGCTCGGCCCACGGCCGCAGCAACGGATGGTTCCGGCGCGCGCTCGCCCACCCGCAGGGCCACGTCCGCGCCGGTGGCGTGGAGAAGGACGTGGCGTTCGTCGAGCCCTCGAGCGACGTGCACCCAGCCGTCGACGCGGCGTACCACGCGAAGTACGACCGCTACGGTCCGGCGATCGTCGGCACCGTCACCGGTCCCGGCACGGCCGGCACGACGTTCCGTCTCGTGCCGCGCCCGGCCTAGCCCGGGCCGCGCTACGCGGCGGGTGCGACGTCGTCGACCGCCCGCAGGCCGTTGAGCGCGCGCGGGTAGCCGACGTACGGCACGAGCTGGGTGACCACGTCGACGAGGACCTCGCGACCGTTGCCGACGTTGGTGTTCGCGGCCACGTGCGCGCGGACCTGCGGGTCGGCGCCTCCGAGCGCGACGAGCATCGCGAACGTGAGGAGCTCGCGCGTGGGCACGTCGATCCCCGTTCGCGTGCAGTGGTCACCGAAGCAGTTCGCGGACAACAGCCGCTGGATGTGCAGCTCGTCCGCCGGAGCGTTCGCGTAGAGCGAGTCGACGACGTCGCCCCCGACGATCTCCCGCTGGATGGCGAGCCCCTTGGCGGCGCGGTCCTGCGGGGTCGTCGTCGACTGGCGCGGCAGCGGGCAGCTCGACGCCGTGCTGGACCAGCACGTCGTTCGTGACGTGCAGCGCGTCCAGCACCCTGGCCATGCCCACGTAGGGCACGGCGTGGTAGACGATCTCCTTCGCCTCGACGGGGGTGACCTCCGTGCCGAGCGCCGCGTCGAGCAGCGCCCGGTACTCCCCCAGCCCCTGGCAGGCGACGAGGGCCGCGAGCTGGACCATGCGGCGGGTCCTCGTGTCGAGACGGCTCTCGAGCAGCACCTGCTCGGACGCGAGGTCGCCGAAGACCTCGACGAGCTCGGGGTCGGTCGCCGCGAGCGCCGAGGCGCGCTCTCCGAAGGGAGCGTCGCGGTGCGCGGTGGATGTCATGGGGTTCTCCTCGTAGGGCGGGGAGGGGGGCGAGCGATGCCCGGCGGGCACCGCCTCCAGTTCACGATGCCCTCGTCCGTGGCGCACCCGGGAGGCTCTGCCGGTACCCGGGCCGGCCAGGCCCCCCGGGTGCGGCCCACGCCGCGACACGTGCTCGACGACGCCGCGACACCCCGATCACGACGCCGGCGGTCCGGGGCCGCTCTGCCTGGGTAGGGTGTGCGCGTGACGACGATCTCCCTCCCCACCTTGCACTGGCTGTCCCATGAAGGTGCAGGTCAGGTCGACGGCGACGCCGTGACCCTGACGGCGCCGGCAGGAACCGACTGGACCGACGACGCGCTGGGCGCGCCTCCCCAGCACGCCGCCCCGGCGCTGGTGTTCGAGGCTGCCGCCGAGCTGGCCCTGTCCGCGCGGGTCCGCGTCCTGTCCGAGCGCACGACGTTCGACGCGGGCGCTCTGGTCCTGTGGGCCGACGAGACGCACTGGGCCAAGCTCTGCTTCGAGCAGTCGCCCCAGGGCCGGGCCATGGTCGTCTCGACCGTGACGAACGAGTTCACCGACGACTGCAACTCGTGGGACGTCGACGACGACTGGGTCCACCTGCGGATCGTGCGCACTGGTCCCGCCTGGGCCTTCCATGCCTCGCGCGACGGCGAGACCTGGGAGTTCGTCCGGCTCTTCCGGCTCTACACCGACCTCCCCGTGAGCATCGGCTTCCTCGCGCAGGCGCCCCTGGGCGAGGCATGCACCGCGGTCTTCGACCGGATCGTCCTGGAGGACGGCGCGCCGAGCGACCTGCGCGACGGGAGCTGACGACCGGCCGTGCCGAGGTGGACGGGTCGAGGCTAGGGCCCCGTCACCAGCGCCCGGGACTCGAGCAGGGCACGCGCCACGGTGCGTGCCCGCTCGAACGGGTGGTCGAAGGTCTCCATCCCGACCGTGACGATCGCTCCCTCGTAGAGCAGCATCATCGCCCTTGCCATGGACGCGCGCGTCGGACGTGCCGCACTCTCGGCACAGCTCCTCGAACAGCTCGAGCAGCCACGCCTTCTGGCGCGCCACCTCGGGGAAGACGGGGTGGCCGTCGTGACCGTCCCCGATCTCGGCACGCGCGTTGATGGCGCTGCACCCCTTGGGGCTGTTCTGGTCCGACCAGGAGACGGCCGCGTCGAAGATCGTCAGCACCCGGTCGACCCCAGGGTCGGGCACCCGTGCCAGCTGGGCCTCCACGTGGTCACGCCACCTGGCGTCCCGGTGCTGGAGGTATGCCACGACGAGCGCCTCCTTGGAGCCGAACCGGTCGTACAGCGTCTTCTTGGTGACGCCTGCGGCCGCGGCGATCGTGTCGACCCCGACCGAGTGGATGCTGCGTTCGTAGAACAGCCGTGATGCGGCGTCGAGGATGCGACGGGCGGCTGGCGTCAGCGGGGGGAGCTCGGGGACCGGCATGACACCGACTATACCCATCTGTATAGTCGACTGGATGGGTATACAGATCGGTCTACTTCATCGCGCCGTGACACTGCTCGCCGCGGTCGCGTTCGTCGCGACCTGGAGCTCCGGGTTCCTCGTCCCGGCGCTCGCCACCACCGAGGCGTCACCGCTCACCCTGCTCGTCTGGCGGTTCGTCCCGCTCGCAGCCGTCCTGCTCACCCTGGTGCTCGTCACCGGCGTCTCGCGCGGCGTCAGCGCGACCGTCCTGCGACGGCAGGCCGTCATCGGACTGTTCGCCCAGTTCGGCTACTGCGTCTTCGTCTATGCCGCGATCGCGGCAGGCGTCGCGACGGGCACCGTCGCGCTGACCGATGCCGTGCAGCCGCTCGTGGTCGCCGTGCTCGTGGGCCCGCTGCTGGGCCTGCGCGTGCGAGGTGCGCAGTGGGCGGGGCTGGTCGTCGGCGCCCTCGGGGTGCTCCTCGTCGTTCGTTCCCAGCTCGACGGTTCGTCGGCGCACCCCTCGTCCTACCTGCTGCCGGTTCTCGCCATGTCCTGCCTGATCGTCGCCACCTTCCTCCAGCGTCGATCGGAAGCGCCGGCGGGAGTGCTCGACGACGCTGACCGTGCACGTCGTGGTCACGGCCGCCGCGCTCGTCGTGGTCGCCGCAGCGACCGGAACGCTCGCACCACCCGCCTCGGTCTCGTTCTGGCTCGCCGCCGGCTTCGCGGCCGCGTTCCCCACGATGGCCGCCTACGGCCTCTACTGGTGGCTGCTGCGTCGGGTGGGCATCACAGCCCTCAACGCCCTCCTCTTCCTGATCGCACCCTCGACCGCTGCGGCGGGCGCAGGTCTCCTCGGAGAGCAGCTGACGGTCAGCACCCTGATCGGGTTCGCGCTCTGCGGACTCGGTGTGGCCGTGGTGCTGGTGAGCGAGGCCACCTCGGCGTCGGAGAGCGACTCGCCGTCGCGCGCGACGGGCCCCGGGAAGGACCACGGCACCGGGTCGGACGCACCCGAGCAGACCGTCGTCCGGGTGCAGCACGCCGGGGCCGCTCCCCGAGCCCCTCTCTCCCGGCACCCGCGACCCCCCGGTCACCCGACGGTCACGCGGACCCACCCCGCGGCCGGCTGCTCGTCGACCGAGGAGCGCCGCGACGCGGCTCGAGGCCTCGGCCCCGGCGCGCGAGGTGCGGGTAGTCGATCACCACGCCGTCGGCGTCGAGCGTGAGGTCGGCGGTGAACCCCCGGGTCGCGCTCGTGTACGTGACGACCCCCTGCCCCGTCCCGGGATCGTAGGGGGTGTGCGCCGCATACACCTGGTCGCTGCGCCGCACCCGGAGCGAGGGGACCTCGACCCAGGCCATGGTGAGCACCGTCGGGGCCGCCGGGGCGTCCTCCCCGAGCAGGCCCAGGCGCAGGACGGGCATGGAGTTCGTCACGGGGCACAGCGCGAGGTCGCAGTCGAGCGCTCCCGCGAGCGCCGACGGGTCCTCGATCCCGGGCGTCGCGAGGTCCACCGGCGCCGGACCCGAGTGTGCGACCTCGGCACCCCACCCCCCTGCCGCCTCTCGATCGAGGCGCAGGTCCCGCGACCAGCCCAGGCCACGCACCGTGACCTCGAGGCGCCGCGTGACCCACTGCGGCCCCGTCGTCAACGACCAGGCCATGACGTAGGTGGGCGTCCTCGAGGTCCCGAGGCACTCGAACCGGTCTGCTCCCAGCGAGAGCACCGCGGTGTCCAGCCGGTCGGGGTCGTCCTCCCCGCTCCATGTGACGTATCGACGCGACATGCCGCTCCTCCTCTCCCCGCCGGGCGGACGCGAGCCGTAGCCCGACCCGCTCCTGCCGGTCTATCAGCCCTGCTGCCCGCTCGACACCCGGGCGTCGCACAGCCGTGCACCGGGCGGGCCGCGGGGTCGGCGCGCGGGCACGGGAGGGCCGAGCACCGACGTCGGGCGCGGCCCGTCCGGACGCCGGGCCCTTGGTCCACGACGGGGGTGACCAACGTCCCGACCTCAGGGAGAAAGGTCCCGGCTCGCCCGGGATTGGCCACTACATGTGGGATGACACGGGTGTAATTGCTACTACATCTAGTACCCCATCGCGCTTCGGTGTGCCGGCGAGCCTGTGCCGGCCGAGGCGTCCGTCGAGAGGTTGTGGTCGCACATGAGCCCGGTCGAGGTCGCGCAGGACGAGGACGTCGCGTCACGGGGAGCGACGCCGCTGACCGTGCTCAAGCGGGACGGGCGCCGGCTGGCGTTCGACGACGCCCGCATCCGGGAGGCTCTCCGCAAGGCCTACGAGGACGTCCACGGTGGCCTCACGCCGTTCGTCGAGCAGGCGGTGGACGGCGTGCTCGAGCGGGTCGTCGCGGAGATCTCGGTGCGGTTCGCCCAGGTCGTGCAGATCTACGAGATCCAGGCCGTCGTCGAGCACGAGCTCCTCGAGTCTCGCGAGTACGACGTGGCACGCGCCTACATCGACTACCGCGTCCAGCGGGACTTCGCCCGCACCCGCTCGACCGACCTGAACCACTCGATCGTCGGGACTCCTCAGCAAGGACCAGGCGGTCGTCAACGAGAACGCGAACAAGGACGCGGACGTCTTCAACACGCAGCGCGACCTGACCGCCGGCGCGGTCGGCAAGGCCGTCGGGCTGCGCATGCTGCCGCCCGCACGTCGCGAACGCCCACCAGAAGGGCGACCTCCACTACCACGACCTCGACTACCACCCGTACGCGCCCATGACGAACTGCTGCCTCATCGACTTCCGGACCATGCTGTCCGAGGGGTTCCGGATCGGCAACGCGCAGGTCGAGCCGCCCCGCTCGATCCAGACGGCCGCCGCGCAGATCACGCAGATCATCGCGAACGTCGCCTCGAGCCAGTACGGCGGCTGCTCGGTCAACCGGATCGACGAGCTCCTCGCCCCGTACGCCGCGCTGAACCACGCCAAGCACCTCGTCGAGGCCGAGCGGTGGCTCCCGGACTCCTCGACGCACGACGCGTACGCCCGGGCCAAGACGTCCAAGGACATCTACGACGCGATGCAGAGCCTCGAGTACGAGATCAACACGCTGTTCACCTCGAACGGGCAGACCCCGTTCACCTCGGTCGGGTTCGGCCTCGGCACGAGCTGGCTCGAGCGTGAGATCCAGCGGGCGATCCTGCAGATCCGCATCAAGGGTCTGGGGGCCGAGGGACGCACCGCGATCTTCCCCAAGCTCATCTACACGTTGCGACGCGGGCTCAACCTCGACCCGGGCGACGAGAACTACGACATCAAGGAGCTCGCGGTCGAGTGCGCCACCCGGCGCATGTACCCCGACGTGCTGAGCTACGACAGGATCGTGGAGCTCACGGGCAGCTTCAAGATGCCCATGGGTTGCCGCTCGTTCCTGCAGGGCTGGACCGACGAGGCGGGCAAGGACGTCGTCGAGGGCCGCATGAACCTCGGCGTCGTGACGCTCAACCTGCCGCGCATCGCCCTCGAGGCCCAGGGCAGCCAGGAGGCGTTCTGGGCGCTGCTGGAGGAGCGCCTGGTCACGGTGCGCGACGCGCTCGTGTACCGGATCGAGCGCTGCAAGCAGGCCGTACCGGGCAACGCACCGATCCTGTACGTGCACGGCGCGTTCGGTGAGCGCCTGGCTCCCGACGACGACGTCGACCAGCTCTTCCGCGCCGGGCGCGCGACCGTCTCGCTCGGGTACATCGGGCTCTACGAGGTCGCCGCGGCGTTCTACGGAGGAGCCTGGGAGCAGGACCCCGAGGCCAAGGACCTCACGCTGCGCGTGCTGCGTGAGCTGCACGCGCACACCCGGGCCTGGACGGCCGAGCACGGCTACCACTTCAGCGTCTACTCGACGCCGAGCGAGAGCCTGACGGACCGGTTCGCCCGCATGGACCGCGAGAAGTTCGGCGAGGTCGCGGACATCACCGACAAGGAGTACTACACGAACAGCTTCCACTACGACGTGCGCAAGGACCCGACGCCGTTCGAGAAGCTCGACTTCGAGATGGACTACCCGCAGTACGCGTCGGGCGGCTTCATCCACTACTGCGAGTACCCGGTGCTCCAGCAGAACCCCAAGGCGCTCGAGGCCGTGTGGGACTACGCCTACGACCGCGTGGGGTACCTCGGCACCAACACCCCGATCGACCGCTGCTACGCGTGCGGCTACGCGGGCGACTTCACCCCGACCGCGCGCGGCTTCGCGTGCCCGGGCTGCGGGAACACGGACCCGCGCACGTGCGACGTCGTCAAGCGCACGTGCGGATACCTGGGCAACCCGCAGCAGCGGCCCATGGTGCACGGCCGGCACGTCGAGATCTCCTCGCGCGTCAAGCACATGGCCGGGGCCGTGAGCCTCGGCATGACCGGAGTCGCCGGCGAGGCCAGCTGCGAGGAGTCCGCAGCCCGCACGAGCCCCGCGGAAGACTGAGGCCGTCGTGCCGCGGGACCCGAAGCCCCACTGGCGCTCGGAGCGCCTCAGCCAGGGCTACGTCGCGGACTACAAGCCGTTCGTGTTCGTCGACGGCGAGGGCGTGCGCTGCAGCCTGTACGTGAGCGGGTGCCTGTTCGCGTGCGAGGGCTGCTTCAACGAGGCGACCTGGAGCTTTCGCTACGGCTCCCCGTACACCGACGAGCTCGAGGACCGCATCCTGGCGGACCTCGCGCACGAGTCGGTGCAGGGTCTGTCGCTGCTCGGCGGCGAGCCGTTCCTCAACACGGGCGTGTGCCTGCGCCTCGTGCGGCGCCTGCGCGCGCAGCACGGGCCCGTCCAAGGACGTGTGGTGCTGGAGCGGGTACACGTTCGAGGAGCTGCTCGCGGGCTCCCCCGACCAGCGCGAGCTGCTCGCGGGTCTCGACGTCCTGGTCGACGGCCGGTTCGAGATCGCGCGACGCGACCTCACGCTCCCCTTCCGCGGGAGCACGAACCAGCGGGTCCTGTCGGTCCCGGCCTCGCTCGCCGCGGGCCGCGCGGTCCCGTGGTCGCCCGCGCGCGCGGCCCGGCGGAGCGCCTGACCTCCCCGGCCCGACGGCGTCGCGCACCTTCCGCGCGGAGGTGCGCTACGCCGTCGGGCAGGCCGCGACGGACGCGGCGCGAGGCCGCCGCGGCGTGGATCCCCGCGTCCGACGGGGTAGAACTGGAGGATGCGCACGAACCCCCACGAAATCACCCATCAGGTGCTGGCCGCTCGCGGCATCGGCGGACACCGCCAGTACCGCATCCCCGCCCTGGCCGTCTCCACGCGGGGAACCGTCCTCGCGGCCTACGACGGACGCCCCAACCTCGACGACCTGCCGAACACGATCGACCTCCTGGTCCGGCGCAGCCTCGACCACGGCCGCACCTGGGAGCCCCAGCAGGACGTGCGCGTCGGCACGGGGCTCCAGGGTTTCGGCGACCCGAGCCTGCTCGTGGACAGGGTGACCGGGCGGATCTTCTGCTTCCACGCCGCGGGGACCCACGCGGGGTTCTTCGAGGCGGTCGAGGGGCTCGAGCCCGAGGACGACGTCCAGCACGTCGACCTGTCGTTCTCCGACGACGACGGCCTGACCTGGAGCCACCGCCGCGTCACGGCCTCGCTCAAGCCGCAGGGCGTCACGGGCCTGTTCGCCGCGGCAGGCGCCGGGATCCAGATCGAGACCGGACCGTTCGCCGGGCGCCTGGTCCAGCAGATGGTCCTGCTCCTGCGCGGCGAGATCCGCGCCGCGTCGGCGTACTCGGACGACCACGGCGACACGTGGACGCTGGGCGAGCCCACGGGCCCCGGCGCCAACGAGAACAAGGTCGTCGAGCTGAGCGACGGCCGCATGCTGCTGAGCTCGCGCGCGAAGGGCTGCCGGTTGCAGGCCGTCTCGACCGACGGCGGTCGCTCCTACGGGCCGCTGCACCCCGTGCCGGACCTGCCCGACCCGAGCGACAACGGGAGCGTGCTGCGGCTCGGGGACGCGACCGACGATGGCGCTCCCCTGCTCGCGACGAACAACCACGACGCGGACCTGCGCCGCAACACCGTGCTCAGCGTGTCGCGCGACGAGGGAGCGAGCTGGCGACCCGCCCTGACGATCTGCGCGGGCTCGAGCGCGTACTCGACGGGAGCCGTGCTCGCCGACGGGTCGCTCGGGGTGCTCTACGAGCGTGACGGGTACCGCGAGATCGTCTTCGCGCGGGTCGAGCCCGAGGCGCTCTCGCCCGCGGCCCTCGGGGAGGCCGTCGAGACGTTCGTCGACGACGACGGCGGCGCGACTTCACCATGGTGCTGCGCTCGATCACCCCGGGGCGCCCCGCGCAGTGGGTCAGCGTGGGCGCGTCGCACGTCATCTCGGCCGAGGGCGGCGACTGGGGCGTGCACACCTGGAAGGAGATCGGTCAGGGGTACGACGGCGACCAGGTGCTCGGCACACGCGAGGCCCAGGACGCCAACTACGGCCCAGCCGCGCCGGGGCTGCGGGCCGGCGACATCCTGGCGTTCACCGGGCGTTTCCGGCACCAGGGCGACGAGCCCGTCACGGCCGCGCTGAGCGGGAGCTTCGACGGGGACGTGACGGCCCAGTTCCCGGCCGTGCGCCTGGCCCCCGGCGAGGACGCCCTGTACTTCACGCCCACGTACACCGTGACCGCGGACGACGTGGCCCGCGGCGAGGCGCGCGTGGAGTGCGCGGTCCAGGCCGGGCAGGCCCGCTTCGAGCGGGCGTTCCGCGCGGACACCGTGACCGGGGAGGTCGTGCCGGTCGCGCGGTGACCGGACGTGCCCGGGGTCACGGCCGCGGCGGGCGTGCCCCGGGACGCGGGGCGGGACGGCGAGCGCGGGCAGCGCGTCAGGGCACGGCACCAGGGAGGGCGGGCGCCGCGCCGTCGGGCAGCGTCTCCGGACTGGTGCCGGGCGCGGCGGTGACGCTCGTCGCGTCCTCGCCGCCGACCGCGTCGTCGGGCGTGAGGTCGGTGCGGGTGTGGGCTCGTTCGCCCTGCGGCCCGAACAGGCTGAGCACCTCGGCGCCCTCCTGGCCCGTGCTGCCGAACCAGTGGGGCGTGCGGGTGTCGAACTCGGCGACCTCCCCGGCGTCGAGCACGATGTCCCGGTCCCCCACGACGAGCCGCAGCCGGCCCGTGAGCACGTACAGCCACTCGTAGCCGTCGTGCGTCGTGAGCATGGGCTCGGCGGCCTTGCGCGGGACGAGGATCTTCCAGGCGTGCTGGCTCGCGGGCTGCCGGGTCAGGGGCACGACCACCCGGCCGTTGACCCTCCGCGGGGTGAGCCGGATGCGGGGGTCTCCCGTCTCCGGGGCGCGCACGAGCTCGTCGAGCGGTACCCGGTAGGCGTGTGCGAGCAGCAGGAGGAGCTCGAGGCTGGGCTTGCGCCCCCCGGTCTCGAGCCGCGACAGCGTGCTCTTGGAGATGCCCGTCGTGTCCGCGAGCGCCGCGAGGGTGATCCCGCGTCGCCGCCGGAGGGCACCGAGCCGTGGCCCGACCTGGTCGAGTGCGCGTCCGATCGCTGCCGTGGGGTCGTCCATCGCACCATCCCACCACTCTGTCCCAGTTCTGGCAACGAGCATTGCCGAGACCGGGCCGCAGCGGGCAGCCTCGACGGTATGCATCCCACCCGCACGCACCACGCTCCCGGTCCGTCCTCGTGGGTGCGCTCGCGCTCGCCACCCTCCTGGCCTCGCTCGGCACGAGCGTCGCGAACGTCGCGCTGCCCACGCTCGCGCACGAGCTCGGAGCACCCTTCGGCCGGGTGCAGTGGGTCGTCCTGGCGTACCTGCTGGCCATGACGGTGACCGCGGTCGCCGTGGGGAGGCTCGGTGACGCCCTCGGGCGACAGCGTGTGCTCCTCGGGGGCCTCGGTCTGTTCACGGTCGCGACGCTCGCGTGCGCTCTGGCGCCCTCGCTCGCGGCGCTCGTCGCGGCCCGCTCGCTGCAGGGGGTCGGCGCCGCCGTCATGATCGCGCTGCCCCTGGCACTCGTGCGGGACGTCGTGCCCGAGGCGCGCACCGGAGCGGCCATGGGGCTGCTGGGGACGACCTCGGCGGTCGGGACCGCGCTGGGGCCCGCCGGGGGCGGGCTGCTGATCGCCGCGTCGGGCTGGCAGGCGGGCTTCGTGGCCATGCTGCCGCTCGCGGGCGTCGCTCTCGTGCTCGCCTGGCGCGGCCGCGGTGACGAGCCTGCTCCGGTCCGGTCGGGCGCGAGGTTCGACGTCGCGGGCGCCCTCGTGCTCACGGCGGCCCTGGCGGCGGGCGCCCTCGCGATGACTCCTGACGCCGTCCCACGGGTCGGCGCCGCACCGCTGCTCGTGGGTGCAGCGGTCCTCGTCGCGATCGAGCGCAGGACGGCTGCACCGCTCGTGCCGTGGGGGCTCCTGCGCTCTCGAGCCCTGAGCGGTGGCCTGCTCATGAACCTGCTCGTCGCGGCCGTGATGATGAGCACCCTGGTCGTGGGCCCCTTCTACCTCGCAGGTGGGCTGGGGCTCGACGAGGCCGCGATCGGCCTCACGCTCGCGGTCGGGCCGGTCGTGTCGGCGCTGACCGGCGTCGTCGCCGGGAGGGTCGTCGACAGAGCCGGCGCGGCCGCGATGACGAGCGTCGCTCTCCTGCTCATGACGGCCGGGGCCGTCCTGCTCGTGGTGCTGCCTCCCGCCTGGGGACTGCCCGGCTACGTGCTCGCGCTCGTGGTCCTGACGCCTGGCTACCAGCTCTTCCTGGCCGCGAACAACACCGCCGTCATGACGACGGCCGACGCGCGACGGCGTGGGACCGTCTCGGGCGTCCTGAGCCTCTCGCGCAACCTCGGCCTCATCGCGGGCGCCTCGGTCATGGGCGCCGTGTTCGCGGCGGCGACCGGGACGGTCGGGGTCCAGGACGCCACGGCGGCCTCGACCTCGGCCGGCATGCAGACGACCTTCCTCGTCGCGACGGCCCTCCTGGCCGTCGCGACCGTGGTCTCGCTCGCGGTGCGCGTGCGTGCCGCCGTCGGGCGGTGACCGGGGGCCGCTAGGCCTGCGTCTGACGCCGGACGATCTCCGCGATCCAGGTCGGCGCGAACGGCGACGTGCAGTTCGGGGGCGTCGGGTAGTCCTTGAGGACCTCGAGCCGCTCGCCGATGCCGACCGCGCGGGCGCGCAGCTCGGGGTGGTGGATGCCGATGTTCGCGAGGCACTCGTTCATGGCCCACTGCAGGCGCTCGGGAGCGTCCTTCATGTCGGCCTCGATGCGGTCGAGGAGCCTCGACAGGTCGATCCCCTCAGGGGACTTCGCCACGCGGTCGGTCGTCAGCGCCCACCCGGCGCTCGCGACGACCGGGTCGGGGTCGGCGAACCACGCGGTGCGCAGCTCCTCGACGTGCGGGCTCTTCTTGACGACGTAGCTCACGAGCCACCCGTGCACCTTGGGGACTCGCGCGTCGCGCAGCATGGTGTCGAGCTCGGCGGCCGACCAGGACCTGGGGCGGCCGACCAGGATCGCGACGAGGCGCGCCGCGGTGTCTCCCGTCTCCCAGAGCTGTTCCGCGAGCTCGTGCTGGGTCTTGAGGCTCTTGGCGACCGCGCGCAGCCTGGTGAGGTTGACGCCGTGGTCGTCCCCGTGGCGCTCGTTCACCGCGCGGATCTTGGGGTCCTCCAGGGCCTCGAGCTCGGCCAGCACGTCGCTGACGGTCGCCTGGGCCACGGCGGTGGAAGCCATGTCGATCTCCTCGCTCGCTCCGTCGGTCGTCGCTCACACCCTACGTCTCTGCCTCCCGCCCATGGCGAGCACTCGTGGAGACCGCTCGCGGGGTCGCGGGCGGCGGCGCGGAAACTCGTGCGAGATCCTGGGAACGCTCAGGCCTCCTTCCGCGTTGACCTGACGGAATCCACCCGCGATCTGAGAGAGACATGGACGCAGACAGTACGAACCCCCTTGTGCCGGCCACCGATGCTGCGACGAGGGGGTGCAGGTTCTGATGTGGGTGTTGACACTCCTGCTCGGCGTCGTCGTGATCGTGGCGATCACGGCCGTGACGGGCTACTTCGTCGCCCAGGAGTTCGCGTACATGGCGGTCGACCGGTCACGGTTGAGCGCACGCGCGGGCTCGGGCGACCCGGGGGCCAAGCGCGCCCTGGCCGTCACCAAGCGCACGTCCTTCATGCTCTCGGGCGCCCAGCTGGGCATCACCGTGACCGGGCTGCTGGTCGGCTACGTCGCCGAGCCCCTCGTCGGTGAGTCGCTGGGCGAGGCCCTGGGCGGCGTCGGCGTCCCGGCCGGCGTGGGCATCGCGGTGGGTACAGTCCTGGCACTGGTGTTCTCGACGTTCGTCCAGATGATCTTCGGCGAGCTCTTCCCCAAGAACCTCGCGATCGCCCGGCCGGAGCCGGTCGCCCTGTGGCTCGCCCGCTCGACGACCATCTACCTGGCCGTGTTCGGGTGGCTCATCAAGATCTTCGACCAGGCGTCGAACCTCCTGCTCAAGGCGCTGCGGATCGAGCCGGTCCACGACGTCGAGCACTCGGCGACGGCCCGTGACCTCGAGCACATCGTCGCGGACTCTCGCCAGAGCGGCGACCTCCCCGGCGAGCTCTCGGTGCTCCTGGACCGCATCCTCGACTTCCCCGAGCGCGACGTCGAGCACGCCATGATCCCCCGCGCTCGCGTCGACGTGGTGCACGCGGACGACACCCTCGCGCAGGTGCGCGCACGGATGGCTGCGGGCCACTCGCGCTACCCGGTGCTCGCCGACGACGACCAGGTCGTGGGCGTCGTCCACCTCGTCGACGTGCTGACGACCACGCACGGCGACGACGTCCCGACCCTGGACTTCATGCGCCCCGTGGTCGTCGTCCCGACCGCGATGAGCCTGCCCGACGCCCTGCGCGAGCTCACCGAGACCCGCAACCAGCTCGCGTGCGTGATCGACGAGTACGGCGGGTTCGCCGGCGTCCTGACGGCCGAGGACCTGGCCGAGGAGCTCGTCGGGGAGATCACGGACGAGCACGACCCCGCGACGCCCACCATCGCCCCGCGCGACGACGACGGGATCTGGGTCATGCCCGGAGACACCCACATCGACGAGGTCGAGCGCGCGATCGGGCGCGACCTGCCGCGGGGCGACTACGAGACGATCGCCGGCCTCGTGATCGACCAGCACGGCTCGCTGCTCGAACCGGGTGAGGGGATCGTCGTCGAGCTGCCGCTGGACCCGGCCGACCTCGCCCTCGCTGCGGAACCGGAGCCCGCCTGGATGCGCGTGGACGTGGTCGAGGTCGAGCGCCACGTGCCGTCGCTGGTCCGTGTGACGTTCCCGACGGACGACCGACCGCTGCCAGCACCCGACGCCGCACCTGACGCGGCGCCCGAGACCGAGGAGGGCGACCGATGAGCAACCCCTGGGTCGTCGTGACCATCACCGTCGTCATCATCGCGCTCAGCGCGTTCTTCGTCGCCGTCGAGTTCGCGCTGCTCGCCGCCAAGCGGCACCGCCTCGAGGACGCCGCCCCCAACAGCCGCTCGGCTCGCGCCGCGCTGCGCAGCTCGACCGAGCTGACCGTGCTGCTCGCCGGGTCGCAGCTCGGCATCACGGCCTGCACGCTCGCGCTCGGCGCCATCACCAAGCCGGCCGTCCACCACTGGCTCACGCCCGCGTTCGAGGCGTGGGGCGCCCCGTTGTGGGTCGCGGACGCCGCCGGGTTCGTCCTCGCGCTGATCATCGTGACGTTCCTGCACCTGGTCGTCGGCGAGATGGCCCCCAAGTCGTGGGCCATCGCTCACCCCGAGACCTCGGCCACCCTGCTGGCCATCCCCATGCGCGGCTTCATGTGGCTGACCCGGCCCTTGCTCCAGGGGCTCAACAACATGGCCAACTGGTGCCTGGTCAAGGTCGGCGTCGAACCCACGGGGCAGGTCGCCTCGGGCCAGAGCGCCGACGACCTGCGTCACCTCGTCGAGCACTCGGCCAACGTCGGCGCCCTGGACCCGGCGTACTTCGCCCAGCTCTCGGGGGCACTGGACCTCCAGACCCTCACCGTGGGCGACCTGCTCACGGGTCGGGGCAAGCCCACCATGGTCCCGCTCGACTCCACCGTCCACGACGTGCAGGAGGCCACGCGCGCGTCCGGCCACCTGCGGATCCTGCTCGGGGACGACACCAGCATCTCGGGGGTCGTGCACGTGCGCGACACCCTCGACGTGGGCCTCGACCGTCCTGCGGCCGAGCTCATGCGGCCCCCCTTCACGCTCGAACGGTCCGTGCCCGTCTACGCGGCTCTCGCCCAGATGCGCGAGACCCGCAACCACCTTGCCGTGGTGACCGACGGCGCCTCGGTCGTCGGGGTCATCGCGCTGTCGGACGTCATGGCCCGGCTCTTCCCGCGGGAGGTCGCCGCGGCCTGACGCGTGGCGGCCTGCTCTGCGCCGGTCGCCCCTGCCTGACGACGGCGTCCCATCCGGTCGAAGGACCGGGTGGGACGCCGTCGTCGCGCGCAGCCCGGTGCCGGGCCTCCGGGACGCCTCCGAGCGTCGTCCCGCGACCGGCGACCTCAGAGCTCCCGGTGCATGACGTGGAGTCCCACGAGGCCGTGCACGGGGTGCGCGAACGCGTCGGGCACGGTCGTGAGGATCTCGAACCCGAAGGACTCCCAGAGGCGCACCGCTCGTTCGTCGGTCTCGACGACCGCGTTGAACTGCATCGCGAGGAAGCCGTCGACACGCGCGCCGTCGAGCACCGCGCCTGCGAGCGCCCGCCCGACGCCCCGACGACGAAACTCGCGTTAACAACGTGAGAGCCGGCACCAGGGAGGTTCGGCAGGTACTTGGGTCCCGAGGATCGCCGCTGCGTCGCGGGAGGGATCCGCGGCGATCGCGCTCACGACGCGCGCGCCCAGGAGGGCGGTCCACGCGGCGCGGGCCTCGGCCTCGCCCCAGGAACCGGTTGCATCGACGCTGGGACAGAAGCGATCGGCTCAGCTCGGCGGTCCTTGCGCGTCAGCTCCATGAGAAGAGCTTGTCTGGGCTTTCATCATTGACTGTTCCCTGTCCCGGGCCAATACGCGCGGTGGGCGGACGGCGTTGTCGATCTGATTAACACGGGAGAACGGCACCTGCAACGACCCACCCGACAAGTGGCTCTTCGCTGATCCGGTGGGGATCACCGGGTGAGTCCTCCGCCGGCGAGGAGCATCCGTAGCCGGTAGTTGTCGCGGTTGCGGTAGCCGCGGGCGAGGCGGCGATGGAGCTCGATGATGCCGTTCATGGCCTCGGTGGGTCCGTTGTTCGCTCGGTTGGTGGTGAAGTAGGCGAGGAACGCGTTGCGCCAGCGGCGCAGGGTCCGTCCGAGGCGCGCGACTTCCGGGATCGGGCAGGAGTGGAAGGTGGCCAGGATGTTCTCGGCCAGGCGACGGCCCTCGGTCAGGTCTTGTTGCCGGTAGGCGGCTCGTAGTTGCTGGGCGCACTGCCAGGCGACGAACACTTCCTCGTGTCGTTCGTCGGCTTCGATCGCGCGGGCCAGTCGAGCCTGCTGTTTGTCGGTGAGGTTCTCGGCGCCGGCGCGCAGGATGGTCTGGATCCCGAACAGTGGATCGCGCTTGCGTCCGCGGTGGCCGGTGGTGTCCTGCTGGACCCTGCGGCGCACCTCGTCCACGACCTGGGTGCCGAGCTTGACGACGTGGAACGCGTCCAGCACGGCGGTTGCGTCCTGCAGTTGTTCGTCGATCGCAGACTTGTAGCCGCCGAACGGATCCAACGCCGCGACCTCTACGGTCTTGCGGAAGTGGTCGCCGCGCTGGTCGAGCCAGTCGGCGTAGGCCTTCTTCGACCGGCCGGGCACGAGGTCCAACAGTCGGGCATGGACCCGTCCGTCGCCATCGCGGGTGAGGTCGACCATCCCGGTCAGCTCCTTGGGGCCCTTCGTGCCCCGGTCGCCGTGGTGCCAGATGTGCTCGTCGACCCCGAGGCTGGTCACGTCGGCGAAGCGGGACTCATCGGCGGCAAGGCGCTCGAGCTCGGGACGCACCAGGCGCCACAGCGCCCACCAGGACACGCCCAGGCGGCGCGCCAGACCGGCGATGGTGGCGTGCTCGCGTCGCAGCTGCCCGATCGCCCACGCCACCGCCCGGGCTGTGATCGAGGCACGTGGCGCGACCACTTCCGGAATCTGCTCGACGAACGTCCCGCGAGGGCACGCTGCCTCCGGGCATCGCCAGACGCGTTGGCGCCACACGAGCCGGACCCGAGCCTCACCGTGCGGCACGTCATGCAGGAGTCGCCGCCGGCGGCCGCGGCTCGGGGCCACGACCCCGCAGTCCGGACAGCCCTGCAGTTGCCAGGGGGTGGAGAACGTGACCGTCATCCGGTCCTGGTCACGCTCGACTGCCTCGACACGCACGTCGGGCAGTCCGAGCAGCACGTCACATCGGTCACACGGGTCGGTAGTGGTGGGCGCGCCAGCGCACCCCGTAGCGTTGGACAACGTCGAGGTCCTCGAAGTGGATCAGGTTGCTTGGTCGCTCCTGATCATCGGGGACCTCGACCCCTACCTCCAGCCCGTCACCCCGCCCCGGCTACTCCCCACCGGATCGGCGAAGAGCCCGACAAGTCTGAACGTGCCACCGGTCTCGGAGACCACCTCTCCCAAAAAACCGCACCTGCTCGGGGGGTGGCCTGCACCACTTTAGACCTGACTGCACGACCAGGTCGGCCCGAAGGGTGCCGGCGCCACGGCCGCGTTCAGGTAGTGTCCGCCGCCGCACCATAGTCAGCTAGGTAATGAATGTTGCAAGAACAAGCACTATCGCCCCAACGATGAGCCATCGCAATACAGACTTAGCTTTTGCGATTGCGATGAAACCAGGGCGGCTTAAGAGATCTCTCCGCCGAGTCGCCACGCCAAAGACAACCAGTAAGGCAACCGCACAGAGCAACGCAAACCCCGCCAAGAGCAACGCCCCTGTTCGCTCTTCAGGCAAATCGTCGCCAAGCAGAAGCTCGATCACGCCTAGCGCTCCGGGTAGCAGTACCAGAAGCCCCGCGACACCGATCGAGATCGCTCCCAACGGACCACTCCGGCGCTCACAAGGCCTCGCTTCGAGCCCTTGTGTCGCCCGATAGCCGAAAACTACCGAAGGGAGCGCCATGGCGGCCGCCACGGCGCACAGAAGAATCGACACGCTCCGCATCAACGAAGTCCCGATCCTGCTCGATAGCCACCATACGCATGCGCGACAGTCTTAAAGATTGTGTTGTGAGGTCGATACCGCAGCGCATTGAAGTAGGTCGCTTGGCGCACAACGCGCGAGGTGGCATGCCGCTGGAGGCGGTCCGCACGTGGTCGAGCAATCGCTCGGTATGGGATCTTCGCGTGCTTTCCAAACTTTCCCAAGACCCTTGCTCCCGGCACGAAACCTCCAGCAATATCAATTGCAGTATTGGCAAGAAACTGCTTTCCCGTCATTTCGCGCTTTCGATACCCGTAGTAGTTTGAACCGATGCTCGCGGCCATTGCGGCGGCACCAATAATTGCACAGGCCCCGGCAGTAGCGAGTACACACCCTACGGCTGCCGCAACCCCCAGTACAGCGACGCCGGGACTGCCCCGGATTTAGTTGACTCGCGGGGTTGAGTGGTTCAGGCCGCGAGGGCCAGGGTCTGGCGTTCGAACTCTACCGGGGTGAGTCTGCCGAGTCGTTCTTGGCGTCGTCGTCGGTGGTAGGTCTTCTCGATCCAGGTCACGATTGCCAGGCGTAGCTCGTCACGTGTCGTCCAGCGGTGACGGTTCAGGACGTTCTTCTGGAGTAGCGCGAAGAAGCTCTCCATTGCGGCATTGTCGCCTGCTGCTGCGACTCGGCCCATCGATCCGCGCAGCCCGGCCGCGGTCAGGGCATCGACGTAGGCGTGCGATCGAAATTGAGATCCTCTGTCCGAGTGCACGATCGTCGACTCGGGCGTGCGGGCTGTGATCGCGTTGGCCAGTGCGTTCACGGCGAGCGAGGACGTCATGCGTGAGTCGATCGAGTAGCCGACGATCTTGTTCGAGTGCACGTCCTTGATCGCGCACAAGTACAGCCGGCCCTCGTCAGTCCAGTGCTCGGTGATGTCGGTCAGCCAGACCTGATCGAGGCCCTCGGCGGCGAAATCACGGTTCACGAGGTCGTCGTGGACCGCCGGTCCGGGACGCTTGGCACCGCGGCGACGTCGGTGGATCGTCGAGACGATCGCTTGCCCGTGACACAGCCGGGCGACCTTGTTGCGGCCGGCGGCCATACCAGCGTCGTTGAGTTCGTCGGAGATGAACCGGTACCCGAACTCCGGGTCGTCGTGATGGACCCGCAGGGCTGCGTGGATCACGTAGGCGTCCTCGATGTCGCGGCGGGTGACCGGGGCGGCCCGCCACTTGTAGAAGGCCTGCTTGGAGAAGCCCAGCACCCTGCAAGTCACCGCGACGGGAACACCGTCGTCGGCAAGGTCAAGGACCAGCGGGTACGTCATTTTGGGGCAGCTCGCGGGCGAAGTACGCAGCAGCCCGGCGCAGGATCTCGTTCTCCTGCTCGAGGGCCCGGTTGCGCTTCTTCAGCTCACGCAACGCTTCAGACTCCGACGCGGTCACGCCGGGACGTTTGCCGTCCTCGACATCGGCGATCTTCAACCAGCGCTGCAGACACGACTCGGACACACCGAAGTCCTTCGCGACCTGCCGGATCGGCAGCTCGCCCTTCCGGGCGATCGCGACCACGTCATCACGGAACTCTCTCGGGAACGCTTTAGGCACGATGAACATCCTTCCAGCAAGGACCACAGTCCTCACAGGTCAGGAGTCAACCGAATCCGGGGCAGTCCCACGTCACAGACTGTGCGGCCGATGAACCTTGAGCAGACACGTCACAAGGCCGTCGGGGCCACCTCATTCTGGAGATGCTCATCGACACCCTCGCGATCCGGGCGAACGGGCCCGCGCCTGAGAAACACAGCTCGCGATCCACATCGGACTACCCCCGTCGATGCAGGGTGGGCCATCACGCCTCCGCGCCCTCTTCGGCGCACCCAACGGGGCCGGCAGCGGCACCGGTTGGTGTAGAAACGAGTCAGGGGCCGTTCCCCGATGTACGGGAAACGGCCCCTGACCTGCACAAACACTGTGGGCGATACTGGGTTCGAACCAGTGACCTCTTCGGTGTGAACGAAGCGCGCTACCACTGCGCCAATCGCCCGCTGCGACTCAACCTCTCGGTCGTGCCGTGCGTCCTGGAAGATATTAGCCGTATTTCGACCCAGATCGCGAACTGGCCTCCGGACCGGCCTCCCAGCCCGCCTCGACGGGACTCCCCCAGCGTAGCGCCGCCGGTCTCGCAACGGCCTGTTTCCGGGCCTCAGCAGCTTCTCGCGGTCCGCGGGCACGCCCGGAGCAGGCGGGCAGTCGACCTCCGACAGGCCGCCCGCCGGCGTGCACGCACCGCGCGACCTCACCCCAGCATCGCGCTCACGACCCCGTCACGGGTCCATGCGCTCCCGTCGCCGGCGGTCGAACAGCTCACGCGCCGCGAGCGACAGCTCGCCGGCTCGAACCGCGACGCCGTCGAGCGCGACCACGGGCTGGATGTTGCGCACGCTCCCCGCGAGGGCGAGGCCCACGCCGGAGGAGGCTCCGTCGTCGGGCCCTGGAGACACGACCCGGTCGAGGACCGAGAAGGGGAGCTGCGGCCTCGCGGACGGGCAGCCCGTCCTCCGCGGCCCACTCGAGGAGGAGCTCGCGCGTGATGCCCGCGAGGCAGCCCGACGACAGCGGGGGCGTCAGGAGCTCACCGCCGACCTCGACGAGCACGTTGGCCCCCGTGCCCTCGCACAGCTCGCCCACGGTGTTGGCGAGGATCGCCTCGTCGCCGCCGCGAGCGACCGCGTCGGCGAGCGCGACGACGTTCTCGGCGTACGAGGTCGTCTTGAGCCCGGCCACGGCCGAGCGCTCGTTGCGCACCCAGGGCGAGCGCACGGCCCTCGAGGTCGGGCCGGGCGACGCCGGACCCGCAGCGATCACGATCGTCTCCGCGCCGTCCTCACGCCCCGAGCCGAGCGGTCCGTACCCGGCCGTGACCGTGACGCGCAGGCGTCCTGCGCCCTCCCCCGCCGCGGCCAGGACCTGCGCGACGCCGTCGCGGATGCGCGCCTCGTCGGGCGCGGGCAGTCCCATGCCGGCCGCGGACCGGCCCAGTCGCCGCAGGTGGCGGGTCAGCGCGAACGCCTCCCCGCCGTACACGGCGCACGTCTCGAAGATCCCGTCCCCCACGGTCACGCCGTGGTCGAGCGCACTCAACGCCCGCTCCCGCGGCTCGACGAAGGACCCATCCACCCACACGACGATCGACATGAGCTCAGTCTGCCGCAGCCTCGCCCGAGGCGAGCGCGACGAGCCGCGCGGCCTTGAGCTCGGTCTCCTCCCACTCCTCGGCAGGGTCGCTGCCCCACGTGATGCCTGCCCCGGTCCCGAACCTCAGCTCGTCGTCGGCCCACCAGAACGTCCGGATGCCGACGGCCAGCTCGGCCTCGCCCGTGTCGCCGTCGACCCAGCCGACCGCCCCGCAGTACGGGCCGCGCGGCCCACGCTCGAGCTGCGGAGATGATCCGCAGCGCCGATGACTTGGGCGCCCCCGACACCGAGGCGGGCGGGAACGTGGCCGCGAGCACCTGCCCCCACAGCCCGCCAGGAGCGTCCTGGGCCGACCTCCACGCGCCCCTGCACACGCGAGACCAGGTGCACGAGCCCGGGGTGCGCCTCGACGGCCAGGAGGTCGGTGACCTCGACCGAGCCGGGTGCGCTCACGCGTTGCAGGTCGTTGCGCACGAGGTCGGTGATCATGACGTTCTCGGTGCGGTCCTTCTCGCGCAGCCCGTCCGCGGTGGCCGCGGTGCCCTTGATGGGGCCCGACGAGAGCACACCGCCCTCGAGCCGCAGGAACAGCTCGGGCGAGGCCGTCACGACCCACACGGGCTCGATCCCGCTCGCCGCGGGCACGTGGATCGCGCCCGCGTAGCGGGGCGGGGTTGCCCGCGGCGAGGATCCGGCGCGAGCGCCCGCGCGTCGGGTTCGCTCTCGCCCGCGGGCAGGGGGGCAGACAGCACGCGGCAGATGTTGGCCTGGTAGACGTCGCCCTCGTGCACCGCCTGGCGGACGGCCGCCACGGCGGCCTGGTACTCGTCGCGGGACAGCGAGCTGCGCCAGGTGTCGGGGTGGGGCCCGCGCCATGCGCCCTCCCTGCCCGACGGCGCGACGGGCACCGTCGGGTCGTCCCCCGTCGCCCCGTGGTCGCATGCTTCGTGGTCGGCGAAGCGCCATGCCCGCGCCCGCCCCCCGAGCGCCGGGTCCTCGAAGTCGGCGACGACGAACCACAGCCCTTCGGCGAGACGGGCGGAATCGACCGCGAGGTCGATGCACTCGACGGCCCCGAGAGCCCGGCGGCCGGCGAAAGCCGCGAACCCTCGCGCATCGGAACCCCCGTCCGCCTCGGGACCGGTCGCCGGCGCGCCGCCAGGTCGGACCGGCGCAGCGTCAGATGTGTCCCCGCGCAGGTCAGAGCGTTGCGCGTCGGGCTCCTCCGAGGTCGCCAGTGCCGCTCGAGAGCGTGACCCGCGCCTCATTCCGCCACCTCGATCCGAGCCGACGGAGCGTCAGGAAACCGCGGAACGGCGCGGGTCCTGGGGAATCTGGTTCGGAGTGCTGGCACCCCACAACGCTACCGAGCCGCGTGCGGGCCCTGGTCCGGTTGGACGCCCAGCGCTCTCGTCTACTAAAGTCTGTGACGCGCCGAAAAACGCCGGAGAGATCCGGACGAGGTTCGGTAGTGCGGACGTGGCTCAGTGGTAGAGCATCACCTTGCCAAGGTGAGGGTCGCGGGTTCGAATCCCGTCGTCCGCTCGGATAAGTCTTCGGACTTGTCGGGTTCGAGTCCCTGGTGGAGTGGCCGAGAGGCGAGGCAGCGGCCTGCAAAGCCGTGCACGTGGGTTCGAATCCCATCTCCACCTCTCAGCAAGGTAGTACCCCTTGTGCTGTTCTCTCGCAGAACAGCCCTGGGCGATTGGCGCAGCGGTAGCGCGCTTCCCTGACACGGAAGAGGTCACTGGTTCGATCCCAGTATCGCCCACCACCACAAAGGCCGTCCCACCCGGGACGGCCTTTTGTCATACCCCCTCGGGCCCCGGAACTCACCTGGCACGACGGCACGGGCCCGACGACGCCCGCTCGACACGGGTCAGCGCGACCTGCCACCGGTGCAGACCACGAGCAGGCCGCTGCACCAGCGCCTGTACGGGCGGTCACGTGACCACGGCCCGTTCCGACCACGCGTTCAGTGCCCTCGCCGTACCGATCGGTGCCTCGATCCATCCACGCGCTCGCGCTCCTCGACGCGAGCGCGAGCAGCAGCCCCAATGCGTGAGCACGAGCATCAGGCCTCCCTCGAGCCCCGTCGTCCCTGACGGAAACCCGGTGCCCCTCCCGCTCGCCGGCCGGGCGCCACTCCCGACACCCGACCGCCCGACAGACGCCCTCAGCCCGAGCTCTCGCTCTCTCACCACGTCCCACGGCCTCCCGAACCCGGCTGCGCAACGCACTGACCTGGGGCGATTTGGACTCTTGCCCCATCTTTCGGCTAGAGTCTGTGACGCGCCGAAAAACGCCGGAGAGATCCGGACGAGGTTCGGCAGTGCGGACGTGGCTCAGTGGTAGAGCATCACCTTGCCAAGGTGAGGGTCGCGGGTTCGAATCCCGTCGTCCGCTCGGATAAGTCTTCGTACTTGTCGGGTTCGAGTCCCTGGTGGAGTGGCCGAGAGGCGAGGCAGCGGCCTGCAAAGCCGTGCACGTGGGTTCGAATCCCATCTCCACCTCTCAGCAAGGTAGTACCCCTTGTGCTGTTCTCTCGCAGAACAGCCCTGGGCGATTGGCGCAGCGGTAGCGCGCTTCCCTGACACGGAAGAGGTCACTGGTTCGATCCCAGTATCGCCCACCACCACAAAGGCCGTCCCACCCGGGACGGCCTTTTGTCATACCCCCTCGGGCCCCGGAACTCACCTGGCACGACGGCACGGGGCGGTCCTTCCCTTGTCGCGGTGAAGGGTCGCACGTAGCGTCGAGAGCATGTGCCGCAACATCACCGCCCTCCGAGGGCTCGAACCACCCGCCACCGACGAGGAGGTCCAGGCCGCAGCCTTGCAGTTCGTCCGCAAGGTCGCCGGGATCCAGAGCGTCAGCGCAGCGACCCGTGGGCCCGTCGACGCGGCTGTCGCCGAGATCGCCGCGACCGTCACGCGGCTCCTCGCCGACCTGCCCGAGCGCCGACAGCCACCGAGCACGGTCCCTCCCCTGCGCCGTGCCGAGGTGCGGGCCAGGATCGCTGCGCGCGAGGCCGCCGATGCCGCGCACGAACGAGCACACGAGCTGGGTCTCGTCCACGAGCACTGAGCCCGCCGCAGGGCGCACCGAGGCGGGAGCCTTCGTGCGCGACGTCGGCACTCCGCTCGTACCCCGTGCGAGCGTCTAGGCTCGTCGGGTGGACTCCCCCGCCAACGAACCTGTCAGCGCCTCGATGCGCCGCGCCAAGGCCGAGGCCCGCACCTCGCACGTCACCATCGGCCATGTCCGGCGGGTGGCCGACGGCCGGGTGACGATCGACTGCTCGTGCGGCATGCAGCTCACCAACGGGCCGGACTGGTCGCTCGACGAGCACATCCGGTTGCACCGGGCCGAAGCCCGCTACGTGGCACTGAGCAAGGTCGCACCTGCCGGCATGCCGCGACTCGTCGCCGTGGACCAGGACCGGCTGCCGACGCTCGACTGAGCGTCGGCCGGCACGCGGGACTCACGCTCCGCCGTGCCGCCAGAGGCTCGTCAGAGCTCGTCCGGGTCGTCCCACGACCGTCCGCTCGACATCCCGTCGGTGGCCCGTCGCTCCTCGTCGGCGAGCGAGTGCGGGGCCTTGGAGGCGTCCCCACCCTCGCGGACGTCGGCCTCTGCCTCCTGCTCCAGGGTCAGCCGGGAACGCGGGGAGATGCGTGCGGACGAGACGTCGCTCTCGTTCAGGTCGACCGCGTCAAGGGCGCGGTGCTCGCTCGTGCTGCTCATACCTCTGGTCTAGCAGGTCCCACGGCCCGACGCACGGCTCCGCGCCGACCAGCACGGGACGGCGGGAGCGAGATCACCCCGTCGGGGCTGGTCGGCGAGCCGACGGCCTGGCCTGATCTGGCCCGGACCCGCGCTTGGCACACTATTTATCAGCAGAGCAGGGCATCGCCGTCCTCTTCACCGCTCAGCCCTCCGTGGCCGCACAGCACGTCCGCGTCCGGGGCATCGCTCGGTCGTCGGCCCCCGAGGTGCGCCACCGCGCCCCGCGGGCGAGACTCGGGCCATGGCTGCCCCGGTTCGTCCCCGGGCCCTCAGGGGCTTCTTCCCTACCCTCCAGGGGTACAGGCTCGCGTCGCTGCGCACCGACGTGCTCGCAGGGCTCACAGCCGGTGCCGTCGTGGTCCCCCAGGCGATGGCGTACGCGACGATCGCCGATCTGCCCGTCCAGTACGGCCTCTACACGTGCATGCTCCCGATGATCGTCTACGCGGCCCTGGGCGGTTCGCGGGCATTGAGCATGTCGACGACCTCGACCATCGCGACCCTCGTCGCGACGTCGCTCGTCGGTCTCTCGACGATCAGCGGGGGCGGCGACTCCGAGGCACGCATCCGAGCGCTCGCAACCCTCACCGTCCTGGTCGGGGTGGTGCTGCTCGTCGCGCGCGTGCTCCGGCTGGGCTCGCTCGTGCAGAACATCAGCCACGCGACGCTGACGGGGATCAAGGCGAGCGTGGGACTGACCGTCGCGGTCGGGCAGATCCCCAAGCTCCTGGGAGCACGAGAGACGCTCCACGGGCACGGGTTCGTCCCGGAGCTCCGGGCGGCGCTCCGGGCCTTCTCGGACATCAACGGGACGACCGTGGTCCTCTCGGTCGTCTCGCTCGCCGCGCTCGTGCTGATCAGCAGGGTCTGGCCGCGGCTCCCCGCACCCCTGCTCGTCGTCGCGGGCGGGATCCTCGCCGCCGCGTTCGGCGGCATCACCGAGCGGGGGGTGAGCCTGGTCTCCCCCATCCCCGCCGGCCTGCCGTCGGTCGTCCTGCCGCGGCTCGGCGACGTGCCCCACCTCCTGCCAGCGGCTGCGGCCATCGCGATCATGGCCTTCCTCGAGTCCGTCGCAGTCGCTCGCGAGGTCCGCAATCGCAAGGACCCCCGCATCGACCCCGACCAGGAGCTGCTCGCCGTCGGGGCGGCGAGCCTCGTCGGAGGGTTCACCGCGGTCATCCCGGCCGCTGGCGGCTTCTCCCAGTCCGCGGTCGCCCAGCGGGCCGGGGCACGCAGTCAGGTCGTGAGCGTCGTAACCGCACTGCTCGCCGTCCTGGTGGCGCTCTTCCTCGCCCCCGTGCTCGACCACATGCCCGAGGCGACCCTCGGTGCGGTCGTGCTCATGGCCACGCTCGGCCTCGTGGACGTGCGCGAGTTCCGAGCCCTGACCCGCTTCGACATGTCCGAGTTCTGGATCGCCGTCGCGACCACGGTCGTCGGGCTCCTGTCCGGGCTGCTGGTCGGGGTCGCCGCAGGCGTGCTCATGACGCTCTTCATCGTGCTGCGCGACCTCGACCGTCCCCAGGTCGAGGTCATGAGCAGTGGCCCGGGCGGGTGGGAGCCCGCTCTGGACCAGTCCGTGGGGCAGGACGCACCGACGGCCGGCTCAGAGATCTCCCACGGCGCCAGGGCGACCGGCGACACGAGCACCTCGAGCGACCTCGGCCCCACGGGCACCGACCTCCTCGTGCTCCGCCTGCGCGGCATGCTCTACACGGCCAACGTGCGCCCCACGGTCGAGCGCACCGCACAGCTCGCCCAGGCCACGGGCGCCCGGGCGCTCGTGCTCGAGGTGAGCGCCATGGACTGGGTGTCCTCGACGGTCGTCGACGAGCTCGAGGACCTCGACGACGAGCTGGCCGAGAACGGCTGCCGCCTGTACTTCACCGGGGTGGACCCGCACCTCGCCCCCCGGCTGCGCTCGTCGGACTGGTTCCGTGACCTCGAGGCCCAGGGCAGGGTCGTGAGCACGATCGACGCGGTCGACACCACGGCACGCCCGACTCACCCACCGGAGGCGACGACCCGAGGGCACGCGACGTCGTCGGGCAGCGAGGCGCCCCCGGACGCGCCCGACGCCCCGTCCGCGCGCACCCCGTCCTGAATCCTGGGGCGTGCCGTGGGCGACAACGGGCGCCCGGGATGAAAGGGTCGACCCATGCAGACCTGGCCTGGCCGACCGTATCCGTTGGGCGCGACGTTCGACGGGACGGGGACGAACTTCGCCCTCTTCTCGGAGGTCGCCGAGAAGGTCGAGCTGTGCCTGATCGGCGACGAGCTCGACGAGGAAGGGAGACCTCGCGAGACGCGCGTCCTGCTCGAGGACGTCGACGCCCACGTGTGGCACGTCTACCTGCCGGGCCTGGGCCCGGGCGTGCGCTACGGCTACCGAGTGCACGGACCGTACGACCCTGCCGCTGGGCACCGGTGCAACCCCGCGAAGCTCCTGGTCGACCCGTACGCCAAGGCGATCGACGGGCAGGTCGACGGCGACGAGTCGTTGTTCTCCTACCGGTTCGGGGAGACACCGGCCGTGCAGGCCGCGACAGGCGGCGCCCTCCCTGTGGCACCCGGCGAGACCGACGGCACCTCGCCCGACGGCCAGGACGACGAGACGCCCGAGTCCTCCGGCGAGCCCCTCGCCCCGCCCGCCCCGAGCAACACCGAGGACTCGCTCGGGCACACCATGCTCTCGGTCGTGGTCAACCCCTTCTTCGACTGGGGCCACGACCGCCCGCCCCAGCACGACTACCACGACTCGGTGATCTACGAGGCCCACGTGCGGGGCATGACCATGCTCCACCCCGACGTACCGGACGAGCTGCGCGGGACGTACGCGGGCATGGCCCACCCGGCCGTGGTCGAGCACCTGCGCGCCCTGGGGGTCACGGCCGTCGAGCTCATGCCCGTCCACCAGTTCGTCAACGACCCGAGCCTGGTCGCCAAGGGCCTCTCGAACTACTGGGGCTACAACACCATCGGCTTCTTCGCGCCTCACAACGGCTACACCGCGTACGGCACGCGGGGGCAGCAGGTCATGGAGTTCAAGGCCATGGTCAAGGCGCTCCACGAGGCCGACATCGAGGTGATCCTCGACGTCGTCTACAACCACACGGCAGAGGGCAACCACCTGGGTCCCACGCTCTCGTTCCGAGGGATCGACAACGCCGCCTACTACCGCCTCGTCGACGGCGACGAGGCCCACTACTTCGACACGACGGGCACGGGCAACTCGCTGCTCATGCGCTCGCCCCACGTGCTCCAGCTCATCATGGACTCGCTGCGCTACTGGGTCACCGAGATGCACGTCGACGGGTTCCGCTTCGACCTCGCCGCGACGCTCGCGCGCCAGTTCCACGAGGTGGACCGGCTCTCGGCGTTCTTCGACATCGTCCAGCAGGATCCGGTCGTGTCCCAGGTCAAGCTCATCGCCGAACCCTGGGACCTGGGTGACGGCGGCTACCAGGTCGGCGGGTTCCCTCCCCTGTGGACCGAGTGGAACGGCCGGTACCGGGACACCGTGCGCGACTTCTGGCGCGGGGAGCCGGCCATGCTGCCCGAGTTCGCGAGCCGCCTGACGGGGTCGTCGGACCTGTACGAGCACTCGGGCCGCAAGCCCATCGCGTCGATCAACTTCGTCACGGCCCACGACGGCTTCACGCTGACGGACCTGGTGTCGTACGACGAGAAGCACAACGAGGCCAACGGCGAGGGCGGGGCCGACGGCGAGAACCACAACCGGTCGTGGAACTGCGGTGTCGAGGGCCCCACGGACGACCCCGAGGTCCGCGCGCTGCGGGCGCGTCAGCGCCGCAACTTCCTCGCGACGCTCCTGCTCTCCCAGGGCGTCCCCATGCTCTCCCACGGCGACGAGATCGGCCGCACCCAGCACGGCAACAACAACGGGTACTGCCAGGACAACGAGATCACGTGGATGGACTGGGGAGGGGTGGACGGGCTCGACGAGGAGCGCAGCAGCCTCCTCGACTTCGCTCGTCGCATGGTCGAGATCCGGCGCGCGCACCCCCTCCTGCACCGGCGTCGCTTCTTCCGGGGTCCGGCGGGGACGCCCGACGGCGAGGTCCCGGACATCGACTGGTTCGACCTCTCGGGCAGCCGGATGGACACGACCGACTGGAACCAGGGGTACGCGCAGTCCGTCATGGTGTTCCTGGGCGGCGACGACCTGCCCGAGCGGGACCGCCGCGGTGAGCCCATCGTCGACGACTCGTTCCTGCTGCTGCTCAACGCCTCGGACCGCGCGCTCGACTTCACGCTGCCCGACGCGACCTACGGTGCGACGTGGCGCACGCTCGTCAGCACGGCGGACGGGGCCGAGCCGGAGCCCCTGACGTACCGCGCGGGCGAGCACCTCACGGTCTCGTCGTTCGCCACCGTCCTGCTCGTGCGAGCCGAGGGTGAGGCGCACGCCGGATGACCTCGCGCTACCGCAACACCGCCAAACCGCCCGACGACGCCCCCATGATCCCCGTCCCCGGGCCGCGTCCTGTCGTCTGGGCGCCGCGCGCACGCACGATCGAGGTCGTGCTGCCCCGCAGGGCACAGCACGACGAGGACGGTGCAGAGGCGGGTGCAGGGGCCGGAGCCGACTCAGGGCCTGAGCGTCGCCCGCTGCGCCTGATCGGGATGCACGTGCCCAACTGGTGGGGAGCCGACGACGAGCTCGCGCCGGGCACCGACTACGGGTTCTCGATCGACGGCGGGGAACCGTTGCCCGACCCGCGCAGCCCGCGCCAGCCGCACGGTCTCCTCGGCTGGAGCCGCTCGTTCGACCCGGCGTTCGACTGGACCGACGAGGCGTGGCAGGGGCCCGACCCGCGGGGCGCGGTCCTCGACATCGACGTCACGACGTTCACGCCCGAGGGCACGCTCGACGCGGCCGCCGCACGCCTCGACGCGTTGTCGGCGCTCGGCGTCGCGGTCGTCGAGCTGCGGACGATCGGGTCGGTCGCGGGCGTGCTGTGCCCCCACCTGTACACGGTGTGCGAGGAGATCGGTGGTCCGCGCGCTCTCCAGCGGTTCGTCGACGCGGCCCACGCGCACGGGATCGGCGTCTCGCTCGGGGTCGCCTACCACCGCGCCGCTCCCGGGGCGGCCTTCCTCGAGGCCTACGGCCCCTACCTGGCGCCGCTGCGGACCCGACGACGCACGCCCGGCTCTCCCCTGCCCTCGCTCCCCCCGCGCGACGAGCCCGCCGCCGGGGTCCCGGCAGACCTGCCTGCCGAACTGCCCTCCGGTCGTCGGATCAACCTCGACCGGGCCGGCAGCCGAGAGGTCCACGACTGGGTCGTCGACAGCGCCGAGCGATGGTTCGACGACTTCCACGTCGACGCGCTGCGCATCGCCCGGGTCCAGGACCTCACCGACGCCTCGCCCGTGCACCTCCTGGTCGAGGTCGCGCGCACGGCGGACGCCGCGTCGCTGGCGCACGGGCGCCCTGTCCGCCTCGTGGGCGAGTGCGAGACCGCGGAGCCCCGGCTGCTCGTCCCGGCCGAGCAGGGAGGTCGGGGCCTGGGCACGCTGTGGGTCCGCGGCCTCGAGCGCTCGTTCCACGCCCTGGTCGCGGGCGCCCGCGAGGGGGACGCCACATGGTTCAACGCCCTGAGCAGGATCCTGACCGTGCCGGACGCCGCGCAGGTCATGCTCTGCCTCGAGTCCACGGAGCGCGTCGACGAGGACGGCCAGGCGATCGCGACCGCGCTGCTCCTCGCCTCGGCGTTCGTCCCCCGCCTCGAGCCGCCCGCGACCGAGCGCCTGCACGCCTGGACCAGCACGCTCCTGCGCCTGCGACGTGCCGTCCGGGACGACGCGGTCCTCATCGTGCGCCGGGGTCCGGGAGGCGTCGTGCTCGTCCAGCGCGGGAACGTCGTCACGGTCGTCAACGTAGGGCCGCACCCACGGACCACGCTGCTCCCCTCGTCCCGTCGCGCCTGGAGCGTGGCCGCCCGGTGGTCGTCACCGGACGGCCCCGGCGACGCCGCAGCACCGACGGTCGCCGCCGAGCCCGCCGGTGCTGCCACGCGCTCCCGGCCGGACCACGCACCCGCAGGCCATGACGTCGATCCGCTCGAGCCTGCCGCCGTCGACGAGTCGTCCGTGCGTGTCGCGGGTCGTTCGGCTGTCGTGCTGACCTCGAGGTGACTAGCCTCACCCGCATGGGAAAGCACTCGTCCGGCTCAGCCGGCTCCGTATCAGCGCCTGAGGACACCGCGGCCCGGTCCGGTGCCACGAAGGTCGTCGGCTGGGACGTGCCGCCCGTCGAGTCGTTGCGCGCGCCCCGCGACTTCGACCTCGCGTCGTTCGACCGCGCCTCGACCCCCGGGTGGTCCCAGGGGCGCAAGCAGGCCGAGCGGCTGCTCGACGCGCACGCCGACGAGCTCTCGGACCTCCAGGAACGCCTGTTCGCCGAGGGACGCAGCGGCGGGAACCGTTCGGTCCTGCTCGTCCTGCAGGGCATGGACACGTCGGGCAAGGGCGGGATCGTGCGGCACGTGATCGGCCTGGTGGACCCGCAGGGCGTCCAGCACACGTCGTTCGGGGTCCCCACCGCGGAGGAGCGCGAGCACGACTACCTGTGGCGCATCCGCCGCGCGCTGCCGGAGCCGGGCTACCTCGGGGTCTTCGACCGCTCGCACTACGAGGACGTCCTGGTCGTCCGCGTCGACGAGCTCGTCCCGCAGGACGTCTGGGAGGCGCGCTACGACGAGATCAACACGTTCGAGCAGGAGCTCGTCGCGGGCGGCACGACGATCGTCAAGGTCGCCCTCTTCGTGTCCCTCGACGAGCAGAAGGCGCGGCTCCGCGAACGGCTGGAGCGGCCCGAGAAGCGCTGGAAGTACAACCCGGGCGACATCGACGCGCGCAAGAAGTGGCCCGCCTACCAGGAGGCCTACCAGGCGGTGATCGACCGGACGAACACCGAGCTCGCTCCGTGGCACGTCGTGCCGGCCGACTCCAAGTGGTTCTCACGCCTCGCGGTCTCCGAGCTCGTGCTCGACGCGTTGCGACGCCTGGACCTGGGCTGGCCTCCAGCCGACTTCGACGTCGCGACCGAGCTCAGACGGCTCGAGTCCGCGTGAGGGCGCGCCCGTCCTCGGCGAGCGAACCCAACCGGGACAGGGCCCGGAAGTACTTCTTGCGGTAGCCGCCGCGCAGCATCTCCTCGGTGAACATCGCGGCCTCCGCGCCCCCGCTCCCTGTCCCCTCGCCCGGCTCGCCCGCGAGCAGGACCGGCACGTCGCGGTCGTAGAGGCGGTCGACGAGCACCACGAGCCGCAGCGCGGCCGACTGCTCGGTCACGGGGTGCACCCCCGTGAGCGCGACGAGCGTGACGTCGTCGAGCATCGCGCCGTACTTGCTGGGGTGCACGTGCCGCAGGTGGTCGAGGACCTCGTCGAGCGAGTCGAGCGTCGAGCCCGGGTGGCTCGCCGCGACCTGCGCGACGACCTCCGCGGGCAACGGCTGCGTCTCGGTCACGACCGCGCGGTGGCGATAGTCCTCGCCGTCGACCCGCATGACCTCGAACCGGGCAGCCATGGCCTGGATCTCGCGCAGGAAGTCCTCGGCCGCGAAGCGCCCCTCGCCGAGCGAGCCGGGCAGCGTGTTGGACGTCGCGGCGAGCGCGACGCCCCGGTCCGCGAGCTCGCGCAGGAGCCGGGACATGAGGACGGTGTCGCCCGGGTCGTCGAGCTCGAACTCGTCGATGCAGACCAGGCGCTTGGTCGCGAGCGCGTCGACCGTGGCCTGGAAGCCCAGGGCCCCCACGAGGTTGGTGTACTCCACGAACGTCCCGTAGGCCGCGTCAGGGCCCACCGCGTGCGCGAGCGAGGTCAGCAGGTGGGTCTTGCCGACGCCGAACCCACCGTCCATGTAGATCGCGGGCACGGCCTTGCGCTTGGCGAACAGGCCGCGCACGCCCCGCCCGGACGCACCGGGCGCGAGCTGCGCCCCGACCTCCTCGAGGCGGGCGACCGTCGACGCCTGGCTCGGGTAGGCGGGGTTCGCGCGGTACGTCGCGAAGCGTGCGTCGGCGAAGTGGCGCGGCGGCACCAGGTCCGCGAGCAGCCGGGTGGGCGGCACCACGGGTCGGATGTCCGCGAGCGCCCGCACGCGCGCCGCGCCCTCGCCCGCGCCCGGCAGGTTCGCCGTGCCCGGTGCGGGCGAGGAGGCGGTACGGGGCGGGTTCGACGAGTTCGACGGGGTCCCGGCGAGATCGGGAGGCGCAGCAGTCACGAGGATCCAGCCTACGCGCACTAGCCTGGCGGGATGAGCGCTGTGTCGGACGTCACCCCACCCGCCCCGTCCCTCCCTGCGCTGGACGTGCTGATCGGGCCGGGCGGCGCGGGCCACCTCGCGGGGACGAGGCTCGAGGCCACTCCCCGCGAGGAGGAGCTCGCGGCATTCTACGCGTCCCCGCCGGGCGTGCACGTGCGCGCGAACATGGTCTCGAGCGTCGACGGCGGCGCCTGGGGCCCGGACCACCGTTCGGGGACCATCAACGACGCGGCCGACTGGCGTGTCTTCCGGGTGCTGCGCGCCCTCGCGGACGTGGTGCTCGTGGGAGCGGGCACGGCGCGTGCCGAGGGCTACACCGCGCTCGACGTCCCGCGCGGGCTCGAGCACCTGCGTGCGGGACGCGGCCCGCTCGAGCTCGCGGTCGTCACGCGCAGCGGCCACCTGCCCCCCTCCTTGGCAGGTGGCGTGCGCCCGCCGTTCGTCATCACCGACGAGCACGGGGCCGGGATCGCCCGGGCGAGCGTGCCGGCGGACCGCGTCCTCGTCGTCGGGCCCGACGACGCCACCCACGCGGGTGCGCGCCTCGCCCCCCAGGACCTCCCGTCCCCCACCCCCGGGCCCGACCTGCGGGCTGGCCTCGCCGCGCTGACCGACCGGGGGCTGCCCCGGGTGCTGTGCGAGGGCGGCCCGCACCTGCTCGCGGACCTGCTCGCAGCCGACCTGCTCGACGAGCTGTGCGTGACCACGACCCCGGTGCTCGTCGGCCCGGGACCGGGGCGGATCGTGGCGGGCATGCCACCGCTCGTCGCGGGCCTCGCCGGTGGACGAGGCGCAGTGCCCGTGGCGGGACCCGCGAGCGCCGATCTGCGCCGTCCGCGGCTCGAGCACCTGCTCCACGCGGGCGGCACGCTGGCCGCTCGATGGGCGCTGCGCTGAGAACGTTGACTAGTCTGGGCCTGTGACCGACACCATCCTCGTCCTGACCGAAGACACCCTCGCCGCCGTGGACGTGGAGCACATCCTGTCCCTCCACCCCGACGAGACCCTCGCCTACCGGGTCCTGGTGCCCGCCGACACCGAGCGCAACGTCGTCTCCGCCATCATCGACCACCTCAGCGTGGGCGAGCTCAAGGAGGCGTGGGACGAGGTGCTCGGCCGCGAGCCCTCGCACTCGCAGGCCACGGCCACCGCGCAGGAGCGCGTCGAGGCGAGCGTCGCGGAGCTCCGGGCGGCGGGCCGCGAAGCCGAGGGTGCCGTGACGGAGGACGACCCGCTGCCCGCGCTGCGCGCTGCGGTCGCCGCGGGCGACGTCCGCGAGATCGCGATCGTGACCTACCCGCACGCGGTCGAGGACACGTTCCACCAGGACTGGGCCTCGCGTGCCCGCGAAGAGCTGCACGTTCCCGTGCTGCACCTGTACTCGGGCACCAGCGAGCTGGGCTGACCGCTCCGCACGCCACCACCGCGCCGGCGTGCGCGGTGAGCACGACGAACGACCGCACACGACGACGAGGGGCCGTCACCTGGTGGTGACGGCCCCTCGTGCTGTCCGGCCTGTGCGTCAGGATGCGGAGAAGGTCGGTGCGCTCGGCACCGGCTCTCTCAGTAGCCCGTGGTGGTCGGTTCCGGGTAGTGCTTCTTGTACTTGCGGTAGAAGTTCTGGGTCATCGCCTCGACGACCAGCCGCCTCTTGAGCCCCCCGTCCTTCGAGTACTTCAGGGGGTTCACCGCGTCGCCGCGGTCCTTGACCGCCTGCAGCCGGATCCGCAGCGAGGGGTCCAGGATGTACTTGAGCAGGAGCCGGAACGGCACCACCGAGTACAGGACCTCCTTCGTGGCCAGCAGGGGCTCGATCGTCCTGCCGAGGACCCGGTCCTCGACGAGCGCGCGAGCGACGTTGGCCCCGGCCGCGGTCACGTAGTAGTTGTTGCGACCGATGCGCGGGTTCACCTCGAAGTACACGTGCCGACCCGTGCGGGGGTCCAGCTTGTAGTCGAAGTTGGCGAACCCGGTGTACCCGACGTTGTCGAGGAACCTGCTCGCGGCCTCCATGGCGTCCTCGTAAGGCTCGGTGAGGATCGCCGCGGGGATTCCCAGGGTGCCCGGGGTGTGCTCCTCGAGGAGCACACGGCCCGTGGCGAGCAGGGTGATCACGCCCCGCGTGTCCCGGTAGGCCGTGAGCGAGCGCATCTGCGTCTCGTCGCCCGGGATGAACTCCTGGACGAGGAACGTCCCCGGGTACCCCGCGGTGACGAGGTGCCCGAGCAGCTCGTCGAGCTCGGCGCGCGAGTCGACGTGGTGGATCTTGCGCTTGCCGGGGAACGAGACGTAGTGGTAGTCCGCGCTCGAGGACGGCTTGGCGACGACCGGGAACTCGAGGTCGACGCGCAGTGCGGGGATCGCCGCGAGGCCACCGTCCGCGACCAGCTGGGGCACGCTGACCGCGACCGTGCGCGGCGTCGGGATGCCGAGCCGGTCGCAGACCTCCGCGAAGCCCTCCTTGCTCGAGACCTGCTCGAGGACCTCGAGCGTGCAGTAGGACATGACGTACTTGTCCTCGAGCCGCGCACGGTTCTCCACGATCGCCCGGACGAACCAGTCGGCGTTCGTGAGCAGCACGAGCGTCTTGCCCGGGTGCTGGGCGGCGACGCGCTCGAGCGCAGCGACGAGCACCTCGGGGTCGTCGATGCCCGGCATCACGACGTTCGTGACGAACGCCGAGTCGGCCATGGCGCGCGTGGCGACGCTCGAGATCACGACCGCGTCCGTCCCGTACTGCTCGTGGAACGCGCGGACCATCGCATAGACGCCGATGTCACCACCGACGCCGACAGGCAGGAGGTCGGGGAGAGAGGTCCCCGTCATGCGTTGGACTCGCTGCGGTCGCCGGACCACTCGGTGTGGAACACGCCCTCCTTGTCGACGCGGTGGTAGGTGTGGGCGCCGAAGAAGTCGCGCTGGGCCTGGATGAGGGCAGCCGGCAGACGCTCGGCGCGCACCCCGTCGTAGTAGGCGAGCGAGGACGAGAACGCGGGCGTGGGCACGCCGTTGAGCGCGGCCTGGGACACCACGCGACGCCACGAGGACACGCCCTCGCCGACGGTCTGCGTGAAGTACGGGTCGGCCAGGAGCAGCGCGAGGTTCTCGTCGCGCTCGTAGGCCTCGGTGATGCGGTTGAGGAAACGGGCGCGGATGATGCAGCCCCCGCGCCAGATGCGAGCCATGGCGCCGCGGTCGATGCCCCAGCCGAACTCCTCGGAGGCCGCGGCGATCTGGTCGAAGCCCTGCGAGTACGCGACGACCTTCGACGAGTACAGCGCACGGCGCACGTCCTCGATGAACGCGTCACGGTCCGTGATCTCCCACTGGCCCGCGTCGGCCGGCAGCACGCCGACCGCGGCCGAGCGCTGGGGCACCGAGCCGGACAGCGCACGCGCGAACGTGGCCTCGGCGATACCCGTGATCGGGACGCCCAGGTCGAGCGCGTTCTGGACCGTCCAGCGGCCCGTGCCCTTCTGCTCGGCACGGTCGAGGATGATGTCGACGAACGCCTTGCCGGTCTCGGCGTCGACGTGCTGGAGCACGTCGGCCGTGATCTCGATGAGGAACGACTCGAGGTCGCCCTCGTTCCACTCGGCGAAGATCTGCCCGATCTCCTGGGCCGAGGCACCGAGCCCCTGCTTGAGCAGGTCGTACGCCTCGGCGATGAGCTGCATGTCGGCGTACTCGATGCCGTTGTGGACCATCTTCACGAAGTGGCCCGCGCCGTCGGGACCGACGTAGGTGCAGCAGGGCACGCCGTCGACCTTGGCGGAGATGTCCTCGAGGATGGGGCCGAGGGTCTCGTACGACTCCGGAGCGCCGCCGGGCATGATGCTGGGGCCGTTGAGCGCGCCCTCCTCGCCGCCGGACACGCCGGTGCCCACGAAGTGCAGACCCTTCTCCTTGAGCTCGGCCTCGCGGCGGCGCGTGTCGGGGAAGTGCGCGTTGCCGGCGTCGATGATGATGTCGCCCTGCTCCAGGAGCGGGACCAGCTCGGCGATGACGGCGTCCGTCGGCCCGCCGGCCTTGACCATGATGACGACCTTGCGGGGACGCTCGAGCGAGGCGACGAAGTCGGCCATCGACTCGGACGGGACGAAGTCACCGTCGTCGCCGTGGTCGGCGACCAGCGACTGGGTCTTGGCGAAGGAGCGGTTGTGCACCGCGACCGTGTAGCCGTGACGAGCGAAGTTGCGGGCCAGGTTGCGGCCCATGACCGCGAGTCCGGTGACGCCGATCTGTGCGCGGGCTGTCATCTGCTGTGCTCCTCGGGGGTAGGTGCTGGCTCCGGCGAGCAGGAGTGCCGGACGCCGGCGGGACATGCCGACGACGGGCGTCGGCGGACACTCCCGACAGCCTAGTCCGGCGATCACGATTCGATCTCCTCCGCGCGCCTAACCTCCACGATGTGGACATCTGCTCGTACTGTGCAGCGTGTGATCAAGTCCGGAGAAGCCGCGGCACCACCCGACTTCCTCCGCGCCCTGGAGTCCGTGGGGCGCCGGAGGCTGCGCCCGGAGGTCCGTCTCCAGGAGGTGCCCGCGCCCGGCCGGATCGCCCCGTACGCGCTCGCCCTCACCGGGGAGGTGTCCGGCGAGGACGGCTCGGGCGAGGACCTCGCGAGCGGACGCTTCATCCTGCTGCACGACCCCGCGGGCCAGGAGGCCTGGCACGGCACGTTCCGCGTCGTGACTCTCGTGCGTGCGACGCTCGAGCCGGAGATGGCCACCGACCCGCTCCTGGCCGAGGTCGCCTGGACCTGGCTCGACGACGCGCTCGCGCACTCCCACGCCGACGCCGTGGCCGAGGGCGGCACCGTGACCCGCGTGCTCTCCGAGAGCTTCGGTGCGCTGGCGGGTCAGGCCAACGACGTCGACCTCGAGATCCGGGCGTCCTGGACGCCCACGTCGACCGACCTCGGGGCCCACCTCGAGGCGTGGTCCACCCTCCTGTGCACGGCTGCCGGCCTGCCCCCGTTGCCGGACGGCGTGACGTCCTTGCGCCCCCGACGCAATACCGTGGGTCCATGAGCTCGGCCCACACACCTCCCCCCTCCTCCCGCCGGACCGCCGACCGCGGCCTCTCCGGCGACGCCGTCGACGTCGGCACGGCGCCCGACGGCGCGGACCCCGGCGTCCCCGTCCCTGCGGTGACCCCGCTGACCGAGCCGGCCGACGGCGTCGGTCCTGTGATCGACACGCCCGAGGCCTTCGCCGAGGTCGTCGCGGCCTACGCAGCAGCGTCCGGGCCCGTCGCCGCCGACGCCGAGCGCGCGTCGGGCTACCGGTACGGCCAGCGCACCTATCTGGTCCAGGTGCGCCGCGAGGGTGCGGGCACCGCGCTCATCGACCCCATCGCGATCCCCGACCTCTCGCCGCTGCGCGAGGCCGTGGGCGACGCCGAGTGGATCCTGCACGCCGCGTCCCAGGACCTGCCAGGGTTCGCCGAGCAGAACCTCCACCCCGCGCGGATCTTCGACACCGAGCTCGCTGCGCGGCTCCTCGGCATGGAGCGCGTGGGGCTCGCCGCCGTGATCGCCGAGGTCCTGGGCCTGGGGCTCGCCAAGGAGCACTCGGCGGCCGACTGGTCGACGCGACCGCTGCCCGAGGACTGGTTGCGGTACGCCGCGCTCGACGTCGAGGTCCTCATCCCGCTGCGCAAGATCCTGGGCGAACGGCTCGAGGAGCAGGGCAAGGCCGAGTGGGCGGCCCAGGAGTTCGAGGCCGTGCGCACCGCTCCCCCGCCGCCGCCGCGCGAGGAGCCGTGGCGGCGCACGTCAGGCGTGCACGCGCTGCGCAACCCGCGCAGCCTCGCGGTCGTGCGCAGCCTGTGGGAGGCCCGCGACGAGAACGCCCGCCGCCGGGACGTCGCCCCGGGGCGGGTCCTGCCGGACCGCGCGATCGTCGCCGCGGCCCAGGCCATGCCGCGCTCGGTGCCCGAGCTGGTCAAGCTGCCCGCGTTCTCGGGCCGCAGCACGACCCGCCGGGCCGCGGCGTGGCAGCACGCGATCGACCAGGCGCTGGCCCTGCCCCAGGACGCCGCTGCCCAGCGCCCGGGGGCCGCGCAGCGACGCCCCGCCGCCCCCGCGCGCGTGGGCCGACCGCGACCCCGCCGCAGCCCAGCGCCTCGACGCCGCGCGCGGTCGTCGATCCAGGAGCTGTCCGACGACCTCTCGGTGCCGCTCGAGAACCTCCTGCAGCCCGACGCCCTGCGCCGCGTGTGCTGGACGCCTCCGTCCCCCCTCGACACCGAGCACGTCGCGCAGTTCCTGCGCGGCCGCGGGGCACGCGAGTGGCAGCTCGACCTCGTGGCCGAGCCCCTGGCCCGTGCCCTCGCCGACCCGGCCTCGGTCCCGCGCCCCGGCCCGGCCACGGAGAGCACCTCGTAGGTCGCCCGAGGGCTCGTCGAGACCCACGCCCCGGCCCCTACCTCGGCCGATGTCCGGATGACCGGTGGGAGCGGGCAGCCGGGCGCCGGGCGGGGCACGCCGTCGTCCGGCACTTCCCCTCGCCGGTAAGGTCGGGGGCATGCTGCCCGAGTCCTCCTCCTTGACCGTCACGACGATCACCGACCGCGCCGCCTGGGACGAGCAGGTGCTCGCGATGGGTGGACACCCGCTCCAGCTCTGGGGGTGGGGCGAGGTCAAGGGGGCCGGCTCGTGGACCCCTCGTCGCCTGCAGGTCGCCGGCTCGGACGGCACGGTGCTGGGACTCGCGCAGGTCCTGGTCCGTTCGCTGCCCGCACAGTTCAAGGCGCTGAGCTACGTGCCCCGCGGCCCGGTCGTCATGCCCGACGGCACGGGCTACCCCGCGACCAGGTCGGGGGTCACGGAGGCCGTGGTGCGCTGGTGCCGCGAGAACGTCGGCGGCGTGGGCATCACGCTCGAGCCGGACTGGGACGCAGGGACATCGCTCGAGCTCGACGGAGTGATCCCGGCGGTCAACCCCGTGCTCTACCCGACGACCTTGATCCTGGACCTGCGCAAGACGCCCGACGAGCTCATGGCCGACATGGCCAAGAAGACCCGTCAGTACATCCGCAAGTCCGAGCGCGAGGACCTCGAGTTCCGGCCGGTCACCACCCGCGCCGAGCTCTCGGCGTGCCTTCGCCTGTACCGCCAGACGGCCGAGCGGGCCGGGTTCGGCCTGCACGAGGACTCCTACTACGAGCTCGTGTTCGACCAGCTCGGCGAGCACTCGCCGGTGTTCGCGGCGTTCGCCCGGTCGAGCGAGGGCGGTCCTCATGACCGGCCGGTCTCGTTCGTGTGGTTCGCCGCCTCGGCGCGCACGTCGTTCGAGCTGTACGGCGGGATGGACGAGGAGGGCCAGCGGCTCCGCGCCAACTACGGCCTCAAGTGGTACGCGATCAACGCGATGCGCGAACGCGGTGTGCTGCGCTACGACGTCAACGGGCTCCTCAACGACGGGATCTCGACGTTCAAGCGAGGCTTCGCGAGCCATGAGAACGAGCTGCTCGGGAGCATCGACGTGCCCTTCTCGATGTGGTACACGGCGTGGAACAAGGGTCTGCCGACCGCCAAGAAGGTCGTGCGCAAGCTGCGCGGAGGGCACTGACCCCCGCGAGGCGAGACTGCGTATCGCCCGCCTCGCACCCAGTTGACGCCGCCGGACCCGCCCCCACCCCACTGGTTGGGCGGGTCCGCCGGCCGTTGCAGATACTCGGTCTCACACTTTCGTGCATTTTCCTGGTACCGCGGGTAGCCTGTACCAACGCTGAGCGGTGACGCTCAGGGACACCGCCGTCCAGATCAGGAGAAGCCATGACTGTGGCCAGCAAGGGTTCGGGCTCGCGCCGGACCGTCCGCGACGTCGTCTTCGTCGAGGGGGTGCGCACGCCGTTCGGCAAGGCCCGCCCTGACGGCATCTACGCGAACACCCGTGCCGACGACCTCGCCGTGAAGGCCGTGCGTGAGCTGCTGCGCCGTCGCCCCGAGCTGCCCGCCGAGCGGATCGACGAGGTCGCGCTCGCCGCGACGACCCAGACGGGCGACCAGGGCCTGACCCTCGGCCGGAGCGTGGCCGTGCTGGCCGGCCTGCCGAAGTCCGTCCCGGGCTTCGCGATCGACCGCATGTGCGCGGGCGCCATGACCGCGGTCACCACGACCGCGTCGGCCATCGCGATCGGCGCCCAGGACGTCACGCTCGCGGGCGGCCTCGAGCACATGGGCCACCACCCCATGGGCGAGGGCGCAGACCCCAACCCTCGCTTCGTCGCCGAGAAGCTCGTCGACTCGACGGCCCTGGTCATGGGCGCGACGGCCGAGAACCTGCACGACCGCTTCCCGCACCTGACCAAGGAGCGCGCGGACGCGTACGGCGTCGCGAGCCAGGCCAAGTACGCCAAGGCGCTCGCCAACGGCGACGTGACGCCGGACCTCGTGCCGATCGCGCTGCGCGACCCCCAGCAGGGCTGGGGCCTGGCCACGGCCGACGAGCTACCCCGCCCGGGCACCACGATCGAGGACATCGCGCACCTCAAGACCCCGTTCCGTCCCGGCGGCAAGGTCACCGCGGGCAACGCCTCCCCGCTGACCGACGGCGCCGCGGTCTCGCTCCTCGCGGCGGGCGACGTCGCGGCCGAGCTCGGCCTGCCGGCACGCATGCGCCTCGTGTCGTTCGCCTACGTGGGCGTGGACCCGGAGGTCATGGGCATCGGCCCCATCCCCTCGACCGAGAAGGCCCTGGCCCAGGCCGGCCTGAGCATCGAGGACATCGGCCTGTTCGAGATCAACGAGGCGTTCGCCGTGCAGGTCCTGGCGTTCCTCGACCACTTCGGCATGCCCGACGACGACGCTCGCGTCAACCAGTACGGCGGCGCGCATCGCGGTGGGCCACCCCCTCGCGGCGTCGGGCGTGCGCCTCATGACGCAGCTCGCGCGCCAGTTCGAGCAGCACCCCGAGGTCCGCTACGGCCTGACCACGATGTGCGTGGGACTGGGCATGGGCGGCACCGTGATCTGGGAGAACCCGCACCACGCCGACTACTCCGGCCACACGACGACCGACGGGGAGAACTGACCCATGAGCACCCAGACCGCCGCGCCCCGTGCCGAGCGCGTGACCCACTCCCTCGTCCGCGACGTCGAGCTGCCGGGCGGTGCGGGCACGCTCGCTCTGCTCACGCTCGACAACGGCCTGGACCACACCAAGCCCACGACGCTCGGCCCCGAGGGGATCGCCGAGCTGAAGGCCGCCCTGACCGCGCTCCAGGCCCGCGCGGCGCGCGGGGAGATCGCTGCCGTCGCCGTGACGGGCAAGCCCTACTTCCTCGCTGCGGGCGCCGACCTCACGCAGGTCGCGACCGTCCGCACGCGCGACGAGGCCCTCGAGCTGGGCCGCGGCGGCCACGCCGCCTACCGACCTGCTCGGCGCAGATGGGCGTGCCGACGTTCGCCTTCATCAACGGCCTCGCCCTGGGCGGCGGCCTCGAGGTAGCGCTCAACTGCGACTACCGCACGGTCGCGACCGACGCCCCCGCGCTCGCGCTCCCCGAGGTGGGCCTCGGCCTGGTCCCCGGCTGGGGCGGCGCGTACATCGTGCCGCGCCTCGTCGGCATCGAGAAGGCCATGGACGTCATCCTCACGCGTCCGAGCGCCAACAAGCCGTTCAAGGCCAAGGAGGCGTTCGAGATCGGCCTGGCCGACGCGCTGTTCGAGGCCCCCGACTTCCTCGAGCCTCGATCCGCTGGACCGCCGACGTCGTGCGCGGCACCACGGTCGTCGAGCGCCGCGAGCTCGACCCGGCCCCGGTGTGGGACGCGGTCGTCGCCGGTGCGCGCAAGCAGCTCGACGCGGTCGTCGCACGGGTCGCGGCCCGCGCCCTACCGCGCGCTCGACCTCCTGGCCGCGGCCCGCACCGCGACCAAGGACGAGGCCTTCGCGGCCGAGGACGAGGCCCTGGCGGACCTCATCATGTCCGACGAGATGCGCGCGAGCGTCTACGCGTTCCAGCTCGTCTCGCAGCGGCAAGCGCCCCGCGGGCGCCCCGGACCCGAAGCTCGCCCAGCCCGTCACCTCGGTCGGGATCGTGGGCGCGGGCCTCATGGCGGCTCAGCTCGCGCTGCTGTTCGCGCAGCGCCTGGGCGTGCCCGTCGACGATGCGTGACCTCGACGCCGAGCGCGTGCGACACGGGCTCGACTACGTCCGCACGACGGTCGAGAAGCTCGTCTCCACGGGCCGTATGAGCAAGGACACGGCGGGCCAAGGTCCTGTCCTCGGTCCACGGCACCACGGACATCACCGAGTTCTCGCGCTGCGACTTCGTGATCGAGGCCGTGACCGAGGTCCTGGGCCTCAAGAAGAAGGTCTTCGCGGAGCTCGAGGGCGTCATCTCCCCCGACACGATCCTCGCGACCAACACCTCGGCCTTGTCCGTCACGGAGATGGCCGCGGACCTGGCACACCCCGAGCGCGTCGTGGGGCTGCACTTCTTCAACCCCGTCGCGCAGATGCCGCTCGTCGAGGTCGTCCGCGCCGAGAAGACCTCGGACGAGGCCCTCGCCACGGCGTTCGCCGTCTCCAAGGCGCTGCGCAAGACCGCGGTGGGCGTCGCCGACCGTCCGGGCTTCGTGGTCAACCGCCTGCTCGTGCTGCTCCTGGGCAAGATCGTGGAGGCCGTCGAGAACGGCACCTCGGTCGAGGTCGCCGACCGCGCGCTGCGCCCGCTCGGCCTGCCCATGGGACCGTTCGCGCTGTTCGACCTCGTGGGCCCCGCCGTGGGCCTGCACGTCCTGACCTCGCTGCGCGAGGACCTGGGCGACCGCTTCCCGTCCTCCCCCGGGCTCGAGAAGCTCGTGGCCGAGGGCACCACGGTCGTCCTGCCTGCCCCGGCGCGTGGCATCCCCGCGAGCGTCGACCCGGCGATCCAGGCGTACTTCGGCACGGGCGAAGCCGGCGGACCCGGCGCGCTCGACGAGGCGGGGGTGCTCGATCAGGTCCTGACCGCTCTCACGACAGAGATCGGCCACATGCTCGACGAGGGCGTCGTCCAGGGCCCCGAGCAGATCGACCTCTGCATGATCCTGGGCGCGGGCTGGCCGTTCCACGACGGCGGCATCACGCCGTACCTGGACCGGACGGGCTACACGGAGAAGGTCCTGGGCCGCCGTCTCCTGCCCGACGGCGTCGCGAACGTCCCGGCGCAGGTCGCCTGACGCGTCGTTCACCCCTCGCGCCGGACCCGAGGGTGGTCGGTCAGCCTCCTCGGAGCGGGCCGACCACCCTCGGGTCTTTCGGCGTCCGCCCTCCCGCGCCGACTCGTGTGGCTCGGGCCGCGTCGCGGCTCGGTCTCCGACGTCTCGGGTTCACGCGCAACCGCCCTGGGCCGGCGGTAGCGGACCCCGCTCGCGGACCGTGCGACGACCGGAGGCCACCGCCCGGACACCGCCACCGTCGGGTCAGGTCTCCCCGAGACCTCACCCGCCCCTCGCACGCAAGGTCGTGCCGTCGTCGTCGCCGAGACCGAACCGGCCGAAGCCCAGCACGGACCGCGAGCGCCCCTGCGCACCGCCGGCCGGTGATAGCGTCACGAAGCCTCTCGATCCGTGGCACCGCGACCGCCGATCCTCGTCGAGAGTCCGCGCTCCCCGCCCACGTCCCCCAGGAGTTCCCGCCCGATGACCGAGCCCGACGCTCCCCGCCCGACGACCGAGCACGCGCGCGAGGTCGTGGAACGGGCCGACGAGGTTGCCGCGCTGCTCTCGGGCCTCGCCGGGGCGCCGGCCCGGTTCCGCGAGCACGTGCGCACGGCGTTCGGGTCGAGCCAGCAGGACAAGGTCCTGGGCGAGCTCGCGGCGATCGGGGTCGAACGCCTGCGAGAGGTCAGCGGCGAACGACTGCGCGTGGGCCGCCTGGTCGACGGCGGCATCACGACCGTCGGAGCCGTGCTGCGCGCGGGACCCGCCGGGCTCGAACGGCTGCCCGGGATCGGGCCGCAGACCGCGACGCACTGCCTCGCGGCCGCGGCGCAGATCGCGCAGGCCGTCCAGGAGACCCTACGGTTCCGGATCGACGACGCCCCCGGCGACCCGTTCACGACCGGCCTCGTCCAAGCCCTTGCGGGGCTCGACGCCGCGCGCACGGGAGCGACGCGGCACCGGCAGGTGATCGTCACCTTCCTCGAGGGGCACTCGGAGCACCGGGTCGCGGCCCAGGAGGCGACCCGAGCGGTCCGGTCCTTCTTCTCGCTGCCCGCCCGGCGCCGTCGGGCAGCGGACGCCGTGCGCGACCTTGCGCGGCTCACCCAGGACGCCGAGCAGACCGGGGCCGTCGCGGCCGCAGGACGCGTCGGGGCCCTCGACGCCGCACCCGTCGACGCCTTCGAGGCGTGGACGGACTTCCGGGCACGCTCGGCGACGTACTACGCGCTGCTCGACGACGTCGTGGACCTCGGGCGCGACCTCGAGGCCACCGAGGGCCACCTTCCGCCCGAGCTCCTGGCCCGTGTGAGCGAGCAGCCGCTCGACCAGTCCCTCCTGACCGTCTCGCTGCGCGGCTACCAGGTGTTCGGGGCGCGCTACGCCCTCGCCCAGCGACGCACGATCCTCGGCGACGAGATGGGCCTCGGCAAGACCGTGCAGGCCATCGCCGCGATGGCGCACCTCGCCGCGGGCGGCGCGACGCACTTCCTCGTGGTGTGCCCCGCGAGCGTCATGACGAGCTGGGTGCGCGAGGTCGGGCGGCACAGCACGCTGCGCTCGCTCGACGTCCACGGCCCCGAGCGTGCCGAGGAGGCCGCACAGTGGGCGCGCGAGGGCGGCGTGGCCGTGACGACGTTCGAGCAGGTCGGGCTCCTCCCGCTCGACCTGCCCGCGCCCGCGATGCTCGTGGTCGACGAGGCGCACTACGTCAAGAACCCCGAGGCCAAGAGGTCGCAGGCCGTGGCCGCCTGGGCAGCGCGCGCCGAGCACGTGCTGTTCCTGACGGGCACCGTCATGGAGAACCGCGTCGAGGAGTTCCGACGCCTCGTGGCCTACCTCCAGCCCGACGTCGCCGAGCAGGTCAGCGCCGCGCACGGCGCCGCGGGGGCCGAGAGGTTCCGGCTCGCCGTGGCCCCCGTGTACCTGCGGCGCAACCAGGAGGACGTGCTCGAGGAGCTGCCCGAGCTGCGTCCAGGTCGAGGAGTGGGAGACGTTCGGCCCGGCCGACGGCGCCGCCTACCGCGACGCGGTGCGCGAGGGCAGCTTCATGGCGATGCGCCGGGCCGCGTACGCCGTCGACCACCCGGAGGACTCGGCCAAGGTGCGCCGGCTCGTCGAGCTCGTCGAGGAGGCCACGGGGAACGGCCGCAAGGTCGTGGTGTTCACGTACTTCCGCGACGTCGTCGACCTCGTGGTGCGCGCGCTGGGCGACCTCGCTGCCGGTCCGCTCACCGGGTCGGTGAGCGCAGCGAACCGTCAGACGATCCTCGACGACTTCACCGCGTCATCCGTGCCCCGGGCACTCGTGAGCCAGATCGACGTGGGAGGTGTGGGCGTCAACCTCCAGGCGGCGTCCGTCGTCATCCTGTGCGAGCCGCAGGTCAAGCCGACGACCGAGGCCCAGGCCGTCGCACGCGCCCACCGCATGGGTCAGGTGCGCACCGTGCAGGTCCACCGGCTGCTCGTCGCGGGCACGGTCGACGAGCGCATGGTCGAGATCCTCGGGACCAAGGCCCGGCTGTTCGACGCCTACGCGCGACGCAGCGTCCTGGCCGACGCGCTGCCTGGCGCGATCGACGTGTCGGAGGCCCGGCTCGCGCAGACGATCGTCGCGGCCGAGCAGGCGCGCTGGCTGGGCGGCGAGCCGGTCGTGGCGGCGGGGGCGGGCTCGACGGTTGCGCCGGGGATCGTGGCGGACGACGAAGGGCGGGACTCCGACGTGCAGCGCTGGGGAGACGTCAGCACCGACGTCTGACGGTCAGGTCCCCGCCACGTCGTCGGTGGCGAGGTCGTCGACGAACGCCTGGAACTCGTCGAGCTCCTCGGGGCAGTAGATCTCGATGATGAGCAGCTGGCCCTGGACCACGCGGCTGTCGGCGATGACCGGCCTGGCCCCGGGGCCGGCGGCCCCGTTCGCGAGCTGCGCAAGAAGCGTCGCTCGGCTGAGCGCCTCGTTCGGGTTCGCGCAGGCCGCTCCCCGTCCTCGCCGAGGACGCGCACGACCTGGTCCTTGTCGGGGGTGCGGACGCCGGCCTCCTCGAGCGCGGCGATCAGCTCGTCGGCCTTGTCCTGCGCACGCGCCGTCTCCCGGACGACGCTGAACGCGAGGACGGCCCACACGCCCATGGCGATCAGGATCACGCACGCGCCGATGTAGATCCACCGACGTTCGCGCCGCGGCTGGTGCTCCGCAGGTTCCGCTGACGTGCTCACGAGACCACCTCCGTCGGTTCGGCCTGCTTCCAGGTCGGCTTGCGGAACCGGTAGAACAGGAACGGCACGAACAGGCCCAGTCCCAGGGCGCCGCCGCCCACGATGAGGAAGTACACCAGCGGGCTGCCGGAGGAGAACTGCGACGGCGGGATGAACCCGACCAGCAGGGCGGCCAGCGAGGCCGCGAAGCCGACACCGCACATGCTGACGAGCATGGGGGCCCGGAACCCGCGAGGGTGGTCGGGCTGCTTGCGGCGCAGCTTGATCGCGGCCACGAACATCAGCAGGTACATGATCAGGTACACCTGCGTCGTGATGACGGAGAAGATCCAGTAGGCGCTCGAGACGTCGGGGATCAGTGCGTAGGCGAGCCCGATCACCGTGGTCACGATGCCCTGGACCACCAGGATGTTCTGCTGCACGCCGTTCTTGTTGAGCCGCTGCAGGAACGGTGGAAGGTAACCCTCCTGACGGGAGATCAGGAGCAGGCCTTTCGATGGTCCGGCCAGCCACGTGAGCATGCCACCGAGCGAGGCCGTGACGAGCATGATCCCGACGATCGGCGTCAGCCACTGCCACCCGAAGTTGGCGAACACTGCGTCGAACGCCTGCATCACGCCGGCCGTGAGCGAGAGCTCCTCGGCAGGCACGATCCAGCTGATCGCGAGGGCGGGCAGGATGAAGATCGCCAGCACCATGCCCATGGCGAGGAACATCGACTTCGGGAACTGCTTCCCGGGGTTCTTCAGGGACGACACGTGAACCGCGTTCATCTCCATCCCGGAGTAGGACAGGAAGTTGTTGACGATCAGGACGAGGCTCGAGAGGCCGGCCCAGGCCGGCAGCAGGTTCTCCGAGGTCATGGGCGCCGCAGACTCGTTCCCCTGACCGAGGAAGACGACCCCGAGGGTCACGAGGACGACGCCCGGGATCAGCGTCCCGATGATGAGCCCGCCGCTGGCCAGGCCGGCGACCCCCTTGGTGCCGCGCGAGGAGACCCAGACGCCGGACCAGTACACGACGATGATCACTGCGGCCGTCCACACCCCGCTGCTCGCGAGCGCGGGGTTGATGACGTACGCGAGCGTGCTCGCGACGAACCCGAGCAGGCTCGGGTAGTAGAAGATCGTCATCGCGAACTGGCACCACACCGCGAGGAAACCCATGGGCTTGGAGATACCCTCGGAGACCCACTTGTAGATGCCGCCGGTCCAGCCCGAGGCGAGCTCGGCGGAGACCAGCGAGGTCGGCAGCAGGAAGACGACCGCGGGCAGCAGGTAGAGGAACACGCAGGCCAGGCCGTACACGGCCATGGTCGGCGCAGCGCGCAGGCTGGCGACCGAGCTGGTCGTCATCATCGCGAGGGCGACCCATGAGATCCACTGGGTGTTCGTCGCCCGGGTGCGGGCGGCCGGGACCGCCGCCGCGCCGTCGACGGGGAGGTCGGCCGGGACGTCGGCGGCGCTCATCGCGCTTCCTGGAGCAGGGCTTGCGAGAACATGACTGCCTCCGTCGACGTCGTCGGTCAGGTCGTTGTTCGAGTGTGCCGCCCGAGCAACCGGTCGCACCTCACTCAGATCGCGTGAACCGTGGTCGCCGACGAGGCGCCGGCGCTCCCGTTCAGCCCTGGTCTGCGCCGGTTTGTCCCGGCGTCGCCGAGGTCGCCGAGGTCGGCAGCGTGAAGGAGACCGCGGCCGCCGCTGCGGCGGCATCCTCCAAGGTCCCCTTCGTCGCACGGTGGCGGGCGATCACGAAGGCCATGAGGACGCCGAGGAAGCTGAAGATCGCCATCACCCACGCCGCAGCAGCCAGTCCCGAGGCGAGCGCGGTGTCCGTCGCCGCCCCGTCGGCGGTCCTGTGGGCGATCACGTTGCCGTAGATCGTCGCTGCCAGCGCAGTCGCGACCGCGGCACCCACGTAGCGGGCCATGTTGGAGATGCCCGACGCCCCGCCGACCTGGTTCTCGGGCACGGCGGCGGTCGCCGCGGCCGACGCGGGGCCGTTGGACAGGCCCATGCCGACCGCGATCGCGACCAGCGGGAGCAGGAACGCGGGATACAACCACGACGCCTGGACGAAGCCGACGATCACGAACCCGGCCGTGGTCAGCGCGAACCCGATGCCGATCGTCTGCCGGCCACCGATCTTGGCCGCGAGCCTCGGCACGAGCGGGGCGATCACCACGAGCCCGACCGTCGCCGGGAGCGTCGCGATCCCCGCCTGCAGAGGGCTGAAGCCCAGGGTCGCCGGGTCCTGGAAGTACAGGCTCAGCAGGTACATCAGCCCGTTGATCGTGCCCGCACCGATGAGGATGGCGATGGTCGAGCCGACCAGGACCCTGTTGCGCAGAAGGGCCAGGTCGACGAGCGGCACCTTGACACGCCCCTCCACGACGACGAACGCGATCGCCGCCCCGATCGACACCGCGAAGCAGCCCAGCGTCCCGGCGGAGAGCCAGCCCCACACCCCGCTCTGGGTCACCCCGAGGATGAGCGGGGTCAGCGTCAGGGCGATCAGCACGGTCCCCGCGTAGTCGATCGTCCGCGGCCGGTCCGGGTCCCTCGACTCGGCGACCGTCAACGCGGTCAGCACCATGCACAGCACCGCGACGACCGCGTCGATCCAGAACAGCCCCTGCCACCCCGTGACGCCGACGAGCAGTCCCCCGACCAACGGCCCGGCGGCGGCTCCCACGGCCGCCGCGGCGCCCCACAGCGACACGGCCCGCATCTGGGCCTCGCCGGAGTTCGCGACCGACAAGAGGCTGAGCCCGCACGCCAGGATCGTGGCGCCGGCCGCGCCCTGGATCACCCGGCCCGCGATGACCATGCCGCCAGAGCCGGCCAGCGCGATCATCACGCAGGACACGACGAACAGTGCGAGCCCCAGCTGGAAGACTCGCCGTCGGCCGAACACGTCACCCAACGAGCCCGACGTGACGATGACCGCAGCTCCGACGAGCGAGTAGCCCGTCACGGCCCACTGCAGCGTCGTCACCGACGTGCCGGTGTCCGCGGAGATCGCCGGGAGCAGGATGCTCACCGCCGACGTGTTCGCGTTGACCACCAGCGTGGAGATGCACGTGGCCGCGAGGACTCCACCCGTCCTGGCCCCGACCTGACCACCAACCTGCGCAGCGTCGCTCATCGCACTGCCCTTTCCCGTGACCGGCTCGGGGCGGGTACCCCTCCCACACGGTAGGGCAGATGGACGCCGTGCTCCTGTCGAACCGCGCGGACGCCCTGCCCCGGGCGGTCTACGTCGCTAGTCGTCCCAGCCCATCCTCAGCACCTCGAACGCCGTGGCGTGCTCGACGCCCATGCGGGCGCCGCCCGCACGGCTCATGGTCGCGAGGAACTCGGCCGGGTCGAAGTACTCCCACCCGAGTCCTGCGATGTACGCGGCGTGCGCGCGCAGCGACGCCACGCCGGCGTCGAAGGTGGCGGTCACGTCGACGCCGTGGGCCGCGTCAGGGGACCCGGCGACCCAGACCTGCCGCACGCCTCCCCACGGCTCCAGGCCCGCCTCGACCTGGTCGTGGAAGACCCACCGGTTCCCGGCATCACGCACGGCGTCGACGACGGCTCGACCGGTCGCGATGTGGTCCGCCTGGTTGAGCATCCCGCCCGGGAAGGTCTCGCGGTAGTTGCCCGTGATGACGACCTCGGGGCGGTGCCTCCGGATCGCCGCCGCGATGGCCGAACGCAGCGGCAGGCCGTACTCGAGGACGCCGTCGGGCAGGCCCAGGAACTCGACCTCGTCGACGCCGACGATCGCGGCCGACGCGACCTGCTCGGCCTCGCGCACGGTGCGCGCCTCGTCGGGGTCCATCCCGTCGATCCCGGCCTCGCCGCTCGTGACCATGGCGTAGACCACGGTCTTGCCCTGCCCGGTCCAGCGCGCGACCGCGGCGGCCGCACCGAACTCCATGTCGTCGGGATGCGCGACGACCGCGAGCGCCCGCGCCCAGTCCTCGGCCAGCGGGGTCAGGGGCGCCTGCGGTGGGTGGTCCATGCTTCCCACGGTATGCCCGGTCGCCCGCGTGAGCAGGTCAGCGGGTCGCCGCGACGGCCTCGACCTCGGCGAGCTGGTCGTCGTGGCCCAGCGCAGTGACATGGCGTGCGCGATAGCGTGGACGTCCACCACGCGCAGCCTCGGAAGGGTCCCTCCATGCCCGTCGGTCCGAACGCCCCCGCCTCCCGGGAGACCACCGCGACCCTCCACGACGGCACCTCCCTCACGGTCGAGGTCACCGGAACGGGCCCGGCGGTCGTGCTCCTGGTCAACCCCGTCCCGGCACGGGCCCCGCGGCCGACGAGCTCCGGAAGTGGGGAGTCGACCCCGCGCTCGGCCGGACGCTCATCGACGCGCTCTCCCCGACGTTCCGCGTGGTCGCGGCGGACTACGAGGGTCACCGCATGGCCCGCCCGGCAGCGGGCACGCTGACCCCGGAGAACGTCACGGCCGACCTGCTCACGATCGCCGACGCCGCGGGCGCCGAGACCTTCGCGTACTACGGCTACTCGTGGCTCGCGCTGAGCGGCCTTCAGCTCGCCCTGCGCACGGACCGCCTGACCGCTCTGGCCATGGGCGGCTTTCCGCCCCTCGACGGCCCGTACGCGGGCATGCTCGCGGTCACGCGCGCGACGCACGGCATGACGTCCGCGTCTTCTGCCGCGTCCCCGACCGAGCCCTCGGACGGCCCGACGGCGCCGCTCGAGGTGAGCGACGCCGTCGGGCAGGAGAAGCACGGGCACGCGACGGACGCCGCTCCCGGCGCCGGGGGCGGCGCGACGGCCGCGGACCCCGAGGACTTCGACTGGGAGAAGCTTCGACATGACGCTGGGCGAGGAGCAGACCCGCCAGTTCGTGACGCTCTACGAGTCCCTCGACTCGTTCGACGACCGGGGTGCACTGGACCGCGTGACGTGCCCGCGCCTCGCGTTCGCCGGGACTGCCGACGAGATCGAGTACGGCGAGAGGTGGGGCGCGGTGCACGTGAGCATCGGCGGAGCCCTCGCTGCGCACACCGACGAGCTGCGCGACGCCGGCTGGGACGTGGACCTGCTCGACGGGCTCGACCACACCCGGGCCATGCAACCCGACGCGGTGCTGCCGGTGCTGGGGCCGTGGCTCAAGCGGACGTTGCTGAAGTCCGCGCGTCGGTCCGAGAAGTGAGAGCGGCCGGCCGCGACGCGGATCTCGTCGTCGATGACCTTGTCGACGAGACGATGCTCGTCGGTGACACGGCGCGACCAGGTGTTGGCGGCAAGACCCAGATGCCGAGAAGTGAGTTGTGGCCCCTGAATCGCTCGATTCAGGGGCCACAACTCACTTCTCGCCGGAGGGCGTCAGGATCAGTAGACCGTGAGGCCCTTCGCGCGGAACTGGTCGCGCACGCGGTCGACCAGCTCGACGTCGGGAGCGGGGGTGTCGTTGAGCTCGTACTCGCGCCCGAGCGTCTCCCACTTGTCCCGGCCCATCTGGTGGAAGGGCAGGACCTCGACACGCGTGACCGTGCCGGGCCGGATCTCGTTGAGCGAGGCCGCGTAGTCCGCGACGACGTCGACGTGCTCGGCCTGGTCGGTCAGGCCCGGGACCAGCACGTAGCGGATCCAGACCTCGACCGGGTGCTCGGCCGTGACCCCGCCGGGCAGGCCCGACTCCGCGAGGCGCCGCCCGAACTTCAGGGTGGGCTCGAGCGCACGGCCCGTGACCTTCTGGTAGGTCTCAGGGTCGCCCGACTTGACGTCGAGGAGCACCAGGTCGGTGTTCGCGAGCATCTCGTCGCTCAGGTTCGCCCCGAGAAAGCCCGAGGTGTCGAGCGTGGTGTGCACGCCCATCTCCTTGGCTCCCGCCAGGATGCGCGCGGCGAACGCGGGCTGCATGAGCACCTCGCCGCCCGAGAGGGTCAGCCCGCCCTTGGTGGCGCGGAAGACCGGCAGGTACCGCTTGACGCGCGCCAGCAGCTCGTCGGCCGTGACCGGCTCGCCGTCCTTCATCTGCAGCGTGTCGGGGTTGTGGCAGTACAGGCAGCGCAACGGGCACCCGTTGAGGAAGACCGTCAGGCGCGTGCCCGGCCCGTCCACCGCGGTCACGAGCTCCCAGGAGTGGACGGAGCCCAGCTCGCCCGAGCGCATCATCGCGAGCTTGTCGTGCCGGTCGAGGTCCTCGGCCGTCGTCAGGCCGGAGACCCCGGCCCCCGTCCGGCGGCGGGGGGCCTCCGGCGCGTCCAGGTCACTGTCGTGGCCCAGGGCGTCGCCGGAGGTCCGCCACGGCAGCGGAGCCGAGGCGACCCCGTCGACCCCGTAGCGGGCGGCGGCGCGCGAGGCGGTCTGGCCTGCTGCGGGCGTCGAGAGAGTCGTCATGATGGTTCCGCCGTTCTGCGCTCAGAGAGCGCCGTGGAAGGTCCGCGAGAGGACGTCGAGCTGCTGCTCGCGAGTGAGCCGCACGAAGTTCACGGCGTACCCGGAGACACGGATCGTGAGCTGAGGGTAGTTCTCGGGGTGCTCCATGGCGTCCTCGAGAGTCTCCTTCACCAGCACGTTGACGTTCATGTGGTAGCCGTCGCCACCGACCGACGCGTCGAGCAGACCGGCGAGGTTCGCGACCTGCTCCTCCCGGGTGCGGCCCAGGCCGCTCGGGACGACCGTGTTGGTCAGCGAGATACCGTCCTGCGCCTCGTTGTACGGCAGCTTCGCGACCGACAGGGCCGAGGCCAGCATGCCGTGGGTGTCACGGCCGTTCATCGGGTTGGCTCCCGGGGAGAACGGCTCACCCGCACGGCGACCGTCGGGCGTGTTGCCCGTGGCCTTGCCGTACACGACGTTCGACGTGATGGTCAGCACGGACTGCGTGGGCAGCGCGTCGCGGTACATCTTGTGCGAGCGGATCTTCGCCATGAACGACTCGACGAGGTCCACCGCGATCGCGTCGACCCGGTCGTCGTCGTTGCCGTAAGCCGGGTACTCGCCCTCGGTCACGTAGTCCACGACGATGCCGCGCTCGTCGAACACGGGCGTCACCGTCGCGTACTTGATGGCCGACAGCGAGTCCGCCGCGACCGCGAGGCCCGCGATGCCGCAGGCCATGGTCCGCAGCACGTCCTTGTCGTGGAGCGCCATCTCGAGGCGCTCGTACGCGTACTTGTCGTGCGACCAGTGGATGCAGTTGAGCGCCTCGACGTAGGTCTCGGCCAGCCAGTCCATGGTCTTGTCGAAGCGGGCGCGGACGTCGTCGTAGTCGAGCGGCTGGCCCTCGGGAACGGGAGCCACGACCGGCGAGACCTGCTTGCCCGTGACCTCGTCCTTGCCGCCGTTGATGGCGTAGAGGAGGGTCTTGGCCAGGTTCACGCGGGCGCCGAAGAACTGCATCTGCTTGCCGACCGCCATGGGCGAGACGCAGCAGGCGATCGCGGCGTCGTCACCCCAGGCCGGACGGATCTGCTCGTCCGACTCGTACTGGACGGCCGAGGTGTCGATCGAGACCTTGGCGCAGAAGTCCTTGAACCCCTGCGGAAGGCGCGGGCTCCAGAAGACCGTCATGTTGGGCTCGGGCGCCGGACCCAGGTTGTACAGCGTCTGGAGGAACCGGAACGAGTTCTTGGTGACGAGCGGCCGACCGTCGTCGCCCATGCCGCCGATGGTCTCGGTGACCCACGTCGGGTCGCCCGAGAACAGGGAGTCGTACTCGGGGGTGCGCAGGAAGCGCACGATCCGCAGCTTGATGACGAAGTCGTCGATGATCTCCTGCGCCTGCTCCTCGGTGATGACACCGTTCGCCAGGTCGCGCTCGAGGTACACGTCGAGGAAGGTCGAGGTGCGGCCCAGCGACATCGCGGCGCCGTTCTGCTCCTTGACCGCGGCGAGGTAGCCGAAGTAGAGCCACTGCACGGCCTCGCGGGCGTTGGTGGCCGGCCCGGAGATGTCGTAGCCGTAGGAAGCAGCCATGGCCTTGAGCTCGCCGAGCGCACGGATCTGCTCCGCGTGCTCCTCGCGCTCGCGCACGATCTTCTCGCTGAACGGCTGGGTGTCGAGGTCCAGCTTGTCGAGCTTCTTGGCGGCGACGAGCTGGTCGACGCCGTAGAGAGCGACGCGACGGTAGTCACCGATGATGCGGCCGCGGCCGTAGGCGTCGGGCAGGCCCGTGATGATGTGCGAGCTGCGCGCGGCGCGGACGTTGGGCGGGTAGACGTCGAACACGCCCTGGTTGTGGGTCTTGCGGTACTCGCTGAAGACCTTCTTGAGCTCCTGGTCGACCGGGTAGCCGTAGGTCTCCAACGCGCCCTCGACCATGCGCCATCCGCCGTTGGGCATGATCGCGCGCTTGAGCGGAGCGTCGGTCTGGAGGCCGACGATGACCTCGGCGTCCTTGTCGATGTACCCGGGCGCGTGGGCCGTGATGCCCGCGGGCGTGTGGGGGTCGACGTCGTAGATGCCCTTCTCGCGCTCGGCGGGGAACATCTCGGAGAGCTTGGCCCAGATGCCTGTGGTGCGCTCCGTGGGCCCGGCGAGGAAGGAGTCGTCACCCTCGTACGGGGTGTAGTTGCGCTGGATGAAGTCGCGCACGTCGACCGTGTCCTGCCAGGGACCCGCGGTGAAGCCGGCCCAAGCGGGGACGGTCGCGTCGTCCTGGCCGCCAGTGGTGCTGCGAGCCTCGGAAATGCTGGTCATATCACTCTCCTCGACGTCCACGCCGCGCAGCCTGCGCGGCGGGGGTAAAGACCTTGGTCGACGCGGAAATCCGTGCCGTCCTGCCGTTCTCCTTCGCCCTTTCAGGCTACGACCCCGAGAGGGTCCGGGTGCCGTCAAGACGCTGTCACCTGGCTCACAGGGTGAACCGTCGGACTGCGGGCAACACTCTCCGGAACGGCGGGATTGCAACCTTTCTGTCTGCTTGAACACCTCTCGAAGGTCGGACATTCCCGCTTGTGACAGTCTTCACATGACCCTTCCTCGAGCCTTCGACGAGTGACTACTCAGGACCAAAGTCCCTTGCGGAATGCGTTCGAACCACTTTTCCGCCGGCCTCGCCACGAGCACCCACGATACGGAGAGAACAACGGCCCGGCATTTCCGCCCCGACCATTCCCGGCGTCGGCGCCCGAGACCTCCCCCGCCCCGGACCGCCGCCCTCGCGCCCGTGGTGCGCGTCGGCGTCGGGCCTCCTGCGTGCGGGCGACCCCCGCACCGTGTGAGACTGCCTCGATGCGAACCATGGGAGTGGAGGAGGAGTTCCTCCTCGTCGGACCGGACGGCGTCCCCAGCGCCGTCGCGGCAGAAGTCATCGAAGCAGCCGGCACCAGCGCGCCCACCGAGGCCGGGCTCGGGGCGTCGGGCGGCTCACGCCCGGCACGGGCGGGGGACGCACCCGGCGGCGAGCTCGAGCTGGAGCTCATGGAGGAACAGCTCGAGACCGGGACGCACCCCTGCGCGGACCTGTCCGACCTCGCGCAGGAGATCCGCGACGGGCGCACCCGGGCCAACAAGGCCGCCGAGCAGCGCGACGCGCGCATCGTCGCGCTCGGCACCTCACCCGTGCCGGTCTCCCCCACGACCGTCGGCAAGCTCCGCTGCCTCGAGGCGCGCGCCGCGTTCGGCCTCACGGCCCGCGAGCAGCTCACGGGAGGCTGCCACGTCCACGTCGCGGTCTCCTCGGACGCCGAGGGCGTCGCCGTGCTCGACCGGATCGGCCCCTGGCTCGCCCCCTTGCTCGCGCTGAGCGCCAACTCGCCCTACTGGCAGGGCGAGGACAGCGGGTACGCGAGCTTCCGCTCCCAGGTGTGGTCGAGGTGGCCGACGGCGGGCCCCGCCCCGTCGTTCGGCACACCCGAGGCGTACCGCGCCACGGTCGACGCGCTGGTCGGCACCGGGACCATCCTCGACACCGCGATGATCTACTTCGACGCCCGGCTCTCGGAGTCGTACCCGACGGTCGAGATCCGCGTGGCGGACGTGTGCCTCGACGCCGACACCGCGACCCTGCTCGCGGCGCTGGCCCGCGGGCTGGTGGAGACCGCCGCTCGCGAGGCCTCGACAGGCGCTGCCGCGCCCATGCTGCACCCCGAGCTCCTGCGCACCGCCTCCTGGCGGGCCGGCCGCTCGGGGATCGCCGGAGACCTGGTCTCGCCCCTGACGTGGAAGCCCGCGACCGCGCACGACGTCGTGGGGCAGCTCGTCGCGCACGTGCGCGAGGCGCTCGTCGATGCGGGCGACCTCGACGCCGTGACCGACCTCCTGGGGCGGCTGTGGGCGACGGGCGGCGGCGTGGCACGGCAGCGCGCCTGGTTCGCCGCGACCGGAGACCTGCGCACGGTGATCGAGCGGGCCGCCGAGGCGACGCTCGTCTGAGGCAGGGCCGTCACCGGCCGTCACCGGCCGGGACAGGCCGGGACAGGCCGTCACCGGCCGGGACAGGCGTCCTCGGACGCACGGAGGGCACGGACCGTCCGGTCCGTGCCCTCCGTGCGTCCGACCGGTCGCCCTCGGCGTCAGAGCAGCGCGAGCGCCGTCAGGGCGTCGCGCGTGACGTCCTGCGCCGTGAGGCGGTGGGTCGTCCTCACCTGGTCGATCGTCATGTGGTTCAGGAAGACCGTGGGCAGGCCCAGCGGGACCACGGGGACCGTGATCCCGGCCTCGACAGCACGCTGGCCCAGGAGCGAGCCCACGCCGCCGTCGGCGATGCCGTCCTCGATCGTGACCACCAGGTCGTGCTCGCCCGCGAGCTTGACGAGCGCCGACGGCAGCGGCAGGACCCAGGTCGGGGACGCGACCGTGACCTCGACGCCGTGCGCCGCGAGCGCCTCGCCCGCGGCCATCGCGGTACCGGTCATGGAGCCGACGCCCACGAGCAGGACCTTGCGGGGCGCGCCGGCCGCAGCCTTGGTCTTCTTGGCCGGCACGGCGTCGTGGTGCGCGACCACGTCCACGCCGTCGAGCGTCTCGATCGCGGGGATCGGCGCGACCACCGCGCCCTTGGGATAGCGCACGACCGAGGGCGCGTCGTCGATGTCGACCGCGTGACGCAGCGCCTCGCGCAGCGTCGGCTCGTCGCGCGGCGCGGCCAGGTGCAGGCCGGGCACGATGCGCAGCATGGCCATGTCCCACATGCCGTTGTGGCTCGCACCGTCCTCGCCCGTGATCCCTGCACGGTCCAGCACGAACGTCACGCCGGCCTTGTGCAGAGCCACGTCCATGAGGACCTGGTCGAACGCGCGGTTGAGGAACGTCGCGTAGACCGCGACGACCGGGTGCAGACCTGCGAAGGCCATGCCCGCGGCCGACGTCGCCGCGTGCTGCTCGGCGATGCCCACGTCGAACGTGCGCTCGGGGAACGCCTCGGCGAAGGGCGCGAGGCCCACGGGGTGCAGCATGGCTGCGGTGATCGCGACGACGTCGGTACGGCGCCGACCGATCTTCACGATCTCGTCGGCGAACACCGAGGTCCAACCGAAGCGCGAGGGCGCGACGGGCAGCCCGGTCTCCGGGTGGATCTGGCCCACCGCGTGGAAGCGGTCGGCGACGTCCTGCTCGGCCGGGGTGTACCCACGGCCCTTCTCGGTGATGACGTGCACGATCACGGGGGCGCCGTACGAACGCGCCCGCACGAACGCGTGCTCGAGCGCCTCGATGTCGTGGCCGTCGACGGGGCCGACGTACTTGATGCCCAGGTCCTCGAACATGCCCTGCGGTGCGACGACGTCCTTGAGGCCCTTCTTGAGCCCGTGCAGCCACTCGTACGCGAAGCGGCCGGGGGCACCCGAGCGCGAGAGCGTGCGCTTGCCCCAGTCGAGGAAGTTCTCGTAGCCGCGCGTCGTGCGCAGCGTCGACAGGTGGTGCGCCATGCCGCCGATGGTCGGAGAGTAGGAGCGACCGTTGTCGTTGACGACGATCACGAGGCGCCGGTCCTGGCTCTCGGCGATGTTGTTGAGCGCCTCCCAGGCCATGCCGCCCGTGAGCGCGCCGTCGCCGATGACCGAGACGACATGGCGGTCCCGCAGGCCGCGCACGACGTTGGCCTTGGCGATCCCGTCGCCCCAGCTCAGCGCGGTCGACGCGTGCGAGTTCTCGACGATGTCGTGCGGGGACTCGGCGCGGCTGGGGTACCCGGACATGCCGTCGCGCTTGCGCAGCGCGGAGAAGTCCTGGCGGCCCGTGAGCAGCTTGTGCACGTAGGCCTGGTGGCCCGTGTCGAACACGAACGAGTCCTTGGGCGAGTCGAAGACGCGGTGCATCGCGAGCGTCAGCTCGACCACACCGAGGTTCGGCCCGAGGTGCCCGCCCGTGCGGGACACGGCGGAGACGAGGAACTCGCGGATCTCCGCGGCGAGGGTCTCCACCTGCTGGGGGGTCAGCCTCCGGAGGTCCTCCGGTGACGTGATGCTGCTCAACAGGGTCATAACCGCTCCGTTCCGCCTGCCATCCGACTAGCCCGACAACTCTAGGCGCTCCGGGTGGGTGCTCGCGCCCGGAACGGCCGGATCACGACCTCTCCACGCACTGGGCACCCGATCCGCGCCCCCTCTCTCGACAGCCTCCGTAGACTGCTGGGGTGCGTTTCCTGCCGGGCCAGCAGCCCACCACCGACCTGACCTACGGCGACGTTTTCCTCGTCCCGTCCCGCTCCGAGATCACCTCGCGCTTCGACGTCGACCTCGCGTCCGACGACGGCACGGGCACCACCGTCCCGCTCGTCGTGGCCAACATGACGGCGGTCGCGGGCCGCCGCATGGCCGAGACCGTCGCGCGGCGCGGCGGGATCGTCGTGATCCCGCAGGACGTCCCGACCGACGTGGTCACGAACGTGATCGCCGACGTCAAGGGCAAGGACCCGGTCATCGAGACCCCCGTCGTGGTCTCCCCCACGGACACCGTGCACACCGCGCTGACCCTGATCGGCAAGCGGTCCCACGGCGCCGCGGTGGTCCTCGACGGCGACCGGCCCGTGGGCGTCGTGACCGAGGCGGACTGCCTGGGCGTCGACCGCTTCACGCAGGTCCAGCAGGTCATGTCGGCCCAGCCGCAGACCGTCGACGCGGCGATCGTGTCGGGGCCGGGCGGTCTGCAGGCCGCGTTCGACGAGCTGCACCGCTCGCGGCGCAAGGTCGCCCCGGTCGTGCGCGACGGGCGCCTCGTGGGCGTCCTGACGCGACGCGGCGCGCTGCGCTCGAGCGTCTACTCCCCCGCCCTGGACGCCCAGGGCCGCCTGCGTGTCGCAGCGGCCGTGGGCATCAACGGGGACGTCAAGGCCAAGGCCGCCGAGCTCCTCGCCGCGGGCGTGGACGTCCTCGTGGTCGACACGGCCCACGGTCACCAGGTCAAGATGCTCCAGGCCCTGGAGGCCGTGCGGTCCCTGGACCCGCAGGTCCCGGTCGTCGCGGGCAACGTCGTCACGGCCGAGGGCGTGCGCGACCTCGTCGCCGCGGGCGCGGACATCGTCAAGGTCGGCGTCGGGCCGGGCGCCATGTGCACCACGCGCATGATGACGGCCGTGGGCCGTCCCCAGTTCTCTGCCGTCCTCGAGTGCGCGACCGCGGCCCGCGAGCTGGGCAAGCACGTCTGGGCCGACGGCGGCGTGCGCCACCCGCGCGACGTCGCCCTGGCCCTCGCGGCGGGCGCGTCCCAGGTCATGATCGGCTCGTGGTTCGCCGGGACGCACGAGTCCCCGGGCGACCTGCACGACGACGGCACGGGACGCCTCTACAAGGAGTCGTTCGGCATGGCCTCGGCCCGCGCGGTCGCGGCCCGTGGCGCGGGCGGGTCCCCGTTCGAGCAGGCGCGCAAGGGCCTGTACGAGGAGGGCATCTCGTCCTCCCGCATGTACCTCGACCCGGCCCGCCCAGGCGTCGAGGACCTGATCGACGAGATCACCGCCGGGCTGCGCAGCTCGTGCACGTACGCGGGCGCGGCCTCGCTCACCGAGTTCGCCGAGCGGGCCGTCGTCGGCATCCAGTCGGCCGCCGGGTACGAGGAGGGGCGCCCGCTGCCCGCGGGCTGGTGACCGTCTCCCCGTCCGCGAGGTCGGCCTGCGCCGACCTCGCGGCCCTCGCCCAGGACGGCTCGCCGTGGCCTCGCCCGTGGCGCTACGCGATCGGCACGCTCGACGAGTCGCGCGTGCGGCAGGCCGCGGTCCTGGTCCTGTTCGGGGTGCTCGACGACGTCCTGGCGTCCCGGATCGTGTCCGGTCAGGACGCGCCGGACGACGCGCCCGCCTCCCCCGTGCCCGCCGACCTCGACGTGCTCCTGCTCGCCCGTGCCTCGACGCTCAGCCACCACCCGGGCCAGGTCTCGTTCCCCGGTGGACGGCTCGACGACACGGACACGGACCTTGTCGACGCGGCCCTGCGCGAGGCCGTCGAGGAGACGGGGCTGGACCGCGACGGGGTCGAGGTCCTCGGCGCCCTGGACCCGCTCCCCCTGCCCGTGAGCAACCATGTGGTGACCCCCGTGATCGCGTGGTGGGCGCGGCCGACCCCGGTCGCGGTCGTCGACTCGGCCGAGTCGGCGCACGTCTTCCGGGTGCCCGTCGCGGACCTGACGGACCCCGCGAACCGGCGGACCGCCGTCGTGCGCCGGGGCCGGAACGTCCACAAGAGCCCCGCCTTCCTGGTGTCCGCGGACGGGCGCGAGCACCTCGTGTGGGGGTTCACGGGCGCGATCCTCGACGCGCTCCTGGACCGGCTCGGCTGGGCCGAGCCGTGGGACGCGGCGCGCACGGTCGAGGTGCCGGTCTAGTGGCGTTGCGGCCCGTCGCGGAGGTCGACGTGACCGTCGAGCTCGTCCGCGCCCTGCTCGCCGCTCAGCACCCCGATCTGGCGGACCGGCCGCTCCAGGTCGTCGCGAACGGCTGGGACAACGTCGTGCTGCGCCTGGGCGACGACCTGGCCGTGCGGGTTCCGCGCCGTGAGGCCGCGGCCGGGCTCGTGGCGCACGAGCAGGAGTGGCTGCCCGGCCTCGCGCCGCGCCTCCCCCTGCCCGTCCCGGCGCCCGTGCGCGTGGGGACCCCGTGCGCCGATCCCTTCTTCCCCTGGGCCTGGAGCGTGGTCCCGTGGTTCGACGGTCTGAGCGCCCTCTCCGTCGATCGAGCGCTGCGCCGCGCGTTCGCCCCCGACCTCGCCGCGTTCCTCACGGCCCTGCACGTCTCCGCCCCTCCCGAGGCGCCCGTCAACCCGTACCGGGGCGTCCCCCTCGCCGTGCGTGACGAGTCGGTCCGGGAGCGCCTCACGTCGGGCTACGTGCCCGACGACGGCTCTCTCCTCGCACTGTGGTCTCGCCTCGTGGATGTCCCGGCCTGGGACGGGCCGGCGGTGTGGCTGCACGGCGACCTGCACCCGGCGAACCTGGTGCTCGCGCCGGGCGGCCACCGGTTGGGCGCCGTGGTCGACTTCGGGGACATGACGAGCGGGGACCCTGCCACGGATCTCGCGACCGCGTGGATCACGTTCGACGCCGTGGGTCGCCGCGTGTTCCGCGACGCCATGACAGCCCGCTGCGGGACCGACGACGCGACGTGGGAGCGGGCCCGCGCCTGGGCGCTCGTCCTCGGCACAGCCTTCGCGGCCCACTCCGACGACGACCCCGCGTTCGCCGAGCTGGGCGCGCACACGCTCGCGCAGGTGCTCGGCGACGACTGACCGCGCCGTCGGCGGCTCATGTGCCGCCGGCGGCGAGACGCCTACTCCTCGGGCACTCCGAGCGACAGGGAACGAGCACCGCGGACGCAGGCCCGCCAAGTGACGCTCCACGCGATCACTCCGGTCACGAAGGATGCCACGACGCACGCGAGGACGATCCCGTACGGCAGGCTCATCGTCTCTCCCGGGACCGGAGGGATCGAGAGGACCAGGGCCAGGACACCACCCCCGAACACCGCGACGGCGACCGGTGCAACGATCCGACCCGCGAGCACTCTCTTGACGAACGCGTCGCTCGGAGCCAACATCTGGATCGCGAGCAGCGATCGCACCGCCCGCAACAGCTCGTTCGAGTAGTTCGACCAGAGGGCGACCAACGTCAGGACCAGACCGATCGAGCCGAACCACGTGAGCCATCGCATCTGGTACAGGGACGACGCCGTCCCGACGACGAAGCCCTCCCCGGGAAGCTCGGCCTGCCACATCGGAACGCTCAGCGCCCCGAGCTGGTCGCGCAGTGCCTCCATCTCGATCGGGGTGCCATCTCGACGGGTGACAAGCACCGTGGCCCCCGGGCCGTCCTCGATCTCGTCCACGCGGTGACCGACCTCCGTCCCCGCGACGTAGGCGAGCCATGAAGGCGGTCGGCCGCCCGGGACGAAGGTCTCGACGTCCTCGCCACGCGGCGCCACGACCGACATCCCCTCCCCGTCCGGCTGGATCGCGGCCACGACGTAGTCACGCCGCAGGGCGTCGAGGGTGAGCTCCCTCGACTCGGCCCCGGCTTGTCGAAAGGTCTGGATCGTCGCCACCGAGCCGCCGAGGTGTCGCTGCACCGCCAGTGCCTGAGCTGCGTCCTGCCCCAGCGTCGTGAGCAAGCCGCTGGTCACCGTCACGATGACGACGATGATCGCCGCGGTGGCCCCGAACCGTGCGGCGGGTCGCGGCCGCGCGAGCAGCTGTGCCGCCCCGGTGAGACCGGCCGCGTCTCCCGCACGCCACGCCACGTCGCGGCGGCGACGGGCGTACAGCTCGATCCACACGACGGCGTCCGCAGGCAACGCCGCCAACGTCAGAGTCGTCCCCACGAGAGCGATGATCGGCACGAGGTCCACCCGCCCTTCACCCACCGCGATGTTCTGGCCGATCACCGTGATCGCTGCGAGCACGAGCGACAGACCACCCCGGGCGACGCGGGCGACGGCCAGGGTCCGCGCCAACCACGACGGCCCTGACGACGACCGGCGACGGTCTCTGCGCCGCTCGGCCTTCAGGCCGACACGCGACGAGCAGGCCCAGGCACTCAGGGCGAGGGCGGCGACGAACGCCACGACGACGAGCACACCTCCGGACCTGACGTCCTGCGCATCCACGGCGAGAGACGCCCCTGGCAGGGCCACGTCGATGACCAGGAACAGCGCTGTGCCGAGGAGCGCGACGAGCGCACCGAGCCCCCACGGGGACCTCGACTCGCCCCACAGCAACGCTCGCACCTGCCGCGGCCGCATGCCCAGCGTCGTGACGATCCGGACCCTGCGCGCCCGTTGGACGGCCCCGATGCGGATCCCGGTGAACAGGAGCCACGTCGCAGGAACGACCAGGAGCGCAATCTGGACGCCGAGGAAGGTCGCCAACGGTCGTCGGTCGGCGATCGCCCGGGGCTGTTCGAACCGGTCGCTGCCGAAGCCGGTGATCAGCTCCGCGGACTCCGGAACGAGACGACCTTCGGCGCCGACGTAGACCAGCCCCTCGCCACGTTCCACGAGTCCTTCTCGTTCGACGAGACCGATCATCGTGCCGTGCCGTGTCCGGTCCCCGACCGACACACCGAGTGCCTCCGCGACAGCCGGGGAAAGGAAGACCTCGCCCGCTCTCGGCCATCGGGCGAGCCCCGGAGGGAGTGGCGGATCCTCGACGAGAGGCGCGAGATAGACGACGTCGACCTGCCTGCCGTCCACCAGGTCGAAACCGTGCCGCCACAGCGCTCGGGGCTCCTCGTCGGGAAAGAGCGCGGCGATCCGCCCCGCGCGCTCCTCGGCCCTCGAGTCCCACCCGGCGTACGTCGCCGTCGTGATCGCCAACGAGACCATGCTGAGCACGAAGGCTGCGACTCCCGCAGCCAGGATCGCGCCGCGCAGCGGCTCGAAGCGTGAAGCCCGCCGGAGAGAGGCCCCGACGACGCGCAGTGCGGTCACGCCTGAACCTCGTCGACGGCGAGAACGCGCTCCAGGTGGACGACTCGGTCCGCGCGCGCACTGATGAACGGATCGTGCGTCACGACGAGAAGTCCACACTCCCGCCGGGCAGGCGTGTCGAACAGGACGTCCGCGACGCGGTCCCGGATCGCGGGATCCAACGAGCCGGTGGGTTCATCCGCGAGGACGAGCGTCGGTTCGTTGACGAGCGCGCGGGCCAGGGCGGTGCGCTGACGCTCCCCACCGGAGAGGTGGTCGGTGGCCTCGCGGTCGGTGGGCACACCGAAGGCTTCCAGCAGCTCGGTCGCCCGCGCGACAGCATGTTCGCGCGGGCGACCGACGATGAGGGCAGGGAGTGCGACGTTCTCGACCGGGGTCAGCTCTCCCAGCAGCTCGCCGTGCTGAAAGACCACTCCCAGATGCTCCGCACGTAGCCGTGCCAACTTCGATCGGCTGAGCCTGGTGACGTCGTGGCCCGCGACGAGAGCACGGCCGGACAGCGGCCGGACCGTACCGAGGACGCAGTTCAGCAGGGTCGTCTTTCCCGTACCCGAGGGGCCGACGATCGCCACCGACTCACCGCGCTCGACCCGTACGTCGACCGCGTCGAGGACGAGGCGCCCACCCAGGGCCACCGAGAGCCCTTGGACGTCGAGCGCGATCACCACGATTCCCTACCCTCCGTCCTCACTCCCTACCATCCGGTCTTCTTCTCGGCCGAGCAGGTCATCGGCTTGACACCGCCGTTGGACCGACAGGCGCTGATGTGAGTCACCTTCTCTCCACCGTTCGTCACGCTCTGTACGATGCTCGTCATGTCTCCGGACTTGTTGACGACCGAACCCTTCGATCCGTAGCTGCTCCGCCACGGGGCACTGACGAACTTCCCGTCCTTGACGGTGTCGTGCGCGTAGACGCTGTGCCACTGGGCTCCAAGGGACGACCCGACATGTTCCGCCCTGGCGCCAGCGGTCGAGATCGAGACGGCGTGCGCTGAACTCACACCCATCCCTACGACGAGGACGACGCCAACGGCGACTGCGACAAGATTCTTCCTGCTCGGCACGCGATTCCTTCTTTCGTGATTCAAGAGGCTCATCCGGCTCGACCCGTCGGGGGCGCCTTCGCCCCGACGGGAAACAACGATCAGTACCCGGTGTCTTTCCAGGACGAGCAGGTCATCGGCTTGAGTCCTGTGTTCGAACGGCACGCCTTGATCCGGGAGACCTTCTCGGCATGGCGGGTCACCGACACCCAGGTGGTCGCCGTGAAGTCACCGCCCTTGTTCGTCACTGAACCGCTCGATCCCAGGTTGCTCTCCCAGGGACCACTCACGAAATGGCCATCGCCGGCGGTGTCGGTGACCTTGAGCTCATGGCGCCACTCCTTCGGCCCGCTCCAGTACTGCCGACGATCCTCCACCTTCGCTCCTGCTGTGGTCACCGAGGCAGCGCTCGCAGCGCTCACTCCCATGGAGATCACCAGGAACGCACCAATTGCCACTGAGGCCAGCTTCTTCGCGTGCCGCATCTCTCGTCTCTCTGTCGGTCAGTCTCACCGTTGGCCGAGCAACTCTGCTCCGCCGTGCGAAACTAGCATTTAGACTAATACTAGGCAAACCGGCCCAAACGGACTTGTTGGTCGGTTCTCGCGTCTGAGAGATCGGCGCCGGGCGCCCCTGCTCACGAAACCCAGGCGTCAGCCATCATGGTGTATGACCTCGACCACCAAGACCCGCCCGCACGACGGCGACGTGGACGCCTTCCTCGCGACCGTCACCCACAAGGTCCGGCGCCGCGACGCGGACACGCTCCTGGCCCTCATGCAGCGCGTCACGGGCGAACCGCCCGTGATGTGGGGGCCGTCGATCATCGGGTTCGGCCAGTACCACTACGAATACGCGAGCGGGCGCCAGGGCGACGCCGGGGCGGCCGGGTTCTCGCCGCGCAAGGCCGCGTCCACGGTCTACCTGCCCGACGGCACGGCCGCGCACCAGGACCTGCTGGCTCGCCTCGGCCCGCACACCGCGAGCCTCGTGTGCGTGTACCTCAAGGACCTGTCGACGAACGATCTCGACGTCCTGGAGGAGATCGTGCGCCGCTCGTACGCGGCGGTGACCGCGGGCACGTTCACGCAGCGGGCGCGCGAGTCCTCCTCCTGACCGGAGAACGACGACGGGGCGCCCCACCCGAAGGTGGGACGCCCCGTCGTCGCGTGCTCCGAGCGGGGTGCGCGGCGCCGTCGGGCAGCGGGGAAGATCCCGGCCCGACGACGCCGCCCACCCCGAGCGGGAGCCGTTCGTCAGTCGTTGACGAGCGAGCGCAGCACGTACTGCAGGATGCCGCCGTTGCGGTAGTAGTCGGCCTCTCCGGGGGTGTCGATGCGGACGACCGCGTCGAACTCGACCGAGGTGCCGTCGGTCTTGGTCGCGGTGACCTTGACCGTCGAGGGCGTCGTGCCCTCGTTGAGCGCCGTGACGCCCGAGATGTCGAACGTCTCGGTGCCGTCCAGACCCAACGAGCCCGCGGACTCCCCGGCCGGGAACTGCAGCGGCAGGACACCCATGCCGATCAGGTTCGAGCGGTGGATGCGCTCGAAGCTCTCGGTGATGACGGCCTTGACGCCCAGGAGCGCGGTGCCCTTGGCGGCCCAGTCGCGCGACGACCCGGAGCCGTACTCCTTGCCACCGAGGATCACGAGCGGCGTGCCCGCAGCGGCGTAGTCCTGCGCGGCGTCGTAGATGGTGTCCTGAGCGTTCTTCACGAAGTTGAACGTGTAGCCGCCCTCGACGTTCTCGAGGAGCTGGTTGCGCAGGCGGATGTTCGCGAACGTGCCGCGGATCATGACCTCGTGGTTCCCGCGGCGCGAGCCGTAGGAGTTGAAGTCGCGACGCTCGACGCCGTGCTCGGCGAGGTACACGCCGGCCGGCGAGTCCACCTTGATGGCCCCGGCAGGGCTGATGTGGTCGGTCGTGACCGAGTCGCCCAGCTTCGCCAGCACGCGAGCACCCGAGATGTCGGTGACCGGCGACGGCTGCGCCGACATGCCCTCGAAGTACGGGGGCTTGCGCACGTAGGTGGACTGCTCGTCCCACTCGAACGTGTCGCCCTCGGGGGTCGACAGGGCGCGCCAGCGCTCGTCACCCGTGAAGACGTCCGCGTAGTCCTTGGTGAACATCGCGCGGTCGATCGAGGAGTCGATCGTCGCCTGGACCTCTTCCGGCGTGGGCCAGATGTCGCGCAGGAAGATCGGCGAGCCGTCCTCGGTGCGTCCCAGCGGGTCGTGCTCGAAGTCGAACTCCATGGTGCCCGCGAGAGCGTACGCGATGACCAGCGGCGGGGAGGCCAGGTAGTTCATCTTGACGTCGGGGTTGATGCGACCCTCGAAGTTGCGGTTGCCCGAGAGCACCGAGACGACCGACAGGTCATGCTCGTTGACGGCCTCGGAGACCTTCTCGTCGAGCGGGCCCGAGTTACCGATGCAGGTCGCGCAGCCGTAGCCCACGAGGTGGAAGCCGAGCTTCTCGAGGTAGGGCCACAGGCCCGCCTTCTCGTAGTAGTTCGTGACGACCTGCGAGCCCGGCGCCATGGAGGTCTTGACCCACGGCTTGGCCTCGAGGCCCTTCTCGACGGCCTTCTTCGCAAGGAGGGCCGCGGCGAGCATCACGGACGGGTTCGACGTGTTGGTGCACGACGTGATCGAGGCGATCGCGACGGCGCCGTGGAACAGGTCGAACTCCTTGCCGTTCGAGTCCGTGACAGGCACCGTGCGGCGCACGTGGGTGTGCGTCGCGGGGGCGTCGGAGGCCGGGAAGGACTCCTTCTCGGCCTCGTCGACCGGGTCGATGACCTCGGGGGCGTAGGTCGGCAGGTCGCGGGCGAACGCGGCCTTGGCGTTCGACAGCTCGATGCGGTCCTGGGGGCGCTTGGGGCCGGCGATCGAGGGGACGACCGTCGAGAGGTCGAGCTCGAGGTACTCGGAGAAGACCGGCTCGACGTAGCCCGGGTCGGTCGGGTCGAGCCAGAGGCCCTGCTCCTTGGCGTACGCCTCGACGAGCGCGAGCTGCTCCTCGGAACGGCCCGTCAGGCGCAGGTAGTCGACCGTGACCGAGTCGATGGGGAAGATCGCTGCGGTCGAGCCGAACTCGGGGCTCATGTTGCCGATCGTGGCGCGGTTGGCCAGCGGCACGGCCGCGACGCCGGCGCCGTAGAACTCGACGAACTTGCCGACGACGCCGTGCTGGCGCAGCATCTGCGTGATCGTGAGGACCACGTCGGTCGCCGTGACGCCCGAGGGGATCTGGCCGTTGAGCTTGAAGCCCACGACGCGCGGGATGAGCATCGAGACGGGCTGGCCGAGCATCGCGGCCTCGGCCTCGATACCGCCCACGCCCCAGCCGAGCACGCCCAGGCCGTTGACCATGGTCGTGTGGGAGTCGGTGCCGACGCAGGTGTCGGGGTACGCACGCAGCACACCGCCCACCTCGCGCGTCATGACGGTGCGCGCCAGGAACTCGATGTTGACCTGGTGGACGATCCCGGTGCCCGGGGGGACGACCTTGAAGTCGTCGAACGCCGTCTGGCCCCAGCGCAGGAACTGGTAGCGCTCGTGGTTGCGCTGGTACTCGAACTCGACGTTGCGCTCGAACGCGTCGCGGCGACCCGCGACGTCGATCTGCACCGAGTGGTCGATGACCATCTCGGCAGGAGCCAACGGGTTGATGCGCGACGGGTCGCCACCGAGGTCCGCGACGGCCTCACGCATGGTCGCGAGGTCGACGACGCAGGGCACGCCGGTGAAGTCCTGCATGATGACGCGACCCGGCGTGAACTGGATCTCGGTGTCGGGCTGCGCGTCCGGGTCCCAGGCGGCGATCGCGCGCACGTGGTCCGCGGTGATGTTCGCGCCGTCCTCGGTGCGCAGGAGGTTCTCGGCGAGGATCTTCAAGCTGTACGGGAGGCGCTGTGCGCCTTCGACCGCGGAGAGGCGGAAGATCTCGTACGAGTTCTCACCGACCTCCAGTGTTCCCTTCGACCCGAACGTGTCGACGCTGCTCACGGTTGCTCCTTCTACCTGGCGAGGGTGGGTGACGACCACCTCGCCTGGGGCACCGCGCGGGCTCTGTGGCCCACGTCGCACGCCCGACGTGGCAGGTCGTCGGATGACGATCAAGATGGTTCTGGGGGCTTTGCCCAGCGTACGCCGGGCCGGGCGACGCACCGAAATGCCGCCGACACACAGCATACCGCATTTATCTTGACGTCAAGATATTCACGCGCGGTGCCACCGCAGGAGCCACGGGACGAAGAACCGGTACACGGCCTCGATCGCCACCCAGCCCACGAGCACCGCGACGGTGATGACCACGGTCTCCTGCGCCGTCGGGACCTGGAGCGCGAAGAAGTCCCGGACCCAGGGGATCGCCACGGCGAGCGCCGCGCAGCCGGCCATGGCTGCGACGAGGGCGATCTTCCAGGGGTTGAGCGGCCGCGCCTGGATGCCCACGACCCACAGCGAGACCCCGATCAGCACGAGCGTCGAGGCCGACCTGGCGTCGCCCGTGCCCACGAGCGGCCGCAGGTACCCGTACGCGAGCAGGATCACGGCCCCGATCACGACCCCCGCGGGGACCGCGAAGCTCAGCACCCGGCGCAGGAAGCCCGCGACGTAGCGACGGTTGTTCGGCGGCAGCGCGAGGAAGAACGCCGGGATGCCGATCGTGAGGGTGCCCGCGATGGTCATGTGGCGCGGCAGGAACGGGTACGGCCACACGAGCAGCACCACGGCGACCGCGAGGATCGCCGCGTACGTCGTCTTCGCGAGGAACAGGCTCGCGACCCGCTCCATGTTGGCCATGACCCGGCGCCCCTGACCGAGGACCCCGGGCAACGTCGAGAACCGTCCGTCCACCAGCACGACCCGCGCGACGGCCTTGGTCGCCGGGGCGCCGTTGCCCATCGCGATCCCGAGGTCGGCGTCCTTGAGCGCCAGGGCGTCGTTGACGCCGTCGCCCGTCATTCCGACCACGTGGCCGCGCGACTGGAGCGCGTGCACGATCGCACGCTTCTGCTCGGGCGTCACGCGCCCGTAGACGTCGTGCGCGTCGACGACCTCGGCGAGCTCGCCCGGGTCGTCGGGGAGCCGGCGCGCGTCGAACCCCTCGACCCGTTCACCCTCGCCGTACAGCGCGACCTTGGTCGCGATCGCCGCGACCGTGTCGGGGTTGTCGCCCGAGATGACCTTGGCCCGGACACCCTGGCGGCGGAAGTACTCGAGCGTCTGGGCAGCATCGGGGCGGATGCGCTCGCCCAGCACCGCGAGCAGCGTGGGCACGAGGTCCCGCGGGAGGGGAGCCTCGGTCGGCGGGAGGCCCGACGGAGCGTACGCGAGCAGGACCACCCGCGCACCCGTGTCCGCGGCCGCGCGGACCTCCGCGAGCGCCGCGGTCGCCGGGGCGTCCGCACGCCCCGCGAGCAGGATCTCGGGGGCCCCCAGCACGAACGCGCCCGCGTCGGTGCGCAGCGCCCTCCACTTGCGGGCCGAGGAGAACGGGACCGACTCGCGCACGGCTGCGGCCTCGACGTCCGTGAGCCCCTCGGCGAGGGCCTGCGACGTCGCGTTGCCCTCCGGGTCGGCCGCGACGGCCGCGAGCGCCTCCCGGGCTCCGTCGACGTGCTCGAGCGCGCGCAGCTCGTTCAGCGCCACGTGCCCGTCGGTGATGGTGCCGGTCTTGTCGAGGCACAGCACGTCGACGCGTGCCAGGATCTCGACCGCGGGCAGCTCCTGGACCAGGACCTTCTGGCGCGCGAGCAGCATCGCGGCGATCGCGAAGTTGAGCGAGGTCAGCAGGACGAGCCCCTCGGGGATCATCCCGACGACGCCCGCCACGGCCGCGACGACGCCGTCGCGCCACGTGCCGTCCGCGATCGACTCGCGCACACCGCCCGTGTAGTAGAGCTGGCTCCAGAACAGCAGGAGCGAGATGGGCACGATCCCGATCGAGACGACCCTGAGGATCTTGTCGACCCCCTCGCGCAGCTCCGAGCGCACGACCGAGAACTTCTTGGCCTCGGCCGTGATGCGCTGGGCGTAGCCGGCCTCGCCCACGCGGACCACGCGGCACACGGCGTGCCCCGCCACCACGGACGAGCCCGAGAGCACCTCGTCACCGACGGCCTTGTGCACGGGGCGCGACTCGCCCGTGAGCATGGACTCGTCGACCTCGAGCCCCGTGACCTCGAGGACCTGGGCGTCCGCGGGCACCTGGTCGCCGATGCTCACGAGCAGCACGTCGTCGAGCACCACCTCGTCGAGCGTGACCTCCTGCTCGGTCCCGTCGCGCACCACCCGGGCAGAGGGAGCGGTGAGGATCGAGAGGCGGTCGAGGGTCCGCTTGGCGCGGTACTCGGTCACGATCCCGATCCCCGCGTTGATGACCACGACGAACCCGAAGACCGCGTCGGGCCACCGGCCCGTGAGGAGCACGAGGGTCACGGCGATCGCGAGGATCAGGTTGAAGAGCGTGAAGACGTTGGACCGCAGGATCGCGCTGAGCGAGCGCGAGGTCGCCTGCGAGGTCCGGTTGGTCTGCCCGGCCTCGACGCGCGCGGCCACCTCCTGGGCGCTCAGTCCGCGCGGCCCCGCGGTCACCGTGCCCGACGACGCAGCGTGCGGCAGGCCGTCCGGTCCTGTCGCAGGGGCGCCGTCGTCGGCAGAGGTGCTCACCTGTCGATTGTGCCCGTCAGCAGCGGTTCTGCCCTGTCGAGGAGGAAGGGCACCCGGGGGCGCCGGGCCGCACGGCACGCTCAGTCCTCGTCCGCGGCAGGGGCCGTCTTCTCCCCCGTGAGCGGGACGACCGGCTCGGGCTCGCTCTTGCGGGGGCGGTAGACGACCTGGGCGTGGAAGACGAAACGCAGGAGGAACGCGACGACCAGGGTCAGCGCCTGGGCCAGGACCGGTGGCATGCCGGTGAGCACCACGAGCCAGTGCAGGAACGGCAGCCGCACCGCGGCCTCGATGCCGTTGAACGTGAACGACTGCGCGGCGCGCTTCCACACGTTGCGCCCTTCGTCGCGCAGGTCGTGGAAGACGAAGTGCTCGAGCAGCAGGAAGTTCGTCACGATCGTGACGGCCGCCGAGACCACCGCAGCAGGCATGTAGTGCACCCCGACCTGCTCGAGGCCCCACATGATCGCCAGGTTCATCACGGCGCCGAACGCCCCGACCAGCGCGAACGTCGACATCCGCCCGAACCGGAGTGCGGTGAGCTGCTGGAGGTAGCGCAGACCGTTCGCGAACGTCGCCTTGGACTCCCCCGCGAACCGCTCCCCGAACACGAACGGCTCCTCGACGACCTGGACCTTGTTGCGCGCCAGGATCTCCAGCAGGATCTTGAACCCCCGCGGGCGCAGCGCGCCGACGTCGATCGCGGCCGTGCGGACGGCGAAGAACCCCGTCATGGGATCGGTCACGTTCCGCAGCCGCACCGGGAACATCGAGCGCGCGAGCAGCGAGCTGGCCGACGAGACCAGGTGCCGCCACCGTCCGTCGAGCCCGCCCGCGTCCCCCCCGCCCACGTACCGCGAGGCGACCACGATGTCCGCCCCCGTGGAGGCCGCGGTCTCCAGCAGGACCGGCACCATCTCCGGCGGATGCTGCAGGTCGCCGTCCATGACCACGACCCACTCCCCACGGGCCTCGCCGAGCCCTTCGACGACCGCGCCGCTCAGACCGCCGACCGGCTCCTCACGGTGGATCAGCCGGATCGGCAGGCTCGACGACCCGGCCACGTGAGCGACGACCGCAGGGGTGTCGTCGGTCGAGTCGTCGACGAACAGCACCTCCGCGTCGATCCCGTCGACCGCGGCGGCGAGCCGCCCCACGAGCTCCTCGACGTTCGGACCCTCGTTGTACGTCGGCACGACCACGGTGACCTGCATGCGCCCTCTTCCGCTCTGCCCATCGCCGGAGGCTCCCGGCGCATCAGTCCATCGTCGCCCGGATCCTCTCCGGGCGACAGGTGAACCGCCTGCTGCGAGACCAGCGTCCCGGGCCGACCTGAGCGGTGCCTGGACGGCCCCTGTGCGGCCCGGCCCCGGGACGGGTCAGCGCGTGAGGACCGCGATCGCCTCGACGTGGTGGGTGTGCGGGAACAGGTCGTAGCCCCTGACGGACTCGACCGTGTAGCCGTGCTTCGCGAAGTAGGCGATGTCCCGTGCGAGCGCGGCGGGGTCGCACGCGACGTACACGACGCGCGGGGCCTGCAGCGCGGCGACCGCGTCGACGACCTTGCGGCCGGCGCCGGTCCGGGGCGGGTCGAGCACCACGACGTCGGCCGTGGGCGCCGCGTGGTCCTTGGCCGCGAGGACCTTCTCGACCGGGCCGTGGTGCAGCTCGACCTGGGGCTTCTCGAACGCGTTGCGACGCGCGTCCTTGACGGCCCGCTCGTCGCCCTCGATCGCGACGACGCGTCCCGTCTCGCCGACGGCGTCGGCGAGCGGGAGCGTGAAGAGCCCGGCCCCCGAGTACAGGTCGACGACGGTCGCCTCCTCGAGCGGGCCGGCGGCGGCCAGCACGGCCTCCGCGAGCAGCGCGGGCGCCTCACGGTGGACCTGCCAGAACCCGTCGGCCGCGACGCGGAAGGTGTGCTCGGTGCCGGCGACCGTGACGGTCTCGGTCACGGCGCGGCGCGCGTGCGGGCGGCGGTCGATGTGACCCGAGTGCCACACGACCCCGTCGACGAGCAGGATCGGGTCGCTGCCGCCGGCCGGCGCGACGAGCTCGAGCCGGGTGCCCGGACGCCAGCGCCGCGTGAAGACCTCCTCTGCCTCGGCCAGCGCCGCGACCTCCGGGGTCGCGAGCGGCATCTCGTCGAGCGGGACGACGTCGTGCGACCGGAAGACCCGCATGCCGGCGCGGCCCTTGTCGTCCGCGACGAGGTCGATCCGGGTGCGGTAGCCGAGGCCACCGCGCTCGTCGTCGCCCGGAGCACCCTCAACCTCTACCTGAAGGTCAAGGTCGGCCAGTCGCGTGAGCTGTTCCTGGAGGACCGCGGCCTTCCAGCGACGCTGCGCCGGCAGGGAGACGTGGGAGAGCTCGCCGCCCCCCGCCCCGCCTGCACCCGCCGCAGGCCAGGCCGCAGGAACGCGGTCCGGCGAGGGCTCGAGGATCTCGATCGCGTCAGCCCGCCAGAACTTCGCGGTGTCACCGTCCTCGGTGAGACGAGCGAGCACCCGCTCCCCCGGCAGCGCGTGCCGGACGAAGACGACGCGCCCGTCGAGCCTGGCGACGCAGTGGCCACCGTGCGCGACCGGCCCGACCTCGAGCTCGACCAGAGGGTGAGACTCAGGGGCGGTGGGAGTGGAGTTCAGGGTTTCAGACACCCCCCTAGTATCCCGGACGCGGACGGAGCTCGTCCCCGAACCGGTGCCGCACGCCCCGTGGGCCCGCACACGTCCGCGCTCAGTAGCGGCGGTTGATCCGCTTCTGGGCCGCGAAACCCTCCTTCTCGAGACCCGTCTGCCCCTTGGTCGAGGAGAGCTGCCACGGCACCGAGGCCACGACCACTCCCGGGGTGAACAGGAGCCGCCCCTTGAGGCGCAGCGCGCTCTGGTTGTGCAGGAGGTGCTCCCACCAGTGCCCCACGACGTACTCGGGGATGTAGACCACCACGAGGTCGCGCGGGCTCTCGCGGTGGATCGAGCGTACGTAGGACAGGATCGGTCGGGTGATCTCGCGGAACGGCGAGTCCAGGACGCGCAGCGGGACCGGGATGTCGAGCGCCTCCCACTCCGCGGTGAACTCGGCGACCTCGTCCGCGTCGACGCCGACCGTCACCGCCTCGAGCACCGAGGGGCGCGAGGCCCGGGCGTAGGCCAGGGCCCGCATGGTGGGCTTGTGCAGCTTGGAGACCAGGACGAGCGCGTGGACCCGGCTCGGCAGCGCGCGCGCGGCGGCGGGGTCCTCGCCCAGCGTGAGCTCGTCGCGTACCGAGTCGTAGTGCTTGCGGATCGCCCGCATGAGCACGAACACGACCGCCATCGCGAGGATCGCGATCCACGCGCCGTGCGTGAACTTGGTGAGCAGCACGATGACCAGGACGGTGCCGGTCATGCCGAACCCGATCGTGTTGACCACGCGCGAGCGCTTCATCTTGGTACGGAATCGCGGGTCCGGGGTGGTGCGGAGCTCACGCGTCCAGTGCTTGATCATCCCGAGCTGGGACAGCGTGAAGGACACGAACACGCCCACGATGTAGAGCTGGATCAGGCGCGTGACCTGGGCGTCGAACGCCCAGATGAGGGCGATCGCCGCGACCGCGAGCGTCACGATCCCGTTCGAGAAGGCGAGGCGGTCCCCGCGCGTGTGCAGCTGGCGTGGGAGGTAGCCGTCCTTGGCCAGGATCGAGGCGAGCACCGGGAAACCGTTGAACGCCGTGTTGGCCGCGAAGACGAGGATGAGACCCGTGACGGCGGCCACGAGGTAGAACGCGATCGGGAAACCCTGGAAGACCGCCTGCGCGAGCTGGCCGATGACCGGGTCCTGCACGAAGTTCTCGGGGACGGGCTGACCGTCGATCGTGAGCTGCTCGGGCGGGTTCTCGGCGAAGTGCACACCGGTCTTCTGGGCGAGGAAGAGGATCGCCATGATCATGAAGGCCGAGATCGACCCGAGCAGGGCGAGCGTCGTGGCCGCGTTGCGCGACTTGGGCTTCTTGAACGCCGGCACGCCGTTGCTGATCGCCTCGACACCCGTGAGGGCCGCACAGCCCGACGCGAAGGCGCGCGCGACGAGGAACGCCCCCGCGAGCCCGGTGAGCCCCTGGTCGAAATGGCTCTCCGCGACGAGCTCGTAGGTCGAGCTCTCGGCCATGGGCAGGTTGCCCATGGCGTACCGGACGAACCCGACGACGGCCGTCATCCCGATCGCGAACATGAACAGGTACACGGGGATCGCGAAGAACGAGCCCGACTCCTTGACCCCACGCAGGTTGACCAGGGTCAGCAGCACGACCAGGGTGATCGCGAACGCCGCCTCGTGGCCCCGCAGGAACGGCAACGCCGCAGCGGCGTACTGCGCACCCGAGGAGATCGAGACCGCCACCGTCAGGACGTAGTCGACCATGAGCGCCGACGCGACGCCGACGCCCGCGGTCGGTCCCAGGTTGACGGTCGCGACCTCGTAGTCCCCGCCGCCCGAGGGGTAGGCATGCACGTTCTGTCGGTACGACGCCACCACGGTCAGCAGGACGACGACGACCGCCAGCCCCACCCACGGGGAGATGGTCGTGGCCGCCAGGCCGGCGATCGAGAGGGTCAGCAGGATCTCGTCCGGGGCGTACGCGACGGACGAGAGCGCGTCCGAGGCGAAGACCGGGAGCGCGATGCGCTTCGGTAGCAGGGTGTGCCCCAGGTCGTCGCTGCGGACGGGACGTCCGAGCAGCAATCGTTTGGCGGCATCAGCGATATCCGACACGTTGGCCCATGCTAGGCCCTCTCGGGGCCGTTGACCCGTCCACGGCCCGACGGGTCTGCACGCCCGGCTCCTGTACGTGGACGTCACGCCGTCGCGGTAGCGTTTCGCTCGTGCACTTCGTGATCATGGGATGTGGCCGTGTCGGCGCCACCCTCGCCCAGTCTCTCGAGAACCGCGGCCACTCGGTGGCCGTGGTCGACCAGAACCCCGACGCCTTCCGACGGCTGTCCGCGGAGTTCTCCGGCAAGAAGGTCACGGGCCTCGGGTTCGACCGGGACACGCTCGTCCAGGCGGGCATCGAGGACGCCTACGCGTTCGCCGCGGTCTCCGACGGCGACAACTCGAACATCCTCGCCGCGCGCGTGGTGCGCGAGACGTACGGCGTCGACAACGTCGTGGCCCGCATCTACGACCCGCACCGCGCGGAGATCTACCAGCGCCTCGGGCATCCCGACGGTCGCGACCGTCCGCTGGACCTCGGACCAGGTCCTGCGCCGCATGCTCCCCCTCGGCGCGACCGACGAGTACCGCGACCCCTCGGGCCAGGTCCGCCTCGCGCAGACCGACTTCCACCCGGGCTGGGTCGGCCACGCGGTCGGGACCATCGAGTCGGCGACGGGTGCGCGGGTCGCGTTCCTCGGACGGTTCGGCGAGGGGGTCCTGCGCGACCCCCAGCACCGTGCTGCAGGAGAACGACGTGCTGCACGTCCTCATGCGCAGCGCGGACGCCCCCATGGTCGAGCGCGTCCTCACGCACGCCCCCTCACTCAAGGAGAACTGATGCGCGTCGTCGTCGTCGGAGCGGGTTCTGTGGGGCGTTCGATCGCCCGCGAGCTGCTCAGCCATGACCACGAGGTCACCATCATCGACAAGCAGCCCGCGGCGATGCGGGTCGCGCAGGTGGCCGACGCGGACTGGCTCCTCGCGGACGCGTGCGAGCTCTCGACCCTCTCGGAGGCCAAGGTCGACGAGTGCGACGTGATCGTCGCCGCCACGGGAGACGACAAGGTCAACCTCGTCGTCTCGCTGCTCGCCAAGACGGAGTTCGGCGTGCCGCGCACGGTCGCCCGCGTCAACAACCCGAAGAACGAGTGGATGTTCGACGAGTCGTGGGGCGTGGACGTCGCCGTGTCGACCCCGCGCATCATGACCTCGATGGTCGAGGAGGCCGTCGCGGTCGGCGACCTGGTGCGGATCTTCACGTTCCACCAGTCGGGCGCGGACATCCTGGAGCTCACGCTCCCTCCGGACTCGCCGCTCATCGGCACCCGGGTCGGGCAGGTCGCGTGGCCCCAGGACACGGTCCTCGCGGCGATCGTGCGCGGGACACAGCCGATCACGCCGAGCATCGACGACACCCTCGAGGTGGGCGACGAGCTGCTCATCGTGACGGGTCGGGACGTCGACGAGGCCGCCCTGCTCAAGGTGCTGGTCGACCCGACCGACGACGGCGGCACCGGTATCGTCGACGAGACCACGGGCCTGCCTGTCTGACCGCTCGGAGGCGGCCCGCACCCGGCCCGCCGGGCACGGGCCGCCTCTCCGGTCAGGTGCTCTGACCGGCTCAGGACCCGCAGCGGCAGCTCGGCTCAGGCCTGCGCAGGGGCAGCGGGCTCCTCGTCGGTGGCCCGCGGGCGCCGGACCAGCAGCCAGGTCACCCAGAGCGTGAGCGCCCACAGGGGGATGCCCATGACGAGGCGGGCCGTACCGAGCCACGCGACCGCGTCCACGCCGGCCATGAAGAGCGGGACCTGCACGGCCAGGCGCAGCGCGAACATACCGACCCACAGCCACGTCGCGAGCGCGTAGCGACGCATGAGGTCCGCGTCCCCGCGCCAACGACGGGCCCACGTCGCGAAGGCCCCCGGGGTGGCTTCCTCGTCCTCGCTCGCGACCCGCGTCTCGCCCGGCTCGACCGGTGCTGCGGAGGTGGCTCCGGCGTCGGGCTCCTCGCTCGACGCGACCGCGGCCTTGACCTTGTCCCCGTCCGTCCACCCGCTGCGCAACGCCTCGACGACCAGCCCCACCACGGGCCAGCGCACCAGCACCGAGACCGCCATGGCGACCAGGTACGCCGCATTGGTCAGCAGCCCTGCGGCGTAGTAGTTCTGGGCCTCGCCCGACTTCCAGGCCCACAGCACGCCGATCGCGACCCCCAGGAAGCCTCCGAAGGCCTGCGTGATGGGCGTGCGCTGGACCAGCCGCGCCGCCACAGCGACGAGCGCCACCGCGACCGACGCGATGAGCGCGGGCTGGAGCGTGTTGCCCGTGGCGATGAAGACGACGACGAACACGAGTCCCGGGGCCATGGACTCCACGAGCCCGCGCACCCCGCCGATCGAGTCGGCGAGCGAGAACGACTCCCCCGTCAGGGCACGCACGCCCCGCGCGGCGCCCTCGTCCGGGGGCACGACGTCGTCGATCGCGTCAGCGACCTCCTCCACCTCCCGGGCGAGCGGCTCGGGGGCGGCAGGGTGCTCGTGCGTCATGTCGTCTCTCTCGCCTGCGGGGTGGGTCACGGGCTCACTCGCCGGCGCGGGGGCGCAGCTCGTAGCGGGGGTTGAACATGGTGCGCCGGCCGGCGATCTCGCAGACCAGGCCCTCGACACGGACGCGGCGTCCCGGCTCGATCCCGGCGATGCGCCGACGACCGAGCCACACCAGGTCGAGCGAGCCGGAGCCGTCGTACAGCTCGGCCTCGACCGTCGGCACCCCTTCCCGGGGCCGCAGGATCACGGACCGTAGGACCCCCGAGACGTGGGCCCGCTTGCGGTTCGCGAGGTCCGCGACCGCCGAGCACCCCGTCTGCTGAGACGCCTCGTGACGTTCCTCGTCCGCGGCGATCTCCTCCTGGGAGGCCAGCACCGCGTGCAGGGCCTGACGCAGCGACATCTCGGGTCAGCGCCTCTCGGTGATCTCGGGCCCGCGCGTGAGCGGGTCGAAGGCCGGGAGCGACGGGGCCGCGCCCTCGGGAGCGGCGACCGCAGGACGCGGCGCCTGGCCGGGAAGGTGCATGGCCAGCAGGTCGCGCGGCGGCCGGGCGTTGTTGTCCCGGACCACGACGATGTTGGCGAAGACCGACTCGAGCAGGCGCGCCGCCTCCGGGTCCACGGCGGCCTTGCCCGTGAGGACCCCGCGCAGGAACCAGCGCGGGCCGTCGACGCCCACGAACCGGGCCGCACGGAAGCCGCGCTGGCCGTCCGGGCCCGTGACCGGGAAGCTTCGCGAGCAGCTCGCGACCGAACGGACCGGGGATGTCGTCGACCGTCCCGCCCTGCTGGGTCACGGACTCGGCGATCTCCTCGCGGATCTCGTCCCAGATGCCCATGGTCTTGGGTGCGGCGAACGCCTGGACCTGCAGCGCCGAACCGTTGACCGCCGCGGCGGCCCCCGTGATCTTCTGGGTCTTCTTGTCGACCTCCATGCGCAGCTCCATGCCCGGGACGCCCGGGAGCCAGATGGCCCCGAGGTCCGCGCGGGCTCCGAGCTCGCTGACCTGCGAGGAGTCGAACGGGCCGCGAGCGCCCGCGGCCGGGGCCACGGGAGCCGAGCTCTCGTCCGCGCCCGCCGGAGCCTCCACGGACCCGGAGCCCTCGGCGACGACCGCCTCGTCGCTCGACTGCTGCGACGCACTACGCCGGAACAAACCCACGGAAGCTCTCCTTCAGCTCTTCGCCGCGTCGACCATCGACAGCGACTCGTACGGGACGGCGTGCACCGATCCCCGTCCCCACCACACTAGACCGCCGCGCCGCTCCCGTGACCGTCCTCGGCCACGAGCGAACACGACGGGCCGTCGGGCTCACTGCGCGGCGGCCCACCCGCCGCTCGAGCCGAACCCACCCTCGCCCCGGTGCGAGCCGGGCAGCCTCTGCGCCTGGAGGAAGCGCGCGTGCTCGACCTTCTGGATCACGAGCTGCGCGATGCGGTCGCCGCGGTGCAGGACGACCGGCTCCGACGCGTCCGTGTTGTGCAGGATCACCTTGATCTCACCGCGGTACCCCGCGTCGACCGTCCCGGGCGCGTTGACGATCGTCAGACCGTGCCGAGCGGCCAGGCCCGAGCGCGGGTGCACGAACGCCGCGTACCCGTCCGGGAGCGCGATCGCGAGCCCGGTGGGCACGGTCGCCCGGCCGTGCGGCGCGATCTCCACGTCCACGGTCGTCACGAGGTCCGCCCCGGCGTCGCCCGGGTGGGCGTACGACGGGACCGAGGCGACGTCGTCGAGCAGCTGGACGAGCACCTCGACGTCGCCCGGGCGGGCGGACGAGGGCACGGGCACGCGCGAGGGCGCGGGTTCTTCGATGGGCACCCGCAGAGCCTAGTGCTCGACGGGCGGGGCGGCGAACATCGCCACGGGGCACCTCGCGGACCTGGGATGATGAACCCATGCCTCAGCCTGACGCCGCCTACCGCGAACGCCTCCTGCCCGGACCCGGCGGCTGGTCCGCCGCCGTCGCCTTCGCCGTCATCCTGGGCGTCGCCCTGTGGCCCGTGGACGACGTCCTGTCCTACGTCACTGCGGGCATCGCCCTCGTGGTCCTCGTCGGCCTGCTCTGGTGGACGTCGCCCGTGGTCTCGGTGGGTCCCGGCCCCGACGGCACGGCTCACCTGCGCGCCGGGCGGGCCGTCATCCCCACCGCGCTCCTGCGCGACGTCGCGATCCTGGACCGCGAGGCGATGACCCACGAGCTCGGCCCGGGTCTCGACGCACGTGCGTACGTGTGCCTGCGTGCCTGGGCCCGCACCGGAGTCCGGGTCGAGGTGGACGACCCGGCCGACCCGACGCCCTACTGGCTCGTCTCCACACGCCACGCCCCCGCGCTCGCCGCAGCGATCACGGCCTCGGCGCGGTCCGCGACGGCCTGAGCCGCCGACCCCCCGGTCCGCCACGGGGCCACCCGCCCCGGACCACCCCGCACGCGCGAACGGCCGCCACCCCGAGGGGTGGCGGCCGTTCGTCGTGAGGGAGTTCGGCGCTCAGGCCGCGCACTCCGAGCAGATCTGCTGCCCGTTCTTCTCGTACGCGAGCTGGCTGCGGTGGTGCACGAGGAAGCAGCTCGAGCAGGTGAACTCGTCAGCCTGCCGAGGCAGCACACGGACCGAGAACTCTTCGCCGGACAGGTCCGCGCCCGGGAGCTCGAACCCTTCGGCAGCTTCGGTCTCGTCCTCGTCCACAACGCCCGAGCTCTTGTCGGAGCGACGGGCCTGCAGCTCTTGGATCGAGTCCTCGCTGAGATCCTCTTCGCTCTTGCGGGGGGCGTCGTAGTCAGTTGCCATCTGTGGGGTCACACTCCGGAACGTCGTGGTCGAACATGGGGGTCGTTCGGTCCGGCGAAGGCCGTCGAACTGGCACTCCGTAGGACGCTTCGCGAGACGTCCTGACTGGTGTACGCGGTGTAATGCTCCGCCACCCGGAATTGTTCCCGGTGGCCCCCGGATTCTGCACCATAAACCGCGCGGGCGCACCCTCGGAGCGGGGTGTTCCTCATCACCCCGCGCATGACCCCGCGACCGCCCAGAGGTCAGACCCCCGCATCAGCCCCCGCCGACTCGAGGACCGCGACGAGCGCCTCGACCGTGGCAGGCGGTCCGGCGACCGTCATCGCCGCGCCGGCCGGGCGCCCCCGCAGGCCGGTCACGAGCGCTCCTGCTTCCTGGGCCACGAGCGCCCCGGCCGCGAGGTCCCACGGGTTCAGACCGCGCTCGTAGTACAGGTCGAGGCTCCCGGTCGCGACCAGGCACAGGTCGATCGCCGCGGACCCGAGCCTGCGGATGTCGCGGACCTGCGGCAGGACCGTCGTCAGGACCTCGGCCTGGTGGCGGCGCCGCTCGGCGTCGTACGCGAACCCGGTACCGACCAACGAGGTCGCGAGCGGCCCGGCCGGGTTGACGTGCACGGGCTCACCGTCGAGCGTCGCGCCCGCCCCGAGCGCCGCGGTCCAGGTACGGCCGTCGACGATCGAGTGCACCGCCCCCGCGAGCACGGTCCACTGCGCGGGGTCCGGGGGACCTGCGACGACCGCGACCGAGATCGCGTACGAGGCCACCGAGTAGAGGTAGTTGACGGTGCCGTCGATCGGGTCGATGACCCAGGTGAGGCCAGACGTCCCCTCGGAGGCCCCCTCCTCCTCGCCGAGGATCGCGTCGTCGGGCCGCTCGCGCGCGATGATCCGGCGCAGCAGGGCCTCCGACTCGGCGTCCATGGCCGTCACGACGTCGACCGCGCTCGACTTGGTCGCGGCCACCTCGACGTGCTCGGGGCGGCCTTCGCGCACGAGCGCTCCCGCCTCCCGAGCCATGGCCTCGGCGAGCGCGCGCAGAGCGGCGATCGTGACGTCGTCGGGCAGGCGGGGGTCATCGATGAAGAAGGTCACGGCTCACATCCTGCCCGACCCCGCACCCCCGCGACGACCCGACCACGGCCCCGGGACGGTCCACCCCAGCCGGAGCGAGATCAGCCGGAAGCCGAGCACCAGGGCGATCGTCGCGAGCTGGCTCCAGAGCGTGAGCCACCCCTCGTGCCACAGGACGGCCGTGATCGAGGCGCCGACGATCGCGGGCACCGCGTAGAACTGGCGGTCCTGGAGGATGAGCGGCGCCTCGCTGCTCAGCAGGTCGCGCAGGATCCCGCCCCCGATCCCCGTGAGCGTCCCCACGATGACCGCAGCCATCATCCCCACGCCGTAGTCGAGCCCCTTGGTCGTCCCGATCACGACGAAGAGCGCGAGCGCGCCGGCGTCCAGCACGATGATGGCGCGGCGCATGCGTTCGAGGCGTGGGTGGAAGAAGTAGATGACGACACCCGCCGCGAGCGCCGCGACCACGAGCCTCCAGCTCGAGATCCCGACAGGGGGTATGGCACCGATGAGCACGTCGCGCAGCATCCCGCCGCCCAGCCCGGTCGCCCAGGCCAGCACCAGGACCCCGAAGATGTCGAAGGACTTGCGGATCGCGGCCAGCCCTCCGGACAGCGCGGCGCAGAACACCGCGCCCAGCTCGAGGACGTCGTCCAGGGGGAACTCGATCACGGGGAGAATCATCCCAGCAGACCTCACCGGGCGGCACACCGAGCCGCCTGCGCCGTCCCGGCGCGCCGGGGTGGCACTCTCGGGAGTGCAGGCCCACCGGCGACGAGCCGGTCTGCGACGTCGTTGGAGGATTCATGAGTGAGCTTGAGCTGGTGAGGGTGCACGAGGACGGGGAGCATCTCGTCCTCGCCGGACCGGACGGTGCGCGCTTCACCCTGCCCGTCGACGACGCGCTGCGCGCCGCCATGCGCCGCGACCGCGCCCAGCTCGAACAGCTGCGCTCGCAGTCCCCCGACGTGCTGCCCGTGCGCGAGATCCAGGCACAGCTCCGCGCGGGCCTCAGCGCCCGCGAGGTGGCCGAGAAGGCCGGCATCCCGATCGAGCAGGTCCACCGCTTCGAGGGCCCCGTGCTCGCCGAGCAGGAGTACGTCGTGGGTCAGGTGCTCAAGAACCGCGCGGGCCACGACGAGGACTCCCCCACGCTGGGCGAGGTGGTCTCCGAACGCCTCACGGCACGGGGGGTCGCCGAGGACGACGTCGAGTGGTCCGCCGCGCGCACGCACGCGGGCCCGTGGACCGTCACGGCGCTGTTCCTCATCGGTGACCGTGCGCGCAGCGCGCGCTGGTCGTACGACCCCCAGAACCGCACGCTGCACGCGCTCGAGGACGAGGCTCGCTGGTTGTCGGGCACGGACGTCGCCGAGGAGCCCGTCCGCGGGGTCCGCGGCGCGCTCTTCGACCACTCGGCCCGGGGCGACCAGGCGTCGCCGGGACCGTCGCCGTCGACGGCCCGGTCGGCACCGTCCGCCTCGTCGCCCGCAGAACCGGCGGACGCGAGCGACGCCCCCTCTCCGCTGCGCGAGGAGGCGGACTCGACCTCGTCGATGCTCGACGACCTCAGCCAGCGCCGTGGCGTCCGCCAGCACCGTGACGAGCCCCCGGCCCCGTTCGAGGGGTTCGGTCCGCCGCAGACGTTCGACCTCGGCGAGCGGTCGGGGCGCCGGGACGAGGAGCCGGCGGACGAGGAGCCCGCAGGGGCCAAGGTCTTCTCGCTGAGCAAGGCGAGCCGCAAGGAGCAGCGTCCGGTGCCCGACGACGGAACGCACGACGCGTCGTCGTCGCACCGGGGCTCGGGGCACCCGGCGGGCACTGGCCACCGCGGTCAGCACGAGCCCGACGACGACCGTGGTGCGACCGATGCTCACGGGGACGGAGACGGGGCCGCCGGGGAGAGCCCTTCGCGTCCGGGCGCGTCCTCGCACGGGGGGCGCGACGTCGTCGGGTCCCTGCGGAGCGAGCGCGACGAGACCGACGCGACCGGTGAGCACGGCGAACGCCCCACCCCCCGCACGGGCGAACCGCGCCGTCCGCGCAAGACGCGAGCCAGCGTCCCCTCGTGGGACGAGATCGTGTTCGGCGCCAAGCCCGAGCACTGACGGGCCCTGCTCCGCTCTCCGGCTGACGCGTCGGCCGGGGGCGCGCAGCGGAGCGTGAGGCCTGGGAAGGGCCCCTACCCCGCGGCCCCGGGCAGGTCGAGCGCGAGCCCGTCCGCGGTCGTCGAGCGCAGCCGCGCGGACACCGACGTCATGCGGCGCATGTGGTGCCTGCGGCACAGGACCTCGTACGCGACCTCGCTCGCGCTCTCGCCCGTGTTGCCGACCACGACCTGGGCCCCCTCGACGACCATCCAGCCGTCGATCGTGCGCGCGTTGTGCGTCGCACGCGCACCGCACCAGCACAGCGACTGCACCTGGAGCACCTCGACGCGGTCGGCGAGCTCGATGAGCCGGGCCGAGCCCGGGAAGAGCCGCGTGCGGAAGTCGGCCGTGATCCCGAACGCGTAGACGTCGATCTCGACCTCGTCCACCAGCCGGGCCAGCTGCTCGACCTGGTTCGTCGAGTAGAACTGGGCCTCGTCGCAGATCAGGTAGTCGACCGTGGTGCCGCGTGTGCGCTCGGTCGACCACGAAGGTCCAGAAGTCGGTGTCGTCGCGGACCTCGTGCGCGGCGACCTCGAGCCCCAGGCGCGAGGACAGGCGGTCCGTCCCTGCGCGGTCGTTGCGCGAGAAGATCAGCCCGCAACGGCCCCGCGCGCTGTGGTTGTGGTCGAGCTGGAGCGCGAGGGTGGACTTTCCGCAGTCCATCGTCCCGGAGAAGAAGACGAGCTCAGCCACGGTCGTGGACCTTTCGGTGGAGGGGAACAGGTCCCGGAGGTGTGGTGCCCGGGCGCTCACGGCACCCGGACGGAGGCGTGGTGCTCAGGTGGTCGTGACGAGCAGCGGGACCTGCATCTCGGTGCGCGTGAGGGAGCCGTGGACCCCGACGAGCTGCATCGAGGCCGGCGTCTGGGTCCGCGAGTCCACGACCGTGGCGCGACCGCGCATCGCGACCACGACGTCGCCGATCGTCGGGAGCACGTGCTCGGCGACCGGGCCGAACCAGCCCGCCGCGACCGCGTCCTCACGCAGCGCGACGAGGGCCGCGTCCCCCAGGACCTCGGACCAGCGCCCGGCCACGGCCGAGGCCTGGTCCGGGTGCGTGTAGACGTGCACAGCACGCGGCTCACCGCCCACGAGCGCGACCCCGCGGCCCAGCGCGGGCGTCGTCGCGACGTCCCAGCGCTGCGAGCGGTCGACGTCGACCATCCCGTGGTCCGCCGTGACGAGCAGCAGCGTGCCGTGCGGCAGCGACCGGGCCAGGCGCCCGAGCTCGCGGTCGAGGTCGGAGAGCGCGTCGCCCCACTGCCGCGAGCGCCAGCCGTGATGGTGGCCCGCCTTGTCGACGTCTCCCCAGTACAGGTACACCAGGCCGGGGGCCGTGAGCTCCCAGGCGACCGTGTCGACCCGGTCCGCGATGGACTCCGCCGCGACGTAGCGCGCGCCGCGCAGGGCGGCCACGGTCATGCCCGAGCCCGCGAAGCGCGCGGGGCCCACCGACAGGACCTCACGGCCCGTGGCCGCGACCTGCTCGAGGACGGGCGGCTCCTGCTGGAGCTCCTGGGGCGGTGCCGCGCCCTCCCACGAGACCATGTTCGCCAGGCGTCCCGTGACGGCGTTGCGCTGGGTGTAACCGAGCATGCCCGTCCGCCCGGGCGAGGTGCCCGTGCCGAAGGTCCCGATCGCTGCGGCGGTCGTGCTGGGAAAGCTCGAGGTGAGCACGCGCGAGGACGCGAGGAGCGAGCGCAGGAACGGGGCGTGCCCGGCGCGCTCGGTGAGGTTGGCGTGGCCGAGCCCGTCGACCAGGACGACGCACACCCGGTCCGCGGTGGGCAGCGCGAGGTCTGTCCGCGCCTGGGTCGAACGGGTCCCCGTGGCCGTCGTGAGGTCGACCCCGAGCGCGCCCGCGGCCGCGGGCAGGACCGAGCTGAGCGCGAGACCGTCGTAGCGGGGAGCGAGCAGGCCGTCGGGCAGGACCTCCGGGAGGACCGTCACCGGCTCGCCCGGCCTGCGTCGCGGCGGGCCGTCGCCGTCGAGCAGCTCGCGCGCGAACGCGAGCGCGTTGCGCACGGCGTCGCGGCCCTCCGCCTCGGCGCTCACGCGCACCACGATGTCGTCGGGGGTGATCTGGCCGGTCAGGCCGTGGTCGGCCTCGCAGCCCGGGTCGGGGCACTGCGCGGGCTCCAGGTCGACGCGCGAGACGGCTCCCCACCCGATCGCGAGCGTGACCTCGATGGGGGGCGTGCCGCTGCGGTGCTTCTCCGGGTCGAGGACGACGTGCGTGAGCGAGACCGAACGCAGCTCGGTGATCGGCACCGACTCGGTGGTCGCGGCCGCGGACGCCGAGGGGTTCTCGCTGTCCGCCGGGTGGTCGTCGACGTGGGCCGTGATGAGGCGCGTCGGAGTCAGGACCAGGACGGTCAGGTGGCGACGGACCTCGGTGTCGAACGTCGTCTCGGCGTACACCAGGTGGGACACGAGCCTCCTCGCCGGCGATCGCGACGTCGAGGACGTCCTGGACCAGCTCGGGGTAGTAGCCGGCGCGGCGCAGCTGGGAGGTCAGGTCGGTCCGGGAGGCAGATTCAGCAGATGGCACCCGGGCATTCTCCCACCGCTCGACGCGGCGGGGCCAGTCCGCCCCGGGCTGTGGACGTCCCGGCCCCTCGGGCGCCTGTGGACGCCTCAGCCCGGCAGGGCGCGGCGCAGCGTGTCGGCGCGCTGGGCGCCCGCGACCTGGACGCGGGCGCCCAGCACCGCCGCGCCGTGCTCGGCGACCACGACGGGGTAGATCTCGACGCTGCGCAGCTCGGGCAGCTCGTCGGCCATGAGCGAGACGCGGGCGAGCAGGTCCTCGAGGGCCGCCGTGTCCGCGACGGGCGCGCCCATGTACCCGAACAGGCGGGGCGCGGCGCGGATCGAGCGGACCATGGTCGCGACGTCGACGTCCGTGAGCGGCGGCACGCCGTAGCTCACGTCGCCCAGGAGGTCGACCGCGTCGCCCGCGAGACCGAACGAGACGACCGGGCCGAACAGCTGGTCCTCGGTCGAGCGCACGACGCACGCGACGCCCGCGTCGGCCATGCGCTGGACCTCGAAGGGCGCGGGGCCCCCACCGTCCACGGACGCGTCCGTGCCGCCCCCCGGGCCGAGCACCCCCGGCAGCACGGCCGCGAGCGTCTGGCGCATCTGCTCGACGTCGTCGCGCAGCTCGTCCTCGTCGCCGATGTCGAGGCGCACTCCCCCCAGGTCCGCACGGTGCCGCAGCGACTCGGCGGTGCTCTTGAGCGCCACGGGCCAGCCGATCTCGCGCGCCGCCGCGACGGCCTCGTCGGCCGTGCGGACGCGGCGCGAGGGCCACAGCTCGATCCCGTAGGCCGCGAGCAGGCGCGCGACGTCCTGGGCCTCGAGGTCGACCACGGTGTCCCCGACGAGCACCTGCTCGACCAGGGCGCGCGCCCCGTCGGAGTCGACGCCCGTCGGTCGCTCGACCGTCCCGTGGTCGGCCTCACGCCAGCGGGCGTAGCCGACCACTGCGCCGACCGCGGCGACCGCGTCCTCGGGCGTCGAGTACGCCGGCACGTGCACGGGCGGGCCGTCCGGGTCCGCCGGGTCGGGGGCCGAGAGCTCCTCGGCGAGCCCGTGCATGCCCAGGACGCTCGCGACCGTGGTGCGCCCGCTCGCCGCGGCCGCGCGCGCGACGGCCCGCGAGAACACCTCTCCGCGCGGTCGCACCGTGGGCACGTGCACCGCGACGACGACGTCGCACGCGTCGGGGGCGAAGATCGCCTCGACCGCGGCCTCGACCTCGTCGTCGTCGGCGTCCTCGGCCACGAAGCCCGACCGGTCCGAGACCACGAGACCGGCAGACCCCACGGCTTCCGCGACGAGCGCGGTGAGGGCGGCCGACGACGTGAGCAGACCGATGCGCCGCCCGCTCGGCAGCGGCTGGTACGCCAGGAGCTGGGCGATGTCGACCAGGTGGTGGGTGTTCTCCGCGCGGATCACGCCCGACTGGCGCAGCATCTCGTCGAGCGTGCGGCGCGGGGCACGGGTCGAGCGCACCGCGTGCCCGGGCGGCACGACCTGCCCCGAGCGCCCTGCGGTCACGACCACGACGGGCTTGACCGACGCGAGCCTGCGCGCGATGCGGGAGAACTTGCGCGGGTTGCCGATCGACTCGAGGTACAGGCACACGACCGAGGTCTCGGGGTCGTCCTGCCAGAACTGCATGAGGTCGTTGCCCGAGACGTCGGCCCGGTGCCCGGCCGAGACGAACGACGAGACCCCGATCCCCCGCCGCAGCGCCGTCGCCAGCAGCGTGACCGCCGTAGGTGCCGACTGGCAGAAGATCCCGATGCTCCCCGCGGGCGGCAGCTCCTCCGCCAGGCTCGCGTTGAGGCGGTGCTCGACGTGGGTCGTGAAGAGCCCGTAGGTCGCGGGGCCGACCACGCGCATCCCGGCGGCGTGCGCGGTGCGCAGCAGCTCGCGCCGCAGGGCCAGGCCCTCGGGGCCGGTCTCGGCGTAGCCCGCAGAGAGCACGACGACGGCGCGCACGCCCAGGCGCTCGAGCTCGCCCGTGGCCGCGATCGCCTCGTGCGGGGGCAGCGCGAGCAGCGCGAGGTCCACGGGCCCGGGGACGTCCGCGATCCGCGCGAAGAACCGGACGGCCGTGGGGGCCCGTGCGGTGTCGCCCTCCGCGCCTTCCTTCGGCTCCTCCCTGCGCGGGCGCTGCGGCGAGGTCGTCGAAGCCCGCCGGTGGAGCGACCCCCACGACGTCGAACGTGCCGTCACCCGGGTCCGTCAGCGCGTTGGCGAGCACGCGCTCGGCCATGAGACGGCTCGCGGTGCCGGGCTCCGCCGTCGGGCCCGGCCCGACGAGCAGGACGCGACGGCGCCGTGAGCAGACCGTGCATCGACCGCGCCTCGGCGCGGTGCTCGCGGTCCGCCATGACCGCCCGCGAGCGCTCGGTCGGGTCGAGGTCGACGCTGACGGCGACGATCCCGTCGTCGACGTGCTGGCTCGTGGCGTACCCGGCCTCCTGGAAGACCGCGAGCATCTTGCCGTTCTGCGGGAGCACCTCGGCGCTGAACCGTCGCACCCCGCGCTCCCTCGCCGCGACCGCGAGGTGCTCGAGCAGCACCGAGCCCAGGCCGCGCCCCTGCTCGGCGTCGGCGATGTTGAACGCGACCTCGGCCTCGTGCGGCGTCACCTTGTCGAACCGCGCGACGCCGATGATGTGCTCGCGCGCGCCCTCTCCCACGCGCTTGACCGCGACCAGGGCCACGCGCTCGTCGTGGTCGACCACCGTGAAGCGCGCGAGGTCACGGTCCGAGAGCCGCTCGATGTTCGCGAAGAAGCGCAGGTAGGTCGAGCGCTCGGACTGCCCCATGTGGAAGCGCTGGAGGGCCGGGGCGTCGGACGGGCGGATGGGGCGCACGTGCGTCGTGCTGCCGTCGCGCAGCACCACGTCCGCCTCCCACTCGACCGGGTACTCCCCCTGGCCGGCGTCGTGGGGCCCCGCGTCGGGCTCCGCCGGGACGTCGTGTCCGCTCACCCGCCCTAGGCTACGTGGGTCGTGGCACCGCTGGTCAGCGGCACGCCCGGTTCGCGGGAGAATGGGGCCCGGGTGTCGGTGCCCCGCAGTATCGTTCGCTGGTGCTGCGCGTCCTGGACCGCCAGGCCGCAACCGTGCCCGAGCCCTCGCCACGCGACGACCGTTGTCCCCGATCCACCGACCCGCAGGAGCCCGACGACCCATGGCGCGCAGACCGTCCGCCTCGAAAGCCCCGCTCGACCCGAGCGAGGTCCACGAGAAGATCATCGACATCGACGTCACGACGGAGATGGAGGGGTCCTTCCTCGAGTACGCGTACTCGGTCATCTACGCCCGCGCCCTGCCGGACGCGCGCGACGGGCTCAAGCCCGTCCAGCGCCGCATCCTGTTCCAGATGTCCGACATGGGCCTGCGCCCGGACCGCGGCCACGTCAAGTCGGCGCGAGTCGTCGGCGAGGTCATGGGCAAGCTCCACCCGCACGGGGACACCGCGATCTACGACGCGCTGGTCCGCCTGGCCCAGCCGTTCTCGCTGCGCCTTCCCCTGGTCGACGGGCACGGCAACTTCGGGTCGCTCGACGACGGCCCCGCGGCCCCCCGGTACACCGAGGCCCGCCTCGCGACCTCGGCCATGGCCATGACCGTCGGTCTCGACGAGGACGTCGTCGACTTCATCCCGAACTACGACAACAAGCTGACCCAGCCCGAGGTCCTGCCCTCGGCCATCCCGAACCTCCTGGTCAACGGGGCCGCGGGCATCGCGGTCGGCATGGCGACCAACATGGCGCCCCACAACCTCGTGGAGGTCGTCGCCGCGGCCCAGCACCTCATCAAGCACCCCTCCGCGGACCTCGAGGCGCTCATGCGCTTCATCCCCGGCCCGGACCTGCCCGGTGGCGGCAAGATCGTCGGCCTCGACGGCATCCGCGACGCCTACCGCACCGGCCGCGGCTCGTTCCGCACCCGGGCCACGGCTCGCATCGAGAACATCACGGCCAAGCGCAAGGGCATCGTCTTCACCGAGCTGCCCTATCTCGTCGGCCCCGAGAAGGTCATCGAGAAGATCGCCGAGGGCGTGAAGTCCAAGAAGCTCGTGGGCATCACCAACGCGACGGACCTGACCGACCGTGCGCACGGCCTGCGCCTGGTCATGGAGATCAAGACGGGGTTCAACCCCGAGGCCGTGCTCGAGCAGCTCTACAAGGTCACCCCGCTCGAGGACTCGTTCGGCATCAACAACGTGGCGCTCGTCGAGGGCCAGCCCCGCACCCTGGGGCTGCGCGAGCTGCTCCAGGTCTGGGTCGACCACCGTATCGACGTCGTACGCCGTCGTAGCTCCTACCGCCTGGCCAAGCGCAAGGAACGACTCCACCTGGTCGAGGGCCTGCTGCTCGCGATCGTCGACATCGACGAGGTCATCCAGGTCATCCGCACGTGCGACGACGCGGACACCGCCCGGACCCGCCTGCGCGAGGTCTTCGACCTCTCCGAGCCCCAGGCCGAGTACATCCTCGAGCTGCGCCTGCGCCGCCTGACCAAGTTCTCCCGCCTCGAGCTCGAGAAGGAGCAGGAGGCCCTGCGCCTCGAGATCGCCGAGCTGGAGGAGATCCTCGGCGACGACGCCAAGCTGCGCGCGGTCGTCTCCGACGGAGATGACGGAGGTCGCCAAGACCTACGGCACCCCGCGCCGCACCATCCTGCTCGAGTCGGCGGGCGCGTCCCCCACGTCCGCGCAGGGCGTCCTGGGCACCACTCGGCGGTGCCGCTCGAGGTCGAGGACACCCCCTGCTGGGTGCTGCTGTCCGCGACCGGGCTGCTGGCCCGCACGAGCGACGACGACCGGCCCGGGACGCGGCGGGCGCCGCCACTCGCACGACGCGCTGCGCGGCACGGTGCTCGCGACCGTGCGCAGCGAGGTCGGTCTCGTGACGAGCCGGGGACGCATCGTGCGTCTCTCGGTGCTGGACCTGCCGACCCTGCCCCCGACCGACGGCGCGCCGAGCCTGTCCGGCGGCGTGCCGCTCGAGCGAGATCGTGAGCCTCGAGCCGGGCGAGGAGCCGTCTGGCCATCGTCTCGCTCGACCCGGACGCGCCGACCCTGGCGCTCGGCACCGCAGGTGGGCGTGGTCAAGCGGCTCATCGCGGGCGACATGCCGACCAACCGCGACGCCTGGGAGGTCATCTCCCTCAAGGAGGGCGACAGCGTGGTCGGGGCAGCCCCGGTCACCGACCAGGACGAGCTCGTGTTCGTCAGCTCCGACGCGAACCTGCTGCACTTCGACGCCTCGGCGGTACGCCCGCAGGGGCGCAGCGCGGCCGGCATGGCGGGCATCAAGCTCGCCCCGGGGCAGCGCGTCACGTTCTTCGGCGTGGTCGAGGCGGACAGCCGCGACCTCATGACCGTCGTGACCATCGCCGGGTCGGCCGACGCCCTGCCGGGCACGCAGGCGGGCGCCGGGAAGGTCACGCCCTACGAGCTGTACCCGGGCAAGGGACGCGCGACGGGTGGCGTCCGCGCCCAGCGCTTCCTCAAGGGCGAGGACTCGCTCATCTTCGCGTGGGTGGGCCGTGGCCCCGGTCGGGCCGTCGGCTCGGCGGGGCAGCCGGTCGACCTCCCGCCCGTCGACCAGCGACGCGACGGCTCGGGCGCCCCGCTCGACGTGCCGATCACCGCGATCGGCGTCGGCTGACCGCAGCAGAGCCTCGCCGCTTCACGCGGCGGACGGGCGAGGGGTCGACCGGTGTCCCCGGTCGGCCCCTCGCCCGTCTCACGGGCCGGCGGCCCGTGCGTGCCGACCACTCCCCCGCCTGGGCCGCGTCGCGGCGCAGGATCCCGACCGCGAGCAGCGCCTGACCTGCGAGGTAGGTGATCATGACCCAGAACCCCGACGACAACGGGCCCGGGATCGTGAAGTCCGGGACGAACGCCCCGAGCGCGATGAGGGCGTCCGAGACGAGGAAGATCGCTCCGCCGACCCCGGCGACCCGGTCGACGCCGGTGGAGAGCACGCCCATCGAGGCGAGGCACACCCCGTAGATCACGACCGGGATGAGAAGAGCCCCGGCGTGCGGGGCGCACACCGCGATCAGGCCGCCCAGCGCGAGCCCGTACGGCACGAGCGCCAAGGGCCGCCGCAGCAGGCTCTGCCCGCGGAACGGCCAGAAGGCGATCAGGTAGGCGATCTGAGCCACGAGGAAGAAGCCGACCATCGTCAGGAACGAGGCGTCACCGCTCGACAGGTCGGGGGCGCTGTCGCCGAGCCAGGAGAAGCCGAGGGCGACGAGCGTCCAGCGCACGAGCCGCGAGCGCCGCGCGGCGGGCCTCGCCCCTGCTGTCGACCGGTCGTCGCCGGCCGACCCACCCGGGGCGGGGGCCGTCGCCGTCCACACGACGAGCGCGAGGAGCGGCATCACGAACCACTGCGAGACCTCGGCGAACTGTTCGGCGCCGGCCAGGTGCGCGACGAGGTGCGCGGCCGAGACCAGGAGGAACGCTCCGGCCGCGAGCGCCACGGGGCGGCGGCGGAACGGGGCGGTGAGCGGGGCGGGCGCGTTGGCTGCGCGCGGGATCGAGGCGACCACGGACTTCCCTTCGAGACGCGGGGAGCCGGCGAGTGGGGCGTCCCCGCCGCCGTGGCACCGTTGCCACAGCGGACTGGGAACACCGTAGGGCCTCAGAGCTCGATCGAGTACATCCGAGATCCGTCCTTCTTCTCGTAGCCGAGGCTCGCGTAGAGCCCGTGGGCCCCGGACGGGTTCTCGGTGTCGACGTCGAGCTCGGCGTACTCGACCCCGCCGGCCTGGTAGGCGGTCATGCCCGCGCTGAGGAGCGCGAGCGCGATCCTGCGCCCGCGGTACTCCCGGCGGACCCCGAGCGTCTCGGTGTACCCGCTCGAGTACCCCGCGACGGGCCAGTCCTGCTCGTAGCGGCCCGACAGGAGGTAGCCCGCCACGACGGGACCGGCGCCGTCGGGCAAGGCGCCCGCCGCGGGGGTGCCGTCGTCGACGACGAGCACGCTCCACTCGGGCGCGAACATGCTGCGCCCGTGCACCCAGGACTCGGGCGTCGCGGGCTCGCTGCCCCAGTGGTCGCGGAACGCGTCGTTGTGCGCCAGGCGCGTGGCCTCGTCGAGCTCCGGGGACCACGGGACGACGCGCAGTCCGTCGCCCAGCGCGACCTCGGGGACGGGCAGCGACAGGTCGCGACGCAGGGTCGAGTAGTAGCGGTTGGCGGTGTAGCCCGCGGCCTCGAACAGGCGGCACTCGGGCGCGTCGTCATCCTGGACGTAGCCCGCGATGCGCGCGGGCAGCTCCTTGCCCGAGGCCGCGAGAAGCTGACGCGCACGCCCCGTGGACCAGGCCAGGACCTGACGCCCGACTCCGCGTCCCCGCCACCGCGGGTGGACCGCGCCCTGGACGAACGCGCGGACGACGCTCGTGTCGCCGGGGCGGGTGTCGACCGACGCGTAGGCGCTCGGCTCGCCGTCTGCGTCCAGGCCTACCAGGGTGTCGCGGGCGAGGTCGCGCCACTCCCCCTCGAACATCTCCTCGGTCTCCTCGAGCGAGGTGCGGAACGGATGCTGGTCGTGCTCCTCGACAGCCGCCGTCAGCGCGAGGAGAGCCGGTGCGTCCGCGAGGGTCAGGGGGCGCCAGCCCAGGCCTTCGACCTCGGGGAGCGGCAGGTGGGCGGGCGCGGCCACGCGCTCGGCGATCGGGGCGAGGGCGGGCGGGGCGGACTGCTCGGTGCTCATGCGCACCACGCTAGGTCGCAGCGTCGCGCGCAGCATCCTGTTTTCCGGACACCCAGGTGCCGGCGCGCGGCCCGGCGTTACAGTTCGGCTCATGCCCCACGACGTCGCCAACGCCCGATCCGCCGCCTTCGCCGAGGCCCTGCGCACCCGCGTGGTCGTGGCCGACGGCGCCATGGGGACCATGATCCAGGAGCAGGACCCGAGCCTCGAGGACTACCAGCAGCTCGAGGGCTGCAACGAGATCCTCAACGTCTCGCGCCCGGACATCATCGCGGCCGTCCACGACGCGTACCTCGAGGTCGGCGTGGACTGCGTCGAGACGAACACGTTCGGCGCCAACTGGTCGAACCTGTCGGACTACGACATCGAGGACCGCATCCGCGAGCTGGCCGCGGCCGGGGCGCGCATCGCACGGGAGCGCGCGGACGCGTTCTCGACCCCCGAGCAGCCGCGCTGGGTGCTCGGCTCGATGGGCCCCGGGACCAAGCTGCCGAGCCTGGGCCACACGACGTACGCGAACCTGCGCGACACGTTCGCCGAGCAGGCGGCCGGTCTGCTCGAGGGCGGGGTGGACGCGATCCTCGTCGAGACGAGCCAGGACCTGCTCCAGGCCAAGGCCGCGGTCAACGGCTCGCGCGCCGCGATGGCCGCAGAGGGGCGCACGGTGCCGGTCGTCGTGCAGGTCACGGTCGAGACCACGGGCACCATGCTCATGGGTTCGGAGATCGGCGCGGCGCTGACCACGCTCCAGTCGCTCGGCGTCGACGCGATCGGTCTGAACTGCGCCACGGGGCCCGCCGAGATGAGCGAGCACCTGCGCCACCTGTCCAAGCACGCCGAGATCCCCGTGACGTGCATGCCCAACGCCGGCCTGCCCGTGCTGGGCAAGAACGGCGCCTCCTACCCGCTCACGCCGAGCGAGCTCGCCGCGGCGCACTCCCAGTTCGTCACCGAGTTCGGCCTGGGCCTCGTGGGCGGGTGCTGCGGCACCACGCCCGAGCACCTGCGCCAGGTCGTCGAGGCCGTCCGCGCCCGGCCCGTGACCCCGCGCAGCCCCGCGCGCGAGGTCGGCGTCGCGAGCCTGTACTCGCACGTCGACTTCGACCAGGACGCCTCGTTCCTCGCGATCGGCGAGCGGACCAACGCCAACGGGTCCAAGGCGTTCCGCGAGGCCATGCTCGCCGAGAACTGGGACGAGTGCGTCGACGATCGCTCGCGCCCAGACGCGCGACGGCGCGCACCTGCTGGACGTGTGCATCGACTACGTGGGGCGCGACGGCGTCGCGGACGCCCGCGCGGTCGTCTCGCGGCTCGCGAGCGCCTCGACGCTGCCGCTCGTGATCGACTCGACCGAGCCGCCCGTGATCCAGGCTGGCCTCGAGCTGCATCGGCGGCCGCGCGGTCGTGAACTCGGTGAACTTCGAGGACGGCGACGGCCCCACCTCGCGCTACGCGCGCATCATGCCCCTCGTCAAGGAGCACGGCGCCGCGGTCATCGCGCTGACGATCGACGAGGACGGCCAGGCCCGCACCGCCGACGACCAAGGTCGCCATCGCGAGCCGCCTGATCGACGACCTCGTGGGCACCTGGGGCATGCGCATCGAGGACATCGTCGTCGACACCCTGACCTTCCCCATCGCGACCGGCCAGGAGGAGACGCGCCGCGACGCGATCGAGACCATCGAGGCCATCCGCGCGCTCAAGGCCGCCTACCCGGGCGTGCACACCACGCTCGGCGTCTCCAACGTGTCGTTCGGGCTCAACCCCGCCGCGCGCGTCGTCCTCAACTCGGTGTTCCTGCACGAGGCCGTCGAGGCCGGGCTCGACTCCGCGATCGTGCACGCGGCCAAGATCCTGCCGCTCGCGAAGATCCCCGACGAGCAGCGCCAGGCCGCGCTCGACCTCGTGTGGGACCGCCGCGAGTTCGACGCCGAGGGGAACATGACGGTCGACCCCCTGGCCCGGCTGCTCGACCTGTTCGCGGGCGTCGACTCGGCGTCGCTCAAGGACGCCCGCGCCGCCGAGATGGCCGCCCTGCCGCTCGGCGAGCGCCTCGAGCGACGCATCGTCGACGGCGAGCTCAAGGGGCTCGACGCCGACCTCCAGGCCGCGCTCGACGAGGGCTGGAAGGCCCTCGACATCGTCAACGACCACCTGCTCGAGGGCATGAAGGTCGTGGGCGAGCTGTTCGGCAAGGGCGAGATGCAGCTCCCCTTCGTGCTGCAGTCGGCCGAGGCCATGAAGACCGCCGTGGCCTACCTCGAGCCGCACATGGAGAAGTCCGAGGACGCGAGCGGCCGGTCCAAGGGCACCATCGTGATCGGCACCGTGCGCGGGGACGTGCACGACATCGGCAAGAACCTGGTCGACATCATCCTGACCAACAACGGCTACACCGTGGTCAACATCGGCATCAAGCAGCCCATCGCCGCGATGATCGAGGCCGCCGAGGCCCACGACGCCGACGTGATCGGCATGAGCGGGCTGCTCGTGAAGTCGACCGTCGTCATGAAGGAGAACCTCGAGGAGCTCAACGCCCGCGGGTACGCGCAACGCTGGCCCGTCCTGCTGGGCGGCGCGGCCCTGACGCGTACGTACGTCGAGGACGACCTCGCCGACGTCTACCAGGGTGAGGTCCGCTACGCGCGTGACGCGTTCGAGGGCCTGCGACTCATGGAGCCGCTCGTCCGTGTGGCGCGGGGAGAGGCGCGCGACGCCGTCGGGCTCCCTCCCCTCAAGAAGCGCCGGCACGCGACCGTGACCGTGACGCAGACCCCCGAGGAGGACCTGCCCGCCCGCTCCGACGTCGCGGCCGACAACCTGGTCCCCGACCCGCCCTTCTGGGGGACGCGCATCGTCAAGGGCATCCAGCTCGCCGACTACGCGGCGTTCCTCGACGAGCGCGCGACGTTCATGGGGCAGTGGGGCCTCAAGCCGGGGCGTTCGTCCGGTGCGGAAGGCGCCGCCGGGGCGTCGTACGAGGAGCTCGTCGAGACCGAGGGCCGCCCGCGCCTCAACGCGTGGCTCGAGCAGGTCCGGACGGACGGGATCGTCGACCCATCCGTGATCTACGGGTACTTCCCGGTCTGGTCGGAGGGCAACGACGTGGTCGTCGGGCACCACGACGGGCCCGACGGCGGCTCGGGCGGTCCCGTGGGGACCGAGCGGCTGCGCTTCACGTTCCCCCGCCAACGGCGCGACCGTCACCTGTGCCTCGCAGACTTCGTCAAGCCGCGCTCGTGGGTCGAGGAGACCGGGCGTTACGACGTCCTGCCCGTCCAGCTCGTGACCATGGGCGACACCGTCGACGTGCACACGGCCAAGCTCTTCGCCGCGAACAAGTACCGCGAGTACATGGAGCTGCACGGCCTGTCCGTGCAGCTCACCGAGGCGCTTGCCGAGATGTGGCACTCGCGCGTGCGCACCGAGCTCGGGTTCGCGGACGAGGAGCCCGACGACGTCCAAGGGATGTTCGACCTCAAGTACCGCGGGGCGAGGTTCTCGCTGGGATACCCCGCGTGCCCCGACATGGAGGACCGGCGCAAGGTCGTCGAGCTGCTGCGGCCCGAGCGGGCGGGTGTGGTGCTCTCGGACGAGCTGCAGCTGCACCCGGAGCAGTCGACGGACGCGTTCGTACTGCATCATCCTGAGGCCAAGTATTTCAGCGTCTGAAGAGAACGAATCTCGCCAGGGCAGGGGTCAGTCAGTTCAGATGTGGCTGCGATTCGGCGACCTGTCCTCACCCTCGAGGGGCACAGTTTCGAGTACTGGCTTACCGTCCTGGTCGACTCCCGTTCGCACAACGAGCGAGATCCGGCCTGCCACGATGCTCCCTCGTGGACCTCGTCCGGAGCCGACGGGTCGGGGCTCGACAGCCTCCAGCCATGACGCCATCAGTTGACGACGGTCTTCGACGGTCGAAGCCGCGACAAATTCCTCAGCAGCCCTCGACCGCCTGGTCACGGACCAACTCCCAGTCACGCTGCTCGAAATACACGGGAGCCAGCAGCGCGCCCTCACGCGTCAGGAGGGCCCCAGTCGTGAACGACAGCGCGTAGCGCCGACGCGTGGTCACCAGTGCGTCATTCATCGGGCCCTCCTCTCCGTCCTGGGCAAGTCGTTGAGCGTATCGGCTAGCTTCAGCACTGCCGGTCAGGCACCGCGCCCGTTGTCGTCGCCCGATGAGGCAGCGCTGCCACCTCGGACCCACATGCCGACCTCGCTAGCCTGGAATTTCCACAGCCGACCCACCCTGTGGGCAGGCATGCGCTTCTCCGCGATCCAGGCGTAGACCGTGTCCTTCGTGACACCAAGGTGAGATGCGATGTCGTCGGCGGAGAGCCAGGGTTCGGTCACTAGCACACCTCCGGGGACAGTCGCTACCGCTCATGTGAGACCGCCTCACCCACAATGCCAGTCCGTGGGCGTTGTGGGGCGTGCCGCGATCCGAACGAGCGGAGAGAGATGCGGCGCGAGGCTCTCGTCCTGCACGAGCGATGAGTCCTCCCTCGCCGCCCGGTCTACTCTCGTGACTGAGACGTCGACTCAACGGAGCACATCATGGGATCGATCGAGATCGAGCTGTTCACGACCCTGGACCTCGTCGGGCAAGCGCCCGGTGGGCCCGACGAGGACCCGGAGCACGGGTTCCCGTTCGGCGGCTGGCAGGCTCCCCTGCTGGACGACGTCGCCGGAGAACAGGTCGCTGCCGCGTACGAGGGCACCGACGCCCTCCTTCTCGGGCGCCGCACCTACGACATCTTCGCTGCCTACTGGCCCCACCAGAAGGGTGGCCAGGACGACAGCTTCGCCGCCCTCTTCAACCGCATCCCCAAGTACGTCGCCTCGCGCGGCGAGCCCGACCTGTCCTGGGCCGGTTCCACGCGGCTCGGCCCCGACCTTGCCGCAGCGGTGCGGGAGGTCCGCGATCGGCACGAGCACGTCAAGGTCGTCGGCAGTCTCGACCTCGTGCAGACCCTGCTGCGTGAGAAGCTCTTCGACCGCCTCGACCTGTGGGTGCACCCGATCGTCCTCGGCGTCGGGAAGTCGGTGTTCGACGGCGGGGCCGTACCCACCAACCTGACCCTGCTCGAGCCGCCCGCGGCCAGCCCTGCGGGCACGGTCCTGCTGCGCTACGGTCTTGCCGACGGCACCCCCGGGACGGGCGACATGGCGGCTGCCGACCGCGGTGTCGCCGACGCTGCCGACGAGACCACCTGAGACGGAGCACCACATGGCGATCCAGCGGCTGGACAACATCGGCATCGTCGTCGCCGACCTCGACGCCGCCGTCGCGTTCTTCGTCGAGCTCGGGATGGAGCTCGAGGGCAGGGCGCCCATCGAGGAGACCTGGGCCGGGAGGGTCGTCGGGCTCGACGGGATGCGGTCGGAGATCGCGATGCTGCGCGTGCCGGGCGGCTCCGGGCGGCTCGAGCTGTCCACCTACCACTCGCCCGACGCGGTCGACGTCGGCCTGGGCTCCGCGCCGTCGAACACCCTGGGCCTGCACCGCGTGATGTTCGCGGTCGACGACATCGACGACACGGTCGAACGGCTCGGCGCACTCGGTGCCACGCTCGTGGGCGAGATCGTCCGGTACGAGGACGCCTATCGGCTCTGCTACCTGCGCGGTCCGGAGGGGATCATCGTCGCCCTGGCCGAGCAGCTCGGGTGAGCAGGGTCCGGGCCCCAGAAACCGCTGAGGTAGAACGCCCCGCGTGAGGTAGTACCCACCGGGCTCTCTCTCGCGCAGGACGTTCTACCTCGGCGAAGGACAGAAGCGACCTCACACCGCCTGCGGCACCGCCACGAGTCCCCGCGACCGCTCGAGCCGCTCCACGAGCAGCGTGCCCGCGGCCACGACGGGCAGGAGCACGAGGTTCCCGACCAGCATGGTCCGCAGGAACGGGAGCCCGGCGACGTAGCTCGCCACGAGCCCGTCGAGACCCGCTGGATACCAGACGCCGCGCCCCTGGAACCAGACGCCGAAGTTGGTCCAGAGGAAGAACCACAGCGAGCCGCCGACGCCCAGTCCAGCGGCGGCCCCTACACGCCCCCACCCGGACGTGCCCCGGGTGAGAAGCGCGCCGAGCCCGATCACGAGCCACGCGCTCCACGTGAACAGCGCGATCGACGTGTTGCCCAACGCGAGGTCCGAGACCACCGCGACGACCAGCGGCGCCAGGAACGCCAGGCGGTGCCGGACGAGGACCGCGGCGACGAACGCCGCCGAGGTCACGAGCTCGAGGTTCGGCGGGGCGCCGATCTCCTCGCGCACGAGCCGGAACACGATCGCAAGCGCGACGAACGCCACCGCGATCGCGGGGCGCCACCAGCGGGTCAGTAGGTCTCGAGCTTCCACGTGATCTCGTCTCCCGTCTCCGTCACGAGCGACCCGGCGCCGACCTGGGCCATCTCACCGTTCACGTACAGGGCCCAGAACTCCTTGGCGGAGTCCTGCGCCTCGCGTCCGTCGATCCCGGTGACGAACGCGTTCTCGCCCTCCCCCTGGACCACGGCGGTCGGGTCCGCCGCGACGAGGAGCTCGAGCGCGGTCTTCCCCGCGGCGCCCTCGTAGGTGAGCTCGACGTCGTCCGCCGAGTCGCCAACGTCGTCGCTCGTCGCGTCGTCCGCCGACTCGGACGCGTCGTCGTCGTCGGCGGCGACCGTCGAGGAGGCCGTGGTGTCGGCCGCGGGCGTGTCCTCGCCCTGGGCGCATCCGGCCAGGAGGCCGGCCGCGAGCAGGAGGGACGTCAGGGCGGTCAGCGAGCGCGCCGGGGTGGCACGAAGAGTCTGGGGGTTCACACCCGGCAGTCTACGAACGCTCGCCCCACGGCGGGGCGGGCGCCCAGCAGACGGGACGTCAGGCGTCGATGCGCGCCCTGTCCAACCCAGCGGCTCCCGCGATGATGAAGTCCTTGCGCGGTGCGACGTCCGATCCCATGAGCAGCTCGAAGACGCGCTCGGCGGACTCGGCGTGTTCCGCAGTGACGCGGCGCAGCGTGCGGTGACGTGGGTCCATGGTGGTCTCCGCGAGCTGGTCGGCATCCATCTCGCCCAGGCCCTTGTAGCGCTGGATGTCCTCCTTGTAGCGCTTGCCGGACCGGTCGAGCTTCTTGAGCACGTCGCGCAGCTCGGCCTCGGAGTACGTGTAGATGTACTCGTTCTTGCGCGAGCCCGCACCGATGACCTCGACGCGGTGCAGCGGCGGCACGGCCGCGTAGACCCGGCCCGCGTCCACGAGGGGGCGCATGTACCGGAAGAAGAGCGTGAGCAGGAGCGTGCGAATGTGCGCGCCGTCCACGTCCGCGTCCGTCATGAGCACGACCTTGCCGTAACGCGCGCCCTCGATGTCGAACGAACGCCCCGAGCCTGCGCCGATGACCTGGATGATCGCGGCGCACTCCGCGTTGCGGAGCATGTCCGTGATCGAGGCCTTCTGGACGTTGAGGATCTTCCCACGGATGGGCAGGAGCGCCTGGAAGTCGGAGCTGCGGGCGAGCTTGGCCGTGCCGAGGGCCGAGTCGCCCTCGACGATGAAGAGCTCGCTGCGCTCGACGTCGTCGCTGCGGCAGTCCGCGAGCTTGGACGGCAGCGACGAGGTCTCGAGCGCGTTCTTGCGGCGCGAGATCTCCTTCTGCTTGCGCGCGGTGATGCGGGCGCGCATCTCCGCGACGACCTTGTCGAGGAGCAGCGAGGCCTGCGTCTTCTCGTCGCGCTTTGACGAGGTCAGCATGGCGCCGAGCTGCTGCTCGACCACGCGGGCCACGATCGCGCGGACGGGAGCCGGTGCCGAGCACCTCCTTGGTCTGCCCCTCGAACTGCGGCTCGGCGAGCCGGACCGTGAGCACGGCTGTGAGGCCCGCGAGGACGTCGTCCTTCTCGATGCGCTCTGAGGCGTCCTTGGTGGACACCTTGAGCCGGCGGGCGTTGGTCTCGACGCCCTTGCGCAGGATCTTGAGCAGCCCGGCCTCGAAGCCCGCGAGGTGCGAGCCGCCCTTGGGCGTCGAGATGATGTTGACGAAGGTGCGCAGCTCGGTGTCGTAGCCGGTCCCCCAGCGCAGCGCCACGTCGACCTCGCAGTCGCGCGTGACCTCCTGCGGGGTCAGGTGTCCGCGCTCGTCGAGCACAGGCACGGTCTCCTTGAACGTGCCCGAGCCTGTGAGGTGCCACGTCGCGGTCACCGCGGGGTCCGGGGCCAGGAAGTCGACGAAGTCGACCGTGCCGCCCGAGTGCTGGAAGCTCTCCTCGACCGGGCCGTCGGCGCCGGGTGTGCCCGGGAGCCCGCGCTCGTCGCGCAGCGTGATCTTGAGGCCGGGCACGAGGAAGGTCGTCTGCCGCGCGCGCGTCACGAGCTCGTCGTAGGAGAAGACCGCGGTCTTGGGGAACACCTGGCGGTCCGCCCAGTAGCGCACGCGCGTCCCGGTCCGACCGCGCGGCGCCTTGCCCACGACGGCCAGCTCGGAGCGCTCGACGAACGGCGTGAAGGCTGCGTCAGGGTCCGGTCCGGACGCGGGGTCCGCGAACACCCCGGGCTCGCCACGGTGGAACGTCATGCGGTACGTCTTGGAGCCGCGGTCCACCTCGACGTCGAGGCGCGATGACAACGCGTTGACGACCGAGGCGCCCACACCGTGGAGACCGCCCGAGGCCGTGTACGAGCCGCCGCCGAACTTTCCGCCCGCGTGCAGCTTGGTGAAGACGACCTCGACGCCGCTGAGCCCCGTCTTGGGCTCGATGTCCACGGGGATGCCGCGGCCGTTGTCCTTGACCGTCACCGAGGTGTCCGCGTGCAGCACGACCTCGATCGCGTCGCAGTTGCCCGCGAGGGCCTCGTCGACCGAGTTGTCGATGATCTCCCACAGGCAGTGCATGAGGCCGCGCGAGTCGGTGGACCCGATGTACATGCCGGGGCGCTTGCGGACGGCCTCGAGTCCTTCGAGGACGGAGAGGTGCCGTGCGGTGTAGCTGGACTCAGAGGTGGTCGTCACGAAGAGAAAGCCTAGACGCTGCCACCCACAGGTCCTCGCCGCCAGGCCGTGACGCGTCGCACTCGGTTCCCGCGGCCTCCGTATTCCCGAGAAGTCGCGGCTACGCGGGTAGCGAACCCGGGCCTTTTCGGTACGAGGAAAGGGGCCCGGGATGATTACATGGTCACGTGACTGCTACGACGATTGAACCGCTGACCGTGGCCGACCGTTGCGACCGTTGCGGCGCCCAGGCGTACGTGCGCGTGACCATGCCGAGTGGGGAGCTGCTCTTCTGCGCCCACCACGCCCGCGCGCACGCTACCGCCTACGCAGACATCGCGACGCACGTCCAGGACGAGACCGACCGCCTGCTCGCGGAGCACGGCGCTCGCTGAACCCCCCACGTGCGCTCGACGCGCACAGGACTCCCTGAACCCCGACCGGTGATCGTCACCGGCCGGGGTTCTTTCTGTCCGCACCCGGCGCAGGACGCACGAGAGGCCCGCACCCCGTACGGGGTGCGGGCCTCTCGGCACCGATGCTCGGACCGATCAGTCCAGGTAGTCCCGCAGGACCTGCGAGCGGCTCGGGTGACGCAGCTTCGACATGGTCTTGGACTCGATCTGACGGATGCGCTCACGCGTCACGCCGTAGACCTTGCCGATCTCGTCGAGCGTCTTGGGCTGCCCGTCGCTCAGGCCGAAGCGCATGGAGACCACGCCGGCCTCACGCTCGGAGAGCGTGTCGAGGACCTGGTGCAGCTGCTCCTGGAGCAGCGTGAAGCTCACGGCGTCCGCGGGGACGACGGCCTCCGAGTCCTCGATGAGGTCACCGAACTCGCTGTCGCCGTCCTCGCCGAGCGGCGTGTGCAGCGAGATGGGCTCGCGGCCGTACTTCTGGACCTCGACGACCTTCTCGGGGGTCATGTCGAGCTCCTTGGCGAGCTCCTCCGGGGTGGGCTCGCGGCCCAGGTCCTGGAGCATCTGGCGCTGCACGCGAGCCAGCTTGTTGATGACCTCGACCATGTGCACCGGGATACGGATGGTACGGGCCTGGTCGGCCATGGCGCGCGTGATGGCCTGACGGATCCACCACGTCGCGTACGTCGAGAACTTGTAGCCCTTGGTGTAGTCGAACTTCTCGACCGCACGGATCAGACCGAGGTTGCCCTCCTGGATCAGGTCCAGGAACAGCATGCCGCGGCCCGTGTAGCGCTTGGCGAGCGAGACGACCAGACGCAGGTTGGCCTCGAGCAGGTGGTTCTTGGCGCGACGACCGTCGCCCGAGATCCACTCGAGCTCACGGCGCAGCTTGGGCTCGAACGTGTCGCCAGAGCTCAGGCGCTCCTCGGCGAACAGACCGGCCTCGATGCGCTTGGCGAGCTCGACCTCCTGCTCGGCGTTCAGCAGCGCGACCTTGCCGATCTGCTTGAGGTAGTCCTTGACCGGGTCCGCCGTGGCGCCCGCGGTCACGACCTGCTGAGCAGGGGCGTCGTCGTCGTCCGCGTCGGAGTAGACGAAGCCACGCGACTCGTCGGCCTCCTCCGCGGGCTTGGCGGCGGTCGCGGGGGTCTCCGCGTCGTCGTCGGTCTCGACGAGGTCCTCGACCACGACCTCGTCGGAGTCCTCGTCGTCCTTGGCGCCGCGCTTGCGGCGCGTCGTGGCCGCGGCCTTGGGGGCGGCCGTCTTGGCCGTCGCGGCACGCTTGCGCGCCGCGGGTGCCTTGGCAGCGGGCGCGGCGGCCTCGTCGGTCGCGGTGTCAGCGGACCCGGCCTCGGCGGCGGTGGCCGCGGCGGTGCGCGTCGTCGTGACGGCACCCGCCCGCGGGGTCGCGGCCTTCTTGGTGGCGGGCTTGACGGCCCGGGACGTCGTGGTGGAGCGCGAGGAGGTGGCGGCGGCGACCTTGGTCGCGACGGGGATCTCGACCTCGACACCGGCACCGGCGAGTGCACGCAGCACGGCCTTCAGACGCTTGGGGTCGCCGATCGTCGCGCTCTCGCAGGCGTTGCGGAAGCTCTCGGCGTCGACCCGACCGTTCTCACTACCCTTGCGCAGCAGTTCCTGAAGCGCGGGGTGTTCGAACTCGTGCGGGAGAGCGGGGTTCTGGGAAGAGGGCGCCACAAACCGACCTTTCGGCAATCACTGGAGGGGCGTGCCCGGGAGATCGGAGGACTCTCGGATCATGTGCGGACACCTATATTGTACCGGCCGAACCGTCGTCGGACGCCGGTGAAGCGTGTTCCGGCGCGGGTGAGTTGCCGCCTACGGGCCTGCACACGTCCACTCCGCTGCTGTCGTCCCCTGGTCAACGCACCGAGGACGCGGAAGATTCCCCCCGACGATGGTCCTGGTCACACCCTCCCGCCCGCGCGCGTCGCGCGTCCGTCCGAGCGACGCCGCGAGGGCGCTGCGAGCCTCGTCAGGGCCGGTGGGGCTTGACCGCGAGCACGGGGCACGGGGCGTCCAGGAGGATGCGCTGGGCGTTGGACCCGAGGATGAGCTTGCCGACCGGGCTCCGTCGCCGGAGTCCGATGACGATCAGGCCGGCACCATGCGTCTCCGCGGTCGACACCAGGTCCTCGGCGACCTCGCCCGTGCCCGTCACGACCTGGTGCGCGACCCCTGCCGCGTCGAGCGGCGCCGTGATGCGGGCGATGTCCGCGAGCCGCTCCTCGACCTGCTCGGGGAGGGACCGGCCGTCCTTGTCGCTCACGACGACGAGGAGCTCGCTCCGACGGCTGATCGCCTCGTCGACGGCCGTGCCGAGCGCCTCGCGCCCCTCGGGGGTGGACAGGTAGCCGACAACGACTGTCATGGGAATCCTCCGTCATGCCTGAGGCATGCCTGCTGGCGCGCGCGGCACGGGCTGCTCCCGGGCTGCGGACCGGGACCACCCCGGCAGGTGCGACGGTACCGGAAGGCCCGTGGATCCTCACCTCCCGGCGCCCGCCTCGGCGCGCGCCCAGCCCGGTGCGAGCCCTGCCTCGAGCGCACTCCTCACGAGCAGCGCGAGCCGGTAGGCGGGATCGGCGTCGAGCGCCCTCCCGAGCCGGTCCGCAGCGAGCCCGCCGTCCCCCTCCCACCAGGCGAGGAGGGCGAGGAGCGTGAGCGCCGGCGCCTGACGCCCCGTGCGACCGGCTCCCACGACAGCTTCCAGGACCGTGCGCGCGACGCGCACGACGTCCGGGTCCGGCGGGAGCCCGACCGCGGGGTCGACCATCGCCGCGATGGCCGAGGCGGTCCCCGCCTCGACCTGCGGTCCCGGGACGGCGGTCGCGGTGAGGCGCGCGACGTCCTCGGTCACCCCGGCGAACGAGAGCAGGACCGCGTCCCGGACCGGGATGCTCTCGAGCGCCGCCTCGAGACGCCCCAGGAGAGCAGGCGGCAGCGCCGCCTCGCCCCCGTCCTCGCACCGGTCGACGACCGCGACCGCGGCCCGCCACGCCTCGAGCCCTCCGGCCCGCCAGCCGGCCGGGGCGTCCCCGCCGACCGCGAGCGCCTTCTCGCGGTCGGCGCGCCAGCGTGCGGAGGCCCGGACCGCCCGACGGCGCAGCGCGGGCTCGAGCACCGGGATGGCGAAGGAGTGGGCCCGGGAGGGCGCGACGGCTTCCCCCGCGAGAACCATGTGCGCACCGACCTGGGTGGACTCGAGGTCGGTGAGGGGCCTGCCCACAGCGGGGCAGCACGCCTCGTCGAGGCAGTCGAGCGAGGCGTAGCCCCGGGGGCCCACGACCCAGACCTCCAGGTCGCCGAGGAAGTCCTCGGCGGCTTCCCGGCAGTGCTCGACCGCAGCACGCTCGCGGGCCGCCGAGGCGTCGCCCGCGCGCAGGTCCACGTCGGTGTACACGACGAGCACTGCGCGCCGTGCGCCGTCGGCACACAGGTGAGACACGAGCGTGCGTGCGACCTGCGGGCCGTGCTCGAGGTCCGCGAGGTCGGCCAGGTCCGCACGGGCGACCAGGCCCACCCGGCCGCGCGGGGCGCGGAGGCTGATCAGGACAGCGCTGTCGTCGGGCCGGTATCCGAGCCGGAAGGGGACGTAGGCGAGGAGCTCGCGGGGCCCGCGGGCCCGGATCGTTGTCGTCATGACGCACATCCCAGCGCACGGACGGCGCCTCGGAGCGGCCGCACGCGTGACTGTGGACAGCATGCTCAGGCATGCGTGGGCTGTGGTCGAGGCACGTGCCGTGCAATGACTACGGTGTGGGGGTGCGCCGTCCACCTGACTCGATCGATCGCCCCCGGACCGTGGGAGCGACCGTCGCCGCGGCCTGCCTCGCGCTCGGTCTGCTCACGGGCTGCTCGGCCCCCGCCGACTCCCCGACCGGACCCGACCGCGGAACGGACGTGGCGCCGTCGGGCGACGTCCCCGCCCCCGAGGCGCTGTCCCCCGCGACCGACATGCCCTCGTTCGACGTGAGCTCCGTGGCGGGCTCGCTCGTGGACGGCTTCCCGGCCGACGTCGTCCCCGTCCCGCCCGAGGCGCAGGTCCTCGCGAGCTCCGCGGCCGACGTCGAGGGCCAGTCCCTGCGCCAGGTCACGCTCAACCTCTCGTCGACCGCCTCGGTCCAGGAGCTCCTCGACTTCTACGCGCAGACGATGGCGGCGACGGGCTTCAGCACGGTCGAGGGTTCCTCGACAGGCGGTCTGAGCGGCCAGGTCGCGTTCAACCGCGCGACGCCCGAGGGTGCGACCGAGACCCTGTTCGTGGGCGTCCTCGACACGGAGGACGCCCGGCTCGTGACGGTCAGCGGGCAGGTCGCACCTCCCGCGTGACCTAGGCTGCGGTCATGCCTGCTGACGCCCCTGCGCCCGCCTCCCTGCCCGTCGACCGCGAGCACCTCCGCCCCGACGTCGACGCGGCCCTCAGCGCCTTCCTCGACGCCCAGCGGGCCCAGCTCGCCACGATCGGCGAGGACGCCGCCCCCCTCGCCCAGGCCACGGCCGACCTGCTCACGGGCGGCAAGCGCCTGCGCGCAGCCTTCTGCTACTGGTCCTGGCGCGCGCACGGAGGCCAGGTCGACGACGGACGCCGGCGCGCGGCCGTCCGGACGGGCGCGGCGCTCGAGCTCTTCCAGGCGGCCGCCCTGTTCCACGACGACGTCATGGACAACTCCGACACCCGCCGCGGCCGCCCTGCGGCGCACCGTGCGTTCGCGGCCCGGCACCGCGACGCGGCCTGGTCGGGCAGCGACGTCCAGTACGGCTCGTCGGCCGCGATCCTGCTCGGCGACCTGTGCCTCATCGGGAGCCAGGCGGAGATCCGTGGGGCGCTCGTCGGGCTCCCCGAGGACGTCGCGCTGCGGACCCGGACGCTCTTCGACGACATGCAGACCGAGGTCACGGTCGGGCAGTACCTCGACGTGCTCGCACAGGCCGTGCCGTGGGGCGAGGACCTCGACGCCGACGAGGCCAGGGCGCGCGCGGTGATCCGCTCGAAGTCGGCCCGCTACTCGGTCGAGCACCCGCTCGCGCTGGGGGCGGCCCTCGCCGGCGCCTCCGCCGACCGTCTCGCGGCGGTCCCCACCTACGGCCTGCCGATCGGTGAGGCGTTCCAGCTCCGCGACGACCTGCTGGGTGTGTTCGGCGACCCGTCCACGACGGGCAAGCCCGCCGGGGACGACCTGCGCGAGGGCAAGCGGACCGTGCTGGTCTCGCGGGCTCTGCGGACCGCGACGCCCGCCCAGCGTGAGCTGCTGCTGGGCGCTCTGGGCGACCCCGGGCTGGACCTCGACACGGTCGACACGCTGCGTGGGCTGCTGATCGAGACCGGCGCGGTCGCCGCGGTCGAGCGGCTCATCGACGAGCTGAGCGAGAGGGCCTTCGCTGCGCTCGACGCCGCCGACCTCGCCGCGCCGGGCGCCGAGGTGGTCGCCGAGCTCGCGCGCGCCGCGGTGCAGCGCACGGCCTGAGGCCTCGGCGGGTCGGGCAGCGCCCGACCCACGCCGCGCCGCCGGCGGAACGCGTCCGAAGTCAGCCGCTCGGCGGTGCGCGTCACCGCCGAGCGGTGCCTAGGTCAGTCCCTCAGAGCAGCGCCTGGGCGACCCGACGCACCTCGGCCTTGCGGCCGGCGAGCAGCGCCTCCATGGGCGTGGTCCCCAGCGCCTCGTCAGGGCTGAAGAGCCACTCGATGATCTCGGCGTCGGTGAACCCGAAGTCGGTGAGGACCGCGACCGTGCCCTGCACCGACATGAGCACCACGTGGCGCCCGTCCTCGGGGTTCTCCGGGGCGGGCGCCACGTTGGCCGGGTTGGCCCGGTGCGCCGGGACCACGAAGGCCGCGGGGATCTGGAACGAGGTGCGTTCGCCGCGCTTGACGCCGACGACGCGCCGGTCCTGGACGATGCTGCGGGCCTGCGTCACGGTCGTGCCGAGCACCTCGGCGAGTTGGGGAAGGGTCAGCCACTCGGGGACGAGCTGCTCGAGGTCAGTCACATCAGTCACGGCACCAGCGTACGTGGCTCCGGGCACGGCGCCCGCCCACCCGTCGCTCACCATCCGTCCCCACGACCCCCACCACCACGATGCGGCGCCTCACCGGTTCCACGTCGCAGGACGCCTAGACTTCCCCCGTGGCAACTGTGACGACTGATCCGTTCGTCGGCCGCCTGGTCGACGGGCGGTACGAGGTCGTGTCCAAGATCGCCCGTGGCGGCATGGCCACGGTGTACCTGGCGCTGGACCGACGGCTCGACCGCGAGGTCGCGCTCAAGGTCATGCACCCTCACCTGGCCGAGGGCTCGGACGGCGCGGAGTTCGTCTCGCGCTTCCGGCGCGAGGCGCGGGCCGCGGCGGGCCTGACCCACGCGGGCGTCGTCGCCGTCTACGACCAGGGGGTCGACGGCGAGACCAGCTACCTGACCATGGAGTACGTGCCGGGCACGACGCTCCGCCACGTCCTGCAGGACGAGCGTGCGCTCGCCGTGGACCGCACGCTCGAGCTGCTCGAGGAGATCCTGGACGCCCTGGCCGCCGCCCACCGCAAGGGCCTGGTCCACCGCGACGTCAAGCCGGAGAACGTGCTGATCGACGCGTCGGGACACGTCAAGGTCGCGGACTTCGGTCTGGCGCGCGCCGTGACGGAGGCCGCGTCGACCGCGACCAGCACCATCCTCGGTACGGTCGCCTACCTCGGCCCCGAGCTCATCACCTCGGGCCGCTGCGACGCGCGGACCGACGTGTACGCGGTCGGCATCATGGCCCACGAGATGCTCACGGGCCGCCTCCCCTACACGGGAGAGACCCCGCTGCAGGTCGCCTTCCAGCACGTCAACTCCGACGTCCCCCCGCCCTCGGACGTCGAACCATGGCTGCCCGCAGAGCTCGACGTGCTGGTGTGCGCCCTCGCGGCGCGCACGCCCGACGACCGACCGGTCGACGCGGGGGCCGCCCTGACCCTGGTCCGCCAGACCCGGGCCGCGCTCGACCCGGCCGTCCTCGACCGGCGAGCGGTCCCCGCGAGCAGCGGCACAGCGGGCACGGCAGGCACGGCAGGCACGGCAGGCACGGCGGGCACGGACCGAAAGAGCCCGAGCTCCGGTGCGACGGCCGTGCTGGCCTCGGTCGCGGCAGCGGGTGCCACGACCGGTGCTGCGGCCGGTGCTGCGACGACCGGCGGGTCCCGCGCCGCCCAGAGCCGGCAGGTCGGCGCGACGGGCTCCACCTCGACGCCCCAACCCGACTCGACCCCCACGACCGTCCTCACCGGCATCGGGCCCGCCTCGACCGCTCACCTGGTCACGACGTCGGCCCAGGGCGACGGCGTGCAGCACACGCTCGCGATGTCGCGTGACGACCTGGCGATCGACGGCTCCGCCGACGACACCCCCTCACCCCGGTCACGTCGTCGGCGCGCCGGCTGGTGGTGGTTCGTGGTCGTGCTGCTCCTCGCCGGAGCCGCGGTCGGTGCGTCCTGGTGGTTCCTCAGCGGCCCGGGGGCCTACACGGCCGTGCCCGGGAACCTCGTCGGGGCGACGCAAGCCGAGGCCGAGACGACGCTGCGGGCCGTCGACCTGCGCAGCACCGCCAAGGAGGCCTACGACGACAGCTTCCCGGCCGGCACCGTGATCTCGACCGATCCCCCCGCGGGCGGCAAGGTCCGCAAGGACGGCGCGGTGAATCTGCTGGTCTCGCTCGGGGTCAAGATGATCGACGTACCGACGGGGCTCGTCGGTGCCAGCGCCGACTCCGCGACGGCTGCCCTCGAGGCCGCGGGCTTCGAGGTCGGGGACCCGGTAGAGGACTACAGCGACAACATGCCCGCGGGCGACGTGCTCGCGGTCTCCGTGCCGGAGGGCAGCTCGCAACCCCACAGCACGGTCGTCCAGCTGACGGTCTCCCAGGGGCCCGCCCCCGTGACGGTCCCGCAGGTAGTGGGGCTCGAGAAGGACGCAGCGCTCGCAGCGCTGACGGACCTGGGCCTCGACCCGAGCTCGACCGACGACTACTCCGAGACGGTCGCCGCGGGCCTCGTCATCAGTCAGACCCCCGAGAACGGCACCGAGGGGCACCGCGGCGACAAGGTCGCACTCGTCGTCTCGCTCGGCCCGCCGCTCGTCGAGATCCCCACCACCTACGGGCGCAACGTCACCGAGGCCGAGAAGATGCTCAAGGACGCGGGCTTCGTCGTCGAGGTGCGCCACCCGCAGGGCATCAGCCCGCTCAACATCGTCTACGCCCAGTCCCCCGAGGGCGGGGCCGGGAAGACCGCACCCAAGGGGTCGACGGTCGTCGTCAACGTCTTCTGAGGTGCTCGGACTCCTGACACGCTCGGCGGCCTGATCTCCTCGCTCGCCTGACCCGGTTCGGCCACCTGGCCGTTCGCGCGGAGGGGGCCTCAGGCCGAGGTAGAGGGCTGCACGCCTGGACCTCGACGCTTCCCCTCTACCTCGCGGCCCCCTCCGAGCCGTCGACCTCGGCCCCCCTCCCCCGAGCACGACGCAGCCCGACGGCGGTGCACCCGCGGGTGCGCCGCCGTCGGGCTGCGTGGGGTCGTCCCGGGCCTGGGGCCCGGCCGTGAGGCCGTGTCCGCCGCGCTCAGCGGGCCTGGAGCATCTCCGCGACCTGGAAGGCCATCTCGAGCGACTGCTGGTGGTTCAGGCGCGGGTCCACGAGGGTCTCGTAGCGCAGGGCGAGCCCCGCGTCGTCGATCTCCTCGCTGCCGCCCAGCACCTCGGTCACGTCGTCACCCGTGAGCTCGACGTGCAGGCCGCCGGGTACCGTGCCGAGCGCGCGGTGGACCTCGAAGAAGCCGCGGACCTCGTCCAGGACGTCCTCGAGGCGGCGCGTCTTGTAGCCGCTGTCCGAGGTGATGGTGTTGCCGTGCATGGGGTCCGTGACCCACGTGACGGGGGCGCCCGACTCGCGCACGGCCTCGACGAGCGCCGGCAGCGCGTCGCGGACCCGGCCCGCTCCCATGCGCGTGATGAACGTCAGCCTGCCCGGGATCGCCTCCGGGTTGAGCTTGTCGATCAGTCGCAGCGCGTCGTCGGGAGCCGTGGTGGGGCCCAGCTTGACCCCGATCGGGTTGGCCACGCGCGACAGGAAGTCCACGTGCGCCCCGTCGAGCTGGCGCGTGCGCTCGCCGATCCACAGGAAGTGCCCTGAGGTGTCGTAGGCGTTGCCCGAGCGCGAGTCGATGCGCGTGAGCGACCGCTCGTAGTCGAGGATGAGCGCCTCGTGGCTCACGAAGAACTCGACCGTGCGCAGCGCGTCGAAGTCGACGCCGCACGCCTTCATGAAGCGGATCGCGCGGTCGATCTCCGCGGCCGTGCTCTCGTAGCGCGAGTACGCGGGGTTGCGCATGAAGCCGCGGTTCCACTCGTGCACCTGGCGGAGGTCGGCGAACCCGCCGCCCGTGAACGCCCGGACCACGTTGAGCGTCGCGGAGGAGATCCGGTAGGCCTGCATGAGCCGCTCGGGGTCCGGGACGCGGTCCTCGGGCGTGAAGGCGTGCCCGTTGACCATGTCGCCGCGGTACGCGGGCAGCGTGACGCCGTCGCGCGTCTCGTCGTTCGAGCTGCGCGGCTTGGCGTACTGCCCCGCGAGCCGGCCCATCTTCACGATGGGCATGCTCGCGCCGTGCGTGAGGATCACGGCCATCTGCAGGATGGTGCGGACCTTGTTGCGGATGCGCAGGGCGTTGGCGTCGGCGAACGTCTCGGCGCAGTCACCGCCCTGCAGGAGGAAGGCCTCGCCCCGGCCCGCGGCGGCGAGCCGTGAGCGCAGGGTGTCGGCCTCCGAGGGGACCACGAGCGGCGCGGAGGCCGCGAGCCGCGCGGACACGTCCGCGAGGGCCGCGGCGTCGGGCCACGTGGGTTGCTGCTGCGCGACGAGGGAACGGAACGCGTCCAGTCCCTGGGTGATCTCCGCGCCGGTCGTGGTCGCCATCAGCGGGTCAGTGCGCCGTGGGAGCAGCGGGCACGAGCGGCTGGCCGATCTCGCCCAGCAGGTCGCCGAACCACGCCTGGGAGACGTCGAACGCCTTGCCACCGGCGATGCGCGGGAACTCGATCGCGCGCAGGCGGTCACCGTTCTCCTCGTCGTGGCCGATCACGCCCGACTCGCCCTTGAACGCGCAGTCCACGGCGAGGTCCGTCATCGACTTGATGAGGCGCAGGTCCTCGGCGTTCGCGGCCGCGGCGCGCGAGTAGTAGCCCGACTTCTGGACCATGGTCTTCTCGGCGCCGAGCTTCTCCGCGAACTGCTTGGCGAACCACGGCACCCGGGTTGATGGTGTCGAGCTTGACGTGGCCGAACGGGTCGCGCTCGACCGTCTCGCCCGACGCCTCGAGCTGCGCGACGATCTCGTTCATGCCCGCACCCTCGGACAGGAAGATGTTGACGTTGCCGACCTCGTCCATGACGGTGCGCAGGCGCGCGGCCTCGGCCTCGATGTCGAGCGCGAGCTCGGGGACGAACACCGCGTGGATGTCCCACCGCTCCTTGGTCAGGCCGATGCCCGGGACCCACTCCTGCGTGTCGAGCCACTTGCGGTACTCGGCGGCCGAGGCCGCGGTCAGCCAGCCGCAGTGACGGCCCATGACCTCGTGCACGATCAGCATGCGCGGGCCCGAGCGGTGCTCGCCGATGATGTTGCGCGCGAAGCCCGCGGCCTCCTCGGCGGCGGTCCACGCACCGAGCGACTGACGGATCGGGATCACGTCGTTGTCGATCGTCTTGGGCAGGCCCACGACCGTGAGCTCGTAGTCGTTCTCGTGCAGGTAGGCCGCGAGGTCCGCCGCGGTCGTGTTGGTGTCGTCGCCACCGATGGTGTGCAGGACGTCGACGCCGTCCGCCTTGAGCTGCTCCGCAGCGACCTGCAGCGGGTCCTGGCCCTCCTGGACGAGACCGCGCTTGACGCAGTCCTTCGCGTTGGTGAGCTTGACGCGCGAGTTGCCGATCGGCGAGCCGCCGAAGCGGTGCAGGATGCCCGCGTTCTTGCGGGTCTCAGAGTCGACGACGATCTTGTTGCCGGTCAGCAGGCCGTGGTAGCCGTGCTGGTAGGCGATGATCTCGACCTCGGGGGCGAGCTCGGTGTAGCGCTCGATCAGACCGCCCACGGCGGAGGACAGGCACGGGGCGAAACCACCGGCCGTCAGGAGAGCGACGCGACGAACCTGCCGACGATCAGACATAGCAAAGGAGCCTCTCGTTGAAGGATGCCGCCGTGCCTGCGTCGATCGACGCCGGGGATCCCCCGGGGCAGCGGGACGGCCTGCTCCCTCAGTCTACTGACGGCGAGGGGTCCTCCTGCGGCGGTTCCGGCACCTGGACGTCCGGGACCGGCCTGCCACCCGGTGCTGCGGGCGAGGCGGGAGGTGTGGTAGCAGCGGGACCGGCCGCGAGGCGCGCCTTGGCCGTCGCGGCATAGATGTCCACGTACTCCTGGCCCGAGAGGCTCATGATCGCGTACATGATCTCGTCCGCGACGGCACGCAGGATGAAGCGGTCGTTCTCCATGCCCTTGTAGCGGCTGAAGTCGAGCGGCTCGCCGATCACGATCCCGATCCGCATGGGCTTGGGGATCACCTTGCCGATGGGCTGGGCGATGTTGGTACCGATCATCGCGACCGGGACCACGGGCGCGCCGGACTCGAGCGCGAGGCGGGCCACGCCGGTCTTGCCGCGGTACAGGCGCCCGTCCGGGCTGCGCGTGCCCTCGGGGTAGATGCCGAACAGCTCGCCGTCGCCCAGGACCCGCAGGCCCGTGGTGAGCGCGGCCTCGCTGGCCTTGCCGCCCGCGCGGTCGACGGGGATGGTGCCCACGCCCCGCATGAACCCGGCCGTCAGACGCCCTTTGACGCCTTTGCCCGTGAAGTAGTCGGACTTGCCGAGGAACTGGACCTTGCGGTTCAGGACGAGCGGCAGGATGAAGGAGTCGATGACCGCGAGGTGGTTGCTCGCGAGGATCGCCCCGCCCTCGTCGGGGACGTTGTCGACGCCGCGCGTCCACGGACGGTACAGCAGCCGCAGCAGGGGGCCGACCAACACCTGCTTCATGAACCAGTAGAACAACGTTCCTCCTTGGAGCACCCCGCGAACACGGGCTGCGGTTCCGACTCTAGAGTGAACCCCATGGCCGCACCGAATGCAGGACCGCAGGACGAGAACGACGGGAAGGACGACGCGATCGAGCCGACCGACGACCAGCCGACCACGCCGAAGGACGACCTTCCCGACGTCGAGGCCCGCTGGGCGGACATCGTGGCCGACCTCTCGGACGTCTCGGCCGCGGCGGAGTCCGCCGCCGCCGAGGCGGGTCCCGGCCCGTCCGGACCGGACGCACGCCCAGGCGCCCCCCGCGACCTGCACGAGACGTTCCCGGTCGCGCCCTGGGTCCAGGCCCCGGCCGGCCCGCGGGACTGGCCGGCCACCCCCGAGGTCGAGGACCTCGAGGACGCCGAGAGCCACTTCACTCCCCCGGACCCGGACATCGGCATGGGCCGCGACCCGCTGCTCACCATGGCCTGGGGCCTGGTCGCGGGCATCCCGATCCTCCTGCTCGTCGGGATGGTCGTGCTCCGGCCGTTCCCGACGATCGTTGCCCAGGTCGCGGGTGGCTTGTTCCTGGTCGGGCTCGCGGTGCTCGTGTGGCGCATGCCCCACCGCCGGGAGGACGACCGTTCGGGGCCGGGCGCGGTCGTCTGACAGGACGCGTCCCGGGGCTCCGCGCACCGGGAGGCCGGTGCCGGGTCCGGGGTGACGACGCCAGGCCGCGGCCTCTGTGGGCCCCGCCCCGCGCCCGACGACGTCACGCACCCTGGGCGCGGACCTCGCCCGGGCGGGACGGCCGTCCGGCCGTCTCGCCGGAGACACCGAGCGCACCGAGCAGCAGGACGGCCCGCGACCTCGTCAGCAGGTCGCGGGCCGTGGCGTGGAGCGAGATCGGTCCCGTGACGCCGTCGACGGCGACTAGCTGCGCGCGAGGTCCGCGGCGCCGACGATGCCGGCCTCGTTGCCCTGCTGGGCGAGGTCGATCTGCGCCTCGGGACGGTGCCCACGAGCCGAGAGCTGGTCGGCGAACGCCTTGCGCACGGGCTGGAGCAGCAGGTCGCCGGCTGCGCCGACGCCACCTCCGATGACGATCAGCTCAGGGTCGAGCAGCGCCGTGACCGAGGCTGCCCCCTCGCCGATCCAGCGACCGAGGGTCGCGAGCAGCTCGATCGCGAGCTCGTCGCCGTCCTGCGCGGCCTGGGTGATCTGCGGGCCGTTGAGCTTGGAGGCGTCGCCACCCGCGAGCTCGAGCAGCGCCGCAGCACGGTCCGGCTGGGCGATGAGCGCGGCCTGGCCGTCGCGCACGAGCGCGCTGCCCGACGCGTACTGCTCCCAGCACCCCTCGTGGCCGCACCCGCAGTAGTGCCCGCCGGGCACGACGCGCATGTGCCCGACCTCGGCCGCCACACCCCAGCGACCGCGCACGAGCTTGCGGTCGACGATGATCGCGCCGCCCAGCCCTGTGCCGACCGTGAGCATGAGCATGTCCGAGGCGTCGCGGCCCGCGCCGAACTGGAACTCGGCCCAGCCCGCGGCGTTGGCATCGTTCTCGACGACGATCTTCACGTCGTCGTCGCCGATCAGCGCGCGGACCTTGTCGGCCAGCGGGTACTCGCGCCACGCGATGTTGGGGGCGAAGAGGACCGACGTGCGGTCGGGGCTCACGAAGCCGGCTGCGGCCAGGCCCATGGCCTCGACCTCGAACTCCTTGGACAGCTCGGCGTACACGTCCGCGACCGCTGCGTCGATGCTCGCGACGTCGTCAGGCTCGGTGTCACGACGCGTCTGCGCAAGGATCGTGCCGTTCTCGTCGACCACACCCGCGGCGATCTTCGTTCCGCCGATGTCGACTCCGATGGCATGCATGTCAGGTCCTCACTCACGTAGCGGTCTGGAACTCACAGGATGAGAACGCCCGCCGGTAACGGTTGTGCACCGCCTCAGCATCGGTTCTGCGTACGTCCGTCGGCTCCGATCGTCGGTCGCTCCCGGTGTTCGCCCAGGTACGGCCTGAAATCTTGCGCAACAGCGCACAGCACCATGAAGAGTACCGACTCGGAGGCGGTCAACGACACTTCCGACCTGTGGGTAGTGTTCTCACACCGTCGACTTCTGCCACTGGAGCCAGCATGGACGAGTTCAGCGCACCGCGCATCATCGATGTCGATCCCCTCGACAACCTCAACGACCTCTTCGCCAGCCGTGTCGCGGCCGGACCCGACCAGCCGATGGTCGAGGTCAAGAGCGGGCCGGGCGCCCCCTGGAAGACACTGACCGCACGGGAGGTCGACGCCGACGTCGTCTCCGTCGCCAAGGGCCTCGTGGCCCTGGGCATCCAGCCCGGCGAGCACGTGGGCATCATGTCCCGCACCCGCTACGAGTGGACCCTGCTCGACTGGGCCACGTGGGCCGCGGGAGCGGTCCCCGTTCCGCTCTACGAGACCTCGAGCGCCGAGCAGGTCCAGTGGATCCTCTCGGACGCAGGGGTCAAGCTGCTCGTGGTCGAGTCCCCCGCGCACGCCGCCACGGTCGAGGAGGTCAGGGCGCAGACGCCCGACCTCGACCAGGTGTTCGTGATCGACGACGGCGGGATCGCCGCGCTCAAGGAGGCGGGCAAGGACGTCAGCGACGACGAGATCGCCCGCCGTCGTGGGCTCGCGAACCTCGCGGACGTCGCGACCATCATCTACACCTCGGGCACCACCGGACGCCCCAAGGGCGCGGAGCTCACGCACGAGAACTTCTACTCGCTGACCGTCAACGCCGTGAAGGCGCTGCCCGAGGTCTTCGCCGAGCCGAACGGCCGCACGCTGCTGTTCATGCCCCTGGCGCACGTGTTCGCGCGCTTCATCGGCGTGCTCGTCGTGGCGGGCGGGACGGTGCTCGGGCACACCCCGGACACCAAGAACCTCCTCGAGGACCTGGGCGAGTTCAAGCCGACCTACATCCTCTCGGTCCCCCGCGTGTTCGAGAAGGTCTACAACTCCTCCGAGCAGAAGGCCGCAGCCGGCGGCAAGGTCAAGATCTTCCACTGGGCCGCGGCGACGGCGATCGCCTACTCCCGTGCCCTGGACGACCCCAAGGGTCCGGGCATCGGCCTCAAGCTCCAGCACAAGGTCGCCGACGCGCTCGTCTACAAGAAGCTGCGGGCCGCGCTCGGCGGGCAGACCAAGTGGGCCGTCTCGGGCGGCGCTCCGCTGGGCGAACGGCTCGGGCACTTCTACCGCGGCATCGGCGTGCGCATCCTCGAGGGCTACGGCCTGACCGAGACCACCGCGCCGACGTCGGTCAACCGCCCGACCGCGACCAAGATCGGGACCGTCGGGCCCCAGCTCCCGGGCTGCGGGGCCAGGATCGCCGAGGACGGCGAGATCCTGCTCAAGGGCCACCACGTGTTCCGCGGCTACCACAACAACCCGCAGGCCACGCAGGACGCGTTCGTCGACGGCTGGTTCCGCACGGGCGACCTGGGCTCGCTCGACGCCGACGGTTTCCTGCGCATCACAGGCCGCAAGAAGGAGATCATCGTGACCGCGGGCGGCAAGAACGTCGCCCCGGCCGTGCTCGAGGACCGCATCCGCGCGCACGCCCTGGTCAGCCAGTGCGTGGTCGTCGGGGACGGGCAGCCGTTCATCGGCGCGCTCATGACGATCGATCCCGAGGGCCTGCCCGGGTGGCTCGCGATGCACGGCAAGGACGTCCATGACCGTCGAGGCCGCAGCGATCGACGTGGACGTCCTCGCCGCGCTCGACGCCGCAGTGGACCGCGCCAACAAGGCCGTCTCGCGTGCCGAGTCGATCCGTAAGTTCACGATCCTGGCGACGGACTTCACGGTCGAGAACGGCTACCTGACGCCGTCGCTCAAGGTCAAGCGCAACGTCGTGCTCCAGGACTTCTCGGTCGAGGTCGACGCGATCTACGCGGGTGTCGTCACCCACTGATCGGCCCGGAGAGGCACGCACCACAGGACGGCCGGTCCCCGCGAGGGGCCGGCCGTCCTGCTGCTCGAGGACCCGCTCTCAGAGCCGGGCGAGCCGCGCGACGAGCGCGGGCGACCCGATCGCCACGGCTCCCATGGCCTGGACGTCGTCCGCGACCTCCCGGTCGCTCGTGACGACCGCGACGGGCCGCCCCTCGGGCTCGGCCGCGACGAGCCGGCGGATCAGGTGGTCGGCGATCTCGCCCGACGTGAACAGGACACGCACTCCGCGGGTGCTCGCGGGCGGCAGGTGCCCCAGGTCCTGGCCGTCGAAGCAGCACGTGACCTCGGCCCCCGTGCGCGACGCGACGCGTACCAGCCCGTCCACGAGGCGCCGCCGCTGCTGCGCGAGCGTCAGGGCGCCGAACCCTGTCTTGGTCACGTTGTACCCGTCGACGATCAGGTGCATCTGGGGCACGGCCAGGACGTCGTCGAGCAGCGCGGGGTCGTCCCCGGTGCGCCCGCGCGACCCGGGCCGGGTGCGTGGCGTGGCCCCTGGGGCGCCGACGCCGTCCGCGGGCGCCACGGTGTCGGCCGGACGGAGCGTGGTCGGCGGTATCCCGAGCTCGCGCCGGAGCCCGACTGCCGCGTCCACGACCGTCTCGAGCAGGAGCCGGGCGCGCGCGTTGGCGAGGTCGGCACCGGTGTGCGTGAGCGTGCGCGCCTCGTCTCGGGCGGCGTGCGCCCGGTCGAGCGCGACGGACGCCTCGCGACGCTCGTCGGCAGCCCGGGCCGCGAGCGCCTCCGCGGCCTCGGTGCGTGCGGCGGCCTCGGCGAGCGCGGCTCGTGCCTCGGCCCGGGCGCGGTCCGCGTCCGAGCGGAGCTTGCGCTCCTGCCGACGCAGCACCGCGATCTCGGCCCTGGCCTCCTCGAGAGCTGCGCGGTCCGCAGTCGCTGCCTCCTGGGCCGCGGCGAGCTCCGCGACGGCGCGGTCACGCTCCCCCGCGGCGCGCTCGGCCTCGTGCGCGCGCCGCTGTGCCTCGGCCTGCGCATCGAGCGCCTCGGCCGCGCGGGCCAGGTGGGTCTCCCAGCCGTCGGGTCTCAGGAGGAACGCGCCGACGGCCAGGTCCACGAGGTCGCTCGCGGCCCGCGCGGCCTCGCCCTCCCCCGGCCCGACGGCGGAGCCCGCGTCCCGCACAGGAGCCTCGCCGGTCGTCACCCGGGGATCGTCCGACGTCGCGGTGGGGCGCGGGGTCGCCGTCGCCTCGGGCGGGGTGCGGTCGCTCGCCACGCCTCCCCCCGGGGCGCCGTCACCGTCTGCGGACGGGGCGCCGTCGGGCTGGAGGGATCGCGCCTGCCGGGGGTGCGCGGTGCTCCACGCGGCCGCGACCGCGTGCCGGAACGACGCGCTGGTCTCGAGCGCCTGCCACAGGGGCGCCGCGCCCGATGCCGCGCGTCGACGCGGCGCGAACGTGCGGACCCTGCGGAGGGGCACGGGGACGGTCGAGAACTCCCAGGTGCCCAGGACACGAGCGGAGAGCTCGAGGAGCTGGGTGCGGACGGCAGAGGGGACGACGACCGGGTCGGGTGGCGTGTCGTCCGTTCGACGCGGTGTGTCCTTCTTGTCCCGACTCGTCCCATCCATGGGTCCACACTACGGGCCGCGATCGCCCGTCGCGCGGACGGACGTGTCAGTGCCCGGGGCTACCTTCACCCCATGTCGTCCACGACCGTCCCCACCCGGGACGCACCCCGCCGACCGCCCGCGCCGGGTGGGCCTCGGTCGCTCTCGGTCCGCGCCTTCACACCCCCGTCCGCAGAGGGAGCCGTTCCCGTGCAGCTCGGGCTCGACGAGCTCGGCACACCGCTGCAGGACGTGACCTTCGTGGTCGTGGACCTCGAGACCACGGGCGGCTCGCCCGCCTCGGCCGGGATCACGGAGATCGGGGCGGTCAAGGTCCGTGGGGGTGAGGTGCTCGGCGAGTTCCAGACCCTCGTGAATCCGGGCACGCCGGTCCCCGCGTTCATCGCGCGACTCACGGGGATCACCACGGGGATGGTCGCGACCGCCCCGCCCATCGAGGCCGTGCTGCCCAGCTTCCTCGAGTTCTCGCGCGGCGCCGTGCTCGTCGCGCACAACGCTCCGTTCGACATCGGCTTCCTCAAGGCTGCCGCCCGGGACGCGGGCTACGACTGGCCGGGCAACCAGGTCCTCGACACCGTGCCGCTCGCACGGCGCGTCGTGACCCGCGACGAGGCGCCCAACCACAAGCTCTCGACCCTGGCGGCGCTGTTCCGTGCGGCCGTGACTCCCGATCACCGGGCGTTGGCCGACGCGCGCGCGACGGTCGACGTGCTGCACGCGCTGCTCGAGCGCATGGCTCCGTTCGGGGTGACCCACCTCGAGGACCTCGCGACCGCCACGGACCCGGTCCCTGCCGACGTCCGGCGCAAGCGCACGCTCGCCGACGGCCTCCCCGACGGCCCGGGGGTCTACATGTTCCGCGGCCCCGGCGAGGAGGTCCTCTACGTGGGCACCTCGACGTCGATCAGGCGCCGGGTGCGCAGCTACTTCACGGCCGCGGAGAAGCGTGGCCGCATGACGGAGATGGTCCGTATCGCGCACGCCGTCACCCCGGTCGAGTGCGCCACGGTGCTCGAGGCCCAGGTGCGCGAGCTCCGCCTGATCGCCGAGCACTCGCCGCGCTACAACCGTCGGTCCAAGTTCCCCGAACGGATGAGCTGGGTGCGTCTGACCAGCGAGCACCACCCCCGCCTGTCGATCGTCCAGGACGTGCGTGCGGACGCCGCACACATCGGCCCGTACTCGTCACGGCGCCAGGCACAGCTCGCGATCGACGCCCTGCACGAAGCGCTCCCCGTGCGCCAGTGCACCTCGCGGCTCCCGCTGCTGCCCGCCCGGGGGGCGAGCGCCTGCGCCCTGGCCGAGATGGGGCGCTGCGGCGCTCCGTGCACCACCGCGCAGGGGCCGCAGGACTACCCGGCCGTGGTGGAGCGCGTACGGACGACCCTGCTCGCCGAGCCGGACGACGTCGTCGAGCACCTGAGCGCGCGCATCGCCGAGCTCGCCGCGGGCGAGCGCTACGAGCAGGCCGCCGAGGTCACCGCCCGGCTCGAGGCCTTCCTCCTGGGCGCCGGGCGCGCCCAACGACTCCACCCGCTCGCGGCGTGCGCCCAGCTCGTCGCTGCCCGCCCCGTCGAGGGCTCTCGCTGGGAGATCGTCGTCGTCCGGCACGCGCGGCTCGCCGCCACGGGCCTCTCCGCCCCCGGTGCCGACCCCTGGCCGGCGATCGACGCGCTCGTCGCGACCGCCGAGGAGGTCCCGGCCCCCGTGGCGCCCGCGCCCGCGTGCCACCCCCACGAGGCCGACCTGGTGCTGGGATGGCTCGAGCAGCCGGACGTCCGGCTCGTCGACGTCAGCCACCCGCTCGCGTGGCCCGTCCGCTCGGCCCGGGCCTTCGCGGACGGCACCCGCACAGCGCTGCGCGTCGCCCACCACGGCAAGGCTAGATTGGGCAACGGTTCTCCTGCCGGCGAACCACGTGCCACGGACCCGACGGAGGACCCATGCTGACCGCGATCGTGCTGATCGACACCGAACCGAACCTCATCCCGGAGGTCGCCTCGCACGTCGCCTCGCTCAAGGGCGTCAGCGAGGTCTACTCGGTGACCGGCAAGGCTGACCTCGTCGCGATGGTGCGCGTCCACGAGCACGACGACCTCGCCGACGTGATCGCCGACAAGATCAGCAAGGTGCACGGCGTGCTGCGCACCGAGACGTTCATCGCGTTCCGCGCGTACTCCGACGTGGACCTCGAGCAGGCGTTCGCCCTCGGCCTGGACGACTGACACCTCCCCGGTCGGGCCGGACCGGACGGTGCAGCGCGCCGATCCGTGAGCCGCAGAGGCCGCTCCGGTCCTGACGGACCGTCCGCACCCGGGTGGGACGGCCCTCGCAGGCCGCCCCGCCCGGTCCGTGTCAGCGCGACGACGCAGCGACCCAGCGGCCCAGGGCAGCTGCAGCCGCCCCCGAGTCGATGCTCGTCGCCGCGTGCCGCATGCCGGCCGCGAGGCGCTCGAGGAGGGTTCCCTCCGCGGTGCCCGGCAGGCTCGCGTCGGCGACGAGCGCGGCAGCCGCGTTGAGCACGACCGTCTCGCGCGCAGGCCCAGGATCGCCTGCGAAGACGCGCCGGGCGACCTCGGCGTTGAACACCGCGTCGGCCCCGCGCAGGTCCTCGACCGTGATCCGCTGCAGTCCGAGGTCACGAGCAGCGTCGAGCGAGTGGACGGTCACCGCGCCGTCGCGCACCTCCCAGATCGTCGAGGTGCCTGTCGCGGCCAGCTCGTCGAGACCGTCGTCGCCGCGGAAGACGATCGCCGACGCGCCACGGGACGCGAAGACCCCCGCGACGAGCGGGGCCATGCGCTCGTCGGCCACGCCGATCGCGGCGGCGCGCGGCTGCGCCGGGTTCGTGAGCGGCCCCAGGAAGTTGAAGGCGGTGGGCACGCCCAGCTCCTTGCGAGCGACCGCCGAGTGCCGGAACGAGGGGTGGAAGACCTGCGCGAAGCAGAACGTGATGCCGACCTCGTCGACGATCTGGGCCACCCGCTCGGGCGCCTGGTCCAGCCGGATCCCCAGGACCTCGAGCACGTCCGCCGAGCCCGACGACGACGACGCGGCACGGTTGCCGTGCTTGACGACTCGCACCCCGGTCCCGGCGATGACCACCGCCGCCATCGTCGAGACGTTGACCGTGTGCGCGCGGTCTCCCCCCGTCCCCACGATGTCGACGGAGGGCCCCGCGACATGGAAGCGCGTGGCGTGCGCGAGCATCGAGTCCGCGAGCCCCCGCAGCTCGCCGACCGTCTCACCCTTGGACCGGAGCGCGATGAGGAATGCTCCGAGACGGACGGGGCTGACCTCGCCCGTCATCACGCGGTCCATGGCCCACGCGGTCTGCGCTGCGCTCAGGTCATGGCCGGCGATGAGCTCCATCAGGAGACCGGGCCACGTCGGCTCCGGCTGCTCGGCCACCAGGACGGTGGCCGTCGGCGCGGGGTCGGAGGAAGCGTGTGCCGGGTTGCCCGGGGTCGTGGTCACAGGACCTGCCCTTCATGAGGTCATTCGATCAGCGAGACGATCGCCCGCTGCAGCTCGATCGCGTCGAAGGGCCGAGGAACGGCATCGTCGGCGAGCGACCACGATGCTAGCCAACCGTCCTGGGGCCTGCCCGTGAGGACCAGGACGGGAGGGCACTCGTAGATCTCGTTCTTGAGCTGACGAGAGAGCCCCATGCCCCCGGCCTTGTCGGCCTCGCCGTCGAGCACGAGGAGGTCCCAGCCGCCCGCGTCGGCCGCGGCGACGACCGCAGGAGCGGTCGCGACCTCCTTCCAGACGATGTCGGGAGCACCGACGCGGACCCTGCGCCCGACCGCCATCCGGACCTGCTCGCGGACGGTCGCGTCGTCGCTGTAGAGCAGGATGCGAGGAGCGCGCACCTCGCGGGGAGCAGTCGGCTCGACGGTCGTGCCCTGGGCGGACAGCGCGCTGCCGGGGGACGTGGTCGTCGTGCCGCTCGTGGTCGACGTCATCGTCGCCTCCATCTCGTTCGGGTCTCAGGTGGCCCCGACCGGTCCCGGCCGGGTCTGGCGGCGCCACACCCCCGGCGCACGGTCACCGACCGGCACCTGCTCGACGGCACAGCGCTCCCCGTCATCTTGGCACGCCGCGTCGCGCCACGGCACCTCCCGCACCGGCGGCGGCCGTCCCGCGTCCGCCCACCGGACAGCGCTCGGCCCACGACCAGCGTCGCCGCGGGGGCAAGAGGGCCGACGAGACACCCGTGGTGCAGTCGCGAACGTCGCCCACCGTCGTCTTTTCATGGCAATTCTCAGCGCACCGTCAGGAAATGCCGAGGGGTGCACTCTTCGCACAAAGCCCAGAATGGCGCCCTTTCATGGCACTTCAACGCGATCCGTCACGAAGTGCAGGGCTTGGCGGGGAGATCTGGAGACTTTGTGAGATTCGCCGCGCGCCACCCCCTGGTTCGATGGCCCAAATCGCTCCGACGTCGGCCATAATGGCTGGTGTGTCGACCGCAACGGCTGCCCCCCACGCCCACCAGCACGTGAGCGTCAACCGACCGAACCCTGTTTCGGTCGGGACGATCGTGTGGCTGGCCAGCGAGCTCATGTTCTTCGCTGGACTGTTCGCTATGTACTTCACCGCACGTTCGGTGATCCCGGCAGAGGAGTGGGCTTCTCAGACCGAGAAGCTCAACATCCCCTTCGCCGTGATCAACACGTCGGTGCTGGTGCTGTCCTCCGTGACCTGCCAGCTCGGTGTCCTCGCGGCGGAGCGCTTCCAGCCCGTCCGCACCGGATCGATCTTCCAGGTCAACCGGTGGGGGATGAACGAGTGGATCACGCTCACGTACATCATGGGTTCGTTCTTCATCGGTGGACAGATCTACGAGTACGCCGAGCTGGTGCACGAGGGACTCACCATCTCGTCGCACCCCTACGGCTCGGTCTTCTTCATGGCCACGGGCTTCCACGGCATCCACGTCGTCGGTGGTCTGATCGCCTTCCTGTTCCTTCTCGGTCGGTCCTTCTCCGCCAAGAACTTCGGGCACCACGAGGCCACCACCGGCATCGTGACGTCCTACTACTGGCACTTCGTCGACGTCGTGTGGATCGCGCTGTTCTTCGTGATCTACATCCTTCGTTGACGCGGTGACGCCCGCGGCACCGATGCCCGGACAACCACACCTGCCCCCTGCACCCCCCACTTGCGAGACGAGGATCATTTCGTGAAGGCACTCGCCGCCCGCAGACACCACCGCTTCGCTCCGGTCGTGCTGCTGCTGCTGGCGCTGCTGGTCACCGGCGGCGTCTACGCCGCCTTTGCCCCGAGTCCAGCCAGCGCTGACACCGCCAGCACTGAGGACATCGAGACTGGCCAGAAGCTGTTCCAGGCGAACTGCGCCACCTGCCACGGCCCGAACGCGGAGGGCTCGGACACCGTTCCGTCCCTCGTCGGCGTCGGTGCGGCCGCTGTCGACTTCCAGGTGTCGACCGGTCGTATGCCCATGCAGATGGAGGGCCCTCAGGCCATCCAGAAGCCGCGCCAGTTCGACGACGAGCAGACTGCGCAGCTCGCTGCGTACATCGCGTCCCTGGGCGCCGGCCCGGCGATCCCGACCGACGAGCAGGTCGACGCCTCGCTCGGCGACCCCGCGAACGGCGCGGCCGTCTTCCGCACCAACTGCGCGATGTGCCACAACGCCGTCGGCGCGGGCGGTGCTCTCTCGGAGGGCAAGTTCGCCCCCGCGCTGTGGGACACCTCCGAGCGGAACATCTACCAGGCCATGCAGACCGGCCCGCAGTCCATGCCGGTCTTCAACGACATGAACATCACGCCCGACGAGAAGCGCGACGTCATCGCGTTCCTCGTCGACCAGCGTCAGGGTTCTGCCGGTGGACTCGACCTCGGCTCTCTCGGCCCCGTCAGCGAGGGCCTCTGGGCGTGGATCGTCGGGCTCGGCCTGCTGATCGGCGCCGCTGTGTGGATCGGAGCGAAGTCGTCGTGAGCGACAACCAGAACTCGACGGACCTGACGAAGCAGGACGGGCAGGAGCTCGACCGCTTCCAGGATCCGGGCATCCCGGCGCACAAGAGCCGGATGGCAGACCGTGACCCCCAGGCCGCCAAGCGTGCCGAGATGCAGGTCGTGATCCTCTTCGCGATCTCGATCATCGGCACCATCGGCTTGCTCGTCGCCTATCTTCGTCCTGCCGGACGACACGTCCGTCGCGGGCATCCGTACTGCGAACCTGCTCATCGGGCTCGGCCTGGCCTTCGCGCTGCTCGGCATCGGCCTCGCGGCCGTGCACTGGGCCAAGACGCTCATGTCGACCACGAGCACGTCGACGAGCGCCACGCGCAGCGCAGCTCGGACGCAGTGCGTGCCGAGGCCGTGCAGGCCCTGACCGAGGGCGCTGAGGACTCGGGCATCGCTCGACGCGGCGTGCTCAAGGGCGCGGTCGTGACGGCTCTTGCGCTCTTCCCCCTCGCGATCGCCGTTCCCGCTCGTCGGCAGAGGTGGGTGGAGACTGGAACGTCAGCAAGTTCCGCCACACCCTCTGGAAGCCCAAGATGCGCCTCGCGCTCGACCCGTCGGGCCGTCCGATCAAGGCTGAGGACGTCACGATCGGCAGCGCCTTCCACGTGATCCCCGACGTGTCGCGAGGAGGTGCGCAACTCCCACGAGTGGATCTCGGAGAAGGCCAAGGCGATCGTCCTGATGGTCCGCCTCGACCCGCGTGACCTCAAGGAGGCGCCGAGACCGCAAGGACTGGTCGTACGACGGCATCGTCGCGTACTCCAAGGTCTGCACCCACGTCGGCTGCCCCGTCGCGCTCTACGAGCAGCAGACGCACCACCTGCTGTGCCCCTGCCACCAGTCGACCTTCGACGTCGCGGACGGCGCCAAGGTCGTCTTCGGCCCCGCCAAGAGGCCGCTCCCGCAGCTGCCGATCACCGTTGACGACGAGGGCTACCTGGTTGCGCAGAGCGACTTCCACGAGCCCGTCGGACCGAGCTACTGGGAGCGCCTGAAGTGAGCACCAGCACCGCGGGACCCGCTGAAGCGACCGCAGACTACCTGGACCAGCGGACCGGCATCGCCGGAGCCGTGAAGGAGTTCGCCCGGAAGGTCTTCCCGGACCACTGGTCGTTCCTGCTGGGCGAGATCGCCCTGTACTCGTTCGTCGTCCTGCATCATCTCGGGATTCTTCCTGACGATGTTCTTCGTGCCGAGCATGGGCCTGATCACCTACGACGGTGAGCCGGCGACCATGAACGGCGTGCTCATGTCCGAGGCCTTCGCCTCGACGCTGCGACATCTCGTTCGAGGTGCGCGGCGGTCTGCTCATGCGCCAGATCCACCACTGGTCGGCGCTGCTCTTCATGGCCGTCGATCGTGACGCACATGATGCGCGTGTTCTTCACCGGCGCGTTCCGCAAGCCCCGTGAGATCAACTGGATGGTCGGCTTCCTCCTGATGATCCTGGGTCTCGCCGCGGGCTTCACGGGCTACTCGCTCCCGGACGACGTCCTGTCCGGCAACGGTCTGCGCATCACCGACGGCGTCGTCAAGTCGATCCCGGTCATCGGCGTCGTACATGTCGTACTTCATCTTCGGTGGCGAGTTCCCGGGTGAGCACATCATCCCGCGGCTGTTCACGCTCCACATCCTCGTGGTCCCGGGCCTGATCCTGGCGCTCATCGCGCTCCACCTGTTCTTCGTCGTGCTGCACAAGCACACGCAGTACCCGGGTGGCGGCCGCACCAACACCAACGTCGTGGGCTACCCGCTGTTCCCGGTGTACGTCGCCAAGGCCGGTGGCTTCTTCTTCATCGTCGTTCGGCGTCATCGCCGCTCATGGGCGCCACGATGGCGATCAACACCGTGTGGAACTACGGCCCGTACGACCCGTCGCCCGTGTCGGCGGGCGCCCAGCCGGACTGGTACATGCTCTTCCTCGAGGGTTCGCTGCGACTCATGCCAGGGCAGGACCGAGTGCGTGATCGCGGGCTACACGCTCTCGCTCAACGTCCTCATCCCGGCCGTGGTCGATCCCGGGCCTGCTGTTCACGTTCCTCGCGGTCTACCCGTTCCTCGAGGCCGCGGTGACCAAGGACAAGCGCGAGCACCACGTGCTCGACCGCCCGCGCAACGGGCCGGTCCGCACCGCGTCTCGGTGTCGCGTTCCTGACGGCGTTCATCATCCTGGCCCTGGCCGGGTCGAACGACCTCATCGCGACGCACTTCCACCTGTCGATCAACGCGATCACCTGGGTGTTCCGGGTCCTGTTCTTCGTCGGTCCGGTGTTCGCGTTCTGGATCACCAAGCGCATCTGCCTCGGGCTGCAGCGCAAGGACCGCGAGCTCGTCCTGCACGGGCACGAGACCGGCCGCATCGTGCGCTTCGCGCACGGCGAGTACATCGAGGTGCACACGTCCGCTCGACGAGCAGGAGCGCTGGCTGCGGGTGAACTACACGGCGCACGCGCCCGCTGCGAGATCGATCCGGCGACCGACTCGCGCGGCGTTCGCCGCAAGGGCTACAAGAAGGACCGTCGACTCGCAGCGTCTGTCGCAGTTCTTCTACGAGGACCGGGTCGAGCCCGTGACCCCGGCCGAGCTCGCGGCGTCGCACTCGCACGGAGAGCACGACGCCCTGGGCGCCGGGGACACGACGCACGCCGTCGAGTCCGGGTCCGCCGTCGGTGGTGGCAGCCACATCGTCAGCCCTGACGACACCGGGGCCGGCAGCACCAAGCACTGACCCGCTCCCCTCCGGAGCACCAGAAGACCCGTGAGACTGTCTCGGCCTCGGCCGGAACAATCTCACGGGTCTTCTGCGTTCCACGGATGTCGCGTTCGATCGCATTTGCCGCTCTCGAACACGTTCGTCAACGATGTCGCTCCTCTCCGGCGCGGCACACGATCCAGGAGGCACATCCGGCATGGCTGTCTACACCCTTCCCGAGCTGCCGTACGACTACGCCGCACTCGAGCCCCACATCTCCGGCCGCATCATGGAGCTGCACCACTCCAAGCACCACGCAGGCCTACGTGACCGGCGCCAACACCGCGCTCGAGAAGCTCGCCGAGGCCCGCGACTCGGGCGACCTCGCCGCGGTCAACCTCCACGAGAAGAACCTCGCGTTCAACCTCGGCGGCCACGTCAACCACTCCGTGTTCTGGACCAACCTCTCCCCCGAGGGCGGCGGCGAGCCCACCGGCGACATCGCCGCAGCCATCGACGAGGACTTCGGCTCGTTCGAGAAGTTCAAGAAGCACTTCGCCGCCGTCGCCGCAGGCGTCCAGGGCTCCGGCTGGGCCATCCTCGCCTGGGACACCCTCGGCCAGAAGCTCGTCATCGTCCAGCTCTACGACCAGCAGGGCAACATCGCCCTGGGCCTGGTCCCCATCGTCCTCCTCGACGTCTGGGAGCACGCCTACTACCTCGACTACCAGAACGTGCGCGCCGACTACGTCACCGCCTGGTGGAACCTCGTCAACTGGGCCGACGCCGACGCACGCCTCACCCGCGCCCGCACCCAGGGCGAAGGCCTCATCGTCCCCGCCTGACCCTCTGCGTCGCCCCACGGGCCGCACAGACCCCTTCTCGGGTGCCTGTGCGGCCCGTGCGTCGTCCGGGACCGCGTCCATCGAGCCGTGCAGAGCGGCACACTGCCGAGATCGGTGCGCCGGGGACGGACGTGGACACGTCGAGGCGTCGCGTCCCGCTGCGCGACGATGAAGCGTCGGCAGACCGGGACGCGCACGCACCGGTCAGGGGCGACGAACGAGGCACGCTCACCTGCCGGCCCGGACGACGGCGAGGAGGACGGCGGTTCCCGCTCCGCCTCCCTTCCTTTGACGCAGGACCCCTGGACGGTCGCCGCGATCGGTCGGAGCCGCGGTTCTCGGCTCCCTCCGTGGGCCCTCCTCACGCTCCTTCGACTCGTGGGCTCCTGGTGGGTCGAGTGGCCCGCTCCGACCGACCACCAGGGTGCACGTCAGGTCGACCAGCGCCCCTCCGCTCGATCACACCGGCGCTCGTCCAGCAATGCCACGGGGCATCGATCACGCCCTGCGGCGGAGCGCCGCTCCTGTACGGGAGACACGCCCTCGTGCAACGTGAGGAGGAGTCCACGCTTCCTGCCCGGGAACGACGAAAGGCCCCGCCTCCCAGAGGGAGACGAGGCCCGTCGTGACGTTCAGCCGATCAGTGCGCGTGCTGTCCGCGAGAGAACTCGAAGACCCAGCCCACCAGGGCGACGGAACCGAGGACGACGCCGATGCCGAAGATCCACCAGCCCAGGGCGAGGCCCAGGAAGGCGATCGCTGCTGCTCCGGCGATGGCCAGCGGCCACCAGCTCCAGGGCGCGTACACACCCTGGTCGCCGGCACCCTGCTCGATGAGCCCGTCCGGGTCGTCCTCGGGCCGGGCGTCGATGCGCTTGGCCGTCAGCGCCAGGTAGCCACCGATCATGGCCGCGAGACCGAAGGTCAGGAACAGCGCTGCCGAGCCGACGGGCTCCCAGTGGCTCCAGAACCCGTAGACGAGTGCCACCAGGAGGAAGAACGGCGCGAGGAAGAGGTGGAGCCTCGATCTCGACCTTCACTTGCCGTCCTCCTTCGTCGCCGGCGCGCGGCTCGTCGATGATCATGGTCGAGGTCGACGAGCTCGGAACGCTCGGTGCCGCTCGACGCGGTCCACGGCGACCTGCGGTCTCGCCACGGCGGTCGGCATCACCGTAGACCTGCTGCAGGACGCTCGGGTTGGGCTCTGCGTGGTCCATGGCCGCGACCTCAGGGTGGTGCAGGTCGAACGCGGGGCGCTCCGAACGGATCCGGGGCAGCGAGGTGAAGTTGTGCCGCGGCGGCGGGCAGGAGGTCGCCCACTCGAGCGAGGCACCGTAGCCCCACGGGTCGTCGACGGTGACCTTGGGCGCGTTGCGCCAGGTCGTGTAGACGTTCCAGAGGAACGGCAGGGTCGAGGCGGCGAGGATGAAGGCGCCGACCGTCGAGACCTGGTTCATCCACGTGAAGCCCTCCTCCGGCATGTAGTCCGCGTAACGACGCGGCATGCCGGCCACACCCAGCCAGTGCTGGACGAGGAAGGTCGTGTGGAAGCCGATGAACAGCAGCCAGAAGTGCAGCTTGCCGAGGCTCTCGTTGAGCATGCGACCCGTGAACTTGGGCCACCAGAAGTAGAAGCCCGCGAACATCGCGAACACCACGGTGCCGAAGACCACGTAGTGGAAGTGCGCCACGACGAAGTACGAGTCGGAGAGGCTGGAAGTCCAGCGCGGGGCTCGAGAGGATGACTCCCGTGAGACCACCGAAGAGGAAGGTCACGAGGAAGCCGATCGACCAGAGCATGGGCGTCTCGAACGTGAGCTTGCCCCGCCACATCGTGCCGATCCAGTTGAAGAACTTCACACCGGTCGGCACGGCGATGAGCATGGTCATGAACGCGAAGAACGGCAGCAGGACGGCACCCGTGACGTACATGTGGTGCGCCCACACCGTCACCGAGAGCGCGGCGATCGCGATGGTCGCGTAGACCAGACCCTTGTAGCCGAAGATCGGCTTACGGCTGAAGACCGGCAGGATCTCGGAGACGATGCCGAAGAACGGCAGCGCGATGATGTAGACCTCGGGGTGGCCGAAGAACCAGAAGAGGTGCTGCCAGAGGATGGCGCCGCCGTTCTCCGGGTTGAAGATCTGCGCACCCAGGCGCCGGTCCGCGCCGAGCGCGAACAGGGCCGCGGCCAGCGGCGGGAAGGCCATCAGGACCAGGAGGCTCGTGACGAGCGTGTTCCAGGTGAAGATCGGCATGCGGAACATGGTCATGCCCGGGGCGCGCATCGTGATGATCGTCGTGATGAAGTTGACGGCACCGAGGATCGTCCCGAACCCGGCCAGCGCCAGGCCGAAGACCCAGAGGTCTCCACCGAGCTCCTGGACTGAACGTCGTGTTCGACAGCGGCGCGTACGCGAACCATCCGAACGACGCGGCCCCCTGCGGGGTGAAGAAGCCGGCGGAGGCGATGAGCCCGCCGAACAGGTACAGCCAGTACGCGAACATGTTCAGTCGCGGGAACGCGACGTCGGGAGCACCGATCTGCAGCGGCATGATGACGTTCGCGAAGCCCGCGAACAGCGGGGTGGCGAACAGCAGCAGCATGATCGTGCCGTGCATGGTGAACAGCTGGTTGTACTGCTCCTTGCTCTGCACGATCTGGATGCCGGGCTCGAAGAGCTCTGCACGGATCACCAGGGCCATGAGGCCACCGATGCAGAAGAAGATGAACGACGTGATCAGGTACATGTACCCGATCGTCTTGTGGTCGGTCGAGGTGACCCACTTGATGACGGTTCGTCCGAGCGTCTGGCGCTTCGGGCGCGAGACCAGGAATGACTTCGGCCTGCGCGACCATCAGTTCTCACCTTCCGTGACGACGGGCTGGTTCGGGTCCTGGAGACGGTTCAGGTCCAGCCCGAGCTCGCCGATCTGGCCCTTGTCCTCGAGCTTCTGCATCTGCGCGTCGTACTCCGCACGGGAGACCACGGCCACGTTGAAGAGCATGCCCGAGTGGTGCTCACCGCAGAGCTCGGCGCACTTGCCGGCGTAGACACCCTCACGCGTGGGGGTGACCTGGAACTCGTTGGTGCGCTCCGGGATCATGTCCATCTTGTAGAGGAACGCAGGGATCCAGAACGAGTGGATGACGTCGCGCGAGTCCAGCTTGAAGCGGACGAGCTCGTTGACGGGCAGGTAGAGCGTGGGCAACGAGGTCGCGGTGCCCGGGGCACCCTCGATCTCGTCCTCGGAACGGAGGTCTCCGACGTTGGCCTCGTGCTGGCCCGACTCGTAGACGTCGTCCGAGAGGTAGTTGAAGTCCCAGCTCCACTGCTTGCCGATGACCTGGATCTCGACGTCAGGGGTCTCGGAGAGATCCTTGATCGCCGTCATGTCCCGGTCGGTGTAGTAGAAGAGCACGAGCACCATGACGATCGGCACAGCCGTGTACATGATCTCGAGGGGCAGGTGGTAGCGCGTCTGCACGGGCAGGACGTGGTCGTCCTTGCGCTTGCGGTAGGCGGCCACGCACCACAGGATCAGTCCCCACGTGATGACACCGACGATCAGTGCCGCGATCCAGGACCCGTTCCACAGCGATGTGATGCGGGCGGTCTGGTCGGTCACCTCACCGTCGGAATATCCGGGGAGAAATCCGCGCTGAACGGTCTCACTGGCACAACCGGACGCCACCGCTGCGACAGCGACGGCGGTTGCCGTCGCTCGCAGGATGGTTCGCCGTGTGCGGCTAGGGGATTGCGAGTGCAAGGGGGGCCTTTCACTTCAACGTCCGACAGGGGGGCTCGATCTCTCCACGAGGTCCCCGCAGAACCTTCGTCCTCGACCCACAGAGCCTAGCGCTTGAATGCCCTCCCGCGCGCCGTCAACGCGCCTTGTGAACGTGACGAATCCGCCAACTTTCCCCGAAAACACGGGGTTCGGCACACCTCTGACCGTTCTGTCAGATCGTCGCTTCACCCGAGGCTCGCGCTACCGTGCAGACTGTGAGAAGCCGCCTCGGCACATTCGGCCCATCTCCAATGAAAGTCCGCCGATCGCCAGGCCCGCGGAGCACTCCGCACCACATTCCACGCCACTCAGGAGCACATGTGACGGATACCACCACTCCCCCGGGTCGGGTCTACCTCGACAACGGGGGCAGGGCGCTCCTGCACCCCCTCGCGCGCACCGCGTTCGACCAGGCGCTCGACGACGGCTGGGCAGATCCCCGTCGTCTGCACGCCGAGGCGCGGCGCGCAGCCGTCCTCCTCGACGGTGCCCGTGAGGCGATCGCGGCGGGCCTGGGCGCCCGCACCGAGGAGGTCCACCTCTCCTCGTCGCACACCGCGTCGCTGCACGCGGCGGTCGGCGCGGTCGCGCTCGGGCGTCGACGGGTCGGACCGGGGATCGTCGTCTCGGCGGTCGAGCGCGCAGCCGTCCTGCACGCGGCCGTGCTGGCGACGCCCGCGGGGGCCCACGCCGCCCCCGAGCGCTCCCCGGCGGACTCCCTCGACATGCGCCCGGCCCCGGACGTCGACAGCGTCCCCGCGTCGCCGTCGACGACGCGTCCCCTCGTGACCGTCCCGGTCGACCCGTTCGGACGGGTCGACGAGGTCGCGATGGTCGCGGCCGTCTCGTCCCCGGGCGTGGCGCTCGCCGCGCTCCAGGCAGCCAACGGCGAGGTCGGGACGATCCAGCCCGTCGGCGCCGTGCACGAGGCCGCCCGCCGCGCGGGCGTCCCGCTCCTCGTGGACGCGGGCGCCGTCGTCGGGCACGCTGAGGTGCCCGGCGCCTGGGACCTGCTCGCCGCGGACCCCGGCGACTGGGGCGGCCCCGCCGGGGTCGGGGTCCTGGCGGTGCGCAACCGCGTCCGCTGGCGCCGCACGTGGCCCGAGGACGCCGACCCCTGGTTCCCGGGCGGGGTGAGCGTCCCCGCGGCCTTCGCCGCGGCCGTCGCGCTCCAGTCCGTCCTGGCCGACCGTGCGGCCCAGGACGCCCGGCGGCGCGCGATCGTCGCCAAGGTGCGGGCCGTCGTCGGGCAGATCCCCGACGTCGAGGTCGTGGGCGACCCCGACGACCGGCTCCCCCACGTCGTGACCTTCTCGTTCCTGTTCGTCGACGGCGAGGCCCTCGTGACCGAGCTCGACCGTGCGGGCTTCGCGGTCGGGTCCGGCTCGGCGTGCACGTCGAGCTCGCTCGAGCCCAGCCACGTCCTGGCCGCCATGGGCGTCCTCACGCACGGCAACGTCCGCATCGCGCTCGACCGGACGACGACCGAGGACGACGTCGACCGCTTCCTCGCGGTCCTGCCCGGTGCCGTGGCCCGCGTGCGTGCCTCGCTCGGGGTGAGCGGGCTGTGAGCACCGAGCCGACCTCGCCGCCGCCGCGCACGGAGATCGTCGACGCACGCGGCCTGCGCTGCCCCCTGCCGGTCATCCGGCTCGCGGCGGTCGCACGCGACCGGTCGCCTGGCGACCTGCTGACGGTCTGGTCGACGGACCCTGCGGCCCGGCACGACGTGCCCGCGTGGGCACGCATGCGCGGCCATGTCGTGCTCGAGAAGCGGTGGGGACGCCGTGGTCGAGACCGCGGGCGACGCGCGTCCAGCAGCCGGCCCCCAGGGCGCGCAGGCGACGTCCCGGGAGAGCGCCGCGGACGCGCCCGACGGCGGCACGACCTGGGCGGTCACGGTCCGCCTGGGCGGATGAGCGGGAAGGTCCGGGGACGCCGACGGCCCGGCCACCGTGAGGTGACCGGGCCGTCGTGGCTCGACCGCTGCGAGGTCCGGAGGGCCGGGCGCTGCGGATCAGCCGAACGAACCGCCGCACGCGCAGGCGCTGCCCGCGTTGGGGTTGTCGATCGTGAAGCCCTGCTTCTCGATCGTGTCGGCGAAGTCGATCGTCGCGCCGTCCAGGTAGGGGACGCTCATCTTGTCGACGACGACCTCGACGCCGTCGTAGTCCTTGAGGACGTCGCCGTCCAGGACGCGCTCGTCGAAGTAGAGCTGGTAGATCAGGCCCGAGCATCCGCCGGGCTGGACGGCGACGCGCAGACGCAGGTCGTCGCGGCCCTCCTGCTCGAGGAGGCTGCGGATCTTGCCGGCCGCGAAGTCCGTCAGCAGGACGCCGTGGGTGGCGGTCTCGGTGGTCTCGCTCATCGTGTTCTCCGCACAGTCTTCGGTGGGCTCTCGCCCCGTGGTGTGCCGTCGGCCTGCGGCTCCCGCTCCCGGGCAGGCCGATCGGTCCTCAGGCTTGTCGCATACCCGTCAACACGACGGGTCGTGGTTCTGTTCCCGAGTCTACGACGGCGGCGCCCGCAGCTCGTCGTGAGGCCCACGAGACGGCCCGGGGTCCCGCCTCAGGCGCCCGCCGTGCTGCCGCTCCAGGTGCGCGCCACACGCCCGGCGCGGGCCCTCGCGGCCGACAGGTCGGGGCCCAGCTCGTAGGCGCCGCTGATCCCCGCGGCCGCCTGCTCGCGGCGCCCGGCGAGCACCTCCCGGGCCAGCACGACGACGGGGAGGCCGAGCGCCGCGGCCCTGCGGGCGACCTCGGGCAGGGCACCGTCGTGCACGGCCGAGGCGTCGAGGGAGTCCACGACCACGACCGCGAGATCGGCAGCGGCGACCCGGGAGCCGAGTCCCACCACGTCCGCGACGACCGCGGTGCCGGGCAGCAGCCGTGCCCCGAGCGCCGCCAGCCCGAACCCCAGTCCCCCGCCGGCCCCTGCCCCGGGCAGCGTCGTGAGAGCACGGCTCGTCTCCCGGACGGACTGCGCCGCGCCGGCCGCGGCCCGGGCGCCCGGGCCGGGCGGCGGTGTCGGGCCTGCGAGCAGCGAGCGCGCCGCCGGACCGGTCGACACGTCGAGCGAGGGCTCGCGAGACCTCGTGGGCCCAGTGCCCGTGCGCGCGCTCGAGCTCCTGGGCGAGCGCGGCCAGGGAGGGGTCCGCGTCCGCGAGCGCGCCGTTCGTCCCGTGCAGCCCCAGCAGCGGCAGGTCGCTCTCGACAGCCCCGACCAGCTCGGTCCCTGCGAGGTGCTCGCGCGCCGCGAGCACCTGGGCCGCGTCGGCCGGGCCCACGTCACCGAGCGCCGCGCCTCCTCGGGTCAGCGGCCCTCCTCCCGTCCCGGCGAGGGCCGCGACCAGCCCGGCGCCCGCGTCGTGCGCGCCCAGGCCGCCGGTCGCCACGACGACGCGCGTCGCGAGCCGCGCCGCCTGAGCGACGACCTGCCCGACGCCGTAGCTCGTCCGCGCGGCCAGGTCGCCCTGGTCAGGGTGCGCAGAGGCCCCCGGGGGGTCGGTGAGAGCCGAGCCGGTCGTCGCCCGGAGAGCCGCCGCCTCGACGTACGCGGTGCGCGCGCCACCCGGCGAGACCGGTCCGAAGCGGAACGTCACGGGCACGTCGCGCCCACGGGTGTCCTGGGCGACGGCCACCATCTCGTCCGTCGCGTGCTCGCCCAGTGCGCGCAGGAAGCCGCCCGCGCCCGGGTCGAGGACGCACGCGTCGACCAGCGCCCCCGACGACGCCTCCCAGGCCGCTGCGACCAGGTCCCTCGCCTCGCTCGCGGAGAGCGTGCCGTCGGTCAGTGCGAGCGGTTCCGCGACGGCGAGGAGAAGACGCATGGCGCGATTGTGCCAGGTCTGGGTGCCGGTCGGTGCCGTCGGTCGCACGGAGCCCGGCCGCGTGGCGACCGCCTCGCGAGACGGACCTGCTCACGGGACGCGCGCGGCGCCGTCGGGCTGCCTCGAGGGGCCGGACGAACCCCCTCGTCCCGGCCTCGTTGTGCGACGATGTTCCCGTGAGCACCCTGCTGGACAACACCTTTGCGGAACCCGCGCCGTCCCCCCTCCTGCTGCTCGGGCAGGGTCGGGACCTGGCCTCCGAGCGGGGGGTCGAGTGCACCGGCGAGCTGCCGGCGGCGAGCGACCCCGACCTCGTCGAACGCGCTCGCGCGGCCCGCGCCGCGCTCGGCTCGCGAGCCTTCGTCCTGGGGCACCACTACCAGCGCGACGAGGTCATCGACTTCGCGGACGTCACGGGCGACTCGTTCAAGCTCGCGCGCGAGGCCGCGGCCCGCCCCGAGGCCGAGTTCATCCTCTTCTGCGGCGTGCACTTCATGGCCGAGAGCGCGGACATCCTCACCTCGGACGCCCAGCAGGTCGTCCTGCCGGACCTCGCTGCGGGCTGCTCGATGGCCGACATGGCGGCGATCAACCAGGTCGAGGACGCGTGGGAGGTCCTCCAGGACGCCGGGATCGCGGAGGTCACGCTCCCCGTCACCTACATGAACTCGACAGCCGCGATCAAGGCCTTCACGGGTCGGCACGGCGGGACCATCTGCACGTCCTCGAACGCGGAGGTCGCGCTGCGCTGGGCGTTCGACCAGGTGGGAGGCGTGGACGGCACGGGCAAGGTCCTGTTCATGCCGGACCAGCACCTCGGCCGCAACACCGCGCTGCTCAAGCTCGGCATGTCCCCCGCGGACTGCGTGGTGTTCGACCCGCGCAAGCCCAACGGCGGCCTGACCGACGCCGAGCTGCGCGACGCGCGCATGATCCTGTGGCGCGGGCACTGCTCGGTGCACGGGCGCTTCTCCGAGCGCAACGTGACCGACATCCGCGCCGCGGTGCCGGGCGTCAACGTCCTGGTCCACCCCGAGTGCAAGAACGAGGTCGTGGAGGCCGCGGACTACGTCGGATCGACCGAGTACATCATCAAGATGCTCGACGCGGCCGAGCCCGGCTCGTCGTGGGCCATCGGCACCGAGCTCAACCTGGTGCGCCGCGTCGCGCGGGCACACCCCGACAAGCAGGTGCACTACCTCGACTCGACGGTCTGCTTCTGCTCGACCATGAACCGCATCGACCTGCCCCACCTCGTGTGGGCCATGGAGTCGCTCGTCGCGGGCCGCACCGTCAACCGCATCGTGGTCGACGCCGACGACGCCCACTGGGCTCGCGTCGCGCTCGACCAGATGCTCGCCCTGCCCGGGCTGTAGGACCCCCGTCGGGTCCGTCGGCACGCGCCGGCGGCCCGACGACCGCACGACCGCACGACCGCATCGCCGCAGGAGAACCGAGGGGTGAGTGATGACCACCGGAAACGGTCTGAGCATCGGCATCTATGTGTTCGACGGGGCCGAGGAGCTCAACGTCGCCGGCCCCTTCGAGGTGTTCACCGCCTGGCGCGAGCGGTCGGCCCTCAAGCCGCGGGTCGCCACGTTCTCGTGGGACGGGCGTGGGGTCCGGCTGGCGCAGGGCTTGCACATGGTGCCCGACCGCTCGGCCGACGACGTCGGCCCCCTCCAGCTCCTGGTCTATCCGGGCGGCCCCGGGGTGCAGCCGCTCGTGGGCGACCGGATCCATCTCGAGTGGCTCCACGCCGTGCGCGTCCAGACGCCGCTGCTCGCGAGCGTGTGCACGGGCTCGCTCGTCCTGGCCGCGGCCGGGCTGCTCGCCGGTCGCCCCGCCACGACCCACTGGGACCACTACGACGAGCTGGCCGGCATCGACCCCAGCATCATGGTCGACACCGAGACCCGCTACGTCGACGACGGCGACGTGGTCACCTCGGCAGGAGTCTCGGCCGGGATCGACATGGCGCTCCACCTGGTCGAGCGGTTCGAGAACGCGGAGGTCGCGGACCAGGTGCGCCACGACCTGCAGTACGAGGGCGCCTGAGACCGCGGTCTCGCCCGGCCGGGCGCCCAGGTGGACCGGGCTCGGCTGCTCAGGCGCTCGTGCGCTCCGCGTAGCGGCCCGAGCGGTGCGCCCACCGGTCGAACACGACCGTGAGGAACGGGGGCAGGGTCGCCGCGAGGGCGAAGAACACCGTCAGGAGCGTCCAACGCTGGCGGACCGCGACGAGGATCGCGAGGAGCACGTAGGCGATGACGAGCGCGCCGTGGACCGGGCCGAAGACCTTCACCCCGATCTCGGAGGCCTCGGCGATCCACTTGACGTACATCCCGACGAGCAGGCCGGCCCAGGAGAACGCCTCGGCGATCGCGATCGCCCGGAAGGCGCGGACGGTCCAGTGACGCGAGGTCGTGGGCTCGCCGACGGGACTGGACGTCCCGGCGTGCGTGGAGCTGTCGGGCAGAGGGGCGGCGGTTCGGGAGGTCACGGGGGCCATCCTCACACGCCTCCACGACCACGCCGAAACCTCTGGGCGCGCCCTCGCCGACGACCACCGGTGCCGCGAAGACACTGCCGCGGATACCTGATACCGCACGTTCCGGGTTGTAGCCTGCGACGGTGACCCGACAGATCCAGCTCACGATCGCCAGCACCCTGCCGCGCAAGGCCGTCCCGGGCCGCGGGGTCCTCGACCCCTCCGTGACACGCATGCGCGTACGCCCGGGCGACCTCGACTTCTACCTGCACGTGAACAACGGCGTGTACCTGCAGATGATGGACGTCGCCCGCAGCAACTTCCTCGCGGACCTCGGCGCGTTCGGCCTGCTGCGCGACAAGGGCTGGTACCCCGTCGTGGCCTCCTCGACCATGAAGTACCGCCGCTCGCTCCAGCTCTGGGACCGGTTCGAGATCACGACCCGCGTGATCGGCTGGGACGAGCGCGTGGTCTACCTCGAGCAGGTCTTCACACGCGGCGGCGACCTGTGCGCTCGCGGGCTGATCGCGGGCCGGTTCCTCTCGAAGGCGGGCGACCGCATCCCCGGGCCCGACGTCGTCGGGCTGCTGGGCGCGGACGTCACGAGCCCCGAGCTCCCCGCGGACGTGCGCGACTGGGCCCAGGCCGTGGACGTCGCGGCCCGCTGACCTCCGGTCGCCCTAGGCTCCGGGCCATGACCGACGAGGTGCTCGAGCACGCCCTGCTGCACGTGGTTCCCGGCCGCGAGCAGGCCTTCGAGGAGGCGTTCGGCACGGCGCGCAGGATCATCGCGTCCGTGCCGGGCTTCCGCGACCTCTCGCTCGGCCGCTGCCTCGAGCGGCCCGCGACGTACCTCCTGCTCGTGCGCTGGGACAGCCTCGAGGCGCACACCGTGGGTTTCCGCGGATCGGCCGGCTACCAGGAGTGGAAGGCGCTGCTCCACCCCTTCTACGAGCCGTTCCCGGTCGTCGAGCACTTCCGCGAGGTGTCGTGGGACGAGGCCGTCCCGACCGCCCGTCCCGCCTGACGCACGGCCGGGGCTCCGGCCACCATGAAGCCCTCGTGCGATGTGGCGCGGGCGGCGCCCGCCAGTGCCGGTGGGCCCTGCGGGAAGCCGCCGACGCTAGACGAGGGCCAGCTCCTCGACCGGCTCGGGCTCGTCGACGTCCGGCTCGTGCGGCACGGGCCCGGTGCGCAGCGGCTTGACCCTGTCGATCACCATGACCAGGGCGAGCGACACGACTCCCCAGATCCCGAACGTGACCAGGTGCGACCCGACCGTGTCGCCACCGAAGTAGAGGATCGAGCGGATGGACTCCACGGCGGCCGGCATGGGCAGGATCTCGTGCAGGACCCGGAAGACCTCGGGCTCCATGTAGATCGACAGCCCACCCCCGGACGCGGGGACGCCCACGAGCATCAGGATGCCGACCGCGGGCACCACCGCGAGCATCCCGATGAGGCGTTCGAGCACCGCGCTGAACATGGCCACGCAGAAGATCGCGACGCTCCCTGCCCCGAGCAGCGGCCAGAAGTGCCCGCTGATGCTCCCGGTGACCGGCCCGGCGATCAGCCACAGGACCGCCGACATGAACACCGCCCACCCGGCCACGATGGGCACGAGGCGGCGCAGCGGCCGGGACCTCGGCGCGGCGTTCGCCCCCACGATGATGATCATGAAGCCCGACATGACCCAGCCCATGGCCAGGTACATGCTCACCGACCCCATGGTGTCGGTCGTCGACAGCGGGGCGACCTCCTCGGTCGTGAGCTCCGTCTGCTGCCCGGCGGCGACCTGGCCGAACACGGCCGTGACGACCTGCTTCGCGCTGGCCCCGGCTGCCTGGTTGGTCACCAGGGTCGCGCTCGGGCGCTGCGCCGACGGGAGCACGAAGGCCGCGCTGACCGTCCGGTCGCGCACCTGGGTGCGGGCGTCGTCGACCGAGCCCACGGCGCGCAGGTCGAACAGGCCGGGCATGCTCTGGTCCAGCCCGTCGACCGCTTCCTGAGCCTGCTCGACCGTGGACCCGACGACCGCGACGGGCATGTCACGAGGGGTCGGTGACGACATGGCGCCGAGCATGACCGAGATCATCATCGTGACCATGGCGAGCGGGAAGAAGAGCAGCGCGGTGTAGCGCCAGCGGCGCGTCGCGGGCCGGGGTCCGCCGTGCAGCGACGGCACAGTGACGGGCGGCGGGTCCGCGTCCGGGTTGCGGCGCCGCTTGCGGGCGTCGAACGCGAGCGTCAGCACGAGGGCCACGACCGCGCCGACGACCAGGACCAGCAGGTGGGAGCCGACGCCCGACCCGTCGAAGTACAGGACCGAGCGGAGCGCCTCGCCGATCGCCGGCATGGGAAGGAACGCGTGCAGGAAGGTGAAGAACTCCGGCATGGTGTAGACGCTCATGCTCATGTTCGAGGCCGGCATGCCCAGCACCGTCAGGAGGAGCATGGCCGCGATCACCGCCATGGGCCCCAGGAAGCGCGTCAGCAGGAGCTGGACCGCTCCGACCGCGAAGACGCCCAGCCAGGCGATGCCCAGCACCTCTGGTGCGTGTCCTTGGACCACGCCGAGCATGGGCCCCGTCACGGTCCAGACGAGCGCCGCGACCAGGGCGGCCCAGCCGGCGAGAAGCGGTACGGCCCGACGGAAACGCAGGAGCTCGGGCGAGTTGGAGAGCGTCACGCTGAAGGGCAGGTAGCCGGCCATGACCAGTGCCGTGGCCAGGAACATCGCGCCCAGGCCCGCCGGGTCGAACGCGGGCAGCGGGGCGAGGTCCTCGGTCCCCAGGGTCAGCCCCTGCGCCAGGACCTGCGGGGCGAGCATGCCCGTGACGGTCGTCGCCTGCGACGCACCCGCCGACGCGGCCGTGTAGACGGTGGCTCCGCCGTCGGCGACGTGCACCGCCCCCGACACCTCCCGGTCGAGCACGAGCTCGCGGGCCTCATCGTCCGAACCGACGATGCGGACGTCGACGGCGTCGGGGTCCGCCTCCTCGAGCGCGGCGGCGAAGGCTCTGGCGTCCGGTGCGGCACCGGTCACGGCGATCGGCATGTCGTGCGGCGCCGGGGCGTGCATGGTGCCCAAATAGCCGCTGATCATCATCGACACCATGACGAGCGGCATGAAGAACATGGCCACGTAGCGCCCGATGGTCTCGGCCTTGGCTCGCTTGAGGGCGGCTGCCTGGGCGTCCGCCCCTGCACCGTCGGTCGTCGCGACGCCTGGCGAGTCGGGGGCCGGCGAGACCTGGTCCGAGCTGCGCGGGGGTGTCTGGTTGCTCAAGTGTGTGCTCCTGTACGGCGTGGCGAGCGGACGACGTGCTGCCCCGTGCGCCGTTGCAAGGGCGCCGCCTCGATGTGCGGCTGGTAGAACCAACCGGACGAGATTACGCCACGTGGCGTAAAAATGTCACGTGCTGGACACGACGGTCCCGTCCCACGACGCGACGAGCAGCCCGGGACCTCGGATGGCATGATCGCGGGCAGCCGGGACCACCGCGGGGCCGTGCCCCCGGCGGTTCCACCAAGACTTCCCGGAGCGGCTCCACGCCCTCGCAGGTCAGAGCACCTGGATCGTCGTCGAGGAGGAACCCACCAGCACACGACCGCACCACCACGAGAAGAGGCCCACCGCATGGGACAGCACAGCGACCGGGCGCGCGAGACGCTGCTGAACTCGGCCGAGGAGCTCTTCGCCCGCTACGGCATCGACGCGGTGTCCAACCGCCGGATCACCGAGCACGCGGGCACGGCGAACCACTCGGCCATCGCCTACCACTTCGGCGGCCGCGACGAGCTGCTGCGTGCGCTGCTCGACCGGCACCTCGAGGAGATGAACAGGCGCCGGACGGCGCTCGTCGCCTCCCTGAGCGACGACGCCGGCGTGCGAGACCTGCTCGCCTGCCTGCTCCTGCCGTGGATCGAGCACCTGGCGTCGTTGCCCGTCCCCAGCTGGCGTGCACGGTTCGTGTTCCAGGTCCGCACGGTCCCCTCGGTCGCCGAGGCGCTGGCCGGACTGACCACGGCGAACCCGGTCGTCGAGGACCTCATCGGCCGCCTGCAGGCGGCTCTGAGCGATCTCCCGCCACGCGTGGTCCGGGGCAGGTTCGAGATCCTCGGCCCCATGACCCTGGGCATCTGCGCGGGGCACGAGGCTCGTGTCCACGAGGGGGCCCCGCCGGCCTGGACCGGGGTCGGCTACTTCCTGATCGACGCGTGCGCAGGCATGCTCTCGGCACCCGTCACGCACCCCGACGACTACCTCACCGTCCCCAGCACGCCATTCCTCTTGTGACCGGGGGTGTCCGTCCGCCCTCTTCGACGGCCCCGCTCACCCCTGCGCGTCCAGCCACTGCCTGACGTCCTCGAGCTGTGTCAGGACCGTGGTCAGGTCCTGCGTGAGGTGCTGACCTCGCGCGGCCGCGACGCAGCGGTCGACCTCGTCGAGCATGCGTCGGGCCGTCCCGGCGTCGTCGAGGCGCACGGCCAGCTCGGCCCGGTAGGCCTGGGCCTCGACCCGGTCGCGCGCCGACGCCCCGGCGTCCCCGAGGAGCGCGTCACGCTGCAGCGCACCGTCGAGGATCTTCGCCGCCTGCCCGACGTCGCCGCGCGAGTCCGCCTGGACCACCGCGTTCGAGACGGCTCGCAGCAGGCGCGACTCGCCCGCCGGGCCCTCGCCGAGCTCGGCCGCGGCGACTCCGTCGGCCGGCACGTCGGACACGGAGCCGGTCGCCTCGGCTGCGTCGACCGTGTCGCCGGCCGGACCGTCGGCGGCCCGCCGCACGACACGGATCCAGTTGCCCGCGGGGTCCACCAGGCTGAAGCCGCTCAGACCGTCCGCGTTCGCCCGACGGCGCGGCCGGGTGATCCGCGGGAACCCGCTCAGCGGGAGCCTTCCGTGAACAGCACGCAGGCCCGCGGCCCACGCCTCGTACAACGGTTCGGTGTCGTCGACCACGACCAGGCACGAGCCGTACGATTCCTCCGGACGGAAGCCCTCGATCCCGAAGTAGTGCAGGTCGATCCCCTCCCGCCGGAGCGCGAGGTACGGGTTCGGCCGGGTCTGCCGGTAGGTGACCTCGAACCCGAGAGCCGCAGCGAAGCCGCCGATCTCGTCGATCGACGCGCAGGGCAGCAGGGGGACCATCGACTCGTTCGCCATGTCCCCATCCCACCACCAGGCACAGGAGACGACCACCGCCCGGGCGCCGGAGCAGGACCGCTGCGCTCGGCGGCCCGGCCGCTCACCGAGGGGACGTCGTCGGGCAGGGTCTGCCCTGGGCGGCGGGGCCCTGCGCGCTCACGCCGCAGCTGCTCCCCCTTCTCAGGCCGGAGCCGCTCCTCCCGCTCAGGCCGCAGCCGCTCCCCCTTCTCAGGCCCCAGCCGCCTGGGCCACCCGCACCATGTTTCCCGACGGGTCCCTGAATGCGCAGTCGCGCGGACCCCAGTCCTGGTCCATGGGCTCCTGGAGGACCTCGGCCCCCGAGGCCCGGACGGTCTCGAAGAGCGCGTCGACGTCGTCGGTCTCGAACACGAGGATCGGCAGGACGCCCTTGATCATGAGCTCCTGGAGCGCGTCCCCGTCGGCCTGCGACCGGCCCGCGTGCGGAGCCGAGAGCACGATCCCGAGCCCCGGCTGCACGTCGGACCCGAGCGTGACCCAGCGGAACCCGCCCGCACCCACGTCGTTGTGCACCTTGAGGCCGAGCGCGTCGCCGTAGAAGGTGATCGACTCGTCGACGTCGTTGACGGTGATGTTGCAGAACTTCAGCGAGATGGTCATGTCGGCGACTCTAGGACGAGGCCCGTGCGCTCGCTTCTCCGATCCTGCTCGATGCTCCGGCCGCACCTGCGGACGCGCCCGTCGCTCCGCGGGCCGGGCGCGTGAGGACCTGCGCGACGCACGGCGGCATCGCCTTCACGGCAGCGTGCTCGCGGCTCCGGTACACCGACGGGGGCTCCCCGACGATCTCCGCGAACTTCGCGCTGAACGAACCGAGCGACGTACACCCCACGGCCATGCACGCGTCCGTGACGCTCGCACCGCCGCGCAGCAGCGCCATGGCCCGCTCGATCCGGCGCGTCATGAGGTAGCAGTAGGGCGTCTCGCCGTAGGCCACGCGGAACCGGCGCGAGAAGTGCGCCGGAGACATGAGCGCCTTGCGCGCCATGGTCGGGACGTCGAGCGGGGCCGCGTACTCCCGGTCCATCAGGTCCCGGGCGCGGCGCAGCAGGACGAGCTCGGCGAGCTCCTGCGGGGTCATGCTCCGAACGTAGCACCGGGCTCCCCCGCCAGACAGGGCGGGAGTCCCGGAGCGGTCCGGGCCGGGCCGTCCGTCGGCCTCACCTCAGCGCCCTGGCGGGGGTCCTGACGCCCGGGCCCGGGGTCGCCGTCGGTCCGACGACGGCCCCGGACTCTCCCCGGGTCGTCAGGAGTGCGGGGCGTCAGCCCTGCGCGAGCCTCGTGAGCAGCAGCGCCTCGGCCAGCACGACCTTCTCGAGCTCACCCAGGTGGACCGACTCGTTGGCTCCGTGCGCCCGCGAGTCGGGGTCCTCGACACCCGTGACGAGGATCGCCGCGTCCGGGAAGACGTCGAGCAGGTCGGCGATGAACGGGATCGAGCCACCGATGCCGATGTCGACCGGGGCGGTGCCCCACGACGACTCGAAGGCCCAGCGCGCGGCCTGCATGGCCGCCGAGTCGGTCGGCGCCTGGAACGGCTTGCCGAGCTCGCCGTCGCGGACCGTGACCTGCGCACCGAAGGGAGCGTTCGCCTCGAGGTGCGTCCGCAGGGCCGCGAGCGCGGCGACGGGGTCCTGGCCGGGCGCGATGCGCAGCGAGAGCTTGGCGGTCGCACGCGGGGTCAGCGTGTTGGACGCGTGCGCGACGCTCGGGGCGTCGATCCCGATGACCGACAGCGCGGGCTTGGTCCACAACCGGCCGGACAGAGCCCCCTCGCCCGCGAGACGGACCCCGTCGAGGACCGACGAGTCGGCGCGGAAGTCCGCCTCCTCGTAGTCGACGCTCGGGTCCGGCGCGGACACCAGCCCGTCGACCGCGACGTTGCCCTGGTCGTCGTGGAGCGTCGTGATCAGGCGCGCGAGCAGCGTGAGCGCGTCGAGGACCGGGCCGCCGAACATGCCCGAGTGGACCGCGTGCCCCAGCACGGCGACCTCGACCTCGCAGTCGACGAGCCCGCGCAGGCTCGTCGTGAGCCCCGGGACCCCGACCTTCCAGTTCGAGGAGTCCGCGACGACGATCACGTCGGCCGCGAGCAGGTCCTGGTACTGGTGCAGGAAGGGCAGGAAGCTCGGCGAGCCGACCTCCTCCTCGCCCTCGACGAAGACCGTGACGCCGATCGGCAGGTCCTCCCCGAGCGCGGCGAGCGCCCGCAGCGCACCGACGTGCGCGACGATCCCGGCCTTGTCGTCGGCCGCACCACGACCGAACAGGCGACCGTCGACCTCGGTCGGGACGAACGGGTCGGTGTCCCACGCGGCGGCGTCGCCCGGGGGCTGGACGTCGTGGTGCGCGTAGAGCAGGACCGTGGGCGCGCCCTCGGGGGCCGGGCGGCGCGCGACGACCGCGGGCGCGCCGAGCGGGCCGGCGACACCGGTCGCCTGCAGGATCTGCACCTCGGGCAGGCCTGCCCCGCGCAGAAGCTCGGCCACGGCCTCGGCGCTCGCCGCGACGTGGGCCTGGTCGAACGCCGAGTTGGACACGGACGGGATGCGCACGAGCGCCTCGAGGTCCTCGCGCAGGGCGGGGAAGAGGTCGGCGACCCGGGCGCGCAGGTGAGCGACGTCGTCGGGCTCGGAAGGAGTACTGGTTCCAGGTGTGCTGTTCACCCGGCCAACGCTACCCGCCGGTACGTTCCCGGTCCGGCCCGCACGTGACGAGGCAGCCCCCGTCCTCGACTACGCTGGACCTGTGTTCTCACGCAACAAGTCCTCCGCGCCCTCGTCGAACGACGCCCCCGATCCCGTTGCCGCGGCAGCCGAGATCGAGAAGGCCGGCGGCAAGGGCAGGCCGACGCCCAAGCGCAAGGTCTCCGAGGCCGCCAACAAGCGCCCGCTCGTGCCCTCGGACCGCAAGTCGGCGGCCAAGACGGCGCGCCAGCAGCAGCGTGACGCACGCGACCGCCAGTTCCAGGCCATGCAGACGGGCGACGAGCGCTACATGCCCGCCCGTGACAAGGGCCCGGTCAAGCGCTACGTGCGCGACTACGTGGACGCCCGCTGGAACCTGGGCGAGTTCTTCCTGCCCGTGGCCCTGGTGTTCATCGTGCTGACGTTCGTGTTCAACCAGAACCTGAACATGGCGACGATCATCATCTTCGTGCTCTACGGGATCGTGCTCATCACGATCATCGACGCGTTCATCATGTGGCGTTCGCTCAAGAAGCGCCTGATCGCGAAGTTCGGCCCGAGCGCCCCCAAGGGCAATGCCATGTACGCCGTGATGCGCGCGTTCCAGCTGCGCCGCGCACGCCTGCCCAAGCCCATGCACAAGAAGCACGGCTCCTTCCCCGAGTAGCCTCCCGCCGGTCCCCCGCACGGACCGGAGTTGCACCGAGGTGCCCCGGGCAACCTAGTGTTGTCCCATGCCCAACTACCGCTTCCTCGGCAACTCCGGTCTCAAGATCTCCGAGATCACCTACGGCAACTGGCTCACCCACGGCTCGCAGGTCGAGAACGACGTCGCCACCCAGTGCGTCCACGCCGCCCTCGACGCCGGCATCACCACGTTCGACACCGCGGACGTCTACGCGAACACCAAGGCCGAGCAGGTCCTCGGCGACGCCCTCAAGGGCCAGCGTCGCGAGTCGCTCGAGATCTTCACCAAGGTCTACTGGCCCACGGGCCCCGGCGGAGCCAACGACTCGGGCCTGTCGCGCAAGCACGTCATGGAGTCCATCAACGGCTCGCTCCAGCGCCTCGGCACCGACTACGTCGACCTCTACCAGGCGCACCGGTTCGACCAGTCGACCCCGCTCGAGGAGACGATGCAGGCGTTCGCCGACATCGTCCGCCAGGGCAAGGCCCTCTACATCGGCGTGAGCGAGTGGACCGCGGACCAGATCCGTGCGGGCCACGCCCTGTCGAAGGAGCTCGGCTTCCAGCTCATCTCGTCCCAGCCGCAGTACTCGATGCTGTGGCGCGTCATCGAGGACGAGGTCGTCCCGACCTCGCGCGAGCTGGGCCTGTCCCAGATCGTCTGGTCCCCCGTCGCCCAGGGCGTCCTGTCCGGCAAGTACCTGCCCGGCCAGCCCGCCCCGGCAGGCTCGCGGGCCACCGACGCCAACGGCTCGCGCTTCATCCAGCAGTTCATGACCGAGGACGTGCTCACGCGCGTCCAGCAGCTCAAGGCCGTCGCCGACGAGCTGGGCCTGACCCAGGCGCAGCTCGCGGTCGCGTGGGTCCTGCAGAACGACAACGTCGCTGCCGCCCTGATCGGTGCCTCGCGCCCCGAGCAGGTCGCCGAGAACGTCAAGGCCTCGGGCGTGGTCATCCCCGCCGAGCTCATGACGAAGATCGACGAGATCCTCGGCGACGTCGTCGAGCGCGACGCCGGCAAGACCGCCGCCGGAGCCCCTGGGCCGCGCTGACCGCTGTTCCCGAGGCGTGCGCTCCGCCGTCGGGCCTCCGAGTTGTCAGAAGTGCACCGGGGTATGCCCCGGTGCACTTCTGACAACCGAGCGCGGGCCTCCGCCCGCACCCTGCCGGTCCCGCCCAAGCGAAGCACGCTCCGTTGGCCGGTGCGCGGTACACCCTGGCCCCACAGCGCCCCTCCCCCGACCTACGGTGTGAGGGTGTCCTCACCTTGCTTCCCGGCCCGCGTCGTCACGGCGACGCGCATCACGCCGCACATGGTCCGTGTCCACCTCGAGGCCGTCGGCGACTGGCGGTGGACGACCGACGGGCAGGGCGACGAGCGCATCGACCTCGCCTTTCCCGTCCCCGGCGAGACCGTCGCCGAGATCGACTTCTTCAACCAGGACGACTACGGGGTCGTGCCCGTCGAGGGCACCGAGCCCCCGTGGCGCCACTACACGGCCCGCCGCGTCCACGACGAGGGCCGGACGATCGTCGTCGACCTCGCGGTGCACGACGGCGGCCTCGCGTCCGACTGGGCCGTGCGCGCCGAGCCGGGCCACGTGCTCGGCGTGTTCGCGGGGGGTGACTCGCGCAGCTACTACGACGCCCCCGCCGATGCCGAGTGGCGCCTGCTCGTCGCCGACCCCACGGGCCTGCCGGGGCTGGGGCGCATCGTCGAGGAGCTCCCGGCCGGGGCCGTCGCGCACGCGGTCGTCGAGGTCCCCACGCCCGAGGACCGCCAGGAGCTCGAGACCCGGGGCGACGTGACCTACACCTGGCTCGTCACTGCCCAGGGCGCCCGCACGGGCGCCGCACTCGTCGAGGCCGTGCGCGACCTGCCCGTCCTTGCGACGCCGGGCTACGCGTGGGTCGCGTGCGAGAGCGCCGCGAGCCGCAACATCCGCCGCACCCTGCGCACCGCGTGGAGCATGCCGCGCGACCGGCACCAGGTCGTCGGCTACTGGACGGCGGGGGCGGTCAACGTGCGCGCCGACCGCGACGACGAGGAGGCGCAGCCGCACGAGCACGAGCACGACCACCCCGAGGCCGCCCAGCGGCACATGGCCCCGTCGGGGCGCCCAGACGTCGTCCTGGCCACCTGACCGCCCGACGGCGGAGCGCACCCGCGCGCCCCGGGTGCGCTCCGCCGTCGGGCTCCCCTGTCGTCGAGAAGATCAGTTGTCAGAAGGGCACCGGGGAATACCCCGGTGCCCTTCTGACAACTGATCGCGAGGCCGTGGCGAGCTGGGCCTAGGCCGCGCGAGGCTCGGGCTCTCCCGGCACGTCACCCAGGTCGTCGTCGACCGGGCGTCGCTCGACGCCGTCGACCACCTCGACCGGGACGAACACCGGGCGCAGCTGCGGCGCGAGCCAGCGTGCCGCGACCTGGACGACCGGCCCCACGCCGAGCGCGTACAGGACCGTCGCCCACCCGAGCGTGCCGCCCAGCGCGAACCCGATCGCGACCACGAGGACCTCGATCGCGGTCTTGACCCGGCGCACGGGCCAGCCCGTGCGGGCGACCAGGCCCGTCATGAGGCCGTCCCGCGGACCGGGGCCAAGGCGCGCACCGAGGTAGGCGGCGGTCGCGACCCCGTTGAGCACGACGCCCGCGACCGCGAGCGCCACCCGCCCGACCGTCGTGGGCTCGGGGTCGATGCGCTCGAGCAGCAGCAGGAACGGGTCGAGGGTCGCGCCGATCACGACGATGTTGGCGATCGTGCCGATCCCGGGGCGCTGGCGCAGCGGGATCCACAGCAGCATGACGACGACGCTCGCGGCCACGACGACCACGCCGAGCGGGAGCCCCGTGCGCAGCGCGACGCCCTGGTGGAAGACGTCCCACGGCATGGCCCCCATGCCCGAGTGGAGGAGCAGGGCCATGGTCAGGGAGAAGCCGAAGAGCCCGAGCACGAGCTGGACGGTGCGGCGGAGGGGGCTGAAGCCCTGGGTGATCGACACTCCCCCACCCTGAGGCACGAATGGACTGGTAATCCATAGCCAATTCGGCGAGAGTGGCCTCATGTCCACCTCGCTCGCCACGCCCGCTCCCACGCTCCCCCCAGTGCACCGGCGGCTCTCGGCTCGGGCGCTCGGCGCGCTCATCACGGGGTGGCAGACCGAGGGGCCCGCGTACGTCGCCCTCGCCGACGCCGTCCGTGGCGCGGTGCTGTCCGGCACGGTCGCCCCACACACCCGCCTGCCGAGCGAGCGCGACCTGGCCGCGGCCCTCGGCGTCTCCAGGACGACCACGGCCGCGGCGTACGCGGCGTTGCGCGAACGGGGGTTCGTCGCGAGCCGCACGGGTGTGGGGACCGTCGCGGTCCTGCCGCGCCCCACGCGCCGCGCCCAGCCCCGCTGGTGCGGCGGCGACGCCCCGGTGCCGGTGGACGTCGATCCGCCCGACGACCTCGTCGACCTGGGCCAGGCCGCACCTGCAGCCCCACCCCAGCTCCACGCAGCCTACGGCCGGGCTCTCGAGGCGCTGCCCGACTATCTCGCGGGCCGCGGGTACGAGCCGCTGGGCCTGCAGCCGCTGCGCGAGGCGATCGCGCACCGGCTCACCGAGCGTGGCACCCCCACGACCCCGGACCAGGTCCTCGTCACGACGGGGGCCCAGCACGCCATCTCGACGATCGCGCAGTCGGTCCTCGGGCCGCGCGACCGGGTCGTGGTCCAGTCGCCCACCTACGCGCACGGCATCGAGGCCATGGTCGGGCGCGGGGCGCGCGTCGTCGGCTTCCCGGTGGGCGCGGGGCTGCCGGGCGACGGTCCGGGCTTCGACGTCGCGCTGTTCGAGTCGACGGTCCGCGCGGCCACGCCCCGGCTCGCCTACCTGGTCCCCGACTTCCACAACCCCACGGGGTACAGCCTCACGCCCGACGAGCGTGCCGAGGTCCGCCGCATCGCGCTGCGCCACCGGGTGACCGTGATCGGCGACGAGACGCTCACCGACATCGCGCTCGACGGCCCCTCGCCCGAGCCGCTCGCAGGCGACGGGTCGGCGACGAGCCACCTGCTCACCGTGGGCTCGGCGTCCAAGACCTTCTGGGGCGGCCTGCGGGTGGGGTGGGTCAGGGCGCACCCCGACGTCGTCGCGCACCTCGCCCGGACCCGCGCGGCGAGCGACATCGCGACCTCGGTCCTCGAGCAGCTCGCGGTGACCGAGCTGCTCACCCGTCGCGAGGAGGTCCTCGCGGAGCGGCTTCCCCTGCTGCGTTCGCAGCGGGACCTGCTGCGCTCGGCCGTCACGGCCGCGGTGCCGTCGTGGCGCGTGGCCTCGCCCGCGGGCGGCCTGTCGCTGTGGATCGACCTGGGGCGGCCGCTCGCGCACGCCCTGAGCGCGGCGGCGGCCGTGCGCGGCGTGGTGATCAACCCGGGTCCGTCGCTGACGCCCGACGGGGGAGCCTCCTCGCGCGTCCGGCTCACCTTCGCGCCGGACGCCGAGGCGATCATGCGGGCCGTGCCCCGGCTGGCGGCCGCGTGGGAGCACGTCGCGGGGTAGGTCGTCGTGGGTGTGGGAAGGGTCGGTCTGGTCTTGGTGCCGAGCATGCGGTTGTCGTCGCGAATCGCCTCCTGCGCGACGACAACCGCATGCTCGACCAGCGGCAACTGCATGCTCGGCGCGGCGGGGGCAGGTTCGGGCACCGCCTCGTGCGCGGTCGCTAAGGTGACTCGATGCCCGCCGACGTGTCCATCCGCGCACCGACCGACGAGGAGCGCGAGTCCGCCGACCTCCTCCGCCTGCTGGGATCGGCGAGCGGTCGCACAGGGACTGCGCTCGGGATGCTCGTGGTCGAGGTGTCGGGGGCACCGGCGGTCGTCGCGCTCGACGACGGCCGGATCGTGGGCCTCGCGTCGTACGCCGCGGTCGGCCGCGACTCCGTGCTCAGGTATCTCGCGGTCGACGGCACCTACCGAGCGAACGGGATCGGCCGACGGCTCGTGTACGCGGTCCGGGACCGCGCACCACGTGCGGCACTCATCGCCGAGACGGACGACGACGCCGTGGCGTTCTACCGCCGGTGCGGTTTCATGGTCACCCCGCTGCCACGCGACCCCCGCTGGCCAGGCGTCCAGCGCTTCCGCTGCGTCCTCGCTGTGGAGGCCGGCCGAGCCCCGCCGAGCTCCTGAGCCACCGCCGAGCGTGCAGCTCGGGTCTCCCGGGGGCGATCGACAGCCCGAACTGCACACTCGGCGACGGGCACCGCGGGAGATCTCCCTGCCGTCGTCCAGCGGCTCAACGCACCTCGCCTCCCCTGCATCCCACGAAACGGCCTTCCACGAGCACGGGCACCAGGTGCGAGCCGTCGAGATCTGCCGCGATCTCGACGTCGGCCCCGAACCCCTGGTCGACGAGCTCGCGCCCGCTCACGCAGCGCCGGAGCCGGTCTCGCAGAGCTGCAGGTCCGTCGCGGCCGTCCGGGCCGGCGCACGCCGACACGAACGCCGCCACTGCCACCTCCGCCTCGGGCGACAGGACGTCGTCGTGGCCCTCGATCGCGCGGCGACGCTGACCGAGGTGGTGAACGACAGCACGTCGACCACGACGAACAGGATCTCTCCCGGATCTGCACCGGTGTCCGCCATGGCGCGCGCCCCTGCGAGCCCCCAGTCGAACCGGAGACGCGCAGAGCCCTGTCCGAACACGTCGTCGTCCATGGTCCGCGAGTCTAGGCAGCCGGACGCGATCTCTGACGCGACCGTCGCGGGCTGACCCCGCATCGACGTCCGATGCCGGGCAAGCGGGTGCCGGCTGGAGCGCAGGACCTCGGGCGTCCGTCCCGCTCAGGCCGTGCGCAGCTCCACGGTGGCCGTCGCCTGGGTGCCGTCGTGCAGCAGGCGGGCCGCGGCCGCTCCCTGCGCGGCGAGCGTCGCGCCAGTGCTCGCCGAGCCACTGCTCGGCGTCGTACTGGTTGGTGAACACCGGGCTGACGGGCGTGGTCGAGCGCGCGCCCGTCGGCGTCGTCGAGCGCCCACTCCCACTGCGGCCGGATCATCGTCGCGCCTCCACCTTGCGCCGCCGGGCCGCGTCGAGCGGCGCCAGCGCGCGGTTGATCCGCGACGCCCAGAACGGGCCCTCGTAGACGATGCCGGTGTAGCCCTGCACGAGGTCGGCGCCGGCGCGCCAGGTAGGCGCGCGCGTCGTCGGCCGTCGTGATGCCGCCCACGCCGATGATCGACCGCGTCCGGGCCGAGCCGACCGCGCAGCCGAGCGACGACGTCGAGCCCGCGGGCGAGCAGCGGCGGGCCGGACAGGCCGCCGGGGCCGAGGTCGTGGCCGATCGTCGTGTTGACGGCGACGACCCCGTCGAGCCCGAGCTCGAGCGCGAGGTCGGCGACCGCGTCGACGTCGTCGTCCGCGAGGTCCGGGGCGATCTTGACCAGCAGCGGGACGCGGCGCGCGCCCGGCGGCAGCGCGTCGCGTCGTCGGCGGCCGCGCGCGACGGCCTGCAGGATGGGGCGCAGCGCCTCGGTCGACTGCAGGTCGCGCAGGCCCGGGGTGTTCGGGGAGGACACGTTGACCACCAGGTAGTCGGCGTAGGGCGCGAGCAGCCCGGCGCTCGTCGCGTAGTCGCCGGCGGCGTCCTCGGCCGGCGGTCACCTTGGTCTTGCCGATGTTGGCGCCGACCACGAGCGCGCGTCCGGCCGCGCGTCGCGCGCAGGTCCGCGCAGCCGGGCCGCCGCGGCGGCGGCGCCCTCGTTGTTGAAGCCCATCCGGTTGCGCACGCCGCGCAGCGTCGAGCTCGCGCCACATGCGCGGCTTCTCGTTGCCCGGCTGCGCGTGCGCGGTGACGGTGCCGATCTCGACGAACGCCGAAGCCGAGCATGGTCAGGCCGCGGACCGCCTCCGCGTTCTTGTCGAACCCGGCCGCCAGACCGAACGGCGCCGGGAACCGCGCGGCCGCAGGCCTGCGACGCTGCCCGGGCCGTCCGGCACGCGACCGAGAAGGGGCCGCGGCGCCCTGCGATGACGCCACGCAGCGACGGGCGTGCGCCCGCGACGCGGATCAGCCGGGAACGCGACCTCGTGCGCGCGTCTCCGGGTCCATGCGACGGAAGACGAGGTTGAAGAGCAGACGAGTACACGGCCGGCTCATGCCAGGTCCGTCGGATCGCTGGCGGCACGTCGGGCGTCCGCCGCGCGCCGTGCGCCACAGCCACGACGAGCCCCAGCGAACGGCAGGACCAGGGGCACGTAACCCGTAGCCCTGGCCGAACGCCGGACCACACCGTCGCCTCGGGGAAGGCGGCCGCGTCGAGCCAGCGGACAGCAGCCCGACGACCGAGCACCCCGACGAGCTCGACGCCCACCGCGGTCCACGCGACGGTCCGCGACGGTGCGTGATCCGCGCGCGAGCGCGACGGTCGCGACGACGTACACGACGGCGGCGAGCGCCGACAGGGCGTACGCGACGGGCGCCTCGTGCCAGTCGCGCAGGAGCTGGATCGAGGCGCGGGCCGTCGCGGCGAGCGCGAAGATCCCGTACACGGCCACCAGGACGCCGGCCGGAGCCGCTGCCCGGTCGCGCCGGTCTCGGCGTGCTCGGTCGGTCGGCCATCATGCTCCCTCCAGATCTGCCACAGGCGCCACTCGAGGAAAGCGACGGTGACCGCCGCGACCGAGCAGCACCACCGAGCTCCAGCGGGTGCGCTCGGCGAACGCCCACGCCGCGGCGACAGGCAGGATCAACAGGGCGGTGAGCAGGTAGCCCCAGAGCAGCACGCGGGTCGCTCGCCGGGCGGCCGGTCGCGGCGAGGACGCCCGCGACGATCATCCTGGAGGACGAGCACGCCCTCGATGACGGCACCGCCCCACAGCTGCTCAGGATCACGGCACGGTCGCGGGCGACGAACCAGCCGGCCCAACCGGCGAGGGCCGCGCACAGCGCGACGACGAGGAGCACGAGGGGGAGGATCACGACGCCGCAGCCTACCGGCGTGGGGGGCACGGGCAGGAATCGCCCGACCGTCCTCGCCCCGTCCGCTCCCGCTCGGCGGGCCGCTCACGCCCCGCCGGTGGCCCGCCGCCTGGAGCGGCTAGCATCGAGGCGTGGCTGAACTCACTCTCTCCAGCAAGAACCCGCCCGGCTGGAGGTCGACGCGCTCGTCGTCGCGGACGCCAGACGACGTCAGACGGCGTGGCCGTCGTGGGTGCGACGAGCTCCCCACGGACGCTGCGTCGCCGAGCTCGAGGCCGCTCGCTCCGGCGCTGGGCATCACGGGCGCGCGCGACGAGGTCCGCACGGTGCCCGCGGGCGCCGCACCTCCCGGCGCGGTGTGCTCGTCCTGACCGGCCTCGGCGCCCGGGACGGCACGGGCTCTTCCCGACCGAGACCCTGCGTCGCGCAGCCGGTGCGGCACGCCGCGAGCTGACCGGGGCGTCGTCCGTCGCGGCTCGCGCTGCCCGCCGACCGACGAGCGCCGAGGTCGCGGCGATCGCCGAGGGCGCGCTGCTCGGCGCGTACTCCTTCACGCGCTACCGCGCCAGACGGCGGCCGGGACGCAAGGCACCGAGCGGCGTCTCGACGATCGAGATCCTGACCTCGCTCGCTCGCGAGTCGCAAGGCCAAGGCCGCGGTCGAGCGCGCCGAGATCGATCGCCGCCGCCGTGCACGGCGACGCGCGACCTGGTCAACACCGCCCCGAACGACCTGTACCCGGCGGCGTTCGCCGACATCGCGCAAGGCCGCGGCCAAGGGCACGGGCGTCAAGGTGACCGTGCTCGACGAGAAGGCGCTCGCGGCCGGCGGCTACGGCGGCCTCCTCGCCGTCGGGCAGGGCTCGTCGCGCGGCCCGCGCCTGGTCAAGGTCTCCTACTCCCCGTCGCGCCCGAACGCCAAGGTCGCGCTCGTCGGCAAGGGCATCACGTTCGACTCGGGTGGCATCTCGATCAAGCCGGCCGCGGGCATGGAGGCCATGAAGTCCGACATGGCCGGCGCCGCCGCCGTCCTGCACACCGTCGCTCGCCGCGCGAGGCTCGAGCCTGCCCGTCGCCGTGACCGGCTGGCTGTGCCTCGCGGAGAACATGCCGTCGGGCACGGCCCAGCGCCCGTCGGACGTCATCACGATCCGCGGCGGCAAGACCGTCGAGGTGCTCAACACCGACGCCGAGGGGCGCCTCGTCATGGCCGACGGCCTGGTCGCCGCGATCGAGGAGAACCCCGACGTCGTGCTCGACATCGCGACGCTCACCGGCGCCCAGATGGTCGCGCTCGGCACCCGTGTCTCGGCCGTCATGGGCACCGACGACGTCCGCGGCGAGGTCCTCGCCGCCGCGGAGTCCGCAGGCGAGCAGTTCTGGCCGATGCCGCTGCCCGAGGAGCTGCTCGGCCGCCATGAAGTCCAAGGTCGCGGACATCGCGAACATCGGCGACCGCGTTCGGCGGCATGCTCGTCGCCGGCCTCTTCCTGCAGGAGTTCGTCGGCTCCACGCCGTGGGCCCACCTGGACATCGCGGGCCCGCCGTTCAACGAGGGCTCGCGCGCACGGCTACACGCCGGTCGGCGGCACGGGCGTCGGCGTGCGCACGCTGCTCGAGCTGCTCGAGGGCCGCGCGGCGAAGTAGTCCTCCTGACGCAGCACAGGGCGGGCGCGACCTCGAGGTCACGCCCGCCCTGTCGTGCGTCGTCCGGTCCGGCCGAGAGGCCCGCACCGCGGGCTAGCGCTGCGTGCTGGAGTTCCAGTCGCGCATGCGCTGCGGGTAGCCCGTGAAGCTGCACGTCGTAGACGGGCATCCCGAGCTCGCTCGGCGACCTTCCGTGCGGTCCTGGCGTCGGGGACCCGGCGCCGCGTCCACTCCCCCGTGGTCGCGATCGAGCATCGAGCGTCGTCGGGGTGTCGTTGGTGGGCGGCTCGACGTACGCCTCGACGCCCGACCCGGGTGCGCGACGAACTCGGCCAGGTGCGCGAGCGTCGCCCGTCGCGCGTCGGCGGCGGACGGCGAGCCGACGCCGCCCGAGGACGCGGGACCGTTCGCGGGCTTGCGGGAGAAGAGCTGGGACAGCCTGGACATGGAGGCAGAGTACTTGCTCTGCCTGGAGCGGGCCTGAGATCGCCCGCGCGCTGGCCCGTGCCGTGTCGGGTCCGGGTGGCCCGAACCGGCAGGAGCGCCTCACCCTCTCGCGCGGCGAGCCGTCGAGAGACCGGGCGCCCGACGGCGAGCCACGGGCCTCGCTGTTCCCCGCATCACCTGTCTTGAGCGTCACACCGCCGACCGTGCGTTCCGATTGGGGTACGGGTGCCCAAAGTGCCAAGATGTCACGAGAACTTCGCTCTCCCTCTTTTCGTATGCCCCTAAGGAGCTGCACGTGGCCGAACGACCGGCACACCTTTCGACGTCGTCGTCCTGGGCGGAGGCAGCGGCGGCTACGCCACCGCGCTGCGCGCCGCCGAGCTCGGCCTCGACGTCGCCCTCGTCGAGGCGCGACAAGCTCGGCGGGACCTGCCTGCACAACGGCTGCATCCCCACCAAGGCGCTGCTGCACGCGGCCGAGCTCGCCGACAACGCCCGCGAGGGCGCGCAGTTCGGCGTCCTGAGCCACGCTGCAGGGCATCGACATGAACGGCGTGAACGCGTACAAGGACGGCGTCATCGCCGGCCTGTACAAGGGCCTGCAGGGCCTCATCAAGTCGCGCAAGATCACGGTCGATCGAGGGCCACGGCACGCTCGTCGCCGCGGACACCGTCGAGGTCGACGGGCCAGCGCTACACGGGCAAGAACGTCGTGCTCGCCACGGGCTCCTACGCCCGCTCGCTGCCCGGCCTCGAGATCGGCGGCCGGGTCATCACGTCCGACCAGGCGCTGCAACCTGGACTACGTGCCCAAGAGTCGGTCGATCGTCCTGGGCGGCGGCGTGATCGGCGTCGAGTTCGCGAGCGTCTGGAAGTCGTTCGGCGCCGACGTGCACGATCATCGAGGCGCTCCCGCACCTCGTCCCCAACGAGGACGAGTCGCTGTCGAAGGCCCTCGAGCGCGCCTTCCGCAAGCGCGGCATCGGCTTCACGCTGGGCGACCGGTTCTCGGGGGTGACCCAGGACGACTACGGGCGTGCACGTGACGCTCGAGTCCGGCAAGACGTTCGACGCCGACCTCCTGCTGGTCGCCGTCGGCCGCGGTCCCCGCACCGCGGACCTCGGGCTACGAGGCGCAGGGCATCACCATGGACCGCGGCTTCGTCATCGTCGACGAGCGCCTGCACACGGGCGTCGGCAACATCTACGCCGTCGGCGACATCGTCCCCGGGCTCCAGCTGGCGCACCGCGGGTTCGCCCAGGGCATCTTCGTGGCCGAGCAGATCGCGGGCCTGAACCCGACGCCGATCGTCGAGTCGGGCATCCCCCGCGTGACGTACTGCGAGCCCGAGGTCGCGTCGGTCGGCCTGACCGAGGCCAAGGCCAAGGAGCTGCACGGCGCCGACGGCGTCGAGACGCTCGAGTACAACCTCGCCGGCAACGGCAAGAGCCAGATCCTCGGGACCACGGGCTTCGTCAAGCTCGTCCGCCAGAAGGACGGCCCCGTCGTCGGCGTGCACATGGTCGGCGCTCGCGTCGGCGAGCTCATCGGCGAGGGCCAGCTCATCGTGAACTGGGAGGCGTACCCCGAGGACGTCGCCGCCCTGGTCCACGCGCACCCCACGCAGAACGAGGCTCTCGGAGAGGCCCACCTGGCCCTCGCCGGCAAGCCGCTGCACGCCCACAACTGACCCAACGATCGAAGGAGACCCGAGAGGTCATGTCTGACAACGTGCAGATGCCCGCACTGGGCGAGTCCGTCACCGAGGGAACCGTCACCCGCTGGCTCAAGGCCGTCGGCGAGAGCGTCGAGATCGACGAGCCCCTGCTCGAGGTCTCGACCGACAAGGTCGACACCGAGATCCCGTCGCCGTTCGCCGGCGTGCTCGAGCAGATCCTCGTCCAGGAGGACGAGACCGTCGAGGTCGGCGCCGACCTCGCCGTGATCGGCTCCGGCGCAGGCGCGGCCCGCGCGGCCGCCCCCGAGGCAGCCGGCAGCCCGCCGCCACCGAGGCCCCCGCCAGCCGGCCGCTGCGCCGGCAGCGCCGCCGAGGCCGCCCGCCGCCGAGGCTCCGGCCCCGGCAGCCCCTGCCGCCGAGGCCCCGTCGCCGCCGAGGCGCCCGCCGGCCTCGGGCGGCGTAGCGAGATCAAGCTCCCCGCGCTCGGCGAGTCCGTGACCGAGGGCACCGTGACCCGCTGGCTCAAGGCCGTCGGCGAGACCGTCGAGGTCGACGAGCCCCTGCTCGAGGTCTCGACCGACAAGGTCGACACCGAGATCCCGTCGCCCGTGGCCGGCACGTCCAGCAGATCCTCGTCCAGGAGGACGAGACGGTCGAGGTCGGCACCGTGCTCGCGATCGTCGGCTCGGGCGCCGCGGCTCCCGCACCGGCCGCCCCGGCAGCCGGCACCCGCCGCCGCCCCGGCACCGGCTCCGGCACCGGCCGCTGCCCCGGCACGGCAGCCCGAGCCGCAGTCCGCCCCCGCAGCCCGGCCGCCGCGCAGCCCCGGCGTCCCGCAGCCCCGGCGCCCGCTCCGGCTGCACCTCCGGCACCTGCCGCTGCTCCGGCAGCAGCGCCTGCCGCTCCCGCAGCTCCGGCCTCGCGTGCCACCACCGGCGCGACCGGCGGCTCCTACCTGACCCCGCTCGTGCGCAAGCTCGCTGCGGAGAAGGGTGTCGACGTCGCGTCCCTCACGGGCACGGGCGTCGGCGGCCGCATCCGCAAGGAGGACGTCCTCGAGGCGGCCGCCAAGGCGGAGGCTGCCAAGGCCGACTCCTGCACGCTGCCGCTGCCGCGCCGTCGGGCACCGCGCCCAAGGCCCCCAGCGTCCCGGCCGTCTCGCCGCTGCGCGGGACGACCGAGAAGATGTCGCGCCTGCGCAAGATCGTCGCCGACGCGCATGGTCGAGGCCCTGCAGACCGCAGGCCCAGCTCACCACGGTCGTCGAGGTCGACGTGACCCGGGTCGCCCAGCTGCGCGCGAAGGCCAAGGACGACTTCAAGGCTCGCGAGGGCGCCAACCTCACGTTCCTGCCGTTCTTCACGCTCGCCGCGGTCGAGGCGCTCAAGGCCTACCCGAAGATCAACGCGAGCATCGACGGCGACTCAGGTCGTCTACCACGCGCAGGAGAACGTCGGCATCGCGGTCGACACCGAGCGCGGTCTGGTCGTCCCGGTCATCAAGGATGCCGGTGACCTCAACCTCGCCGGGATCGCCCGCAAGATCGCCGACCTCGCCGGCCGCACCCGCATCAACAAGGTCGGGCCGGACGAGCTGGGCGGCGCGACGTTCACGATCACGAACACCGGTTCCGGCGGCGCGCTGATCGACACCCCGATCGTCCCCGGCGGCCAGGTCGCGATCCTGGGCACGGGCACCATCGTCAAGCGTCCGGTCGTCGTGACCGACGCCGACGGCAACGAGGTCATCGCGATCCGTTCGATGAGCTACATCTTCCTGTCGTACGACCACCGCCTGGTCGACGGCGCGGATGCAGCCCGCTTCCTGGGTGCGATCAAGAACCGCATCGAGGAGGGCGCCTTCGAGTCCGAGGTCGGTCTCTGACCCTCGGAGCCTGCTGAGCCCACCACGACGGCGGCCCTCGACCCTCACGGGTCGGGGGCCGCCGTCGTGGTCTCGTGCCCTCGGGGCGAGCGCGTCGGACACACCCGACGGCCAGCGCTCTGCACGCCGCGGGTGGGCCGCGCGGGCCGTACCGTGGTCACATGGACATCGTCGTGGCCGGCTCGCACGGTCTGATCGGGACCGAGCTGCTCGAACGCCTGCGTGAGCGCGGGGACTCCGTGCGCCGTCTGGTGCGCCGACCGCCCCAGGCAGCGCACGAGGTCTTCTGGGACCCCGACGAGGACGCTCTGGACCCGCACGTGCTCGAGGGCGCGGACGCCGTGGTCAACTTCGCCGGCGCAGGCGTCGGCGACCACCGCTGGACGACCGAGTACAAGCGCACCATCCTCGAGTCCCGGACCCGGACCACGGGACTGCTCGCCCGCACGCTCGCGCACCTCGACACTCCCCCGCTCGTGCTCCTCCAGGGCACCGCGGTGGGCTACTACGGGGATCGGGGTGCGGAGGTCCTCACCGAGACCTCGGGCCCCGGCACGACGTTCCTCGCCCGCGTCGTCACCGAGTGGGAGGCAGCCACGGCACCCGCGCAGGACGCGGGCGTGCGGGTGGCACACCTGCGCACGGGGATCGTCCTGTCGCCCGACGGCGGCGCCCTCTCTCGCATGCTGCCCCTGCTGCGGCTCGGGGTCGGCGGGCGGCTCGGGAGCGGCACCCAGTACTGGAGCTGGATCACGCTGCGCGACCACGTCTCGGCCGTGCTGCACCTGCTCGATGCAGACGTGCACGGCCCCGTGAACCTCACAGGCCCCGCGCCGGCGACGAACGACGAGGTCACCCGCGCGCTCGCCCGGGCGCTGCACCGACCTGCGGCGCTGCCCGTGCCGTCCGTCGCGCTCAAGGTGGTGCTGGGCGAGTTCGCGTCCGACGTGCTGGGCTCTCAGCGCGCCCTGCCGCGCGTCCTGGAGGCGAGCGGCTTCACGTTCGAGCACGACGACCTGGAGTCGGCCGCCCGGTGGGTCACGAGCGGCTGAGCGCCCTCACCCGACCTCACCGACACGCCACGCGCCGTCGGTCCAGCGCAGCGTCAGCACCGCGACCTGGGGCTCTGCAGCAGGAACATCGGTGACCGTGCCGTCCACGTCGCGCTGCGTGTGAGCACCCACCACGTACGTCACCTCGACACTCACCTCGTCCGCGTCGTCGCGGACCTCGCCCGCGCCCGTCACGTCCGGCCCCGCGGTGGCGGTCCTCCGAGCGTCGAGGACCTCGGCACGCGCCCCTTCGACGACGACGCCGGAGTCGTCGATGCGCGTGAGCAGCGCGGCATCCACCTGCTCCGCGGGCGAGCCCGGCGCGACGACCTCGGCCAGGGCTCGATCGCCCGCCAGCAGCTCGACCCTGCGTTCGGTGAGCTCGACCGCCGCGGCGAGCGGGTCGTCGTGGCGGCGGGTCGAATCGGTGCCCCGACCGTCCACCCGATCATCCCTGGCGGCTCCGGCGTGCGCGAGGTCCCGGCTGCCGGACGCGTCACCCGCCCAGGACCGCAGAGCCAGACCGCCTCCCGCCAGGGCCGCGCAGGCCGCGAGCACGAGCGCCGCGACGAACGCCGGGTGGCGCGGTCCGCGTGAGCGGCCGGCGCTTCCCCGGCGTCTGTCGTGTCCGACGGGTCGACGCGCGGTCAGCACGGCCCGGCCGGCAGGTTCACCGCCGCGACGGGCCCGCCCGGTGCTCCTCGCCTGCCTCGCGGCACGCGTGCCCGGCGCAGGCGTTCCGCCCTCGTGGACGGTGCTCACCCGGACGTGGAGCCGAGGACGCGCACCTGTCCGTGCGCCCGAGCGGCCGACCACCGCCTCGTGACGCGACGGAAGCCCGGCACCGTCCCCGTCCCCCGCTCGGGCCACCCTGGGCCCTCGAGGATCCGATCGTTCCGCGATGGCCGCGGCCGCGAGCCGTGCAGGGTCCGGGAGGACGAGCGGGACGGGCAGGGCGGCCTCGTAGCAGAGCGCCGCGAAGGTCCCGGCCTCGGGGCGCCCGCGGGGATCGGCGCGCTGGGCAGCGGCGAGCTCGGCGTGCAGCGCGGCGAGCGCCGCCGCGTCCTTCCCGTCCTCCGGCCCGACGGCGCCTCGCACGCCCGCATGCAGCGTCGCCGGGGGCGGCACGAGCCCTGTGACGAGCGCGGCGAGCGCGCGGACGTCCTCCGCGGGGCTCACGGTCGAGACGTCGAGCGGTGCACGCAGCACCGTACGGCCGTCGGGCCCGACCGTCACGTCCGCCCGGCCGATCGCCCCGAACGTCTGTCCTGCGTGGTGGAGCGCGGCGAGCGCCTGCGCGAGCGGGACCACGAGCGTCACCGCTTCGCCGGCGCTCAACGGGCCACGGCACCTTGCGAACAGGTCCAACCCGGTCCCGCGGGGACGTCGGGTCAGGACCCCGAGGTGTCCCGGGTCTCCCTCGACGATCTCGTCGATCGCGGCGAGGTGCTCGTGGTCGAGCGTCCGCAGCACGCCGAGGCGATCGACGACCAGCGCACGCTCCCGGTGGTCGGCAGGTACGGGCACGAGCGTGAGGTCGGCCTGCTGCCCGGCGTCGTCGACGACGGCCCAGACCTGACTGCCCACGCCGATGCCCGCCGCGCCCCGGGACGTGCCTCGGTCGGAGATCCTCCAGCCGCGGCTCGCCAGCACTGCGGCGAACCCCGGAGGGAGCCCCGGCCCGTCCGGTTCGCTCCGCCTCCCCGGTCGCCGGGGCCGTGGCGCGCGGACGGGGCGTGCATTCGACATGCCCCTATCCCACCAGGGCGCCGCCGCCGTACCGACTTGTCCACAGGCCCGGAGCGGGCGCCGTCCCGGGCTCAGGCGTCGAGGCGGCGCCCGCTGCGCGCACTCTCGCGCGCGACGTCCAGCACCTGGGCCGTCCGCACGGAGTCGGCCGGATCGACGGGTGGCGGGCCGCCCGCGAGCCACGCCGGCACCAGGCGGTAGAAGTCGGCGTGCCCTCCGGGGGCACGCGGTACGGGTGTCCTCTCCCGTCCTCGGGTGAGCCACCCCTCCGTGCCCTCGGGAGCCGCGTCGTCGAACACCTCGAACGGGGACGCGTCGTTCTCGAACGTGGTCACGACATAGGCACCAGCGGTACCGAGGACGCGGGTGCGCGGGCCGGGCGCCCCCACGACCGAGGCCGCCCAGAGCCTGCTGACGACCTCCCGCCCCTGGTGGCCCTCATGGTGGAGCGTCAGGAAGACGTCGTCCTCGGTCGGGGTCGTCAGGGCGCGCAGCTCTGCGTAGACCGAGCGCACCGGACCGAAGAGCCGGGTCGCGGAGTCGACGAGGTGCGGGCCGAGGTCGAGCAGGAGCCCACCCCCGACGGGGTCGTTCTCCTTCCAGCGCTGCTGCGGCACGGGTCGCCACCGCTCCCACCGACGCTCGAACGTGTGCACCTCACCGAGCTCGCCCGATGCCAGGACGGCCTCGAGCGTGAGCTGCTCGGGGTCCCAGCGCCGGTTCTGGAAGACCGTGAACGGAGTCCCCGCCGCGGCCGCGACCGCGACCACCGCTGCCGCCTGCGAACCGTCGAGTGCGATCGGCTTGTCGAGCACGAACGGGACGCCGGCCGCGGAGACCTGCGCGGCGTGCTCGGCGTGCAGCGCCGACGGGCTCGCGACGACCACCACGTCGTAGGTGCCCCGGTCCGCCAGCAGGCCGGCGAGGTCGTCGTGCAGGTGCACCCCGGGCCAGTCCTGCTCGGCCTCGGCACGGCGCCCCGGGTCGCGCGCGACCACGGCGGTCACCCGGAGACCCGCCTCGCGCGCGAGACGCGCATGGATACCTCGGCCCGCGCCGCCATACCCGACCAGCCCGACGCGCGCGACCTGTCCCTGCGTGCTGCTTCCACTCATGGCGACCAATCTAGCGGCCGTCCCGGAGCACTCCCGAAGACTGGCAGAATGTACCGAATCCTCCTGGAACTGTCGTTCTCGGCATGTGCCCGAGTTCGGGAAGGTCGTCCGTTGAGCACCAAGAGCTCGAAGAGTCAGAAGAGTGCGCGCCTGCGCCGCGCCGTACGCATCACGCTGATCGCCCTGGCGCTGGGTGTCGTCATCGCCAACGCGGTGAACCAGCAGACGATAGAGGCCCACGAGGCACCCGCCTCAGGGACCGCGCTCGCTGCCCTGGCGACGCTCGACGTCAAGGGGCCGGCGGCCTCGACCGGGTACGAGCGCGAGAACTTCGGGTCGGCATGGGCCGACGTGGACGGCAACGGGTGCGACACCCGCAACGACATCCTCGCGCGCGACCTCACCGACCTCACGTACTCGACGCGTGACAAGGCGTGCGAGATCCGCACCGGCACGTTCGACGACCCGTACACGGGCGAGGTGATCAGCTTCGTGCGCGGCAACAAGACCAGTGCCGCGGTCCAGATCGACCACGTGATACCGCTCATGGACGCATGGCTCAAGGGTGCACAGTCCTGGGACCCGCAGACCCGCCTGCACTTCGCGAACGACCCGCTCAACCTGCTCGCGTCGGACGGATCGGCGAACCAGTCGAAGGGAGCGCGCGACGCGTCGGCCTGGCTGCCGCCCAACAACGCGTTCCGCTGCACCTACGTCGCCCGCCAGATCGCGGTCAAGGTGACCTACGAGCTGTGGGTCACCCCGTCCGAGCGCGACGCCATGGCCACGGTCCTGGACAGCTGCCCGTCCGAGCCGCTGCCCGCCGTTTCCTGAGCCCTTCCGGTTCGGGGGCGGCACCCTCGGCGCTCGAAGGCCTCGGCGCCGCGGGGACCGAGACCCCGAGCGGGCCCCGAGCAGGTCCCGGGCGGGCCGTCTGACGCGAGACGGCCCGCCCGAGCCTGCGGCTCAGGGCGCTGCGCGGCGGAGCGAGCCCGGCCACCAGACGACGCGGCCGAGGTCGTGCACCAGGGCCGGGACGAGCAGGCTGCGGACGATCAGCGTGTCCACCAGGACGCCGAACGCGACGATGAAGGCGAGCTGCGCGAGGAAGAGCAACGGGATCACCCCGAGCGCCGCGAAGGTCGCGGCCAGGACGACGCCCGCCGACGTGATGACCGATCCCGTGACCGCGAGCGCCCGCAGCGTGCCGCGTCGCGTGCCGATGATCCCGGCCTCCTCCCGGACGCGGGTCATGAGGAAGATCGAGTAGTCGACGCCGAGGGCCACGAGGAAGCAGAACGCGTAGAGCGGGACGGTCGGGTCCGCGCCGGGGAAGTCCAGCACGTGGTTGAACACGAGGGCCGACACACCCAGCGCCGCACCGAACGAGAGCACGTTCGCGGCCATGAGCAGGACCGGCGCGAGGACCGAGCGCAGGAGCAGCATGAGGATCAGCAGGATGACCACGAGCACCACGGGCACGATCACCTTGAGGTCGTGCTCGCCGGCGATCTGGGTGTCGAGCCGCTGGGCGCTCGCGCCGCCGACCAGGGCGTCGGGCGAGACCTCGTGCACCGCGTCGCGCAGCGCGGCAACGGTCGCGGTGGCGCCGGAGGTGTCGCTCGGGTCCTCGGTCACGACGTCGATGCGGACGTCGCCGTCGATCACCAGGGGCGGGCCCTGCGCGGGGGCGCCCGGAGCACCACCCGTGCCGCCCTCGGTCACGGCAGCGGCGGACGCGACGCCGTCGGTCGAGGTCGCTGCCTGGAGCACGGCATCGAGGTCGCTCTCGGGGGCGACCACGATCGCGGGCTGGACGCCCACTCCCCCGAAGTGCTCCTCGAGCACCTCCTCGCCGTCGACCGAGTCGACCTGGGTGAGGAAGACGTCGGAGTCGCTCGTCCCCTCGGCCTGGAGCGTGGGCACGAACGCTGCGCAGCCCGCGAGGACAAGGGCCGTGACGATCCACACGGCGCGGTCACGCCGTCCGACGAAGCTCGCGACCTTGGACCAGATGCCGTGACCGGCGACGTGCACCTCGACGTCGTGGCTCGCGGCGAGCGCCGCGTCCGGCGAGGTGCTCACCGTGGCCGGCGTCCCCGTGCCCGAGGCATGCTGCGCACCGACGGGCAGTGCGTGCGACTCGTCGGCCGCGGACGGGTCGTAGGCGGGCTTCTTGGGCCAGAAGATCGCACGCGAACGCTTGCCGCCGACCACGAGCAGCACGGGCAGGAGTGTGAGCGCGGCGATGAAGGCGGCTGCGATGCCGATCGCGCCGACCGGGCCGAGGCTCCGGTTGGACCCGAGGTCGGAGAGCAGGAGGCACAGCAGGCCCGCGATCACGGTGCCCGCAGAGGCGGCGATGGGCTCGATCGAGGCACGCAACGAACGGCGCACGGCCGTGTACGGGTCCTGGACGCTGCGCAGCTCCTCGCGGTAACGGGCCACGACGAGCAACGAGTAGTCGACCGCGGCGCCCACGACGAGGATCGACAGGATGCCCTGGGCCTGACCGTTGAGCGTCAGGACACCGGCGTCGGCGAGCTGGTAGACGACGAGCCCAGCGAGGCACAGCGCGAAGACCGCGGTGAAGATGACGATGAAGGGAAGGATCGGCGAGCGGTAGACGATCGCGAGGATGATCAGGACGGCGCCGAGGGCGACGAGCAGCAGGACCGTGTCGATCCCGCCGAACGCGTTGACGAGGTCGGCGACGAACCCTGCGGGGCCGGTGACCCAGGCCTGGAGGCCGGAGTCGGCCAGCGTGGTCTCGAGCTCGGCGCGGATCTCTGCCACGACCGCGTTGTTGACGCGCTCGTCGTCGGCCATGAGGTCCGAGGACTGCGAGGCGTCGAGCGACGCGACGATCATGGCGGCCTCGCCGTCCTGCGACGGGACGACCACGGGGTCTGCGGTCAGGGCGTCACCGACCGTCTGCGGGTCCTCGGGACCGGCTCCCGGCAGGGGCAGGCCGGGCAGGTCCGCGGCGACGGCCTGGAGGAGCTGGACCTGCTCGGGCGTGATCGCTCCCCCGGCGGTCGGCACGGCGACCACGAGCGCGGGCAGCGACTCGTCCGACACGAAGGCCTGGGCCTTCTCCGCGGCTCGGGTCGACTCGGCGCTCGAGGGCAGGAAGGCCGCGGAGTCGTTCGTCTGGACCGTGCTCAGCTTGCCCTGCGCCTGCCCTCCGATCGCCCCGATGGCAAGCCACACACCGAGTACTGCGACAATGACCAGGCCTCGGAGCACACCACTCCAGCGATTACTCAGCATGCTGAGTACTATTGACGACGGAGGTCTCAGAAGCAAGTGGACGTCAACCCCGTGAGCAGGGAACCGAAGGACTGGCCGACGGGCCGACTCCTGTCGGCGGTGACCCGCCGCATCGAGCGTGAGTGGAACCACCACCTCGACGGCTGGGACCTCAACCACGCCTCGATGCCCGTCCTGCTCCACCTCCTCGCCGGCCCACGGACCCAGCGCCAGCTCGCGGCCGAGTCGCACATCACCGAGCAGACGATGAGCCGCGTCCTGGCTCGCCTCGAGCGGTCCGGCTACATCACGCGGGAGGACGACCCGGCGGACCGCCGTCGACGCGCCGTCGCCATCACCCCGCCGGGGCTCGAGGCAGCGCTCGCGGCCGCCAGCCCTCGCCCGGCAGAAGAGCTCAGCACCCGCGGCCTGAGCGACGAGCAGGTCGCCACGCTGCGTGAGATCCTCATCACCATGGTCGAGGCCCACCCCCGCCCGGGCGAGGACTAGCCTGAGGCGCATGCACTTCCGCACCGAGGGGCCAGGCCTGACCGACTACCAGGACGCCTGGGACCTCCAGCGCGCGGTCCACCAGGAGGTCGTGGACGGGGTCGCACCGGACACCGTGATCCTCGTGGAGCACCCGAGCGTCTACACCGCGGGCCGGCGGACCAACAGGGCGGAGCGGCCCGACGACGGCACGCCCGTGGTCGACGTCGACCGCGGCGGGAAGATCACCTGGCACGGTCCGGGCCAGCTCGTGGCCTACCCGATCGTCCGTCTCGCCGAGCCCGTCGACGTGGTCGCCTACGTGCGCGCCCTCGAGAGCGCCGTCATGGACGTGTGCACGAGCCTGGGCGTCGAGACCGTCCGGGTCGAGGGGCGCAGCGGCGTGTGGCTCGCCGCGACCGCGACCCGCCGCGAGCGCAAGGTGTGCGCGATCGGGGTCCGCGTCGCACGCGGCGTGACCATGCACGGGCTCGCGCTCAACTGCTGCCCGGACCTCGGCGAGTTCTCCCGCATCGTGCCGTGCGGCATCACGGACGCCGACGTCACCTCGCTCTCTCTCGAGACCGGCCGCCAGGTCACGCTCGACGAGGTCTCCCCGCTGCTCGTCGAGGCGCTCCGCAGGCACCTGGCGTCACTGCTCGCGGCGCAGGAGGCGACTCCCCTCCCCTTCTGAGGCGTTCGCCGCTAGAATGGGCCTCACCTCAAGGGAATCATTGCGCAACCGGAGTACGGGTGGGTCGGTGCGCGGATCGGTTGACCCCTGAAGGACCCTCATGACCCGCACTCCCAGCCCCCTCGCGCCCGCTCGGCGCGACGCCGGGCCCGTTGCTACCGGCTCCCCCGCCCCGGCTCCTGACGACGTCGAGCCCCGGCGCGGGACCCTCGCCACGTACGGCGAGCTGCCCCGCCTGGCCGGCAAGGCCTTCCTCCCCATCGCCTTCCTGGCGCGACTGCCCTTCTCGATGATCACGATCGGCACGCTGCTCCTGGTCAGCACGACCACGGGATCGCTCGCGCTCGGCGGGCTCGCGAGCGCCGCGGCCGCCGTCGGGACGGCGCTCGGCGGCCCCACCCAGGGGACCCTCGCGGACCGCATCGGACAGCGCACCGTGCTGCTCGTCGTCGTACCCCTCAACGTCCTGGCAGTCCTGGGGCTCGTCCAGGCCGCGAGCGCCGCCGCCCCCTCGGCCGTGATCCTCGGTACCGCCGCTCTCGTGGGCGCGTTCGCGCCGCAGGTCGGACCGCTCGCACGCGTGCGCTGGATCGCCATGACCCAGCACCGCCCCCGGACCCTGCTCGCCGCGATGGGGTACGAGTCGACGGCCGACGAGATCGGCTTCGTGCTCGGCCCGGCGCTCGTGGGCATCCTCGCGAGCGTCTGGTCCCCCCAGGCCGCGATGCTCTTCGCCGCGGGCGTGTGCGCGGTGTTCGGTCTGGCGTTCGCGCTGCACCCCACCGCGACGCCCGGCGCCCCCCAGCCCACCCGAGAGGCTCAGGCCGCGGCCGGGCAGGACGCCCACGGCTCGTTCGCCGGGCTCCTGCGCCGGGTCCTGGTCCCCGTGCTCGGCATGCTCGCCATGGGCATGCTCTTCGGCAGCACCCAGACGGCCGTCACGTCGTTCATGCGCGACGCGGGGTCCGAGTCGCAGGCGGGCCTCGTCTACGCCGTGCTGGGCTTCGGTTCGGCGATCACGGCACTGGCCGTCGTGGCACTGCCCGCACGCTTCGGTGCGCGCTCGCGCTGGGTGGCGTTCGCCTCGGGCCTGACCGTCGCGGCCGTCCTGACGTTCGTCGCGGGCGGCAGCGGCTCGCTCGGCACCCTGATCGGCGCGCTCGCGCTGCTCGGCCTGTTCGTGGGTCCCGTCATGGTCACGATCTTCACGGTCGGCGGAGACCTGAGCCCCACGAGCCGCAGCGGGGCCGCCATGACCATGCTCGCGAGCGCGAACGTCGTCGGCGTGGCCGTGGGAGCGAGCGTCGGCGGCCAGGTCGCCGAGGGGGTCGGGACCGCGGCGGCCTTCGCGCTGCCCGCGATCGCCGCCGTGCTGCTCGTGGTCACCGGTCTGTCGCTCAGGTCACGTCCGGCACCCGTGGACGCTCCGGCCCCCTCGGGAGCTCCTGGCGTACGCTGACTTTCACCCGATACCGGGCACGACTCCAGGGGGCCACCGCCCACCACGGACTGGGAGAGACCGCGTGACGATCGCACCTGAAGGGCGGCGCATGCTGCGGGTCGAGGCCCGCAACGCTGCGACACCCATCGAGAAGAAGCCCGAGTGGATCAAGACCCGGGCGACCATGGGACCCGAGTACACCGAGCTCAAGGGCCTCGTGCGCAAGGAGGGCCTGCACACGGTCTGCGAGGAGGCGGGCTGTCCCAACATCTTCGAGTGCTGGGAGGACCGCGAGGCCACGTTCCTCATCGGTGGCGACCAGTGCACGCGGCGCTGCGACTTCTGCCAGATCGACACGGGCAAGCCCGCCGACTTCGATGCGGACGAGCCGCGCCGCGTCGCCGAGTCCGTGCAGGCCATGGGTCTGCGCTACTCGACCATCACGGGCGTGGCGCGCGACGACCTGGCTGACGGCGGCGCGTGGCTCTACGCGGAGACCGTCCGCCAGATCCACGCGCTCAACCCCGGCACGGGCGTCGAGCTCCTCATCCCGGACTTCAACGCGATCCCCGAGCTGCTCGACGCGGTCAACGAGTCGCGCCCCGAGGTGCTCGCGCACAACGTGGAGACCGTGCCGCGCATCTTCAAGGAGATCCGCCCGGGCTTCCGCTACGACCGCTCGCTGTCGGTCATCACGCGGGCCCGCGAGGCCGGTCTGGTGACCAAGTCCAACATCATCCTCGGCATGGGCGAGACGATCGACGAGGCGAAGGAGGCCCTGCAGGACCTCCACGACGCGGGCTGCGACCTCATCACCATCACGCAGTACCTGCGCCCGTCGCTGCGCCACCACCCGGTCGCGCGCTGGGTCAAGCCCGAGGAGTTCGTCGAGCTCTCCGACGAGGCCGAGCGCATCGGCTTCCTCGGCGTGATGTCCGGTCCGCTCGTGCGGTCGTCGTACCGCGCGGGCCGGCTGTGGGGCCAGGCCATGAAGCGTCGCGGCATGGAGATCCCTGCCGCGCTCTCGCACCTGGCGGAGCCGCGCACGTCCCGCCAGGAGGCGGCGAGCCTGCTGGCCCGCTGACCTCCGCAGGACCGTTCGACACTGCTCGACCGCGGGCCGGTCCCCGCTCCCGATCCCTCGCCGACGTGCGAGAGAATCGTGGGGCGGGGTCCGGCTCGCCGCCGTCCTCGCCCCTTCACCGGAGCACTCTCCGCCACCACTAGACTGAGGCACCATGGCCCGCAACAAGAGCACCGACCCCTCGACCGGGGTCGACGGCACCAAGCCGAAGAAGCAGAAGAAGCAGCGCTGGTATCACCAGGTCTGGGACGCGTACAAGATGACGCGCACCGAGGACCCGGCGGTCACCTGGATCATGCTCGCCGTGTTCGTCGGCATCCTCGCCGTCGCGATCGGGATCGGGCTGGCGTGGGGTCCGTGGGTCTACACGCTCATCGTGGGTCTGCCGTTCGCGTTGCTCGGCTCGCTGTTCGTCCTGACCCGTCGCGCCGAGACGGCCGCATACAGCCAGATCGACGGCCAGCCGGGTGCTGCCCGCGCCGCGCTCGGCACGATCCGCCGCGGCTGGACGTTCGACGACGAGCCCGTCGCCCTCGAACCCGCAGCAGGACCTCGTGTTCCGTGGCATCGGTCGCGCCGGTGTGGTCCTGGTCGGAGAGGGCCCCGCGCACCGTGTCGAGCAAGCTGCTCGACGCGGAGAAGCGTCGTATCACGCGCGTGCTGCCGAACGTCCCGGTCACCACGATCCAGTGCGGCAACGGCGAGGACCAGGTGCCGCTCAAGAAGCTCGCGCGCACGGTCCAGAAGCTGCGTCCGACTCTCACCAAGCCGGAGGTGGCGGAGGTCAGCAAGCGCCTGCGCGCGCTGGGTGGCGCCAAGCTCCCGATCCCCAAGGGGATCGACCCCACGCGTGCACGCCCCGACCGCAAGGGCATGCGCGGGCGCTGAGCCTGCGTACACCGCGCACCGCACGCCAGCCCGTCGACAGCCCGTCTGTCGGCGGGCTGTCCGCGTTCTCGGACCAGGTCGATCGTGCGCGGGCAGCGGCGCGCGGTGCACCCCGGAGGACCGGGCTCGACGACGACGCGGGCGACGTCCTCGCTCCGCTGCCCGGCCTCGCCGATCCGTTCGACCTCGTCACGACGGTCGCGACGCTTCCCCCTCTCCCACTCGGTGAGGGGCTGCGGAGGCTGCGTGCTCTGGTCGCGCGGGGAGGCACGCTCGCGGTCGTCGGCCTCACCCGGCCCCGCACGGCGTGGGACCACGTGGTCAGCGCAGGCACGATCCCGGCAGCGAGCATCGCCCGACGGCGCCGCGGCGAGCGGGAGCACGGGGCACCGTTCGCCGAGGTCACCACGAGCCACGCGCAGCAACGCGTCTGCTGGGGGCGCGCCTGCGACGGCGCCTCGACCGGCGGTACACGCGCGTGTGGCGCGAGACGGGCCCCGGTCAGGCGCGGACGATGACCGTGCCGGCCGCCTTGTCGTGCATGCCGCGCCCGTCGCCGTCCCACACCACGGCCGGGATGACCAGGCACAGGAGGCCTGTGCGCACGAACCCACGCCACAGACCGACCATGCGACCCTCACCACCCAGGACCCGCACCTGCAGGCCGAGGACCCGGTGGCCGACCGTGTAGCCGAGCGTGCTCACCAGGAGCAGGTTCTCGACCGCGAACACGCCGAGCGTCGCCATCGAGTTCGCGTCGAACACCAGGTAGCTGACGAGCATGCTCAGCAGCCAGTCGATGCACAGCGCGACGACCCTGCGGCCGACCGTCGCCATCGAGCCGGGACCGTCGGGCGGCAGGCCGAGGCGGCCGCCTCGGCCGTCCTCCCCACCGGTCGGCGTACCCTCGAGCCAGGAACCCACATCTTCACGCGACACCACGGCCCCAGCCTACGTGTCGGCGAGCGAGGTTCCGGCGCCTGACCGGCTTGTCCTGGTTCGGGGTACCCCACCACGCGTCGTCGCGCCGATGTCACACGGCAGGGCGCTGTGTAACACGGCCGAAACATTCGGTACACGGTGGGGAAATCCCCGGGGCCTAGGTTCGAGGCGCCACTGGAGGTACGGCCAGAGGACCCACTACCAAGGAGTTACGGATGTTCAAGAACGCGGAGGAGGCAATCGCCTTCACCCGGAACGAGGACGTCGAGTTCGTCGACGTCCGGTTCTGCGACCTGCCGGGCGTCATGCAGCACTTCAACATCCCGATCTCGCAGTTCGCCGAGTCCGCCTTCACGGACGGCATGATGTTCGACGGGTCCTCGATCCGCGGCTTCCAGGCGATCCACGAGTCGGACATGAAGCTCATCCCGGACGTCACGACCGCCTACATCGACCCGTTCCGCAAGCGCAAGACGCTCATCGTGAACTTCTCGATCGTGGACCCCTTCACCGACGAGGCGTACTCCCGCGACCCGCGCAACGTGGCCTTCAAGGCGGAGGCGTACCTGCGCAGCACCGGCATCGCGGACACCGCGTTCTTCGCCCCCGAGGCCGAGTTCTACATCTTCGACGACGTCCGCTTCAAGACGAGCCAGAACGAGTCTTACTACCACCTCGACTCCAAGGAGGCCGCCTGGAACACGGGCCGCGTCGAGGAGGGTGGCAACCTCGGCTACAAGACCCGCTACAAGGGTGGCTACTTCCCCGTCTCCCCCAACGACCAGATGGCCGACCTGCGCGACGAGATGTGCGCAGTCCTCGACCAGGTCGGCCTGGACGTCGAGCGTGCGCACCACGAGGTGGGCACCGCCGGCCAGCAGGAGATCAACTACCGCTTCTCGACGCTCACCGCAGCGGCCGACGACCTGATGAAGTTCAAGTACGTCATCAAGAACGTCGCCTGGGAGGCCGGCAAGTCCGCGACCTTCATGCCGAAGCCGATCTTCGGTGACAACGGCTCGGGCATGCACTCCCACCAGTCGCTCTGGAAGGACGGCGAGCCCCTCTTCTACGACGAGAAGGGCTACGGCGGCCTGTCGGACCTGGCTCGCTGGTACATCGGTGGCCTTCTCAAGCACGCGCCCGCGCTGCTCGCGTTCACCAACCCGTCGGTCAACTCCTACCGTCGCCTGGTGCCCGGCTACGAGGCCCCCGTCAACCTGGTCTACTCGGCGCGCAACCGCTCCGCGTGCATCCGTATCCCCGTGACGGGCAACAACCCCAAGGCGAAGCGCGTCGAGTTCCGCGTCCCGGACCCGACGGCCAACCCCTACCTGGCGTTCGCGGCGCAGCTGCTCGCAGGTATCGACGGCATCAAGAACCGCATCGAGCCGCCGGAGCCGGTCGACAAGGACCTGTACGAGCTGCCCCCCGAGGAGCACGCCGCGATCCAGCAGGTGCCCGGGTCGCTCGAGGAGGCCCTCGATGCCCTCGAGGCCGACCACGACTTCCTGACCGTCGGGGACGTCTTCACGCCCGACCTCATCGAGACGTGGATCGCCTACAAGCGCGAGCACGAGGTCGACCCGATCCGCCTGCGCCCGCACCCGCACGAGTTCGAGCTCTACTACGACCTCTGATCGTCGGTGCTCGCGGTGGTAGTCGCGAGCTCCTGAACCGCAGAGCACAGCACCCCGGACGCCCCTCGTGGCGTCCGGGGTGCTGTGCTCTGCGCGGGGGAAGGCACTCCACGCCCCCGCCCCGGGTGCAGGCATGAGCTCCCCGGGTCACGATCGAAGCATGACCCGTTTCGGCTACACGCTCATGACCGAGCAGTCCGGCCCCAAGGCCCTGGTGGACTACGCGGTGGCCGCCGAGGGGATCGGCTTCGACTTCGAGGTCTCCTCCGACCACTACTTCCCCTGGCTCGACAGCCAGGGCCACTCCCCGTACGCGTGGTCGGTGCTCGGTGCGGTGGCCCACGCGACCGAACGCGTCGACCTCATGACGTACGTGACGTGCCCGACGGTCCGCTACCACCCTGCCGTCGTGGCCCAGAAGGCGGCCACGCTGGGAATCCTGTCCGACGGCCGTTTCATGCTCGGTCTCGGTGCCGGAGAGAGCCTGAACGAGCATGTCGTGGGTCGGGGTTGGCCTGCGGTCGACGAGAGGCACGGGCTGCTGATCGAGGCGGTCGACATCATCAGCGAGCTGTTCACGGGCGAGCTGCTGAGCTACCGGGGCGAGTACTTCCAGGTCGACTCGGCCCGCCTGTGGGATGTGCCGGACTCTCCGGTCGAGATCGGTATCGCGGTCTCGGGCGCGCAGTCGGTGGCGTCCTTCGCGACCCTCGCGGACCACCTCGTGGCCACCGAACCGGAGCCGGAGCTGGTGGCCGCCTGGGACCGGGAGCGTGATGCCGCAGACCTCCCGCCGTCGCGCAAGATCGGCCAGCTGCCCATCTGCTGGGACACCGACACGGAGCGCGCGGTGGCCCGGGCGCACGACCAGTTCCGCTGGTCGGCCCTCGGATGGCCGGTCAACGCCAACCTCCCGACCACGCAGGCCTTCGCGAGCGCCACCGCGTTCGTCCGCCCCGACGACGTGGCGGGCTCGATCCCCTGCGGTCCCGACCTCGACGCGATCGTCGAGGCGGCGTCGGCGTACTGGCAGGCGGGCTTCACCGACCTCGCGCTCGTGCAGGTGGGCGACGAGATGCAGCAGGAGTTTCTCGACCAGGCCGCGGGAACCTTGCTGGAGCGGCTGAGGGCCGCCGCACCGTCGGTCTGACGAGCTGCAGCGGGGCATGGGGACCGTCGCCTGGGAGGCGCGCCCACCCTCCAGCCACGGGTGCCGGGGCGGTGGGAACATGCCGGTCCGCCACCGCTAGACTGAGCCCTCGCCACCGCTTGGAGACCTTGAGCGGTCGGTTGACTCCTGGAAGGAATGTCGATGCCCGACGTCGCCACCGCTGCACCCGAGACCCTCGCTCAGACCTTGATCGCCCACGCCGCAGACGTCCGCAGCACCTGGCTCGACGCCGCAGCGCGAGAGCTCCACGGACGCACCTCGCGCGGGGAGCTCGAGCGCGAGCAGGCCGAGATCTTCGACGCCCTGACCGACGGGCTCCGCGCGGGCGGCACCGTCCTCACGGACGCCTCCTTCGACCAGCTCCGCGGCATCCTCGCCGACGTCTCGGCAGCGCGCGCCCGGTTGGGTTTCAGCCCGCGAGAGACCGCGATCGGAGTCTTCGCCCTCAAGGAGGGGCTCTACCCGCTCGCCGCGACCGGCGTCGACATCACCATGATGCTGCGGCTCGTCGACCAGCTCGGCCTCCTCACGTTCGAGACCTTCGCGTCCGCCCGTGAGGCGATCATCGCGGAGCAGGCCGAGCAGCTCCTGGAGCTCTCGACCCCCGTGGTCAAGCTCTGGAAGGGCATCGTGGCGGTGCCCCTGGTGGGAACGCTCGACTCGGCCCGGGCGCAGGTCGTCATGGAGAAGCTCCTCAACACCTTGGTGGAGACGGGCAGCGAGCACGCGATCATCGACATCACGGGCGTCCCCGCGGTCGACACCCAGGTCGCGCAGCACCTCCTCAAGACCGTCGTGGCCGCCCGCCTCATGGGCGCCGAGTGCACGATCAGCGGCATCCGGCCCCAGATCGCCCAGACGATCGTCGCCCTCGGCATCGAGTTCGGTGACATCCGCACCCGCGCGACCCTCGCCGACGCGCTCGTGGACGCCCTGCGCACGACCCAGGCTGCTCGGCAGGGTGGTCTCTCCGCATGACCGACGGCGTCCCCATCCTGCGCATCGGATCGACGCTCCTGGTCTCGATCCAGATCGACCTCCAGGACGACACGGCCCTGCGGCTCCAGGAGGACCTCGCGGAGCGGATCACCGAGACCGGTGCACGGGGGGTCATCATCGACATCTCCGGCCTGGAGATCGTCGACTCCTTCATCGGGCGGATGCTCGCGTCGGTCGCGGGGATCTCCCACGTCCTCGACGCGACGACGGTCGTCGTGGGCATGCGGCCTGCGGTCGCGATCACGATGGTCGAGCTGGGCCTCTCGCTCGGCGACGTGCGCACGGCGCTCGACGTCGAACGTGCCCTGGCGCTCCTCGCCCAGGCGGAGCAGTCCGCCGAGGACGTCCTGCTCGCCGCCGCGGAGCGCGACGCGAGATGACCACCACGACCCCACAGGTCGAGGTCCTGTCCATCCGGACGGACTCCGACGTCGTCAAGGTGCGCCAGCTCGTCCGCGTGCTGGCACAGCAGGCGCGGTTGTCGTTGGTCGACCAGACCAAGCTCGTGACCGCGGCGAGCGAGCTCGCCCGCAACACCCTCGTGTACGGCGGAGGCGGCGACGCAGAGGTCGAGCTCCTGACGGACGGCGTGCGGGCCGGCGTGCGCGCCGTCTTCCGCGACGAGGGTCCGGGGATCCCGGACCTCGACCTGGCCCTGACGGACGGCTGGACCAGCGGCAGCGGCATGGGCCTGGGGCTCTCCGGGTCGCGCCGCCTCGTCCAGCACTTCACGATCGACACCGCTGCGGGTGCCGGCACCCGCGTCGAGATCGCGACGTGGGCCCGATGAGCACGACCGGGCACGGCATCGACGAACGCCGAAGCATCGTCGAGGACGGCACCTGGTTCACCGTGGACCATCCGTCCGCGGTGGGCCGGGTCCGCCGCGCGGCCAGCACCGCCGCCCGCGACCTCGGGTTCGGTGACGACCGTGCGGCGAAGATCGGCCTCGTGGTCTCCGAGCTCGCCGCCAACCAGTGCCGGCACGCCGGTTCGGGGACGGTCCTGGTCCGTGTGCGTCGCACCGGGGACCGGGCGACCCTCGAGATCCTGGCCGTGGACTCCGGACCGGGCATGCGGGACATCACGGCGGCCATGCGCGACGGCGTCTCGAGCCAGGGGACGCTCGGCATCGGGCTCGGTACGCTGCCCCGCCTCACGTCGTCGTGGGACGCATGGACCGCGCCCGGACAGGGCACGGTCGTCGCCGCCACGTTCGACGGGCCGGGCGGCGTCACCGACCTGGCCCGGCCGACCGGCGTCACCCGGGCGATGACCGGGCAGGAGGCGTGCGGAGACGCGCTCGCGGTGCGTCACGACGACGGCGTCCCCACGCTCCTCGTCGCGGACGGGCTGGGCCACGGACCGCTCGCCGCCGCCGCCTCGGGGGCCGCGGTCCGCGCCTTCCTCGACGCGCCTCCCGGCCCGCCCGTGGCGCTGCTCCAGCGTGTGCACTCCGCGCTGCCCGGCACACGAGGGGCAGCCGCCTCGATCGCTCAGGTCAGCGGAGGGGTACTGCGGTACGCGGGACTCGGCAACATCTCCGGGACCGTCCACGGCACCCGGACCCGTGGCCTCGTGAGCCATCCCGGGATCGCCGGTGTCCCCGGGCGTTCGCTGCGCGAGACGACATACCCGGTCGAGCCGGGCGACGTGGTCGTGCTCCACAGCGACGGCCTGACCAACCGCTGGTCCCTCGCGGACTACCCGGGGCTGGCTCGTCGCTCGCCCCTCGTCGTCGCCGGTGTGCTGCTCCGCGACCACGCGGTGCGTCCGGACGACTCCTGTGTGGCGGTGCTGCCCGTCGCATGGTCGGATCGTTGACCATGCCCCTCCTCACCACCCAGCTCCGGTCCGACGCGGACGTTCTCGCCCTGCGCCGCGCGGGGCGAGAGATCTGCCGCCTCCTGGGGTTCGACACGCAGGACCAGGTCCGCGTCGCCACCGCGCTCTCCGAGATCGGCAGAGCCGCGGTGGCTGCCGGGACGGCCGACGTCGTCATCGCGGTCGTCCCCGGTGTCCCTCATGCGACCCTGCGCGCGACGATCACCCCCGACGTCGCCTTCACCCTGTCCGGGGACTCGAGCGACGGCGGTGTGCCCGCCGCGAGCCGGCTCGTCAAAGGGCTCGAGATCGAGCCCACGGGCGCCTGGGTCGTCCTGACCAAACCTCTGGGACTGACAGCCCGGACCGACGAGAGCTCGCTCGCGGCGGTCCGGCGCTTCACGGCCGCCGCTCACGTCGCCGACGCCGTGGACGAGCTGCGGGTCCAGAACTCGGAGCTCGTCCGGACCCTGGACGAGCTGACCCAGCAGAAAGAGCAGCTCCGGCGCCTCAACGAGGAGCTCGAGGAGACGAACCGCGGCGTGCTCGCCATGTACGACCAGCTCTCCTCCGAGCTCGAGGAGACCAACACCGGGGTCGTGGCGCTCTACGCCGAGCTCGACGAGCGTGGACGGGAGCTCGCCGCGGCCAACGAGGCCAAGACACGATTCCTGCGCAACGTGAGCCACGAGCTCCGGGCACCGGTCAACTCGATCCTGGGCCTCACCTCGCTGCTCGCCGACTCGCACCTCGACGCGGACCAGACCCAGCAGGCCCTCTACCTGCGGGAGAGCGCCACGACGATGATCCAGCTCGTCGACGAGCTGCTCGACCTCGCACGGGCGGAAGCCGGGCACGAGGACGTCGAACCCGCCGTCGTCGACCTTCCCGGCCTGCTCGACGAGCTCTACGGCACCACGCTGCCTCTGCTGCGTCCCGGTGTCGCCCTCCGGACCCAGGCGACCCACCCGATCCCCCTCGTCACCGACCGTCGCCTCGCCGCCCGGGTGCTGCGCAACCTCCTGACGAACGCGGCGAAGTTCACGGACGAGGGCCACATCGACCTCACGGTCACCCAGGAGGGCGACCTCGTCCGCTTCGAGGTGCGCGACACGGGCCTGGGCATCCCCGAGGAGCAGGTGGAGTCGGTGTTCGAGGAGTTCGTCCAGGTGCCGAACCGGCTGCAGCCCACGGTGCGCGGCACGGGTCTCGGGCTGCCCTACGCACGCCGGACGGCGCAGGCGCTCAGCGGAGACCTCACGGCGTCCTCGCGTCTGGGCGCCGGGAGCGTCTTCACGCTCCGGCTGCCGTCGCTCTCGCTCCAGCCCTCGTCCGGCAGATCGCTACGGCTCGCCCGTGAGACGGACCTTCGACTCTCACCCGAGCTCGGCCACGTCCTCGTCGTCGACGACGACCGGGCCTTCGCCACCGTCGTCGTCGGCATGCTGCAGGGGGAGGCAGACCGGGTCAGCGTCGCCCACGACGCCTCGCACGCCCTCGCCCTGCTGCACGACGGCCCGGCCGACGTGGCTCTCCTCGACGTCCGTCTCCCCGGGACGGACGGGCCGGCGCTGCGAGCCGCGATCCACGACCTGCGCCCCGGCACCCCGACCGTCCTCATGTCCAGCGTCGCCCTGCCGGACCGCCGTGACCTGCACCAGGTCCCGTTCCTGCCCAAGGCCACCCTGTCGCGCGAGTCCCTGGTCGCTACGTTGCGGCAGGCGAAGGAGGCGCGATGAGCCCGCGACGCACGGTGCTCGTCGTCGACGACACCGCTGCCCACCGCTACGTCATGGCGAGCTGGCTCCGGCGGGCCGGCTTCGAGGTCGTCGAGGCGGCGACCGGTGGCGAGGCGCTCGCCCGCAGCACCCCGGACATCGACGCGTTGGTCCTCGACGTCAACCTCCCGGACATCCCTGGCCGGGAGGTCTGCGACCGGCTCAAGAAGGACCCCACCACCGCCCACATCCCGGTCCTGCACGTCTCGGCGACAGCCGTCGACGCGGCGTCCCGGACGGCCGGGCTCGAGGGTGGCGCCGACGCGTACCTGCCCGAGCCGCTCGACCGTGACGAGTTCCTCGCGACGATCACGGCCCTGTGCCGTCGGCACGACGCGCAGCGCGGGGCCGGGCGCACGGCGCGCCGACTGGAGGCGCTCGCGAGCGCGCTCGTCCCTCTCCACGAGGCACGGTCCTACGAGTCGATCGTGGACCACACCGCTCGGGGGGCGTGCGCGGTCCTCGGGCGCGCGGTCGTCGCGATGGTGGTCGCGGAGACGGGCCTCGTCCTGCGTTCGGTCTGCGCCGTGGAGGGCTCTGCGCTCGTCAGGGGCAGAGGTCCCAGGGCCGTCCTGCCGCCCGACGACGCACAGACCGCGGTGTTCGGCCCCGACCAGGTCCCGGCTCCGTGGCGCCCGCTGCTGCACGAGGCAGGCGTCCCCTCGTCCCCCTGGTGGACCATCTGGCTCGTCGACTCCTCGGGCGCGCTCCTGGGAGGGCTCGGTGTCCAGATCCCGGACGACGGCACGGAGCTCTCCGACGAGGAGAGGGCCGTGGCCGACCGCTTCGCCGAGGCGGCGACCGTCGCGCTCTCGAACCTGCGCACTCTCGCCGAGGAGCAACGCCTGGCGCTCGCCCTCCAGCGGGCGCTCCTCCCGTCGAGCCTGCGCGTGAGCGGCGGTGTGGACGTCGCGGCTCGCTACGAGGCCGCCGACGCACGGCTGGACGTGGGCGGCGACTTCTACGACGCGTTCGACCTCCCGGACGGCCGCGTGGCGGTCGTCATCGGTGACGTCCAGGGCCACTCCCTGCGCGCCGCGATCGTGATGGCCGACGTCCGCGTCACGCTGAGGGCGTACCTGCGCGAGGGGCACGACGCCGAGGCCGCCCTGAACCTCCTCAACGATGCCCTGGGTGCGGACCACCCTGAGTTCGCGACCGTGTGCGTGTGCATCCTCGACCCTCGGACCGGCACGGTCGAGATCACGGACGCGGGACACCTCCCCGCGCTCGTCGTCCGCGACGACGGCACGGTGCTCCGGGTCAAGTCGGGTTCACGCCTCCTGGGGCTGCCGAACCCGGACTCCCGCCCCGCGCACGTGGACGTCCTGGAGCACGGCGACCTGCTCGTGCTCGTGACCGACGGTCTGGTCGAACGTCGCGACGGCTCGTTGCAGGTCGCCCTCGAACGTCTGGCGCAGATCGCCGGGGAGAATGCCGGGGTGGGGCCGGCGACCATGTGCGAGCGCCTGGTCGCGGCCTTCGACGACTCCGGCCGAGAGGACGACGTCGCGGTGGTCGCGGTGGGGCACGGCCTGCCCGGCTAGGTGTACCCGGCCGGGAGGTTGGTGACAGCCTGCTGGGCGGCCTGCCTGCTGGGCGGCGCGCGCGGCTGCGCCCGTCGGCGAGCCGTCGCGCACCGACCACGGTGCGGGTCGTCGCCGGGCCCGCCAGGTGCGAGGCTCACGGGGCGAGCCTAGGGTGCGGGGACCCCCACAGAACCCAGGAGTCACCTTGATCGAACCCAGTACCCGTGCCGGTGCATCCTCCGTCGTCGTCCTGGACCCCTCGCCGCAGGACGACGCACCAGCCCCCTGGCTGTCGGCCGACCTGGCTCCCGTACCGTCCATGCAGGGCGACGTCGTCGCGGCCCTGGCCTGGTCCGCCGACGTCGGACGGCACGCACCTCAGCCGGGCGACGGGCGCACGAACGAGCTGTGGGAGCTGCTCGCGTCGACCGCTGCCGCCGACGTCGGGGTCGCGCGGGTCCTCGAACCGCACCTGGACGCGCTGGCGATCCTGGCGCAGGTTCCGGACGAGGTGGACCTGTCCTCGATCGACGCCGACGCGACGAGCACCTGGGGCGTCTTCGCCGCGGAGGGCCCCGGCACGCGCCTCGAGGCGCGGGAGACGCCGACCGGATGGCAGCTGACAGGGGTCAAGCCGTGGTGCTCGCTCGCCGCGCACCTCTCGCACGCCCTCGTCACGGCGTGGACGAACGACGGGCGGCGCTTGTTCGCCGTCAGGATGCGTGCCCCCGGCGTCCTGCCGGACGAAGGCCCGTGGGTCGCGCGCGGCTTCCCGGAGATCGTCAGTGCTCCCGTGCGCTTCGACGGCGCCGCCGCGGTGCCGGTCGGGGGGCCAGGCTGGTATCTCGACAGACCTGGCTTCGCCTGGGGCGGGATCGGGGTCGCGGCCTGCTGGTGGGGCGGGGCCGTGGGCCTGGCGCGCGAGCTGTACGCCTCGACAGGGCGGCGCGAGCCGGACCAGATCGTCCTTGCTCATCTGGGCGCGCTCGACGTCGCGCTGACCGGCGCCAGGACGGTGCTCGCCGAAGCGAGCCGAGTCGTGGACGGCACCGTGGACCCCGGCGTCGCCCCGGCGGTGCTGGCCCGGCGAGCACGCGGCGCCGTCGCGCGTGCGGTCGAGGAGACCGTGCAGCGCTGCTCCCGTGCCCTGGGCCCGGGCCCGATGACCGCCGACGAGGACTACGCCCGACGGCTCGCCGACCTCCAGCTCTACGTCCGTCAGCACCATGCCGAGAGGGACGACGCTGCGCTGGGCCGTGATCTCGTGGCCGGCGGGAGCGCGCCGTGGTGACCTTCGACCACCGTGACACCGGCACCACCGAGGAGGACTGGCTGGCGGGCGGGCTGCTCGACCGCGTGCCGCCCCTCGATCTGCCCGACGCCGTCGGCCACCTCGTCGTCCTCGCGGCGCACCCGGACGACGAGTCGTTCGGGGCCGCCGGGCTCGTCGCTCACCTCGCCCGCCGGGGCACGCGGGTCACGGTCCTCGTCGCGACCGACGGCGAGGCGTCGCACCCCGGCTCCCCCACGCTCTCCCCTGCTCGGCTCGCGACCGTGCGGCGCCGGGAGCTCCTCGACGCGGTCGACGCGACGGCCCCCGGCGCCGCGCTGGTCTTCCTCGGCCTGCCCGACGGTGGCGTGCGCGAGCACCGCGCGGAGCTGCACCGGCACCTGAGCGCGGTGCTCGCCGCGTCGGCGCAGGACGCGCACGGCCAGGACGCCGGCACCCCCGTGCTGCTGTGCGCGCCGTGGCGAGGTGACGGCCACCGGGACCACCGCGTCGCCGGAGAGGTCGCCGCCACGGTCGCGGCCGAGCACGGCGCGCGTCTCCTGGAGTACCCCGTCTGGTGGTGGCACTGGGGCGACCCCTGGTCGGCGCAGGGCCCGGAGCACCTGCGGGCGCTCGCCCTCACGCCCGACGATCGCGCGGCGAAGGCACGGGCGCTGGCCACGCACAGGTCTCAGATCGGGCCGCTGTCTCCCGACCCTCGGGATGCCGCGACCCTCGGCACCGAGATGCTCCGGCACGCCGACCGTGACGTCGAGGTGTTCGTCGAGGCGCCACGGTACGCGTCTGCCACGCCCGTCGACAGGGGTCGGGCTCCGTCCAGCGAGGACCGGCGGGCCCCCGCACAGGAAGGTGCAAGGACCACGTCCGGAAGCCTCCGGCGGGAGTTCTTCGACGCGTTCTACCGGGGTCGGTCCGACCCCTGGGGGTTCGAGACCCGGTGGTACGAGGAACGCAAGCGCGCCGTGACGCTCGCCTCCCTGCCGCGTGCACGGTTCCGCGCGGGCCTGGAGATCGGCTGCTCGACCGGGGTCCTGACGGCGGAGCTGGCCGGGCGCTGCGACCGGATGACGGGGGTCGACGTCGCGGAGGCCGCGCTCACGGCTGCCCGCGAGCGCCTCGGCGACCAGGTCGAGCTGGTACGTCTCGACACGCCGGAACGGTGGCCCGTGGGGCAGTTCGACCTCGTGGTGCTCTCGGAGGTCGGGTACTACTACGACGCGGACGACCTCGAGGTCGCGATCTCCCGCGCGGTCGGGTCGCTCACCGAGGACGGTGTCCTGGTCGCGTGCCACTGGCGCCACCCTGTCGCCGAGTACCCGCTGCGGGGCGACGACGTGCACGCCGCCCTCGACGCGCGTGCCGGGCTCGTACGGCTCGTCCGCCATCTGGAGGAGGACTTCGTGCTCGAGGTGTTCAGCCGGCCGCCGGGGCGTTCGGTCGCGACCGAGGCGGGGCTCGCATGAGCGCACCCGACCGCGTGGAGCGACTGGCCGTCGTCGTACCGGTGAACGACGAGGAGAGCCTGCTCCCCCGCGCCCTGACCTCGCTCGAGGCCGCCGTGGCGCGGGTGGGGACCGAACGGCCGGACGTGCGGGTCGAGGTCGTGCTCGTCCTCGACGACTGCACCGACGACTCGGAGGCCCTCGCCCGATCGTCCCCGTTCACCGTGGTCGAGACCGCGTTCCGCAGGGTCGGTGCGGCCAGGGCCGCCGGGGTCGAGGCGGCGGCGAGCGCACTCGGCGGGGACCTCCCTGCCGGGCTGTGGATCGCGAGCACCGATGCGGACTCGGCGGTCCCTCCGCACTGGCTGGTGCACCAGGTCGCCCTCGCCGAGGCGGGTGCGGACCTGGTGATCGGCACGGTACGCCCGGACTTCGACGACCTCACGCCCGCCCAGCGTGCGGCCTGGCTCGCGACGCATCCCGCGGGTCGCGCGAACGGTCACGTGCACGGCGCGAACCTCGGGATCCGCGGCGACCTCTACGTCGCTGCGGGCGGCTTCCCGGCCGTCGCCGAGCACGAGGACGTCGACCTGGTCGCGCGCGCCCGGCATGCAGGCGCGCGCGTCGTCGCCTCGGACCACGGCTGCGTCCTCACCTCGGGTCGGGCGGCCGGCCGCACCCCGGGCGGCTACGCGCGTCACCTGCGCGAGGACCTCGTCCGGGCGGCAGCGACCGGCTGAGGCTGCCGGCCCCCATGACGCCCCCGAGCACGGCGCCCGGGCCAGGGCCTTCTACGACCCCTGCCTGGTCGTGGGGAGCTCCGTCCCGTCGCCACCGTGCTCAGGAGTGTCACCTGCGCCCTCGTCCACCGACGGGGCCGCGCGGCGGATCTCGCGTCCGCGCTCGACGTCCTCCTGGAGCTTCTGCTGACGCTTCTCGCTCGCGCGCGTGTCGCGAGGCGGGAGCTGGAGCGTCTCCTCGGCCGCTATCCCTCCCTGCAGCTCGCGAGCCCGTTCGAGCTCGGCGTCGAGCTCGGCCCCGAACAGCAGCGCGAGGTTGGTGATCCAGAGCCACAGCAGGAAGACGATCACGCCGCCGAGCGCGCCGTACGTCGAGTCGTAGGACGCGAACCTGGAGACGTAGAAGCCGAACCCGACCGACGCCACGGCCCAGACGAGGATCGCGACGACCGCTCCGACGCTCAGCCAGCGGAACCGCGGCTGGCGGACGTTGGGCGTCGAGTGGAAGAGCACCGCGACGACGAGGACCACGAGGAACAGCACCACGGGCCACTTCAGGACGTTCCAGGCCGTGACGGCTGCGGAGCCGAGCCCGACGGCGTCACCGATCGCCCGGGCGACGGGTCCGGAGACGACGAGCGCGACGACGACGAGCGCGGCCATGAGCACCACGGCGGCGGTCACCAGGAGCATGGCGGGCCGCAGCTTCCAGACCGGGCGTCCTTCCTCGACCTCGTAGATCCGGTTCATCGCCCGGCCGAACGCCCCGACGTAGCCGGAGGCGGACCACAGCGCGACGACGACCCCGACGACCAGGGCGAACCCGGCCCGGTCGCTGCCACCGACGACCTGCTCGACCAAGGGAGTGAGCGTGGCCATCGCGTCGGCCGGGACCAGGGACGACGCGACGTCCAGCACCTGGTCCACGAGCTTCTCGCTGTCGCCGACGAGACCGAGCAGCGAGACGACGGCCAGGAGTGCGGGCGCCGAGGCGAGCACGGCGTAGTACGTCAGGCCGGCCGCCAGGTCGAGGCACTGGTCCCGCGAGAACTGGCGCACCGTGGTCCGCGCGACGTGCTTCCAGGAGCGGGCGTGCAGGTCGGTGGGCGAGTCGGGCTTGCGCGGGTCGTCGGGTTCCGGCTCGGAGGCAGGGCGGGGCGTGTCGGCAGTGTTCATCTGGGTTCCTCCACGTGGACGCGAGCGTGTCGGCCCACGACGGCAGCGTGCAGGGAGCAAACCCCCAACCTAGGCGACCGTGCCCGACTCGCCACCCGAGCGGCCACGCGTCGTGACGCCGTCGGGGCCCGACGGCGTCACGCGGCCGGGGTGGCAGGCTCACCTGCCACCCCGGCCGTCGGAGGAGCGCCCCTCAGAGGCGGCGCTCCCGCCGGAACAGCGAGCGCGACCACACGTACCCGGCGACGCCGATCACGACGCACCACGCCACGGCCTGCACCGCGGTCGAGCCGTCGAGTCCCGCACCGCCCGCGAGCAGGCCGCGCACGGTGTCGATGATGGGTGTGAACGGCTGGTGCTCGGCGAACCATCGCACGGCGGTCGGCATGGTCTCGACGGGCACGAACCCGCTGCCGAGGAACGGCAGGAGCAGCAGGATCATGGGCGTGTTGCTCGCGGTCTCGACGCTGCGCGCGTTGAGCCCCATGGCGACGCACAGCCAGTTGAGGGCGGTCCCGAGCAGGACGAACAGGCCCAGCAGCGCGAACCAGTCGAGCGCGTCGGCGTCGGGGCGGTAGCCCATCGCGATCGCGGCACCGAGCACCAGGACGAGCGCGATCAGGGCCTGGACGACGAACCCCAGCACGTGGCCGGACAGCACGGACCCGGGCGAGATCGCCATGGTCTTGAACCGGGCCATGATGCCGCTCGCGGCGTCCATGGCGGCACTCACGGCGACCGATGTCGCGCCCCCGACCACGGTGATGACGAGGAGCGTGGGCGTGATGTAGTCCAGGTAGGCGGCGCGTCCGTCGGCGCCCGGGGCGACCCCGGGGGCGACGCCCGCGCCGAACGCCCCGCCGAACACGTACACGAACAGCAGGAGCATGACCAGCGGGCCGACGACGATGAACGCCGTCAGGCCCGGGTAGCGCACCGCGCGCAGCAGGCTGCGGCGCAGCATCGTCAGGACGTCGGCGAGCGGTCGAGGTCGCGCGACGGTGGTGGGGGCGGTGGTGGCGATGGCGGTCATCGGACGTTCTCCTTGTCCTGTGTCGTCCCGGTCTCTTCCTCGGTGGTCGGTGCGGTCAGCGCGAGGAACACCTCGTCGAGCGAGCCGGCGTCGTGCACGGCCTTGAGCTCGGCGGGCGTGCCCTCGGCGACGACGCGCCCGTCGTGCAGGACGGCGACCGAGTCGGCGAGCTTGTCGGCCTCCTCGAGGTACTGCGTGGTGAGCAGGATCGTGGTGCCGCCGGCGACGAGGTCTCGCACCTCGTCCCACAGGGTGATGCGGCTGCGCGGGTCGAGGCCCGTGGTCGGTTCGTCGAGGAACACGACCGACGGCGTCCCGACGAGCGTCATCGCGAGGTCGAGCTTGCGCTTCATCCCGCCGGAGTAGGTGGCCACGGGCTTGCCCGCCGCCTCGGCGAGTCCGAACTGCTCGAGCAGGTCGGCCGTCCGGCGGCGACCCGCTGCTCGGCCCAGGTGGTTCAGGTCAGCCATGAGACGCAGGTTGTCGGTGCCGGTCAGGAGCTCGTCGACCGCGGTGATCTGACCGGTGACACCGATCGAGGCGCGCACCGCGTCGGGCTCGCGAGCCACGTCGTGACCGGCGACCCGCACCGTGCCGGCATCCGCCGCCAGGAGGGTCGACAGGACACCGACCGTGGTGGTCTTGCCGGACCCGTTCGGGCCGAGGAGCGCGGTCACGGTCCCGGCGGGGACCACGAGGTCGACCCCGTCGAGCACGAGCTGCTTGCCGGACTTCGACGTGTAGGACTTGCGCAGGCCGGCGACCTCGATCGCGGGCCCGCGGGCTGTGGTGGTCATGGGCTTCTCCTTCGATGGTGGTGGACGTGCGGGTGGAGCGACGATCAGGTGGGGCACGGAGCGCGGGCGGGCCGGGACGGCGGTCAGGCGTGCGGCCGGCGGACGACGACGTCGCCGTAGCTCGTGCCGGCACGGACCTCGACGGTCAGGTCGCTCTCGTCGGGCCCCGTCGCGTCCTGCAGGAGATTGCGGACGGCGCCGTGCTGCGACGTCGCGTCGAGCCATGCGGCGGTCCCCTCGGGGACCCCGACCTCGATCGAGCCGTACGAGCTCTCGAGCCGGACGCGACCGCTCGCCGCCTGCTCGACACGGATGTTCCCGTGCGCGCACCGCGCGACGGTGTCCCCCGACGAGCGGTCGATCGCGATCTCCCCGTGGGCGCCGTTCACCTGCAGGCTCCCCGTGGTCTGCCCGATCTCGGTCGTGCCGTTCGGGACCTTGACGACCGCGTCGCCGTCGAGCGCACGGGCGCGCAGCCCTCCCGCCGAGACCACGGCGTCGACGGCGCCGGAGACCCGGCCGACGGTGAGCGAGCCCGCCGAGACCTTGATGTCGAGCCGTTCGACGTCGTCGAGCCGGGCGTTGCCGCCGTTGAGGGTCAGGTCGACGACTCCGAGCCTGCCCTCCGCGTACAGCGAACCCGCCTTGCCGCGGAGGTTCGAGCCGGCCGGGAGCTCGATGGTGACCTTGGCTCCGCCCGACGCGAACGGCAGGACGTACTGCTTCCACGAGCTGGGGTAGACGATCCTGATCGTGTCGCCGTCGCGCTCGACGCGTGTCTCCTCGGCGGCTCGCACCGAACCCGACTTGGTCGGGTCGGCCGGCAGCACGGTCACGACGACGTCGTCGCGCTCGCCGGCGACCACGTACAGGTTGCCGAACGGGACGTCGATGACGACCGGGACGGGGGTGGGGGCAGCGAAAGTGGGCATGACGGATCCTCCAGAGGGCTGTTCTCGTCCGCCCCGTGGTGGCGGGGCGCCGGGATGTGGTGTCGGGTGGTGTGTCAGCGCACCCAGCCGGTCACACGACCGGAGGTGCTCGTGGCCCGGACGGGCGGGCGGGACGTGGCGGCAGGTGCGAGCGCCGCGGCGACCGCACGCACGAGCCACGTGTTGACGGACGTGCCTTCACGAGCCGCCGCTTCCTCGACCTGCGCCTTGAGCTGGTCGGGGAGTCGGAGGGTCGTGCGGGACGTGCTCACGTCGTCGGGGTCGAAGACGGCCGCGCGGGCGGGCTCCGCAGATGGAGCGGCCGCTTCCTCGAAGCGCGCGCTCGGGGCCGGGGTCACGACGAACTCGGGGTCACGACCGCGCAGCCGCACGTCGACCGCGCCCGGGGCGAGCTCGGCCGTGATCTCGTCGGCCGCGGTCGAGAGCGCCTCGAGCAGGACGAGACGGACGGCTGCGTCGAGCGGGGCCGTCAGACGACCAGCCAGCTCTCGTGCCTCGTCCCCGCCTGCGGCGGCCGCGGTGGCGAGCTGGTGCTGCAGCTCGTCGACATATCTCGTCAGTTCCATGACGTCACTATGACACCACTAGTGGTGTCACCACAAGAGATGTGGCATCACTTCTTTGGCGGAGTGGTGTCATCGAGACATCACGGTGACGTTTCCGCAGGTCAGGTCACTGACACCTCCTACCCTGCCTGCCCAGCCCACCGAGCAGGAATCCGGAAGCCCGACGTGGGTGGCCCCGGCTAGCGTGTCTCACGGACCGGTCCGCGCGTCACCTCAGACCCTGCGTGCGGAGCAGGTCCGGCCGTCCGACGATGGACGGACCACGTCCGGCGCCACCGGCAGGGATCGCGACCTGCCCACCAGGAGGAGACAGATGAGCACCGCCACGAGCGCGGGCACTGCCGTGCCCGCACCCCACGTCGCCGACACCCACGACATGATCCGCGTGCAGGGCGCCCGGGAGAACAACCTCAAGGACATCAGCGTCGAGATCCCCAAGCGTCGGCTCACGGTCTTCACCGGGGTCTCCGGCTCGGGCAAGAGCTCGCTCGTCTTCAGCACCATCGCGGCCGAGTCCCAGCGCATGATCAACGAGACGTACAGCGCGTTCCTCCAGGGCTTCATGCCCTCGCTCGCGCGCCCCGACGTCGACCTGCTGGATGGGCTGACGACCGCGATCATCGTCGACCAGGAACGCATGGGGGCCAACCCACGGTCCACGGTGGGTACCGTGACCGACGCGAACGCGATGCTGCGCATCCTCTTCAGCCGGCTCGGGCAGCCGCACATCGGTTCGCCGCAGGCCTACTCGTTCAACGTCCCGTCGGTCTCGGGCAGCGGTGCCATCACGATCGAGCGCGGCGGCAAGACGCAGGCGGAGAAGGCCTCGTTCCACCAGCTCGGCGGCATGTGCCCCCGCTGCGAGGGCAAGGGCAGCGTGACCGACTTCGACCTCACCGCCCTGTACGACGACAGCAAGTCGCTCAGCGAGGGCGCGCTGACGATCCCGGGCTACTCGATGGACGGCTGGTACGGGCGCATCTACCGGGGCAGCGGATTCTTCGACGCCGACAAGCCGATCAGCAGGTTCACCCAGCGCGAGCTGCACGACCTCCTCTACAAGGAGCCGACCAAGATCAAGGTCGAGGGCATCAACCTCACGTACGAGGGCCTGATCCCCAAGATCCAGAAGTCCTTCCTGTCCAAGGACGTCGACGCGATGCAGCCGCACATCCGGGCGTTCGTCGAGAAGGCCGTGACGTTCCAGACGTGCCCCGAGTGCGACGGGACGCGGCTGAGCCCCGAGGCCCGCTCGTCGAAGATCCGCGGCAAGAGCATCGCGGACGTCTGCACGATGCAGATCAGCGACCTCGCCGAGTGGGTCCGCGGCCTCGACGAGCCCTCGATGACGCCTCTCCTCAAGGGGCTCCAGCACCTGCTCGACTCGTTCGCCGAGATCGGCCTGGGGTACCTCTCGCTCGACCGACCCTCGGGGACGCTGTCGGGTGGCGAGGCGCAGCGCACCAAGATGATCCGCCACCTGGGGTCCTCGCTCACCGACGTCACGTACGTGTTCGACGAGCCGACCATCGGGCTGCACCCGCACGACATCCAACGCATGAACACGCTGCTCCTCCAGCTGCGGGACAAGGGCAACACGGTCCTCGTCGTGGAGCACAAGCCCGAGGCGATCACGATCGCGGACCACGTCGTCGACATCGGCCCGGGGGCCGGGCGGCACGGGGGCACCATCTGCTTCGAGGGCACGGTCGACGGGCTGCGCGCGAGCGACACCACGACGGGCCGCCACCTCGACGACCGCGCGAAGGTGAAGTCGAACGTGCGTGCGCACCGGGGCGCGCTCGAGGTCCGGGGCGCGACCGAGCACAACCTGCAGGGGGTCGACGTCGACGTCCCGCTCGGGGTCCTGTGCGTCGTGACGGGCGTCGCCGGGTCGGGCAAGAGCTCCTTGATCCACGGCTCGGTCGCGGGCCGCGAGGGGGTCGTGGTGATCGACCAGAGCGCCATCCGCGGCTCGCGACGGAGCAACCCGGCGACCTACACGGGCCTGCTCGAGCCGATCCGCAAGGCGTTCGCCAAGGCCAACGGGGTCAAGCCTGCGCTCTTCAGCGCCAACTCCGAGGGGGCGTGCCCCGTGTGCAACGGCGCAGGCGTCATCTACACCGACCTCGGTGTCATGGCCACGGTCGAGACCCCCTGCGAGGAGTGCGGCGGCAAGCGGTTCCAGGCCTCGGTGCTCGAGTACACGCTGGGCGGGAAGAACATCGCCGAGGTCCTCGCGATGTCCGCCACCGAGGCCGAGGAGTTCTTCGCCGCGGGCGAGTCACGCATCCCGGCCGCCCACTCGATCCTCACGCGGCTCGTCGACGTCGGGCTGGGCTACCTGAGCCTCGGCCAGCCCCTCACGACGCTCTCGGGCGGTGAGCGCCAGCGGATCAAGCTCGCGACGCAGATGGGGGCCAAGGGCGACGTCTACGTGCTCGACGAGCCCACGACGGGCCTGCACCTGGCCGACGTCGAGCAGCTTCTCGGCCTGCTCGACCGGCTCGTCGAGTCGGGCCGGTCGGTCGTCGTGATCGAGCACCATCAGGCGGTCATGGCGCACGCCGACTGGATCATCGACCTCGGCCCGGGAGCGGGTCACGACGGCGGCCGGATCGTCTTCGAGGGCACGCCCGCCGACCTGGTGGCCGCCCGCTCAACGCTCACGGGCCAGCACCTCGCGGCGTACGTCGCCCCCTGACAGGCAGCGCGGTGGTCCCGTCGCGCGCGCGTCACGGGCAGGCGCCGCACGGCCCCGCGGCTCCCCCTGCACCCCTGTCACTGCCTCGCCATCGCGATGCGCAGGCGCTCGTCGGGGTCGACGAGATGATCGTGGTCGTCGTCGCCCACGTCGATCTGGACCCAGTGGATCCTGCCTGAGAACCGGCTCGACCGCGGCGAGTAGTCCGGGCTGACGGGGGTGCCGGACTCATACCCGACGTCCGTCGTCTCGTCGGCCGAGAAGATCATGGGCTGGGTCGCGCCGACCCGGCCGCTGCCGACCGGCACGCCGTCGTGGAAGAGCGTCACGTCGCCCCCCTTGGCCAGCCCGCCGCCGTCGTACACGAACTCCATGCGGACCTGGTGCGTGCCCTGCGGAACCGCGGCGTCCGCCTCGGTCGCGAACTCCTGGATGCCCAGGACGTTGTAGACGAACTTCAGCCTGCCGTCCTTGGCGTAGACGGACCACCCACCGAAGCGCCCGCCCTGCGCGACGATCACCCCGTGCGCACCGCCCGCGGGGACGTCGATCTCCGCGGTGACGGAGAACGACTTGTTCTTGATGTTGATCACGCTGTTCTCGGAGAGGCGCCCCATGCCCGGGAACAGCATCTGACGCGTGCCGTGGACGAGCGTCGGACGTCCGGCGAGATCGGAGCTGAGCCGCTCCCCGCCCCGGTCGTCGAGCGGCAGGACGTCGTGCTTGACCGCCTCGATCAGCCAGAGCCGCTGCAGCTCGTGCAGCTTGTCGGGGTGCTCCTTGGCGAGGTCGCGCGCCTGGCTGTAGTCGGAGCGGCCGTCGTAGAGCTCCCAGACGTCGTCGTCGAACGCGACCGTCGTCCCGCCCACGAGGATCCACGGGGTGCGGTGCTTGGTCACGGCGCTCCATCCCTTGTAGTAGAGGCCCCGGTTGCCGAACATCTCGAAGTACTGCAGGTCGTGCCGCTCGGGGGCGTCGGCGCCGTCGAACGCGTAGAGCATGCTCGTGCCCTCCATGGGCGACTGGAGGACCCCGTTGACCATGGTGGGCTCGGGCAGCCCTGCGGCCTCGAGGATCGTCGGGGCCACGTCGATGCAGTGCGTGAACTGCGAGCGCAGCCCGCCCTCCTCCGCGATCCCGTTCGGCCAGTGCACGATCGTGCCGTTGCGTGTGCCACCCCAGTGCGAGGCCACCTGCTTGGTCCACTGGAACGGGGTGTCCATGGCGTGCGCCCACCCCACCGCGTAGTGGTTGTACGAGGACGGGGAGCCGAGCTCGTCCACCTTGGACAGCATGAACTCGGGGGTCTCGATCGCGGCCATCCCGTTGAAGTTCGCCATCTCGTTGAACGCCCCGTTGATCGTGCCCTCGGCCGAGGCGCCGTTGTCGCCGATGATGTAGTAGATCAACGTGTCGCCCAGCACACCGAGGTCGCTGATCGCGTCGATCACCCGGCCCACGTGGTGGTCCGTGTGCTCGAGGAAGCCCGCGTACACCTCCATCTGGCGTGCGAGGACCGGCCTGAGCTCGGCCGGCATGTCGTCCCATGCCGGGATCTCGGCGTGCCGCGGCGTGAGATCGGCATCGCCCGGGATCACACCGAGCTCCTTCTGGCGCGCGAACGTCCGCTCACGCAGCGCGTCCCAGCCGTCGTCGAACGCTCCGACGTACCTGTCCGCCCATTCCTTCGGGACGTGGTGCGGTGCGTGCGTTGCCCCCGGCGCGAAGTACGCGAAGAAGGGCCTGTCCGGCATGAGCGCCTTCTGCGTCCGGATCCAGCTGATCGCCCGGTCCGCGAGGTCCTCGGTGAGGTGATACCCCTCCTCAGGGGTGGCGGGCGGCTCGACCGGCGTCGTGCCCTCGTAGAGGGCCGGGTCCCACTGGTTGTTCTCTCCGCCGATGAAGCCGTAGAACGTCTCGAACCCCCCACCCGCCGAGGGCCACGCGTCGAAAGGTCCCATGGGCGAGGACTGCCAGACCGGGACCTCGTGGCACTTGCCGAACTGCGCGGTCGAGTAGCCGTTGAGCTTGAGCGTCATCGCGAGCGGCGCCTTGGTGTTGGGCTTGACCGAGCTGTTGCCGGGTGCGGACGTCGCGGTCTCCGTGATGCTGCCCATGCCGACCGAGTGGTGGTTGCGCCCACTGAGCATCGCGGCCCGGGTGGGGGCGCACAACGCCGTGGTGTGGAAACGGTTGAACGTCAGGCCGCCGGACGCGAGCCGCTCCGCCGTCGGCGTGGCGCACGGCCCCCCGAACGCGCTCGACGCACCGAACCCCACGTCGTCGAGCAGGACGATCAGCACATTCGGTGCGCCCTCGGGCGGCAGCAGCGGCTCGATCGGCGGATACGAGGTGTCGGGGTCCTTCGCGTCGTAGGTCGTCAACCCCGGCCGGGGGCGGTCCGGGACGGGCAGCATGGTGCGGGCGTGATGATCGGGACGCATGAGGGCTCCGCTCGGTCGGGCGCGGGGACATGGATGCCTCCCACGCTAGGAACCGGTGCGCACGTGCGCATCACCCAGAGCGTGTGAACGTCGGCGACCCCACGCTGTCCGCACGCCCGTCCGGGTGGTTCGGTCCGCACGGGACGCGCCGAAGACCGACCAGCGCGGTGCCGACCGGCGCCCTATGGTGTGAGGGTGAACGACGAGCCGGGGACGGCACGGGCGAGCGACCACATCGACGGGCTGCTCCTCGAGGCAAAGTTCGCCGTGCCCCGACGGCGCACGCAGGTCGTGAGCCGGGCCGGCCTGATCGACGCGACCCGCGCGAGCGGACTGCGTGTCGTAGGGGTCACGGCGCCCCCCGGCTACGGGAAGTCGACCCTGCTGGCCGAGTGGGCCGAGCGTGACCCCCGTCCCGTCGCATGGGTCACGCTCGACCGGCTCGACGACGACCCGGCGAGACTGCTCGTCGTGCTCGCCTCGGCCTTCGCGCGCCTGGGCGCTGGGTACCCCGATCTCGTGGCGGACATGGTCGGGCCCGACACCTCGCTCCTGGGACGGGCGGCCCCGCGCCTGGCGTCGGCCCTGCGGTCGAGCCCCGAGCCGTTCGTCCTGGCGCTCGACGACCTGCACGAGGTGCGCTCGGCGGCCTGCCACGACGTGCTGGGCGTGGTCCTCGAGGGCATCCCCGAAGGGTCGCAGCTGGTCGCGGCGAGCAGGGACGAGCAACCTCACCTGGCGCGCCTGCGCGCGGCGGGCGAGTCGATCGAGATCGACGCGCAGGACCTCGCGCTCGACGTCGCGGGCACCGAGCAGGTGTTCGCCGCCTCGCGCGTCCCGGTCACGCGGGACGTCGCGTCGACCGTGACCGAGCGGACCGAGGGCTGGCCAGTCGGCGTCTACCTCGCCTCCCTCGTGGTCAGCGGCGACGGCTCCGGCCCCGAGACGGTGACAGGCACGGACCGCTACGTCGCGGACTACCTCCAGCGCGAGTCGTTCCGTCGGCTGCCCGCCGAGACCCGGCTGTTCCTGCGACGCACCGCCGTGCTCGACGAGCTCAGCGCCCCCCTGTGCGACGCACTGCTGGGCGTCCGCTCCTCGACGCGGATCCTGCGTGCGATCGAGGCCGCCCACCTCTTCCTGGTCCCTGTCGACCGGCACAGGCGGTGGTTCCGCTACCACGCGCTGTTCCGCGAGTTCCTCTTCGACGAGCTCCTCGCGACCGAGCCCGAGCGCGCCGACGTCCTGCGGACGCGGGCCGCCGACTGGTACGAGGCGAACGGCTCGCCCGAGCGCGCGATCGAGATGCTGCTCGCGACGCCCGAGGTCGAGCGGGCCGCCCGACTCGTCGCGCGCGTCGTGATGCCCCACCTCCAGGGCGGACGGGTCACGACGGTCGACCGGTGGCTGGCCGCGCTCGGCGACGAGCCCGTCGCGGCATACCCGCCGCTCGCGGTGCTCGCGGGCCTCGTCGCCGTGCACGAGGGGCACGCCTCGACGGCCGAGCGGTGGGGGGCCGTGGTCGACGCGGCCTCGTTCGACGGCGTGCCCGTCGACGGCACCGCGTCGTTCGCCTCGGCCCGAGCCATGTTCCGGGCGCTGCGCTGCCCCGACGGTCCGCAGCAGATGCTCGACGACGTCGGTGCCGCCCTGGACTCCGAGCCCGCCTGGAGCCCGTGGCGGGACACCGCCCTCGCCCTGGGGGGCGACGCGCTCCGGCTCGTCGGTGACGACGACGCAGCCACCGACCACCTGGAGCGCGCGGCCGAGGCGGCCCAGGAGCTCGAGCACGCGAGCACGCTCGTGCTCGCCGAGGCGCAGCTCGCGCAGCTCGACATGGACCGCGACCGATGGGCGCGGGCAGGCGACCGGGTCCGCCGGGTCCTCGAGACGATCGACGCCCGACGCATGCAGGACTATCCGACGAGCGCCCTCGGGTTCGCGTCGGCCGCACGGTACCGCCATCACGCGGGCGACCTCGCGGGCACGCGCGCGCTGGTCACCCGCGCGATGCGCGCACGCACCTTCAGCACCTACGCGTTCCCGACGCTCGCGGTCCGCACCCGCCTCCAGCTCGCCCGGACGAGCTGGGCGACGTCGGACACCGCGACGGTGCGTCACCTCCTGCGCGAGATCGACGACGTGCTGCTGCGCCGTCCGGCGCTCGGTGCCCTCACCGACGAGGCGGTCGAGCTGCGGCGAGCGTTCGACAGCGCCTCGCACGCGGCAACCCTGCCGATGTCGAGCACGCCTCTCACCCCTGCCGAGCTGCGCCTCCTGCCCTACCTGCAGACCCATCTGACGATCCGCGAGATCGGAGAGCGGCTCTTCGTCTCCCGGAACACGGCCAGCTCGGAGATCGGCTCGATCTATCGCAAGCTCGGGGTCTCGAGCCGGAGCGACGCCGTGCGCACGGCGATCGACAGGGGGCTGCTGGGCGCCTGACGGCTCACCCGGGCTCCCTGACGTCGAACGGGTCGAACCCGAGCGCGAGCGCGAGCTTGGGGGCAGCTGCCACGACGCTCGGGAGCCCGACGATCGGGATCGTCGCCGACAGGACGTCGACGATCTCGGCTGAGGTCGCCCCTGCGTTCACGGCGTCGTCAACCTCGCTGCCGTAGGTCGGCTCGGCCCCGCCGACCGCGACGAGCGCCGCCAGGCGCACGAGTGCCAGGGTCTTGGGGTCGAGCAACACCTCCTCGGCCTCCAGGTCCTCCTCGAGCCGGGCGTCGTTGGCGGCGAAGCGCCGTAGTCGGTCGGTGTAGTCCACGTCGTTCCCTTCGGTCCTGTCGCCTGGTCCTGTCTCCCCATTGCCGCACGCCGACCTGCCGGCGCGCATCACCACGATCACATGATTCGCCCGCACGTCGGGTGTGCACCCCCCGGCCCGAACTTCATGCGGTCTGCATGACGACGAGCGACCGCCCTCGGCGCACTCTGGTCCCAGGCAGTGCGAGCGCACGGCTGCGGGTCGGCGCCCGCCCCCGGAGGAAAGGACGACCGACCCATGACACAGGAGCCGACCGACCAGCAGGAGTCGGGACCCATCGACTACCTGATCGTCGAGTTCCCGTCCGAGGCCATGACCGGCGAGGCGTTCCCCCTGCTCGTCGACCTCGTCGACCGAGGGATCGTCAGGGTGCTCGACCTGCTCGTGCTCCGCAAGGAGGACGACGGGACCGTGACGGGCCTCGAGCTCGACGAGCTCGCCGACGGCACGACCGGGCTCGAGATCTTCGCAGGAGCCGTGTCCGGCCTCCTGGGTCACGAGGACCTGGTCGAGGCGGCGCAGGCCGTGGAGCCGGGCAGGACGGCCGCCGTGCTCGTCTACGAGAACGTCTGGGCCGCCCCTTTCGCGACGGCCCTGCGTCGAGGCGGCGCCCAGCTCGTCGCGAGCGGCCGCATCCCCGTGCAGGCCGTGCTCGCGGCGCTCGGGTCCGACGAACCCACCGACTGATCCCGGACCGACCGAGGAGGCCCACCATGCCAGGACTCATCCGAGGAGTTGCCCGCACCGCCGTCGTGGCCGGGACGGCGACCGCCGTCTCCAACCGCGTCTCTCGGCGACAGGCCGGGCGATGGGCGGCCCAGGAGGCCCCACCGCAGCAGCCGGCACCTCAGCCGACCTACGCACCCCCACCGCCGGCCCCCGCACCGGCACCGGTAGACATGGACGCCCGGATCGCCCGGCTCACCCAGCTCGCCGCGCTGCGCGACCAGGGCATCCTGAGCCCCGCCGAGTTCGAGTCCCAGAAGTCTCAGATCCTTGCCGGTTGACCGGCACCCGTACGAGGAGGACGTCGCATGGACAGCTTCATGGACTGGTTCTGGTTGATGATCTGGTGGTTCTTCTTCTTCATGTACCTCATGATCCTGTTCAGGATCCTGGCCGACCTCTTCCGGGACCACGAGCTCAGCGGCTGGTGGAAGGCGCTGTGGATCGTCGCGCTCGTGCTGGTGCCGTTCCTCACGGCGCTGGTCTACGTCATCGTCAGGGGGCGCGGCATGGCCGAACGGCAGATGCAGGACGTCACACAGGCCAAGGCTCAGACCGACGCGTACATCCGGGGGGTCGCGCAGGCGGAGTCCTCCGCGGCGACACAGATCGCCGACGCCAAGGCTCTGCTCGACGCAGGAGTCATCGACGAGAACGAGTTCGCCACGCTCAAGGCCAAGGCCCTCGCCTGACGGACGAGCGTGCGCACCACGACCCGACCACGGGAGCCTCGGCCCCCGTGGTCGGGTCGCGTCCGGAGCCGCCGAGCGGCGTCGGATGCCTCACCGTCGAGTCGCGCGACGAGGCGGGAGTGCGCACCCACGGGGCCCGGTCAGTCCTCGCCGTAGAACACACGTTCCATGACTGCGCGCGCACGCCGGGCCGTGCGCAGATAGCGGTCTTCCAGCTCGGCCCCCGACTCCTCGCCGATCACGCGCGCGAGACCCGCGAGGGCACGGACCTCGTGCGGCAGGACGTCCGCCGACGGCCCGCCGGTGCGCCCGGACCAGAGCACGAGCGCGCTGCGCAACCGTGACGCGAGGTACCACGACTCCCCCAGGGTCGCTGCGTCGTCGGGCGTGAGGATGCCGGCGTCCGCGGCCGCCGCGAGGGCGTCGATCGTCGACGTCGTCCGTAGTCCCGCGACCTCGTGCGCATGCTGGAGCTGGAGCAGCTGGACGGTCCACTCGACGTCCGAGACCCCGCCGCGCCCCAGCTTGAGGTGGCGCGAGGGATCGACGCCCCGGGGCAGCCGCTCGGCCTCGACGCGCGCCTTGATCCGCCGGACCTCGCGCTCGGTCGAGGGATCGACACCGCCCGCCGGATAGCGCACCGGGTCGACGAGCTCGACGAAACGCTCCCCGAGCCCCGGGTCGCCCGCGACGGGTCGCGCGCGCAGCAGGGCCTGGCTCTCCCACGCGGCGGACCAGCGGTCGTAGTACTCGGCGTAGGACGCGAACGAGCGCACGAGCGGGCCGTTGCGGCCCTCGGGGCGCAGGTCGGCGTCGACGGGCAGGCCCGGCTCGGGTCCCATGTCCCCGAGCAGCGAGCGCAGACGGGTCGCGACGAGGAGCGCGAACGCCTGGGCGTCGCGGTCGGTGGCCCCCTCGACGGGCTCGTGCACGAACAGCACGTCGGCGTCCGAGCCGTAACCCATCTCCCGGCCGCCCAGGCGTCCCATCGCGACGACCTGCAGGCGCGCGGGATCGTCGGCCGGCCCAGCGATCCCGAGCTCCTGGCGCGCGACGAACTGCGCGACGCGCAGCCCACCCACGAGCAGCAGGTCGGCAGCGTCGGAGATCGCGCGCGCCGCCGCGACCGCGTCCACGACGCCCAGGATCTCCGCGGCCCCCGTCCGCGCGAGCTCGCGGCGGCGCACCGCCCGCAGGGCCTTGGCCGCAGGACCGGCGACGTCGGCCCGGGTGAGGATCGCGTCGGCCTCGACCGCGAGCCGGGACGCAGCGCGCGGGGCGAGCTCGGCGTCGTCCGCGAGCCAGGCCACCGACTCGGGAGAGCGCGAGAGGGCGTCGGCCATGTAGCGCGAGCTCGACAGGAGCGTCGCGAGGCGGTGCGCGGCCGAGCCCGAGTCGCGCAGCAGCTTGAGGTACCAGTGGGTCGTGCCCAGCTCCTCGGACAGCGTGCGGAAGTTCAGGAGACCCGCGTCGGGGTCCGCGCCCTCGGCGAACCAGCCGAGCATCACGGGCAGCAGCTGGCGCTGGATCGCGGCGCGCCGGCTGACGCCCTCGGTCAGGGCCACGACGTGCCGCATCGCCCCCGCGGGGTCGCGGTAGCCGATGGCCTGGAACCGGGCCTTGGCAGCCTCGGGTGCGAGGCTCGCCTCCTCGGCCGAGAGCTGGGCGGTCGCCGGGAGCAGGGGGCGGTAGAAGAGCTCCTCGTGCAGCGCACGGACCTCGCGGCGCGTGGCGCGCCACCGCTCCAGGAGTCCCTCGGCACCCTCCGAGCGCATGCCCAGCGACCGGGCCAGACGGCGCAGGTCGTCCTCCCCGGTCGGGACGAGGTGGGTGCGACGCAGCCGGAAGAGCTGGATGCGGTGCTCGAGCGACGCGCAGGAACCGGTAGCAGGAAGCCAGGCGTGCGGCGTGCTCACGGCCGACGTATCCGCCCGCGGCCAGCGCCGCGAGGGCCGTGAGGGTGCTGGGGCTGCGGATCGAGTCGTCCGCCCGCCCGTGCACGAGCTGCAGGAGCTGGACGGTGAACTCGACGTCCCGCAGTCCCCCCTTGCCGAGCTTGAGCTGACGGTCCGCCTCCGCGGCCGGTACGTGGTCCTCGACCCGGCGCCGCATGGCCTGGGAGTCCTCGACGAAGTTCTCCCGCTCCACGGCCGTCCACACGAACGGGTTGATCGCGTCGTGGTAGGCCGCTGCCAGAGCGGCGTCCCCCGCGACCAGCCGGGCCTTGAGCAGCGCCTGGAACTCCCAGGTCTTGGCCCAGCGCTCGTAGTACGCGAGATGGCTCGCGAGGCGTCCGCACGAGCGGTCCGTTCTTGCCCTCGGGGCGCAGCGCGGCGTCGACCGGCCACAGCGCGCGGCTCCGCGGACGTGCCCGAGCACGACCCTGGCGAGCCCGGTCGCGAGCCGCGCACCCACGCTCGTGCGCGTAGGCCTCGTCGTACCCGTCGGCAGGCTCGGCGACGTAGATCACGTCGACGTCGCACACGTAGTTGAGCTCGCGCCCCCCGCACTTGCCCATGCCCATGACCGCGAGCCGCACGCCCTCGCCGTGGTCGTCGAGCTCGGCGCGGGCGACCGCGAGCGCGGCCTCGAGCGCGGCCGCCGCCAGGTCCGCGAGCGCCGCGGCGACGGCGGGCATCGTGGTCAGGGGGTCGGCCGCTGTGAGGTCGGTCGCGGCGATCCGCAGGATGCGCGCACGGTAGGCACGGCGCATCGCGTCGGTGGCCACGGCGACGGGAAGGGCCGCGACGGGCTGCCCGGCGTCCGGGTCCGCGTCCACTGCACGCAACAGCTCGGCGCGCACGGTCTCCGCCGGTACCCCGGTCCCGGGCGTCGGGTCCGCCACGACGTGCAGCAGCCCGGGATGGGAGACCAGGTCGTCGCCGAGCGCGACCGAGGCGCCGAGCACTGCCAGGAGACGGTCGCGCGCCGACCGCGCGGGGCCGCTCGGTGCCTCGGCTCCCTCGTCGGCGGGAGCCAGGCCGGCGACGGTGGCCGTCCCGCCCTCGTCGACGGGATCGACGGGGCCGGCCTGCCGGGCGTCATCGACCGCCTCGGGCTGCACCACGCCCGAGAGCACGTCCCTGAGCAGCGTGCACGACGCCTCGTCCCCGGCCACCGCGGACGACAGACGGGCGAGCTGGAGCAGTGCGAGGTCCGGGTCGGCGGTGCCCCCCAGCGCAGCGAGCAGGTCCTCGGGCAGCGGCCCGAGCACCGCCCACGAGGTCCTTGTCGTCGAGCAGCGACAGCGAACGGGTGACGTCGGCGAACCCGAGCCTGCGCAGGCGCGAGGTCGGGGTGGTGCGCCGCGACCCCGCGGGCGCGCCGAAGCTGCTGCAGCGAGGCGCCGCCGTCGGGCCCCGGGGTCAACGCGACCACCAGGACCCGACGTGCCGAGGCAAGAACGGGCTCACAGGACCTGCAGGAACCGCTTCAGCTCGTAACGGCGTGACCTGGCGAGCGGTACGCGTCCCACTCCTGGCGCTTGTTGCGCAGGACGAAGTCGAACACGTGCTCGCCCAGGGTCTCGGCGACGAGCTCGGACTTCTCCATGATCGGGATCGCGGCGGTCGAGCGACTGCGGCAGCGGCTCGATGCCCAGCGCACGACGCTCGGAGTCGGTGAGCTCCCAGACGTCGTCCTCGGCGCCCTCGGGGAGCTCGTAGCCCTCCTCGATGCCCTTGAGGCCCGCGGCGAGCATGACGGCGTACGCGAGGTACGGGTTGGCCGCGGAGTCCAGCGCGCGGTACTCGATGCGGCTGGAGTTGCCCTTGCCCGGCTTGTACATGGGCACGCGCACGAGCGCGGAGCGGTTGTTGTGGCCCCAGCAGACGTAGCTCGGGCGCCTCGGCGCCGCCCCACAGCCGCTTGTAGGAGTTGACGAACTGGTTGGTGACCGCGGTGATCTCCGGCGGCGTGGACGCAGCAGGCCGGCGATGAACGAGCGGGCCGTCCTGGACAGCTCGAACTGGCGCACCGGGCTCGTGGAACGCGTTGCGGTCGCCCTCGAACAGCGACAGGTGGGTGTGCATGCCCGGAACCCGGCTGGTCGGCCATCGGCTTGGGCATGAACGACGCGAAGACCCCCTGCTCGAGCGCGACCTCCTTGACGACCGTGCGGAACGTCATGATGTTGTCGGCCGTGGTCAGGGCGTCGGCGTAGCGCAGGTCGATCTCGTTCTGGCCGGGCCCGGCCTCGTGGTGGGAGAACTCCACCGAGATGCCCATCGACTCGAGCATCGTGATCGCGGCGCGGCGGAAGTCGTGCGTCGATGCCGCGGGCCAGGTGGTCGAAGTACCCGCCCTGGTCGACGGGGACGAGCGGCGGACGACGCGTCGGCCGGGTGGTCGAAGAGGTAGAACTCGACCTCGGGGTGCGTGTAGAAGGTGAAGCCCTTGTCGCTCGCCTTCGCCAGCGCCCGCTTGAGCACGTTGCGCGAGTCCGCGAGCGAGGGCTCGCCGTCGGGCGTGAGGATGTCGCAGAACATCCGGGCCGTCCCGTGGCGGTCTCCGCGCCACGGGAGCACCTGGAACGTCGTCGGGTCGGGCTTGGCGATCATGTCCGCCTCGTAGACGCGGGTGAGGCCCTCGATCGAGCTGCCGTCGAAGCCGATGCCTTCGGAGAAGGCCGCCTCGAGCTCCGCCGGCGCGATCGCGACCGACTTGAGCATCCCCAGCACGTCGGTGAACCAGAGACGGATGAAGCGGATGTCGCGCTCCTCGACCGTGCGGAGCACGAACTCCTGCTGCCTGTCCATGGCTACATCCTGCCTGATGAGTGTGTCCAGCGGGTTACGACGCGTCCTGGCGGCGCGACGTCGTCGCCAGCGTGCCACGGACGCGCGCCCGACGGTACCGATGGGCACCTGACCGGCGGGTTCGCATAGGCTGGCGAGCATGGCAGAACTGCGCATCGCCCTCGCCCAGATCGACACGTGCGTCGGAGACGATCGACCAGAACACGGCGCAGATCCTCGAGTGGACCCGGCGCGCGGCGGGCGAGGGCGGCGCCGACGTCGTCGCCTTCCCCGAGATGACGCTCACGGGCTACCCGATCGAGGACCTGGCGCTGCGCGCGTCGTTCCGCCGCGCCGCGCGGGCGCGCAGCGGCCGACGTCGCCGCGCAGCTCGCCGCGCGAGGGCCTGGGCGACCTCACGGTCGTCCTCGGGCACCGTGGGGACCGCCGGGACGCCGGACACGGCCGAGCGCGCGGCCTCGGGGGCACCGGCCGACCTCCGACCAACCGTGCCGTCGTCCTCCAGCACGGCGAGGTCCTCGCGGCGCTACGACAAGCACCACCTGCCGAACTACGGCGTCTTCGACGAGTTCCGCATCTTCGCGCCCGGGCACCGAGCCGCTCGTCGTCGAGATCGCGGGCCGCGCGCGTCGGCATCGTCATCTGCGAGGACATCTGGCAGGACGGCGGGCCGGTCACCACGCTGGGCGGGCTCGACGAGGCCGGTCACGGATCGACCTGCTGCTCGTGCTCAACGGGTCGCCCTTCGAGGAGGGCAAGGGGCACGTCCGCGCCGAGCTCGCCGCACGGCGCGCCGCCGAGGTCGACGCCCCGGTCGCGTACGTCAACATGGTCGGCGGGCAGGACGACCTCGTGTTCGACGGCGGGTCGTTCGTCGTCGGGCCCCGACGGCTCGGTGCTCACGTCCTCGCCGCAGTTCGTCGAGGACCTGCTGGTCTGGGACCTGCCCGCGCGGACGCCCTCCACCGACGGAGCGGGCACCGCGCAGGAGACCGTCTACCCCACGGGGCGCATCGCTCCCCCGCTGGACCCCGACGAGGAGGTCTACCGCGCCTGCGTCACCGGCCTGCGCGGGGTACGTGCGCAAGAACGGATTCCGGTCGGTCGTCCTGGGCGGTCCGGGCGGCATCGACTCCGCGCTCGCCGCCGACCATGGCCGCGGACGCGATCGGCGGGCGAGAACGTCGTCGGCGTCTCGATGCCGCTCGACGTACTCGTCCGAGCACAGCCAGGACGACGCCGCCGACCTGGCCAAGCGGCATCGGCGCCGACTACCGCGTCCAGCCGATCGCGCCCATGGTCGACGCGTTCGAGGGCGAGCTCGCGCTCGAGGGCGTCGCCGCGGAGAACCTCCAGGCACGCGTGCGCGGCGTCGTCCTCATGGCGATCTCGAACCGCGAGGGCCACCTCGTCATCGCGCCCGGGAACAAGTCCGAGCTCGCGGTCGGCTACTCGACCATCTACGACGCGGGCAGCATCGGCGGCTACGCGCCGCTCAAGGACGTCGACAAGTCGCGCGTGTGGGCCCTCGCGCGCTGGCGCAACGACGCCGCGCTCGACGTCGGGCGAGATCCCCCCGATCCCCGAGTCCTCGATCACCAAGCCGCCGTCGGCCGAGCTGCGACCCGGCCAGATCGACCAGGACTCGCTGCCGCCCTACGACCTGCTCGACGAGGTCCTCGACGCCTACGTCGAGCACGCCGAGGGACGCGCGGAGCTGCTCGCGCGCGGGTTCGACCCCGAGGTCGTGGACAAGGTCGCTGACCCTCGTCGACCGCGCCGAGTGGAAGCGCCGCCAGTACCCGCTCGGCCCCAAGGTCACCGCGCTGGCCTTCGGCCGCGACCGCCGCCTGCCCATCACGACCCGCTGGCGCGAGCCGGTCGAGTAGCCCGGCTCGCCGCCGAGGCCACGCACCCCACCCGCTTCCCGAACGACCGGCCCACCGACCACCGGCGGGCCGCACGACCTGGAGAGACGAGAGCATGTCCGCACACACCCAGCCCGGCCAGACCCCGGCCACGCCCGCCAAGCGCTTCCGCGTCCACCACCTCGCGGAAGCCAAGGCACGGCACGAGAAGCTCACGATGCTCACCGCGTACGACGCGGTGACCGCCCGGATCTTCGACGAGGCGGGCATCGACATGCTCCTCGTCGGCGACTCGATCGGGAACACCATGCACGGGCACCGGACCACGCTGCCCGTCACGGTCGACGACATGATCCCCGCGGCACGCGGCGTCGCACGGGCCGCGCAGCGCGCGCTCGTGATCGTGGACCTGCCGTTCGGCTCGTACGAGGCAGGGCCCGAGCAGGCCCTCGCGACCGGAGTGCGCATGCATGAAGGAGACCGGTGCGCACGCGGTCAAGCTCGAGGGCGGGCGCCGCTCGGCCGCCCAGATCCGTGCCCTGACCGACGCGGGCATCCCCGTCGTCGCGCACCTGGGCTTCACGCCCCAGTCGGAGAACATCCTGGGCGGGCCGCGCGTGCAGGGCCGCGGGGACGACGCCGCGGAGATCCTCTGCGAGGACGCGCTCGCCGTGACCGACGCCGGCGCGGTCGCCGTGGTCCTGGAGATGGTCCCGGTCGCGGTCGCCGCCCGCGTCACGGAGATCGTGCGCATCCCGACGATCGGGATCGGCGCCGGCCCCGAGTGCGACGGTCAGGTGCTCGTGTGGACGGACCTCGCGGGCATGACCGAGTGGTCGCCGCGCTTCGCGAAGCGGTTCGCGGAGATCGGTGCGGCCCTCGGCCGGGCCGCGCAGGACTACGCGGAAGAGGTCAAGGGCGGCACGTTCCCGGACGCGGCGCACAGCTTCGAGAAGTAGCCCGTCCCGCCCGACGACGCCGCTCCCCCGGGTGCACCGGTGCACCCGGGTGCGTGGCGCCGTCGGGCCGGCTGTGCCGGAGGCTCACCCCGGCGCGGACGGCTCACGTCCACAGGTGCTCCGGGGCCCGGGGCTACCCCGCCCAGGCGACCACGCCCGCGGCGATCGCGTCCGCGTACCGCTGGCGCCCCTCCTCGGAGGACATCAGCGCAGCCTCGTCGGCGTTGCGCATCTCGCCCAGCTCGAGCAGCACCCCGGGGCGCTCGGCGAAGTTGAGGGTCCCGAGGTCGCCGCGCCGCGAGATCGCGCCGGCGACGCTACCCGAGGGCGGAAAGCCCGCTGAGGCCAGGGCTCCGACCAGGTCTGCCGCAAGACGCTCGCTCGACGCCGCGTTCTCGGCGCGCAGCCCCTCGTCGATCTCGACGGCCGGCGGCGGGTCCGCCACGATGACGAAGAACCCCCGCGCGGCCTTGTCGTCGCTGCCGTTGGCGTGGACCGAGACCAGCACGTCCGCGCCCGCGTCCTGAGCGAACCTGCCCCGGGCGTCGACGCACGGTCCGATGCCCTGGTCGTCCGACCGGGTCAGGACGACCCGCGCACCGAGCGCTTCGAGCGCCACGCTCGTCCGCGACGCGACGTCCCAGGTGAACGCGTGCTCGGGGTAGCCCGCATCGGTCGACGTGCCGACCGTGTTGCACGCCTTGGCACCCCCGCGGCCGTCCGGCACGGGTGCACCGACCTGGTCCGGGTGCTGGGCGTTCGCGCCGTTGTGGCCCGGGTCGAGCGCGACCGTCAGCCCGGTCAGCGGAAGGGTCCCCGGGTCTGGCGGTGAGGGCGTGGCCGTGCCGGGGACCCCCGCGACGCCACGCTCGTGGGAGGTGCCGGACGCACCCGAGGTGCGCTCCGTCGTCGGGCTCGGGGACGGTCCCGGACGGTCGTCGCCGGCCCCGGCGCCGAACGCGAGCCAGGACACCCACCCCACCGCGAGGCCCGCGAGCAGCACGGCCAGCGCGACCGTCCACCGCCGCGCAGGACCGGACGGATCCGTCACTTGTCGCGCTCGCGCTCCCGTTCCTCCTCGTCCCAGGCCTCGGAGCGCGCACGGGCCAGCTCGAGCGCCTGGGCCGCGGCCTCACGCGTCGGGTACGGGCCCATGCGGGTGGACCAGGCCGACTGCGGGCCCTTCGAGACCTCCCCCGTGCGCGTGTCGAAGTAGTACTGGTCCTCGGAGACCGGGTCGCCGTCGTCGGAGAATCGTTCCTTCGTCATAGGACGATCCTGCCTCACCCGCGCGCGGGACGTCGGCCGTACGCTCCGGTTCACGGGCAGTCCGTAGACTGACCGCATGCCCGACTCCTCCGTCCTGACCGCCCCCCGCGGACCGCTGGTCCCGGGGTCGGTCTCTCCCCTGCGGGCCGTGCCACGCTCGATCGCGCGGCCCGAGTACGTGGGGCAGCCCGGCCCGCGGCCCTTCACGGGCGACGACGTCGTGGATCCCGAGACCCTCGACCGGATCCGGGTCGCGAGCCGCATCGCGGCCCAGGCGCTCGCCGAGGTCGGGAGGCACGTCGCCCCCGGCGTGAGCACCGACGAGCTCGACCGGATCGGGCACGAGTTCCTCCTGGACCACGGCGCCTACCCGTCGACCCTCGGTTACCGCGGCTTCCCCAAGTCGCTGTGCACCTCGCTCAACGAGGTCGTGTGCCACGGGATCCCGGACTCGACCGAGATGGTCGAGGGCGACATCGTCAACGTCGACATCACCGCGTTCATCGGCGGCGTGCACGGCGACAACAACGCCACGTTCGCGGTCGGTGAGATCAGCGAGGAGGCCGCGCTGCTCGTGCAGCGCACGCGCGAGTCCCTCGACCGGGCCATCAAGGCCGTGCGCCCCGGGCGCGAGGTCAACGTCCTGGGCCGCGTGATCGAGAAGTACGCGCACCGGTTCGGCTACGGCGTGGTGCGCGAGTACACGGGCCACGGCGTCGGCGAGTCGTTCCACTCTGGGCTCGTGATCCCCCACTACGACGCTGCCCCCGACCACGACACCGTCATGGAACCGGGCATGGTCTTCACGATCGAGCCCATGCTGACGCTCGGCCGCCCCGAGTGGCGCACCTGGGACGACGGGTGGACCGTAGTCACCGCGGACCGGTCCCTGACCGCCCAGTTCGAGCACACCCTGGTCGTCACCGAAGACGGAGCGGAGATCCTGACCCTGCCATGAGCAAGCACTCACACCACCACCACGGGCTGGCCTTCGGGATCGACGTCGGCGGCAGCGGCATCAAGGGCGCTCCGGTCGACCTCGCCACGGGCGAGTTCGCGAAGGACCGCCACCGCATCCCGACGCCGCAGCCCTCCACCCCCGAGGCCGTCGCCAAGGTCATCGCCGAGCTCGTCGACGAGTACGACCTGCCGCACGACGTCCCGATCGGCGTGGCCTTCCCCGGCCCCATCCACCACGGCGTGATCGGGTTCATCGCGAACCTCGACAAGTCCTGGAAGGGCGTCGACCTGCCCGCACTGATCAAGAAGGAGACCGGGCGGCACGTCGTCGCGGTCAACGACGCGGACGCCGCAGGGATCGGCGAGGTCCGCTACGGCGCGGCCAAGGACACCAAGGGCGTGGTGCTGCTCGCGACGCTCGGCACGGGCATCGGCAGCGCCCTGGTCGTCGACGGGATCCTCGTGCCCAACACCGAGCTGGGTCACCTCGAGATCGACGGGTTCGACGCCGAGTCGCGGGCCGCGGAGTCGGCGCGCGGACGCGAGGACCTCTCGTGGGAGGAGTGGGCCGCTCGGCTCCAGCGCTACTTCGAGGTCGTCGAGATGTTGTTCTCCCCCGACCTCATCGTCGTCGGGGGCGGGATCTCCAAGCACCACGAGAACTTCTTGCCCCTGCTGCACCTCAACGCGCCCATCATCCCGGCCGAGCTGCGCAACGCCGCGGGCATCGTGGGCGCAGCCGCGCTGGCAGCCGAGGGAGCCGGACTGGCCTGATCTGCTGGGCCGGTCTTGCGGCTCGCCCGGGTACCACCGGACGTTCCACCGGCGGTGGTCCGTCCCGCTCCGCCGGGCGTGGTCCGGCCCGCCGTGAGGCGGGTCAGACCACTCTCTGGTGCTGCGGTTCGTCGTGCTCGAGGTGGTGTGTCGGCAGCCCCGGGAAGATGTCGATCACGCCCAGCATCTCCAGCACGTCCGTCACGACCGTCGGAGGGTTGCGCAGGCTGACCTGCAGACCTTCCTCGCTGCCGATCGTGTAGAACTGCACGAGGAACGCGATGCCCGTGGAGTCCATGAACGTCACCTTCGAGGTGTCGATCACGACCGGCACGTCCCGGTCCAGCGCGTTCGCCAGTGCGGCGCTGGCTTCGCTGCGCAGCGCCACGTCGATCTCGCCCCACATGTCCACGACACTCGAATCCGGCTGCTCGAGGAGAGTGATACCGCCGGTGGTCGTCGTCTTGCTCGGAGTCATGAGTCCAGAGCCCCCGCTCGTCGTGTTCTCGGCGCCCCGACGTCTGGAGCCCCGTCAACAGAGCCAGGGTACCCCCAAGTGGCACCGGCATGACAGCATTCTGGGGAGCGCTTTACCTGGAACGCCACCTGGTTGCGCTTTTGGGCGAATCCTCCTCCTGGTCGTCTTCGCCGCGCTTGACCTGCTCTGGCCAGGTGCCGCGTGCCGAGCGAGTGCTGCGGGGTCGTCGTACGGTCGAGAGACCTGTTCACCGAGACCTCGAGAGGTGATTCCTGTGCCCAGGCGAGACCCCGGTCCTTCCGTCAAGGACAAGGAGCTGTACGAGACCCTGCGCGACGAGGGGAACTCCAAGGAGAAGTCCGCGCGCATCGCCAACGCCGCGGCGGCGTCGTCCCGCAGCACGGTCGGGAAGAAGGGCGGGTCGTCTCCTGCGTACGAGGAGTGGACCGTGCCCGAGCTGCGCGCGAGGGCCCGCGAGATCGGGATCGAGGGCCGCTCCACCATGCGCAAGGGCGAGCTCGTGTCCGCCCTCCGGAACCACTGACGAGGGTCGGGTGAGCCACGAGGGCCGCCACCGGGAGACCTCCTCGGGGCCTGAGGCGGGCACCGCGGCGCCCCGTCCGAGCGCGGTGGGGCCGGCGCAGCACCGGGGCGACTCACGGGACGAGTCGCACCCAGGTGACTCGCGGGACGAGTCGCAGGACGAGCGGGCCGACCGGAACTGGGCCGAGCTCCTCCAGGAGCTGCGCGTCACGCAGATGGGCGTGCAGATCCTCACGGGCTTCCTGCTGACCCTGCCCTTCCAGCAGCGGTTCGGCGAGCTCGACGCCGCACAGCGCAACGTCTACCTGTGCCTCGTGGCGCTCTCGGTGCTCGCGACGGGTCTGCTCGTCGCCCCGGTCTCGCTCCACCGCATGCTGTTCCGCAAGCACCTCAAGGCACGACTCGTGACCTCGGCCGACCGGCTCGCGCGGGTGGGGCTCGTGGTCCTCGCGCTCGTCGTCACGGGGACCGTCCTGCTGATCTTCGACGTCGTCATGGGATGGACGGCAGCGGTGATCGCGGCCGTCGCCGCTCTGGTGCTGTTCGCGCTGCTGTGGGTCGCTCTGCCGCTCGTGCTGGTGCGCCGGGCACGTGCCGTCGACGAGTGACGTCTCAGACGCTGTGGTCGTAGGCCGCCTCGACGGCCTCGTAGGGCGCCTCGCCAGGCACGAGGTTGAGCATGGTCATGCGTCCGCCGCCGCCCTCGATCGGGGCGACGAAGATCTGCCAGCCCCAGTCCGGCCCCTCCGGCGCGGCATAGCTCCCGGTGAGCCGGACGACGCCGTCCTCACCGACCGTGCCGTCGAACAGCATCCAGGCGGGCGACGCGTGCCACGAGTCGATCCAGACCGCCGAGACCCCCTCCGGACCTGAGCCGCCGCTCAGGAGGAGCAGCCCCTCCTGGGGCGCGTCGCCGTCGGACCACGTGTAGGCGAGCGAGACGTACTCGCGCGCCGTGACCGTCACCGACGCCGTGGCGTCCGACGCCACGAACTCGTCCGTGGGCAGGAGCCGCTGACGGTGGACGCCCTGCCACTGCCCCACGAGGGGAGCCAAGCACTCGACGATCCTCATCCAGCCAGCCTACGCAGAGGGCGGGACGGACGACAGAGGTCGTCGTGGGCGTCAGCGCCGCCGAGGGCGGTGAGGGCGGATGAGTCGGTCGGTACGCCGGGTTCTGTCACCGTGCGCGGTTGCCCCCGCACGGGTGACGGCCATCCATCTACGACGTACGTTGCCGCACGCCTCCAGCGGTCTACCCGACTGTGCTTCTCACCAGAGAATCGGGCGGGCAGCCCTCCAACACAGTCTGTCTGACCTTGCTCCAGGTGGGGTTTACCTAGCCGGACCAGTCACCTGGCCCGCTGGTGGTCTCTTACACCACCGTTTCACCCTTACCGCCCACGACCGAGGCCGTGGGAGGCGGTCTGTTCTCTGTGGCACTGTCCCGCGGGTCACCCCGGGTGGGCGTTACCCACCACCTTGCCCTGTGGAGCCCGGACGTTCCTCGGCGGTGCCACGAGGGCACCGACGCGGCCGTCTGACCGACTCATCCGCTCCCGCAGCCTACACGTCCACGCGGTAGCCCAGCGCGAGCTCGTCGCCGCTCTTGCCGCGGATGCCCCAGCTCTCGGGCGGGCTCTCGAGGATGACGACCTCGAGGTCGTCCGCCGCCAGCCCCAGGAAGGGCGCGACGTCGTCGAACATCGCGGCGATGAGTGCGCGCTTGGCCTCGCGCGAGCGACCCGTGAAGCACACGACCTCGACGACGAGGTACGCGTCGCTGCGCTGCGGCGCGATCAGGTCGCCGTCCTCCAGGAGGAGGAAGCGGTGGAACCGCTTCTCCTCGGGCAGCCCCCAGGCGCCGACGACCGCCCGGTGGATCGCGTCGGAGATGTCCTCGCGCCGCATCTCCCAGACCGTGCGGGTGCCGTAGACCTTGACCTGAACCATGCGGCACAACCTAGTGCCGGGGCGAGCGGTCCGCCACGGGTGACCATCGCCACGCCCCGCCGCGGGCCGTGGCCGTGCGCGGCCGCCCTAGAGTGGCGGTGTGCTTCTGCTCCTGCCGCCCTCCGAGGGAAAGTCCGTGCCCGACGACGGAGCTCCCGTCGATCTCTCGGCCCTCAGCTCACCGTCGCTCACCCGGCACCGCAAGGCCGTGCTCCGCGCGCTCGTCGCCGCGAGCAGGCGGCGCGACGCGCACGACGTGCTGGGCGTGAGCAGCGGGTTGGCGGCCGAGGTCGCGCGCAACGTGTCGCTGACCACGGCGCCCGCCGCGCCTGCGTCCGAGGTGTACAGCGGCGTCCTGTATGCGGCCGCCGGCCTCGCCCACCTGCCGCCTGCCGCGGCTGCCCGGGCCGAGGAGTCGGTCCGGATCGTGTCAGCCCTGTGGGGTGCGGTCTCCCCCACCGACCGCATCCCCGCCTACCGGTTGTCGATGGGGACCAAGCTCCCTCCGTTGGACGCACTGGCCCCGTCGTGGCGCCCGCACCTCGCCGCGGCGCTCGACGCGCGGGCTGCGGGAGACGTCGTGATCGACTGCCGGTCGGCGCCCTACGCCGCCGCGTGGAAGGTACCGGCGGCCGCCGAGCACGTCGCGGTCCGGGTGCTGCGCGAGCTCGACGGCAAGCGGAGCGTCGTCTCGCACAACGCCAAGCACACGCGTGGCATCCTCACGGGGCACCTCCTGACCCGTGCCGAGCCCGTCCACTCGGGCGAGGAGCTGCTCAAGGCCGCGTACGAGCTGGTCGGGACCGAGCTGCTCGACGCGACCCTGCTGCCCGGGGCGCGCGGCGCCTCGACGTTGGAGCTCGTCGTCTCCTGACCTCGCCTCGACGCCGCGAGACGTTCCGGTGCCGAACATGCGGTTGGCGTCATGAATCGACCGGTTCCCGACGGCAACCGCATGTTCCGCGAACGACAGTCGCATGCTCGGCGTCTGATGGGTGTGGTGCGCGGTGTGTGCCGAGAACGAGGTCCCGTGCGGTCGAGCACGAGGTTGCGAACGTGGGGACCTCAGAACGATCACAACCTCGTGCTGCGGGCGGGCTTATGGCTCGCTCGGGCACCCGACGACGGTCAGCTCGGTCGCGCCGTCGGCCCACAGCCGCAGGATGCTGACCGATCCCGGCGGCACCCGGAAGCCGGCCCACCGCGAGGGCGGCGCCTCGATCGCCCGGCCGACCGCGGCACGCACCTGCACCGCGTGCCCCACCACGACCACGGTCCGGCCCGTGCCACGGGCCAGCAGGTCCTGCAGCCCGGCCCAGACCCGGTCGCCGACGTCCGCCATGGACTCCCCGCCCGGCGCGACCTCGGTGCCCGACACGAGCCACCGCTCCGGATGCCCGTCCCACCGCTCGGCGATCTGCGGGGCGGTCAGTCCCTCCCACTCGCCGAAGTGAACCTCGGCGAAGCGGTCGTCCGTCCCGACGTGCAGCCCGAGACGGCGCCCGACCGCCCGCGCGGTCTCCTGCGCACGCACCATGGGCGAGGCGACGATCGCTGTCGGTCGGGGCAGGTCGGTCCAGCGGTCGCGACCGATGCGGTAGACCAGGTCGGCGGCCTGCGCGGCCTGCACCCGGCCCCGCGCGGTCAGCGACGGGCCCGGGACCGAGGAGCCCGAGTAGGCGCCGGCGACCGTGAGCGGGGTCTGACCGTGGCGGACCAGGACGACGGTGAGCGGCTCGGCGCCGTCGAACCGTGCGCGGGCCCCGGAGGGGCGTGACGGGCGTGTCGAACGCGGGTGTGCTGCTGGCCTCGTCAGGCCGACCCGTGTCACCGCTGCCTTCCTCTCCGGCACCGGACGTGGTCCCCAAGACGGCGCTGGGGCTCTGGGCTGCCTCGCTGTCGTCCCGGTGCGTGCGCTCGACGCCCGCGGGCATGTCTGCGTCGGGGTAGTCACGCGCGATCTGGCCGCCCGTGTCCATGGCCTCGTTGGCGAGCTTGTCGGCTGCGGAGTTGTCGGCGCGCGGCACCCACTCGTACGAGACCTGGGACGGCGGGAGGACCCGGGTGGCCTCGGCGGCGAGGCGTCGCATGTCGTCGTGCTTGATCTTCCAGCGACCGGACATCTGCTCGACGACGAGCTTGGAGTCCATGCGCACGAGTACCCGCGCCTCGGGGTCGATGTCACGCGCGGCCTCGAGGCCGGCGACGAGCCCCGAGTACTCGGCGACGTTGTTCGAGACGATGCCGAGGTAGCGCGCTCGCTCGGCCAGCACCGCTCCCGTCGTGGCGTCCCGTACGAGCGCGCCGTAGCCCGCCGGTCCGGGGTTGCCTCGCGACCCGCCGTCGGCCTCGACGATCAACGACCTGCCCATGCTGTTCCTCCACGTCCGTCTCGCTCGTTCATCCGGCGCCCGGTTCTCTGCCGCGGGTCGACCGGCTCCTCCTGGCGGCGGGTCGGCGCGTCCTGGAATCGTCGGCGCGAGCGATCGCCGCCTGGCGGCGTTCCGGTGCCGAGGAGCGCCACCCGGCCACCTCAGTGTTCCTGGTGCTGGTCGCGGCGTCGAACAGCGTCGATGTGGGCGTGTCTGGTTCGAGGTCAGTCGAGGGGGTCGGTGACCAGGCGGGAGCGGGCCTCGTAGATGGTCAGGGGTGGGGCGGTGGCGGTGGTGCGGGCGGTGCCGGTGATGGGGGTCCAGGTCGATGTGCCGGTGATCTGGAAGCGTCCTTGCCAGGTGGTGTCGAGAGTGATGGTGGCCGTGCCCTCGTCCGTGTAGGTGTGGAAGACGCTCTGGGCGGGGTAGGGGGCGCCCGGGTCGGTCGTCTGGGTCGGGGTGGTGCCGTCGTCGTAGTCCCAGGTGTAGGTCGCGGGGGTGGCCTCGATCGTGACCGGGATGCCGAGCAGGGTCGTGGCGAAGGTCTGCGGGGTGGGGCGTGGTGTAGGTGATGGTCTCGATGTTGACCAGCGTCCAGCCGTCCGGGGGTTGGACCGTGACCGGCGACGGCGCGATCGTCAGGCGTTGGAACTCGACCTCGGCCAACGGTGCGAGATCGACCGCGGTCAGGCAGTCACCCTCGTTGAGCAAGGTCCAGCCGGTCAGGCCGCTGATGGTTCCGTCCGGGTTGTTGGTCCAGGTCTGCACGAAGACGGGCTCCAGAGCGATCTCACCCTCCTGGCACGAGACCTGGAACTCCCCCTCGACCTCGCCGTCTGCGCACGACCCGATCTGGCCCTTGGTCGTGGTGAAGTCCGCGTTATGGCACAGACGCTGCGGGCATCCGCCGGTACTCGGAGGACGCAGGGGTTCCGTCGGAGTTCTTCGGACGATGGGTGGAGCCGTCGGCGGAGACGTCGGTGGCCTGACGATGTCAACCGAATCGTCTCTTTGCCTTACCGTCGAAGTCGAATGGCGACGTTGATACGAACGCCGCTAGAAGTATCCGAGCACAGCCAGCAGTCGCTATCACAGTCACGATACCGGCATATCTGAAACGACTGTAAGAACGCGCCAGTGCCTGCCGTCGTGAAGAAGTCTCGACGCGATATGGCTTTGACTGCGCGGCTTGGCGATCCACCTCGAGGCCAGAACTCGTTGATTAGCACGGCATCGCTCATGGTCACGTTGACGTCCAACGGATAGCCACCGACGAGATCGTCAAGTGGGTAGCCCTTGATGACTACGGCACTCGAAACCTCCCCGCCTCGATATGTATCCCCAGCATTCGCGATCTCCTGAGCTTCGATCTCGGACCAATGTGCAGAAACCACACAGTTCGGCCAACGTCATCGCATCCCACTCCTCGAGGTCCCCCGTCGCCATCACATACGGGTAAAGCTCCAAGAAGTACGTCGCTGCCGCTGCTGCCCCGACCTCGTCGGTGCGATCCATGTCAGCCGGCCGCTCGGGCTTGACCGGCCCTGTCGGCGTCGGCGTCGGCGAAGGTGTGGGACTCGGAGCCTCGCTCACGACCGACGGCGTCTCTCCACCTCCGGCGCAGGCGCCGAGCAGCCACCCAGGACCACACCGATCCCGACCACCAGCACGAGCGCGCCCGCCGACCACGACCGACCCCAGCCGCGATGATCACGTCCGCGACTCAGCGCGGCGCGCTTCCCTGCGCGCACGCCCAGCAGCCCCGTGCAACCCCTGCAAACCCATCCCTGCCCCCTCGGTAGGTACCGGCACAGGGCCACACCGCCCCCTACCTCCCCAGGAACCTAACGGGTCAAACCACCACCCCACCACCCCCCGTCCCAGGCTGTGGACAACCGGCTTCCGCCGACCCGGGCAGCACCGAACCCGACGGTCGGCTGCCACCGCGGGCTGGCCGCCAATGACCCAGGCCACCGCCCCGCATCCCGCACGACAACCGCAGCGCACCGACGAACATGCGAGTCCGGCGGCACCGCGCACGCAATGGCGAGTGAGCGCCACACGATCCCCCCGGGCTCCGAATCACGACGACAACCGCATGCTCGTCGCAACGACCGCAACCCGTGCTCGGCACCGAAGCCACCGAAGCCACCGCGAACAGCGCGACCCCGCCCCACGAGGGACGGGGTCGTGTCGACCGTTCGGGCCGGCCGGGCCGGCGAGCCCGATCACGCCGGGCGAGCCGTCACCTCAGGCGTCGAGGCGCACCAGGATGCGCGAGCACTCCTCGCAGCGCGCGACCTGGTCGGGGCTCTTGGCCTTGATGATCTCGACGTCGGACGGGTTGAGCTCGAGGCGGCACCCCTCGCAGCGGCGGCCGCTGAGCTCGGCAGCGCCCAGTCCGCCGAGCTGTGCGCGGAGCCGGTCGTAGAGCGTGACGAGGCCCGCGTCGAGCCCTTCGACGGCCTGGGCGCGCGCGGCCGTCACGGTCGCGACCTCGGCGTCGAGCTGCGCGAGCTCAGCGTCACGCTCGACCACGACGGCCGCCTTCGCGGCCAGCAGCTCGTCGTTCGCGGCGTCGAGCTTGGCGAGCGCGTCCTCGTGCGCCTCGAGGCGCTCCATGACGCCGAGCTCGACCTCCTCGAGGACCTCCTGGCGGCGGGCGAGCGACGCGAGCTCCCCCACGAGCGCCTGGGCGTCCTTGGCACCGACCTGGCCCGAGTCGAGGCGGGTCTGGTCGCGGGCGGCACGGGTGCGGACCTGCTCCACGTCCCCCTCGGCCTTGGTGAGCTCGCGCTTGAGGTCGCTCACGGCCGTGCGGGAGGCGACGAGCGAGGTGCTCAGGTCGGCGATCTGCGCGTCGAGCTCCGCGATGCGGGCGATCGCAGGCAGCGCGGTGCGCTTGTGCGCGAGCTGCTGCAGGCGGGTGTCGAGCGCCTGGACCTCCAGCAGTCGTCGCTGGTCCTCGGGGGGTGCAGTGGTCACAGGGGGCGTTCCTTTCGATGCAGTTGTGGGGCGTCTTCTCAGGCGCGGGGCGCGGAGCCGATCCGGGCGGTCCAGGGGTCGGTCCGTCGGACGCTCACGCGGGTCTCCACCGTACCCGCATCTGCGAGCCGTTCCGTCAGGTCGGTGGCGGCGTAGCGCAGCCAGGGCCACTCGCTCGCGAAGTGCGCGACGTCCACGAGGAACGGGCCACCTGCCGTGCCGCCCTCGAACTCGGCGCGCTCGCGCAGCTCGGACGCCGGGTGGTGGCGCAGGTCAGCGGTCACGTAGACGTCGGCCCCCGCGCTGCGGACCGCGTCGAACAGCGAGTCCCCCGAGCCCCCGACGACGGCCGCCGTCCTCACGGTCGCGTCCAGGTCGCCCGCGACGCGCACCCCCTGCTCGGTCGCGGGCAGCGCGGCGGCGACGCGCTGAGCGAAGGCGCGCAACGTCGTCGGCTCCTCGAGGCGTCCCACGCGGCCGATGCCTGTCTCCACGGGGCGCGCGCCGTCGTCGGGCCCCGAGGGGACGAGCGGGGAACGCTCCACGAGGCCGATCGCGTCCGCGAGCGCGTCTGCGACCCCGCGCGGGGCGGCGTCGGCGTTGGTGTGCGCGACGTACAGCCCCACCCCGGCCCGCACCAGCCGGTGCACGAGCGAACCCTTGAACGTGGTCGCCGCGATCGAGTGCACGGGCCGCAGGAACAGCGGATGGTGGGTCACGATCAGGTCGGCGCCCCACTCGATCGCCTCGTCGGCGACCGTCGCGACGGGGTCCACCGCGAAGAGGATCTTGCGGACCGGCTGGGCCGGGTCACCCGTCACGAGCCCGACGGCGTCCCACCCCTCCGCGGTCGACGGCGGGTAGAGCACCTCGAGGGTCCGGACGACGTGGGCGAGCGTGGGGTGTGCGGTCACGGGCACCAGGCTATCCGCCGCGCGCGTTCCGACGGCTGTCACGAACCGCTCTGGGAGCGCTCCCTACCTGTGTCCGGCAGGGGAGCCGGACCTCGCGACGACGCCCCAGGCGTCCATCGGCACCGGACACACCCGTGCCCACGGTGCGCACCGCACCGCCACATCACCGCACTCCACTCACCGGCGAGCGCCGGGCCCACCAGCCGTCCACGACGGCGGTCCTGCCCGCAGCGCCGCCCAGACCACGGGCACTCGACGTCGACGTCCCGCGCCCGAGGAGAAAATCGATGATCACGAAGACCAAGAGCATCAGACGGCCGCGCACCACGCGCGGCCCGCAGCGGACCGGCACGATCGGGATCGCGCTCGCCCTCGTCGGGGCGCTCGCGCTCGGCGCGGCTCCCGCCCAGGCGCACGACGACCGGCACGGCGGAGGCGGGGGCGGTCTGCCGACCCCCGGCGCCCCGCAGACCCTCGCGACGGGGCTGCTCGGCCCGCTCTCGTCGGGGCTCGGCGACGACGGCTCGCTGTACGTCTCCCAGAACTTCGGCGGGTTCGTCACCGAGGTGAACCGCCGCGGACAGCAGGACGTCTACGCGGCTGCGGTCCCCGGCTCGGAGATCAGCGCGGTCTCGACCGACGGGCGACGCGTCCTGTTCACCGAGGGCACCCCCGACGGGTCGAGCGTGCTCCTCAAGGAGCGCGACAAGCGCGGGAAGATCCGCACGGTCGCAGACATCGGGGCCCACGAGCAGGCCACCAACCCCGACGGCGGCGTGATCTACGGCTTCCGCGACCTCACACCCGACTGCGCGGCCCAGGTTCCGCCCGAGGTCGGCGGCGCGAGCCACCCGGGCGAGGTCTTCTCGCACCCGTACGCCTCCACGACGATCGACGGCACGACGTACGTCGCCGACGCCGGGGCGAACGCCATCTGGTCGGTCGACCGGCGCGGCAAGGTGCGCACGGTCGCCGTCCTGCCCGCCCAGCCGCTGGACGTGACCGCCGAGGTCGCGGCCGCGACCGGGATGCCCGAGTGCACGATCGGCCATACGTACTACAACGAGCCCGTCCCGACCGACGTCGAGCGCGGCCCCGACGGGCGCCTGTTCGTCTCGCTCCTGCCCGGCGGGCCCGAGGACCCCTCGCTCGGAGCCCGTGGAGCCGTCTACACCGTGACCCCGCGCGGGAAGGTCTCCTTCTACGCCGGGGGCCTGCTCACGGCGACCAACCTCGCGGTCTCGCCGCGCGGTGACGTGTACGTCGCCGAGCTCTTCGCCAGCCGCATCTCGGTGATCCGCAAGGGCACCACGACTCCCGTCCCGTTCGCCGAGGTCGTCATGCCGGGTGCGCTCGAGTGGACCTCGTCCGCGCTGTACGTGACCTCCGACGTGCTCGCGGGGCTGCCGACCGGACCCGAGGAGCCGGGTGAACCGGGTGGGACGGCCCTGCTCTCGCCGACCGACTCCGCGAGGCACCGCCCCACGCCCACGCCGACCCCCGAGCCGGTACCGGGCGGGACGCTCGTCAAGATCCCGCTCAAGGGCGGGCGGTAGCACCAGCCGTCGCGGCGGGCGCCGGACGCAGGGATCTCCCGACGTCCGGCGCCCGTCGCGACGCGACGGCCCGAGGGGCCGGTCCGCCTCCGCCCCCGCCCCCGGGCACGTTCCGCGGCGTCGCCACCCGCGGCGTCCTACGGTGGAGGGATGAGCCAGCACTACGTGCGCTCCTCGCCGACCGGTCCCCTGACGTCCGCGGTCGGTTCGATGCTGGGCTACGAGATCGTCGACGACGCACCGTCGCTCCACCGCGGGCTGCCCTCCCCCTGGCTGACGCTCGTCATCAGCCTCGACGGGCCGGTCCCGACAGCGACAGGCACCGATGCGGACGCACCGCTGCACCGCTACGAGTCGCTCGTGGGCGGCCTGCACACGACCCCCGCCTACATCCATCAGCCCGCGCACCAGGCCGGCGTCCAGCTCGCTCTCGACCCGCTCGCCGCACGCACTCTTCTCGGGGTGCCCGCCGGAGAGCTCGGCATCGTCACGGACGCCGACGACGTGCTCGGACGCACCTCGCGCACGCTCCGGGAACGGATCGGGGAGGCCGGCTCGTGGGCCGAGCGGCTGACGCTCGTCGAGGACGCCCTGCGGCGTGCGGCGGCCACCCGGCATCCCGCGCTCGGCCCGGTGCGGGCCGAGGTCGCCGAGGCCTGGCAGCTCGTGGTGCGTCGGGGTGGGCGGGTCCGGGTGCCCGACGTCGCCGCGCACGTGTGGCTCAGCACCCGCCAGCTCTCGTCGCTGTTCACGGCCGAGCTCGGCCTGAGCCCGGGAGCCGCCTGCCGCCTGGTCCGCTTCGACGCGGCCCGGGACGCCGTCCGCGCGAGGTGCCTGGCGCCGTCGGGCCCCAACCTCGCGGCGATCGCCGCGCGCACCGGCTACGCCGACCACTCGCACCTGGTCCGCGACTTCCACGCGTTCGCCGGCCTGAGCCCCTCGGCGTGGCTGGTCGAGGAACGCGCAAACATCCAAGCCGGAGGCGGTGCCCCGCGCGCAGGCTGAAGGCATGGACACCGACAGAACACCTCAGGCTCAGGTCTGGCCCACCCTCCAGGCGCTCGACGCGCCTGCGCTGATCGACTTCCTCGTCGACGTCGTGGGCTTCCGGCGCAACACCGTCATGACGGAGGAGGGCGGACGGGTCGCGCACGCCCAGCTCGACTGGCCGCCCGGCGGGGGGATCATGCTGGGGTCTCACCAGCCCGACGGCGAGTGGTCCCGACAGCCCGGCACGTTCGGGGGGTATGTGGTCGCCGGGACCGCAGGGAGCGGCGTCGGGGTCGACGAGATCGAGGACCGGGCGACGCGCGCCGGGGCCACGATCCTCACCCCGCTCCGTGAGACCGACTACGGCAGCCGCGAGCTGGTCCTCGCCGACCCCGAGGGCAACCTCTGGTCCATCGGGACGTACCGCGGCGAACCGCGCGCCGACCTCTGACCGGTCGTCCGCCAGGTCCTGGGACGTCCGTGAGCGCCCGCCGCCTACTTGGCCTGCGAGTAGTCGTCGACGATCGCGACCGTCAGCGGGAAGTCGACCGGGAAGTCGCCGAAGAGCAGCTTCCCGGCCTCGGTGCCCGCGGCCCGGATCTCGTCCGCGACCTGCTCGGCGAGCTCGGCAGGGGCGTGCACGATGATCTCGTCGTGCAGGAAGAAGACCATGTGCGGCTGCTCGGTGAAGGGAGCCGGAGCCCGGCCCGGGGTCCGGGCCCGCGGCATCGCGGCGAGCCGTCCCCGCAGCGAGGCCATCCAGCACAGCGCCCACTCCGCGGCGGTTCCCTGCACGACGAAGTTCCGGGTGAAGCGGCCCCAGGCGCGGGTCTGGCTGCGGGCGCGGGACTGGGCGTCGCTCGACGCGGACTCGTCGTACGCGCTGCCCTGCGTCTCCTCCCAGCCCGACCCCGGCGGGGGCGAGCTCCGCCCCAGGCGCGTGGTCACGATCTCGCCGCGCTCGCCCGCGCGCGCGGCCTGCTCGACGAGCTCCAGGGCCCGGGGGAACGCCTTGGCCAGGCGCGGCAGCATGAGTCCGCTCTCCCCCGTGGTGCCTCCGTACATGGCGCCGAGCATCCCGATCTTGGCCTGCGCGCGCGTCTCCACCGCGCCCGCGTCGACGATGCCCTGGTACATGTCGCCGCCGCGCCCGGCCTCTGCCATGACGAGGTCTCCCGAGAGCCCCGCGAGGACGCGGGGCTCGAGCTGAGCCGCGTCGGCCACGACGAGCTTCCATCCCGGGTCCGCGACCACGGCCGACCTGACCTGGTGCGGGAGCTGGAGCGCTCCCCCGCCGTTCGCGGCCCAGCGCCCCGTGACGACTCCCCCGACGACGTACTCGGGCCGGAACCTCCCGCCGCGCACCCAGGTGTCGAGCCAGTTCCAGCCGTTGGCCGTGAGCAGGCGGCTGAGCTTCTTGTACTCGAGCAACGGAGCCACGACCGGGTGGTCCACCCGTTCGAGGTCCCACTTGCGGGTCGACTTCACGCCCACCCCGGCGTACTCGAGGGCCTTGAGGAGCTCGGGTCCCGAGTCGGGGTTGAGGGCCGGCGCGTCGAGCGCGGTCCGGACCTGCTCGGCCAGCGCCTCGAGGCGGGCCGGGCGCAGGCCGAGCGGCGGACGTGTCCCCAGGACTCCCGTGAGCATCGCGTCGTGGAGGTCCTCACGCCACGGCAGCCCGGCATGGCTCATCTCGGCGGCGACCAGGGCGCCCGCGGACTCCGCGGCGAGGAGCAGCCGCAGCCGCCCCGCGCCCGACGACGTCGCGACGGCCTCGAGCTGCCGGCGCAGCTCCCCGACCGGGTCGGGTGGGGAGGCGACGCGCCGGCCGCCGAGGTCGAAGAGCGCGTCGGGGCGTTCGAGCCCCGGGACGGGCGCGGTCGGCACCGGGTGCATCTGGTCCCACGCGTCGCGCGGCGACTGCGCGAGCGCCGTGCCGACCGTGAGCGTCGAGCGGCGCAGGATCGCGCGGGACAACCGCAGGTCGTGGGCGCGCTCGACCCGCCGGCCCGCGGCGAGGGCTGCCGGATACCAGAGGTTGGTGTCGTCCCAGACCCAGCGGGTCGCCGGGGCCGGGGACGGCACCTCGCCCCGACCGTCCGGCGCGGGCGAGAGCAGTCCCGGCCAGGGCGCGTGGGTCCGCGGCGGGCCGAGGGGCTCGCCGCGACCATCGAGGTCCTGGACGTCGACGAAGCCCGGGTCGGCGGGCGACGTGCGGAGCGGGACCGAGTACACGACGCAGAGTCTGCCGTGCGGGTCTGACATCCCCCGCTGCACCGTCGGGCGGGTCTCGTCGCTCGCCGACCCGATCCTGCCACCCGGCGCCCCCGGGCCCGGGGCCGTCATCCCGTGAGCGCGAGCGCCCGCCCGAGCACGAACCGCGTCCGCAGCAGGTTCTCCGTCGTGGGGTCGGCGAGCAGGTCTGCGAGGGATCGCCCGACGGTCGCCATCCCGAGGTCGCCCGCGAGACGCTGACGGGCGGTGAGCGTCTCGTGCTGCCATCCCGTGAGGCGACGACGGCCAGTCGCCCCGAGCGAGTCGACGACCTCGAGGGCCGGTTCGCAGACGCGCACCACGGGCCCGCGGTCGACCGGCTCCGCGACGTGCGTGGTCGAACCCTTGCGCAGCGCGGCGATCCGCGCCGTGAGGCGACGCATCGCGGTCCAGCCCGGCGCGGTGCGGTACACGGGCGACATCGAGGGTGAGAAGAGCTCGATCCCCCCGGTGCCGTCGCGCAGGAAGACGCCGACCGGCTCGTCCGTCCCCCCGCCCGGCTCACGCTCGACGAGGACCGCGACCACCGGTCGGCGCGACGCCACGACGGACAGCAGGGCCTCGACGCTCCGTTCCTGGTCGACCGCGACGCGCAGGACGTGCGTGCCGCCGTCGGCCGCCGTGACGGGCCAGGTGACCTCGCGCCGCACCTCCTCGACCCCGATCGCTCCCGTCTCTCGCACCATGACCAGGCGCGCCCGGCGGGCCGCGCGACCGAAGCCCACCGTCCCGGTCGTCGCCGAGCCCCGGAGCTGATCGGCGACGGTGCGCAGCTCCTCGACGTCGAACCTCCCGTCGCCCACGCGACGCGTGCGCGAGGTGACGCTGAGGGTCCCGTCGGGACGGGTCTCGGGCGCGTCGAGCGTGAACGGTCCCGCGCAGACGCTCGCGACCGAGGCCCCCCACAGCATCGGCAGGTCCACGTCCCGGCGGAAGGCCGGGTCGGCCCCCGAGGGACGTGCGGCCGTCGCCGTGCGCACCACGCCGTGCTCCTGGTCCCAGGCCGTGAGGGTCATGCCACGCGCCCCGCTCGCTGCCCGCCACCAGCGCACCCCGAGCGGCACGAGGCGCCCGGGGCGTTGGTCGCCCTCGTCGTCCGCCGCGCCACGGGCGCGCGGGGCCGGAGCGCCGACCAGATCCGGCAGGGCCCCGGCAGGGGCGTCGCGGAGCGCGGCCGCGAGCGCCCACGCCTCGGCGAGCGCGCCCAGCGCGTCGGCCTCGGTCACGTCGTCGTCGCGCGACGCGAGCCCGTCGACGAGCCCTGCGGCGACGAGCAGGAGCCGGTGGAGCAGCAGCAGACCCACGAGGCGGGCCCGTCCGGCGGCTCCTCGGAGCGTGTCGGCGGCGTCGGCACCGAGGTGGGACAGCCCGGCATCGACCACGTGCCCGACGACGGCGCTCGCCTCCTCGAGCCCAGCACGCTGGGCGGTGGTCAGCTCGCCCGAGCGCTCGACCTCGATCTCGTGGGGCCACGACCAGACGCGGCCCTCGCGCGCGAAGACCCGGACGACCGATTCGAGGCGTGCGGCGGCCTGGTCTGCTGCGGTCGACCTCCCTGCGACGACCATGCCGCCGTACCCCGCGGGGGCGACGAAGACGACGCTGGTCGACGGCCCGGCCGGTACCGTGGCACGGCCCTCGGGCGCGGGGTCGCCGGTGGCCGGGCGCGCCACGCCGCCGCTCGGCCACGAGATCGTGAGCCGTGCGCCGTCCACCGCGAGGTCGCACGCGTCGACGATGCCGTTCCCCTCTGCGACTCCCGTGAGGAGCGCGCTCGGCAGACGCTCGACGACCCGGCGCACGGCCACCTTGCCCGCAGCCCGGCACACCTCGACCGGGCTCAGGGAGAGGAGAGCAGCCAGAGGACTGGCAGCCTCGTCAGTCGTGGCAGGTCCGGGGCCGGGGCCCGCTGGGTCGCCACCACCGCCGTCCGTTCCACCGTCCGCCGCCGCAGCCCCAGGACCCGCGTCATCCACGCCGGGCTCGGGCGCCGAGCCCGCCGGGTGCTCCCGGGCCCAGAGGCACGCGGCCACGACGTGCTGGCACACGCCCGCCGTCGGGCACGAGCAGGACGCCGCGACCGGGCCCTTCGGCCCGAGCCGGACCACGGCGGACCCGCAGGCGACCACGACCTCGTCCGGGGACTCCGACGCGAGCGACACCTCTCCCCCGACGAGGTCCTTGCGGGCGCGCCGCAGGAGACCGGCGTTGCCCAGCGCGACGAGCGCGGCGTCGTCGTACCCCGCGAACACGGCCAACCACGCGGGTGTCATACGAGCACCTCCCCGAGCCACTCGGCGAACCGCTCGGGCGTGAGCGCGGCGACGTGCATGCCGCTCTCGGCCAGGCGACGCGCCGTGCCCTGGTCGTAGACGGGCTCGGCGGACTCGTCGAGCGCCGCGAGGCCGAGCAGCCGGACGCCCGACTCCGCGAGCCGCCGGACGGACGCGAGGAGCTGGGCCACCGACCCGCCCTCCTCGAAGTCGCTCACGAGCACCACGACCGTGCGGCTCGGGTTCGTCACCTGCTGCTCGGCGTAGCGCATGGCCTTGGCGATGTCGGTGCCTCCGCCGAGCTGGGCCGTGAGGAGGACCGCGACCGGGTCGTGCGCGAGGTGCGACAGGTCGACCACGTTGGTGTCGAACACCGCGAGCCGCACCGTGATCCCTGGCAGGGCCGACATGATGCCCGCGCAGACCGCGCTGTACAGGAGCGAGGCCGCCATGGACCCCGACTGGTCGACGAGGAGCACGACCTCCCACGTCAGGGTCCGTCGCGCCCTCGACACGAACCGCACGTCCTGGACGATCAACCGGCCGGACTCGGGGTCGTAGCGCGAGAGGTTGGCCTGCAGCGTGCGCTTGCCGTCGAAGTTCTGGCTGACCTTGTGCATCGAGCGGCGCGACCGGTCCTTGCGGCCGCTCAGTGCGGTCGCGAACTGGGGGCGCAGACGCCGCACGATGTCCTCGACGACGCGCGCGATCACGGTGCGGAGCCCGGCCGCGGCGCGATCGTCGAGCCTGCCTCGGACCTGCAGCAGCGCGGTCGCGAGCTCACGGCTGGGCTCGAGTGCCTCGGCGGCGGCCGGGTCGGCGAGCAGCTCCGTGAGCCGGTAGCGGCTGACCGCGTCGACCTGCATGCGCTCGAACGTCTCACGCGGGAAGAGCGTGCGCGCCTGGCCGAGCCAGTCGAGCGCCTTGAGCGCCGAGGGATCGAGGCTCCCTCCGCCGCCCCGAGCGCCCGGCTGCTTGCCCAGACGGTGGCCGCGCTCGACGTACTCGCGGTCGTAGAGGTACTGCAGCGCTCGTTCGATCCCGGCGTCGCCCGGTCCCTGCTGGAGCTCCTGGGCCGCGTAGCGTCCCAGGACGAGCCGCCAGCGGCGGGCGGCCTCCTGGTCGGTCACCTGGCTGGTCGCAGGGCCGACCGCACGGTCGGTCCCGGGGATCGCGGCGCCACCACCGGGGCGGCGGGCGCTGTCGCGGTCGGTGTGCGGGGCGGTCACGAGTGGTTCTCCTGGAGGTCGTGGTCGGCCTGGTCGTCGAGCTTCCGGTCGGCGGCCGGGCCCGTGGAGCCGTCGTGCGCGCGGCGCGCCCCGCCGCCCCAGGCGCCGAGGCCGTCGCGGTCGAGCAGCGCGGTGAGCTCGCGCTCGAGCGCGAGGCCCGCCTCGAGGTCCTGTTCGGTCGCCGCCAGGTGCACGTCGATCCGCTCGGCGCGCGTACCGGTGCGATCGGCCACCTGCTGGGCGAGGTGGTGCGTCTCGGCGGGCTTGAGCCACGTGAAGGCGCGGCGCAGGTCCGGCAGAACGGCCAGGAACGCCGGCTCGTCGAGGTCGCGCAGCCCGCCATGGACCGCGTCGAACAGCTCGGGGGTGTGCAGCAGGAGGTCGGGGGCCGCGCGCAGCAGCCCGCCGAGGAAGCGGACCGCGGCGACCGGGTCCGCGCCGGGGCTGAGCTGGGCGCGCACCTCGGCGACCAGGACGTCGTCGCCGAGCGAGTCGTCGACCGACGCGAGCGCGACGAGCGCTCCCCGCACCCCGGGCGCCGTCGCGCGATCCTCGCGCAGGCGGGTCAGCTCGCGGCGCACGGGCACGGGGCCGCCTGCCCCGGGACGGGTCGGCGCACCGCCTGCCGCGGACGAGGCCGGCGCGCCGCCCGCCTCGGGCGCGTCCGCGAGAGGCCGCGCGACGCCGTCGGGCACGGTGCTGCGCGCGCCCGCACGGTGCACCTCGCGCAGGAGGTCGCGCAGCGAGACGAGCGTCCCGACGGCCGCAGGCTCCGCGTCCGCGTCGACCTTCCCGAGGCCGGGGACCAGGTAGGCGGCCGTCGCCAGACCGTGGTCCACCAGGTCGAGCAGCTCGGGCGCGTGCCCGTCCAGGCCGAGCTCGACGCGCGCGTCCCACAGGTCGACGAGGCGGTGCAGCCCGCCCACGACCGACTCGAGCGACGGGTCGACGTCGAGCGTCGAGCGCAGCAGCGCGACGAGCCGGTCGAGATGGTCGGTGAGGCCCAGGACGACGGCCTGCGCCACGAGTCGCGCGACCCCGAGGGCCGAGCGGCCGGTCGTCGCGAGCTCGTGCTCGAGCCGGTGCAGGCGGTGCACCGCGACGGCCTCGAGCGTCGCGCCGTGGTGCGAGAGCTCGACCAGGGAGGCCTCGACGAGCGGCGTCCAGGCGTACTCCCACTCCTCGACCAGCAGGCCGAGGCCGCGACCCGAGACGTGGTCGGGACCCGAGACCCGGTGCGCGAAACCGCTCCCCACGAAGTCCATGAGGGCCAGGAACGCCCGGCGTTCGCGGTGCCGGGGCGTGCGCCGCGCGTCGAGCCTCGTGCGGCGCGGCGTCGAGTCGGTCACGACGAGCCGCAGCGCCTCAGCCCGCTCCCGGGCGCGCTGGACGAGCGGGGGCGACGCGAGACCCGGCGGGACCTCACCCAGTGCCCGGCCTCCGAACACCTCGGCGACCGCCTGCCCCAGGGGACGCCCCAGGCCCAGGTCGAGCCCGCCGTCGTCCTTGACGAAGCACGAGGTGAGGGCGTCGAGCAGGTCGGTGCGCCCCGGCCACGGTCGCTCGCGCAGGTCCGCGAGACGACGCGCCTGCTCGGCCGCCGACGCGACCTCGGCGAAGCTCACCTGCGCGCCACGGGTCGTGGCGGCGGCCGCGACGTCGACGAGCAGCGCGGTGCTGAGCGCCGCGGGCCCGGTGGGGTCGCGATGGGCGGCCCAGAGGCGCTCGTAGTAGCCGGGCGAGGGCATGCCCGCGCCGTACCCTCGCAGGCCGTCGAGCCGTTCGTGGTCGTAGCGGATCAGCCAGGCGTCGGCCGCAGCCGGGTCGCCGTAGCCGCCCGCCGGCCGCCGGTCCACGACCGCCCCGCCCTCGGGCGCCCCGGTGAGGGCCTCGACGAGCGCGAGCGTGTGGAACGCGCCGGTCACGACGACCACGGGCCCCTCGACCCGCGCCCGGTGCTCGGCGACGCGGGCGGACATGAGGGCCTCGCGCGCGAGCGACCCGTCGGCGTCGAGCACCTCCTCCTCGTAGTCCAGGCGCGCGAGCGCGGCCCACGCGAAGACGTCGTCGAAGAGCTCGCGCCAGTCCGTGAGCTGCTCGCGCGTCCGCGCCTCGAACAGGTGGTCCCACACCTCGTCGTGGTCGCGGCACCCGAGCCGCTCCGCGATGGCCGCGACCGTCCGCGAGTGCGCGAGGTTCCGCTCGGACTGCAGGGTCCGGGCGAACGCGTCGTCCTCGGCATCGCCTGGTGCGTCAGGTACGTCAGGTGCGTCCGACGTGCCCGGCGCGACGGCCGCCTCGCGCGCGGCCCAGGACCGGTCGACGAACGCGACCTCGCGCTCCCAGCCGGTCGGCCGTGCGCAGCGCGACCCACTCGGGCGAGAACTCGGCGAGGGGGTAGAACCCCGCCCCCTTGCCGTCGGTCCCGAGGCTCAGCACGGCGACGGGCGGGCGCGTGCGGGGGTCGAGCAGCGCGGGCAGGAGCCGGCCGTACTCCTCGGGACCTTCGACGAGCACGACGGCGGGGCGGACCTCGTCGAGGAGCGCCTCGACCGCGAGCGCGCAGGCCGGGCTGTGGTGCCGCACCGGGGCGAGGTAGATGCCCTCGGCACGCAGCTGCTCGACGCCGGCGACCGCACGCTGCATCCGCTCGGGTGCGAGCCCCCAGGCCGCCCGCACCGGCCCGGGTGCTACTGCCACAGGGACTCCGCCGCCGAGAGGAACGACTTCCAGCGCGGGTCGCGCCGCGCCCGCTCGCGCACGACGTTGTCGACGTAGTGCCGCAGCCGACGGGCGTCCTCCTCGTCGCCCTTCGAGGCCACGCCCGCGAGCTGCCGTGCGACCTCGGCAGGGGTCACGGTGCCGTCGCCGAGGTACCGGGCCTCGAGCGATGCCGCGACCGCGACGTTGACGGCCTCGGCCGTCGACATCACGGTCTCGGGCCGCTTGACGGGTGCTCCGTTGCTCGTGGAGCCGGTCCGCAGGTCCTGGAACGCCGTGACCAGCACGTCCAGGACGTCGCGCGAGAGCCGAGGGCGGTCGGCGGGCGCACCGAGCTCGGCGGTCAGCTGCGCCTCGATGAGGTCGATCTCGAACTGGCGGTCCGTCAGCGGCTTGATGGTCTCGAAGTTGAACCGTCGCTTGAGCGCGGCCGACATCTCGTGGACGCCCCGGTCCTTGAGGTTCGCGGTCGCGAGCACGTTGAACCCCGGCCGGGCCGAGACCCGCGCCTCGCTCCCGAGCTCGGGGATCATGAGCTGCTTCTCGGAGAGGATCGAGACCAGGGTGTCCTGGATCTCCGGGGCGCAGCGCGTGATCTCCTCGAACCGGACGATCTTCCCGGCGCTCATGGCCTGCTGGACGGCCGACGGCACGAGCGAGCGCTCGCTGGGCCCCTCGGCGATGAGCAGCGCGTAGTTCCACGAGTACCGGATGTGGTCCTCGGTGGTGCCGGCCGTGCCCTGGACCGTGAGGTTCGACGTGCCGCTCACCGCGGCGGCGAGCAGCTCGGAGAGCATCGACTTCGCGGTGCCGGGCTCGCCCACGAGCATGAGGCCCTGGCGTCCCAGCAGGGACACGACGGCACGGTCCACGAGCGGGTCGTCGCCGTAGAACTTCCGGCGCACCCCGAGCTCGGCGTCGCCCACGACGAAGGCGCGCACAGCCCGCGGGCTGAGCCGCCAGCCGGGCGGCAGCTCTGCGCCACGCGCCCGGTCGGCCGCTTCGAGGGCCGCGAGCTCGTGCGCGAACCGCACCTCGGCGGGCGGGCGGATCTCCTGCGCCGCCTCGCGGTCGAGGACCGGGGGCGTGCCGCTCGGTGCGGCGGTCGGTGTGGTCACCATGCGCTCTTCTTCTCCCACTCGGCGTCGAAGCTGCCGGCGGCAGCGACGGTCAGGTAGTCGCGGTAGGACTCCGCGACCAGGACGGGCGGCAGGTCCGCGAGACGTGCCTCGGCGCTCTGCCCGTAGGCCCGCGTCGTGCGCCGGAAGACCAGCTGGGTGAGGGCCGCGGGGATGTTCTCCTCGGGCAGGAACGCGCCCGTGAACTCGATGATCGCGGTGATCCCGACGCTCGGGTACGCCTTCTCGTAGCCCGAGAACCATCCGCCGTCCTCTGCTTGGCTGCGCGAGTACCCGAGCTTGGTCGCCCGGCCGCGCACCGTGAAGCTGTCGGTGAGCCAGCCCTTGCGGTCCGCGATCGACGTCGCCTTCTGGTCGGTGACGGGGACCGCGACCGCGAGCTGGTCGAACAGCGGCGTGATCTCGTAGTCGGCGAGGTGCTCACGCCAGCGACCGGCCTGGTCCTCGCCGAGGAGCACGCCGTGCGCGACCGACACGGTCGCGCCGTCGGCGAGGGTCACGTCCTCGTCGTCGACGTCGATCAGCACTCCCCCGTCGCCCGGGCGGAACGCCCGCTGGTCGGGGCCGGGGTTCTCGAGCCAGACGAGACCGGCCGCGAGCCGCGACATGATCGGGTGCCCCAGCACGAACTCCTGCCAGTCGGCGGCGGGCCACTCACGTCCGGTGCACATGGCCTCGTACAGTCGCTGGCTCTGCAGCACGACGACGGCCTTGAGCTCCTTCCTGCTCGCCGAGAGCTGCGACTTGGCAGTCTTGACCTGCTCGGCGTCGTCGTCCACCCGGGCCGCGGGCAACGCCTTGACGACCTTGCCCGCCTCGTTGGTGAGCTCGAGAGTGAACGTGGGCGTGATGCGCCCCGTGTACTCGCGCGCGCCGAGGTGCAGGTGCAGGATCCCGTCGTCCTCGAAGCCCGCGGTCTGCACCGTGCGGTCCGCGAGCTCCTCGGCGGACCAGCCCCGGCGATCGGCGAGGTCCTGGGCGAGGGCCTGAGCGGTCGCCTGGACCGTGGCCTGCCGGTGCCGTCGAGCGACCGACAGCAGGAGCTGGATGGCCGCCGGGTCGCCGTTGGCCGCGAGCGCCCGGACGAGCGCCTCGATCTGCGCGCGTCGGGTGATGTGCGACTTGAGGTACTGCTGGGCGGCACGGGACAGGTCGGCCCCCGGCATGCCGACGGTCAGGGCGAGCAGCCCCTTGTCGCTGATGGCCGACCCGAGATAGTTGGCCTGGTGCTCGCGGAACGCGTCCTGGTGGTGCTGGTCGACGGTCCGCGACGCCTCGGCCTCGTAGTACTGCGGGTGCTGCTTGTACCAGTGCTGGTAGCGGTCGTAGCGCTGCTGGGCCTCGCGGTCGGCATAGGTCGCGGCTCTCCTCGGCGGACGGGCCCCGCGTGTCCTGACCGATCCAGGCGTCGAGCACGAACCGGCCGAGCGCCGCGCGGCTCTGCTCGTCGAGCAGCGAGACGTAGCGGGCGATCAGGCCGAGCCCGCTGGGGTCCTTGAGCTTGACGGAGAGCACGACCCACCACCGCACGACCTCGGCCGGCACGGGCTTCCCGTCCGCGGCCCACCGCAGCTGCGGCAGCCCGTCGACGGGGAACCAGGCCATGCTCGCGGGGGCCTTGCCCTGGAGGCCCTTGGTGGCCTCGGCGAGCAGGGTCGCGGGGGCGATCTCCGTGGAGATGTCGTCACCGAGCGCCTCGAGCGCGCCGAGGAGCGCCGCGCGGGCCACCTCGCGGCGTTCCTTGGTGAGCGCCGCACGCAGCGCCGGGATCGCGGCCGGGTCTCCCAGTCGCTGGAGCCAGACGGCGGCCGTGACCCGGATCTCGGTCTTGCCGTCACGCAGCCCCTGCTCGGCCAGGTCGCGGGCACCGGCGTGCGACTCGAGCACCTTCTGCGCGGCGACGCGGTGCGTCTTGCCCTCGCCGAGCGCGAGCTCGGCCAGGCGCGGGAGGTAGCGGTTCGGGAGCGTGGGGAAGCCGCCGAGGATCGTGAGCGCGACCTCGAGCCGCTCGGAGCGGCTGTAGCTGTCGACCTTGCTCGGGGGGCGCAGGCCGAGGTGGGTCTCGAGCGCGGCCGGGTGCTCGGCGTAGTAGGGCCACAGGTGCTCGGGCGCGAACGTCTCCCGGGCGAACCAGGAGTCGAACACGAGCTCCGCGACGGCCGACTCGGAGTCCTGGACGCCCGCGCGCTCGACGCCGTCGGCCAGGATCCGCACGTCCATCGCGAGGTCGGTCGTGGCGTTGAGCTGGTACCAGGGGTACCGCTGCCGGCCCCCGCCGTGCGAGCGCGCGAAGCGGATGTCATGGAGCATGGTCAGGCCTTCGAGGCGGTTGCGGATCGCGGGTGCCTGGAGCTCGACGAGCACCTTGTGCGGCGGCACCTTGGTGAGTGCGCCGGAGAGGTACTGGGCGACCTGACGAAGGTGGTCGTCGGTGATCGCCGAGAGGTCCTTGACCGATCCCCGGGCGTGCGAGAGCCGCCAGCTCTGGGCCTCTGCCTTGGGCAGCGCCTCGAGGTCCTCGAGCTCCTTGCGGGCCGCGGCGAGGCGGCGGTCGACCGCGTCGCGCGCCGAGCGGACGAACGGCTCGCCGAGCTGGGCGTCGGGCAGCGGGGTGAAGGGCGGGAGGTCGAGAGGCTCGTCGACCACGACCGTCTCGACGTCGAGGGCGGTGGCGCGCTCGAGCGCGTTCGAGAGCAGCGTGCCGCGAGCGCCGCGGCCGTCGGCGGCGTGCGCGCGTCGCAGCGCGTCGAGCCCGCCCTCGACGCCCACGAGGTGGGTCACGAGCCCACCGAGACGGCTCGCGGGCATGGTCGCGAGCAGGGGTTCGAGAAGCTCGACCTGGCGCGCGGCGGGCAGCGCCGCGAGGTTGCCCGCGGCCTGCTCGCGCACCGACTTGGCGTTGTCCGTCGCGAGCTGCGCGACGACCCCGACGAACGCGTCACGCGCCGCGGGCTGGGCGCGCAGGAACTGGAGCAGCTCGACCTTGCCGGTCGCGCGCAGCAGCGGAGCGACGGTCACGACCTCGTCGTGGTGGGCGACCAGGTAGTCCTCGACGCCGGGCTGCGCCGCGAACACCGCGAGGGGGTCGCCGTAGTAGTCGGCCGTGACGGGACGGTCGAAGATCGCCGCCACGACGGCGGCCGGGATGTTCGCCTCGGCGACCCCGCCGTCGCGCAGGATCGCGACCAGCAGCTCGGGGGTCCAGGCACTGCGGATGCCGGGCTTGCCGACCTTGCCCGTCGTGCGCCGGTCGCCGCACGTCTTGGCGACGTCCGTCAGCAGGGCCGCGAACCAGGCAGGAAGCCGGTCCGAGGCACGCGAGACGTCGGGCGAGACGGCCGCGAGGAGCCGTCCGAGACGGACGAGCGCCTCGACCTCGACCGGCTCGGTGAGCGTGTAGAGGTTGCTGCGGGCCGTCGCGCTCTTGTCCACGTTCCAGCCGGGCACGCGCTCCTTGATGGCCTTGTCCTGGGCCTGGCTCGTGTAGGTCCACACGCCCAGCGTCGCGGGCCGGTTGAGCAGGCGGTCCGTCGAGTCGTCGCCGCGCTGCGAGAGCTCGGTCACGAGCTCCGGTCCCTCGCCCGGTGTGGACGTAGGCGACAGCCCGCGCCGCGAGACCCGGGGTGTCCGCGTCCAGGATCTTCAGCCCGTCGACCAGCCGGCCGGACGGTGCGCCGCGCCGCGCCTTCTCGAACCCGAGCGGCGCCCCTCCGCCTTCGACCGCACCGTCGTCGCCTCCCTGGAGCCAACCCTTGATCTTCTCGAACACGTGTCCCCGCCGTCTCGTCCGGGCCGTCGGACCGGGGTCCGAGGGCCGCCGCGCTCCGTCGGCGCGGCGTCGGACGTCACAGTAGGAGAAGCCACCGACAACGCACCGTTGCTGTCAGTGGAGACCGAGTCAGGCGGGAACAGGCCGCTCCACCTCGGCCTGGATCTCGCGGATGGTCGTGGCGAGCATCCCCGACGCCAGCAACCCAGCGCCCAGCGGGCCGGAGGAGTCCTCACCGAGCCGAGGCAGGCGAGCCAGCGCGGCACGGACCTCGTCGGTCAGGTGAGCCAGCTGCCAGCGCACCTCCCCGCGGCGGCCGACCTCCTGGTCGGGCGCGGCAAGGGCAGCAGCTCTCGCCGCGTAGGCCGCCGCTCCGAGAGCATGCGCGCCCATGTGGGCGACGCCCGAGGCCTGGCCGGCCGCACGCGCGGCCGCCACGGCGGCGGGCGCCTTCGTCGACTGCGCCGCACGACCCGCGACGAACCGGCGGCGGATCTCCCCGGCGGTGTCGAGCTCACCGCGTCCGAACGCCCGGGCACGCTCGACCCCGTCCCGCGCACGGTCGTCGGCGGGGGCCTCTGCCTCGAACAAGCGAAGGACCCGCTCCGCGCAGTCCGCGGCCCAGAGCGCGACCAGGCGGCGGTCGGCCTCGTCGAGGGTCTGCCGAGATGCCATGCGCCCACTCTGGCACAGGCGCCGCTGCTCGTCGGCCGGACGTCGTCCCGGTGCCAGAGACACTGACGACGTCGGTGATGGTGGGCCCGGAGGGACTCGAACCCCCGACATCCACGGTGTAAGCGTGGCGCTCTAACCAACTGAGCTACAGGCCCCAGAACAGCGGTGCACAGCCTACCGGGTCGCCGGCCGTGCCTCGCACATCAGCCGCAGATCGGGCATCGCCCGCCCGACGACGCACGGCCACCGCAGGCCGACAACGCCGGGTCACCCGTCGAACCCGGCCCGTGGGACCGGACGCCCGTCGCACCCGATCGTTCGACCCACCGGTCACACGACGCACCGGCCACCCGGCGCACGAACGGGCGCACCGCGGCTCCGAGCCGCGGCACGCCCGTCGAGGGGGTGCGCGTCAGAGCTCCGCGAGCGCCGCCTGGTACCCCGCGAGGTCCCGGCGCTGCCCGCGCGGGTTCACGACGGACCACCGGACGACGCCGTCCGCGTCGATCAGGAAGCTGCCGCGGATCGCGAGGCCGCGCTCGTCGTCGAACACCCCGTACTGGCGCGAGACCTCGCCGTGCGGCCAGAAGTCGGACAGGAGCCCGAACGTGTAGCCCTCCTGCGCGGCCCAGGCCTTGAGCGAGAACACGGGGTCGCACGAGATGGCGAAGAGCGTGACGCCCGCGGTCTCGAAGTCCTCGATGTTGTCGCGGAGCTCGCACAGCTCGCTCGTGCACGTCCCCGAGAAGGCGAACGGCACGAACACGAGCAGGACGGGGCCGCCACGCAGGTCCGAGAGACGGACGGGGGTGCCGTGCGTGTCGGTCAGCGTGAAGTCCGGGGCGACGTCGCCGGTCCGGACCGTGAGCTCGGGCGCCTCAGCGCCCACGGCCACGCGTCCCGAGCTTCGTCGCGGACCAGTCCGGCGCGATCGCGAACGTGCTGGTCGCGTGCAGGCCGGCCGTCGTCGCGGCCTCCTGGAGGTCGTTGTGGCCCACGTGGCCGTCGCGGCCCGCCTTGGGCGTGAAGATCCAGATGAGTCCACCGTCGTCGAGCACGGTCTGGACGTCCACGAGCATGTCGGTCAGGTCACCGTCGTCCTCGCGCCACCAGACCACGACGCCGTCGGTCACGTCGCCGTAGTCCTCGTCCACCAGCTCGGAGCCGACGAGCTCCTCGATCTCGGCGCGCAGGTCGTCGTCGACGTCCTCGCCCCAACCGAACTCCTGCACCACATGGCCAGAGAGGAACCCCAGGCGTCCTGCACCCTGGGGGTCCGTCGTCGCTCCCACTTGTGTCTCTTTCCCTTCTTCGTACTGCTTGATGATCAGTGCCCTGCTTGGCAAAGGTAGCCCACGGCACTCCCGCGTGCCTCAGCAGGGCGGGCGTTTCGTGCCGCGTGTCCACCAGCACAGAAGCCCAGTGTTGCGGGGAACCGCACTCGGCACAACGTCAGAGCGCGCGCGAAGGTGCCTCGACCGACCGAGCCGGGCTCCGCCGTCGGGCCCGGAGGAGGCTCCAGGAACACCGCCGCACCTCGCACGACCTTCTCTTCCTCACCGTCTGCACCCGACCCACACCCTCCTGTGTCGTGAGGATCACGCTCCCTTGACCCCTTTGTGGTGTGACTTCCTGGCTGCGGGGTAACAGAATGGTTCGACCACCCGAGAGTGTGGAGGGCACAGTCGCCACCAGCGACTGCTCTCGCTGCGCAGGAGTGGCTGGAGGAGAGCGGGCACGGTGTACCGCGCCGTGATTCAATCCGAATACCGCTCCGAACGAGATATGAGGTTGCTGGTGGCTTCGTTTGACGAGACAGGACCGCTGATCAACGGTCTGCTCAGCCAAGTACCGGACATCGACCCCGCTGAGACGAGCGAGTGGGTCGAGTCCCTGGACGGACTGATCGACGACCAGTGGCGGCCCTCGTGCGCGCTACGTCCTGCTCAACATGCTCAAGCGAGCACGCGAGCGCAACGTCGCGATCCCCACGTCCATCAACACGCCCTACGTCAACACCATCGGCGTGCACGAGGAGCCGTACTTCCCCGGCGACGAGGCCATGGAGCGTCGTTACCGCAGCTGGAACCGCTGGAACGCCGCCGTCATGGTCACGCGCGCCCAGCGGCCCGGGATCGGGGTCGGTGGACACATCTCGTCCTACGCGTCGGTCGCGACGCTGTACGAGGTGGGCCTGAACCACTTCTTCCGCGGCAAGGACCACCCGGGCGGCGGTGACCAGGTCTACTTCCAGGGTCACGCGAGCCCCGGCGTCTACGCCCGCGCGTTCCTCGAGGGCCGCCTCTCGGCGGACCAGCTCGACGGGTTCCGCCAGGAGAAGTCGCACGCGGGCGGCGGCCTGCCGTCCTACCCGCACCCGCGCCTCATGCCGGACTTCTGGGAGTTCCCCACGGTCTCCATGGGCCTCGGCCCGGCCTCGGCCATCTACCAGGCGTGGACCAACCGCTACCTGCACAACCGCGGCATCAAGGACACGAGCCAGCAGAACGTCTGGGCCTTCCTCGGCGACGGCGAGATGGACGAGCCGGAGAGCCGCGGCATGCTGCAGCTCGCCGCGCAGCAGGGCCTGGACAACCTGAACTTCGTGGTCAACTGCAACCTGCAGCGCCTCGACGGCCCGGTCCGCGGCAACGGCAAGATCATCCAGGAGCTCGAGGCGCAGTTCCGCGGCGCCGGCTGGAACGTCATCAAGGTCATCTGGGGCCGCGAGTGGGACACCCTGCTCAACGCCGACAAGGACCGCGCGCTCGTCAACCTGATGAACGTCACGCCCGACGGCGACTACCAGACCTACCGTGCGGAGAGCGGCGCGTTCATCCGCGAGCACTTCTTCGGTCGCGACCCGCGCACCAAGCAGCTCGTCGAGAACATGTCGGACGACGACATCTGGGCGCTCAAGCGCGGCGGCCACGACTACCGCAAGCTCTACGCGGCGTACGCGGCGGCCACGGCCCACACGGGCCAGCCCACGGTCATCCTGGCGCACACGGTCAAGGGCTACGGCCTGGGCTCGGGCTTCGCGGGGCGCAACTCGACGCACCAGATGAAGAAGGTCAAGGCCTGGCCGACCTCAAGACGCTGCGCGACTCGCTCCGCATCCCGATCACGGACGAGGAGCTCGACGCCAACCCGTACGAGCCCGCCGTACTTCCACCCGGGTGCCGACGCGCCGGAGATCCAGTACATGCAGGAGCGTCGCCGTCAGCTCGGCGGCTACGTGCCGGAGCGTCGCTCCGCGCCGGCCCCCGTCACGCTGCCGGGCGACAAGACGTACGAGATCCTCAAGAAGGGCTCGGGCAACCAGGAGATCGCCTCCACCATGGCGTTCGTCCGGCTGCTCAAGGACCTCATCAAGGACAAGGAGATCGGCAAGCGCATCGTGCCGATCATCCCGGACGAGGCCCGGACCTTCGGTCTGGACTCGATCTTCCCGTCCGCGAAGATCTTCAACACGCAGGGTCAGAACTACCTCGCCGTGGACCGCGAGCTCATGCTCGAGCTACAAGGAGTCCGAGGCCGGGCAGATCATGCACACCGGCATCAACGAGGCCGGCTCGGCGGCCGCGTTCCAGTCGGTCGGCACCTCGTACGCCACCCAGGGCGAGGTGATGATCCCGTTCTACATCTTCTACTCGATGTTCGGGTTCCAGCGCACGGGCGACCAGTTCTGGGCCGCCGGCGACCAGCTGACCCGCGGGTTCATCATCGGCGCGACGGCCGGGCGCACGACGCTCACCGGTGAGGGCCTGCAGCACGCGGACGGTCACTCGCCGCTGCTGGCCGGCACCAACGTCGCGCGATCGTCCAGTACGACCCGGCTACGGCTACGAGATCCGCCACATCGTCGCGCGACGGCATCGAGCGGATGTACGGCGACGGATCGGACGGCCGCGACCAGAACGTCATGTACTACGTGACGGTCTACAACGAGCCCATGCAGCAGCCGGTCGAGCCGGAGGACGTCGACGTCGAGGGCATCCTGCGCGGCATCCACCGCATCACGGTCGTCCGAGGCGATCGGGACCCAAGGCGCAGATCCTCGCCTCGGGCGTGGGCGTGCCGTGGGCCCTCGAGGCGCAGGAGCTCCTCGAGGAGGACTGGGGCGTCTCCGCGGACGTCTGGAGCGTGACGAGCTGGAACGAGCTGCGCCGCGACGGCCTGGCCGCCGAGCAGGACGCGTTCCTGCAACCCGGCCGCGCACGCCGCGCGTGCCGTACCTGACCGCCAAGCTCCAGGGTGCCGAGGGGCCGTTCGTCGCGACGAGCGACTACGACCACCTGGTCCCCGACCAGGTCCGCGCCGTGGGTCCCGGGCGACTACGCGATGCTCGGTGCGGACGGCTTCGGCTTCTCCGACACCCGCGCCGCGGCCCGCCGTCACTTCAAGATCGACGGCCCGTCGATCGTGGTCCGCGTGCTCCAGCAGCTCGCGAAGCAGGGCGAGGTCCCGGCCGAGGCCTCGGCCCAGGCCATCGAGAAGTACCGTCTGATGGACGTCACGGCCGGCACGTCCGGCAACGCGGGCGGCGACTCCTGATCGCTCCCGCCACACTCCTGGCGCCGGTCTGACCGGCGCCAGGACCGCAGTGCCCGACGGCGCCGCTCACCTCGCGAGAGGTGGCGGCGCCGTCGGCGTGTCCGGGGGTGGGAGACGCCTGGGCGCGCCGCACGCCGGGGCGCAGGACGCCCGGCCGACGCGACGTCGTCGGGCCTAGGTACCCGAGCGGTGCTGCTCGGCGTGCGCGATCGCGAGCGTGAGCTCGTGCCGGATCGGGGCGACGACCGCCGCGTCCGGGTACAGCGCGAGGCCCTCGAGGTGGTGCTTGGCCTCGAACGATGCGGTCCGCGTCGATCGCGGCCAGGACCAGCTGGCGCCCGGCCTCGGGCGTGTGCTCCCGCGCACGCCAGTGCCCCACCCCCAGGCCCAGGGCCTCGACCGGCAGGTGCGCCTCGCGCAGGATCTCCATGCTCTCGGCGAGCGCGCGCCCCGACGGGTCGCGCTCGGCCGCGGTCGCGAGCCGCCGCAGCGCGCGCCTCCTGGTCGTCCTCGAGCGAGAGCCGGCCCAGCTCGACGAGCGGGTACCAGCCGCGCGGGTGACCCGGCCAGCTCCTCCGCGAGCGCCCAGACCGCGAGGTCCGCGGCCTGCTGCTTCTCGTTCTCGTCCGCGGGGGCCGCGAGCGGGTCCGCGGAGACGTGGGACTCGGCCGCCCGTCGCCGGACGATCTCGGCGAGCGCCTGGAAGGCCCGCTCGTCGTTGGGGTCGTCGACGAGCATGGCGCGCAGCGCGTCCTCGTGCACGGTGTCTCCTCGCCGTGTCGGCGCTGGTGGGGCGGCGAGCGCCCACGGTCGACGCCGAGGACTGGCGTCGCATGAGCTGTCGTAGTCGGGGCATCAGTGCCATGGATCGACCCTAGCGGCTCCCGTCCTCCTCGCCGGCGTGAGGACCGCACGTGACGCTTCGTCGTTTTGTGGACTCCCCACAACGATGCCACCCGGAAGCCGTATGCTCGGGGCGTGCCGATCACGGGGAACTCCGACAACCTGCAGCGACTTCGCGACGGCAGCGGGCTGCTCGCCGCGGCCGCCCTGCGGCGCCTCGACGAGGACCTCCCCTGGTACCGCGCGCTGCCCGCCGAGGACCGTTCGTACGTGGGGCTGGTCGCACAGTCGGGCATCACGGCGTTCGTCACCTGGTACGCGAACCCGGCGTCTCCCCCGCACGGCGTCGAGCGAGATCTTCGCGGCCGCCCCCTCCGAGCTCACGCGGTCCATCTCGCTGCAGCACACGCTGCAGCTCGTGCGGATCGTGGTCGAGGTCGTCGAGGCGTACTCCGACCAGCTCGCCGATCCCCGGTGGCGAGCGTGACCTGCGCGAGGCCGTGCTGCGCTACTCGCGCGAGGTCGCGTTCTCGGCCGCGGAGGTCTACGCCCGCGCCGCGGAGGTCCGCGGCGCCTGGGACGCCCGCCTCGAGGCGCTCGTCGTCGACGCGCTGGTCCGCGGGCGACGGCGACGACTCGCTGCGCTCCCGCGTCTCGGCGCTCGGGTGGGGCGGGCACGGGATCGACCCTGGTCATGGTCGGGCACGGCGACCTCGGCCGCTCGACGACATGCGCACCGCCGAGCTGCGCCGGGCGACCCGGCGCGCCGCCGGCGACGCCCTCGTCGGCATCCACGGCGACCGCCTGGTCCTCGTGCTGGGCGGCGAGGGCGACCTGCAGGCCGCGGCCGCGTCGCTGCTCCCCCGGTTCGGCCCCGGCCCCGTGGTGATCGGACCCACGGTCCCCGCGCTCGACGACGCCGCGCGCTCGGCGCAGCGCCGCGCTCGCGGGCCTGGCCGCGGCCCCGGCCTGGCCCCAGGCGCCGCGCCCCGTGCTGGCCGACGACCTGCTCCCCGAGCGCGTCCTGACGGGCGACACCACGGCCCGCCGGACCCTGGTGGTCCAGGCGTACCGCCCCGCTGCTCGACGGCACCGGGGCGCTCCTGGAGACGCTGTCGGCCTACCTCGGCACGGGACGGTCGCTCGAGGCCGCCGCGCGCAGCCTGTACGTGCACCCCAACACCGTCCGCTACCGTCTGCGCAAGGTCGCCGAGATCACCGGCTGGGACCCGCTCGACGCCCGCGAGTCGTTCGTGCTGCAGATCGCGCTCGCGCTGGGCCAGCTCTCGGGCGAGCCGGCGGGTCGCTGAGCCCCGCACGGCCCGGGTACCGGTGGGCCCGGACGACCACGCCATCCCGCGCCTCTTGTAGGTTCGGCACAAACGGCTCGGACAAGGTTGGTGCGGGTCGTGACGTCCTGGCGGCGTGCCGGGTTGGCACAGTTGACGGGTGCTAGCCGTCGTTGTGCCCTGGACAGGGCTCCCAGTCCCCCGGAATGCTCGCCCCCTGGCTCGAGCTGCCCGGGGTCCCCGACGCAGCTCGACGCGTTCTCCGCCGCGTCCGGCCTCGACCTGCGTGCCCACGGCACCGACGTCGGACGCCGACACCATCCGTGACACCGCCGTGGCCCAGCCGCTCATCGTGTCGGCCTCGCTGATCGCGCTGCGCGCGATCCTCGACGGCCGTGACACGTCGCGAGGTCGTCGACGTCGACCGCAGGGCACTCGGTCGGCGAGTTCGCAGCCGCGGCCGTCGCGGGGGTGTTCGAGGACGCCGCCGCGGTGGGCCTCGTGACGGCCCGCGCCCGCTTCATGGCCGAGGCGGCCGCCGCGACGCCGACCGGCATGGGCGCGGTCGTGGGCGGAGACGCCGAGGAGGTCCTCGCCGCGATCGAGGCCGCGGGCCTGTGGCCCGCCAACGTCAACGGTGGCGGGCAGGTCGTGGCCGCGGGCTCGCTCGAGGGCATCACGGCGCTCGGCGGCCAACCCGCCGGCCAAGGCCCGGGTCATCCCGCTCCAGGTCGCGGGCGCGTTCCACACGCCCTTCATGCAGTCCGCGCTCGACGCGTTCGCCCCGGTCGCAGCGGGCTGGGACGCGACGGACCCGCGCCTGCCGCTCCTCTCGAACGCCGACGGCGCCTCGTACGCGAGCATCTCGGGAGCGGCGTCGGGGGGCCTGTTCGGTCTCAAGGACGACGTGCTCTCGCGTCTGACCGCGCAGATCGCCGCCCCGGTCCGCTGGGACCTGTGCCAGGAGACGCTCGCGTCCCTCGGGGTGACCGCGATCCTCGAGCTCGCGCCGGGCGGTGTCCTGACGGGCCTCGCACGCCGCACGCTCCCCGGTGTCGAGACGGTCGCGGTCAAGTCGACCGCCGACCTCGACAAGGCCCGCGACCTGATCGCGCGCCACAGCGACGCGGCCGCCTCCTCGGCCGCCGGTGACGTGCCGCCCGCAGGCGGTGCCACCGCGTGAGCGCCCTGACCATCCGCCAGGCCGCGGGAGCCGAGTACTCGCGCGTCCTGGGCATCGGCGGGGTGCGCGGTGAGAACGTCGTCACGAACGACGACCTCGCAGGACCGATCGACTCCTCGGACGAGTGGATCCGTCAGCGCACCGGGCATCGTCACGCGTCGACGTGCGGGTGCCGACGTGGACGTCGTCGACCTCGCGGAGGGTGCTGCGCGCAAGGCGCTCGCCGCGGCGGGCCTGACCGGTGGCGACGTCGACGCGGTGCTCTTCGCGACCACGACCTACTTCCACCAGACGCCCTCGGCCGCCGCGGTGCTCGCGGACCGTCTGGGCGCGACTCCCGCGGCCGCGTACGACCTCTCGGCAGCCTGCGCCGGGTACACCTACGGGATCGCCCAGGCGGACGCCCTGGTGCGTTCTGGCGCGGCGCAGCACGTGCTCGTGGTCGGTGCGGAGAAGATGAGCGACTTCGTCGACCCGACCGACCGCAGCATCTCGTTCCTGCTCGGCGACGGTGCGGGCGCCGCGGTGGTCGGCCCGTCCGACACCCCCGGTATCGGCCCCACGATCTGGGGGTCGGACGGCGGCAAGGCCCCCGCGATCCGGCAGACGCACGCGTGGTCGGACCTGCGCGCGAACCCGGAGCTCGGCTGGCCGACCCTGCGCCAGGACGGGCAGACCGTCTTCAAGTGGGCCGCCTTCCAGATGGCCCCGGTCGCCGAGAAGGCGCTCGACGGCCGCCGGCGTCACCGCCGCAGGACGTCCAGGCGTTCATCCCTCACCAGGCCAACATGCGCATCATCGACCAGATGATCAAGCAGCTCGGCCTGCCGGAGTCGGTAGCCGTCGCGCGCGACATCGCGGAGACCGGCAACACCTCGGCCGCCTCGATCCCGCTCGCGACCGAGCGGCTCCTGTCCGAGGGCCAGGCGACGTCGGGCGACCTCGCGCTGCAGATCGGCTTCGGCGCGGGCCTCGTCTACGCGGCGCAGGTGATCGTCCTCCCGTAGGGGAGAATCATCTGGTCTGTCCCTGATCCGCGTCCGCGCGGGGCACGGGTCCGGCACGTACGACCTTTCCACTGTTCCACTGCAGGTTCCCGGTGCCGGACGGCCCCGGCACCCATCACAAGGAGAAACCCATGGCTTACACCGAGCAGGAAATCCTCGCTGGTCTCGCGGAGATCGTCAGCGAGGAGACCGGCCTCCCCACGGACGCCGTCCTCGCCGAGAAGTCCTTCACGGACGACCTCGACATCGACTCGCTGTCGATGATGACGATCGTCACGCACGCCGAGGACAAGTTCGGCGTCCGCATCCCCGACGAAGAGGTCAAGAACCTCTCGACCGTCGGCGACGCAGTGTCCTTCATCACGGGCGCACAGGCCTGATCTGCTTCTCAGCCGATCGGCGCCGGGCCCTCACGGCCCAGCCGGTGCGGGCCGGCGGTCCACGACCGCCGGCCTGCCCGCCCCCTTCCTCCCCCTCACTCACCTGGAGCAGCCATGACCTCCGTCCGTGAAGTCGTCGTCACCGGTCTCGGTGCCACCACGCCGCTCGGCGGGGACGTGGCCTCCACCTGGGCCGCGGCGCTCGCCGGGCAGTCCGGCGCACGCACCCTCGAGAACGACTGGGCCGAGCGCTACGGGATCCCCGTCACGTTCGCCGCGCAGCATCAAGGTCAAGCCCGAGGACGTCCTCGCGCGCCCCGAGATCAAGCGCATGGACCCGTCCGCGCAGTACGCGATGATCGCGACGCGCGAGGCCTGGGCCGACGCCGGGCAGCCCGGAGATCGACGGCGACCGCCTCGGTGCGGTCGTCTCGTCGGGCATCGGCGGCATCTGGACCATCGCTCGACGGCTGGGACACGCTCAAGGAGCGCGGCGCGCGGCGCATGCTGCCCATGACCGTGCCCATGCTCATGCCGAACTCGGCCGTCTGCCTACGTCTCGCTCGAGATCGGCGCCCGCGCCGGTGCGCACGCGCTCGTCTCCGCCTGCGCCTCGGGCGCCGAGGCCATCGGGTACGGCGTCGACATGATCCGTGCCGGTCGCGCCGACATCGTCGTGGCCGGCGGCACCGAGGCCACGATCCACCCCATGCCCATCGCCGCGTTCGCGGCCTCGCGCACCCTGTCGCTGCGCAACGACGACCCGCAGGGCGCCTCGCGCCCCTACGACGTCGACCGCGACGGGTTCGTGATCGGCGAGGGTGCGGGCATCGTGGTCCTGGAGAGCGCCGAGCACGCCGCGGCCCGCGGCGCACGCGTCTACGCCCGTATCGGCGGCGTGGGCCTGTCCTCGGACGCCTACCACATCACCTCCCCGGACCCGGAGGGGCGCGGACCAGGTCGCCGCGATGACCCGTCGCGCTCGGCGAGGCCGGTGTGCAGGCGCGCGACGTCGTGCACGTCAACGCCCACGCGACCTCGACCAAGGTCGGCGACCTCACCGAGACGCGCTCGATCCGCACGGTCCTGGGCGACGACGCGGACCACGTCCTGCTCTCGGCCACCAAGTCGATGACCGGGCACCTGCTCGGCGGCGCGGGCGCCCTGGAGACCATCTTCACGGTCAAGGCGGTGCACGAGCGCCTGGCTCCCCCGACCATCAACGTCGTGCAGCCCGACCCCGAGCTCCAGGTCCCCCTGGTGCGCGACGTCCCGGCCGAGCTGCCCGCAGGCGACATCGCCGCGATCAACAACTCGTTCGGGTTCGGTGGCCACAACGTCGCACTCGTGGTGACGAACGCCTGACCCACCCCCTCGGCGCAGTCCTCCTGCGCGCTGACGTACCGACGCCCGCCGGGGCGAGGACCTGCTCCTCATCCCGGCGGGCGTCCGTGCGCCCGGGGTGCGGGCGCAGGGCTTCCTTGAATCGTTAGGACTGGTTAGTATTCTGCGCAACGCGGTCGCCGGGGCCGTCCTCGATGTGGAGGTACACGGGTGAGCACCGCACGCTCTCGCACGGTCGCGCAGCGCGCGACCATGGTCGTGGTCCTGGCGGTGGTCTCGTTCCACATGCTCTCGACGTTCCTCTACGCCGCGCCGAGCTCGTCCCTCAGCCAGGAGACCGCGCCCGTCACGACCGCGCACATGCGCCCCCTCTTCGGGCAGAACTGGCAGATCTTCGCCCCCGACCCGCAGTCGGTCGACCTGCGCGTCTGGGTGCGGGCCTCGACCCGTGACGCCGAGGGCACCGAGTCGGTGACCGAGTGGGTCAACCTGGGCGACGTCTTCAACGAGCAGGTGCGGCACCAGCTCCTGCCGACGCGCACGTGGCGCATCCCCGTGAGCGTCAACCGCTTCTACACCTCGGCGTACGGCACGCTGGTCGGGCAGCAGCAGGCCGTGGTCCAGTCGGACCACGTCGCCTCCACGGACGGCGGCCAGGGGCGCCAGGACCTCACCAAGGCCCTGCTGGGAACGGGGGCGAGCGTGAGCGGCATCGACTCGTACCTGCTGGCCGAGGACGCCCTGTACCTGTTCGGCACGCAGGCCGCCCTCGACCTGTGGCCGGACGCGCACCTGGTCGCGATCCAGATGAGCACCTCGACGCAGGGCGTCGTCCCGTTCGAGCAACGCCTCGTACCGGGGGTGCAACGACCCGAGGAACAGTTCACCCGGCTCGGCTGGCGCGACCCGTCGCCCGTCACGCCCGAGGCGCGTGCAGGATTCAGCAGCGTCTTCGGAGGGTGGGTCTCATGACCGGTCTGGTGACGAGCGCGACCACCTGGCTCCGCACGACGTACGCGGCCGGTGAGTCCTGGATGCTCGACTCGCGCAAGGCCTCCTACGGGACGGCCGTGCTGCGCATCGGCTTCGGCCTGATCCTGGCCGTCCAGCTCGTGGCGGGCTGGGGCGACCGGAGCCTGGCCTGGGGAGCCGGCCGCAGCTTCGCCCAGGGGCGCGTCGACACCGACGAGTTCCCGGCCTTCCTCGACCTGTTCTTCAACGGTTCCGCGCCGGCGTGGGCGTTCGACCTCCAGTACCTGGCACTCGTCGCGCTCTCGGTGCTGCTGGTCCTGGGATGGCGCTCGCGGGTCGTGATCCCGGTGCTGCTCGTGCTGTACATCGCACTGTTCCGGACCAACCCGTTCATCGGCGACGGCGGCATCCAGCTCATGCGGATGGTGCTCGTGTACATGCTCTTCGCGGACACGTCGGGCAGGTGGTCCCTCGATGCCCGACGGCGCCGCGCGGCCCAGGAGTCCGGCGCCCCCTCGCGGTTCGCGTCGTGGGCCTGGACGGGAACCCTGCTGCACAACGGTGCGGTCCTGCTCATCGCCTTCCAGATCTTCGTCGTCTACGTCGCGTCCGCGATGTACAAGATCCAGGGCGGCATGTGGCAGCACGGCACCGCGATCTACTACGTGTTCCAGCTCGACGAGTTCTCGACGTGGCCCCAGGTCACCGAGCTGATCGGCCGTTCCGGTGTGCTGGTCGCGGTCCTGAGCTACAGCGCGGTGTTCGTGCAGCTCTTCTTCCCGTTCCTGCTGCTGCGCCGCCCCACCCGGATCCTGGCCCTGGTCGCCATCACCGGCATGCACCTGGGCATCGGGGTGCTCATGGGGCTCATGTACTTCTCGATGACCATGATCGCGATCGACGCGATCTTCATCCGTGACGTGACCTACGAGGGGGTGCAGCGCCGTCTGGCCCCCGTCCTCCGACGCACGTGGGACCGCATCCGGCGGCGGCCCGGCGGCCCGCCCGCGATCCCGGAGGAGCTGGCCGCCGAGGGCGGTGCCCCGGCGCACGGGGCCACGCACCGGGAGGACGGGGACCTCGTTCCCGCGGGGGCCGCTGCCCCTTCCAACCCACCGGCGGGAGGCGTCGAGGGCCCCGGCGCTCCGGAGCGGGATGCAGCGATGCCCGCCGGTTCCTAGTAGCCGGCGGGCATCGGGCGACCGTGGTCGCTGGGGTCGGTGGGGAGCGGGTCAGCCCACCCGGTGGAGCCATCGCACGTTGGATCCCTCGCCCGCGTAGCGGAAGGGTTCCAGCTCGTCGTCCCACGCCTTGCCCAGCGCGAGGTGAAGTGCCTCGCGCATGGCCCGGTTGTCGTGCGAGACCTCGAGCGCGGCACGCACCCTGTCCTCGGGGATGACGACGTTGCCGTGCACGTCGGTCACCGCATGAAAGATGCCCAGGTCAGGGGTGTGCGACCAGCGGGCGCCGTCGGACCCGTGGCTCGCATCCTCGGTGACCTCGTACCGCAGGTGCGACCAGCCGCGCAGCGCCGAGGCCAGGCGCGCGCCCGTGCCCTGAGCGCCCTGCCAGGCGTACTCCGCCCGGTACAGGTCGCGCGCAGCAGGCTGCTCGGTCCAGTCCAGCGTGACGCGCACGCCAAGGACGTTCCCGGCAGCCCACTCCAGGTGCGGGCTCAGCGCCCGGGGCGCCGAGTGCACGAAAAGAACACCGCGTGTGATGGCACCAGTCATGTCGTCCTCCCTAGGTCGAGGTTTCGTCTTCCCCAACGTCCTCACCCAGGGTGAATCATCATGCAGGGTCGTCCAGCGGTATACCAGGCATATCTTGCCCGAGACCTCGGCGGATCGCGAGGGGAGAACTCCCCATCGCAGATTTCACCCGCTCCGGGTAGGGCTGCGCGCGGTCAGTACCGGCTACGCATACGCCGCCGCGATCCCCGGCCGCAGGGGTTCCCAGGGGCCGGGGATCGCGGGACAGCGCGTCAGAGCTGCGCGCGCATCTCACGCATGGCCTTCTTGCGGACCGCCTTGTCCAGACGGTCGAGATAGAGCATGCCGTCCAGGTGGTCGGTCTCGTGCTGCAGGCAGCGCGCCATGAGGCCGGTGCCCTCGACCGTGATCTCGTTGCCGTCGAGGTCCATGCCCACGACACGCGCGTACCAGGCGCGTCGCGTCGGGTACCACAGGCCCGGGACCGAGAGGCAGCCCTCGTCGCCGTCCTGGATCTCGTCGGACAGCTCGACGATCCTCGGGTTGAGGACGTAGCCGATCTCGTCCTCGATGTTCCAGGAGAAGGCGCGCAGGTTCACGCCGATCTGGTTGGCGGCGAGGCCGGCGCGACCCTCGTAGTCGACGGTCTCCACCAGGTCGGCGACCAGCGAGCGGACCCGGTCGTCCACGGTGGTGATCTCGTCGCACGGGGTGCGGAGCACGGGGTCCGGAATCACGCGGATCTCTCTCATCGCCATGGGCGTCATTGTTTCATGGCGCCCGCGCCGGTCTCACATCCGCGCATACCGAGCACGGGCGAACGAGTACACGCCGTACGCCGCGAAGCCGACCCCCGTCGCGGTCAGGAGGAACGCACCGAAGGGCTGGTCGCCGATCGTCCGCAGCGCGGCGTCGAGGCCGCTCGCCTTGGCCGGGTCCGCGGTGGCCGCCGCCGTGACGACGAGCGCGCCCAGGACGCCCAGGGCGATGCCCTTGGCGATGTAGCCGACACGCCCCAGGACGACGACGGCGTGGCCGACCTGTCCCTTCGCGTTGCCCTCGAGATCGCGGAGGAAGCCCTTCTTCCAGCCCTTGACCACGTGGTAGACGCCTGCCGCGACGATACCCAGGCCCACGGCCCCGACGAGGACCCGCCCGGCGGTGTTGGCCAGGAGCGAGGCCGTCAGACTGTCCTGCCCACCTCCCGAACCCGAACCGCTGACGACCTGCACGGTCAGCACACCGAGCGCGAGGTAGATCACGGCCTTGCCGACCGACTTGGCACGGAAGGTCGCCTGGTCCTTCGCGTCCCCACCCGTCCCCGCGACGGCCTCGAGAACCTGCCAGAGCCCGAGGGCCACGAACGCGACCACCGCGAACCACAGGACGAAGGCTCCGCCGGACGTGCTCGCGATCTCCTGGAGGGCTCCGGTCTGGTCGGCCTCTCCCCCGCCCGATCCGGTGGCGATCCGGACCGCGATGATCCCGATCATGATGTGGAGCAGGCCGCTCACCGCGTAGCCCGCCCGGGCGAGGACCCGCAGCCCCTTGCTCTGCTGAAGCCGCTGGGCGGTCCCCGACGTCGTGCGGTTCGAGCCGTTGCTCATGTGCATCTCCTCCTGGTGTTCGGACGTGGCATCGTGTCACGACCCGTCGCCTCTCGCCCGCTGAACGGGACAATCCAGGCGTCAAGGAGGTATGGGGCGCTTCGGCGTCGATCGGCCCAGGTCGAGCACGAGGTTGCGACCGTTCTGGTGGCGAAAACGACCGCAACCTCGTGCTCGACCGCACGCAAGGTCGTTCTCGGCAGTGCCGGGTCGGGGCAGCATCCGGCAGGGTCGGCCTTTCACCGAGTCAGGGCCCTGCGAGTCGGTCCCCCGCCGCGTCCAGGTAGTCGCGCAGCACCACGGCCTGGTTGTCCTGCTCGTCCTTGGCCCCGTACAGCAGCGTCACGACGGGGTGCTCGGCCACGATCGCGCGCAGCTCCTCGACTGCCGGGTTCTGGTCGAGCTCGGTTCGGTAGCGCACGACGAACTCGTCGAACAGCGAACGGTCGTGGTGGAACCACGTCCGGAGCTCGTTCGAGGGCGCGACCTCCTTGAGCCACCGGTCGACCTGGGCCCGTTCCTTGCTCACGCCTCGCGGCCACAGCCGATCGACCAGGACGCGATAGCCGTCGTCGGGCGTGGCGTCGTCGTAGACGCGTCGGATGCGCAGAGACATGCCTCCATGGAACGCCAGGCGCCGTCTCGCCGCACGCGCGCACCCATCACGGGACCGGGAGAACGACCCGCGGCGCACGTCTGCACGAGGTCACGGGTCGTTCCCAGGTAGGGCAGGTGGGGCTTGAACCCACGACCGGCGGATTATGAGTCCGATGCTCTGACCGACTGAGCTACTGCCCCTCGGCGGACAAGCGTACCGGCAGCCGTGCCCCCTGCCGGGCAGGCGGGCAGTACCGTGTCTGGCATGGCTCTGTTCGCCCGTAGCTCCCTGCCCGACGACGCCCGCAGGTCCCTGCGCCTCGCCCCCAAGGACGCGGTGCTCGCTTCTGCGCAGCTCGTCGACGGCTCCTGGGCCGCGGCGACGCGCACGGTCCTGGCCACGACGGGCGAGGAAGGCACGTCCCGCCCGTGGTGCGACGTGGACCGCGCCGGCTATGACCCCGCCACTGCGTCGATCACGGTCGAGTGGGTCGACGGCGCCGCTCCCCTGGTCCTGCGACTCGCCGACTCGCGACGCACCGCACTGGCGCAGACGGTTCGGGAGCGCGTCCAGTCCTCGGTCGTGCTCGCGGAGGTGGTCGCGCTCGGGGCCGGTCGCTCGGCCAAGGTCGCGGTCCGCCGGGACACCGACGGCTCGCTCTTCTCGCAGGTCGTCGCCGAGGCCGGGGTGGACCTCGACGACCCGCGGACGCGGGCTGCGATCGACGCCGCGGAGGACCGCGTCCGCTCGATGTCCGGACTACCCCTCTGATGCTGATAGAGTTTTCTCCGGTCGCCCAACCGGTGCAAAACGGTGGGTGAGCGGTCCCGCGTAGCTCAGCTGGCAGAGCATCCGACTGTTAATCGGACGGTCGTAGGTTCAAGTCCTACCGCGGGAGCACGACGAGAGGCCCCTGATCTGCGGAGACGCAGGTCAGGGGCCTTTGCCGTCTCCCAATCACCTCGGTTCGGTGAGCGGTGTGACCTTCATCTCACCGGATGGAGCGGCTGTGCGCCACGACCCGTCCCACCCGGGACGAGACCCCCTCCTCCGGTTCCCGCCCGCTCGACCCGGCGCAGCATCACGGCGACCCGGAACGCGAGGTAGCGGTCGACGTCGGCGACGGCGACGGCACGAGACATGAAGGGTCTCCTCGGTACGGGCCTGGAGCGACGGGGTTCCTCCCCGCGGTGGTGCCGGCCGGCGGCACCATCCTCACCCGGCCGGGACGGCACTCGCCCGCTGTCCACAGGATCGTGTGCGGGTCGATCGCACCGCGGACCGACGAAGGGCGGCACGGGTCCACCCTCGGCGACCCGGAACGTCACCCTCGGCGACCGTGCGCACGCCAGGTCCTCAGGCGCCCTCGCGCAGCTCTCGGCGTTCCCGCTCGACGGCCAGGAGCTCGGCGAAGGCCGCGCCATACGCATCGGGGTCGGCGGCGGGGTCCAGGCGCTGGAGGCGGCTCTTGGCGTCCGCGACGCGCCGGGTGAGGCCCAGGTCGACGAACGCCTTGACGACGCCCTTGACGTACCCCTGGATGACGTTCTCGCGGTCCTCGGGCAGCGGGGCGACGGCCAGCTGGTTGACGATGCCGCGCACCGTCTCCGGTGACTGCTCGATCACGGCCTCGACCCACTGCCCTGCTGGGTGCGCCGCCGCTCCGGCCATGCCGCCCGCGGCCCGGATCGCGTCGTGCACGGCCCGCCACGCGGGCGTCGCGAAGGCCGACTCGGAGAACGCGTCGAAGTCGTCGGCGGGCACGAACTGGGGGTACTGGAGCGCGACGACGAGCGCCTGCCGCTCGAGGCGGGCCACGGGGTCGCGCGGGTCCGGCGGAGAGAAGACCGGGCCCGACGGCGCGGCGGGAGCTGCGTCGTCGGGCGCGGGAGAGAGCGGACGGACCGGGGCCGGCAGCGTCTGCGGGACCCCCGCCTTGCCCGCCGCCGCGACGGCCCGGCGCACCGACTCCGAGTCCATGCCGATCCAGCCCGCGAGCATGCGCGCGTACTCGGGCCGCAGGGCCGTGTCGCGGATGCCCGCGACGACAGGGGCCGCGGCGCGCAGCGCGGCCACCCGCCCCTCGGCGGTGTCCAGGTCGAACGTGTCGAGCGTGGTGCGGATGACGAACTCGAACAGGGGCTGACGACCCTCGACGAGCGCGCGGACGCCCTCCGGGCCGTGCGCCATGCGCAGCTCGCACGGATCCATGCCGCTGGGCTCGACCGCGACGAACGTCTGCGCGTAGAACCGCTGGTCCTCGCCGAACGCGCGCACCGCGGCCTTCTGTCCTGCCGCGTCACCGTCGAACGTGAAGACGATCTCTCCCCCGAGCGACGCCCCCGACGCGAGCTGGAGCCCGCCGCCCGCGGTCGTGTCGCCCAGGAGGCGGCGCACGATGCGCGCGTGGTCCGAGCCGAACGCCGTGCCGCACGTCGCGACGGCCGTCGTGATGCCCGACAGGTGCGCGGCCATGACGTCGGTGTAGCCCTCGACGACCACCACGCGCTTGTTCTTGGCGATCTCCCGCTTCGCGAGGTCGATCCCGTAGAGCACCTGGGACTTCTTGTAGAGCGTGGTCTCCGGGGTGTTGAGGTACTTGGGGCCCTGGTCCTCGTCGAAGAGCTTGCGCGCGCCGAAACCGATGGTCTCGCCCGTCACGTCGCGGATGGGCCACACGAGCCGGCCGCGGAAACGGTCGTAGATGCCGCGCTGGCCCTGGCTCATGAGGCCCGAGGCGATCAGCTCGGCCTCGGTGAAGCCGCGTCCGCGCAGGTGCCGCAGCAGAGCGTCCCAGCCCGTCGGGGCGAACCCGACGCCGAAGCGCTCGGCGTCCGAGCGGTCGAAGCTGCGCTCGGCCAGGAACGTGCGCGCGACCGTGGCACCGGGCGCGAAGAGCTGCTCGGAGAAGAACTGCGAGGCCACGCGGTGCGCCTCGAGCAGGCGCTGGCGCTTGCCGGGCTCCTCGGTGCGGCGCGGACCGCCGCCCTCCTCGTACCGGAGCTGGATGCCCACGCGGTCGGCGAGGTACTCCACGGCCTCGGTGAACGTCATGCCGTCGATCTTCTGGACGAACGAGATGACGTCGCCGCCCTCGTTGCAGCCGAAGCAGTGCCAGCGCCCCACCTGGGGGCGGACGTGGAAGGACGGGGACCGCTCGTCGTGGAAGGGGCACAGGCCCTTGAGCGAGCCGACGCCGGCCGGCTTGAGCGTCACGTGCGAGGACACGATCTCGTCGATCCTCGCGCGTTCGCGCACCGCGTCGACGTCCTCGCGTCGGATCAGACCTGCCACGTACCCGAGTGTAGGTGCCGCCGGTGACGTGGCGCGCCGGGCTACGTCCAGGTCGGGCCGACCGGGGGCGCGGGGTCGCTCAGGAGGACACGAGCGCGAGCAGCCGGGCCCGGGATTCCGCGCACCGCCGCGCGTACGCCCCGGGGGTGTGACCGGTCACGGAGACGAAGTCCACAGCCAGGTGCGCCTGGTCGTAGTAGCCCACGTCGACCGCGAGCGCCGACAGGTCCCGGCCAGGATCCCGGGCGAGCCGCTCGGCCGCGAGGTGGACGCGATGGCGCTGCAGGACCCACTTGGGCCCGACCCCCAGCCGCTCGCCGAGCAGCCGCTGGAGGCTGCGCGTGCTGGTGCCCGCGACCCGGGCGAGGTCGGCGACGCGCGCACGGGGTCCCAGGTCGCCCGAGGTCGCCGCGTCGAGCACGCGCGAGATCTGCGGGAGCACAGGGTCCGGGGCGAGCCGCTCGCGCAGGAGGTCGATGAGGACGCGCACCGCCGCCTCGTCGTCGCCGCGCTCGGCGAGCGCGAGGGCGCGCTCCCCCGCCTCGTCCGCCCCGGCGCCCAGCACGCCCGACGACGGCACGGACGTCCCTCGCGGCACGCTCAGCGCGCCGGGACGCAGCTTGGCGGCCACGACGATGCCCGCCCCGACGAGGGTGCGGTCGAAGAGCCCTTCGGGGATGCCGTAGGCCGCGAACCCGCTGGGCTCGGCCACGAGGTTGACGCACGGGTGCGGGATGACGGTCTGCGTGAAGGACTCCCCCGCCGGCAGGTCCCACCGCACGATCCAGAACCAGTCGACGCGGTCGGCGAGGTCCGCGGGCACGGGGAACCGTTCGAGGGCGAACGCGCGGCGCGCGGCGGCGGGGTCCACCACACCGTACGTGGTGGACGGGACGCCGGGGACCCCGGGGACGCTGCCGCGTTCGTGTCGCATTCCTCCAAGACTGCCACCGTGCACCGACAGACGATGGGGACGTCAGCATCCGAGCCCTGGAGGAACCATGGACATGTCCGCCCTGCACCCCAACCTGGCCGTCTCCGACGCCCGCGCGGCGATCGACTTCTACATCGCGGCGTTCGGCGCCGAGGTCGACGACGTGATCACGGCCGGGGACGCGATCATCCACTCCGACCTCCGCCTGCCCACGACGGCAGGGTTCTCGACGTTCACGGTCGCGCAGGAGTTCCCGGGGGCCGGATCCACGGCGCCCGACCCCGACGGCCCGACCTCGGTCTCCTTCACGGTGCCCGTCCCCGACACCGATGCGGCCTACGCTCGCGCGGTCGCCGCGGGGGCGACGAGCACGGCCGAGCCCGCGGACTGGTTCGAGGGGTTCCGCCAGGCCGCGGTGCGTTGCCCGTTCGGGCACCGCTGGTACGTCGTGACGGTCGCGGACACGGTCACGCCCGACGACGTGCAGCGGGCCAGCGACGCGTGGATGAGCGAGCAGCCGACCGGCTGAGCGCTCAGCCGGTCGGCCGGTCGACCCGGCACGGACGGTAACGTCCTGCCCATGACGAGCGCCGAGCACCCCGGGAGCATCCGCATCTGGGGTGCTCCGTCGTTCACCGAGGAGCCCGCGGTACCCTACCGGGCGCCCGAGGGACGGTTCGTCGCCGCCCCGTGGAGCCTCGCGACCAACGTGTTCGAGCCCGGCCACGCGCCCGAGTGGCCCGACGAGGTGCACTACGAGCACGAGCTCGTCTGGGGCGAGGGCGGGCCGCTCGACGTCGAGGCCAGGGGCCGACGGTGGCTGGTCCCGCCGAGCCTCGGCATCTGGCTGCCCGCCGGGACGCGGCACAAGGTCCGGGCCGATCCCGACGTGACCGTCTACGCGACCTACCTCAACCCCGACCAGGTCGCGCCGCGGTGGGAGAGCGTCGTGGGGGTACCCGTCAGCGCCCTGCTGCGCGAGCTGCTCCTGCACGACACTGCGGCCTCCATGCCGGACGCCAGCCGGCACAACCTGCAGGCGCTCGCGGTCGAGCAGATGCTGCCGCTGCCCGTGGCGAGCATCGAGCTGCGCATGCCGCGCGACGTGGACCTGCTGAACGTCGCCGAGCGGCTGCTCGCCTCGCCGGGCGACGGCCGGTCGCTCGATGCCTGGGCGTCGGACGTCGGCATGAGCCCGCGCTCCTTCATGCGGCGGTTCGTCGCCGAGACCGGGCTGTCGTTCGCCCAGTGGCGCATCCTCGCGCGGACGGGGGCCGCACTGGTGCTGCTGGCCGAGGGCCGCTCGGTCCGCGAGGTCGCACGGGCCGTCGGGTACTCGAGCCCGAGCACGTTCGTCACGGTCTTCCGTCGCACCACGGGCATGTCGCCCGCTGCGTACGCACGCCTGCTCGGGGCGCCGGGCCACCGACCCTGGCGGGAAATCGGTCCAAGCTGGCGGGATTTCTCGATCCCGCCCGGGTTAGCCTCACCTCTGTTCCGCAAACTAAGGCTAGGCTCATCTAACTATCGGGCGACCTCGCACCGCGAGACGTCCGACGGAGGACCCCTTCATGACCCCGACCAGCTCCCGCCGACGAACCGCACCACGGCGCCTCCTGGGCGCCGTCGCCTCCCTCGTGACGGTCGCCGCGCTCGCGGCCTGCTCGACCGCCGGCACCGACGGCTCCGCCTCGCCCGCCCCCGCGGGCGGGGGCGACGTCGCCACCACGACCCTCGCCGAGCCCGATGCCTTCCCGGTCTCGATCGACCACGCCTACGGGTCGACGACGATCGAGAAGGAACCCCAGCGGGTCGTCACGATCGGCTGGAGCAGCCAGGACGCCGTCGTCGCGTTCGGCAAGGTCCCCGTGGGCATCGAGAAGTTCACGGGCCCCGGCATCGAGGACGACATCCTGCCGTGGCTCACCGACACGTTCGAGGGCGCGACCCCCGAGCTTCCTCACGTCCAACCCCGACGTCCCGTTCGAGCAGATCGCCGCGCTGCGGCCCGACGTGATCATCGCGGTCTACTCCGGGATCACCGACACCGCCTACGAGCGCCTCGCAGAGATCGCCCCGACCGTCGCGTTCCCCGGCGCGGCGTGGGAGACGTCCTGGCAGGACCAGACGACCATGATCGGCGCCGCCCTGGGGCAGCCCGCCCGTGCGGACGAGCTCGTCGAGGGCGTCGGCACCACGGTCGCCCAGACCGCCGCGGCCCACCCCGAGCTTCAGGGCAAGACCATCACCTACGCGATGAACGGCGAGGGCGGCGTCATCGTCTTCTGCCCCTCGGACCCACGTATCGAGCTGCTGACGCAGGTCGGGCTCGAGCCCTCCCCCGGCACGCTCGCGGTCTGCGGCGCGGAGGACGCCTCGTCGGTCTCGGTCAGCTCCGAGCTGATCCCCACGCTCGACGCCGACGCCTTCATCCTCATCGACGTCGACGAGACGGTCTACGACACCCTGCTGGGCAACCCGCTGTTCGCCGCGCTGCCGTCGGTCGTCGACGGCCGGGTCGCGCGGGTCGTCGGCATGGACTACGCCATGGCCACGTCCGCACCCACGGTCCTGAGCATCCCCTACGCGCTCGACGAGTTCGTCGCGCAGCTCACCACGACGCTGGGCTGACCCGCGGCCCGACGGCGGCCCGCACCCTCCGGGGCGCGGGCCGCGGGCGTGCGGTGGATCAGCGCGGGCCGGAGACCCACCGGTCGTGCAGCTGGTAGGCGCTGACGTCGGTGAGCGACGCGACCTGGTCGACGACCACACGAAGGCGAGCGGCGTCGTCGGGCGCCTCGAGCCAGTCCGCGGCGAAGGGCGCCTCGAGCGCGTCGGGCGCCTTGTCGCTGAAGACCTCGACCAGGTCGGCGAGGACCTGGCGCTGCTGGTGGTGCAGCGGTTCCTGCTCGCGCGGGGCCATGACGTACGCCACGGCCATGCCCTTGAGCACCAGGATCTCCGCGGACGTCGTCGCGGGGACCACGAGCCGGGCCGAGTAGCGCGTGAGCGTGCCTTCGCCGTACTCCTCGCGCGTCGCGGCCTGGGCCGCCCCGCTGAAGCGGCCGATGAGCTGGCTCGTCGAGTCCTTGAGCGCCGCGAGCGCCCGGCGCGACCCGTCGAAACCACGCAATAGGTGGCCCGTCGCCTCGAGGCGGGAGATCGCGGCGTCGAGCTCGGCCTCGTCGTAGGCGTCGCCGTACCAGGCGCGCACGGCGGCCACGACGCGCCCGCGCTCGTCCGGGTCGGCCAGCACCGCGAGGTCGAGCTTGCCGCCCACGATCGCGTCCTCGACGTCGTGCACCGAGTAGGAGATGTCGTCGGCCAGGTCCATGACCTGGGCCTCCATGCACTTGACGTGCTCGGGGGCGCCCTCGCGCAGCCACGTGTAGACGGGCACGTCGTCGGGGTAGACGCCGAACTTGTGGGTCGTGGTCCCGTCGGGGCGCCGCGGTCCCTCGCCCCTGCGCCACGGGTACTTGACGCTCGCGTCGAGGCTCGCGCGGGTCAGGTTGAGCCCGACGGGTGTGCCGTCCGCCGCGAAGACCTTGGGCTCGAGCCGCGTCAGCAGGCGCAGGGTCTGGGCGTTGCCCTCGAACCCACCGTGGTCGGCCATGATCTCCGCGAGCGCCCGCTCCCCGTTGTGCCCGAACGGCGGGTGCCCCAGGTCGTGGGCCAGGCACGCGGTGTCGACGACGTCGGGGTCGCAGCCCAGGGCACGGCCCATCTCCCGACCCACCTGGGCGACCTCGAGGCTGTGCGTGAGGCGCGTGCGCACGAAGTCGTCGGAGCCCGGGCCCAGGACCTGGGTCTTGGCGCCGAGCCTGCGCAGCGCGGACGAGTGGACGACACGCGCCCGGTCGCGCTCGAAGGGCGTGCGGGACTTGCTCTTGGGCGGCTCGGGGACCCAGCGCTCGACGTCGGCGGCCGAGTACCCGAGGGCGTTTCCTGGCGTGGTGTGCGGCACGTGTCCCACCCTATCGACGCGGACGGTCCGCGATGGCGCGCCGCCCCCGCACCACCTCCGCGCCGAGAAGTGAGTAGATGCCCCTGATCCGCAGGGATCAGGGGCATCTACTCACCTCTCGGCGGAGACCACGTGTGCGTACCGGCTCAGCCGATCCGCCACACCCCGACGCCCGGACCGTCGCCCGCCAGGTCGAGCCCGTCGGCCACGACCTCGAGACCGAGCTCGCCGTACAGGTGCTCGGGCTCGGTGCTGGTGAGCAGGTGCCGAGGCAGGCGAGCACCGGCCCACGCGTCGCGCGCGACGACGACGAGCACGCGCTCGTCGGCCGTCTCGCGCAGGTACGCCACGGCGTCGTCGTCGACCAGGAGCCACCGCAGGCCGCCCTCGCGCAGCGCACGGCTCCCCCGGCGCATCGCGACCAGTCGCCGGTAGACCTCGAACGTGTCGGTGTCCCAGCGGTCGGGTCGGTCCCACGGCATGGGCACGCGCGCGTGCTCGCCGTTGGTGCCCACGAGACCCACCTCGTCGCCCGCGAACATCACGGGCGTGCCGGGATAGGTCAGCAGGAGCGTCGCGGCGACCTCGACCATCTCGGCCGAGCCGACGATCGAGCGCAGGCGCGGGGTGTCGTGCGAGCCGAGCATGTTCCACTGGCGCGACGTGACGGCCCACGGCAGCACGGCATCGAAGTCGCGCATGGTCTCGACCATGCTGCGCCCACCACGCCGCGGGGTCGTGACGGGCAGCCCAAGGAACGGGACGGTCGAGTCGTGCGGGGCGAGCCACGTCCAGACGGGACGCGTGAACGCCGAGTAGTTCATGTTGGCGTGCCAGCCGTCACCGGCCAGGTCGAGCGACGCGTCGTGGAAGTGCTCGCTGACCAGGACCGAGTCCGGGTTGACCTCGTTCATGGTCGCCCGGATGCGACGCGCGATCTCGAGCGTGCGGTCCTCGTCGGCGTAGCGGCCCGTCATGTTGGCGACGTCGATGCGCCAGCCGTCGAGCGAGAAGGGCTCGCCCAGGTAGCGCCCGACGACGGAGCCCGGCCCGTCGATCATCCGCGCCCCGAGCGTGGGCGAGCCGTAGTTGAGCTTGGGCAGCGACGCGTGCTCGAGCCAGCCCACGTAGCCGGGCTCTCCAGGCGTCCAGTAGAACCAGTCGCGCTCGGGGCTCGACGCGTCGGCGTGCGCACGCTCGAACCACTCGTGCCCCGCGCCCGTGTGGTTCGTCGTCAGGTCGCCGAGCAGCCGCATGCCGCGCGCGTGCACGGCGCGCGAGAGCGAGGCGTAGGCCTCGTCGCCGCCCAGGAGCGGGTCGACGTGGTCGAACGTGCTCGCGTCGTAGCGGTGGTTGGAGCGCCCGGGGAAGACCGGGGTCAGGTAGACCGTCCCCACCCCGAGGTCCTGGAGGTGGTCGAGGTGCTCCTCGATGCCCCGCAGGTCGCCGCCGTAGTACTGCGTCCCCACGCCGGGGCCGCCTGCGAGGGGCTCGTCGTCCCAGTCCGCGGGCTGGGCCCAGTCCGGGACCGGCCGCTCGTCGGCGTCGGCCGAGCGCGCGAAGCGGTCAGGGAAGACCTGGTAGACCACGCCGTCGCCCATCCAGGACGGCGCGGACGGGTGGACCGTGAGGCGGAAGTCCGCAGCGTCCGGCACGTCGCGGGCGAAGACGCCGCGCCCGTTGAGCCACTGGTACCCGCCCGGGACGTCCAGGAAGAACCGATAGCTCGTGACGGGGTTGTGGACCAGGACGTCGGCGACGTACCAGGACTCGTGCTCGTCCTCGCGCTCGAGCCGTGCCTGGGACAGGCGGGGCTCGCCGTCGCGGACCGTCCGCAGCCACACGGACCGGACCTGGGCGGCGGGACCGCCCGGCAGCCGCGGCACGCGGACCCGGACGGGAACCACGTCCCCGAGGGCGGGCGTGCCCCCGGGGACGTAGACCTCGGACCCGTCGTGGTGCGCCGCCAGGGCGACCACCTCGCGAGGCGAGGTGGTCGACCCGGCGGACGTGACGTCGTCGGGCAGGGAGGAGCTCATGCTCAGCCCTTGACCGAACCGGCCGTCAGACCGCCCACGATGTACTTCTGCAGGTAGAGGAACAGCGCCAGCACCGGCAGCGCCGAGACCACGGCGCCGGCCGTGAACAGGCCCCAGTTCGCCTCGCGCAGCGACGAGACCCAGCCGTACAGGCCCACCGCGAGCGTCCAGTTGGACTCGGACGTCAGCACGATGCGGGCGATGATGAACTCGCCGTACGTGCTGATGAAGGACAGCAGCGCGACCACTGCGAGGATCGGCGCCACCAGGCGCAGGATGATCGTCCAGTAGATCTGTGCGTGCGTCGCGCCGTCGATCTTGGCGGCCTCGTCGAGCTCGCGCGGGACCGTGTTGAAGAACCCGTACATGAGGAACGTGTTCACGCCCAGCGCACCACCGAGGTACACGCAGATGAGCGACGAGCTTGCTGTCCAGGCCCAGGACCGGGACCACGTCACCGAGGCTCAGCAGCAGCAGGAAGATCGCGATGAACGCGAGCATCTGCGGGAACATCTGGATGATGAGCAGCGACGTGAGGCCCGCGCGACGCCCTGAGAAGCGGAAGCGCGAGAACGCGTAGGCCGCCGCAGCCCCCATGAGGACCGTGCCGACCGAGGTCACCACGGCGATCACGAGCGTGTTGAGCATCCACGTCCAGAACAGCGACTCGCTCAGCTGTGCGTAGTTCGCGGTGCTCACGTCGCTGAAGAGCGTGTTCGAGCCGGTCAGGGTGCCGTTCTCCGAGAGCGAGGCCGACAGCACGTAGACCAGCGGGAACGCCGCGAACACGACGGCGACGACACCCACGAGGTGGCGCCAGCCGAGCTCGCTGAACCAGCGGCCCGGCTTCATGCGCTGACGGCCGACAGCCGAGCCGGACGGGATGCCCGACGAGCTGCCCGAGGACGAGCCGACGGAAGGGGAGACAGAGGTGGTCGCCATGTCAGTTGATCTCCTCGAACTTGCGGGTGCTCCGGAAGGCCAGGGCCGAGATGGTGCCGACGATCACGAAGATGACGATCGACAGCGCGCTCGCGAGCCCGAAGTTCTTGGGGGCCGAGCCGTCGACGCCGGAGATCTGGTAGACCATCGAGATCAGGATGTCCGTGTGGCCGAGCGGCACCGAGGCGTCCGCGAACCGTGGACCACCCCCGGTGAGCATGTAGATGAGCGTGAAGTTGTTGAAGTTGAACGCGAACGACGAGATCAGCAGCGGCGCCGTCGAGATGAGCAGCAGCGGCAGCGTGACCGAGCGCCACGTGCGCCAGCGCCCGGCGCCGTCGATCTTCGCGGCCTCCATGACGTCCGACGGCAGCGACTGCAGCGCGCCCGTGCAGATCAGGAACATGTACGGGAAGCCCAGCCACAGGTTCACGAACAGCACGGAGAGCTTCGCGAGGACCGGGTCCGTCAGCCACGGGATCTCCGCCCCACCGAAGATGACCTCGTTGATGAAGCCGAACCGTGTGTTGAGCAGGCCGGACCACAGCAGGGCCGCGAGGAACCCCGGGATCGCGTACGGCAGGATCATGAGCACGCGATAGATCTTGCGGCCGCGCATGCGGACGTCGTTGAACGTGATCGCGAGGAACAGACCCAGCAGGAACGTCGTCGCGACCGAGACCGATCGCGAAGACGAACGTCCAAGCGAGGATCTTGACGAACGGCTGCGCGTAGCGCCCGTCCGAGAACGCGGTGACGAAGTTGTCGAACCCGACCGCGACGCGCCAGCCCACGGCCAGGGTCGAGCCGTCCGCGGCCTCGAACTGCCCGTCGTCGTTGGGCGTGTAGACGGTCCCGGTGGTCGTGTCCGTCATGGTGTCGCTCGCGGCGTCCCACTCGAGCGTCGAGGTGTAGACGTAGCCCGTCATGGCGTCGGGCGTGCGGATCGAACCGTCCTCGGGGTCGTCGGACACCGGCACGCGGAGGTTGGTGACCTCCTCCTGGCGCTCGAGCACCTGGCCGCGCTCGAGGACGTCGTAGCCGGGGACCTCTGCGGCGCGGCCGGCCACGACCTCGGCGCCGTCCACCACCGTGAGGGGCTGCTCGGCCGTGCCGACCTCGACGTCCCCGTCCGGGGTGACGATCGCGAAGGCGAGCTCGTCGCCGTCCACGAGGACCGTGAGCGGTGCGGACTCGGAGCCCTCGACCCGGCGCTCGTTCTGCACGAGCAGCGCCTCGACCGCCTGGTCCTTGGTCGTGTTGTGGCCCGTGCCGTAGTTGGTGAAGGCGATGTAGCCCGTGTAGGCCACGACGAAGATCTGGTAGGCGAGCAGGAACAGCAGGCCGGGGAGGATGTACTTGAGCGGCAGCGCCCGCTTGGAGAAGTAGACCCAGTTGGCGGCGACGAGCATGGCCAGCATCGCCGCGAGGATCCCGTACGACTCCGCGCTCCACGCGGACCAGACCACGTACACGCCGAGCGCGTCGATGACGGCCATGAGGGCGAGCTTGACGAAGAACCCGGGGCTGTAGTTCCGGGCGTGCGAACCGTCACGGTCCCGACGGGGGCGCTGCGCGCGGGGGCCCTGGGGCGGCCCGGAGTCCTCCGGAGCGCCGACTTCGGTGTCGGTGGGCGTGATCTGTGGGGCGGACATCGAGCCTCCGTAGTCGTGCGACACGGGGGTACGGCCCGCGTCATGGGGCTGGCGCGCACCGCTGGTGCGGTCCGCGCCGACGGCTCGTGGCCGTGGCGCCAGGCGCCACGGCCACGAGGTCAGGTGATCAGGAACCGATCGCTGCCTGGATGTCGGCGATCATCTTGTCCCAGGTGGGGATGGGGTCTGCGCCACCGACGATGGCTGCCTCGGTCACGCCCCAGAAGCTCCACACCGAAGCCATCTCGGGGATGGAGGGCATCGGGACGGCGTCGGCACCGACGGCGCGGAAGCCCGCGATGATCGGGTCCTCGGCAGCGGCCTTGTCAGCCGAGACGGTGAGCGCCGGCGAACGGTTGCCCGCCTTGTACAGGGCCGTCTGGGCCTCCTCGGTCGAGAGGAAGTTGACGAGGAAGTCGTTGGCGACGAGGGCGTTCTTGCTCTGGTTGCTCAGGTAGAAGCCCTGCACACCCACGAACGGCTGGGCGGGCTGGCCACCGGCGCTGGGGACCGGGTCGATCGAGAGGTCCAGGCCCTCGAAGGACTCGATCATCCACGGGCCACCGACGATGAAGGGCGACTCGCCGTTCTTGAAGGCCTCGACCGCGATGTCGTACGTCGTGTCCTGGCTGAGGTTGCCTGCGGCACCCTGCGCACCGAGCCACGTCGCGAACGCCTGGCCCTCGGGGCCGCCCATGGCGAGCTCGGAGGTGTAGGAGCCGTCAGCGTTCTGCGAGAACACCGGGGCGCCGAACGACGTCTGGAAGGGGTAGTGCGTGTACGGGTCACCCTTGGCGCCGTCCGACTGGACGAGGATCGGGAACTTGGTCCCGGCGGCCTGTCCTGCGGCGATGGCCTCGTCCCACGTGGCGGGCGCCGCGGGGGCGAGCGCGGTGTTGCGGATGAGCGCGATGTTCTCGATCGCGTAGGGCAGGCCGTAGACCTGGCCGTCCTGCGTGAAGGCCTCGATCGAGACCTTCTCGAACTCCGACGCCTTGTCGCCCAGCTCGAGGGGGGCGACGACGCCGTTGGTCGTGAACTCGCCGAGCCAGTCGTGCGCGCCGACCGTGATGTCGGGGCCCTTGCCGGTCGGGACCTGCGCGAGGAAGTCCGCGCGGATGTCGTCGAAGTTCTTGAGGACGACCTCGACCTTGGTGCCGTTCTCGGCCTCGAAGGCCTTCGCGGCATCCGTGACCGCGGCCTGACGGGTCTCGTCGACCCAGACCGTCAGCGCACCGGTCGAGCCGGACGATTCGCCGGACCCCGAGGTGGTCTCGTCGTCTCCGCTGCCGCCGCCGGAGCAGGCAGTGAGCGTCAGCGTGGTGCCGATCGCTGCGGCTAGAAGGATGCTCCGTCGCATCTGAGTCACTCCAAGCATTCGAGATGTCAGCCAAGGGTGGCGAACCTGCCCTCCTTGGCCCTGATGTGCACGACCGTACGACGTCGGGTAGCCATCGTGCAAGCGCTTGCGGTAACTTTCATGCAACGCTTTGCACACAACGGCGAAACAGCTCGTCGCACACAGTCGCCTGTCCAGAACCATCCGACCGGCGAGCAACCAGGACGAGGAGGTCCGGTGTCACCTACACTGCCCCACGTGCGTACCCGTCTCACAGATCTCGCCGAACAAGCCGGCGTCAGTACTGCGACGGTCTCGCGCGTCCTGAACGGGAAGGCCGGTGTCGCCAGCGAGACGCGCCAAGCAGTGCTCGCTGCGCTGGACCTCCTCGGCTACGAACGCCCCGAGAAGCTCCGCAACCGGTCGGCCGGCCTCGTCGGCCTGATCGTCCCGGAGCTGACGAACCCCGTCTTCCCCGCCTTCGCGCAGATCATCGAGTCGCTGCTCTCCGAGCACGGGTACACCCCCCTACTGTGCACGCAGTCACCGGGGGGCACCACCGAGGACGAGTACGTGGAGATGCTCCTCGACCACGCGGTCGACGGCATCGTCTTCATCTCAGGCCTGCACGCAGACACGCAGGCGAGCCACGACCGCTACGAGCGCCTGCGCAGCCGCGGGATGCCCATCGTCCTGGTCAACGGCTACGCGCCAGGCGTGGACGCCCCGTTCGTCTCGCCCGACGACATCGCGAGCGTCGAGCTCTCGGTACGCCACCTCGAGTCGCTCGGCCACCGCAGGATCGGCCTCGCGATCGGCCCCGGCCGGTTCGTGCCGGCCCAGCGCAAGCTCGCCGGCTTCGCCGACGCGCTCGTGCGGCACGGGCTGGCCTCGGACGTCACCGAGGCGCAGGACCACATCGTCGTGACCCTCTTCACGGTCGAGGGCGGCCAGGCCGCGGCCGGCGAGCTCATCGACTCGGGGCACACCGCGATCGTGTGCGGCTCGGACCTCATGGCGCTCGGCGCCATCCGTGCGGCCCGCGCTCGTGGCCTGCGCGTCCCCGAGGACGTCTCGGTCGTCGGCTACGACGACTCGCCGCTGATCGCCTTCACCGATCCCCCGCTGACCACGGTGCGCCAGCCCGTGTCCGCGATGGGTCAGGCGGCGATCAGCGCGCTGCTCACCGAGATCTCCGGCGACAGGGCCCCGCGGTCCGAGCTGCTCTTCCAGCCCGAGCTCATCGTGCGCGGATCGACGGGCGCAGCACCGGGCCCTCGACTCGACAACCCCTAGCCGTAAGCGCTTACACTCGGACGACGGCTCGTCGGGCGCACCTCCTTCATCGGTCGCGCCCACGATCCCCGTACCGGTGATCCTCCGGGCCACGACGCCCGGTTTCCCGCACGGACCGCCTCGCCGCACCCGGCGCCCCGGACCGTCGGCCACCACCCCCAGAACACGCTCCACCACGCCACACCCCGCACACAGTGAGGACCTGTACTCCATGTCTCGTATCGATTCGATCCCGGCGGCCGAGGTCGACTCCGCACCTGCACTGACCGCCACCCAGCTCGTCCACGCAGCCCACGAGGGCCCCGGTGAGTGGTGGCGCGACGCAGTGATCTACCAGGTCTACCCGCGGTCCTTCGCCGACGGCAACGGTGACGGGATCGGCGACCTGCCGGGCGTGACCGCCCGCCTGCCGCACCTCAAGGCGCTGGGGATCGACGCCGTCTGGCTCTCGCCCTTCTACCGCTCCCCGCAGAAGGACGCCGGCTACGACGTCTCCGACTACCGCGACGTGGACCCGCTGTTCGGCACGCTCGCCGACTTCGACGAGATGCTCGCCGCGGCTCACGCGATGGGCATCCGCGTCATCGTCGACGTGGTCCCGAACCACACCTCCGACCAGCATGCCTGGTTCCAGGAGGCGCTCGCCGGCGCCCGAGGGCTCGCCCGAGCGCGCCCGGTACCTGTTCCGCGACGGCAAGGGTGAGAACGGCGAGCTGCCCCCCAACAACTGGCAGTCGATCTTCGGCGGCCCGGCCTGGACCCGCGTGACCGCAGGGCCCGGCGCGCACGTCGTGACCGGCGCCGAGGGCGAGGTGCCGGGTCAGTGGTACCTGCACATGTTCGACTCGACCCAGCCCGACCTCGACTGGAACAACCCCGAGGTCCGCGCCGAGTTCGAGGACGTCCTGCGCTTCTGGCTCGACAAGGGCGTCGACGGCTTCCGCATCGACGTCGCGCACGGCATGGTCAAGCAGGACGGGCTGCCCGACTGGGACGGCTCGGTCTCGATGGTCGACGGCACCGATGCGGGCGCTCCCGAGGACGGCTCCACGGGTGCGGGCAACTCGGGCCCCATGTTCGACCAGGAGGGCGTGCACGACATCTACCGCGCCTGGCACAAGGTCCTGGCCGAGTACGACGGCGACCGCGCCCTCGTGGCCGAGGCCTGGGTCGAGCCGCTCTCGCGCCTGGCCCGCTACGTGCGCCCCGACGAGATGCACCAGGCCTTCAACTTCTCGTTCCTGACCACGGCCTGGGAGGCCGCGCCCCTGCGCGCCGTCGTCGCCGCGTCGCTGCACGCCTCCGACGAGGTCGGCGCACCCGACCACCTGGGTGCTCTCCAACCACGACGTCGTTCGTCACCCCTCGCGCCTCGGCCTGGCCGAGCCCGGCCTGCGTCCCAACGGGATCTGTCGCGCACGAGCCCCAGCCCGACGAGGAGCTCGGGCTGCGCCGCGCCCGCGCCGCGAGCCTGCTCATGCTCGGCCTGCCGGGCAGCTCCTACCTGTACCAGGGCGAGGAGCTCGGGCTGCCCGAGCACACCTCGCTGCCGAACGACGTCCGCGAGGACCCGGCGTTCTTCCGCACCGAGGGCGCCGAGGCCGGCCGCGACGGCTGCCGTGTCCCGCTGCCCTGGTCCGCCGAGGCCCCCGGCCTCGGGTTCGGCTCCACGGCCAAGACCTGGCTCCCGCAGCCCGATTCCTACAAGGCCCTCGCGGCGGACGCCCAGTACGGTGTGGCCGGCTCGACGTTCGAGATGTACAAGACCGCGCTCGAGATCCGCAAGGCCGAGAACCTCGGTGCGGGCTCGCTCGCCTGGGTCGACGCCTACGCGGACTCCACGGACGTCATCGCGTTCCGCAACGGCGACGTGGTCGTCCTGGCGAACCTCGGCTCCGAGCCGGTCGTCCTGCCGCACGGCGTGCAGGTGCTGGTCGAGAGCGGCCCCACGTTCTCCGACCGCAGCGCCGACCCGCAGGTGCGCGTGCCCTCCGACACCACGGTGTGGTTCCGCGCGTGACCTCGTAGCCCGTCGGGCCGCTCGCGCGGTCCGACGGGTCTGCGACCGACCCAGGGGCCACAACCCCCCTGTCCGCGACGACGGCCCGGTGCCGGAGGAGATCCTCTGGCACCGGGCCGTCGTCCGTTGTACCGGCTCGCGGGCCTCAGCCCCCCGAGACGCTCAGCTCGGCCTCGCGCAGCTTCTCCTCGAACTCCTCGGAGAGCTCGCGCGAGTCGAGCCACCTGTAGGGAAGGTGCGGCTTCTTGGGCGAGCCGGCGCGACCACGCTGGCCCTCGGCGGCCTCGCCCGGGTAGGGCTGGTCGAGGTCGAGCGCGTCGAGCTTGCCGCGCAGCTCCTCGAGGGTCGAGACCATCGCGAGACCCTGCCGAGCCTCGCCGCCCACCGCGTACCCCTTGAGGTACCAGGCCATGTGCTTGCGCAGGTCGCGCATGCCCTTGCCCTCGTCGCCACCGAAGTACTCGATCATGAGCTCGCCGTGACGGTAGATGGTCTCGGCGACCTCGCGCAGGCCGGGCGTCACGCGCACGTCCGAGCCGGCGAACGCTGCGGCCAGGTCGGCGAAGAGCCAGGGCCGACCTTGGCACCCGCGCCCGACGACGACGCCGTCGCAGCCCGTCTCCCGCACCATGCGTACGGCGTCCTCGGCCGACCAGATGTCCCCGTTGCCGAGGACCGGGATCTCGGTCACGGTCTCCTTGAGCCGCGCGATGGCCGACCAGTCCGCGGTACCGCTGTAGTAGTCGGCCGCGGTCCGTGCGTGCAGCGCGACGGCCGCGACCCCCTCGGCCTGGGCGATGAGCCCGGCCTCCAGGTACGTCAGGTGGTCCTCGTCGATGCCCTTGCGCATCTTGATCGTGACGGGCACGCCGTACGGCTCGGCGGCCTTGACCGCGGCCCGGACGATCGATGTGAACAGGTCCTTCTTCCACGGCAGCGCCGAGCCGCCGCCCTTGCGGGTCACCTTGGGCACCGGGCAGCCGAAGTTGAGGTCGACGTGGTCGGCGCGGTCCTCGCCCGCGATGATCTGCACCGCTGCGCCGACCGTGGCCGGGTCCACGCCGTAGACCTGGGCCGAGCGTGTCGTCTCGTCGTCCTCGAACGTGACGATCCGCAGCGACTCCTCGTTGCGCTCGACGAGCGCCCGGCTCGTCACCATCTCCGCGACGTACAGGCCCGCGCCGTGCTCGCGGCACAGCCGGCGGAAGGCCGCGTTGGTCACGCCCGCCATGGGGGCCAGGACCACGGGGGTGTCGACGACGTGGGGCCCGATCCGCAGGGGCGGCAGCACGTGTCCGGTTGCGGGCGCCGGGGTCTCGGGCGCGCGCGAGGCGTCGGAAAGGGTGGGGAGGGTCACCGGGCCATTCTCCCACCAACCCTGCGGCAGGCGAAAAAGGGCCGCCGCCCACGGGTGGACGGCGGCCCTTCTCTGCCCCGAGGGGCGGGCGTGCTAGGCGCCGAGGAGGCGCGCAGCCAGGTAGGCGGTCACCTGGTCGAGCGCGACGCGCTCCTGCTCCATGGAGTCGCGGTGGCGGATCGTCACGGCCTGGTCCTCGAGCGTGTCGAAGTCGACCGTGATGCAGAACGGCGTGCCGATCTCGTCCTGGCGGCGGTATCGACGGCCGATCGCGCCCGCGTCGTCGAAGTCGACGTTCCAGTACTTGCGCAGCTCGGCCGCGAGGTCACGCGCCTTGGGCGAGAGCTGCTCGTTGCGGCTCAGCGGCAGCACGGCTGCCTTGACGGGCGCGAGGCGCGGGTCGAGGCGGAGCACCGTGCGGACGTCGGTGCCGCCCTTCGCGTTGGGCGCCTCCTCCTCGTGGTAGGACTCGACGAGGAACGCCATGAGCGAGCGCGTCAGGCCCGCGGCGGGCTCGATCACGTACGGGACGTACTTCTCGTTCGTGACGGGGTCACGGTAGGTGAGGTCCTTGCCGGAGTGCTCCGAGTGGGTCTTGAGGTCGAAGTCGGTGCGGTTCGCGACGCCCTCGAGCTCGCCCCACTCGCGACCCCTTGAAGCCGAAGCGGTACTCGATGTCGACCGTGCGGGTCGAGTAGTGCGACAGCTTCTCCTGGGGGTGCTCGTAGAGACGCAGGTTGTCGCGCGAGATGCCGAGGTCGACGTACCAGTTGGTGCGCAGGTCGATCCAGTACTGGTGCCACTCCTCGTCCGTCCCGGGCTCGACGAAGAACTCCATCTCCATCTGCTCGAACTCGCGCGTGCGGAAGATGAAGTTCCCGGGCGTGATCTCGTTGCGGAACGACTTGCCGATCTGGCCGATGCCGAACGGCGGCTTCTTGCGTGCCGCGCCCACGACGTTCTGCGAAGTTCACGAAGATGCCCTGCGCGGTCTCGGGGCGCAGGTAGTGCATCCCGGACTCGTCCTCGACGGGGCCGAGGTAGGTCTTGAGCATCATGTTGAAGTCGCGGGGCTCGGTCCACTGGCCGCGCGTGCCGCAGTTGGGGCAGGCGATGTCGGCGAGGCCGCCCTCGGGGGCGCGGCCCTTCTTCTCCTCGAACTCCTCGATCATCTGGTCCTCGCGGAACCGCTTGTGGCACGAGAGGCACTCGGTGAGCGGGTCGGTGAAGACGCCGACGTGGCCCGAGGCGACCCAGACCTGGCGCGGGAGGATCACGGAGGAGTCGAGGCCCACGACGTCGTCACGGCTCGTGACCATGGTGCGCCACCACTGCTTCTTGATGTTCTCCTTGAGCTCGACGCCCAGGGGCCCGTAGTCCCACGCGGAGCGGGTACCGCCGTAGATCTCGCCCGAGGGGAAGACGAACCCGCGCCGCTTGGCGAGGGAGACGACGGCATCGAGTCGAGAGGGCGCAGTGGCCACGGGCGATCACTCCAGGAAATCGTGTGTACCCCGCACGTGGCTTCGTGCGGGACGGTGCAGGACAGGCGCCCCGGTCGCCGCGACGAGGCGGGCGAGGAGCCGTGGGCGCCAACGTCCCAGGCTACTCGGTCTTTCCTGGCGAGGTGAGTCCGGGGTGACCCGCAGGCCCGACGGCGCAGGCGCCGTCGGGCGGTCATGTCCCCCCGGGCATGGTGTCACCCAGGCCACACCACCCCTTGTTGACATCCGTTATCAATATCAACGACGATGGGGACATGCCCTTCCTCTCTCGATCGCACCGTGCCGCCCTCCTCAGCTCCGTCGCCCTCGCGACGACGCTCACCCTGGCGGCGTGCGGCTCCGGAGGGACGTCGGGCGGCGGCGGGTCCGGAGGTGACGGAGACACCGTGCAGGTGCTCGCGTCGTTCTATCCCTTGCAGTTCGTCGCCGAGCGTGTGGGCGGCGACCGCGTCGAGGTCTCCAACCTCACCCCGCCCGCGGCCGAGCCCCACGACCTCGAGCTCTCGCCCGCCCAGGCCCGCACGGTCGGCACGGCCGACCTCGTCGTCTACCAGTCCGGCTTCCAGGCGGCCGTCGACGAGGCCGTCGAAGGTCGCCAGCCGGCGCACGTCGTCGACGCGTCCGAGGCCGCAGGCCTCGAGGAGCACCCGGGCGGGTCGGAGGCGGGCACGAGCACGGCGGACGCCGAGGAAGGCCACGCGGACGACGGGCACGACCACTCGTCCGAGGGCGGCCTCGACCCCCACTTCTGGCTCGACCCCACGCGCCTGGTCCCGGTCGCCGAGCAGGTGGCGGCCGAGCTCACGGCGATCGACCCCGACGGCGCCGACGAGTACGCGGCCAACCTGGCCGCGCTCACGGCCGACCTGACCGCGCTCGACACCGAGTACAGCGAGGGTCTCGCCGAGCTGCGCGAGCCCCTACCTCGTGACCTCGCACGAGGCGTTCGGCTACCTCGCCGAGCGCTACGGCCTGGAGCAGATCGGCATCTCCGGGATCGACCCCGAGGCCGAGCCCTCCCCTGCACGCCTGCGCGAGGTCGCGGACGTCGTCCGTGACCACGGCATCACGACGATCTTCTTCGAGACCCTCGCGAGCCCCAAGGTCGACCCAGACCCTCGCGCAGGACGTCGGTGTGCAGGCCGCGGTCCTCGACCCCCTCGAGGGCCTGAGCGACACCGGCAGCGACTACCTTGACGTCATGCGGAACAACCTGGAGGCGCTGCGCACCGGCCTGGCCTGCGCATGAGCACCTCCCTCCAGACCCCTTCGGCGATCGAGGCCACCGGGATCCACGTGACCCTCGGCAGCAGCGACATCCTGCGCGGCGTCGACCTCACGGTCGAGCGCGGCGAGGTCGTCGCGCTGCTCGGCGCTAACGGCTCGGGCAAGTCGACGCTCGTGAAGTCCCTCGTGGGCATCGTGCCGCTCGCGTCGGGCCACGTGCGGCTCCTCGGGCGCGGACCTGGGCCCCCAGGTCCCGTGGGCGCAGCTCGGCTACGTCCCCCAGCGCGTCTCCGCACAGGCCGGCGTGCCCTCGACGGCCGAGGAGGTCGTCGCGTCGGGCCTGCTCCACGGACGCCGCATCCGGCTGCCTCGTGGCTGGCGCGCGACGGCCCGGGAGGCCCTCGACCGCGTCGGCCTCGCCGACCGCGCGCAGAGCGCGGTGCACGAGCTCTCCGGGGGCCAGCAGCAGCGCGTCCTCATCGCCCGGGCCCTCGCTCGCGACCCCCGGCTGCTCATCCTCGACGAGCCCGTCGCAGGCGTGGACCAGCCCAGCCAGGAGGCGTTCGCCGCGACGCTGACCGAGCTCACGCGCGACGGCATGACGGTCCTGGTCGTCCTGCACGAGCTGGGCGCGCTCGCGCCGCTCATCCAGCGCTGCGTGGTCCTGCGGCACGGCCTGGTCGTCCACGACGGCGCCCCGCCCCGCGTCACGTCGGCGCACGCCGGGCCGGACCACGAGCACCTGCACCCGCACGGCGACGACCCCGAGCGCGGCGCCTCGCCCGGTGCGGACATGGGCCTGACCGACGCACCGCTCACCCATCACTCCCCCGCCCCCGCCCGTATCGACCGTGGAGCCGCCTCGTGAACGCCCTGGACGAGCTCGTCGGGATGCTCTCCGACCCCTTCATGCAGCGCGCCCTGATCGCGGCCGTGCTCGTCGGGGTCACCGCGCCCGTCATGGGGACCTATCTCGTGCAGCGCAAGCTGTCGCTGCTCGGCGACGGGATCGGGCACGTGGCCCTGACCGGTGTCGCGCTCGGCTGGTTGGTGGGCGGCGCCATGGGCGTGGTCCCCAACGACGCGCTCGCGATCCCCGGCGCCGTGGTCGCGGCCGTGATCGGTTCGGTGATCATCGAGATCGTGCGCGAGCGCGGGCGCACGAGCGGCGACGTCGCCCTGGCCCTGATGTTCTACGGCGGGATCGCCGGCGGCGTGCTGCTCATCGGGGTCGCCGGCGGCAAGCTCGGGCAACCTCATGCAGTACCTGTTCGGCTCGATCTCCAGCGTCTCGCCCACCGACCTGTGGCTCACGCTGTTCCTCGGCGTGCTCATCCTCGCGGTCGGCATGGGCCTGCGAGCGGCACTGTTCGCGGTGAGCTACGACGAGGAGTTCTCGCGCGCGTCGGGTCTGCCCGTGCGGGCGCTCAACATCGCGATCGCCGTCATCGCGGCACTGACCGTGACCGTGGCCATGCGCGTCGTGGGCCTCCTGCTCGTCAGCGCGCTCATGATCGTGCCCGTCGCGATCGCCCAGCTCGTGACCATCTCGTTCCGCCGGACCATGGCGCTGGCCATGATCATCGGGGTCGTGGTCTGCGTGGTCGGACTGTCCGTCACGTACTGGCAGACTCTGTCCCCGGGGGCCACGATCGTCGTCCTGGCGATCGCCCTCTACGCGGTCGTGGCGATCCTGCGGCCCGTGCTCGTGCGGCGCCGGCCACGCACGTCGCACGACCCGCACCCCGACATCCCCGACGACGTCCACGTGGAAGGTGGCGAGCGATGCAGCGCATGACCCGGCAGCGGGCGGCAGTCTCGGAGGCTCTCGAGGACCTGCCCGACTTCCGCAGCGCGCAACAGCTCCACGAGCTGCTGCGCGCCCGGGGCGATGCGGTGGGCCTGGCGACGGTCTACCGCACCCTGCAGACCCTCGCGGAGGGCGGGCACGTCGACGTCCTGCGCACCGAGGACGGCGAGAGCCTGTACCGCAAGTGCGAGCGCAGCGAGCACCACCACCACCTGGTGTGCCGTGCGTGCGGCACGGCCGTGGAGATCGACGGCCCGACCGTCGAGACCTGGGCCTCCCAGGTGGGTGCTGCGCACGGCTTCACGGACATCCAGCACACCATCGAGCTGTTCGGCACGTGCGCGGCGTGCCGGGCGAAGCAGGGCGCATGAGCGCCGCGCTCCTCGGGGCGCTCGCCGACGCGTTCCCCGGCCCGACGACATCGCTCGCCTCCGCGCACCACGTCACCGCGGTCGTCTCGGCGGCGGGTGACGACTCGTCGGGGATCTTCTCGATCGACGGTGTGCCGTACTGGATCATCTACGCCGCGGCGTTCGCGATCGTGTTCGTCCGCGCCCAGGCGACCTACTGGGCCGGTCGCGGTGTGGCCCGCGGCACGGTCAACACGTCGTGGTCGCGACGCCTCGAGGGCGAGCGCGCACAGCGTGCGATCTCGACGATCAACACGTGGGGACCCATCGCCGTCACGCTGTCCTTCTTCACCGTGGGCGTGCAGACCGTCATCAACCTGACGGCCGGCTACACGCGCATGAGGTTCTCGCGCTACCTCGCGGCGCTGCTGCCCGGCTGCGCCATCTGGGCCGCGATCTGGACGACGATCGGCATCGCGACGTTCAACACCGCGGTGCTGCTCGCCGCCCGTAGCCCGATCGGGCTGGCCGTGCTCGTGCTCCTCGTCGCAGGCCTCGTGGCGTGGGTCGTCGTCGCGTCGCGGCGACGTCGCCGTGCCCGCGCCCTCGCGGCGGACGCCGTGGACGGGACGAGCGGGTCGCACGCGGGCGACGCAGTCGCGACCGACGACCGCCCGGCGGCGGACGGAGCAGCAGGAGCCCGGCCGTCCGGAGCCAACCCGTTCGGGGACGTGGCGGACCTGCTGCTCGACGCACCGCACGACACGCGCGACCCCGCGCGCGGCACCGGCGGATCCGACGCGAAGCCCTCGCAGGCCGACCGCCCGCGCGACTGACCGCGCACCCTCGCGACAGTGCCCCGAGCGCTCGGCGCATCGGCCCCGAGGAAGGCGCCCTGCGTCCTCGGCCGTCCGTGAGGCGCGCGTGACCGCCGGCTGCGTGCACGACCACCCACCGCGGACGGGGTCGACGGTCACGGCCCCTGCCGTCAGGAGATCTCGGTGGCCGTCTCGTCGGGCTCGCCCAGGCAGAACTGGTTGCCCTGCGGGTCGGCGAGCACCGACCATCGGTAGCCCGGGATCGTGTGCTCAGCCACGAGGGCCGCGCCGTCGGCGACCAGGCGCTCGACCTCGGCTGCCCGGTCCGGCGCGGACAGGTCCAGGTGGACCTTGTTCTTGCCGGGCGTCGGGTCCTCGACCTTCTGGAAACCGAGCACAGGCCCCTGGCCGTCGCCCGCAGGCACGACCTCGAGGAACCAGCCGTCCGCCTCGTCGACGAGGCGCCCGCCCGTCTGCCGTGCCCACCACTGCGCCAAGGGGCGCGGGTCGGTCGAGTCCACCGTGACCATGCCGATCGAAAGAGTCATACCGGGCAGGCTAGCGAAGGGCACCCGCACGCGCAGGGCGACGCCTCGCGCTGCGCAAAAGGACCCCGTCGAGGGGAGGCTGGAGGCCTCTCCCCTCGACGGAAGACCTGGTCTCGGTGTCAGGGGAGGTCGGCCGACTTGTCGATCGCCCCGCCGTAGCGTCGGTCTCGGCTCGCGTACTCCTCGACCGCGCGCCACAGGCTGCGACGGTCCACGTCCGGCCAGTGCTCGGGCAGGAAGACCATCTCCGCGTACGCGGCCTGCCAGATCATGAAGTTGGACGTGCGCTGCTCGCCCGAGGACCGCAGGAACAGGTCCACGTCCGGCAGGTCCGGCTCGTCGAGGTACTTGGCGACGGTCTTCTCGGTGACCTTCTTGGGGTCCAACCGACCCGCCGCGACCTCCTGCGCGATCGCCTGTGCCGCGTCCGCGATCTCGGCACGGCCGCCGTAGTTGACGCACATCGTCAGGGTGCAGGTGTCGTTGCCCGCGGTGAGCCGCTCGGCGTCCTCGAGCTCCTTGATGACCGAGCCCCACAGGCGCGGACGGCGACCCGCCCAGCGCATCCGGACGCCCCAGCTGCTCATCTCGTCGCGCCGACGGCGGATCACGTCGCGGTTGAACTGCATGAGGAAGCGCACCTCCTCGGGGGAACGCTTCCAGTTCTCGGTCGAGAACGCGTAGGCCGAGACGTGCTTGACGCCGATCTCGATCGCGCCTGCCACGACGTCGAGCAACGCGGCCTCGCCGGCCTTGTGCCCCTCGGTGCGCGGCAGACCACGCTCGTTGGCCCATCGGCCGTTGCCGTCCATGACGATCGCCACGTGGTTGGGCACGAACCGCGCCGGGATCTTGGGCACGACGGCCCCCGAGGGATGAGGCGGGGGCGGCTGGATCGGTCGGGCCATCAGGCCTCTCCTCCGGCCCGCGGCGTGACCGCTCCGTCTCGTTCCACCATCCGCAGTGATCGCAACGTTCTCTCCAGGTGATATTGGCTGTAGGCGGCCACGAGGCCGCTGGCTTCCTTGCGGTGGGACGCGTCCGACGCGTCCGCCACGTCCCACTCGCCGGCGAGCAGCGCGGCGAGGAGCGTGAAGGTCTCGGGAGCGGGGGCGGTGGACCCTGGGGGTCGACACCGACCGCACACCGCCCCGCCCAGCGCCACCGCGAACGAGCGGTGCGGGCCGGGCTCGCCGCAGCGTGAGCAGTCCGTGAAGCTGGGCGCCCATCCCGCGACCGCGAGGGCGCGCAGCAGGTAGGAGTCCAGGAGCAGGCCGGGGGCGTGGGCGTTGACCGCGAGCGAGCGGACGGCCCCCGCGAGCAGCCAGAACTGCTGCACCGCGGGCTCCTTCTCGGCCTCGACCAGGCGGTCGGCGGTCTCCAGCATCGCGGTCCCCGCGGTGTAGAGGCCGTAGTCCTCGCAGATCGCCCGGGCGTAGGGACCCACGGTCTCCACCTGGGTCACGACGTCGAGGCTGCGCCCCACGTGGAGCTGCACGTCGACGAACATGAAGGGCTCGAGCCGTGCGCCGAAGCGCGACGACGTGCGCCGCACCCCCTTGCCCACGGCCCGGACCTTGCCGTTCTCCCGTGTCAGCAGGGTGACGATGCGGTCGGCTTCGCCCAGCTTCTGGGTGCGGAGCACGATCGCTTCGTCTCGGTAGAGGACCACTCCCCTATTGTCCGCCATGCCACCCACGTCCCGGTGCACACACCCGGCTCGGGGCCCTGTGCACAGGTCCCTCACGAGACCGGGTCCCCGGGTACGGGGCTCGTGCGCACGTCGCGCACGAGCGCCGCACCCCGGAGAAGGTGGCAGCCCGCGGGTCAGACCGCGGCGCGCTCCGCACGGTTGACGGCCGAGACGATCGCCTTGAGCGAGGCCGTCGTGATCGACGGGTCGATGCCGACGCCCCACAGGACCTCGTCGCCCACCTGGCACTCGACGTAGGCCGCGGCGTTGGCGTCGCCACCCTCCGACAGCGCGTGCTCGGCGTAGTCCAGGACCCGTACCTCGACGCCGACGTGGGCGATCGCGTCGACGAACGCCGCGACCGGCCCGTTGCCCGAACCGTCGAGCGTCAGCTCGTCCCCGCGGTCCAGGACGTCCACGGCCAGGGTGTCCGGTCCGTCCTCGCTCGAAGCCGCCCGGGTGCCACGCAGCTTCAGGCGACCCCACGGCTCGAGGCCTGAGTCCGGGTCCACCGGCAGGTACTCGTCCGAGAAGATCCGCCAGATGTCGTCGCCCGTGACCTCCTGGCCGCCCGCGTCGGTGAACGCCTGCACGACGCGCGAGAACTCGATCTGCAGCCGACGCGGCAGGTCCAGGTGCCGCTCGGACTTGAGCAGGTAGGAGATGCCGCCCTTGCCCGACTGGGAGTTGACCCGGATCACGGCCTCGTACGAGCGCCCGACGTCCTTGGGGTCGATCGGCAGGTACGGCACCCCCCAGACCAGGTCGTCGACGCCCTTGCCCGCGGCCTCGGCCTGCGCGGCCATGGCGTCCAGGCCCTTCTTGATCGCGTCCTGGTGCGAGCCGGAGAACGCCGTGAACACCAGGTCGCCCGCATACGGGTGACGCTCGTGGACAGCGATCTGGTTGCAGTACTCGACCGTGCGGCGCACCCGGTCCATGTCGGTGAAGTCGATCTGGGGGTCGATCCCCTGGCTGAACAGGTTCATGCCCAGGGTCACCAGGCAGACGTTGCCCGTGCGCTCCCCGTTGCCGAACAGGCAGCCCTCGATCCGGTCGGCTCCGGCCTGGTAGCCCAGCTCGGCGGCCGCGACGGCCGTGCCACGGTCGTTGTGCGGGTGCAGCGACAGGACGACGTTCTCGCGGTGCGCGAGGTGGCGGTTCATCCACTCGATCGAGTCGGCGTAGACGTTGGGAGTGGCCATCTCGACCGTCGCAGGGAGGTTGATGATGACCTTGCGGTCCGCGGTCGGCTCGAAGACCTCGATGACCTCGTTGCAGATCCGCACCGCGAACTCGAGCTCGGTGCCCGTGTACGACTCGGGCGAGTACTCGTAGAAGACGGCCGTCTCCGGGATGGTCTCCTCGAACTTGCGGCAGAGCTTGGCGCCCTCCACCGCGATGTCGACGATGCCGTCCTCGTCCGTGCGGAACACGACGTCGCGCTGCAGGCGCGACGTCGAGTTGTACAGGTGCACGATCGCCTGCTTGGCGCCGCGCAGCGACTCGTACGTGCGGGCGATCAGGTGCTCGCGGGACTGGGTCAGGACCTGGATCACGACGTCGTCCGGGATGTGCCCGTCCTCGATGAGCAGGCGCACGAAGTCGAAGTCCGTCTGGGAGGCCGACGGGAAGCCGACCTCGATCTCCTTGTAGCCCATCTCGACGAGCAGCTGGAACATCTTCAGCTTGCGCTCGGCGTTCATGGGCTCGATCAGCGCCTGGTTGCCGTCCCGCAGGTCGACCGCGCACCAGCGCGGGGCCTTCTCGATGCGCTTGTCCGGCCACGTCCGGTCCGGCAGCGACACGTCGAACTGCCGGTGGAACGGCTCGTACTTGTGCACGGGCATGCCGGACGGCTGCTGTGCGGAGCGGGGGCTGGTCTGGGGGGTCTGCGCCGTGGTGCTCATCATGTCCTTCGCGATCTCTTCGTCGGTGCTGTTCAGCCGGCACACCAACCACCGCGACGAGGTTGCGGCCTAGAGGGCCTCGTCGCGGCAACGAAGGAGGAGCAGCTGCGTCAGGTGCACGTTGTCACCATACCCCCGTCCGGGGCGATGCTCGGGGACGTCCCGCAGGATGACATGCGAGAGGCGGGCCCGACGGGTCGCGAGAGCGACGTCGTCGGGCCCGCCTCCGGGCGGGGCGAGGTGAGCCGACGACGCCACCGGAGCGACGTCGTCGGGCCCGCCTCAGCGGATCGCCGGGGTCAGCGTCCGCGCGAGCGCAGCGCGGCGTCGACCGCGGGGTCACCGAGGTTGCCGAGCCACTCGAGCAGCGCCGGGTACGTCGACGGGTTCGCCGCGACCTGGGGCCGCAGGTGCGGCGCTTCCTGAACGATCTGGGCGAGGACCTCGAGCGGCGTCGACGGGTCGAGCGCCTGCGCGGCGCTGAAACCGACCGGCTGCGGGTCCTGGTAGGCCGGCAGGACCGCGGTCTCCCCCGCAGCCTGTGCCGCGTAGCCCGGACGGGCCGCGTAGCCCGAACGCTCCGGGACGGCCGGCTGGACCGGCCGTGCCGACTGGACACCCTGTGCGGGCAGCACCTGGGTCGGTTGGTACTGCTCGACCGGGCGGGCGGGCTGCTGCTGGGGCTGGGCCGGCTGCTGGGGCTGGGCCGGGCTGTACGGCTGGGCCGGCTGCTGGGGCTGGGCCGGGCTGTACGGCTGGGCCGGCTGCTGGGGCTGCTGGGGCTGCGCGGGACGGTACGGCTCCTGCGCGACCGGCTGCTGGGCCGGCTGCGCGGGTGCCGGCGTGTACGGCTGCTGGTGCGGTGCCTGCGTCGCCTGCTGTGCCGAGGTCGGCCGCGACGCGGGGGTGGCAGGGTCCTGCTCACGAGCCCCCGCAGCCGGACCGTGGCCTTCTGGGCCGGTCGCGTAGCTCCCGCTGCCGTACGGGCCCGCAACAGGCTCCTGGGCGGGCTGGGGGCGCACGGGGCGCTCGGGGCGGGGCGCGGGCGGCTGCCACACGTAGGCGCTCGGCGCCGCGTCGGCGCCGACGACGGACGTCGGACGGTTCTCGGCGAAGTGCGTGCGGACCTCTGCGGGCACCGTGAGTGCGAACGCCGTGATGGCCGGCAGGCCGAAGGCCAGCAGCAGCAGGTCGGTGCCGATCCCGATCCCCAGACCGGTCTGGTTCGCGACGACGATGAGGAGCACGATGCCCAGGACCGCCACGACCCCCGCGCCGCCCAGCGCGAGCGTCCTGCCCGACACGGCGTCCCGGGAGAGGGCACGGCGAGCGACGAGGCCCACGCCCACCATGAGGAGACCGAGCACGAGCGCGAGGATCACGACGACCCCGCTCAGCCCCCCGGCGAGCCACAGGATCGCCTGGAGCGTCAGCACCGCCGCGACGACGAGGATCAGGTCCAGGGTGTCGACCGCCACGGCGACCCACGTCCGGACGGGCGACGCGGACGCCGTGCTGCGGGCGACCGCGGGCGAGGCGGCGACCGCTGCGGCCGCCGGGATCAGCAGCAGGCCGAACTGGCCGCCGCGCAGGCTCTCGTAGCTCACGAGGAAGCTGCCCGTGTTGAGGACGTAGAGCACCACGAGCGCGATCCCGAGGCCGACGAGCACCAGGCGCCAGGGCTCCTGCTTGCGCAGGATCCCCCACACGGGCAGTCCGACGAGCCCGACCGCGAGCAGGGCCACGACCAGGCGCGCGAAGATCCCGACGACGCCGAGCCCGAGCGTCAGGCTGAACACGAACGCGACGACCGCGCCCACGACCGCGAGCGCGCCGATCCCGATCAGGACCTTGACCCAGGTCTGGGACACGGCCCGGTCCTGGTCGACCGGGCCGAGCTCCGCCTGTCGCGGCTGGGCGGCCAGCACGGCCCCCGCCAGCCCGAGGGCGAGACCCGTGCCGAGTCCGCCCCACCCGTTGCCGGCCGTGCCGTTCACCAGGTCCAGGACGACGTAGGCGGCGACGAGCAACCCGTAGGGCGCGTTCGCCAGGAGTCGGGCGCGGCGCGTCGTGTGCACCGTCCACGTCGTGGGCAGGACGCCCGTCCGTGCCAGGTACGGCAGAGCGAGCGAGAGCAGCGAGAGGACCGAGACGAGGATGACCTCGACCTTGTCCGAGGCACGGTTCGCGAAGTCCCAGGGCATGGTCAACGAGACGAACAGCAGGAGCGCCGCGACGCCGTCGCGCACGTAGTCGCTCACGGGGATCCCGGCGAAGGGGTTCGCCGGCGCGGCAGGTGACGTGGTGCCCGACGCGGAGCCCTTCTCCTCGGGCTGCTCCGACGGCTCGCCGGACGACGTGGCCGCACGGTCCGCCGACGACGCCGAGGCGCCGTCGGGAGCCGACTCGTGGGGCGTCCGAGCCGTGGCCCGGGCGAGCGGCCCCGTCCCCCCGGTCGGTTCCTGCTGATCGGGGCCGGGCCCCGGGTCGGTCTCGTTGCTCATCGTGCTCTCCCTACAGGTCGCCCCGGCCTCGGGATCGGTCGAGCACCGGATTCAGGCCATGACGGCCCCGTCAGTTTCTACCGGTTGATCACCGATGGCTCAAGTCTCCCATCAGGAGACCGGCCGATCCCTCAACCGATCCGGACCACTTCCGTGTCCGTGACCGCGAAGAGCTGTCCCTGCGCCGAGACGACTTCTCGGTACGTGGGATCCAGGACGTCTCGCCACTCGAGACCGCCGTCGAACAGGTTGAGCGAGACGAGCTCGGTCGTCCCCACGTCCGGGTCGTCCCTGCGTCCCGTGATCGTGCTCGTCAGGAGCAAGGAGTCGCCGTCGGTGAATGCCCGGTGAACCTCGCTCGGCAGCCACCGTCGCCACAGGTCCCGGCCCGTGCGGGTCTCGATCGCGATCAGCTGTGAGCCCGACTCGACGACCAGGACGTCGTCGGTCTGGAGCCAGGCCATCTCGGGCCACTCCTCCCGGTGCCACAGGCGGCGCCCCGAGAGCGCGTCGTACCCCGTGAACCCGGGTGACCGCACGACCAGGACGTGCGGGACCGTCCCGTCCGTCACGGCCGGGACGAACGGCTCGCCCGGCAGGACGTACCGCTCGCCGCCGTCGGCGCCGAGCACGTGCACCTGCTCGACCTGGCCCGAGCGGGGGTCGAGCGGGGCTCGGACGCGCAGGTCGTCCGGCAGGGGGCCGCCCGCGGCCCACCCTCCGGGCACGGATCGGGGGCGCGCATAGCCGGTCGCGTACTCCCCGGACGCGTCGAAGGTCTCGCGCAGGTCCGGCGCCCGGACGTGGAGCAGCCCGCGCAGCCCGTGGAGCTCGATCGTCTCCGCGTCCCGGTCGTCCTCCCTGGTCGTCGATCCGACGGCGTCGACCGGATAGCCGGTCGCGGACAGGACACGCGTCCGCACCAGCGCCCCGTCGAGCGCTTCCTCCCAGCTCACGACCGCCCGGTCGCCGTCCCGACGAGCCGTCGCCACGAGCCCTCCCGCCAGAGGCGCGGCCGCATCGGTCGTCGCTGCGAGCGCACGGGTCCCCACGACCTGGCCTGCCGGGTCGAGGACGGTCACGACCAACGCAGCGCGCGCGGTCGACAGCAGCGGGCCGTCGACCGCGCCGTCCCCCGCGCCCGACGACTCCCCTGCCGGCGCCGGCTCGATCTCCGTCACGCACACGAGCGGCGATCCCACGCTCCCCGGGTCGAGCAGATCCGGGCCGCACACGCTCGTGCCCCGAGGCAACGAGGCCGACCACAGCGGATCGCCCGACGCGACGTCGAGGCCCTGCAGGACGCCGTCGGCCTCGAGCACGACCTGTCCGTCCACGGCGGCGGGCCACCCTGCGTCGGTCGGCGCCCGCCAGACGACGTCGGGATCGGGGGCGACCGACCACAGGCCGCCCGGCTGGGTCGCGACGAGCCCCGCCCGATGACGGTCGGAGAGGCCCCCGACGACGAAGGACGCGCCCGTGCCCGCCACGGCCACCGCCACGGCTGCGACGACCAGGGCACGCACGGGGACCCGGCGAGACCGGGAGGGCAGCGCCGACCCGGCCGGTCTCGAGAACCCCGGCGACCCCCCGGCGCCACCGGCCACGCTCGAGCCAGGCACGTCCTTGCCGCCACGGACGCTACGTCGCGCCCGGCGTGTGCGCCCCGAGCGGCCTCGGGCCGGCTCCCCGCCCCGCCCCTCGCCCGCGGCGGTCCGCCCCTCGCCCGCGGCGGTCCGCCCGTCGGTCGGCGGACCCCAGGCAGCGTCGAGGTCGTCGTCGAGCTCGGCCACTTCGACCAGCTCGACAGCGTGGGCGGAGTGCTCACGACGGCGTGGGGCCACCCTTTCCACGGTAGCCCTGATCCGTCGGGAGGGAGCCGCCGAGCGCGGCCTCTCTCAGCCGGGCCCCAGGAGTCAGCCCAGCCCCAGGAGCCCTCCCTCGTCGGTCACGAGCACGACCCGGCCCCCGGCGCTGAACGTCCAGGTCGAGAGCTCCGGCACGTCGGTCACCCAGAGCACCTGACCCGACTCGACCGAGATCGCCGTGACCCGCGTCGCGCCGGTCCCGCTCTGCCCGACCAGGTAGAGGTCCGTGCCGTCGGTGAAGGACTGCCCGTACGTCAGGATCCCCTCCGCCTCCCAGGCCCGCTCGCCGGTCGCCAGGTCGACCCCCCACAGCCTGCCCGCACCCGACAGGACACCGACGTCGCCCACCTGTGCGACGGCACGGTCGAGCGGCCCCTCGCCGGTCCAGAGCGTCCGCCCGGTCCGGCGGTCGAGTGCCGAGAAGACGGGTCGGGCGATCGTCCCGGCCGCGTCCATCACGTCGCCCCCGTCGGAGACGAACAGGGGCGCGTCCACCGACCCGTCGGTCACGTCGAACGGCACGACGTTCCCCTCGACGCTGAACGACTCCCGCCCGTCGGGGGCGAAGACCGTCCAGGTCCCGTCGCCTTCCCTCGAGACCCTGCCTCCGTCGGGGAGCGTCGAGTCCCACGATCCTGCCTCACGCCTGCCGACGGAGGCGCCGTCCGCGTCGAGCGTCACGCTGAGGCCGGCCGCCTCGACGCGGAGCACGTCACCGTCAGGCCACCCCTGGAGCGAACGCGGGCTCACCGTGCTCTCCTCGCGGTCGGGGACCAGCTCTCGGGTCCACCGCACCTCCCCCGTGGCCAGGTCCTCGAGCGTCACCACCGCCTGGCCTCCCGCGCCCCACGAGAACGTGGCCAGGCCGTCCGTGAACGCGACGGTCGCTGCGGTGGTCTCCCCGTCCACGACCCGCGAGGCGACCAGGTCGCCGGTCACCGGGTCGATGACCTCGACGCCGCGCAGGTGCGCCTCCTCGGAGGTCTCGCCGAAGATGGTCACCGGGCGGAAGTCGGACGTGGTGCAGACGACGGGTCCCCGGTCCCAGCGCGGGCCGCTGCCGCTGCACCTCGTCTGGGCCCCGCTGCGGGGCGTGCTCTCCGACGGATCCGCGGACTCCGGCACCCTCCACAGGCGCTCCCCCGTCGCCGGGTCGTAACCCCTCACGGGATCCCCCGGGACGACGAGCACCCCGCCCACCACGACCGGTTGGCTCCACCGGCCCAGGTCCGGGGCGTTCCCGCCCGCGACGGGGTCGATGCGCCAGACCACGGCGACGTCCGCCCCCAGGCTCCGGACACCACCCGGCGACGCCAGGACCCGCTCGATGCGCGCGGCTTCGTCCCGTTCGCCGACCACGAGCCCACCCACGCCGAGCGCGAGCACGGCGGCGACCGCAGCAGCACCCAGGAGGACCCGTGTCCGGTGCGAGAGACGTCGACCGGGCCGCGCTCCCCCCGGCACGTCACCCGAGCCCGGACCGCGACCCGAGGCCGGGAGGTGAGCGCCGTCGTCGGGCACCTCGACACGGGCCGGTGCGGTGCCCTGCTCCCGCGGACCCGGCGGGACGTGGGCAGGCTGGTCGACGTCGTCCTCGACCTCGTCGAGCGCGAACGCACGCATCCGCCCCTCGGCCCCGTCGCGCGCGCGTCGTCCCATGCCTCGACCCTAGGCGCCGGACGCGTCCGGCGTCAGATGCCCAGCTGGTACACGCCCCAGTACGCGAGCGTGACGAGCAGGATCGTGGAGCCGGCGACCGTGGCCCACAGCGTCGTGCGCGCCCCCACCCCCGTCGCCGGGCGCACCACGACCCCGCCCGCGTCGGGAGAGGCCAGGACCGCCTTGCGCGCCTGGCGCAGGTCCGACAACCGGTTGATGATGAACGCCGCCGCGACGACCGTCGCCAGACCGAGCAGACGCACCGCGATCCACCCGCCCTGCACGACCCACGAGTCCGTCTTGTAGTCGAGCGCGAGCCGCGCGACCGCGACGAGGTACACGACGAGTCCCACCATCGTCGCGACCGACCCCGCCGCCAGCCCTGCGAGCGGCCACCGCAACCCCGGCGCGAGCCGACCGGCAGGGTGAGGGGTGCGCCGGACCCGACGCACCGCCCCCGTGACCAGCCACACCAGCGGGCCCACCACGAGAAGCACCCCGCCGACGACCACGAACCCGATGACGATGTCGCCGTTGCCGTACCAGCGCGGGTTCGGCACGGCCGAGGCCAGGTAGAGCTGGTTCGGCTGCCCGCCCGCGACGGTCGGCGGGGCGCTCGCGGTCCCGGGCAGACCCTGCACCCAGGCGCTGACGTCCCGCGGGAACTCGGGGACCATCACGTCGTCGATCTTGATGCCGTGGTTCGCGCCCTCGTAGTAGCGGACCGTGACGTCGTGGTTCCCGTTGGCCCCCGCGTCGGCGATGATGCGCAGCGCGCCCTGCTCCACGGGCATCGACGGGTCGGCCGTGCCGTAGGCCACGAGCGTCGGCACCGAGAGCCGCGCGAGATAGGGCGTGACGTCGAAGTCCGCGTACTCGAACCCGCCCCCGGGCATCTCCATGCCCACCGCCCGCGGGATCGCCCGGAAGACCCCCTGCGGCACCCCCGTGTTGCGCAGGTACGAGTCCACCGCGAACCCCGCCTGCTGGCGCGGAGGCACGACCGGGGCCGAGACCAGGACGACGAACGAGACGTCCGGGTCCTGGTCCGCGAGCACGGGTGCGACCCAGGTGCCCTCCGACTCGGCGTACAGCCCCACCCTCTCGGGATCGACCGACGGCCTGGCGCGCAGCAGGTCGACCGAGCGCTGGTAGTCGTCGGCCATGTCGAGATAGTCCCGGTGGCGCGTGGTGTACGTGTCGAGCCGCTTGGACGGCACGAGCGTGACCACGCCCGCGCTCGCCAGGTCGGTCGCGACGTCGACGAACGCCTCGTCGGCCGAGCCCGTGCCCGCACCGTGGAGGAAGACCACCCCGGGCAGGTCCTCGGGCGCGTCGACGGGCTCGCGCACGATCCCGTCGACGCTGGTGCCGTCGAGCTGGACGACCACGGGGGTCTCCTGGACGGCATAGGTCCCGACCGGCTGGACGTCGGGCCCCTGCCCGCCGATCGTCGTGTCGGACGTCGAGGGCTCCAGGTGGTCGGTCACGGGTACGGGATCCCACTGGGGTCCTGTGACCGCGCCGACCAGGGCGAGGCCGATCGCGAGGGCGGCGCTCGTGGCGGCGGTCCGGAAGATCACGTCAGGATCGTATCGAGGTGGGCTGGAGTCCCGCCTGCGTACGAGGAAAGACGCGGGACCTCCCGAGGGTCGACCGGGGGCTCACCCTAGAAGCCGAGCCGGCGCAGCTGCTTGGGGTCGCGCTGCCAGTCCTTGGCGACCTTGACGTGCAGGTCCAGGTAGACGCGCGCGCCCAGCAGCGCCTCGATCCCCTTGCGCGCCTCGGTGCCGACGTGCCGCAGCCGCGAGCCGCCGCGCCCGATGATGATGGCCTTCTGGCTGTCGCGCTCGACGAAGAGGTTGACGCGCACGTCCAGGAGCGGGGGCTTGCCCGTCGCCGGGTTGCCCGAGCCCTCGCGCGGCAGGATCTCGTCGACCACGACCGCGAGGCTGTGCGGCAGCTCGTCGCGCACGCCCTCGAGCGCGGCCTCGCGCACGAGCTCGGCGACCATGACGGCCTCCGGCTCGTCGGTCAGCTCACCGCCGGGGTAGAGCTCGGGGCCCTTCGGCAGGTGCTTGACGAGGACCTGCTCGAGCACCTCGACCTGGAAGCCGTCCACGGCCGAGACCGGGACGATGTCCTGCCACTCGCCCAGCTGGTCGACGGCGAGCAGGTGCTTGGTCAGCGTCTCGCGGTCCACGAGGTCTGCCTTGGTCACGACCGCGACGACCGGGGTGGGGCGCCGGCCCTTCATCAGGTCGGCGAGCTGCGCCGCGATGTACTTGTCGCCGGGGCCGACCTTCTGGTCCGCAGGCAGGCAGAAGGCGATCACGTCGACCTGTGCGAGCGTCTCGCGGACCAGGTCGTTGAGCCGCTCGCCCAGGAGCGTGCGCGGGCGGTGCAGCCCGGGCGTGTCCACCAGGATGAGCTGGGCGTCAGGACGGTGCACGATGCCGCGGATCGTGTGCCGGGTCGTCTGCGGGCGCCCGGAGGTGATCGCGACCTTCTGCCCGACCAGTGCGTTCGTCAGCGTGGACTTGCCCGCGTTGGGCCGCCCGACGAAGCACGCGAAGCCGGACTTGTGCTCGGGTGCTGCTGGGTCGTTCTGGGTCACCGGTGTGCTTCTCTCTCGTTCGTCTGGCCCGCGTGGCGCGGGTCCTCGCTCGTCCTCCCGGCGCGCTCCGCGCGCTCGGGGTGTGTCTGGTGGTCGCGCTCGGCGCGCTCCCGGTGGTCGTGGCGCTCCTGGCGGTCGGTACGGCCCGACGGCGCCTCGTCCGCCCCGTCCGCCTCGTGCTCCTGGGCGACGGCTCGGACGAGGACCGTCGCGAGCTGCTTGCGCCGCCCCTCGACCCGTTCGCCGACCATGTGCACGCCCTGCGCCTCGGCGACAGATCCCGGGAGCGGGACCTTGCCCAGCGCCTTGGCGAGCAGACCGCCCACGGTGTCGACGTCGTCGTCCTCGATGTCGAGGTCGAACAGCTCGCCGAGCTCGTCGAGCGGCAGCCGCGCCGGGATGCGGAACTCCCCGTCGCCCAGGTCCTCGACCTCCGGGCCGGACTTGTCGTGCTCGTCGGTCAGCTCGCCCACGATCTCCTCGAGCGCGTCCTCGATCGTCACGAGCCCCGCGACACCGCCGTACTCGTCGACGACCATCGCGATGTGCGAGGCCGAGGCCTGCATCTCGCGCAGCAGGTCGTCGACGGGCTTGGACTCGGGCACGAAGATCGCGGGGCGGGCGACGTCCGCCACGCGCCGCGAGCCCGCCTCGGGCGAAGCGGTGACGACCTTGACGACGTCCTTGAAGTAGACGACACCCACCAGGTCGTCGACCGACGTACCCGTGACGGGCAGCCGTGAGAACCCGGAGCGCAGGAACAACGACAGCGCCTTGGACAGCGGGGTGCTGGCCGGGGTCGTGATCATGTCCGTCCGAGGGACCATGACCTCGCGGGTCAGGGTGTCGCCCAGCCCGAAGACGGAGCGGATCATCTCCCGCTCCTCCTCCTCGATGATCTCGGACTCGTTCACGCGGTCCACCATGTCGCGCAGCTCGCGCTCGTGCGGGCCGTCGGAGTCGTCCTTCGGGCCGGTGACGCGCGCGACCCAACCCGTGAGCACGACAGCAGGCATGAGCACGCCAGAGAGCAGGAGCAGGACCTGCACGGGGTGCCGGCGTCCCAGCGCGCGAGGCGCGATCCGCGCGAACACGAGCGCCACGACGACCGCGAAGACCAGCGCCGCGAGCAGCGCCTGCCACCAGTCGTCGAGCCACACCGAGACCAGGAGCGTGACGCAGGCGGCAGCCACCATCTCCGCGACGACCCGCAGGAACGCGAGCGCGGCCGCGGTGTGCGGCGGGTCCTCGGTCAGGGACTGGACGCGTCGCGCCCGGGCGACACGCGGGGGGACCGGCCCGCCGGCCGAGCTCCCGTACCCACCCGCGGCCCCCGTACCGACCTCGGCCTCGGCGACCGACTCGGCGACCGCGGCGCGCGTGACCCGCATGACCGCGCTCTCGCCCGCGCCGAGCGCACCCGCGAGGACGACGCCGAGCACGGCGAGGACGAGGAGCAGCGCGACGGGGACCTCGGTCATCGGCTGGCGAGGAAGGTCAGCAGGAGCTTGCGCTGGAGCGCGAACATCTCCTTCTCCTCCTCGGGCTCGGCGTGGTCGTACCCGAGCAGGTGGAGGATCCCGTGCGTGGTGAGCAGGAGCATCTCCTCCGCGGTGGAGTGGCCGGCCGTGACGGCCTGCTGGGCCGCGACCTCGGGGCACAGGACGATGTCGCCCAGCTCGCCGGCCGGCGTCACGTCGCCGTCGCGCCCCGGACGCAGCTCGTCCATGGGGAACGACAGGACGTCCGTGGGTCCGGGCTCGTCCATCCACCGCACGTGGAGCTCGGTCATGACGTCGGTCTCGACGAAGCGGATGCCGAGCTCGCTCTGCGGGTGGACGTGCATGGCGTCCAGGACGTAGCGCGCCAGCGCCGCGAACTCGGCCTCGTCGACCTCGTAGCCGGACTCGTTGTTGATCTCGACGCTCATCAGCGTGCCCCTTGCTCTCGTTGGTCTCGTGGTCTGCCCTGGCGGGAGGTGCCTCCACGCGCCGAGCCGTGCTGGTGGTTTCCGCCGTCGTGCGCGGGCCGTGCGCTGCTGACGTCCCAGCGGGCGTAGGCGTCGATGATCTCGCTCACGAGGCGGTGGCGGACCACGTCGGTCGACGTGAGCCGGCAGAACTCGACGTCGTCCACCCCGGTCAGGACGTCCTCGATGACGCGCAGGCCCGAGGCGGTGCCCCCGGGCAGGTCGACCTGCGTCACGTCGCCCGTGATGACCATCTTGGAGCCGAACCCGAGGCGCGTGAGGAACATCTTCATCTGCTCGGTCGAGGTGTTCTGCGCCTCGTCGAGGATGATGAACGCGTCGTTGAGCGTACGGCCACGCATGTATGCCAGCGGGGCCACCTCGATGGTGCCCGCCTCGATGAGCTTGGGGATCGACTCGGGGTCGATCATGTCGTGCAGCGCGTCGTACAGCGGGCGCAGGTACGGGTCGATCTTCTCCGAGAGCGAGCCCGGCAGGAAGCCGAGCCGCTCGCCCGCCTCGACCGCGGGGCGCGTCAGGACGATCCGGCTGACCTGCTTGGCCTGCAGCGCCTGGACGGCCTTGGCCATCGCGAGGTAGGTCTTGCCCGTCCCGGCAGGACCGATCCCGAACGTCACGGTGCTCGCGTCGATCGCGTCGACGTAGCGCTTCTGCCCGACCGTCTTGGGCCGGATGGTCCGCCCGCGGTTCGAGAGGATGTTGAACGTCAGGACCTCGGCGGGACGCGACGCCGTCGCGGCCGTGAGCATCGCGATCGAGCGCGTGACGACGTCGGCGGAGAGCTGCGTGCCCGACTCGACGACCTCGACGAGCTCGTCGAGCAGCCGCGACGCGAGTGCGACGTCACCGACCGCCCCCTTGACCACGATCTCGTTGCCCCGCGCGTGGACGTCGACCGAGGGGAACCCGGCCTCGACCGCGCGCAGCACCGAGTCACCGCTGCCGAGAAGGGCCGCCATGGAGACATGGGACGGGACGACGATCCGGTGCTCGACCCGGGTGCTGGGATGCTGGGCGCCCGTGGCACCCCGGTCGTCCGTGCCGTTCGCCGTCTGCTCTGGGCGCGCGCGCGCCGGGTCACGGGAGGAACCTCCGGGGCCGGGCGTCGACGAGCCGTGCGGCATGGATGGTGTCGAGGATGGCATGAGCCGGCTTGCGCCGAGGCACTCCTTCTGCAGGTCGGGGAGTTTCGTGGTGCATCCATGGTAACGAGCGCAGGGCACCGGGTCAGGGCGAATAACGCCCTGACCCGGTGTGTCCTGCGCCCGGGACCGCCACGGTTCGTGACGAGGTCAGGCCGGGGTCCAGCCCAGCTCCTTGCCACCGATCACGTGCCCGTGGACGTGGAAGACGCTCTGGCCAGCGCGCGGGCCCGAGTTGAAGACGAGCCGGAACTGGCCGTCGGCCTGCTCGCTCGCCACGGCGTCCGCGAGCGCGACGACGCCCGCGAGCAGCTCGGGGTCGGCGGCCGCGAGCTGCGCGATGTCGCCGTGGTGCGCCCGCGGCACCACGAGGACGTGCAGCGGGGCCTGGGGATTGATGTCCTTGAAGGCGACCGCCTGGTCCGTCGAGGCGACGATCGTCGCGGGGATCTCCCCCGCGACGATCTTGCAGAACAGGCAGTCCGGGTCGGTGGGCCGGGAGGTGTCGGAGTTGCTCGTCATGTCGGCAGGCTACCCCTGGACCCGGGCACGCAGCCCGGCGACCGTGCGCAGGGTTGCGCGTCCCGTCACGCGGGCGTCCCGTCCCAGCGCCCGAGCCGCTGGACGAGCAGCGCGATCGCGACGGGCCCGGCGGTCGACGTGCGCAGCACGTGCGGCCCGAGCCGCGCGGTCAGCGCACCGGCCTCGGTAAGGGCCTCGACCTCACGGTCGGAGATGCCGCCCTCCGGCCCGACGACGACGAGCACCTCGGGGGCCCGGCCCGCCAGGGACTCGTCCGCGGCCGCGGCGCCAGGCAGGGGCACCTCGGCGAGCGGGGCGCTGGCCTCCTCGTGCAGGACGATCACCGCGCCGCCCGACGCGACGACCTCGCGCGTGCGCTCGACGAGCCCGCGCGTGTCGATCGCGACGTCGACCCGCGGCAGGCGCGCCCGGCGGGCCTGCTTGGTCGCTGCGCGCACGGTGGCGAGCCAACGGGCCCGCGACTTGGCAGCGCGGTCCCCGCGCCACACGACGATCGAGCGCTCGGCCTGCCACGGGACGACGGCGTCGGCCCCGACCTCGGTCGCGGCCTCGATCGCCATCTCGTCCCGGTCGCCCTTCGCGAGGGCCTGGACGAGGGTCACGACGACGTCGGGCGCCGGCTCCTGCACGACCTCCTCGACCCGCAGACCGACCTGGGAGGACTCGACGGTCTCGATGACGCACCGCAGCCGCAGCCCGTCGCCGTCGACGACGTCGACGTGCTCACCGACCCCGCGCCGCTGGACGACGCCCGCGTGGCGCCCCTCGGCCCCGTCGAGCACGTAGAGCGAGCCCGCAGGGAACCCCGCGAGGCCGCTCCCCGTCGCGTCGTCCGTGAGGCCGCCCGCCTCGGCGAGGAAGACCGGTGCGCTCATGCCTCAGCGCCCCGAGAGCTTGTCGCGCAGGCGGGAGAAGACCCCCGGGTGCGCGGCCGACAGGCGCGGGTCCGGGCGTTCCTCGCCGCGGGCCTTGGCGAGCGAGCGCAGCAGCTCCTGCTGCTCGTCGTCGAGCCCCGTGGGCACCTGGACCTCGACGTGCACGTTGAGGTCGCCGCGACCACCCGTGTGCAGGTGTCCGACGCCGAGGTTCTTGAGGGTGACGATCTGGCCGGGCTGCGTGCCCGGTCGCAGGTCGATCTCCTGCGGACCGTCGAGCGTCTCGAGCTCGAGGACCGTGCCGAGCGCGGCAGCGGTCATGGGCACCTGGAGCGTGCAGTGCAGGTCGTCGCCGCGGCGCACGAAGATCTCGTGGTTGCGCTCGCGGATCTCGACGTACAGGTCGCCTGCCGGACCGCCGGCCGGGCCGACCTCGCCCTGGGACGTGAGCTTGATGCGCGTCCCGGTGTCTACTCCCGCGGGGACGTTCACGGTCAGCGTGCGACGGCTGCGCACACGTCCCTCGCCCGCACACTCGGCGCACGGCTCGGGGATGACGGTGCCGAACCCCTGGCACGCGGCGCACGGGGCGGTCGTCATGACCTGGCCGAGGAACGAGCGGGCCACGCGCTGGACCGTGCCGCGCCCGTTGCAGACGTCGCAGGTACGCGGCGAGGTGCCGGGTCGGCAGCACGAGCCGCTGCAGGTCCCGCAGATCACCGCGGTGTCCACCTGGAGCTCGCGACGCGCCCCGAAGGTCGCCTCCGAGAGGTCGATGTCGAGGCGGACCAGGGAGTCCTGCCCACGGCGTGCGCGCGGGATGGGGCCGGACTGCGCCTGTCCTCCGCCGAAGAACGTCTCGAAGATGTCCTGGAAGCCGAAGCCTCCGCCCATGCCACCGCCGGCGGCGGACGGGTCCGAGCCGAGGTCGTACTGCTGGCGCTTGTCCGGGCTGGACAGGACCTCGTAGGCGCGGGACACGTCCTTGAACTTGTCCTCTGCGGCCTCTCCCGCGACGTCAGGGTGCAGCTCACGGGCCAGCTTGCGGTAGGCCTTCTTGATCTGGTCCTGGCTCGCGTCCCGGGGCACGCCCAGGATCTCGTAGTAGTCGCTCACAGGTCACTCTCTACTAGCGCACGCCGACGGTGGATCGGCGACTTCCGACAACGCCCCGCGGCGCGAACCGGGCCCGAGGGCCCGGCCGCCGCGCCCGGTGGCGCAAGAACCATGCTCATGCAGTCAGGACGCGCGACAGGTACCGCGCCACGGCGCGGACCGAGGCGATCGTCCCTGGATAGTCCATGCGGGTCGGTCCGATCGAACCGATCAGCGCGACAGAATCGCCCTCGTTACCGTATCCGCTCGTCACGACCGAGGTCTCCGCGAGGCCCTCGAGCTGCGTCTCGTGACCGATCCGCACGCTCACCCCGGACTCCGCGGCCATCTCGGTCAACAACCCGAGCAGCACCACTTGTTCCTCGAGCGCCTCGAGGACCGGACGCAGCGCGTGCTCGAACCGCATCCCGACCCGTGCCAGGTTCGCGGTGCCGGCCAGCACGATGCGCTCCTCGGACTCCTCCGAGAGGGTCTCCTCGACCAGCAGGGCGAGCGAGCGTGCCAGGTCCTGGTGCTCGGGCCGGAACTGCTCGGCGACCTCGGCGAAGCCCGCACCGAGCTCCGCGAGACGCTTGCCCGCCGCGACCGCGTTGAGCCGCGAGCGCAGCTCGGCGAGCGTCGCCTCGTCCGGGGCCGCGGCGACCTCGAGCGTGCGCTGCTCGACGCGGCCCGTGTCCGTGATGATGACCACGAGCAGGCGGCGGTCACCGACCGGCACGAGCTCGAGGTGACGCAGCCCGGAGCGGCGCAGCGACGGGTACTGGACCACGGCGACCTGACCCGTGAGCTGGGCGAGGAGACGCCCCGCGCGCGCCACGACGTCGTCGAGGTCGACCGCTTCCGACAGGAAGGTCTCGATCGCCCGACGCTCGGGCGACGAGAGGGGCTTGACCGTCGAGAGCTTGTCCACGAAGAGCCGGTAGCCCTTGTCCGTGGGGATGCGCCCGGCCGACGTGTGCGGCTGGGCGATGTAGCCGTCCTCCTCGAGGGCGGCCATGTCGTTGCGGATCGTCGCCGGGGACACGCCCAACCGGTGCCGCTCGGCGAGGACCCGCGACCCCACCGGTTCCCTGGTGAGGACGTAGTCCTCGACGATCGCACGCAGCACATCGAGCCGTCGTTCCTCGCTCACGTCCACCTCCTGCCGATCGTCGCGCGTTCGCACTCTCTACCGTCGAGTGCTAATTCTACGCGGTCGCGAGGAGGTCGCGGGCGACGTGCACATCCTTCTCACGCTCTCCGGGAGGTGGCCCGAGAGGGAGGCGCGGCCGACCACGCGCCCCCCGCTCCGCCGTCGGGCCCGACTCCCCCGCCAGGTCTCACCGCGCGGCCCAGGCCGCACCGCCCCGACGGCGGCGCTCACGTCGCGGACGTCACCTTGCCCTGGGGTGCGGCGTGCGCTCGCGCCCGCAGGTCCACGATGGGGGGGACGCGACCACGAGCGAGACCGCGACGAGCGAGACCGTGATGAGCATCGCGGTGCTCGCCGCGACCGCGCCCGTCGAACCACCCGCCTTGAGCGAGTAGTACGTCGAGAGGACCACCGCGATGCCCATGGCCGAGCCCACGCGCTGCCCGAGCTGGAGCATGCTGCCCGCGACCCCCGCGAGCTCGACGGGGACCCGCGCGAGGGTCAGCGTCTGGTTCGGGGAGATGACGGTGCCGCTCCCGATCCCCGCGACCATCATGGTCAGGGCGATGGCCCACCCTCCGGCCGACGCGTCGTCGCCCGTGCCACGGATCGCGAGGATCACGCCCGCGAGCCCGACGAGCACCACGACCAGCCCCGCGACCACGAGCGGACGCCCCCAGCGTGCGACCCCGCGCCCCGCGAGCCACGACGCGACGCCTGACGCGATCGCGAACGGCATGCCGATGAGCCCGGCGTGCAGGGGCGTGAAGTGCAGGTCGTTCTGGAGGTACAGCGTCGCGACGAGGAAGATGCCCGTGAAGCCCGCGAAGTACGTGATCCCCAGCAGCGTGCCGTTGCGGAAGGAGGTGAGCGACAGCACGCGGGGGTCCAGGACCGGCGCACCCGTGGTGCGCTGGTACCGCCGTTCCCAGACCACGGCTGCGGCCACAGCGGCCGCCCCGACCGCGAGCCACCACCAGCGCCCCGGGTCGTCGTCCTGGCCCGACGTCGTGACGAACGGGAGCATCACCGCGACCGTCGCGACCGCGATGAGGACCAGACCCACCGGGTCGAGCTTGCGCGGCCCGGGCTTGCGCTGCGTCGTCGGCAGGAAACGGATCGCGAGCGGCAGGACGACCGCGATGATCGGGACGTTGATCCCGAAGATCCATCGCCACCCGTTCTCCTCGCCCGCGACCTGGAGGATCAGTCCGCCGAGGAGAGGCCCGAGGGCGGTCGAGACACCGATCGTCGCGCCGAACATGCCGAACGCCTTGCCGCGCTCGTATCCCGAGAACATCTGCTGGATGAGCCCGATGACCTGCGGGTTGAGCGTGCCCGCGCTCGCCCCTTGCAGAAGTCGGGCGATCGCGAGCCACTCGTCGTTGGGGGCAAGACCCGCTGCCAGGCTCGTGAGCGCGAAGCCCACGAGCCCGACGATGAACAGCGTGCGGCGCCCGCCCGCGTCGCCCAGGCGACCCGCCGGGACGAGGGCCAGACCGAACGCGAGCGTGTAGCCCGCGACGATGAGCTGCAGCTCGGTGGGGCCGGCGTCGAGCGCCTTCTCGATCGACGGGAGCGCGACGTTGACGATCGACACGTCGAGCATGGTGATGAAGCCGACCGCGAGGCACAGCCACAGGACGCGCCAGCGGCGGGGGTCGGGCGCGGCCTGGCCGCTCGAAGTGCTCACCGGCCAGTCGTACCACGGCCCGCGCCACGGCACCCGACGAGCCGGGCGGCGGTTCACGGGTCGCCGCGCGCCCCTTCCGGGCGGGGGACCGACCACCGCCTAGGGTGAGGCGGGTGAGCTTCGATCGCTACGGTGCCGACGTCCTGTCCAGCACGACCCCCGCCCCGGTCCCCCACCGCAGGCGCCCCGTCTCTCGCCCCCAGCCCGCCGAGCGCGGCCTCGTCGTCGAGGACGTCGAGACCGGTTGGGTCGGTGCGGTGGTGCGGGTCGAGAAGTCGGGCGGCATGCACGTCGTCGTCCTCGAGGACCGCGCGGGGCGGACCCGCACCTTCCCCCTGGGCGCGGGCTTCTGGGTGGAGGGCGAACCCGTCGAGCTGACCGCGCCCGTGACCTCGCGCGCCCCCGCTGCGCCCACGCGCACAGCGTCGGGCTCGCGCGCCGTCGCGGACGTCCGGGCCCGCGTCGCCCGCGGCTCGCGCATCTGGGTCGAGGGCAAGCACGACGCCGAGCTCGTCGAGAAGGTCTGGGGCGACGACCTGCGCATCGAGGGCGTCGTGGTCGAGCTCCTCGACGGCGTGGACAACCTCGCGGAAGCTCTCAAGGACTTCCGCCCGACGGCGGAGCGCAAGGTGGGCGTGCTGGTCGACCACCTGGTCCCGGGCAGCAAGGAGACGCGCCTCGTCGCCGAGGCGCTGCGGGGCGTGCGCCCCGGCACGGTCAAGGTGCTGGGCCACCCCTACGTCGACGTGTGGCAGGCCGTGCGCCCCGAGCGCGTCGGCCTGACCGCCTGGCCGGTGATCGAGCGCGGCATCGAGTGGAAGCGCGGGATCCTGCGCGAGCTGGGTTGGCCCGCGGACGAGCAGGCCGACGTCGCCCGAGGCTGGCAGCGCATCCTCGGCACCGTGCGGACCTACGCCGACCTCGAGCCGTCCCTGCTGGGCCGGGTCGAGGAGCTCATCGACTTCGTGACGGTCGACTGAGGGGCGCCCGCCGGTGCGGGCACCCCTCGTCGTGGGTACCGCTACTTCACGAACTTCACGTCGACCGGGTACCGGGTCGGCTGCACCTTGCCGACGGCCTGGAAGTTCAGGATGCCGAACACGAGCGACGTGACCCACACGCCGAAGACCACGAGGCCCTCGAGGAAGCCGGGGAGCACGAGGTTCGCGCCGACCATCACGATCGCCACGAGGATCTGGAAGTTGAGCGCCTTCTTGGCCTCGCCGTCCACGACGTAGCTGCGTTCCCGGAAGACCAGCCAGATCACGAGGGGCGCGAGAAACCCGAGGATGCCGCCCAGCAGGTGCGACAGGCTCGCCCACGTCTTGGTGTCCGCCGGGGAGAGGGGCTGTGCCGGCCCGGGCTGACCCTGCGGCGGGTACTGTCCGAACTGTCCGGAGGGCGGGTACTGCCCCTGTCGTCCCGGCTGCTCGCCGGCGGACGGCCCGTAGCCGCCTGCCTGGCCCGGGTACCCGTTCTGGCCAGGATGTCCCTGGGAGCCGGGGGCGCCGCCGCCCTGGCCGGCCGGCGGGACGTACTGCCCGTAGTCCGGAACCTGGTCGGAGGAGTGCTGGTCGCTCATCGTGGCCTCTCTGCGGTCGAACCGGACCCTTCGTGACGGACCGGGCGCCTCACGCTAGCCGGTCGCGATCCCCCAGGGCCACCCTGACCGGGTGCTGGTCGGGCCCGCCCACGACGTCGCCCGACACGCCACCGGGCCCGGGTGCCACTCCACGAGAGCGGCACCGGGGCCCGGTGACCTTGGTCGGCTCTTCCGGTCAGACCGGCTGCTCGCCGACCAGACGGCGGTAGGCGTAGGCGACCGCGATGTAGGACAGCGGGAGCGTGACCAGCAGTCCGATCAGGCACACGAGGAAGCCCACGATGTTGATCCCGAGGAGCGCGAGGAGCAGCAGGAAGACCGACCCGAAGTTCTTCGCGACCAGGGACCAGCTCGACTTGATCGCGGTGATCGCGTCCTGCTGCTTGTCGAGCGTGAAGTAGTAGACGAAGGCCGAGAAGATGCCGACCGCGATCCCGGGCAGGATGCACAGGAAGTAGCCGATGATCGACATCACCGCGACGAAGAACGCGGCCAGCAGGACGTTGCCCACGTTGCTGATCCGGAAGAAGGCAGCGACGTCGGGCTTGTGCCCCTGCGTCTCGTCGAGCGCCCCGCGCGAGTAGAACGCGGCGATCAGGTAGCTGATGATCACCCCGACGATCGACAGCACGATCCCGAGGAAGCTCAGCCCGAACGACGCGAACATGCCGCTGTCACCGTAGTTGTCGGACGTGTAGTCGCCGAGTCGGTCGAACCCGCCGGAGAGCCAGCTGAAGAGCGTGTTGATCAGCAGGAAGATCAGCATCGCCAGGACCCACGGCCAGGGGTTCGCCCAGAACTTCTTCCAGCCGAAGCCGATCGCGTCACCGACCGAGAACGGCGCGGCGCCTGCGTAGGCGGGCTGCCCCGGAGGCGGGTACGCGCCGGGGGGCGGGTACCCACCCCCTGCCGGCGGGTAGCCGCCCCCTGGGGGCGGATAGCCACCCCCGCCGGGAGGCGGAGCGACCGGAGGCTGCCCCGCGGCTGGTGCGCCGTAGGGCGGTGCGGCCGGGGCGCCGTAGGGCGGTGCCGTGGGCGGTTGGGTCGGCGCACCGGAGGGGGGCGCCGTGGGGGGTGCTGCGGGCGGAGCCGTGGGAGGCGCGGTCGGCGGCGCGGTCGGCGGAGTGGGCTGCGCGGGCGGCGCCACCGGAGGGGTGACGGGCTGCTCGGGCTCGGAAGGAGGAGGCGCGGTGCCCGGGTCGGGCGTGCTCGCGTACGGATTCTGCGGCGTGGGCTCGTTCTCTTCCGGCGGCGGCCCGCCTGCGGTGTTGTCGCTCATCGGGATCCCTCGGTCGTCGGGGTGCGGCAAGCCACACTGTGAACAGACTGTGACGATCGAACATTTCACAGATCGCTATCAACGATGACGCTTCGGGACGTTTCCTGCCACAGGAGCAGCGGGTGACGAAGGGGCCGAGCGACGCTCCCGCGACTCCCGCCGGGGTTCCTCCCGCGTGGAGGCGGTCAGAGCCGTGGTCCGAGACCCGCGAAGGAGCGGGAGGCCTCAGCCACGGAGCGCGACCGCCTGAGCGAGCCCGACCGCGACCACGTTCGCGTACAGCGCGGGCCCCTCTCCTGCGGGATGCACACCGTCAGGGCCCAGGAGCGTCGGCTGGGCCGTGATCGCCGCGCTCCAGTCCGCGACGACGACGTTGCCGAAGCGCTGGGAGGCTCCGACCATCTCGGCGTTGGCACCGGGCACCCAGGACCTGTCGGCGTACCCGGTCACGAGCACCACCGTGTGGTCGGGTCCGATCGTCGCGAGGACCCGGTCCATCATCGGGGCGTCGATCGTGCTGTTCGTGCCCAGCGACAGCACCACGTACGGGCGCAGGTTCCCGGCCGCCCGGACCGCGTCCACGAGCCCGGCGGCGTCCTTCATCTGCCGGGAGACCGCGCCGTCGACGAACACCCCGGGCAGCGCCGCCGTGAGCGCGGGGGCGCTCGCGAGGGTGACGGAGTCACCGATGATCGTGACCTGGTCTCCAGGTGGAGGGCCTGGTACCGCGGCGGGCGCCTCGGGTTCCGGGACCGCCGGGTCCGGTGGCGGGGGCTCCGGCGCGGGCCCAGGGGCCGGCACCTCCCCGGCCGCTGCTCCGCCCGGCACCTGCGTCCGGGCCGCCACCTCCTGCCCTGTGAGGATCTGCGCCTCGACCGAAGACACGGCCGGTGCCCGGACGAACCCCGTGACGGCCAGCCCCACGACGAGCACCGACGCCGCGAGCGTGACCCAGCCGCGCACGGGCAGCGGGTTCCGGCCCGCGGCACCGCGCCTGGTCCACGCGACGACCGTGCGGACGTAGCCCCTGAGCCCTCGTCCCATGACCGGCCGTTCGACGAAACGGTAGGACAGGGCCGCCGCGCCGACGGTCAGGGCCGTCGCGGTGAGCGCGACGAACGGACCGGGAGCGGCGTACAGGCCACCACCGCCGGCGATCGCGGCGACCAGGACGAGCACGGGCCAGTGCCACAGGTAGAGCCCGTAGGACCGGGCGCCGATCCAGCCTGCGGGGCCCTTGTCGAGCACCCTGCCGACCCGAGGGGCGTGCAGGACGAGGTTGACGACCCCGGCGGCGGCCAGCGACACGACGAAGAGCCCGCCTCGGTAGGTCACCGCTGCGTCCCACGGCATCCGGAGCATCGCGAGCACCAGCACGACCGCACCCACGGTCCCCGCACCGAGCACGAACGCCGCCCCGCGCGTGGTCGACGTCCGCGGGGACTCACGCACGAGCGTCGGCCGCCCGGTCCGCAGGTGCCAGAAGGCCAGGAAGGCACCGATCATGAGGCCGAACAGGTGCGTTCCGGTGCCGAAGTAGACCCGGGTGGGATCCGTCCCCGGCACGTACAGCAGCGCCATGGCGACGGCCGAGACCACCGCGAGGGCACCCGCCAGGACCAGGGCCCGGCGCCGGGTGATCCGCAGCGCGAGCACCCCGAGGACAGCGAGCGGCCAGAGCAGGTAGAACTGCTCCTCGACCGCGAGCGACCACAGGTTGGCGAAGAGCTGCGGCGCGAGCCCACCCGAGTAGGTGCTGCCCTGCGCGACGTAGACCCAGTTGCTCGTGAAGGTGGCGGCCCCGGCGACCTGCGCGCCGATCCCGACCAGGACGTCGCCGCCCACGAGTCCGGCCACGGCCGTGCACGTGAGCACGACGAGCGCGAGCGCTGGGAGCAGGCGGCGCGCCCTGCGGACCCAGAACCGGGTCAGCGAGAGCGTGCGACGATCCCGGAACTCGCGGACCAGGAGCGTCGTGATGAGGAAGCCCGAGAGCACGAAGAAGACGTCGACCCCGACGTACCCACCCGGCAGGAGGTCCGGCGCGAAGTGGAAGAGCATGACCGAGACGACGGCCAGAGCCCGCAAACCGTCCAGGCCGGCTATCCGCCGGTAGCGGACGGTGGGACGCGCGGGGCGGGAAGGTCGCTCGGGTCGGTGCCCGGGAGGAGCGCCGAGGCCCGACGACGGAGAGACCGTCCCGGCGGTCGGGTCAGCGGACGATCCAGCTCCCAGCAGGTCGGTCGGATGCAGTCGTTGCCACACGTCGACGCGTTCGGTCGGCGTCGTGGCCACCCCGGTCTGCACCGAGGCCGACTGTCCGACCATCGTCACCCGTCCGTCAGCTCCCGCACGACCGTGTCGGCCAGCAACCTCCCGCGCAGGGTCAGGACCCCACGGCCGCGGATCGCCGCCCTGCCGTCGAGGAGGCCCGCCGCGACCATCCCGGCCACGTTGCGCCGGCCCACCTCGGTAAGGACGCTCAGGTCCAGTCCCTCTCGCAGACGCACCCCGAGCATGACGCGCTCGAGGTGCGCCTCCTCGAGCGTCAGGAGCTCGCGACCGGCGGCCGGGCTCTTGCCCGCCTCGAGCAGCGCCGCGTACCGCCGCGGGTGCTTCACGTTCCACCATCGCACGCCCTCGCGGCCCCCGTGGACAGGCTCGCCCGTCGCGTCGGTCGTCGGCTCCGACGACGTGGGCGGGCCGGTCTCCGTACGGTTCGTCGCGCCTCCGATGTACGAGTGAGCCCCGGGCCCGATACCCCACCAGTCCTCACCGCGCCAGTAGGCCAGGTTGTGACGGCACGCGAAGGCAGGATCCGGGCCGGCCGCCGCACCGTCGGACGCGCCGTCGGTGCCCGCCGCAGCACGCCGCGCCCAGTTGCTCACCTCGTACCACTCGAGCCCTGCTGCGGTCAGCAGCTCGTCCGCGAGCTCGTACTTCTCGGCCTGGTCGTCCTCGCTCGGCAACGAGATCTCGCCGCGGCGGACCTGAGCCGCCATCTTGGTCCCCTGCTCCACGACGAGCGCGTACGCCGAGACGTGGTCGACCCCCGTGTCCAGGGCTGCCTCGAGGCTCGTGCGCCAGTCGTCGAGCGTCTCGCCCGGCGTCCCGTAGATGAGGTCGAGGGACACCGCGAGCCCCGCGTCGCGCGCCCAGCGCACCACGTCGGGGATGCGCCGCGGGTCGTGGGTCCGTTCGAGCGTCGCGAGCACGCGCGGCACGGCCGACTGCATCCCGAACGACACGCGCGTGAACCCCGCCCCGGCGAGCTGCGCGAGCGACTCCGGGGTCACCGAGTCCGGGTTGGCCTCGGTCGTGACCTCGGCGTCCGGGGCGAGACCCCACGCCGCGCGCACGCCCCCGAGCATCCGACCGAGGTCACCCGCGGGCAGCAGCGTCGGCGTGCCCCCGCCCACGAACACGGTCGAGACAGGTCGCGACGCCAGCCCGGCCTGTTCCATGACGCGCGCCGCGAGCTCGATCTCCCGCAGGGCCGTGTCCGCGTACGAGGCCTGGCTCGCGCCACCGCCCAGCTCGGACGCCGTGTAGGTGTTGAAGTCGCAGTACCCGCAGCGCACCGTGCAGAACGGCACGTGCAGGTACACACCGAACGCGCGACCCGCGTGGTCGTCCGACCCGGGTCCACCGGGGCCGGGCCCCACCCACGAGGGGAGAGCGCCGTCGTCGGGCACGGGGATCCCGTCCGGGAGCGCGGGGCTCATGCCCGCAGCCCGGACGCCGCAGAGCGCGCGGCCCCCGCGACAGCGGAGACCACGCGCTCACGAGAAGAGCAGCACATCACTTCTTGGACTTGTCCTTCGCGTCCTTGCCGCCGCTGCTGCCCGCGCCGTCGGAGGACAGCGCAGCGATGAAGGCGTCCTTGGGGACCTCGACCGTGCCGATCGTCTTCATGCGCTTCTTGCCCTCCTTCTGCTTCTCGAGCAGCTTGCGCTTGCGGCTGATGTCTCCGCCGTAGCACTTCGCGAGCACGTCCTTGCGGATCGCGCGGATGGTCTCGCGGGCGATCACGCGCGCGCCCACCGCCGCCTGGATGGGGACCTCGAACTGCTGACGCGGGATGAGCTCCTTGAGCTTCTCCGTCATCATGACGCCGTACGAGTACGCCTTGTCCTTGTGCACGATCGCGCTGAACGCGTCGACCGTCTGGCCCTGGAGCAGGATGTCGACCTTGACCAGGTCCGCCGCCTGCTCTCCCGACAGCTCGTAGTCGAGCGACGCATAGCCGCGCGTCTTGGACTTGAGCTGGTCGAAGAAGTCGAACACGATCTCCGCGAGAGGCAGCGTGTACCGCAGCTCGACGCGGTCCTGCGAGAGGTGGTCCATGCCGCCCAGCACGCCGCGCTTGCTCTGGCACAGCTCCATGACGGCGCCGATGAACTCGGTGGGGCACAGGATGGTGGCCTTGACGATCGGCTCACGGATCTCGCCGATCTTGCCGCCCGGGAACTCGCTCGGGTTGGTGACCGTGACGACAGAGCGGTCCTCGAGGGTCACCTCGTAGACGACGTTCGGCGCGGTCGAGATGAGCTCGAGGTCGAACTCGCGCTCGAGGCGCTCGCGCACGATCTCGAGGTGCAGCAGGCCCAGGAAGCCCACGCGGAACCCGAAGCCGAGTGCGACCGAGGTCTCCGGCTCGTAGTTGAGCGCCGCGTCGTTGAGCTTGAGCTTGTCGAGCGCGTCGCGCAGGACCGGGTAGTCCGACCCGTCGATCGGGTACAGGCCAGAGAACACCATGGGCTTGGGGTCGCTGTAGCCGCCGAGCGCGTCCTGCGCGGGCTTGGCCGCGTTGGTCACGGTGTCGCCGACCTTGGACTGGCGCACGTCCTTCACGCCCGTGATGAGGTAGCCGACCTCGCCCACACCGAGCCCCTTGGTGGGGTGCGGCTCGGGTGCGCTCACGCCGATCTCGAGGAGCTCGTGCGTCGCCTTGGTCGACATCATGACGATCTTCTCGCGCGGGTTCAGGCTGCCGTCGACCACGCGGACGTAGGTCACGACGCCGCGGTAGGTGTCGTACACCGAGTCGAAGATCATGGCGCGCGCCGGGGCGTCGGCGTCGCCCTGCGGGGCCGGCACCTCCTGCACGATGCGGTCGAGCAGCTCGGTCACGCCCATGCCCGTCTTGCCCGAGACCTTCAGGACCGTCGAGGGATCGACGCCCACCAGGCCGGCGATCTCCTCGGCGTACTTCTCCGGCTGCGCGGCCGGCAGGTCGATCTTGTTGAGGACGGGGATGATCGCGAGGTCGTTCTCCATCGCGAGGTACAGGTTCGCGAGGGTCTGCGCCTCGATGCCCTGCGCGGCGTCGACGAGCAGCACGGCCCCCTCGCACGCGGCGAGCGAGCGCGAGACCTCGTACGTGAAGTCGACGTGCCCCGGGGTGTCGATCATGTTCAGGGCGTAGGGGACGAGCGGCGCCGACTCGTCCTCCGGGTCCTCCCCCTCGCGCACGGCCCACGGCATGCGCACGGCCTGCGACTTGATCGTGATGCCACGCTCACGCTCGATGTCCATGCGGTCGAGGTACTGCGCACGCATGACCCGAGGGTCGACGACGCCGGTCAGCTGCAGCATGCGGTCGGCCAGCGTGGACTTGCCGTGGTCGATGTGCGCGATGATGCAGAAGTTGCGCAGCAGCTCGGGCGGCGTCGCCGCGGGCTGGATACGGGTGCTCAGCTGGGCGCTGGGGATCGGGGACAACGGGGGTGCGCTCCTGTGGTGGGTCAAGACGGGGCGGCGGACGGCGCCCGGACCTGCGGCTCGGTGCTCGACGACGGAGCGTGAGCCGCCGGATTCTGCTCGGCAGGTCGCTGGTCGCCGCGCGCAGGGTCGGACAGCAAGCACCATTGTCCCATGAGCCCACACGGGCACGGCTCACGTCCGCGCGAGGGTGCGGACGCGTCCGGATGCACCGGCGGCTCCCGGTAGATTGCGGGCGTGGCTCAGAACAAGTGGATGTCCCTGCTCACGGACGCGGCCCGCGCGATCCTCGGTGCCCTCGGCGGCTCGTCGCGGTCGGGTGGCTCGGGCACGCGCACGACCTCCGGCCCGACGACGTCGGGCACCCCGCGCGGCATCGCTCCCCGGCCCGGGTCCGGTGCGCCGTCGTCGGGCACGACCGCCCCCACGCCCGGGCCGCGCACCACGGCGGGAGCCCCGCGAGGGGCCGCGAGCACGCGGCCTGCGGGCCGCAAGCCCGCCCCCGCCCAGAAGGCGCGCGGGCCTCAGCCCAGCGCGGGCACCTACCCCGGCGACTACACCGGCCGGGTGCGCGCCGAGTACGCGCCGCAGCTCGACGGCGACCCGGACCCCGGCGAGATCGTGTGGACCTGGGTCCCCTACGAGGAGGACTTCACCCAGGGCAAGGACCGCCCCGTGCTGCTCGTGGGGCGCGACGGTGGCTGGTTGCTCGCGATCATGCTCTCGAGCAAGGACCACTCGCGCGACGCCGCGGACGAGGCCCGCTGGGGCCGGCACTGGCTCGACATCGGCTCAGGTCCCTGGGACGCTCAGGGGCGCGACTCCGAGGTGCGCCTCGACCGCGTCATCCGCGTCGACCCCGGCGCCGTACGTCGCGAGGGCGCCGTCATGGGCCGCTCGACGTTCGACACGATCGTCCGCGAGATGGCCAAGGTCTGAAGGTTCTTCCCGGGCGGGGCCTCCTGACGCGACGCCCCGGCCCGCGACGGAGCCCCAGGGGTCTGCTGGACCCGGTGCGGCCGCGGAACAGGGCACACAGGGGTGCGGGAACGGCGCCGTTCCAGCGTTCTGGCTCATCCTGTGGTCGGCTGGTAGTCTTGGTGGTCGCGTGTCCGCCCAGGTCGGCGGGCACAGTTCCAGCTCCTCTCCAAGGGTTCCCCACCCCCAGTCCCGGAGCTGGAATCGCCCTCTACGACCTATTCGATCGCTTCGGCGAACACACCAGAAAGTCCACACGTGGCTAACATCAAGTCTCAGATCAAGCGCATCAAGACGAACGAGAAGGCTCGTCTGCGCAACAAGGCCGTCAAGTCGGAGCTCCGCACGAACGTTCGCCGCGTTCGTGAGGCCGTCGCCGCCGGTGACAAGGAGGCCGCAACCAGCGCCCTCGTCGTCGCGTCGAAGAAGCTCGACAAGGCAGTCTCCAAGGGTGTCATTCACGAGAACCAGGCTGCTAACCGCAAGTCGGCACTCGCGAAGGCCGTCAACGCTCTCTGAGCCTGACACTCCCTTCCACGCGTGACCTTGTGCGCCCCTGATCCACCTCGGGCAGCACGGTGAACGTCGAGAGGCGCTGCTCCCTCCACGGAGCAGCGCCTCTCGTGCGTCCAGGGTTGCTGCGCACCGTCGAGCCGAGCCCGCAGCAGCGCGCCGCTCCCCCCTTCCCCGCCATGCGCGCGACCTCCTCCGCGGCGAGCCTGACCATGATCCCGCTGCGGCCCGGAGCAGCGCCGCCGGCGATGCTCCGGGACCAGGTCATCGACCGGTGCCGCGCGCCCCTGCGATCACCAGGACCGCGCGCTCGACCGCGAACACCGGGTCGCGTCCGCCACCCTTGACCTCGGCGTCGGCCTGAGCGACCGCCGTGATCGCCGCCGCGAGGCCTTCAGGGGTCCAGCTCGAGAGGTCCTTGCGCGCCCGGTCGATCTGCCAGGGGGCCAGGCCCAGGTCCTTGGCCGACGCCCCTCCCCGCCCGCGCATGGCCGCGACCTTGGCGAGCGTGCGCAGCTTCATCGCGAGCACGGCGACGAGAGGCACGGGGTCCGCGCCGGTCGCCAGCGCGTGGCGCAGCAGGGACACAGCCTCACCAGCCTTGCCCGCCACGGCCGCGTCGGCCACGCGGAAACCACTCGCCTCGACGCGACCGCCGTAGTACCTGTCGACCGTCGCGGCGCCGATGGTGCCGGTCGTGTCCGCCACGAGCTGGGCGCACGCGCTCGCGAGCTCGCGCAGGTCGTTGCCGAGCGCCTCGACGAGTGCCTTGACGGCCGCTGCGTCGGCACGGCGACCCGCCGCCTTGAACTCGGCGGCGACGAACGAGAGCTTGTCGGCGTCCTTCTTGATGGCCTCGCACGCCACGACCGGTGCGCCGCTCGCCCGGATCGCGTCGAGCATCTTCTTGCCCCGGACGCCGCCGCCGTGCACGATCACGACGGTCGTCTCCGGGTCCGGCGAGGCGACGTAGTCCACGACGTCAGGGATGAGCGCGTCGGCCGCGGCCTCGGCGCCCCGCACGACCACGAACTTGGGCTCACCGAAGAGGGACGGGCTCGCGGCGACCGTCAGCATGCCCGACTGATACGTCACCGCCTCGATCTCTGTCTTCTCCGCCTCCGCATCCCGGGCGCGTGCGAGCTCGAGCAACGAGTCGACAGCGCGCTCCGCGAGCAGCCCCTCCGGCCCCTGCACCAGCACCACGGGGGCGAAGCTCGACCGCGTTCCAGGGGAGCGTCGCGGAGGGGCGGGCGGCGGTGCGGGAGGGAGCGGGAGCCATGAGCACAACGATCCCACGGGCCACCCACCGAGGGCACATCGCCGACGCCTGGCGGGGCCCGGCTCGCTGACGCGCGACCGAGCGGGCGCGGGGCGACCAGCCACCAGCGCGCCCGCCCGCTGGGCGGGATCACCCGTCCTCGCACCCCGCGACCGCGAGCGCCCCGTCCCGCGCCACGAGCGCGAAGGTCCCGCAACGGTCCGTACGGAGGACCGCAGCGCCGACACCCCCGTAGAGGTCGAGGGCCACGTCCGTCGGGTGCCCGTACGTGTTCTCGCCCGAGCTGACGATCGCGACCGTCGGGCTGAGGGTCGCGGCAAGCCGTGAGGACTGGACGCGCGAACCATGGTGGGCGACCTTGACGACGTCGACCGACGGGTCGCCCGCGCGGGCTCGCAACGTCCGGTCGAGCGACTCCTGCCCCGTGATCTCCAGGTCGCCGAGGGCCACGAGCGAGAGCCGCGGGGTCACGACGCGCAGCGCGATGCTCGCGTCGTTGGCGCCGCCGTCGGCCTCGGCGAGGACGGGACGCCCGCCTCCGGAGCTTCTGGGACCGGCGGAGCCGCCCGCCTGCAGCACCTCCCACGACACGTCGCCGAACGTGCCACCCACCCCCGGCTCGGCCACGTCCACGGGCACGTCCCGGCCGACGAGGTCGTCGAGCACCCACTCGGCCTGATCAGCAGGATCGCCGACCCCGGTCACGAGCGCCCTGCCCACCTGCCGCCCGTCCAGCACGGCGTCGAGCCCCCCGACGTGGTCGGCATGGAAGTGGGTCAGGACGAGCAGGTCGAGGCGCTCGATGCCCAGGTCGTCGAGGCACCGCCCTGCGGCGTCTCCCGCCGGACCGACGTCGATCATGAGTCCGCGGGCGTCACCGGTCCGGACCACGAGCCCGTCCCCCTGGCCGACGTCGCACGCAGCCACGACCCAGTCCGCCGGGACCTCGCGGCCGGCAGGTGCGATCCACCGCGGCCAGGCGATCGCCACGCAGACGACCGCTCCCACGGCGACCACGGCCCACGCCGCGACGAGGCGCACGGTCGCGCGCCGCCGTCGGGCAGCGAACGCTTCCCGGACACCCGCACGCACCGCGGTGCGCCACGTGTGCGGCCAGCCGCTCCCCCGGCCCCACGGGACCCGCACGCCCAGCAGGCCTGCCACGCGCCGCCACCGCCACACCAGCACCAGGGCCGCGAGGGTCGTCAGGGCGAGCGCCGCCGCGCCCAGCGCTCCACCCGGCCACGGCACCTGCGCCCCGGGCATCCCGGCGAAGAGCCGGGCGACCGCGGCGATCCACCAGGACGCGAGGCCTGCGGGCCACGCGAGCACGACCCCGCCCAGCGGGAACCAGGGGGCCACGAGCGTCGCGAGCACCCCGAGCACCGTCGCGGGCACGAGCGCGGGCGCCGCGACCAGGTTCGCCGGCACGGCGTACGTCGCGACCGACGGATCGAGCAGGACCAGGACGGGCGCGCACGCTAGCTGGGCCGTCAGCGGCACCGCAAGAGCGAACGCGGGCCCCTTGCCGATCCACGGCGCGAGACGTCGCGCCACGGGCTGGGTCCCCAGCACGAGGGCGGCGGTCGCGACGCTCGACAGCACGAACCCGTACGAGCGCGCGAGCCAGGGGTCGAGCACGAGCAGCACCACGACGACGGCAGCGAGCGCCGGCACGGCGCGCGAGGGACGTCCCAGCCCGATCCCGACCAGACCGACCACCCCCATGGCCGCGGCGCGCAGCACGCTCGGGTCGGGATGGACGAGCAGCACGAACCCGGTCATGACCGCTCCCGTCACCCCCATGCGCACACCGCGCGGGGTACGGGCCAGAGCACACAGCGCCGTCACCGTCGCCACGATGATCGCGAAGTGGCCGCCCGAGACCGCGGTGACGTGGGTCAGGCCCGTGGTCTTGAGCGCCGCGTCGAGCTCGTCGTCGATGCGCGAGGTGTCGCCGACCGCGACGCCCGGGAGCAGGGCCCGGGCATCTGCGGGCAGCCCGTCCGAGGCCGTCAGAAGGTCCGTCCGGAGCGCGCCCACGACGCGCAGCGCCCCGGAGGGCGGCGCGGTCACGGCCGGCGGCCCGCTCGCGACGAGCGTGGCCACGGCCTGGTCGCCGGGATCGGCAGGCAGGAGCCGGCCCGACGCGCGGACCTCGGCACCGTAGTCGGCCTCGCCCCAGGAGAGGTCGCCCAGCACGGCGATCCGGCCCCCTCCTGGCGCGACGACGCCCCTGCCCTCGACCGTGGTCAGGTCCAGGGCCGTGCGAACGCTGTCCGACGCGCCCGACCACGGGTTCACGACCTCGACGGGCTCCTTGACGACCAGTCCCACGACCTCGACCGTCGCCCCCTGGCCCGCGAGGCCCGCGGCTCCCCCACGCTCGCGCGCGACGAGGTCTGCCGCGCCGCCCAGCAGGACCGCGAGCGCGCACGCCGTCACCAGGACGCACTGGCCAAGACCCCGGGGTGGGGCCGCCCGCCGGACGAGCAGCAGCGCTCCCAGCACCGCGAGCAGTCCGGCCGCGACCAGCACTCCCGCGAGCGCCACCCGGGCCCCGACGGCGACGAGCCACCACGCGACACCCCAGGCCGCGAGCGCGCCCGGGACCAGCCGCAGGTCGGTCGCCGAGACCTGGCGGGGCATGAGCACCGGGGCCGGGTCCGGGGACGGGGCGCTGGCCCGCACTGCAGCAGGGACGGGCCCCCCGGGGCCGCCCGCCGAGGATCGTCTCCCCACCTCAGACCCGCACCTGGTCGCGCAGCCTCGCGAGCAGCGCGTCCCCGATCCCGCTCACCTCCCCGAGCTCCTCGACGCTCGTGAACCTCCCGTTGGCCTCGCGCCACTCGACGATCCGGGCCGCGAGCACGGGGCCGATCCCCGACAGGGCGTCGAGCGCGGTCTCGTCCGCCGAGTTCAGGTCGAGGGGGCCGGCGGCGGCTCCCGTCCCTGCCGCGGGACCGTACTCCGGTGCGACCACCTCCCCGGGGCGTGGCACGACGATCTGCTCGCCGTCCACGACCTCGCGTGCCAGGTTGACGCCCGCGAGATCCGCCTCGGCTGTGGCGTCTCCCGCGGCGGCGAGCGCGTCGGCCACGCGTGCCCCCTCCGGGACGGTCACCAGCCCGGGGGCACCCACCGCTCCGACCACGTGCAGGACGACGTCGCTCGCCTCGGTCTCACCCGGCGCGGTCGAGGACCCGTCGCCCGCGGCCCCGGTCTCGCTCGACGTCTGCTCACCGGACCCGAAATCCCCCTCCGACGCGGACGGCGGGGCGGCGAGCGTCGCCACAGGACGCAGGTCGTCACCTCCCCGGAGGGTCCACGCACCGACCCCGACCGCTAGCAGCAGGACCGTGACGGCGGCCACCACGGCCGTCCGCGCGGCCACGGACCAGCGGCGGGGACCGCCGTCGGGCACGTGCTCGAACCCGGCGTGCGAGGTCGGGTGGCCGTTCGCCGCGGTGTAGGCGGCGGCGACCGCATCGAGCGCGCTGCGTGTCCCGGCGGGGACGTCCGGGTCGCTCGACGGCCGCGGTCCCCCGTCGCCAAACCCTCGATGTGAGGTCGAGCGTAGCGGGCCTCGTCCCTCTTCACCGGGCCCTCGACCGTCGGTCGAGGGTTCCGTCGCCACACCCGCCGAGACGCTCCACCACGCCGGTTCCGGCCCGGGGTCCTGCCGCTCCTCCGGCCTCAGGTCCGGGTCGAGCGTCATTGAGTCGAGGCTCATTGAGTCGAGGCTCATTGACACGAAGGAGTCGACGGGCTCGGCGCCCTGCACCGACGGGGCCAACGGGGCCGACGCACCCCGGACGGCCGCGGGCCCGGGTGCCGTGCCGGGGACGCTGCGCAGCCTTCGCAGCCGGGCCGCGCCGTCCTCGCCCGACGGCTCGGCGAGCAGGTCAGCAGGCGTCGTGTCGTGCGGGCGGCGCACGCGGGAGAAGGTCACCCCGGCACGCTAGAGGTGTCCGCCGAGCCTCGCGGGGCACCGAGGATCCCCTGTGGGGGAGGCGCCTGCGAACCCGCCTGTGCACGGCCAGGCGCCGCCCAGAGCCTCAGGTCGCGCGGTCGGCCACGACGATCGCCAGGACTCCTGGACCCGCGTGCGCGCCCACGACCGCGCTCACAGGAGTCACCGCGGCCTGCACCCCGGTTGCGTCGAGCAACCGCTCGGCGACCTCTCTCGCCGCGTCGTCGTCCCCCAGGAAGTGGACCGCGAGCTCGGGCTCGGCGCGCCGCTCGACCGACTCGACGGCGACGTGCACGAGCCGCTCGACCGCCGCCGTCCGGGTCCGGACCTTCTGGATCACCTCGATGCGACCGTCGCGTACCGCGAGGAGCGGGCGCACGCCGAGCACCGTGCCGAGCGCGGCTGCCGCAGCACCGAGCCGACCGCCGCGCCGCAGGTGCTCGAGCGAGTCGACCATGAAGATCGCGCGGCTCGAGTCGGCGACCCCGATCGCCCGCCGGGCCACCTCGTCGATCGTCGCACCGGCCGCCGCGGCATCGGCCGCGGCCAGCGCCGCGAACCCCAGGCCCATGGCCACGGTCCGGGAGTCCACGACGCGCACCGGGATCGGCGACCGCGTCGCCGCGAGGGCCGCCGCGTGCACGGTGCCCGACAGGTCGCCCGAGAGGTGGATCGAGACGACCGAGCGCGCACCGGAACGCGCCGCCTCCTCGTAGGCCCGCACCAGGGCGTGCGGCGTCGGCTGGGAGGTCGTGACGCGCTGGCCCGAGCCGATCCTGGCGGCCACGTCGTCGGGCGACATGTCGACGCCCTCGAGGAACGTCTCGTCCCCGACCAGGACCTGCAGCGGCACCACGGACAGGGACGGGTGGTCACCCGGGGGGAGGGAGGCGGTCGAGTCCGTGACGACGTGGACGGCCGGAGGCTTGGCAGGACTCATCTTCGGCAGATCCTACGTGGCGTGCCGCTGCGGTCGCACCCGGTCAGCCCGCGGGGGCGTGCGTGCGCCGCGCGCTCACCCCTGCGCCGCCCTAGTATCCGAGACATGCCCGACGACGCAGCCCCCTCCCCCGCAGAGCTCGCCGCCCTGAAGGCCGCCGCCGCACAGGCAGCCGCCGAGGCGGCCGAGGCGAAGGCAGCCGCGGCCCAGGCCGCGCTCGAGGCAGCGCAGGCCGCTGCGACCTCGTCGGCCCCGGACGCGCCTGCCACGGATGCACCGTCGGAGACCGCCGGACCAGCCGCCGACACGAGCGGCAAGGTGAGCGCCGCACCCGCGGACGCTCCGCCGTCGGGCGACGAAGCCGGCCCCGCTCCGACGGACGCCGCACCTCCCGCGGACGCTCCGCCGTCGGGCACCCCCGGTCCGCTCGAGGGGTACCCCGCAGAGGTCGCCGCGGGCTACACCTACAAAGGCGGCACGCTCACGCTCGGCGCGCTGCTCGAAGCGCCCGACCGGACGCCCGGCGACCCCGTCCCGCGCGCCGACGTCCAGGTCGGGTTCGCGCTCGCGATGCTCAACCGGCACGGGCTCGTCGCCGGAGCCACCGGCACGGGCAAGACCAAGACCCTGCAAGGGATGACCGAGGGACTCTCCGCCGCCGGCGTGCCGACGTTCGTCGCTGACATCAAGGGCGACCTGTCCGGGCTCGCGGTGCCCGGCGCGAGCGGCGAGAAGATCCTCGAGCGCACCGCCAGCATCGGGCAGGACTGGGTACCGACCTCCTACCCGGTCGAGTTCTACTCGCTCGGTGGACTCGGCAAGGGCATCCCGATCCGGACGACCGTGAGCGACTTCGGGCCCCTGCTGCTCTCCAAGGTGCTCGGGCTCAACGACACGCAGGAGTCGAGCCTGGGCCTGATCTTCCACTGGGCCGACACGCAGGGGCTCGCGCTGCTGGACCTCAAGGACCTGCAGTCGACCATCGCCTACCTCACCTCGGACGACGGCAAGGCCGAGCTCAAGGGCATCGGCGGGCTGTCCGCCGCCACGGCCGGGGTCATCCTGCGCGAGATCGTGACGCTGCAGGCCCAGGGGGCGGACGTGTTCTTCGGCGAGCCCGCGTTCGACACGACCGAGCTCCTGCGCGTCGCGGCCGACGGGCGCGGAACCGTCTCGGCGCTCGAGCTGCCCGCCGTCCAGGACCGGCCCGCACTGTTCTCGACGTTCCTGATGTGGCTGCTCGCGGACCTGTACCAGGACCTGCCCGAGGTCGGCGACCTCGACAAGCCCAAGCTCGTGTTCTTCTTCGACGAGGCGCACCTGCTGTTCACGGGCGCGTCCAAGGAGTTCCTGGCGCAGGTCGTGCAGACCGTGCGCCTCATCCGGTCCAAGGGCGTGGGCGTGTTCTTCGTGACGCAGAGCCCCAAGGACGTCCCCGCCGACGTCCTGGCCCAGCTCGGCAACCGGGTCCAGCACGCGCTGCGCGCCTTCACGCCCGACGACGCCGCGGCGCTGCGTGCGGCCGTGCGGACGTTCCCCACGTCGCCCTACGACCTGGAACAGCTGCTGCAGTCGCTCGGGACCGGCGAGGCCGTGGTCACGGTGCTGACCGAGAAGGGTGCCCCCACGCCGGTCGCGTGGACCAGGGTCCGGGCGCCCCAGTCGTCGAAGGAGCCCGCACCCGAGGCCGTGATCGACGGGATCGTCGAGGGATCGCCGCTCGGGGCGCGGTACGCGGTGGCGGTCGACAACGAGTCGGCGTACGAGCTGCTGACCGCACGCATCGCCGCGCAGCACGCCGCCGCCGAGCAGGCAGAGCTCGCGGAGCAGCTTGCCAAGGAGCAGGCGGCTGCCCGGAAGGAGGCCGACAAGGCCGCGAAGAAGCAGGCCGACGAGCTCGAGAAGATGCGCGCCAAGCTCGAACGGGACGCGGCCCGCCCCGGGAGCGGGTCGCGGACGAGCACGGCCCGGAAGTCGGCCGCGTCGTCGGGGCTCGACAAGTTCCTGGGGTCGATGGCGACGCAGCTCGGCCGGGAGATCACGCGGACGGTGTTCGGGACGCGGCGGCGGTAGCCGGTCCCCTCCACTGAGTGCGGAGTAGTTGTCGTCAATCCGGTCCTTTCACGACAACTACTCCGCACTCAGCGAGAGCGTTGTCCACAGATCTCCTCCGAGCGCCCCGGGACCATCTTCCTGGCAGCAGGATCCTCCGCATGGACGACGCCTTCAGAACATCCGACGCTCTCGCCGCGGGGGTGAGCCCTGGAGTCCTGCGCGGCCCGCGCTTCGCGGCGCCGACTCGTGGAGTCCGCCTTGCTGGCGCCTCGCCCGGCCTAGCTGAGACCTGCCGTGCGCTGTCGCTCGTCCTGGGGCCGGATGCGGCCTTCAGTCACACGACGGCGCTGCGACTACTGGGTGTCGAGGTTCCCTGGCGGTTGGAGCAGAGCCAAGGAATCCACGTCGTAACCCCCGCCCGCACGACCCGTCCGGATCG